>OZ220466.1:0-3127625 GCA_965116055.1 Pseudomonadales bacterium
ATTGAGATTCAGTCCGACGAATTTACCGGTTCGCTTACGAGAAGAACCGGCGAAGAGCGTATGTCGGTTCAAGCATCGACCGTTAAATGGTCGTTAACAAGCGACGAATCCACAGACGATTTGCTTAGCGTCGCGTTCATGGATCAAGTCGTACCCATTGAAGTCAGCATTGACGAACTTCTTGTTCGGACTGACGACGAGCCGTTCCAACCCTGGGGCGCCTGGAAATTTGCCATTTCACCCATAGCCACGGGCATCGAAATATCGAAGTTGAGTGCCGAAACCAGAGGGTTACGTATGGAAACTACAGCACCCCTGAAATGGATTCGAGACACAAATGAGACCACCTTCAAAGGCCGCGTATATGGCAACGATCTACGAGCCATCTTAGAAGCATGGGAGTTCGACGCTAGCATTGAGAGCGAGACATTCGAAGTTCACGCCGAGCTCCAATGGCCCGGGTCGCCGCTCGCGATTGACCTAAAGAGAGCATCTGGACGTCTCCAAGCAAATGCGAATGACGGGCGGTTCATTGACGTTGATCAAGGCGGTGATGTACTTCGTCTTATAAGTCTCTTGAATTTCTCCAAGGTCATAAACCGCCTTGCGTTTGATTTCAGCGATGTCACGCAATCAGGTCTTCACTACGACACTGCATCTTTAGATATCAATTTAGCGAACGGCATATTTACGTTTAATGAGCCACTGAGGGTCGCCGGGCCGAGCGCACGTTTGCGTCTGGATGGCGAAGTTAATACTCAATCCGGCGAAGTGCAAGGCGATCTCACGGTTCGGATTCCATTACACAAAGGCATTCAAACGTACGCAGCTTATCTTGCAGCAACTAACCCTCCAGCAACAGTCGCTTTACTCCTCGGCACCTTGTTGGTAAGCGAACCGATTAAAGCACTGCTCACCGCGAACTACAAGATTACGGGCAATTTGAACGATCCAATCCTCACCCGAGAGAGCCTCACCCCAACCAGAGCACCTCAAACATCTGCGAATTGACACCTGGTTCGTCGCGTGCATGCATTTCAATAATTGAAACACACTCGGATCTGACTGCGCCCTTTCATGGCTGACTATAAGACAAACTCACGCCGCGACCTGCTGGAACTTGCGGAGTTCGACGACCAGATACTTGCCCGCAATGTCGATGCCATGATGCGTAGACAAATCGACGATGCCGAGATCTATCTCCAGCATGGTCGGAGCGATGTATGGACACTGGAAGACGGCAAGGTTAAGGGCGGCAACTTCTCCGTTAACCAGGGTGTTGGCGTACGAGCGATTGCTGGTGAAAAGACCGGTTTCTCGCATACGAATGAACTCAACGATCGCGCACTGCAGAAAGCGTGCACAATGGCTGCTTCGATCGCAAACTTAGGCAGCAATCGGGCCGCGCAAGTGCCGAGTGCTACGCCTTTTGACAAGCTCTACGCTGGAGGCGATCCTACCGACGGCATTTCAAACGAAGAGAAAGTTCGGTTATTGTCCGAATTGGATCGTTTTACGCGCGCGTTGGATCCGCGTGTCGTTGAAGTAACCGTCAGCATCCGAGGTTCACGCGAGCGTATCCTCGTTTACGGGAGCGACGGCACTGATCAATTCGACGATCGCCCGCTTGTGAATTGCACGATACATGTCATCGTAAAAGACGGCAAGCGCACTGAATCAGGGACTGACGGATCAGGGGGGCGCTACCCGCTCGACGTATTTTTCACGAACGATTTCGCCAAAGCGAAAGATATGGCGCGCGAGGCGGTACGCATGGCGCTTGTCAAACTTGATTCGATTGCTGCGCCAGCCGGCGAAATGCCGGTTGTACTCGGACCAGGATGGGCCGCCATCCTCCTGCACGAAGCCGTCGGACATGGTCTCGAAGGTGACTGCGAGCGTAAGAACACATCGTGTTTTGCCGGGAAAGTCGGCGAGAAAGTAGCGAGCGAACTATGTACTGTGGTTGACGATGCCACTCTTGAAGGACGGCGCGGCTCACTCAGCATCGACGACGAAGGCACGCCTGGTCAACACACCGTGCTCATTGAAAACGGTATCTTGAAAGGGTTCATGTGGGACAAGCACAATGCGATTCTCACCGGGAATAAGAGCACTGGCAACGGCCGACGAGAAAGCTTTGCCAGCGTGACGATCCCACGCATGACGAACACCTTTATGCTCGCAGGCGAAAGCGACCCCGAGGACATCGTACGTTCAGTTAAGAAAGGCGTGTATTGCAGCGCATTTTCTGGAGGCGAGGTTAATCCTTCAAGCGGGCGATTCGTGTTTTCGACCACCGAGGCTTACCTGATTGAAGATGGCAAAATCACTCGTCCAATTCACGACTGTATGCTGACAGGATACCCCTGGGACGTCATGAACAGTATTACGATGGTCGGTTCGGATTTCGCGCTTGACCCTGGCATCGGTGTGTGCGGCAAACAAGGTCAAGGCGTGCCGGTCGGGGTGGGTCAACCGACGATTAAGGTTGAACAACTAACCGTCGGAGGCACGACCGCGTGACAGACACCGAAGCAACCTCTGATCTTATCGAGCTGCATAGCGATGAAGTCGCTCAAGAGCTAACTGAATTCGTCAATCGACTGGTTGACGAAGCACAGAAGCGAGGTGCACACGAATCGTCCGCGGCAGTGTCCGATGCCATTTCAGTCGAAGCGAGCGCACGGGACCGCGATATCGAAAACGTGTCATTCGAGCAAAGCCGCGCATTTCGCGTTAGCGTGTACGTAGACCACAAAGAAGGTACCGCGGTCACCTCGGATACCAGCGATGCTGGGATCCAGGATACTGTGGCCCAAGCACTCAGCATCGCGCAGTTCACCGAACCGGATCCTTGCAACGGCTTACCGGCGAAGGAACGGCTTGCAGTCGAATTCCCCAATCTCGAACAAAACTTCCCGCAACCAGTCGACATCAGCCAACTCAAAGCGGACGCGCTGGCCGCTGATGCGGCAACTCTCGATTTCGACCCGCGCATCCTACCCGCTCATGGCGCAACTTCCTCTCAGGTCGCTACTTGCACTGTACACGGCAACTCTCTCGGCTTTCTCAACGTTACACGCCATACAAATTTCGGGTGTTCGGCCACGGCGCTTGCTCGATCCGATCACGGCATGCAAACCGATTATTGGTACGACCAAAACTGCCGCGCGCAAAAAATCGATTCCGCAAAAAACATTGGAGAGCAAGCGGCCCGTAGGGCACTGCGACGATTGGACCCGAAACCTATCGCAACAGGATCCTACCCAGTCATGTACGACCGTTGGATCGCACCTGCTCTGCTATTTCCTCTAATCAACGCGATCAGCGGCGGCAATTTGTATCGTCAAGAGTCGTATTTACAGGATTCACTTGGTAAGCAAGTCGCAACAACCAATATGACCCTGCGCGAATATCCTCATCTGACAGGTCGAGCACAAAGCCGCAATTGCGACGCTGATGGCGTTACAACAACTGAGCGCACGATTATTGACCGCGGGATAGTTAACAGTTATTTACTTAGTACTTATGCCGCACGCCGCTTGAGCCTCGAATCCACCGGACACGCTGGTGGCGTCACTAACGTGCATGTCGAAACGGCATTCACGCCAATCTGTGATCTCTTTAACGAAATCAAGCACGGCTTGCTCGTGACATCCCTCATCGGTTCTGGCACGAATCTGGTCACCGGTGATTACTCATGCGGTGCTTCCGGTTTCTGGATTGAACATGGCAAGATCGCACATCCGGTCGACAATGTGACGATCGCCTCCAGTCTGGACGCTATCTATAAAGGTATCGTAGGGTTTGGGGACGATCTACAGGATCGCGGGACATTCAAAACCGGATCAATTCTGGTTGACGCGATGACCGTCGCTTCAAATTAAGCAACATACCATTGAACTACTCAGGTTCGTCGAATCGATTAGCTATCAATTCCTTGAGCGCCTGCATTGCTTCTTTCTCGTTCTCACCGTCGGTCTGAAGCACAACGATCGTACCGCGTTGCGCTGCCAGCTTCAGCACACCCATGATGCTTTTGCCGTTCTGTAGGCCATCCTTCGTCAGCCCAATTTTTGCATGACACGGAAACGATTTCGCGAGCGCGACTAATTTAGAAGCAGATCGGGCGTGGATGCCCAGCTTGTTAACAATTTGTATATGCTCGGTGATCAATGGCTTCACTCAATGCCTTCGCGATGGCGTATAAGCAAATCCGGATATACCTTGCGGAAGTGCGATGCCAAACGCTTAACCAGATAAACTGACCGGTGCGTACCACCTGTACAACCCACGCCGATCGTCATATAAACACGCCGTTGAGAAATGAAAATAGGTAACCATTTCTCCAAATAGCGACGTATGTCGTCGAAAAAGGATCCTACTTCATCGCTTTCATCTAAAAACGTCTTGATCTTCGGATGCAGCCCGTTGAATTGACGTAGGTCCTCGCGCCAATATGGATTCGGTAAACATCTCGCGTCGAACACGATATCGGCATCAACGGGCACGCCATACTTATACCCGAAAGACTGAAATAGCAACGAGATACGATTACTTGATTGACCTGCAATACGCTCTTTGATGAGCAAACTCAGCTCATGAAGTGTGCGATTCGTCGTGTCTATGCGCCAATCGGCCAGTTTAGCGATCGAATTGAGGACCAGCTTTTCGTGCTCAATCGCATCCTTCAACACATTGAATTGATTACTTAAGGGATGGCGACGCCGTGTATCGCTGAAGCGTTTGACTAACACGGAATCACTCGCATCAAGATACACCAGACGCGGCTGATGGTCGAGCTTTTTCAACTGTTCAAGGTAATCTGGTAAAGCCGCCAGGTCTTCCGCGGCATTTCGAATATCAATACACACCGCTAGATCAGTCCCTTCTTCGACTGGACGGTCGGCCTGAGTTGTTACGTGTTGAACGAGAAAACGCGCAGGAAAGTTGTCGGTGCAATTAAAGCCCGCATCTTCCAGCGCGTGCAGAACCGTACTCTTCCCCGACCCGGAACGCCCACTGACAATGACGCTTTTCAAGCTTCGACCTCAGCTCGGAGACCGTCGTAAAACACCTTGTATAGTGTATCGGACGTGTCCGCATCCAACAATCGCTGTATGCGATCCTGGTCTTCCACCACATTGACGACCAGCCGTAGTACGCTCAGGGCCAACGCCGGTTCATCTTGTGGAAAGCACATCCCGATAAGCAATCGAACCGCATCGCCACCAAAGTCCACAGCATGGCCTGTACGCGTTTTCACCAATGCAACCATAGAAGCTTTGCACTTATCCAGGCGACAGTGCGGAATGGCTATTGGCAAACCGTCAAGCGCCGTCGAGCCTTCTTGTTCCCGCTCTTGCAGCGCAAAAAATATCTCTCGGTAACGCAAGTCCTGCTCACCCGTCGCCATCGTCTGTGCGAGTTGGCGTAAAGCGGTTTTGCGAGATGGGAACGATTCGACGATAACAACGCGATCCTGCGTCAGTAAAGTATCGATATCGATCATACAGTCACGTGCAGCTTGAGACTACGGAAGTCAGACACCGATTGAGGTGCGACGGGTTAGCTGACCTAGGATGCAGGATGTACCCGATGGCTACTTATCTTCTCTTTGTATTTAACAATTTGGCGATCAAGTTTATCCGATAGCGCATCAACTGCCGCATACGGTTCTGGCGCTTCGGCGTTCGCAAAAATCTCAGTGCCCGACGCATGGACCGTGGCTTCTGCACGGTAGCCCGTCTTCACGTCAGCGAAGATGACATGAATATTGGAAATATGGTCGAAGTGCCGCTCTAACTTCGCGAACCGTTTCTCGACGTATTCCTTAAGTCGTTCCGATAGATGCGTGTGATGACCACTAAGATTGATGCGCATCTTGTCGCTCCTTATATCGAATAGCGTTATCTCTATTCCATTCTAGTAAAGTTTCAGGCGGGAATACCAAGAATCTCATCTTTCTTTACCGCACCTCGTCGACGTTTCTTCGAGGCTGGAATGGCTAGCGATTCTCGATATTTAGCCACCGTACGACGCGAAATCTGGATGTCTCGATCCTTCAATTGTGTTGTGATTTCCTGATCCGAAAGTGGCCGCCGAGGGTCTTCGGCTTGGATCAAATCTCTCAATATTGACCTAATCGCAATGCCGGAGTGTTCTTTGCCCGGTTGGTTGCCGACGCGATTAGCAAAAAAATACTTCAACTCGTACATACCACGCGGCGTTTCGAGATATTTTCCTGTCGTGAGACGCGATACCGTGGAATTGTGAAGCCCTACTTCGTCTGCCACGTCGGCCAACAATAGCGGCCGCAGCGCACCATCACCGCGATCGAAAAACGCCTGTTGCTTCTCGACCACGACTGTCACAATGCGCATCACATTGAAATTGCGAAAACGCAAACTCGAAAGAAACAATTTGGCACGGTTATGGCATTGCTGCAGAAATTCGCGGTCGCGACCAGTTTTACGCCCGGATTTTTCGCGTCCAGACTTTCGTCCGAGCATGCGCCGATAGATCCCGTACCAGTCAGAAATCTTGAGTGAGGGTACCTGATCGTCGAGCATTTCAACCTGCCACCGATCGCCAACTTTGCGAACGCGGGCTTCGGGCTTGAGATACTCGGCGTTTTCGAGCGCAAAGCTTGATGCCGGGCGCGGATTCAAATGCTCAATAAAAGCAATAGCAGAATCAACTTCGTCACGATTCAAGCCCAGTGCATCGGCGACTTCCTGATGTTGGCGACGTACCAGTGCGTCGAAAGCATCCCGCAAGATAAGCATCGCGATGCGAGCGCGGTGATCGGTGCCGGCCTCCGCTCGCGCTTGAATCGTCAAACACTCCCGTACATTGCGCGCACAAACGCCAAGCGGCGAAAAGCCTTGCAGCAGAACGAGCGTATCTTCCAAGTCAACCCGCGTACAGGCTACTGACCTTCGAACTTCTGTCAGCAAGGCATCGTCCGATAGCGTGATGTAGCCGTCCTCGTTCAAGCATTCGAACACGATTTCAGCTATCTGCACCTCGGTCTCAGAGCAATTTGAAAGGCGCAACTGGTCATGCAAATGGTCGCTAAGCGAATTTGATTTAGCGCGGTTTTCAAGTACTGCCGACGTATCAAAGTCGCTGACCTCTCGGCGGTCAGTGAGATGAGCTAGTTCGTCATCCCATTCGATTTCTAGCTCGATTGATTCGTTGGGATCTAAACGCCCGATACCATCGGATAGCGATGGTGGTTCAGCAGTGAACACCTTGTCGGATAAGCTTTCCTCTACTTCGAAATCGTCGCTTTCGGATGCATTGATAGGCTCGTCCAAGAGATCTTCAGACGACACCTGATCTTCGTCTACTTCAAGCAACGGATTTTCTAGTAGCTCTTGCGCTATGGCGGCATCCAGCTCAACCCGGCCCATCTGGAGCATGCGCATGGATTGACCCATATGCGGTATCGCGCGATGGCGGAGCGCGACAGTCTGTTGGAATCCAACCCGCATGGCGCTCATAGTTTGAAGCCTTCACCTAGATAAACACGGCGTACCTGTTCATTGGCCAAGATAGCATCCGAGTCACCTTCCGCAATCAGGTGCCCGGCACTGACGATGTAGGCTCGATCGCATATATCCAGCGTCTCGCGAACATTGTGGTCGGTAATCAATACGCCGATGCCGTAACTCACCAGATGGCGAATGTTGTCCTTGATCTCGTTCACGGAGATTGGATCGACGCCGGCGAAAGGTTCGTCCAACAACATGTACTGCGGCGCAGACGCGAGCGCACGTGCGATTTCCAGCCGCCGTCGTTCGCCACCGGATAGTTGTTCGCCACGCGTGGCCTGCAACTCGGTTAGCTGAAACTCCTCAAGCAAGCGTTCCATCGTCTCGACTCGCGCCGCTTTAGCCAAGTCTTGCCGTAACTCCAGCACTGCGATGAGATTGTCGCGGACCGACAGGCGCCGAAACACACTCGCTTCTTGCGGCAGATACCCTAAACCTTGCCGTGCGCGTACATGCATGGGCGCCCTGGAGACATCCACACCATTCACTGCGATGGCCCCGGCATCCATGCGGACCAACCCGACGATGCAATAAAAACTTGTAGTTTTGCCTGCGCCGTTCGGCCCGAGCAACCCAACAATCTCGCCACCCGCGACTTTGAGTGAGACGTCTTCAACGACGCGTTTCTTACCGTAGCTTTTGGTGATATTCTTGACCACCAAGGCACTATTTGCACCAGTCACTCGGTGGTATCCAACACAAATTCGATCTGTTGATCCGTCTCGGCGCTCGCCGAGCCGGCGATCAGTTCGCCTCGTTTCAAGTCATACTGCACGCGCTCGCCGCGCACCTGATTGCCACTTTGCAAAAGTTCTACCGAGCCGGTAAGCACGAGCGTCTGTTCTTCAACGTTGTATCTCATACTTGATGAGACGGCCGTCAGCGAGTTCGGTTCGTTTTGTCGAAACTCTACCGGATTACCCTCCGCTAACACATGGACAACCTTGCTTTCCTCGCGTGTCACGGTCATACGATCGGCGCGCATCGTGCGCTCCCCGTGCTGTAGCTGGACATTACCGTTCAACACCCAAGCGGCGTTGTCGTCTTGCATGTTGCCTTCCAACGAATCGCTGGCGAGTTTGATTGCGTCCGCTGTCTCCGAACTAACACTTACACCAAGCGCCATGCCCGCGGTTAGCGTTATTGACCTAAGAATTCCGCGATATGAACACTTCAACCTGCGAATCCACATTCGACAAAAATCGGACCCTTTGTGCCTCCAGATCTGCTTCAAATCGATCGGCATGAATTTTGCTACTTCCGCGCTTAACACTAACCTTACTCAATGACTTCACGAATTGCCTACGTGGATAAACTTGAAGCGAAGCCGTCGTAAACGCCATATCGATTCGGTTGTCCTGCATATAGACTAGCCTGACATCTCCGTGCAGTTGCAAGTAGGGCTCTTCGTCGGTTTCTTTGTAAATCCCTTGCTTGGCCTGCAACTGCCAGTCGTTGGTCCTATCCGAAAAAAACTGCACGTCAATGTCGCTAATCTCGGTTTGCCCTTCGCTTTCATAATGAGCGGCGGCTGTCGCATTGATTTCATAGAGCGGCTTCCCTTGTTCGCTGTATTCGGTTAGTGAAAAACCGGTCATCAGGGCATCCGGCTCGTCGCTGAGTTCCGGGGGGAAAGGCACGAGTACCTGGGCGTCGTCAAGACTGAGGTAATAAGCAAAACCCACTGCAAGCACGCCGACCGTCGCGACGTATATCCATTTCACTGCAAAGTTACTCGCGCGCTCGAATTAAGCGTTCGCAGACCTCTCTAACCGCTCCCTCGCCGCCTTTCTGTGGCGTTACTATATCCGCTTCATCCCGCACGGTCTCAACGGCATTGGCGACCGCAACCGCAATGCCCGCCAAGCGCATAGCTGGAAGGTCCGGCAAATCGTCCCCTACGTAGACAACCTGCCCAAGCTCGATACCTAGCTTTTCTGCCAGAGCCGACAAGGCTTCGCCTTTATCGCTAGCAGACTGTACGACATGCTTAATACCAAGTTCCTGCGCGCGCCTCGCGACGATGCCGCTTTCACGACCCGTGACGATAGCGACGAGAATGCCCGCTTCCTGCACGCGGCGCACTCCGTAACCGTCGTGGACGTTAAACGTCTTGTATTCCACGCCGTTCGAGTCAAACATGAGGCCACCGTCGGTCAGCACTCCATCCACGTCCAGAGCCAATAACCGGGCATTTCGAAACTTGGCATGAAGCCCGTTACTAAACACTATATACCTTCAATCTGTTTCGTTTGAATGACTAGCAACGCCATGTAGCCCAGATAGCCCAGAAGCAGGACGCACCCCTCAAAACGCGTCACGATTTTCTGAGATCGAATGCCATACGCAAACAGTGCCAACAACATCGTAAAGGCAAACATCGCGCCGAAATCACGCCAGATTTCGACCGTTGACAAGGCGTAGGGATCAATCAGTGCCGGTACCGGTAACACAGCCAAGATGTTCAAGATATTCGACCCGACGACATTGCCGATCGCAATCTCAGGATGTCCCTTGGTAGCCGCTGTCATGGTGGCGGCCAACTCCGGCAAGCTTGTTCCCAGCGCGACGATCGTTAAGCCGACGACCATATCCGGCACGCCTAGCCAGATGGCAATATCATGCGCTCCCAAAACGACCATTTCAGCAGCAAGAACCAAGAGCGCCAACCCCACCAATAGCCATCCCCAAGCCCGGCTGCGACTCATCGGTTCAAATTCTTCCAGTTCCTCCTCTAATCCATCAGGCAGTTCGCTACGTTTCCTCGCACCGATGAACATTTGATACATGCCGATAGCCAACATGATCAGGAGTATCGCACCATCAATGCGTGACAGTTCGTAATCCCACAAGAGAACGATGGCGACTAGAACCGTGGCAAGTAACAACCACGGCATTTCGAACTTGAGTACCGACATCGCAAAGGGCAGCGGCACCACGATGGCCGTCATGCCAAGCACGAGCCCGATATTGGCGATGTTCGAACCAATGGCATTCCCGATCGCGAGATCGGGCACCCCGTTCAGAGCCGCGTCTAATGACACGATGATTTCAGGCGCGGATGTACCTACGGACACAACCGTCAAACCAATGAGGAGCTTCGACACATTCAGCTGCTGTGCAATAGCAACAGCGCTCGCAACGAACTTATCGGCGCTCCAAATCAGCAATATAAGCCCGCCAATCAGGAGGAGAAAAGGAACTAAAAGGGACATTCCGCGAATACTGCGAGAATAGGTAGGTGATAAATTTCATTGTAACTTTGCACCATGAATCAAAGCATCGCGCGGCGTCGCTATACGGTTCTAACCGAGCGCGAACATCGCTCGTTGCAATCATGGCAAAGCCCTGAGTCGAACATGACTTAGCAATCTGGCAAGTAACATTCCACCAAGCGTCAACGAATAAGACGCAGCCTCGGCGACCGTACTGTAAACCTAAGCTGTTTAGGCAGCTTTATTGCCTAAACATAAAAACCATCAGATGAATCCCTCTTAAAACATGCAATCACTCTTGGAAGAGACGATCCGTTCCAATCTCGCACAGGCATTCACCGATGCAACGATTGACGTCACGGTAGAAGGCAATCGCTGCTTGATTCTCATTGTGTCGCCTGAATTTGACGGGATGTTGCGGGTACGGCGAGAACAACGCGTGTACGCTTGTTTGAAGGAACTTTTAGCTTCTGGCGAATTGCACGCCGTAACGATTCAAGCTAAGACACCCGTCGAAGCGCAGGACACCTAACAGTGGACAAGCTCCGTATTCGTGGCGGCCAACCACTCCGGGGCCACGTGCCTATCTCAGGCGCGAAAAACGCATCCTTACCGATGCTAGCGGCGACTTTACTCACAGCTGAACCTGTCCATCTCAGCAATGTACCGAGATTGCGCGACGTACACACGATGCTTGCCGTTCTGCAAGCGCTTGGCGCGCGGGCGGCGTTCTGCAGCGACGACCAGGTAACGGTTCAAGCGAATTCAATCGACAACCTCAAAGCGCCCTACGAGCTTGTCAAAACGATGCGAGCTTCGTTTCTCGTGCTCGGACCCCTATTGACGAGATTTCAGTACGTTGAGGTGTCGCTGCCGGGCGGTTGCGCCATCGGTACGCGCCCTATTGATCAACATCTAAAGGCCCTGACTGCTCTTGGTGCAACCATCGAACTCAACGAAGGTTACGTTACCGCGCGAGTGGATGGACGACTTCGAGGCGGGTTGATTGATTTTGATTTAGCAACGGTCACCGGAACCCAAAACGCGCTGATGGCAGCGACCCTGGCAGAAGGCAAATCTACGATCGTGAACGCCGCACGGGAACCCGAGATTCAAGCGCTTGCGAACATGTTAAACGACATGGGCGCACAGATTGACGGGGCTGGCAGCGATGTCATTACGATCCAAGGTCGTGACGCGTTGCACGGATGCGATATATCGTTAATGCCTGACCGCATTGAGGCCGGTACATTTTTGATCGCAGGCGCTTCGACTAGAGGGTGTATTACCGTTAACGGGAACTGTCACGAATGGCTCGGCGCTCCGTTGGCAAAATTGCGCCAAGCCGGCGCGGACATTACTATTGACGGCCATTGCATTCAGCTAGACATGCACGGCAAACGACCGTCGGCGGTGGATATTCGTACAGCATCATATCCAGGCGTACCGACGGACCTACAAGCACAGTTTCTTGCAATGAATTGCGTAGCCGAAGGCACGAGCCGCGTGGTTGAGACCATTTTCGAGAACCGTTTCATGCATGTGCCGGAATTAGGGCGGCTAGGCGCATCCATTGAAAGTGACGGTACCACCGCAACAGTCACCGGTGTGGAACAGTTGCACGGCGCGAAAACCATGGCAACCGATCTGCGTGCATCCTCATGCTTGGTGATTGGAGGGTTGGCAGCACAAGGCGAAACAATCGTTGATCGCGTCTACCATCTTGATCGTGGATACGAACGCATTGAAGCTAAACTAACGGCTGTTGGCGCTGATATTCAACGTATTAACGGTTAATGAGCATTGAAATTCGCCGCCTTGACACGCTTCAAGCGGATTTCGAGGCACGATTCAATGATTTACTGGCCTGGGATCAGCGAGAAGATCCAGCGATCGTTGCGGCTGCCAAGCGAATCATTCAGGCCGTACAAACGGAAGGGGACGAAGCGCTCCTTCGCTTTACGCGGACATTCGACCATCGATCAATTACGTCCGCGTCCGAATTCACGATTGAGAGCGAGGTCATGGCCGCTGCCTGGAACCGGCTCCCGCAGAGCGAACGCGACACCTTGCAACTCGCCGCCGATCGCATACGTACCTATCACGAACAACTCCTGCCGCAAGATTCCGACTATCTTGATGCATTCGGCAACCGCTTAAGCACGCGCACGACGCCGATTGATCGAGTTGGCGTCTACGTGCCCAGTGGGCAAGCCTCCTACCCATCCACCGTTTTAATGACGCTCATACCAGCCACCATCGCTGGCGTCAGCGAAACAATCGTGGTAGTACCGATGCCCAGTGACATCCTGAGCGACCATGTGTTAGCAGCCTTACACCTGGCTAAACCCACGCGCGCGTTCGGCATCGGCGGGGCCCAGGCCATTGCCGCGTTGGCTTACGGAACTGCCACGATCCCCAAGGTCGACAAAATTGTCGGGCCTGGCGGGGATTGGGTAGCGGCTGCGAAGAAATTGGTATTCGGGCCAGTCGGCATTGAAGCCATTGCGGGACCCAGCGAAATCCTGATCATCGCGGACGGCACCGTCGAACCAGCTTGGACTGCTTGGGACGTCATGTCGCAAGCCGAGCACGATGCGAGTGCGCAAGCTATCCTGGTTTGCCCTTCAGCTGAATATATAGAGGCTGTGTGTCGAGAACTTGAAGCAAAACTCCGTATCTCATCAAGGGCGTCAATCATTCGGCAATCACTGACGCAACGTAGCGCGTTCATCCGTTCCCAATCGTTAACCGAAGCTATTCACATAGCTAACCGAATCGCTCCTGAGCACCTTCAGCTCGCCATAGAGAATCCGCGAAGTCGCCTACACGAAGTGAAACATGCGGGGGCCATTTTTCTCGGTCGCTACAGCGCGGAAGCTATAGGCGACTACGTTGCAGGATCGAGTCACGTCTTACCTACATTCGGCACGGCGCGCTATGCATCCGTTCTCGGCGTGCAAGATTTCATGAAGCGTACATCAATCATTGACATTACCGCATCCGGGGCCGATGTCCTAGGACGCGCAGCAGGCGCTTTCGCGGAGCTCGAAGGGCTTTCTGCACACGCACACGCAGCAAGGATTAGAGTCCACGATTACGACAGTAATCGCTAACCGAACGGTTCAAGACATCGACTCGTGAGTTTCGTTGCGCACTATCGACAACATCTCACCGAAGGCTACCACCCTGATCCGGCCCAGCTCGTCGTTGCCGAACGACTGAATGAACTTGGAACTCGTTTACTCGAAACCGCATCGCGGTCCCGCTGGCGCCGGGCTCTAGACCTCCTTCCACGTCGCAATCGACCCCGACTCAATCCAATCGGCCTGTACATCTGGGGTGGTGTCGGTCGTGGCAAGACGTTCCTGATGGATCTTTTCTTCGCGTGGCTACCTATGGAGAACAAGCAGCGTTTGCATTTTCACCATTTCATGCAATTGGTTCACACGGAACTTCACCGAATCGAAGGACAGCCTAATCCTTTACGCGAGTTCGCGCGATCATTCCGGGAGAAAACCAGGCTGTTGTGTTTCGACGAATTCTTCGTCACCGATATCGGCGACGCCATGATCCTGGCGGAACTGCTGGACGCGCTCATTCGTGAAGGTGTCGTGCTCGTCGCCACCTCGAATACGAAACCCTCGCTGCTCTATGAAAACGGATTACAACGTAGTCGTTTTATGCCGGCGATTCGACTCATTGAAGAGCATACCCAGGTACTCGAGATTGGCGGCGAACGAGACTATCGCCTTGAAGCGTTACATCAAGGCGCGATTTACCGCCTGCAGTATCCCGCACCGAACGAGGTTATGGAAACAGACCGGCGCACCTTGCTATGGCGACCGTTTATAGAACCCAAAACGTTAACGATTAACGGACGCGAGTTATCCCCACTCTATCACGGCGAAGGCACGGCTGGATTTACCTTCCACGAGTTATGCGAGACACCGAGGAACGCTAACGACTACATTGAACTCGCACGGCTTTTTCATACCATCGTGTTATATGACATACCGACTATGGACGGTTCGGCTGACAGTGCCGCTCGCCGTTTCATTGCCCTGATTGATGAGTTTTACGATCGCAACGTCAATGTGATTTTCTATGCTGAAGCGCCTATTCATCAACTATATGGAGGCGACCAGCTCGCCCAGGGATTCGAGCGCACCGTGAGTCGAGTGATTGAAATGCAAGCGGATGCGTACTTAACCGCCGCGCACAAGGCATGATTTTGGCTGCCCAACGGGCCATGAACTGGCTCAACAGTATCTACAATCCGAAAACCTACCTCCGTACGCATGCCATCAATGACTGTATCCGAACTGACGTTCTACACTAACCCGCGGTCACGCGCTCGAATTGTGCGCTGGATACTGGAAGAAGTCGGCGTACCTTACGAAACCAAGATGATTGATCTAAGCGAATCAACCAGACCGCCTGAGCTGGTAGCGATCAATCCCATGGGGAAAGTACCGGCGATTCTTCATAACGGACATGCGGTCACGGAAGCTGCAGCGATCTGCGCCTATCTGGCAGACGCGTTTCCTGATGCGGGACTCAAACCGACGAACGCGCACCTCGGTGCGTACTACCGATGGTTATTTTTCACTTCAGGACCGCTCGAAGCGGCGATCAACGATCGGTTACTTGGTTTCGACGTTCCGCAAAAGTACGAAACAGCGGTAGGGTACGGTAATTACGATCATGCTGTTGCTGCGTTGAAAGATCATGTGGCAGCGCATGAATTCGTCGCTGGACCGACGTTTTCCGCTGCCGATGTCTACGTAGGATCGCATGTCCTATTCAGCCTGATCAGCAAGGCAATCGAAAAACACCAAGCATTCATTGATTACGTACGGAGAATCACAGACCGAGACGGATTTCGTCGTGTAGGTGAATTGGATGGACCCATTGACGAGCCGTAAAGACGAACTTAACTTCAAAACGATGCGGGCATAAACTAACATCAGAATCTCGAACGCAACCATGCCAATCTTTTGTATTCGCATCACCGTATATGCGATGCTTGGCCTTGGCGTCGCGCTAAACGTATTCGGCAAGCCCGAACTATTTCCCGACGCGGTGCCATACGGCGCAAAAGATTGCCGTTTTTGCCATCAAACCGTAGCGGGTGGAACGGCTGTGAACGAGCGCGGCGCTTGGTTAATCGGTGAGCGCGTCCGGCGTAATACGACAGAAATTGATGTGGATTGGCTCAAAAAGCGCGGCGAGGTCGCCGATCCGACGCGCACATTCGAAATCAAAGCGGACTCGGCCGCTCGCACTGCACAGTCCATCGAAACCTCTCCTGGCAGCCAATCAGACACGCGTCTCCCCATGGATTACACGACTGATTGGGGTGAGTGGCCTTCTTACAACGGGAACTTGCAGGCTCAAAAGTACAGCCCTTTAACGCAGATTAATCGCCAGACCGTTAGCAATTTAGAACTCGCGTGGGTTTGGGAAGCGAAAATCGACAACGGGCGAAGCGACAGACGTCAACGACGTGGCTTCGGTGCAGCGCAACCGTTCAAAGCCACGCCACTCATGATTGATGGAAAAGTCATCGTGCGAACCCGCCTTTCAACCATCGTGGCCATTGATGCCGCCACCGGCGCTGAACTCTGGGAATACGACCCAGGTACCCGCTTAGGTCCGCAGCCTGCCATGTTCGGTTGGACTACTCGAGGCGTGGCGTATCACGAACAAGCAAACTGTCCGGCCGACATAGGTTGTAAAAGAATCGTCTTACTCACGAGCACTGGCCTGATGCAGGCGCTCGATCTCGATAGTGGCGAAGTTATCAAGTCGTTCGGCACAGACGGTTCCGTCGATTTAACGCAGGGTTTACGGCGACCGTTGGATCGATCGCAAGTGTCATGGAGTCATCCACCGCTCATCTGCAACGATAAGGTCGTCGTAGGTTCCCAGACCAACGACGCGTCGCAATTTCAGTTTTTTGGGCCGATCTGGAACAAAAACCTACCGCTCGGCGATGTCCGTGGTTTCGACGCGATCTCCGGCGAGCAAGTTTGGGTATTTAAAACCGTGCCGCAGGAAGGCGAAGTGGGAGTCGAAACCTGGGAGAACGAATCCTGGCGTTGGATGGGCAATACAAACGTTTGGTCGACGTTTAGCTGCGACCCAGAACTGGGACACGTGTATCTACCAGTCACCGCACCGACAAATCACATGTACGGTGGCGATCGTTTGGGCGATAACCTATTCAGCACCTCGGTCGTCGCGGTCGATCTTGAGTTGGGCACAAGGGTATGGCACTACCAAATTGTCCACCATGACATATGGGACTATGACTTACCCGCCGCGCCAGTCGTAGCCGACATAGTGGTTGATGGCAAACCGCGCAAGGTCGTCGCACAAGTGACAAAAGTCGGTTTTCTTTTCGTGTTTGATCGTCTTACCGGCGAGCCTGTTTGGCCAATAGAGGAACGGGCCGTTCCTGCGAGCACGCTTGAAGGTGAGGTAGCTTCCGCTACCCAGCCCCACCCAACCAAACCGCCGCCTTTCGAATTGCAAGGTCTGACGCTTGACGACTTAAACGATCTTACGCCGGAACTAAAACAAAAATCCGTGGAAATCATCGAAAACTTGGACTACGGCTCGCTCTACACCCCGATTTCCGAACGCGGTACAGTACTCTCGCCCGGAATCGGCGGCGGCGCAAATTGGCCTGGAGCCGCGTTCGACCCTGTTCAGCGCCGTTTGTATGTGTCTTCGCGCCGAGAGATTACCGTAGCTAAAGCGGTGCCATTGAACAAGCTGTCTTCTGGTGTTCGTTATCGTGAGCAGTATTGGTTCCCAAAGATTGAAGGCTTGCCGTTCGTAAAACCGCCGTGGTCGAACGTTACCGCCTACGACATGGACCGCGGCGCAATTCTATGGCAAGTGCCGAATGGGCCCGGGCCTGTAGATCACCGACTACTCAAGAGTGTTAGACACAAACTGCCGCATCTTGGTACGGTCGGCGCAAATCCAGGTATTCTGGTTCTTCCAGAGATCCTCGTCATGGGGCATACCGGCGCCCCTTCTCTCCTTAAAGTACTTGACAAAAACACGGGAGAAACGATTTGGTCTACTACATTAATCGGTCTCTTCGATTCGCCTACACCGATCGCTTATCGCGTACAAAACCGGCAGTACATCGCCATTGCTACAGGACACCCGTTCGAACCTTCGCGCATCTCGGCGTTTCGCTTAAAACTGCAATGAGGTAGAAAGGAGGGTAATTAAAGATCGGCCTCGTATGCGTTTGTAGGCCTATAAGCTCACGGTGTCCGATCTCGCAAGGCAAAGCCGTGCGTTAAAGCCATTGCTTGATAGTGGTGCACCGATAGAACCGGCTTCACACGATGGTAGTTTTGAATGAATGGTAGCTATAGGATGCCTGAGCCTTAGCTATCTTTACTTTGCTTGATGCCTTGATACGCGAAAAAGGTGATCACAACACCCAAAGTGATGCTCATTACAAGAAGAAGAACTAATCCTATTGGATCATTGAGGACTAGATACGAAAGATAGAAGAGCAAAAAAGATCCCACTGTTGCCGATATGAACGTGGGCACGAGCTTCTTTACGAGCTGTCCTAGGCCCGTTTTCCGCAGAAGTTGAGCCAAGAGAAAATGAAAGAAAATAAAAAAAGGGCTCGTTATGAGAACTATTGTAAGAAGATGAACTATTCGAAGAGCGAAATCTATGGGATCATTAAAGATTGAATACGTAAACAGGCAAAGGAGCAATAACCCGACCACCGCTCTCAAAGTGTATGTAGCTGAGAGCGCGAGCTTCTTTATAAGTCGTCCCTGGACCATTTTTCGCTGAAGTTGAATCATACGTCACACAAATCATTGAAGAACATAACTGCCGATCCTACAACTAATGCAAAACATCCCACTCTCACCGCAGCTTTGTCGGATCTGACCTTTCTCGGCTGGTAGGCACACACAGCCTGCCATCGCTGCTGCTCCCGTCGGCCCCAACCGGCAGGGAATCCAGTACACGAGCCTTGGACTTGGACTTAATCTCTTTATAGGTGGCACAGAAAGTATCCATTGCAGCTAAAAACTATGGTCCTCGGTCCTCAAAATGACAGCATCTATCGGCATATACCTCAGAGAGCTTGCCATCCATATGGAGATGTTGCAGCATGATCTCTAGGGTGTACATATATTCAGGTGACCCACCACTACGTGCCGCTTACTCTCGCTTTTTTACATAAAGAACGAGTTCGTGATCCACGAGATCGACTTTGTGCTCACGTGCGATCTCACGCTGAATCTCCTCAATCCGTTCATTGGTGAACTCGGTCACCTCACCAGTTTCCACATTGACCATGTGATCATGGTGCTCTCCCGACGCTAGCTCATACACAGCATGGTCGTCATCCGCAAAATTGTGGCGCTTGACAATCTGTGCCGCTTCGAACTGCATAAGCACCCGGTAAACGGTCGCGTGGCCGATAGATTCGTCAAGCTCTAGGAGCTTCCGATAAATATCTTCCGCCGAAAGATGATGTGGTTCGGCTTCTTCTAGTACCTGTAGTACGCGTAAGCGCGGCAACGTAACCCGCAGACCGGCCTTTCGTATATCCTGTTGTCTCATATCGTATCAACTTTGTGTAACTTGAAGTGTAGCACGACCAAACAAAGAGTGCGTGACAATGATGCCCATAGGCATCGAATTGTTAGTAATAACTGAATTGCTTGCGTTCAAACAGCATGACCAATAGACAAGGTTATGCTTCCAACTATTTTGAAACAACTGACAACATGAAAGAAGACCACATCGACATTCAAACCAAAGACGGCGTGATGAACACGTTCATCACGCGGCCCGACGAAGGCGGACCTTTTCCAGCCGTACTTTTTTATATGGACGCACCTGGCAAACGTGAAGAACTGCACGACATGGCCCGACGCATCGCGACCGTTGGCTACTATGTCATGTTACCTAATCTGTACTACCGCGATGTGCGCGAGTTTCACCTTGGTATGCCCGGGGCGACACGCGAACGGATGTCCGAGTTGATGGGTAACCTGACGAATGCTATGGTATGCGAAGACACACAGGTGATGTTCGACTACATGTCGAACCAAGCGGACGCGAACGACGGAGCCGTAGGTATCACTGGCTACTGCATGAGCGGTCCTTTCGTGTTTGCAGCCGCGGCGGCGTTCCCTGAGCGCATTAAAGCCGCGGCGTCGGTGCATGGCGTTAAACTCTACACAGACGCCCAGGACTCACCCCATCTGAATGCAGCAAATATTCAAGGCGAAATGTACTTTGCTTGTGCCGAGCACGATCATCTAGCGCCACCATCAATGATTGATCCACTAGAAGAGCATCTCAAGTCCACAGGCATTAACTATCGCATTGAGTGGTACCCCGAAGCACAACACGGCTTCGTCTTTCCACAACGCGACGGCATGTATGCGAAAGCCGCCGCCGAGCGACATTGGTCACGGCTATTTTCTATGTTCAAGCGCAACATTCACTAGTGCAAAATTGCGCGTTCATGGCCGCTACCGCTCAAGGTTAAGCGAACCAATCGCTGCTCGCGACGATTCATAGAGGACGTTAACTTGGGGGCAATACTTGAAGTTCACGATTTACGCGTCAACTTCGGCGACAACGAAGCCGTTCGAGGCGTGTCCTTCGATATCCAACAAGGCGAAACGGTCGCGCTAGTCGGCGAATCGGGATCAGGGAAATCCGTTACGGCCCTGTCCGTCTTGCAGCTGCTGCCTTACCCGCAAGCGTCGCACCCATCGGGCAGCATCAAAGTCGACGGTATTGAAGTCATGGGGGCGCCTAACCGGCAACTGCTTGACATACGCGGCGTCAAAGTCAGCATGATCTTTCAAGAGCCAATGACTTCGCTCAATCCCCTCCACAAAATCTCCAAGCAAGTCGGCGAATCACTCATCGTGCATCGCGGTATGAGCAAACGCGACGCACGTATTCGAACGTTGGAATTGCTTGAGCTGGTTGGACTCCAAAACGCCGAGGCGCGCTTGAATGCCTACCCGCACGAATTATCGGGCGGGCAACGACAACGTGTCATGATTGCCATGGCACTGGCGAATGAACCGCAACTGTTGATCGCGGACGAGCCGACCACCGCATTGGACGTGACGATTCAAGCCCAGATTCTCAAGCTATTGCAGGATCTGCAAGATCAACTCAACATGGCGATCTTGCTCATTACGCACGACTTGGGGATTGTGCGCCACACCGCCAATCGTGTCTGCGTCATGACCAACGGCGAAATTGTCGAACGTGGCGAGAATCAGCAAATTTTCACGCAACCTCAACACCCGTATACGCAGCACTTACTGGCCGCCGAACCGTCCGGTGACCCAGTCGAATCCAACACCCAGGCACCAAGTGTCAGCGAAGCCAAGAATTTCACCGTAAAGTACGCGATAGGGAAAGGTTGGTTCGGCAAGAGCAACTTCCTGACGGCGGTCGACAACATCAATGTCGTTGTGCGCGCGGGGCAAACGGTTGGCGTTGTCGGCGAATCGGGATCGGGTAAAACGACGCTTGGTCTTGCTATGCTAAGGATGTTATCGAGCGAGGGGCAGCTGTCGTTCAACGGCTTCGACTTACAAGGACTCAAACGCAAGGAGCTCACCAAATTGCGCCGCGATATGCAAATCGTGTTTCAAGACCCCTACGGCAGTCTTTCCCCGCGCATGTCGGTACAGAACATCATTGAAGAAGGTCTCGGTGTCCATCAACCCGAGTTGTCCAAAGCCGAGCGTCGTAGCCGGGTTGCAGAGGTCATGCAGGAGGTCGATCTAGACCCCGATATGATGATTCGTTATCCACACGAGTTTTCGGGCGGACAACGCCAGCGCATCTCCATCGCGCGGGCTATGGTCTTGAAACCGAAGTTTGTAGTGCTTGACGAACCTACATCGGCGCTGGACATGTCGGTTCAAGCGCAAATCGTGGACTTATTGCGAAAGCTCCAACGCGACCACGACCTCGCCTACCTATTCGTCAGTCACGATCTCAAGGTTGTACGCGCGTTGGCAAACTGGGTAATCGTCATGCAGGACGGCGCGATCGTAGAACAAGGCGATGCTGTCAAAATCTTCGAAGCGCCGGAAACCGAATACACCCAAGCGTTACTTGACGCGGCACTTGATATGAAGGCCGACGAAGCCGTCATTCGCCAGTAACGCGCACCTTTGGGGTCGTGCGTTACAGCGCGTACCGCGCCACTGCTTCGTCAGTCATGCCTGCAAGTTTGGCCGCATCCGTCAATTCCAGGCAAGTTCGTTCGTCAAGTGGAATACCGTGTTTCGCCCGATCGCTCATTGATTCTCGTTCCGGTTCTCCAGGAATGCGGACTCGGTCCACACCCTTCACCGGACGCGTATCGTGCAGGTAATCAACCATCGCCGTGATTTCATGCTGGAATCGCTCTGTACCGCCAAATACCTCGGGGTTTAGTACGATAGCCAGCATATGGTTGATCACCGTACCTACACGCTCATGTTCTGGTTGCATGGTATATTCACCAACGAGCGCGCCACCTAGCAACTCGCACATCAGCCCAAGCCCATAACCTTTGTATAGACCAAACGGTTGTATGGCGCCACCTGGTGGCGAAAACATGACACGCGGATCATTGGTCGGTACGCCCTCTCGATCAACCAATGCGCCATCGCGAATGGACTTCCCGGCGTTATATGCAACCTTGACTTTGCCGAATGCGATGAAACTCGTGGCCATGTCCAACACGATGGGAGGGTCATCCGCACGCGGTACGGCCACACAAAACGGGTTGGTTTGTAACCGCGGCTCGGCGCCACCGAAGGGTGCGACGATAGGTTCATGTCCCACGACATTGACGAATTGGACCGAAACCATGTTGGCTTCAGCGCACATTTCACCGTAAGTCCCGATACGTCCTAAGTGATGTGCATTGCGCAACCCAACGCACGCGATGCCATGGGCTCGCGCACGCTCAATCGCCCTTTCGGTCGCTTCTTTCCCGACGACCTGGCCAAAGCCCGTCCCGCCGTCGAACGATAAGACCCCGCCGGCATCCTTAATCACGCGAATGTGTGCGTGCGGATCTAGCAGGCCGCGCTTGATGTTCGTTACGTAAGTCGGAGCCATCACGACGCCATGCGAATCGTGACCTTTCAGATTCGCAACCACAAGATGTTCGGCTGTTATGTTCGCAACAGATTCGTGCGCACCGGCTACGCACAATAGTTCTGTTACAAACGCGCGTAATTGCTCTGCTTCAATTCGCACGATCGCGGGTATCCATGCATTCGATGACAAGGCGGGAATTATTGAAAGCCGTACACGAATGAAGCGCTCCTGATGGGTCGCTCCACAATCGTGCTAAACCTGCTAGTAACATGACCATGCTACGCGAACTGATAAGCGGAGAAAGTTTGCGCACAACTTGTACGATCACACAAGTAAACCTTGTTGGTGGGCTACTCTCGTTACTGGTTAGCTTAGTAGTAAACGGGGAAGAAAAAGAAGCATGGCCGGAAGAGTGGTACCAACCCTTCAAGACCGCATCTGATATTGGTTTAACGAGCTTTAGCGATAGCAACATATTGCACACCGGTGAAATTGATCACCCGCAGTTTCAGAATCTTCCGCCCGTTGAGGAACGCTTACCGAAGGATCCTATTGTCGTGTATCCCCTCAAGGAGAACGGGCGCCACGGCGGCACGGCTAGACTCACGAGCCATGATCTATGGCAGTTCTTCAATTGGGAGGCGGCGTTCACGATTTCCGCCGACATGCGCACATTCTTCCCGAATTTGGCCGAATGGTTTGAATTAAGCGAAGACGGTCTCACACTTACGATCAAGCTGCGTGAAGGTATACGTTGGTCGGACGGCGTTCCTCTCACTAGCCATGATTTCGCGTTTACATTCAACGACCTGTGGAATAACGACGAGTATCAGCCCGAGACCTACAAAATCGTCGAAGGTTCAAAAGTCGTCGTCGTTGACGACCTTCTTTTTCGGTACGAGTTTCCCACCCCACGTCCACTATTTATTAATTTCGTCGCACAGTATGGCGACTTCATGATTGATCCAGCTCACTACATGAAGCGTTTTCATCCCGACTACACACCGGAAGAGGAACTCAGTCAACGCATCAGGGACTACGAAGCGATCAATTGGACCCAATTAACGAATGACATCCGTCGCGAAGGTTCGGATGACAGTGTGGAAGTGCCGACCCTGCGTGCATTCAAATTGATTGAGCGATCTTCCATGAAGCGCAAGTATGCCCGCAATCCTTACTATCCAAAAGTCGACACGGAAGGACGGCAGTTACCCTACATTGACCAGATCAATGCGGAGACCGTCGAGAACGCTGAGATCATGGCGGCGATGGCATCAACCGCCCAAGTGGATTTCGCAGCCTTTGCGCTGCGCACGCAAGACATTCCGCTCCTCAAGCTCGGTGAGCGCAATGGAGCGATCAAAGTACACATCTGGCAGCGGCTGCACTCCAGCGATGTAGCTCTGCAGCCCAACTACAACCACGAAGATGAACGGCTGCAAAAACTCTATTGGGATATTCGCTTTCGCGCGGCGCTGTCGCATGCGATCAATCGCGACGAGCTGAACGCAATCATTTATTTCGGGCGTGGGTTTCCGCGTCAAGTTACTGTCCATCCTTCCAGCTCGTTTTTCAAGAAAGAGTGGGAGCTTCGCTATCTTGAGTACCGACCGGACTACTCCCGCGAGCTTCTTGATGAGATGGGCGTGATTGATGTTGACGGCGACGGCTACCGCGAGTTCCCTGATGGTTCACGCCTCACAATCACGTTGGAGTTTTACGACTTCGAGACGCCTAAAGGCATCACCATGGAGCTGGTGCAGGAATACTGGCGACAAATCGGCATTGATCTGCGCTTGAAACTCGTTGACGGCAATCTGCAACGTGAGCGGGCCATCGCGGGCAAAATGCAAATGACGCTGTGGCACGCCGACCGCGTGACCGATGTGCTCTTTCCGCTATTCCCGGATTGGTGGGTCGCACGCTCCATTAGCTGGGACCGAGGCATGTGGAACGACTGGTCCCGCTGGTACATGAAATCCGGTGAGGCTGGCGTCGAACCGCCGGCAGTGATGCAGCAACTTCAGGATTTGGTGGACCAAATGTGGGTCACTCTGGATGAAGACGAACGCATTGAGATCGGTCACAAAATCCTCGCCATCGGATCCGAGTACCTCTGGGTTATCGGTACGGTCGGGCTCGCGCCGCATCCAGTGGTCGTATCCGCTCGCTTGAAAGGCGTGCCACAAAAGGGTATCTGGGGATGGGACAATCGATGGACCCTCGCAAACCATCCTACGACATGGTACATCGAAGAACCCTCGCTCTAGTCGAACGCTGGTGAGTTAATCGAACATGCTTCACTATGTCTTAAAGCGCATCGGAGGCATGGTATTGACGCTCGCGTTCATATCCGTGATCGTGTTCGTGGTCATCCAACTGCCGCCCGGCGATATTGTTACTTCGACACTCGAACGCATGGAAGCTGCTGGCATGCAGGCATCCGACGAGTACGTTCAGAACCTGCGCGCACGCTATAACCTCGACAAACCGCTGTATTTGCAGTACCTGAACTGGATTTTCAACTTTGTGCAGGGAGATTTGGGTTATTCCTACATCTTTTCCAAACCGGTGAACGAACTGGTTTGGGAACGGCTCGGTTATACGTTGCTCATCACCATTTCGGCGGTGATATTCACTTGGGTGGTTGCGGTACCGTTCGGTATCTATTCGGCTGTAAAGCAGTACTCTCTTGGTGACTATGCCATCACGGTCATCGCCCTCATCGGGCTGGCGACACCGAATTTTTTACTCGCGTTACTGGTCATGTTCTTCGCTTGGGAGTGGTTCGGCATTTCTATCGGTGGGCTGTATTCGCTCGAATTTCGCGATGCACCATTTTCAATTCCGAAATTATTCGATTTACTCTCGCGGCTGTGGATCCCAGGTAGTGTCGTGGGCATGGGCGGCACCGCTGTAACGATGCGTATCTTGCGCGCGAATTTACTTGATGAACTGAATAAACCTTACGTGGTCACCGCACGCGCGAAAGGCGTGAAACCGGTCAAGCTGATCTTCAAGTACCCGCTCCGGATCGCTATCAATCCGTTCATCAGCACGATCGGCTTGTTATTGCCGACCTTGATCTCCGGCGAAGCGATCGTCTCCATGGTGCTGAACTTGCCTACGACAGGACGCATGCTGCTGCAAGCGCTCCAAGCGCAAGACATGTACCTTGCCGGAAGTTTCTTGATGCTCCTCGCGATTCTCACCGTAGTAGGCATGCTGATTTCCGATTTGATCCTGGCTTGGTCGGATCCGAGGATACGGTATGAGTGAAGCGGTTCTTGAGAGACCTGAAGCCGTATCCCTGGAAGCTCAGGACAAACTCAATCTACTTAAACCTCGACAACTGGCATGGCGCCGGTTTAAGCGTCACCGTCTTGCGCTCATCAGCGGCTTCGTTCTCATCGTCATGTATGTGGTTACCGGTTTCGCCGAGTTTTTCGCGCCCTATGCAACCACATCAAGAAACGTCACCGCAATCAACGCGCCACCCATGGACGTGCGCTTCTTCGAGGTGGACGGTACGTTTCACTTACGGCCATTCGTATACGGCTATGACTTGCATATCAACGAACAGACCTGGGCGAGAGAATATACCGAGAACCCCTCCAAGATCTACCCTCTCTACTTTTTTGCGCAGGGCGAGGAATACGAGCTGTGGAATCTCATCAAAGGCGACACACACCTCTTTATCGCTAAAAACGATGCCGGCGATGGTTACATCCATTTCCTAGGCACCGATCAGCTCGGCCGTGACGTGTTCTCGCGAGTGATCTACGGCGGTCGCGTCTCCTTATCGATCGGTATGCTCGGGATTGGATTGACCCTGATCTTAGGGGTACTTTTTGGCGGTTTTGCCGGCTATCTTGGTGGTTGGATCGACCGTATCGTGCAACGTATGATCGAAGTGCTACAGTCGTTGCCAACCTTGCCATTATGGATGGCACTGACGGCCGCCTTGCCAGCGCACTGGAGTTCCCTGAGGATTTATTTCGGCGTGACGATCATTCTGTCGTTATTCGGCTGGACCGCGCTCGCGCGGCAAGTCCGGGGGCGTTTTCTCGCCTTACGCAACGAGGATTTCGTGATTGCCGCGCGACTCATCGGGAGCGGCCGCAGCCGCATTATTTTTAAGCACATGATGCCGAGTTTTCTCAGTCACACGATCACCACGGCAACGCTCGCTGTACCTGGTGTGATCCTCGGCGAAACTGCGCTGAGCTTCCTCGGTATCGGGATCCGTCCCCCCATTGTGAGTTGGGGGGTCTTGATGGAACAAGCGCAGAACTACCAAGTCATTTCGATGACGCCATGGATACTGTATCCCGGCTTATTCGTCGTCATCGCTGTGATGGCATTCAATGTGCTAGGAGACGGTCTCCGCGATGCGGCCGACCCTTACAACACGGGAGGCCTTTGATGACCGACAACATTCTTGAAATTCGCCGTCTCGGCGTCCGCTTCCGCACCGACACGGGGATTACGCATGCACTCAACGACGTTAATTTCGATGTCCCACGCGGCAAAGTTACGGCCATCGTAGGTGAATCGGGCTCCGGTAAGTCGGTTACGGCAAACTGCATCATGCGCCTATTGCAACCGCCTGGTGAAATCACAAGCGGCACTATTCAATTCAATCCGTCCGCGCTCGAGCCATTTGACGTAGTTGCCATCAGTGATCGTGACCCGCGCATTTACGACTTGCGCGGCGGGTTAATTAGCATGGTGTTCCAGGAGCCCATGACCGCCTTGTCGCCCGTATATAAAGTCGGCAATCAGGTCGCCGAAGCCATCTTGTGCCACCGCAAGGTGTCGAAGGAAAAAGCGCTAGCCGAAGCCCATGACATGTTACAACGCGTCGGGATTCCCGATGTTGATTCTCGTATCAACATGTATCCGTTCGAATTTTCTGGAGGTATGCGACAGCGGGTTGTCATCGCGATGGCGCTGGTGTGCCATCCAGAAGTATTGATTTGTGACGAGCCGACCACGGCCCTGGACGTCACGATTCAGGCTGAAATTCTTACGTTAATCAAGGATCTGCAAGCGGAACTCAGCAACTCAATCATTTTCATTACACACGACATAGGTGTCGTCGCGCAAATCGCGGACTATGTCGTCGTGATGTATCAAGGGCGTGTTTTGGAGATCGGTACAGTGCGGCAGGTATTGAAGGATCCCTACCACCCCTATACCAAAGGCTTGTTAGCCGCCATCCCCGGTATCGTGCCAAAAAAACAACGGCTATCGACCATTGCGACTGCTGTGGGCGATGCGGACATTACGACCCCGTACCCGCTGAAAGACGTTGGAGATGGTCGTTTGGTAAGCCAACCGTAAAAGCTTGATCTCTTATGGCTAACAACGTTGATCTCATTCTGAAAGTCAGACATCTTAGCAAGACGTTCGACAAGCATGAAGCACTTAAAGACGTCTCGTTTGATCTCGAACGCGCCGATACGCTCGGAGTGGTCGGTGAATCAGGTTCGGGCAAAACCACCCTCGCGCGTTGCATTTTGCGGGCGATTGACCCGGACGATGGTGGCTCAGTGGAATTCAGCAGCACTGATGGCTGGGTTTCTCTTTCGTCCATGTCACACAAACAACTCGTGCCATTTCGCAAAGAGATGCAGATGGTGTTCCAGGATCCTTATTCGTCCTTGAATCCGCGTATGACTGTGCGACAGATCGTTGAGGAACCCCTCATCATCCACCGCGAAGGCAGCCACACCCAGCGCTTGCAAAGAATTCGCGAGATGCTTGATCTTGTGCAGCTTGACCAAGATTCGCTTACGCGCTATCCACACGCGTTTTCAGGTGGGCAGCGCCAACGCATCGGCATCGCTCGCGCACTGATCTTACGTCCGAAGCTCGTCGTATGCGACGAAACGGTGTCGGCCCTAGACCTCTCAGTGCAAGCGCAAATCATCAATCTACTTGAAGACTTACAAAAGACCCTGCACCTTACCTACATCTTCGTCGCCCACGATCTGGCTGTCGTTCGGCATATCTGTAACAAGGTATTGGTCATGCACAACGGGGTTGTGGTGGAACGCGGCGATGTCGATGACGTCTTCGACCATCCGCAACGCAACTACACCAAATTACTGCTATCCGCTATCCCATCGCCGGATCCGGATATTCGCATGAAACCTGCTGATCGCTCAATTCTGGAGCAAGACTCTGATGCAAGTTGAATCTATCGCCACCGGCTACGGCCTGGTCGAAGGCCCGGTTTGGCACGACGAACGCGGCTTACTGTTTAGTGACGTGCAATTTGGCGGTGTATACGCCGTGAACGCTCACAAGGACGTGAGTTCCGTCATTGCACACCGGCGCGGCATTGGCGGTATGGCAATACACACTGATGGCGGTTTGGTCGTAAGCGGTCGAAATATCTCGTTAAAGAAGTTCGGAGACACCAAGAGCATCCTGTTACTTGATCGCGATCCGGATAACGGAAATGTTGGCTATAACGACTTTACGACCGATCGCGCAGGACGGATTTACGCCGGCTCGCTAGGTTCGAGTCCGGTTTTCGACGACGGACTAGAACCCCGCGCAGGTAATCTCTACCTCATTGACCTGGACGGTACGAGCCGCATCGTAGCGGACGATGTTCAGTTAACCAACGGTTTAGGTTTTAGTCCTGATGGGCGCACGCTTTATCATGCCGATTCACGCCGCCAACAGGTTTATCGTTACGACGTAAAACGCGACGGCGAGCTCACACCTCGCGAGATATTCTGCGAATTTACCAATGGCGCACCGGACGGACTCGCCATAGCCGAGGACGGCTCGGTCTGGATTGCCGACGCGAATGGTGGCGGCGTGGCAGTATATGAAGCCACCGGTGTACGACGACGATCGTTTATTGAGGTGCCCGAACCTATGTGCACCAGCGTGTGTTTCGGCGAAGCTGGTTTACGCACGCTATACATCGTAACTGGATCGAATGGCGTCGAAGGTGATCGACGCGGCGGCGTCTATCGGTGTGAGACTAAGGTTAGTGGCGTACCTATCCCACTCGCACGCGTACGACCGTCGGTGTCTAGTCCCTAGTCGTTAACGGTGAGGTTTTGGTCAGCGAGCCAAGCACGATTAAATAAGCGTGACTGATATTTGTTACCGGTATCGCAAAGCATGGTCACAACCGTGTGTCCCGGACCCAGTTTGTTCGCGACTTCCATTGCGCCGCAAATGTTGATGCCGCTACTTGAGCCAAGAAACCAACCCTCTTCCCGCAGTAAGCGATAGACCGCATCAACCATCGCTTGATCTGGAACCTGGACAGCCCAATCAACCTGAGCGGCTGCAAAGTTGTCCGTTACGCGGCTATTACCGATACCTTCAGTAATTGACGGTCCTTCACTCATCGCTGTTTCGCCCGTCGTCACGTAGTTATATAACGCACTGCCCATGCAATCAGCCAGCACGATTTGAATGTCTGGATTCTTTTCTTTCAGATATTTAGAAACGCCCGCGATCGTACCGCCAGTACCTACAGACGATACAAAAGCTGAGACGTTTCCGTCAGTGGCGCGCCAAATTTCCGGACCTGTCGACTCGTAGTGCGCCATAAGATTCGCGGTGTTGTCGAACTGATTCGCCCATATAGCATCACTTCGTGACGCTGCGTAGCGACCTGCTTGTTTCTGGTAGTTGTCATCATCTTTATACGGTACGGTAGGGACAACGCGAACTTCAGCTCCTAACGTGCGCAAGATATCGATTTTCTCGGGCGACTGGTTGTCAGGCATGTAAATCACGCATTTGTAGCCGCGAGCATTGCAAATGTGAGCGATACCAATGCCCGTATTACCGGCAGTGCCTTCAACTACTGTGCCGCCCGGCCTAAGTTCGCCGCGTTTCTCTGCTTCTCTGATCATCCACCAGGCCGCACGATCTTTTACCGAACCACCGGGATTTAAAAATTCCGCTTTGCCGAAGATCTCGCAGCCCGAGCTCGCAGACGCTGTATTGAGCCGAATCAAAGGGGTATTACCTATTGATTCGACAAATCCTGCTTGATGCGAAGTCACTGTATCTACGCAAGGAAACAAGCGCAAAATTGTAGAGACGGCTTAGACGGCGAGTTTCCGGGCTGGCGTTCGAGTGCCAGCAGCAATGACACTTCGTGTCCTGCTTGTTCAAAGTTATCGGTTCGCTTGGATAATGACTTCCACATGCAATGAGCAGGACCGCAAGCAATGAATGCGGAATCTTTCATGGATACCAATGTGAACTCTAAAAAACTTGATGCACTACGCCAGCGAGCTCGTCGCGAAATCGACGAGGGTTTACTCCATGCCGTGCAGTACGCAGTGGCAAAAGACGGCGAAATACTATGGCAAGAGACCCTTGGCGACGCTTCAAACGACTCGCTCTTTCCAGTGTTTTCCAGTACGAAGGCCATCATGTCCGCCGCAGCGTGGTTGGTGATTCAAGACGGCCTGCTCAATATAGACGAAACCGTCGCCGATATTGTGCCCGAGTTTGGGACTAACGGCAAAGAGCACATCACCGTCGTGCAGCTATTTCTGCACACAGCAGGATTCCCCATGGCACCGTTCCGACCCGTTGAATGGGAAGATCGTGCCTCGCGACTAGCTCGATTTTCCAACTGGCGACTCAACTGGGAGCCAGGATCGAAATTCGAGTATCACCCCACTGCAAGCATGTGGGTCATTGCAGAAGTCGTTGAACGTAAAACTGGCCAGGATTTTCGCGAATTCATTCGGCAACGTATCACCGAACCGCTCGGACTTAAAGATTTTTACGTTGGATTACCGGCACACGAAAACGCTCGAGTCATGCGCCTTGAACATGTCGGCGACCCTTTGACGAGCGCCGATTACGCAAGACTTGGCGTACCAGAACCGCCAGTCACCGAAGTGACCGAAGAAGCCATCCTATCCTTCAATCAGCCCGAAGTTCGTGCCGTAGGCGTACCAGGAGGTGGCGGAATCATGACGGCAGAAGCTATGGCCTTGTTTTACCAGGGGTTACTGCATGGCGGTGCGAACAATGGCGCAGTGGTTTGGCAACGACATACACTCGAAAATGCACTTAACGTGATTAGTGGTAACTATGTCGATCCCCTGATAGGCATTCCGGTCAATCGCGCACTAGGCGTTGTCGTAGCAGGTGATGAAAAACGCAACTTCAGAGGATTTGGGCATACTAATTCACCGCTCGCATTTGGCCACGGTGGTGCAGGCGGCCAGATTGCATGGGCCGACCCGGCGACTGGACTTTCGTTCTGTTACGTGACCAACGGACACGATCGCAATCCTTTGCGTATGGGAGCTCGAGGGGTTTCACTATCAAGCAAGGCCGCCGCATTATTGGATCCCTAAGTCAGTGAAAAACCTTGCAGTCCTAGTTGTTTTAAGTGATTGTCACATTCTTCAACTTCTATGCTAGTACCAGCTTTGACTTGACATAAATGACATCATCGTTCTCATCGTCAATCACTTCTACGCCAAGTTTCAATGAGGCTGTTGAGCTTTTCTCCCCAGAAATGAATGATTGTCATACTAACTAGGAGCCTGCGCCATAAGAAAGCATAAGACTTGGCGAATCGTCTGGAGTCGCAGACATGCGACATCTTTGTTCGGGCATCGTCAGTCTTCGGGTCATGGCATGGTTGTCCGGCACCTCAAGGCAACCCGAATCGGCCTTGGATCATAAAATCAGCCCTTGATTAGCCCCATGACCGAACGGCATCCAGATCCATCCGATCGGCGTCTCGGAAGCCACTTACGCTCAGCGTACTGGGCCCGCCCGGCCTCGGTCGCCAGCTTCCTTGCCATGCGCGCCCGCGCAGGATACTTGCGCGCGTCAACCACTGACTGGCGCCGGTCCTCTTGACCCAACGCCACATAGCCGTCTACCCCCACGCGCCTCCAGTTCCTTGAGGTCCGCCTCATTGCAATAACCCGCATCGGCCAGCACCGTCGCCGGACGCTTGAACCCAACGCTCGTCCTCCGCCTCATCAACTTCTCGCGCACGCTCCAGCAACAACTCGATCTCCGCCTCTAAACAACGCGCTTCCTCCTGCATGCGCTCGTAACTCATCACCTTACGCTTGGAAGCGTTCGCCGCACCTTGGTCCCGTCAATCGACAACTTGCCAAAGTTCGCGACGCCCAACTCGGATGCCAACCGCACTGCCTCCACAAACAGGCACTTGAAATCCGCCAGATGACCCTACGGCAGCCAATCCTTTATACCCGGCGGCAACAACAAACGCTGATCCAGAACATTCGGGCGAAACGTCGTCGGCATCTCAAGCCTCCATGCTCTACATGAGTATGATCCCGTATTCAGTTTCTACGGCGCAGGCCCTAGCAAACATTCCCCCACAAGATAAAAGTCCTAAGTTTAAGGGTTTATGGATAGTTGTGATGCCAATGGTGTGAATTTCACCATCCATCATAACCTTGTTAGCGGTTAGTTATCACTAAATCGTTGATGGTGTCAAGACAACCACTGCTTAGACCGCTCAGGAACTCCGAGCCGTCAACTCTGTACGATACATGGGGCATGTCCACCAGCCTACGATCACCAATTCGCCGAACCGATCAAAGTGGCTACGGAACATTCGGGCCGCAGAGACTACGTGGCAGCTGACATAGACCTAATCAGATCGCGGAAACATGTGATGAGTTTGATGACGGCAAACGACATGTACCATCTCAATGAGGCTGGGGCAATTTTGCCCCAGAAAAGCCGCCAGCGCCGCGGCGCGAGTGTAGGTACCGTTAGGCTTCAATGAAGCTGGGGCAATTTTGCCCCAGAAAAGGTATCCCGGGCCGCACTGGCGCTGGATCATCGAGTCGGCTTCAATGAAGCTGGGGCAATTTTGCCCCAGAAAAGCATATCCGATGCGTCCGCCCACGCTTGTAGCGATTCAGCTTCAATGAAGCTGGGGCAATTTTGCCCCAGAAAAGGTCGCAGGTCGTAGCCCAACTCGGCGATTGGCGGACAGCTTCAATGAAGCTGGGGCAATTTTGCCCCAGAAAAGTTTGAAATACAACCCCATGCATCACCCTCGTTTGTGTGCTTCAATGAAGCTGGGGCAATTTTGCCCCAGAAAAGGTGATCGGGCGGGGTCCGCAAGGCGGCGTCGGTCCGGCTTCAATGAAGCTGGGGCAATTTTGCCCCAGAAAAGATGCTTCACGACTTTCATACCCCAATTCCTTTTGTACGCTTCAATGAAGCTGGGGCAATTTTGCCCCAGAAAAGACTGTGATGTCTTCAATGGGATCGGGAACATCAATCGCTTCAATGAAGCTGGGGCAATTTTGCCCCAGAAAAGTTCACGCCTACACCTCCCCTTCGCTTTGCCGATTGAGGCTTCAATGAAGCTGGGGCAATTTTGCCCCAGAAAAGCGTCGCCGCCGGCGATCATGATTTCGTCATCGGCAACGCTTCAATGAAGCTGGGGCAATTTTGCCCCAGAAAAGACCAACCATCTTAACCTTTTGACCATAAAGGCAAAATGCTGATGGTTTCAAATGGTCAGTAAATTATGTAATTTTCGCACTTGCATGTGCATTCACACAAAATAAAACCCTGCCAAAATGAAGATCAATCAATGAGTTAGATCACTTCAAGAGTCCCCTACAATCCATTCATTGCTATACCGCTCGAATTTGTTCGGCAAAAACAAAGAGTTGGTAAAAGGATCGTATTTGATTTCTAGGCAAAGCTGAATTGAATTGAAATTTTAGATAACAACCGCTTGACGCTCAATAGGTGCAAACGTTTTTCCGATGCTCTTAACGACGACATCGCTTTTCTCCGAGGGGCCAATATCAATCATTAATACATGATCTTCGCCCACCTTGACTTGCTCACGAAGTTTCGCTTCTAGTTCTGCTCGCCGCTTATTTGATAGCCGACATTGGAAAACTGATAACTGAAGCCATTCACCAAAGCCCTGCATCGTCTTATAAACACGACGCCAACGACGACTATCAGATATGTCGTACGTCACTATATAGGTTCGTTCATCACGCATTGGAAAGACCCACTATCTCGGAAGGTAATGAGGATAGCTAGGCAGCTCACCCAATAGATAACGGCATAACAATCGTGTTTGAACTAATATTAGCCGCCTCATGCTTAGCCGGTAGCCAAAAAGTGGGTGTGTTGTTTCTTGCGACAGTCGTCGTTCAAACGCACGTATGAAACGCCGACGACCATCAGACGTAAGTGAGGTGCCTGTTGTAGCAGTCACAAAGTCATTCGGTGTAATCTCACCGTTGTTGACCGTCGATAATACAACCGAGTCTGCGATGATGGGCCGGAAAGGTTCCATAATGTCAAGAGCAAGCGCAGGTTTGCCATAACGCGGTGCATGGAAGAAACCGCGATAGGGGTCAAGCCCTACTGTTGCTAGGGCAATAGTTACATGCCTGGTTAACATAGCGTAGGCGAGAGATAACATAGCATTCACCGGGTCCATCGGTGGACGCCTGTTGCAATTATCGAATTGGAATGGGATAAAACCTTCCTTTCTCCCCGCTGAATCCCTGGAGACAGGAGAAATCAACAGCGCGGCAAATGATCGAAAATAGATCGCCGCAGAGTCCCCTTCAATACCCAACAATTGACTTATATTTGCCGCGTTTTGGGCTAATTTACGATTTATATTTAATCGGGTTAATACAACCTTTCGGTACTCCTCGTCACCTCGCCAGTTTCTACGGATTTGCGTACGCTGGTTTGTGATCTTCGCCGCAACCAAGTCCTTGGCAAAAACTAAGCATTCCTGCTCATCAAAACTTCGCCGGTACTGTGAGGTCCGCACTTCAACATTCTTATGGCCGGCACCCTGAGCAATACCACGAAACCAGCCCCCATAACTATGAAATGCTACTGAGATGTCACGGTCCATCAAAGAAACGAGTGCCGGTGTCGTAATAGAAATATTTCCAAACAATGCAACGTCTGATATGTCATTCAATCGTACAGTCGAATCCCCCTTGTTTTCATCGCTAACATGAAGAGTATCACCTTTTTTACTAACCCGAGCACTGTGGGATTGGACGATCAACGGCAAAGCTTCATCCGATGAGATAGCAATTGGACGAGGAGCTAAATTAGCACCACTTAACGAACGCGTCTCATCAGGAAGACAAATGGCAACCAAGGCACAGCGGGGACACTTGGGGCTGTCCTCCAGAGGTGCTGGAATACGTTCCTTTGCGACGATTTGACGCAAACTATCTATTGCATCACAAGTAGAGCTACGCAACTCCTCGTCGACAATGATTCGGACACGCTCTCTACTTTCGGCATACCAAATCGCAATCGTCCTCTGCTAAAGTGCCAGGAGAAGGTAGAGGTCTGCCAATTTGGTCTACACGGGAGTGCACGCGACGACCATCAACTATGTCACCGGTTTCTGCCCATTCGGCTTGGCTCCACATGAGGTAGGCGAGCCGTGGACAGTAAACGAATTCATTGACTATCCGTGCGGGAATCAGCGGCGGTATACTGACAGCTTCTGGAGAGGCTGGTATGTAATCAGGCCTAAAGTAGGTCATATCATTTCTCTTCTTTCCTCATCGCAATGCGAGGTATGTCAAAAAAGTAGTGTTTAGGACACAACCGATAGAGCAAAGTACAAACGACCTTCAACTGCATTAGATTAGTATCTGTTTCTATATAAAGGCACCTCTCAAAACCTCCTGAAATTGATCTGAGAGCTGATTGTACAAAGCGATGAAGCAATAAAATCAATGAGTTGATAAACACCATAATCAGTGGAATTTGGGTTTTGAGAGGTGCCCATAAAATCCATCATAAGAACGGAAACTCTCATATAAACAATATTAACACCGTGAACATGTAAAACCTCCACACGGGCCAGGGTGATTTTCAGACGGACTGTTACCGCTCATGCGAGGAATTATGCTGACCACCAGCGCGCCGTGGGCAGTCGTGCCGGTTCGGTGCATCACAGTAGTGCCTGAGCTGATGGTCAAGATAGGCATCAGAAATGAAGGTACACAGATCCAAGGTTTGTACTCAAACTGGTGCTCCGCGATATACTACTTGAAATGAGGGAACCCCTCAATACCTCCTAAAATTGATCTGAGAGTTGATTGACAAAGTGATAAGGTAATAAAATTAATGGGTTGATAAATATCATAAGATTCTGGCGCACCCGGAGAAGCTAGCCTTATGATACCCCATCAGCTTGTTAGGCACACCAGATGTTCAACGAATTGAACCGCCTCTCGAAAAGTTACCAGACATGCAAGATCTCCTCGTAACATATAGCAAGCGGAAGCTCAACGTCATACGCCTTAACTACCACCCAGACAATGATGTTGAAAACACTTTCGACTTTGAGATCTACTAACCAACTGATCTTATTACTTTTTCGTTTGTAGAACAGTAGCCCTCAGGTTGATTTAAGGGGATTTGGGGAAGGTTTTCTTAATATTTCTAGAAATTACAGCAGTATCAACAAGTTGAAAAACAACCACAAAATCAAGAGTTTCAATTTAAGCTATGACCATTAAATGACTGAATATAGTAAGGCTATTGTGTAATCATATGTTGATTTGGGCTAACATATGGATAAAATTATGTTCAACTTATTGATTTTGCTCATGATGAAGAGAAAAGCGTTCGAGACCTGGTTAACCCAAACCGCCGAGTTGACCGCCGCGCTTCCTCCTGCATCCGCCCGTAACTCATCGCCAACTTGCCAAAGTTCGCCACGCGCAACTCGGACGCCAACCGTACCACCTCTACAAACAGGCACTTGAAGTCCGCCAGATGACGCCGACGGAACTCGCAGATCGTTCGATGGCTCGGAAAGTTCCCCGCCCCCAGGAACCGATACGCCACGTCTTCCTCCATCTTGCGCGCCAGACCGACTGGCGCGCCGCTTGGCATTGATCTGGCCGACTGCCGGGAGGAGAGCCGGGTCGCCATCGGCGTGCGGGAGGCCTTCGGCGCCGTCTACACCCATGTTGGCTGGGATCGCCTGTTGGGCGCACGCCGCCAGAGCGCCAATCGCATGATCAAGGAGTTGGTCCTGGCTCGGATCGCCCAGCCGCAGTCCAAGCGGGCCACCGTGCGCGAGCTCGGCCATCATGGCGAGCTGTCCCTGAACCTGGACTCGGTCTATCGCAGCATGGACCGGATTGATGAAGCCCTGATCCGGGGGATTTGCCGGCGTTCGCGGGAAGTCACCGAGACCCTGCTCCCGGGGCCGCTGACGGTCGTTTTCTACGATACGACGACCTTGTACTTCGAGAGCGAGCAGGACGACGAACTGCGGCGCAAGGGCTACAGCAAGGATGGCAAGCCGAGCCGGGTCCAGGTGCTGTTTGCCTTGCTGGTGACCCCACAGGGCCTGCCCGTGGGGTATGAACTGTTTCCGGGGGACCGTTACGAAGGCCATACCCTGATCACCGCTCTTGAAGCGCTGGAGAGGCATCATGAGGGGGTGCAGTTCACGGTCGTGGCCGATGCCGGGATGATCAATAAGGCGAACGAGGAAGCCTTGCAACAGCGGGGTACGCCGTACATGCTCGGCGCCCGGTTGAAGACCCTGCCGGCGGCGCAGCAGCGTGCGGTCCTGGAGCAGGAAGGCTACCGCACATGGCCCCGGCAGGGGTCTTCGGAGACCATGGGTCGCTTCCGGTGCCTACCGGATGGTAAGCGCACGCTCCTGGTCACGTGGTCGCCGCGCCGGGCCCGCAAGGATGCCCACGACCGGGCGCGGCGCATCGGGAAGTTGCAGGCGCGTTTGAGCAAGAACCGTGGGACGGCTTCCTACAGCCACTGCGGTGCGGCGCAGTTCCTGGACTTCCCCGACGGGCAGGTGGCGCTGAACGAGGACAGGATCGCCCAGGCAGCCCGCTGGGATGGCCTGCGAGGCATCATCGCCTGGGGCTGCGACCAGACTGACCCGAGTGAGTTGATCGTCCAGTACTGCAGGCTGTCGGAAATCGAAGCTTGCTTCCGCACCAACCAACATGACCTGAGCATCCGCCCGATCTTCCACTGGAAGCCACGCCGGGTGCAGGCGCACATCGCCATCTGCTACATGGCCTTCTGCTGTCTGCAGCATCTGCGCTATCGACTGGAGGTACAGGGGCAGCGGATGAGTCCGGATCGCATGCGCCGGGCATTGAACGCCTTGCAGATCAGCATTCTGTACGACACGAAAGGCTCAAGAAGGTTCGGCCTCCCCAGCGCCTCCTCAACCGATGCCCGGGCGATCTACCGCACGCTGGGGATGCACTGGAACCTTGCGCCATTCCCCTACACGCCACCGAGGAAGCCGCGACCGACCAAAGCATAACCGTCTTCCCCGATTCCCCGCCCATCTAATGGGCGACAGCGCCCAGCATTTGTAGTGCCCTTTTTAAGGTCGGTTCATTTAATATCAATAGCTTATGAGATAAAAAGTCTGAAGTCAAGAACATCATCCGCTTGTGCATGCACGCTTGATAAGCCATCCAGGTCGACTTGAAACGCAACCGCGCCAACGGTGTGCCCGTCAATGCCGTGAAGGTCTTGCCACAGGGTGCTGCGCGGCAGCGAAACCGCACCAGGCCCGCGCTTTTCCCATGCCGCACCACCCCTTTGCTACCACAGTGGATGCATGTCCGCGACGCAAGTAGCGACGCTTCCCGCGCCTGCACCGCCGCGGGCAGTTCATCGGTCTTCTCCGTTTGGAGCGACTTGACCACCTTCCGCTTCTGTGCAGCGGTCAACGCGGCGGTTTAGGTCAACCAGATCTCGAACGCTTTTCTCTTCACCATGAGCAAAATCAATAAGTTGAACATAATTTTAATCATGTGTTAGCTCGAATCAACATTTAATTACATAAGAGCCCTACATGAATATGATCCCGTATTCAGTTTCTAGGCGCAGGCTCTAGCCGATCCCACGGAACGGTATCTGCGTGTCCATGTGGCGACTCACTGCCCCGAACAGATGGCGCGAAGATATCGGACCCTCAATCGCGACATCTTGCCCGCGCTGGGAGGGAAGCGTCTTGGTGAGGTCAAGCGGCCCGCAAGAACTTTCTGACGCCTGAGGAATGGCGACGGCTCAGCCCAGACGATGCGCGAGGTGGAAGCCTCCGACGCGCGATGCAGGCCCGGCTCTTGCGATGTTGTGCCTGCTGAAGCTTACCGGCTACCGCAAGGAAGAAATACTGACACTTGAATGGGAGGCTGTCGATCTTGAGGGAGCGAAATCAGGCTCCCCGATAGCAAGACCGGGCCACGCTCGGTGGTGCTGGAACCTGACGCGGTACGGGGCTTGAGGCTATTCACCCAGTGCGCGGGCGGGTTTGAATGACATGCGCATCCATGACCTCAGACATAGCTTTGCCTCGCGCTCTTGGCGAGTCGCTCCCCATGATCGCGTGTTTGCTGGGGCATCGCGAGACCGAGACCACAGCACGTCATACTCGTCTCAACCGCGTTTTCATCCATGAAGCGGCAGTCTGGGTTGCCGGGCGTATTGCGGAGGATATTCTGTAGAGTCTGTTCAGGAAGCGGCGGCAATCCCGAGCACCCGGAGCTGCAGTACACGGCAAGGATTTTCGCATCTTGATTGGCGGAATAACTTCGTCAATATCAGGATAGATGAACACGCATAGTCTTATATGCAGTGAATCCGTTCAGAAACTTGACATGAACTTTCAGCCCATAATCGGAGTTTCCGGGATCGCCCTCGTGACGTTCATGAATCTTCCGGTCGAGATTTTCCGTGCCTGGAGAACCTCGACGATGTCGAGAGCGTCAAGCGTCTCTTGGCACCCAAGATTCGGATGTCCTAGCAACACTCGAATACAGGCAAGGCTGATCGGTGCCCGCCAAATCGGCCATCGGAAGATGAAGCTGCCGTCAATCTCGCGACGGCCGCCGAGCATGACTAATCTCACCCGACCAAGCCGCATCCTCGGAGCGACGGTCAGCACGGAAAGGCCGACCGCGGCAAGCCGGTTTGCGCCATGTTGCGTGGTTTCTTTCGTTTTGGGGTCGGTTGGATCGCGGGCACGCAGAGCATAGCGGATATCTTCGTTTGGATCCCAACGAAAAGACTGTGTGCCATCTGGACGCTTCCAAGGCGTAAACAGAGCCTCGCGCAAGCAATCCGTCTCGGGGACCGTGACTTTGTTTCGTCCCTTGCCACGGTATGGGGGAATTTTTTGTTGCGGAACCGAAGCGAGGCGTTCCAGAAAGTGCTGATGCCCTTGGCCGAACATGAGGCAAAGCGGCGTTGGCTCCGCCTTCTTGCGGTCGCGCAATACAGCCGCGTCGCTGACGAGGGCCGCCCATAGATCAGCGATGTAACCGCCTCGGTCTACCGTTCCGACGGCCTTCCGCAGGCTTCCGGTTGCATCCGCTGGAGAGAGTGTCAGGTCTTTGAGGCCGTCGAATTCGTGGCCCCGGACCAAGAGATCAAGTCCCTCGGCAGCTGCTTCGGCCACGGCGTTCGCATCAATATCCTTCGGGGTTCGTAAAGCCGGGCGAAGGGGAGGGTCGTTGACTGTCCAGAAGACGCGCGTACGCCAATTCGATCGCGCCTTGTCAAGAACACGAAGCAATCCTAACAATGCTATGAAGGCGAGGAGATTGTCTGGTTCCAACCCGTCAAGACGGTGGGTTGCGAAGGGGATCATGAAGCCGACTCCTCTTCGGAGGCTCGATGGTCCGCGAGACGCAAAATCGCTTCCAGGTACGCCAAGCCCCAGATTCCGTAGCATCGCTTCAACTGTTCGAAGAGAGAGGGCCAATCTGCTCCGCCAAAGTCGAATCCCAGCGATTGCGGCCCCGACTCGTCCTCCGGCAATCGCCAGTTAGCGACATCAAGGCACGGCAATGGCGGCTCGGGAGCAGGGTCAAGAAAATTGAAGAAAGGTCGACCCAGACCGTGGTGGCTCCCGATGAGCCAGAGGACGAGGGCTGGATCGTGCGCTGTGGTGAAGTTGGGATGTGTCCGCGCCATTTGTACCGACAACGCCTCATGACGCCATCCTCTGGGCAGCCTGGCACGCGTCCAAGCCTGCGGCGACCATGAGTGGCAGCTCTTGGCTAACGGCCTGCCGTCGGGCAGATTCCAAGGATCGCCACCCGCAAGCATGGCCTGGAACCGTGGGTCGGCTTTGCCGGCGTCGTGAAGGTACGCCGCGAGACGAAGGTCGGCCCTGACTTTATCGTCGAGATCGAGCACCTCGGCAAATCGCGACGCAAATTCGGCGACATGATTTCCATGCTCATCAAGACCTACTGGCCGGCTGGATGTGTACGAAGCCGAGTCATCCTCTGTCGTAGGAGCGTGCACGGATGAATCATGCAGTTCGGGTATCCCGCGCTCGGCGACGAGAATCGCGCCTCCCTTGGATCCATCGGCATAGGGAAAGTGAGTGTCAATGCGTCCCTTGGCAAGGCGAAGCGCATCCAGTGCCATCCGCACATCACCGAACAGAGGGCCGGCTTGCGTTTCATCTTCCGACACTTCGGACGGAAGTGCCGCGATCAGGTGATCCACCAGATCTGAGCCATTGATGTTCTCGTCAATAAGCAAGTCCGATATGCGTTGCCCTTGGCCTCCCAACCGCACGAGGTCGGGTGCGATGCGGACAGCGCAACGCTGGCCCCAGTAGGGCTTCGCCGCTTGATTGGCGACATCGACAACGCGTGAACTGGATTCCGGAGCCCAACCGAAGCTGTCGCAGCCACCGTAATCGGACGGAACAACCAACAGATCGCCTGGCCGCAAATCGTTTGCGCTTACGACGCGCGTGTAGGGGTCGTCGTGACCCGACCAGCGGAAAGCACACTTCGAGGCTTGCGGAGGGCGGGCGGAACGCGTTTCCAGTTCCCGTTCGGGCACATCCGAAATGTCGGCGCGTCCACCTTCGGCGTGATGCAGCCACGCGCGAGCGACCCAGAGTGGGAGTTCGACAGCCTCGTTAGCGCGCGGTGGGAGCAGCCGGATCACTTGCTTCAGATTGACGCCGGTTTCGCCGGCAAGATCCGCTTTGGAGATGTCGCTACGCCAGACGATGGAAACGCCGGCTGCCGAGCGCTCCGCACCATGAAGAAACAACCCGACATCGGGATCCGCTGCCGGCGGCGGTGAAGTTTGCGACCACAGGTACAGATAGGCGGGCATGAGAACTGGCGCGTCGGGGCGATCCGGCGCGAGTTGATCGGGATCGAGTTCGATTTCCTTCAGCCGTTCGGGCAACGCCTCTACACCGAAGTCCACCGTATCCCCCTCCGCGATTGCCTTGAGTGCGTCCCAAGTGAGACGGATTCGGTTACCATAGACCGGATCGTCGCCCTTCTTCTCGATGTCCTCGGACAGCGCGATGATGGCACCTTCGGCATCAACCAGCCGTGCGGCGCGGTTCAAGCGACCGAAACGCTGGCGGAGGGCATCAAGGGAAGCCGCTTGGGTCACGAGGCCATCGAGATCCAGATCGACGCCAACTTCTAGGCACTGAGTCGCGACGACGAATAGCGGTTTAGCCTCCGCGCGCTTGCGTTCTCCGGTACGGAAGGGAGCGAGAGATTTCGCAATGGAATCCCGATCGACTCCGCGAGACCTCCCGATCATCAGCACCGCATCGGTCAAGTTATCGTCATCAAGCACGGTGAAAATATCTCGCGCCAGCGCGACTCGATTGACGACGATGCCCACCGCGGCGGGATGAACGCCCCGCTCGCGCAACCGATCGGCCATCTCGCGCGCCTCACACGCAAATGTCTTGGCGACCGCTCTCACATCGCCGCGAACAGGCGGTCTGAGCGCGGCTTGCTTACGCACAAGGAGTCGCTTGCTCAGTTCAGGATCCCTTTTGTCTTCATCGGATAGTGCGAGCGAGCCTTCCGTCTTGCTCCCTGGCGTGGCGGACAAGAGCGCAACTTTAGTTTCGGCTCGACCGAGCATACACACTGCATCGAGCGTTTGCCGGAACGGCTCAGCGAGATGAACTTCGTCCAACAGGATCAGACTGTCGGTGCCTAGCAGCCCCGCGTGTACAGGCTTCATGCGGTCGGACACTCCGTATCCGCGGAATAGCAGCCGTGATCCCACCTGATCAACGGTGGAACACAGAATGGTGGGTTGCGTCGGCGTACGCGCCCAATCGTGCTCCAACGGCACCCCACCCCGGAGCCGTTGGGCGACCAGTGGGGGGCCGTGCTTGCCTGCTAATCTCTTAAGGCGCTGTGCTACTTCCGCGACAATCCCGCATCTGGTAAGCTTTTCGTGAAGGCTGTCACTAAGCGCCTTGGCAATTTTCTGAGCGCGGGCAAACCCGTCATCCACAACAAGACGCCGGTCAACGACGAGCACAATTCGCAACGCCGCCTTGGCTGGCGCATTGGTGCACAATGCCAAATGAAATACAGCTGCGTCAAGGGCCGCCGTCTTTCCTGAGCCAGTCGGCAGATCCAACACGCGTGGCCACTTGTTGGAATCGGCGAGACGGTTGACCAAGGCTTGTTGCCAAGGAAATGGTTCGCACCTATGAACAGTTCGAAAATACTCAGCGAAGTCGGTAGGTTCAAGGTTCACGGTCAATGCTTCACACCTCGGCAAAGGCCGAGACCCGTGAATCTTCCCGCACCGAGAAGGACTGGGCCTCCCACACTCTGATTGAACTCGATGATGGCGTGAACCAGCTGCCGGCTTTCCAGCGATTTGGGGAGTTTCCATCGGGTCCAGGGTGGCTCGCCCGCCAACGGTCGCGCGGGTGGCACGCCTTGGACCGCTGGGTGTTTGCCGACCCGAATCCGGTCAAGGTCAGGACGCGGTAGCCCTGTATGCTCGCAAGCTCGCGCGACAAGTTCCCGCACTTCGGCACCATCCTTTCGTCTGAGGTGCCTGTCCAGCACGATGGGCGTGACACTGGCCCACTGAGCTGATTCCTCAAGGTAAGGCTTGGCATGGAGCGATCGCCTGTTATTTCCATCAATTGCCGTGGGCGCAAGATGCAGCGGCTTGCGAAGAGGCGACCCTCTCAAGGTCAGTACACGTCGTTGCTCGTTCGCGCGGTAGGGTGCCACCGTCTCGAATGCAGTACGGAACCCTTCAATTTGAAGTAGCATCTTGCCAGATGGCGGAATTACGGCGAAGCCGAAAACACGGCCATCGGCATGAGGAGAGTCCACGAAAGCCATCGGCGCTATGGACAGGTGAGGAAGTTGCGTCGGCGTTCTATCAAATGCATGCCCTGATACGATTTCGGGGATCTCGCCACCTAAGCCAGCCCTCCGGTACCCAGCCATCAACGCCTGCCGCAAAAGGCGGCCGACGAGAGCCGACGCTCGAATATCGGGCACCTCGCCGCCCACGGCTTCTAAGATCAGCCATTCAGTGGGCAGTTCGGGCGATGGCGCATGTTCTGCGAAAATGGGTGCACCGGGCCGGATCGCGGGGCGCTCGGGTCTGGCATGGTGTGCTTCCTCGAGTTCACGCAACCGTCCGGGGTAGACCCGGCGGCGTGCTGGCATCGTTTTACGTTCGGATTGCAAGGTGTCGCCAACAATGAACCGGCAACGCGTCAAGCTTCCGGAATGACCGACATATCCGACACAACTAGCGAGCGCATTCAAGGCATCGAAGGTCGCGGCGTCCGGCACTTTTGGCCAAGCCAGTTCCATGCTGGGATCGTCGGGTCTGGCTACCGGAAAGCGCCGGGGCTGGCGTTGACGGTATTCCGGAAGAACCTTGAGATAGGTGTTCACCACCCTTGACATTTTTGGGTCATTCGGCGGCACGAATACATCGGGCGCGGTTCTGGCGCTGTGTGCACTGGCTCGAATGACTGGAGGCGGTTGTCCTTCAAGCCATTCCAGTGCCGTGCGCTCAACAGGGAGCTCACCCCGGATTCCCCAAGCCGATGCCAGCGCCGAAAACACACGGTCAGGTTGCGGCGGCCAGTCAGGCGAATTGTTGCCCGGGCCATTTGCGGCACGACAAACGCCGGTCAGAAACTCGATTTCGAGCACAAGGCTCATTGATTATTCTCGTTATTTCCGCCTTCCCCCTCCAGTACGAGTTGGCGGCTCTCGTGAACGATTTTGATCAGCTTGTCCTGCGGCTTGAGCGTGAGAGAGCGAAAGTCAAAACCTTCATCTTCGGCCTGCTGATACGCTTCTTGATAAAGGGCTTGCGCGGAAGCGCGATCGAACTTGAAAGAGGCTGACGAGCCGTCCCAATTCACGAGTTCAAGGGGCGCGATGCTCTCGTAAACAAGATCGCAGCGCGAGCGCAACGCGTATCCGTGCACATCCTGCTCGGCGATCGCCAGCAAGCCGAGCGACGCGACCAGCATTCGTCCGGCCGTGTCGCGCTGGGCTCCTCCAAATTGCAGCCGCCTGATCCCAGCCAGCGTGATCGTGGCCCGGTGTTCTGCATAATCGCAGGTCACGCCGAGCTGCTCGACCGAGGGAGTGATGTTGCTGTGATTGATTTCCGAGGGACGAGCTTCCTTCGCTCCCTTGCCCGCGGACTGCTGGTCGGTGTTCCATCCGGAGGGTCCCTTGAACACTTTCACCTTTCGGAGAATACCGAGCGGATCAATCCGGCTGCTGGTACGCCGGCCAGCGTTTCCAACACCCATTTCGTTGGTTTGCTTATCAACAACAAACTCCTCAACTGGTGTATTGACAGCCACGATTTCGGACACGATCGTCCGCGGAAACTTCGCGCCCATACCACCGCCTTCTCCCTGACTGTGCCAAGCACCGAAAACCAGTGCCGTGGGTGATACCTCAAGCAGCGCTGTCGCGTCTGCGGGTTTCGCTGCCGCGAGACGCCGGCCTTCTTCACTCTGCATAAAGGGCACGCCATCCAGCAGGCTGTCCCTCAGAATGGCATCATAGACCCTATGGGGCGCATCAAGCGAGGTCACGCGCTCCAGCGGCTCCAAGCCCGCGCCACGGAAATCTACTGTGACATAGGGTATCGGTACTGGCTCGCTGCCGTCTTCTCCATCCACTGCTGTCAGAAGTGCCTCTTCCAGCCGGTTGGCCTGACTTTGCACACTGTCAATCAAGACGCACCAGACTGCCTCACCGTCTATGCGCCGTTGCTCGAACACATGACGCGGGGGATCGTTTTTGCGCTCACCCGGATAAGTGGGCGGGAATATCTTGTCACCTCTTCCTCCGATCGGCTGAAGCCTGGAAATGCGACGGAACGCGGCACCCACGTTGATCGCACTTTTTAGAACTCTAAAATCAATAGCCATGTTGGTCATGTCTTGCTCCCCCACCTGTTCCTTCGATTGCTCGTTCCACTCAGGAGCTTGTTGGGTATGCGCAATCAAGGCCGTAGGATGTTCAGAATCGAACAGTGCTGTAGCGGGTCTTGCTGTACACCGCATTCAACGGTCCCCGTCAGGACGCGCACCTCTTCAACCCACAGAGCGGAATATCTGCTGTAATGAACTCGAATTATCATAAATTTACCTCACTCTCACTATAGTATTTTTTGCGGTATTATTAAGGGCACCTCTCAAAACCTCCTAAAGAGGCGCGTGGTCGGCAGCCCGGGGACGAAGAGCGCGACCCGACGCGTGGGCGAGGCAACAAGCGTGCGTATGGGGAGCCGGAGGAGAAGTCGCAGGACCATTTCACCGACCCGGAAAGTCGCATCATGAAGACCTTGACGGAAGGCTTCCAACAGTGCTACAACGCCCAGGTGGCGGTGGATGGCGAGCACCAGATGATCATCTCGGCGGAGGTGTCGTCGAACCCCAACGACCAGGGGCAATTGACCAAGCCGTTGGATGCATTGCAAGCGGTTCATGGCAAGCGTCCGGCGACGGTGCTGGCCGTGCGCAATACGCGGAGCGTAAATGGCTTGTCGAGGCTCCGATCGGATGGATCAAGCAGGCGCTAGGATTGCGACGGTTCAGCCTGCGTGGGCTTGACAAAGCGCGAGGCGAGTGGGACTTGTGTGCCTGGCGTTGAATATCAAGCGGATGCGTGGATGTCTTGCAGCCGCATGACTGAGATGAACCTGGATGCCGTTCGACCATGGGGCTAATCAAGGGCTGATTTAGGGTCCAAGGACGATTCGGGCTGCTTTGAGGCACCGGATCACCATGCCATGTCCCGAAGCCTGACGATGCCCGCACCAAGATGTCGCATGTCTGCGACTCCGGACGATTCACCAAGTCTCATGCTTTCTTACAGTGCAGGCTCCTAAAGAGCATTTCAAATTGGTTTTTTGCACCCACTCTACCTACCCAACACGTGAAGATTGATACATCCCAAAACCAGCCATCACTGGATTCAAGCCCGCTGAAAATACTCGTAAAGCTTGAGCACACTATCTGGAAAAATGTAAACTCTACACAGCACAGCTACCAAAGTAGTCGAGTCTATGTCAAGGGAATTAGCACAAGAAAATTGGTCGCTCAGCAAACCCGGGGTCACGGGATACGGCGGCATGATCGCCACACAACACTACATCGCCTCCGACATTGGGGCGAAGGTTCTGTGTGAAGGCGGGAACGCGGTTGATGCTGCTATCGCGGCGGGGTTAGCAATAGGTGTCGTCGAACCATGGTCAAGTGGTATCGGCGGCGGTGGTTACATGATTCTTTATTTGGCCAAGACGCAACGCACACATGTCGTCGAATTTGGTATGAGAGCGCCATTTGCGTCGACACCGGATGACTATCCGCTTGATCAATCACAAAGGCAAACCGGCGCGGCAACATTTAATTGGCCCGCAGTTAAAGGTCATGTAAACGTCAGTGGTCCGCTCGCGGTCGCCGTGCCAGGCTATATTCGTGGGGTTTCATTGGCCCTCAGTAAGTTCGGCACGAAATCTTGGGAAGAGATCATTGAACCGGCTTGCAAGCAAGCTGAGCTGGGTTTGCCTATTGACTGGTTCGCTACGTTACACATCACTCATTTCGCTGCTGGTCTTAGTCGCTTCCCTAGTTCGAAGCATATTTTTCTTCCTAACGCATTACCACCACTCAGTGGCGGTGAAGGCTTTATCAATAGACTCAAATTAGAACGGTTGGCATCTACCTACCGAACTCTGCAACATGAAGGCGCTGAATCGTTCTACACTGGCGACATAGCACACAACCTCGTCTCAGATCTTAACGAACTTGGTAACAAGATGACTATGCGTGATCTTGCAGAATACGCCGCATATGTGCGGGCACCACTAACGCAAATATATCGGGGCGCTCAAGTGGCAACACCAGGCAATATGACGGCCGGGCCGAGCTTGCAACAAGCATTGAATTTACTTGAGGCACACGAATTCGCACCTAATCAGCCAAACGCCGAAGATGTTTTCGCCTACGTAGAAGCATTACGTAAGACCTACGCATATCGCCTAAAACATTTAGGTGAGGGGCGTTCACAAGGATCGGATTCGCACACCTCACATCTCTCAGTGGCAGATTCGTACGGGAATCTAGTCGCGCTTACGCAAACGATCATGTCGCCATTCGGCTCACACATCGTGCTTCCGCACTCAGGCGTACTCATGAACAACGGCATGATGTGGTTCGATCCTACGCCCAATCAACCAAATTCGCTCGTGGGCGGCCGACATCCACTATGCAATATGTGTCCAACGATGCTGCATCGGTCGGACGGCACGCGCTTCGCGGTTGGCGCATGCGGCGGGCGCAAAATTTTTCCATCGGTATTGCAGCTTTCGTCGTTTGTCCTAGATTTCAAGATGAATGTCAATGATACCGTTCACCAACCGCGGGTGGATATCTCAGGCAATGAGAACGTATGGGCAATGGCCAATTACCCCCAAGAGATTCTCAATTCATTGAAAGAACGCTACGGCACAGTAAAGATCCGCCCAAACGGTCTTGGTGGTAATCAGTTTGCCGTGCCTCAAATTGTCGCTGCATATCCAGACGGTCATTTTGAAGGGGGTTGCTACATTCCTTCGCCTCACGCGGCATGTCGTGCTGGTTTCGACCAACCTTATCAGGCCAACCCAACTGAACTCAGCTAATCAATAAGCCCCAGTGGCCTCACATCACTCGTTAAGGTCATCACGGCCCTGTATATCCCCGGTTGAGGTGAATATGCGCTCCACTTTACTAGCAATTTCAGCAGGGTACAACCAGTCGTCATCAAATTGAACTGGGTGCTCGCGACGACTATGATGTTGAATGTCAAAACCTAAACACTCGCTCAACGTAAATGCTGTGGTCTCACCTAGTTCGTTTCGAAGACGCACCTGTTCCAAACGGTTCATCCCTTCTCGTTTTGCTATTTTTTTAGATGCTGCGGTTATAGCTTTACGCCATTGATAAGCATCTGGAAAATCCTTTAACAAAACGCCTTTTTTTCCAGGTGAAAGATCAAGCACTCCAATGATTTCTTCACGCCAATTCTGTATTTCATCTAACCAGTGACTTATAGGACTATTTCTTCTGACCAACAATGAGTCATTTTGTTGGATACATAGTAAGTGAACCGTAATTTGATCAAGCCATGAATTAACTGTATGTAAGTCATGCTTCGCCATATCATCCCACTCAATAAGTATGTTTTTCCAATCAACTTCATCCCAGTGCTTCTTGCGAAGAAGCTCTCCTTGTCGAATACACCAAGAGTAGAAGTCTTCGTTGTATTGTTTTTGATCGTTTGTCTTAGCATTCTCAATCACTGGTAAACTCTCTTGTAGTATGTGCAAAAAATGGTGAAATAACTAGCAGTTAATGCCAAGTACTGCCCACTAGCAGATAGCGTTTTTCGATAAAGGCCACGAAAGGAACGAATCACAATTTAAGAATAATCTTAACACCATTAAAACTTGACGGGCCCTCCGGCAAATGAGAACGGATTGCCAAATGGTCCTTTACCCTGTTTGTGCGAAGGTACAATGACTACTCCTAGTCCTGTTTTTCGGGTCAAGCGTAGAAACTTATTTCAAAGTTCGTGTAGTGATTTCCGCACCGTTGTAGCTGAAGTCCGTCCACTTACCATGATGAATGCGAAGCTCCCATTTCCATTTGCCATAGTCTTCTTTTGGGACGATCCTATTAACTGCTTCTGCAACGCTAATATTAATAAATGCTTCTGCTTGCTTGGTGCCGTTGCGACGAATGCGGATTGTGGGTCTTACCTTAGAGATGAAATGGTAGTTCTGGTCGAATAAAACTTCTACGTAAATTTCAACGCCACAACGTGTTCCAATTTCTTTACAAAATTCGGCATAGTCAAGAATATCATTTTTATAAGGATGTATCACCCAATTTGGATGTCCAGGAATGCCACGCATTGTGCTCGCCCCGACTTTGACATCAGGGGGATATTTGCTTGCTGGGTGGATATTTGTAGTGATTGCGTTCCCAGATAACTTCTCTGCATTGGAAGGATTCCGACTAAGAAGGGTTGCTGCGACGTTGAGGACCATTTGGCTGCCGACACTCTCATTATGTACCGTACTGCCATTAATTTGCCACGTATACGAATATTTACCTCTTGACCTATCCCCCATCGTACCTTCCCGTTCCCATGACCAACAATCAAGTGCACGGCAAGTGAGTTCATCCGCACGAGTTTCCAAGGAGTTTTTATTCCATTCTCTCCACTTATCCTCATATCCAAGGCATCGCGTCATTCTGATTGCGCTATCTTTATAGATACAGCGCTTTTTTTTGAATGGTTTGCCTCCTAAATATAAGTTTTCGGGACTACTGCAGATCGTTAGATTCGCTAATTTATTGCAATAGTGATCATGTAAATCGTCCGCATTTTCCCCAAGATCCTCAAGATATTGTCGCCACTTTGAGGTCAACTTTTGAGGCATGATGTGTTCGATTGTGGGATCTTTGAGCACAACTTCCCCAACTTTCTTCTCTTCATGTTCCTTGTTCACCAGCTCTGATAGGATCGCAAACGTGGCTCTCGTCGCCGCGCCACCATAGGCTTCACGCGAACTGATACCTGCCCTCACCTCTTCGTCTCCTGGGACCCCAATGGACTGGTTACGAAGTCCGCTAATCCTGTCAATCCAATAACTCGCGTAGCCCTCACCAACCTCGGTAGGTCCAGCTCCGCTAGCTAATGCCAACATCGCCCTACTCAGTGCATTTGTTGGTCGGTGGGATAACCAAAGGCGCGTTAACCAGCTACTAATACAACCCACTGCACCGGTCAACTCATCGTTACGTAATGGTGAGTTGCTACGCGAGGTCTCGTCAAGTAGTCGAAGAGTAAATGGTCGATGGACATCGAATCCGAGTTCTCGTAGGTGTTTAAGTTCTTTTGCTACTCGCTTATCTCCATGTTCACCACTTGAACCAGTTAGTAAGCCATATAACTTTGCAAGTCGAGCGAGTTCGCAGCAAAGTTCAGATTTGTCTTGCCAGTATCCTTCCTTTAGGGCCCACCTTCTAAATTGTTCATAAGTCCTATTGCTCCTGGTCAGTTCTCCAGTGCGATAACGCATTACATCACGGAGAAACACATCAACTGACTTAGGTTCATCTTCGGCACCAAGGTTTTTTTCAATTTCAAGCCAGTACTTTTCATAGATATGCTGCTGTCGATCAATCGGTGAGCCTAACAACAACCAATTTTTTACCTTTTCGCCTTCTGTCAGAGACCGGCCAGTGGCATTCAAGCTCTCGAAGATTTGTTGTGGGTCATCTGTCGGGTCAAGTGCGATGCTAACCACACGGAGCCGCTCAAGCCCCTTAATCAAGAAAGTGGTATTGTTGTTTTCAACTAACCGTTGCGCGATTCGCCACGCTTGCGTTACGGCCCCCGATCCTTGAGGCATGCCCGAAAGGCCATTCCGATATTCATCTGCATCGGCTGATTGAAGCTTTAACTTTAGCTTCATATCGCCAACGCTACCTATAGACGGGTTAGTCAGATACCCAGGTAGAATATTCTCTGGAATCCACTGTTCATATGGTCCGTCGCGCTCTAGCTTCTTCGCGATACACGCAAGCAATATGCTCACGGTGGTCAATCGTTGTTGGCCATCTACAACGTTATAGCGCGATGTAAGAACACCCGCCGGTTGAAGTTCTTCGAATGTCAACAGGTTGCCAGTATAGTGCGTAGATCCTGTAGGAGCTTCTGCGACCGTCAATAAATCCTCGACTAACCGCTCAATGTCCGATGCCTGCCAGCAGTAACGTCTTTGCCAGTAAGGAACAATGTACTGCACATTGCCATTGAGTAGTTGTAAGAAATTGAATGGCTTAGCGTGCATCAACTACCTCCAATGCCAGACTCGGTCAAATCGTACCTGGTGCCAAAATTCTGATCCTCATATTCTCCACATCTTCTGTTGTAACCCGTATTTTCCGCATCATCAATGAATCCGGTGGAAAATTTGTCCTCAGAATTTATCAGAGAATGCCCGCAGCCACCTTGATTTGATGAAAGCTAATGTCGTATGTTGTTATATTACAATAGGTCACGTGGATATAAAATATCCAAAACAAACAGATTCTGTGCTTTTCCAACGGTCTCCTAAGGCTAAAGAAACTTCATAAATAACTATCCTAGCTTGTTATTTTAACTAGCTAGAATTCAATTTGACTGCATAAAAGCTAAAAGTGACTACGGCACTTGTGCAGTCTGTACCTCCGTCCTGATAACCTTCTCCTGATCAACCGGCACATAAAAATACGACCCGGGTCGAAAGTCGTAACCTAAATCCCCGAGTAAACGCCTTTGGCGCGGTGTACACCATTCGGCAATATTTGATGTCACTTGGAAGTCGTATTGACGCATAAACAATTGGCAATAGTTATAGAGCAGTGTCTTGCGAGCATGACCGGAGGTATTGCGGCATGGTCCATGCCACATAGCGTGTGGGAACAGTACACAATCACCCGCTTCCGCAAGAATTTGCATTGCCCCTTCTGAATAAGGATTGACGGGTTCCGGTGCATTGAATGGAATTTGGCGTTTGTGACTGCCCGGGAAAATCGTTAGATTTCCCATGTCTTGATCCGGGGTATCTGTAAGAAAATACAGTGCCTTCATCGCGAGTGGCGGACATGAATCAGATACTCGGATCTGCCTGAGTGCTTCGCCACCGTCGGTATGTGTGTAACCAGGAAACTTTTCCGTGGGAGCGCGCACGATGGCCTGCGACATACTAAGTGCAATATAGGGCCCCATAACGTCTACGACGAGATCGAAAATGTTCGGCCGATCAATCAGGTCGACAAAGTGCTTGCCGTACGGTAGTAAGTCGCGCCGATCCATAAAGTCGTCGTTATTCAAACTTGATGCGTGCGGTAACCAACCGTAGTGACCGATAGGAACGTTTTCGCCACGTATAGGCTCGTAACCTGGTACTTGCCTGATCCGATCGAGCTCCGCGCTGAAGAATTCGACTTCGTCTGCGTTTAGTGCGCCACGAATGATGAGATAGCCTTCAGACTCCCACTGTTCGCGTTGCGCTGACGTGAGCTTTTGCACTGTGTTATTCCGCGATAAACCGTAGCAAGTTTAAGTTTACATGCACGTTATCCCGCACTTGCCAACTTGCTTTTCGCTTCATCTTCGCGTAACTCGCGGAACAATGCTATTGTCATTAAGACAAATATGACGAGTAACGGTAACGACGCAATGATTGACGCGTTTTTAACCGCCGTTAAATCGTTCATGTACATCAATGTAATCGGTAATACGATCAACATGAATGCCCAGAATACCCTATGCCAGCGTACTGGATGGTCGCCCGCGTGTAAACGCCGTGTCGCCATACCAGCAATCACATAACTCGCAGAGTCGTAGGTCGTGGCCGTAAATATAAAGGCCAAAACCAGATAAAGCAAGAGTGGAAGTGGTTGATATGGCAGCGCTTCAACAAAGGTTGCGATTGCTAAATCACCGTCGTCACCCAACACCATGTCCTTCAATGCCAAGACATCGTTTAGCTCGAACCACATGGCACTATTGCCAATCACGATGAAAAAGACCGCACAGCCTGCCGTGCCCAAGCCGATCATGCCCACAATCACTTCGCGGATCGTCCGTCCACGGGAAATACGTGAGACAAAAATGCCCATAAAGGGTGCGTAAGCCAACCACCAAGCCCAATAAAAAATCGTCCATTCTTCGACAAAACCGGCATTGGTGGCTGGATCCGTCCATGTATTCATACGCACGAACTCTTGGATCAGCAACCCCACACTGTTGCTCCCCATTTCAAGAATGAACACCGTAGGACCGACGGCGAGAATAAACAGAAGAAAGATCAACGCTACAGCTAAATTAATCATGCTAAGCCGTTTGATGCCAGCATCCAGGCCCAAGTAAACACTAAGGGCGAAGAGCGACATCGCAATAAGCGCTACTGCAGCATCCAATGCCATGCCACCTTGTACGCCGAATAGCACGCTAATGCATGCCGCGATCGCTGGTGTGGCAAGGCCTAACGATGTGCCGGTGCCAGCCACCATCGCGACGATAAAACACAGATCTACCAATCGTCCGACCGGTCGAGTTGCTATATCGTCCCCAGCGATCCCACAAAGCGAGGTTGACAGCCGTAGATACGGTACCTTGCGTTGATAGTAAGGTACGGCGATGGCGACGGCCGGCAATGCATAAATTGCCCAGGCCGAGAACCCCCAGTGAAAAATGCCATAGGTCGCCGCGAGCTCAATCGCCATGGGATCGTTAGGTGAAACCCCGAGCGGCGGAGTCGAGAGATAGTAAGCCCACTCGATCGGCGTCCAATAGAGCAGACCAGCGCCGATACCACTGCAAAACAACATCCCCATCCATGCCAGCAACGAATAGGTTGGGGTCGTCTTGCTACCGCCTAGTCGAATCTTGCCATATTTGCCAAAAGCAACGACACATAGCACAATGAGGCAACCGACCGCTGCCCACTGATACAGCAAACCGAGTTCTTGCGTCAGCCAACTGAATACCTGCGACGTTACCTCCTTCGCTTCCTCCGGATACAGCAGCATCGGTAAACACGCCACGAGAATCGCACCAACCGCAATTGCGAACAGGGTCCAGTCGATTGCCGGCGGACTAACGGCGTCGCGAGGCCGTTGCGCTAGGTCATGTGATTCAGCTAAGTCAGTCACGTCTATAAGTCCAAGTAGAAGCTAGTGCCAAGAACGCTCGAGCGAGGCTCGCGAACAACCACGCGTGTATTAAGGCAATAACGCTCCGCCCTCGACATCGACCGTGCCGCCGGTCATATAACCGTTCTCAAGGCAGAATAAGATCGCAGACGCTACTTCGTCGGCAGTTCCCGCACGCGGAATGAGCATCCGTTTCGTCGCCTGCTCCAGAAACTGTTCACGAACTTCGCCAGTTTGTGCAAACATAGGCGTGTCAATAACACCAGGACAGACGATATTGATTCGACGGGGCGCGATTTCCGGCGCAATGGCTCGCACGAATCCTTCAACCGCATTGCCTACCGTCGAGATGGCGGACGAGCCGGGATTACTTTTCCGCGCGGGGTAACCACTAACCAAGACTATCGCGCCGTCGTCTGGAAGATATTCCGTACCTAGCCGCACTGAGTTGGTGTAACCCCACAATTTGCGGAAAGAACCTTGGAAACCGTCCAAATCCATCTGCAAAAACGGTCCCGACGCACGAGCCCCGCCCGTCGCGCAGTTGACCAAAAAGTCATAGGGTGCTTCTTCGCGAAACAATGCTGCCAGTCCTTCACGGTCGAGTACATCAATCTCGCGATAAACCACCTTATCACTGGTCGTAGCCGACGCAGTTTGAATGTGTGAAGCGTCGCGGCTCCCGGCAACTACCGTTGCACCCGCTTTATCTAGCTGCTGTGTTGTGGCAAGCCCGATGCCTGATGTACCACCTAATACGATCGCTTTTTTACCTTCAAATTTCACGCCTACTCCTGTATATGCCGTTGCCTATGAATGGATATCTTGATTTTGTTCAATCATCGACTTCACCCGGTTCTCCGCCGCAAGCTCGAATAATTTCCCGAATCGCACTAACTGTCGCTTCCACTTCCACAAGCTGCGTTCCACGAACTACTAATGTCGTGCCGTAAATTCCTTGTCGATGAAATGGGTAGCTGCCGATGTCAACGCTCGGGGTACGGCGCTGTAACTCCCCAAGTTGGGTCGCTATCTCGCTCTCGCCCATGAATGCGCGTACCGATCTTGATTTCACCGTATCCCCGCCGCGAAACTCAATGGTCGGGAGCATGGCTTGAAGTATTGCTGGAATGCCTGCCATGACATAGACATTCTCGATCGAAAAGCCTTGCGGGCCGCCCGTCACATTGTCGATGAGACTCGCACCCTCAGGGACGCGGGCCATCAGTAGACGGCTTGCCATCACTTCTGGCGGCGCTTCGCGCGCTCGAATTCGACGTTCAATTTCGGGATGCATCACCAACTCGACATCAAATGCCCGTGCGATACATACCGCAGTAATGTCGTCGTGCGTCGGACCGATGCCGCCTGTGGTAAGCACATAGTCGTATGTCGCACGCGCATAGTTAACCGCATCCACGATGACATCATGAACGTCAGGAATCACGCGGGCCTCCTGCACGGTCACCCCTTGCTCGCCCAAGGCGGTCGCGATATATTGAAGGTTGAGATCCTGCGTACGCCCAGAGAGGATTTCATTACCAATAATCAACACGCAGGCGGAGACAACATTCTGGTTACGCATCAAGCGAGATCCTCAAGCGCCCGTAAAGTTAGGGCGGCGTTTCTCAGCAAATGCCTGCCGCCCTTCCTTGTAGTCCGAAGAATCAAAGCACGCGCGAACGAGCGCATGGACGGATTCAATGTCATTCGGCTCGCCGCCGCGCTCATACGCATCCACTGCGGCTTTAGCGGCTTTTACGGTAAGCGGCGCATTACCTGCGATACGCTCGCAATACGCTTCTACTTCGCTGTCAATGTGATCGCGCTCTACGACGAATTGCACAATCCCGGCATCAAACGCTTCCTCCGCGCTGAGAAATCTGGCTGAGAACAGAATATCTCGCGCCCGCGCAGGACCGCATATACGCGACAATTTAGCCAGACCTTCGTAATCGTATCCGAGTCCTAATTTGGCAGCCGGGATACCGAACGTGCTATCAGGCGTTGCGAAGCGCACATCCGCTTGCAACGCCGTTGCCAAACCGCCGCCGATACAGTACCCAGTGACCTTGGCAATAAGAGGCTTCGTCATATTTGCCAGCGCTCTCGAACCGCGAGCAGACGCTTGACCATATGTTTCCGCTTGCTCAGCGTTATCGCGCACCTTACTAAATTCGCTGATGTCCGCACCTGATACGAAGGCTTTGCCCCCGGCGCCACTCATCACAACGACGCGGATATGAGGATTCGATTCGTAATGCTCGATAATGTCTGCGATGCCTCCCCACATTTCCAGCGATAACGCATTGTGACGCGGCGGATTATTAAATGTCATGTAACCGATAGGACCTTCAATCCGCGCGAGCATCCGATCAGTCTTAAGCGTGAGGTTCATATTGCTCCTAGTTGGGTTGCGCGATCCAGCAGTTCCTGCGCTTGCGTGAAATGTGGTGCGTCGACCATGCGCCCTTCGAATTGAAATGCATTGCGACCTTGTGCCTGCGCTTCATGAAATGCTTCAATCAGACGTTGAGCGTGGGCCACCGCGTCCGCACTGGGCGTGAATGCTTCGTTGACAACGGGAATTTGACTGGGGTGGATCGTCAATTTTCCCGTAAACCCTAGTTGCGCTGCTGCTCGGCAGTCATTTTGCAGCCCATCCAGATCATTTAAGCGCACAAATACGGTATCAATCGGTTGAATGTTGTGTGCCCGCGCCGCAAGCACGGTGAGATTGCGACAGGAGTCGAACACACTGAGATAGGCCCCGTCAGCATCACGGTTCGTTGTCGCCCCGATGGCAGTCGCGAGGTCTTCTGCACCCCAAGTAAGTGCGACGACGCGAGGTTCGCTTGCCAGAGTCGTCAAATTTCTTACGCCTAACGGCGTTTCACCGCCGATTAACATCAGACCGATTTTCAGCGGAATCCCTGGTAAACGTATTTCGAATTTAGAGATCAATGTCTCCAATACGTGCAATGCAGAAACGCGTTCGGCTTTCGGCACCATATAGAGATGCGGCGCATATTCCAAAGTCGCTTCCAGGTCCGCGATACCCCAGGGCGAATCCAGAGGATTCAAGCGAACGGCTACTTCCTTTAGACCGAAGTCAACATCCGCAAGCCAATGCACGATAGTTGTTCGGGCAGACGCTTTGTCGCCAGGAGCGACCGCATCCTCAAGATCAATAACGATGGTATCCGCATCGCCGTCAAGCGACTTCGCCAGCATTTTCTCATTCGGTCCTGGTATGAAATGCACCGAACGACGCGTGCGGATAGGTTTCAGATTTCTCATACCTTACGCTGCATCATGGCACCCCGTTCGCACAGACACACGATTTCGCCACGTTGGTTTATGCCGCGGTGTTCGAAGGTCACAATGCCTCGATCCGGTTTCGTACGGCTTTCACGTTTCGCGATCACTTTGGTCGACACGGTTATGGTGTCACCGAGAAAGACCGGATTAGGAAAAGTGGTTTTATCGAATCCGAGATTTCCGAGCGTGGTTCCCAGGGTGGTATCGCCCACCGATAGACCGACCACAAGACCCAAGGTAAAGATACTGTTTACGAGAATTTGGCCATGAATCGAATTTTTCGCGAACTCCGCGTCAAGATGCAGTGGTTGTGGATTTAACGTCAGCGTCGTAAACAGTAGATTATCCGTTTCCGTCACGGTGCGACTAGGTTGATGATGGAATGCCATCCCTACGTCAAGCTCCTCAAAGAATTTGCCAGACACCGCGTGCTTACCCTTACCACCATTGTGCGTAGTGTATTTTGATTATGGATTTTGCATTAACCGAAGAACAAGTAATGATCCGCGATGCCATTAAGCGGATCTGCACCGACTTCCCTGACGAATACTGGGCAAAGCACGATGAGGAGCACACGTTTCCGTGGGACTTCTACAACGCCCTCGCAGAAGGCGGCTGGATAGGTATTGCCATTCCTGAGGAATACGGCGGCAGCGGTAAAGGCATTACTGAAGCGTCCATCATTCTGGAAGAGGTTTCGGCGTCAGGTGCCGCGATGAACGGAGCAAGCGGTATCCATCTTTCGATCTTTGGCATGCACCCCGTCGTGAAATACGGCAGCGAGGAAATGAAGCAGAAATATCTGCCGCGGGTAGCCAACGGTGACTTACATGTCGCTTTCGGAGTCACCGAACCCGACGCCGGTACGGATACGACATCAATCACGACAACCGCGACCCGGGATGGCGACTTCTATATCGTTAAAGGCCGCAAGGTTTGGACGACCAAAGCATTGGATTCGGAGCGGGTACTGCTACTCACCCGTACTCAAAGTAAGGACAAGGTTCAACGACGATCTGAAGGCATGACCTTACTCCTCGCTGAACTCCAACGACCTGAAGTATCGATTTCACCCATACCCAAAGTCGGCCGCAACGCGATCGCGACCTGCGAAGTCGTATACGACAACCTACCTGTCCACGTCACTGATCGCGTGGGCGAAGAGGGTAAAGGTTTTCGTCATATTCTTGATGGTCTGAATGCCGAGCGTGTCCTAGTAGCGTCCGAAGCGCTAGGCATTGGTCGTGCGGCCATACGGCGTGCCGTCAACTACGCGAAAGAACGCGTGGTATTTGGGCGACCCATTGGTCAAAATCAAGGTGTTAGTTTCCCTCTAGGCGAAGCAACCATGAGGCTTGACGCGGCGGAATTAATGATTCGCAAGGCATCTTGGCTACTTGATCAAGGCTTGCCGTGCGGAGCAGAAGCCAATATGGCTAAATGGTTGGCCGCCGATGCCTGTTTTCAAGCAGCAGATCAAGCCGTGCAGACCCACGGGGGCTTCGGGTACGCTAAGGAGTTTCACGTTGAAAGGTATTGGCGCGAAGCGCGCCTTATGCGCATTGCCCCCATTTCGCAGGAGATGGTGCTGAACTATGTCACCGAGCATGTACTGGAGTTGCCGAGATCGTATTGAGGAAGACCAAGTAAGCAACTTACGCTGATGAAAAGCTCTTAGATTACCCACACGTCAACGCAAAAATAGTGTGCACGAAGCATGAAAAGTCACTCGAATGACCAGACCTTGGTCATTTCGACCGCCGTCGTCGTATATGACGGTTATTGACGGTTTTGAGATGACCTCTTCGGATATCCAGTGCCAAGCAACTGGTGCAAAATAATGCCACATGAAAAATATCGTGGAGATACAGAAAAGAACGAAAAGCAACCAGATGAACATTACTACCCCGTAAGCAAATACATCTCGAAGTCTCTCGGCGCCCGTGTTCGCTCTGTAAACGGTCGCGTTCCAGTTCTTGCTGGGTATCTAGTGCATCTAATTCACGATGTGGTAAGGTGTCTCTATGGGCTTCGTTTCGATTGGAATACTTTGTTCCAATCAAAGTCAGCCATCCCTTACTACCATATGCTCATGCTGCCGGCGCAGACGTGCCTTGTAATAGGCTTCAATCACTTCGTTAGGAATAACCTGGTTAACGGTTCGTCGACCTTTCTTATATATCTGATCCCAGGGCGTTCCGGCTGTATGGGTAATAGCAGAAAGGTCCAACGCGTCATAATCTTGATACGCCTTCAATACGCGACGAATTAATGTGAGTTCCTTCGGACCGAATGTTGATTCATGATTCGTTACTTCTCCCGTCACTGGCTGTGAACGAAATACTTTATAAGCGTGATATATAGATGGAATGACGGGTCCGTAACGCCAAGCCTCTACAGCTTCATTGATCAACTTGCGACTGAAGTAACCTAATGACCAACCATGACATAGATACGTAAGTTTGAGCAGATGCATTGGCGTGGTGTCTTCACCCTGACGTTCCCAGAGGATCTGTTCGGCAACCCGAGGCGCTGGATGTCCTTGCCCATTCTGGGCTTGTGATTGGCGCTTCAGTTCTTTTACAGTATTTGATTCTTTCACACAATTTACTTGTAGTTGAAAAGAGTCAATAAGGACTGAAAGTTTAACCATCGTAGGCGTACGGAAAGGGGTCGGTTTCCGTACAGCTTTCGCACAGTGAGGTTGACGTGCTTCTAGGAGCCTGTGACGTAGGATGATTTGGCACTTAGTAAATAGGATATATTATCCTATTTGATCTGCATATAGATTATTTTATTGATTACATCTATATAAAGATATATTTTACTAATCTTGTCCTAGGAAATTTTCTACGCGTTGACATACCACTGCTTCACCTCCCTCGGCGACGCGCCGTGAGTTGTATCATCTTTGGTTCAATGCCGGCAGTGAGTTAACAGTGGCTGTACATACAAAGCCAAGACAGGCGGGGACCATATGATCCCCAAACCTTAGAGCACATGCGCGTAAACCGTGCTGCATCACATCGGCAAAAACGTTACTCGCCGAACAGGTACGTCAACCCGATAGCACCTAAGATACTAACGACCTGTATCCAGCGCCACATCCTATCCATTTTGATGTCCTTTTTGATATCCTTCAAATCGTCTGTGATGACTTTTAAAGATTCGTTAACGTCATGAAAGCATTCACTAATATGTCGTTCAGCACCGTCAAATCGATCCGGCACTAGCTGCATCGTCTCGTTATCGGCCATTATCACACCTGCCGCTTATTTCGGGAGAAATCATAATTATTTTCCAGCGATTCGTGTAGCCACGCAACGTCGCATACGCCAGACGGAATTGGCTAGGAGTCTGTGCCGTAGGACGATTTGGCATTCAGTAAATAGGATACACTATCGTATTTATTCTTTATATAGATTATTTTACCTAATATTTCTACATGAGGATATATTCTCCTAATTCTATCCCAAGAAATCTTCTACGGTGCAGGCTCCTAGGACAATACAAAGACGCGTTCGAGCTACTTATCTTATTTGGCTGCGCTTCCCATTTATGTAATCCACTAATACATACTCCCCCAAACGTCGCGGATTGGTGTAGAAAACGCGGCCGCCGTTGATTTTAGTGACTTCCTCGATAAAGTTTGCGAAGTATCCATCCGCATCAAGCATAAAAGTATTGATCGCGATATCTCGTTTCGTACAGTGCTGCACAGCGCGATAGGTCGCACGCAACGTTGCGCGTGTCGGCGGATAGTTGAATTGTGTTCGACCATTCACAAAATGTACCGTTGGCTCGCCATCCGAGATCAGGATCACCTGCTTCGTTCCGTGCTTGTGTTTGGATAGCAACTTCTCGGAGAGTAACAGCGCGTGCTCCATATTCGTACCGGTCATGTACTCGTCCCATTGCAGGTACAGTAATTCATGGGGTTTGACTTCTCTTGCAAGCACATCAAATCCGATCGTATAGAACGAATCATGCGGGAACTGCGAAGTGATCAAATGTTGTAATGCCATAGCCACTTTCTTCGCGGACTGAAAAGCACCCCGCATGGCCATAGAAGTCGATAGATCAAGGCACAGAACCGTATGAGTCGACGCTTGATGTTCCGAGCGATGGACCTCAAAATCTTCCGCATCCAACCCGACTGGCGTGCCTGGACCACTGCGCTGGATGGCGTTGTAAATCGTTTTAGGCAAGTCAAGATGCGGGGGATCGCCATATTCGTACGACTTCGTCTCCATTTGACGATCGCCGAATCGTCCTTCCTCGGGTAACGCATGCGAGCCGAGTTGGGCACGTCGTAATCGTGCGTATATCTCCGCCAGCGCTTTAAACCCAAGCTTGCGCGCACCGATGGGCGTCAGTTCCCACTTGTGATCGTTACCTTCGCGAATCAGGCCTGCCTCCCTCAGCATCTCGCGGATTCGTTGGAGGTCGACCAACTCATCTTCGGCTTCGTCACCGAGAATTTCCCGAACCAAGTCGCGCTCAATCTTTTCTAAATCGCCCGAGCGCTCAGCAGTCAGAATCTGTTCTTTGAGACGTTCGTACTTATGCATCAACTCAATGAGTTGCCGCGCAGAATCGATATCAAGCTCTTCTTCACCCCGAAAGCCGAACGATTTGCCAGGTGGCAATAAATATTCAAGTTCCTTGCGTAGCTTGTTGATTTCCGCATTCAGCTCGAGATCGTTAAAGCGATCCTGGAGCAGGTTCGTCAACTCGTCCCGTTGCGCTTTCGACATGGACCACAACAATGACTGCGCCGCTGCCATTTGTTGTTGCATCTGTTCCAGCAGCTCATCCAACGACTGTGGAGGGCGGTCTCCGAACATATCTCCGTATTGCTGTATGAATTCGTCGAATTCAATGTCGTCCTTATTTGCGATCTTCTTTATCAACATCTCGTTCAGCGCCTTCATCATGTCTTTCAAACGTCGCATGTCTTCAGACGACAAGTTGTCGATGTGATCGGACAGATTCTTGAAAAACGAATCGGTGACGGCGTTGCGCAATTGCTCAAGTAGCTTTTGAAATTTGCGTTGCGCCTCCGGATCGAGAAAGTCGTAGTCCTGCAACGCATTTAAACGCCCGGCCGGGTGTGGCGGCAAACGATCAAGCTCTTCTTGCTTTTGATCGGCGATCGCCCGATATGCATCTTGCGCGTAATCGTTCTCGTCCCCACTTAAGCCGTCCCGTATACGCTGCACACCCTCTCGCTCAAGTTGCACGATCTCTTCCAGCTGCTTTTCAATACCCTTCATGACGCTGGACAGATCGAATCGACGCAGTTGTTCGTTCTGGCGTTCGCGTAGCGAACGGAGCATGCTGTTCAGCCCACGCCGCTGTCCGGTTTGCGATTCGGGTATCCCGCGCGCCATCAAACGGCGCATCGCGTCTGTCAAATCGCCATACTCCGCTAAATCGTCAGCTAATTGCTGCAAAACATCGTCTACGCCAAAGCTTGGCGTACGCGTGCCGTCCCACTCAAAGTAGCGGTGTCTTATCGGGATTCGACGCATGTTTATCTCTCAGCCACGCGCTTTATAGATGTCACGATTAGACACCGATTCCTTACTGATTAATTCGTGTAGATGCATACCCTCAAGTAAAAACTCAAGATCCGCTGCCAACGAGACGGCCTCCGAAGCATGGTTATTCAGCGTATTGCGTAACGCTTCGGACGCAGCGATGCACGATGCGTATGTCTCAATAGGCACGTCTACACCGACCTCAAGAGACTCGGTGTGCTCGAAATACTCGACCATAGCCTCCATGTCATCAACATCATAAACACGATCCCAGACAGTCTTTATGGCGCGATTGATCAGGTTAGTGACAACGGCGTCTTCTTCGCTTTCATCAAAAACCTCGAACTCCAGCTTACCGTAGAGAGCTGGCGTAATGAAATGCAAATCGGAAATGCGCGGTACAACCATTTCTTCATTGAGTAGTAGCGACCGTCGGTGGGCATTGGCAAGCAATGTCTCATATACCGTGATAGACGTTCGTACGGACACCCCGGAACGCTGGTTGATGTCGGACGATGCACGCGCCTGATGCGTAATTTCCACCGCGATTGATGCCATATAGTCGGGAACGTTCAAGGCGCGACCGTGCAAATCCAACGGCGTGGCTTCCTGATGAACGATGTTCAATTCGTGCTCTGTGGATTGTGGATAGTGAGTACGCACCTGCGAACCGAATCGATCCTTCAAGGGAGTGATCAAGCGGCCACGATTGGTGTAATCCTCTGGGTTTGCCGTGACTACCAGAAACACATCAAGCGGCAAGCGTATCTTGTGCCCACGGATCTGCACATCGCGCTCTTCGAGCACATTGAGCAGTCCAACTTGAATCCTCTCAGCTAAATCAGGTAACTCGTTAATAGCAAAAATCCCGTGATTGACCCGTGGTATCAACCCAAAATGCAACGTCGATTCATCAGCTAAATATCGCCCCTCCGCAATCTTGATAGGATCAATCTCACCGATAAGATCGGCGATCGTGATATCCGGCGTCGCTAGTTTTTCCGCGTAGCGCTCGTCGCGATGTAGCCATCGAATGGCCGCGTCGTTGCCTTGCTCGGCAATCAAGGATTTGCCTAAGCTGGTTATGGGAGCGAACGGCGATTCGGGAATCTCCGCATCGCGAAGGACGGGCAGCACTTCATCAAGCAACGCGGTGAGACTGCGTACGAGTTTGGATTTTGCTTGACCGCGCTCGCCTAACAAGATGAAATCCTGACAGCTGAGCAACCCGTTGACTATCATCGGTATGACGGTATCGTCATAGCCGATCATCCCTGGAAACAGCGGCTCGTTCGCTTGGAGTTTGCCGACGAGATTGCGCCGAATCTCGTGTTTTACCGGATGAAACTTATAGCCTGAGGCCTTTAAGGCACCTAATGTGGTCGGTCGAGATTCTGTCACGGACAGCTCCTGGGTTTGGCAGCGCGTATATAGTCGCGCTTGAGTAAGCGCAAACTAACGACTCGTTCTTTAACTATTCTAGAATGGTTTGCTTACCTCGTGATAACCATCTCGAACACACAAGCAGACTATATCGACTAACAGATCATCATTTATGGTCATACGGGCATACAGCGTGATGACCTCATGTCATGCCAAGAATCGAAACGATTCCAAGCATTCACTCACCAATGTACTAAGCGCTTTTTAGAATCAATACCATTATTCGATTGATTTCCATCTGCTATGGCAGAATTATGGCAGAATCCTTTGCACCCAATGACATAACACCTTGTGCTGAAGTCTCCGCAGCCTTGAATGAACCGATGCTCGGCACGGCGCCCCAAGTAGGCCTGTGGATCTTGCTTGAGGTGCGCGATACCTGGGAGCCAAAAAATCTCAAAGTTAATTCGCTCCCTCCTACGGCCAACGCATGGTTAACCGACGCCGAACACCGAGCCAACAAGCAAGGCTTGCTGCCGCGGGTTCAGTTCATCAAGCACCGCCGTAGACCATCCGACCCTTTAACCGTGATGAGTTGCCGCGATGGGATTCTTCGACGACAATCCATTGACACGTACGACGAGCTATCGGATATTGATCCTTTGACTACATGCATGCCCGTTTGGGAGGAGACACTCTATCTAATCTGTACGCACGGCAAACGTGACATATGCTGTTCAAGAGAGGGATTGCCGACATGGCAACGCCTTGATAACCTATCTGGAGGTCGTGCGTGGCAGGCCACCCACCTTGGGGGCCATCGATTTGCGCCCAATGTATTGACGCTGCCGTCTGCACATATGTATGGCCGTGTATATCAGCACCAGGCCGAGCGCTTTTTCAACGACGTCGAATCAAACAAGGTGCCAACCCACTTCCTTCGGGGCAATAGCACACTGCCCCCGGTCGCGCAGGTTTGCGAGCCGACCATACGTAGTCAAGGCGGCCAATATTTGAGTATCTCGGAGGACGAAGTACTCTACGAGACCACCCAGGGAACGCAGACGCTAGCCATACCAGACCAGGAGGCATTGGAAATTCTGTCCGGTTGCCGAGACCGTGAGTGGAAGACGGTAATGACCTATCGACCTGTTGCACCCTCGAACGTCAAGGATTAAAGCGCTTTGCGCCTTTTCGCAGATCCGTAACCACGAATTCACGCAAACGCTGCGTTAAAAGTTCGATATCCATTTTTTGTGCAAGCTGAAACGGTTCGCCGATGGTTAACCGATAGGGACGACCGGCTTTCTTAACGATCTCACGGAACAACGTCATATCTTTCAGTTCCGTGTTGATATACCAGGTTATGTAATAGAACGCCGTGTTTTCCCCTTTGATATGCATTGGGATGACCGGTACTTCATTCCGCCGTGCAAAGCTCAACGCGGTTGTTTGCCATGGTCGTTCCTTCAATCCTCGCAGCGTCGGTTCGGCCAGACGGCCAGAAGGAAAGATCACGACCAGCCGATCGTCCGCGAATGCCTGATTGATCGCGCGAACTGTTTCGCGCGTCTTCTGGGTCGTGCGTTCATGTACGCGCCACTCTACCGGAATGATGATTTCCGCCAGTCCCGAAGCCGCGCGAACGGCATCCCGGTTGGCAACGAAACAAACATCCGCTCGTTTATCTTTGAACGCGTCGAATACGGCAATGCCGTCCGCAATACCTGCGGGATGATTGGGCGTGACGAGCGCGGGTCCGGACGCTGGAATGTGCTCAAGACCGTCCACCAACACCTGCAGATGTAGGAGGTCGGACATGTAGTCGAAAATCTCCAGACCCGATTTGCCTTGCGCGGCGTCAACCATCTCCAGCGCTTTCGCATAACCAAGTACACCTTTGAAGAGCGATTTCATGAGTGGCCACAACACGCGATGCGAGCGCAGACGTTCGGCGCGCTCGTCAATCAATACATCAACGATGTGCCGCATCGGTGGTTCGTGCGTCGCGGCCTCAGGCAACGCGCGAGACCTTTTTATCAACATGCCTCACAAATTTCTTGACATGGAGGTTAAACGCTTCAGCCGCCTCCATATTCACCCCGTGCCCGGCTGGTAAATCCACCACGGTTAAGTGTGGCATGGCCGTGGCGGCATAGGCTCGTAACGGCTGGAACCTGCGCTCGTGCATACCACACAGCAGAAGTGACGGTACCGTATTCGCAGCGACGCGCGAACGAACCGACGCGTACGGACTCGTCCAGCGCATGGTCCCGGCGACCCCTTCGACCGTATGCAAGGTGGCATCGTCAATCAACGCTTGTTTCACCTCGGTAGGAAGACGTTTGGCATGCCGCGGATGCACCGCGATACGGTCAATCGCGTGCATACCGCCTCGTACGATCCGATCATAAGACGACTCACTGGACTCTTGCCACAACTCGCTCGTGGCCGCATCGGCAAATGCGGACGAGCTGTTCGTCAGAAATTGACCTAAAACTCGAGCTGGATGTTCTAGCGCGTATCGCATGGTCAATGCCGCACCAAGCGAACAGCCGCCGATAAACCAACGATCAATACCCAATCGCTCACGAATAGATTCGAACAAAAGCACGTAGCTAGAGGGGTTGTACGCACTGGGATCCGTCGGCGCAGGCGACAAGTGGTGGCCCCACAATTCAACTGTGACCGGCGACGCAAACTCTGCGAACGCCGGCAGATTTAACAACCATTGAGAGCGGCTGGCCAACATACCGTGAACCAGGAGCAGCGGCGGTCCGCGACCGTCGTGCTCCTCGACGCTCGCGGCGTCTTTCACAGGGCGTCCGCGACCGCTTGTACCATGGCTTCGGTCGAAGCGTTGCCGCCTTGATCGGGCGTCAACGCGCTACCTTCGGCATAGACGCGCTCAATGGCGCGTTCCATTCGCGTGGCGTGCTCGCCGAATCCAAGATACGTCAACATCATGCTCACCGTTAACAGCGTTGCGGTCGGATTGATGATACCTTGACCCGCGATATCCGGCGCCGTACCGTGCGCTGGCTCGAAGTACGCATAGTCGTCGCCATAACAACCGCTAGCCGCTAAACCTAAGCTGCCGAGCAGACCGCCCGCGGCATCGGAGAGTACATCGCCATAGAGGTTTGGCATGACCACCACATCAAACCGTTGCGGTTCTCGAATCATGCGACAAGCAAAGTCGTCCACAATGAAATGGTCAAACGCCACATCGGCGTTCGCGGCCGCGACTTCCTGCGCTACTTCAAGAAAAAAACCATCGCTCACGCGAAGCATGTTGTGCTTCACGACGCAGGTGACTTTACGTTGCTTGGCGCGTTTCCGGGCCAGATCGAATGCAAATCGCACCACGCGCTCCGTAGCGCCACGCGTAATCGCTTTCACCGCGTACCGGCCTTCGCCAAGTTCGCGAAGAGGCTTTTGCGTCGTACGACCCGGACGGTTTAAAAATTCCAATTCTGTTAAGTCGCCCTCAACGGCGACGTAGAGATCTTCAAGGTTTTCACGCACGATGGCGAAATCAATGCCGCTGGGATCTACAAGCGGACTTGCGATACCAGGAAAGTAGCGGCACGGTCTGACATTGGCATAGGTGTTTTTACCCCAGCGAAGATACATCAACGCCGCACCGGACTGGCCGCTAGTCGCACCGAACAACGTTGCGTCAGATTCATCTATGACACGGCGCGATTCGACTGGAAGGGGGCTCCCCGACGCTTCAACGGCAGACTCCCCGACAACTGGATACTCGAACGCTAACGGTAGATTCTGATTACGCAGGAGTTCGATCGCTGGCCGCATCGCTTCCGGCGCTGCATCATCGCCCTCAATGACCGCGATTTGTTTCAAAATAATCCAACCTCATGCCATTTCAAGCGGATATGTAGCTGTAGCTAGGACGCAAGCGTAGCAAGTTTAGCGGATATGCCGAGCCTACCCTATGCGTTTGGTTAGGTTTAACGCTCAACGGTGGACAGCGACAAGCTGACGCCATGGTAGCATCAACCCACAATGAATGCATATGGATCCAGATTGCCCGTGCAGTTTATTCGACAAAAGCGAACTTGCTTTCCACTTCGCGGTTCTAAAATCCAAATCTATCATCATGCACTGGAACGAATGAAACATATCGCGCGTCATCAAAGGTTATTCAAGCTGTCAAGACTGCACTTAATGCTGACGCGCGCTTTCCTGCCTGGCATCATCGTCGTCGCGGCAAGTTTGGCGGACGCGCAAACACAAGAACATGGCCTTGACGCATCCAATGCGAACATCGCCGCTCCGAAGGGCTGTCCTATGTCGACCCCACTCGAGGTAGAGATGCCACTTCTCGACAAACTGGACCAAGCGCTTATCCGCGAATCAATGAACCTGGACGGCGAGCAACGCTTCCCGGTATGTGCGTTCCGAGCGCTTAGCGACTCTAATCGAAACAAGAACTGGGTTGAACAGTTCGTCCCAACCAACGCACCTGCTGCCGACCCGAGAGACAAAGATCAAATTGGTTGGCGGCTTGTGAGCGTTGAGGGCCGCGATCCTACCGAACGGGAACTCGCTAAATACAAGCACCGCGGAGGCATGCTCTATCCATATCTCGACTTGCACGAGCTAGTGGATTTCAGTCTCTTACGGGTGACTGAACGTAATGCTTCGCGCGTCGTTTTCGAAACCCAACCAACCGTCGCGTTTCTTGAGAAAAACCAGGCAGGCATGTTGACCGATCACGTCGTCACTACGCTAGTCGTAGATACGACCTCAAGACGGATCGACTTCGTAACCACCACCCTCAACGAAGAATTTAAACCAAATCCATTTATGCGGGTTTACGATTTCGATCAATCGTTGGATTACGAATATGTACCTGAAGTAGGCGAGGTTATCCTCACTGAATTGAAGATGCGCGCTGATGTGAAATTCGTGGTGGTTCGGCGACAGTTTCATCTCAACGCCGATCTATACGACTTCAGCTGCCCAGCAGTGCTGCAACCGGTTGCATGTCAAGAACCAGTATCTATGACATCCGAGCAGCAACTCGGCGGTCATGACGAAGGCGACATCTAAGTATCTCACCTTATCGCTGCGCTGTGCCAACGCACAACTAGCTGCGATTGAAGCTCATTTCGACAGTTTGTGCCCGAGTGCGATATCGTTCCGCGACGGCAATCCCATGCGAACCGAACCGGCCCTAGACGGACATTGGGAGGTCGTCCAGGCCCAAGCCTGGCTGTCAGCGAACGTCAACGCCGAGAATGTACGACGCGAACTGGAAGCGCTAGGCGGATTCGATGTGCGAACAGAGTTCGTTGACGCCGCCGCTTGGTCAAAGCAAACTCAACCATCGCAACCACATTTACGTATCGGCCCGTTTTTAATCGGCTCTAACCTTGCCAAGGCTGATCCGGCATGCATAAAACTCGAACTAACGCCTGGACTCGCATTCGGAACGGGGGAACACGAAACTACTGCCATGTGCTTAACTTGGCTTGCTGAACAGAGCCTTGCCGGCAAACGAGTGCTTGATTTCGGTTGCGGTTCCGGCATTCTCGCCATTGCGGCCAATAAACTCGGCGCCTCCGAGGTCCATGGGGTCGACAACGATCCGATTGCAATAGATGTTGCCGCAGCCAACGCCCAACGTAACGGTGCGACGCTTACCCTGGAACCCAAACTACCTCAAGTTCCACCATTCGATGCGGTCGTGGCAAACATCTTGGCCGATACACTAATAGCGTTCGCACCTCAAATCGAACGAGCCCTAAAACCCTGTGGCTCGCTCGCACTGTCAGGTATCCTTGAAAGCCAAACGACGGAAGTGCAGAAGGCGTATCCAAACATTGCATTCGAACCACCTCAATGTCAAAACGGGTGGGTTCTGCTCACCGGTAAGCTAAAACCATAATTTCTCACTGTTGGCGGCACGACTGATTGATAGCACGCAGTCACCGCTATGAGTTGCCGCGTGTTCCTTGCCACCCATAGGATTGACCTTGCCTTACGCGCTAATCAGCGTAACCGATAAAACTGGAATTACCGATCTAGCTAAGGCCCTCGCAGAGCGACAGTTCTCCATCCTGAGTACCGGTGGTACCGCACGCTGTCTACATACGAGCGGGATTCGTGCCATCGAAATCGCCGATTTCACGCAATCGCCCGAAATGTTAGGTGGTCGGGTAAAAACGCTTCATCCACGTGTGTTCGGTGGTATTTTGGGACGCCCCGAAATCGACCGTGAAGACTTTCAAACGTATGACTTGAAAGCCATTTCGATGGTTGTGGTCAATTTATATGAGTTTGAAAAGACAACCGCAATCGAAGGTTTGATGTACGACGATGCGCTTGAAGCGATTGATATCGGCGGTGTGTCACTGATTCGAGCAGCAGCCAAAAACCACGCGCATGTGCTTGTAGTTGTTGATCCTCATGACTATCCGGAAGTCGCCGAACGTATTGCCAAAAACGCGATTGATACGAAGTTCAGAGCGCGCATGGCGGCGAAAGCGTTTCGTCATACGGCAGCATACGATGCCACGATTGCAGGGTATCTCTCAACCGATGAGCAATTCCCGGAACGACTCACGCTGACGTATGTACGCGATGGCGTCATGCGCTATGGCGAAAATCCACACCAAAAGGCAGCGTTTTACCGAGATCCAGGCAGTACTCAAAAACTCACGCAACTGCAAGGTAAGAAACTCTCGTACAACAATATAGCCGATATCGACGCCGCATTAAGATGCGTGCAAGGCTTAGCAGGCCCAGCCTGTGCTATCGTTAAGCATGCTAACCCATGCGGCCTAGCGATCGGTTCGTCACTAGCTAACGCGTACGACAAAGCTTTACGCACGGATCCCACTTCGGCTTTTGGCGGCATCGTCGCGTTCAATAGCGAGCTTGATGCCAAGACGCTTGATCAAGTGTTGAAAAATCAATTCGCTGAAGTCATCGCAGCGCCGTCGTTTGGTGTCGGCATACGCGGGGCGGCACAACGCAAGAAATCCTTGCGACTCGTAAAGGTCACTGGCGGAGCCGAGTCAGGTGTGCGGTTAATCGTGTCGACCGTCAGTCAAGGTGCGCTCGTGCAGGAGGCGGACAATGCCAATCTTGAAGACGCGACATGTCGCGTCCTAACGGAACGTGAACCAACTCATACAGAGCTACACGATTTGCATTTTGCGTGGCATGTCGTCAAGCAGGTGAAATCCAATGCCATCGTATTTGCGCACGAAGGTGCAACCGTTGGTATCGGCGCTGGGCAACCTAATCGCGCGATGAGTGTACGTATCGCGGCAATCAGGATGCAGGAAGAAGGTTTAGGTCAAGCCGGCTGCGTCATGGCGTCGGATGCATTCTTTCCTTTTCGCGACGGGATAGACAGCGCCGCACAAGCCGGCGTAACCGCCGTTATTCAACCCGCCGGATCCATTCGAGACGACGAAGTCGTTCGCGCATGTAATGAATACGGCATAGCCATGATCGCTACGGGAATGCGGCACTTCAAACATTAGAGCGCGTTTCAAAGCATCTCAAACATGGCCATTCGAACTAAACGATGTACAGAGTCCGCTTGTTTTGGACGCTTTCATGAGATATAACCTATTGAAATATAACAACATAAGAAATTACACTTTCGTCAAAATCACAAACTTTCTCCAGAGGCTGCCACAATATCCGCAACAACGCTGATTCCTCATTGAGAGACATCTAGGCCAACTCAGGCAAAGTGAGTATTTACACTGTGCCTTACCTAATGCCTTGTGTGATTTATACCGTGCCCAATCAGTGCGCGTAGCATCTACATTCGACAAATTTTTATCAATATATGTATAATATATTGAGGTTTTGAGGGGCTCCCCCGTTAGTAACGCTCTATGAAAGTACTCGTGATTGGTTCAGGGGGACGCGAACACGCACTCGCATGGACGATTGCACGATCGGCTAATGTAGATCAGGTCTTCGTCGCGCCAGGAAACGCTGGAACCGAGATGGAACCGAAATGCTCGAACGTTCCGATTGATGTCAATGATTTCAACGCGCAGATTGATTTCTGTCAACGGGAGAAGATTGATCTCACCGTTGTTGGACCCGAAGAACCATTGGTTCATGGCATTCGCGAACTGTTTGATGAAGCAGACTTGAAGTGCTTCGCGCCCAGTCGAAAAGCAGCGCAACTCGAAGGATCCAAAGGCTTTGCCAAAACATTTATGCAACGCCATGGTATTCCCACTGCTGCTTTCCTAACTACTGCGTCACTTGATGAAGCAGTTGCCTATATCAAAACTCAGGGCTGTCCTATCGTAATCAAAGCGAATGGACTTGCAGCCGGCAAAGGGGTCGTGGTCGCGCAAACCGACGCGGAAGCGATCGAGGCTGCAACAACGATGCTATCCGGTGAACGCTTCGGCGACGCGGGACGAGAGATCGTGCTCGAAGAATTCCTTGAGGGGGAAGAAGCTAGCTACATCGTCATTTCTGATGGAGAAACCGTTTTGGCGTTCGCCAGTTCGCAAGATCACAAGCCGGTTTTCGACGGCGGTCGAGGTCCGAACACTGGTGGTATGGGAGCCTACTCGCCAGCACCGGTTGTAGATGCAGCCGTTGAGGCCAAAATCATGAACGAAGTCATTCGACCAACAATTCAAGGTATGGCGGAAGAAGCAACACCCTTTCAAGGTTTTCTGTATGCGGGATTGATGATCTCCAAAACGAAAGAGCCGAAGGTCATTGAGTTCAACTGTCGGTTCGGCGATCCGGAAGCGCAACCTGTGTTATACCGCCTGCGTTCGAACCTCGCAGAACTTTGTCTCGCCGCTGTCAATGGAGGGCTCAAAGGCCAGAGTTTGCTATTTGACAAACGTTCGACCATTGGTGTTGTAATAGCGTCTGGCGGCTATCCCGACCGATACGATACAGGACATGCCATTACTGGGTTAGACCGAATTCCACCCGGGACGAAGATTTTTCATGCCGGCACACAACGCCGCAACGGTCTAATCCAGACGACGGGTGGTCGTGTGCTCTGTGCCGTCGGGGCAGACGAGGACCTCAGGCGTGCACGCGATCTCGCATATCACGCAGTTGACGCGATTCAGTTCAAAGATCTCCACTATCGCACCGATATCGGATATCGGGCTCTACAACGATCTTAACCTACGACCTAGGCATTCCGTAATTGAGTGATTTGGACTGGCAATAACCCCCGGTCGTGGAGCTTTAGCTCTGCTTCCATTGACCTAAACTATCTAGATCCCGTTTAACTCCAACGCGAATTACGACGCACCAATTGGTTCAGCAACTGCAGAGCTTGCTTATTTGGTATTCTTTAGTTTGTGTTCACGAGGAAATAGTACTGAAACTGCATAATCAATCTCAAAACTATTTGTGTTGAACCATTCAGCACCTATGATGTTCTTGATAGATTTATCTCGTTCGCGGAAGTAGTGGTGGAGCATTCTCTCGTACTCTACCGCTCGACTCTCATTTTTACAACCAAGGCGCATTAGATAGCAAGGTATTTCGGGTAAATTGGAACCAAAATCTGTCAGTCTACGATTAAACCCACCTGCACCTGTGCGCCCGATCTTAATTGGGAAACAGGTTTCGCTGGAATCTCCTTTATATTTTGGCAAATACCAAGCATAAACCTCGTGAGCCCCCTCACCATAGTCCTGTTGTGGAACAAGATCAGCTTTTTCATTTATTTCTGAAACATGTATCGGTTCGGATACACTAGCGTCGTTATTATCGAGATCATCATAACCTTCGTAAAGGTAAACACCATCACTAATTCGTTTAAATGGAATTTCATGACGAGATAGGCATTTTTTTACTACACTTACTGCCGACTGTAGTTCGGCTCTGCTATTCTGATAATTACCACCTAGTCTTTTGAATTCATGCACAAAGAGATCTACTATTTGTTTACGTTCGTACGCTCTACCTTTAAGAAACAATCCTGCTGTTTGGGAAATATGCAACGCTGCTTTTGTGCTAAATTTTTTGCTGGAAAGATACTCCCACAGCTGATCTATATTGTTTTCTTCTTTCTTCATATTGTCAGTCAACAATGCAAAGAAGGAATAATATCAATGCGGCTTTAAGCACAATGTAATGTAAGGCGTTATGAAAATCGATATCGGTATTAATGCCGATCCATTGACGATCGCTGAAGCTGCAAAAAACATGGAACAACGGGGGTTTGACGGCATACGCGTATCGGAGACGAATCGCGATCCCTTTGTGCCACTTGCCGTTGCCGCGACGACCACCTCATCAATTGAGCTAGTCACGTCGGTAGTCGTTGCTTTTGCTCGCAACCCTCTATCGTTAGCGTATCAGGCTCACGAACTTAACCGACTTGCGAACGGCCGCCTCGTGTTAGGTATTGGCTCGCAGGTCAGACCGCACATTGAACGCCGTTTTAGTATGCCGTGGTACAAACCAGCTCGACAAATGCGCGAATTCATCAATGCCATGCACGCGATTTTCGCGTGCTGGTATGACGATGTGCACTTGAACTTTCAAGGCGAGTACTACAAGCACACTTTGATGCCTTCAACGTTCACGCCGCCCGAACGCGACAGCGCATACAAACCTGAATTACTGCTATCTGCTACTGGACCACTTATGACGAAAGTCGCTGGGGAAGTAGCCGACGGGCTCATAGCTCACCCGTTTTCCACAGAAAGATATCTGAAAGAGGTCACACTTCCAGTAGTCGAAGGGGGCCTAAAGAAACGCGGACGAACGCTTGATTCCTTTCAAATCGACTATGCTCCTATGCTTGCAACCGGCTTGACGGATGAGGCATTGGAACGTGCAATTGATGCCGTAAAAGACCGTATCGCGTTCTACGGATGTACGGTCGCCTATCGACCCGTGCTCGAACTACACGGTTGGGGTGCTTTGCAGGACGAGCTGATTCCATTGAATCGCGCTCATCGACGGAGCGAAATGGCTGCGTTAATTGATGACACGATACTTCACACTATCGCTATTGTCGGCAAACCGAACGAAGTTATCGACGAAATGAAACGACGATTTGACGGCACGGTTAGTCGTACAGGATTTAGTGGCATCCCTCTGGACCGTCCTGAATTACCGGAACTGCTTGAAATGCTGAAAACTTAATGCGATGGTTCGTGAGTTTTTAGAAGACCTCGTGTTGGTGGCCGACAGTGGATTACGGGCCATGACCGGCAACCATCAAACTAAGGCTGATCTGACGGTCTTTCCGACCTCTGCCGAGCTCTCGGAGAAGGACCGCCAAACCGCCGCTTCGCTCATGCGAATTAATCATTGCGGTGAAGTTTGCGCTCAAGCTTTGTATGAAGGGCAGGCATTAACTTCTCATACAGCAGAAGTACGCCACCAACTCAAGCAAGCGGCACAAGAAGAGCGCGAGCACTTGGCCCTATGTCGCGGGCGTTTAAAGGAACTTGATGCGAGACCAAGCGTACTCGAACCCTTGTTCTTTGTGACATCAATTGCCATTGGTGCCATTGCTGGCCGATTAGGCGATAAAGTGGGCTTGGGGTTCGTCGAAGCAACTGAAGACGAAGTTTGTAAGCATTTAGACCGGCATATTCAGTCGGTTAGCGGGAACGATCCGCGCACAAAAACCATATTAGAAACCATTCGCGCCGACGAGGCGAAGCACCAACAAGTCGCACGCGAACGCGGCGGGACTGTGTTTGCCAAACCAATAAAGTCGTTGATGGGCCTCGCTGCTAAAGTCATGACGCGCACAACCGCACATATATAAGGAACCTCTCAAAACCTCGTTTTTAGGTTTGTCGGTCACATTGTGCGATGATGATAAATGAATATTGAACGCTGAAAAGCACCCAAGATAAGGTCATATAGACCCAATTTGGGTGTTTTTCATGAAGTTGTTTAGACCATGGCCTCGCGCGCTAAAAACACCAGGTAGTACATGTTGTAGAGCAAGTTTTGAAGCCAATTCGCCGGTCCAACCCGATGGTGCGGATAAATTTACCGCCCGGTTCGTTTTGGCAACTGGCAAACACATGCTCCACACGCACACCTTGGCTCGCCGCCGATTCTCACGACGTTGGCATGCCGTGAGAACCCGATGCCGACCGCGCTTGAGCATCAATCACCCGTGAAGTGAGGCCTGCGCCCGTAGCATCGCCTCCAGTTCTTTCGCTTGATACGCAGCATCCCATAAAGAGACCCCTCGCGTTGGCGACCATCAATGAACGCATCCACCCACCGTGACATCATGGTCATTATCGGGTGTGGTAACTTGCCCCGAACGAGATTGTTTCGACATCAACATGCACATGGTTCTTGTAACCGTAGGCTACCTTCCCATGTTTCTTCGTCCAGCGCTTCTAAGATCGGCCGAAACCTCTCGAAATCAACCAATTGTTTGATCTGCTCTAACGGGTCGCCGAGTCGGTCGAGCTCTTCGTAGGCTGCCCATTCACTAATAAAGTCTTGATTCGGTCATGATGGTGGCGGGACTCATAAATAGGTAACAGGTTGTACATAGACCCTTACAAAGTGCATTTGAGACTTTTACATACTCCGAACCCCGATGCATTGAATAAAAACCCCGGCACGCTCGCGCGTACCGGGGCTGGAGAAGAGCGCGCAACAATGGCATGACCATCGTCACGCGGGGTCTGTCAGCTTAGAAACGCATCGTCGCGTGCAAGCCGACTTGACTATGACTGACGCCCGGACGCTCGTCCACGCGTCCAGCGGCCAGACGGACATCCAGATCCTTCGCCTGGCGCACCCATGGCCGCACGCTCGCGCCGACCAGCAGCTCGCGCCGGGTCCCATCGCTCATGCGCACATCCACGAACGGCGTCAACAGATAGCGTTCGCGCGCCACCAGCAGACCGTAGCCTACCTGGGTTTCCAGCGATGCCTGCGCCCCGCCGTTGGCCATGCCCGTCAGCACTCCGTAGGACTGCCCGACGCGGAGGGTATCTTCCCACAGGATCCCCGTGCCTATCGCATCCGCGCCCCAGCGCGGTGCTATCGTGACCGACACGCCCGTCGCCTGCGCCGACGGATTCAACGTCGCCAGCAGACTGAAGCCCGACTCGCGATAGTCGTCCGCACCGTGCAACGCCAACGTGCGTCCCTGCGCTTCCAGCGTGAACGCCGGCGTCGTCATGCGGATGCCGCCGGCCAGTTCCAGGCCCGAACCCGTCTCGCCGTCGCCGCCGTCCGTGCGCACGTTCACCTGCCCGAACGGTTCCAGCATGCCGCCTTCACCCGTGTCCGTCGAGAACGAGCCCTCAAGACCGAGGCGCAGACGATGCACGTCCGTCGCCAGACCATCCGCCGCACCCGGACCTTGATCCGTCTCCAACGATGCCAGCGCCGCATCCCCGCGCAACGCCAGGTCGAACCGACCCACCTGCGTCAAGGCCTGCTCGCCGCCAACCATCGCCAGCTGCGACCGTAAATCGCTGCCCGAGGTGGTCGTCGTGCCCGCCACCGTCGTATCCAACTCACCGCGACCGAAGCCGGCCACGCCCCACAGCGACATGCGTTCACTCGGGCGGTAACTCGCATACGGCAGCACCGTCGTCAACTGCATGTCCATGGCCTGGGACGCCGTGCCCCAGGCGTAATCGGAGTCGCCGCCCTGGCGCGCCACGGCTAGCCCCAGCAGCCAACACTCGGCTACCGCCACATCCGCACCCAGGTAGACGCTCGTCGCCGTGCCATCGTAGCCACTGCCTTCGTAGGTCTGACGGTCCACATCGCCCCACACCGACCACCTGGAGACATCTTCACTCGACCCCAGGTTCAACGCAAAGCGTTGACCGAACTGCGACTGCAACTGGTCCATACCGCTCAGCGCACCGCTCGTGCCTGCCGACGACCCGGCCATGGCATCGCCTGCCAGCACCCCAGTCGACCCTGGCGTATTGACCGCATGCACCATCTGCCAGGCTGCCGCACCCTGCGCCGCGACCGTGCGCGAAGGCGCGGCAGGATCCTGCGGCGCCCACTCGTCCAGCCACGCATCCAGGGTGAGGTCCGCACTGCGCGCGTCCGTCGTGAGACGCGCACCCACGCTGGATGACGCACTCGCCAACAACGCCCGACCAAACCCGGCAAGCGATTCCGCCGCCACGGCCTTCAAGGCTCCGTCGCCCACCGTGACCGACCCCGTCACCGTCGCTTCGCCGCCATGCGGATCCGTCGCCGTGATCGTGAGCGTCGTCGACCCGCGTGCGATCGGACTCACCCGCGCCTGCGTCCCCGCAAGCGCTGCCGTCGCAATCCCCGCATCCGCCGTCGCCACCGTGTACGTCAACGGATCGCCATCGTCGCTGAACAAACCCTCGATCGTCGGCGTGGCGGCCGCACCACCCACTTCCAGAACCACCGGACTGAGCGAGTTGGCGACTTCCGGCGCCACATTCGCCACCGTCACCTGCACCTCGTCCATGACGTGACCACCGTCCATATCCGTCGCCGTCAACGTCAATACCGTCTCGCCCACAGCAAGACCGCGCAGCGTCAACTGATGATCCGCACCAAGCGTGGCCTCCACCAACATCGCCTCGGCCGTCGTCACCGTCACCGTCAACGGCTCATCCGTATCCGGATCGCTGAATACGCCACTCGTATCAAGCGCCACATCCGCCACCCGCGTGATCGTCTGATCCATCACTGCCGCCGCCACCACCGGCGCCACATTCACCACCGTCACCTCGAACGTGTCCGTCGCACTCGCCCCGTTCGCATCCATCGCCGTCAACGTGATCTCGGTCGCACCGACGGCCTGCGCCGTCACCGTCAACTCGGTTCCCTGGAGCATCGCTTCAGCCACCGCGCCATCCGCCACCATGACCGTCAAAGTCAGCGACGATGGCCCATCGTCCTCATCCTGGAAGGTCGGCGCCACATCCAGGGTCAACGGCTCACGCCGATCCATCTCCTGATCAACCAACGCCTGGGCCACTTCCGGCACCACATTCGCTACCGTCGTCATAAACATCGTCGACACCGTCCCGCCATCCACATCCAGCGCCGTCAACGTCAAGGTCGTCGACCCTACGGTCAGACCCCGCAGCGTCAACATCTGCTCGTGCAATGCCGCCTCCACGATGCTGCCGTCCGCCGCCACAACCGTCACAGTCACTGGCGCATCCGTATCGGGGTCGTGAAAGGTCCCGCTCACATCCAGGGTCAGGTCCGCCACCCGCGTCGTCGTTTGATCCGGCACCGCTTCGGCCACGACCGGCGCGATATTCGCCACCGTCACCTCGAACGCGGTCGTAATCGTATCACCCTGATCATCCATGGCCGTCAATGTGACCGTCGTCGTGCCGACTGCGAGCGCCTGTAGCGTCAACGCCGCCCCAGCCACCACGGCATCAACCACCGAGCCATCACCCACCATTGCCGTGAGTGCCCGAATCTCACCGTCGTCATCCATGAACGTCCCCGTCAGGTCAAGCCCCAACGGTGCCCGCCGGTCGAACGTTTGCGCATCTATTTGCATCGCCACGGTCGGCGTGACGTTCTCGACCGCCACGACAAACTCGTGCGCCGCCGTCCCGCCATCCACATCGGTCGCCATGACCGTCACCGTCGTTGACCCCACATGCAGACCTTCCACCGTGAGTTGATGCCCCGCCACAGCCGCCGTCGCAATCATCGGGTCGGCCACCGCCACCGTCAGCGCCAACGGCTCGTCCGTATCCGGATCCCGGAACAGCGCGCTCGCGTCATACATCAGGTCATGGATGCGGGTTAGGGTTTGGGGTCCCACCGCCGTCGCCACCACCGGATCGACGTTGACCACCGCGACCGTCACGGTCGTCATCGCCTGACCGCCGTCATGGTCTGTCGCATGCACGGTCACGGCGGTTTCGCCCACCGCCAACCCCGTCAGCGTCAGCAGACCGTCCGCCAGGTCGATCGCGCCGACCGCCACGATACCATCATTCGCCACCGTCGCTTCCAGCGTCGCCAGCTCGCCGTCCGCGTCCACAAAGGTGTCCCTGACGTCCACCGTCAGCGGGTTGATTCGATCAAGCGCTTGCGGCGCCACATCCATCGCCACTGTCGGCGCCACGTTGACCACCGTCGCCATCAGCGTCGAAGTCGCCGTCGCCCCGTGCGGGTCCGTCGCCGTCAACTCGATATCCACCTCGCCCAGCGCCACGCCCTCCAGCGTCAACGTCGTGCCAGCCACCGTGGCCGTCGCGCGGTCCGCGCCTTCGCCCACCGGCGTCGCCGTGATGACCAGGCCGTCCGCGCCATCGTCCGTATCGGTGAACAGCCCGCCGAGATCCACCGCCTGCGGTGTCACGCGATCCAGCGTGCGCGCCGCCAACGGCTGCGCTTCCGCCGGCGCCGCATTCACCGTGATGGCCTGACTCACCGAGGTCTTGTTGCCCGCCTCATCCGTCGCCGTCAACGTCAGCGTCGCCATCCCCGAGGCCCGACCTACCAACGTCGCCGTCGCGCCATCATTGGTCACCACCACCAGCAGCACAGCTTCGTCCGACGTCATCGCCTGCGGCAGCCCCACCATATCGCCTTCATCCGGGTCCGTAAACAACCCCGACAAGGCCAGATCGAACGTCGCCCCGACATTCACCGTGTCCGCCTCAGGCAGCCGCGCCATGAACGCATCCTTGTCCGCCGCCGGCGGCCGATTCGTCGTCACCTTCACCATGAACTTCAATGTGACCGTGCCGCCCTCGCCATCGTCCGCCGTCAACGTGATCGTCGCCATCCCTTCGCTCAGACCCTGAATCGTCAACTCATCCAGACCGCTCACCGTCACCGTGGCCACCTGCTTCATGGAGGAGGCAGCATCCACCTTCAACCGATCGCCATCCTCGTCCGTGAAATAGCCGCCGACCGCCAGCGTCAGCGAACCATCCACCGCCACGACCTGTTCCGCGATCGTCATCGGCTCCCCGGCCGCATCCAGCTTCACCATCGGCAGGTCGTTCACGTCGGTCACGATCACGTGCACCTGCACCGTGCCGCTCTTGTCCCATCCGTCGTCCAGCGTCAACGTCAACGTATGACGATCCTGCTGTTCCGCATTCAGCCGCGCCTTCGTCCGCAATCCCAACTCGCTCGCCACCTTGCGACAGTGCTTGCTCACCGTCATCTTCAATGGCAACGCACAGAGACTGCTCTCGCCACCGTCAATCTTGCCGTTCTCGTTCGCATCCACACGACCCACGCGCACCGCCTCGAACAACTCGCTGTCCACCGTCGCCTGCACCTCGTCCGCCGAGTCCGCATCCAGGTAGGTGATCGCCGTCGCCAGGAATGTCCCCACCGGCGCATCCTCCGCCACGCTCATGCCGAACGACCGCACCCCCGCCGGCTCGAAACTCGGCGCCGCATTCTTCGCCCGTACCTTCAGCGTGAACGTCGCATCCTTCGACAACTTGCCGTCCGACGCCGTCACCGTGATGGTGTACGTCTTTTCCGCGGCCGCCGTCGCCCCCTTGCCCGTCAGGATCAGGTCGCGACCCTCGATCTTCACCAGATCCTCGCGCAGGTTCGAATACGCGCTGAACGTCAGCGGATCCCCTTCCGGATCGATGAACAGACTCGCCAGCTCGATCGGATCCGACTTCTCGTCGTTCGTCAACCGCACCGTCCCCAGCGCCTTCACCGCCTCCGCATCGGTCTCCAGTTCGTTCACGTCCTTCACCGTCACCGTGATCGGAATCGTCACCGTGTCATACCCGTCGCTCGCCTGCAACCGCACCGTCGCCATCTTCCCCGCCGGCAACTTCTCGTAATCCACCAGCGCGCCCGTCAACGACACGTTCCCCGAGTTGTCCTTGTATTTCCAGCAACTGCCGCCTTCCGTCAGCGTGTACGTCGAATAATCCTTCGCCGGACACGGCGTCCCTACGACCTTGTAGTAAACGTCGGTATCCTGGGTATCCAGATCCCCCGCATTCCAATCGTCCGCCGTCGCGTCCGTCGTCCCCGGCACCACCGACGCCACCAACGCGTCCTCGCCCGTGCCTTCGTTCACCGTCGTGCGGAAACCCACCGAGCCGCCCGCAAACGCCGGCGGGTTGTTCACCCCTTTCTTCACGATCACCGTGATCTTCCCATACTCCAGGGATTGATTTGAAGGGACGATCACGCCAGGCTGCTCGTGCTGACCCGTCTTCACATACACCTGCGCGAGATACGTGCCCGGCGTCGTCTGGTCATACGCCGTCAGGATGAGGCGCAGCCCTTGCACGCTCACCTTCACCACATATTGACCCGCATGCGGCGTGGGGTCGCCACGAGCTTCGGTATGGTGAACGCAATACACTTTCCCGTCCTTTGCCGCTTGAAATCCCCTCTGTCCAAGCCCGTCAAATCCTCTGACTCCCCCTTGTCCTAGAAGCCCCGAGGGCGCGGCACTCGAATGAATCTGGCTATCAACCCCAGGGGTATTGGCCATGCCATTGTCGCATACAAGGTGGGCTTTATCCGTCGCAAGCGCTTCAGGCGTCGCGTCCAGGTCGCGAAGTATCCGGTTGAAACTGATCGAGGTCGATTCGCCCGCGTTCAGGTACACCCGGGCCGGGCCCACCGGTTGCAGATCGTCGCCACTACGATCGTTGCCGCTTCGCTCATAGGTAAACGGCTTCAACACGACCGGACCTTCGTTCACATCGTTGAGGTTCAACGTCAGCGTCAACGTATCCACCACTTTGTCGCCCTTGTGTGCATGAACCTTGATCACGTACTTCGAGGATGTCTCATAATCCAACAACGACTCGGCTTTCATCTTGACGTGGCCACCCGTCGCGCCCATCGTGCCGTCATTCGCACTCTTGGACGCCACGCTCTTGCAATCGGCCGTCTGCGCCAGGGCAAATATATCACTGGCCTTGCCCGCAGCATCCGTCACTGCCACCGTATAACAAGCGCCCGTCAAGGCCGGCGTCGTCCGCGCCGCGTCAATTTCACGGTTGATCAGACTATTCGCAGCGCCGTTCGTACTGGCGCCTCCTTGCGTGCCCGCGCCGTCCGCAGTATAGTGATGCAGGCCGGCCGTACGCGTCGGATTGCGCATATAGGGCCCATGATGTGACGGGTGAGAGGCATAAAAAAACTGACCTTCGTCAAACGATACACTCACCGCATCCGCCTCGAAGGCCTCCTCAGCCAATGCCTGACTTCCACACCATGCGGTGAGTAGCGCGACCAGTAAACTGCCGCCAAACCGGCGGCATCGCGTCGTGTTGTGAACCATCGTCCCTTCTCCTTTCTCAGTATTGGGTTCGATTTGTGACATACGGACTGCTCGACGATGAGCAGCGTCTAACTTGAAACAATGCAAGGGATCTCTCCTCCAGTGACCAATGCCTTACCTCGGAACCGCTGCCACGCGAATCAACCTATCCGGAACCCCCGCACGACGTAAAGATCGTCTATTCAGGTATGTAGGACCGTGAAGGTCTCGTTTGTTACATAGGCGTACCCCCCCCCCTTGATTTTTATCAAGATGAGGCCAAGCCTTCGTGTGCGACGCTTCGTCGCCACATCAGGCATGACGGGATAAGTTGATAACATGGGAACTGAGGCGACGTGAGCCGACACAACGATGCTCGCGGTCGACAAACTCCCTGTCCAACATAAGACAGCCGAATTCTACCACATAACTGTCCGTGACCACATGCACATCATGCGTTTAACATGCTCACAGCCGTACACACCACTAGGGTCATGCTATTAAATTCGTAGTGCGCCATGTCTGTATGGCGATTACTATGGCACGCCACCGGGATTGACTTTACTAGATCTATGGCACCATATCGGGTATGACTTGACAACATCACATCTGCATAGGAACCGAAGCTTCCGTCAGGTGCCGGCAAGCGCGGCAACATGCTCGTTACCGCACTTTGACATAGTCCTTGATTTGAACGATGGCGCTTGACGCATAAACGAGGGAAACTCCTCAGTAGTCCCTGTATGCGTCACTAACAGCTCTGAATCAATGACGCCATTCTGGATCAATCAATCGGAACGGATCGCGAAGATGCGATAGCATCTCTTCATCTAACGCTTTTAATGAGCGCAAATTCTCCTTGTTGAACGTTGACTGCCTTACATGGCTCAGGAGCGATGGATATCCAAGTTACCACACGAGTGTTAGCCGGCTTTCGCATTATTACTCCATATTAAATTTGTATAATAATTCTCTCGCTTAGGGAGACGTTAACCTATACGGCTACAGCGAATAGCAAGGACGACTATAGACCGTGCTGTTTCAGACCGTGCTGTTTCGTTTAGAATGTTTTAGAGCTGCTTAGACTTAAAGGTGGGTGATACATAACTTGAACCCGAACACCAGCCGGATCTAAGCAGTAAAAGCTGCGCGCACCGTCCCGATGCGTGCACGGCGGTGCAACGATTTCGACTTTCTGCTCAATCAAGTAGTCGTGCCATGCATCAACATCGCTAGGTTGTTCCACGATAAAACCGACATGATCAAGTAGTTGTGTCCCGTTAGCGCTCGCGACATCGCGATGAATCGCAAGGTTATCCGTTCCGCTGGTTAGGTAGACATTGTCAGCATCTGGTTCCCATTCAACCGTCATACCAAACATACCGACATAAAAAGCGCGCGTGGCCTCGTAATTGCTGGTACGCAACGCCACATGACGCAGACCAAGCAAATGGTTAGGTCTTGCCAAATTCAAGATGCTATTAACTCGAAATCGTGGGAAACTTCGACGCCCGCACGTTGCATAAGTATCGAAGCCGAGCAGTATTTATCAGCGCTTAATTCAACTGCTCGAGCTAATTTATTAATCGTCAGTCGTTCGCCAGCGACCCGAAACATGAGATGAATGTGCGTGAAAATTTGTGGATCGGTATCGGCACGTGTTGCGCGCACGCTAACCTGACAGCGTTGAACGCTGACGCGACCTTTCCGCAATATATGAACCACATCCGTGGCCGCGCAACCACCCATACCCATGAGCATCAATTCCATCGGCCGTGTGCCGCGATGGGTACCGCCTAGATCCGGTGGACCGTCAATGTGTACTTCACGGTCTTTGTCGTCACGTGCGGTAAAGTACAGATCTTCGTGCCACTCAATATCGACTTGCATGATTTCAAGCGGTAGTCGTGGTTTTAATCAATGTGAAGATCTCACGCATGGCTTGACCTGGCTTCGACGCGCTCATAAGAGCTTCGCCCACTAAGAACGCGTGCACACCTTGGGCGCGCAAGCGCGCCACATCATCCCGTGTACGAATGCCACTTTCTGATACAGTTTGTACGGACGGCGGAATCAAGGACACAAGCTTTTCGGTGACCGCTAAATTGGTTTCAAACGTCTTTAAGTTGCGATTGTTAATACCGATTAATCTCGCATTGATAGACAATGCGAGTTCTAGCTCCGCTTCGTCGTGTATTTCGACCAACACACTCAAACCAATGCCTTCAGCGATATCGTGAAAAGACTTTAACTGCACGGAATCCAACACCGCCACAATCAATAACAAACAATCTGCAGGTAACGCTCGTGTCTCGAAAATCTGATATTCGTCCACAATGAAATCTTTGCGTAAGACGGGTAACTGCGTTCGACTTCGCGCGGCTCGCAACGCAGCGTTGCTGCCCTGGAAGAAGCGTTCATCTGTGAGGACAGATAGGCATGCCGCGCCATGGTGTTCATAGTCAACAGCGATGTCGGCAGCATTGAAATCCTTACGAATCAATCCTTTGCTAGGCGACGCTTTCTTGATTTCCGCGATCACGGCTGGCTGAATCGCCTTAAGCGCAGCACCAAAATTACGCGCTTCCGCAGTATTTTCGAGTAATGCTCGCAATGCGCTTTGCGGTACAGCTCGTTTTAACGCTTCGACTTCCAGTCGTTTATGCGCGACGATCTCATCAAGTAAAGTTTCTTGATTCACGAAAGCGTCAAGGCCTTTGTAAATGCTATAAATTCCTTGAATTTCTCGTTAGCCTGACCAGTGATGATAAGATCTTGCGCCATCGCCACGCCGTTAGCAAGGCTTCCCGCGACATTGGCGGCGTAAAGAGCGGCCCCAGCATTCAACGCGACCAAGTCCGACGCCGCTTGATTTTCCGTACCAGCAAGAGCGCTCTTTATTAAAGCCAAACTTTGTGCAGGTGACTCGCAATGTAGTTCTTTGACGTCATGTACTTCCAATCCAAAATCAATCGGCTCAATTGTGTACTCCTCAATATGACCGTCGCGCAATTCCACGATTGAACTAGGACCCGCAACCGTCAACTCATCAAGCCCATTCGCATGCACGACAAGCACATGCTCCGCGCCAAGCCGCTCAAGCACGTTCACTAACGGCCGTTGCATGTCTGCCGCGAATACGCCAAGTACTTGGCGTTTCGCCGAAGCAGGATTAGTCAACGGACCTAACACGTTAAACACCGTTCGCACGCCAAGTTCCTTCCGTACAGGCCCAGCAAAGCGCATGGCCGGATGGTGCGTCATGGCAAACAAAAAACCGACACCACAAGCTTCAATACAGCGCGCGACTTGAGACGTAGTCAAGTCAAGGTTCACACCCGCCTGTTCGAGCACATCAGCACTACCGCTCTTGCTGGTTGCTGCCCGATTGCCGTGCTTGGCAACTTGCGCGCCCCCGGCCGCTGCAACGAAAGCTGCCGCGGTCGATACGTTGAAAAGTTTGTGCTCGCCGGCGCCTCCTGTACCGCAGGTGTCTACCAGGTTCTCAGCATCAACTTCGACTTTTACCGAGGCTTCTCGCATCGCTAACGCAGCCCCTGCGATCTCAAGGTCGGACTCGCCTTTCGTTCGCAACGCCATCAGTATGCCGCCGATTTGTGCCGGGGTCGCCTCGCCACGCATGATGAGATCAAATGCGGCCTTCGTTTGGTGAAACGAAAGACTCTCACCTGATGTCAACGCATTGAGTGCATCCGTAATGTTCAACTAGCGCCCATCCTTAAAAAGTTGCGCAGTATGTCGTAACCCGGGTCAGTTTTTATTGACTCAGGATGGAATTGCACGCCATAAATTGGATATTCACGATGTTCAATACCCATGATTTCCTCCACATCGCCAGTCGTTGTCCGGGTCCAGGCAGTCATACTTAACTCACTCGGTAGCGTGTCTTGAAGCACGACTAACGAGTGGTAACGAGTCGCCATAAAACCGTCCTGGATACCCTCAAACAGTCCATCGCCGGTATGGTGGATCGAAGAAAGTTTGCCATGCATTACCGTGCGAGCGCGATCGACTTTTCCTCCAAATGCCTGGCCAATGCACTGATGGCCTAAACAAACGCCAAGTAACGGCGTCGTTTTACCGAACTGCTTCACTACATCAACCGAAATCCCAGCTTCGTCGGGCGTGCAAGGTCCGGGCGATAGTACGATACGAGCAGGGTCAATTTCGGCAATGGCTTCTAACGAAATCTCATCGTTGCGATGTACTTCTACCGTTTCGCCTAGTTCACCCAAATATTGCACCAAGTTGTATGTGAACGAATCGTAGTTATCGATCATTAAAAGCATGAAGCAACGTACCGTAAAGTGAAGCGTCCAAATCTTCTGACGGACGCGCGCATGGGTAACATAGGTTCCGTTTTCTCAATTCTATGAAGAGGCTGAAAAGCATGGGGTTTGCACTGTCCGAAATGCAATTAACAAGTGCGGCTTTTTCTTCAGGCGGAGTGATTCCTTCAAAGCACACGGGCGAAGGCGAAGACATCTCGCCTGCGCTTTCGTGGACCAGCGCGCCAGAAGGTACGAAATCGTATGTCGTGGTATGCCATGATCCAGATGCACCGCTATTAACGCCGAAAGGCTATGGTTTCGTGCATTGGGTGCTATATGGCATTCCAGGGAACGTTGTCAGTTTAGCTGAAGCAACGACAGACTATACGCAAGGAACCAATGATTTTGGTCATGCCGGCTATGGCGGCCCCATGCCTCCCGAAGGGCACGGCGTTCATAACTATTTCTTTTGGGTGATGGCACTGGACGCGGCACTTGATTTGCCAAGCGGCCTATCCATGCTTGAGTTGTTCGAACGCATTGAGCCACATTGCACCGCGATGAATCGACTAGTCGGTACGTATCAACGCGGTTGACCTTAAGCGTCTACTGGACTGAGGACGCTGCAGCGATTCGTTCAGCGACATAGCTGATGGACCAGTTGTGGCCTAACCGCCGCTCACGATACGTCTCTGGTAGCGTTACCACAATACTATTGGGGATTTCGACATCCATTGGATTGCGGTCCAGGCTATTGAACGCATTGTCGAGCTCAAATTGGGTTCGCCACTGAATAAATCGTACATTCTCACGGCTGTTTTTGGGTAACTGTTGCGGGCAGGACGGATCGCCCTTTTCGCTGTCAAGAAGTGCCAACGGCGCAGCGACCGTATGAATCGTCAAGGGGACATCCACTTGCCAACGATCGGCGAGTTGAGCGACAACCACGCCTCCTAACGAATGACCTATTACCGACACCGAAGCTAATTTCGTATGCGCTTCAAGTTCGCGCTGAATGTCTGCTTGTAAGTTGGTCGCGACATCTAGCTGACATTGCTCAGCGGTCGTATCCCAATTGAAGAAATACATGCGTCTTGAGTCGCTATCAATGGTTTGTAAAGGGTAAATCCACTCGTAACCTGCTGAACGCATACCATGAACGCCCACCATGAGTTCTATCGCGCCTTGCTCAGGCACTTCAAGCGCATGCAAACCATACGTTAAGCCCACCAACTGCAGACCTGAGGCTTTAACGCCGTCACCTGCATCTAAGGTATGAAGCCAAGGAAATGTCCCGTCCGTCGCGAAGTGTGAACCCGCAATCCAAAGCAACGCTAGCGCAAGATACTTTTTCATCCGTTAGTCCGGCAGTCCTAACACACGTTTCGCAATGATGTTCAGCTGCACTTCGTTGCTCCCGCCGGCAATTGATCGTGCCTTCCCAGCAAGCCATGTGCGCGTCATACCTAATTCCGCGCCTGAAAATGAATCACCTTCCATACCCAACCCTTGGGAACCTAATAATGAGATTTGCAACTCCGATCGTTCCTTCGCTAGATTTGCACCGTAGTACTTAAAGATTGACGTTGCGGGACCGGGCGTATTACCCTCGGATTCCTCAACTGTGCGGCGTTGCGTCAAGTTCATGCAATCAGTATCAATAAGGTTTTTGAGCACCCGTTGGCGCACCGCGGGATTAGCGTCGCGAGCATAGCGGGTTGCAAGCTCAGGCAAATCAATCCCAGCCTCACGGTTGCTGCCCGATGCAAGCGAGAGCATGCCTGATCGTTCATGCTGCAACAACCGTTTCGCAACCGTCCACCCCTCGTTTTCATTGCCAACCAAATCGTCTCGATTTGCGATTGCATCATCGAAAAACGTTTCGCAAAACGGTGACGCGCCTGAAATCAAGCGAATCGGACGAACTGTGACACCAGGCTGATTCATGGTGAACAGGATGAAACTAATACCTTCATGTTTTGGCACGTCTGGGTTTGTGCGTACCAAGCAGAAAATCCAATCCGCAAAATTCGCCCCGGAGGTCCAGATCTTCTGACCGTTGATCACGTAGTGATCACCTTGATGTTTTGCACGTGTTTGCAGTGACGCTAAATCGGAGCCAGATCCAGGCTCGGAATAGCCCTGACACCACCAAACATCGCCTTGCGCGATACGCGGGAGGTGACGCAATTTCTGTTCTTCGGTGCCAAACTCAAGCAGGGTCGGACCTAGCATGGACACGCCCATGCCAGCAACAGGCGAGCGGATGTACAATCTGCGCATCTCTTCAAGCATGATCACCCACTGCTCTTTGGAAAAACCGGCACCGCCGTATTGGGTATCCCAGTTCGGGACGGTCAAGCCTTCAGCAGCACAACGATCCAGCCATAGCCGTTGATCCGCTGACATCGGTGCTTTCGTTCCGCCACCTGGAACATCGCCAGGACCCCGGCAACTTTCAGGGCAATTTCGATCTAACCAATCTCGGATTTCGGTGCGAAACGACACGCTAGGAACCTGCTTTTGATGCTAACGTAAGATTATGCGAAACATGACCCAACAACAAAGCTCTTAGCCATCCATCGGCATTCTTATTAATGTTCACCTGCCGTCGGTGAATGGATTGAACTGACCCTTGGACATTCAATATAGGCGTACAGTATCGCGGCTCTATGCTTGTATGGGTAGCGACCACCCGCGAGCCCTTTCTGCCAACATTGTTGAGACACCGACTATCCTTGGAATTATTGTAGGGCGGTAGAAAGGAGCAATGATGAAATCAGACAAGAATTCAATGATGGCCATGGGTGCGAACGCGCCGGGTCTGGGGGTTGAGGAGCGTAGCGACGAGACCACCAGACCCGAGACTTCGTCAGCGCCGCGCGGTCCGGACCCGGAAGTCATCGCCAAGCCGACCCGGCGCCGGTTCACCGCCGAGTATCGGCTGCGGATCATTGAGGAGGCGGATCGCTGTGTGGAACCGGGCGAGGTCGGACGGCTGTTACGCCGCGAAGGGCTCTACAGTTCGCATCTGTCGGCCTGGCGCAAGGCCCATCGCCAAGGTGCGCTACAGGGTCTGACGCCGCGCAAGCGCGGCGTCAGACCAGCGCCGTCCAACGCGACCAGCGCCCAGGTCCGCCAGCTTGAAGCGAAAGTGGCGCGCCTGGAGAAGGAACTTGCCACCGCGCACACGATTCTCGAAGTCCAGGGAAAAGTTGCCGGGCTGCTGGAATTGAGCCTCCACGGCGAGAACAACTCCTGATGGCCGCCTCCTGGCCGCCGAGCAGCCCGTGCGCGAGCGGCGCCATCAACTTACCCATCCGCGCGACGCCAAACCCGAACTCGTGGCCAGCGCGCCGAATCAGGTCTGGTCATGGGACATCACGCGCCTGCTCGGACCACAGCCCTGGACCGGCTTCTATCTCTATATGCTGCTCGATATCTTCAGCCGCTATGTGGTGGGATGGATGGTCGCCACACGCGAGAGCGCCGCATTGGCCAGCCGCCTTATTGAGGAAGCGTGCCTCAAACAGGGCATCCAGCCCAAAGTGCTTACCTTGCACTCCGACCGTGGCGCACCCATGACCAGCCAGTGCACCGCGCAACTCCTCGCCAACCTCGGCGTCACCCGCTCGCTCAGCCGCCCCAGGGTCAGCGACGACAACCCCTTCTCCGAGGCACAGTTCAAGACCCTGAAATACCATCCGGGCTTCCCCGCGCGCTTTGAGGATATCAACGCCGCCATCGCCTTCTGCCGCACCTTCTTCCCTTGGTACAACCGCGAGCATCGCCATGCCGGCATCGCCATGCTCACCCCCGAGGATGTCCATCACGGGCGCGCCCGACACCGCCTTGAGCAACGCGCACGCACGCTGCGCCAAGCCTGGAACCGGCATCCGGAACGATTCGTGCGCGGGCGTCCCAAACGCCAAGCGCTTCCCGAACATGTCTGGATCAACCCGCCAGACCCAATCACTACACCGAAGGTTGCACACTAAATGGCAACAACCGCTGTCTCAATCACGTTGACAGGTTCCGCTTTCGAGACAATCACTGCGTCCCCTCCTATTTAGAGGTCTTGTGAGATCGGTTTGGATGCGTTTTCAGAGTGCTGAATTGCCGTAAGTTATTGTGCCGCTCCCAACTACTCGTACTTACTTTCAGCCTGTCCAACTTTACGTTGTCAGATAGATGTATCTAGGAACTTGCGCCGCAAGACGATTTTGTCATGTAGTCGGTAGGATAGTATGCCTGATTTCGTCAATACATGGCTTCCATGTCCCAATGATCACCATCAAATTGAGAAATTTACCTAGCGCTGTTCCAAGAGAGTGTTACGGCGCAAACTCCTAACATGGTCCGTTTCCTAAACGATTAACACTGAGGCCCCAATCAACAAACTTGCTCCATAACTAAATAAGTATTTGGCGACCGCGCTACGGTATAGTCTCAAACTGAGGCGTTACGGGTTCGCTCATAGTAGGCCAAATCTCTGCTAAGTCGTCTGCTCGTCGAATGAATCCACCGAGAATGACTAAATGAATATCGTTAGTAGCACGAATATCGTCATAAGGATTCGAGTTAAGTACGACTAAATCCGCTAGCTTGCCTACTTCGATCGAACCTAGATCTTCGTCAATACCGAGCATCGCCGCGCCATGTCGAGTCGCGGCGCGTAGCGCTTCAAAGTTGCTGAAGCCGCCCATATGTAGCGCCCACAGTTCCCAATGAAAGCCAAGACCATTCAATTGCCCGTGCGAACCAACACCGACACGACCACCGGCTTTAACGATGTCGTACGCACTCTGTGCATGCTGAACGAACACATGTGTGTCAAGATGCGCCCACGGTCTGCGCAATAACTTGCGTTCAAGTTCCGATGGTGGTGTGAAACGGGCGAGCTTAGCGTCGCCACGCGGATTTTCGTGCACAAAAAAATGGTTTTCACCGAAAGGCCCGCCATAGGACACCAAGAGCGTGGGGGTGTAAGCAATCTGGGCCTCCGCCATCAATGCAATCATGTCGTCATAGATGCCGACCACCGGCAGGTTATGCTCAAGACCGGTGAATCCGTCAAGCACATGCGTGATATCAACCTTCATATCCAACGCGCCCTCGGTCGTTGGATTCATTTCAAGTTCTCTTGCGGCGGCAATCAGCCAATGTCGTTGCTCTCGATTGCCGGGCAGGTATGACTTGATATTTCGCACCCCATAGTGGGTCTTGTAACGCCGAAGCACTCCGAGTGCATCGCGTGTCGATTTGAACGATGTGTCTCTGAAGACGCCCGGGCCAGTTGACAGTACTCGCGGCGCGACGATCCTTCCCGCATCCGCTAGATTTCGATATTCAATGACATCAACGGTACTCGGCTGCACATCTATAGCGGTCGTGACGCCATATGCCAGATTCGCGAGCAACGCCCAAGCTTCGCCACTGACAGTGCCTCGATAAATGGGAAAGTGCGCGTGCGTGTCAATAAAACCCGGTACGATAAATTTGCCAGAGAGATCAAGTTCCGTCGAACCCTCCGGTAACGTGAGGTCGGGGCCGATTGCTTCGATCCGGCCACCCGAGATGTGTAAATCGGTCCTGGATAAGGGTGAAGGCTGATCGGATTTCACCGGTAGCAAAGTCGCGTTCCGAAGCACCACCGAACCTTTAGGTTCAAACCGCGGCGCGTAAATCTCGACGAGGTGGCTCTCAACTGAGACGTGTTCCTCGGCAAGCGGCTTGGTTGTCTCTTCGTCGCTGCTCGTTTGATCGGAATCTTTGGATTTTTCGCCCTCAAATAACGAGACAACCGGACGAGACTTGATAGTGTGTCCAACAGACCAAACCGCTGTTTCGCCAGTTGAATCCCAAGCAAACTCGTCCACCCCTACATCGGTCAATCGCGTACAAGGTAGCGAACATTCAGTCACTCGAGTCTTGATCGGTGGGGCATGCGAACCCAGTAGCTTCAACGCATACAGTTGATTCGCTTGCTTCACGAGCACATGACGCCCATTGGGTGATATGCGAATCCGAGAGGCAGGTAATGTGGTCTTCGTGTTGTAGATACCAGGACCCGAAACATCTACATGCTTGCGACGGTCGGTGCCATCAAGACGTATCGAATAGAGACCCGCATCACCCGCCGTAAACAACCCAGGCCATTCATACAGGTAGATACGATCTATTTCAGGACCGTAATGTGGGTCGTAGAGGTTCGGTGCGTGTGCGATCAAGGAAGTTTCCCCATGGGCCAAAGCCACCTGTACTAAGTCCGTGCCAATGCCCTGACCCCAATCAGACGCGCGATTTGCGCGCTCGTACGCCGACGCGCGTAAGGCGATGATAGTTTGGCCGTCCTTCCGCCACAGCGGATCAAAGTAGTGACCAGGCACAGTGGTCACGCGCACCGGTTTAGCGTTTTTCCTTGCTCTTACCCGCCATATATGTCCGCCCTGTTCAGACCAGCTGACAAAAGCGATCTGGCGACCGTCTGGTGACCAAACCGGATGGGCGACAAACATGTTCGGTGGTGTGAGCGCGTGAAATTCCTTTGAGGCGAACTCGTACATATAGATTTGCGCCAACGCAGAAAACGCCGCTTTCGTTCCATTGGGTGATAGCTCAATACCACGAATCAACTGCGCTTTCACCGGCCCGAGCCCAATGCGATGCTGAAATTCAAGCCGCTCGACTCGTTCAAGCTTCAAAGGAATCTCGAAGGGCACGTTAAACAATTCGCGTGTGGTCAAGCGTATGCCGTGCAGTTTGCCCTCTGACGTGTAATAAACCGTGTTGCTATCCGGCGCGAAGACCGGTTTAGGCAACAAATCCCGGGTGTAGCGCGATTCCTGTTCGTCCCGTTGTACTGGGTACACGAGCCATTCGTCACGACCGCTGGGCAAATCCCTGATACGCAAACCGGTCTTGGTATCGAATCGCGTACCGTAAACCAGTTTGGTTCCATCGGGTGAAAGCGCAGGTCGAAATGCGCTACCAACGGCGGCAGTCAGCTCCACGCGTTCGTTCGTGGTGAGCTCCAACCGTTGGACCTGCCACAAAGGCAATGTCACGTTGTAACCGAAACCACCTTCCTTGAACGCGTAATACAGATAGCGCGCGTCGGGACTGTAAATCGCCCCAACATGATTGTGTGATTCCACAGACGAGCCCGACCGGCGAGGCGCAAGACGCACCCCTTTACCACCGTCAAGGTGGTATGCCCATACGCGATAAGTGCGCGTTTTCCAATCGCCAACCGACACAATAACGTGAGAACCATCCGGTGACCACGATGGCGACATGAGTTCAGAGTCTTTAGGTGTATCCGACAATGCGCGCGACGAACCGTCAGCGTCCATCACCCAAACGTTTTCATGCCCGGATCGGTCCGAGATGAATGCAATGCGATTGCCGACCGGTGAATACATTGGCTGTGAGTCGAATGGCAGCCCTGTGGCCAGTGGCGCCGCCAGTCCACCTTCAACGGGTAACGTATATAGGTCGCCCAGCACCTCTAATACGAATGTCTGACCGTCAGGCGAGAGATCGAACGACAACCAAGTGACGGTCGAAGTCGACATTTCGAGCGTCGCGTCGCTCTTTAACGGAAGTTCAGCCGCCAGGCCGACGCCCCATAGCATTGCTCCGAGTGTTACGAGGAAACGCTTCAAGATTCGTATCGACTTGCCGCTGAACATCTCGCCCCGAAACTGGTCAACGCGCCGTATTTTCAGCGACCGCCTGGTGCTCTAGACGATCTAGCGCTTGGCGCATCGCGTTGATTTCCAATAGCAATGCATCCGTTCTTGAGCCTTCCCCTAAATCTTCACGCAATTTGTCATATTGCGCATGCAGGTTCTCCTGTGCCGCCCGATCGTGATTGGAAATAACCACCGCAATGATTAGATTGAAGACCACGAAAGTGCCCACCAAAATAAGCGACACGAAGTACACCCACGCCCACCAATACGAGGCCATTGCCACGTACATGATGTCTGTCCAATCCTCCAATGTCACGATCCGAAATAGTGACAGCAAAGATATCCCGAGAGACCGCCAGTGGGTCGGATCAACATCGGCGAATAGGTAGTGTCCGGCCACGCCGTAGACGTAAAAGATCACGATGGTCAACGCCACGATGTTGAGCATCCCTGGTAGGGAGCGCACCAAAACCGTAACCAATACCTTTAACGACGGTATGACCGACAGTACGCGCAATAACCGTAATACCCGCGCCAACATGGGCACATAACCAGAACCCGGGATCAGGCACAGGATCACCACGATAAAGTCGAAAACGTTCCAGCCGTCTTTGAAGTACTCGTGCATACGAGGGTGATGGGCAACGATTTTGACAAGCGCTTCAACGACGAAAATCGCTACGGCTAGCTGATTAAAAAACACGAACCACGCACCAAACGCTTCATACAAACTGTCGACCGTTTCGAGCCCGATCACGATGCCATTAAGAAGAATCACGGCCGTGATTCCGTTTAGAAACCAGGCAGATCCCGCGATGCGCTGCGCGATTTTGACCGTTGACTCAATCATCGGATACCTTGTTGCGCCAAACTAGCGGCTTGGATCATGGAGCGGGCCTTATTCATGCACTCTTTCCATTCCAATGTCGGTTGAGAATCGGCAACGATGCCTGCGCCGGTCTCAATGTACAACCGGTTATCCTTGATAACGCCAGTCCGAATGGCGATCGCCATATCAAGATTGCTGTTCCACGCCAAGTACCCGACCGCGCCGGCATAAACACCGCGCTTCAAAGGTTCGAGTTCGTCAATGATTTCCATAGCCCGGATTTTCGGTGCGCCGCTTAGCGTGCCTACCGGTAAGGTCGCGCGCAACACGTCAATCGCCGTTTTATCGTCCGCAAGTTCGCCTTCGACGTGCGAAGCGATGTGCAGTACATGTGCGTACCGCTCAATTTGAAATTGTTCGGTCACCTGCACCGTACCGACTTTACAAACCCGCCCGAGGTCGTTACGCCCTAGATCAATAAGCATCAGATGTTCAGCGAGCTCTTTTGGATCGGCTAACAGTTCACGCTCCATTGCTAGATCCTCGACTTCGTCTTTACCCCGGCGACGCGTACCCGCCAAGGGACGATTCACCACCTTGCCGTCCTCAACCTGTGCCAATATTTCTGGCGATGAACCGACAATATGAAAATCATTCAAATGCATGCAATACATGTATGGCGAAGGATTGAGGCTGCGTAGCGCACGATACAACTGCAGCGGTGGAACCTCGAAGGGAATCGTTAGGCGTTGAGCCAGGACCACCTGCATCACGTCGCCGGCGCGAATGTACTCGCGGGTGCGTTCAACCGCAGCCATAAACGCATCACGACCGACATCGGATACCAGCGAATCTTCCACGATTGGCTCGCCTGTTTGCACTGCTAAAGGCGTTACCCTTGAGCGCATCTTCGCTGCAATCGCATTGAGGCGTTCATTGCCTCGAACCCATGCATCAGGAGCATTTGCGTCAACCAACGTGACGATGGTAAGTTTGCTTGTTAGGTTGTCGAACACCACGACCTCATCCGAAACCATGAGCAAGATATCGGGTGTGTGGACATCGTCCGGAGGTGTGGAATCGCGCAACCGTTTCTCAATAAAGCGCACCGTATCGTACCCGAAATAGCCTACTAAACCGCCAAAAAACCTTGGCATGTCCGGCAACGTAGGTACGCGAAATTGCGCTTGAAACGATTCAATATAGCTCAATGGATCGTCACACGTTGTACGCTCCGCAATGTCGCCATCTACTTCAACGGTGACGACGGAATCGACGACCCGGAGCACTCGCGATGCGGGCAATCCAATAATCGAATAGCGCGACCAACGATCACCACCGCGTGCCGCCGATTCGAGTAGGTAGCTGTACGGTTTGTCGGCTAACTTTCGATAGATCGATAGCGGCGTATCCATATCGCCAAAGATGGTTAACGAAAGTGGGATGTAGTTGTAACCCTGATCGCGCAGGGATTCGAAGTCATTCCGATTCATGGTTCTCTCACTCGTCGAAGCGCGACCAAAGCGGCCGCGGCGGTTTACCGTTTCAGAACGACTGACGCCAACGAGGGCGTGGGCGAGTGTATCTCACAGCAACTGGCAAAATGACTGGATGACGTGGTCGGCACCTAATTCAACCGCAGGTGTGTTGTGGTTATAACCGTCACGCATACACACGACTGGACAACCTGCGGCGCGCGCTGCGTTCACATCTGTCCCTGAATCGCCGACAAACAGCGTGTCCGGCGGTTCGGCAACCAACTCGTTGCAGGCATAGAGGATAGGTTGTGGCTCCGGTTTTTGTACTTGCAGCGTATCGCCGCCCACCACGATATTGAAAAATTTGTATAGATCAAGTTCTCGCAGCAACTGCATTGACAAATCTTGACGCTTGTTGGTAACCACCCCGAGTTTGTGAGTTCGAGAGCCTAAACGTTCTAACGTATTCACTACCCCAGGGTAAGGTTTACTATCGACGGCAATGCGTCCGCGATATCGATCCAAAAAGAACGCATAAAGCTCGTTGAGCCGAGCAGCGTTCGGACAAGCACCACCTTGGTGTTGTATCGCCTGGTCAAGCATGACTTTAGCGCCATGCCCCACCCACAAACGCGTCAACTCAATATCCGCTTCAACATAACCAGCATGTGTAAGGGTGGCATTGAGTGCAACCATGAGATCCGGAGCCGTATCGACGAGGGTGCCATCCAGATCGAAAAGATACGCGTCGTATGGCGGAATAGAAAGATTGGTCATGCCGCTAGCTGGCGTAACTTCGCGATGGTCGCAGCGTAGTTCGAACTATTGAATATCGCCGATCCAGCGACGAAAATCTCCGCGCCGGCTGCTGCTGCTACATCAATCGTTGCACAGCTGATACCGCCGTCAATTTCGAGTTGAATTGAGCGTTGATCGTCGCGAATCTTGTCTCGCACGCGCGTGAGCTTTGGTAACACTTCGGGCATAAACGCTTGACCTCCGAAGCCTGGTTGCACAGACATGATCAAGACATGATCCAGTTCGTCCCAACAGTCCGATAACACCGTTTCCGATGTATCAGGATTGAGCACGGCGCCCGCCTGGACGCCACGGCGCTTGATCGCACGTAAAGTCTGACTTAAATCTTGACATGTTTCCGGGTGAACTGAAATCATGGATGCCCCGACCTCAAGAAATTCATCAACCAATCGCTCGACCGGATCAACCATCAGATGTACATCGAATATAGCCCTTGGAAATCGGTTGCGCAGACCTTTTAATACCATGGGCCCTACCGAGAGGTTCGGGACAAAATGATTGTCCATGACGTCAACATGGATCATATCGGCGCCGCCTGTCAGCACCGCGGCCACCTCATCGCCAAGTCGAGAGAAATCGGCCGCCAAAATCGAGGGTGCTATCTGTGGCTTCACGGGGTGAATCTTAGACGCACGTCTACAGCATCAACCGTCGCACGCGTTTCAATTGCTCCGGTGTACCGATGTCATACCAGACACCTTCAAACAGCTCGCCAGTTACTCGTTCGGCCGCGATCTCCCGAAACATGACTTCTCGCAACGAAAACGGCCTTACCGTCTCACGTTGGAAAAGCTGCGGTCGCACAAACGCGATACCGGTGTATACGAGAGAGTTAGCAACCATTTCGTCTTCACGAGTCACGCGATGGCCATCCAAGCCGACATCGCCATGCGCTTGATGCTCAGGCTTAGCGACTAGAACCAAATGCATCGTCACAGCTGGGTCGCCTGGCGTTCGCGCGAAACGATAGCCGGTCCAGACATCCCCGTTCAGTAGCACGAATTCTTCGTGTCCTAACAAGGGCAACGCTTTAACGATAGCTCCGCCCGTTTCGAGGAGTTCAGGTTCCTCGCTGTACTCAATATTGACTCCAAACTGTCGACCGGTACCTAGATAGGCACGGATCTGTTCACCTAAATGGTGTAAATTGACGACGATATCGACGATACCACCGCGCTTCAGCCACCGCAATTGATGTACGATGAGCGGCTCGCTCGAAATAGGAATCATCGGTTTCGGTATTTTCTCGGTGAGCGGGGCGAGCCGTGTCCCACGCCCAGCTGCCAAAATCATCGCTTTCATCGCCGCAGCGATTGTATTTTGATTTGGGCTTGGGGCTCAATTTCTTGCGCAAGCCAATGCGCCAACGTTTCCAATCCATTACGCCTGGCAAGTTGAGACGCACGACACAACACGGGCACGACATACGACAGGTGTGTCGCCTTTTGCTGCAATAACCACAACCGACAGAAAATACCTACGGCTTTCAGCATACGCTGAAGCGCAGTCAACTCAAGTGCGCGTACGAACGCCTCACGAGGTTCAATAGTGGGTAATTGAGTTCCGCTGAGTAGGGATCGATACCGATCAATCCAGCCCCTTATCGCTTCGCTATCGTGTTCGAAGTAACAATCGTACAGCAACGACGCTAGGTCGTACGTACACGGTCCCACCAGCGCGTCTTGAAAATCTACCACACCGATGCCATCGTCTTGCAGCAGAAGGTTGCGACTGTGATAATCGCGGTGAACCGTGACCTTGGGCTGACTGTCTATTGCCGATACCAAATCGATAGCGATTTCTTGCATTGGCTCAGCATCGTATCCAAGCAATTTATCGCAACACCACGTGTCGAAAATCGTTAATTCGTCTAGTAGACGCGTGCGCGTGTACGGCGGGACACGCTCATCTTGAACATGTTGAATGGCAAGCAATGTATCTAGTGCAAGTTCTAGCGCGACGCGGTATCTTTGCGGGTCACGATATGCATCTAGATACTCCTCGCTACCGAAGTCGTCAACTAAAAAGAAACCTTGTACCAACTCGCTCGCATGGATACGCGGGACGCGTACCCCGCGCTGTCGAAACACCACAGCGAGAATCGCAAACTGGCGGTTGTTTTCAGTTGCTGGTGGCGAATGGATCACGATACGCGGTGGTTGATCATTTGAGAGCAATCGAAAAAATCGCCGCGTACTCGCCTCCGGTTGCAAGGGGTGAAGCGTGAACTCGTCTGATCCCAGGGTTGTTGCAACCCATTGGATCAGGGCAGGCAAAGGCTCGTTAGACATGCCGCGAATTTTCGGTCATGAGGTTACACGATATGGCCTGTTTAGTAGCGTGCTGATGTGTTCTTGGCTGAGCTGGAGCCCCAATGCGAGCGCGTCGGACTTTACAGAGGACTATTGGCAAAAGACCCCCAGTGATCATGTATGCCCAACGCAATTCGAAAGGTTACCCCCACCTCGTTTTGTCCCCAAAACAAATGCAGATTCGAAGTTCGTCGTCCGCAGCGATCAATTTCTTGAGACCGACTCCGGCGATCGCTACTTCAGCGGCAACGTCAAGGTGCAACAAGACGATCTGCTTCTAACTGCACCATCATTGGAATGGCTCAAGGAAGGACCGTTGCAATTCGAGGAAGGCTTGTCGCTGTATCACGATCAAGGCGCTATGGCGATTGATGAGGCTACGTTCGATCTGGACACCTCTTCACAAGCAGTGCAGTTGGACGACCTTTCGTGGGTGATTTTCGACTTTGCTCTACAAGGTGCGCTTGATTCGTTAGAAGGTGATGAAACACGCGTCAAAGCGACGGGGTTGCGTTTCAGCGGTTGCGATCCGCGTACGGAACGTTGGGGAATTCGTGTAAACAAAATCAACATCAATCGCGAAACGAGCCGCGTGAGCGTGCGAGGTTTAAGGTTTTACATCGCAAACGTACCCGTTTTCTACTTACCTTATTTCGCCTTTCGTCCGCAGCCAGTGCGCAACGGCTTTGCGACAACCCATTTCAGCTATCGCTCTGACAACGGGATCATCGTCGCCCAACCGATCCGTTTCTTCGGCGATTTCGGGCTGGTCGAGTTAGAGCCCCGCTATTTGGCGAAAAACGGCTTCCAAATGGGCGCGAAAGTCAACGTATTAGATATCGCATCAACGATAGATTGGGTACCTCACGATAAAAAACTTGACCAGCGCACTACAAGCACGATCGATCCATCACGCTGGCGCATCCAGGTGAATTACGATAAGCCATGGCGCGCTGTGCAAGCACATATAAGTTTTACCCAACCCAGCGATTTCGCATATCAACACGATTTCGAATTCGATTCACTCATGCAACCACAGTTTTCAACGACCAACACAGCTTCGCTGCACTACTCTTCAAGGGACTGGGCCGTTGATTTCATCTCGCAACGCTTCAACTCGACTTCGGCCAATCGCTTATTAGGCGAACGCTATCCTGAACTTGATGTACGCTGGCAACCCCAGTGGGGCGCCTTGGGCGCTGCCACGCAAGTCAACATTGCCCACTATCGAAACGCGCATTTGCAATTGCATCGCGAGCATATCGAGCAGTCATTAAGTGTCGATTTAAAACGCGCGTGGGGTGAACTGACTCTGGGAGCAACCGAAACACTCACGCGTTTCTCGATCGATCAACGCGAAATCGAACGAGCTTTTTCGCGCCGCCTCCATACTTTTCAAATAGGCGCCGGATTGTTTTTCGATAAACTCGCACCAACGTCCGTTCGCACCGTTGAACCCAGGCTGTTCTACATTGATCGCACCTTTACGTCACCCGATTTACCGGCACTGTTTGATCAACCGCGCTCCCCGTTACATACATCACAAATCTTCGGTGAGTCAAGAACAAGCGGGTTGGACGACATCCCAGGCCAACGCCGCTTGGCAGTGGGCTTTCGATTCCATGCGCTGCCTTTTACCGATAAGGCTGAGGTCGTACGCGCCGAGTTGGCGCATACGACTCACCTTGATGGGCTTGATGGTCAATCCCCGTCCACTCACGGCTGGGCCGCCTCCATGCGTGTTCAACGAAACAATGGCATCGCTGTAGAACATCGTCAATACCTTGAGCGCAATCATCCTCATCGGAACCAATTCACCACCCTGCTGGTCTACGAACCAACCCCTTCAAAGGCGTTATATGCTTCTATCGGCCGTCGAACCCAACATGCGATCGAACAAATGGAATTAGGATTTCGCTGGCCGCTTTCAACGCGCTGGGAGACTATTGGAGCATTCGGCTACGATAAGCATCACAAACAAATCACGGACACTCACCTCGGGGTAGCGTACGCAGGCTGTTGCTATCGCACCATGCTGTTCATGCAACGCACCATTGATTGGGATTTCGCTGGGGATCAATATCGGGTAGAACTCGAAAATCGAGTGATGTTGCGCTTCGAACTTGCTGGATTAGGCATTGTTGGTCGCAATCGCATAGAATCGCTTATTGAGCGCAAACGCTTCGGCTTTCGTTAGGCCATCCCTTCACTAACCGGTTTGCATACATGAATTCCACCGCCCCCTCACGGATATCCATCTGGCTCGTCAGCTGCGTTTGGCTTGGCGCGTTGGGGATTGGCGCAGAAGTCGAACGATTGGACGGCATCGCCGCCGTGGTAAACGACGATGTGGTGCTCCTGTCCGAGCTAAACGATCGTTTTAACAGTTTCAAAGCCCAGCTGACCCCGCAACAACTGCGTCAAATCCCCAACGAAGATGCCATCATCAACCAAATCCTGGAACGCCTGATCGTCGAATCGATTCAATTGCAGGAAGCGGAACGACGCGGCATCGTGATTGACGATGAGCAAGTCGACATAACAGCTCAAAGCTATGCCAAGGAGCAGAATCTAACACACGAACAATTGCTTGAGGCGCTTAAGACGGAAAACGTGTCTTACGAGATGTTTTTAGCCGAAATTCGTCGCCAAATGACGCTCGCGCGCGTCCAGCAGATCATGGTCAATCGCCGTCTCTACGTATCGCAGCGCGATATTGAGGACTTTCGTAAATCCCCATACTTCGAAGAACTCGCGTCCGAGGAATATCGCATCGGTCACATTCTGCTAGCGATTGATGACAACGCTGGTTCGGACGCCGAAGCGCGCGCAAAAGAGACCGCCACGTTCCTCATTCGGGAGCTTCGAAAAGGCATTGACCTTTCCGGACTCGCCGTAAACTACTCCGCGTCAAACACCGCGCTTGAAGGGGGCGATCTTGGCTGGCGCAAAGCTTCCCAAATCCCCAGTTTATTTAGCAATGCTATCCTTGAATTAGAAGTCGGCGAAGTCGCAGAACCCATTCAGAACTCTCTCGGCATTCACATCGTACAACTTCTGGAAAAACGCGGTGCGGCTACCACCACGGGCGAGCGATCGCTAGTTCGCCATATATTGATTTCACCGTCTGCGATTCGCTCGGAAGAGGAAGCTGCGCAACTCATTAAAGAGCTTAAATCGCGCTTGAATGATGGCGAAGATTTTGCGGTACTAGCAGAGGAATACTCCGACGACCCGTCGTCGGCCTTAGCTGGTGGCGATCTAGGCTGGAACGACGGCGAGAATTTCGTCCCTGAATTTCAAGCGGCGATGGTTGATGCCGACATCGGCATCGTGACTGAACCGTTCGAAACGGAATATGGTTGGCACATCCTTGAGGTACAGGATCGACGCATTGAAGATCTCAGTGAAGATGCGCTCAACGAGCTGGCATTGCGGGCAATCTACGAACGACGATTCGATGAATTGCTTCAAGGTTGGATCAAGGAAGTTCGCGATGAGGCGTATGTGCAGATCATGGCAGGAACCGAATCAATAGAGCAAGAGCAAAAAAGCGATTCGGACAGCATTTTCTAGCTGACCCGGACGTTATTGCGCGCATTCATGAGGCGGTTGCTATTCAACCGCTTGACCCAATAGTCGAAATTGGCCCTGGGCGAGGTGCGCTAACCGGAGGTCTAGCGCAAGCAACTTCTTGCTTGACCTTGATTGAACTTGATCGGGACTTGATCGCTTCGCTACGTGACCGTTTTCCTCACGCTGAGATCATCGCCTCCGATGTGCTTACCGTCCCTTTGGATGCATTCGCGCGTCGTCGCGTAGTAGGTAATTTACCGTACAACATTTCCACGCCTTTGCTCATGCGTTTGCTCAATGAACCAAGCATCGTGGATATGCACTTCATGCTGCAACGGGAAGTAGCCATACGTCTTACGGCATCGCCAGGAACAAAAGCATGGGGACGCCTCTCGGTCATGGCACAGTATGGACATCAAATCGAGGCGCTGTTTGATGTCGGTGCAGACGCATTTCGACCCAAACCGAAGGTTGAATCGACATTCGTACGGCTGCAGCCGATGGCGCCGCCGTATATCGCGAGTGTTTTCGAAACCTTCGCCGACCTGGTCAGAGCAGCCTTCTTGCAGCGGCGCAAAAAACTCGCCAATAGTCTCGCAAGCTATCGGATTGATTGGGTTCGACTTGGATTGGATTCGGATATGCGAGCGGATCATGCAAGCATTGCCGACTACGTGAACATGGCGAATAGCATCGAAACACCATGAGTTTTACTTACGCGATCGGCGATGTGCAAGGATGTTATGAACCGCTTCGAGAGCTGGTCGCAGCATTGCCGTTTAACCGCACCGCAGATCGGTTGTGGTTCGTCGGCGACCTCGTCAATCGCGGCCCTCAAAATCTCGAAACACTGACTTACATCAAATCGCTGGGCTCTTGCGCTACCGTGGTGCTTGGCAACCACGATTTGCACTTACTTGCGATCGTATTCGGTGGAAAACAACCGCAATCAGGCGACACATTTCAAGACATCTTACGTTCACCTCGCTGTGAAGAACTGTCTCACTGGCTGCGAGCAAAACCACTTATTCAACGACATGACCGTTGGGTACTTGTCCATGCCGGCGTGCCCCACATTTGGAGCGTTGCTCAAGCCTTTTCGTTTGCGCGCGAAGTAGAAAAAACAATTGCCGGTAAAAACTACGAAGCGTTTTTCGAACGGATGTATGGAAAACAGCCCGATACTTGGCAAGATTCACTGGCGGGCATGGATCGTTTACGGATCATTACCAATTACCTCACCCGGATGCGTTTTATCAGTGCCGAAGGTCAGTTGGAATTTAGACATAAGACGACATTGGACATGGGGCCACCGGGGTTTAAAGGTTGGTTCGAATTCAAACGCCAGCGCGATGAGACGATTGTGTTTGGGCACTGGGCGGCGCTCGATGGTCGAATTGATGCCGACGGCGCGATTGCGACCGACACAGGTTGCGTTTGGGGTCGGGGTTTAACTGCCGTTCGGCTTGAGGACGGCTGTCGGTTCCAGTGGCTTGACGGCAAGGTTTCGTGTCTGAAATAAAAATCCCAGGGACTTGCTATCTCGTCGGTGGCGCGGTCAGAGACGAGTTACTCGGGATCCAACCGGATGAACGCGATTGGGTCGTCGTTGGGGGAGACGCGCAGGCGATGCTGGATGCAGGTTTTATTCAGGTCGGAAAGTCCTACCCTGTCTTTCTACACCCCATAACCCATGAAGAATATGCGCTCGCCAGAACAGAGAGGAAAATTGGGCCCGGCCATGGTGGTTTCGCGTTTCAAAACGATAGTAGCATCACATTAACAGACGACTTGTATCGCCGTGACTTAACAATCAACGCGATGGCAAGATCGCCTACCGGCGAACTTATTGACCCGTATGGTGGTCAAGCCGACCTGACTACCCAACAGTTTCGGCACGTATCGGATGCGTTCGTTGAAGACCCACTGAGGTGTTTTCGCGTGGCAAGATTTGCATCGAAATTACCTGAATTTACGATCTCGCGAGCAACTGTTGAGTTGATTTATTCCATGCGCGAGCACCTTCACGAGCTATCTCCGGAACGGGTATGGCATGAATGGGTGAAAGCACTGGCCAGCGCTGCCCCACATCGTTTCTACGAGGTCGTAAAAGAAACGGGAACCGCCGATACTTGGTTCCCAGAACTTAGGTTAGATACATTAGCCATAGCGCACAAAGGTCGTCGCATACCGCGTCAAGGCGCCTTCGCCTTGATAGGTTGGCATCACTCCGAACACGCAGTCGCATCATTTTTTGAGCGCCTACGCGCACCGAACAAACCCAAAACGTTAGCTCTTCAAATAGCTCGATTCGGTCGCCAGTTCGAAGCGTTCGATGATCTGACCGATGAAACTGCAATGGACACGCTTACAGGCGTAGATGCGCTCCACGGCGGCTCGAGTTTTGCTCATTTTCTGAAGGCACTAACTTGGGTAACGGAGATTGATGTGGATCGGTTTCACCATTTCCGCCGCGAATTACGCAAAGTAAAGATACCCGGTGTCTCAAGTCCACAATTAGGCGAAACGTTAAGGCGAAGTCGCCTTATAGTCCTGTCGGAACTTCGCCGCACACATAAACTATGAAGGTAGTGGGGAATATCTGAATTTGCACCGATGCGCGGTCCAAACTGATCGTGCAGAGCTACGCCACCCAATTCCCTGACTTCAGACTTTTTATCCCATAAGTTATTGATATTAAATGAATCGACCTTGAAAAAGGGCACTATAAATTCTGGTCACTGTCGCACCATTGGATGGGCGGGGGAATCGGGAAAGGCGGTTACGCTTTGGTCGGTCGCGGCTTCCTCGGTGGGGGTGTAGGGGAACGGCGCACGATGCCAGTGCAGCCCCAGCGTGCAGTAGAACGCCCGGGCATCGGTTGAGGAGGCGCTGGGGAGGCCGAATTTTTGAGCTTTTCGTGTCGTACAGCATGCTGATCTGCAGGGCGTTCAACGCTCGGCGCATGCGGTCCGGACTCATCCGCTGCCCCTGCACCTCCAGTCGATAGCGCAGATGCTGCAGACAGCAGAACATCATGTAGCAGATGGCGGTGTGCGCCTGCACCCGGCGTAGCTTCCAGTGGAAGATCGGTCGGATGCTCAGGTCATGTTGGTTGGTGCGGAAGCAAGCTTCGATTTCCGCTAGCCTGCGATACTGGACGATCAACTCGCTCGGGTCGGTCTGGTCGCAACCCAGGCAATGATGCCTCGCAGGCTATCCCAGCGGGCCGCCCGGGCGATCTTGTCCTCGTTCAGCACCACCTGCCCTTCGGGGAAGTCCAGAAACTGCGTCGCGCCGCGGTGGCTGTAGGAAGCAGTTCCACGGTTCTTGCTCAAACGCGCCTGCAACTTCCCGATGCGCCGTGCCCGGTGCGGCTTGCCATCCTTGCTGTAGCCCTTGCGCCGCAGTTCGTCGTCTTGCTCGCTCTCGAAATACAAGGTCGTCGTATCATAGAAAACGACCGTCAGCGGCCCCGGGAGTAGCGTCTCTGTGACTTCCCGCGAACGCCGGCAAATCCCCTGGATCAGGGCTTCATCGATCCGATCCATGCTGCGATAGGCCGAGTCCAGGTTCAGTGACAGCTCGCCATGATGATCGAGCTCGCGCACGGTGGCCCGCTTGGACTGTGGCAGGGCGATTCGGGCCAGCACCAACTCCTTGATCATGTGATTGGCGCTCTGGCGGCGTGCGCCCAACAGACGATCCCAGCCAAATGGGTGTAGACGGCGCCAAGGCCTCTTCTCAATGCCGCCAAAATGTCTGAAGTCGAAAAGCTTCGGTTCCTATGCAGATGTGATGTTGTCAAGTCATACCCGATATGGTGCAATTGATCAAATAAAGTCGGTCCCAGTGGCGTGCCCATAGTAGCCGCCATACAGACATGGCGCACTACGAATTTAATAGCATGATCCTTGGTGGTGTGTGGACTGTGAGCATGCTAAACGATGCCACTGAAATATTGTGTTTCAAGCGTAAGCATTGATTGAAAGTGGATGGTGTCATATGCACGTGGTCACGGACAGTGACGTGGTAGAATTTGGCTGTCTTATGTTGGTCAGGAGTTTGTCGACCGCGATCATCGTTGTGTCGGCTCACGTCGCCTTAATTCCTATGTCACAACCTATCCCGTCTTCGTGATGCTTGATGTCACGACGAGGCGTAACGCCCCGGGACCCGGCCTCACCTTGAAAAATTTGAGGGGGGGGGGTACGCCTATGTAACAGACGAGACCTTCACGGTCCTACATACCTAAATAGACGATCTTTACGTCGAGTAAGAGTTCAGGGTAGGTTGATTCGCGTGGTGTCGGTTCCAAGGTAAGGCATTGGTCACCGGAGGAGAGATCCCTTGTATTGTTTCAAGTTAGGCGTTGCTCATCGTCGAGTAGCCCATATGTTGTCAGCCTTCAAGGTAGTTAGACGACGCGCGTCACATCCGTTTGGAGGCATGTCAAGCACGCAGTCTGGCGCTGGCTGTATCCCACGAATCAAACCCGATACGACGAAAGGAGAAGAAACGATGGTTCACTATATAACGACCGCGCGATGCCGCCGGTTTAGCGGTAGTTTATTGGTCGCGCTACTCACCGCATGGTGTGGAAGTCAGGCATGGGCCGAGGAGGCCTTCGAGGCGGATGTGGTGAGTGTGTCGTTTGACGAAGGTGTGTATTTTCTTGCAACATCTCACCCGACCGGTTTTGGACCTTATGTGCGCAATCCGACGCGTGGTACGAGTAGTAGTGGTGAAGGGCATCATTGGACTGCGGATGGCGCGGGAACGAATAGCAGCGTCAACGGCGCTGCGGGGAGTCTGATCAACCGTGAAATCACCGCGGCGCGGACGACACCGGCCTTGGCTGATGCCTGTTATACGGTGGCAGTGACGGATGCTGCGGGCGATGCCAGTGACCTATTTGCCCTCACGGGGACGGCCAATTGCAAGAGCGTGGCGGCCAAGAGTGCGAATGACGGCACGAATGGCGCGACAGGTGGTCACGTCAAGATGAAAGCCGAGGCGGTGTTGGATTATGAGACATCCTCGAAGTACGTGATCAAGGTCCAGGCACACAAGGGCGACAAAGTGGTGGATACGTTGACGCTGACGTTGAACCTCAATGATGTGAATGAAGGTCCGGTCGTGTTGAAGCCGTTTACCTATAAGCAAAGCGGCTCCGATCGTAGTGGCGACGATCTGCAACCGGTGGGCGCGTCCCGGGTGTACCTGAACGCGGGCGAATCGACCTCAATCAGTTCCAACCGGATATTTCGCGACCTGGATGCGGCGCCTCAAGAACTGCTGCTCGCGCACAAAAGTGTCGTGTGCGACAATGGCACGGCCAATACTCCTGGGGTTGATAGCCAGATTCATTCGAGTGTCGCGCCCTCGGGAATTGTAGGACAAGGGTCGGGCAGAACGAGTTTGCTAACTGGCGTGCGGGGAATTTTAAATGCAGGGGACGGAAACGTGTACTGTTCATTTTCCCATACGGCCCGGGGCGACCCCACGCCGCATCAGGGTCAACACGTGGTGGAGGTAAGTTACCAGGGGGCGCGCGTCATTCTGACGGCGTATGACCAGACTACGCCGGGTACGTATCTCGCGCAGGTGTACACGTTGGTGGGCAACGCGTCTACCGAGACTGGCGCAGTCGTCCCTGCATCTCTCTCCTTGACGTATGCGAAGATCACGGTGATCGTGAAGAAAGGGGTGAACAATCCGCCGGCGTTTGCGGGCGGCTCGGTCGGTTTTCGCACGACGGTCAACGAAGGCACGGGTGAGGACGCGTTGGTGGCGTCGGTGGTGCCGGGGACGACGGACGCGACGGCGGACGACTGGAATGCGGGGGATCTGGATACCCACGACACCGATGTGCACTACAAGGTGGTGGGGACGCCGTGTCCGGTGAAGAAGTATGCGACGTACACGCTGACGGAAGGCGGCAGTTGCTGGAAATACAAGGACAACTCGGGGAACGTGTCGCTGACGGGTGCGCTGGTGGATTACGAGAAATTGCCGACGGGGAAGATGGCGACGGTGCGGTTGCAGGCGAGCGACGGGTATGACACGGTGACGATTCCGATCACGGTGACGGTGAAGGACGTGAACGAACTGGAGACCGATGCGGCGGCGGTGAAGGCGCTGGGGACGGTGCGGTTGACGAACGACGAGAAGTCGGATCCGATCGAGCTGGCGAGCCTGTTCATTGATCCGGAAGGGGATCCGCTGACGTTCAGCGCGTATTCGAATCTGCGCGAGGATCTGGTGAAGATCGAGGGTCGCGACCTGATCCTGACGGGCAAGGGGGCGACGGCGACCGCGGAAAAGACGTACACCATCACGGTGACGGCGTCGGACGGCAAGTTGTCGAAGGATGCGATGTTCACGCTGAAGGTACGGGCGAAGAATGCGGCGCCGAGTTTCGAGCCGGCGGGGGTGCGGTCGTTCGGCATGAGCGTGGCGGAGGATGCGCCGGTGGGGACGTTCCTGGCGACGGCGATCACCTACCTGGATGCGGACTCGGCGGACGAGGTGCAGGCGACGGTGGACAGCGAGTTGTTCGAGGCCGTGCGCGTGGGTCGTGTGGATGCGAACGAGAACGGCAAGATCGACGGTGGCGAGAGTGCGCTCTGCGAGTTGCCATTGAAGATGACGGTGAGCAATCACTGTCGCAAGGTGGCGAGCGAGTTGGGGTTGCGGACGAAGGCGCGGCTGAATGCGGAACAGCAGGATCGTCATACGTTGACGTTGACGCTGGACGACGGCTGGGACAAGAGCGGCACGGTGCAGGTGCATGTGATCGTGACCGACGTGAACGACGTGCCGATGGTGAAGCTGGATGCGGCCGGGGAGCCGATGACGATTGCGGAGCAGGTGGTGGCGGTGGACGGTTCGATGATGCTGGCGGTCGGCGGCTATTTCACGGACGAGGACGGTGATCGGTTGAAAGTGGATGCTGCCTCCTCCATGAAGCAGGTGGCCACGGTGATGGTGAGCGGTCTGGATCAGGTGACGATCCGGGGTCTGAGTGAAGGGATGGCGACGATCACGTTGACGGCGGACGATGGCGAGGGCGGCACGGTCACATTGAAGTTCATGGTGAAGGTGACGACGAATCAGCCGCCGGTAGCGGACAAGGATGCGTTCATGGCGCGGCTGCCGGCGGCGGACACGCTGAACGTCGGAGCGATATTCGATCTGGCCCTGACGGGGTTGTTTACGGATCCGGATGAGGGCGATATGGTGGGACTACCGCAGGCGATGACGTCGGACGAAGATGTGCTGCTGGTGGTGGTGATCAATGATGGCGCGACGGCGAGGTTGGTGGGTTTGGCCTCGGGGATGGCGACGCTGACGTTGACGACGACGGATCAGGCGGGCAACAAGACCTCGGTGAGCCAGGCCATCACGGTGAATGCGCCGCCGGCGGAAGCGCAGCCGTTGGCGGCGCGGACGCTGGATCGCGTGACGCCGCAGGCGGTGGATCTTGGCGGGCTGTTCACCGATACGGACGACGGTGCGGCGGACCTGGTCATCACGGCGACGACGGTTGGCGAGGGCGCGGACCGCGCGACGGCCACGGTAGCCGGCACGACGCTGACGCTGGCAGGCGTGGCGCTGGGCGAGGTGGATATCCGGCTGACGGCGACGGATCCGCATGGGGCGACGGCGACCTCGACGCTGATGGCGACGGTGGTCAACGTGGCGCCGACGGTGGCCATGGATGTGGCGCCGCAAGCGCTTGATCGGATTGACCCGCTGACGGTGGATGTCAGTGACACCTTTGTGGACACGGACGGCGAGCTGGCGACGCTGGAAGCGACGGTGGCGGATGAGCGTATCGTGGCGGTCGGTGCGATCGACCTGGCGGACGGTCGGCTGACGCTGACGGGGTTGGCGGTGGGTGAAACCGCCGTGACCGTGCATGCGACGGACCATGACGGCGGTCAGGCGATGACGACCATGACGGTCACGGTGGCTAATGTCGACCCGGTGGTGGCGACGGCGGTGGGTTCTCAAACCCTGACCCGCATCCACGACCTGATGTATGACGCGAGCGCGCTGTTCCGGGATCCGGATACGGACGAGCCGCTGGCACTGACCGTGGCGGTGGCTGATCCGATGATTGCGACGGCGGCTGTGGCGGGGCATCAGCTCACGGTGGAAGGTCTTCATGTGGGGTCGACGACGGTGACGGTCATGGCGACCGATGTGGATGGCGGGACGGCGGCGCACGAGTTTGTCGTGGCGGTCGAGAACGTCACGCCGACCGTGGCGATGGGGCTGACGGATCGGACCTTCGATCGGCGGGCGCCGTTGGGGCTTGACCTGACGGGGACGTTCATGGACGACGATGGCGCGATTCGGCAGTTGACGGCGACGGTGGCGGATCCGTCGATTGCGACGGCGAGGGTTGACGACACGTTGCTGACGATCGAGGCGCTGGCAGTGGGGACGACGGCAATCACCCTGACGGCGATAGACGATCATGGGGCGATGGTGTCGGACACGTTCGCGGCCACGGTGATCAATCTGGCCCCCGTCGTGGCCGAAGCGGTGCCGGATCAAACGACGACGCGGGTGGAGGACCTGACCCTGGATGTGAGCGGGACCTTTCACGACCCCGATACGGATGCGCCAGTGACCGTGACGGTCGTGGCGGCGGACGGCAGCATCGTGGAGGCGGCATTGCACGAGCAGATGTTGACGCTGCGGGGTCTGACCGTAGGGTCGACGACCTTGACGTTGACGGCGCTGGATGTGGATGGCGGGACGGTGTCGACGATGTTTATGACGACGGTAGCGAATGTGGTGCCGGAAGTGGCGCAGGCGTTGGTCGATCAGGAGATGGATCGGCGTGCGCCGTTGCCCCTGGATGTGGCATCTACCTTCCAGGATGAGGACGACGGCCCGACGGCGCTGACCTTGACGGTCATGACTGCGGACAGCGGCGTGGCCGAGGCGATGCTCCAGGGGAGCCAGTTGACGTTGACGGCGCGGGCTGTCGGTGCGACCGAGGTGATGTTGACGGCGACGGATGCGAAAGGGGCGAGTGTGACGGACACGTTCGAGGTGACGGTCGTGAATGTGGCGCCGGTAGTGGCGGCGGCGGTGATGGATCAGACGATCACGCGGGTGGCGGATGTGGCGCTTGACGTGAGCGGCGTATTCAGCGATCCGGATACGGATGAGCCGTTGACGTTGATGGTGACGACGGCCGAGACGACGTTGGTGGAGGCCACGCTTGGTGCGAACCATCGGTTGACGTTGCGCGGTCTGGCCGTGGGCGAGACGATATTGACGTTGACGGCGACGGATATGGACGGCGGGCACGTCATGGACGAGGTGCAGGTGACGGTGGCGAATGTGGCACCGACAGTCGCCAACTCGCTCAGTCCGGTGGTTCTGGAAGTGGGCGGTGCGGCCGCCACGCCGACGATCGAAGGTTTGTTCAGCGATGATGGCGATTCATTGACGTACACGGTGGCGACGGCGGATACAGGTATTGCGACGGCAGCGCTGGCGGGGACGCAGGCGCGGGTGAGTCCGATCGCGCGCGGGTCGACAACGATCACGATCACGGCGACGGACCCGCATGGCGGTGAAGCGACGGTGAGGGGTTCGGTCACGGTCGGCGACGGGGCCTTGAAGGGCGTGGCGGCGCAATCGCTCGCCGGGTTTGGTCGGGCGTTGTTGGCGAGTGCGTCATCCAGCGTGGGTGCGCGTCTCACGACGGACGCGCGCAGTGCGGATCTGACGCTTGATGCTTGGCTGGATGAGTGGGCGCCGCGGGATCCTGCGGCAGTCTCGCGTACGGTTGCGGAGCAGGGTGCGGCAGCCTGGCAGCTGGTGCATGCGGTCAACACCCCGGAGTCAACCGGCGTGCTCGCAAGCGGCGACTCCATGGCTGGCACCGCGTTAGGCACGAGCGGTGCACTGAGCGGCATGGACCAGTTGCAGTCGCAGTTTGGTCAACGCTTTGCGTTGAACCTGGGGTCGAGTGAAGATACCTCCAGGTGGTCGGTGTGGGGCGATGTGGACCGGCAGGCTTACGAAGGTCGTGGCTACGATGGCACGGCGACGAGCATGTACCTGGGTGCGGATGTGGCGGTGGCCGAGGATTGGCTGGTCGGCCTGGCGGTGGCGCGCCAGGGCGGCGACTCCGATTACGCCTGGGGCACGGCGTCACAGGCCATGGACATGCAGTTGACGACGGTGCTGCCGTATGCGAGTTACCGCCCGAGTGAGCGCATGTCGCTGTGGGGCGTGGCCGGCTTCGGTCAAGGCGAGCTGGATACGACAGTCGCGGGCACGATGACACGTGATGTGAGCGACCTGCGGTCGCAGCTGGCGATGGTTGGCGGTGAGCAGGCCTTGACGCAGGTGGGTCGGTTCGACCTGGCGTTGCGCGGGGATGCGGCGCTGGCGTCGTTGGAGACGGATCAAGGTCCGGGTGCGGCGGATGGTCTGGCGACAGATGTGCATCGTCTGCGTCTCGGCCTGGAAGGCTCGTTCTCGACGGACACGGGTCAGGGCGGCATGCTGGAACCGTTCGGGCAGGTGAACGTGCGCACGGACGGTGGTGACGGCGAGACGGGTTCGGGCCTGGAACTGGCCGGCGGTATCCGCATGACGACCGCGGCGTTCACGCTGGAAGCGCAGGGACGCACGTTGGCGTTGCACGGCGCGGACGACTATCGCGAGTCGGGCTTCAGTCTGCTGGCGACGTTGAATCCGTCGGCGCAGGCGACGGGCGTGTCGGTGACGATAGCGCCGCGCTGGGGTGCGGATGCGGTAGGCACGGGGATCCTGTGGGAAGATACCCTCCGCGTCGGGCAGTCCTACGGGGTGCTGACGGGCATGGCCAACGGCGGGGCGCGGGCATCGCTGGAAACCCAGCTGGGCTACGGTCTGCTGGTGGCGCGCGAACGTTATCTGTTGACACCGTTCGTGGATGTGCGCATGAGCGATGGGACCCGTCGCGAGTTGCTGGTCGGCGCGAGCGTGCGGCCGTGGGTGCGCCAGGCGAAGGATCTTGATGTTCGTCTGGCCGCTGGACGCGTGGACGAGCGTCCGGGCGTCAGTCATAGTCAAGTCGGCTTGCACGCGACGATGCGTTTCTAAGCTGACAGACCTCGCGTGACGATGGCGCTGCCATCGTTGCGCGCTCTTCTCCAACCCCGGTACGCGCGAGCGTGCCGGGGTTTTTTATTCAATGCATAAGGGTCTGGAGTATGTAAAAGCCTCAAATGTACTTTGTAAAGGTCTATGTACAACCTGTTACCTGTTTGTGAGTTCCGCCACCATCATGACCGAATCAAGACTTTATTAGTGAATGGGAAGCCTACGAAGAGCTCAATCGGCTCGGCGACCTGTTAGAGCAGATCAAACAATTGGTTGATTTCGAGAGGTTTCGGCCGAGATGGCCGCCAACGCGAGGGGTCTCTTTATGGGATGCTGCGGGCGCAGGGCCTCACTTCACGAGTGATGTTCAAGCGGGTCGGCATCGGCGTGCGGGAGGCCTTCGGCGCCGTCTACACCCATTTTGGCTGGGATCGGCTGTTGGGCGCACGCCGCCAGAGCGCCAATCGCATGATCAAGGAGTTGGTGCTGGCCCGAATCGCCCAGCCACGGCCCAAGCGGGCCACTGTGCGAGAGCTCGATCATCATGGCGAGCTGTCACTGAACCTGGACTCGGTCTATCGCAGCATGGACCGGCTTGATGAAGCCCGGATCCAGGGGATTTGCCGGCGTTCGCGGGAAGTTACACAGACGCTGCTTCCGAGGCTGCTGACGGTCGTTTTCTACGATACGACGACCTTGTACTTCGAGAGCGAGCAGGACGACGAACTGCGGCGCAAGGGCTACAGGACGGCAAGCAGCACCGAGTACAAGTACTGTTTGCCTTGCTGGTGAGACCCCACAGGGTCTGCCAGTGGGGTATGAATTGTTTCCGTGGGACTGCTTCCTACAGCCACCGCGGTGCAGCGCAGTTCCTGGACTTCCCCGACGGGCAGGTGACGCTGAACGAGGACAAGATCGCACAGGCGGCCCGCTGGGATGGCCTGCGAGGCATCATCGCCTGGGGATGCGACCAGACTGACCCGAGTGAGTTGATCACCTAGTATCGCAGGCTATCGGAAATCGAAGCTTGCTTCCGCACCAACAAACATAACCTGAGCATCCGACCGACCTTCCACTGGAAGCCACGCCGGGTGCAGGCGCATAGGGCCATCTGCTACATGGCGTTCTGCTGTCTCCAGCATCTGCGCTATCGGCTGGAGGTGCAGGGGCTGCGGGTGAGTCCGGACCGCATGCGCCGGGCATTGAACGCCCTGCAGATCAGCATGCTGTACGATACGAAAAGCTCAAGAAGTTCAGCCTCGCCAGCACCTCGTCAACCGATGCCCGGGCGATCTACCGCACGCTGGGGCTGCACTGGCACCTTGCGCCGTTCCCCTACACGCCACCGAGGAAGCCGCGACCGACCAAAGCGTAGCCCCTTCCCGACTCCCACGCCCATCCGACGGCGCGATAGCGCCCGGATTTGTAGTGCCCTTTTTCAAGGCCGATTCATTTAATATCAATAGCTTATGAGATAAAAAGTCTGAAGTCAAGTCCGCCGCGAATTACGCAAAGTAAAGATACCCGGTGTCTCAAGTCCACAATTAGGCGAAACGTTAAGGCGAAGTCGCCTTATAGTCCTGTCGGAACTTCGCCGCACACATAAACTATGAAGGTAGTGGGGAATATCTGAATTTGCACCGATGCGCGGTCCAAACTGATCGTGCAGAGCTACGCCACCCAATTCGTTGTGGCAACTGGCAAACACATGCTTGAACCCTATACGGACCTTGGCGCATCAACGATTCTCACGGCACTAAATACACCGTGAGCGGATAGTATGCCTCACTTCAATTGTCTGACAAAGTTCTTTTCTAAGGACTAATGCGGCATATGGCTGAGCCGGAGCGAAGTCCTGAGCAACCAGCCACCGGCGCAAAAGGTTCCTACTGCGCCGCAGAATGATAGCGAGAAAGCCAATGAAATGATGGAAAATCATTTGACTGAACAGTTGAGCGATGAAGAACAGGAGGCTTACGAAGACCTTGTGACCGGCGCCATGAGGTATATCTATCCTGAGAACATGCAGGATAAGTTGGTTCAGGTTTTTCAATCTTCCACAGTCAACCCCACAGAGACGTTGGTGAATCAAGCGGTGCGCTTGGTTCAGGTAGAGTGCTAAGCGAGATTACCGTTGCCGGCCTTTCAATATCCTCCTCATTATGAGTTCTCTCCACGATTAGAGGCATGTCTTCGCTTTTACGCTATCTGGGTTAGTGGAACAGTCCTAGGAACTTTTTTGTTATTTGGGATAACCCCATTGAATAAATACGTGATTCTTCTCATGACTGCAATTCCTTCTGTAGCTCTTGCTTAGGTATGTACTAAGGTCATTCACTCAATACATATCGAATCGCAGCCCCCTTGGGTACGACGGGTATTGTCCGCTAGATTCATGGGGTCAATGTCAAGCATCTTGATAGCATTAACTGTAATCATGTTCTACTCCCTCCGATGAGTAAATGGATCTATGCACCTTTTTTTAGTTTGAACGCCTCACAATCTCATGGAGATATTACCTAAAATAATAGCTATTGCTGCGTTAGTATCACTTGCTCTAAATGGTTTAGGGAGCTTATATATAGTAGGATGGAAATAAAAAATAGAGCAAGCATTTCGATGCTCCCATGTATGGTTCAATTGCAAGTGGCTAGCATTGCTCTAGTCTATTCATTGCGCAATGTCGCGTTGCATCAAATAGAGTTCACCAATGCCTTTTTTCGCTAGATTGAGCATTGCGATTAATTCTTCGTCATTAAATGATACGCCTTCGGCCGTGGCTTGAATTTCTATATAGTCCTTCGCATCAAGCATAACGATATTCATATCCGTATCCGCTCTACTATCTTCAAGATATTCTAAATCTAGTCGCGGTGTGCCGTTGACTATTCCTACCGAAATCGCACCAACTAACCCGCGTAACGCATTGAGTTTCTCAATCGTTGCTAACGCATCATAGATAGCAATCGTCCCCGCCGTGATTGAAGCTGTTCGGGTTCCGCCATCCGCTTGAATGACATCACAATCTATTTGGATTGTGACCTCGTCTAGTTTGCTCAAATCAACGCACTGACGCAACGACCGACCAATGAGGCGTTGAATCTCAACGGTACGACCGGCCTGTTTGCCCCGGGTCGCTTCGCGATCAACCCGCGATGATGTCGCTCCAGGTAACATGCCGTATTCTGCCGTAATCCAGCCTTGCCCAGAGCCGCGTAAAAATCTTGGAACATCAGGTGAGATGGTCGCCGTGCAAATAACTTTCGTGTCGCCAACACATATTAAAACCGACCCAGCAGCATGTTTCGTGAAATTTCGTTCTATAGAAACGGGCCTAAGTTCGTCAAGCTGACGATTACCATCTCTCGTAGTCAAGGTTGAGCTTCTGATCAACATACAAAGCTTATCATTATAGAGGTTGTTGTAAAAGTACCGAACTCGGTGCTTCGGACACTTGAGCGCGACGCAACCCATTGAAATATATGAAATCAAAGTTTGTCAATCCGATATTTTCCGATAGACTCTATAAACGAGTAAAATCGTCCAATGATCACTAGCATGACCGCGTTTTCCCGTATCGAAACTGATGCGTGGGTCTGGGAAGTACGAAGCCTTAATCATCGATTTCTTGATCTAAGTTTTAGCTTACCTTCGACCGTTAGGGTATTAGAACCCGATTTACATTCGCTCGCAAAGAAGCTGATACATCGAGGGCGCATTGAAGCAACGCTAGCAGAAACGACACCTGACCTAGCAGAAGATCCGAGAATTAACGAGGAGGAACTGCATTCGTTATTACTACATATGAAAACGGTGCAAATGGCTACCAGCGATTTCAATGAATTCAAAGCCGCAGAATATCAAATAAACGTGCTTGACATGCTGCGTTGGCCAGGCGTCATGAAACAACAATGTAATTTATCGTCAAACGTGCACGACGATATTTGTCTGTCTTTCCATCAAGTTTTAGAAAAGCTTGTATCGAATCGACAACGAGAAGGCGAGGCAATAGAATCACTTTTTGCTAATCGCCTTGGCTCAATACGAGAAATTCTTATTCAAGTCCAAAATGCCGCTGTCCAGCAAATCGAATTGATACGTGAGAAACTCGAGCGTCGTATATCCAAACTCGGCGTTGATGCCGACCCAAATCGCATTGCACAAGAAGTCGCCATCCTAGCCCAGCGTGCCGATGTTCACGAGGAGATTGATCGTTTGCAGGTACACATTGCTGACTTTGAGAACTGCATGCGACTCAACGAACCGCAAGGGCGACGGCTCAGTTTTATCGTACAAGAAATGGCGCGTGAGTCGAATACACTCGCGGCAAAACTTGCACCACCTGAAGCCGTTCGTCTCACGGTTGATCTCAAAGTCTTAATCGATCAATTACGCGAACAGATACAAAACGTCGAGTGAATTGAGCAGTATGACAAATTCGCATCTGTTCGTACTTTCTGGTCCTTCCGGCGTTGGCAAAAGTACGATAGCGCAAGCAGTCATCGGTAGTGACCCTAGCCTACGACAAGCCGTTACCCATACATCGCGCGAGCCACGTGAAGCAGAGGTCAATGGTTGTCACTATCACTTCGTTAACGAAACAAAGTTTCTCGAAATGCGTGACCAAGGCGAATTCCTAGAGTCAGTTCAGATTTTCGGAAATTACTATGGAACGAGCCGCAAAGCTGTTCAGCATCTCTTAGAACAATATTTCGATACCGTGTTGATCATTGATTGGCAAGGCGCTCGCGACGTCAGGCAGTCATTTGACAACTCGACGAGTATTTTCCTGCTGCCGCCATCGCTTTCGTCTTTACGTGAACGCCTTACAGATCGCGCAGATACCGACCATCAATCTTTGGCCTTGCGCATCAAAAATGCGAAATTGGAGATGTCACACTACACTGAGTACGACTTCGTCATTGTCAATGATTCATTTGATACGACAGTCGAACAAATCCACCAGATTATTGACGGCGTTCGTGCAAATCAAGCAGTAACAATCGGCCCCTCCAAAATAGAAATTGAATCCATGTTGGCATTGGAATAATCGGCGTGATGAGGTCTCCTCCGCACCTGATAATGCCACATTTTGCAAGCCTTCGTAGGAAAACGAACTAATGTCTGAAACACCATTACCAATCGGCGACCCAATTGGCCTGGGCTTTGACCCGGACCGCTTAGCGCAGCTCGGTCCAGCAATGCAGCACTTCGTCAATAGTCGCAAGGTACCGAATCTCGTCACCTTACTCGCGCGTAAAGGTCAGATCGTGCATTTCGAAGCGCGAGGTGTTCTAGATCTTGATTTAGGGAACCCAGTCGGTAAAGACTCGCTCTTTCGGATGTTTTCGAACACCAAGCCAATTGCTGGAGTTGCGACCCTCATCCTATTCGAGCGCGGTGTTCTCACGCCCGATGATCCCGTCGCCAAGTTTCTGCCTGAATGGGGCGAGCTGCAAGTAGTAAGGCGTAATGAGTTAATGGTCACAGAGCCCGCAAAGCGACCGCTGACCATCCGCGATTGCTTGACCAATACTACGGGCCTGATGAGTCCGATGGAAATGCCAGGGGTTTACCGGCAGCGTTTTCACGATGCACTGGCAGATCAGGGACACGAGAATGTCGACGCCTACGCATCGGAAATACCTAATCGCGACCGTGTACGCGCAATGGCCTCTATCCCGCTTGGTTTCCACCCGGGCGAACGGTTCGTGTACCACCTCGGTTACCCAGTATTGTCTGCGGTATTAGAAGAAGCTTGCGGTCAGACGTTAGATGTGTTTTTCCAGGAAAACATTTTCAACCCACTCAAGATGGATAGCACGGATTTCTATCTCAAACCAGGTTTTCAGAATCGTTTCGGGGCTAATTACGTACCACGCGAAGTCAACGATGAAGTCAAGCTCCATCCTGTTGAGACCGCTGCAGATAGCGAGAAGAACGGACCAAAGAAGCACTTCGGAGGAGGAGGCGATGCGGGTGGTGTGCTGTCGACTGCCGGCGATTACGCTCGCTTCGGTCAGATGCTTCTTAATGGGGGCGAACTTGACGGTGCCCGCGTTCTCGGTCGTAAGACCGTAGATCTTATGGTCGGCAATCACACCGGGGATATGACTATTCCTATGACTGGACGAGGATTTCATTGGGGCTTGGGAGTTGCTACCTACCATGGGCGCGGCGCGCCACCGTTGATTCGCTCCGTGGGCACTTACGGCTGGGGAGGCGCGGCTGGTACGACTTATTTCAGTGATCCGAAAGAAGAGCTCTTAGGGGTGTGCTTAACGCAAGTGATGAATCATGGTGCCATGCCCGACAACAACTATCAGGAAACATTTCAACGCTTGAGTTACCAAGCATTGGTCTGAGTTATTGCCGTCAAAGCCGGCGCGTGCTATGACGGCAATAACTGAAATACGTGCTTTGAGAGAGCGATCGTGACGGTTGACACGTTATATTTGCCGCGGAAATCCACGGCTGCGTAATTCTGCCCATTCAAGCTTTAACCACGGGGAGAATTCGCTCGAGTCCTCGGCTAACTTGGCATCAAGCAATTCAGGTGAGATCCAACGCCACGCTTGAATTTCCGTTTCATTGATGACCGGATTCGTTGCGACGACGCCTACAAATACCGAACACAGTTCATGTTCGCAAAGGTTAGGTTTCCACTCAGCGCGATACTCGAACTTATAGACGAATTCAAGATCCGCGTTCAAACCTAGTTCTTCCCGCACCCGGCGTTGTGCAGCGGCATGCGGTGCTTCATTGAAAAAAGGGTGAGTACAGCAACTGTTGGACCAGTAACCGCCCCATAGTAGTTTGTCAGATTGGCGCTGTTGCAGCAACAGCCGAAGTTCTTTGTCGAACAAAAAAACCGAGACTGCGCGATGGAGCGCGCCTCTACCCATATGACAGCTTTGCTTGTCGCGCAAACCGATCGGCCGATCGTCAGCATCTACCAACACGAGCAAATCCGTCGGCCGCGATACGATATCCGACAAAATGGTCTAACCTAAGCATAATCGCGACGTTAACTATAGCATTTTTACAGACCCCAATACCTTGATTACAAGCCATTGTCACGCCAACCAGTAGAGCGTCGCATCGCGCTTAATAACGCAGATCTTTGCTACTTTGATTGGGAGGGATCCGACGCATCGACTGTTTTGCTGCTCCATGCTACCGGCTTTCATGCCAGGTGCTGGGATAAGACCATTGATGAATTGCCCGACACATGTCGAGTTATTGCATTGGATTTACGCGGACACGGTCGTTCAAGCAAAATAGGCCCGTTCGGCTGGTTCGATTTCGGCGAAGATGTTGCGGAATTCATCGAGGCATTAGACCTCCAGGATGTAGTCATTGCCGGACATTCCATGGGCGGTCATTGCGGACTATTCGCCAGTGCGCAAGCCTTCTGCCGAATTAAAGCGCTCGTTCTGGTAGATCCAGTTATCCTAACGCCGGATCAATACCCTAACCAAGATCAAGCGATGCGCGTAGAAGACCATCCAATTGCGCGACGACGAAACCGATGGCAGTCACCAGATGAAATGTTTGACAATTTCACGTCACGGCAGCCATTTTGCCTCTGGCGACCCGAGGTTTTACGCGACTATTGTGACTACGGTCTTCTACGCGTAGCGGATGGCTTCGAGTTGGCTTGTCCACCACACATCGAAGCTCAAATTTACATGGGTACAGGTCGACGCGATTTATCATACCTGTTCCCCAGAATCACGCAACCCGTCGTTGTCATGCGCGCTCGCCAACAAACTACGCCACGGCGACCGATGGACTTTAGTAAATCGCCTACTTGGCCGGGTCTTGCCGGTGCATTACCGAACGCACGGGATCGCAGTCTACCGGAACTTTCGCATTTCATACCGATGCAGCGACCAGACTTAGTCGCGGACGAGATTCAAGCATTTCTTGCGAGCTGATGCTTCGCTATTTCACAGTCTAGGAGTCTGCACCGTAGAAAACTCCCTTAGAGCAGATATAGATAAATATCTTGACATAGTGCCTATAGTTGGGATAAAGAAGCCATATATTAGCGAAATTAAGGCATGTTATCCTACTGACTGAATGCAAATCATCCTGCGACGCAGGTTCCTGGATCGTTTCATCAGGACAAGCGAGATGCTTTTTTAAAACCTGAGAGGTTATCCGATTCTTGAGAGAACGAAGGCGATCTATATACCCAATAGCCTGAAAAATAACGACCGTACAAAAATAGTCCGATAGAGATAAGTACCCCAGGTAACAGTGCAGTTAACGATCCGAGCCACTCGACAATATGACCTAATAGAAACGATGCGATGATCGAACTCAACGTGAAGGTGAATAAATAGAAACCGAGGACTTTGGTTCGATGCTCCGGTGGCGCCATTTCTTGGATCGTACTTCGCACCAAAGTTGACGTAATGCCCATATTGATTCCCCACAACATAACGAACAACATGAACAACCAAGGATTCGGTTGCAGCCATATGCCTACGATCACAAAAACCCGAAACAACTGCATTGAGATATAGATCTTCCCTGGATTCGTCAACGGCATCAACCAAAACAATGCGATAGTCGATCCTGTGCTACCCACAGTGAAAGCAATGAACATCATGGTTAGTAATGTATCGTCACCGAACGGCAGCAAGCCACCAGCGTAGTATTCCATCAAGATATACGGCATAACAACCATGTAGCCGCCCGCGTTAAAAATTGCAGACACGAAGTTCATGCCCATCAGGCGCCGGACGATGGATACTTGCAAAATACTTTTGAATCCGTCAATGACCTTTACCCGTTCTCTTTTCAATGGCGGTAGATCCGGGAGGCCCAGAACCGTCATCGCCGCGCATGCATAAATGCCGCCCAAAATCAATAGCACCGCAACGAGACCGAAGCGTTCGAGTTGCGTACCTAAGCTCATCGCCGCGATACCGACCAAAGACGGTACGATAGTTACAAGTGCAATCGAACGTTGTACGTCAAACTTGGAAACGCGGTTAATCATGCCTTGTTTCGCAGGATCTGCTAGCGATGAAAGCAAAGTCGTACCGGCACCGAATGCGATGACCATCCATGTACTCAATGTAGCAACACCGAACGTCAACAACAGCGGTACCATCGATACTAATAAAGAGAGCGTGAATAGGTAACGTCGCGCGTCAACCCGATCACCGACGAATCCCCCAATCAACAAAATCACCATCGGCGCAGCATTGATCAAGGCTCTGCTTTCGCCATAAACGCTCGCGGACTCCTCAAGCACCCCGACCAAAATCCAGGTAATCAAGAGTCCTTGGAGACTCATGGCCGCCATGGAGAGACTATTGCTGGTCAAGTACCAGAGAAACGCCGACCGAGGCGGCGTTACAGTATCCGACATGTAGAGTACTTGGTTAGGCCGGCTTTCCAGGCCACGGTGTGGGCTTGCTAGCGGACAACATCAAAATACGCTTGAGCTGCAGCCAGATGCTCCTCAACAGTCGCGTTCCCAGCGTTATGAGTCGCCACCGCAATGTGGGTACAACCTAAGTCTTCCCACCGTCGATAGTGCGACTGCCACCGCTCAGGATTGCCACCGCGCACTTGCGCTTGAGCTTGTATGCCGAATGACTCCCATGACAAGCCGGCCGCGGCACGCTCCTGCTTCAGAACCTCAATCATGGCAGCGGATACGTCATTAGGGGTGCCTAGGAGCCTGCGCCGTAGAAACTGAATACGGGATAATACACATATAGCGCATGGAGTCTTCGAGATGCCGACGACGTTTCGCCCGTATTGTCCGGATCAACGTATGTTGTTGCCGCCGGATCTAAAGGATTGGCTGCCGGAGGGTCATTTGGCGCACCATGTCAGCGATCTGGTGGACGGTTTGGATTTGAGTGCGTTGTATGCGCCGTATGAAGGCGATGGTCGTCGCAAGTCGCCCTACGAACCGCGCATGATGTTGAAGGTGCTGATCTACGGGTATGCGACGAGCACGTTTTCCTCCCGCGGTCTGGCGCGCAAGATGGAGGAAGACGTGGCGTATCGGTTCCTGGGGGCGGGGAACTTTCCGAACCATCGGACGATCTGCGAGTTCCGCCACCGTCATCTGGCGGACTTCAAGCGGCTGTTTGTGGAGGTGGTGCGGTTGGCGTCCGAGTTGGGCGTGGCGAACTTTGGCAAGTTGGCGATTGACGGGACCAAGGTGCGTGCGAACGCATCCAAACGGAAGGCGATGAGTTACGCGCGCATGCAGGAGGAAGAACGTCGTTTACAGGCGGAGATCGAGTTGTTGCTGGAGCAGGCGCAAACCGTTGACGAGGCGGAGGACGAACGTTGGGGTCCGGCGTCTCGGGGCGACGAGTTGCCGGCTGAATTGCGTCGTCGCGAGGATCGGTTGGACGCGATCCGGGAAGCGAAGGCTCGTCTTGAGGCGCGTGCGCGTGAGGCGGATGAGGCGCGTGGTCGGCAGCCCGGGGACGAAGAGCGCGACCCGACGCGTGGGCGTGGCAACAAGCGTGCGTATGGGGAGCCGGAGGAGAAGTCGCAGGACAATTTCACCGACCCGGAAAGTCGCATCATGAAGACCTCGACGGAAGGCTTCCAACAGTGCTACAACGCCCAGGTGGCGGTGGATGGCGAGCACCAGATGATCGTCTCGGCGGAGGTGTCGTCGAATCCTAACGACCAGGGGCAATTGACCAAGCCGTTGGATGCATTGCAAGCGGTTCATGGCAAGCGTCCGGAGACGGTGCTGGCCGATGCGGGTTATTGCAACGAGGCGGATCTCGAGGAACTGGAGGCGCGTGGGGTGGACGGCTATGTGGCGTTGGGTCGAGAGGGCCGGCGCCAGGCCGCGGTTGACGCGCGCAAGTATCCGGCGCGGGCACGCATGGCAAAAAAGCTGGCGACCAAGGCTGGCCGTGCGCAATATGCTGAGCGTAAATGGCTTGTCGAGGCGCCGATCGGATGGATCAAGCAAGCACTAGGATTTCGACGGTTCAGCCTGCGTGGGCTTGACAACGTGCGCGGCGAGTGGGACTTGGTGTGCCTGGCGTTGAATATCAAGCGGATGCGTGGATGTCTTGCAGCCACATGACCGGGATTGACCTGGATGCGTCGACTATGGGGCTCATCAAGGGCTGATTTTAGGGTCCAAGGCCGATTCAGGCTGCTTTGAGGCGCCGGATCACCATGCCCTGGCCTGAAGCCTGACGATGCTCGCACAAAGATGTCGCATGTCTGCGACTCCGGACGATTCACCAAGTCGCATGCTTTCTTACAGCGCAGGCTCCTAGGGCAAAATTAGTAAAATATATCTTCATATAGATATGATTAAGAAAAAAATCTATATGTAGAACAAACACGATAATACATCCTATTTTCTGAGTGCCAAATCGTCCTACGGCTCAGGCTCCTAGCGGAATCCAGCCGTCGCCCAAGCGAGCGCAACGTTTTAACAAGGCAGGCGCACCCCCACCGAACCAAATGGGAATCGGTTGGTCCGGCCGCGGCAAGATACTTGCTTGTGTTACAGTATGAAAGCGACCCGAGTATGAGAACGCATCGTTCGTCCAGAGTTGGCGCATCAGGTCGACCTGCTCCGCTTGTCGACTGCCACGTGCGGCGAACGGTACGTCCAAGGCTTCGTATTCAACCTCATTCCAACCCGTACCAATCCCGAGCCTGAAACGATGATTGGACAGAATGGCAAGTTCCGCAGCTTGTTTCGCAACGAGTGCGGTTTGTCGCTGCGGCAGAATCAGCACCGCCGTTGCGAACTCAATGCGTTCCGTCACGGCTGCCATAAATGCGAACACCGTGAACGGTTCGTGAAACGCGATGTCCTTGTCGTATGGCCCGGACCAACCACCAGGACGATTGGGGTCCGCACCTAACACGTGATCGTAAATAAGCATGTGATCCGCACCTAGTGCCTCTGCACCTTGGGCGTAGGCTTTAATCGCACCCGTGTCCGTACCAATCTCGTGATGAGGAAAAACCATGCCAACTTTCATATGAGCCTTTTATATGGGGAGAGCAGAAGCGCAATCTTACAGAGCGGTGACCTGCGCGTTGTCATTGCTGCCAACTACTTGAAATTCCTATAATCTCGTCCCTTAAGTCCGCCTTTTGAGGCGGATTTGCTTATTCTCAGCGCCTAACCCTCTCCTCCTCATGTCTGATCGTACGAATCGTTCCGAACCATTCTCGTTTCCCGAGATGGAACGCAAGATTCTGACTTTTTGGGCGGATCACGACACATTTCAAAAATCGCTTGATCAATCAAAGGATTTCGAGCCTTATACCTTCTACGACGGACCGCCGTTTGCGACGGGTTTGCCGCATCACGGCAACCTTCTAGCGTCGGTCATTAAAGATGTTGTGCCTCGATATTGGACAATGCAAGGTCGGTACGTGTCAAGACGCTTTGGCTGGGACTGCCACGGGTTGCCGGTCGAGCACGAAATCGATAAAAAACTGGGTATGTCTGCGCGCGAAGCATTGGCGCAACTGGGTGTAGCCGGCTACAACGACGAATGCCGCGCCATTGTCGATCGCTATACCCAGGAATGGCAGTCAATTATCGGTCGTCTCGGTCGTTGGGTCGATTTCAACGATCAGTACAAAACCATGGATGTCTGGTTCATGGAGTCCGTCTGGTGGGTCGTCAAGCAACTGTGGGACAAAGGCTTGATCTATCAAGGCAGCAAAGTCATGCCTGTCTCCACCGCCCTTGAGACGCCGCTTTCCAACTTCGAAGCAACCAGTAATTTCAAGGATGTACAAGACCCTGCAGTCACCGTGCTATTCAAGCTCATTGGCGAGGATGCGTATATAGCTGCATGGACTACCACGCCGTGGACCTTACCTTCAAACCTGGCGTTATGCGTCGGCAACGATATTCAATATGTGCTCGTTCAAGATACGCAATCCAAAAAAAAGTTCTATCTTGCCGAAGAACGTCTTGAGGCGTATCGTGAACATCACTCCCTTGAGCTCATTGGGCGAGTCCAAGGTCGTGATCTTGTGGGTCGTACTTACGAACCGTTATTTCCCTATTTCGCAGATAAAACTAACCAAGGCGCGTTCGTCATTCTTGCTGATGCCTACGTATCGACTGAGGAAGGTACGGGTATCGTCCATCAAGCGCCTGCATTCGGCGAAGATGACCAACGCATCGCCCAGGCCCACGGTTTAACAACCCTCGTTTGCCCTGTTTCAATGAGTGGCGTATTTACGGCAGAAGTATCGGATTTTGCCGGCCAGTACGTTAAAGACGCTGACCGCCATATCATTCGTTGGCTGCGCGATCGCGATGCCTTGTTCGAACATACCACGATCCAGCACAACTATCCCTATTGCTACCGCTCCGAGACCCCGCTCATATACCGCGCGGTACCTTCCTGGTTCGTCAATATCACCGCGTTCAAAGATCGGCTCATAGCAGCGAATCAGCGCGTGCAATGGGTGCCGGAACACATCCGCGACGGTCGTTTCGGGCACTGGCTCGAGAATGCGCGCGACTGGGCTATATCGCGCAATCGCGTCTGGGGCACACCACTTCCCATCTGGGAAAACAAAACTACCGGCAATTTCGTATGCATCGGCTCGCGCGAGGATTTGCACCGCTACACCGGAGTGAAGCCAGACGATTTGCATCGGGAACACGTAGACGAGCTCACGTTTTCAGTTGATGGCGAAGAAGGTGAATATCAACGCGTCAGCGAAGTGCTGGACTGCTGGTTCGAATCGGGGTCAATGCCTTACGCCCAACAGCACTACCCATTTGAAGATGCTCAACGCTTTGAACGTAGTTTTCCAGCCGACTTCATCGCGGAAGGACTGGATCAAACCCGCGGCTGGTTCTACACACTGATGGCGCTTTCCAGTGCGCTCTTCGACCAGCCGGCTTTTAAGCATGTGATCGTCAACGGCATGGTGCTTGCCGAAGATGGTCGCAAGATGTCCAAGCACCTCAAAAACTACACCGATCCTCTTGCATTGATGGACCGCTACGGCGCCGATGCATTGCGCCTCTACATGATCAACTCCGGATTGACACGCGCGGAGGAACAACGGTTCGTCGACGCTGGAGTCGAAGCCATCGTGCGTCGAGCGTTATTGCCGTGGTACAACGCGTTTTCGTTTTTCAAGCTCTACGCCGACATTGACGGTTGGACTTTCAAGCAATATACCGAAGATCTCGACAACATTCTCGACCGCTGGCTGCTGTCGAAATTGCAGACGCTCAAGATGAGCATCAGCCGCGAAATGGAGGCCTACCGCCTATACGGCGTTGTACCTCAATTGTTCGAGTTCATCGAAGAATTGAATAACGGTTACATTCGCCTCAACCGCGCCCGCTGTTGGGCCAACGGTTTAGGGGCGGATAAATGCAAGGTCTATTCGACGCTATATAGAGTGTTGCTTGAGCTCACGCAAGCGATGGCGCCTTGTGCACCGTTCATGGCGGAATATCTATACCGCGAGCTCCGGCAATTCGATGAACCCCACCTCCCCGAATCCGTACACCTGTGTCGCTATCCAGTTGCCGATACGAGCTTGTTGCACCCTGATCTAGAAACCGCCGTCGCTCGCATGCATCAGGTGATCCTGCTGGGGCGACGCCAACGCGAAGCACGAAAAATCAATCTTCGCGTGCCCTTGCCTCAATTAACCATCATTCATCGCGATAAAACGTTACTAGCCGGATTGCAGGAACTTGAGTCGTACATCGTGACCGAACTCAACGTCAAGCAGGTGTGTTACGAAAGCGACGAAACACCCTTCATCAAGCAATACGCGAAGCCGAATTTTCCTGTGCTGGGCAAACGCTTAGGCAAACGCATGAAAGCAATGCAACGGCTTATTGACGAGCTCGACACCGATGCTTTGGATAAACTCCAAACGACCGGCTCGCTAGAACTGGACGGCGAACGCTTTACGAAAGACGAAATTCAGGTATTTCGCGAGGCGATTGACGGCACCGATGTTGTTACAGACCGCCTGATCGCGATTCGACTCGATACGACTGTCAACGAGGAGCTTGCGCTTGAAGGTCTGGCACGCGAACTCGTCCACCGCATTCAGCTAGCGCGGAAAGCGAAGCAGTTCCAAGTTACCGATCGTATCGATCTATTCGTTGATGGTACGACAAACGTCTTGCGCGCCTTCAATCAACATTTGGATTACATCGCGCGCGAGACATTGATCGCAAACGTCAAAAACCAGCGCACCGATGCGTTCGTCGAAGAATTGGATGGAGAACAGTTCTGCTTCGATCTTGCGCGGCGCGAAGCCGCTTAATTGCCCGTAAAGGTCGGCTCGGTTTTCGCTAAATAAGCGCGTATGGCTTCTCGTCGATCTTCCGTCGAAGCCGAAAAGAGATTCTGATCAACATCCATGTGCATGACCGCTTGGTCCAGCGCGGACACTAGCGTGTTAACGCTTTGTTTGATCATTTGCTGCGGAATCGGCGGTAGCTTGGCATAACGTTGCGCCCAAGCCATGGCGCGATCCATAAGCTCCGCCCGCGGCGCGAGATCGTCTAAAACGCCCCATGCCAACAGCTCCTCAGCGTGAATGCGCTCGCCGCCAGCGACCAGGCGTTTCGCTCGAGCTGGACCCACTAAATGCGTAATCAACGGCAAACTCTTCCACATCAGGTTCACGCCGATTTCAACTTCCGGATACTGCATAAAACAATCGTTTGCGCCGATGCGAAAATCCATGGCAGTCGTCAAGCACGCGCCGCCGCCTAATGCACCGCCATTCCAGGCAGCTATGGTGATTTGATCCATGCTATAGACGGCATGGATCGCGCGTTCGCCGATGCGACTACGCCGACGGCGTAGTGCAAGATTGGCGTTCGCATCAATTGATTGCACATCCGGGCTGAGATCCGCGCCGCTAGAGAAGTGTTTACCGATACCCGTAAAAATGACGACGCGAGTCTCGGCATCGTCCCGGAACGATAATGCCGCCGCTTCGATTTCCTCCAAGTGAGCACTATCTAGTGCATTCATCTTATGGGGACGATTGAACGTTACCGTAGCGATCGTATCTTGCTTTTCACAAATTAAGTTGTTGTAATCCGACATGAGAGCAGCCTAACATCACATAAACGGTAGCGGCGAATACGATACACAAAAAGGATATCGCCATAACTCACACAAAGGTCAGTATATACACAATATGAATTAGAAGGTGTATAAATAAGCATAGGGCAGACAGGAAAAAGGAAAAACCTGCCCACCCATCGAAACCGCCCTAAACGGGTTCGGATCGACAGCCTTTACTTTAGCTCGTGCTGTCGTGAATATATGTAGACACATTTTCAGCTCTCTAGTTCAAATATCACGCAAAGACCACAAGTCTTTGATCATCTTAAACTAATAATTGCAGACCGTCGTTTTGCCAAGCTAGGATGAACAGTAACGATCTCATCGCCGATATCCTAAAAAGTGAGCAGGTAACTTGGATTTCCTGCTATCCGTCCAACCCGTTGATCGAAGCCGTAGCCAAAGTTGGCATTCGGCCCGTCGCGTTTCGACATGAGCGCGGCGCGGTGATGGCAGCAGATGGATTTTCACGCTGTGCCGATCGACAGCGATTCGGCGTCGTTGCCATGCAATCTCAAGCCGGCGCGGAAAACTCGCTTGGCGGTTTAGCCCAGGCCCACGCCGATGCCGTACCTATCCTGGCGTTGCCTGGCGGCAATCCGTTAAACATGCTCTTCGTGCGTCCGAACACGGTCGCTGCTAAAACATGGGAAACCGTTGTCAAGCGCATTGAGATGATCACGAGTCCCAAGCAAACGTCAATCGTCATGCGCCGCGCGTTCCACGCGCTCCGTACCGGCCGCCCCGGACCTGTTGTGGTCGAACTCCCTGCCGATGTCTGCGGTACCGACATACCTGAAAACGCTTCAACGTATCAATCGCCCAAGGTGGCCGAATACGCACCCTCGCCTGGTGCGATTCGTGACGCGGCTCAAAAGCTTGCCGAGGCGAGCAACCCATTGATCTGGTCCGGCGCCGGCGTGATGAGCGCGCGGGCAACCACCGAACTAAAGGAACTCGCTGAACTACTTGACATCGCGGTGTTTACGACGATGCCTGGCAAATCCGCTTTCGATGAACGTCACCCACTTTCCGTAGGGGCTGGCGGTTCTACGGTGACCGGACCCGCAGCGCAAGCGCTACGGGAGTGCGATCTGATTTTCGCCGTCGGCGCATCGCTAACAGCATCGCCCTATGCCCAACGCGTGCGACCCGATACGTTTCTTATTCATAACGTCATTGACGATTACGAAATTAATAAAGACACACAGGCTGATATTGGACTAGTCGGCGACGCCAAACTAACCTTGCAGATGCTCATTGATGAGGTCAAAGGCCTCATCGGCGATACACCGCGGGATACCGGCGCAAAAGCAAAAATCAAAGCGGCTAAAGACGCTTGGCAGGCGCAATGGCAACCTTACTTAACGAATGCCGATGGACCGCTTTCACCATATCGTGTCATTCATGAAATGAACGTCAATCTCGACAAGGCGAACAGCATCGTGACACACGACGCCGGCGCGCCAAGGGATCAGATCGTGCCGTTTTACGAGGCTACCACACCCCACGGTTACATTGGCTGGGGCAAGTCGACACATCTTGGTTTTTCTATTCCTTTAATGATTGGCGCAAAAATGGCCATGCCGGAGCGGATGTGCGTCAATCTCATGGGAGACGGCGCTTTCGGCATGTCCGGACTTGATATCGAAACGTCCGCACGCGCTGAGATTCCGATCACTACGATCGTACTCAACAACGGCATCATGGCGACCTATCCCGGCGGGTTTCCGACCGCCAGAAAAGAATTCGGCGTATCCTATATGCAGGGCAACTATGCCCAGCTCGCACAAGCGCTAGGCGCCGAAGGCATTGAAGTAAAGGAGGCAGCTGAAATGGGATCGGCCCTGCTTCGCGCGAAGGAGCTTAACGAAGAAGGGAAAACCGTACTGCTTGATGTTCATACTCGCGCCGAAGATTCGCGCGCCCCAAATCGATTTGCGAATGGCTAAGTACGACCTACATTCGACATCAACGTTGTATCTCGTAGTCATTCTTCTTTGACGGGATATAACCTCTCGTTTCCTTATCTCCGACTAATGTCATGCTAACAAATCCATAACGCGTCTCTTACCACGATGCCACAGATAGAAACGCAGGACATTCGGTTTGAGCCGAATGAAAACCCACCGGTTGTGCTCTCAATCGGCTTGGCTCTTCAACTCGTCATACTGACGATCGGCGGGATCGTTCTCACGCCGGTTATCGTCGTACAAGCAGCCGGCATCGGCGAACCGTTTCTCTCCTGGGCGATTTTCTGTGGACTTTTGATCAGCGGCACCACGACCATTCTGCAAGCTGTCCGAGTATGGCGCATCGGTAGTGGACATGTGCTGCTCATGGGTACCTCCGGTGCGTTTATCGCCGTGTGCATTACTGCGCTAACCAACGGTGGGCCCGCGCTGATGTGTACCTTGATCGTTATATCGTCCGTCGTGCAGTTCGCGATAGGTTTCAAGTTATCCGCGTTACGCCGCATTGTTACGCCGACCGTCGCGGGGATCGTGATCATGCTCATACCGGTCACGATCTTTCCGATCGTGTTCGACCTCCTGACAAAAACGGCACCGGAGCATCTCACGTTCAACGCCCCCGTGGTAGCGGCCGTGACGATCGTGGTTTCCATAGCGTTAGCCTTGCGTGCGACAGGCATGCTCAGGTTGTGGACACCGTTGCTCGGTTTGCTCATCGGCACAAGCGTCGCGGCATTCTTCGACATGTTCGACACCACGCCAGTACGCGACGCAGCATGGATTGGGATTCCAGCATGGGGCTGGCCTGGCCTTGATTTGTCATTCGGTCCCGAGTTCTGGGCACTTTTACCGGCGTTCATTTTTGTCACCGTGGTCGGTCTCATCGAAACCATCGGCGACAGCGTAGCGATTCAACGGGTATCACAACGGCACCCTCACGCCCCTGACTATCGCGTTGTACAAGGCGCAGTTGGCGCGGACGGCGTTGGCAATCTCTTATCCGGCGTGCTTGGCACGGTACCGAATACGACCTACTCGTCGAGCGTTGCCGTCACGGAGCTCACGGGCGTCGCATCGCGCCGAATTGGGGTATTCATCGGATTGTTTTTTCTCGCGTTAGCATTTTTTCCCAAGCTGAAAGCATTAATCGTTGCGCTCCCCAGTCCGGTCGTCGGAGCCTATCTAGCCGTCATGCTCGCGATGTTGTTCGTCGTCGGGATGAAATTGGTACTGCGGGATGGGCTTGATTTCCGTAAATCAATCATCACAGGCGTATCACTTTGGTTAGGCATCGGATTTCAATTCGATTTAATCTTCCCAGACTTGCTCGCCGACGAAGGTTTCTTAAGTACCTTTTTGCACAACGGAATGACGGTCGGTGGCATGATCGCACTTGTCCTGACCCTCGTGTGGGAAGTCATGGGTTCGCGCCGGCGACGCTGGCGAACGCACTTAGCCATTGAGAAGCTACCCGAATTAACCGAATTTCTCACAGCATCGGCAAAACGTTGGCAATGGAATGACGAATCGTTGCAACGACTTCAGCAAGTTAACGAAGAACTACTTCTAACCTTACTTGACGAGTCCGCTAACACGACAGAAAAAACACGTCAACTACAAGTTTCGATTCGTCATGACGCAGGGCAACTTGAGCTCGAATATATCGCCGGCTCGGACGAAGAGAACATTGAGGATCGCGCGATGATCATGCAAGATCCAACCAGCGACAGAGCTGAAGCGGATATTTCCTTGCGACTACTCGATTATCTAGCTGCTGAAATTCGACACCAGAAGTACTACGACATGGACATCGTCAACATTCGCGTCAACCCTGTCTAGATCGTGAAGCCAATCACACCGAATCGCGCCCGACCGTCATCCCATACCTATTTCTCACATCGGTTACGCCTACACTATTTAGATTGGGGCAACGAAGGCATGCAGCCAATGTTGCTTATTCACGGCATTCATGATCACTGTCGGTCATGGGACTGGTTCGTCGAATCATTTCGCGAAGACTATCACGTGGTAGTCCCCGATCTGCGTGGACACGGCGATTCGGATTGGGCAACAGGTAGCAGTTATATTCTGATTGATTACGTCTACGACATCGCGCAGCTTGTTCGCCAACAACGCTTAGCGCCCCTGACCATCGTCTCGCACTCCCTCGGCGGCACCGTTGCAGCGATGTACACCGGTCTGTACCCAGACCATGTCAAGAACCTCGTCATCATTGAAGGCGTAGGCCTCTACCCAACTGCGTACGAAAGAGATCCTGGCGCCCGCATCCGTCAATGGATCAACGGCAGTTTAGATCTAGCCGGCCGCTCCGTTCGAAGGTACTCCACCATTGAGGCTGCATATGAACGTATGCACGAAATGAACCCACATTTAACGGTCGAACAAGCCCGACATTTATCTATGCACGCTAGCAATCAAAATGAAGACGGTACGTATTCCTGGAAATTCGACAACTACACGCGAAATCGTTCACCATATGACACACCGCGAGAGGACATGATTGCACTGTGGGAAGCTATTCAGGCACGCGTCTTAATCATTAATTCAGAACATGGATATCCTCACCGGATCGGTCAAGACGGAACCGATGTCCATTTCAAGCAGCCCACCATCGTTAAGGTGGAAAATGCAGGGCACTGGACACACCATGACCGCCTTCATGCCGTTGTCACTACAGTCGCTAGCTTTTTACGAGTAAAACATGGCTAAATCCGGAGTCACTTATGAACGCGTTGAACGTGTTGCAGTCATCACGACTAATCGACCGGATCAATACAACGCGCAAAGCCGCAGGCTGCTTGAAGAGCTCGATCAAGCGTTCGCAGAAGCGGGAGCGGATTCCACAGTTCACGTCATCGCGCTATTCGGCGCGGGAAAGCACTTCTCTGCAGGACACGATCTGGGCAGCGCCGATGAATTGCACGATCGTCAACAACGACCTCTACAAGCAGGTTTGCGAGGCCGTTTCGATCATTCCCGCGAACAATTCGTCGAGAAATCTATGCGGTGGCGCAACGTTCCAAAACCAACGATCGCCGGCGTACAAGGATATTGCATCTTTGGCGGCTGGATGCTTGCGAGCGCTATGGACATCGTATTCGCTGCTGAATCCGCACTTTTTCTCGCCGGCAACTTTCAGTTTTTCACGGTCCCGTGGGATCTACATCCGCGTAAAGCTAAAGAGCTGCTATACGAAAGTCGATTTATCAATGCAAACGAAGCCATGGAACTTGAACTCATCAATCGGGTTGTGCCGGACGAAGCACTTCGCGATGCAGTGCTTGAGTACGCGACCCGCATTGCACAGAACGATCCTTTTCAACTTCGCATGATGAAGATGGCTGTAAACCATATGCAGGATACGCAAGGTTTTCACGCACACATATCGGCAGCCCATTTGATGCACATAGTATCGTCCGAAGGTGAAAAAGATCCTGATTTCGCACTGACAGAGACCGATAAGAAACGTCGCCCCATGGTCGCTCGCGCGCTCAAGAACTACCGGGACCGCGGCTAAAACCGTGCATCATGCATCATCAATTCGATTTTCTTCTTAATTTCGTATGCGGTAAAACATCGATTTCCGCACTTCGGCTTATTACTGCTAGGTACCCAGCAGATACGAAATTTAAGCCCGCATTCCTATAATCCGCACGCCGTAGCTTATCCACAACACATTGATGCAGTTCCTCAAGCGAACGTTTTTCATTTTGATTGCATTTGCAACTGCCATTGCAATAGCCCAAGACGAACTGACCCAAGAAAGGGTCGAGGATCGTCTTACGCCGTTCGGCAATCTATGCTTGGAAGGCCAAGATTGCGGCAGTGTCGCCCCCATTGCAGTAAAAACAGGGCGCAGCGGGATTGAGGTTTACAACGCACATTGTTTTGCATGTCATGCGACCGGGGTGTCCAATGCACCGTTAGTTGGCGCGGAAGATTGGCAAACGCGACTTAATGAAAAAGGTGCGGCGGTGCTTCTCGCCAATACGAAAACTGGTTTCAATGTCGTCATGCCTGCCATGGGCACTTGCATGAACTGCACCGACGACGAGTTACAGGCCGCTATTGACTATCTAATCACTGGGGAATAAATAGTTCCGCCGATGCCCCTAGGATTTTGCAGTTTCATCGCAGGGTTTATTGACACCGGTTAGCAACTTTATTGGACCCGTGAAGAAGACGATCGTTCTTTAGTTCAAATAGCAAATTGAATCGCACGAGATTATTCCTAAGTGGAACAATATGAAAATTATTGCTCAAATATCTTATATTTTTTGGCAGGGCGTTGTTGATAATATACTTAAAAGTCCCTTAAAGGCATCTCTTAAAACCTCCTAAAATTGATCTTGGAATTGACTATCTAAATATATAGAGTAATAAAATCAGTATGTTAATAGATATCATAGTCAATGGAATTTGAGTTTTGAGAGGTCCCTTGTGTATCCGCCAAATAAAACTGACAGTATTCTATATTAATTAACCACTATTCGACTAAAATATCCACCATGCCAACAACATAACAACAATGATCGCAACCACCCAACTCACTACGCTTGACCCAGAATTGTTATATGTATCGTCCTCTGAATCATCATAGTCGTCAAATTCAACATACTCATCACGTTCTTTGCCACGAGATGGTGGAACTGGTTTACCACCAGGAATATCAATGTTGTTATCCATCATGTAGAACAATCCAGCCACTTGACTAGTTAACGTTACATCCTCAAGAGCATCATGCTCTTTTTTCTTACGCTTGCCCACTCCCATAGTTTCCACAACATCATCTAGATTGCTTCCCTTTCTATGACCATAATTGAATTCCCGGTATCGGTACATAGTGCAATAACTCTTATTTCTATGCAATGTCTTGACACCAGCCCGCATGAATTCTGCACTGAGGAACCCTTTGCCAAATGATGCATTGTGAGCTATTATTGGAAGGTCTCCGATGAACTCTCTTATCTCTTGTGCATTATCTGAAAACGAGGTTTTATCTATAACATCTTTGTCTGTTATACCGTGAACATTGGATGCTTCTTGGGGTATTGGACATTGCGGGTTAAACACCTCAGCCCAGCCATCTATTATTTGCATATTGTTCGGGTCTTTGCTAAGCTTGCCAAAATTTACACGGAAAAGCGCAACAGAAACAATTCTGTCCATCTTCGGATTAAGGCCAGTTGTTTCAACATCAGCGACAACCGCCTTGTCAAATCCAGTAAACATGTTCAATATCATAATCAGTGATCAGTCTCGCTGCTCCATGCCGCGTACAATAGCCACGCCACCACCTATGGCGCATAGAAACATCATGGCCGTACGATATTACCCACTGTCGAGTAGCCTCTCACAAAGAATGCAGCGAGCAGTGTTGATACTGCTATCAAGAGTAGCATATCCCTCACCACAATAAATCTACAGTCACTGATGATTTTTTCACGACGCTTCCAACATCACCAACCAAAGAAAGCCCTACTCCAGCAATGCCGCTACCTATGAACCACAGCATCATCATCAGGAAGTAAGAAATCAAGCTGTCAAATATATCAAACATCTTCCGCCTCGTTTAGTTCGCGGTCATAGCCTGGTTTGCGTATTGCGTTCTTGCAAAGGGTACATAACGATGTTGTTTGATGAGAGTCCCCCTTGGTTTGATTGGGCAATGATTATGGTCGGTGTGGCAGCCCTTATCTACGCGTGGAAATACGACCAAGTTAAACACTGGTCCGAACGAAGATAAAACGTGCCTTCTCCAGGGAATGACGCCTCATAGCGTTTTTTACGCGTGCGAGTTTTGATACGTGTCCATCATATCTAAATTCCTTCCACTCGTTCCAACGACTCTCCTACCCATTCGCTATAGACGGTTGACGGTAGTACAGCCTTGATCGCTTCGCGGGAGTGCTACTCGCATTGAATCTCTGCCTAACGGTCACGCCAACCTGTCGAATGTGGATAGGTACTGGCTGGGGTGCGGTCGGGTTGAGTACCCGCCCGTATGTCCATTCGATCCCGTCCGCGAGTTTTCTCCCAGCCATGCACAAGCGAGCTTGCACGCGGCACCACCACACAATCAACTTTCCCCATCCCCTTGTAACTTGGTTAATCGCATCCTTGACCGCCCCGGGATGCCGTCCGCCCCGAGACTTGCAAAATACGAATCTCGTTGTGCACCGCGCCCTACTAAGCGTAAATCGTCGCGCTGTAGAAATCGCAGTTCAACAAACCCAGTTGGCATTGATGCCATCCGACAGCCCCATCATCGCAGAATCTTACGAAGACCGCGGTCAGCACTTCAATCTAGGCCCATACAACATAGGATGCGCGCTAAGATACTAAGAGCAGCATCAACCTCTCCTACTGGCTCTTTACAGAAGCATGCGACTTACCAGACTGGCTACGGTGTCAAACGAGGCGATTTAACTTTGCTTAATCAAGTACGAAAACGTGGTCCGGTCTAGCGGCGCGCAAATATTGAGCAGATTTAAACACTACTTGTTCATTTTGCGGTCATCATTTCTTTCTATCTGCTCATTGCCTGCCAGCTGAGTAAAGATAAAGCCGTATTCCCTTTTGGCACGAGAATTGCTATAAATAGAAAAGTAATAACTGCTTGACTCAGGAGGAATTAGTCATGAGCACTAAACACGCTTTCGTAGGGGTTGCTGCAGCGGTGCTTGCATGCACGGTCGCGGTAGCCGATGAAGACGGAGGCACCTTCTCCGGAAACATCACCATCACCTCGGACTACTCGTTTCGCGGCGTTTCTCAAACAAATTTGCTACCCGCAGTTCAAGGTGGATTCGACTATGAAATGGAGAACGGTTTTTCGTTCGGCACATGGGCGTCCAATGTCAACTTCGGCGATAACACAAGCCAAGAGCTCGACTTGTATATGGGATACGGTATGGATCTCAACGATACCACATCGCTGAGCTTTTCGCTACTGCAGTTCGAATATCCTGGAGAAGGTGATAACCTTGATTACCAGGAATTTCAAGCGAGCCTTGACATTAGCTCCATCAGCCTGGGATTTGCCTATTCCCCAAGTTATGTTGGTGTTGACGACTGGACGTTTACTTACTTTTCCGCTGGCTACAGCGCGACCCTTGGCGAGAATGTCTCATTTGGCGCGAGTGTTGGCATAAACTCAGCTGACAAGATCAATGATGATGACGACTCCTATATTGACTACAGTGTTGGCATTGGTCTACCGATTGCTGGCATTGACCTTGGTGTCCAAGTCGTGGGCACCGACATGGACGACGTAGAAGCAGCTGAAGGCAGACTTATCGTCTCTTTGAGCAAGTCGCTCTAAACAACCAATCCTAACAAGTTACACGTACCTTCCGGCATTGCAATTTAGCAGTGCCGGCGGGCCGGTTGCGCCCTAACAACCCTAAAAATCACTTAAGGAGCACAAAATGAAGATGATCACAGCCATCATCAAGCCATTCAAACTTGATGATGTGCGTACCGCCCTATCCGAAATCGGCGTCACCGGCATGACCGTTACCGAGGTTAAAGGCTTCGGTCGACAAAAAGGTCATACCGAACTCTATCGCGGCGCGGAATACAAAGTCGACTTTTTACCGAAAGTAAAGATTGACGTTGCCATCAATGAAGACATGCTCGATCAGTGCATTGATGTGATCACAACATCCGCGAATAGCGATAAAGTCGGCGATGGCAAGGTATTCGTGTATTCGCTTGACGAAGTCATCCGAATTCGAACCCGCGAAACCGGCGCGAGCGCGATTTAGCCAATACTCAAAAAGGAGATTGAAACGTGGAATCATTACTCGAAACGAACTATGCGTTAAACACGCTTTACATGCTCATGGCTGCAGTCTTAGTCATGTTTATGGCATGCGGTTTTTCGATGCTCGAGTCAGGTATGGTGCGAGCCAAAAATACGGCCGAGATCTTGACCAAGAATGTCGCGCTCTATGCGATCGCCTGCATCATGTATTTGTTTGTCGGTTATCACATCATGTATCCCGGTACGGCGGAGAGTAGTGGTATCCTGCCATCCTTTGGTCTGTTAATAGGAGAAGAGTACAGCACCATAAGTGAAGCGGGGGACTACTCTGCCCGTGCCGACTATTTTTTCCAGGTCGTATTCGTCGCGACCGCCATGTCTATCGTTTCAGGCGCCGTCGCTGAACGCATGAAACTGTGGGCATTTCTGATTTTCGCTGTTGTCTTGACTGGCTTTATCTATCCTATTCAAGGCATGTGGAAATGGGGGGGAGGCTTTCTGGATGGGGAGGGCTTTTATGACTTCGCAGGTTCAGGCGTCGTGCACCTTTGCGGAGCAGTTGCGGCATTTACCGGCGTTCTGTTTCTAGGCGCGCGTCGTGGCAAGTACGGAGCCAGCGGCGAGGTACATGCCTTGCCGGGTTGCAATATGCCATTAGCGACACTCGGTATGTTCATACTCTGGTTCGGCTGGTTCGGTTTTAACGGCGGTTCCGAGCTCATTATTTCCAACTTCGAGGAGGCCAACATCGTCGCGCAGATTTTTGTTAACACCAATATCGCAGCGTGTGGTGGTTTGATTGTGGCATTGATTCTCGCCAAGATCGTGTTTGGCAAAGCGGATCTCACGATGGCGTTGAACGGTGCATTGGCAGGATTGGTATCAATCACCGCTGACCCGGCATCCGGTTCTGCAAGTTTGGCGTTATTTACCGGTGCCGTTGGAGGCGCAATCGTTTTCTCCTCAATCGTCGTTCTGGACAGATACCTCAAAATCGACGATCCAGTTGGGGCTATCAGCGTACACGGCGTCTGTGGCATTTGGGGTTTGCTGGCGGTTGTCTATACGAATCCAAGTCCAGACATCACTCTCGGCACGCAATTACTGGGTATTGGCACCATCATTGGGTTTGTCGGCATAACTACCGCCATCGTATGGGCCATCCTTAAGTACACGATGGGCATTCGCGTAGATGAAGCCGAAGAAGAAGCTGGCGTTGACTTCTCTGAAGTCGGCATAGAAGCCTACCCCGAATTCGTCAAATCGTCTTAACTCAAGTCAGTATCCGACTCGGTCACTGCGTCGGAATGAAAAGGAAGGCGCGCGAGGCAACTCGCGCGTCTTTTTTTATACAACTTGGATCCTTATGCACTCGAATGGATATATTGATTACACGCGTCATTTTGAGGCTTACATGGATTTTGCAAAGTAGAATTTCGCAATTACGCTTGAACTAATACCCAATGAAACTCATCACCGCGATCATCAAGCCGCATAAAGTGGAGGAAACGCGTCAAGCCCTCAATGACAATGGCATCACGGGTATGACAGTAACGGAAGTAAAAGGCTTCGGACGGCAGAAAGGGCATACGGAAATGTACCGCGGCGCAGAGTATGTCGTGGATTTTTTACCGAAAGCCAAGCTGGAAATTGCATTGGAAGACGAAAACGTCGATCGCTGCGTAGATGCGATACGTAAAGCAGCTGCTACGGGTAAAGTCGGCGACGGCAAGATTTTTATCAGCCGACTTGAAGATGTGGTGCGCGTTCGCGATGGCGAGCGAGGCCCGGACGCTATCTAACTAATTAAGCTGCGATAGCGGCATATTTAGCGAAATCTCAATCTAGATAGTTCATAGCGACTGAAAGTCGCCAGGTACGTCATTTATGCAGTATGTTTCCACGCGCGGCGGCGTGCAACCAGTTGGTTTCGAGCAAGTGTTGCTTGACGGTCAAGCGGAAGACGGCGGACTTTATCTTCCTACCGATTACCCGCAGTTAACCGCTCGTTGGGGTGAACTCAAGCACCTGTCGTTTAGCGAACTCGCGTTCGCGATCACGTCCGAATTCGCGAGTGATATCGAACCAGCTACCCTTCGGCGCATTCTAAGCGAAGCGTTCGCATCATTTGACGATCCCGACATCGTGCCACTAGTGCAAATTGACACATTGCACGTTCTTGAACTATTTCATGGCCCGACCTTGGCATTCAAAGATATCGCTTTACAAGTGTTAGGTCGATTATTCGAACATGTGCTTCAACGTCGCGGCGCAGTCATGAACATCCTGGGGGCTACCAGCGGCGACACAGGCAGCGCGGCGATTGCAGGGGTTCGCGGTCGTGCCGGCATTGGAATTTTCATTATGTTTCCGGATGGGCGCACGAGTCGCTTACAGGAACTGCAAATGACCACCGTGCGCGACCCCAATGTCCATTGCCTTGCGATCGACAGCAGCTTCGACGACTGTCAGCAGATTCTTAAGACGATCTTTAACGATCTTGAGTTCAAGCATCGCGCGCACCTAGGCGCAGTCAACTCAATCAACTGGGCGCGCATCATGGTACAGATTGTTTACTACGTCTACGCAGCGTTACAGTATGACACCCCCGTAACATTTAGCGTGCCGACGGGCAATTTCGGCAACATTCTCTCCGCGCTACTCGCGATGCAGATGGGCGCTCCTATTCGTCAAGTGATCCTGGGCACGAACGAAAACGATATCCTGGCTCGTTTTTTCACCAGCGGCCAGTATCGCCGCGGTACAGTCCATCGAACGCTCAGCCCCTCCATGGACATTCAGGTAGCGAGTAATTTGGAACGATTCATTTATCTGTATCTTGACGGCGATTCGGATCGACTTACCTCATTTATGCGTTCCTTCGCAACGCAGGATCACGCTAAGTTACGGCATGACGGTCATGTAGATGCAACTATTGACGCATATCGCGTCAATACTGACGAGACGCTTCGGTCCATACGCGAGACTTGGGAGCGCTTTGGTTATCTCATTGACCCGCACACGGCAGTCGGCGTAGCGGCTGCCAAACGAGCTGACACGGAAGGGCCCGTCATCTGTCTGGCCACGGCCCATCCCGCTAAATTCCCTGATGCGGTTAATCAAGCGACGGGTCGAGAACTAGCTCGACACCGACGATTAATGGCTTTAAACGAAGATCATGCGCACAAAGTCAAGTTACCACCTGACCCAATCAAGGTTCGAGACTACCTAGAGAAGCACCTACTTTCGTTATAGGTTACGCCATGGCAAAAAATCTAGCCAGCGGCTTCAATGCGTCCTACTGCAGCCTCAACGTCACCTAACGAATGTACAACCGCCGTTGCAAGAGTCTCCGTCAATTCACCGGCATGGTTTAGCCAAACGGATTTCATCCCAGCCTCAGATGCGCCAATCACGTCGTCTTGCAGGCTATCGCCAATGTGTATGGCGCGCGAAGGGTCGGATACTTTGCCCAGCGCTAATGCCTGTTGAAATATTTTTTTCGACGGCTTGGCCGCGCCGGCAGAAGCCGCATCAATGCAAAACGTGAAATATCGAGAGATAGAAGTCTGCGTCACATCCGCGTTGCCGTTCGTTAGAGACGCGAGTTTGTAACGAGAGCTCAACGCCGCGAGCAATTTTTCTCCATCAGGATAGGGCTCGACTTGACAACGCCAATATATGAAGACATGAAATGCTTCTTGCGATAAACGACGGGCATTCTCTTTGGCCATGCCAACTGCCAAGAAGCACCGTTCCATAAACGCGATTCGAAAAGCGCTCACATCATGAGAGATGTCCGTGCGCTCACGTTGCACGGCGATATGCAGTGCCTGTAGTTGTTCCGCGCCCAAATCGCTGTAGTTCGGGACGCGTTCTCGAATCCACGCATTGGTTTTTTGCGTCGCACGTCGAAGAACACTATGCGATTCCCACAGCGTGTTGTCGAGATCAAATGTAATAAGCTCGATTCTCACGACTGCCGTTTCGCCCGAGGGTGCGCACGCGCATAGACTCGCGCGAGATACCCGGCGTCCAAGTGCGTGTATATCTGAGTCGTGCTAATGTTTTCGTGGCCGAGCAGTTCTTGCACCGCTCGTAGATCGCCGCTACTTTCCAGCATGTGAGTAGCGAAACTATGGCGCAGCATGTGTGGATGCAAGCCACTCGACCCGAAGTGTTTGACACCGAACGCCTTTAACCTGATCTGGACCGATCTAGGCGATAAACGCCGACCATGCGTCGTCGTGAATAGCGGGTCGCCAGGTGAAAATGTACCACGCACGCTCAACCACGACTGGATTGCGACGATAGCTGCCTTCCCAACGGGCGCGATACGCTCTTTGTTTCCTTTACCAACTACGTGCACACACTTTTCGTGCAGATCAAGATCCTTTATGTCAATCGCCACAAGCTCGGCTAAGCGCAGTCCTGCAGAGTACATCAACTCGTACATCGCCAAGTCGCGTTTTTCAAGATCCGAGCGCGCTTCCGAGTCTAGTGCACGGTTCAGCTGGTCAACGTTCAATACCTTTGGCAATCGTGTCTTGCCCTTTGGATTGCGAACTACTGCAGCGGGGTTTTTCGCGCACCAACCTTCGCGTAATGCGTAGCGAAAGAAAGAGCGCAGACAAGAGAGCACGCGGCTAATCGAGCTTGCTGCAAGGCCTTCGCGATTTAAGCTTGCGATAAACCGCTTGATGTCGTTCGGTTCGGTGCTCAAAAGGTCCGGTTGGACCATCGCAAACGAGCGCAAATCACGCTCGTACGCTTTAAGCGTAGCATCTGAATATGACTTCTCAATTTTTAGATAAGCAAGAAACGCTTTCCCCGCTTCTGGCAATGTGACCAGTTTCACGCTAGCAGCTCGCTGTTGCATTACCGCAACTCGGACAGAATGCGATGGGCAGTTCGCGCCAGCGTTGCGCCAATAAAGTCCAGGTACAGCGTGCCAACATCGTTAGCGAAAAAATCCGGGTCTTCCGCACCGATGACCAAGATACCATGTAAATTCTTGTACGTTACCGGAATTCGCGCGATCGAAGCTGGATCTTGGACCTCAACATTCAATAACGCCTTATAGGTAGCCGATCGACATGCTTCGCAACTTGTCGCCGTGAAGCTCTCAAGCGCTTGACGGTCTGCATGCTCGAGTGTCTCCAAAGCAAATATGTGTTCCGCATCAATTTCAGCGACATCAGAACAAGCGATATAGAAGCGCGCGTGATCGGCAGACTGTTCGGTCATGTTGATGCCTACCGCGCGATCAAGTTGATCTATCGAATTGCAAGCCTGTAACGCTAATGCGATATCGGCAACAATCTCGAAACTTCGATCGTTTGCGATAAACAGATCGGTAAGGTGATGTAGCCGTTCGCGGAGCTCCGTGATTTCTTCGCGCAATGCCGGTAGTCGTATGTTCGGTAGTGACACCACATTGGGCAGGCGTTTAGCCAATATCAAGCTCTCCTTCGAATACCCTTGATGCCACCGCGGTCAACGTAATGGGCTCATCCGGACCGCACCACGAAACCTCAGCGGACCCTCCTGCCTGAAACACTTGTACACATTCATCAATACGACCAACAAGGCGCGCTGCGGTCACCGCGGCACAAGCGCCCGTACCGCAAGCCATCGTTTCTCCTACACCACGCTCGAATACCCGGAGCCGCATAGACTGGCGATCAATTACCTCAACAAACTCCACATTGACTGAAGCTGGGAAACGCTCATGGTTTTGTATCGCTTGCGCGACCTGCTCAAACTTCTCGCCGAACGAGCTCTCCATGAAGACAACGCCATGTGGATTACCCATGCTAACCGGAATGATCTGGACCTTGGGGTAATCCGCTCCTAACTCAAGTTCATAGGTCAGGGCGGGTTGGTCCGTGCAAAACGGTACACATGCAGGTTCAATGGACGGCACGCCAAGTTCTGCCCGAACAGTCGCTTCAGCACTGCTAGTCGCCTCTAATACCGTCGCCGCAATCGTGCCGCCCAACGTTCTGAACGACATGGTTCGAGATCTGCGCGACAACGCTTCTAATTCCGTCCGCACCAACCCAATCGACATGGCGAAAAACGCGACACATAAGGTGCCGTTCCCGCACTGTTCAGCTGGGCGGCCGTCTCGGTTGTAGATCGCTAAATTGAAATCGACACTATCGTCGTCAGCGACTTCCAGAACCAACAATTGATCAAAACCTACACCTTGATGTCGATCGCCCATGGCACGGATCCAAGCTTCATCCAGATTGAATTGACGCCATAGGTGGCCGTCAACAACCATAAAGTCGTTGCTCAATGCATGCATTTTCGTGAAATGCAGCACACGTTGTATTGTCACGTGAGTTCTAACTCCAATACATCGGATAGCGTTTCCCGCCGGCGTGCCACACACCATGTATCGCCATCCACCATGACTTCCGCGGGGCGCGGTCGCGAGTTATAGTTTGAACTCATGACAAACCCATATGCGCCAGCGTCCCGAATAACTAACAGGTCCTTCTCTTGCAGCTCCAAAGAGCGCGCCATCGCGAGAAAATCACCCGTCTCGCAGATCGGACCAACGATGTTCCAGTCCCGCCTGTCGCCGTCGCTCGTTATCGCTTTTTCAACTCGGTGAATCGCCCCATACAAGGATGGCCGAATGAAATCGTTCATCGCTGCATCGACGACACAGAAATCCTGATAGCCTTCCGATGCAGCCGGTTTTAAGTATTCCACACGGGTAAGCAGCACGCCTGCCGGACCGACCAAACTCCGTCCTGGTTCTACTTCGATCGCGATATCCTGCAATGATCGTTCTGCGAATAGCGATCCAAGCGCATCAAAGGATAAAGGTTCCTCATCGGCATAGCGAATTCCGAAACCGCCGCCAATATCAAGCGTTGCGCATTCAATACGCTTTTCCCGCAAGCGTTCGCGTAACGCAAGCATCGCATCAAGCGATGCAGCATACGGCGCAAGCTCCGTGAGCTGAGAACCGATGTGACACGCGAGACCCATAAATTGAAGACTGGGCAGATCTTTAACCACCTCGACCGCTAACGCAAACGCTTCGCTTTCAGGTAACCCGAATTTATTCTCGCGCATACCCGTGGCAATATATGGGTGCGTCGCAACATTGATGTCGGGATTAACCCGAATAGCGACAGGAGCCCGAAGACCAAGATGTGCTGCCATGTCGGCTATACGGTACATTTCAGGGAAGCTCTCAACATTGAAACAACCGATGCCTACTTTCAAGGCAAAGCTGATCTCCTGCTGCGTCTTGCCGACACCCGAAAAAACCGTGGCAGCTGGATCTCCACCCGCCCGTATGATGCGCTCGAGCTCGCCGCCTGAAACAATATCAAAACCCGCGCCAAGATACGCCATCCGTCGTAACATCGCGATATTCGAGTTCGCTTTAACAGCATATCGAATACGGACATTTGCGGTACTGACCGCCCGCTCCAATTCGCGATAGCTTGTAGCTACATCTTGCCAGTTGTAGACATAACAAGGAGTGCCCACCTGCGCGGCAATCTCGCTTAATGCGACCTCATCGGCGTACAACTCGCCATCTATACGCAGGAAAGGCAATGTCAAGTCCCTTTGTCATGCCTCGCGGAGAAATCCGCGCAAGGAAGTATAAGAGCGAATGGCTTCTTGAACGTATGGCGACTACCCGTACTATGCATGAACCAAATCGGACAAAAGATGCAAGTGAAACATCAATTCGGCACAGCGACAGCGTTTTCCATCGTCGTGGGTGGTATGGTCGGAACGGGCGTGTTCACAAGTCTCGGTTTTCAGCTCGCCGAATTCGAATCCGTCTTTACGCTCATGCTACTTTGGATACTAGGTGGGCTATGCGCGTTCTGCGGTGCGACCGCCTACTGCGAACTCGCAACAGCGATCCCGCGCTCCGGTGGCGAATACACCTTTCTACGCGAGACCTTTCATCCAGCCGTAGGCTTTGTCGCGGGCTGGCTTTCCTTTACGGTGGGATTCTCCGCGCCTACTGCACTCGTTGCCATAACGTTCGGGGCCTATCTGGCCGCGGCAATTCCCAGCATTGATCCAAAACTTGCAGCAATCGGCCTCATCCTTATGGTCACCGCGTTACACGCGTACAGTCATCGTTCGAGTGGCGGCTTCAAACCATCTTTACCGTCGTCAAAATCATCCTACTGCTTGGATTTTGCTGTGTGGCATTGCTCTTCGTTGATGCACCGCAAGATATTTCCTTTCTACCACACCATTCCGATCTGGATTTGATTAGCAGTAGCGGTTTCGCCGTGTCGTTGATCTACGTGAACTATGCCTATGCGGGTTGGAATTCGACGACCTACGTGACCGAAGAACTCGACCGGGGCGCGCATACAGTAAATCGTGCGCTGATGGTTGGCACCGGCACCGTATTGATTCTTTATCTGCTGCTTAACGCCACGTTCTTACTCGTCGCACCGGTCAGCGCGATGAAAGGCCAAATCGAGATTGGCTTTGTTGTGGCATCCCATGCCTTTGGCACACTGGGCGCTCAAATCATGTCACTGATGCTTGCCATCATTCTGATCTCAACGCTTAGCTCGATGATTCTCGCTGGACCACGCGTGCTGGCGCGACTAGGGAAAGACTACCCCGTGCTCAAATGGTTAGCCAGAACTAATGCGAAAGGCGTCCCAGGTGCAGCGGTGGCATCTCAATCCATTCTCGCCCTCCTCTTTGTCCTAACCGGCACCTTCAATGAAATCCTGGTATTGGCTGGCTTATTACTCGGTGTGAGCTCGTTCGCCACGGTGTGTGCCGCACTCTGGCGACGCCACACCTACGGTAAACCGAAGTCGTACCGAATCCCGTTCTACCCACTACCGCCATGGATTTTTCTTATCGTGACAGGCGGGACGATCATCTATGCCGCGTCTGCGCGTATGTGGGAAGGCATCGCCGCCATCGGCATGATTCTGATCGGCCTCTTCCTTTACGCAATCGTTAACTCAGTGAATAATCGAAACCAATCGGAACTCAAGAATTAGCCTCTTATTTCAAGATCATGCTTGATATCGAAGCGCCATTGCAATCCCCGCCAACAAACCCTTCCTCCGAACGATTTCGATGTAGGCCAGCTGTCATACAATAAGATAGATGTTAAAATAGTTGTTCAACGAACCGAGCCGCATCCAATGCACGACAAAATACAGCACGTTACCGACGAGACATGGGATGAAGAAATCTTGAAGTCGGAAAGTCCCGTATTGGTCGACTATTGGGCTGAGTGGTGTGGGCCATGCAAAATGATCGCACCGATTCTCGACGAGATCGCTGACGAGTACGGCGATCGGTTGAAGATTTACAAAATGGACATTGACGAAAATACTGAAACACCGCCAAAGTACGGCGTTCGCGGTATTCCCACGTTAATGCTGTTCAAATCTGGGCAGATGGAAGCTGCGAAAATCGGCGTTGTGCCTAAAAAACAACTCACCGCATTTCTTGATCAGTTCGTCTAGATTTTCCGCACCCGCTTGTATTGCACTAGATCGGAGTAATAGCGTATTTCACAAGGATTTGACTTAGAGAGCGCTCGCGAAGGCGATGCGTTAGTTGTATCTGTCTCCGGTCGCGTGGATGGGACCAACGCGCAGAGCTTTGATAGCTCGCTTGATGAATTAATTGAAGAAACCTGCAAAGCTGTCGTCTTGGATTTGGCAGGTTTGTCATACATGAGCAGTGCTGGCTTACGCAGCATCTTAATGACTGCCAAGCGTCTACAGACACGGAAGGCGAACTTAGCGCTTTGCAGCCTGCGGCCAACTATCAATGAAATCTTTCAGATCGCCGGATTTGATCGTATTCTTGATGTCTGCACAAGTCGCGGCGACGCGATTGCCAAGGTGACCAACAGTTAGTCCATACTAACGACGCGTATTCGAGTACGCGATTCACTATTCTTACTATGATCTCGCGGCACTGCCGAGATTGACTTATACGAAGACCAAACTCGTCATTGCCCGAACACTCACAAACGCTGCGAAGATGAGGTGAGGTGGGCCGTTAGCTAACTAAACGGTTCGCAAGATCAGCGAGTTAATCCAGGATCCAACGCGCTTTTAAACGACGCTGTACCTGAACCTTACGCCTTTACTAACCTACGAATTCCTGCCGATCAGTGGTTCCACCAAGGTAAGTCCGACCACGACCGTAAGTCCAATTCATGCGTCCATACGGAACGGTGCTGGTTGGCGAGATACCAGTATGCATCGGCGATCTTTTCAGGTAGCATGAGCCCATCGGTCGCACCGCGGGTTTCTCGTAATGCGCGATAGCGGTCGGGCCCAAGCATCTTACCGAGCGTATCCGGGGCATCAACCGCTCCATCCACCACCACGTGCGCCACATGAATTCCTTTCGGCGAGAATTCAGCATTGAGGGACTGACACAACATACGCCGAGCACCCATCGCAGCCGCATGCGAATGCTGACCAGCGTTCCCTCGCATCGCTGCGGTCGCCGAAGTGACGATGATCGTGCCACGTTGACGTTCGGCCATGTAAGGCGTTATAGCTTGGGCTAATCGAAACAACCCAAACGTCGCGAGACGCCAACCCATCTCAAACGCCTTTAGACTCGTATCGCCTAATGCTCGGTTGCCAATCTGTGCTCCAAGGTTGTATACCGCCACTTCAATGGGACCAACAGCCGATTCAATGGCCTTCACGCGCTCTTCAATCACATTTTCGTCAACAGCATTTATGAGATGGCCACTTGCACTACCGCCGTTACTCTCAATATCGCTTACAAGTGTTTGAAGGCCTGCTTTGTCGCTGCGGCGACACAACACCGCATGAAAACCTTCGCGGGCGAAGCGTTTTCCTACGGTGCCGCCGATACCTGCGCCGGCGCCTATGACGAGGCAGACTGGTTTCATGTGATAGATCTCCTATCCGACTAATTAAATTTGCTTGATCGCGAGGATCGACTATCCAGATACCATACTTGGCTTCGCGCAAAATCTCAAGGTTAAACAAACCTGGCCTAAAAACAACAGGTTCGCTATTCGGGCGAACCGATGCACAAAGTCAAACAGGTAATGTCGTCCGACTGCGGAAAGTCGCCAACGAACGCATGGACACTGTCGAATATCGCCTTGGTCGCAGCCTTCGCATCGCTAAAGCCACCATGCGCGAATACCTCGCCGAAACGTTCCATACCAAATAGCGTTTCGTCTTTATCTTCCGCTTCATTCACACCATCGGTATAGAACACCAATGTATCCCCATCTTGGAGTTCCATGCTGTGACTCGTGTAGTTGTAATCGCTGGCAATCCCTAGTGCAACGCCATCATGGGGATCAACTACTGAGTTTCGACCATCACGGTGTACGATCATCATCGGATTATGCCCGCCATTACAGTAGCTGAGTACCTTCGAGTTCGGATCATAGATGGCGTAAATCATCGTAACGAACATCATTGAATCATTGTCTGCGCACAAAATATTGTTTACGATGCGAACGACCTCGGCAGGATCCGATCGTTCCGCTGCCGCACTCTTCAATAGAGTCCGGCTGACCATCATGAAGAGCGCTGCCGGCACTCCCTTACCTGATACATCGGCAATAGCTAACCCAATGCGCCCATCATCCAACTTGTAGAAATCGTAAAAGTCGCCCCCAATTTCGCGGGCCGCAACCATGTTAGCGTACAAACGATGCGATGGCTCATTAATAAAACTTGTGGGGAGGATGCTCTGCTGCATTGATTTGGCAACACCTAGCTCATTCTCTATGGAGACCAGGCGATTGCGGGCATCTACCGCCTCACGCCATGACATAAGATTTTTAAGCGTACGGTCGATGGTGACACGTAAATCGTTGAAATCCACCGGTTTCACAACGAAATCAAACGCGCCCAGATTCATGGCCTGACGGATGTTTTTCATGTCGCCATAGGCTGATACGACAACCGAGTGCAAGTCTTGTCTGAGCGTTTCCATGTGCGAAAGCAACTCTAAACCGTCCATGCGCGGCATATTGATATCAGTAAGAACCATATCAATACTGCCGTTGCTTCGTAGAAGGTCAAGCGCTTCTTCGCCATTACCAGCAAATTCGAAGTGATAGAGCCCACGTCGAATTTCGCGACGCATACGCTGTCGAACGAGCGCTTCTAGATCAGGTTCGTCATCAACAACCAGGATCGTGAATGGCTGGGAAACTTCAGCTTCTACAGACTCGGCCATCTCATGTTGCCGGCACTAACTCAGATCAATCAAGAAAAACGAAGTTGCTTTCAATCATGGACGCGCAACTAGCTCAATAAGTATTTTAGGTTCGTGCAACCGCTTGGCATGTTGAGAGCAATGACCGCAAAACATCACCGACCCTTACGCCCTGTAACGTTCACCTTATATGATCCACATCATGGCAATCTCCAAAGCATAGCGTTCAAACAAGCCAAATACTCATACATTGAAAAAGCATACTACGCATCAGCCTCATTGCCATAGCCCCATGGTAAGTTAGGTTCTTAAATAGATACCGGGCCGACGATTCCAACGCATGGGGAACTCAGGGTCGCGCGTCAAAATTTCTGGCGGGACGGAGCCTTGCCAATCCTCCGGTACCTCATTGGATTTGCGGTAATACCACCCTAATAACACAGTACGCCTAGACCTTGATTGATTAGCATGCGTGCTATGCAAAAGACGCGCATCGCCGATCAGAAGTTGACCTGTTTTGACCGGCACATCCCTAGCCTCCGCATGATCGAAAAACATCCACTCATTCGTCTCTTGAATGTCATAGCCGCCACCTTCATGCGCTTGTACTAAATGATCGTGCAACTCCAGTCTTTTTAGGTGGCTGCCAGGAATCACGCGAAGACAACCGTTCTCCACACTTGTGTCAGTCAAATACCAGTTTAAAAAAACCTGTTGCGGCCAAGGCGATAAACTCATCGGATCATCCCACCTTGCCCAATCTTGATGCCAATACAACGGAGGTGCACTCGGCGGCTTCGAAATGATCTGAAACACACCACCGGATTTCAGATCACTGATTGACAACGCATCCATGATAGCTGCAGGATGGTCGATTAAGTCATCGACTACTTCGTCCTGAGGTAAGTCAGGCATGCGCCTTGAGCGATGGCGGATCCCGCTGATTTTGATGTCGGAACCCTGAAATTTCCACTGAGGTGGATGTTCCGTCCGTTCAAGCCAGGCGTCCGACCAACGCCGCAAACGATCAATCGCGCCGTCCGGCATGCAACCGTTGACCAGGCAGTAGCCGTCGTCTAACAACTGCTGGCGCGCCCGCTGAACCTCTTGGTCGTCGAGTTGCACGTTGCTTCTCACCTGGGTTGCTTGACTCACTTTATTGCGATATAGCCTTGAGTAGTGCTGCTCGAGTGGTGGAGCCCCTGATCACTGTCTGCAAATGACCTTCGGGATTGATTATTAGAGTATGTGGAATAAATCCCGGCCTCGGCTCCCCCCAAATCTCGCGCGGGTCGGTTAATAGATCTGGATACTTGGCATCAAACTGCTCTTTCTGCGCTGCCAATTGCGCACCTTGTAAGCCGTCAAAATTCATGCCTAACACAATGACGTTGTACTGTTCGCGCTGACGGTGAATCGTATTAAGAATACGGGTTTCGTCGTGACACGGACTACACCAGATAGCCCAGTACGCAATAATCACCCACTGACCGACCGCCTCGTCAAAATTGATCGCGGTACCGTTGTCCAACGGATAGTCGTATGCGTCAGAAAGTCCTACGCATGCAACTGCCAAGCATCCGGTAATGCATAGCGCGAACCTTCGCCGGGCCCTCAAAGTGGTAGTAGGCAAGGCCATAAGTTAGCGCATCCCGTGTCGCTTGATTAAAGTAAACGGCATCAACGTCCTTGAAATACCGGCAGCGGTTTTCCGTCGAATGCCGCGCGAAGGGCTTTTGCAGCGTCTTCCGTGCGCATTAATTCGCTGAACAACTCCGCCTCGCGTCGCAATCCTTCCTGTAACGACAAATTAATGCCTTCTCGGATCGCTCGCTTCGCATTTGCCAGAGCTCGCGGCGCACGTTTCGCCAAATTCTCGGCAAATTCTGCCACTTCGCGACGAAACGTCGCTAAATCCGCCGACAGTACGCGACTTACCACACCAAGTTCAAGTGCCACTGCTGGCGTAAACACCGTACCGTGCAATATCAAATCAAGCGCCTTGGCAGGGCCGAGTAAGCGCGCGAAGCGTTGAGTGCCGCCTCCGCCCGGCAAGATGCCAACGCCAGTCTCGGGCAACCCAAGCCTGAAGTCTCCAGCGCGGGCAAGACGAAAATCACAGGCCAATGCAAGTTCTAAGCCGCCACCTAACGCCATGCCGTTGATTCCGGCAACCGTTACCGCGTCCATTGATTCGAGGTGGTCCATCACACCTCGTAAACCCCTTGGACGCTTGGATTGGGCCGTGGTCTTTTGTACTGAGATCGGTTTGCTTGGGGTAGCGCGAACCTGACGTTCCGCAGTAGTCGCCAATTCATCAACCTCGTAATGTCGCACGAATATGTCGTCCGATCCGCCTGTAAGCACGACCACGCGTACATCGGATCTCAATCCTTCCAGAGCGACTAACAATTCTTCGGAACCAGCCGCGTTGATCGTGTGTCGGGGCGGGTTAGTCAATGCAATGGTTGCAACGAACCCGTGATGTTCTACCTTGACGTGCAATTGATTCACTATGTCGATTCCATCATGCCTGCATGGGTTAACGTGATGCGGAGTTCATCAAGCACGCCAGGGTCGTCAATTGTCGACGGGGTAGTGAATTCATCACCGTCTACCATCTTGCGCATCGTCTGTCGCAAGATTTTTCCTGAGCGTGTTTTTGGCAGACGCTTGACGATCACACTACGCTTAAAGTTCGCGAAAGGTCCCACGGTTTCTCGCACCAGTTGCACCAACTCCTTTTGCAAAGACTCGGGCGAGAGGTTGAGACCGTCTTTCAAAAGTATCAAACCAATCGGTATTTGACCTTTCTCAGCATCACGAATGCCAATCACCGCGCATTCAGCGACTGCGGGATGCGCTGCAACTGCTTCTTCGAGCTGCCCGGTTGAAAGGCGATGACCCGCAACATTCATGACATCATCGGTTCGACTCATGATGTACACATAACCGTCCTCATCCCGATAACCGCTATCACCTGTTGCGTAGTAACCTTCGAAAGCAGACCAATACGATGCCTTGTATCGGTCGTGGTCCCGCCATATGGTCGGTAACGAACCCGGCGGCAACGGTGACGCCACGACGACGTGGCCATGTTCATTCCACGATGCTTCGTCGCCTTGGTCCGTGAGAATGCGGACATCGTACCCAGGCACCGGTAAGGAGACCGAGCCTGGCTTCATAGGTTTCAGACCATACCCTGCCATATTGGCACAGATTGACCAACCTGTTTCCGTCTGCCACCAATGATCGATCACCGGGACATTGAGATGATTGTCCAACCAATGCCAGGTAGGAGGATCACAACGTTCGCCCGCCACGAACAGGTACTCAAGCGATGAAATGTCGTAGCGTCGAAGCAGCTCGCAATCAGGATCCTCCTTCCTAATCGCCCGAAACGCCGTCGGAGCCACGAAGAATGTCTTGACCTGATGTTCGGCAATCACTCGCCAAAACGTTCCAGCATCCGGCGTTCGAACCGGCTTGCCTTCAAACAATATCGTCGTACAGCCCTTGAATAAAGGTCCGTACACGATGTATGAATGACCTACCACCCAACCGACATCCGAGGCGGCCCAAAACACATCCCCGTGATTGACACCGTAAATCGCGCTCATGCTAGCAGTGAGCGCCACGGCATGTCCGCCGTTGTCTCGAACCACGCCTTTTGGCCGTCCAGTCGTACCTGACGTGTACAGAATGTAGAGCGGATCCCACGCCGAGACCTCGACGACCTCCGCGTCAAGTGCAACCGCTTCCCATTCGTCCCAATCAAGATCACGCCCGTTGAGGAGCGCGGCTTCGCATTGCGTGCGTTGCTTAACGACTACGCGTTCGACCGCATGATTTGCAAGCGCTAAGGCGTCGTCGACCAAGGGTTTATAGGGAATCGTTTTATCGAACTCAAGCCCGCAAGACGCTGTTAACAGCAACTTCGGTTCAGCATCATCAATACGCATCGCCAATTCTTTGGACGCGAATCCGCCGAATACAACCGAGTGAATTGCCCCTAAACGGGCGCAAGCAAGCATGGCGATCACCGCTTCCGGGATCATCGGCAGATAAATCACCACCCGATCGCCTTTGCCTACACCTAGCTGGCGCATACCTCCAGCAACCTTCCTGACACGGGCACAAAGCTCGTCAAACGTGTAAGTCGTTACAGAGTTCGTAGATGGCGAGTCGTAAATCAATGCCAAGGCATCACCACGACCTGCGCTAATGTGACGGTCTACTGCCAGCCAGCAACTGTTTAGAGTGCCGCCGGCAAACCAGCGCCAACTGCCATTGGCATCCTGACTTAGAATCGTCTGGGGCGGTTTAAACCAATCAATTTCACCTTGCCGACGCGCCCAGAACGCAGCGGGATCCTCAATAGATAGGCGATAGTCTTCTTCGTACGTCGGCATGACGATGCACTAGGCTACAACTGCGTCGCCCATCAAAGAGGAGATATCCTCCTCGCTGAAACCGCCGTCAAGAAGGACGCGCTTCGTATCCTGCCCAGGCACCCGAGCGGCATGTGAGACCTGCGCCTCGGTGCGACTGAACCGCGGGGCAGGCGCCGGTTGCGTCACGCCACCTACGTCAATGAACGATTCGCGGGCCCGATTGTGGGGGTGATCGGGGGCTTCCCATATCGAAAGCACCGGGGCAAAGCAGATATCCGTCCCCTCCATGATCGCGCACCATTCATCTCTTGTTTTCATCTTGAAAAGCGCTGCAAGCGCGGCCCGTTTATCGGCCCACCCGTCGCGGTCCATCTGCGCTTGAAAATCCTGCTCATTCAGGCCGGCATGCTCAACGAGCAGTCGATAAAACTGCGGTTCAATCGAACCCACGCAGACATACTTCCCATCGCTGGTTTCGTAAGTACCGTAGAAGTGCGCGCCGCCATCAAGCAGGTTACTACCGCGCTCGGCCGAGAAACCATGATCGCGCATACCGAAGAAAGAGGCCATAAGGCTCGCGGCACCGTCGACCATCGCGGCATCAACAACTTGGCCTTTACCTGATTTCTGCGCTTCAAGCATGGCACACACCAAGCCGAATGCTAGCAACATCCCACCACCGCCGAAATCGCCAATCAAATTCAGAGGCGGAACCGGTTTACCACCTGGCTCACCGATCGCATGCAACGCACCAGCAAGCCCAATGTAGTTAATGTCGTGGCCGGCAGCCTGAGCAAGCGGCCCTTCCTGTCCCCAACCGGTCATGCGACCATACACAATCTTCGGGTTACGAGCCAAACAATCTTGCGGTCCAACGCCAAGACGTTCAGTCACACCGGGTCGAAACCCCTCAAAAATAGCATCCGCGCCCTCGCACAGTTTCAAGACTACTTCAGCGCCAGCTACTTGCTTTAAATCGACCGCAATGGATTTACGATTGCGTTGCATCACATCGCGAGGCTGGCGCGGGTTAGCAACGATGCGATCAACTCGAATAACCTCAGCTCCCATATCTGAAAGCATCATGCCACAGAACGGACCTGGGCCGATGCCAGCCAACTCAAGCACGCGAAAACCTGCTAACGGTCCCATCGAGCTACTCCTATACGATGCGCGTATGCAGGCAGGATTTTACGAAGTAAATCGCAGTCGATACGATCGCGCTACGCCGATAATTGACCGTTTCTAAACATTTGTAGAGTCTTCTGTGCGCGTTCTAGGCATCGAAACTTCGTGCGATGAAACTGGCATCGCGGTTTACGAGTCGAACCAGGGCGTCATCGCGCAAAACATCTACAGCCAAGTGGATTTACACGCGACCTACGGTGGGGTTGTACCTGAGTTGGCGTCACGCGATCACATCCAGAAAACGTTACCCCTCATCCATCAAACGCTCGCTGAATGCGAACTGACGCAAGACGATTTGGGCGGTATCGCGTACACGGCTGGACCCGGGTTGACACCCGCGCTCATGGTTGGTGCGACACTTGGTCGAGCTCTCGCATGGGCGTCGGACATACCGGCCATTGCCGTCCACCACATGGAAGCCCATCTGCTAGCAACGCTTCTAGAACCGGACAAACCCAAATGGCCTTTCATCGCGTTATTGGTATCGGGAGGGCATACGATGCTGGTCAAAGCGTCGGCGATCGGCGATTACGAGGTGTTGGGCGAGTCACTTGACGACGCCGCAGGCGAAGCCTTCGACAAAACCGCCAAAATGCTCGGCTTAGGCTATCCGGGCGGCCCTGAAATCGAACGCTTAGCCCAAGAAGGACAGTCAGGGGTTCTTACTCTGCCGCGACCCATGACCGATAAACCAGGCTTGGATTTCAGTTTCAGCGGGCTGAAGACTGCCGTTCAAACTCGCATTCAAGCTCTCGGCGAGCTAACCGGTCAAGATCGGGCGAATATTGCATTGGCATTCGAAGAGGCGATTGTCGACACTTTGTTTATCAAGTGCCGCCGCGCCATGCAAACGCACAGTATTGATCAATTAACGTTAGCTGGCGGCGTCGCCGCTAATCAAAGGCTACGCGAGCAGATGCAAACGCTCGCGGCCGAAGTGTACTACCCGTCGTTGTCACTTTGCACCGATAACGGTGCGATGATTGCATTCACTGGGCATGAGTATCTCACGCGAGGGATAAGAACCGATCTCCAGATCGGATGTCGCGCACGATGGCCTCTTGACGCAATCCGGTGAGTTAGATTTTGGCTTTTATGTTGTTATATGTGTATCTTGTCCGACCCGATATACTCGACAATGAAGTTCGTTTCGGTGGTTTGGTCGGGATGGAAATCGTGTAGCTGTAGCCACCGCATGTAGTTGTCAAGGTATTTGGTCGACACGCCGCGGTGGCGATTGATCACCTGGTGATGGCGCGCCGCCTCGCGCGTAGCGGTGCGATAGCTGGGACAGGCGTCACTGACCATCACCGCGTCCATGGATATCCAGGTTGCGACGGTCTCTTGAAGCGTCGTGGCCGTGGTATTGACACCTGCTGGGCGTACGTTGCGCCCACAAGGCTGTCAGTACCGGTTGATGGCCTAGCCCCGCCGCGCCGCGCGCGTGGAATCTCGCGACCACCGCCCCGCTTCCGTGGCTTACGGCGCTACCGCAAACTGCGACGGCCTTTGCAACTCTCCGGGAATAGGTTTCGTCCATTTCAAGGGCATCTCTCAAAATCCTGCAGGGCCATCGGCGTGTGTGCGTTGGCCAGGAACCAGTGTGGCCAGCGAAACGCGGTGCGGTAACTGGTCCCACACGCCGCGGCCGACTGATGCAGCGTCATCCGATTTTGCATGCACGCCTGATAAACCATCCAGGTTGACCTGAAGCGCAGCCGCACCAGCAGCGTGCCAGTCAACGCCTTGAAGGTCTTGACACAGTGTTCAGCGCGGCAACGGAACCGCACCAAACCAGCACTCTCCCATGCCGCATCACCCCTTGCTACCGCAGTGTATGCATGTCCGAGACGCAAGCAACGCCGCTTCTGAGCGCGGTCAACACAGCAATTTGGGGTAACCAAGTCTTGATTGATTTTTCTTTATGTGCGCAAAATCAATAAGTTAAACATGATTTTAGTCATATGTTAGCCCAAATCAACATCTGATTACATAAGAGCCTAGATTTTTATATCGCACCATAGATTCGCTTCACTGCGCTAGCCTGCTTATATCAATAGCTTTTCTGCTCAATCCGACGCTTGTAATACCGACCGATTATGCTTCAATACGCTCCGATTGAATGTCTTTTGGTTTCTTTTCGCTTACGCTTCCGAGCATTTGGCACAGCCACACGCTCACTGATCTGTTCACCTTGCGCGGCGTTCCGGCCTAGGTCTGCTCCGATAACGATCCGAAGTTTGTTGCCTATGCCGTGCGGCAATAGATCGCTACAGTCGGTGCCCGCCCTCCGCACCGCCTTCATTGAGCAGGGACCGCTCTGGAAGAACGGATACATCAAGAGCTTCAACGCACGGCTACGCGACGAGTTCCTCAACGGAGAGATCTTCTACACTCCGAAAGAGACCCAAGTTCCAAGTTCTCATGGAATCCTGCGCTGCGTCACCACAACGCAGCGCACCCGTACAGCAGCTTGGGATACCATCCCCCGGCCCCAGAAACGATCATTACACCATGCCGGCCTTCCGGCTCTTCTACACTCCGCCGGAAGGCCAGTATAGCAGAGAAATCGTCAATGCACTAACATTGAAACTGAACCCGTCAACGGGACAAGTCACCTGTCCGATGACAACAACCATTTTAGAAAAAGCTTCTCGAACGGTGAATTCAATTGCTGCATCAATAAATCATGCCAACTTTTGAACTCATCTTTTGGCAAACACTTAGCTCCAATAACAAACGAGAATAGCTCGAACCGTGGTAGCTCCGCACAGGCTCCGTCCTTGTTGTCACTAAAATAATTTTGATGCTCAAGGCGACCGCGAATTATATTAAGCTGCCTCTTATCTAGAATAAAAGATAAGTTAGACAGTTGCTCCAAATCTTTTATTCGCAGAGGAACAACATCGCGAACAAACAACTCTAGAAGCCAGATTCTGATCACTGGCACACTGGATGCAGGAGGTTTTAGAATGGCAGAAATCACGTTTTGTGTAAGACCAGTAAAACAATCTGGATTCTCTTTCTTTAACTCCTCCATCAAAAGCACTAATTCTTTTGCAAAGAAGATCAGCTTAGAAAAATTCTCTATAACATAATCAATTGCTTCAACAGGTTTTGCAATTCTCAACGCTCGGAATATAACCTTAATGCCACCAATGTCGAGATCATTTTTTGAGACTTCCTCCTTCAGAAGTTCGACCAAATTGAGGTCAAGAAGCACTTTAATGTCCTCTGGGTCCGGTTCATCGTCGTACCTGCTCGCCGTCAAAATATCAAGTGCCTGGCCTTGAGCTTGGTCCGCCACATGATTGATCTGACCTTTAACATGGCTCAAAAAGTCTTCTCTGGAAAAAACCCTTGTTTTGGCCGAGTTCAAGCTTAGACCCTCGTTCCCAGCAAGGTGTTGTGCAAGAAAGCTTATGGCATCATAGGGATGCTGATCGTTCTTAACAAATATACGGAAATCATCCACGAAGCGAGTTGCAGATATCTGCTTGTCTTTTAGAGCTTTGTCAGTATTTACCAGAACTAGCTCTGCTAGTATCCTTGCCGCAGCGCCTCCAACTGGCAAGCCATAGGATTTTTTCGCTCTTATTACCTTGATGAATTTCTTAATATACTTCGCCGCGCCATTTTCCGGTGCTGCTGTATCAAGCAGATTCTCTAAGCGATGATAGTTGACACGAGCGTAGAAATCAGCAATATCTGTCGCAATTACAAACTTTACATTTAGATGATTGACCAAGTGATCTCGTTGGACTTTTAACCAGTCTTTATAAGTGTGTCCATCCAAGAACAGGCCATCTTTACCACCCTTATCAAAACGATACGAAAATGCCTCAATTCCATCAGTAGAGTGCCTCAAAGCCTCAATCTTATCCCCGATTTGCACAACCGCCGCGAGGAACAAAACATTGTCCAAAGCACTAAGCTGATGTGTGATTCTGAAACTATATCGCCCCTTTGGTCCCAAGGCCTCAAAGGCTCCAGCGGGTAAATACTCGTCTAGATTGAGCTCCCTAAGTACCTTAATAAGCGCTGGGTCTTGTCGGAGGTCGGACAAAATTTTCAATTCAGGCAAATGAGGAAATACATCTGTGTCACCGAATTTGCAGAGGTGTTCAATCGCTCTGTTAAGCGCAGCTTCGGAAAGCGGCCGTTTATCCGTTGTGAGCGCCTTAAACATCTGCTGCTTTTGCGCGTTGGTCAAGGTGTCGGCTATCTGGAGACAAGCCTGGAGCCAAGTCTTGAACTCCTCGTCCTTCATGATGTGCAAAATCAGTAAGTTGAACTTTATTCTAACATGTTAATTCAAATCAACATTTGATTACATAAGAGCCTAATAGATTTTCCGCTAAATCCAGATCTTGGGATTACGACTGAATTTGCCCTGATTGAGGCCTGTCGGAAAATCTCAGCCATCTTGATTTAACGCAAGCCCATTACTATGTTGTGATATTCCAATAGTTTATATGCAGCTATATTTTCCAGCATTCCCTGAGAATATCTGGAAGTTAAGTGATCAGAGTGCCTACCCCACCATCGGTAAAAACTTCGAGCAACGTTGCATGCGGTACGCGACCGTCAATGATGTGCGCAGCGCTCACGCCGTTCTCGACAGCTTGCAATGCACTCTCCGTTTTCGGCAACATACCACCATCAATCGCACCGTCTTTAATCAGCGTATCGACTTGTTGACGCGTGATCGTGGCGATGGTATGACCTTCCTTATCCAGCAAGCCCGGCGTATTCGTTAACACGATCAATTTAATCGCTTGGAGGTGGGATGCAACAGCACTCGCAACGTAGTCGGCATTAATGTTGTAGGTCTCGCCGTCAGGACCGACCCCAATGGGTGCAATCACCGGGATGAACCCGTTTTGCTCAAGTGCGGCTAACACTTTGGTATCAACAGCAGCGACCGTGCCGACATGCCCTAAATCAATAATCTCCGACGGTTTGTACTCTGACGAACCTCGCTCAAGCAGCATCTTCTTCGCCGCGATCAGATTACCGTCTTTACCCGTTAGCCCGATTGCCTGCCCGCCATGTGCATTGATGATCGAAACAATCTGTGGATTGAGCAAACCCCCCAAAACCATTTGCACGACATCCATGGTTCGTGCATCGGTTACACGCATCCCATCAACGAACTTGGTTGGAATTTCCAGCTGATCCAACAGCGCACCGATCTGAGGTCCACCACCGTGAACGACAACGGGATGCATCCCGACCAACTTCAGCAACACGATATCGCGTGCGAACGCACGCTTTAGCTCGTCGTCAACCATGGCATTACCACCATACTTGACGACGATCGTTGCGCCTTGAAATTTTCGAATGTAAGGTAGGGCTTCCTCAAGCACGCGAAATGTTGCCGTATAGTTGCGCTTCATCGCCGAACCTGTTCTGCTAGCTCAGGCTCAATGCGGGTCAATTCGCGGTTAAACAAACTTCGAATTCGCGTGAGCGCAAGTTCTGTTTCCGCCTCAAATCGAAGCGTTAACTTAGGACTCGTGTTTGATGCGCGTACGAGCCCCCAGCCATCGTCGAAATCCACGCGAATGCCGTCTGTGGTATCAACTTCGCCGCCACTAAACGAAGCGCAACGGGCGAGGCGTGAGACGATTTCGAACTTTTGCCCATCATCCACGGAAATCAAGATTTCAGGTGTTGCGGGAAATTGTTCAATCGATCTTAACAAGTCACTCGCTTTGGCACTCCTACTGACTAATTCGAGAAAACGCGTCCCGGCATAAGCCGCGTCGTCAATGGCGTACCATCGATCCGGAAAACAGAAATGGCCGCTGAATTCGCCTCCCAGCACAGCTTGATAAGAACACACCCGTTGCTTGATATTAGTGTGTCCTGTCGGCGATAGCACCGGCCTGCCATCATGCTCAAGGATCGTGTTGCGAACTGTATTCCCACACTTCACATCGAATACAACCGTTTGATTCGCACGGCGACTTAGCACATCTCTTGCGAACAAAGCTAGTAACCGATCAGCCCAAACGTTCTCCCCTAATTCGGTAACGACACCAACGCGGTCACCATCGCCATCGAACGCAATGCCAGCGTCCGCATGCGTCGCGACCACTGCCTCGCATAGATCGGTTAGGTTATCCGGCACCGCCGGATCCGGGTGGTGATTTGGAAACGCGCTGTCAACTTCCTCAAAGAGAACATGTACTTCACAACCGATCGCTTCAAAGAGGCGTCTGGAAATGGTGCCGGCTGCACCATTGCCACAGTCGACGACCACTTTCAACGGCCTTGCAAGTGCCACCTGCGATGCTACTTCGTCGACATAACCGCTGATAGCATCCTGTTCTTGTCGGGTTCCCGATCCGGTCGAATAACGACCGCACGTGATGCGTTCGTGCAAACATGCAAGGGCCTGACCTGAGAAGGGCAGTTGACCGATCGCGAATTTCAAGCCGTTATACGAAGGCGGGTTATGCGACCCGGTGACGACGACTGCCGCGCCCGTATTGCTTTTTAGTGCGCCATAGTGGACCAACGGCGTTGGCACCAAACCGAAATCAACAACATTGATACCGCTTTGGCATAACCCTTGAGCCAGCGCATCAAGAAAAGCCGGGCTCGAAGCTCGACCATCCCTGCCAATGGCTACAGAGCGGCGATGCGAGCGATCTCGGAGTTCGGAACCAAACGCTCGTGCAATGGCATAGACAATCTCGGGGGTAAGGTTTTCCCCCACTAATCCGCGCACGTCGTAAGCGCGAAAGATTCCAGCGTCAATACTGGACTTCGCTTGATGCAAAGCCTCTTCCGGTGTTAACGTGATGACGCTCAAGCCCTTGCACCATCAGCCAGGTGGGGCGTGCGTACCTTTCCGAACAACCTTAACGTTTCGCTCACAATGCGTTCTGCGACAACACGCTTTGATGCAAACGGAATCTCTACTTCGCCTTTGGCATGAATCAACGTTACGCGGTTTTCATGAGAATCGAAACCAATAGTTGGATCCGACACATCGTTCACCACAATCGCGTCAAGATGCTTGCGTAGCCTCTTATCGCGCGCGCTTTGTAGGACATTGTGGGTTTCCGCGGCAAACCCCACCAGAAATGGCCGCTTGGTTAATTGAGCTACCGACGCAACGATATCGGTTGTTTCTGCTAGCGCCAATGACCATTCTGCCCTGGTGTCCATGGTTTTCTTGATTTTCCTATCGTGCGGCCTGCGTGGTTTGTAATCGGCAACCGCAGCGACAGCAAACATCACATCGCAGCCTGTTAGATGATCGTGCACTGCGTCATGCATTTCTTGCGCCGATTCCACATTGACGCGCTTAACGCCAGATGGCGTATCAAGCGATACCGGGCCGCTGATTAAGGTCACGTTAGCGCCCATCGCCCGCGCCGCGTCCGCTAAGGCAAAACCCTGTCGGCCAGAACTCGCATTCGTCAAGTACCGCACGGGATCAATACGCTCGCGCGTCGGACCAGCAGTTACCAATATATTGATACCATCGGCCAAGGTCGTCGGTAACGTCATCTTATTCAGATCCTGGTTCATGATGCCTTGGATAACTGCGACAATTTCGCTTGGTTCCGACATACGGCCAGGGCCGGTCTCACCGCAGGCCTGATCGCCGACATTAGGTCCCACGATCCGAACACCGTCCTCTTGCAATCGACGCAAATTACGTTGGGTTGCAACGTGGGCAAACATCTGCTGGTTCATCGCCGGCGCTACCACAACCGGGGCCTGGGTTGCTACGTAGACTGTTGTTAACAGATCGTCCGCCAGCCCATTGGCTAGTTTCGCGAGGACATTCGCAGTGGCAGGCACGATCGCTAAAACGTCGGCTAGACGCGCTAACTCAATATGTCCCATCGCGCGTTCCGCAGTTTCGTCCCAAAGGGACCGGCGAACGGTCTCGCCTGATACGGCGCCTAGGGTGAAAGGCGTAACGAAAGACTCTGCTGCGTGAGTTAGTACCGGTAGGACTCGATATCCCAATGCGGTCAACTGTCGAACGAGTTCGGGTGTTTTATACGCCGCAATGCCCCCGGCAATGCCTAAGACAATGGTTCCTTGCGCCATGACTCCAATGCACCAGCTACCGTCAACTGAACGCCAACGGAAATAGCCGTTGTGCGCTAAAGATATCAAGGAATTATGAAGGCACAGCTGCAATCACTGAAACTGCGTTCTATTTCAAAAGGTTGCTTGTCTTTTCTGTTGGAGTTCCGCCGCGAGCCTGAGCTCAAATAACTTCCTTGCGTTTGCAGGATATCCATAATTTCAGTTTAATTCCCGCCCACGACTCCACCCTTATTGATCATGACTCGAGTTTGCCAGGTCACAGGTAAAAGACCCATGACCGGAAACAACGTTTCGCATGCAAAGAACCGCACGAAGAGGCGTTTCAATCCCAACTTGCACACTCGGCGCTTTTGGGTCGAGAACGAATCGCGCTACGTGAAACTGACCGTGTCGAAAGCAGGCATACGAGTGATTGATAAGAAAGGGATTGAAGAAGTACTCGCCGATCTGCGCAAACAAGGAGTAAAAGTCTGATGGCAAGCAAACGCGAAAAAGTCAAACTCGAATCAAGCGCTGGCACCGGACACTTCTATACGACCGATAAGAACAAGCAGAACACGCCAGAAAAGCTTGCGATGCGCAAGTACGATCCCGTGGTGCGTAAGCACGTCATCTATAACGAAACGCGCCTTAAATAAGCTATACCCGAACTCCCTGAGGTCGAAACGACACGGCGCGGCATAGAACGCGCCCTGGTAGGCTATCGACTTCAAAATATTGACATTCGCGAAACGCGCTTTCGTTGGCCCGTCAAGCTACCGATTAATGCCATCGTTGGTCAATCGTTAACGCGCGTTGATCGACGCGGAAAATATCTCCTACTTCAGCTTGAACATGGGGTGCTCTTGCTCCACTTGGGTATGAGCGGCCACCTACGTGTCGTGAACGACGATACGCCGCTTCGCCCTCATGACCATATCGATTTCTATTTCGCCGCCGATCGGGTTCTGCGATTCAACGATCCACGTCGTTTCGGGAGCGTGCACTGGTGCAGTCAAGCGGTTTTTGAACACCCATTGCTGAAACACCTCGGGGTCGAACCACTGAGCGATGAATTCGGCGGCGACTGGTTGTTCAAGTGTTCGCGGCACCGTAAGGCGCCCGTTAAAAACTTCATCATGGACTCACATGTAGTCGTCGGTGTCGGCAATATCTACGCAAACGAAGCACTGTTTCGCGCGCGTATTCGTCCTACTACCGCGGCCGGCTCCATTTCGCGCAAACGGTATACGCGGTTGGCGGAGGCGATCCACAGCACGTTGCGACGAGCCATTGACGCCGGCGGCACGACGCTACGCGACTTTGTTGGATTTGATGGTCAACCCGGTTACTTTGCCGTACAGTTAGATGTCTACGGGCGGGCAGGAGAACCGTGTATGCAATGTGGTCGGCATTTACGTGGGATGGTTCTAGGGCAGCGTCAGACGGTTTTCTGCCCGCATTGCCAACGCCGCTAAGTCAAGGCGAGCGCTTGTAATACTCGACAACGCAAGGCGCGACGAAGGCGGAAATATCACCTCCATACGACGCGATTTCCCGCACTCGCGTCGAAGATACATGCGACCACGCGCTTGAAGTCGGCAAAAGCACATATTCGATCGCAGGGTCTAACGCTTGATTCATTTCCAGCATCTGAAATTCGTAGTCGTAATCCGTCACTGTCCGCAAGCCACGCAGCACGAATTTCGTGTTGCATGAACGCACGAACTCGACGAGCAACGTATTGAAGCCTTCAACCGATACCCGACTGCCAAATTCCGCAAGCGCTTCACGACACAGCTCGATTCGATCACGAAGTTCGATATCGGGATTCTTATCTGCCGACGTGCCGATCGCCACGACGACATGATCGAACAACTGTAAACCACGTTGAACGATATTGGCATGCCCGAAGGTAATGGGATTGAAGCTACCTGGATATACGACCGTTGGCACGAGCGAGGTTGTGCGCAGGAAAACGGAGCGATGGATTTTAACGTCAGCTTGGCGTCAAGCGATTCAAGTTCATGGTCGGCCGAACAGCTGAATCCGAACTTCGCCAATTTCCTTCGTTTTCCATTCATCCAAAGGACACGGCACGGCGACATCGCGCGCAGCACTCTCGACGTACACCAAGCCACGCTCCGAGAGATGTTCGCCGATGGTGTTCAACACCCGGTGATAGTGGCGGTGAGATTTGAAAGGCGGGTCCAGAAACACCAGATCCCACCGGGTCTTATTGCGTTCAAGCCATCCAACCGCATTCGCTTCGACCACGACTGCCTGGGATGCGACCAGGTTGAACTGCTGACACGACTCCCTAAGTTTCGCTAAGGTTCGACGATCCTTCTCAATAAACGTTGCATGTTTCGCACCTCGCGATAACGACTCGAAACCGAGTATCCCCGAGCCTGCGTAAAGATCAAGTACGCGCCGACCATGGATACCGTCGCCTAGCCAATTGAAAAGCGTTTCGCGCAACCGATTAGGCGTTGGGCGCAGCTGAGGTCGCGATGCCACCGCCACCCGGCGACCACGCCATTCTCCAGCAATAATTCGTACCTGGCCGCGTCGCCCACGTCGCCATCCACCATCTGCTGCCCCATGCCGCTTCGCATATTCCATAACTATTCTCATTCAGCCTCAAGATCTGCGTGAACGAAAAAAACAATCACCCAAAGCAAGGCGTATTCACGCGGTTCACCAACGCTCTCGCTAAAACCAGAACGCAGTTAAGCACTGGCATCGGTTCACTGCTCTTGGGTCGAAACCAACTTGATCAGGATATATTAGAAGAACTGCGCACGCAATTGCTCATCGCAGATGTAGGCGTCGTAGCATCCGACCGCTTGATCGACAACCTCAGCCGAGGATTACGAAAAAAACAACTTCGCGACGGCAAAACTGCGCTGATCACGTTGCGCGAAGATGTACGACGCACGATCGAACCGCTCGCAAAGCCGTTTGAAATTTCTCCTGCGCGCCCGTTCGTGATTTTTGTAGTTGGCGTCAACGGCGTCGGTAAAACGACTACGATTGGCAAACTAAGTCACTTGCTACAAGCACAAGGTTATTCCGTGCTATTAGCGGCCGGTGACACCTATCGCGCAGCCGCAATTGAGCAACTACAAGTCTGGGGCGAACGAACTGACGTGCCGGTGATCGCACAACAGTCAGGGTCGGATAGCGCATCCGTTATTTTCGATGCCCTGCAAGCTGCCGCTGCGCGTGATATTGATATCGTGATCGCCGATACCGCGGGGCGTCTACATAACAAACAGGGGCTCATGGACGAGCTCTCGAAAATTCGACGGGTCATCGCAAGATACGACGTTTCCGCGCCCCAGGAAACGTTGCTGGTACTAGACGCCAACATTGGTCAGAACGCCATACTGCAGATTCGGGAATTCAAGGAAGCCGTTGGTGTCAGCGGTTTGATCGTCACCAAACTCGACGGTTCGGCAAAGGCCGGGGTTATCGTAGGCTTAGCTGCAGAAGAGCCGTTACCGCTGTACTTCGTCGGCTTAGGGGAAAAGCAAGAAGATCTGCAATCATTCGATGCGAACGCCTTCGTAGCAGGTTTGTTTGCATCGTGAAAATCATTGAATGCAACGCTGTCGACCACGCATTTGAGGACGACGCGCTGGTCCTGCATGACATATCCTTATCGGTCGAAGAGGGCACACTTCACTTTATCACAGGGCCGTCCGGCGCCGGTAAGACCACGCTACTCAATCTAATCCTCGGACTCTACCGTCCTGTCAGCGGAGAAATTTGGATTAATCAATGCAACATCTGCCTGATGAGCGACCGACAGCTCCTTCACTACCGTCAACACGTCGGCGTGGTTTTTCAACATAACAATTTAATCCCACACCGAAACGTGTTCGAAAACGTTGCGATGCCTTTGTGGTTACGCGGTATGGATCGCCGGGAAACTAAAGTAACCGTCGAAAACATGCTCAACGAGATCGGCATCATCGGTCTCGAATACGCGTTACCGACCCATCTCTCAAGTGGCGATCAACAACGGGTCGCTATCGCGCGAGCGTTAGTAGCACAACCGCAAATCGTGATAGCCGACGAGCCGACCGGGAATCTGGATCGCATCTTGGCGATTCATGTGATCGAATTGCTCAAACAACAAACCCATGCCGGCGTCACCGTGGTTATGGTTACCCACAACGAGGAATTAACTCCCTATGCCGACATAGTGAGTCAATTGCAGCCTATCAAGAAGTAGCCTCCATCAACCACCACGCCTAACGATGTTTTCGGCCTCGCCGACGCCTTGGAAGCCCATTTTGAGACAACCTCGCGCTCGGCTTCGCGATCACCTACGGTTCTGTAAAGAAGCGGTTCACCACATGCTCTTGCATGTCATCACAACGTTTTTTGTGATGTTGTTGATCAGCGTTGCCATCGCGCTGCCGTCGGGGCTTTGGGTGGTGCGCGACTATTTGAGTTATGCGGATTTAGCCTGGCCGTCGGAACGCGGTTTTAATGTGTTCTTCAGCAACGACGCCTCCGATCTCCAAATCCAGTCGACTGCGAAAACGATCGAGAAACACGCCAATGTAGCGAGCGTCTTGTTGATACCCAAGGACGAAGCGCTAAAGGAATATCTAATCGCAGCCGATCTGCCCGATATCGCGCACAGCATCGAGGAAAATCCACTGCCAAACGCGCTCACAGTCTATATCAGAGACTCGGTTCAAGTCGAGGAAGTCAAACAACTAACTCAATTTATCGCTGAGCTAGAGACCATTGACGACGTGAGCTACGATGTCCAAACTATCGTTCGCTTCAATGCCATCTACGGTATCTTCAATCGTATGTTGGGCGTCGTTTCAGGTACGTTTTGCGTGTTCGCATTGTTCGTGTCGGCTACGGCCGTGCGGATTGCGATCGAAGCTCGTCTACATGAGATTCGTATCTTGCGCGTGATCGGCAGCCCAAGTCGGATCACGCGGGGGCCGTTCCTTTGGTGCGGCTTGTTATATGGCGTGTTGAGTGGTCTCCTGGCGGCCGTCCTGTTAACGCTTGTCCTCATCTTCATTGAAGATCCGCTACAGGCATTAACCACGAGTTACGGCATGGAACGTGACCTTCAAAGTCTTAATTGGTCGTTCATAGGTATCGTGATCGCCATCGGTGCAGCGCTCGGCTTGACCAGCGCGTATTACGCGACTTGGCGTCACATTCGCCACGTGACGATAAATTGGGCATCCTAGTTTAGGGGTGTTCGCCGTACCACACGCGGAGCGCCCACGACGTCAAATAGCCGGTATCCTCGGCTGCGGCATCTATGATCCGCAACGTCCACTCGCCACGCGGCGACTCGCCGTAAAACGCGTTGCTCAGCAACTGCCAGTCGAGTGTTGTGTTACCGGCCAACACATCGTTGAATACAGAATTCAAGATACTTTGCGTTCCAGATGGCGAGGTCAATTCGATGCTTAAATCAACCAAGTTATCGTGACTTCCTTTGATGGCTAACTGCACGGCTTCAATGTTCGCCCGTGCAGGTAAATCAACGGTTAATCGTTGGACGAGTCCCTGGCCGTTGTGATCGGGGATATTCGTTTCGCCCACCGAACTTTCAAACCAATCCGACCTTATTTGCTCGCCTAGTCGATCCGGTTGAAAATCACCGCGCAAAAACGTCAACGCCGCATCGACATCCACAATACCAAAACCGAAGTCGTTATGAAAATCGTAACCAGCGCCGTTCGTCATCCAATCACGTGACAAGGTCGCCAAGTGAGCGCCAAGCATCACACGCACATCCTTCACTGCAGCATTCCCAGCCGGCGGTCGTCTGGCCGTGTTAGCGAAAACATGCTTGACATCGCGCCAGGTCAGATTGGGCTCCTCTTCCAAGAGCAATGCAACAACCCCAGTGACATGCGGCGTCGCAGCCGAAGTACCGTTGAAATTGCTAAAGTAATCGCCATGCGGATCTGCCACCCGATCGGTAGCAATCCCGGGTATATTGCGCGAGCCATAGCCACGGTCGAGGCCGTATTGATCCGTCGTCACCGTGGCGGGTTGGTGCACGCCATACTCTCCCGCAGGTGCGGATATCCACAGATTGCTACCTGTGCTTGAATAGGATGCCTTGTCACCGTTAGCGTTCACTGCGCCGACGACAATCACATAGGGCAGGTTGTTCAAACTATCGCTATTTGAATTGCTGCAACCTACGGCATCGTGCACTTCGTGCCTGAAATTCACGCATCGGTCGTAGCCGTTACCTGCCGCTTTCACATAAATAGCGCCACGGCCGTCGCGCAGATTCGTCGTGCCGTAGCTCACGATGGTGTCGTCCGGTTCGTAGTACTGCCGACCGATTGAGCCATAACTCATGTTGAACACATCGATTTGTGCTGAATTCGGCGCTAGTGAACTGCCACCTAGCGCATCTTCCTCACAGCATTGTTCACTTAGATAGTTAAAACCGAACAGTCGAACAGTCGGCGCGACGCCGCGGAGCCCTAAACCGTTGTTCGCGACGGCAGCGACGATGCCAGCTACGCTGGTACCGTGATCACCAAGAGCATCGGGTAGGTAAGGGTCATGCCGGTCCGCATGGTGCCAGCCCGGCTCGCCGGCAGTTTTCGCATTGAAATTGAACGAGCCGCCCTCAACCACATTGGCGGCCAAGTCGGGATGGCAGATTTCCATGCCAGTGTCGACTATCGAAACGTTGACACCGCGCCCTGTAGGACTATCTGCGTTAAGCGTTGCCGACATGCGTAAGTCTTGGCCAACTATGCCACCGCGATTAGAGAACGCCCGTTGCCCGGCATTGCGTAGGGGCCATTGATGCTCCAACAAAGGATCTGCATCCCCTGTGGTTGATCGCCGATCTGGCATCTCACAACGGACCATGATGTCGCCTTCCGCATTCAACGTAAAACCGAGAGTCTCGCTATTCGGCAACACGTTGTTTTCTTCACCTAAAGACGGCTCTACCTCAACCCTCATCCAATAGGTTGCATGAGGTTGATACGCGCTCAAATCGAGTGTCGCCTCCGATACGATCCAGGACAGGTGCTCAAGCGGCGGCACAGTGATCGGCTGCAAACCCTCAATAAGCCGGCCGACTTCACCGCGGCGTCTCCACTCATATGTTGTGACTGCAATCTGTGTTTCGGAAGAAGTGCGTTGTCCTTTATTTAGCACTGTAATGCCAAGCGTTAGCGTCTCGGCAGAAAACGTCATATCGTTTATGACAAACAAGTCCACCATGCCCTCGGCCTTTCGCTGGGAATCAAGCGCCCTATCAAGATCATCCTGTATCGCAATCTCGATGGTTGATGGGATGCCGGCCGATGTCGCGGGCGAAAACTCGGCGAGCCTTATGGTTATACGCTCGCTAGACTCTTCTAACCAATCATCGAGCACCCTTAACTTGGTACTCGCGCGCGTCTGATTCGGTGCAAACGACAGCGTCTGTTCATCAATTTCGTAATCGCGATTCACCGTCGCAGTTCCCTCAAGACTTAAGCGAACCCAGTTAGCACGGCCAACTTGCGGCGTCAAGTCGACCCAAACTTCGATTTCTCGCTGACTGCCTTCGTCAATCGTCAGACTGTCTGCTTCAATCACCGCAGTGACGGGGATACTTAAGGCCGGATTAGCTGGGGTGCCCGAACTATCACCACGAAAGAAATCGCAGCTTGTAGTCAATAGGACGACACATGAACCGAGCCAGATGAGCAAACGTTCGAACATCATTCGCCTGGCCGCACGATACATGATCAAAGTGGGAATTGGCGGGACGGCTTAAATTGCATTTCAGCGCGTTGGACGCGCGAATCGGCTTGCAGACGCTTCACCACACCAATCGGGTCGTGGTCTGCAGGTAACCACAATATCGAGTAACCGAGTCCGGCATATCGCTTCGCGCGAGTTGCACCAACATCTTGAGCGATTTCAGCCAGTAATTTCGATTCGTCGACTTGGATTAATACGCGATTAGCCAACTCATGAAATTGATGATCGCGAGTACCGTACACGACCCAAGGACGGTTGCGTGTCGACCCGTACCAATTGGATCGTACTTGCGTTTCGCCGGTCGACGCCACATAGCGAATCGCTTCCCCAAATCGTTCTACACTGAGCGTTGCGCCTGTCGCAATCGTTACGGGTTGAGCCAGCGCCGTATCAGAAACTTGTACCAACGTTTGGTCTGCTTGTAAGACTTCAACTAGCGGTATTGACTGCGCATTTAGCCCGGGCGCTATCACGCAGCACAGCATGGCGAGCTGGCGCCCAACCGATAAACTCGTATCAGAGGTCAAGATCCTATGCCGCGACACTCGCTTCTGCGACATAAACGATACTTTCGTCGGGCTTTTGCATCCATACGAAAGCCTGTCGACGCGCGGAGTCGCTCTGCTCAGCTAGTTCGACACCGTGTACAGTCACCAAATCGTCACACCAACAGGGATTGGTGAATTTCAAGTCCAGCTTACCGCTGGTCGTCCAAGCCTCACCGAAATAATCCTCCAGGACGGTTCCCGCATACGCCATGGTCATTCTTCCGCCGACAACCACACGGTTAAATCCAAGCTCCTTCGCCGCGTCGTCATCCGTGTGATAGTTTGCATCGCCATGAAAAAACACGCCACACATTTCTTTCGTAATCGTTTTTTCGAGTCCACCGAATCGTTTGCCTGGTGGTACGACGAATTTACGAGCGCCTGGTTTCTTCGATGGATCGCGTAATTCGACTTGATCCCCACTTATTCGTTCACGAAGAAAACTCTGGTGATGGTATGTGCGGACTACAAGCGCTTGTTGTGCATCGCTGAGATCCACACGATACCGTACAACTTGACGGTTGCGCTTATCGTAAATATCCGTGATTTCGCCCGATACTTGGTACGCGTAGCCTGCCTGCAAAGGTCTATGCAATTCCCATTCCTGCCGCATCCACAAATGGCCGATCTGATATGGAAACGCGATTTCACTGAAATACGCGTTATCAATGCCCGTTGCGATCATGACTGGGATGCGGCCGCGCTCATTAGATTCGAGTTTGAGACCCTGCATGTAGTCTTGCAGGACAGCATCGTCAATCGTAAAGCAAGTATTCGATAGTGTTTTACCGACAAATGGATCTGCCATGGTCGACAAACTCATTAACATAACTTCGCTTGAATTATCACCCAGAGCGTCATGCATGCCTCACCGTGTTCAATCGTTTTTGCGCTCATCGTGTAGGTTGTGGCGACTCCAAATTCACCAGCGGACACCTCTCATCCTCGTGGCATTGGTCGCGTTGTCAACGCTGCCGGTCGCGCTTCAAGGGCAGTGGGCTTCACCCTTAGTCCGGAACCCTCAATCTGCCTTGGTCGTACATACAGTCGACGGCGCCGAGATTCGTCTCAACACGGTCGTCGTGAGCGATCTTGACGATTTGCGTCACGGTTTGATGCATGTTAAACATCTACCCCTCAACCTCACTATGACCTTTCTTTACCGTCAACCCCGCACCGTCTCCATGTGGATGAAGGACACGTACATACCGTTGGATATGTGGTGGGTGGATACTAATATGACCGTTCGCCATATTAAGCAACGCACCACCCCGCTCTCGCTGGAATCGCTTCTATTCGATCGTCCCGTCCGAGCCGTGATTGAGATCAATGGCGGTTTGAGTCGTCTCCTCGGTGTCACCGAAGGGGCACGTATCGAATTTTCAGATACAGATAACTGAACGTTAACCGTCTCATCCTACAGTAAATAACAACCAAACGCAAAGCAGCGAGTGATGCCGTTACAGACAACTCAGTTTGCGTCTGTAACACCGGACAACATTTCTGTTAAAAGTGAGCAGTTGATCTTCAACTCGCGTTTAGGCAAAGCTTTTCGTCTTAAAATGAACCGACGCGAACAGCATCCATTCTCGCACCACGACCTTTCAGCATGCGACTGCATTCTCGTCGGTTTATTTATCACGCTTTTGCGCCGTCGTTCGTTTGCTTCCGACAAGAGCCCCTCTAGGCCTGGGCGGCCTTCCTTCATGTCAAGCGACTAAGCAAGCGTCATGGCCCTCAAGGAAGACAGTTCGCCGCCACTTCAGCCGCGCACATGGGGTTGGTGGATCCTAGTCGGTGTCGCTTGGCTCGCGTTTCGGATGAGCTCAATCCACACTGCTCGGTTGTGGGGCATACGAATCTCGAAGCTCGTAAAGTACCTAGTCGCGCCTCGTCTAAACGTTATTCGGACCAACCTCGCCCTCGCGTTTCCCGATATGGATGCTGCCGAACGCGAACGGTTGACCCAACGTAACCTTGAAGAAACTGGCGCAGGCTATCTCGAATCTGCCTACGTCCTATTGTGCGGCAGTCGTCAGGTACTTGCAAACTGTGAAGTGCGAGGCCGGGACGTACTTGAAGAAGCACTTCGCGAAGGCAAAAACATCCTCTTGATCGGGGCGCACTACACCTGCCTGGAAAGTTGTGGATGCGTGATGGGACACGACGTGGCCGTCGACATCGTACATCGCCACCAGAATGCTGTCGTGCCCAACTATCTGATCCTTCGTCACCGCCGGCGCAGTTATGCCGGCGTCATTCATCGCGACGATCGCGCCGGGCTGGTAAAAGCTCTTGCCGATAAATCGCGCCAACGCGTGATTTGGCTATCGCCTGATCAAGATATGGGACACCAACGCTCCGTCTTCGCGCCGTTTCTCGGCGTCGAACAGGCTGCTACGCTAAAAGCAACATCAAAGATCGCGAGCCGTTACGACATGAAAGCGGTTTTCATCGAATTTTCCTATGAAGAATCCAACCGTAAGTGGATCATCCATTATCGACCCATTGAAGCGTTTCCGTCGAATGATCAGGTCGCCGACGCCACGACCGTCAATCGCGTGATAGGCGAGTCAGCCCAACGCAATCCAAGTCAGTATTACTGGGTGCATCGCCGCTTCAAATCGTTACCGGACGGTTCCGTTCGTCAGTACTGAACGGTATTACGAGTACGAAACGATTGATTTAGGACACGTAAGTGTGCCACTCCTGGTGAGCCTCTCGCTTGGCGCGCACCTGCTCAAAGTACATCGTTTGTAGCTGCTCGGTAATCGGCCCGCGCCGGCCGTCGCCTATCTGTCGATTATCCAGCGCTTGAATCGGCAGGACTTCCGCTGCGGTACCCGTAAAAAAGGCTTCGTCCGCGATATAGATTTCATCCCTTGTGATATTGCGTTCATGAACGCGTAAGCCAATCTCAGCCGCAAACGTGAGGATCGTATCGCGCGTTAAGCCCGGAAGGCACGATGTAAGCTGCGGAGTGTGCAACTCACCTTTCTTAACTACGAAAACGTTCTCACCACTGCCTTCCGCCACATAACCCTCAGCGTCGAGTAGTAGCGCTTCGTCGTACCCGCCATCCTGCGCTTCCGAAAGTGCAAGGATCGAATTAATGTAGTTGCCGCTGGCTTTAGCTTTACACATGCTGATATTCACATGATGCCGTGTATAGGACGATGTTTGTACTCGGATGCCCTGTTCGCGCGCTTCCGGGTCCATATAGTCAGGCCAGGGCCAACAAGCAATTGCCACATGGACGGATAAGCCTTCTGCTCGTAGTCCCATGGCTTCCGAACCCAGAAACACAAGCGGGCGGATGTAACCTTCTGCTAATTTGTTTGCAGAGAGCACATCGATTTGCGCTTGATTGAGCTGCTCCTGCGTGTACGGTATGGCGATTCGCAAGATATGCGCAGAATCGAACAAGCGGTGCGTGTGATCAGTTAAACGAAAAATACACGGACCGCGGGATGTCGCGTACGCACGGACGCCTTCGAAGACGCCCACCCCGTAATGTAAGGTTGACGTGAGTACATGGACATTCGCTGAACGCCAATCGCGCAGTGCGCCGTCCATCCAGATTTTTCCATCCCGGTCGGCGAAGTCGGTCGCCAAAATTGTGATTTCGTCTTAAGTCTTCAGTATTGCTTTGAAATTATCGCACCGAGTGGCTTTCGTATAGAACTTCGCGGCCGCGTGTCATCCTGAACGGCCAGTACTGTCATGGCATAGCGGTTACTTCTGGTATATTTTTTGAACTTTTCTGTTCTTGTATCAATACGAGCCAAGTGCCGCTTACATGTATCGGCGCGCGCCTGCTTTCAATGGGTGCCCAGCCACGTCAATGTCGGTAAAACACTTGAAAACCAAAGGTCGGAAAATACAGAATCCACTCGTTCGGGTGCTTTACTTCAATGTAACCCATTGAGATGTAATAAATATATGAATTGAGATTTGCGTCAAATCAAGCTATATGAGGAGTTTCCGGCAGCCTAAATATAAATAAATCAGTGGTTTAGATGCTGGATTTTGAGAGGTTACCAAAACACACACCATCTCGGCCGTTCCCGCTGCAACGACAATACCTGCTAGCAAAACATGATTGATTGACCAGGCAACGTTGCAGCTGCAATATACAAGGTGATGGCAAGAAACGATAGGATGATTACGTGAGTATAGTCAAGGCAATATAGTTCTCCAAACTTCGACGCAAACCTGCAAATCCGCCTTTAAAATGGCTGATGTGACGTCATCAAGTTGATTATCATTCAATATATTCAGCCCACTGATCCGGCTCCCGCATGATCCCCAGCGTGACTGAAATGCTCCGGACGCTTGTGAGCACGCCTTCCGTTAGTTGTACTGATAAGCAACTCGACCGAAGCAACATTGATGTCATCCATCACCTCGCTAATTGGCTTGACGACCTGGGCTTTAAGGTGGACGTGAAACCACTTGAAACCAACCGCAATAAAGCCAATCTACTTGCTTGTAAAGGCAGCGGTGAAGGGGGGCTGGTTTTTGCCGGACACACCGATACCGTACCTTGTCGCGAATCACACTGGCACGTCAATCCGTACGCGCTTACAGAGAAGGAAGGACGCCTCTACGGGCTTGGCACCTGTGATATGAAAGGTTTTTTTCCTTTAGCGTTAGCTGCATGCGCTTCAATGGATCAAGCCAACCTTAAGCGACCACTCTGCATCGCCGCCACCTCGGACGAAGAAACCAGCATGGCAGGTGCGCGCGAACTTGAAGCGTTCGCGTTTCCCAAGGCCGACGCAGCCGTGATTGGCGAGCCCACGGACCTGATCCCAGCCTATACCCATAAGGGTATAGCCCTCATCAAGATTGAGGTCACCGGCGTTGCCGGGCATTCCTCTGACCCAGCAGGAGGCGTGAACGCGCTTGACGTCATGCACGATGTCATGGCGGAACTGATCAAGCTACGCACCGAACTCAAGTCGACGTACGCCCATCCGGCGTTCGCGGTACAGCATCCCACCTTAAATCTAGGCTGTCTACACGCAGGCGACGTACCCAACCGCATTTGCGCACACGCGGAATTGCTGATTGATATCCGCATACTGCCAAAAATGGACAGCCAATCACTCATTGATGACATTCGGCAACGTACGCAGCTGGTGGCAGAACGCACGCACTCGAAAATTGACGTAGAGACCATGTGCCCAACCATCCCACCGTTCGAGACGAATTCGTCTAGCAAACTGGTAAAAATGCTTTCGCACGCGACGCAACATTCACCGCGAGGCGTTGCGTTCGGCACCGAAGCACCGTTCTACCAGGCATTAGGCATTGAAACCGTGGTATTCGGCCCAGGATCGGTTAATCAAGCTCACCAACCGGACGAATATCTCAGCATGGACCGCCTCCAACCAACTCTTGCCATTCTCGAAAATCTAGTCCATACATACTGTGTGACATGACGCGCCCTTCTGCGTCGCTGGACATTGACCCGGACTTTCGTCACTTCACCCAATGGTTTAGAGCGTCCTCGCCTTACATTCGCGAGCATCGCGACAAGCGGTTCGTGGTGGTGGTGCCTCAAGCATGTCTGCACCACACGCAACTTGGCAACATCGTACGCGATCTCGCGTTATTGCATGTCCTCGGCATCAAGCTGACCCTTGTTGTCGAAACACAACATGCGGATCGAGATCAATGGATTGGGCAGTTAAACACCATGTTCGCACGGGGATTGCCCAGTAGCCGTTTTCGCGATCGAGCGATCCCTCTTACAGAGGTTTGCATGTACGAATCAATGCGAACCAACAGCACTGAAAAGCCTCACGAGACAACTGAAGAATCCACCATCCTTGCTGACAGCTTACAACAGGCCATGGATGGCGAGGCCATTGTCCTGGTCGCACCAGGCACCATGACGGCAGACATAGGTGAGATTGCCGAAAACGTCGCGCTAAACATACGTGCGGACAAACTCATCCTATTCCACGAACCCGCGTCGTTGCTTCACGACGCTGCCGAAGTTAATAGCGATCTGTCGACACAAGCATTTCAAGCCTTACTAGACTCACAAACGTTCGACGACGCGACAACGCGACGTATGAACGCTTTATTGCGCGCATGTCGGATGGGAGTCAAACGCGGTCACGTCGTGTCCTACATTGCTGATGGCGCCTTGCTCGCGGAGCTCTTTACCGCGGACGGCTCAGGTACGCAGATCTCGACAGACGACTATCTAACGATTCGTCGTGCAACGCATGCTGACACGGATGCTGTACTTGAACTAATGCAATCAGATATTAGCGAAGACCGACTCGTACCGCGCGACCGCGACCTACTTCAGGACGGCTCGACGACGATTTTTATTGCGGAACATGATCAAGTGCCGGTTGGATGCGTGGCGTTGTATTCGCTTACGGATGGGATGCAAGAAATTGGCACGCTTCTAGCGGCACCCCGTCACCGCGACCGCAACATCGGCGCTCGTTTATTAGGTCGTGCGGAATCCGAAGCTCGAAAACGCCGCGCCAGTCATGTCTATGTATTTACGAAATACGCTATTGACTGGTTTAAGAGGCACAACTACGCTACTGTGTCGTTGGATGCATTACCGTCGGCTTGTCGATCCGCATATGACCACAATCGCCAATCAACGCTTTTGATCAAGGAACTCGCATGACTAAAAAACGCCCGTATTCCAGTACGATCGTTGATGGCATTGAACAAGCGCCCAGTCGCGCGATGTTGTACCCCGTCGGCTTCAAGCAAGAGGATTTTCAAAAAGCGCAAATTGGCATTGCTTCAACTTGGAGCAATGTCACACCGTGCAATATGCACATCAATAAACTCGCTGAGCGCGCGGCGGCAGGAGCAGACGATCATGGCACAAAGAGTGTCATTTTTAATACCATCACCGTGTCGGACGGCATCTCGATGGGTACCCCAGGGATGCGCTATTCGCTCGTCAGTCGTGAAGTGATCGCAGACTCCATCGAAACGGTAGTCGGCGCCCAGGGATTTGACGGACTGGTGGCCATTGGGGGATGCGATAAAAATATGCCAGCATGTGCCATGGCCATGGCTCGGCTTAATCGACCGTCCGTTTTCGTATATGGCGGTACGATTCTGCCTGGCGCAGAGCGGCGCGACATCATTTCAGTGTTTGAGGCTGTGGGTGCGCGCGCAGACGGTTTGATTTCCGCGCGAGAACTGCAAGATATCGAAGAAACTGCAATCCCCGGGCCTGGTTCGTGCGGTGGCATGTATACGGCCAACACCATGGCCTCCGCGATTGAAGCATTAGGCCTTAGCTTGCCGAATTCATCTTCGCAAGCTGCGATCAGCGACGACAAGCTCGACGATTGCTATCGCGCAGGGGAAGCGGTCGCCAATCTAGTCGAACAAGATCTCAAACCTTCCGACTTGCTCACGCACGAATCGTTCGAGAACGCCATCACCGTCGTCATTGCACTTGAGGGTTCGACCAATGCCGTGCTCCATCTACTGGCAATCGCGAGCGCGGCGAATGTGCCTTTGACCCTAGACGATTTTGCGCGCGTCGGCAAAAAGGTGCCGGTCTTGGCCGATATGCGACCAGCTGGACAGTACGCCATGTCCGAACTAGTGGAAATCGGCGGTATCCAACCGTTGCTGAAGTCCCTGCTCAACGAAGGTTTGCTGCATGGCGAGTGCATGACGGTTACGGGCAAAACGCTTGCCGAGAATCTTGCTAACGTAGGTTCCTACCCCGACGACCAGGCAATCATTCGACCATTTGACCGCCCCATTAAAAACGATAGTCATCTCCGCATCCTGCGAGGAAATATTGCTACGGGCGGCGCTGTGGCAAAAATCACCGGTCACGAAGGCGAGCGCTTTACAGGTTCGGCTCGCGTCTTCCACGGAGAAGAAGCGGGTATGGCAGCCATTATGGATGGTACTGTACAGGAAGGCGATGTGGTTGTCATTCGCTATGAGGGCCCCCGGGGAGGACCTGGTATGCGCGAAATGCTTAGCCCTACCAGTGCGCTCAATGGTCGCGGTTTAGCCGGCAAGGTGGCGCTCATTACCGACGGTCGATTTTCCGGCGGCTCGTCCGGATTCGTCGTCGGGCACGTCGTGCCAGAAGCCTACGAGGGCGGACTAATCGCTTTGATCGAAGACGGTGACACCGTGACGATTGATGCCGTCGCCAACGAAATCAATCTTGACATTCCCGACTCAATGCTCGCGGCACGCCGCGCGCGTTGGTCGCCCCCAGCGCCGTATGCACTGAAAGGTACGCTGGCTAAATACGCGACGCTTGTAAGCAACGCCAGCGAAGGCGCGGTCACCGACAAAAACGTTCGAGTCTAACTTGTGTACTCGTGCACGAGATCCACGAGATAGCGGACATGATCAACTGGCGTTTGCGGCACGATGCCGTGCCCGACATTAAAGATGTGTCCAGGTCGACGTGCAACGGCATCAAGGATAGTCTTGGTTTGCACCTCAATGGTGGCGCGATCAGCGCATAGCGTCAACGGATCCAAATTGCCCTGGATCGCAACCGTACCAAGATCGTCCCACACGTCTGTGAGCGATACGCGCCAATCCAATGCCATGAAATCCGGGCCCGTCGCCTGCATGGTTCGCAAGAGATGGCCATTGCCAACGGCGAAATAGCTGATCGGCACGCGACCGCCAATCATCTGCATCAAACGACGCGTGGGCGTCGCGACATAACGGTCGAAGTCGCCTGTCGCCAATGTGCCGACCCAGCTGTCGAATATCTGAACCGCATGCACTCCTGCGTCGATCTGCAACGAGACGTAGTCGCCGACTGCATCTACCAACTTGTCGAGCAACTGTTGCCAAACCGCGGGTTCACGATACATGAATTGCTTCGTTTTCGCAAAATTCCGCGAACTCTTGCCTTCAATCGCGTAGCTCGCCAACGTAAACGGGGCACCTGCAAAACCGATCAGTGCAATGCCCGTCGGTAAATCTTGCAGAATATTGCTGATCGTCCGCTCAATATAACCAACGCCTTCCTGTGCGGGCACCACGCGAACCCGATCCACATCCGCGGTATCGCAGATTGGGTTAGCGAAGACGGGACCGACACCTGGTTTGTAGTCGAGGTCGAACCCCATCGGCTCCAGCATGGGTAACAGATCGGCGAACATGATCGCCGCGTCCACACCGAGGATTCGCTGTGCATCAAGGGTGACTTTGGCTGCTAGCTCAGGGTTCTTGAAAAACTCCAAACTCGGCATATCACCTTTTGTCCGGCCATACTCCGGCATGTAGCGGCCGGCCTGCCGATTAAGCCAAATCGGCGTATAAGGCGTCGGGCGGCCGCGACAGGCGTCTAGAAATACGCTCAAGCGCGAGTAATGCGCGTCAGATCGGACAACTCTGCGTCGTAGTCAACATCCGCGCGACCGAAACCAAAAATCTTCAAGAATTCCTCGCTGAATCCTTGTACATCGGCGAGCTCCGCCAGGTTATGGTCGTCAATTTCACGCCAATGTCGCCTCACTGCGTCCTGTACGCTTGCGTCCATCTCGAAGTTATCCATGCGTACCCGCCCTTCCGCGTCAACACGGCGCATGTTGTCACCATAGAGTTGTTCGCGAAACAAACGGTTGATGTGCTCAATGCAATCTTCATGAGTACCCGTTACTTTCATCACCTGGAACAGAATCGAAAAGTACAAAGGTACGACAGGAATGGCCGTACTGGCTTGTGTGACAACGGCTTTCAAGACTGCTACGATCGCTTCCGCACCATGGACCCCGTAACGCGCATTGAGTTCAACGCAGGTTCGGTCAAGATCTTCCTTCGCTTTACCCAACGTACCGCCGCGATAGATGGGATAGGTGAGTTCATTGCCTAGATAGGTAAACGCGATTGTCTTGAAGTGATCGCTTAAAACCCCCGCCGCTGCACATTGGTCCACCCAACGCTGCCAGTCGTCACCGCCCATGACAGAGATTGTCGCCGCAGTCTCTTGGTCGGTCGCCGGGGTTAACGATACCGGGGCTAATCGACCCGTCCCGCGTAACACGTCGAGCGTGAGGGTGCGCGCTTCGAAAGTCTCGCCTAACGGCTTTATGGTAGACCGAAACCGTTCACCGGTATCCGGATGAACTCGTACCGGCGGCGCGAGACTGTAAACCAATAAATCGACCGGTTCGTAGTTCGCCCTCAGCTCGTCAATAACGTCACTCTTCACTTCGTGCGAGAAAGCATCGCCATCGAACGAAGTAGCCCGCAAACCTGCATCGTGTGCAAGCCGGTCGAATGCAGCGTTGTTATACCAACCCGCAGAGGCTGGTTTGTTACCGTCGGGCGCTTTTTCCAACGAAACGCCAATCGTATCCGCACCGCACCCAAAGGCTGCCGCCACGCGCGATGCCAAGCCGTAACCGCCGGACGCACCTACCACCAGCGCGGTCCGACATCCATCGTGTCGACCTAAAGAACGAGTCCGCTCAGCCTGTTCACGTACATTTGCAGCACAACCCAACGGGTGCGCCGTGGTGCAGATGAAGCCGCGGATCCGGGGCTTAACTATCACACTTCGAATCGTTCAACGAAAGTGCAAATTAAACGAGCATTAGTTTGCCAAGAGGTGTTCGCGAAGAAACATCGTCACAACATACAACCAGTAATCCCGATTAGGCTTCTTGCGGAAACCATGACCTTCGTCGTTTGCGAGCACATACCACACCGGTATGTCCCGCGCTTGCAAGGCATCCACGATCTGGACGCTTTCCGACGCGGGTACGCGCGGATCGTTTTTACCTTGGCCGATAAGTAGTGGTGCAGTCATGCGTTCGACATGATGAAGTGGCGCGATCGAATTCAAGAATGCACGCATGGCCGGGTCGCGCTCGTCACCGTACTCTGCGCGCCGTAAATCGCGACGGTAATCCTGCGTATTTTCCAGAAATGTGACGAAGTTACTGATACCAACTATTTCAATGCCGGCTTTCAAACGATCGCTGTAGTGCACGAGCGAAGCCAACACCATATAGCCGCCGTAAGAGCCGCCCATCGTGGCAACGCGCGATGCATCCATGTTTTCCTGCGTGGCAATGAAGTCCAACAACGCCCCAATATCCTTGACCGAATCTTCGCGACGATAGTCGTTATCCAACCCGAGATAGGTCTTACCGTATCCCGCAGACCCCCGCACGTTAGGTACCCAGACGGCGATGCCGAGCTCATTCACATAGAACTGAAATGTTGATGAAAAGCCGGGTCGGTATTGCGACTCCGGTCCGCCGTGTATATGGATCAGTACCGGATGCGGTCCCTTGGATGCGGGTTCGAATACGAATACGGGAATCTGTCTGTCGTCAAATGTGGGATAGTGCAACAGCGTTGGACTGACCATCGCTTCTTGATTCAGCTCGCCGAGTTCGGATTGCGTCCAACGCGTCAACGCTTGACTCTCCAGGTCCAAGACATACACATCGGTCTGCGCAACCGGCGTTTGGTACGAGAAAGCCATGCGAGCATTGTCGTGGCTAAAGCGAATGTTGGACATGCGGCCTGAAGGCAGCTCCGGTAACTTGAGTTCCTCGGCGGCAGCGAGATCCAACACGTGGGTCTTGGTGTATCCAGCCTCGTTGACTACATAAGCTAACAAAGACCGATCATGTGACATTCGAAAATAGGAGACATCCCAGTTCAACGCTGGCGAACGCGGGCTCACGGCGCCCGATGCCAAATTCAGCTCGAACACTCGTTCATTCTCGCCATCAAGAAACGACACGAAGTACACGCTAGCGGCCGAGGCATCATAAGCCACAGACCGGATTGACATCTTGCCCTGATCTTCAAGCAAACGTTTTCGTGTAAGCGTGTTCAAATCCACCTCATAGAGCTCCGACTCAACCACGCTTACGTATCGAGAAATGAGCAACCGTTGTTCGTCCGGCGACCAGTCTTCTACGTACCAACCAACGCCTTGCCCTTGTTGGACGACGATTCGTTCGCCGCCCATCATTTGAATAAACAGATCTGTGTCGCGGCCATTGAGTTCGGTCGACGAATATGCGAGCTTGGTACCCGAGGGGCTATACAACGCACCCGTATAGCGTGACTTGCCATCCGTTAACATGGTGCTTGAACGGGTCTCCAGGTCCATCAGGAACAACTGATAACTCTCGCTGCCGCCGACATCCTTGGCATATACGAACTGAGTGGGTCGTGCTACTGGCGGTACGAGCGCGCTACCAATCGGTTCCGCGGCAAACGTCAATTGCTCGCGCATGCCAAGGGGCGCACGCACTAGATGGAGTTGCGTGGTATCGCCAAAACGCGTCCTGATGAGCAGACTATCGCCTAACCAATCGACTATGGCAGCTGAGCGGACATTCTGGTAACGACCTACACTTTCGACGAGCTTCGCAGGCACGGACGGTACATTGGTCATGTCCATCGCGATAGGCGGCTGCACCACAGGCTCAGACGCCGATATCTCCGACTTAATAGCGGTGAATGGTGTCATCGCGCACGCTGAGACCAACAACACGGCCCAACATAAACGCCGCCAAATATGCAGTCGATCAGTAAGAGAGTACACGATGGTCATGGTGGTCCGGTACGATGCGCCAAGTGAACAAGTGTAGTGGCCATCAAATTGGCGATACCGAATAAGCGTGTCGGTGGCTGCTCAATCCTATGCAGTAAGCACTTGTGATGGTCGCGAGACAATGTACGCGGATTTCAGCATCCAATTCAATGGGTTATATCGGGGTAAAGCAGCTGAAACAAGCAGATTCTGTACTCTTCTAACAGTTTCTGTCACGTCCTTTACTTGGAGTGATAACCATTTGGTCAACGACTTCGACTAGCTTGGAAACGAGCAGGTTAACCATGTAGGAGATTGCAAAGCCGGGGGACTTTCCGCCAAGCTTCTACACAACCTGAACCTGAACTCCATGCCGACGGAGCCCAGCCAACAGACTTTGCTAGTCACCAAACCTACGTTGGTGGTCCGTAGTCACTAGATGTCAACATGAGCACTTCGAACACCTTCTTAGCCGTCGCTCAAGGCGCACCGCTCTTTCATTGCACACACCGTGCAATCGGGCTGTTCATCACAAGGGCCGCGGGTTTCGAGCGTATCAGTTGAGGAATCGGACACCTTGACGAACGCGAACTACATATCTGCGGTGTATAACACGCAACAATTGGGTTACTTGATGCATCAGCATGTCGCTTGAACAAACGATTAACGACCTATGGGACATGCGCGAGTCCTTATCGGTGAACACCACGGGGACATCGCGAGACGCTGTCAACGAGGTCTTGAACGCCTTGGATCGCGGTGAACTGCGCGTGGCCGAGAAGGTTAACGGCCAGTGGCTGGTCAATGAATGGATCAAGAAAGCGGTGCTGCTCAGCTTCTTGATCAATCCGATGCGACGGATGTCGGGCGGTCCGGACGGTTCGTCGTGGTGGGATAAAGTCCCCGCGAAATTCACCCATTGGGACGATGCGCAGTTTGCTGCGGCCGGCTTTCGGGCCGCGCCGACAGCTTATGTGCGCCATTCGGCTTATATTGCCCCCAATGTCGTGTTGATGCCAAGTTACGTCAATCTCGGCGCGTATATCGATCGCGGTACGATGATTGATACGTGGGCGACGGTAGGTTCCTGTGCACAGATCGGTAAGAACTGCCATATCTCCGGCGGGGCTGGGATCGGTGGCGTTCTTGAACCCTTGCAGGCGCAGCCGGTGATCGTCGAGGATCACTGCTTCATCGGGGCGCGATCCGAAATCGTCGAAGGCGTCATCGTGGAAGAAGGCGCTGTGCTATCCATGGGGGTGTTTATCGGCGCCTCCACCAAGATTGTCGATCGGCACACCGGCGAGATTCACGTCGGTCGCGTGCCGGCTTATGCAGTTGTGGTACCAGGCTCGCTACCGCAAGGCACGAACGAGCATGGCGCTGTACGACCTAGTCTTTACTGTGCGGTGATCATCAAAACCGTTGATGCTCAGACACGCGCAAAAACATCAATCAATGACATTTTGCGCGAACACTAAGGCCGGACGCTTGTACGGATGAAGGTCATGCAAGGATGACGATCACTGGCTAGACCGCTAGGGTTCAATCCTCAATATGGTGTTCAAATAGCACGTTGCCGTCTCTATCCACAACTTGCGCTTGCATCTGAGGTGAGGTATAGATAGGTAAGCGCACGCCCCAGGTGAGATCGTCATTCGGACCATGGTCAGTGTGCAACACATGCACGCCATCTTCGTAGACTACCGTCCCGGACGGCAGATGGATGAGCCGGATACGGAAGTCGCTCTTACGGCGATCCGGCGGAAATGCGGACTTCGCCACGACTTTCGCGGATCGTAGGATCCACGCGCCGCTTGCTTCAACTGCCCCCATCAGCATGTAGCTACGACCTTCCATGACGTCAAATCCACGCACGACAGGCGTCGGCGGCATGGACGCAACCGCCGTGGGGCCAAAGCGTCGCACAAAGTAATCGTTGGCCTTACCGTAGCTATATTGACTCGTGAAGGTCTCAATGCAATACGCCATGATATCGTGCACCTTGCTGAGTTGAATCCCTTCGCTACCGATTGGTTGGCGAGCGCGCATGCGCCACCCACCCTCCGCGCCAATGGAGCCGTCGGAGTAGGGAAAGTCGGGATCCGGATCGGCAAGATCCGCACCACACGCCGGGGCATGTTGGAGTGATAAATTGTGACCTAATTCATGCGCGATCGTGTTGTCCGAGCAGAACGGGCTAATTTCGCCTGTCAAGCCTATATTGGCACCGACATAAGCTAAGCCGCACAACTCCACTGTGTCTAGTTGCTTGAAGATACCGTGATGGAACTCGTCCCGATCAGCTTCGCGAAGCCACCGCTCGAAAAGCAACGTGAGCGTTTCGTGGGGGTCAAACGGCTCCTGATTGGTGACATCAAAGCCGTTCTCAACCTTGACGGTATATACGCCGATAGGCATCAGATCATAGATTGCATCAAGATACGGATTGAGGTCGGTTAGATCGGGTTCGCCGTGATGAGCAACGATCGGAATGAGGTGAAGGTTGAGGGTCGGCAGCTCGTCAAAGGCCAGCAAGTTCACATCGAACGGAATGTCATTCAAGGTCTCGTCTCGCTGCGGAAACGCATCGTTTGGATCAATGCGAATGTGCATGGCACCGAGCTTGGTTACATCGGGCGCGTTGACATCGAAGACGACCCGGCGGATGTAATGGGTACGTGTACCCGAAAGATTCGGCGCCAGAGTGCTCGCGCTGATCTTTTCGATGGACACATCGGCCGGCATATTGGGAGTAAATAAGTCGAAATCAAGTTCGTTGGCTTCCGCCGATGTAAATTCGACGGTGACGAACAACTGTCGATTGGCACCGAGGCGCAACGCGTTGGAGTCCTGGTAGAACATCGGGGTAGGAGTCGCCTGCCAGACACGTTCTGACGACAAGGTGAAATCAATGCGACCCAGCAAAGGGCCCTGGTGAAACTTCGCCGCAACCGCATGAATATCCTCAAACGTACAGGTCACCATCCACTCGACTCGTTCGGATGCACTCCCGACGCGAATGTGCAATGCGATGCGGTGGTCACCTATCTCGGCGCATGCATATCTCAGCCGATTGTCGATTTCGACTCCTGGTTGCACGGACCCTGAGGAATTGGTAATTTGCAGTCTAGAGACATCGGAACTTACCTCGTAACTCAATGCATTCGACTCGTCACCAGTCGTCGAAAAACGCCAACGCAACGACGCGAGCGCCGACTCGGTACGCGCTACTCTCATGTCATCTACAGGCGTAAAGGCGATCTGTTCTTCCGTACACATGACAGCCCATGTCAACGTTTCGGTCGCCGTTCCCACCCGCAATGTCAGTTGTATTTCTGCAGCACCAGCGGTAGCGCACGTAAAACTTAATTGCGTCTGGATGCTGGTACCAGGCGCCACGCTGCCAGAACCAGCGGCAATTCGAACGCCTGCCGTTGACGACGACACCGTGTAGCTGACCGCGCCCGGGTTTGTGGCAGTCGAACGAAACACCCAAGTTAAAGTCGCTTCGCCGGCATATCCGACCGACGCTGTCGCGGGAGCGGGCTCAGCCGACACCGAAATCGTGTAGCTAATCGGCGCAGCAGGAGGCGGGGATGGATTCGCCGGCTCGCTACCGCCGCCGCCACAGCTCGTCAAGCCTACCGCCGCGCTAAAAGCTGCGAAGGCGTGAAACGCTCGTATCAACCAACCGCGCACGAACAACGTATCTCTTGAAAATCCTTCAATGTATCTCATGGTCGGCGGCGGCTACTCATAAACACCATCAAAGGGCAGGAAGTTTCCCTATGACGCGTACTGCGCGTCATTCAGCGCGATGGCGTGGCGAGTTCTCCTACCAGCGCATCTTCGTCCGGGAAGTCACCGCAATCGTGCTTGGAAAACACCAACCGGTCGTCAACCCGTACGTCAAACACCCCGCCAGATCCTTCAAGCAACGCCGTTGACGCGCCTAAGGCGGACTCCAACTTGGCAGCCAAACTGGCCGCTTTCGGTTTATAGCCTCAAGAAGTACAGTATGTAATCGTGATATGCATGACCTAACCACCTAGGAACTAGGTAAATCATACTGACCGAAGATACCTGTTGGCCGTCTATCGTGTACGGCATAACGATCAGTATCCTTCGTCTCGGTGCCTGGATCGCCGCCAACCGTCGCTTGAAGTGGCGCACATACGGTTTGACCTATCCTACCGCGGCAGCGTATTGAGGTCATCGGTGATGCACGGATCAACCTCAAGTCCATGCGAGGAATTTTTCGATAGATTGATCGGTCAACAACCGTGGCAGTTATTTCGTCGGTTGAGGGGGTGTCATCGAATTTTCTCGCTCGATATGTCCCGGATTCATTGTCTTCATTATTGATGAGTCGCGATAGTGTTAACACACCTAACAAATTCCGCAACCCAGATTGAAGAGCAAGAGGATCCAGAGGAAGCACGGAAAGCCCAAAAGTGCCTAACCGAGATTTGTCAACGCTCCGTTCAGTGAACCGAGACGCTGTGAAGGCAGAGGGGATCAGCATGTACCTTCGGATCAGTATACTAATTCTGACGCCGCAACCATCTGTAAGGCATTTCAGGATCTTCTCTCGTTCAAGCATGCCAATGAGTCCAGAGAGAGAGAGGAGGTGAAAAACGGGTTCAAGGTGCTTAATGGCAACAAAACAAACTGACGCGAGCAACCACCGGCTGGTACCCTTGTATTTCACGGATACCGATGTCGCGGGCCCCAAGACCACCATCGCTCCAACAAAGCGACGCGATGTGATCAAGGTACGCGCCAACGTTCAGGTGCCAGGAGACAGTTGATGGACGTATTCGCCCTTCGCGATGAAATCGTTGTCGAATACGGGCAGTTCTCTCGAAGCTTCACTACCATCCGGGCCGAGGACATCTCCTGCGAGGTTAATGCTGCATACGACCGAGGCCATTTCTGGCCATCTCCGCTCATTCAGCTAAACCCGAACTTCGAACCGGGTGGATGGGTTGATGATCTCGTCGCCAACGGCACCCTTGACAAGGAATGCTCGAAGATCTTCCGGCTCAAGCACACCAACGACACCTTCGGCGAACGTCTCCTACTGCACCGGCACCAAACCGACGCCATCGCTATTGCCAAGCGGGAGGAGAGCTACGTGCTAACGACCGGCACCGGTTCTGGAAAGTCGCTCGCCTACTTCATCCCTATCATCGACAATATCCTGCGGCGCAAACGCGCCGGCGACGACTGCAAGGGCATTACCGCCATCGTCGTCTACCCGATGAATGCGTTGTGTAACAGCCAATGTGAGGAGCTTGAGAAATATCTGCAGCTCGGCTACGGCGAAAATGAGGAGCCGGCGACATTCGCCCGCTACACGGGTCAGGAATCGCCCGAGGAACGCGAGCGTATCGCAAAGAATCCTCCCGACATTCTCCTGACCAACTACGTCATGCTTGAGTTGATCATGACGCGGTTCCACGAGACCGATAAGGCAGTCCGCGAACATGCCATGGGGCTTCGGTTCCTGGTTCTTGACGAATTGCACACCTACCGAGGACGGCAGGGTGCCGATGTCGCCATGCTGGTCCGCCGCGTACGCGAACGCTTTAACAAGCAACTCCTTTGCGTCGGCACCTCGGCGACCATGGCCTCCGAGGGCTCGCCCGGGGAACGGGCTGCCGCTGTCGCACATATCGCAAGCCGCCTGTTTGGCACCACTGTCGACCCCAATAACGTCGTTTTCGAAACGCTTCGGTCCGCGACCCAATTGCGATGCGAACCAAGCGAACCCGATTTGCGCGCCGCCATTGAACGAGGCATCCCTACGAATCCGACACACGAAGCGCTCGCAGTCCATCAGGTTGCGGCCTGGGTGGAACGCAATCTCGGATACGAAGAAGTGCAAGGCGGCTCGCTCGCGCGGATTTCGCGTCCTTTGACAATTCTTGAGGCCTCAGATCGTCTCGCTAAGGACAGCGATCTTGACGCCAAGCGTTGCCAGGACTACCTCACCAACTTCCTGTTGACTGCTCATCGCAGCCGTAACGAGCGAAACCAGAGCTTTTTCGCGTTCCGCCTGCATCAGTTCATCAGCGGCGCCTGGAACGTCTACTCAACGCTTGAGGCGCCAGGAGAGCGCTATCTCACCCTGCACGGCCAGCAGTTCAAGCCGGGAGATCGCAACCGGCCCCTCTATCCACTCTGTTTTTGTCGCGTCTGCGGACAGGAGTACCATCCTGTCTGGGCACGGCTGGCCGGCAAAGAGCCCCAGGAATTCGAGCCACGCGATCTGTCCGAACGCTCGAACGACGGCGAGGATGTCCAGTTCGGTTATCTTATGCCCGACCCTGCAGGAGTGTTTAATCCTGCGGACACGGAATCGCAATATCCTGAAGAGTGGCTGGAGTTTCATGGCAACGAGCTCCGTCTCAAATCCCACTACCGTCGTTACCGTCCCACCGGCGTGCGAGTGAGCACAGTCGGCAATATCGACGCGGACGGATTGCCCGCATGGTTCATTCCAGAGTCGTTCCGTTTCTGCCTGAACCCGGGTTGCGACGCCTCATGGGACGGCAGCGTGCGAAGCGATCTTTCCAAGCTCTCTGGACTGTCAAGCGAGGGCCGCAGTTCGGCGACCACTGTTCTTGCGCTGTCCTCGCTGAAGCAACTCATCGGCTCGAATCTTAATGAACGCGCCAAGAAGCTCCTCGCCTTCACCGACAACCGTCAGGATGCGAGCCTCCAGGCAGGCCATTTCAACGACTTCATTCAAGTCCTACAGTTGCGCGGCGCACTGCTTGCCGCCATTCGGGGCGAGAGCTCCGGACGGCTCACCGACGAAATCTTGACCCAGAAGGCACTCACTTGCCTACATCTTGATGCAGGAGATTACGCGGCCAATCCAGGCACCAAGGGCATCAAGGCCCAGAACACTCTAAAAACACTGCGCGATGTACTCGGCTATCGGCTGTACTTTGATCTGCAGCGCGGCTGGCGTATCACCAACCCGAACCTTGAGCAGTTGAAGCTACTAGAGATCGAATACCGGGGGCTCAAGAACTGCTGCGAGGACGAGGAAGAATGGCACGGGCGTCATCCATTGCTCGGTTCCATCGCGCCGGAACGCCGTTGTGAGATTGTTCGCGATCTTCTGGAGAACATGCGCAGGGCACTCTGCATCAAGACGATCTATCTTGACCCGAACTTCCAGGAGCAGATACGCAACCGAAGCTTCAACGAGTTGAAGGAGCCGTGGGGACTGTCGGAAGATGAGCGCCTGTTCCAGCATGCCTTCATGGTTCCGAGGCCGAGCAGGCGCGGACAGAGGCCTGATTACCGGATTCTTCATGTCTCTCATCGATCGGCCTTTGGTCGAAAACTGAAGTCCCAGGCGTTCTGGGGGCAGGACAATGCCCGTTATCCGTTGAAATTCGACGAGGATGTCTACAACAGCGTTGTGGACGACATCCTGGGCGTGCTTAAGAATTACGGCTTTGTCGAAACCACGGAACTTGATGGCAACCGCACCGGTTACCGAATTGACAGTTCGGTACTCGAATGGCGCCTCGCCAACGAAGACGATGCCAGTCACGGTCCGGTCAACGCGTTTTTCCGTAATCTTTACGAGAATGTGGCGTCACTCCTCGACAGAGACGACCGCCTCCTTCACCAGATGGAAGCACGTGAACACACTGCCCAGGTCGACAACGACATCCGCGGGGAACGCGAACAGCGTTTCCGTAAGGGTCTAGAGCCAAAAGGATTGCCCGTTCTCTTCTGCTCGCCGACCATGGAACTCGGCGTCGACATCTCCATGCTGAACGCTGTCTATATGCGCAACATGCCGCCGACACCGGCTAACTATGTTCAGCGAAGCGGGCGCGCAGGGCGAAGCGGCGAGCCGGCACTGGTTATCACCTACTGTGCGGCGAGATCGCCGCACGACCAGTATTTTTTCTCTGATCCGACCCGCATGGTGGCGGGTGCCGTCGTTCCGCCGAACATTGACCTCGCCAACGAAGATCTCGTTCGCAGCCACCTGCATGCTGTGTGGCTTGCGGAGACGGGCGTCAAGCTCGGTTCGTCCGTTCGTGATGTGCTTGATCTGGAAAAGCCCGACGCACTGCCTTTGCATGACGAGGTGGCTGAGCAGACCAGCGGCACCCGGGCCGTGGCCGAAGCATATCAGCGTGGCGAGCGCATTCTTGACACACTTGAATCCGACCTTTCCAGGTTGACTGCGCCCTGGTACACAGACACATGGCTCAACGGCGCAATGAAATCTGCGAAGTCCCGCTTCGACGATGCCTTCGGTCGGTGGCGTTCGCTCTTCCGCGCAACCGCGAACCAGATTAAGTTCGCAAACAAGGTCGTCAACAATGCCGCCGCTACCGAAAAGGAGCGCAGGGATGCGAAAAAGCGCTACGATGAAGCGTTTACCCAGCAGACCCTACTTCTTGAGAGCAGACCGACTATGAACTCTGACTTCTATACCTATCGCTATCTGGCGGGCGAAGGGTTCCTTCCAGGCTACAACTTCCCCCGTCTGCCGCTGATGGCGTTCCTCCCTGGGCGCCGCGAGAAGGTAACCGGGGACTCGTTTCTAAGCAGGCCACGGTTTCTCGGACTCACCGAGTTCGGTCCCCAGTCCATTATCTATCACGAGGGTAGCACGTATCGCGTGCGCCGTGCCATTCTCTCCGTTCGCGACGAGACCACCGCGATCGCATCCGCCAACCTCCCAGTGCAGGCTGCCCGTATCTGTCCGGCATGCGGCTATGGGCACTTCGGTGACCAGAAGGAGTACGAGCGTTGCGTTAACTGCAATCAACGCCTCAACGGTGGGCGATTGATCCTGAACCTCTATCGCATTGAACAGGTGTCCACCCAGCGAGCCAACCGCATCACCTCGGACGAAGAGGAACGCCAGCGCCAGGGCTACGATATGATCACGACCCTCCGCTTCAGCGAAGAGAAAGGCCGGGCACGGGTCAAGGGACTTGTTGTCGTGGAAAGCGGCGAAAACCTGCTGGAAATGCGTTACAGCCCAGCAGCCACCCTGTGGCGCATCAATCTCGGTTGGCGTCGACGCAAAGAAAGGTCGGTTTATGGTTTCAGCGTCGATACCAATACTGGCGAGTGGACCAAGGACTCTCAGGCACCCACCGACGCCGAAGACGATACCATGAGCACTGGCAAGACCATTGAGCGTATCACCCCGTTCGTTGAGGACACTCGCAATGTTCTCGTTCTCCGTCCTGCGACCAATCTCAACGAGACAGCCATGGCCTCGCTCCAATACGCTGTCAAGCGCGGCATTGAGCAGGAGTTCCAGCTGGAAGAAACGGAGCTCGCCGCTGAACCGTTGCCCGACCGCGACGACCGGAGCGCGATCCTCTTCTACGAGGCTGCCGAAGGCGGTGCAGGGGTGCTCTCTCGTCTTGTCAGCGATCCAGGTGCGTTGGCCCGCATCGCCCGCAAGGCACTCGAAATCTGTCATTGGGAACCACTGTCAGGTGAATATCAAGGTTCAGAGGACCTCAAAAATCTTTACGACGAATGTGAAGCAGGCTGCTACCGCTGCCTGCTCAGTTACTACAACCAGCCTGACCATCCGCTGATTGACCGTCGGAACCCGGACATGCTTGACTTACTCTGCCGGCTGACACGCGGTGAGCATAGAGACCTCGCCCGTCCCGGGGATGCCGGTGACCGCTTTGACGAATTATGGAACATTGCCAGTTCGAGCCTGGAAAAAGATTGGCTAACCTACATGAGGAGTAATAGATACCACCTCCCCGACCGGGGACAACCTTATCTTGAGGACTTCAATACCCGACCTGATTTCGCCTACACCGCTTCTCAGACCCTGATCTTCATTGATGGCCCTCATCATCGTGCACAGCGCAGACAAGTCGAGGACGCCGAAGTAACGCGACGCCTGGAAAACTCGGGATACACGGTCGTCCGCTTTACCGACGACAGCACGTCATGGGATCGTCTCATTGACGAGTACAGCTGGGTCTTCGGGCCGGGCTCCACATCTGCGGTCAACCAGGGGCGTAGAGGAGGTTGACGACACCGGCGACTACATTCAAACCGGGCGATCTGATCCGGGTACGTCACCGCGAGTGGGTGGTCCTTCCGGAGACACGCGCCGATCTTCTGAGACTCCGACCGCTTGGCGGCGCGGAGGACGATGCAACCATCATCTACCTCCCGCTTGAACCCGAGACGCCGGTCCAGGCAACGTTCGATCTGCCCGACCCCAATCTTCCGGGCTCTCAGGAGTTAGCACTTCTGCTACGCGACGCGCTTCGCCTGAAGCTCCGGGCCGGTGCCGGCCCATTTCGAAGCTTCGGCAATCTCAATGTCGAGCCGCGCGCCTATCAGCTGGTGCCTTTGCTCATGGCACTCAAGCTGCACACTGTCCGACTGCTCGTCGCCGACGATGTCGGGATCGGCAAGACCATTGAGGCAGGTCTCATCGCACGAGAACTACTTGATCAAGGCGAGATCGAACGAATCGCCGTCATCTGTCCGCCGCATCTCTGCGAACAGTGGCAGCAAGAGCTCGCAGAAAAGTTCAGCATTGACGCCGAAGTCGTCCGCACCGGTACGGCCACCCGCCTCGAGCGCGGGCTACGACCCGACGAATCGGTATTTGAAGTCTATCCTTTCACGGTGGTGTCACTTGACTACATCAAGTCTGACAGGCGCCGTAGCGACTTTCTGCGCGCTTGTCCCGAGTTCGTTATTGTCGACGAAGCGCATGCCTGCGTTCAGTCCAATACGAACACCCGCCATCAGCGCTACCAGCTTCTCAAAGGTCTCGCCGAAAGCGAACCCCGGCGAAGCATGGTGTTCCTGACGGCTACACCGCACTCGGGCGACGATACTGCCTTTCACAACTTGCTAGGCCTGCTGGAACCGAAGTTTGCCGAGTTGGCCGACACACCCGATGGCGACAAACGCATCCGCTTGCGCGACGAACTCGCGTTGCACTTTGTGCAGCGGCGCCGCGGCGACATCGCCGAGTGGAAGGACGACGCCGGTTTCCCGGTCCGTGAAAGTCGTGAGGCGACGTATCGACTGACCGGAAACTGGGGCGCACTTTTTGACGATGTACTCGCCTATGCAAGAACTATGGTCCGGCGCGCCGAGTGCGGGTCGAAACTCGAACAACGTATGTCCTGGTGGGCCGCGTTAGCTCTGCTGCGCTGTGCATCATCAAGTCCCACAGCCGCATCGCTTGCCCTGCGGACCAGGCTTCGGGCCGCGGAGGGTGAAACTTCTGAAGCGCGGATCGCAAACCTGGATCGTGTAGCCGGCAAGACCGTCATGGACGAAGCATCCGACGATTCGCTTACGCTTACCGAGAGTGTCCCCGCAGGCACTGTGGAAGAGGCGGATGCAGTCGCACTGCGCAGGCTCATTGCCCGGGCGGATGCGCTACGCGGTTCCCAAAACGATCCCAAGCTCAACACGCTCATCAAGGAGATCCAGGGACTCGTGCAGGACGGATTCCGCCCTGTGGTATTCTGCCGCTACATTGCCACTGCACATTACGTCGGCACCGAATTAGAAGATGCCTTAACAGAAGACGATGCACATATCACTGTGGTTACCGGGGAACTTACTCCTGATCAGCGCGAGGAGTGCGTGGAAGCCCTCGCGAACCTCGACGGAAAAGTCACGCCCATACTTGTCGCCACCGATTGCCTATCGGAAGGCGTCAATCTCCAGAACCATTTCAATGCGGTAGTCCACTACGACCTTACATGGAATCCTACACGCCACGAGCAACGCGAGGGACGCGCAGATCGTTTCGGGCAGGCTTCCCCCACTGTTCGCGCGCTGATGCTCTACGGCGAGAACAATCCCGTTGATGGTGCGGTGCTTCGCGTGATCCTCCGCAAGGCCGAGAAAATCCGCAAGGAACTCGGCGTCGCCGTACCCTTGCCAGCGGACAACGATAAGGTCGTTGATACCATCATGAAGGCCGTACTGCTCCACGGCGGCACTCATTCCAAAGCCATTCAGGCGACATTCGACTTCGGGGGCACCGAAACCGAGGTTGATGATGCATGGCAGGCAGCCACGAATAGGATGACTCGCACAGTCTTCGCGCAGCGGCGGCTGAGGCCGCACGATGTACTACCTGAATGGCAAAAAGCCGTTTCCGTAATTGGGGGATCTGACGATGTTAGCCGCTTCGTGCGGCTGTCCGCCGAAAGGCTGGGAGGTCCACTTGATACGCGGGACGGCTATAGTCGACTACCTGTCTCGCACTTACCGAAGCCACTGCAGAACCGTCTTGACGCCGTCGGCTTCACGGCATCCGCGAAACTTGCATTTGCGCAACCACCGCCCACAGGTGCGACCTACATACATCGCGCACATCCACTGGTCTCTGTACTTGCGGATTTCGTGGCCGAACAAGCGCTTGACGCGATGGGTGCGCCGAATATCGCCGCCCGCACCAGCGCCATCTTCACGAGTGGTATCAAAACCCGCACTGTGCTCTATCTGCTGCGCTTGCGCAGTCAGTTACTTGTGGAACGGCGTAACGCGGATGGTCGGTACTCGCGGTTCAAATCCTTGCTCGCCGAGGAGTGTCTAGGGCTCGCCGTCCGTGGCGGTAATCCGGCCGAAGTCCTGACCGAGGACGACGCGCTTTCGCTCCTTTCGCTCGAACCGGCCCGCAACATGCCCGACAGTCAGAAATCCCACCTGATCCGGCGGGCTCTCAACGAGCTGCGGGACATGGAAGATACCTTTGAGCGCATCGCCAAGGAGCAGGCTCAGCATTTGCTCGACGACCATCGCCGCATCCGAGATGCCAGCGAGGCCAAAGGACTGCGCTACAATGTCGTTCCCGCCCTGCCGGTCGATAAGGTCGGCGTCTATGTCTTTATGCCTATGGCCACACTTTGACCATGGCGAGAGAACGGCGAAGCCGGGGGTTCACGGCCCTGAAGATCGCAGGCGGCATCCTGCCGCCGGAGTTTCTCCAAGTCGTCGCCGAGCTGGATGCGCCCTATCAGACGAATATTGACTACAAGCTGTCGAAATCCCTCGCAATCAAGGATGAGATCGCTCGGTATTGGCACATCGCCAACGATCTCCACGAACGCCATGTCGAGCGCCGTCCAAGGCTTGATCTTCAAAGGACACAGGTTGATGTAGAGGAGTGGCTTGTTCCGTTCCTGCGCACTCTCTTCGGCTACGACGATCTAATGGCAACCGATAGGGTTGTGCGCGAGGATCGCGTCTTTGCGCTGACACACCGCGCCTGCGGTAGCTTGCCTCTCCTGCTCGTCACCCACGAGTTTGATCTTGACAAGGCCGACCCACGTTTCGGGGATGGTGGTCGTCAACAAGCACCCCACAGCATGATGCAGGAATATCTCAATACCGAGGACACCGCGTTGTGGGGAGTGGTCTCCAACGGATCCAAACTCCGCATCCTGCGCGACAACGCAAGCCTGACCCGACCGGCCTACATTGAGGCCGATCTTGACCTCCTCTTCGCCGAGGAACTCTACCCTGACTTCGCCGCACTCTGGCTCACCGCCCATTCCAGCCGTTTTCGGCCCGTTGACGACAAGCCGTCGAACTGCATCATTGAATCTTGGCGAAAAAAGGCGCACGAGACTGGAGAGCGGATCCGGGAAAAACTCCGTGACGGCGTCACCGAATCCCTGCGCCAGATCGGCAACGGCTTTCTTTGGCACCCATCAAACATTGAACTGCACAAGACTCTCGAATCCGGTAAACTCTCGCCCGAGCAGTATTTCCAGCAACTCCTTCGCCTCGTGTACCGCCTGATCTTTCTCTTCGCGGCCGAAGAGCGCGATCTGCTCCACATACCGAAGGCCACCGATGAACAGCGCGCGGTATTCAACGAAGGCTACTCGCTGTCCCGTCTGCGCGAACGCGCCCTCCGCCGCCGTTATTACGACCGGAACCAGGATCTCTGGCGGGGGCTTCAGATCACCTTCCGGGCACTCGCTAAGGGTGCTCCCGGGCTTGGATTGCCCGCTCTTGGCGGGCTTTTTCGGGAAAACCAGTGTCCCGACCTTGATGACGCGGCCATTGCCAACGAACAACTGCTCGAAGCTGTCCGCACCTTGGCTTTCTTCCAGTCGGACCAAGGCCTCGCCCGCATCAACTACCGGGACATGAATACCGAGGAACTGGGATCGGTCTACGAGAGCCTGCTGGAGCTTCGGCCCGTCATTGATGTGGAGACATCACCTTGGACATTCGCGTTCACCGGCGACGGTAACGGCCAGCGAGCTAAGGGCTCCGAACGCAAGCTGACAGGTTCCTACTACACACCGCCGACCTTGGTGAACGAGCTCATCACGTCCACACTCAACCCCATTATTGCTCGGACTATTACCTCTCATCCCGAAGACCCTCGTGCCGCCATACTCGCTCTGAAAGTGGTTGACCCCGCATGCGGTTCAGGACACTTCCTACTTGCGGCCGCGCGACGCCTCGCCGCTGAGATTGCCCGAATTGAATCTGACGACAACACCTCCAACGAAATCACGCGCCAGCATGCGTTACGCGAGGTAGTGCAGCACTGCATTTATGGAGTCGATCGCAATTCGCTCGCCGTCGAACTCTGCAAGACGGCACTTTGGATGGAAACAATTGAGCCCGGCAAGCCCCTCTCATTCCTTGATTCTCATATTCTCAGGGGCAACAGCCTGGTCGGTGTCCTTGACCCCGAAATCATGGCTGACGGCATTCCAGGCGACGCCTACGAAGTGCTGACGGGCGACGACAAAACTGTTTGTCGAGACCTCAAGAAGCGTAACAAGTCGGAAGAAAAGGACTTATTCGACCAGGACGCAGTGCTGGAAATCGCCATCACAGGTCTTGATCTTGATGCTATGCCCGAAGAGACACTGGATGATATCGAACGCAAACGCGCAACGTACCAAGCGGCACTTAGCGACCAGGGCCGCGCCCGTGAGACCCTGCGGGCCAATCTCTTCGTGGGAGCGTATTTCGCGCCCAAGATACCGGAAACTCTTGAGAGAGTGCCACAAACCCAGGATCTCCGGCGGCTGGGGGACAACTTCCCACAGCGTCGCGGCGTCGGTTGCCTCGTTGATGATCTGCAGGGCACTCATGACTTTTTTCACTGGTATCTGGCGTTCGCCGAAATCATGCAAGATGGCGGTTTTGATGTGGTGTTCGGCAATCCGCCATGGGAGCGAATCAAGCTTCAGGAGAAGGAATTCTTCGCCTCGCGGTCTGCGAAGATCGTCGCTGCTCCTAACAAGGCCGCACGGGGTCGGCTGATCCAGGCATTGAACCAAGAGGATGCCTCACCGGTCGAAAAGGCCCTCTTCCGGGAATTTGAAAGCGCAAAGCGCGAAGCCGAAGCTGCCAGTCTGTACGTTCGAACCGGTGGTCGGTTCCCGCTGACCGGTGTGGGAGATCTCAATACCTATGCCGTATTCGCGGAAACCTTCCTGCAACTCCTCAATCCGCAAGGCCGCGCCGGCATGATCGTGCCCACGGGCATCGCCACCGATCATTACACCAAGGCGTTCTTCAACCACATTGTTTCCCGGCAAAGGCTTGTCAGCCTGTTCGACTTCAAGAACCGGGAAGCGCTCTTCCCTGGAGTGCACCGCTCGTACAAGTTCTGCCTCCTCACACTTGGCGGCGAATCCCAGTCCTTCCCCGAAGCCGAATTCGCCTTCTTCCTTGATCAGGCCGAGCAGCTAAAGGAGCCAGAGCGTCGGTTTACACTGTCCGCAGATGACTTCTCGCTGTTCAACCCCAACACGCGGACATGCCCGATATTTCGCACGAGACGCGACATGGAAATCGCACGGAAAATGTATCGGCGATCGGGCGTGTTTTGGAGGGAGGCCAGCGGTTCGCAGCCCGAAGAGAACCCGTGGAGCGTATCGTTCCAGAGCATGTTCCACATGTCCAACGACTCTGGGCTGTTCCGAACACAGCAACAAATGGTGGATGATGGATGGAAGCTGGACGGCAACATATTCGTGCATGGCGACGAACGTTATCTGCCTCTCTATGAAGCCAAGCTATTCCATCAATACGACCACCGGTTTGCCACCTTCGAAGGTGTCTCCGAGCGGGACATCCGAAACGGCAATGCCCGACCGATGACCGTGGAGGAAAAGTCGGACCCGGAAGCCATTGTTATTCCGCGATATTGGATTCCGGAGAAAGATGTAGCAGAAAGACTTGACAAGAGCGAAGTAATTACACAATTGTTTACCGAGAACCGAGAACCGAGAACCGAGAACCGAGAACCGAGAACCGAGAACCGAGAACCGAGAACCGAGAACCGAGAACCGAGAACCGAGAACCGAGAACCGAGAACCGAGAACCGAGAACCGAGAACCGAGAACCGAGAACCGAGAACCGAGAACCGAGAACCGAGAACCGAGAACCGAGAACCGAGAACCGAGAACCGAGAACCGAGAACCGAGAACCGAGCAATACTCAACACTCTCACAAAACTGGCTCGCAGTTCGCTCCCAGGAATATCGCACAAGTAACCGACGAACGAACCGTAATCCTAGCGATGCCTCCTCTCGTAGCTTTTGGGCACTCATCAAAGATGTTGCTCCTTGGTTTGTCGCGTTCCGCAACGTCACACATGCGACTAACAAACGGACAACGATATCCACTGCCATACGGAACACGGCGGTGAGCGGCGAACTACTTCACATTGATTACGGCAGTTGGTTTCAGGCCTTCCGCGGAATCACTAACTCGACAAACAAACGAACCTTCCTTGCGGATAATCTACCGAGAAGCGGAGTGGGACACAACGCAACTATCGTTGAATACTGGCATGCACGGGCCATAGCTTCAGTCTTGGTTCTCGCCAACATGAATAGCCTTCCACTTGACTGGGCAGCTCGCTTCTTAGTCGGCGGCTTCCACCTCAGTTTCTTCATTGTTAAACAACTCCCCGTGTTGTCGCCTGAGGCGTATTTGAAGCTGAGCAGTACAGGACATCCCTACGTGCAGTTGATTGTTCCTCGCGTACTGGAATTGACCTATACATCCGAGGAAATGGAGGGTTTCGCCAACGACTTAGGATATAGTGGCCCGCCATTTTCTTGGAATGACGAACGTCGCCATTGTCTCCGCTCCGAGGTGGATGCCATCTTTGCTCAGATGTACGGACTGACTCGCTCCGATCTTGAGTGGATCCTAGATGCTCAAGCCCCGAGTGCATCCTTTCCATCCCTCAAGCAGAACGAAATGCGAGTTTTCGGCGAGTACCGGACACAGCGCTATGTGCTCCAGGCATTCGACTCACTTGAGCGCGGTCAGATCCCTAATTTAAGCGGCTGACCACTAGGAAGGCGCCCACGCACGCCGGCTCTTGTACAACCCTGTTGCACGGAGCTCTGGATAAGCCTCCTCAATTTTCTCCCGCACCTGCTGATCATTCAGTGTCTCCCAAGTCAGGTCTTTCACGAACAGCTTCACCTCCATTCGGGTAGCCCGCTGCTTCCGGTCCCACTGCGCCAACAGAAGCTTATGAATATCTTCATACCTAATTTTCTTCTGGACAACCGGATTCTCGGTGATTGCTTTCGCCCAATCTCTCGCAACATTCTTTATTATATCTTCGACTGCCGTGTGCATGGAGCGCACAATTTTTTCGTTTGCCGACTCAACCAAGGTTTCTATCTCGGTCCACTTCCTTTGCATAATCGGCCAATCATTCTTTTTGTATATCCGTCCTAGCGGCTGCCCCATTTGCTTTGTGAAAATCTCTCTGAACGCGTCCACGCGCTTGTTGACGTCCCTTGCCCCCAAGTCGACTTTGTCACTAAGATCTATTCGCATCCTCTCCGACAGCCTGTTTCGAAGATCAGTCTCCAAACCAAGCTCTGTAAGTTCCTTGGGAATCGAGAGAGTGGTCGTTTTAGATAAGCTGGCACCTATTACATGGACTTCAATGAACCCCAAATAGCCTTGGTACACTTCTGTTTGCTTCTCCTCCTTGAAATCTCTCGGAGGATGATCCTGCAAGTGGGTTTCTACCTCCTTAATCTCCTCCTCATCCACTGTGCGCAGCTGCACTTTAGGTTCAGCCGGAACAAGACGCTGATCGACAGTTTCAGACAGCGACTCGTCGGTCGCGCCCTGATTCGAGATAGTGCTGGACTCGTCTTGATCGATAGTTTTCTGTGCAAGGACAAAAGGGTCGTGAGTTTTCTTCGTACCTGACTGGGAGGTGTCCGAGCGCCCAGCCTGCGATACCGATTCTTTCGACCCTTGTTCTCCCATCATTCGACCCATCCAGCGGCGAAACTCACCAAGTTCAACCCCTTCCATCCAGATACCGTTTACTGAAACACGCTCAATCGGGTCAATACGCTCTGCAATTGGCGACCATACGGCCCCGATTCCAGGCGCGGTGAAAGCAGCTATCCGTAGTCCAGGTTGATGCTGAATAGTGGTAACGTCGTCGTGGAGTATCCGGACGCCTGCTGTCTGCCCGTAACCACTGCGGTCTACCTCGTCATCAAGCTCGATCACGACATGATTGCGTTCACCCGTTCGCTTTCCTGCTGCGAGAATCTTCTGAGCAAGTCTCTCCGTGATCGCCGGACCCAGGTAACGGATCGCACCTGTTGAACCGTCAATCCACTCCGCCAGCTGGTATTCGTCCACTTTGCACGCCTTCATGCTGGATTCCTAAACTACATCTTCGGTAAGGCAACTTGCATCCCGCCAACAGCTTCATGCCTATCCCTGATTTATAACCTATTGGTTCAGGATCGCCACTCCCGTCGTCTGAGCTTATAGTTGGGCGAAACACACTGCAAGGATGTCAGTTCGTTATAGCCCCAAGTTGGCGGTCATTTTTCCAGAGCGATTCGATAGGATGTGCGAGTGCTGCCCTCTTTTGGCGTGAGATCGTACTTTTCAAGCGTTCTCGGTCGGCTTTACCCTGTTCGATCATCTCGGATATCTTAACTATGTCCTAGGAATTTGCACCGTAGGACGATTTGGCATTCAATCAGTAGATAGATACGGAGAGAGCCGCAGGATGAAACGGGTAGCAAGCTTTAAAGCGGCTTTGTAGATGTCCCCGCATTCTGGCTCCTGCCGTTGTACTGTCCACAGCATCCATTCCGCCGGTATCCGGGCGGTCCGCTCGAAGCACCAGTCGGCATACGCCTTCGAGGCCCGACAGCGAATGCGCTCGTCACTGAGATCCTCGAATAGCCGGTGTCGCACCACATCGCCGACTCGTCCTCATCGTTGGCGATTAGGTCGCGGGCAACGCGGCGCACCACCATGCCTATGTGGTCTGTCAGTGCGCGGGTAAAGCAAGTGCGCGAGAAAAGTCGCAACGGACCGCGGCAATCACGCGGTACCGTGTCGGCAACAACCTGCTCAAGATTGATGGCGAATTCATCAGGGCTGAAGGGGTGCCCTTCCCGCACCCCTGCCTGAGCGCGACGACCCTGTACCAGGATCCCTAATCATTACTGCTTTCGATATTTCGTGCTAACCGTATCTGCACATACCTTCCGGTGACCACGATAATCGTGCCTTTGTACATCTCGCCGACATGGTGCTTAACCAGATCTCGCATGACTGCTGCTTCCTCCACAACGGTCAATCCGTTGAGCTACACAATGCACGGACGCGGCAGGCCCGCAAACATCAAGCAGAAACTTCACGAAGCCTGTCGAAGAGAAATACGATCATGGACAGATACGCTCGCCGGACAGAGAACGGTGAGCGAAGACCAGACAAGCCCAGATATCCTCGGGCTCAAGAAACGGATATTCGCCGAGTATGGTTTCCGCGCTATCTCCCGCCGCCAGCTTTCCCAAGACATGTTCCACCGCGATGCGCATGCCGCGGATGATCGGCTTGCCACCGAAGATGTCAGGGCGCACGGTGATACGGTCCAGCAGTTCGGTTTCTTTAGTCATGTTCCTGTCTCTATTCAATTGATGTCCTTGGTTCCTGGCCCCGCCGGGCGAGGCCGGCTGCAGGGAAGGTCTTGTGGCTAGAGGCTAAAGTACAGACCAAGCTCGTGGACGATCCAAGTTCATGGTTCTCTGCACTGGGCCGGAGCAGTCCATAACCCAAAGAGCCTTGGGACACTCGGTACCAAGACAACTTGTGCTCACTAGAAAAGGACGTAAAAAATTATTGAACACATGTTTTAACGAAACGAAGATTCGCTAATCAAAGGCTGATCCGGCCTCAATTCAGGTCGGTGGTGCCCGAGGTTGTTTATCGACGATTCCACCACCAGATGCTTCCGGCACATCGCAACGAACACTCCTCCCATTTTGTCTGGCTTCACAGGCGAGAGTTGGTGTTCACAGCAAATGACGCGCTATCGATCAAGGAACTGCTATGGGCGCAAAGGAAGAGTGTGTTGAAGGCTCCATGCTGCCCGATTGGAATGGTAGGGGAAAAGCCAGAAATCTGGAAGACACGAAATTCAAGGTTCACCGGGATTCCAAAGGGGTTGACCTCCGCACAGGAGTCAATTGGATTTGATCATGGAGGCAGAAGCTTCCTGCGGCAATTGCTTCGAACGATGTATCCTCGGCGCTGGCCGAAGAACTATTGAGTGTGTATATCGTGTTCAGTAGCACAGTTTTCGTTGCCTCCACCCTTTTCTGCCAACATCGGCTGCGGACAATCGTTCCAAGCGCACCGAGATCTCCGGTTTTGGCAAGAAAACGGTGATATCCTCCTGCCAGACCTTGAGTGCTTGAATGAGCAACGATCTCGGACAGATACCCGCAGAGTCAAGTTTGTCGATGATCCAAAGTACGCCATGTACACTAAGACCGTCAGCAAGAGCTACTCTACGCAACAGAGCGTCGCCTGTCAGCAAGATACCGGCATATGCTTGTGCAACGACAAAACAGAAGCTGTCTTTCGCGGAGAGGCCGGGATGATGTCTCTTGAGCAGGAGAGCCTTATTGATCTCCTTCGGTGTCAGGTCGTGTGTAATCATCCCGGCATCGCTGAGCACTCGCCACTGGCTATCAGACAGATTGTGCACCTCGGATTTGCGCACCGGCAGCGGGGCCACGATTCGATACGGTAGTTCGCACAGTGCAGCCAACAAATCACCCTTGCAGAGGTCAATCAGGCAGGAAGCGTCATTAACTATGATGCAAGTCACTGGGGCGGCGGACCGCTGATCTGTTGCTCAACGGAGTCAAGGGACTGATTAAGAAGATCAGCCGCACGAACAGGAGAAATTAGCTCTTCGCCCACCGCACGCGATACGAGTCGGTTGAAACGACTTGGTTTTTCAAGCGCGGCGAATCCATGATCTTCGGCGATGGGATCTGGTTCTGACTTGCGCCAAGAGCGGGCAAAGGTCGCAAAGGCACGGTTGACAGCTGAAGGAGGCAATACACCGACCTGCCCGAGACGCACCAGAACAGACGCCGCCGAAACACCGTACATGTGCTTTATCCGCATAATTTCGTAATACGTAATCCGATGGCGGTCTTGGCCCATTTCATCTCGCAAACGCTGTCCTGGAACGAGGAATGCGCCAGCAAACCGGTTCATCGCCGCCTCTACGTCAATCACCGGATTTCCCGTTGATCGAATAATTCGGTGGGCGAGCTCGTGGGCGAGCGTGAAACGCTTGCGCTCGACATTGATCCGGCTGGATACCATGACAGCCTCGGCGACAATCTCGCCTCCTCGTAAAACGTGGCACGAAAGACCGTTGACGCTCTCGGGAAGGTCGGCTTCGACCACCTTGATGCCCTTATCCTCAAGTAGCTCGCACAAGCTAGGAATGGGGTCCATGCCGAGACTCCAAGCAGCGCGGAGTGCATCGGCCCTCCTATCAATCTGGTCTTCGCTTGCGACGCTGTCATAACGACGCTCTTCGACCCAGTCTGCTTCCGCCGGCATATCAAGGATGTGTTCAATCGCTAGATAACGATCGAGGTTGTCGATCAGGATCGCCTCAGCCTTGGCGCAGTCGCGGGCCGAAGCCCGGGATTGCTTACGAAACTCAACGCCATCGAGCTCCTCAACTTGTCCACTCATGAGGAAATCCAACGAAACCTCAAGAGTCTTGCCGAGCTCGACCAGCACGGCGGATGAGGGAAGCATCTTGTCTGCCTCGTACTTACTGATTGCTTGAGCGGACACCTTCGGGGTGATCGCGTTTGCGAGTTCGCGCATGGATAAGCCTGCCCGCCTGCGGGCAAGCCGGAGTCGTTGTCCAAACATCCTCAGCTCTTACTTCAGTTAACTTATAGTTGAATTTTATTATTAAAATTTAACATTGTAAACTTCAAGTTGACACTACCACGAATCTGCATCTTCGTAGGTGAAGGTGAAAGCTGCCTGATGGTGTCAACAATTGGACAACACCAGAGGTGATTAATAATGAAAGAGTACGAATTCAAGGTGAATGGTGAAACCCTCTTTACAGACCAGCAGTCGTGTGACGCAGCAATATTGCTACGAATCGCGTTCAAGGGTAAGGCTATTGGCAAGGATCCCGACAAGACCGGGTACGTCCTAAGGGTTCCTGATTCGGATGTGGTCTTCAAGTCTGGCCAACCGGTAAATCTCGACAAGTACAACGTGTTTCGGGCAGTCACGGAGAAGGGCGCACCGTTCGCATGAGTAAAAACTCCGACCGTATGGCAGCCGAACTCGCTGAACTGCATTATCGACCGGGTTCGTTCGTCGCCCCCGAGCAGCAGGGCGGCGCGGACGGCATTCGCTTCGACTACCGGATTAAGGACGGCAGTCGTGCCGGGGATACCGTAACCTTGGCAGTCGCAGTCCACGAAAACGAGGGTGAGTGGCCCGAAGTAGCCCCGCATTGGCTGTATATCTCGCCACCGGACACTGTGCTGGCTGAGCAAGTGAGGGGGTCTCAGCCACCGGGAGCCATTGAAACCTACCAATGCGCGGAAGGGCTGGACTGGATGGCAATCAGCGCTCCCCCAAGCGATTTCTGGGATTGGATTGACACACCGGACGGGAAGAGCATGAAAACCTATCTAGATAGGCACATCAGCAGAATCTGGAGTGCACGTTGAGGCACCGCGTCGTCCTGCGCGAAGTGCTGCACCACCAGCTCACGAAACACCTGCTCAGCAGCCTGCGGCGCGACGAAATGCAGGAGGAAGCGTGCCTTGCACTGTGGCGCAGGGCGGACGGATTTAACCGCTACACAGGAATCCTCGGCGATATCATCCTCCCTGAAGACGGCGACCGCGACCTACACGGCAATGTTACGGTACAAGGCAGATACCTCAACCGCGTTCTGGATCGTGCACTCAAGGCTGAGACCGGTGTGGCGGTGCTTCATAGCCATCCCGGTCTAGGTTGGCAAGACCTGAGCGAGATGGACGCCGACACGGAGTGCAACATCATTGCGCCTTTCATTCGAGAAACCGGGCTGCCGTTGCTCGGACTGACGATGGGTTCGGATGGTGTTTGGAGTGCGCGCTTCTGGCAGGAGTCCGCCCGCGGTCGGATCGCGCCTGTACACTGCACAGACGTTCGGCGGGTGGGACCGCGGCATACTGGAGCGGACTGGCATCCAGACGCATATCCACGCTACGCTCGGCGTCCCAACCTGGTGCGGACTATTGATAGCTGGGGCATTAATGCACAGGCGAAGCTGGCGCGCACACATGTTTGCGTAGTCGGCGCAGGGAGCGTCGGCTCAATCGTGCTCGAATGTCTTGCACGTACCGGGTTTGAGGAGATCACCGTCATTGACCCGGACCTCGTTGAGGGCAAGAATCTCGACCGTCTGATCTACGCCGACCGGCACTGTCTGGGACTGTGCAAGGCGGAGGTGGCGGCGTCTCACCTTCGCTCAATTGCTACTGCGCACCGTCCAACCATTCGCCCAGTGTCGTTGTCAATCCACACTGAGAGAGCGTACCGCTTGGCCGCAGATGCCGATGTCATCGTTTGCTGTGTCGACAACGCCGAGGCACGCGACGTTCTCAATCACCTCGCCTACGCAAACTGCCTTCCATTGATTGACGGCGGTGTTCTCGTGGAATCGCGAGAACACTTATTGTCTGCGAAGTGGCAAGCCCACTTGATTGGCCCCGATATGAAATGCCTGCGGTGCCGCGGTCAATATACCAGTAGCGATGTTCAAGATGAGCGGATGGGTTTCAGGCATCATGGTCGTTACATCAATGATGGCGTCACGGGTGGGGTGGAGCCAGGCCAGAATACGATTATGTTCTGTAGCGTTGTGGCGGCTGAGCAGACACGAATGCTTGTTCGCTACTTGATCGGCGAGGATTGGTGGCACGACGACGAGCCTGCAGCCGGGCAATGGTCATTTGAACACCGTTTCGTGGAGGCGCAAACCGAATCATTTGAACATCCAAGTCAATGCGTGGCTAGTTGTGAGTTCTCGCGCGCTCGTCTCGGGCTCGGTAAAGGTGGCAGACCTAAATATCTACGCGCCCAAGATCCGAAAGAAGACTGGAGGCACCGTATGATGGTTTATTACCGACGAACCCGAATGAAATTCAAACGTGCGATTGCGGGAGCTATCACATGACTCATGGTCATGCCGATCAAACTTGTGGGCAGGCAAGCATGGCTCAAGTTCCGTTAGGTGCTGGAAGTGGGGATGAATGATTGCGCATGCGGAGAATGGCGGCCACCTTTTCTGCTTTCATCATTGCCCTCATCTACTACCCTTCAATAATTCCGAGTGTAACCGGTGTCTCAACAATGTTGGCAGAAAGGGCTCTCGCGTCTCAGGTTACCCTTCCTTTCCACCCACTGCACATGGTCTCGCCGCAATGTCTCGTTCGCTGAATATTCAAGCACGCTGACCTTGACACCTTCATAGAACTCGTCCGTCCCCCGGATGGCTCTCACTGGGCTCTCTACACTATCGTTCAGGAGCTTTTCCGCGAAGGCTCTGTTTACGTCAGCCCTAACGTGCTCAAAGCAATGGCTTGACACCATCGCATGGAGCTGCATTACCCCGTAACGCTGCCCTCCGACCTACTCCACATTCAGGAAAAGACCAGCAGCGGGCGATTGGGAAGGCCTGTCGTGCCTGCGAGGTCAAGGGTATAGCATGAATATCGGTGCCCTCGGGACCATAATTGATGCCGCCGAGCACACTCGAGTTGTCAGGAAAATTGAGATGGCTTCTGTTATGGACACCCCTTGTTTTGCTTAGTCAGCTAGGGAATACGTCACTGACCAAATCGGCGATGAACTTAGTGTCGATTCCGCCGCGTTCGTCGTCACGGGTGATGATTAACGTACCTGCTTCGCCACCTCCTTCCTCGTGTGGAAGGATGCGAGCCTTGCGGTAGGCATCCAGTTTCCGGTTCCACCGAGCCTGGTAATCAGGGTTGTGGAGTAGCCCAAGGTGCTCCCAGTAATATCGTGTGCCTGTATCGTCATCCACGATCGTAAAGTCAGGATATCGTGTTCCGTCAGGCAATGGAAGAGCTGCTTCGTACTCGTATCGCTCGACACCTTGGGCAAGGAGTTCATTCGCGATGATGACCTCGGACTTGGACCGGACGAGATCCCCGCGTTTGGTGCGGTGAATGAGTCCTTCTTCCAGAAACTTTTCCGTGCCGTCAACTTCAAATGGCATCGGATTAGGAGGGACGAAGAGATTGGTCAATCTGCGTGCGATGTCAGAGTGTTTGTCACTCGCGTATCGGCGCAGGCTCCGCAGGTCTCCCTGATGCAGCACGACGACTCGATTTTGCTGGCGCGTCAATGCCGTGTACAGCAGCTCGCGCGACAAAGTCCAACACGGATCAGGCAACACGACGAAAGTGATCCCGAACTCGCTGCCTTGTGCCTTGTGGACAGTCAAGGCGTAAGCGAGCTCAAGCGGAGGCGATCCTTCTTCACCATCAAACTCCTTGACCTTGAAGTCATAGTCGTGGCCTGGTTGAGACGTAAACTCTACTTCCACGATCGGAAACAGCTTCTTTTGTTTCTTGGTCTTGTAGTTGCCAACGACGAGCCCGACATCGCCGTTGGCAACATAGGATGGTCGCTTCGGCGGATATACTCCTCGATCACTGCTGTTCTTCAGGTTGATGACCTTATCGCCGTAGATGATCCCTTGAGGGCCGATTGGAGGATGGATCTTACGGTATCGCGAATTAGTTGCTTGCGACAGCCATGTCTTGCGGAACGTCTGCTGCACTAGACGATTCAAATTCGCGACTCCATGATCCGCTCCTCGCACCGGCGATAAGATCTGCCAACACTCAGCCTTGACTGGTGCCTCTGGAGGGTGGCTACGCCAGAAGAAGGTTCTACCATTGTATGTGGTTGCTCCTAGACTGCATTCGAAGCCTATTTCGTCATCCAAGCTGGCGAGTTTGAGCTCTCTGACGATTAACTCAAGAAGCTTCATTCGAAGATCCTCGTCATCGCTCCACGACTCGAAACTGATTTCGCCTATCTCCTCGTTTTCGAGGCGATTCCAGATTTCGTCCGCAGCGGGATCTGGAATACCCCCGAACCAACTCGACAGTACTAAGTCGGCACGAGTCGTTCCGCGTTGTCGGCGCGGAATGGTGAGCTTCGCATAGCCGCGGCCGACCTGGGGAAAACAATGCTCAATCCCCTCTGGTTCAAGTTCCCGCACAATGTCCACGAACGGTCGACCACTCCCGATGGGAGGAAGTTGGCGCGGATCGCCGACAAGGACAAGCCGATCGACACCACTCAGAGCATCCAACAGGGCGGCGAGCTGATCCTCGGTGAGCATTGAGCACTCATCCACAATCACGGTCTGGTAATCCCGGCAACGATTCGGACTGCCGGTCATGATATATTGGCCGGTTGTGGTATCGTATCGGTTGCCATAGCGCATCAAGAACTGGGCAATCGTCAGCCCGCCAGCGATGCTTGTCTTGGTTTCGAGTTGGACGCGGGCCTTACCGGTGGGCGCCAATAGCAATATGCCACCTCTGGCGACCTCTTTCAGTTCGCAGAGCATTTTCAGTAGCTTCGTTTTCCCAGTTCCTGCACCGCCGACCAACACGGAAAGCCTTGACGCGAAGATTTCTTTAAGAGCACCAATCTTCTCTTCACGAGCTTCAATTTCAATCTCTATATCGTCGTTATCGTCCGGGAGGTCGCCGAGAGATTTATTGACCACAGCCCGAAAATCATGGTCGCCGTGATGGCGTTGACTCTTGGGACTCACACGCTTTTTCACGGTACGACGTATTAATTCACCCGTGTCAACAAGACGACTGAGTTGATAGCCAGCTGTGCTGTCCGCCATGCTCACTGGCTTGACGACTCCTTCGAGCAAGCCGCCAAGTCCGGCAAGCACTTCAGGTCCTATCGGGCAGTCGGATTCAAGTGGCATACTGTCGATGTAGGTTGACAGCAAAGCACGCGGCAGTAGCGTGTGACCCTGTTCGGCGCCATGCTCAAGTGCCGCGACGACAAGCGCACGCACCCGACGTGGATCAACCTTGTCGGTGAGCCGCGAGGTCTCGGGTAGAGGGTGCGCCTTCAGCACCGCGCTGCCCGGATGCATCCCGCGGTCAATGGTCATGACGGAGATGGAATCGGGTAACGCCCGGTCGAGTTCGTATAGCAGATATGGGTTCTCAATCAACGACGCATCATCAAGACCATCGGGCCAGCCATCGGGATTGAAGAAGCGTTTCGCCTGATCGGAGGTCAAAGAGAACCGGCTGAGCAATCTCAACAACTCTTTTCGTTTCGCTGTCATGCCGCTCCATGCACGAGCAAAGCCTTCGCCGACCAGCTCTTTTACCGAATCCGAAGCGGCTCTTGGATCTTGCATGATCCGTTCGAACGCTGGCCATGGATCTACGTTTCCATCGGCGCTGCCCTTCGCGCACTCTTCAGCGATCTCGTACGCAACTCGATTACCCCCGTCGCCAAGAAACGCCGTCAGTGCCGACCCGAAGCCTGGGAAGGGACCACGCATGCGCCACAAGCGATTGAGTTGCTTGTCCAGCCAATCTAACACCTGAGCCCACGGTCCTGAGTGCACATCTTGAATACGCTCCAGTACTTGAATGCAACTCAGCACCGACGCGATGGCTTCGTCGTGCGAGACGTGTTCTGAGCCGTAGGAAAAACTCCAGAACGCATCGTCCGGGACGAACGCCAGGAATTGTTCCGGGTTGAGTCCCCGCTCACTCGCGATCTCGCTCAGTTCACGGTAGGGAAACAGAAAGCCCTCCTTGAAATCCGGTCGTATGGAGTGCTCAACATTGCGTTCCCATAGAACGCTGCGATGAGGAGGATTCTTCGTCGAGTATTGGTACTCGACTGGTGCATCAACTTCACGAACCAGACCCACACCAACGATAACCCGCTTTGCAGATGCCGACAGGGGCGTGTCCTTCGCGTAAAAGAAGCAGAGCGATTCCCCACGGCGAACCGCGCCGAAAAAAGTATCAAGCATCACCAGTTGGTTTGAACGCTCTTGAATCCAGTCGGTTTTGAATCCGAGATCAGGCTCGCGGTCCGACTGGAAACCCAGGTCGTAGCGTTCCACCAACTCTGCGCTTTCCTCGGTCAGCATCCAACGAAACGGCACGCAGGCGGCACTGTACGGGCGCATTGTGTAACGCGTAGGAAGGAAGTGGCCATGCGATTCCGAGTTGCGCTCAACGTAGGGATGCCGCTTGCTGAGGGTTAGTGGGAATGGCGCCATGAAATTTGCACGCTCCGTGATACATGGCGGGAGTTGATCCGGTGACAGATCCACAAGAGATTTACCCTTGATGCACTCCTCGGCGGCATCATCCTTATTCTCTGCGATTCTCGGCAACGCGCGGCACGCCGTATTGGCTGAGGGTCTGTTGCAGACGCTACCCGCCCAGCCCGCGTCGTGCCAAGGCACGCGAATCGAAAGGTGCCGGACTGGAAGGCGACGGGCTCCTACGATCACTATACATCTCCTTCCGCAGCTTTGTATACGAACATACTACACGCGATACATCGGGAATCCACTCTGCAACTCCATCACCTTACGGGGATTGTGGGTGAAAGCAAGCAGCAACAGTTCGGAGGTTTGGGATAGCTTGACCCACTTCGTTCTGAAGATGTCGCCACCGCCTGCTTTGAGGTTTCCCTCAACTTCTTCTCCGGGTCGTTTCCGTGGCCAGGCATCTCCAACGGCAATTCATACCGACCCTTAGGGCAATCCAGTCTCGGATTCGCTCATGCAGGGACTTTGTCCAGCGTCTGGGTCATCGTCCCGAGGGCTACGGCGAAGGAGCTTCCTCTCCCACCTTAAGATTGTGCGCTAGGACTTCGCGACCTTGACTATCGACAATCGTCATTTGCAATCCATCTATATTGAAGTAGGGTATTCGGGCCCCCCAACTTCTCTGCCTACTTTCGTCGTGCGCTGTCTGAAAAGTCTTAAGCCACTCTCGATGAAGCACCGTCCCACTCGCTATGTGAACGATTCGAAGCGCATAGTCTTCGGCTAGCGAGCTGAAACGATGTGGTTCTCTATCTATTAACCCCATTTTTCTAACTTCCCAACCATCCTCAAATGAGTAGCTTCCTACTACGAACCTACTCTTATCACTAACAGGCTCAAATTCGAACGTCATTGGCCTGGAGGGTCTTTGCCCGGCTTGCGCTGTCGAGCGCTCAATGAGATTTTGTAACGCCTTACCGTAACTATATTGACTCGTAAAAGTATCCGGACAATACGACATGACATCATAGTAACGGTATGCTAATTGCACAAATTCTGGCGGGGCGTCACCATTGATGAACTGGCGCTGCTGCATTAACCAGCCGTTTTCTGAACCGATGTTACCCTCTGGATAGGGGAAATTCGGATCTACATTAGCGTTTTCGGCTCCGCATGCTGGCGCGTGATTAAGCCCAAAGTTATGTCCGATCTCATGCGCGAAAGTATGCGATGAGCAAGTATCGGGCCGGTCTACGGTGATGCTCACGTTAGAGTCTACGAATGCAATGCCGCATAGCGTCTCTGCCTGTTCTTTATCTGCCACCACCACACCTTTGTAGAAACTATCCCTATCCGCTTGGCTCAAAAACACTTCGAAGAGTTCGTTGAGTATGCGAGTTCCTGTTTCGCGCGACCAGGATAGATCTCGTAGATCTAATTCAGCGCCAATTGACACATCAGGTGTCCCGACAGGCATTAACTCGTAGATCGGTCTCGTGAACCGCTCATTACTTAAAAGGTCTGGCACACCGTGGCTCGTTCTGATTGGGATGAGTCGGAGCTTTAATTGAGGTAAAGCCACGATGCTATCCGCATCCAGTGCGAATTGAGCTAGATTGTTGCGTTCATTCGATTCTGGAAAAAGCGATTCAGGATCAATCTCAATTTCCATATTGAGAAAATCCGAGAATGTGCGGGCAGGGAGTTCGAAAACGAACCGACTTGTATAGCGATTCGATGCCAAGCTCCTTGTTTCGACGGTACCGATCAGATCTACATTCAAAGTTTCATTTTCCGAGGTCAACCGCATAGCTAAAGGCAGCGGTTCACGCTCGCTGTGTTCAGTGCGCAGTTCGACGAACGCTTGTCGATTGGTTCTTAGGCGTAACATGGTCGCCGTAGTATCACGTGGCGGAACCAGTGCACTCGACCATTCGTCAGCACTCGCATGAAGTTCCACGGTCGCGATCTTGGGACCTTGATAGAGCTGGGCGATGATGCGCGTGAGATCCTCGCCAAAACAATCAATCTGCCACGGCAAAGATCGCTTCGCAGTCCCTGCTACGATCTGCACTTCAATCAAAACCGTGCGACGCGACGTGCAGACATACCGCAGCGTCGCAGTGGCCGAGTTTCCTGACGCGATCACACCTTCGGCATGACGAATTTGCAGACCGGGGGTTGGCGAACTGATTTCGTACCGAACTTCGCGATTGACGGACGCAGACCGTAACTCCCATACCATATCCGAAATAACGCTATCACCGAGCGGAACTGCGGTAGAAACAGGCGCTACAACAATCGCAATAGAATCGACCGTACAGGTCACTTGCCATGTCGTACTAGCGCGCGATTGACCTGCCTGCACCTGTAAATCAAACTGAAATTGACCGACTTCACGACAAGAGTACGTGAGGTCATGAGCGACGATCTCGCCTGGTGTGACAGACCCCCGGGGGTTGCTCACAACTGCAGAGGAAGTGTCTAGCTCGACTACGTATTCGAGGGTATTCGTTGACGGCGCCTCCGATGCCAGCTGCCATCGAATGTGTGTTGATGCAGTTTCTCCAACGCCTGCTACCGACGCTACTGACGGCGCCTCAATAAACTCGATCGCGCCGGCTGTGCAATGTACCTCCCACCCCAATGTCTTGTCAGCGCTGCCCACTGAGATTTGAAAATGAGCTAGATACCGACCAACTTCTTGACAAGTGAATGTAAAGTCGGTTGATACGATCTCGTCCAAATTCGCTTGTCCACTCTTCGTAACCACGGCAAGGGCATCGGAAATTGATCGGATTTGATAGTCAAAAATCCTCGAGTCGTTATGCGTTGATTCGATACGCCATTGAACTGTTCCCTGTACGGTCGCGCCGATAGCGGCCGTAACGGCGACCGGAGGGATTTCTATAAAAACTGATTCTTCGCTACATACGACGGTCCAGTTTTGCTCTAACAGTGCATTTCCAGCCTCAATCAAGATATGCGTTGTCACCGTCCCTACCTCATTACATTGGTATGTAATCCGTCTGCTAACTATCGTATCGCTATTTGTCGTTCCTTCCTCACGGCTAATCTCGGTATCGTCAATGGAGTGTACCAGTGAGAAATCGAACGAGCGCGGGAGCGCCGCGCTTGAGCGAACCTGCCACTGCAAATCCAGCTGCGCGACCAACCCCACTGAGATAACAGTTCTAGGCGACGGCTTCATCACAAATTCAATCTGTTCTTGCGTACACTCAATACGCCAGGATAGCTCCTCGCTAGCGCTGCCTACTTCAATCGTGAAAGGGACGAGTACTTCGCCTTCGGCTTCACATGCGTAGTTCAGTTCCGTCTCAATCAAACTGCCAGGCAACGCGCGACCAACACTCGGATTTATCTGCAATGTGCTTTCCGTTGAAGTAATCAAGTAATCGAACCATCGAGTCTGATCACCCGAAGTCTCAATCTGCCATACGAAGGTCGACGAAGCTTGATAGCCGACCGAAACTGATGAGTTCATCGGAATGCGTTCAAAAGTCACCATTTCTTCAGTACAAACCACGGACCAGACAGCCTTTACCCGGGCGTTGCCAACTAAAAACGCGACATCAATGCCTACGAGTCCCGGCATTTGGCAGGAGTAAGCGAAACCTGTAACTATCTCGGTGCCGCTCGGCGTCATACCCTTACCACCGATAACTCGTACATCGCCATAGGTGGCGATAACTGAATATTCGAACTCGCGCGACGCAGGCCCTGAGGTGCTGAATTGCCATACAAGCTCTGCTGTGGCATCCGACCCAATGGATGCTTGCGCGCCAGCCGGAAACATTGGAAGATGGATCGTTTCGTTCGTGCACGAAACGATCCAAGTTGCTTCGTACACCGCACTCCCTACCGCAATGGTCAGCGGGATTTCAATCGTCCCCGGTTCTGCACACCGATAAGTTAGAAGATTCGTCATTGACGCATTGGGCAATGCACTCCCTTCCGCATCCGCGATCAATAACCCGTTTGCGGTCGAACTTACGGTATAGGCTATTTCACGCGGGTCATCATCCGTAGACTCGACATGCCATACCAATACCGTCTCAACTTCATCACCAACCGACGCAACTTTGTTGGCAGGATCATGCTCAACTTCAACGCTCTCTTCAGTACAGGTAACCGCCCACACTACCGACTGCGTCGCGGTACCGACATCAATCGTTAAGCGGGTTGAGATGCCACCTGCCGTTTGACACGCGTAGGTCAATGTTGCAGTGATTGCTTCTTCGGGTACCGAAGTGCCCTGCAACGGTTCAATGGCAAGTAACTCGTCGTCACTTGAAAGGACATAGGGCAGTTCTTGAGGCTCTTCGCCAACGCTGACATATTGCCACATTAGTTGCGTTTGTGCTTCAGACCTAATCGAAGCGATCGCAGGTTCGAGCGATGTCACCACGATCCGTTGTCCGGTGCAGTGCACGCGCCAGGTCATGTTTTGCCTCGCCGTTCCCGCTTGAATGGTTAATTCCGCATCAATAACCCCAATGGATATGCATTCATATTGGAGTCCGACATCAATACTCCTATTGGGTAGCGAACTTCCTGTGCCGCCGTTGATCTGCAAACCTGCTTGATCGGAGCTTACTGAATAGTTCGTCAAAGAGGGATTCGCTGCAGTTGATGAGAATTGCCAGGTCAACGTCGCGCTCGTAGATTCTCCTACTCGGACATTAGCTTCCGCGGGTGACGCAGTTACTTCAATAGCGTAGGAAATCGATACTGGCTGAACTGGATCAGGTTCAATCGGATCCGACCCACCCCCGCCGCATCCCGTAAATAGCAAGGCGGCCCATGCCACAACATGGCAGGAGCGAAAAAATGTGCCAAGGCGCGGCGACAACATTACATCCCGAGCCATTGAGCAATGTTTTCACAGCTCTTTGCAAACATCGACAGTTTAATCCAATATATCAATAGTTGACATCGCTCTCTCAAAGCGATAAGAACTTGCCGCATCCTAGGTAACAGACAGTAGGTAGACAAGCAAGATGCATATACATGAAATTGATACGACCGTGGATATGTTCTTGTCGTCAACATTTTCCGAGCGTTACGGCCTCAATTAAATCAATGCCCGTTCGCCATGCGAACATTGAGCCAAGCGAGACAGCTCCCGCATCCGTCAAATCCAGTTCGAGCGTTGCCGCAACACAAGCTTTTCGTTGTACCCTCTAAACCGCTCGCGACGCTAAACTAACCCTTGCAGGTTGTCTTGTAACCCCGGGCCGACACAGAATCTATAAATAGTGCCTAGCATAGCGCACCATGGGACGATTGTTGAATTTTGAGAAATGCTCATAAACAGGTATGGAACTGACACATCGCAACTACCCATGCTCTCGCAGGGTGTTTTTCGTCATCCAGCGCACTTCGAACTAATCCAACATTCTGTTCGCTCCCTACGTGGACTTCGTTCATTTCACTGGAACGCATCTCTCATCGCAACGCATTTCAAGGTTACAATCAACCCTGTATACCCAGAACCACGCTAGAGCGCTTACCTGAATTCGCTTCCTGCGTTGGTGCGGTCAACTTCCACATTGAGTTTAAACATTCCGCTATGAGCAATCGTGTAAGCACAAAGTTAATCGGCAAATCTCTTTACGCATCCTTGACGGCATTGATTCTGACTTGCTCATTCACACATGCACAGTCGGTATTCAACAAAACCGCCCTCTCACTTGAGTGGTCAGAGGATCCCGACAAAGTGTCCGAGCAGATTACTGAGCTCAATACAGCAATCAATGGCACGCTCCCTCAATCACTCGCAGACTTTTGTTTCACGATCGAACCGTCGCCTAAATCAATTCTCGCCCTAAGCGATCCTCTTGCGCCAGGGGATATCTGCACGATCGCTGGATCCGCCAAGAGCAAAGGCTATGCACCGGCAAACGGATCGTTCGAGATCATCGCAGGTTCCGAGTCCTTTGATTACGACTCCAGCGAGCCTCATGTTCTCAAAATTCACGCACACGCACGGGCGATGGAATCCAAACCCGACCGAAAGCCGCGTGTGATAAGTACGTTAACCGTGACATTTCAGCTACAGAATTACGACGAAGCTCCTATAGTACGTAAAGGTAGGGACGCGAGGATAGTCAAGTACATTGATGTGGGCGATTCGCTCAATGTCAACGTTGCCCAAGCATTTCATGATCCTGAAGGCGGCCCACTATCGCTTGACAAGGTCAAACTGTGTACGTCGAAAGGTACATCGGGAGGAGTATCAGACGATGGTGGAAACCAGGAGGATTGCGCGTCTGAAGAACCATACGAAACTAGACTGCACATCCTATCGTTGAGCGTGCGCGGCACACAATTTAGCATCTCGACGCGGCCCGAGGCATTCGATAGCGTAGGAGTCTTCAAGGGAGTAATTTCATACGATATCCAGGATCAAGCCGATAACGCATTCGACGGCACCCCAACCGTGACCATTTGGATAAAACGAGGCGTGAACAACCCACCTACGTTTCCCGGGGGTTCGACGGGATTCACAGTCGTTACAAATGAGCAACGCATTCAAAGCAATAGTGCCAATGCACCCGCTCAGCAGATCTCGCCCAGTCCCCTAGGCGCATGGAACGCTACCGATTTAGATAACGATTCCATAACTTATCGCCTCGCAGGGACACAACCTACATGCGGCAGCACGATGATCGCCGATACTGTCCCAATCGGCGATATGTGCATCGCGCTCGCAGATTCACAACAGCTCAGTCTGCAAGGCTACTTTCTCGACTACGAAAGTGAAGCGCTTAATGCAAATAAAGCATTGACGATTGACCTGCTCGCCAGCGACGGTTGGGACGAAGTTCGCATACCTATCCAGATCACGTTAAACGATATCAATGAACTGTATGCGAATGACGAACTGGAGGACGCCCAGACTGTCCTGCCCAAGACAGTTCGCCTTGTCAGTCGTTACGGCGAAACGAGCATGGAAACTGGTACACGCGTCCTGGAACTTGACCAATACTTTACGGACCCAGAAAACGATGCCATCCAGTACTCGGCCTATGCGAACGTGAACGAGGAAATTGTCACACTTGATGAGGCAACCAAACGCTTAACGATTCGGGGCGTCGGCGCTAGCGCTGCCAACCCGCATGTGGTCGATACCGTGACTGTAACCGCAACCGATGGGGTGAATACAGTGATGCGCACGATTGACATCGACATTCGCCACATGAACGAACCGCCGCGTTTTGAGCCCGCGGGAGTGCTAGCCGTTGCGGCCTTCATCAACGAAAACGTGCCTCTCAACACCCCGGTGTCCCTCTTGGTTCAATACCACGATCCAGACTCGAAGACGGACGAAATGAGCGTGGTGTTGGACTCTAGTGAGTTTAAAGCCATCATTGATCCCTTGTGGGATGGCTCGACCCTGTGCTCCGTGGAATCGGCGATGTGTCAGCGTCAACTCGGTTGTATCGCCGTGGTGACGCAAGCGCCTATTGACTTCGAGCGCCAAGCCGCTTACAACCTTAAACTCGGCTTGCGCGACACATGGTCGCGTAGCGACCCGCAGAATGACATCACGCTTTCTATCGGAGTCCGAGACCTCAACGACGCCCCTCAAGCCCTTGCTGATGGCGTACCAGATCAAGAGGTCAGCGTGCGCGGTAGCGTGACACTCGACACCAGTGCATACTTCACTGATGAAGACACCGGGGGCGACCGGTTAATCGTCAACGCCTCAAGCAGTCATCCGAACATCGCGTCCGTGGTACTGCGCGGCGCGAGTGAACTCACCATTACCGGTCAAGCGACTGGAACTGCTACGATCACGTTAACCGCTCGGGACTCGGGCGGCCTAACTGCCTCTCTCACATTTCTCGTGACGGTAAGTGCGAACGCCCCTCCAGTTCCTCAAGCAGATGCCTTCGACGATGTACTCCCGCCGAATCGGCAACTGGCCATTGGAAAGGTCTACGAGATGTCCTTACACGGCCTATTCACCGATCCCGACGGCGATGCTATCAAGGTGGGTGTCACGTCCAAGGCTGAATCAATTATGCTGGTTGTTACAACTGGTAGCGGCGAAAACGCCAAGGCTGTTCTTGTCACGCGCGATACGGTCGGTACAGTCGATTTGGAGTTCGTCGCGACAGACACGGCTGGTAATTCAAGCAAACCGGTCACCTATACGATCGAAGTTGTTAAGCAAGTGGACGATGTCGAACAGCCGAATCGAGCGCCAACGCTGGATCGCCAGGCGTTCGACCAAATACTCCCACCTAACAACAACCTGGATCTCGGCAAGTTCTTCACAATGAGTTTAGAGGGGGTGTTTACCGACCCCGATGGAGATGAACTAACCATTGACGTTAGCTCGTCGGACCCGACTATTTTTCGCGTGATCCCAGTCGCAAATTCTCTTTCGCGACGTATTCTTGCTCGTAGCTTAGGTACTGCTGAGCTCATTGTCAGCGCTACCGATACAGTCAACGATCCCGTCGAAATTCGACAAACGCTCCAGGTGATTGATCCATCAACTTTACGCGACAACAATCCGCCAGTCATGGACCGTGAAGCTTTGAGCGCTGCGCTTCCTGCCAATAACACGATGCAACAGAACGAGTTTTTCGAGTTCGACCTGGACGAAATATTCTCCGACCCCGATGTGGGAGACCGCGTCGTAAAGTTGACCGGCGCTTCGGATAAGCCAGAGATATTGGATGTCTTCGTTACTAGCAACAACTGGTTGTCCGCGTTCGCCCTGGTTTCAGGCGAAACGATTCTCACCCTCGTTGCCACCGACACGCACGGTGCGGTAACCCGCGTGACCGAGCGCATTGTCGTGACCGATGTGGCAGCGAGCGCGGTCGCTTTTGAGCCACAGACACTGGATCGCAGCGCACCGTTAACCATAGATGTAAGCGAGAGGATCCTGAGCAAGCATGTTGATCCTTCGCGGCTTACATTTCGCGCGACGGTTCGCGATACATCCATCCTAACCTCGTCAATGGTCAATGCTGAGCTCACGTTGCAAGCGCTTAAGCGCGGTCAAACGTATGTCAAACTTTATGTTGACGGCGCAGATGGATTCAAGCTACAGACCGCGATTCCAGTTAAGGTCATTAACGCCACCCCAACCGTCGTAGGCAGCATATCCGACCAAACCGCCACTCGCGTGGATCCACTGGCGATTGACGTCAGCGGGGTGTTTACGGATGCCGATGGCGACGCGCTAACGCTTTCCGCGCAAACATCCGATAAAGAGCTTCTTGACGTCTCACTGACAGACGGGATATTGAGTATTCAAGGATTGGCTGTAGGTACCTCCGTCATAACGTTGACTGCCCTTGATACCAGTGGAGCAATCAGCGAAACCTCGTTCAAAATGACGATCGAAAACATCGGCCCGTACGTCGTTGATGCCATTGCGCCTATACATCTACAACTTGGCGGCGAGCCTCATCGTGCTTCATTCGAGACATGGTTTGCAGACGATGGAGACAAGCTAACCTTCAGCATAGAGACTGATGCACCCGATGTGGTGCAAGTCGAATTGACGGATACACACTTGATCGCCACTCCGCTAACGCGCGGCCAGGCCCGTATCGCGGTGAAGGCGACCGACCCTTATGGGCTTATAGCCTCGTTGCCACTCCAGATCCAGGTTGGAGACGACCGTTTGAAAGCAGTCGGTCGCAAAAGTTTGGCTGGATTCGGTCGCGCGATGCTAAGTAGCGCCTCTGCAACCATCGGCGAGCGAGCTTTAAGCCGACACAACAACGACCTCGCACACGATGCCTGGCATCCTTCTTTGCAAGATATGACCCATGTCAACGCAGACTGGGGACAAGTCGATCCTATAACGCAACGCTGGTCTGGTTGGGACGACCCTCAGATGACCAGTCCTAGCTCTGCAATCCATACGGGACTTCGGTTACCAAACGCTGGATTTTCATTCAATCTGGGCTCCAAAAACGACGCTCAACCATGGTCCATGTGGAGCAACATGGATCGACAATCCTACGCTGGCGACCGCTACCGCGGTCATAGTTCGAATGCTTACTTCGGCATGGATAAACAGACCGGTCAATCGTGGATGGTTGGGCTTGCAGCCGCACGTTTTCGAGGCGCAGCCGACTACGCATACGGTACGGCAACGCAACGCATGCAGATCGACATGGGTCAAATCATGCCTTACGTGCGTTACGCTCCGAGCGACCGTACGTTGGTTTGGGGCACGATTGGTATCGGTCAAGGCGACTTACGTACCAGCGTTGTAGGCGCGAGCGATACGGCGAGTACCCTGACCAGCCGACTTGGCATCCTGTCAGGGCGACATCTCGTCACTGACACCACGCGATTCAATCTAGCTGTACGCGGGGATCTGGCTGCAACGTCGCTCGCGACGCCTCACGGCGACGCAGCTAGTGAGAACTTAGCCATCAAGGTGCAACGTGCACGCGCTGGCTTCGAAACCGAGTATTCGGTTGACGTAACGTCACATGTCAAAGTCACGCCATTCGGGCAGCTCGATATCCGCACGGATCTCGGCGATGGGGACACGGGGTCAGGATTTGAGTTTTCAGGCGGTTTAAAACTGACGCACCGTGCGCTCACCGTGGCGCTTATCGGTCGCTCTTTCGACTCCCAAGGGAGGTCTTCCTATTCTGAGCAAGGCGTAGCGCTCACGGCAACCGTGAATCCATCACTTGACGGCACTGGTTTCTCCGCGCGTATCGCTCCGCAATGGGGCGCTCATGCCCACCTAACCGATGCTGTATGGCAAGAAGCGGCCAACCCAATATGGATTTCAGCACCCGCGCAATGGATCGACAACGCGCAGGACACCAAGAATGACCAGTTCGACTCTCGATTTGGTTACGGCATGCCAGTCGCAAACGGCCACTATCTAATGACGCCATTTGTACAGTACGGCGAAAACCACCATCGGCAATACACACTGTTGGGGGTGGAGCTCGGTCAATTGAAACGTAGTACAAGCAACCTTTCATCGCGCTTTGCTATCGGTCGCACAAATTCGCTCTTAGACCGGAGCGAGAGTACGTTGGAATTCGGACTACAGTTGAGTTTCTAGCTTGAGCCGCGCAGATTTTCAATGAGCGTGACGCACAATGTGATAACACGATACCTCACTAGCTAGTTCGTTCATTCAGCTCATAGACAATCTATGACTGTTATAAGATGTCATCGAGCCTGCTGGAGATCATCTGCAAGCGGCCCTAGCTGTTTGGGGATCTGATCCGAGAACTCAAGTCCATGCCGGATCAGGCAATCCTTCGTAGTGCCTCATGCGACACATATTGTCATATAAGGTCCTATAGTTAGTCCATAACGAATCAAGCAATCCTGCGTAGTGTCCGGGATGTGCGTGATGGCGACTGGTAACCCAAAGGATTAAAACCATGATTGAACTACAGAACAACAACCTCACCTTCCGGTTTCCAGAAATCCACAGGAACGCGGAATGCAGCATCAATTTCCAACGTACCCTGCGGATTCCGGACGACAACCGGGAATATTCACTTCCACCCGGGCTGGGCCGTTTCCCGGTAGAGCATGTAGACGACTTTGCAGATAAACTCCCCGAGGCCTGGCTTCGGCATGGCGGAATATTCATCCCGATGTATCAATCCGAAGCCCTGTGGATCAATTTTTCAGGTGGCTATCCCTGCGCCATCAAGATCGCTGCGGGTAAGATCAATGCCATATCCGGTAAGGAATGGACCAACGGCTTGTCTAACAACCCGCAAGACTACGCAGTCATCCCGAATCAGCCGTGGCTGGATGGCTTCAACGTCTCCGAGGGGTATATTCGCCAATTCGTAGCCATGCCCCTGGGTGAAGGTTTCACGGCGGAAGAGCAAATCACCGGCGAAGCCGAGCATGGGGGCATTCAGATCATCGCCTACCCGATGAAGCGTGATGTCTATACCTTGCACTTTAAACGGCAAGTGGAGGACCGCAAGATCCTTCTGAAGAGTATGGGAGATTTCGTATGTGAAGCACCTGACATGGGCCTTGCTCCGGGCGGCCTGATGCGACAGGAAATCTACGAAGACACATACGGTATTGATGCCTGGGATCAACAGAACGGCTTTCGCTGTTTTGTACACCTGGCCAACAGCGCCTTGTATCAGGCGATCACAGGACATCAGCCACCACACAAGCCGCCGTCCGCCAAAGCCTACACCGACGCTGGATTGCCCTGGTTTGATTACTACTCGGACCAGAAGGCCCTGGCTGGTACCGACACCCTCAGCAAGCTGACCAGCGTAGGCGCAAAAATGATCGAGAAGGGAAAAGGACCGCTGCCCGATAACGACCCGGTTCAACCCAGGATCATCAAGACACTCGGAAGGGGAAACATGGTGCGTGATGGTAAATTCTGACCACGACGACGCCAGTATCCGTCAGCAAGCCCCCTCAATCTTCATCCTGTTAATTGGGGCAACCTGAGCTGGTGTTTGAACCGGGGTTTATATATTTGAGTTGACAGGCAGGCATGTCCTGTTTTTCTATATTATAATTGTATAGCCGTCATAAATGCACACCCTGTCTTCGTATCGTGTCGTTGATTATCTGCTGATTGCCGGTTCCCGTGAAAAGGCACGGAAGCTGAACCAGGTTGCAGGGGCAAACCGATAGGTGTGGAACCGATTCCTCGCAGAAACGAATGCAGAATACCGGGCGTTCAAAGTAGACGCGGCGTATACGTCGCAGACCTGCTCGGCCTGTGGGCATGTATCAAGAGAAAATCGTGTATCGCATTCGCGTTTTCACTGCGTACATTGTGGATTTAAAAGTAACGCCGACATCAACGCGGCGTTAAATATAAAGGCCCGGGGGACTGGGGCATCTGGACGGATTAGGAGCGTGGGCATTGGCCCCTCCGATACGGACGCGCGAAAGCAAAGTCGTGGAACCCGTCAACGATATATACGGACTGTTAACGAGTTAATGCCCGTCAACTTATGTATATAAGTCCCTTTTACGGCAAACAATGTGGCAAAACCTAGCCGAGACTTGCGTCCGGTGCACATTTCAAGAGCTTGAATTGGCATAATCTCGGAGCGAGCCATTCGCGTAGTAAGGCTCTCGCCCACATCTCTAAGCACAGCTTACCTTAGCAAAAAACATGAACGACCACGAAAAGTTTCTATTCGACCTACGGGGTTACATCGTGGTAAAAAATGCGTTGACGCCTCAACAGGTGGCCGATCTATCCGATCGACTTGAGCATCACCGAAGGACAAAAGATAAAGCGCACTTCGGCTCTGACCGAACCATCTTCGCGCATAGCGACGATGATGCTTGGACGTCGCCGTCATTATTGGAGTGGGGAGGAACCTACATTGATCTCATTGATCTACCCACGATCGCTCCTTACCTTGAAGCGCTTCTAGGGTTTGGCTATCGACTTGACCACGACTATCTCAACATCGTTAATGCGCGCGCGAAAAGGAAACTCTATCTGCACGGCGGCGGTCAAGGCGCGGGCGGCCCGCGTGATATCGTCGGATCGACCGACGGCGGCCAGTGTTATTACCGCTACAACAATGGTCGTTTCTTCAACGGCTTGGTGGCGGTGGCATACGAATTGAATGACGTAACGCCTTCAGCAGGCGGTTTTGCATGCGTACCCGGTAGCCACAAAATGAATTTTCCGCTACCCGAAGCATGGCGCATCAGCGAGACCCAAGCGGACATCCACGCATGCGTCGACCGCGTTTCCGCACAGGCAGGGGACGCAATCATTTTCACGGAAGCGTGCGCTCACGGCACCGTACCTTGGGAAGACGGCGGTGAACGCCGTACGATTTTCTACAAGTACTGCCCGCATGCCGTTGCGTGGGGTGCTTGTTTTTACAACGCCGATAACTATGGTGAATTAACCGAAAATCAACGGGCACGACTCCTGCCACCTAGTGCATACGGTCCTCACGAACACACCGCGGCGATCTGGAAGAAGGCGCAAGCCGAACAGGCTGAACTAACTAGCCTGCGCAAAGAAGTCGCTCAGCTACGCGCCAACCTCAAGGAAGAAAAGAAACGTCTAGCGGATGCCTAATCCCTAAGCGAAGGGTCGCTCGTGTAAACCAGGCTAGCCACACACCACACTCATGCTAAGGTAACTCTTCGAATGCTTGATTCGTGGCCTTGAGTGCCTGCGCAATGTCCGATTCAGTATGCGCGACAGAGAGAAACATATTGTGCCAGGGGTGTAGATACACCCCGTGTCGTAGTGCAAGGGCGCAGAATGCCGCGACCAACGTTCGTTTCGGATCGTTCTCAAATTCGATCATGGGCATCTGCGGCGGCCCGCTCTGACGAATGCCGAAACCATGCCACTGCGCTTGCTCGTATAAGCCATCGCGAAACTGCTGGCCCAATTTGGCCAAGTGGCGTGGCGCATTGATCTCGACGAGCAACTTAAGCGTTTCGATGGCCGCGGCGAACGGCGCGCCTTGATACCAAAACGAGCCTGTGAAGAACACACTAGCAGCAGCTTCACGGTACTGCTCATTGCCTCCTACCGCAGCTAGCGGTTCGCCGTTGGCGATCGCCTTACCCCAAGCCGACAGATCGGGCTGGATGCCCAACGCAGTCCAACTCGCGTCAAGCGACAAACGAAACCCCGCGCGAACATCGTCAAGAATCAACGCGGCATCCTCAGCGTCGCAAATCGCGCGAGCGGTTCGGGCGAACTCCGACTTAGTCATTTCTTGTGGAAACGGCACATCGTGCTTATACGCCGAGACGACGATGCCAGCTAAGTCACCTTCTACACGTTTTGCAACTGCCTTGAGATCGTCAACATCGTTGAATCGATAAGTTGGATAGTTAACGTGTTCCTCGGGTGGCGTGCCCGGAGCACGTCGATTGGCCCAAGGCTGCGAACCGTGATACGCCGTGGACCCCACCAGAATCTTGCGTTTTCCAGCGCGGGCTCGCGCGATCATATTGCAGATGGTGGTAGCGTCATTGCCGTTTTTTGCAAACACTGCCCACGCGGCGTGCGAGATCTGCGCGACGAATCTTTCCGCCAATTCGACTGCAGCCGCAGGTGGTCCGTTGGCAATGTCAAGCTGGTTCCGTTGCCTATCTGCCGCAGCACGGATCCGCGGATTACCATAACCCGCAATCATTGGACCGTACGAACACATGAAATCAATGTATTCATTCCCATCGACATCCCATAGCCGACAGCCGGAGGCACGTTCAAAAAACTGCGGATAGGCATCCGGCAAGCCACGCTGTACGGCCATATGTCCGTACATGCCATCCGGAATAACTCGTTGCGCGCGCTCACGCAGCGCTACATCAATGGGATTGTTAGTCACGTGTGCATACTCCTAACATGTGAAACGGCTGTTGTCGAAACACAAATAAAGACAACAATGCCACGGCATCGTGAGTTCAGTTTTATTCGTTTGTTGCATACTATCTGTAGCTTGGTTTGTATTTGGCGTATGCCATTGGACTGATTAGCTAGGCAACATGGCAAAACTGACAAGGCGCGAGCTCGCGCAGGGGGTCGCTGCAAGCGCAGCAATCATGCCTTGGCGCGGCGCGGCGGCAAACTCCATCGGTCAAGCTTCCACTGTACCTTCAGGCGATCCGACTCAGGTAGGTATCAATGACCGAGAAATCGTACTCGGTGTATCGACAGCGTTCAAGGGTTCTTCCAGGGGGCTTGGCATTGAGCTCTATCGCGGCGCCGTGTCTTATTTCTCACACATCAACGAGAAAGGCGGCATCCACGGTCGCCGCATCGTGATGAAATTGCGCAATGACGGCTACCAGCCTGTGCCGGCGGTCGAAAACAGCGTAAAACTCATTGTCGACGACAAAGTTTTCGCATTGTTCGGCTACGTTGGTACGCCGACCGTGACCAGAGTGTTACCGGTTCTCAAGAAGTTTCAAGATCTTGATATTCTGTTGTTCTTCCCTTTCACGGGAGCCCAACCTCAGCGCCAACCGCCATACGATGAATTCGCGTTCAATTTACGAGCTTCATACCGACAAGAAACGGCTGGGCTGGTCGATAACTTCGTAGCCATCGGACGGGACCGCGTGGCGGTTTTTTACCAAGCGGACGCGTACGGACGCAGCGGTTGGGCCGGAGTCCGTGCTGCCTTGAATAAACATGGCAAACGCCTGGTAGGCGAGGCCACCTATCGACGCGGCGAGCAATATACCGCGGTCATGCGCGCACAAGTCGCGCGTCTGGCAAAAGTAAAACCTGATGTCGTCATTTGCATCGGCGCTTATGCGGCATGCGCTGCCTTCGCGCGCGACGCCATCGACAGTGGCCTCAACATACCGATTGCCAACCTGTCGTTCGTGGGCAGCGAAAACTTGCTTAAGAAACTGACCGACGACTTTGGTGACGAAAGTACCAAGTACGCGCGATGGTTGGTCAATTCTCAAGTGGTACCTTCCTACGAGGACACCTCTATGAGCAGCGTGCGCGAATATCGAGACTTGATGCAACGGTATAACCCGAAACCGCCGGCCGAATTCGAGCAAGACGACTACGTGCCGCTCGCGCAGAGCTTCACCAGCTTGGAAGGCTTTCTGAATGCCAAACTCATGGTCGAGATCCTCCAACGCGCCGGGCCAAGTCCCTCGCGTGCGCTGCTAGAAGATGCTGTGTTTTCAATCCAGCAACATGATTTAGGCATTGGTGAGTTGGTGCATTTCGATCCGCAGCGACGACAAGGCCTGGACCAGGTGTACTACACCATCGTTGATAACGAGCGATTCGTCGGTCTGACGGATTGGCGGGCTAAGTTCGCAGTATGAAAATCACGCGGCTGTTTCAACCCACCATGTTTGGGATTTTCTTTCTATTCCTATTCATCGGCATATCGACATCGGTCGTCAGCATTTACTCCGTCGATTCGCAACTCACGGCCGAATATGAAGAAAACAGTCGAGATATCGCGAAGACCATTGCAGACGCCAGCGTTGACATCATTCTGAATCGCGATCTTTCATCGCTCCAATCCTTGATTGATCAGTTCGTCGAAATTCAAGGCATTAGCTACATCTACATCGTCAATGACGACGATGAATATCTCGCACACACGTTCGTGCCGGGCATACCTGACGAGATCATCGACAGCGAGCGCAAAGTCGGTGAAACAGTATCGCGCAACATCGCGGGTATGGGCGATTTCGTTGAAGTTAGCAGCTACATTCTGGCTGGTCACGTCGGTAGCGTCCACATCGGCATGGACGTAAGCCATGTAGCGCTTGCTATTCAACAGGCTATCGGCAATCAGATTTATTTGATTGCCATCATCTTTTTCGTAGGCATCTTGGCGTCAATTGGGCTGGTAAGTCTCGCCGCTCGCCCAATCAATACATTACTCAACTATGCCGTTTCGCTTGCGCGACGTGATAACAGCTCAAACGATGATCATGTGCTACAACGCAACGATGAAGTGGGCCATTTAGCGCGTCTTTTCCAGTACTTCTCGACAGTTACCGACGAAGACAAATTGCAAGCGGATCCCCAAGGAACCGTAGAAGAGAAAAGATAAGGTGAATCGCGTCGACATCAGCGGCATTCCTTTTCCGGTGCCCAGAGTACTCGTCGCCATGTTCTGCACGGTTCTACACCTGTGTTTCGGAACAGTCTACGCGTGGAGTTTTTTCCAAGTGCTGCTCGTCCGTCAGCTAGGATGGTCGTTTACCGACACCGCGATGGCATTCGGGTTTACGATTTTCTCCATTGGCGTCGCTGCCGCTTGGGCAGGCTTCGTCTTGCCAAAGGTCGGGCCGAGGCGACTCGCTCTACTGGGCAGTCTGTTATTCAGCGGCGGTTATCTCATCGCCGCTTTCGCACTGAGTCAAAACTCGCTCGCCCTGTTTTACGTCGGTTACAGCTTCGTTGGCGGCGCCGGTCTCGGCATGGGTTACGTAACACCGATCGCGACCGTCGCGAATTGGTTTCCCGATCATAAAGGGCTCGCCACCGGTATCGTCGTCATGGGATTCGGCGTCGGCGCACTCTTACTTAGTAAGTTACTTGCGCCTGTATTACTGGTCTACACCGGTGAAGATTTGACTAATGTATTCATGTGGCTCGGCATCATTTTCGGTGCCATCCTCATCCCTTCAAGTCTATTCGTCGTCAATCCGCCGCCACTTGAAACAAACGCGAACGAACAAGTGGCGCCAGGACTATTTAGCGAGGAAGATGATCCCGATTACGTTAAGAACTGCCTGAAATCAGGTTCGTTTATGGTGATGTGGGTCATCTTTTTCGTCAACATCGCCGCGGGTATTTCCGTGATAAGTTTTCAATCGCCGCTACTACAGGATATTTGGCGGCTCACGGATCCAACGATCGAACCAAAGCTACTTGCCTCCTACGGCGCTACGCTCATCGCAGTCACCTCCGTATGCAACGGCGTCGGCCGGCTTTTATGGGGCTTACTATCGGACTATATCGGCCGCGTGCGCGTATTCCAGATTTTGCTATCGACGCAAATTATCGTGTTCGGCATGCTCATGACCGAACGCGATCCATGGATATTTTCAATTCTATTGTGCTACGTACTGCTTTGCTTCGGCGGTGGATTCGCCACCATCCCGTCATTCATTTCGGATGTGTTCGGAACGAAAAAAATGTCGTCGTTATACGGGTTTATTCTGACGGCCTGGGCCATGGCTGGCGTGCTGGGACCGCTGTATGTCGGCTACCTTAAAGATAGCTACCCCAATAAGGTCGTCATTTACTGTTTCTTGATTGGCGTTCTCATTCTGAGTATCGGCTTCGTATTTTCGATGCTGCTGAACAATGATCGGATCCGTTTAGCCAAACCGACGATGGATACTACATTACTCGAATTCAAGATCCCCTTCCCAAGAACAATCGCTTCAAAATAAACGTGTTGCTGGATACAGAGAGCAGCAGCGTATCTGTCGCTAGTCCGGTAATCCCAACACGCGCTTTGCGATGATATTGAGCTGCACTTCTGACGAGCCGCCTTCAATGGAATTCGCTTTCGATCGCAACCAACCCCGCGTTGCATTGCATTCAAAAGGCGAAAAACCTTCGCCGGTCCAACCGAGCCCCTGCAAACCAAGGATATCCATCGTCAAATCTTGTCGTCGCATATTCTGTTCAGTACCGTAATATTTGAAAAACGACGAGAGAAAACTCGGCGCGGCATGACTTGCCGCCTCCTCAAACGAGCGCCGAATCGTCAACTGAAATGCCGCGTCGTCGATATTCTGATGCGCGATGCGATCCCGAATGTCCGCTTGAGCGATTTTGCCCGCCTCCACACCGCAATAGTCTCTGGCGATCTCGTCAATTGTCTGTGTTTTCTGGCGCGGACCACCACGACCGCCGATAGAGCTACGTTCGTACTGTAGCAAGCGTTTACCAACGGTCCAGCCCTCGCCTGGATTGCCTATGCGTTGACGTTTCGGCACCCGCACATTGTCGAAGAAAGTTTGACAAAACTCGGATGAACCACTGATTAATTCGATCGGTGACACGGTGACACCGGGGGAATCCATATCAAGTACCAGGAATGAGATGCCCTGATGTTTAGGCGCCGTGAAATCGGTTCGCACTAAACAAAAAATCCAATCTGCCTGGTCCGCCCCCGATGTCCAGATTTTCGAACCATTCACAATATAGTCGTCGCCGTCTTCGTCAGCCCGGCACTGCAAACTCGCCAAATCGGAGCCAGCCCCTGGTTCGCTATACCCCTGGCACCAACGAATTTCGCCTCTCGTAATCGGCGGTAGATGTTCCATGCATTGTTCAGGCGTACCGAACTCTAGAATAGCTGGTCCGATCATCGTGAGTCCATGTCCCGATAGGGGCGCAGGCGCGTTAATGCGACGCATCTCACCCTCTAGAATCGAAAGTTCTGTGGGTGATAGACCACCGCCGCCGTACTCCTTCGGCCAAGTCGGCGCCGTCCAACCACGCATGGCCATGCGATCAAGCCACAGCTTGGTGTCTGGATTGAGATAGGTTGCCTTACGTCCGCCAGCTGTATAGCTGCCGCCGGCCCGTATGCTTTCGGGACAATTCGTTTCTAACCAATCGCTAGCAGCGATCCGAAACTGTTCTAGCGTCACATTGATTTCCCAATAAGTGATTTTCGCATTATAAGTGCGATTTTCAAGCTCAATATTTGACGATTGATTGCATGAGAGGTGTATTAAGCCATCCTCAAAACCTGTTAGACTTCACATCTTCCTTATTGAGGTGATTGGAAAAGTACCGAACCTGCCTTGCTTCAGACGCCTTACCGCGATGGAACCCATTGAAAAATAACCATATAAGAAATTGGGCTTTCGTCAAATGAAGGTATTCAAAGGATCTTCAACAGGCCCTCAGGGAAATTACTGTATGGGTACCGGTACGACCAGAAGGTCGGTCCAGCCACGCCCCTTTTAGCACTTATACTTTGTTTATCGCCTCGTCAATGAACGAGAAATAATGGAACCTATTTTCATCGCCGTTTTAATGTTTGGGGTTACCATTATTGGATTGAACTTCATTCAATTTCGAAGTCTTCGTAAAGAGGTCAAAGAGGCGCATGAAGAATTCCGTGGTGAGTTCAAAGATATGCGTGAAGAATTCCGCGGCGAGTTCAAAAAAGTACGAGGCGAAATCAAAGATGTACGGGGCGAAGTCAAAGATGCGCGTGGTGAGTTCAAAACTGAGATTAAGGAGCTACGTGACGAGATCCGCGCGGAAATGAAAGTACTGGGTAATCAGGTGGTTGGTCTTCGAGATCGGGTGTCGAAAGTGGAAGGGTTGCTCGAAGGTATCCGGGCGAGCCTTTACCATGCGCTCACCGGACAACGGGAAGCTGCCTAAGTCCCTATGGATCCCAGAGGACTACGACTTCACTCTGCAAATGCGGCTTCCACCTAAGTAGATCATGCCATTCCAGCAAGACAAAACCGTTGAAAATCCAGTGGGATATTTCCGACTGGCTAGTGAACTTCTCAAACCGCGCTTGTACAGTTCATCTGGCTAGATTTACAGATCGTTGTTAAAAGAATTGACATCTTGAGGTTAGAAAAAACCTCAATCCCGAGCTGTTTTGACCCAACTTCAGGACATTTTTCGTAAGAATAAAAGCCTTTCGTAGTTGGGGTTGGGAGATGATCAAGATGTCGATTGAACCTGTCAGAACATCCCTCCGTTATTTTGACTTGACAAGCCCCAATTTCACTTGGAATACTGTTCGCGTTGGGTACGATTGCCAAGCTGCATCGCTACAAGAAACAACTCTGTACCGCTCGTGATTAATTTCGCCAAGTTGGAGATTTCCCCTTCATGACTGAACTGAACGAAACCATTCACAGAGTCCCTATCCCCAAACGTTTTTACTCCTATCTTGTTGCTGAGAACGGTTCGTTTCTGTGCTGTGACCCGCATGGCGGTTATGCAACGACTGTTCACACTAGCGACGAAGCGATTTGGAAGCGCGTAGACCCTACAACCTTTCAACATGTGATGACAGCACATCGTATCAATTGCCCCGAGCTGGCAGATCATGAAGCCTTCGAACTGACGTTCGGTGGTAACCGCCGCACTCTACGGGTAACGCACGGTCCTGCGGAACTACCATCCTCATTTCTTGCCACGTTTCGGAAACAAGGTTGGGTGTGTCTGACCCGGATTCTGGACGATGTAACCCTTGAAGAACTTGAACGAGTTGCGTGTACCGACCGTTACGCTCACCTCATCGCCGACCGCACGAAGCCTGCCATCTGTCAACACGCCGCCGTCGGCCGTACAGTCGCCGAACCTCTGTCGTTATGGTTGATTCGACAATACATGCAAACTGACGACGTTCGGCTTGCGCACGTGCCAGGTTTTGCAGTATTAGGCCAGGACGATGGTAAACGCAATGTGCAAGGCTGGCATGCTGATTTTCCTTATCACTGGGGCGTCCCGGCGCGAGGTTTGGTGCCCACGCCTTCAGGTAAGACCGTGCTCGGCGTGCAACGCAACGTATGCATCTCGCCTTTCACCCGGGAAGGTGGCGGAACAATCTTTAAACTAGGCTCGCACGCGAAAGACTGCCCACCGCCCAAGGCATGGGGAGACGCCACCGCACACGCTAAACCCGGTTATCGAGCCGAACATGGTCTTCCGTACGGCGGCCCTGAAGCCGACGTCATTGAAGCTCCAGGTGGCAGCATCATTCTCTACGATTCACGCACTTGGCACCGCGCCGGGGTAAATCGAACGACGAAAAAACGCGCCGCCCTGCTGCAGGCCATGACACCGATGTACATTTTTCCTAAAAACGACACTAGCCGCGTATTCAAGCAATGGCTTGCATCAGACGTAAGTGCCGAACTTAACGAACGGGAGCGACTTGAGATACAAAACCTCATGGTCCACCAATTCATCGGCCCTGGTGGCGAATACGCAATCGGCACTGACCAAGAATTAACCGATGTAGTCAAGTCTGTGACCACAAGCGGTTACTGATTCAGCCACACCGGACAGCGAGTTACAACTTCGACCAAACGCAATCACACCGGGATAACCCGAAGACGCAGCGGCATGAGTTGATTTATTCTGGGTATCTCCCAAACTTTCTTCGCAAAATTACTCACCGTACAAACCTTTGGCCAACCAGTGGGATTCAGAGACATGTCCCCACGGGGCTTAACTCAACGAAAAACGACACCCGTCAGGATCTGCAGATGAGCAAACCGAATATCGTCGTCATCTTTACCGACGACCAACGTTTCGACACGATTCATAGCCTCGGCAACGAGCACATTCACACGCCCAATATTGATCGCCTGGTCAGGCGCGGCACAACCTTCACTCAAGCTCACATTCCATGCGGTACGCACGGCGCTATCTGCATGCCCAGTCGCGCCATGTTGCATACTGGGCGATCACTCTTTCGATTACACGATTCAGGAAGCAGTATTCCACGCGATCACACGATGCTTGGCGAGACCTTGCGCGATGCGGGTTATCGCACCTGGGGTTGCGGCAAATGGCATAACGGTCGCGAAGCATTCAATCGCTCGTTTGATGACGGTGACGAGATCTATTTCGGTGGCATGGCGGACCATTGGAACGTGCCTGCATATCACTATGACCCAAGCGGTGCATATGACACACGACTCGCATATATCCCAGAACCGACGGCGTTTGGCAATAACCACATCGCTTGGCGCGATTGCGACCATGTTCATTCGGGCTGCCACTCAAGCGAAATTTTGTGTAGCGCAGCGGCCGACTACATCAAGCGCCAAGACGGCAAGCAACCGTTTTTTGCGTATGTGGCGCTCTTAGCGCCCCACGATCCGCGTACTATGCCGCAACGGTACTTGGACTTGTATCCATTCGAATCGCAGGCTTTACCGCCTAATTGTCTCGGTGCCCATCCCTTCGACAATGGTTCGCTGCATATCCGAGACGAACTGCTCGCAGAGTTTCCACGCACTCCGGAGGAGTTGCGCCGCCATAACGCCGAGTATTACGCCATGATCACGCATTTGGATCACGAAGTCGGTAAGGTGCTCAACGCTCTTGATGAGCAGGGTTTAACCGACAATACCATTGTCGTGTTTGCAGGCGACAACGGTTTAGCGGTAGGCCAACACGGCCTGATGGGTAAACAAAACTGCTATGAACATAGCGTACATGTGCCGCTGATATTTGCCGGGCCTGGTATACCCGAAAACCAACGGACAGGTGCGTACGTCTACCTGTTTGACATCTACGCAACCCTTTGCGAACTGCTTGATATTGATCGTCCAGCCTCGGTTGAAGGGCAGAGTTTGGTCAGTGCGATACAAGATCCTTCGCAACGTGTTCGAGACTACTTGTACTTCGCTTACATTAGCACTCAACGCGCGATCAAATCTAGAACGCATAAACTGATTGAGTATCGAGTTCGCGACAAGGAACCGCAAACCCAGCTGTTCGATCTCACGGCCGACCCATGGGAACAGCACAATCTCATCGCGCAGCCTGAAATGCATGCTGTGTGCACTGAACTGCGAACACAACTACACGCGTATCGCGATGACTGGGAAGCTGATTTCACAGGACGTGGTTCCACATTCTGGGAAAAATACGCCGCTGCGGCCTAGAGCTCCTGCACAAGGTAGAACGTCATGCCCCATTACCAATCCGCGATCTTCGAAGAAGGAACCGCCCACCATCTGTTCCTTGAGTTCGACATCACAGTGGCTACAAAGGTATTGCCAGGCCTTGAGTTACACACAACCCCCATCCCGCATGTGCACGAAACATTCGCATTCAGCGATAACGCCCTGGCTACAGTACCTCACGTATCCACACCGCCGGATTTTCAAGCATTCGAGACGATCGTTGGGCGCGACGAAAAGATTGCACCCAGTACGCAGGCACATATCTTCATTTGGATTCATGGCAATCAACGAGACGAGGTGTTCGAGCGCGGTTACGCTTGGGGACAAGCTCTGCAACCCGTCGCGAAATTGCAGCGTGAACAACACGGGTTTCTATATCGCGATAGCCGCGACCTTACGGGATTCATTGACGGCAGCGCTAATCCGAAGTCAGACACTCGCCTGGATGTGGCCTTGATTCCGACAGGCGAACAAGCCGGCGGTAGTTTTGTGCTCGCGCAGCGCTGGTTGCATAACTTACCCGCATTTCACGCTTTACCCGTCGAATCGCAAGAACAGGTCATCGGCCGCACGAAACAAACCAGCATTGAATTAGATGCCGAGCACATGCCGCCAGATAGTCATGTGAGCCGCACCGACCTCAAACGCCATGGGCAGGCCGTCAAAATCTATCGACGCAGTACCCCCACTGGAGGCATTACTGACCCGGGTTTATTTTTTCTCGCATTCAGTGCGGACCTACAACGATTTCATTGGCTATTGGATTCGATGTTCGGCAACGCAGACGATGGCATTTCTGATCATCTGCTAGCGTACTCGAAACCTCTGTCTGGCAGTTTCTACTTCGCGCCGAATACGCAAGATCTACAACGCATATTTTCATAGCCCCTTGAATTCAAACTAGAAACCAGCTCTTGACACGCATCGCGTTCGTGATTGACCCTCTGGGTTCGCTACATCCGAAAAAAGATTCAACGCTTGCCATGATGTGGGCGGCACAGCGTCGGGGATGGGAGGTGCACACGTTAGAGCCTCGCGACCTCGCATGGCAAGATGGCGAAGTTACAGTTTCTTCACGTCGTAGCGAACTTACTGCCGCACCGGATGAACTCGAAAGCTCCGCCTCCCCTTTCAAAGTTGCCGACCCAGTTCGAGCATCAGCGCAAGCCTTCGATATGGTGTTGATGCGTAAAGATCCACCGTTCGACATGAATTACATTGCAACCACTTATCTACTTGAACAAGCTGAGCAGGCCGGCGTGCTGGTCGTGAATAAACCAGCCAGTCTGCGCGATTGCAACGAAAAATTCTTTACAACCTCGTTTCCAGCCTTACTGCCTCGTCAAATCGTCGCAAGTCGTATTGACGAGCTCACCGCGTTTCATGACGCTTGCGGCGATACGATCTTTAAACCACTTGATGGCATGGGCGGCAAAGGTATCTTCCGCGTGCAGCAGGATGATCCGAATTTAAATGTGATCTTGGAGACTCTAACGCACAACGAATCAACCCCAATCATCGGTCAGCAGTATCTATCGGCAATCAAGGATGGCGACAAACGGATCTTGTTGATTGACGGGGAACCCATTCCCTATAGTTTGGCACGCATCCCCAAAGCTGGTGAATCGCGCGGTAACCTTGCCGCCGGCGGGACAGGTGTAGCGCAACCATTAACTGAGCGCGATCGCAAGATCGCCGAAGCCGTTGCGCCTGAACTCATCCGCCGCGGTCTGGTCTTTACCGGTATTGACGTGATAGGTGAATGGCTAACCGAGATTAACGTGACGTGTCCCACTTGCATCCGCGAACTTGACCGAGCATGCGGTCTCGACATCGCCATGGATTTGTTGGCATGTCTGGAAAGAAAACTGCCGTGATCGTAGCTGCGACTCGTTTCGACGATACGCTTGCCATCTCGCTTGCGGTTTCCATCATGCTTCACATTGCGGTCGTCATATGGTGGGCATTCACCGATCACCATGCCAACGATGTTGTAAGCAACTCCATCAACTTACGCCTAAACGCGGTTGCGCCGACACCGGTTGTCCCCCAACCTCCAGCGCCATCCGCACCTATGCGCAAACCGGTGAGTGCACCGTCGCCTGCCATCACAGGCATAGTGGAGACTGACGAACCAGTTGTTGTGGCCGTGCCAACCGTACGAGAGATACCGTCTCCTAGCGCCGTCAACTTTGACGACCTTCGTGCCTACATTGAGACGCGGGCAGACGCTGAGATGCCAACGCTTGAACCTGCAGTCGACCTCGCGGCGCAATATAAAAAGCGCTGGCATCGTCGCGTGCAACGCATCGCTCAACTTAATTATCCCTCAGCTGCATCACAAGTGGAGTCGCCGGGCCTACTCGCGTTAAATGTGGCAATCAATACCCAGGGCGCGCTCGCGCACGTTAGCGTCGCCCAGTCTTCAGGCTACGAGCCGTTGGATTTGGCGGCCTTATCGATCGTTCGTCAAGCAGCTCCATTCGAGCCTCTACCACAGAACTTACCACGCACGGATGAGCTATTTCAGTTCACGTCCACCTGGGAATTTCGCCGTTAAACGAATGGATTCTGTATATAGTTTGAATTAGTATGAAAAGCCTCTCCAATCAGTTCTTACTGCCCTTACCGGACCAAGACGGCTCCTATTTCGATGGGTCGTTAACTTATATTTGCTCGCACAGCGAGGCAGGAGCATCCGGCTTGATCGTTAATCGACCCACACCAATCGATTTGAATAAACTGTTCGAATTCATTGAGCTCAAACGTTCAATGAAAGGCGCACCAAAAGTATTCGAAGGAGGCCCTGTCGAGAGGAACGCACCAAGCGTATTGCACACCGACGACGTGATGGTGGAAGGCGCGATCCCCCTCGGCCATGAGTTAGGATTGACGCTCCCTGTTGAGGACACAGCCTTTCAAACGCTGCTCGAACGTATATCTGCAGGCGAAGGACCTGAGAAATTTATGGTGATGCTCGGTTACGCCGGTTGGCATCGCGGGCAGCTTGATGACGAAATCAATCACAATGTATGGTTGACCTGTCCGAGCACACACGAATTGCTTTTTGAGGAGCCGGTCGGGCTGCGCGCCAACGCCGCGGCAAGATCGATCGGGATTGATCTTGATCTGCTGTCCGGCGACTCCTCTGGGTTTGCGTAAACCATTGGCGCATTCGGGCCCTGAGGCGACTGGGTCGGTCAGTACCGCGCTTGCATTCGACTGGGGCAAACGTCGCATCGGCGTTGCCTTGATTGCGAAACCGCACCAGGTTGCGATCCCGCTCAAAACCATTGACGCCATCCGCGGTTATGCCGACCATACCCAACTGGACGCGCTGATTCGTGACTACGACCCGGAGGTGTTCATCGTCGGTTTACCACAAAATATGAACAGTACGGTTGCGCCGGAGACGAAACACGCTCAACGCTTTGGAAATCATCTTGCCAAACGCTACGCCAGACCGATCGCGTTCGTTGATGAGCGTTTGACGACGCGCGAGGCTATTGACCGCAGCCCAACCGGCCAGTCGGATCACCGTCTTGCCGCTTTGGCCATCGCTGAGACATGGATTGCTGAACAGGCGACCGCATGAATCAAGCCCGTAGTCATACCGTCGCCGTGGATGAGCCGTATGCAAAACTCCGCCAAATTCGCGAACGCATCGCGCAAACGGCATGCCAAATAGGTATTGCGTCCGACGATATTCGCATCGTTGGCGCATCGAAACGCCAAACCGTCACCGCGATAAGAGCGTTCGCCGCCGCCGGTTTACGCTCGTGCGGCGAAAACTATCTTCAAGAAGCGATCTCGAAACAAGACGCACTCTCGGATTTAGACCTTGAATGGCATTTCATCGGGCACATTCAAACGAATAAAGCAAAACAAGTAGCCGAACGCTTTGCTTGGGTACAAACGATCGACAGTCTCCGTATCGCGCAGCGATTAAGCGACGCCCGGCTCAAGCACAACCCGCAACAACCCTTGGAATGTTGCATCCAGGTTAATGTAGACGACGAACCCCAGAAGGCGGGTGTCGACCGAGCAACATTTGATGCGCTTGTCGCCGGAGTGGGCAAGTTACCCGGCTTGCGGTTGCGCGGCGTGATGGCGATTCCGACACCGCACCCTTGCCTTGAGCAAAGAATCGCGTCTTTTCGGCGTGTCAAGGCGCTCTTCGACTGGGCATCACCGCTACGAACTGAATACTGGGACACAATCTCAATGGGCATGTCCGACGACTATCTCACGGCGGTCCGCTGCGGCGCCAATGTCGTGCGTTTAGGAACTGCACTATTCGGACCGAGGCCGCCACAATGACGCACATTGCCCTGATTGGTGGTGGCAACATGGGTTACGCGCTCGCGCTCGGTATTAAAAAAGCGCGTCCTGATGATGTACTCAGCGTCGCTGATCCCATCCCCGCGCAACGCAAACGATTCCATGTACAAGGTGTCCACACGACACCATCAAATATCGAAGCCGTTCGCGATGCGGAAATTGTCATCCTGGCAGTCAAACCGCAAATTGTCGACACCGTCACAGCGGAGCTGCGTCCTGTATTGCAAACGCAACTGATCGTGTCCATCGTAGCGGGAGTGCCACTTACCAAGTTAAATCGGCAGTTGGGCAAGTCGACGCCGATTGTACGCTGTATGCCAAACACGCCGGCATTGATCGGCAAGGGGATCACTGGGATGAAAGCGAACGCCTACGTCTCCACGACGCAACGAGATCTTGCGGCCTTGATTCTCAGCGTATGTGGCGAAGTATTATGGCTTGAATCCGACGACGATCTTGACAAGGTGACCGCCTTATCTGGTAGCGGGCCGGCCTATTTTTTCTACGTGATTGAATCGCTCGTAGCTGCTGGCGAAGCCATGGGTTTAAGTCGCGATGCTGCCATGAAGCTGGTGACGCAAACGGCGGTTGGGGCAAGCGCGATGACAGCTCAAGACGGCAGCGACCCGCGGCAGTTACGAGCCAATGTGACGTCGCCAGGCGGCACAACCGAAGCCGCATTAAACCATCTTATTGCTGCTCAGGTCGACACTGAATTCATCGCGGCAGTCAATGCGGCGTATCGCCGTGCGCAAGAGCTTGCAGCATGAGCATAGCAGCAGACATAACCCAGACGATCACGACAACCGTACGCGGCCAACTATCCTTAACCACCTGTTGTCTACTCATTCGCACCGGCATACGTTCGCTCGTTTGCGCCAACACCATGCCAGTTAACGTTCAGTAAGAAGGATTTCTGCCTTAAGCAATGGAATTATTGTTCTTCGTCCTTGAAATTGGGCTCGGTGTGGTGGCCATAGCCTGTTTGTTGCGCTTCTTGTTTCAACTGAGCCGTGTCAACCCCTTAAACATCGTGGTTGCCTCAACACGCCGCCTAACGGACTCGTTTCTTAACCCTTTGCGCGCTTTCCTACCGGCTAATCGTCGTATTGATACAGCATCACTGTTCGTTGCTTGGCTAGCTATGTCAGGCCGCGTCGGTATCCAGATCTCGCACGCTGTCGCACAATCCGACTTGTTTCAATACAGCAACGCGACAACTTACCTAATCGCTTGTTTAGGTGGCAGTCTCATTCGGTTACTGCAATATACTGTATGGATCTTCATAGCCGCCATCATCGTGACCGTAATCTTGAGTTGGGTCGCACCTCATAGTACCTCGCCCTACGCGCACATAGCTAGGGAAATACCTTCAATCCTATTACGCCCCATACAAGGCCTACTACCGACACTTGGGACACTTGATTTTTCGCCTGCGATCGTGTTGCTCCTGCTCTTCGCAATCAATAGTCGCGTGATCCCCTGGCTCAACAGCTTGGTCTTCTAATTGAAGTCCGGACGGCCGATATTCAACGTGTTTTGGGGTTTGAGAAGTACTCTTATATAAAATAATCGCGATTCACTCCGACGATCTCTTAAAGCAAAACCCAAATTGATTTATAGAGGCGACACGAGTATTTAATTGTAAAGTAAAAAGAAAAATGGAGTTGTACTAGAAACATGCTTTTACCACGCTACGAAGTTAATAATACCTCTATCAAAGCTCTATGCATACAGATCGAATTAGGCGAACTGGCTGTTCCTGAAATTCAACGCCCGTTCGTCTGGAACACTACCATGGTACGAGATTTCATTGATTCACTCTACCACGGTTATCCCGTCGGCTATCTGATTGCTTGGGAAAGTCCATCTGTCAGACTCAAGGATGGCACGCAAGTCCAGAACAAAACTTTATTAATAGACGGACAACAGCGCGTAACTGCACTTCGTGCCGCCATTTTGGGGAATCCAATCGTCGATAAAAACTATAACAAGAAAACCATTAGAATCGCGTTTCATCCATATGAAGAAAGATTTGAAGTTACCAATCCAGCTATTGAAAAAGACAAAACGTGGCTTCCTAATATTTCCGTACTTTTCCAGGACAATAAATCTCCGTTCGAAGTGGTCAAGGACTACTGCAAAGCTAACGCAATCACGAATGAAAAACAACCTTACGAGGCAATCGATCGACTTTTTAGTATTCAAGGGAATTCGCTCGGTTTTATTAAGCTCCACGAAAATTTATCAATCGATATAGTCTCGGAGATATTTGCCCGCACTAATTCGAAAGGTGTAGGGCTCAACACTGCTGATTTCGCTATGACAAAGATGGCTGCAAACGAAACGCATCGCGGCCATGAGCTCCGTAAGTGTATAGATTACTTCTGCCACCTTGCCATTGAACCAGACGCCTATGCCGATCTAATGAAGGATAAGCAATTTGCCGTAACTAAATACTTCAAAGCTATGTCATGGCTAAAAGATAATAAAGATGACCTTTATGATCCATCCTATATCGACATGCTTCGGGTAACGTTCACATCGGAATTCAAACGTGGTAAGCTCAATGACTTGATAGCGTTGCTTTCCGGTCGTAACTTTAAAACAAAGATATGTGAAGAGGAGATTGTTGAAGAATCTTTTCAGAGACTGGAAGCCGCAGTCCTGCGATTCATGAACAAAAATAACTTCACGAAGTTCACCGCGTATATCATGTCAGCTGGATTCGTAGACAGTTCAATGATTCGGTCGAAGAATGTTCTTAATTTCGCCTATATCGTCTATCTGACATTAAAACACATGAAGGTTAGTCCACCCAAAATTCACTCGTTAGTGCAGCGCTGGCTTGTCATGTCAGTTTTGACAGGGCGATATTCTGGATCATCCGAAACAGCATTTGATGCAGACATTCGCAACATCCATGAGAGAAGCATAGAGGAATACCTAAATGCGATAGAAGAAGCAGAAATGTCGGATACATTCTGGGATACCGGACTTCCACAGCAGCTGGATAATTCAACGAAAAGCGGCCCTTATTACGTTTTTCTTGCAAGTCAAGTCAAAGCATCTGATAAGGGATTTTTATCCCAAAAGTTAACCGTGCAAAATCTGCTTTTTTTGAAAGGCATCTCGCACGTTCACCATGTATTTCCTAAAAGCTACCTGAAACAACACGGTTTACCTCAACGTCAATACAACCAATTAGCCAATTACGTTGTGGTGGAAGATAGTATCAACCTTTGTATCGGTGACACTCCTCCTAACGAGTATCTTTCAAATCCGCTCAAATACGGCGGCATTACTGACAGCCAACTAAAAGCAAATCTTAAAGCTCACTGCATACCTCAGAATATGGACTCTTTTGACATTAACAATTACGACGAATTCCTGACCAAGCGTAGGATCTTGATGTCTCATAGGATTCGAGATTTCTATAGATCCCTGTAGTCACCATCCCGGCAGCAAACTAGCAAAACACCTTCTACGCGACCCGCCGCTTAATTATAATATGACCCGCCCAAATCAATATCCACTGGACGATGATAGACTTCTGCGAAGATCTTGAGCGAGCTGATCAAATCGGTTTCTTAAAAGGTGCAGATCTTGATAACACTCCGATAACTCAAATCGTAACGCAACTTAAATCACCTAAGATATTGATTTTGAGAAGCTCCCTTTAATATTTTCGAATGGTTGAAGCCTCCGGGGAACGACACGAGTTACCTACCGATTCCGTTGGCGTTGTAGCGCCTCAAAGCATTGATTTTCACGAACCATTCACACTGGAAGACGGCTCAACACTCCCTTCGTTTAGGCTCGTTTACGAGACCTACGGCGAGCTCAACGCCGAGCGCTCCAATGCGGTTCTGATTTGTCACGCGTTATCTGGCCATCACCACGCTGCTGGTTATCACGATCCTGAGAATCGTCGCACATTGGGTTGGTGGGACAACTGCATCGGCCCCGGCAAGCCCATCGACACGAATGATTTCTATGTCGTTGCGTTGAATAATCTAGGCGGATGTCACGGAAGCACTGGCCCGACTACCAATAACTCAGTCACGAACGAGCCATATGGCAGCGATTTTCCCCGCGTCACGGTAGGCGATTGGGTTAAGAGCCAAGCGTTGCTTGCCGACCGGCTTGGTATCGATTCATTCTCTGCGGTGGTTGGTGGCAGTCTCGGCGGTATGCAAGCAATGCAATGGGCGATTGATTATCCAAGTCGCGTGAAGCACGCCATGCTCATCGCATGCGCACCCAATCTCTCAGCGCAAAATGTCGCATTTAACGAGATCGCGCGACAAGCCATCCTCACCGACCGTAATTTCCAGGCTGGGCGTTACCTCGCGGCAGCTTCAAAGCCGACCGATGGGCTTGGTACTGCACGCATGCTCGGACACGTCACGTATCTGTCAGCCGACGGCATGAACGAAAAATTCGGTAGCGACCGAAAGAAAGAGCCCGCGTCACCGCCCCACAGCGTAGTCGCTGAAGTGACTAGCTACTTACAGTACAACGGGCAGAAATTCGCCGATGTATTCGATGCGAATACCTACTTGCTCATGACCCACGCGCTGGACGACTTCGACCCTGCACGTACGTTTGGCGGTGATTTAAGTGCAGCGCTCGCCAATACGACGGCGCGATTCTTAGTTATATCGTTTTCTACCGATTGGCGGTTTGCGCCAGAACGCTCGCGCGAGATCGTTGACGCGCTGATTGCCGCAGGATGCAACGTGTCGTATGCCGATATCGAATCAATCAGCGGCCACGACTCGTTTCTACTTGCAATCCCTCGCTACCATCGCATCCTTACAGCATACATGAAACAAATTGCCGACAGCTTGACCGCATGAAGCAAAGTGATGACATGATCGTTGATCTTGTGAATCCACATGCACGCGTGCTGGATCTCGGATGCGGCGATGGTGAATTGCTAAGTCGTCTAAGCAAGGCAAAAGCTGTCACTGGCTATGGTGTCGAACGGGATCATAACCGCATCGAAGCGTGCCTGGCTCGTGGGGTCAACGTGATTGAGCACGACATCAATGACGGGCTTGCGCGGTTTTCGACCGACAGTTTTGATATGGTGATCATGAACGAAACGCTACAGGCGATTAGCGAGCCGCAAATTTTGGTATGCGAAATGCTGCGTGTTGGACAAGAATGCATCGTGACATTTCCGAACTTTGCCAACTGGCAGTGTCGCAAGCAGCTCTTTTTCAACGGCCGTATGCCCGTAGCCGATCACCTACCTCATCAGTGGTACGACACACCAAACATCCATCTTTGTACGATTGATGATTTCGATAACATGTGCGCTACTAAACGCGTGCGCGTGATTTCACGTTACGTTTTCAATCAGGCCGGCCGTCAGACCATAACTACGCGGATGTTGCGTAATTTGTTCGGGGTCACGGCGTTTTACCGTCTCGGACGCTCTTCATAATGCACCGAAGGCTAGCCATCGCGGCATTCACACTCGTTGTACTACAACCGATCTTGGCTGAGCAGAGCGTCTCCTTGGCTGGCTACGAAGTGCATTACAGCGTCATCCAATCGGCGTTTCTACAGCCTGAGGTAGCGACTCGCTACAACCTCTTACGCGCACCTAATCGAGCGGTGATTTCGATAGCCGCCCGACATACCAAGAACCAACCACCTCCCGACAAGATTACTGGAGTGTTCACGAACCTCTTATCGCAACGGATACCCCTTAGCTTTCAACTCGTTGAAGAAGGCGACGCGCGTTACTACATCGCGTCATTCTTGTTTACCAGCGAAGAGATGTTGACGTTTGAAATCCAGCTGCATCAGGGCGACGAGGTGTACGAATTCAGTTTTAAGAAACAAATCTTCGCCTCTTGACCGTTCGGCTTGCACTTGCTACCAGCAATGAAGGTAAGCGAACCGAGCTCATACAGCTGTTCCAAGCGTTCGATGTTGTGTTTGAGCGACCGAGTACTCGGACCTTGGCGGCTATTGAAGAAACCGGGACGACGTTTATCGAAAATGCCTTGCTCAAAGCTCGCGCGGTTTGTGCAACCACCGCGTTACCAGCAATTGCAGATGATTCCGGATTGATGGTGAATGCCCTCGGAGGTTTGCCTGGCGTCCATTCCGCACGGTACGCCGGCGAGCCCAGCAACGACCAGCGGAACAACCAAAAACTGCTCAATGCGATGCGTGGAGTGCCAGATGCCGAACGCGCAGCATCGTTCGTGTGCGCGTTGATAGTGATACGAAGGCCGGATGATCCGGCACCAATACTTGGCTACGGTACTTGGCGTGGTGAGATCTTGCATGCACCGAGAGGTTTACAAGGATTTGGATACGATCCGTTGTTTTACCTACCGTCGCTCGGCCTTTCCGCTGCAGAATTGAGTGTGTCGGACAAAAACAAGCTAAGTCATCGAGCTCGGGCAGGGGCACAGATCGTAAACCGGTTACACAACGAGAACTTTCTTCCGAGTGGCTCCTCAACCATCACCTTCTAGGACCGTTGGGCTCTATGTCCATCTGCCTTGGTGCGTCAAAAAATGTCCATATTGCGACTTCAACTCGCACGAATTGCACAGTTCGTTGCGCGAGCACGACTATATAGAAACGCTACTTCGTGATCTCGCCTTGGAACTGAGTCGCACCCGCGCAACCGTCAACACGGTTTACTTCGGTGGCGGTACGCCGAGTCTTTTTCAACCTGCTTCGTTCGAGCGTATCCTTAATCACCCAGCGTTAGCACACGTTCAAGAAGTCACCATGGAGGCTAATCCAGGTGTACGAGAATGCGGCGCATTCGAAAGCTATAGAGCAGCTGGGATCAATCGCGTGTCGATCGGCGTTCAATCATTGCACGATGCGTCGCTTCGCAAGCTAGGTCGAATTCACTCCGCGGCGGACGCGCGGGTGGCTGTGCAACAAGCCCTTACATCTGGTTTGCGCTCCGTCAACGTTGACATGATGTACGGACTACCCGATCAAACGTTTGACATGGCAATGCATGATTTAGATGCATTGATAGATTTAGAACCGACGCATATATCTTGGTATCAACTCACGATCGAGCCGAATACGCTATTTAGTCATCGACCGCCGACGCTTGCGTCCGACGATGTTCGCGCAGACATCAGCGACGCAGGACTTGAACGACTCACAGCGGCAGGTTATCGTCAATACGAGGTTTCGGCGTACGCGAAACCTGGCTTCAAATGTTGTCACAACTTGAACTACTGGCGATTCGGCGATTATCTTGGCATCGGTGCTGGGGCTCACGGTAAAGTAACGCTCAATAACGGCTCTATTGTTCGTACGCAGAAAACACGCCGACCAGAGACTTATCTGGACGAAGTAAAAACCAGCGCAAATCCGATCAAGCGGGCTGAATTACCGGTCGAATTCATGATGAATGCGCTTCGCTTATGCGACGGCGTTGATACGAACCATTTTTCACGTGCTACGGGACTAGCTTCGGGCGCGCTCGAACCGACGCTAAGCAACTTGCGCGCCGAAGGTCTTATGCGCCCAGATCGGCTTGCGCTTACCGCATTTGGCTTTAACTATCTAAATTCGGTTATTGCCCGGTTTCTATAGCACATGAACACATTCCGTGTCATTGCGCCACGCGCTTAAACGGTTGTTTCCGATATTCGAAGTGAGTAACGCGATGTCCTAGATCAAGCCCGCGGGCTTCGTATTTAGTGGCCATCCGAGCCGGCTCCGTTAAGACCGGCCCGCCCATTAAAAGATCAATGCCGTTTAGCGATGTTTCTATCGCATGGGCATATGGCTGCCAATCCGTTGCAATAATCAACTCACCTTCCGGCTTTAGCTTTTGTACAACAGTCTCACCGAATTCACGCGTCACTAAACGTCTTTTGTGGTGTCTTGACTTTGGCCATGGATCCGGAAATAACACCCACATCAGATCGACCGCGCTTGCAGGTAGCGATTCAATGAAAGTTAAGCCTTCACGGTCGACGATGCGTACATTCGTCAAATTGAGATCTTGACATCGGTTAATCAGTGCCCCGATGCCAGGCCTGAATACGTCAACACCGATGCAATTCCAAGTGGGATGGTCAAGTGCGAACTGAGCTAATGCGGCGCCGTTCCCGAACCCGATTTCAACCATCATCGGCGCATCGCGCCCGAATGAGATATCAATATAACCGGGCGTTAGCAAGTATTTATCAAGTTGTGCCAACGCGCGTGCTTGGGCTGCGGTCGTGCGACTGCGCCGACGCACATAGACTCGTCGGGGAGGTTGAGCTTCCAAAATAAACGATTGATTGCCGCCAAGTCAATGACCTAGCGTGTTTTATACGAGCGCTAGCTCGTCGCCTAATGAATGCTTGACTTCCAGTAGCGCACGCCGTTCCAATTGCCTTACGCGTTCGGCCGATATACCGAATTCGGAGCCGAGATCTTCAAGTGTGCGCGGATCCTCATGGATAAACCGACCGTAAACGATCTCGCGCGAACGTTCGTCAAGGGACTCAAGCGCTGCTTGCAGCTTTTTATGCATTGCTTCGGACCATTGCTGATCCTCAACGATTTCTGCCGGGTTCGAATCGTCAACGTGAAGAACCTGCGCTGGAACCAACCCCTCGTTCTCATTTCCAAACGAGTCATCCTCCATGGGCGACTCGAAGGGAATATCTTGGCCGCCGAGCCGGGCTTCCATCTCCTTAACTTCCTCCGGTTTAACGCCTAGGTCGTCAGCCACTAGTTTCGCTTCGGCAGAAGTAAGCGTATTGAGTTGTCCGAGCTCCTGCTTTTTGCTTCGCAGTTTGTAAAACAGCTTGCGTTGCGCTTTATTCGTTGCAATCTTGAGTATGCGCCAATTACGCAAGACATATTCATTCATTTCTGCTTTGATCCAGTGGACCGCGAATGTGACGAGACGCACGCCGCGGTTAGGATCGAACTTATTGACGGCTTTCATTAAGCCGACATTACCCTCTTGAATGAGATCGTCTTGCGGCAAACCATACCCTTCATAGGAGCGCGATACATGTACAACGAAGCGTAGGTGTGAGAGCACGAGCTCCCGCGCGGCGTCAAGATCATCATGTTCGTAGAGCCGGCGCGCAAGTTCTTGTTCGCGCGCGATGGAGAGTAGCGGAAAGGAATTGACCGTATGAATGTATTGTTGAAGATTGGCCCCAGGGACCAAATTCGACAATACCAACGCGTTTGCTGCCGACACTTTAAGATCTTCCAACGAATAACATAAGCATAAAGAAAGCGACCCGATTAACTTTCGTTCTAATCACTATATAGAGCTAATTTTCGACTTTTCAAGCTGCTTTGCAACGCACTTCAAGCAAGCGGGACGAAAATCTCTAATCGGTAGCAACCCCCGCTTCGCTTGTTACCGTTCGAAGTTCAGGACAACTTTAACTCTATGTCGACCATGCTACCAGCGCATAGCTATGAAGATCACATTGAACCTTAAAGAAGCGCCGCGCGACTACCCTATGATCTAGGCCTCGTCTCCTTATTGCTCCACTGATGCACCAAGAATAGTGATTAAATCACGCATTCCACGCTGATGCATGCCTGCACAGCTAGTTCTCGTAATCCTTTGAGTGCAGTGCCCGGTGCGATCGACGCAGGGCATCTCGCTGACACGCCAACTCCGCTTCGCCAAAGTCTATGACTGGTTTAGGTAATAGATCGAAATTGCCGTAGTCATCTTCACCGCGCACAAGCACAGCTGTGTCGCGCAGCTTGGTCTGCGTGACATGGGTCGCGCAATAACGCAACACCATACCAATTCGTCGATCTTCTGTCTCGTTAGGGGTAGAGCCGTGAATGAGACGTACATGGTGTAAGGACATTTCACCAGCCTGCAACGGTGCAAGAACGACGCTCTCTTCATCAATCTCGCCGTCAATAACCTGACCGCGTGATAGTAAATTGTCATCGTCGAACGTATCTTCGTGTTCGCGTACAGCCTCCCTATGACTGCCTGGAACGAACTTCATCGGCCCCGTGGCTTCTGATGCATCGGACAACGCCACCCATGCAGTCACGACATCATGCGGTTCCAAGCCCCAATATGTTGCATCCTGATGGTAGCTCACGAACTTTCGTTCGCACGGCTCCTTGATGAACCAATTAAGCGACCACAGCAAGAGGTTTGGACCCAGCACATCCGACACGGGTTCCACGATCCGCGGATCGCGCACGATATCCCATGCCCAATTCGAGATCAGATGCATGTCCGTAATATGCCGTTTAGCTTGTTCTGGGCCAAAGCGTTCTTCCACAGCTTCAAGCTGCCTACGGAATAACGCCGCCTCCTGTGCGTCAAAGGTGCGAATTGGCGAATAAAAGCCGTTCTCGTGAAATGCCTTGATCGCGCTTGCGCTGAGATGGGTACTCACAACCGCCCGTTGACATCGCTAATGACACCGCCGCGGGTGAAATCCACTTCCGTTCCCGGTTTCTTCTACCACCTAAATGCGATGGCTAAATCCTTCTCGTAAGACTGGCTTGACCTTAGCTACGCTTAGAAGAGATTCCACGCAATCTCTCAACGATACTTCAAACGGTCGAAACTCAACACCCGTCACCGATTTAATGCGATCGTTACGTAGGTCGCATTTCGCCCAGATCGACCGAAACTCCTCCTCGCGGGCTTTATGCCGATCTGGATGGTTGTCCGTGACTTCTGGGGTTGCATGACCAAGTTCCGGCAGTAGTTCGTCGATCGCCGCGCATATTTCCTCAACTTTGGGCGTATCCGTTGACCAGGCGATATAGCGCTCACCATTACGAACGAACACGCTTTCGAGCAGGCCAATATGGCATAGGGCATCGTCGCGCACATCCACCGTCATCCAGGGACGGTACACGCCATTCTGAAAATACTCACCCGTTAACATCATTTCGATGTTGTGTTGCCAAGGCCCCATGTCCTTTTGATGTGGCGATTGGATTGGGCCGACATTGTCCGCTGGACAGACCGTAATAGCATCCCACTCGCCGTTCGCTTCAGCGGCGTCGGAAAACGTGCGTTGAGCCAACACTTTGCCCATGGAATAACCTTGGCGATTGGCTGTGCGACGTGGGTTAAGCTCGTCTGGATAACGGTCTTCATACAGCGTCGGTCGCCGCTCAAGCTCATTCAAATCCATTTCGGAAATCACTGCAGCAATGCTGGACGTAACTAATACACGGCCAACGGTACGAGATTTGTTGACGCTTTCGATGATGTGGTCGCATACCATCTTTACGTATTCTTGGTCGTTGTAATTACTTACGTGAGATACGTGCGCTACGCCATGACAACCTTGGAAAATATCGTCGAACACACCTGGCTCATCCAAGTTCGCCGAGTGCAATGTCAAACGACCTGATGCATAACCAGGCATGTGACGCAGGAATGCGCAGCGATTCTCGTCACTGGCGTCCCGAACACATGCACGCACGCGATATCCTTTATCAAGCAACAGACGCACAACCCAACTACCAATAAATCCAGCTGATCCTGTGACCGCAACCGTACCGCCTTTTGGAATGGCAGGCATAGCAACTCTCCTTCTACTTTAACGCAAATGCGGTGCCAATAGTATCCACGACTATCAAATTGAAAGTACCGCGGCACCTCATTGTCCACGATAGAACGTGTGATCGCCGCTCAACACCACGCAACGATGAAGAGTTTGATGGTGTGTATTCGGTCCCCCCCCCCCCCCCCCGTCGTTTATGCGCTACAAAAGAAACTAAGTTCCAATCAAAACTGGCATAATTGTCCTTCTCTCGTAACCACAGGAAGTTGCACCCGATGATGCGACCTGTGATGGTAAAAGAATCGGCCATTGATATGCCAGTGTAGAAATGGTGAAGTTACTGGAACGAGCGTATTAACCGGCAGAAGCGGCAGCGCACCTAGTTAAGCGCATAGCCGAAACGAAAGTGATAGTGAATTGGGACCCGTACGACGGATATTGTCCTCGTTTGTTCAGTGTGGTGAGATGGTGGCAACGAACTTATTTATTCTCTTATTACGACCTTTACACAACTCACATACGAGACGCGTAGATGGTTAACTCAAGGCAATCAAAGCGATCATGGCCATGGGGGTGGAAGACAGTGTGGGTCATATGTATGTTCGATCTGCCAACAAAAACTAAAGAGGCCAGGCACGACTATAGCAGGTTTCGAAAGTACCTCCTACGGGACGGTTTTACGATGATGCAGTACTCGGTGTATGCGAGGCACTGTAGTTCTTCAGAGAATGCCGAAGGGCACATCAAAAAAATGGCTCTCGTTGTACCAAATGAAGGAGAAATACGATTTCTTGTTGTCACCGACAATCAATACGGTCGAATTGTCACGATTTTGGGTAAAAAAAGAGTCAAATCTCATGAGCCAGCTCCAGCCCAGTTACAACTTTTCTAAGCCGGAGCGAGCTCAAATACCCAAGAAATCAACGAGTTATTTCTTGGGTATTGTATGTAATTGAGAAACGACCGCAGTCCGCAGCGTCGCTGCCCGATCGCCGGCATTGGCTGTGATTGTATGTAATTGAGAAACGACCGCAGTCCGCAGCCTGGGAATGCAGTGCGAATTCGACGAACGTATTGTATGTAATTGAGAAACGACCGCAGTCCGCAGCACCCTCTTTAATATAGTCATCAGCGTCGTAATTGTATGTAATTGAGAAACGACCGCAGTCCGCAGCGCATAGCGTCAGCCCATACTGCGTTACTCTATTGTATGTAATTGAGAAACGACCGCAGTCCGCAGCAAGTAAAAATAGCAAGCTTTTACTATATATATTGTATGTAATTGAGAAACGACCGCAGTCCGCAGCCTGGCGCACCGAGAGTGTATTGGCTCACTGATTGTATGTAATTGAGAAACGACCGCAGTCCGCAGCTGCTGGTACCGTCATAATCAGATTGGTAAAATTGTATGTAATTGAGAAACGACCGCAGTCCGCAGCCGCCAATCTCAACTATATCTTCGTGCTGAAATTGTATGTAATTGAGAAACGACCGCAGTCCGCAGCGCGATCGACCAGGTCCACGTCATACGTGGCATTGTATGTAATTGAGAAACGACCGCAGTCCGCAGCGTAGTCACGTAGGTACAGCTGCGTATCGCAATTGTATGTAATTGAGAAACGACCGCAGTCCGCAGCCAGATATGGGAACGGATAGGCGACCCGCAGATTGTATGTAATTGAGAAACGACCGCAGTCCGCAGCTAGCAGATGTCGACGCCTCAAACACGTACCAATTGTATGTAATTGAGAAACGACCGCAGTCCGCAGCGCTGGCGAGGCGGTATTGACGCCCCAACAAATTGTATGTAATTGAGAAACGACCGCAGTCCGCAGCCTTTGTGCAGTCGTTCGGACGGGTATTTCTATTGTATGTAATTGAGAAACGACCGCAGTCCGCAGCCTGAATCGGTCGAAGATGCCGCCGGCGACTATTGTATGTAATTGAGAAACGACCGCAGTCCGCAGCGCGGAATCCATCAATGCGTTCGCGGCGCCGATTGTATGTAATTGAGAAACGACCGCAGTCCGCAGCCTTTGTGCAGTCGTTCGGACGGGTATTTCTATTGTATGTAATTGAGAAACGACCGCAGTCCGCAGCCTTTGTGCAGTCGTTCGGACGGGTATTTCTATTGTATGTAATTGAGAAACGACCGCAGTCCGCAGCGATGTACTCCCGATCAACCAGCGTCAAGCATTGTATGTAATTGAGAAACGACCGCAGTCCGCAGCCTGGCCCGCCAGGTATAGGTATACCTTGCAATTGTATGTAATTGAGAAACGACCGCAGTCCGCAGCGATGTACTCCCGATCAACCAGCGTCAAGCATTGTATGTAATTGAGAAACGACCGCAGTCCGCAGCCCTTGCGGTCCGGCTATCGCTTGGCCAGGCATTGTATGTAATTGAGAAACGACCGCAGTCCGCAGCGCGCGCTTCCGGCGATTCTCGCCGATACCATTGTATGTAATTGAGAAACGACCGCAGTCCGCAGCCCGAGCGGGCAGTTAGCGAGCGAACCGCTTATTGTATGTAATTGAGAAACGACCGCAGTCCGCAGCATGACACACGCCCGAGATATCCTCCGGGGTATTGTATGTAATTGAGAAACGACCGCAGTCCGCAGCATTTGTCTCCGTCTTGCAAAGCGTACCTACATTGTATGTAATTGAGAAACGACCGCAGTCCGCAGCTTTAATATACTTCTTTTTTAATATTAGGAAGCTCCTTTCTTGTCCTTTCATGGCGTTCTACTCTCAAAGGCTCCCCAATTTTTACAGTATCAGTCACGACTCTGGATGGAAAAATTAATTCGCACTCTTTGTTCTCGAAACTCCTTTTTAAAGAACTAGATGAAATAGCAACCGCCAAACTAAGCGGTCGTGAGTAAGAACCAATGCGCACTGTGTCGCTTACTAAGGATAGAAGTGCCGCTCTAACCTCCTTATTATTTAAAGTAAGATCTTTTATATTACCATACCAACCACCTGCAATCAATTTAATTCTGCGATCTACAAAGGGCCTGAATGGCTCCATGATATCGTCCGCCAAGCAAAACGCATTTGAACGATTATGATGATGAAGACCTACTGAAGAGAGTAATCCTGAGGCAACCAGTGAACGAGCAACCATCCCACGTAAAACGGCATAGCCATAATTCAGTAACGCATTGATCCCATCACTGTCCCGGTCCCGACGGAAATGTATACCAAATAACTTTCGCCAATATCTTCTAGCTGCTTGCGCTTCAACATTGGTTGTATCACCCGACAATACTCTTTTAGCCAATGCGCCAATGCCTGAATCAGTATCCGTAAATTCAAATAAAACATGACCCTGTGCACGAATTTTAGCCCTTACAATCTCCCGCCAAAGGTTCTTTTTAGCAGGGGTTGTAGCCTCCAACTGCGTCTTCTGAACTGCAACTAGCGAAGAGTGAGCTTTAATTGGTAACGTAATTCCTACAGGAAGATGAGTACGGTCGCATGTGAGTATGCACACACCCGAACCAGATAATTTAGCAAGAACCGGCTGAGTAATACTACACTGCTGCTCGTCAAGAATTACTACCCCAATTTCTGCGATTGGAATACTGGTCAATGGTTTATTCGGCCGGTCGACTACAAGTTGGTCGTAACGTACAGACAATCGTGTTCCTGCTGTCGAAAATTCCAGCGTTCTCTTTAGGTGTGCTAACGGCATCAGGAGTTTGATCCTCTTATTATTCCTATAGGATCAACTCCAATTTTACGAAAGCCAAACTTTTCATCTAGAGATTTAACAAATGGCCTATACTGATTCCCCTTAGCATCATAGTGCTTTTCAAGTCCAATTCGGCCGATCGCCACAAGTGTCTTGACAATCCATATTCCTTTCTTCTCTCCGCCTAATATCTCTATTGAGTCATTCCGTGATAGAGAAAAAAGAAACTGCAAGTTTGACTTATCTTTATCAATTATCGGCTGCCGCTTTTTTATTCTGCCCGCCACCTCGAACAATGTGACCACGTCAATTTCGATTTTCCCAATGGCGTTTCTATAAACTGCCATATGATGATTGCTTCCTGCTTTGACGAAACCCGTAGTCATAGGTAATACGGACTCGGCAATGTCCTTCAATAATCGTACCTTTCTTATCTTCCGTTTGCTCTTTCCAAGCGTCAGTTTATGTCTTTCTTCCCCAGTCGCGCGTGAATACAATTGCCTTATATGATTATCTCTAATACTTTCCCTATCTGTTTTACTTAGTGAGTCGATATTCTTTCGGACAACATATTGTTTAATAACTTTATTCTTTTCTTTTATACTTTCTTTTCCGGTAAATCCAAAAATTGTCTCCTCGTGAAGCGCTCCAGATACTTTACTGGTTACCTTATGCGACACTACCAACTTCTCGATATGCTTTTCCAACTCTTGTCGAACGCCACTCCATGGAGGATTCAATTTCTTCTTCTTCGACTGATGATGGTCTATTGTATAGTAATCCTTTAATATCGCTTGGATGCGATCTGGGTGAATACACGCTACAACAAAGGCATCAACAGCATGGTGCCTATGGTCATTTCTGGTTTTATGATCCGTACCATCTAGTATTGAGTTCAGCCCCCACAAACGACGCAATCTCGCGGTTGCCCGACCGCTCACTCCGTATACCCTCTTATTCTTTTCCAACGGTGGGTACAGACGTGATAAATTCTCAATGGCCTCTCTAGAAGCATAGCTAGTATCAACCAGTTGACGGTTCACAAAATCATCATCGGGGATTTCCTTTTGCTTCAGTCGCTTAATCTTGGAATACGGCATTCCACCGAAATCGTCATCATCTTTCTTCAATAGCTTGTCTACTCTTCGTTTAAAATGAGACCACTTACTCTCTTCATCTCCATAAAACTCATATGGTGTTCGATTCCCCTTCTCTCGGTTTGCTGAGTTTAGGCATAAAGTCTTATTAGCCAAGCTGTCTTCTGGCCACCGGGAACGCGGCCAAATATGTTCAATATCAAATAAGGGATTTGATCCAAAAAGTTCATTAAATGCTATTGACTCGCCGGTGTAGGGACACCGACACCGACACTCTTTCCATAATATCCACTTCTCAACTGCTTTTGGGGTCGGATTGACGTTTTTCTCTCTTAAATCTTCTTTAGCTTTCTCTTTAATTTTCGCGTTCCTATCATTACTTTTCTTTATTTCAAGCCTTTTCTTCTTGGAATTTCGTAAATCCCTCGCCAACTCTATTCGGATTATGTCGGGCCTACCATATTCCCTCAGCAAATTATTTACCACTTTTCTCAGCTCATTCTGACACCGAACGACCGTTGGATTTCGGATGGATTTCAATCGTTCTCGTTCAATCTCGATTCTCGGAGAAGGTAGCTGTTTCATAGACCCTGAGTGCACTGTTGCCCTATTTGGGAATGCTGCTTGTCTCCAGTCCGAATGGTGTGGTGAATTCTCCAATGCACCCATTTGATGACCTTCTTCCAGTTTTGCAATAAATTTCCTCATGACCGGAATTGAAAATGGCTCCCAACCATTTTTAAATTCAAGTTTAGAAAGACATTGGGCTTCTTGTTGGCCTATGCTATATTTTTTAATCAACTTTTGAACTAGTAATTTACGATTTTTATTCCGGGTCTCTTTACGCAGGATTACAACTCGTTGTTTATTAATATCCTCATAGTCACATTCGAACAGCTCTTGGTGAATTTCCATTCGGATTTTATCCCGGCTATGGTGTTCATTCCATGTTTTTCCAAAAATTTTCCGTAAATTTTTTTCTATCGGATTACCTGGTAACTTTCGTAATCCGCCTCGTTCTAGATTAAACTCTAATTCATCAATATCAATTTCCTCATTAAAAGGAGCTAATACTTTACGGACGGCTTTCCATGTTAAATGATCTTTACCGGAAGCTGCCTCTATAAGCGCAGAACGTTCCTCCTTGTTAAGATGTTCATCGTTACCCACAATTGTTATGTTGTTGATGTTTTCCAACATCTTCTTTTGATGCGCTAGCCAACTATCGCTAGGACACAACAATTGAGAATTAGTAGGCTCGTATTTACACTTACTGAGGGTGTTTCTACGCCAGAAAACTGGCTTTTGATCGAATATGATGGTTTTTACTTGGTCCGCTAGATCAACGAGATTTAATTCCTCTCGGGAATAGAAAGAGGCTTGTTTCCCTATGAGCCTGTCAAATTCTTTTTTCACAACCTCACGGGTTGCTTGCACATTGCGTTTTCGTTCATTAGGATCTTTATTTGAAAGCAGTTCGCCTAATGTCTGACCGGTTCTTTCAAGCTTTTTTACTACGTTGTCCCGGCTTTTCAAGGTGGATTTCTCCTCCTTTTCCGTCGGGTCTTCATCTATTTCACATTCCCGTCCTTGGAAATGACGCCGTTTCGATAAGTGATATAGTGCTCTTCCAATTTCGTACTTTTCAAGTTTGGTACTTAATCCCTTTACACGTAATTCATACGGATCTTTTTTCATGACCTCATCCCATTCTGTACTTCCGTATGCAGGCAGAAGCTTGTGCAGTGCAAGCAGCTCGTTGAGGTCCCTTCGGCGTTGTTTTCGGCGACGCACTTGCCTTCGAATCAGTCGCTTCGTTCTTCTCTGATGATTAAGAGGAACTTCTGTTTTACCCTCTCGCGTCTCAGGGAATATGCGAACGCCGGTTCGGATGATATTACCGCTATGTGTATCGTGATCATAGTCAATTAGTGCGAATCCAATAGACGCAGTACCAATATCTAATCCGAGAATTCTTTCAGCAGGCATGATTTGAAATTACCTCCTAGGTTGTTTACTAGCCAGGGTATGCATGAGTAGCACGGTATTGAAGATTTTGTGCGAATGCGAGACAATCTTATGACGTAGAGCTTAGATCCCCAGCGTATCCTTTGCGTATTGACAGTATATTGTAACTTCAACTCACTATCGTCACGATAGGCATCACGCACACGTAAGTTTCGTTGCGCCCTGGCACAGCGTCAGCACTCACCCGTACACTCTCAAGCGCCTAACAGATCCTTATAGACGCGGCTTCAAAGCGCCAAGTCTCTCTTGGGGCTACCACATAAGCGGAGTTAGTTTAACGTTCATACAGGATACCGTAACTCGATTCAATTGGTCTGCCACGTGGTGTTCATCTACTGACTCCATTCTAAATTTGCTTCACCTCATAAGGTGCCGGATAAACATTCTTAGGAGTATTCTGAATTTTCTGTGAGGGAGAAGATAAGCGCAACACAAGGAGGTTGTCTTCGATCTTAGCGGATAGCGCAATCCATCTTAGTAAATCAAATCGTGACGGCTGGGCGCCTAACACCGCCGCACCTATTCATGCGTGGCTTGACAAGCTATCTCGTTTAACTATTATTTACCCTGTATGTAATTGAGAAGCGGCCACTTTTCGCAAGTAAATGGTCCTTCGTGTGGGCTCGGCATCCCAAGACCAGTTGCCGGTTTTTCTTAAAGGCTCGCGAAATGCGAGCCTTTTATTTGCCCCGTAATCGCATCTAGAGCGAACCCATCCCTTGTGACGCTGTTACCTTTCGACCGTCGTTCTATCTATATACCTTCAGAGTGTTAGTCGTAGCGTAGTCAATACTCGAATCTTCAACCCCATCTGTGTATAGCGGATTACCCACCCACTAACCGTGCGTCTCATCGCACTCTTGTATCAACAGATAGATCGGGCAATACCCCACACCCTCAATGACTTCCTACCTTAGATCTTGATGGGTGGTAGGCTATGATGGATTGAAACGATCACCTCGGAATATGCGGTTAAGGCATGCTTGTCAGTATCTTTCCGGTCGGATTTGCTCACCAAGCGATATTCACCTAATCGGTTGTCGCCTTTTGAACTTCGGACTTCTGTTTCAATGGTAGCCGCACAATCAAGCGTGTGAATTTCATTACTTCGCTCTCAACTGCTACATTGCCACCGTGTGCGTGTACGATGTCTGCCGCGAGTGCAAGCCCAAGACCCGTGCCTTCATCCGTCGGCTTAGTCGTGAAAAATGGTTGAAAAATTTTCTCGATCGCTTCTTTCTCAACACCTACACCATTGTCTTCAATATGGATTTCTACCAGCTCACCTTGCAACCGCGACCGAAGTGTCAATGTGGGTGTATATGAATCCCCTTCGTTTCCTTCCTTTCGGCGCTTGTGCGTTGCGTAACAAGCGTTCATGAACATGTTTAAGAATACGCGTCCAATATCGTTCGGCAGCGCGTCGATTTCTGGTACGTTTTCATCTAGTTCTTCTACGATGTCAAGCTGGAAACTCGAATCTGCAGCCCGCGCACTGTGAAATGCCAACCGTGCATGTTCGGACAGGATGCGATTGAGATTCGTCGGCACCCAGTCGGAGGACTCGCGACCCATTGCCAGCATGTCTCGAACGATGGAGTTTGCGCGATCACCGTGATCGTGAATGCGTGTGAGATTACCTAGTAAATCTTGCTGAATCTCTTTGACGAGATCCTTGTCCTGTTCTGCCTCGGCTAAGGCCAACTCCTCAAATAGCTCGTCAATCAATTCTTGAGAGACTTCCGCAAAGTTCATCATGAAGTTGAGCGGATTTTTAATTTCGTGCGCTACCCCGGCGGTAAGCTCCCCCATCGCCGCTAACTTTTCGCGCATGACGATCTGCTGCTGTGCCGCTCTCAGCTCGTTATTCATAGACTCAAGCTGATCGTTAGTCTTGCCTAATTCAGCATTTAATCGTTCCACTTCGTTTAAACGCAAGGCCTCAATAGACTTTTTCCGAAACACTTCTAATGCTCCGGCCATTTCCGCAATCTCGTCCTTTCCATCAATGGGAATATCTACTTCAAGATCACCCTCTGCCATGACGTGCATTCGATCTGCAAGCGTATCTACCCGACGAACAAACTTGCGCAGCACAAAAAGCCAAACGATCAATACAACGCCGACGATGCCAATAACGTTCAATGCCAGCAATAAATTCACCGCGAGCGCGGTGGCTTCTTCCGCTCTGGTTGTTGCAGCATTGGTATCTTCGGAAGCAGCCAGAACCAACCCTTCACCGCTTCGATAAAGATCCTCGACAATAGCCCGATTCGCCGCGACGTACTGCTCTTCCTGCGCCTTCAAACGCAAAATTTCAAGACGTAGCGCAAAAGCGCCTTCCTCACCTTCACCAAGTGCGAAAAGTTTCTCAAGTGGCAGCAATACTTGCTCAATATCCATGCCCTTGGGAATCAGCGCTGCGTAACGGAAGATCGTCGCTTTTGTGGCTTCGAATCGCTCAAGCTGCGGCACAAGTTGATCGGGGTCGGACTCGTTGAATGCCGCGCTAAGCAGCTCGGCTGCAGATTCCAACGCGCGCTCAATTTGACTGAGATATCGATAGGTATCGAATTCTGAAGCATTGACCCGGATCTGTGCGCTCGCTGGATCTTGCAGGTTTCGGTAGCCAGTCATGGCATAGAACAGCTGATCGTCGAGCATTTGTTGCAAGAGTCCGCGTACCGTGTTCTGTAAGCGACTCACTTCGTCCATGATGTGAGCCGAGCTCTCAAGCGTCTCAAAACGCTTATTGACAAGGGCAACCGCTTCCTGTATGTTGCTGTGCATCGCTTGACCCGCTACCAGTAACCCGGACGCGCGTTGACTTCCTGTTTCGGTCTCCGAGATACGTGCAATATAGCTCTCAAATGCTTCTTGGGTTTCGTTTACGCTTGTTACGATCTCGCCGAAATCTTCCTGCGTCGCAGACGACAACCGCGGCAACGATGCAGCGAGCGCAGCACTCTCTTGCGCGACCTCAAAGGCAGCGATCAGCTGCGGAACGTTTTCATCGTTGATTTGTTGCAACTTCGTGTCGAGAAACGTAAAAAATGCAAATGCCACAGCGCTTGCGAGGAGTGTGAGACAAGCTGCGCCGACGAAGTAAAACACCAAGCGTGCCGCAATTCGTTCGCGTAATTCCCAAAAGCGACGCCACGACGGTTTCGATTGATCGTATCTACGCGAAGTCTCTTTCGGCTCCATCGCAACCGCGACTTCCGCGGTCTCAGGAACCGTATTGCTAGCCTGACCCGAATCGTCTGCCATCACCAAATGCCCAGACTAAGGAACCGCTTGATACGTCTGATCATCGGCAATCACTGTGAGAAACACTTGATCCGAACCTTGATTGTCTTTCGGGCCAAACTCCAAACTAAAACCGTTGAGATCGTCAAACGACATACCGCGCATCGCTCGCATAAACTTAGCGCGCGTAACGTCGCGACCCGCTCGTTTCAGCAAACTAATCGTCATGCGCCCAGCAAGGTAGCCCTCGAACGACACGAACCCGATGTTCGCGAGAGGGTCGAGTGTACGCAGTGCTTCGCGATACTGCCAGGCAACTAACACATCCCGACTATCCGGTGTTGGCACGACTTGCGTCACATAGACGCCTTTGCCATGGTCGCCTAGCGCACTCGCGAGCGCCTGACTACCGACGAAAGATATCGTAAAAAACACGCTATTGAGGTTGAGTTTCTGAGCCCATAGGATAAATTCAGCCGTAGGTGCGTAGGCGCCGATGATCACGATGGCTTCGGGCTCTGACTGCACTACATCAAGAAGCGCGGTCTTCACCGCCTTCGTGTTGCGAGGATAGGCGCCAATGCTCACGAGCTCGCGATCTATTTCAGCCATAGCTTTTTGTACCCCTTGTAGGCCTACTTGACCGTATGAATCGTTTTGATAAACGACCGCCACCCGCGTTTTCTTGAGCGTTTGCGCGAGGAATTGCACAATGCGGCGAGTTTCCTGATCATATGACGCTCGTAGATTGATAGCGTACGTGGTCGCATCGCGTAGAAAGCCGGCTCCTGTAAACGGCGCAATGTACGGCACTTCGGCAGCATTGGCAATTGGCAACACGGCGCGCGACGTTGGGGTGCCCACGCCGCCGATTAGCGCAAAAACCCGGTCTTCTTCAAGCAACGTGCGAGAGTTCACAATCGCCAATTCAGGTTCGTACCCATCATTGCGTTGAATAAGCTCCAGCGTTCGTCCATACACGCCACCAGTTGCGTTGACTTCAGCAAATGCAGCTTTGATGCCTAGATTCATGCCGCGACCCAAGGCCGCCGCAGGTCCTTCAAAGGCCGCGGACTGCCCGAACAAAATCGTCGAATCGGTGATACCCGGTTCGGACGCAATGACCTCGTGGTCTACATCGTCCAATGAGGACGATTCAATTTCTTGCGCCAGCGCGCCTATACAAAGCATGCAACCTAAGCCGGTGGCGATGATTCCTCTCAAACAAACGCCTCCCGAATCCTGATTACTATGTGCCGATTCAATGGAACGGTACGAGTTCCAACGTGCTCGAACCGAAAGATCAATAGTTAGGAAAGATGCTTGACCAGCTGCAGGCGATTCTTGCCATCGCTGTATTGGTATTCAAACTCGTTCATGTAGGCGCGTACCAGTGTCCAGCCTTTACCCCCGATCTCCAGTTCTTCGATCGTCTCTGCAACGTTGTGGTTCGGGTCTATGGTTAGAGGGTCGAATTGGCGACCATCGTCAACGAGCGTCAGAATCACACGATCATTCAAGTATTCGACGGTCACGAGTACTTCGTGGATGTCGTCATCATCGTAGGCATAGTTCACGATGTTTGTGAACAATTCTTCAATGACCAACCGAAGCTGGAAAACCACCGAAAATGGGAGCTCCAATTGTTCCGTGAATTCTTCAATCGCCGTATCAACACGCTGAATCTCATCAAGTCGATTCTCAAGTTGTACAGACAGTTTCCCAGCCAAATTTCCCGCTACCCCTTTAGCAACCGACTAAACCGCAATCTACGCCGACCAGCAAGTCAGTAAGGTTATTCTATTGTTAAGTGCAATATGAACCATGGTTTGCCATTGATGACACGTGCATGGACTTGGTTCGGCACCCGACCTTCCAACCACTTGCGATCCTATAAGCCTAAGTCATCGCAACGCTTAAAAGGCGAATTTTCAATGTACTGCAAGAACGAATGGCGGCAGCCTTGCTTGATTTGCCAAGAAGGACTGCGAATAAATAAAGCTCGAACAACTCGCCTATGCAATGACTTGGTTTGTTGGATCCTGCCGTGAATATACCCAATGCGCTATCCCTGCTACGCGGGATTTGCGCGCCTATCTTTATTTGGACGGTTGCACTTGAGTTTTGGTCAATCACATTCGCGATCTTGGTTTACGCCGTTGTGAGCGATTTTGTTGACGGACCCATAGCCAGGCGCTTCAAACTCGTCACGCCTATCGGTAGCCGGCTGGATCACGGAGCAGACTTTGCATTTACGTGCTGTGGTTTGATTGCGTTCTGGCTGTTTGCTGATGCATTGGTCCCGTTTGCCCTCATCGCAGTTCAAACGCTAGCATTTCTTGAATATTCTCTCACTGGCCCGCTTGCTGGATCGGCATTTCGAGCGAGCCGTCTAGGGCGCTACAACGGCATTCTCTATTTCGTTGTTGTAGCGACGATTACCACCCAAGCCTTTTTTCAAATAAAGTGGGTTGCACCGAACGTGATCGTCGTGTTTTGCTGGTTGCTCGTGGCGTCAACGGTCGCGTCTATTGCAACCCGACTTTTCTATAGATATCGCAATAGGGCCGTCAAATAAGAACGGACCATGCCAATCAATACACCGTCAAGCACAGTTGGGCGGGCTATAGGGGTTAGCATTCCAAAAATGGAATCTCATTAAGAGGGCCTATAAAACTCTTGGCTTAAGCGATACATTGATTGGATTGAAGGGTAATTGTTGGAAAAATGAAGACTTTTAGCTTGTGAAACGAGAAAAACACCCGAAGTTAGATCATTTTTGCCCAGTATAGGACTATTTTTAGTTTTTGGTGCGTAGATTTAATACGCTGACGAATGCTCGCAACACTGATACACTACACACATCGCCATAAAAGGCCGTCGTGTTGCCGCTCATCACTGAACGTGATTCATGGTCATATGCCCGTTCAGTCTCTGATGCCCTTTCACACCGTAGGGTTTGCGTAGAGCCTCAGGAAGGGGCTTGTTTGAATTCGTATCCTAAATCCTAATATCAATTTCGGCGAGCGTATTTTCGTGTTGGGGGGGGGGGGGGTAAAATTCCATATGTCTAACATGGAGAGCCACCATGAGCGAAACGAACGCCGCAAAGATCAAGAGAGGGAGTGATGAGCGGTAAATCTATCGGCTTGCTCGGCGCAGGCTTCCTACTCGGTACGATCGTATCGTTAAGCATTGCTGATACTAAATCAACGTGTAAAACGCGCAATTCCTTGACAAACAATTGCGGAGTTCTTAGTGGAGAGGCGATTGTTATACAACCGACCTCTAACTCGTTGGACATGGCAGTTCTGGAGACCCCGGAGGGTAATACCTTCAATCAGAGATTTGCAGGACTGAGCAGATTTGGGTATGTGACTGTATCCCTATCGGATGATGCAAGACTTCTCAGAGCATTTATTACTTTTAAGCCTGACTCTAAATGGACGTTGGACGGCTAAATAATAGCTGATTTTGGCTTACACGAAGACGAAATTAACGAGTCAAGCGGGCTTGCACCATCGCGAAGGAAGAGCTTGCAGGCAAGATGCACACGCACCGCACGCGATCTTCTAACGGGTCGCATGCTTGGCTGCGCCAACACGCTTCTAAGATCGGCCGACAGGTTTCAAAAGCAATCAACATGTTAAAACGTGCTGGCATATCACCGCGACGGTCAAGTTCCTTGTAAGTTTCCTAATCGCCAAAGTCTGATGCGCCCATGAGTTCGAAAATCTAACAAATAGGCCGTAAGCCATGCACATATAAAAGTACATTGCAATGGCATATGCGCTTTCATCGTCTCCTATCGCACTTGAAATAACTAAAAACAGGAGATTCTGGTGGTGCTCCAAGAAACTTCTCAGGGCGACTTATTTCAACTGGCACTTACGTATGTTGCGCGCTCGTATCATTTCTTTCATTTTCTCAAACAATCAACGCACCGTAGCATGAGTAACGTGCAAACCAAACAGAAATTAAGCCAACTATATGAGGAGCTCGTGGCGACTCGATCGGCTATGCTGGAACTTCAGAAAAAGATCGAACATGAACCGGTGGTGGACTACGAACTCAATACCTCGGACGGTCCCCGAAGATTGTCTTCCTATTTCGGCAACCACGATACACTCTTTCTGATTCACAATATGGGCTCTCATTGTGTATATTGCACCGTATGGGCAGACGGTTTCAACGGCGTCATTGATCACCTTCAAGATCGGGCAGGATTCTTATTAACGAGCCCTGATTCGCCGAAGAAGCAAAAAACATTTGCAGCCTCGCGTGGCTGGCGCTTTCCAATCGCTTCGATCGAAAATTCGTCTCTCGCGCTTGACCTCGGTTACGAGCATGAGAACGGTGAGGCTCTACCTGGCGTAACGGTACTTCGCAAACAACCGGATGGATCGCTCGTGAAAGTCGCCGATTCGCCGTTTGGACCAGGCGATGCCTACTGTGCGGTTTTCAATTTATTCGACTTGATCCCCGAAGGCCCGGGCGACTGGCAACCCAAATTCGCGTATTGACCCGCTAGGTGGCTTGGTCGAACAACTCTCGATTCGCTTTCGGTAAAAATAACAAACCGATAGATGCGTTAAACAACACGAAAAATGTATGCATGAACAAGCTAAAAATCCCTACTTCCGGATAATCGGGAAACAAAGCCGTCCAAAGTAGCAAAGCCCCGGCATGAAAAGGTAAAGGCAGCGCAGCGGCTAAGAAAATCAAGGGTAAGAACACTAACAGCTGACCGAAGCTGGCTTCCACATTAAACAGTGCCAAAGCAACTGTATATACCACCACAGCCCCGATCAGGTTAGGGGCTTTATAGAGCACCGTTAAAGCGTAGTGTTTCAATTTCGCTTCTCGGAATGCGCGTAGATAGCGATGGTTCCGAATATTCGCATGTTGAAGAAACAGACCGCGAAAAAAGGCGATCCAAAATACTAAAAATATAAATGCGACGATAAAGATAGTTGGTAGAATGACATCCAAAGCTAATAGTGTTGACGCCGCCACAACATATTCGAAGTAATATATGAGCCCAATCACTGAAAACATCAGCAATTGATATATTTCCATTAACCCTAAAAAAATCATCGTCGAAAGCGTTTCCCAGCCGGGTGTTTTATGTCGCCTAAGGAGATAAAGCGTCATAGCGCCTTTTCCGACTTGCTCATTAAGTAATGAGAGAATATATGCACACGCTCTAATCGGTAGGACATCTCGATATCTCAACGCAGGCGCATTGAACCATCGCAACGCACGCCACGTGACATTCGAATCAATGAGAAAGAAAAACACCGAGTAAGGCATCATCACAGCGATCCACAGCACCCAATTCACATCGGCAATGAAGTTGAGTAAATAACCAATCAACGTAAATCCCTCACGCGCCGCTGCAGCGTCTAGGCGACTCAACACTAAATAAAAACATCCGATGGCTAAAAGCCAACTTATGCCTTTAAAGAGGTAGCCTGGTATGCGTTTCTTAGGAATTGATTGATCGGTCACACTTATGCCCTGTGGTTCAGCGCACATTATCCTAGTGCCTTCGCGCAACCATAAAATAGCGAAAAACGCAGATCACGACGAAGGACGACACAATATGAAGACAGGTGCATTTACGGGATTTGACGTGACGATTCGAGATCCTGGCATCGCTTGGATCAAATTTAATACCCCTGAACGACTCAACGGATTGACGCAACCTATCAAACGCGATCTTGTAGAGACCGTGCTACAAGCCCAAATGGACAATGCCGTGCGCGTGTTGGTGTTCACGGGCTCAGGACGGGCGTTTTGCGCTGGGGACGATATTTCTGGCCAAAACAAACCGATCGGCGGTGATGCGCTCGTCCCTCCCATACCCCCTGGACACGATACAGAAATAGGCACGTACGAAGGACTGCGGCACCTGTCACAGGCACTGAATCTGGCGATCCGGAACTGCGACAAACTTTCGATCGCTGCGATCAACGGCGTTGCGGTTCAAACCGGCATGACCTTGGCACTGGCATGCGACTTTCGCATCGCGGCTGCCGGCGTGCGGATGGGTAGCGCCACGTTACGGTTTGGACTATTACCTGACGAGGGCGGTCAGTACCTACTCGTGCAACTCATGGGAGTCGCGAAAACCATGGATTTCTTAATGCGGAAACGCATTGTAGAAGCGGAAGAAGCCCTGGAGCTTGGTTTGGTGCACGAAGTCGTGCTAGGCAACGAACTCGAAGCACGCGCCATGACGTTCGCCGAAGAGCTCGCGAATGGGCCGCAGGTCGCGATGCGGTTCCTTAAACGCTCGATTTACAACGCTTATGAAATGTCATTCGAACAGTCATTAGATGAAATCGCCGCGAAAACCGCCGTAACGGATCACCATCCTGATGCCAGCGAAGGCGGTACCGCATTTCGTGAAAAACGCCCGCCCAACTTTAACTCATGGCTTGGCGACGCGCGAGAAGCCCAATTGGCAGCTTTTCGTGCCAGTTATCGACGCATGTTGCGCGAAGCGCAACGCCTCAATTTGGACGAGACAAGCTTGCGCGCGCTAACTGACGAGTATCCGCTGTAGATTCAACAAACGCTAGCAAGTGCGGCGGTACCGCCGCACTTGCCTATGACTATGAGCACTACTTAGTCTCGGCTCGCGTAGATCGACTTAAAGTGCCTCTTTGGTTGTTTTCACAATAGCGGACGCCACTTTATAGGGGTCTGCATTGGATGCCGGCCGTCGATCTTCCAGGCGTCCTTTCCAACCTGCCTCGAAAGTGGCGGCTGGAATGCGGATAGACGCGCCGCGGTCGTAGAGACCGTAACTGAATTGATGAATCGACTGTGTTTCATGTTGACCAGTAAGACGCTGGTCGTTATCAGCGCCGTACACCTCAATATGCCGCTGAATGTTCTCGCCAAATTTCTCGCAAATTCGCGTGAATAGATCCTCTTCGCCTTGATCGCGCATCATGCCGTTAGAAAAATTTGCATGCATGCCTGAACCATTCCAATCCGTATCGCCTAGTGGTTTAGGGTGCCAATTGATACCGTAGCCGTACTTCTCTGCATTGCGCTCGGCAAGATAACGCGCGATCCATGTCTCATCACCAGCCGCCTTCGCGCCTTTCGCAAATACCTGGAACTCCCATTGCCCAGCGGCAACCTCGGCGTTAATACCTTCAACGTTTAACCCGGCATCAAGACACTGGTCAAGGTGTTCCTCAACGCAAGCGCGGCCGAACGCGTTTTCCGCGCCGACCGAGCAGTAATACGGACCTTGCGGTCGGGGGAAGCCTTTGCTTGGAAAGCCTGGTGGTAACGAGGTTTTAGTGTCCCACAAAAAGTACTCTTGTTCAAACCCAAACCAAAAATCATCGTCATCGTCATCGATCGTCGCGCGACCGTTACTCTCGTGCGGCGAGCCGTCCGCGTTAAGCACTTCGGTCATGACCAAAAAACCATGACGACGCATGGGATCCGGGAATACAGCCACTGGCTTTAACAGCAAGTCCGATGCGTTACCGTCCGCTTGTTCAGTAGAACTGCCGTCGAACGCCCACATCGGCGCCGATTCGACTGTACCATCGAAATCAGCTTCAATGCGCGTCTTAGAGCGCAGACTTTGAGTTGGCGCTTTGCCGTCAAGCCAAATGTACTCAAGTTTGCATTTCATAGTGAATTTGCCTCGTTAAGAAAAGAAATTGCGAACATGCGAAGTGCAGGATTGTATGCAACTTTCGTGCCACTTCCCCAATCAAATCACAATCAGGGGCTTCAACAGTAGTACGCTCAGCATTTGCGCAATCGTACCGACTTATTGCTTAAATGTTGCGCGTCGTGCATCGTTTCATAGCGGTCCAGTTCGAATATCGCTTCCGTCGAATTCGGAGAATTCGTCATCATAGACGGGATCATCAAGAAAATCTTGCGTCCGGTCATATGGATCCATCTCCCAGCTGTCTCTTATGACCGCTTGATTAACCAACGTCTTGAGTTCGCGACGGATGGGATAACTAGACGATGGCAGTAACTGCGTCATGAATACCACCACAAGCCCTTCGTCCGGTTCAATCCAGAAATAGGTACTTGCCGCACCTCCCCATCCAGCGGCACCCGGACGATCCAACACCGACGAGGCGACCGGATCCACCACGACCGAAACGCCTAATCCAAAGCCGACGCCGTCGAAGGATGTCTCCGCGAACACCGATTGACCCATCGCTGCTAAATCGACATGGCCAGGTAAATGGTTGGCAAGCATGTAGTAGCGAGTTCGGGGAGCCAAAATCGGGGTTTCCTCTGGTTCTACTCCGTACCCAGCCAAGAAAGTTGCGAACTTGCTGTAGTCATCAATCGTGCTAACCATGCCGCCACCACCCGACAAGTAACTCGGTCGGCCATGGTAAGCCGAACTCTTAGGATCGTCTTGAAGCTGGAATCCGCCGGAGCTGCGGCTGTAGCAGGCAGCCAGTTTATTCTTGTCTTCTGGTTTGACAGAAAATCCAGTATGCGCCATGTCCAACGGCTCAAGTATGGTTTCTTCGACATACTGGTCAAGGGGTTTCCCGCTGAAATGCTGGACTAAATATCCGCAGACATCGGTTGCAACGCTATAATGCCAGCGCGCACCAGGTTGAAAGAGCAAGGGAATCTCTGCCAGGCCCTTAATCATGTCTTCTAATGTGCGTCCGGGACCACCGCCGATTTGCTTTTCTCGATACACTGCATCAACGGGGTGGCTCTGCATAAAACCGTAAGTCAATCCCGACGTATGTGTCAGCAAATGTTTGATGGTCATAGGTCGTTCAAGATCGCATGTTTTCAACGATGCGCCTTCACCACTCTCATAGACCTTGAGCCGCGCCCACGCAGGAATATGTCGTTCGATCGGATCGTCAAGTTGGAACAAGCCTTGCTCGTATAACGTCAGGAGCGCGACGCTAGTAATCGGCTTTGTCATCGAATAAATTCGATACACTGTATCGCGTCCGATCGACACCTTGCGTTCTACATCTGCAAAACCGGATGCGAAGTAATACGCTTCTTGATTATTGCGCATGACAAGAATCGCCGCACCAGGCAGTCTGCCTTGCTTGATGTATTTTTCTATATGAGTGCCGATACGCGACAATCGGTCCTCCGACATTCCAACGATCATGAAGAAATACTCACCTCCCAATATATCGCACGCTCGTGGGATGAAGTACTGCAATAATTCATTACTCAGACCATCCTGCGAACGACACATCAATCACCTTTTTTGGGGTTATAGCCCTCACCTTCTACCTTTCAGTCACTGGCAGCTTTGCACGTAATTCAATGCGGATAGGTTTCGCTGGCACACCCACGTTTGCCTCCGTGATTTTAGATGCACTCCTTGCGTCGAAACACCGTGTTGACCTGGTGCTTACCCAACCGGCTCAACCTGCAGGGCGCGGGCACAATATGCAACGTAGTCCGGTCGAGACGCTAGGCCTGGCAAATGGATTGCAGGTTCTCACTCCTACACGGCTGCGAACCGTTGAGGACTCACTTCGATCCTTGGACGTGTTGGTAGTCGCCGCGTATGGCAAGATCGTACCCAAAAGGATACTCACCGCACCTCGTTACGGTTGCGTGAACGTACATGCGTCGTTGTTACCACGCTGGCGAGGCGCTTCGCCGATTGAACACGCCATCCTGCATGGCGATCACGAAACCGGCGTGACCATCATGCAAATGTCGTCGCGCTTGGACGCTGGTCCGATGATTCGGGCCGCACGATTGCCACTCACCGCATCCAGCACGACGGCATCACTCACCGATCAGCTCGCCAAACTAGGAGGCATCGAAATCGTACGAGCACTCAACGATGCCGAAGAGATGGGCTTTCAGCACACACGAATTCAATGCGAATCCGACGCCACCTACGCACCGAAACTAACTTCGGACGCCGCTCAAATTGATTGGCGCGCAAACGCTGTGCAGGTCGAACGTCATGTTCGCGCATTTCACGGACGAGGGATGGCGTTCACAACGCTTCGTCAAGACGGCCGAAGCGTACGCATCCGTGTGCTTGAAGCTGCCGTGGATATAGGCACAGGCGAACCGGGTGAGACGATAGCAATACGACCTTATCCCAAGATCGCGTGTGGCAAGAACACGTTAGATTTACACACCGTGCAACTCAATATCGGCAAAGGTCGCCCGATGTCCGGAGCGGATGCCGTTAACGGTTACCCTGACTTGTGGCGCATTGGCATGCATTTCGATCTGCCCGAGAGGTAAGGCGATGCGCAACGACGATATCCGCCATGCCGCTCGGTTATTGATTCGCGTCCTGCGAGGAGAGCAGCTTGAAACGGCTGTGGAAGTCGCGGGTGCGAGCCTCGCCTCGCCCCGCATTCGAGCCTGGGTCTACGGCGTATGCCGGCACTACTTCTCGCTTGCGGAGCAACTATCGAATGTGTGCCTCACACCGTTGCACAAACTCAACCGCGAAGTGCTGGCTGTACTTTTATTAGGCGTCTTCCAACTCATGCATACGAGCGCGAAACGGCATGCAGTTGTATCCGAATCTGTGTCCGCGATCAAACGTCTTCACAAACAATCGGCCGCGGCATTGATTAATGCGGTGCTCAGAAAGGTCGATAAAACCTACAAACCGAGTACGTTAAGCGGCAAGACCGAATTGCCAAATTGGTTCATTAAGGCGTTGCAAGACGCATACGGCGAGTCGATCATCCGTAACCAATATCGTGCACTCAATAGCAGAATGCCCCAATGTTTGCGCGTCAATCGACGGAAGATCTCGCCAAACGAATTCCTCAAAACGCTTCAAAAGCACGGCATCGGTTGTAGAACCTTAGGTGGACAGGAAACCATATGCCTGTGCAAACCGCAGCCTTCAACCACGATCCCGGGCTACGCGGAAGGGTGGTTTAGCGTTCAGGACGCAAACGCACAGATCCCCGTACATCACCTGGACATAAAACCCGGATTTCGAGTGTTGGATGCCTGCGCTGCACCTGGAAATAAAGCATTTCAGCTGTTGGAACATGACATCCAACTTACGGCACTGGACATCAACCCTTCGCGTCGTACTTGGAGCGAAACCGAAGGACGGCGTCTAGGCTTGCCGCTGTCGATTATCCAAGGTGATGCAAAAACGCAGGCGTGGTGGGATGGCAAGCCGTTCGACCGTATTCTTGTGGATGCCCCTTGTTCTGCGACAGGTACCATCGGCAGACACCCGGACGTCAAGCTGCACCGCACGATGCAGCAACTACCCGAACTCCAATGCCGCCAGTCGCAATTGCTACGCAATCTATGGGAAACGCTTGCCGTTGACGGCATCCTTGTCTACTGCACCTGTTCTTTGTTGCCGCACGAGAATGATCAAGCTGTTGACGCGTTGCGCGATGCGAAAAACGATGTCGTAGTTGAATCGCTCGATCTTGAACCATCTATACGGCCGCTGATATTGCCTCAACGCTTCGGGATTCAAATCTTTCCTGACCCTGATTGGGGAGACGGCTTCTATATCGCCAAACTGCGAAAACGGGCAGGATCCTCATGAACGTGCTGATTCTCGGCGCTGGACAAGTTGGACGTACGGTGCTCGGGTCGCTATCCGATGACGAAAACATGAACCTGACGGTGGTCGATACCGACGATAAGGCACTTGAAGACGCACGTACTTTCCATTCGTGTCGAACGCTGGTTGGCCATGCATCCAGCCCCGATGTGCTTCGCGAAGCAGGAATTGAAGACTGCGATGTGATCGTCGCGGTGACGGCAAGCGATGAAGTCAATCTCATCGCCTGTCAAGTGGCTCTAACACTCCACGACACGCCGCTGCGCATCGCCCGAATCCGCAATCTTGCCTATCTTCGTGGCCAACACACCGATCTGTTTTCCGTGGACGGCATCCCCGTGGACCAACCGATCAGTCCAGAACTAACGGTTGTTGACCACTTAAAGAATTTGATCGAATTTCAAGGCGCCGTCTATGTAACGGAATTCGCCGATGAGAAGACAGTCATGACCAGTACGCGCATTTTGCCCGAAAGCAGGATGGTGGGCGTACACGTACGCGAGTTCGCGGCGGTGAGCAATCGCCGCGCCGAATTGGTAGGACTGATGCGCAACGGCAAGATGATTGAACCGCTTGGCGACGAGATCATTGCAGCCGGCGATCTCGCTTTCATCTTAGGCCGGAAGCGCGAAATGCGGAAGTTGTCGAGAGATGTCAACGGTATCCTGAAACCGTATCGTCACATCGTGCTCGGTGGCGGGGGCAATATCGGGCTGCGTCTCGCAAAGGACATTCAAGCATTGTCACTAGGCCACAACGTCAAAATCATTGAAGCGAATCCAGCTCGTGCCGAGCAACTGGCAACCGAACTTGCATCGTCCAACAAACTAACCGTGTTGGTAGGCGACGCGGCAAACGAAGCTTTTCTACGCGCCAACGACATTAACGACGCCGATTTGTTCTGCGCCGTAACCAACGACGACCTGGTCAACACGATTGCTTCGTTAACTGCTAAACGCTTAAACGTTAAAACAGTCTTTACGCTCGTTCAGCACGTGCATTACTTGGAATCCCTTGTGCAAGCGGGCATTGACATACCAATCTCGCCACAACAAACCACTGCAAACACTATTCAACGCTTGATACACGAGAAAACCTTGTCGGTCTACCGTCACTTGCCGCAATTCAATCTGGATCTATTCGAACTGAAAGTTCAAGGCAATGAGGAAACCAGTCGCGTTACCGGTAAAACCATGGCCCAACTGAAGTTGCCCAAGGGCGTGTATCTCGCATGCCTTGTGCGCGGTGTCGACGAGACCTTGACTACGCTACATCCCGTGCATGCTGACCCCAATATGACGCTTGCCGAGGGCGATCGCGTCATATTGATCAGCGACAATCACGCGGGCATGACACGCGTTGAGCACCTTTTCCGCGCGAAGCCCTTCAAGCTCTTCTAATGAACTACGCGGCCATCGGCAGCGTATTCGCCGTGTTGTTGATCATCAGCGGCGGTCCCTTCCTAGCAAGCGCCGGCGTGGGTTTCATATACGGCGAAGCGGTCGCGCCAGTTTTCGCGCAACTCGCCTTACTCTGCGTGCTGGTCGGCAGCGCGTTGTATGCGGCATTGCGGCACTTCGATCAAACGATCCGGGTGCGCGAAGGGTTTTTCATCACCACCCTGACCTACGTGTTCATGGGACTGCTAGGAACCTTGCCGTTTCTCGCAAATACAGAACATATTCCCATTGATTTCACCGACGCAGCCTTCGAATCTTTTTCCGGCCTAACGACTACCGGTGCGACAGTGTTAGTCGGTTTGGAAGAATTACCGCGTGCCATTCTGTTTTATCGAGCCATCTTACAGTGGTTTGGTGGCATGGGGATCATCGTGTTGGCAGTGGCGATTTTGCCAACATTGGGCATCGGCGGGATGCAGTTGTATCGCGCAGAGGCACCTGGGACGATTGCTGACACGAGTCTCAAACCACGTATCGCGGAAGCCGCTAAATCGCTCTGGCTACTTTATCTGTCGCTGACTGCATTGTGCTGTGCAGCCTACTGGCTGGCTGGCATGTCTGCGTTTGATGCCGTCTGTCACGCGTTCACGACCGTCGCCATCGGTGGTTTTTCCAATTACGATACGAGCATTGGATTCTTTAACGAACCCCTGATCGAAATGGTTGCTATTGCGTTCATGCTGCTTGCCGGTATGAATTTTGCCCTGCATTATCGAGCGATTTTTGGCGCCTTCAACCTGCGTGAGTACGTGCGCGACCCCGAGACGCGCTTTTTCGTCGTATTTATCGCGGTTTTAACGGCCCTGGTAACCTGGCGCTTAGCGGTTACGGCAGATACAGCCGATATGCCCTTCCGGCTCGCTATTTTTCAGACAGTTTCATTCGCCACAACGACCGGTTACACGACGACAAGCGTTGATATGTGGCCCTTGTTTTGCCCCGTATTGCTGGTGCTGGCATCCTTTCTTGGCGGTTGCGTGGGATCCACAGCAGGCGGCATGAAAATTTATCGCGTGCTTGTGGTCACGCAACAAGCCGTACGAGAAGTGCGTCGTTTGATCCTGCCTAACGGCGTGTTTTCAGTGAAGCTAGGCTCAGCAACCGTCAGTGACCGGGTCATTGAAGCCGTATGGGGATTCGTGACCATGTATGTGCTTCTATTCGTATGTTTGTTGACGGGTGTCTTGCTTGTATCCGAGTTGGACATCAAGAGCGCGTTTTCGGCTGTCGCGGCTTGTCTTAACAATCTTGGGCCTGGTTTGGGCGAGGTTGCGGCACATTACGCGACCCTGAATGCACCAACCAAGTGGTTGCTCATCGTTGCCATGGTGTTGGGTCGACTGGAGATCTTTACTTTACTGGTTCTACTGGCACCGAGGTATTGGCAACGCTAACTCAATTCAAGCCTGTGTTATGGGTTCGCTCGTTGTTGTTCTATACCGGCTATGTGCTTTCAACCGCACTGTGGGGTACCAGCCTTACGCTCATCGCGCAATTTTTACCTAGTCGCCTACGCTTTAAAGCTGTTATTCCACCTTGGGTAGGTTTCGTGATATGGTGGTTGAAGATCACCTGTGGCATACGCGTTGAAGTGCAGGGACGAGAACACCTAGGAAAAGATGCTGGTATTTTGTTCATAAAGCATATGAGCACATGGGATGCGCTGTATTCGCAATTGCTGGTTAGCCCGCAAACGACGATTATCAAACGCAAACTGCTATGGATTCCATGTTTCGGTTGGGCATTTTGGGTCACCGACCCCATATCTATTGACCGTGAACTCCGCATGTCCGCACTACGCTATATCGTTGCGGAAGGATGTAAACGATTAGCCAAAGGCATCTGGGTCACGCTGTTCCCTGAAGGCACGAGGGTCGCCCCTGGTGAAGTCGGTAACTTTCAGCGGGGCGGGGCGATGTTGGCCGAGCGAAGCCGGGTAAAGATTTACTTTGTGGCGCACAACGGCGGTCGCTTTTGGCGTCACAAGTCCTTTATAAAGTATCCGGGCACTATCCGGCTTTGTATTTCGCCGCCCCAGGAAGTAGGCAATCGTTCGGCCAAAGAATTCAACGCATATGCTGAAGACTGGATGCGGGAACAAATGGCGAAGCTTGATCCACCCTGTGGCACCTAGGAGCCTGCACCATAGGATTCAAATAAGTTATAATAATTATGCGAGGCATTGAAGTTTTGAAACAACGACGATGTTTCAACCGGATGGCCCAGATCCAGCGTTTTATGAAGGATCGGCTCCCGGAGGGTCATTTGGCGCACCATGTCAGTGCTCTCCTGGATGGTTTGGACTTGCATGCGTTGTATGACCGTATGAAAGCGCTAGTCGTCACACGAACCTCGCATGATACTGCGAATGTCGGTCGTCCGACCATGAGGCTCAAGGACTGATTCGAACCCCGAGCCGCCTTGAAGCGCCGGACAACCATGCTACAACCCGAAGATCAACGATGCCCGAACAAAAATGCAACAGTTCTGAGGCCTTGGGCGATTCACCAAGCCTTACACCTCTCACGATGCAGGTTCCTAACCATATTTACTGCTCAAGCTAGCTTTCACATATGTCCCGACATGTGTGTCATCGGGCTTGCAGCGCACTACAACGCTGAGTGGCACAATTGATGTCAACCACAACCGTGCCACTGGGATGGCTGTTATCGGCGCTGCTGTTTCACTCGTCTAGGAGCATGTTTGTGTAGAGTTACCGGCAGTGCCACGCACATTGCAAGCGTTCGCTACTTTCGCTACAAGTTGTGATAAACTAGCTACTATGGACAAACAATGGCAGAACGTTCCAAACAGGAGGATGAGGCCATGACGAAACTGAAGATGATGCGCGATATATCGCGGCCGCGCTGGCAGGTTCTGGGACCCTCACGCGCGCACGGCCTTGTCTGTACCCCCCCCCCTCGAAAATCCGGGTTCGGGGCGGTGTTGATGCATACCTTTGGAAGGACAGCCCACCACCTAAACGTTGGCCTCATCGCTGGTCTCTTCGCGCTTGTGGTGCTTGCTGCGCCCGAGACTGCCCAAGCTGCCAAGACCGTCACCATATCGACCGCGTCAACTACGATCACCGAGGGCGATTCCGGCAAGAAGGATGTGACCATCAACTTCACCCTCGGGGAAAGCACACTCTTTCACCTTGATTTTATCGTTCAGGTTGTTGCCGCCAGCAGCACGGCAACCGACAACACCAATCGTGGCAGAACTTCATGTAGCGCTCCGTCCGATAATGCGGATATGTGTTATATTACGTTATTCAGCGAAGCATATGCCCCTATTAGCAACGGAACGAACGGAAGTTTCAAAATCGGCATTCTGGGCGACACGGATGACGAGGGGAGTGGGGAGACGCTCGCCCTGCGTCTCGTGCCTGCCCCTGGAGCCAGATCGGACGGCTGGACGCAGAACAGCAACACGCTCATCCTGACCATCCAGGACGATGACACCGCCAGCAGCGCGCCTGCCGCGCCCACGGGTCTGGCGGCGTCGCCGGGCAACGCGCAGGTGACGCTGACGTGGAATAATCCGAACGACGAAAGCATCAGCAGTTACCATCTCAATCAGAAGAAGGGAACCGGTGCATGGGGCGGGTGGAATGCCATCCCTAACTCGGGCCGTGACACCGTGAGTCACACCGTGTCGTCCCTGGACAACGACAGCGAGTACAGCTTCCGCATCGCGGCCGTCAACGTCGGCGGTACCAGTGGCGGGTCGAACACGGTAACCGCAACACCGATGGCCCCCAGTGTGGTGGTGGAGCCGACAGCGCTGACGTTGAACGAGGGCGGTGCCGACCAGTACACGGTCGTGTTAGCGGGGCGGCCGCCGACCGGTGTGGTCAAGGTCAAGGTAGTCTCCGCCTCATCGGGTCGGGACGACCGGGATGTCGGCGCCTTCGTGTTCGAACCGTACAACTGGAACGAGCCGCAGCTGATGTACGTGAACGGTCCATTGTCTGACACCAGAGAAGGCTATGTCGTCACGCTCAAACACTCGGTGGAGGCACCGGGCACCAACTACGCCGACGTGGAGGCGGAGGATGTCACGGTGACAGTCGTGGACACCACCGCAACGCTGACCCTGGCAACCGACCCGGCGGCGGTGACGGAGGGCACGGACATCAGTTTGGAGGTGACCTCGGACCGCACCTTGACCGGGACGCTGCCGGTGAAACTGACCTTCACCGCCCGCAGTTCAAGCAGTTTTGATGCCGCCGACCTGCCTGGCGGTCTGACGCAGATCCTGGGAGCGAACTTCGGCGGGACGGGCAGCACCACCGGCACGGTGACGATTCCGACCAACCCCGACACCAGTACCTCGGAAGGAGCCGAGGCCTACACCGTGACGCTAGGCGACGACAGCACCTATAACGGCTACAAACTCGGCAGCGACACCACGGCCGACGGCACCCTGAACGATGGCGCCTCCGCAAGCCCGACGACTAACACCAAAGGCATCACGGTCGTGCCGATGACCCTCACGACCGAAGAGGGCACCAGCGCTGCCTTCACCGTGGTGCTGGATGCGGTGCCGAGCGCTAACGTCACGGTGACCGTGACCGGCGCCTCGGGCGATGTGGTGTTTAACCACCAGGGCCAACTGGCCGACGGCAGCAACTACGGCAAGCTGACTTTCACCACCACGAACTGGGACAAGCCGCAATGGGTCCGGGTATGGGCGCGCGATGATGCCGACATGGTGGATGACGAGGATGTGACCCTGACCCTGACGGCCACGGGTGGTGGCTACGATTCGGTCGCCGCGGCGACCGTCACGGTCACAGTGACCGAGAACGACAAGACCATGTCGCCCGGACTGGAGTTACCGGCGAAGCCGCAGGGACTTACCGCCGAAGCTGGCGATGGCGCGGTGACGCTGACGTGGCAGGATCCGGGCGACCCGACGATCCGCGACTGGCAGGTATGGGTTCGCCGCGCCGGGCGCCAGACCTCGGGGTGGCTCACCATCCCCGGCGCCGACCATACCACGACCCGCCATACCGTACGGGGCTTGATGAACGGCAAGGCCTATCGCTTCCGGGTGCGGGCCGTCAACGACGCCGGGCCGGGCGAACGCTCGCAGCGGGTGTCAGCGCGGCCGCAAACATCCCCCACCCACGGGTCGCAGCGAGGTCCGGCGCGGCCGTTGATCGCGATCGCTGACGCGGCCGCCAAGGAGGGCACCGACCTTGTGTTCGTGCTGACTCTGTCAACACCTTCGCCGCACCCTGTGCGCGTGGCCTGGCAACCCTTATGGGGCGGTCCGCACGGGACTGCCCAGGCCCGGGTGGATTTTGTCCACAAGACCGGCGTGGCCCAGTTCCCGCCCGGCACCACCCACGTGACGATTCGCCTCAAGACCCTTGACGACGCACACGACGAAGGGCGGGAGACCTTCGCGGTCCGGTTGTCGAATCCTGATGGCGGCGTCATCGCGGACGGCGAAGCGATCGGCACGATCATCAACGCCGATCCGATGCCGCGGGCGTGGCTCGGCCGTTTCGGCCGTACGGTGGCCGAAACGGCGCTTGACGGTATCGGTGCGCGCGTCGCGCGCACCGATACCGCAACCCTCGCCTCAGGTTTTCAAGGCGCGTTCGGCAGCGGGTCGCCGGGGACGAGCCTGGGACAACTGCTGGCCGGCAGCCACTTCACCTACACCCGCGGGGAGCCTACCCGTGGCAGCCTGGGCTTCTGGGGCCGTGGGGCACGGAGCGGCTTTGACGGCCGGACAGGTGCTGTCGAACTTGACGGCAAGGTCACCTCGGCGCTAATGGGTGTGGACTATGCGCGGGCACACTGGTTGGCCGGCGTGGCCTTCGCGCAAAGTCGCAGTCATGGCGGCTACCGCGGCGGCGACGCAGGCATGGCCGGCGGGGTTGAGGCCGCATTGACGGCCGCGATGCCCTATGCGTCCTGGCGCCCTGTCTCACGGCTGACGCTGTGGGGTGCCGGTGGCCGGGGCGACGGCGCCATCACGTTGACGACCGGCGCCGGCGAGATCTTGGCAACGCCTATCGGTTGGACCATGGCGGCTGGCGGTGCGAGCGGCGAGTTGTGGTCGTTCGACGCCGGCGGTACGCTGGCCCTGGTGTCGGATGCCCTGTGGACGCGTACGACCGCGGCCCGCACAGACGGACTGGCAGGGACCGCGGCCGTGGTCGGACGATGGCGGTTCGGCCTTGAAGGCAGTCGCCCATTCGCGTTGCCCGGCGGCACCAGTATCACGCCAACTCTGGAGTTGGGTGCGCGCCACGATCGCGGCGACGCCGAAATCGGCACCGGGGTGGAGCTGGGTGGCGGACTCGCGTGGCACGACCCGCGCCGCGGACTCGAACTCCACCTTGACGGGCGTGCGCTGTTGACCCACGAGGACGGCGCGATGAAGGACCGGGGGTTGTCGGCATCGCTGGCCTACGATCCCCGACCCGACTCGGCCCTGGGCCTGACGTTCGCCTTGCGCCAGGACATCGGCGGCGCGGCCCGCGGTGGCCTGGACGCGTTATTCGACCACGACCCGCTCGCACAGCGCCTGAAACGCAACCAGGACACCCGCTGGACGATCGAGGCAGGATACGGCCTGGCAGCCTACCGCGGGCGTTTCGTCAGCGCCCCGCAGGTGAGCTACGGTGTCGCGGCCGGCACCCGCGAGACCGGCATCGGCTGGCGTCTTGCGCAAGTGGCCGGCAGGCCCGACCTTAGCGTGGCGATCCGGGCCGTTCAGCGCGCGGAAGCGCGGGAACCAACCGACCACCGCATCGCCATGGAAGTCCACATCCATTGGTGAGAGAGTCAGCAGAAAACCGGGCGACTGACAAGCGTACGTCGCCCGGTAAACGCAGAAGCCCGGTATAACCAAACGGGTTGCGGTTGCCTACGAAGTCGACGATGGACTGATCACTTCGCGCCACGCTTTGCGCTTGGCGCACACCTGCTTTATCCGGGCCACAACGCCAAGAAAGACCTGCCTGTCAATAGGCAATGACTTACAAAGCTGGGGACAAACTTTCGGATGCATCGCTTGACACGCCATGCGAATGGCTGTTTCTTATTAAGGATGCCGCAACCGTGAACAGGCCCTTGAAGTCACGGATCGCCTCCTATCCAACGTGAAATAGAGCCAATCAGCAGGTTGCCATGTGCATTTTCATAAGCAACCCGTCGGTCCATCATCTCAACTGGCAGGATGTACCAGAGTCAATCTTGGGTAGGTACTTCCGAGTCGCGACATGGTTCACTCCACCCGCTTCATTGGCGCGATACAAAAGCATTGGTTGGCGCGGACATTCTCGCGCAGCGTCTAGTCAATGGTGACGTTGCCGGGCACGGTCGCAACGCGTTCGCGGGCAATGTTGCTTAGGATTTAGGATCTCGTCGCCGAGCATCCGGACGGCACTGTCGTTGATCTCCAGTGCGTCGTAGAAGGCGAGTTCGTCCTCCGACAGGGCGCGAGCACAGGTCGCGGGACAGCTGGATCAGCTCCTCAATCACTTGTGCCGCCTTGACTTCCGATTCGGCGAAGGCAGTCACGCGGCCAATTCATCGCATGTTTCATCACGGATTGACCATGGTACCGGATGTACGTCATAATTTCGCATCGCATCCAGAATGTTCTCAGTAATCTCCTGCCCGGAATCATTGAGAATTGCGTAGGCGCGGGTCTCGGAAGAACGCACTTCCTTCGTATCAATCCAGGAAAATGCCATCGCCTGCGCAGTATCTCGGCTTGGTCGGTTGATCGCGCGCAGCACACGCTCAGGCTGAGTCTTGGATTTTGGTATGACAAAGTCGAAACTATGGTCGTAGCCGCTCTTACCTGTAAACTTGACGCTCGTCGTGTAGCGAATATCTGAAATGTCGAGCCACTCGGTCACGTCGTCTAGAAATAAACTCGCGACGGTAGGCGAAGCCAAATAGAAGAGATCGTTGACCGCCAGCATCGCCTGCACAAGGTTGTGTTTTTTCAAAGAAAAATTTTCCGAAGAAGTCTTGATTTCCAACACCTTTCCGTTCTCCCGTACACCGAATCCGTTGAGCGTCGCCCTGAACATGGCCTGACGCTTCTGACTGTCGATCCTACATCCGGACAGTTCCAAGTCATCGAGAACATACCCGCCGTCCGTCAACACAAAACCGCCATTAGCGCGTTTGACGTAAATCTGGAGGTAATCGTTGTGCCGGTCCAGGTATGGTGTTGTAATCTCAATCCAGTCTCCGGTCTCGCGCAAGCTTGTCCTATCCTTCAGCCAAGCCGAGTACCGTTCTACCAATGCCTGTATGTCTTGGATCATGTGAATAGTCCCCGCTTGATTACGGGTGGCTCGGTGATGTTGCAGAACCTCATGAAATCTTCGAGCGTCACCCACGGATCCTCCAGATTCGGAAACTTCTCGGGCGGCACCGGAAAGGCCCACTTGTCTCCAAATCCTTCCCGGTAAAGGTGCAAATGAGGGGAGCCGACTTCCTCGCCGTCCGGGTTGCGGTGCGACGCACCGCCGAAATCAAGCCGCGCCAAAACCAAGACTTCCCGAGCACGATTCTGGTAAGTTCCTTTTTTGATGCCAATTCTTGCCCGGTGAAGATCAAGAAAGAACCGCTCGCGCCCGTCAACTGAAACTATAGGTACCTTGATCCGCCCTCCGAAACCTCCTAAATTCGGATAATCCCACTCGCGGTTATCCGCGCGCCGTTTCTCCATGGCCAGAAGCACCTCCGCCGTTGCTTGAGTGAAGCTTGCGTCAGACATGGGGAGTTCCTGTAGCCCGATGGCTGACCGAATTCAATGCCGCGGCCATGTTGTTCGCACGAAAACGAATATTACCTACGATGAGCTTTGGGACTAGAAAATCGCGGGTCTGAGCAAGGACAATTGATTTTCTCTTGGCTTGTTCAATCTTGCTGCTACCTGCCCGCACAATCACCACCACTCCGAGGCTCTTTCAAAATCAACCCAAGGCTGACGACCCTACAAATAGAGCATAACCATATCAATATGTAGATGCTCATCCTCAAGAGTTGAATATACCTCAATCCCTTACTGGAATTAGATTACAGCAGATGTTTCACGTGAAACATCGCAACTTAGGGGGAGGGTTCAGGATGACAGCGGCGCGCTTGACCTAAATGTCCAAATTTGCGGCGTTGACGGATAGGGCGTTTGCCATGATATATTTCTTACGCGGTGCAACATCTTCGCCCATCAAATTATTGAACAGCCGATCAGCTTCGACTGCATCAACCAAGTCAACAACTGATATATTGCGGATGGCTGGGTCCATCGTAGTATCCCATAACTGACCGGGATTCATTTCGCCTAGCCCTTTGTAGCGGCTTAATGTCACGCCTTGACGCGCTTTTTGGAGAAGCCAATCTATACCGTCCATGAAATGGTCTGTCTCAAAGCGTTCAGTTCCTTTCTCGAAGTAGCCATCCTGTGCAAGCAAGCCATTTAACTCGCGGTTGAGTTTCTCGATCATGTGATACGTACGCGAGTCAATAAATTCCTGATCCAGTACATGCGTTGCCAATGTCCCTCTGAAACGGCGCGCAATGCTCGGATAATAACAACCAACCTTTGAATCGTACACCAAATCCGTGCTAAATTGTCCTTCTTCGACCGCTAGCTCCGACTCTAGCCGATCAAGCCAACGACGCATGCTGGCTTCACTGTGCAGGTCACCGACCCTCTCTTCCACCGCGTCCACTTCCGTATTTTGAGCATCACGAGTCAAAATCGGAACATGAAGTAAATGCGTAGAAATATAAGTCGGCAAGGTTCTGGCATAAGCTTCAAGATGATGGCGCGTCTGCTGCAAGTTCAGCGCAAGCGATTGCACGGATTCGTCCGCCATAGCAGGTGAATCGGCATTCGCATGTACCTTAGCGCCGTCCAATGCGCTCGACAAGTAATAGTCGTCCAGCTCTCCATCATCTTTAACGTATCGTTCCGCTCGACCTTTCTTCACTTTGTACAGCGGGGGCAGCGCGATATAGATGTTTCCCTGCTCTATCAATTGAGGCATGTGCCGGAAAAAGAAGGTCAACAGCAGCGTTCGAATGTGCGAGCCATCAATATCTGCGTCAGTCATGATGATGACGCGATGATAGCGCAGTTTCTCCAGGTTCGTATCAGAGCCAAGACCGCACCCAAGCGCAGTAACCAAAGCGGTCACCTCCTTTGAGCGCAACATCTTGTCCATGCGTGCTTTCTCGACATTCAAGATCTTGCCGCGCAATGGCAGGATCGCCTGTGAACGTCGGTCTCGAGCTTGTTTTGCCGAGCCGCCTGCGGAGTCCCCCTCAACAATGAATATTTCACTGTGTGCCGGATCTTTCTCTTGACAATCGGACAGTTTGCCAGGTAATCCGCCTAAATCAAGCGCATTCTTACGACGCGTGAGTTCTCGAGCTTTACGCGCTGCCTCTCGTGCTTGTGCCGCCTCAATCATACGCTCAGAGATGCTTTTCGCAGCTTTTGGATTTTCGAGTAGATATTCCGACAGTAACTCATACAGCGAGGTTTCTACCGCTGGTCTCGCTTCGCTTGAGACCAATTTATCTTTCGTTTGGGACGAAAATTTAGGATCCGGCAACTTAACGGACACCACTGCCGCCAAGCCTTCGCGCGCATCCTCTCCGGTTGTCTTAATCTCACTCCCTTTTGAAACATCCTCGCGTTCAATGTAATTGTTGAGTGTACGTGTGAGTGCTGTCCGAAACCCTGCAAGGTGGCTACCACCATCCGCTTGATGAATATTGTTGCAGTACGTCCGTACCTGCTCATGGTACGAGTCGGTCCACTGCATTGCGATTTCGACGCCAACATTGCCCTCCACCGTACGTTGAAAGTGAACGACATCGTGTAACGGCTTCTTTTCACTGTTGAGGTACGACACATACTCGCGTAAGCCACCGTCGTAGCGGAATTGTTGTTGTTCGTCCGTGCGCTCATCAGTCAACGTCAATTGCACACCGGAGTTTAGAAACGCTAGTTCGCGCAACTTGGCTGACATGACATCGAAGCGATACTGAACCTTCTTAAAGATCTCAACTGACGCTTCGAAGTAACATGTGGTGCCGGTCTGATCTGTTTCCCCGACCGGCCGTAATTCGGATGTAGGAGCACCGTTTTCATATGTTTGCTCAAATACTTGTCCATCACGGTGAATAGTTAACCGAAAAAAAGACGATAGCGCATTCACCACCGACAGGCCCACGCCGTGTAACCCACCCGAGACCTTGTAAGCATTTGCGTCAAACTTACCACCGGCGTGCAAAGTCGTCATGATGACTTCAGCCGCAGATTTGCCTTCTTCTTCATGAAGATCAACGGGGATACCGCGGCCGTCGTCACGCACGGTGACGCCGTTGTCAGCATGAATGATCACGTCAACGGACGAGCAATGGCCTGCCAATGCTTCATCAATCGAATTGTCCACGAGCTCCTGCACCATATGCTGCAACCCCGTGCCATCTTCTGTGTCGCCGATGTACATCCCTGGTCTGCAGCGTACCGCATCCAATCCACGCAATACTTTGATGCTGTCGGCGTTGTAATTCTCCATGTTCTCGTCGTTAGTCATACAGATTTCCCTTAAAGAGCGAAGTAGCTAGCTTTTGATGAGTTCGATCTGCCTCAAGCCCTTGTCCGGCTTAAATCCTGGCAGATGTTTCACGTGAAACATGTGGTGCCTAGTGCGTATAACCACCAATTCAGTGTCTCTGCACAAGATCAATGAATGTCCATAATAACACGGTTCTCAGATCTTAGAAATTCCCAATTCACGGCTGCTGCCGGACGCAAAGGCTGAAGCCCTGTCTGTGTTGTGCGATGTAGAACCCGATGCAATGTATGTCCCCCAATCCTCATTCCAGAGTGTTCGTTGCACGTGACGGAAACAGCGTTATAATGAAACGCTTGGTGCTTTCAGACTGAACCCCACATTATGTGCAGTAGAAATGTCGACACGCGCGTACATCAAGACGCGATGCCCTGTGTAAATCACCGATTTGAAAGTTGAAGAAGGGTTAACGGGAATAGAACCTGCACCCGTAATTGTATATCGTTCCGCCGCTTTTCGTCGTGTTTTCCGCACATTATTGACTGTCATTCAGTGGAAATTTTATACCTCCACAGGTATCTGGAACTATTTCTATCTTCCGCCTCAAGCATGGAGGAAAACGGGCGACCAAGCAGACCACACCTGCACACATTTACGGCCATCTAAAGCGCACTTCGAACAACATGACCAGCAGTCAACTCGACGACATTGAGGTGTTCTTGCCATTTTGGGGGCAGCAAGTTCACGCTCACTGCGGAGCTCACTGTCTGCGACCCCAACTGTGCAAGGAGCGCTAAGAAATGATCGCAATGTTCAGCGTCCCATTCCGAGCCAAGATCGTCCACCAAGAGTAACGATTGAATGCCCTGTGCATTGAGAAACCGAACCTGCCCTAATTTGAACGCTGCTGCCAATGCCCGTGCTTGCCCTTGGGATACCAGCGAGGCAGCGCTAGGCATTGTCCGGCGTTGCTTGCCTTCCACTTGAACGCGCACGTTGATGTCGGCCCGGTGAGGCCCCGCATGAGTTATGCGCAACTGAATATCCCTTGACCGCTGTTTGGCAAGATCGTCTGCCAACGTAGCGCCGCGGTGGCCGGGGAAAAATTGCAAGGATAGCGCAATTTCCGGGCACAGCACCGTAGCGCACGAGGCAACCTCTTCAGCGATCGTGTCAAAGCATCGCCGGCGCAGTGCCGTAAGCGCCTCCGCACTTGCAATCAGCTCGAAATCCCACGCGTCCAGTTGCCGTAATTGTCCTGTACGCAACACCGCGTTCCGCTGTCGTAGCACATGCCGAAAGTGCGCCATCGTACCGAGCGCGTCAACGCAGCTGTAAAGCAAACCAAGATCTAACCACTTTCGACGTCCTATCGGTGCGCCAAAAATTAGATCCGCTAAGTCAGGTAAAAAAGACTGAACCGGCACCAACGCGACGATCTCGGACAGCCGCGCAACGCGACGCCGATCGCGTCTCAGCTCAAGCGGTTCGCCACGTTGTTTGGCGAAATCCAGTCGGACCGTGGTACGATCAATATTGAATCTGCCGCGCACGGCCATGGCATGCTCAGTGTGACGGATTTGACTGTCCAATCCACCGCGACGGAAGGATTTACCGCGCAAAAGCAAATGCACGGCTTCAAGAACTGACGTTTTACCAGCACCGTTCGGGCCTGTAAATAGGTTGATGCCAGGCTGCAGATCTAGCTCAAGGCGCTCAATGACACGGAAATGATCGACTTCAAGCCGATCAAGTGTCATCGTTCAGACATAGTCGCTAATAAAAACGTGATGCTAACGCCTTCCGAGCCTTTGTTCTCAGACGATTCTTCACCGTTCAAGCCGATGATTTTGACATTTGCGCGCATATCGGTTGCGCTTGTGCTAAATTTGACTTTCTCCGTCGTAAGCGCATTAAGAACCCGAAGAACCTTTTCTCCGTTGACGGCTACCTTACGGGCGCTGGTCAAACTGTGAAGAGCAACCGCTGCGGTCACTCGATCGTTTCGAGTCGACGCTGATTGCATTGACAGAAGGTCGTCATCAAATTCCCACTGAACTCGATGGCTGCTGTCAACGGCGACAACCTCTACTTGATCCAGCGCCGCACGCAACGGCTCACGGTCGCATACCATGGACCATTCGTAATCTGGGGGAAACACATTCTGATACTCCGGGTACTTCGTATCCAGGAGGTTTGATGTGAGTGTAAAGACCCCCACGCTGGCAGAGAAGTGATTGCTGCCGAACGTCAGTGAGATAACGTCTGACCCCGCCGCGGCCGAGCACATGGACGTCGCCTGAATGACTGTCTTACGCGGTACCACGTATCGTTTAACGACATTACCGTCATCGCCTTCCTCACCCGTCAAGCCGGGAACCCCACCAGGTACTGTCGCCATGGCCAATACTGATGCTTCAGTGCTCACCGCGCGGAGATACGTGTCACTCAATTCGAAACATGTCGCAACCATGAATTGGCGCGCTTCTCTAACACCCATCACTGGGTTTGTGTACATGAGCTGCTCTCGCAGTCGCGACGCGGGAAGCTGAATCTCAATCGCATCCTCAGGCGGCGATGGTTGGAAACCATCAAGTGCAGCAGAATTTGGGCCAGTCATGACATTCAGTTGGTATTCTGAGCGGCCGGCTGTGATCTGGATCATGTCGTCAACGGTTTCGAATACGACGGGAACGCCGCGCGGTATCACACGAAAGATTTGGAACAAACGCAAGCCTGGGATAGACGCGCCACCTGGTTCATCGACATGGTCCAATTGCAATTTCGCGACCATGGTCATGGTCAAGTCCGTGCAGCTAACCGACAACTCGCCGTCCTCGGTCAGCGAAACGCGTGCGTGCGATAGCACATCACGTGTCTGCGTTCGTTCTAACACGCCTGTAATGTGCGTAAGAACATTGAGCATTTCTTGTTGCTGGACGACGAATTTCATGAGCTTGTTTCTCTTGACTTGGATGGGGTTTTCATCTTTTCAACTCACTTCTTAACCAATCGTAATCGCGACGCAACCGGACATCTGATTTCATTTTCCGTTTGATTGCAGTAAGCGCATTCTTCACCGTCGAGTGATCTTTTCGCCCGAACGCCGTGGCGATTTCAGTAAGCGGCAGCGAGGTAAATTCGTGCGTCAGTAACATGCCCATTTGTCGTGGGATGAGCTTGCTATGAACCCGCATACCACTCTTGATGTCCTGCTCCGTGACATTGAAGCGCTCGCTCACGAGTCCGAGTACCTGTTCCGGGGTAATCGGCTTCTTCACCCGATTCATGCTATGCAGCGTCTGGTCGACGATCTCCTTGCCAATTGGTCGCTGTCGGCGTCCTGAGAACTTCTGCACCTTGACGATACTTAATAACGTACCTTTCAGAATCCGAATGTCACCCTCCAGTTGCTGAGCCAGATACTCCGCAACATCTTGTGGCAAGTTAACATCCTCCCGTGCCGCGTGTTGTAAAAGAATCTGCACCTTAACGCTCTCGTCAGGCTCCATGGCTTGAATCGCAATACCCCCTAACAAACGCGAACGCAACGCAGAATCAAGCGCTTCCAGGTCAGCAAGTTGGCCAAGTGACGTAAACACCAATTTCGTATTGTGTTCTTGCCACATATTCAGTAGTTGCAGAAACTCCTCTTGGATTTTCTCTTTGCCAACCAACCGATGCAAATCGTCAAGCAAAATCACGTCGTGGCTTGAGTACTTGTCCTGAAATGAGCGCATTGCAGCATTGATATTGCGATTCTGACGACCACTCGGCTTCAGTATTGACGTCACCTCGTTTACAAGCGAGGTGGAATGCGTAAGTTCGATCCCCTTCTGTGGAAATTTAGCGTAAATGTGATGGCCGATCGCATGCAACAAGTGCGTTTTTCCCATGCCACTATCACCGTAGATGACTAAAGTCATCTGATCATCGTTGAAAGAGTTCGCGACATCCAGGGCCATCGCTTTCTCCACGCCTTTCGTGCTGCCCGTGACGAACTGGTCGAAGGTGAATTGTTTGTCTAGATCCGGAAACTGCTTCGACCGAACCCGAGGGCTCGATTCGGTCGTGCCACGTTCACTGCGTAGAGGTACATGACGGCGCGGCGATCGTCGATTGTTGAACTCGACTTTAACCGATTCGTCGTGCGCGACCGTGCGTACGACATCTTGAATGAGAGTACCGTATGTATCTTGAACCTGCCGTCCCTTCCACCCGTTAGTCGAAGAAATCAGTAGTACATCATCAAGATATTCAGCTCGTAACGGTGCGATCCACTTCTCGTACTGATCGGTCGATATGCGTCGCTTGAATTGCTGTTGGCAGCGTTGCCAGAGTAACGATTTCTCGCTCAAGGATGGTCTCTCTGTAAAGTGTTTTAGTCACCTTATTTCCCCACAGTTTATACGCGTAATCGGTCCCTGATATCAAGTTCTTGCCATTCCTTGGTAAGCGCTCCCCCGAATCCCAAAAATGTCATTCCGCTTGATAAGATCAATGCGAGTGCATCCTAACACGCCAGCTTTACTCTGATGCTTTAATCGCTCGGACATGTTGGATTGGCAGGTAGTTCGGGAGAGGTTGAGTAAATCTTGTGGATAACTTGTGGGTTAATTATGAACTTGCGTTTCTTGTCGATTTTGTCCCTTTGATATCCAGTGTTTTCCACCACTTTTTCGCTTGCCAGGTCGCTTGTCAATGCTACGATTCATACCTATATCCACGAAAATTCGCGCTACCAACAACGACTACATAGGATTTGTTTTACCAAACGTTGTTCAGGCTACTTGACACAAAAATTCGTCGTTGCACTAGCTCTTTGAGCGTAAATTCAATGCAAGATTGACAGCCTTCGCTCGCTTTTTACAATTCGACTCTTCCCGATCTCCGATCTTAAGTGGATGAAGCGCACATTTCAACCCAGCAATATCTCGCGCAAGCGCACGCACGGGTTTCGCAAGCGCATGTCGACGAAAAACGGCCGCAAAGTGATCAATGCGCGTCGCGCGCGTCAACGCAAGAGACTTTCCGCGTAAAGACAGGCTCTCAGTTCGCGTTTACGCCACAGATCCGGTTAACGAAAAAACACGAGATTGAGCGCGTATTTCGCTTTGCAACGTTTCGAAAGGCGGTCGGTGCGGTCGTGATCACGGGGATTGAGAACGAGTTGGCGTTTGCACGCATGGGTCTCGCGATTTCCAGACGAAGCGTTCCAAGCGCTGTCGTTCGCAATCGCGTGAAACGGGTTATTCGAGAGTGGTTTCGCATAAACAAACACGAATTCGCAGGTATTGATTTCATGGTGTCGTTGCGTCGCCGCGTAGATGAACCTCAACGCATTCGGGTATGGTTGGCCACCGCAACTAGAGAAATTCGCTCGTCTCGTTGAATTGTTAGGCTGACTAAGATGCAAAAACTTCGGTCGCTGCCACGAGTAATCGCTCGATTGATAGTACGCGCCTATCAACTTTGCATCTCGCCCCTCTTTCCACCCTGCTGTCGGTTCTATCCAACGTGCTCCGCGTACGCATCCGAAGCGATTGAGCGGTTCGGATGCGTACGCGGTCTCTACCTTGCGATTACGCGAATAGGGCGATGCCATCCCTTGTGTCACGGCGGGGTCGATCTGGTTCCCATGACGTTTAGTTGGCGGCCATGGCGACATCAAGCGCAATGTGCTAACGAGCGTTCTGCAACTTGAATATCCAAGAAATCCTTCGTTACGGTCTGATGATCGGATTGGGCGTATGCGCTTACTTGCTCGTGATGCAGTGGACTGCGGACTATGGCGGCGCGGTGCCGCCGCCCAGCGAGGCAGAATTGGCGCAGATTGAAGCTGACGCGAGCGCGCCAACCGAACGGCCACGTGCTAGCGACGATGTTCCCGTTATCACGAGGGAGTCCGGCGATGTGCCGGATGCATCGCTGGTTCGAAGCGCGCGAGCCGAAGGGGCGAGCGCACAAAGATCAAGTCGCGAAGACGACCTGATCGAAGTTCGAACCCCCTTGTTAACGATGAAGATTGATCCCATCGGGGGTGATATTCGGCTCATTGAGCTGCATCAACATCCAATTTCGCTTGAGTACGCCGATGTACCGACGACATTGCTGCAGAAGAATTTCAACCGGACATATATAGCGCAGAGCGGACTGGTTGGCGAAGACGGGTTCGATTCGGCGCCGTCGAAACCGCGCTACGCGGTTCGGCAGTTGCAATACGAGATATTCGAAGGCGTACAAGACATCGTATTGACTGCATCGCGTCCCACTGATGATGGGGTCATTACAGTGCGGAAGATCTTCACCATTGACCCGCAACAGTACCTTATTAAAGTGACGCACGAGGTTGACAACCGGTCAGCGGAACCGTTTGTGGCGAATGTATTTGCGCAGCTGACTCACGACGGCAAACAAGAAGAGGCTGGCACATTTCTAGGCCCCAGACCGTATTTGGGTGCGGCGTTAACGACGAACGATACCCGCTATGAAAAGATCGGCTTTGATGATGTCGACGAAGATCGGTTTCGCCAAGAAGTAGATGGCGGCTGGATTGCGATACTGCAACACTACTTTCTATCGACATGGGTTGTCAACGACAACGCGAGTTACCTGTATTACGGGATGCGCGATACAAGCGGTAAATACCGCTTTGGACTTACCGGGCCGGAGGTGGTGGTGCATCCGGGCGAGATCGGTGAGTTCAACCTCCGTTTTTATTCTGGACCCAAGACCCAGCAGACCCTGGATGCGATTGCCGACAACCTCGAACTTACGGTTGATTACGGCATCTTGTGGTTTTTGTCCTTGCCGTTGTTCTACGTCTTGGAATTCGCGTACGGTCTGGTTGGTAATTGGGGCGTGGCGATCATCATCCTGACCATCCTTGTCAAGCTGCTGCTCTATCCGTTATCGGCGATGAGCTACAAGTCAATGGCGCGAATGCGCACCGTATCGCCTCAGATCAAGCGAATCCAAGAGCGGTTCGGGGGGGATCGACAGCGACTCAGTCAGGAGGTGATGCAGCTGTACCGCAAGGAAAAAGTCAACCCAATGACGGGTTGCCTACCGATGCTCGCGCAAATGCCGGTGTTCCTTGCATTGTATTGGGTGCTCTATGAAAGTGTGGAATTAAGGCAGGCGCCGTTTTTTCTGTGGATCCAGGACTTGTCGGTCATGGATCCCTATTTTGTCTTGCCGATTCTCATGGGTGCGTCCATGTTATTGATGCAAATGCTTAACCCGCCCATGCCCGATCCCATGCAGCAGAAAATGATGAAGATCATGCCCGTTTTATTCACGATTCTGTTCGTTTTCTTCCCGGCAGGATTGGTGTTATATTGGCTTATGAACAACATCCTGTCATACGCGCAACAGTTCTACATCACTAAGCAAGTCGAACGCGCGGGCGCCGCCAAGCAATCCAAGTAACCGCTCCCATGAGCGACACTATTTGTGCGATTGCCACACCACCTGGTCGCGGCGGCATCGGCGTCGTTCGAGTGTCCGGCCCGAAGTGCGCGGAGGTTGCTCGTCGGCTGCTCGGTTGTTTGCCGCCACCGCGAACCGCAACCCACGTTGCAATCCACGATCCTGATGGCCATGTGATTGATTCAGGCCTTGCGTTGTTTTTTGTCGCGCCGGCGTCTTACACCGGCGAGGATGTACTCGAATTTCAGGGCCATGGTTCGCCCATCGTTCTGGAACGAATCGTCACCTCTTTGTTGAGCCTTGATGTGCGTCTTGCGAACCCAGGTGAGTTCACGGAACGAGCGTTTCGTCACGACAAGATCGATCTAGTGCAAGTGGAGGCAGTCGCAGACCTTATTGCGAGCGGCAGCGCAGAGGCCGCGCGCGCGGCGATGCGTTCACTCGCCGGCGAGTTCTCGCGCCGCGTGCGCGAGTTAGATAGGGACGTGTTAGCGTTGCGAACCTTCGTCGAAGGTGCAATCGATTTCGCCGAGGAAGAGATTGAATTGTTAGCGGATGCTGACCAGCAAGCGCAATTGATGAACATCCGGACGCAGCTAGATTGTTTGATTGAGCGGTCGGCCGCGGGTTTGACAATGCAAGTGGGTCTTGATGTGGCCATCGCAGGCAAGCCCAATGTCGGTAAATCCAGTCTGTTAAACGCCTTGTTAGGCGAAGACCGTGCCATTGTGACGGCCACCGCCGGTACAACGCGCGATACGTTGCACGGTGAGATCACGATCGAAGGGGTCCCGGTGCGTCTGACCGATACGGCAGGTTTGCGAGAGAGTGAGGATCCGATTGAAGTTATCGGGATCGCGCGTGCGAGAGCCACGCTAGATACGGCAGACTGCGTACTTTGGGTGGTCGAAGATTCCACGCTTGACGCATCGCCGCCCGCGGCATATGCGGACAAAACGGTCATTGTGCGGAATAAGTGCGATCTAACCCAGCTCGCGCCAGGGGTCGTATCTGAATCGACCCTTCGCACTTGTGCGCTAACTGGTGTCGGTCTGGACGCATTGCGTCAAGTTTTGTTAAGGCAGGCAGGATTTCGCACTGGCGTTGATGCGTTCGCAGGTAGGCCACGTCACCTCGCGGCCTTGAAACGCGCCGCCGCGGCGCTCGCGGCGGCCGCGTCAGAGTTGGTCGATCGACAAGGTGAATTGGTCGCGGAAAATCTGCGGATGGCACACGAACGTCTCGGCGAGATTGTGGGCGCCACCACCAGCGATGCGCTGCTCGGCGAGATTTTTTCCAAATTTTGCATCGGCAAATAGACCTATCCAGACGTGTCACATGTACGAGGCGTATCGAAACGATGCAAAAACATCTAAACTTACCCTGATTTCATGCGATCTGTACAGGATGAGCTTGGGGTCTATACGCAAGAATCCGCCGGATCGCAGTTTGGACTTCAAATAGGGGATGGATATGAGAGCGATATACGCTGACGGTATATCTGCGTTGAGTTCACTTGCGCGTGTGATGGCTGTCGTATTGACAACTGTGTGCATGATCTCGGTGTCAGCCCAAGATGAAACGGACGTTTCGTCAATGCCCGGACACGAGGCCAAGGAAAAAGGAACGAAACACTACAAAGCCAAAGAATATGAAGCGGCGCTGCCTTACCTTCAAGTGGCGGCGGAGTGGGGATTTAAGGACGCCCAGGTTCGACTTGGACAGATTTACTTCAAGGGTCTAGGATCGGTGGAGAAGAATCCGCTGCGGGGGCTTGCGTGGCTTGGCACCGCAGCTTCGAAGCCATCAAGTGCTAACTATGTGGGCATTTACGAACGCGCGTTGGCGAAAGTGCCCGAAGCAAACCATGCGGCGGTTGAGCGCGCGGTGTCGGCGTTCACCCAACAATTCGGAAGCGGTGCGGCTGCGGTGACGTGCAGGATGAAAGCGCCACTTGGATCGAACCTAGCCCAGCTATCGTGCGACTACGACGCAGGTTATGCCTATGTCAAGCCCGCACGATCTGCGTGGGATGCGCAAGCCAGCTCGGCGTTCACGCTATAAACCAACGTGGAAAAACACGTACATCGCGCGCGGGGGAACACAGCTTACATTAGATGAAGTATCCCACCGCGTTCGATGTGATTGTCATCGGCGGTGGCCACGCTGGTGTGGAAGCCGCCCTGGCATCTGCCCGGGTTGGCGCGTCCACGCTGTTGCTGACGCAGTCGATTGAAACGATAGGTCAGATGTCTTGCAATCCGGCCATCGGCGGGATTGGCAAGAGTCACCTGGTGCGCGAAATTGATGCGCTAGGCGGCGCCATGGCTGTAGCTGCCGATCAGGCAGGCATCCATTTTCGTACGTTGAATAAAAGCAAAGGCCCTGCCGTCCAAGCCACGCGTGCCCAAGCGGATCGCGTGAAGTATCGCAACGCGATTCGCCAGGCAGTAGAAACCCAGGCCAATCTGACGGTGTTTCAAGATACCGTAGTGGACCTGCGATTGACATCGGATCGCGTCGAAGGTGTCCAGACGCGAATGGGGTTGGTATTCGCAGGATCTACGGTTGTCTTGACGGTGGGTACCTTTCTCGGCGGGTGCATATTCGTCGGCCAAACGCATCAAGCAGGCGGGCGCGCTGGCGACCCTGCATCCATTGAGTTGGCAAAGAAGCTGCGGTTACTGCCGCTCGCGCCAGGCCGCTTAAAGACGGGCACGCCGCCCCGACTGGACGGCAAGACGATTGATTTCGCGCAACTTGAAGAGCAGCCTGGCGACGAGCCCCGCCCGTCCATGTCGTTCATGTCCACCTCCGCCGATCATCCTCGGCAGCTTTGCTGTCACATCACACATACCAATGTGCAGACGCACGAAGTCATTCGCCGGGGATTGGATTGGTCGCCCATGTACACCGGGGCTATTGAGGGCGTGGGCCCGCGCTACTGTCCGTCAATTGAGGACAAAATAGTGCGCTTCGCTGAGCGAGATCAGCACCAGATCTTTGTAGAACCAGAAGGCTTAAGTACAACTGAACTCTATCCGAATGGGCTTTCCACAAGTCTGCCGTTCGACATTCAATACGAAGCAGTACGCACCATTCGGGGATTTGAAAACGCTTGCATCACTCGTCCTGGCTACGCGATTGAATACGATTTCTTCGACCCTCGCGGGTTAAATCCATCGCTGGAGACGAAACGTATCGAAAGTCTGTTTTTCGCGGGTCAGATCAACGGTACAACCGGTTACGAAGAAGCTGCAGCGCAAGGGTTGGTCGCGGGTTTGAATGCCGCGCGTAAAGTCGCGGGCTTGTCGGCGTGGATTCCGGGGCGGCATGAAGCGTATATTGGCGTACTGATTGATGATTTAACCGCGATGGGCGCCAACGAACCGTATCGCATGTTCACCAGTCGCGCGGAGTATCGTTTGCGGCTGCGTCAAGATAACGCAGATTTACGCTTAACGCCGACCGGACGCGACCTTGGCTTGGTGTCAACCCCACGTTGGCAGATGTTCGCGAATAGACGCGACAAGGTGGCTGCTTGCAATGCGATACTTCGGAACAGGACGATACATAAAAATAGTGAGATGGCCATTAGATTGGCTAAGTTATCCAGCGAATTGATAACCCAAGATACAGCGCTGGTCGATTTCTCGAAACGGCCTGGGGTATGTGCCGAGCATCTTGTGGCGAGTGGCTTGTTCACGGCGGCTGACGAACCTTACGTCCAACAAGTGCTCATTGATGTGAAGTACGATGGTTATCTGCGCCGACAAGATCAAGCTATTCAACGCTCGAAGGAGCAAATGAAGATCGTATTACCCCAAGGTATGGACTTCAGCCGAATCGACGGTTTATCCAACGAATTGCGTGAGAAACTTGAGCTTGTGAAACCCACGACGGTCGGTAACGCAGCGAATATTCCGGGGATGACGCCGGCGGCGTTATCTCTGCTTTCGGTCCACGCTAAGCGCGACACTGGACTTCGCCAAACGGTGTAGCGACGGTGGATACACCGAGCCGCTCACGCGCTATCTTGAGCTCGTTCACCAATGGAACGAAGCGGCAAGCTTGGTATCGACGGGCGATTTACGTGCACTGCAGAGCAGACATCTCGACGATAGTTTAGCGTTGCAAGGCTATGTCGCGCAATCTCGGACACTGCTTGATGTCGGTTCGGGCGGTGGTTTCCCGGGGATACCGCTTGCGGTGACGAATCCAAGTCTCTGCGTTTTATTAGTTGAGCGGAATCGTAAGAAATGCCATTTTTTACGTCATGTCGTCATGAAGTTAGCGCTTGAGAATACGCGAGTCATTGAAGGTGACATCCGTGATATCCGTGGCACGCTGTCTGCGTTTGATGTGATTACGGCGCGCGCAGTAGCGTCGCCGGCACGGGTTTGGTCGTGGTGCAGAGATTTATTGGGGGAAGATGGGCGCATGCTGCTGCAGTCTACCTCGCCATCGCTGGCTTCTTTGCCCTATGGGATCGTTGACTCTTACCCGTCGGCAGGTATCGGTTGGATTAACGTGATAAGCCGAGCCTAGCGATATGGGTCACATTCTCGCGATCGCCAACCAGAAAGGCGGCGTAGGCAAAACCACGACCGCGATCAATCTGTCGGCCTCGCTTGTAACGATCGGCAAGACAGTTTTGACGCTTGATCTGGATCCGCAGGGTAATGCAAGTAGTGGCTGCGGTGTCGTTCGAGGTGAGGATACGCCTACTGCGTATCACTGGCTGGACGAAAACCGCTCGCTGGCGGATGTCTTGCAAACGCGACCGCCGGGAATGGATGTCATACCAAGCGACGAGGCGTTGACCGCGGTCGAAATGAGCTTGCTAACGGCTGAGGATCGTACGGCACGGCTGCGTAATCGACTAGCGAGTAGTCGAGATCGCTACGACTATACAATCATTGATTGCCCACCGTCGTTGAATGTTCTTACGGTAAACGCCTTCTTTTGTGCAACGGGGGTCGTTGTACCGATGCAATGTGAATACTTCGCACTTGAAGGTTTAACTGCCCTACTGAATACGGTGGAACGCATTCGCACGCTAAGTAATCCCACACTTCGCGTCGAGGGCATCTTACGCACGATGTATGACCCGCGCCTAGGGCTGACACAGGCGGTGTCGCGCCAACTCTTCGAGCACTTTCCAGATGTGGTGTATCGTACCGTTATCCCAAGAAATGTGCGACTGGCAGAAGCCCCTAGCCATGGTTTACCTGCGTTGCTCTACGAACCGAAATCGAAGGGTGCAACTGCATACAGCGCATTAGCGAACGAAATAGTGCGTCGGCACGCGAATGTTGAGGAGAGGAACGCGTGAAAACGCGCAAGCCGTTAGGTATCGGCCTGGATTCATTGTTAGGCGATCCCTTGTCTGGGCAAGAGAGCGGAACGGCCGTCCGCATCAAAGAAGTTCCAATTGAGCAAATACGACCCAATCCAGACCAGCCTCGTCAAGTATTCAATGAAGAATCATTGGCGGCATTCGCGGAGTCCGTAAAACAGCAAGGCGTTGTGCAGCCGCTGACTGTGAGAAGGTTAGGCGACGGTAGCTTGCAGATCGTTATGGGCGAGCGCCGATGGCGTGCTGCACAGATCGCTGGGCTTGCGACCGTGCCGGTGATTGAGCGAGCGGTCACGGATAGCGAAACAGTCGTTTTAGCGCTGATCGAGAATCTCCACCGCGAGGATTTGAATCCCTACGATGAAGCTGTGGCGCTCCAGAGGCTCATCAAGGACTTTGATGTTTCGCAAGAATCAATTGCATCAGCGGTAGGTAAATCGCGCGCTGCGGTAAGTAATTCGATTCGACTGTTGAATCTTCATCAATCCGTTCAGAAGTTGCTGAGAGAGGGTCAATTGGAGGAAGCAACCGCGCGAACGTTACTTTCGTTACCGCCGCAAATGCAAGTGAGTGTGGCGGGAAAAGTTATTAGAAATCAGTTAAGCGTGCGCCAAACAGAAGCTTTGGTTAGTAGGTATAAAAAATCCAAAGGACAGAAAAGTCGAAATCCAGACGTATTGCGGCTTGAGGATGAATTAGCCGATGCGTTAGGTGCAGGTGTAAGCATTACACAACGAGGTAAGCGTGGCGGCGGCTACCTAAGAATTCAATATAAAAATTTAGACCAGCTACAGGGAATTATTGAACGAATAAGGCGTTAAGTGTTTGCATTTATCATCCTATGTTATTGAAGCCGATGTTAACTTATTGCTTAGAAATGTTTTAACCATGGCAATTTCTAAAATCCAATAGTTTCAAGACATTTGTATGTTATTCGCTTGTCCCAATGGTACTAATCTTGCAAAGTCACATACATTAACATATAAGAAACTTGATGAAGCAATATGGTTGCTAATGGTTACAGAAAATTTAGGCTTGCCTCGCTTTTATGTATTGGTTACCGTGCTGATTTTTGTTTTTCTAAATGCCCATGTTGTACTAGGACAAGATGGTGCACAACCCGTTGCTGACTCTCCTCGAACTAATGTTATTCCGCTCGAAGAGGAACTTATCGTAGTTGGGTCAAGGGTACGCGGTCGGAACGAAAATAAATCACTTGTTCCGATCGATATTGTCCCAGGCGATGACTTTATTGCACAAGGCGCGAGCGATTTGGATTCTATTGTGGCGGCATTAGTACCATCATATAACGTCGCACTAGAGCCTATTTCGGATGCGGCGACCATCATGCGGCCAGCGTCGCTGCGCGGTATGTCGCCCGACTCTATGTTAGTCCTCCTAAACGGCAAACGCCGACATCGTGGGGCAGTCGTTATATTGGGCTCAGGTTTGGCTGCCGGGTCACAAGCTCCGGACCTATCTTCAATTCCAGGTATCGCCATTGATCGATTAGAAGTGCTTCGTGACGGCGCATCCGCGCAGTATGGTTCGAATGCTATTGCCGGCATCATGAATTTCGTGCTTAAGCGGGACCGACAAGGGGGACTCTTTGAGGCAAAACTGGGTAGTACCTTCAAGGGCGATGGGCAGCGCGTGAAGTTCGCGGGTAACATCGGACTACCTTTAGGCCATCGTGGATTTGCGAACCTAAGCGGTGAATTTAAAGCGGTCGACCCAACTGATAGAGCGGTGCAACGCAGTGATGCTCAGGATCTTATTGATGCGGGTAACAATATGGTACGGACTCCGCATGTTATGGTGTGGGGCAGCCCGGAAATTCGTGATGACATGAAGCTGTTCGGTAATTTTGGGTTAGATTTGGCTCCTCATATGGAAGCCTACGGTTGGATAAATCACTCAATAAGAACCGTTAAAGGAGGCTTTTATTTCCGTAATCCGAACACGCGCAACGGCGTATTCAATGGTGCGTCGAATGTTTATTTTGATCCGGCAACGCGCATCGTTGTTGCACCTGGCACTCCTGGTGCAGAGATGTGGGATGAAACAGTACGCGTCGCCAATCTTGATTCAACTCAAGGCGGTTGTGGTATAGACACCATTCAAGATCCGTTTTCATTAGTTTCATACGCGCAACAAAATGCCAGCGCAAATTATTCAGCGCTGATTTCGGGTCTACCGAGTCATTGTTTTATGTTTCAAGAAGTCCAACCTGGTGGCTTCACCCCACAATTTGGCGGTGATGTCACCGATCAATCCTTGGCTATCGGTGTTAAAGGAATCACGGGTGATGTTTGGTATTGGGACGTTAGCTATGTACATGGCATGAGTGAAGCTATCTATTTCATTCAAAACACGGTGAACCCACAGATTTGGGCCAAACTATATGATGCTGGTCAGGATCCTACGACAGTGCAACTAGCATATCATCCTGGCACATACGTCGAGACGGATACAGTATTCAATTTTGATGTTTCGAGGCAGCTTGATGTAGCGCGATTCTATGGTTATTTGAACATTGCGGCAGGCTTTGAAAGTCGTAGCGAGCAGTTTGAAATCATTCAGGGTGAACCGAACTCATGGTATATTGATCCAAGTCCTGACGGTTTAACACGCCAGGGTTTTGGGATTGGTTCTAATGGGTTTCCTGGGTTTCCCGCATCCGATGCGGGTGAACGGACAGTTGAGGCTTGGGGAGCATATCTTGATTTAGAAGGCGATGCTACTGAGTCAATGAAATTAGGCGTTGCGGTTCGTTACGATGACTACGACGCGTTTGGGACAACATTTGATTGGAAATTCACGGGGCGCATGCAAATTAACGATATATTTTCGGTCCGTGGGGCGTACAGTACGGGGTTTCGGACACCAACGGCAGGGCAGTCAAATCTTCGAAATGTCACGACCGAATTCACGGATGGCAAGCTTGCGGACATAGCGACATTGCCGCCGACTAACCCTGTGGCACAGCAAAAGGGCGCTGTGCCACTCAAACCCGAGGAATCTACGAACACAACGTTAGGCAGCATATGGGCATTTGGTTGGGGTGACGTCACACTCGACTACTATAAGATCAAAACTGAGGGTCGAATAGCTTTTACGAGTCGTTTCACGCTTACCGAGGAAGACATAGACACCTTAATTGGTGTTGGCGTGCCAGATGCGAGTAGTTTTACGTCTGTACGATACTTTACGAACCAGCAGGACGCTCATGTATCAGGCGTTGATTTGGTGCTCAGTGTTCCTTTTGAGTTTTATGGTGGTCGCTCCAAAATCCTCGTATCAGGTAATTGGAATAGCGTTGAGCTCGTTAAGTTCAATCCAGCCTTCACGAGCCTTCACTTGAAAAGCATGATTGAGGATGGTAGCCCCTCAAATCGAATAACGGCAACCTGGACACACGGGTATGACGATTGGTCTGGTTTCCTCCGCGTTCAACGGTATGGCACACATTACGATGCACCACTCAATGAACCAGATTTATCTTATCGACCAGACCCTGGGTGGCTGGTAAGCTTAGAAATCACTAGGCATATCACCGATACACTCACCGTAGTTGCTGGCCTTGAGAATGTATTCGACTACTATCCAACAGAAAACCCCCATGCGCCGGTCGATTCTCGTGGTGCGGGAGGGGCAGGGGGATTGATCTATCCGGAGCAATCACCGTATGGTTTCTTAGGTGGCGCTTATTACGTTCGATTTCAGTATCGGATGTGATCGTAGTTTTTAACAATCAAGACCACGGGCTTGCTAACCCTCGCCGTATCGTTGTAGGGAGCTAAGTCTTGACTCGCGGGACCTAGGAGTCTGTGTCGTAGGACGATTTGGCATTCAGTAAATAGGATACATTATCGTATTTATTCTTTATATAGATTATTTTACCTAACATTTCTACATGAAGAAATTTTCTACGGCGCGGCTCCTAGCCAGCTAAAGGGCGATTCTGGGCGTGTTTTCCTTCCGCATGTTTTAGGCATCTGTAGGCGGTTGTTTGATTTATGCTGGCTTTTTCTTTCTTCGCCCTCTCCAATAAACCTCGAGATCCCAATTGATTTCATATGGCTGCGGTTTTGATTGTGCGAAAGCTATTTTGGTGATGATATGGACAACGCACCGAACTTCGATTTTTCAGGAGAAGTAGCGCGAGCAGGATAAGTAGGCGGACATGCGAAGGGATGACGAGGTAAGCTAGCGGCGTTCTTATTCGCGTTCGTCATGATTATTTCGTAATATTTATTCCTTAACAAGAAAGGAGCGCGCACGACGTATCAGAAGTTGCAATCGCTCTGGTTGAACCACCGCCCGCCTACCCTGACGACTACTACTTGTGGTGGGAACATCAGTTAGAGCTCATGCAAGATGGGCGTTTTGGAGGGTTGGAGTTTCATAACGTAACGGATGAGTTTAGGGATTGAGAGTACAGCATCGTCACGCCGCAGAGTCTCTTATAGAACAAATGATTGTGTATCTTATCGCGATTGAAGTATGCAGCTCGGATCATCTTGTAGGCACCTCTCAAAACCTCCTCTTTTCATGGTTATGTCATGTGACTCGGCGTGACGGCAAAAAAGTGACCTTCGCCTGGCCAAAGCACCTTGTGAGGGTATATTTACGACCTGTTATTTACCAATGAGTTCTTCCACCATCATGACTTTTTAGTGAATGGGAAGCCTACGAAGAACTTGATCGACGCGGCGATCCGTTGGAGCAGATCAAACAATTGGTTGATTTTGAAAGGTTTCGGCCGATCCTGGAGGAGTGTTGGCGTCACGAAGCTGCCGACCCATCGCAAGGCGGTCGTCCTGCGTATGATGTGGTGGTGATGTTCAAGGTGCTGCTCATTGGTCGGAAGGGCAACCTGTCGTGTGAACGCATGTCCCCCATGCGGTGGTTGATTCCCGTAGCGTCACCCGGCTTCTTGACGTGGCGCCAGGGGAACCGGTTCCTTCGCGGCAGACCATTGCGCGGTATCGTGATGCGCTGGATGAGAACACCATGCGGGAGTTGTTCAAGGATTTCGCGGCGCAGTTGCGCGAGCGGGGTTACAAGGCGTGTGGCGGTCAGGTGGTGGACTCGACCTTGATCCTGGTCCCGGTGCAGCGCAACACCCGGGAGGAGAATAGGGCATTGCAGCGGAATGAGACACCGGACGCCTGGAAGGAGGACGAGGTGACGGCCAAATTGCGTCAAAAGGATCGTCATGCGCTTGGACGAAGAAACATGGGAAGTCATCCTACGGCTACAAGAACCATGTGAATGTCGATGTCGAACACAAGCTCATTCGGGGATATGTCGCCACTCCCGCCAATGACCACGATGTTACGGTGGTGGATGCGTTGATGGATGGCCGCCAACGCGAGGGTCCTTTTTATGGGGATGCGGCGTATCGGTCGAAAGAGATGGAGTTGATGTTGCGGGCGCAGGGTCTCACGTCACGGATCATGTTCAAGCGCGGTAAGCATCGGGCCCTTACGGCATATCAACATCGTGAGAATCGTCGGCGAGCCAAGGTGCGTGTGCGTGTTGAGCATGTGTTTGCCAGTTGCCAGAACGAACTGGGCGGTAAATTCATCCGCACCATCGGGTTGGATCGCGCCTCGGTGCAAATGGGCTTGCAAAACTTGCTCTACAACATGCACCGCCTGGTATTTTTAGCGCGCGAGGCGATGGTCTGAACAACGAAGTGTAGGCGCAATGCGCCTACACTTCGTGAAAAACACTAAAAAAGCCAAAATTGGGTCCATATGGCCTGATTTTGGGTATTTTTTCACTTCAAACACCCAAAATTCAATATGCATTCATCATCACACCATTTGACCGAAAAACCCGAGGTTTTGAGAGGTGCCCTTGTCCAGACTGAAACCATTGAGTATTGGAAAAAGAATCGAATCGTTTAGAGGCAACTTGCTTAAAGCGTTAGCCTATAATCCTTGATTAAAGGAAGCATTAGCAAGGATTGTCCGCGCTTGTGGAAACACAGCATGTTGCCATTATTAAGGAAGTATTGACTATGGGTAAGTTAATCAAAATCTGGTTAGTGACCTTTACTTTACTCGGTACTATATTTCTTGCAGTCCCCGCCGTTTTGCATGGAGGGACAAGTGACAATTTCCTAACTATTTTCCTAGCTGGTATTTTCGCTAGTTTTTGCATTGCTATTCTCTTAGGCTATGTTGCTATTGTGTTAATCGGCTTAATGGAAAATGTATATTATTTTTTTAAGAGTTTATTGCATAAAGGCACCTCTCAAAACCCAAATTCCACGACACCTGTGCCGAGACGATCATCTGGTGCTCGCCATCTACCGCCAACTGGGCGTTGTAGCACTGTTGGTAGCCTTCCGTCAAGGTCTTCATGATGCGACTTTCCGGGTCGGTGAAATGATCCTGCGACTTCTCCTCCGGCTCCCCATACGCACGCTTGTTGCCTCGCCCACGCGTCGGGTCGCGCTCTTCGTCCTCGGGCTGCCGACCACGCACCTCAAGACGGGCCTTCGCTTCCCGGATCGCGTCCAACCGATCCTCGCGACGACGCAATTCAGCCGGCAACTCGTCGCCCCGAGACGCCGGACCTCAACGCTCGTCCTCCGCCTCATCAACGGTTTGCGCCTGCTCCAGCAACAACTTGATCTCCGCCTGTAAACGACGCGCTTCCTCCTGCATGCGCGCGTAACTCATCGCCTTACGCCTGGATGCGTTCGCACGCACCTTGGTCCCGTCAATCGCCAACTTGCCAAAGTTCGCCACGCCCAACTCGGACGCCAACCGCACCACCTCCACAAACAGCCGCTTGAAGTCCGCCAGATGACGGTGGCGGAACTCGTAGATCGTCCGAATGCGCGGTTCGTAGGGCGACTTGCGACGACCATCGCCTTCATACGGCGCATACAACGCACTCAAATCCAAACCGTCCACCAGATCGCTGACATGGTGCGCAAATGACCCTCAGGAGCCAATCCTTCACATCCGGCGGCAACAACAAACGCTGATCCGGACAATACGGGCGAAACGTCGTCGGCATCTCGAAGACTCCATGCGCTATATGGGTATTATCCGTATTCAGTTTCTACGGCGCAGGCTCCTAGTGTCCAGCGTTTTGGTATTCAAGATCGCCGCCGCAACGTGAAATAAGTAGAAGTTAGTTATAAATAATTTGAAGGGTTTCTTCTCTTTTCCTTCTTCCAGTTTCCTAGCGATCTTAAGATATAGATAAATCCTACCAAGAAGACAACCCTAATCTTCTAAAATTCAGCAAATTCGAACAACATTATTTTTCACTTATTAAATCACATCAGCAAGGTTACACATGGTGATAGCCGCACCTTCAGGCTAGAGTATGCGATTCAACCCTTGTCTTGCAATCCGCACATACTGAGAAGGTTTTTATCAATGGTCGTCTGTAACGCATCTAAAGCCTTTGCGTTAAACAAGACGGGGCACCTGCACCTATTGACCCCTAAGGGCACCTCTCAAAACCTAAATTCCACTGATTATGGTGTTTATCAACTCATTGATTTTATTACTCTATCGCTTTGTACAATCAACCCTCAGATCAATTTTAGGAGGTTTTGAGAGGTACCTTTAAAGAATCGCGTGCCCAACTTGGGCATGCGTAGAAGGTCAGCTAGGAGTCGGTGCCGTAAAGAGGCTTTAAGATGCCGACGACGTTTCGCCCGTATTGTCCGGTCAGCGTTTGTTGTTGCCGCCGGATGTGAAGGATTGGCTCCTGAGGGTCATTTGGCGCACCATGCCAGTGATCTCGTGGTCGGTTTCGACTTGAGTGCGTTGTATGCGCCGTATTATGAGGACGATGGTTGTCGTCAGGCAGCGGTTGACGCGCGCAAGTATTCGGCCACGGGCGCATTGACGGTGAGTGGAACTTGGTGTGCTTGGCATTGAACATCAAGCGGATGCGTGGGTGTCTTGTAGCTGTATGACCAGCATGGACTGGGATGTCATCTGGCCATGGGGCTGATCAAGGACTGATCCCGGTCCAGGATCGCCTTGAGGCGCAGCCATGCCACGACCCAAAAGTTGACGATACCCGAACAAACAGGTAGCAATTCTGCGGCTTCGGACGATCCCAAGCCTTATGCATTCTTATTACGCGCAGGCACTAGCCGGGTACTGCCAATACAGCCGGCATCACCATCAAGAAGGATGGCAAGCGTGTCACCGCGCGCACCCATGTCGGACGCCTGACCCTCAATCCCAAGAAAATGTCTTACATTACAACCGGAGACACCGACGTAACCCGCTGTTCTACCTTAAAATCTCACTGTTGAAGTTGGGCCAGAATTACTTTCTCGCTATTCTTCTGAGCCACTCCGATTCGTCAATCGCCACACGGCTCAGCATCGTACCAAAATTCTGAGCGACCCTTTGTGCGTACTCGGCCTTGAGTTCACCTCGCCACTTGTATGGCTTGCCGCATGTGTCCCTGAACTCGAAGGCCTCATCAGTGGTTATGGTATCTTTGCCTTCGGATGGTTTGAATTTGCAAAGAACCCAGCTGTCTGGATCAAGCTTGATACCCAGTCGCTCGAATTCGTCATCAACCCTAACAACGATCTGTTCCATTCCCTTCTTGGGATCAACCAGTGGTAAGAAAAAGAACACAGTTTCCTCTTTCAATCTCACGGAATCACATCGAGGCCTCATGCAGATCAGGGGCCGTCCACAGTTGATCTTTGGGGTCGTAACGACGGAACCCAGCCACAACACCGGCGGTGGCGCGTTATACACCGTCTGGAAGCTCATGATCCAAGCCAATTTCTGATCAAGGTCGGTAACATTTTTGCCAGCAAAACAGGTCGAAAGATGGCGAAAAGCATTATCTCTTTGCTTGTTCGTAAGAACATCCGATTCCTCCACGCCCTTATTTGCCAAAGCGATCACGTCTTTCAATCTCACATTTTTGTCTTTAAACTGAAAGGTGCCTACCCCGTTATCCCTGCCACGTAGCCACCCGGCTACTCTTCGCGTGCTCGCGGGTGATTCGTTCGCCACAACGTTGTCCATCAGCCCCCGAAGCTCTTCAGCTATATGGTTTACCATCTGCCGTTCTGCATCGTCAGGATGGGAGAGACACGCTCTATGGGCAAGAAATGACGGATCCAGTTCCGCGCTGAACCTGTCGAGAACTATGTGTGCACTCTCCCGCACCGCTGCCAAAGAGGCGAGTGTGATACCGGGAAGCAGCCCCTCTGTCATAGAGGCAAAGTCGTTGACCAGCCGGCTTGGCAGCTTTTCTTCTGAGACGCTCCGATCCTTCAGCGGCGGTGTCAGATTTACACCGTACTTTGCATAGAGAACAACCCGACCATGCAGATATGAAATTTCCATTCTGGGGGCGATTTTCTCCGGCTTGAGTCCGCTGTCATCCAATGTAGCAAAAACCTTCTTGAGAATATCTTCCAAGTTCGCCTCTCCGGTGTAGATCGCCACGAGACGAAGGGAGTTTTTATCGTCTTCTTCATCTAGCAATTCCCGCAGCAGCTTCAGTGCGCGTTCTGGATCATCCTGTTGAAGGCGCCAATCCAATATCACGATATCGGCTTTCCTCATCGTTTCCAATGAAGCATCCGCAGGTCCGATAACGCCGCAGATCACTCCGAGCTCGGAGAACGAGCCAACCAACAAACCAGCATCCAAGGCGTGCAGATTCCAGGGCTCAACTGGATTCTGCTCAACCTGCCGGGATGTGCTCGTGTGACGGTCCGGCACCACAACCGGGTGCTTTGACGCATCTCCCTCGTTCTCCGAGCTTGGGGTGTACGCTTCGTCGTCCACTACGACCGCCGTTTGCAGGAAACGCTGCGCAATGATGCGGCTACCATGTTTGAATTCCTCCGCCGAACCCTCCGACATCGGTCCTACGTTCTCTTCACCGGCACTACGCCGAATGTGGCACCATTGTCGCCATTGATCAGCAGCAGGTCGAACCCGATGCGGCGCAGAGTTTCCCGTCCGATGTGCAACCCCATCCCTCTTCCTCCGGGCTTTCTGGTGAAGCCGAACTCGAAAATCGCTTCTCGGTCGCGAACATCAACTCCCGGTCCGGTGTCCGAGACAAGCAGAGTCCCTCTGTCCTCATCCAGAGTGATGCATCGCTCACCCTTTTTCGGATTCTGTTGCGACAACCAGAATATGGCATTGTCCACCAAGTTCACGAAGACAGGATAGAAGCTAGACGGAAAGCCTACGACCTTGGCACCGATGAACGCTGGCGTTGCCATCAGCGTCACGTTATGACGCTCCAGACGCGCCTTGAACAACTCCTGCAGAAAGTCCCGAATCTCAAGACCTTGCATTTTGACCGCCTTCCTGTACAACCGCCGCTGGAGTGGAGTGAACAGCGTCAGATAGCCCTCAAGATGATCGAAATTCGTTCGAATACTGTCGTACAACTCACCCAACCCTTCATTGATGTCCGCCCAAGCCTTCAGCCTGCGCAAGCCATTCCGAATCAACCGTATTGTTCCCGAGAATTCATGATTGATGATCTCAATCGCCATTCCTAGCTGCACCAATTGTGCATCTACTTCCGCCTCCTCCTCCAGCAACAGATTGCGCTGCTCAATGGCTATCAATTGATCAGCTGTCGAGATCTCACCCGTCACGTCCACCGCCCGAAGCTGCTCCAATACCGAGTTCAACAACGCTCTCTGTTCCCCCCTCACGCTCAGCACTCTAGTCTCCAGCGCATTTCTGGTTTCAACAAAAAGCTCGTTGGGCATCCCGGCAGGATTGATTCGTTGGAACTCGCTCAGCATCTCACGAAGTTCTGACTCGACGACTTTCAGGGAGCGAGCCGCCACCTCCTTCGCTTTTGATGCGAGCTTGTTCGCCTCCTTCTTCACCGCTTGCCCCAGCTCGCCCGTAGTCTTTCGCGCTTCTTGCCCGAGGGCGTCCAGTACGGCTTCCGTCCTGCTACGCAGATCCAACAGCAACTTTGCCTCTCTCGCCACTTCACCAACCAACTCATCAATCATGGTGCGTGCCGGCCTGAACACATTTTCCTGGAGTACGGAAAACTCAACACGGTACACGCCCCAGTCGCGAAGTGTGGCTTTACTCAGTCCGAATTGGGGACGCGGAATGCGGTACTCAGCCTCCAGCTCCCTGATCTCCGTCTGCGCTTGGCGTTCGATCTTCAGAATGGCGCTTGCTGCGAGTTGACTGTCAGATATGTCCCCCGCTTTCCGCAGTTTCGCGTCTATGCGCTCCGTCAACGCTAAGGCCTTTTCTTGCGGTTCATTATTATTGAGTCTGCCGAAGAAGTTGTCCAGACTCTCCTTGAATTCTCTCTTTCTCTCCTGAACCTGCTTTTCTCGCCGTTTCCTGGCATCATTCTCCTTTGAAAGGTCCATCTTTCGTAGATTGAATGTTTCCGAATGCGCTCCATCGGACCGGAAAAAATCCGCCGCCATCTGAATAAAGAAATTCTGCAGAATTGACCTGAATTGACGGTACGCCTTATTTTCCTGGAATCCTTCTCGTCCTGCCTTTTCCTGTAAGTATTGATTTCTCCCCACATCAAGGTTCACCGCGCCGAACATCTTGCGATGCGAGAAATAATAGTAGTACGCACTCTTTGACCGTCTCGTTTCGATATCCAACCAATCGAAGTCTGTGGCACCGTAAGGTAGAACTCGGATGCCGTTCCGGTAGATGTACAATCCCCCCAACTGTTCAGCCTTTCGTGTCAATCTTCCATACTCTTCGGGCGGAATCGTCGAGTGTCGGCTCTTGCCTTCGAATGCGGCGAAGTTGATGGAGAACGGACCACAGAGCGTCGTTACGCCACGCCCGCCGCCCCATGGAATGACGTGATTGGCTATCGTCTCCCCGTAGATCGAAATCTCCCCCTTGAACTGGCCGAACTCGTCGAACTCACCGCGCACCAGATGATCCGCATTTCCGAACTCCTCTGGGGTGAAGAACTCGTCCTCGGTAATCAACTCGCCGGTCAATTCGTCCGTCTTGTGATCACGGAATGCGGTGTGGATTACGGTCTGCGATTCTGGCATCATAGTATTGCTGAATCCGAGTAATGTTTTCTTCAAGGCGGTTGCGTTATTCGACGAGGACGCCTTGTTCATTGTGAGGTCTCCGTCAATATCATCGGTCAACAGTGGCGAGGCGGGCTTGATGATGAAGTGCGTCCCGCTGCTGTGTGCGCCGAGTGACGGCTCATTTAGGTAGGAATCGATATTTTGCGGATCGATATCGAAGCGATCCAATTCCATTCTAAGCTTGTTCAATAACTGCTGCTCAATATCGCAGCCGACACTTTCGGCGCTCGCACGAAATTCTTCCACCATGTCGACCACGTCTTGTGCCGAAGGTAGCGAACCCGATACAAACGATCGCAGAGGTATTTCAATGTCCTCTAGGTTGATGCCTGGCCATTCAAATACGCCCCAGTTAATGAACGCCGCGGTGAGGTCGGCGGCTCCGTCGTCGGTCTTCGGGCGGGTGAGGACTAGAAGCTGCGGGCCGATGGTAGCAATTGCAAGCCTTCCGATCCCTTTCTCCCCCAGTATCGGACGCGGCTTCTTATCTGGATCTTGCGATGGCCGTCGATTCGGATCGAACTTGCTTTCCGTGCCGATGGTAAGCCACCGCGTCACGAAGTCGTCGCGACTCATGCCGATCCCGTTGTCTCGCAAGACGAACAGGCCATCCGAGCGGTAATAATCGATCTCGACGCGGTCGGCATAGGCGTCGTGGGCGTTCTTGAAGAGCTCGCTGATCGCGGTCGGAATACCGGCAATCTGTTGCCGACCGAGCATGTCCAGTGTGCGGGCACGCGTCTTGAACGTGACCATCAGGACAATCTCCCCACATCTTTCAGATGCTTGATGAACTGATGACCGATAAGCTCCGCCAAACGGACCGGTACCGCATTGCCGATCTGTCTTGCCATCGACACCATGCATCCCTCGAAAGCGAAGTCCTCGGGGAATGTCTGCAAGCAGGCCGCTTCCCGAACGCTGATGGCCCTGTCCTGCTCTGGATGGCCGAACCGCCCGTTCGAGTAGCTCGTGCACCGCGTGGTGAGACCCGATGCAGGAGCGTCCCATGACATCCGACCGTAGACATCGCTATAGCCCGACAACCCCTTATGGCAGTCGAGCATCAGGTGCTGCGGCCAATCCCGATTGCCACCACCTTCGGGGGTTGCTTCGATGCGTTCCAGATTGCGGGCCGACAGATTTGCTGCCCGGTGATTTGGCACCTCTTGATGTTCCTCGCCCGCCCGAATCGGCGGAAGATGGGCGATCCAGTCCCTGACTGTAGAGTATTCCTCGTTGGCTGTTCCCGGCCCGTGCGTCTCATCGGGCAATCGAACCGCGCCATGAAGACTCCCTACTAGGACGAGTCGACGGCGGCTTTGAGGAACCCCGTATTTGGCAAGCAACACGGGTCGGTAGTCCATCTCGTACCCCGCCTTGTCCATTAGCCGCAGGAAGTCTCCGAAGGGCTGGCTGTTTGCGGACAATTTCTGTAGTCCCGGGACATTCTCCACGAACACGAGATCAGGCCGGCAACCTTCTACCAAATGAGCAAAGTGAACAAGTAGCGGGACGCGGCTGTCTTGGTCGGGCATTGGCCGGGTCGTATTCTGTCTGGTGAAAGGCTGGCACGGCGCACAGCCGCAAAAAAGTACCGGATTGGATCGCTCGGCATCCACCCTGGATCGGACCACATCAACCCGCACATTGCGGATATCCGCAAACTCGAAATGAGCATCGGGGAAGTTGGCCTCGAAGCTTGCTCGGGCGTCCGGATCGTAGTCCAAGGCAAACGCAACCTTCATTCCTGCAGCCCGGAAGCCGCAACTCGCGCCCCCACATCCGGCAAAGAAATCGTAGACTTCAACAGTCGCCGGGTCGCCACGATGGTTCATGTTCGTCCGCTCGTGTGAGACACCGAAGCGCATGCAGTTCCTGACCCCGCGTCCGACTTTTCCGGCAGCGATAGGGAACGCCCCTCCGTGCCGGATACCGATATCGAGACCTGATTCTTCATGGTTCCGTCAACGGTATGCTTTCCTGCTCGTCGTTGCTCTCTCCGCCAGCTACCGATACGGTCAGCTTGTGCACGACAAGTGCCCGGTTCTTCGTTTCGCACTGCCAGATGATGAGAACCCGCCAGCCACATGCTCTCAGGGCCGCTTCCTGGCGGACATCCCGGGCGACATTGGCAGCAAACTTCTCCATCCAGAAGGCTGCTCGGGACTTGGGTGTGGAGGCGTACCGGCAACCTTCATGTCGATGCCAGAAGCAACCGTGTACAAAGACGGCCAGTTGGTGTTTCGGAAACACCAAGTCGGGGCTGCCTGGAAGATCGGTGCGGTGTAGTCGGAACCGCAGGCCCATCCTGTGGGCTATTCGTCGAACCACTAGTTCGGGTGTGGTATTGCGGCTACGTATTCCCGCCATCAGTTCGCTTCGCCGCTTACTGTCCACGATGTCAGTCATGCCACCTTCTCCAAAAGGTGAGACATGGGGGAAGCATTCAGTGTTGCAGCAATCTTTCCGTTGAGCTCCATGTGCTTGATCGTGGCTTGCGTCTTCTTTGCAAATGTCGAGAATCGTGCCTGTTCATTGGGAGGAGGACGCAACACTGACAATAACATTAGCACTCTCGTACAGTTCGCGGCATTCTAGAACCGGTCACGGAAGCCATGGCATACTCAACAGTTTCGTTTTGTCGGAGCAATTGTGCAACGAAATCGCGATCAATCCCATCCCGGGTAGCAGCATGATCAATTTTGTAGAACATCTGCTAGGTGAAATCGGGAGTGGTCACCTTGTCTAGATACGTCCGAGGTTTTGCTAGAGAATGTGACGCTTGTTAAATCGAAATGTTGTGGTTCTTTTACTTCCTGTGCGTGAATCGCTATTGAGGTCAATTGCACCTGTGTTCGATTCTACATTTTCGACACTCACAAATGAAAGCTGCGATACGGCGGGGTCGCTTAAGTCAAGCCCTTGGCGATCGGCTACACACATTTCGCAGAGCGCGCAAGCCGGCCACCCCATCGGGATTGTGGCGGGATCGTCGGGTATCTGGACGAACAGCACCGGCAGGAACACCCACATCGGTTCCTACGCCTGCTTCCGCAGCCATTCGATCCTCGCCGCTTGGTTCAGGATGCTGCTGATCCGACGCTGCTCGTCCAGTGGCGGGGGGAGGGGGAGTCTCAATCTGCCGGACTTGGTGTGGCCGTGCAAAAACAGTGAGGGCAAGACAAGCAGCCGCGGCGAGCGAAGGGGGTGAATCGGTAAGCGCGTCGCGTCTTACGTGTGCACTTTATATTTCCCGTATCAAGATGGCGGCTCAGTCAGCCCTGTGGAGAAATCAATGGACGCGCATGATGCACGGCAACGCGGCGAAGCGATTATCGCGCCGCGCGAAAAGTCGCCCGCCTACACGGACGACTACTACCTATGGTGGGAACGTCAGTTGACGTTGATGCAAGCTGGGCGTTGGACGGAACTTGACTTTGAGAACGTGGTGGATGAGTTTGCGGATCTAGGCATATTGCACCGACAGGTTGCCGACACAGCCATAGAAGAAACGATAGTTCGTCTACTGGCGATCAACGTATGTAGTTCGTATCGGCTTGTCTTTGCGCCAACCATACTCCAGTGGGAAAGGGAAATCGAAACGTTTAGAGGCAGCTTGATCGAAAGGCTGTACGATAGTCCTGGCTTGAAAGGCGTGTTAGCCGAAGATTATCCGCGCTTATGGAAGCAGAGCCTATCATCGCTGTTAAGGAAGTTGCAGGATATTAAGGGAATCAATCAAGCGCTTATTAGATCGGGTAAAGAGGTGCCTCCAGATTCGTGCGGGCAAAAGGATGACGGCCCTGACGCGCACGACATCGTGCGACAATTCAATCGAGCCCCTTGCTTTCCTATTGAAGAGTGTGTTGGCTTTGATTTGAACGAGCATAAGCGAAGCATAGCTGCTATTGATTACGACGGGAAATGGCTCTATCCTGCAGACGTGCGAGAAGCGATAGTGCGCGCGAATAAAGAACATGACGCGACGACGTTTTAAAACACACCATGAGGGGTTAAGCCGTTAATCTACGAGTTATTGACATGACTTGTCGAAACCACTTGCTCTTCGCTTGGGCAGGTCATGTACGGGAACTGGTCAAGGAAATCCTCGACGGCGGAAAAGCCGCGTTCGAGATGCGCCGGTCCAAGTACGGGTTCTGAGGCATGACAACGCGTACCAAACTGTTGGAAATCATAACGAACGGCGAGAATTCCGGGGTTGAATTCAAGCGAGATGATTTGCAAAACCACGCACTCGCCAAGGAACTTGTCGCATTCTGCAATTTTGAAGGCGGGATGGTGCTGCTCGGAGTTGAGGACGACGGAACTGTTTCGGGACTAGCGCGGGAAAACCTGGAAGAATGGGTAATGGCGGCATGCCGGGACAAGATCAGGCCTGGAATTATTCCCTTCTTCGATACCATCAAGGACATGGAGCCGGGCAAGGATGTGGCCGTTGTTCGCGTGCTGCGGGAGTCAATGTTCACAGCTAGTGGCACAACAACAGAAACACCTATTACATTCGGGTCGGCACACAAAGCCGCGAGATCTCTCCCCAGGAACTAAATCGTCTCTTCCAGCAGCGCGGAACGTTTCGGGCTGAACTGCGGCCGATTTCCGGAGCGACGGTCAATGATCTCGATCGGCGCCGCCTCAAGGACTATTTCGGGCGTGTCCGGCAGCAGGAAGTCCCGGAGGATCGTGGTGATGCAGGATGGCAAACGCTTCTCATCAACACAGGGATTATGGTCGAAGACGGTGTATCCCTTTCAGGGATGCTGCTCTTCGGGAAGACGCCGAGCAAATTTCTACCGCAAGCCGGGATTAATGCAGTAGCCTTTCCGGGGACGGAAAAAGACTATGCAGCAAGGGAGTACGCCACCCTGCTCGGCCCGATGACGCCGCTCATGGACCAGAACGGAGATATTGTTGAAGCTGGGCTAGTCGAACAAGCGTTTGAGTTCGTTAAGCGCAACACTTCCGTGACCGCTGTGCTTGAGGACGGTGCACGCCGGATGGAAAGGCCCGCGTACCCGGTTGAAGTAATCCGGGAGGCTGTGGTCAATGCCCTGATCCACCGCGACTACCTTCTCGTCAACACTGATATCGAACTGGCCATGTACGAAGATCGACTAGAAATCATCTCACCGGGTAGACTGCCAAATGGCATAACGCCCGAGAGGATGCGAGCGGGAACGAGGGCTGCCCGAAACCAAACTCTGAAGGACGTAATGAAAGACTACGGTTATCTTGAACGTATAGGGATGGGCATCCCGCGGAAAATCATCCGTGGGATGAAGGAACACAACAAGACCGACCCCGATCTGATAGAGGAAAATGAACGATTTCTTGTGCGCCTGTTCGCGCAAGCGCCAGATGCATAAACAGGGTAAAGGAAGTGTGATGGTCGGCGGGTTTGCTATGCGTCCGAGGCCATAGTGTCGAAGGATTCCTTGCCTCACCATCGTCCTCTTGACTTCAGACTTTTTATCTCATAACTTATTGATATTAAATGAATCGACCTTGAAAAAGGGCACTACAAATTCTGGGCGCTGTCGCCCATCAGATGCGCCATTTTTCCAGGAAAAACTGAAGTCGTGCCTTTGCTTACCGAGGAAGAGGTCTACCCGAGATGTCCGCGGGACCGCCCGTAAAACATTAATCTAGTACGACATGACAGCGTCGACATCGTGCTTCATAAGATTCAGATCCGCCTACTTGAATCGTCGGCCCTTTTGCTGGCGCTGGCTTGCCTCCGATAAGGCGCTGGTTTCTGGTGGCGAGGTCGCCGCAAATAACGCAGATAGCACTTAATTTGTCGATTTCGTCGGCTTGAGCTAGCAGCGACCCCATCGGTCCGAATGGCTCGCCCCGAAAGTCCATGTCGGTGCCAACCACGATGACTCGTATGCCACTATTCGCCAATGTATCGACAGCAGCACAAATTCCATCGTCAAGAAACTGTGACTCATCAATGCCCACGACATCGGTGTCAGTATGCACCCGAGCAGAGAGTTCTTTTGAGTTCGATATAGGCTCCGCTTCGATCGTGCGCCCATCGTGAGAAGAAATATGTAACTGACCAGCGTAGCGGTTATCAAGGTGAGATTTAAACAGCTGAACCCGCCGGCCGGCGATTAAGGCTCGCCGAATGCGACGAATAAGCTCTTCAGACTTACCACTAAACATGACACCGGTAATCACCTCAACCCAACCTTGTTTCGTTGATTGCATGGTCTGAATCCTTTAATTGTTGAGTAGCCGTCGAAGACTTTTATTTTCACGAAGAGGGTGTAGTTTTGTGCGGAGGCCGGAAAATTCCAGCGTGAGTTGGTCATGATTAACGGTTATGCGTTTAATGCGAGGGCTCGCGTTGACGACGAGCAGTACCTTAATTCGGCATGAGGGATAACCGTTGAAATTTGGCTTGTTTTACGAACTACAGCTGCCGAAACCAGCTGGGCAACCGCAATGGGATCCGGACGACGAACACAAGATCTACCACGATATGCTAGATCAGGTCGAACTTGCGGACAGTTTGGGATTCGATTATGTGTTTGAAGTTGAGCACCATTTTCTGGAAGAGTACTCGCATTCCTCTGCGCCAGAGATGGTCATGGCTGCCCTATCGCAACGAACTAAGAACATCCGCTTAGGCCATGGTATCGTGCTGATGCCTCCGGGCTATAACCATCCTGCACGCGTCGCAGAGCGCATCGGCGCGCTGGATTTGCTATCAAACGGCCGCGTCGAATTTGGTACGGGCGAATCCGCATCGGCGATGGAGTTGGGTGGTTTCGATGTAGACCGCGGGCAGAAAAAAGCTATGTGGGAAGAGTGCACCCGCGAAGCCGCCAACATGATGGTGCAGACGCCTTATCAAGGGTTTCAGGGGCAGTTTTTCTCAATGCCACCACGCAACATCATCCCTAAGCCGCGTCAAACCCCGCATCCGCCGTTATGGGTTGCGGCTTCACGCCGTGAAACTACGATGCTTGCCGCACGGTTTGGCATGGGCAGTCTTGGCTTCGGTTTCGAAACACCGGCCGAATTGGCGGAGCGTACGAATGAGTACTACCGAATCATTCGCGAAGAGTGCTATCCAATAGGGCACGCGATCAATCCCGGTATAGCTGTTCTCACGACTTTTATGATGGGTAAAACGGATGAAGAAGCATTGGAACGTAGCGCGAACGGCCCCGCTTTTTTCTCGCATTCGTTAGGCTATTACTACAACCCAGCTACGGGCGGTAAGCATCAACCAGGCGAGAAAAACATCTATGACAGTTTCCTGGCGGCGAACAAGGAACAGAATACGCTTTCTGCGAAGACCGGATTCGTAAAAGAAGAAGACATTCGTAAAGGCGAACCGGATGAAGAAGTCCAACGTGCACTCTATCGGGCTGCTCGGAGTGGTACGGCGGTAGGTACGGTGGCGCGCGTGCACGAGATGTTGTCGACATACGAAAAAAACCATCTGGACGTCATGATTTTTGTGGCGCAATGCGGCGACCGTAAGCATGAACACATCATGGAGTCAATTGAGCTGTTCGGAAAAGAAATCCTCCCGGAGTTTAAAGAACGGCACGAAAAAGACCATAGGAATTGGCGCCAAGAGCAACTTGCATCGGTCGAGTTCACGATCAATTCAAGTATCTAACCCATGGCAAGACCAGACCAAGTTCATGATGCAAGACTGCGCGAGTTGTTTGAATGCGCGCAGGCGTCCATGCGTGAAAGACAGCCGACCGTAGCCGTGAAGACGTTGGTAGATGCGTTTTATAGGTTGTTAGAGCTTAAGCCGGGACTATCCACGGAGGAGGTTGAACCGCGACCGGGCTGGAAAATGCCGTTTTTAACGCGGTGGCCGCAACTCGGCGCAAACTTCGTCGCAGGGTCGTTGGAACGGAAGGAACCGAAGATCGAAATGGTCAAAGAGACTTTCGCTCTTTCGGAAGCGATCACCTACTATGAATTCACACTTGAAACTGCGATTAAAAGAGGTGCGTAACCACGCACGCTAACTGTAACTGTCGTCGTTTTAACCTTCTGTGATCCACAGCGAAGCAGACCATGTTGAGCTATTAAGTTGAAAAAATCAATGCGAGCGTCATAGGATTTGCCCGCGAGTAGCGTCTCTATAATTCGCACGGCTTTACTAGGCGGCTACCGCCGACCTAGCGCATCAGTTTCTTGCGTTCATCATTGATTCGGCAACTTCGCGAACCGTTCTACCCTATGTCAGATGTTAAGTCTGTCGCGTCGCGCGATGACGGGCGGATCGTGTTATATGCCTTGTGTCAGCTTGCCCTGGTTGCCGTACTACTGGGCGTGTGTACTTGGATCGTACCCGTGTTGGCGACCGCCATTACTTTGGGTGCGCTTGCCGCGGTTGCGCCGAACGCGATCGTTGCTTTGTGCATGCAACGTGCCCGGGCTAACGCTTTTGTCATGTACGCGATGCTGCGGTCTGCATTGGTCGCGATGACTGTCTTGGGCGGCTTTCTAAGTCTCGGACCTCCGGCGGTGCCTTATTTCTTGGGTGTTGTGATGGGGGTCGTCGTGATTGCGTTTACTCCGATCGGGCTTGCCGCGGTACGAGCGGCAGCCGCACGAGTCGGCGCGAGCGCATAAGGACCCCTATCTGATGGCCACTGGCGAAGTCACCTCTACAGAGTACATTGAGCACCATCTAACCAATCTCACGTACGGGCGGACGGCAGACGGCTGGCAGCTTGCCCAAAATCCGCAAGAAGCGGCGGAAATGGGGTTCTGGGCAATCCATGTCGATTCGTTCTTTTGGTCGCTTGGACTCGGCGGGTTATTTTTGTTGATCTTCGGCATCGCAAGTCGCCGCGCGACAGCGGGCGTGCCAGGTATGTTCCAGTGCACGATCGAAATGATCATTGAAATGATTGAAGGTATTGCCAAGGACATCTTTACCTATAAAAACGATTATGTCGCGCCCATGGCCGTTACGGTATTCGTATGGGTGTTTCTTATGAACCTGATGGACCTGGTGCCGGTGGATTGGATCCCGCACCTAGCGGCCTTGATGGGCATCCCTTACATGCGTATCGTGCCGACTACGGATGTTAACGTCACGATGGGCATGGCGCTCATGGTTTTCGCCATGATCTTGTTCTTCAGTATTTGGAAGAAGGGCATAGGCGGTTTTTTAGCGGAATTGTCCTTTCATCCTTTCCCAAAATTTCTTGCCCCGCTGAATTTCGTGCTTGAAGGTATCACGTTACTCACGAAACCGTTGTCGCTCGGATTGCGGCTGTTCGGTAACCTCTATGCCGGGGAACTCATTTTTGTGTTGATTTGTTTGCTGTTCAGTGGCGGTATCGTGCTGACTGTGAGCGGCATCTTCCTGCAATGGGCATGGGCAGCGTTCCATGTCTTGATCATTACATTGCAGGCGTTTATTTTTTCAATCTTGACCGTCGTCTACATGTCGCAGGCATATGACACGGGTGAGGATCACTGACCTTTACATTTAGGTAGGAGAGACCAATCTATGCAATTGACGGACCAGTTATACGTTGCTGCAGGCCTCATGCTGGGCCTTGGCGCGGTTGGCGGCGCGGTTGGCGTCGGCATTCTTGGGGGCAAGTTTTTAGAAGGTGCAGCGCGTCAACCGGAGTTGCTGGGTTTTCTACGCGTACAGTTTTTTATCGTGCTGGGTTTAGTTGACGCGATTCCCATGATTGCGGTCGCGCTTGGATTGTTTGTCATGTTCGCGTTAACCGGCGGCGCATGAAACGACCGTACGTATACCTTAGGCACTAAGCTGTGTATCGATCATGAATATCAATATCACGCTCCTCTGGAGCTCGGTAGCGTTTCTGATATTTACGTTGTCGTGTTGGTACTTTATTTGGCCGCCACTGGTGACGGCGATCCGGAACCGACAGCAAACGATCGCTGACGGGCTCGAAAATGCTGAAACTGCTTCGCGTAATCTGGCCCAGGCTGAACAACAAGCGGATGAGATCATGCGCAATGCACGGAAAGAAGCGCAGACCATCGTTGATCAAGCGCGTGGCCAAGCATCCTCAATCGTAGACGCAGCGAAGCAGGAAGCGCGTGAGGAAGGCGAGCGCTTGAAAGCGGCCGGCGTGGCGGAAATTGAGCAGGAGGCTAATCGCATTCGCGAAACGCTTCGTGGCGATGTAGCAGCCTTGGCTGTGCAAGGGGCGGAACGTATCCTTGAAGCGGATATCGACGAAGCCAGGCATCGCGACATGCTGGCAAAACTGGCGGCTGAACTCTAACCCATGGCTGAATTGGCGACACTCGCTAGACCATACGCGAATGCTGCGTATGACTTGGCGAAACAAGGCGATCGCGTGAACGCTTGGTCACGTGCGTTAGCTTTACTCGTTGAGGCGGCAGCAACGCCTGAAATGCAAGCGTTAATCGGTTCTCGGGCGATCGCTCATGTACAAAAAGCTCATGCATTGAACGATCTTCTGGCTGAGATGGATGCGCCGGCGGAAGTTAAACGTTTTGTATCCGTGCTCGCTGAAAATCGACGCTTGGAACTGCTTGCCGACATTGCGGCGTTGTTTGAGACGAAGCGTGCGGAAGACAGCAAGATCTTGGATGTGACGATCACGTCGGCGGTACCGATTGCCGACGAACAACTTGCTGTATTTGAGACCGCGCTAGGCAAGCGATTCGAACGTGACATCGCGGTTACGGTCGAGACGGATTCCAGTTTGTTAGGCGGGGCTTTCATTCGCGCGGGCGACACGGTGGTAGACGGTTCAGTCCGCGGCAAATTGGCAAAAATGGCAGAGGCGCTGACGCGCGTCTAATTAAGAGCGAACAACATGAACACTCTCAATCCCTCAGAAATCAGCGATCTGATCAAGGATCGCATCGCGAAGCTGGATATCAGTTCGCAACCGCAAAATCAAGGAACGATTGTGTCCGTTTCGGACGGTATCGTGCGTATTCACGGCCTGGCCGACGCGCAATACGGTGAAATGATTGAGTTTCCCGGCAGTGTGTACGGGATGGCGATGAATCTCGAACGCGATTCGGTCGGCGCGGTGGTACTTGGCGATTACAAAAGCCTATCGGAAGGCATGACCGCACGCTGTACGCAGCGTATCGTGGAAGTGCCGACCGGCCCGGAATTGCTTGGTCGCGTCGTTGACGCGTTAGGCAATCCAATTGACGGCAAAGGTCCGATTGAAGCCAGCGCGTCTTCGCCTGTCGAAAAAGTCGCGCCCGGGGTCATTGCGCGACAAAGCGTTGACCAGCCCGTGCAAACCGGTATCAAATGTATTGATTCCATGATCCCCATCGGTCGTGGTCAGCGTGAGCTGATTATTGGGGACCGCCAAATCGGCAAGACGGCTGTTGCCGTCGATACCGTGATCAATCAAAAAGGCACGGGGATCAAGTGCATCTATGTGGCCATCGGCCAGAAAATGTCGACCATCGCGACGATTGTGCGTACGTTCGAAGAACACGGCGCCATGGACCATACTGTGGTCGTTGCAGCCGCCGCGGCAGATCCTGCACCCATGCTCTATATCTCGCCATATTCAGGTTGTGCCATGGGGGAGTATTTTCGCGATCGTGGTGAAGACGCCTTGATTATTTACGACGACTTAACCAAGCAAGCCTGGGCATATCGGCAGGTCTCGTTATTGTTGCGCCGCCCGCCTGGACGTGAGGCCTATCCCGGCGATATCTTCTATTTGCACTCAAGATTGCTTGAACGCGCGGCCAGAGTTAACCCTGAATATGTAGAGCAATTCACCCAAGGCGAGGTGAAAGGCAAGACGGGTTCGTTAACGGCGTTGCCGATCATTGAGACGCAAGCTGGCGATGTGTCGGCTTTCGTACCGACCAACGTGATCTCAATCACGGATGGGCAAATTTTCTTGGAGACCGACCGGTTTAACGCCGGCATTCGTCCCGCGATGAGCCCTGGTATTTCCGTATCGCGCGTCGGCGGCGCGGCGCAAGTACCGTTTATGAAAAAGATTTCGGGCGGTATCAAGTTAGCGCTAGCGCAGTACCGCGAGCTTGCAGCGTTTTCCCAATTTGCATCGGACCTGGATGATGCGACCCGCACTCAACTTGAGCACGGACAACGCGTGGAAGAGTTGATGAAGCAATCGCAATTCGCGCCGATGACTGTGGCGGAGATGGGCGTGTCCTTGTTCGCTGCGAACGAAGGATATCTCAATGATGTCCCGGTCGCTCGCGTACAACAATTCGAGCGTGATTTGTTGGATCATATGAACGCCAATCACGGTGAATGGATGAAGCAAATCACCGAATCCGGCGAATACTCTGACGATATCGAGACATTTCTGCGCGAAGCTATTGCTGAATTCGTCAAAACTCACTCTTACACAGACGAGTAACGTTCAATGGCTGGCGGTCAAGAGATCGTAAAGAAGATCGGTAGCGTTCAAAACACGCAGAAAGTGACGAGCGCCATGCAAATGGTGGCTGCCAGCAAAATGCGTCGCACGCAAGACCGCATGCAAGAAGCGCGTCCCTACGCGCATCGAATCCGTAGCGTGATCGGTCACTTGGCGAATGCCTCCACGGAATATCGGCATCGTTATATGTTGTCGCGTGATGTGCGGAATATCGGTTACATCGTCATCTCAACGGATAAAGGACAGTGTGGCGGACTGAATTCCAATATGTTCCGGACGTTGATCCAGGATATCCGCAAATGGGATGATCAGGGAGTGCCAGCTAGTCTAGCATTGGTTGGAAATAAAGCGGCAAGTTTCTTTCGGTCGGTCGGCGGCAATGTAGTTGCTGCGATCAATAATGTCGGGGAGAACCCAGAAGTCGAGAGCCTGATTGGCGGCATTCGGCGTATGCTTGATCTGTTCGACGAGCAGAGCATTGATCGCTTGGACTTGGTCTCGAATCAGTTCGTCAACAGTATGACGCACCGGCCAAAAATTGAGCAATTGCTGCCGCTAGCGGCCGACCCTGAAGACTCGTACAAATATATGTGGGACTATCTGTACGAACCGGATGCAGCTGAGTTGATTGAAGGCTTGGTGCAACGGTTCTTGGAATCTCAGGTTTACGGCGCGGTTGTAGAGAACACGGCGTGTGAACAGGCGGCGCGCATGATTGCGATGAAGAATGCCACTGATAACGCAGCAGAAATGATTGAAGAGCTGACATTGCTCTACAACAACGCCCGCCAGGCGGCCATCACCCAGGAAATCGCTGAAATCGTCGGTGGTGTGGCGGCACTCGAATGATGTCCGCGCGATCGAAGCTACGAGGAACACATGAGTAACGGAATAATCGTCCAGGTCATCGGCGCAGTCATTGACGTCGAATTCGAACGCGAGGAGGTGCCGAATGTGTTCGACGCCTTGACCGTCGTCGAAACCGGTTTGACGCTAGAAGTACAACAGCAGCTTGGCGATGGTATTGTGCGTTCGATTGCGTTGGGTTCGTCTGAGGGACTGTCGCGAGGACTGGAAGTCGTCAACACCGGTGCACCCATATCCATTCCAGTCGGCGAGGAGACACTCGGTCGCATCATGGATGTGCTGGGTAATGCGATCGACGAAAAGGGTCCGATCAATGCCCGTGAAATCAAACCCATTCATCGCGAACCACCGACATACGAGGATCAGAAAGGCGGTAACGAGCTGCTTGAGACTGGTATTAAGGTGATCGACTTGATGTGTCCGTTCGCGCGTGGCGGTAAAGTCGGCCTATTCGGCGGGGCTGGAGTTGGGAAGACGGTAACGATGCTCGAGCTCATCCGCAACATTGCGATTGAGCATTCCGGTTTGTCGGTATTCGCCGGCGTCGGCGAGCGTACGCGTGAGGGGAACGACTTTTACTATGAAATGATGGAAGCGGGCGTGCTAGACAAAATCTCGCTCGTATTCGGCCAGATGAACGAACCGCCTGGCAATCGTTTGCGCGTGGCGCTTTCTGGCTTGACGCTGGCTGAACAGTTCCGAGACGAAGGTCGTGACGTCTTGTTATTTGTGGACAACATTTATCGATACACGCTTGCCGGGGTTGAGGTATCGGCGTTGCTCGGTCGGATGCCTTCGGCCGTGGGTTATCAGCCTAACCTCGCGGAAGATATGGGTATCCTGCAAGAGCGCATTACGACTACAAAAACTGGCTCAATCACGTCGGTGCAAGCCATTTATGTGCCGGCCGACGACCTTACGGACCCGTCACCGGCGACGACATTCGCGCATTTGGATTCAACCGTCACGCTTAGTCGAGCGATTACTGACTTGGGTATCTATCCTGCAGTTGACCCATTGGATTCGACCTCACGCCAACTTGATCCGAACGTTGTCGGTCAGGATCATTACAGCGTTGCGCGCGAAGCGCAAGAGGTTCTTCAGCGCTATCAGGAACTTAAAGACATCATCGCGATTCTCGGCATGGACGAACTATCTGAAGAAGACAAGGCGCTCGTCTATCGCGCGCGCAAGATGCAACAATTTTTCTCGCAATCCATGTTCGTGGCGGAGCAATTTACGGGGCAACCTGGTCAGTATGTATCCCGCGAGGACACGGTGCGCAGTTTCCGTGCGATTTTGGACGGTGAAGCCGACGATCTGCCAGAGCAGGCGTTTTTCATGGTAGGCACCATTGACGACGCCCGCGAAAAGGCCAAGACGTTGGCCGCTGAGACCGCATAGCAATGCCATCCACTATGCGTTGCGAAATCGTCAGCGCGGAGAAGGAGATTTTTTCCGGGGACGTCACGATGATCATCGCAACGGGTACTCTCGGCGAGCTTGGGATCATGGCGGGTCATACGCCGCTGTTGACCGGCTTAAAACCTGGTCCTGTGAAGCTGCGCTTTGAGGATGGCGAAGAGGATGTGTATTTCGCTTCCGGTGGCTTTCTAGAAGTTCAGCCAACGGTGGTGACCATTTTGGCAGATACTGCCGAGCATGCCGATAACATTGATGACGCGGCAGCGGCCGAAGCAGTTGAAGCGGCCCGGCGCGCCATGTCGGAATCCGCGGCCGACATGGATTTTTCCCATGCCACCGCGATGCTTGCGGATGCCACAGCTCGTCAACGCACGCTCGACGAATTGCGTAAACGTCGACGTTAGACCGTATTAAGAACTTAGGAGGACATGGTGTTTCAGGAGCTACGGCAGTACAAAATTCAACCAGGCAAGATGGATGCTTGGGTCGAATTTATGGAAACTGTGATCATTCCTTTTCAAGTTTCAAAAGGTATGGTGATTACGGGCAGTTATCGCGGTGAAAGCGACGACACGTTGTATGTGTGGACGCGTCGTTTCGAAACCGAAGCGGAGCGTGAGCGGCTTTATGATGCTGTCTACAACTCGGACACATGGCGGGATGAGATTGCACCCAAAGTGGGTGAGTTGATGGATGGGCCACCTGTGTCTGTGCAGCGTATCGTTTCGACGCCGAATTCGCCAGCCCAATAGCGCTGACGCAGCTTAAGCGCGGTGCGCACTACCGCTATGCTGCGGCTATGGCCATTGAAAGATAAACTGACATCGTCTCGCGCCGCAATTGCAATCAACAGACTCACTCCGATTCGGCGAAGATACTTTCTGCCGCGTAGGTAGATGCATTCAATGCACGCGATGACAACCGAATGGTTCCGCGCGTCGGCGGTATGGGTGTGCTTTTATACTTCATCCGACTGCGAACTATTGAAGAAGTGAAGCCCGTGTTGAACATAGAATCTCCTGTTGAGGCGTATTGGGTTTGGCGGCGAGTCGAGATACCGAGGTATGAGAATTTGAACTGTCATTCGGAATCTGGAGTATCATCAGCAGTTCACAGATTGCCAAAGTTTGCTTCAAAAAGACTTGCGTAAGTTACGCCCCGCCTGGATGGCGCAACGAGAGGCGCTGTCCTTTACAGCATTGAGTCTTGAATTGCACGGGAGAGATTACTATGTCCATTTCAATTACGCCCATTGAGGCTACTCTTGGGGCCGTGGTCACCGATGTTGATCTTGGGCAGATTAACGACGAGGTCTGGAAGGAAATTCATGCGGCCTTTCTTACATATGGGCTATTGATTTTTCCGGCACAAAACCAACTTGATGAAACATCTCAAGGTGCGTTTGCCTTGCGATTTGGCAAAACCGAGCGGCTCAACCCAAAGCAGGATCGCCCAACGGCTACGTTTACGAATAAGAAAGCGGATGGAACCCTCGCGCAACCCAACACACCGCAGTACTACATGCTTAAAGGTAATGAAGGGTGGCATACGGACAGTACCTACATGCCGTTGGCCTCCAAAGCTGGCATGTTAATGGCTTTGACCGTTCCACCGGAAGGAGGTGAAACAGAATTTGCTGATATGCGCGCAGCTTACGACGCATTAGACGAAGCTACCAAGGAACAGCTGGACGGATTGTCCGCTTACCACTCGTTATATCACTCGCAAGCGAAACTAGGCTATGTGTTCAAGACAGATAACCTATACGGATTTCACGATAAAGGCGCGCCGTTGCGGCCCGTGATCAAAACCCACCCGGAGACCGGGCGAAAGTCTATTTACACTGGACGGCATGCCTACGGAATCCCCGGAATGAGCGATCAAGAGTCCGAGGCTCTGCTTGATAAATTGATGGAGGATGCTTGTCAGCCGCCGAGGGTTTATCGACATCAATGGAAGGTTGGCGATCTGATAGTTTGGGACAATCGTTGCGTCATGCACCGGGCGCGACCATACGATCCAAGCTATACCCGCGTGCTCAGAGCATCAAGGATTTCCGGTGAGCCGGAGTCGGAGCTGGCACCGACATTTGCGGATCCCCAAGCTGATGCGTACTATCCCTCACCGAGCAATGAGTCGTCACGCACGGAGAGACGAGCAGCGACGACAAACATGTAGCGAGGCACGTACCTTATTCAAATCATGGTCGCGCTGAAGTAACGAGACTTCGCTAGTAGTGCAAAGCCGTGTGTTAGAGCGCGGTTAAAAGTACTCTCTGATACCTTAGGAGCGCGCTTGCGCCCAATCTAACGAGCCTGCGCCACAGGGCGATTTGGTGCTCAGAAAGTAGGATGTAGTAGCCTTTTAGCCACTATATGCATTATCATCCTAATATATACACCTAGAAGATATATTTAGCTAATCGTGTTCTGGGAAAACTTTCTACAAGCAGGCTCATATAGGACGACAATCGGTTCTTGATCCCTTACTACGAGATTTGTAGCTATGCATGTACCTATTAGATATTCGCATCGCTATTTGTACGCTTTCGTAAGAGACGTTATTGTGAAGGTTTCACTTTTAAGCTCAATCCGGCCGGAGAACGCTTATCTAACAAGCGGACACTGCAAACGCAACCTGACTAATGCGTATCAACACAGGCCGGCAGCAGCAGTTATTCATGCTGGAAAATTGACTTCCAGTTAAATTGGCTGGTACGTCTCACAGCGCGCATCATGCGTCGCATGGTCACGCATGGCCCTCCGTGGCCACTGCCGGCAGCTAAATGTTAGTCATCCGGCGTCATGAATTTCTCAATAATCTTGCGTATACATCAAAAGCGCGACGAACTTAGAGCACGAGAGTGCGTGTCCAATTCGACAACTAAGGTGGTTTCCTCTTGAATCTAATACAGCGTTTAGAAAATATGTTGCCTGTGTCTAACCACGCGTAAGAGTTTGGTCATTCTTCTAGCGAATCCATTGTGAGAGTTTCACGGTGTGTCGCATCAACGAGACAACTATGACATGAAGTTACTGGTAGCTAATCGTGGTGAGATTGCGATCCGCGTGATGCGCGCGGCGGCGGAAATGGATATAACGACGGTGAGTGTCGCGCCTCCAGACGATGCTGGTTCTTTGCACACGGGCAAGGCGGACGAATCGGTCGCGCTCACTGGCGTGGGTGCATCTGCCTATCTAGACATTGAACAGCTCGTGGCTGTTGCGCGCGAAACCGGGTGTGATGCAGTACACCCTGGCTATGGGTTCCTGGCCGAAAACGCGATGTTCGCGGCACGGTGCGCGGACGCTGGCCTGACGTTCGTCGGGCCCCGGGTTGACACGCTGGAGTTGTGCGGTGATAAGGCGCAAGCCAGGGCGGCCGCAGTTGCCGCTGAAGTCCCGGTGTTACGTGGTATCAATCGCGCGGTAACAGTGGCTGAAGCGCAGGCATTTTTCGCCGAGTTAAAGACTGGCCGTGCCATGATGATCAAGGCGATTGGTGGTGGCGGTGGCCGCGGTTCGCGCATGGTTGCGACCGCCGCAGCGATTGAACAGACATTCGAGCGGTGTCGTGCAGAAGCGCTTGCAGCGTTTGGGAACGGGGAACTGTATGTTGAGGAATTCATTCAGCGAGCGCGGCACATTGAGGTGCAGATTCTGGGTGATGCGACCGGTGCCATCGTGGCTTTGGGGGAGCGGGAATGTAGCGTTCAACGCCGGTTTCAGAAGCTCGTTGAAGTCGCGCCAGCACCGTTGTTGGACGATGCGTTGCGCGAGGCGATCATTGCTGCGGCGGTACGGATGGCGCAGCGCATTGGCTATTGCAACGCCGGTACCTTCGAGTTTCTTGTCGATATTGGTACCGAGACTGAAAAGCAAGCGTTTGCGTTCATTGAAGCGAATGCGCGTTTGCAAGTCGAACACACGGTGACAGAGGAAGTCACCGGAGTGGACATCGTGAAGGCGCAATTAGGCATTGCGGCGGGAAACACATTGGTGGCGTTAGGGCTGGACGGCGCGTTCGAGCCGCGCGGATGCGCGATCCAAGCGCGGGTGTGCATGGAGAGGGTGGACGCGGAAGGTGCGTTTTTACCGACAAGTGGTACGCTGACGGCGTACGAAGCGCCGAGCGGACCTGGGACTCGAACGGATGGGTTCGGCTATGCGGGATACGAGACCAGCCTGCAATTCGATTCATTATTAGCCAAAGTGATCGGGTACGTACCGACAGGTGGGTTGGCAGCCGCGGCAGCCCGCGCACGGCGGGCATTGAGCGAATTCCGCATTGAAGGTGTGGCGACGAACGCGATGTTTTTGCAGAGCGTGCTCTCCCATGCTGACTTTCTCAAGGGTCAGGCGCATACGCGTTGGGTCGACGAGCATGTTGAAGAACTCGTAGCAACCGAGCCGCGTCAATTCATCTTGCCGGAACATGTCGAGCCCACAGGCGCAGGAGATGGCTTCGCAGGCGCGCGGGTAGAAGACGCCGCGGATCCATTGGCGTTGTTCAAGCACGATAGCAAAGTTAAACAGCAGGAAATCGAATCCGAGACAGATGAAACGCCAGGACTGATGGTTCAAGTCTCGCCTGTGCCTGGAACTGTTCTAAAGCTCCTGGTAGCTCCTGGCGATCAAGTTCAATTGGCGCAGCCTCTCGTGGTTGTCAAGTACCTTGAGCTTGAGCATGAGGTTGTCAGCAAAGCGAACGGTCAGGTTTGCAATGTGTTAGTAGAGCCTGGCAATACGGTATCAGAAGGCGATGAGCTCCTGCATATCGAAAGCGCGGCCGGGGAAGACACTTGGCCCCGAACTGACAAGCCGACGGATTTAGGCGAACGCCGTAGCGACCTCGCGTTAGTCAATCGGCGTCGTGCGCTCGTCGAAGATGATTTTCGCGCTGAAAAAATCGAGCGACGGCACGCGAAAACGCAACGTAGCCCGAAAGAAAACATCGCCCATCTCATGGACGGTACGTTTCGGGAATACGGACCCTTGGTTACTGCAGCAAGCTGGCAAAAACAACAATGGCTCCGCGAAACGACGCAAGCGGACGGCTTGGTCATGGGCATCGGCAACATTAACGGCGACCTATTTGAAGAAGCGAGGTCGCGCGCCGTCGTGGTTCACTACGACTACATGGTCGTCGCAGGTACGCAAGGTGGCCGCGGGCATTACAAACAAGATCGGATTTACGAATTGGCAGGCCGTTTTCGCTTACCTTTGGTGCTTTTCGCCGAGGGCGGCGGTGGCCGGCCTGGAATCAGCGGCGGTGAGCGCGCGGAGGTTCAAGATCTCGCGATAGAAGCTGGCTTACGTGCGCCCGGGCAACCCGCGCCGCGGTCGCGTCATGCCGCAGTGGATGTTGCCGGACGCGGGGGTGGTGGCGTCCCCGTGGACTCTTACACGTTTACCAAGTTGTGCAAGCTAAGCGGACTGGTACCCCTGGTTGGCGTAAATTCCGGGCGCTGCTTCGCTGGCAATACGGTGATGCTGGCATCGTGCGACGTGATCATCGCAGCAGAGACATCGACCATTGGTCTAGGCGGTCCAGCCATGATCGAAGGTGGCGGCTTGGGTATCTATACACCCGAAGAAGTCGGGCCTATGTCTTTCCAAGTGCCGAACGGCGTCGTTGATATCCTAGTTAAGGATGACGAGGCAGCCATTGATGCAACTAAGCAGTATCTCTCGTATTTTCAAGGCGCGATACGTCAATGGGAAGCGCGGGATCAACGTTCGTTAAGACGTGTCGTACCTGAACAGCGCAGCGCCGCTTACGACATGCGAGCCATCGTCGAGACCATTGCCGACGAAGGTTCGATCTTAGAGATTCGCAAAGAATTTGGCGTGGGACTGATCACGGCCTTCATGCGTGTGGAAGGTCAGCCGCTCGGTTTGATCGCTAATAATCCGCAATGCCTATCTGGTGCGATAAACAGTGATGCGGCGGACAAGGGTGCGCGTTTTCTGCAACTTTGCGACACTTTCGATATCCCCATACTCTCACTCATAGACTGCCCGGGCATCGCCCCAGGCCCGGAGCATGAACGCGAAGCTTTGCTACGACATATCGGTCGTTTGCTTGTAACTGGTGCGAATCTGACGACACCGATGTTCAGCGTGGTCGTGCGTAAAGCATATGGCATGGGTGCCCGGGCGATGTGTGGTGGGAATTCATTGGAGCCGTTTTTCACTGTCGCGTGGCCTACAGCGGAGTTTTCCGAAGCGCCGCTTGATGGCCGCGTGAATTTGACCTACGGCGAGGAGTTGAGCGGTATCAAGGATCCTCGCGAACGGAAAAAAATATTCCATCGTCTACTGAACCTGCATGTCGATCGTGTTCGCGCAGTCAATTCAGGAGGCACGAATTACGGGATTGAAGACGTGATTGATCCGGTTGACACCCGCGCGTGGATTGCACAAGGATTGCGAAGCGTCCCGCCGGTAGGTCCGCGCACGGAAAAGAAACGACCTAACGTAGATACGTGGTAGAGGGTGCTTGACGCGATTGAGTTGAAACGATGAAGTTACTTGTAGCTAATCGCGGCGAGATTGCGATCCGGATCATGCGGGCGGCGGCGGAAATGGATATTCCGACCGTGAGCGTGGCGCCGCAGGACGATGCCGGTGCCCTACATACTGGCAAAGCGGACGAAATTGTTGAGCTTACCGGTATTGGTGCAGCCGCTTATCTAGACATTGATCAACTCGTATCGGTGGCTCGGAAGACGGGATGCGACGCGGTACACCCTGGTTATGGGTTCTTAGCGGAAAACGCGATGTTTGCAGCGCGGTGCGCTGACGCGGGCCTGACGTTCGTTGGGCCGCGGGTCGAAACGCTGCAATTGTGTGGCGATAAAGCGCAAGCCAGGGCCACCGCGGCTGCAACTGGGATACCGGTGTTACGTGGCATTGATCGGGCGGTGACGGTAGCGGAAGCGAAGATATTTTTCGATGAATTGGGCCCCGGTCGTGCCATGATGATTAAGGCGATCAGTGGCGGTGGGGGCCGCGGTTCACGCATGGTCACGACAGCTGCGGAGGTCCAGCAGACATTTGAACGATGCAGTGCGGAAGCGCTCGCAGCGTTTGATAACGATGAACTGTATGTCGAAGAATTCATTCAACGAGCGCGGCATATTGAAGTACAGATCCTGGGCGATGCGACCGGGGCGATCGTGGCCTTGGGTGAGCGGGAATGCAGTGTCCAACGACGTTTTCAGAAGATCATTGAAGTTGCGCCAGCGCCGATGCTTGACGGCGCGTTGCGCGACGCGATCATTGATGCGGCAGTACGGATGGCGCAGCGCCTTGGCTATTGCAATGCTGGTACATTCGAGTTTCTTGTTGATGTTGATGCCGATATCAATGCGCGAACATTCGCGTTTATCGAAACGAATGCGCGTTTGCAGGTAGAGCATACGGTGACGGAGGAAGTCACTGGGGTGGATATCGTCAAGGCGCAGTTAGGCATTGCGGCTGGTAACACGCTCGCGGCGCTAGGGCTTGACGGTTCGATTGAGGCACGCGGGTGCGCGGTTCAAGCGCGGGTGTGCATGGAGACGATGGACGAGAAGGGTACGCTCCTACCGGCGAGTGGGACGCTGACGGCATATGAAGCACCGAGCGGTTCGGGGATTCGCACGGACGGTTTCGGTTATGCGGGCTATGAGACCAGCTTGCAATTCGATTCGCTATTGGCGAAAGTGATCGGGTACATACCAACGGGTGGATTGGCGGCAGCGGTTGCCCGTACACGGCGGGCATTGAGCGAGTTTCGCATTGAAGGCGTGGCAACGAATGCGACGTTTTTACAGAGCGTACTCGCCCATGCTGACTTTCTTGAGGGTCGGGCACATACGCGTTGGATTGACGAGCATATTGAAGAACTTGCAAAGACCGAACCGCCGCGTCAATTCACCTTGCCGGAAGGCTATGAAGCGTCCGTTGCTACCGAAGAACAGACGGAACGCGCAAGTGGACCAGACGGCTCAGTTGGATTGGTCGCGCCTATGCAAGGCACCATCGTCGGCATTGATGTAGCTATCGGACAAGAAGTTCGTATAGGGCAAACTGTCGCCGTGGTCGAAGCGATGAAACTACAACACGATGTCCGCGCCGACCGTAACGGCACCGTTGCGTCTGTATCAATGGCAGAAGGCGACATCGTACGCGAAGGCTACCCAATTGTTTTCATTCATGAATCAAGCCGCGCAGAAGGCGTTATCGAAGTTGACGAAGGCATTGATTTCGATCGCCCGCGTGGTGATCTGGAAGAACTAAACGATATGGTCAAGCAGACCCTGGATGCCGCGCATATGGATGCCGTGTCCATGCTCCGCGCGCAAGGCCGGCGTACACCTCGCGAAAACATTGACGACTTAGTTGACACAGGGACATTTAGGGAGTTCGGACCTGCCGCGGCTGGTTCGGCGGCAGGTGGTACGATCCAAGGGTTTGGTAGCGTTAATGCGAGTTTGGTTGGCGAAAATCGCAGCCGCGTTGCCATCGTGCACAGTAACTATGCATTTACTACATATACGCACGGCCACTATCGCCAAGAACAAATCCATGAAATAGCGAAAGATTGGCGCGTGCCGATCGTATTGTTCTCGGATGGCGAAGGGCAACCTTATGGTGGACTTGGTAATGTCGGCTTAGATGCGAGCGTCTTCACCGATTTTGCCAAGCTGTCTGGTCTGGTACCGTTAGTTGGGGTTAATACGGGAGATTGTTTTGCAGGGAATGCGGCGTTGCTTGCATGCTGTGATGTGATCGTAGCGACGACGAGTTCCACGCTTGGTATGACGGGGCCTGCGGTCGCCCAAGCGAGCGGCATTGGGAGTTACTCAACGGACGACCTAGGGTCGACAGCGTTTCAAAAACTCAATGGCAACATCGATATCGTAGCTAAGGACGACATTGAAGCGATCGCCAAGGTCAAACAATACCTTTCCTACTTTCAAGGTCCTATCGCCGGATGGGAGGCGCCCGACCAACGACGGATGCGCCACATTATTCCCGAGGATCGCGTGCGAGCATACGCTATGCGCGACATCATTGAGACCTTAGCCGATAAAGACTCCGTCCTAGAAATTCGGAAGGATTTTGGTATTGGCGTGATTACGTCGTTCATTCGCGTTGAAGGCCAACCCATGGGGGTCGTAGCTAATAATCCTGCCCATCTTGCAGGTGCGGTTGATAGCCCCGGTGCGGATAAAGGCGCACGTTTTTTTCAGCTCTGTGATGCTTTCGACATTCCCGTGGTTGTGTTTATGGATTGTCCGGGCATCATGGTGGGACCGGATCATGAGCGCACAGCGCTGGTGCGTCATGCGGTAAGACTATTCAACATCGGTGCCAACTGCACGACGCCTATGTTCGGCATTATGGTGCGTAAAGCCTACGGCTTAGGGGTTCAGGCAATGATTGGCGGGGCGTCCTCGGTACCATTTCTGACGGTCGCTTGGCCCACTGCGGAATTCGCCGGCATGAATATAGATGGAGCTGTGAAACTTTCGGCGCGGCGCGAGCTTGCTGCGATTGAGGATCCGGAAGAGCGGAAAGCTGCTTACGATCGTCGTGTCATGCAGGGATACGAATCAGCTCGCGCGGTTAATTCCGGGGCGCGGTATGTTATTGATCCAGCGGATACGCGCGCGGTCATTGTGCAGGGCATGAAGAGCTTGCCACCGATGCCGCCTAGAACAACCAAGAAACGACCTTATGTTGATACATGGTAGCAGCGCGATTTGTTCTAGGAACCTGTGCCGTAGAAAATTTCTCAGTGCTATGCAGGATTTGCGAACGAAAGACTGCGACCACTGTTGATGAGTATATTGAGCCCTGATCAATGAATGGGATGAAATCTTCTTTAATAAATGATCGAACTAAACCATCGCTTCAGGTTTTGGAACCCCGTTCAATTTTCTTTTCTGCCTTCTCTATTGCGCCCTGTACGGTTTTGGGATAGAGCCATTGTTCCTCATAATCAATGGCAGTCGTACTTCGTTTATGCTCGCTCAAATTGAAGCCAAGACACTCGTCAATAGGAAAACATGGGAGATCATTGAATTGTTTAACGATCTTTCTGGCGAGCGGCTTGTCGATTGTTTCAATGTTGCTCAATTTCCTTAACAATGGTGCCATGCTGCGTTTCCACAGGCGCGGATAATCCTTTGCTAATACCTCCTTTAATCCTGGGCTATCGGCTAAAGTTTCAATTAAGTCATCTCTAAACGATTGGATTTCTTTTTCCCAATACTCAATGGTTTCAGTCTGGACAAAATGATCTGAGCTGCACACTTCAATAGCGATTAAATGAATAATGATTTGTTTTAGAAGCGACTCGGCGGCGCGACGTTCCTGTATTCCTAAATCCCTAAACTCATCCGCTACGTTCTCGAAATCCAGTTCCATCCAACGACCGGCTTGCATCAACTTCAACTGGTATTGCCACCACAGGTAGTAGTCTTCCTCGTAAGTGGGTGATTTTTCAGTCGGCGTAACGGTAACTTCTGACATTTCGCCTGTTCCCTATCCTACCTTATATTAATTGTAGAATGAGGCTCTCGGAAAAGTACAGGATCCGCTTGCTTTGGATGCTTTGCTTTACTGTAAGCTATTGAAATATGAAATATAACAACATATGAAACTGGATTTTCGTCAAATCAAAATAGATGAAAGATTTTCCGCGAGGTTTTGACCACTTATTTAATGGAGTTTAGTTTTAGAAGTTTATAAGTCAATTGCAATTCTGATCATATCCTAAATGACAACAGCTGCGAAGATCCAAAGTACGATGAACAGTTATTATGAAACCGTCTTTAGAAGAAATTTCCAAAAATAATACGACGCGTCATGGAGGAAGCGTTCGGTGCTAACCTATGACTATGTAGGGTGCACGAGGTTTGCAATCGTTGTCAGCACTGATTTGAATAGCTCGTAGTCCTGCCGTAAACGCTCTAAGTCATATCCGTGTTGGCGCGGTACATGGATGTGTCCGATTGGTAGCTCCGTGTGAAGCGCAGTCTGAAGATTTAGTGCGCGATAGCTGATCTCGTTGGATAGAAAGTCGCCGCCGGATCCTGCAAGCGCTCGCTTATCTTTAAGTTCGTTTAAGGAAGACACATGAACCTTGCCATCTTCAACGGTGCGGACGTGCCGATTATCAGTTACATGCCTGCGCGTTCTGATGTCGAGTTTTTGTATCGTATCATGGATCGGTAACGTGGACTCTAGAAAGTTAGGACCGACAAGTAACGGATCAAAAGGTTTTTTCCCATCTGAAATAGCAGCATTTTGATTGTCAAGACGGTTGAGTCCGCGACACTTACCGGGAAAACGTTCTAAATCAAATCCTATGCGACCCATGCTAACCGTGACCACCATCTTGGTCGTTGGCGACCGCAATACAGGCGTTAATGCTTGCTCAACGATCCCGGCGTCAAAGTCTGTGTAACGCACAGGAAAAACCATACTGCGGATACGTAGCCCGCTAATACGTTGGCCGTTCAACGCTAGTGCGAATACGCCGGACGGATTGCACTGCGTTAGTGTTGAATCTAGATTGAAGGGATCGAAACCAGCGATTACTGCCGACAATACCCCGTTGGGGTTAGCGGGTTCTAACTGTCTACTCGAACGTTCGACAATTCGAGTTAAGTTTTTCCATCGCCCTTCCTGCAAGGCCTTATGCAACAAGAGACGACCCCAGTAGAGAGCACGGTCGTCAAAGCGACCTCGTTGGACATCGGCACACGCGTGTGTCCATAGTGAGTTAGCGGCGGCCCGAATGACCTGTGTTTTATCCGCAGTAGAAGCAAGGTCGTTTATTAGTTGCTTTGAAATCCAGGCATAACGACCAGCGATATCGGGGATCTGGTCAAGTGCATTGTCCAGACGAGATAATTCAACGCTTAGATCAAGTTCAATCAAGAGACGTTAGCTACAAGTTGAACCGAAATCAAGGCCACTTGATTCGGAGATTGAGTTCATCGCTAGTTCGGTTAAACCAATCAATAACCTCGTGGTGGTACGGAATCCCCTTCTCTTGACGTTGGGTTGATTCCTCGTCCTCCATTAATCCGGCGTAATAAACACGTTCATGTCCCGGTGCAGGCTTCATATCAGCTAGTCGACACAAGAGCTTGTCCATGTCTCGTTTGAAATCTGCGACATCTAGAAATGCGTCAATCTTGATCGCCATGACGAATTGAGATGTGTCAATGCCGCCTGCGAAGAAGCCTGGTCCATTACCGGAAAGAATACCTGACATAATGTCGGCGATCGCTGCAAAGCCATAGCCTTTGTGACTGCCGTTCTCCCTTGTCCCGCCTAGGGGCAACATGTGAAACTGGCCGTAATCGGGGGTATCCACAGGCTCCATAATAGGCTTACCCTCTAAGTCGCAAATCCACCCTGGCTCTAGTTTCGAACCGATACGGCGCGTAAGACTGAGCTTGTTGGCGGCAACTTGAGTCGTTGCAATATCGAACACGAATGGCGGCATTTTGTCGGCAGGTGCTGCCCAAGCAATGGGATGCGTCCCGAAGGCAGGTTCCGACCCGAAAGTCGGTACCATGATTCCACCACCGGCTGAAACCATGCAGACGCCAATCATGTCCTTCTCGATCGCTTGCATGGGATAGTAAGCAAGCATGCCAACATGACCGCATCTTTGCACCGCGACCGCGCCAATGCCCGATTGGTCGGCTTTCTCAATTGCCATATCCATGGCCTTTGGTCCGATATGGAGTCCGATACCTCGGTCTGCGTCAATCGTAGCGCTCACCGGGGACTCACGAATAACGCGAACATTAGGGGTGGGATTAAGGCGACCGTCAGTGTACATCTCAATGTAGCGACGGACCATATTCGACACCCCGTGACTTTCGCAACCGCGTAAATCTGCAGCAATCAGCACATCGGCTGCCAATTCCGCATCCTCAATCGCAACGCCCATCGCTTTGAAGAGTGCGGTCATACCGGTACGAACAGCTATCTCGCGAACAAAGACTTGATCCTTTTCCGGTACAACAAAATGCTTAAGCAAATGTACTCCTTGTCAGCCAGATTTCTTTGATGTTGACTATCACGTCATTCACGTGTTCTGCGTAATGTACATTTAGCCAATTATTCAACGGCCTTACTCGTCATGTATCGTGCTGAATTCGTTTGAATTTTTGCAGTGAGTGACAATCAAGAGGGACGAGCCCACGATTCGCCCCGCCGCTATAAATAACTTCGGCGACATACAGATCACCCCTCGAATCTGCCCAAATGCCGTGCGGTGCGAAGAAATTACCCGGTTGCACCGCGTCCCGTTCGCCGAAGCGATGAATGAGGGATCCGTCGAGCTCCAGCAAACATACACTTGCATGCGCCGCGTGAGGCAAGATTTCCGCATGAGTCGGCCTGCCTGCAATTTCACCGAGTTCGGCAACGTACAACACGCCTGCCTTATCAATGAATAAATCGTCAGGTCTTGTCACATGTTCCCAGGTCGCTAAGTAGCCGCCGTGACGGTCAAACACCTGGATGCGAGAATTCTCCCGGTCGGCAACATAGACGCGATCGTCCTCATCAATGGCAATCGCGTGCGGAAGATTGAATTCACCTGGACCATTACCGGGTTCGCCCCAAGAGAAAAGATACTCGCCGGCATTGGAAAATTTATGAACGCGCGAGTTACCGTAGCCGTCCGCTACAAATAGCTCACCCGCTTTGTCGAGAGCTACATTGGTAACACGATTGAACGGGCCACCGCCGTATTGCACAGGCGACTTTCCCGGGATAAAACCGGTATCACTCGCTTTGTTTTTCTCTCCGAGCGTTTGTTTTAGGTTCCCATGGGTGTCGAATATGCGTACCGTATGGTCGAAGTTATCCGCAGCAAAGATTGTGTCGTCAGGACCGATATATAAGCCGTGGGGATTTGTAAAAACACCTTCACCCCAAGCATCAAGAAAGTTCCCATCGGCATCAAACACAATCATAGGGTGTTCACCGCGATTGAATGCGTAAACGCGATCTTGCGAGTCGGTTGCCACCCCAGCGACTTCAACAAAACTCCAACCTTCAGGTAGTTTTTCCCAGTTGCGGATCACTTGGAATTCAATGGATGCCAAAGTTAATTGTGAACCTCTCTATTGCGTTGCGGGATGTCTTTTATCTAGGTCTTAATGACCAACATTCAAAGGTGGCTCGCGATAGACCGCCATCAGTTCATGTTACCGATCAACGTCTTCTTGGTCGGTAGACCAACGAAAGGTGGATTCGGTGAAAAGCAAGAGAGGTGGATGTGCTGCGAGCGAGGCGTTGGAACGTGTAGCCTGCAAGCTTACTTTATAAGTTCGTCAACCTTTTCTGATGTGCGAGCAATGGACGCCTTACCATTCGTAACAATGATCGGTCGCTGCATGAGTTTTGGATGTTCCAAAAGCAAAGCGACTACGGCCTCCTTGGTTAGGTAGTCCTCAGATTTCAAGCCGAGATCGCGGAAGGTTTGATCCTTACGCACCAAATCTGCAAGTGGGTTCTGCAGCATATCAACGAGTTCGCCTAGTTCGGCAGCTGTCAATTCGGTGTCGAGGTAGTGCACTAACTCGTACTCCTGACCTTTGTCATCAAGTTGCGAAACAGCATTTCGACATTTGCTGCAAGCCGGATTGAAATAGACTTTCATCATGCGCTCCTGGTATTTCAGAGATTAGAGGGTTCAAATAAATCCAGCAATGTACGGTCCCACGAAGCCAAGTCATAACCTATAAAACGAGGGATGGGAAGGGCATCCTGTACGAACATCAAATCCCCCATTGATCGACAATTGATGAATCCGTCAACAATATCCACGATCTCCTTATCCCGATAAATGATGGACATTGGCAAAATGGAATAAATAGTGAACCGAGAAGGCTGGAGAGATTCATTATAAAAGGTAATTGAGCAACCTCGCCGATTGTTGTTGGTCGTGGAGAGATTATTTACGATGTAGAGACGCGGTGCGAAATACGTTTCAAAACGATACTCGCATTTTATGTGATCTACCCAGTGTGGATAAAACGACGCCTTTGACGAATTAACTAGATGGTAGATGAACAATGATGCAGGCTCGTCATCCACGACTGTCGTTGTTAAGGGCGAGGAATGATCTGAACCCATTGCACATTGTTAATCCTGACCCCGAGGCTTTCGAACAGCGACTACCTACCGAGGAGTGAATTGGCGGCGATGTCGGCATGGCAACCGCTATAAAACTAAGGAGAAAACAAAATAGCATAAGAATAGAAAGCCTGCGATGCAGTTATCTAAGGAAGTTCTAGTGTATTTTCTTAGAGATATAGGCGTGTAGAAAGTCTGCTTGTTTTGCGAGCTTTTGGAGTGTTTAGCCACTGTTGGAACACCCTGCCAACAGTGGCTTTTTTCTTTCTAGTCGGGTTCTCTTTCGTCTCTGATAAACGCCGTTTTAATGTCTCTCGTAATTTGAATAATCATCTCTCCCTTTCCATTTTCATCTTCAACTTCCACAAAATACATTTCGCCATGCGTTTTACTACATGCATTAGGTAAACCTATAGCCTTGCCTAAGGGACAACCAGGGGAATAAGCGGGAGAGTCGCGGATAGTGACTCCGCTGAAATTTGCATTAACAACAATTACAGAGACAAGACCCCCCAATAGGACGCCCGTACTTAATAAGCAGATTGACTTCACTAAATCAGACATTGGCTTTCTCCTGACTTTCACGTTCAATTTCCAACGCGCTTTCTACTAACGTCCATACTGCCCGCGACCGATTCCAGTTCGTATGCTGGTCCGCGAAGCGGTCAATGGCTTTCAAGACACAGCGAGGTAATGAAAACGCCCTCGCTTCAAATCTAGTTTCATGTGTTTTTTCCGAAGGAATCATAGCTAGGATCATAGCGTCTTTATAAATGAAGATATTAATTATAGAGCGAAAGAAACTTGCATTTTTCCGTATGTATGTATGTATAACTTCCTACTTCACTAATCTAAAAAGTACAACTTCTATGAGTTTATATGCTGTCGTGACAGCTGCGATCTTAACCGCGAATTCGCCATATCCATCTCAACTTGGGGCTAAAGAAAAAGCGGAAGAATTCTGCGAGATTTTGTGTTCAGCTGGTTCCCTAGCCGCAGTGCGACCCGCGGCTGATGGAATCTTTCCCGAACTCCTGAATCTGACGACTAAAAATAGAAAGTTGGACGCACCACATATGCTTAAGCGCATTAAATACACCTACTATACGAATTGTCTAGAATACCTTATGAAACACAAAAATCAAAAATTTATTTCAATCATTTTATCAATAAAATCAATTAGTTGTATACCGCCACAAATTAACCGTCAAAAATAACTTGTGTTTTGATGAATTGTACCTATATTTATCTTGAAGGCACAGAAGCCTTTGATGATCAACTAACCAAGAGGATAGCATTGTGTATGTTACTAAAACATGGAGCAGATTCCTTGCGGCTTTGATAGGTTTAATTATCTATTCGATTCCCTTTTTGCTGTTTTCTGCTTGTGTTGCTGGTATCTAACGAAGCATCCAATCTGGCAGAGGATGTATTGGCGGCGGAGATCAAATTTATCAAGCGCATTTTGACGGCACGAGCAAGAAAAAACTTGCGAGCGCCATTCAAGAATGCTTGGGCTTAACGGAGGCTATCATGGCAAAATATGATGGGTTTCATGGAACCTTTGCTTTAATAGGCGAGTTGCTTGTATACGGTCCAGTGATTTTTTTGGTTTGGTGTCTTATTGCAACATGTAGTGATGGTGCAGATTATCCAAACACAATAAACGAGCCTACTGAAATTGTCAGTGTCATAACGGAGGAAAATCTTGAAACTGACAACTAAACCATTTGGGCTAACTACTGTATAACAGAAAAAGCAGAAAGACTAGCACTTTACAGATTGAAGGAAAACAGATTTAATCCCACATATGAAACGAATTGTGGTAATGAATCGAAACTAATAACGCTATGCAAAATAGAAGAAGAGTAGCATTTAAAGGCAAGCAACCGAACATGATCTTGGCAAGCAGGACTGGATGTTATGAGGCAATGACAGCAGGAGGTATCCTTGTACAACGATAATAATGCTAACTACCATTGTTATCCGCGACGGGCAGTGTAGTTTGTGTTTTAAATTTAGGAAAAAAGGATCGTATCTAAATATTTGTGGGTCAGTACTCTATGCGGTCGACGATAAAGTTTGTTGACAGGATGTGCCTGATCTGAATTCTTGGAGACGAAACTAATTCATATAGCTATCAAGGTACTTCGTCAATACACCGCGATGCAGGAAGTGGACGCGAGGCGTCTGATTGCCCATGGGCTCTGATTAGCCACCTTGCAATATCAAGCAGTTGCACTTCAATAGGCAACTTGAAGTTTAACGGAAATTGAGCCACTTTTGTTTCAACAAAGACGATGACGGGGATATGAAAGTAGAATTGATAAGCGATAAATAGAACATTTGCTTAATGCAATTATGCGCACTCAACTGTGAGTTAAAAGGATGATTGATTTATATACATGGGGCACGCCAAATGGGCGAAAGGTCTCCATTGCACTAGAAGAATTAGGATTGTGCTACAACCCGATTCCGATCGATATCGGTAAAGGGGATCAATTCGACCCGAAGTTCTTGGAGATTAGCCCGAATAACAAGATTCCGGCAATCAAGGATCATGAGACAGGGCGTGCCATGATGGAGTCCGGTGCGATTCTCTGGTATTTAGCTCATAAGACAAACAGCTTCTTGGGAGATGACCCATACGAAACGCTTGAATGGCTCATGTTACAAATGGGTGGCGTAGGACCCATGCTCGGTCAAGTACATCACTTTTTACGTTTTAATTCAGGTGTTTCCCCTTACGCAGAAAATCGTTACCGAACCGAAGCACATCGGTTGTACGGTGTACTGGACCGACGCCTGCGGACGCAGGCGTACTTAGCGGGTGCATACTCCATCGCGGACATTGCTACTTGGCCGTGGATTTCACGGTGGGAATGGCATGATATTACTTGGGCGGATTACCCCGCTCTGAAGCAATGGTACGTTACGATTGCAGAGCGCGAAGCCGTGAAAAAAGGTTACGACGTACCGAACAAAACCAACGTCATTCCTATACCGCCGTGACACTACTCGTGTCGTGCATCATCTTGATACACGTTGAAACAGTCGATCAGTAAGACGTTCGTTAAACTACTGAACTTATGCAAATAGAAGTTATTGTCCTGGCCGCGGGTCAAGGCACGCGCATGAGATCTCGCATGCCGAAGGTGCTTCACCCTATAGGTGGGCAACCGATGTTGCGAAGGGTACTTGATACCGTCACAAGCCTTGAGCCTTTACGAATCCATGTCGTAGTCGGACATGTAAGTGCTGAGCTAAAACGAGTGTTAGCTGACGTTGATGTCAATTGGGTTGATCAAACGGAACAACGTGGCACAGGACACGCGGTACTGCAAGCCTTACCTGATGTGGAAACTCGATCGCAGGTACTGGTGGTTTATGGCGATTGTCCCTTGGTGACAGTAAAGACCCTTGAACAGTGCCTCGTAGCAGGTCAACATGGTTTGGGACTGATTACTGCCATCGTACCGGACCCGACGGGCCTAGGCCGAATTGTTCGAACCGCAGCCGGCGAAGTAGAAGGAATTATTGAACATGCCGATATTTCTCATGCACAATGCGAAATTAATGAGATAAATAGCGGTATTTTGAGCGCCTCGGCGGGACTTTTACGGCAAGAATTGCCTTTTATTACAGATTGCAACGCTCAAGGCGAGATTTACCTCACTGATTTGATCGGCAGAGCGGTAAAGCAGCAAATATCGGTCAATGCAGTTCAAGCTACCGACTATTGGGAAGTTCTCGGCGTCAACGACCGCGTGCAACTTGCGCAATTGGAAAGGGTATTCCAAAGGCGGCAGGCTGACGATCTGTTGAAAAGAGGCGTGAGCCTTGCCGATCCCAACCGGTTCGATTGTCGGGGATCGGTCGATGTTGGTCAAGATTGCGAGATCGACATCAACGTGCTATTCGAAGGCCATGTAGAGCTAGGTGACAACGTACGCATCGGTCCTAACTGCATATTACGTAATGTCCAAATCGCCTCAGGCACGATCGTTCACGAAAACACCGTCTTGGCGGATACTAAGATCGGTCAAGATTGCCGTATTGGTCCGTTTGCCCGCATCCGGCCGGGATCGGCTTTGGCAAATAACGTTCAAATTGGTAACTTCGTCGAAATCAAGCAGTCCCACTTGAACGAAGGTGTCAAAGCGGGGCACTTAACCTATATTGGCGATGCTGAAATAGGCGCTGGTTCCAATATCGGCGCAGGGTCGATTACATGTAATTTCGATGGAAAAAGCAAACACCGTACGATCGTCGGCGATAACGTTTTTATCGGTTCGAATACGTCGCTCATTGCACCGCTCACCATTGATTCGGGGGCGGCCGTAGCGGCTGGATCGGCAATCAATCGCGATGTGAAGACGGATGAACTGGCGATCGAACGCGCGGAGCAACGCGCGGTTAAAGGTGGGGGTAAAAGGTTTCGTAGAGGTTAGCTGCCGATGTGCGGTATCGTAGGCGCTGCGACGCAGCGCGAAGCGTTAGCCATTTTGATGGAGGGCTTGCGCCGACTCGAATATCGCGGCTACGACTCAGCTGGCGTGGCCGTTCAAGCTATTGATCGCTGCGCTATCGAACGCGTGCGTTGTGCCGGCAAAGTTAGCGACCTTCAGAATGCGCTTTCGCGCCGTCCAATCACGGGCCAAACGGGCATTGCACACACGCGCTGGGCAACGCACGGCAAGCCGAGCGAAGCGAACGCGCATCCACATATGTCCAGTGATGCGATTTATGTTGTCCATAACGGCATCATTGAAAATCACGAGCAACTGCGCGATGAATTACTGAGTTTAGGCTACGAGCTTGAATCTGATACCGATTCGGAGCTTATCGCTCACTTGATTCACCACCATTACCAGCATGCTTGCGATCTGTCGGCCGCCGTAGCGGATGTGCGTTGTCAGTTGGACGGTGCGTATGCCATTGCAGTGATGGCACGTGATGCCCCGAACGAAATCGTTGCCGTACGCGGCGGTTGCCCTCTCGTTGTAGGTTTAGGTATCGGTGAACGCTTCGTGGCGTCTGATGTGGCTGCGTTGCGTCCGGTGACGGATCAATTCATCTTCTTGCATGAAGGTGATCTGGCGCGCATCACGCCGGATTCGCTAACGATCGTTGATATTAACGGTGAGCCGACGGCGCGTGAAACGGAAACCGTACGAGCCCACGCCGATGAAATGGACAAAGGAAATTACCGCCATTTCATGGCGAAGGAGATTCATGAGCAACCGCGCGCGCTGCGCAACACGCTTGAAGGGAGAATTGGTAGTAATCGCATCTTGGAGAACTCACTCGGGATCAGAGCTCAAGCCATCCTGGATGACACACAAGCGGTCACGATCGTTGGCTGTGGCACAAGTTATTACGCAGCTTGCGTTGCGAAGTATTGGATTGAGGACATAGCACAAATTCCTTGTAATGCCGAAATCGCTTCAGAGTTCCGTTATCGGAATGTAGTTGTACCTCCCAATAGCCTGTTTATTTCGTTGTCGCAATCCGGTGAAACGGCCGATACGATCGCCGCGCTCCGTATGGCTAAGGAACGTAACTTTGCACATACGGTCGTCGTGTGTAACGTACTGAATAGCACACTCGCGCGCGAAAGCGAGTTACCCATCATGATGAACGCTGGCCCTGAGGTGAGCGTCGCTTCAACGAAGGCATTTACAGCCATGTTGACGAATCTCTTGTTACTCGCGGTGTTGCTTGGCCGCCAGAGGGGGATAACGGCAGAGCGCGAGACTGAAATCGTGCGCGAATTGCATGTGCTGGATCGGGTTGTTTACCGAACGCTGGGGTTGGATCGGCAACTGCGCGAACTCGCGAAAGAATTCATGCACAAACACCATGTGCTGTTTCTAGGTCGTGGTTTGCAGTATCCGATTGCTTGTGAAGGCGCATTGAAACTCAAGGAACTTTCGTATATTCACGCTGAAGGTTACCCCACGGGTGAGCTAAAACACGGTCCACTCGCATTGGTTGATGCGGACATGCCGGTCGTCGCAGTCGCCCCGAGCAATGAATTGCTGGAGAAGGTGCAATCGAATGTTGAGGAAGTCAGAGCGAGAGGTGGCATGCTGTACGTTTTTGCTGACGCAGAAGCGGGATTCAAGACCAGTGACAGCATTAAGGTCATTGAGGTGCCTAAGATAGACCCCTTAATGGCGCCCATAGTGTTCGTTGTGCCGTTGCAACTGTTGGCCTACCATGTCGCCGTACAAAAAGGCACGGATGTGGATCAACCTCGCAATTTAGCGAAATCGGTCACTGTCGAATAACCAGTCGTGCGGCTTTGATCTATATTTTGCGCTGCGTTTGTTAGCGATTCAACGACTTCCCTAACGCGCACGAAATGAGCTGCACGTACACGTAGTAGAACTAAATGAAGATGCATGTCAGAGACTGAGCCATTGTTCGTGGAGACAGCGGCGCTGGACGGATTAAATGAGCAACAGTTAGAAGCAGTCACTGCCAAACCAGGTCATCAGCTTATCGTGGCGGGCGCTGGTTCAGGTAAAACGCGAGTTCTAGTGCATCGTTTCGTGCATTTGATTGAGCACTACGGTTTTAGTCCGTACGAAATGGTGGCCGTTACTTTTACCAACAAGGCGGCGCGGGTTTTATCAGAACGCGTGGCAGAACTTCTCAATATAGACACGCGTCGTCTCTGGATTGGCACCTTTCATGGTTTAGCGAATCGGATGCTACGCGAACACCACGAATTAGCGAATTTACCACGAAGTTATCAAATCATTGCTGCCGACGATCAACGCCGGATCGTGCGCAGACTCATGCAGGATCTTGGGATGGACATGAAAGACCCCACCCCTATCGAGATGTCCAATTGGATAGGTCGCAGGAAAGACGAAGGCCGGAGATCCATGCATATTCAGCCTGGCCACAACCCCAGACTTGCTCGAAATATTGAACTTTACAGCGTGTATGAGAAATATTGCGAAGGTAATGGAGTTGTAGATTTTGCTGAAATACTGTTACGCTGCCATGAAATGCTTTTGGCCCACGATGATTTACTGGAGGCATACCGCGAGCGTTTCAGCTACCTGTTGGTAGATGAATTCCAAGACACCAACGCGATTCAGTATTACTGGATTCAATTGCTTGCAGGTGATCGAGCTCATGTCATGGCCGTAGGTGACGACGATCAATCCATTTACGGCTGGCGCGGTGCGATAGTACAGAATATCCGCGATTTTTCGACGGATTTTCCTAACACGCAAATCGTCCGGTTAGAACGCAACTACCGATCTACAGGAAATATCCTCAATGCTGCAAATAAGGTCATCGAAAACAATGACGATCGACTAGGTAAGACCCTTTGGACCGATGCGCGCGCCGGCAACCCGGTCCACGTATATTGGTGCGACACCAGCGTAGACGAGGCACAGTACGTCTTCGCTGAGTTGAGCGCCTGGACTAAGGCGGATAGTCATCGTACATTCGACGATGTCGCGGTACTGTATCGGAATCACTTTCAATCTCGCATGATTGAGTCCCAATTGCAGACTTTTGGGGTACCGTATACGATCCGTGGCGGTTCGCGATTCTATGATCGCCTTGAAGTGCGGGACGCCTTGGGCTTCATGCACCTCATTGTTAATCGCCACGCCGATACCGCTTTTGATCGGGTGCTTAATGCCATGCCGCGAGGTATCGGCGAAACATCACAACAGCTCATCCGAGAAATGGCCGCTCGCGAGGAGTGGAGCTTATGGGATGCGGCGATGCGCGGCATGGCTAAGAAAGCGTACCCGAGTCGCCTATATATCCAACTGAAGAAATTCATTGAAGAGATTGAGCGACTCGCTTCGTTGTGCGAAGATAAGAATCTTGAACAGGTCGCTTCGATATGCGTACACAAATCCGGGTTGATGGATTACCTGTTGAAGTCTGAACGTAATGAGCAACTGCGGCAGTCGCGCAGCGAAAACCTGCAGGAATTTATTCGCGGTTGCCGACAGTTCGAACAAAACGTTCGTCAAGACCAGCCCAACGGGGATGGGAAATCCGTGTTACAGGCATTTCTAGATTCCGTGAGCTTGGATGCGGGAGATTTCGAAGAGGATATAGGTCCCGCCGTCAGTCTTATGACGCTACATGCAGCCAAAGGATTGGAGTTTCCATTGGTCTTTATGATCGGCATGACCGACGGTCGATTTCCGCATTGGATAAACGTGCAAGAGCCGATGAAACTTCTTGAAGAACGTCGTCTTGCCTACGTTGGATTGACGCGCGCGATGCAGGAATTGCACTTGACCTATACAACGGAAGTTACGCGTTACGAAGCCCGTGGCGGTACCCCGCGAATGTCGCGTTTTATCAAAGAAATTCCGGCCGAGTATCTAGATTTCAAACATCGTTTCGCCCAGCGGGAGTGGGCGCGGAAAAATGCTAAGACGCCGAGACGGTGGTGACTTTAACTGAATATAACGCTTGTCTTAAGCGTTATATATCGTATCGGCACTACTGAGATTTGTCGGAAGTCCGTTTGCCTGCCCCGCATGTGGCAAGTGACGTGCTGAGTTGACCGCACAGCGTACAAAGATCGCGATCTGCGTTAACCCCATGGCCGGGCGCGACGTGCGGCGGTTGACGGCACGGGCTTCGACGGTCACGCACGAAGCAAAAATGGATTACGTCGCACGTATCGCGGCGGGTGTGGACGCCGCGGGCATAGACGAAATCTTGATCGCTCGCGAACCGTTTCGGATTGCCGAGAAAGCGCTGCAATGGATGCGGTTGCGCGCAGAAGTTACAACGCTCGATGTCAAACTCACTCATGACTCGCGTGACACGGCTCGTGCGATTGAGGCGTTTCGAGAACAAGGCGTCAATCACGTGGTTGCGCTGGGCGGCGATGGGACGCAGCGCATCGTCGCGTCTTCCCCCGAGCTCTATCTCATACCGCTCTCCACGGGTACCAATAACGTGTTTCCGCTGTCGGTTGAACCCACTATCGCAGGAGTTGTCGCGGGGTTGGGTGCACGAGGTCTACTACCCCGAGACGAGCTTTGTCAGCGTGCGAAAATCGCCAAACTTCGCATCGGCTCGCGTATTTGCGACATTGGTTTGATTGACATAGTACGGTTGGAAGACGATTTTGTCGGTAATTTCCAACCATTTGATGAGACTAAGTTGCGAGAAATGGTGCTCACTCGTGCCGAGCCTGACGCGATAGGTATGTCTCCCATAGGCGGATTGATTGATCCGGTTGATGCAAACGATGAATGCGGACTTTACGTGAAGTTCGGTTTGGGTAAGCGCCGCCGCGTACCGTTATCGCCTGGATATTTCCGCGATGTTCATGTCGCGAGCACCCGCCGCATGGCGTTAAACGAAGTTTGCGAACTAGCCGCGTCCGGCTTGATTGCTATTGATGGCGATAGGCTCCACCGTATTCATGCGGGCGAGCCCGTGCAAGTTGAGATCACAAGGGAAGGCCCGTATGTTTACGACATCGCGGCGAGCATGCGATTTGCGGCAGCTCATGGGTTACTTGGGTAGCCCTGTGTTATGTTGGACTGTGTCTGATCAGCATCAAACTGCGTTGATAATTTCTGGCTTGCCATATATGTCCAAGGCCGTCGCGTGATTAAGAAACTCATCGTGAGTGTGTTCATAACGGCGCTGATCGCTTCGTGCGCGAAAACCGAAAAAGCCTCCCCTGCGTCCTCACTTGATCCTGAGCCTTTATCGGTCCAAGCCGATCCGCTTGAGTGGAAGATGGTCATGGCATGGCCGAAGAATCTTCCAGGCTTAGCGACTTCAGCTGAGCGCCTGGCGCAAAACATTACGGCGATGTCCAACGGTCGATTGACCGTCAAGGTCTATGGTGCAGGTGAGTACGTGCCGGCATTTCAGGTGTTCGATGCGGTATCAAGCGGTACGGCGGAGATGGGCCATAGTGCGGCTTACTACTGGCGCGGCAAAGCGCCGATTTTTTCGGTATTCGGAACGGTCCCGTACGGCATGACAGCGCGGGAGACTAACAGCTGGCTGCACTACGGTGGCGGCTTGGAATTGTGGCGCGAAGCCTACGAGCCGTTCAATCTCATTCCGTTTCCGGCCGGAAATTCTGGTGTGCAAATGGCCGGTTGGTTCAATAAAGAAATCAACGGGTTGGAAGATATTCAAGGTCTTAAGATGCGGATACCTGGACTTGGCGGCGATGTATTTCAACGTGCAGGCGGAGTAGCCGTGCAGTTGCCGGGTAATGAGTTGTTTACGTCGCTGCAAACCGGTGTGATTGATGCTACTGAATGGGTAGGACCCTATAACGACTTAGCGTTTGGGTTGTACGACATCGCGTCCTACTACTACTACCCTGGCTGGCAGGAGCCTAATGCCGTGCTAGAGCTCATGGTCAATAAGACTGCCTATGAATCGTTACCGACCGACTTGCAAAAAATCATTGAAGTTGCGGCTCGTGCGGCCACGCAGGATATGCTTGATGAATACACGGCTCGCAATATGACCAGTTTGAATACGCTGATTGAGGAACATGGTGTGGAACTACGTCAACTACCTCCGGATGTCCTGGCGGCATTTCGCGAACATGCCCGCACGGTACTTGATGAACTCGAAACGGGGGATGAGTTGTCTGCTCGCGTGGTGGCTTCGTATAAAGCGTTTCAGGCGACTGCCAGCGAATGGCACGCCATCGCTGAAGAGGCTTATTTCGCTGTGCGTCGAGCTGACGACAGCTTGTAGATAAGCGCCCTCATCTTGGATTTTCTAGATAAAACAGGCTCATGTTTAGACGCGTCTTAATTGCTAATCGAGGCGAAATCGCCATTCGTAGCGCCCGCGCGGCACAAAGTCTTGGTATTGAGAGCGTTGCGGTCTATCCGCATGCTGACCGCGCGTGTCTGCATGTGCAATTGGCCTCACAAGCCCAAGCGCTAACGACCCCAGAAGGCGCTTCGCCAGTTGCTGCTTATCTTGACGGTGAGCAAATCATTAAGGTGGCAAAGCAGACGGGTTGCGACTGTATTCATCCAGGCTATGGATTCTTGTCGGAAAACGCCGACTTTGCCGAGCGGTGCGCCGCTGAAGATATGGTGTTTGTCGGTCCGCCTGCCTCGGTTTTACGTGCGTTTGGGAATAAAGTGGCAGCACGGGAGTTGGCGGCGAGCGTGGGTGTGCCGGTCGTTCCTGGTAGCGTAGAAACCGTACGAAATAAAGATACGGCGGCGAAAGTTGCGACGGATATAGGGTACCCGGTGATGCTGAAGGCAGAGGCCGGGGGCGGCGGCAGAGGCATGCGGGTCGTCGATACGGCAGACGAACTGGATGAAGCGTATGTGCGTTGCAGCAGTGAAGCTCAAGCAGCCTTCGGTGATGGTTCGATTTTTGTCGAAAAACTCGTGCGGAATCCACGCCACATTGAGGTGCAGATCCTCGCCGACAACCGCGGTGAGGTCGTGCATTTATTCGAAAGAGACTGCTCGATTCAATTACGCCATCAAAAAGTGATGGAATTCGCCCCCGCGCCGAATTTGGACGCGACCATACGGCAAGAGATGTTGGACCATGCAGTCGCGTTATGTCGTAAAGTGGGCTACTCGAATGCCGGCACCGTCGAATTCTTGGTCGATGTTGAAGCAGGTAGGTACTACTTCATTGAGTGCAATCCACGGATTCAAGTGGAGCATACGGTCACCGAGCAAATCACAGGTATTGATTTAGTCGAAGCGCAGTTTCGCATAGCGGCGGGTGAACCGCTCGAATCGTTGGGGATCGTTGATCAGCAGTCCGTACACAATCCGAGTGGATACAGCGTCCAGGCCCGCGTAACAGCGACCAGTACAGGTACTGTCACTGGCTATAGAGAACCCTCCGGACCAGGCGTTCGCGTGGACGGTTGTGGTTATGCCGGCTACCCGGTGAGCGCTCAATTCGATCCATTGCTTGCAAAGGTCGTCGCCACGACCGGCCGAGATTTCGCTAGCGCAGTGGCTCGTGCACGTCAAGCATTGGCCGAATTTCAAATCAGCGGTCTAGCGACGAATCTCGGCACCTTAATTGCGATTTGCGAGAACGAGCAGGTGCGAGGCGGCGATGCACGGACTTCATTGCTTAGTGATCAATCGGAACTGTTGAAGGCGGATGGCGCCGCGGACCATGCAGCCCTGATTGGATTCCTGGAGCAAAGCAGTAGCGGGAAGGTTGAGCAAGGCCATGGGAACACAGCGCGCATGGATGTGCCTATGCGTCCGCCCATTGAAATGGCCGATGGCAATGCCGCGGTTGTCAATCCGATGGAAAGTACATTGGTGTCGTGGTCTGCTGCAGTAGGGGACATTGTCACGCCCGGCGATCCGATCGCGGTGGTTACCGCAATGAAAATGGAAACGGTGCTGACGGCGCCATGCGCTGGTCGCGTCGCGACGATCCAAACACTCAACGCTGGCGATGTGCTCGCGGTCAATGAAGTGATCGCGTCAATTGCCCCAGCGGAAGGCCAAGCTGCGCTCGACGGCACTGACTCAAAACGAACGTCTGGATGGGAAGTAACACTTGATCAGGTGGCCACGTTGCAGTCGCTAGCTGAGGCGCGCTTTGCGCCTGATTCCGATGACCCAGGTGTGATTCGTCAGCGTAGTCGTAACAAGCTCACCTGTCGCGAACGTATTGAGATGCTGCTTGATGCAGACTCGTTTCATGAGATCGGATCCGTTACGGGATTTGCGTCGTACGACGAAGACGGCAACATCGTCGCGTTTACGCCGGCAAATCATGTGGGCGGTTGGGGTGCGATCGAACAGCGCATGACGATCGTCTGCGCGGACGATTTCACCTCGCGTGGTGGCCACGCAGACGGCGCAATCGGTGCGAAAAGCAGTCATCTGGATCGATTGTCGATTGAAATGCGGGCGCCGTCCGTGCGCTTGTTAGATGGATCGTCCGGTGGCGGCAGTGTCGCGGCCATGGTCCCACAACAAAAGAAGGATGGCGAGAGCGCCGCGAAAGAAAGCTCGGGCGCTATCAAAGCCGGACGCCCGCGAGTCGCGGGCGGTGGCGGTTCGTTTTTACCTGGGCACCTTGGCAGTGCCATGTACACCGAGCAACTGGCTACCGTGCCGGTCGTGAACATGCTGCTTGGTAGCGTTGTAGGTATCGGCGCCGCGAAAGCCGTACTTGGGCATTTTTCAGTAATGGTACGGGACATTGCGCAACTATTCGTTGCGGGTCCGCCTGTCGTGAAACATGCGATGGGTTATGACATCACGAAGGAAGATTTGGGCGATTGGCGCATTCACTGTACGAACGGGTCCGTCGATAACCTAGCCGAAAGCGAAGAAGACGCAGCGGCTTTGGTGCGGCAATTCTTGTCGTATCTCCCGTCTAGCGTGTATGAAGCGCCGCCCGTACGCGCGCCAACGGATCCTGACGATCGTCGCGAGGACGAGCTACTTACGCTCATTCCAAGAAAACGTACCACGACATTCAATATTCGGCGAGCGATTGATTTGATGGTGGACCGAGATTCGTTCTTCGAGATCGGGGCTCTTTGGGGCACGGACCAAGTTACCGGGTTAGCTCGATTTGCAGGCCATCCCGTAGGCGTGATAGCCTCCGATAGCCAACACGTGAACGGCGGGGCGCTTACCGCTGACGGTTGTCGCAAGTTAACGCGACACTTGGACTTATGCGATCTATTTCACTTGCCGGTGTTGAATTTAGTCGACAATCCTGGTTTCGCGGTTGGCTTAGAACATGAAGCAGCGGGCACGATTCGCGCTGGCGGCGAATGGATGGTTGCTTTTTCGCAAGTCAAGGTGCCGGTGTTTACGGTGCTCATGCGCCGAAGTTTCGGTGTGGCCGGTAACAACTATGCAACGCCGCGTGCTACGCCATCAATGCGTGTTGCTTGGCCTGCGGCAGATACGGGTGGCATTCCGCCTGAAGGTGGCATTGAAGCGGCCTATAAGCGCCAATTGGCCGAAGCTGCCGACCCGGAAGCATTACGAGCTGAGTTGAATGCGCGAATCGAAAGCGCGCGCGGACCGCTGGGGCCGCTCTCAAGATTTCAGATCGAAGAAATGATTGATCCTCGAGATACCCGACGCTTCATTTGCGAATGGGTCAGACTAGCCTATCGACTAGTATCTTTACCCGACCAGCTGCATTCTCGGCCGTTGCAATTTCGACCTTAGATATGCAGGATGGAGGAAAGTTTGAATCGGTATAGCGAACAATGGACTACGAAACGTATCAATTACATGGGTTAGATACGCCACCGCCGAAACAAGTGAACGGGCGATCCTCTGACAAGATTATGGATTCGCTCGCAGTACCTGAAGACAGTCAATACAACCCCTGTTCTGAGGCGTATCCCGATCATCAGGCGGCGACGGGTTCATTTGATCGCATCGCGGCGTGGAGCGACTCGGAGATATATCCCAATACGACGCGCGCGGTTTCAATCTACCAGTCGGACAACCTCGGTTCATCGAAGGAGCCGCCATGCTTTGCGTTTTTTAATGATGGCGATGGTTATCTTTGGCGACAGGGCGATATACGCGCTACGCGTGTATTCGACTCGATGACCGCGGTGGAAGAGATTCCGCCGATCGTCGGAGTTTTTGTAAATCCTGGTGAATCTCCAGAGCATCCTGATCAACGAAGCATTGAGTACGACACGGTATCGGATCGTTTCATACGGTTTATTGATTCAGAGATCGTGCCACTCGTCGAATCGACCATCGGCCGTGCATTGACGCGCGATCCTTCAAAGCGATTGATTTGCGGTATGTCAAGCGGTGGCATTTGCGCGTTCAACGCCGCGTGGCATGCGCCTGCGAGTTTCGGTCGGGTACTAAGTCATTGTGGATCGTTTACGAATATTCGTGGAGGCCATAACTATCCATCCATGATTCGACGTACGCCGAGGAAGCCGATTAGAGTTTTCCTGCAGAGTGGTCGTCGGGATGCGGACATAGTGCCTGGCAGCTGGCCCATCGCTAACCAAGATATGGCGGCTGCGCTGGATTACGCGGGTTACGACTATCGATTCGAGTTTGGCGAAGGCGGTCACAGCTTACGACACGGCGGTGCCATCTTTGCCGATTCAATACGCTGGTTATTTCGCGATTAGCGTGTAAGTAGCGGACGAATAAAGTCTGAATGCGCTCGTAGTTAGTGTATGTGTTGCTTCATTTGGTCCACGATACCTTCAAGGTCGACGGGACCGTCCCGATTGGTTTGTACGGCAATCGTTATGTCGTCATCCAGATAGTGACGCACATGGGATCGATAGCCCATCCAGAGTCCACCGTGTTCGACAGCATTGCTTTGATGAGCTATAAACATGCCAAATCCGTAGTGCCATTCAGTCGTTGCCGGATCGTGCCAGCCGGCATTGACCATACGCTTGAACGACGCTGGTTGCACAATCTCGCCGTTCGCTAGGGCTCGATAGAACAGTACCAGCATGGTAGGCGTGGTCACTAATCCACCCCCTGTCCATTCCGAAATCGGATCAACCTTCATGGTGCCGTCCTCACGCAGATTGCGAGCGCCACGGGTGTAACCCGGCGCGATGTCGGGTAGTGCCGATACGTTTTGTGGTCGAATAAGGTCTAATTTTTGTGGGATGAGAATCCGTTCGGCGAGTAGTTCGTAGTAGTCGCGGCCCGTAGCGGCTTCAATGATCTTTCCCAGCACGAGATAACCAGAATCGGAATAGGCGAATCCTTCGCCTACTGGGTTGAGCGGCTTCTTATGAGCGACCATCTGAATCAACTCGTCGCGGCTAAATTGAATGCCGCCGTGCCGCAAGGCGCGCCACACAGACAACACGGCATATCGAGTTGTGCCAGGGTAGTCGCTTAAACCCGAGCTGTGCGATAGAAGGTGCTGAATCTCAATCTCGTCACTATTTGGTAGATCATCGAACCATGGTTCAGCGCTAAGCCATGTAGAAGCCTTCGTATCAAGCGATAAGGTGCCTTCCTCCACTAATAACATGACGAGCGCGGCTACGAATGTCTTTCCGGTACTGCCGCCAGGCATGCCGATGTCGTGATCAAGCGGTTTGTTGTTTTCTCGATCAGCGAGGCCTACGGCTGCCTGGACTAACCTACCGTCCGGTAGTAGTACCGCTGCGCGAAGACCTGGCATTTCTTGCTCAATTTGGATAGGCTCAAGCAGAGCCGTTAACGCGTCTGGATTCAATTCGGCTGAAGTTTCGTAGGCGAGACTGAGAACGGTGGCGAACAAGCTCACGCGGACGAGAAACTTGCGCGTTTGTGGGGGACAATTGGAGTGAGGCAAACGAGTTCCCAATAAGGTACATAGAGCGTGTGGTGATCCACGATTATTCGTCTTTTGGTTCAACCGGAATGCCCATCGTGCATGCAGGCTGAATGACTAGCATGTGTGGATGCAGAGTTATGTTTATTCATTGCTTGCAGTAGCACATGCTTGTGCTCAATAGAATCTTAGTACGAATTGCACGGCTTTATCCGGTGACGTGCAGTAGATCGTTTTGTAAGGTAGACGAAAACATGAAAGTTTCGAGCGGCGTTGGCGGTTGGCCGAGTTCCGTGAGCGAGCAAGCAAAGGCAGCAGAGGAAGCAGGTTTCGATCTGATTGGGTGCGGTGAACTGTCCCACGACTCCATCGTCACGATGACATTGGCAGCTGCAGCGACGAGCAAGATTGAGATTCAAACATCCGTGACGATCGCTTTTCCGCGTAGTCCGTTCGTGTCGGCTATGCAAAGCTGGGATATTCAGCAGTTGTCGAGCGGCCGCTTCACCATCGGCTTAGGCAGTCAAGTCAAAGGCCACAATGTTCGCCGCTTTGGTGGCACTTGGTCACCACCGGGACCGCGCATGCGCGAATACATTCAAATGATGCGCGCAGTGTGGGATTCTTGGCAACACGGCTCGCAACCCGAATTCCTCGGTAAACACTACACCTATACCTTGATGACCCCGAACTTCAATCCTGGCCCATTGACCTGTAGGTTACCCAAGATCGGCTTGGCGATGGTGGGTCCCGTCATGGCACGAGTGGCCGGTGAAGTAGCCGATGTGGTGATGCCTCACGGCGGCATCATGTCGGATCGCTATATGCGTAAGGTTTTGCTGCCATCCGTGCGACAGGGATTGATCAAATCGGGTCGAACCTGGCAAGATATTGAGATTAACGCAAGCGGATACTTAATCATGGGAAAAAACGATAGTGAAATAGAGCAAAACATCGAAGCGATGCGCCGCCCATTGTCGTTCTACGGCTCGACTCGAACGTACCACAAGGTTCTAGCGCTACATGGGCTTGAGGAATTGGGATTGAAGTTGCATGCGTTGTCGCTGAATGGAAAGTGGGAGGACATGCGGAGCACAGTCCAACCAGATGACATTCTCGAACTGGCGCAAACCTGTACTTACGATGAATTACCTGATTTCTTGCGTGAACACCGCGAGTATGCGTCGACAACCGGGGTGGCGATGCCGCGAAATACTCCTGAAGAACGAGAACACCATAAGCATGTCATGGGTCAAATTCAGAATATCGCATCGAATAAAGAGCCGCGCGGCTTGGAACTTTAGCTCAGGCAACGATCAAAGCGACGGTAGCCAAGTGGCAATGCGAGGGAAGGCCAAGAGCAGACCAATAAGTACCAGTTGAAGCCCTATAAACGGAACGACGCCTCTATAGATCTCGCTCGTTTGGATGCTTAACGGCGTTACGCCGCGTAAATAGAACAGCGCGAAGCCGAACGGTGGTGTGAGAAATGACGTTTGCAAGTTGACTGCGATCAATACCCCGAGCCAGACTGGGTCCACACCCATTGCCAGGAGTCCCGGTCCCACGATAGGTATCACGATGTAGGTGATCTCGACGAAGTCTAATACGAAGCCGAGCAAAAAAACGACGATCATGACGATGCCTACCGCCATTAATGGCGCATGTTCGATGTGTGCAAACCAACCCGATACCAACTCGTCGCCACCGTAACCTCGAAAAATAAGCGAGAATACCGAAGCGCCGATGAGTATGAAGAACACCATGGCGGTCGTCGTGAGTGTGGATCGGCAGATCGCCTGTAGCGTATCAAGCGACAACGCGTTTTGCATCGCAGCGATCGCGATCGCGCCGCATGCACCAACACCCGCAGCTTCCGTTGGCGTGGCGTAACCGGTCAGGATCGACCCGAGCACGGCGACGATCAACAGAATCGGTGGTAACAGACTCGTCAATAGCTCGCGTACGGTTAGCGCGGTTGCTTCTGCGCTCACAGGCGGTACCGCACCTTTATCTAGATGACCTCGTGCATAGATGTACATTGCATACAAACCAACGAGAACTAGACCCGGTAACAGCGACCCGATGAATAGATCTTCGACCGATACGGTTTTGGGATTAAAGATCCCCATGTTGAGTTGCGCTTGTTGATATGCGTTGGAAAGCACATCGCCTAGCAATACCAGCGCGATGGAGGGTGGGACGATCTGACCTAGGGTGCCTGTTGCAGCGATCGTGCCGGTTGCAAAGCTGGGTCGATAGTTTTGATTCAACATGGCAGGTAGTGCGAGCAAACCTAGCGTTACCACAGTAGCGCCGACGATGCCCGTACTTGCTGCCATCAGTGTCCCGACCAGTACAACCGCAATCGCGAGACCGCCCGGTGTACGCGCCATCAAAATCGATAACGTCCGGAGCAGGTTGTTGGCAATATGGGTGCGTTCGAGCGTCACGCCCATCAAGATAAACAAAGGTAAAGCGATCAACACCGTGTTGCTCATGACGCCAAAAATGCGGATGGGGATAAACCCCAAATCAGCCGGGTTGAAAATACCGACCAGACTGCCGATGAGTGCAAAAAACAGCGCGACGCCGGCTAACGTCGGTGCAACCGCGTAACCGGCGAGAATCATGACAAAAACCGCTGCGAACATGAGCAGCGGTAGCCATTCAATCACGAATGTGTCTTATGGCGATGAGCTGTCGTGTCATTTCACAAAGAGCCTGTACGATCAACAGGCCTCCTGCCAACGGAATAAGTGACTTGAGCAGGAAAACTGCCGGGATACCGCCGACTTCAGGCGAACTCTCTCGCACGCGCCAGGACGCAAGTACGTAATCCCAGCTATAGACGATCAGGACGATCGCCAATGGAATCAGAAAAAAAGCGTGACCGCAGAGATTGATCCAACTTTTCGCGTAGGGTGGTAAGCGGCTATAGACGATGTCGACCCGAACGTGACCATCTAATTGCATGGTGTAAGGTAAACCGAGCATGATCAACGCGCCATGCATGTATAGGACGGATTCCTGCATGGCGATGGAACCGATGTCGAATAGATACCGCATGACCACGACGGCCAACGTGATCAGGGCCATGCATAACGCGAGCATGGCGATGGTTTTGCCAATCCACTCGATCGACTGCTCTAGTGTTTGGATGATCCGCTGGATCACGCTGCCATGCCTGCGACCGTACCTGCGAAAAAGGCCGTCCCGACCCATATATTGCTCTTGAACGCCGAGAACCACCCTTTACGGTTATCAGGTTTGCGCAATTCGCTCAACTGATAGGTAAACAGTCCAGCAATGAACAGCAACGCAATGAAATACCCCCAGCCGAGTTCAAGCACTAGTCCCATGGCGACCATGAGAACGACTGTAGCCGCACAAAATCCGCCCACGAACGCACAAATCCATGATCCAGCTAATATCGCGGTGGAACCGATGTTCAGTTTGATGTCGTCGTCGCGATCAACCATCGCGTAGATCGTGTCGTAAGCGACGATCCAGCAAAAATTCGCGGCGAAAAGCAAATAGATCGCAGGATCGAAAGACCAGGTATCGCGCGCTGCCGTGGCGGCCATGAGAATCCCCCAGGAAAAGGCCAGGCCGAGAACGAATTGCGGTAACTTGGTCACGCGTTTCATGAACGGGTAGAGCACTGCGATCGTGAGGCCTGCAAGAGCAAGTAACTGGGTTTTTGGGTTGAGCAACAGCACAAGCCCCAGTGCACAGCTCACCAGTACGGCAAACACTGCCCAAGCGGCGGCAATGGACAATCTACCGTCGGCTAACGGGCGTTTGAATGTACGTTTTACCTGGGCATCGACATGGCGATCGGCAATATCGTTGATGACACAGCCAGCCGAGCGCATGACGATCGTTCCTAATATAAAAATGAAGAGTAAGTCGAGTGCCGGCATACCGCTGCTGACAATCCAAAGCGCAGTCACTGTTGGCCACAACAACAGTAATGAGCCGACCGGTAAATCAAGCCTCATCAGTTGCAAAACGGCAACCAGCTTGTCGGCCAGCACGGTTTCAGCCCTCAAATAAACTTACGCAGCCGTTTTTTACCTCATCTAAAACGTTATGCGTAAATGGCAGTGCATTGTTTGCGGCTGGATTTACGATGAAGCCGAGGGTTGCGAAGAAGACGGGATCGCGCCCGGTACGCTGTGGGAAGATATACCGGAGGATTTCGTGTGCCCCGAATGCGGTGTCGGAAAGGAAGATTTCGAGATGATCGAGATTGGTTAGTCGAATTATGACGCCGCGTAACCCTGTCCTTCTGGTGTCCAAGTCGCAATGATCTCATCGCTTAAGGCCGGATCCTCCGCAAGGAGCTGCACCGCGACATGGCGGAGTTCGTCGGATCTATTGACAAATGCTGCCAGGTTGGCAACCCGAAACGGGTCGTTACCGGACTGCTGTTGACCAAACATTTGTCCCATACCTCGATTTTCCAAGTCTGCTTCGGCTAATTCGAAGCCATCGGTTGAACGTTTCATGGCCTCCAGGCGATCTTTCGACGTGCCGGTAAGCGGTATTTCGTGGAGCAACAGGCAGAAGCTTTGCTGAGCGCCTCGACCGACCCGACCGCGTAATTGATGGAGCTGCGCCAATCCTAAGCGTTCTGCGTTTTCAATGACCATCACTGTGGCGTTTGCGACATCAATACCGACTTCGATGACCGTTGTAGCTACGAGTAGGCGCAATTCGCCATCCCGGAACGCTGACATCACGGCGTTTTTTTCGCTGACTTTCATGCGACCGTTTACATGGCCAACGCCAATGTTGCTTAGGCGCTCGGATAGTTGCTCGTAGGTCGTAGTGCTCGCCGTCAGGTTGTTTTCGTCGTTTTCTTCGATTGATACGCATACCCAGTAAACCTGCTGACCACTGCGTAGCTGTTGTTCGACCGCGTCAATCACATCTTCGCGTCGACTGCTCGTGTGGAGCGTCGTCTTGATGGGGGTTCTGCCTGGCGGCAGCTCGTCAATGGTGGAGATGGCCATGTCACCGAACATCGTTAGCGCAAGCGTTCTGGGTATGGGCGTCGCTGTCAATACCAGTTGATGCGCATTTTCGCCTTTGCCGGACAATTGCATACGCTGATGCACACCAAAACGATGTTGCTCGTCAATGATCGCCAAACTCAACTGTTTAAAAATTGTTTTTTCCTGAAATAGCGCGTGCGTCCCCACGACCACGTCTACCTGTCCATCAGCAATGGCTTGATGCTGACTGCGTCTTTGCCGGGTTGGCATGCGACTGGTCAGCAGGCTGACGTCAATCCCGAGCGGTGTCAACCATTCCGAGAACACTTGGTAGTGTTGTTCTGCTAGTAATTCCGTCGGGGCCATCACAGCGGTTTGCGTGTTGTTCTCGGCGGCGTGGATTGCCGAGATGGCCGCAATCACTGTCTTGCCGGAACCGACATCGCCTTGAATTAATCGTCGCATAGCGACTGGCTTGGCTAGGTCATCAATGACTTCGCGGGCGACGCGTTGCTGCGCGGCGGTCAGTTGAAAACCGAGATTGGCCAACAGGCGTTGACTTAAGTCCTTGACGGAAGGGAGTGGTGTCGTTGGGCGATTTTGGTGTTGCTGATGGCGTCGTTGCAACAAAGTGAACGCGAGCATCTCATCAAACATCACACGCTGGTATGCCTGCTGCATGGATGCGGGGAATGAGTCCGGATGCGGTTGGTGGACTTCCCGAACTGCTTCTGCCAGCGTTTGATCGTCGTATCTAAACACGGGAAAAAACGCGGCTTTATGCAACACGCTCTTGATCCATTGGTGGATGCGCGCACTGGAGATGGCCGTGGTCGCGGGATAGACTGGTCGATATTCCGCTGCCGGCTCCCCTGGATCATCGTCGAACAAGCGATACTGAGGGTGTATGAAGGTTCTAGCGTAGGCCGGTTTGCCGAACAAGTACAACCACGCGCCGGCGCGAAATGCATTTCGTTGTCGCGAACTGTAATGGAATAAGCGCATGGTGCCGCGGCCGGTATCGTCTGCAAAGTGAACTTGCAATCCGCTACGTTGGCTCTTCGCAGGTTCCTCAATGTCGACTATCTTGCCTTGAACTAAGCACTCTTTGTCGTCAGTCACGTCGCATAGGTTGGTGCGACGCGATCTATTTTGGTAGTCACGCGGCATATGCAGTAGCAGATCGGTGACCGTGTGGATGCTTAGGTTTATTAGTTTTGCTGCGACTTGGGGCCCTATGCCAGCCACAGTAGTAACTAACTCGGACGGCATGTCGTCAGGTTATTTCGCGACGGCAATGGCCTCGACTTCGACCGTGGCATTGCGCGGCAGCGAAGCCACTTGCACGGTAGAACGCGTGGGATACGGTGGTGACAGAACCTCGCTCATGACGGCATTAACGCTGTTGAAGTGTTCGAGGTTCGTTACGAATACAGTCAATTTGACGATATCGTTCAACTCGGCGCCGCCAGCTTTCAACACAGCTTCGATGTTGCGGAAAATTTGGCGGACTTCGGTTTCAGTGTTGGGAGCATCCAGGTTCATGGTCTTTGGATCGAGCGCGATTTGACCTGATAAATACAGCGTGTCGCCGACTCGAACCATATGCGAATAAGGCCCAATGGGTTCCGGTGCGTGTTTGGAGTCGATTGCATAGGACTGCATGGTCTATTCCTTTGTCGTTGAGCGATCGCCAAGCCGCTGTACTTTGCCTACGAAGTGCGAGCGACGCAGGTTGCTTGTCACTCGCGCAAGGTGGTCGGCGTTGCGTACCTTGATCTCGACGCGAACTGTGTCCATGATTCCCTGCTCGGGTAGTGTGACCATACCTAGCAACCGCGCATCGGCAAGCCGGAAAACACTTGTTAATTTGTAAACCGAATCTTTGTCACCGGTTATCCAGATGAGTAAACTAGTCAAGAATTCTTCTTCATTCGTGTCGCCCCATGCTAGTGGCACGTGCTCTGCCTGCTTCTCGTTTTTGGCTGTTGCGCAGCTGTGCCGATGCACAACAAAACCCTTCTGGCGCGTACCGTGACCGATGATCTGATCGCCAGGGACCGGGCCACAGCAGTTCGCGAAAGTCGCATTCAACTTTTGGTTGACGATTTCGACCGTTGAGAGCCCGTCTTCGAGATAGATACTGGGGGTTTCGTCCTTGACGGACGAGAGCAGTTTCATGGCGACGAGCCGTGGTTGCAGTTGACCGCGTCCAATAGCAAGCAATAGCTCGTTGCGGTGCTTGACGTTTAAATCTTTGTACACCTTGCGATGGCTTCGAAAGTCGAAATCTTTCAGGGAAACGCCAGCTTGCGCCAAGGCCGCGTCAAGCAATCGCTGCCCCGATTTAAGCGCTAACGAATCGCTGCGCCTGTCCAGTTGTCGCTTGATCGCGGTCCGCGCTCGCGGCGTCACGGCGTAATCAAGCCACCCCGGGCTCGGTAACGAATTTTTGGCGGTTTGAATTTTGACCGTTTGACCGGTTTCAAGCGAAGTGGATAGCGGCGCAGGTTGATTGTCGACGTAACTACCAGTGCATTGGGCGCCTAATGCGGTACTGATGGCGTAAGCGAAGTCAATGACGGTTGCGCCGATGGGTAGATGGATGACATCGCCGTCGGGAGTGTAGACCAGGATGCGATCGCGCAGCAAGTCATGCTTGAATTTCGCGAGAAAGTCGACTGCGTTATCAGCATGATCCTGAATATCCTCAATCGTGTCGGCGAAGGACTTCATGAGCGCTTTGTTTAACCCCTCTACGCTCGTGTCCAAAGCAAGGGGAGGGATGGTGGTAATGCCGCGATTCGCGAACTCTTCCATTTGGCGCGTGCGAATCTGAACTTTGGTCAGCTTGCCCTGCGGCCCGATCACTTGGGTGTGTAGCGATTGGTAGCCATTGTGTTTGCGGGTGGCGATGTAGTCGTGAAAACCGCGAGTGTTGGGTTTGAATACGTGATGGACAGCGCCTAAGGCCCGGTAACAATCTTCAATGGTATGGGTTAACACGCGGAAATGCAGAAAAGTCATCGCTTCGTCGAATGACATCGCCCCAAATTTCATCTTCCGATAAATCGAGTATAGATGCGGGCTGTGAAAGTCGATTGATGCGTCGAGCCCAATGGCGTTGAAGTGCGCTTGGACCCGACTTGTCACCAGGCGGATGTTGTCTTGATGGGCTTTGTGAAAACGATCGACTGCATACGTAATGTGATCCGATCGGAAAGAGTTCTTGGCGGCGAACGCTAAGTCTTCGAGTTCGTTTTTGACGATATAGATACCTAATCGCTCAGCGATAGGCGCATAGATTTCAAGCGTTTCGGTGGCGATGGCGAGACGGCGGTCTTTGTCGACTACCGCGAGCGTCCGCATATTGTGAAGCCGATCCGCTAGCTTCACAACGATCACCCGTGGATCTTTGACGGTTGCGAGCGCGATGTTTTGAATATTAGTTGCGTGAAATTCCTGTAGAGGTGAGATTTCAGCTAATTTAGTTACGCCGTCAACAATATTTGCGACCGTTAACCCAAAACGCGTTTCAAGCGTCTCCTTGGTGACGTTGCAGTCTTCGATGACATCGTGCAGCACGCCAGCTATCACGGATTCATGGTCGGCTTCGAGCTCGGCCAGAATGCCAGCAACGGCGAGCGGATGGGTTATGTACGAGTGCCCTGTTTTTCGAGTTTGCCCTTTATGCGCTCGCTCGGCATATTTACACGCTTCGCGAACTTCGGCGATTTGTTGCGGTGTAAGGTACCGCAGTTTAGAGATTAGATCGGATAGTTCGAAAGGTGCGGCGCGCGCATCCGATCGGGCTTGTTCGGCGAGGACGCCGACAAAGAACGAACTATTCCCCGGCCGATTTTGTGCCATCCTGGGGTTCTGCGTCGGCTTCAGTTACGGTATCGGGATCTGTAAGGTTGTCGAGAATGCCGCCCACCTTCATGCCAGCAGCTATTTCGCGTAATGCGACCACCGTCCACTTGTCGTTTTCAGGGTCTACTTGTGGACGGGCGTTATAAAGATAGAATTGATGGGCGCGCTCAGCTGCTAATGTAACCAGCTGGAAGCGGTTTTCTACATGTTCGAGGCAGTCTTCGACTGTGATCCGGGCCATATTGTGTTTGACGCAAGGACGGCACGGAATTTTAACGATTTCCTGCGATACTTAGGGTACAGGTTTCTGTCTAATGAGCGAACGCAGCCGTCTTCAACGGCGCCCTGCGAAAAATTCGGATTCTGCCGGAGTTAGAAATGGAGCAACCTTGTTGATGAAAAAGATGATCGCCTGCCTATGCATACTTGGGTGTGGGACGGCACTCGCGGTGGATCTAGAGCAGGCTTATCAAGATGCGTTAGCAAACGATCCTGTGCTGGCAGGCGCGATTGCCGGGAATAAGATTTCGCGCGAGAATTTGTGGTCCGGCATTAGCGTTTTATTACCGAGCGTGAACGCTAGCATCAATCGAGGTCGTAGCGACTTTGAACGTGGCCGCGGCGGTGGTGACTTGCCATTCGTGCTTGCGGAGGGCGAGTCGGAAAATAAAGGATGGAGCGTCAGCCTTAATCAAGCGATCTTCGACGCCGGTGCGATATTTCAGTTTTTAGCCATTCGCGATCAGATCAAGGCCGCTGATTGGAATTTAATCTCAACTGAACAGGCACTTGTTTTGCGCGTGGCGCAAGCCTATCTCGCGGTCTTACAGGCACAGGACAATTTAGAGTCGAGCCTTGCCGCGGAAGAGGCGGTGCAGCGGCAATTAGAGCAAGTTCAGCAACGATTCGATGTCGGTTTGGTTGCCATCACTGATGTACTAGACGCTACCGCAAGCTACGATCTCGCTGTGGTAGATAGACTGTCGGCACGCAGCAATCACGGCATTTTCTTCGAGTCTTTACGGACAGTCACCGGGGTGAATTACCAAGAATTAGGTAAACTGAAGGACGATTTGCCCATCGAAAGCCCTGAACCGGCGGATGAGGAAGAATGGGTTCGGGCGGCTATGACGGGCAATCCGCAAATCCAGGTAGCCAAAGCGCAATGGGATGCTTCGAAGAATTCTCGGTCAGCCTCGTTGAGTTACCTGGTGCCGTCAATTCGCCTATCGGCGTCAAAGCGTTACAGCGAAGATCCGTTATCGGTATTCACCGACCAGTCAACGACCACTGGCTTCAGCATTAGCGCGAGCGTACCCTTATTCACTGGAGGTCGCAATATCTCTCAGGCGCGGACATCAGCATGGCGAACTGAACAGGCAAAACAGAACTATATTCAATCGCAGCTCACAGTGGCACGTGATACGCGTAATTACTTTCGTTTAGTACAGCGAGATGTCGATCGCGTGAGCGCTCGATATAAGTCGATTCAATCCAGCCAAGCGTCATTGGAAGCAACACAGACTGGCTACGAAGTCGGTACGCGCAACATCGTTGAGGTGCTGCAAAAGCAGCAACAGTTGTATCAGGCGATCTTTGCTTATGCGACATCGCGTTACACGTATATTTTGAACGGCTTACGGTTAAAACAGACGGTTGGGTCGCTGTCAGCTGAAGATCTACAGCAGTTGAATAAATTCATTGATCCTGACGATACTGTTACCAAAATCACTTCGGCGAGTGGCAGGTCAGCTAACTAAGCATCGCCAGCCAGTCGTGTAGAATCTCGAATTGGCGCCGGGTGGCGCCTTGATTCATTTCTATCACGCGACGCGCTGCCTCGCCTTGTCGTTGGCGTCGCGGTGCGTCGTCGAACAAAGTAAGCACTTCCGCAGCAAGTTCGGTGCTGTTCTGCACCGTTTTCATGCATCTGGCGTCGCTGAACCGCTTACACACTTCCTCAAAATTCATTCGATCGGGCCCCATGAGCATGGGTATACCAAAAATTGCAGCTTCTACTGGATTGTGACCGCCAGTTCCTTGCAGGCTGCCACCTATGAAAGCTACATCCACCGCACCGTACATTTCGAGCAAGATGCCCATTTGATCAATGATCATGACCTGCGTGGCATCGGTCCTGGTTGAGAGTGTTGCAACGGATAGCGCACGCGCTTGCGCTAACGCTTGGATATTTGGAGCTCGATGCGGATGACGTGGTACGACGATGAGCATCGAATCGGGATGCTTCTCAAGAACCTGTACATGAGCGTCTAGTGCAATCTTTTCTTCGCCAGGGTGGGTACTTGCTGCAATCCAACGAACACTGGACTCGCGCCATTGTTCGCGATGTTGGACGGCGCGCTTACGCGTCGCTTCGTCAATTTCGAGGTCGAACTTCACGTTCCCGGTTGTTCGCATGCGTTCGCGGGGAAAACCGAGCGCTATAAAGCGCTCAGCGGTATCCTCGTACTGAGAGATGATCAAGCTAATATGATCAAGCATTCGTTTGGTTAGCGATTGCGCGAGCGCATACCGACGAGCCGAGCGAACGCTCAAGCGGGCATTGACCAATATCACTTCGATGTTGTTTTGGCGGGTTACGTGAATGAGGTTAGGCCACAGTTCCGTTTCCATCAGCACTAATGCTCGCGGTTGTACGCTTCGGATAAATCGACGAAGGCAGCGCACGGCGTCGAAAGGCATATAACAGTGATTCACGTGATCGCCGAATCGTCGTTCGACTTCTGCGGATCCAGCTGGTGTCGTGGTGGTGATCAATATCGGTAGCTCGGGTATTTGATGCAGTAGTTGGCGTATTAACGATTCCGAGGCGATGACTTCGCCGACTGACACTGCATGAATCCACAAGGGCCCGCGAATCGCGTTAGTCGCTGTGTACCCAAATCGTTCTTTGATACGCCGTCGATAAGCAGGTTCGCGTCTGGACCGCCTTAAGAGATTCAACGTCGCGATGAACGGCAATAGCGAGGAAAGCGCTCGGTAGAGGAAGTACAACATGCTAGAGATGATTGGCTACATAGGCCTTGAAAAACGCCACAGCGACCTTATGTAACAAGTATGAAGTGGTTAACACACATAACTAAAGGAGCAGGAAATCATGTCTATCGTACAACTAAACCCTTGGCAATCACTCGGTGGCGTCTCTGAACAGCTGCACGCACTACTGCACGATTCGCTGTCTAACAAGCAGGACCGCAATCGGTGGCGACCTGCGCTCGACATCATTGAGAGTGAAGATGCCTATACGATTTCGTTGGATGTCCCTGGTGTGCCGAGCGAAAATATTGAGATCACTCTTGAAGACGAGCTGCTGAAAATTAAAGGGTCGCGAACGATTGAACGCGTGACGAACGAATCTGATCATGGCTACCGTAGCATTGAGCGCGTGACTGGTGAGTTTCAACGTGCAGTTCGGCTACCGCCGCAAGCAAACAGGGATAGCGTAACAGCGGTATCGAAAGACGGCGTACTAACGATCACCGTCAAAAAAGCGGAAGAGCTTTTACCGAAGCGAATCGAAGTGCGGTCGTAATTCCAATCTCTCTAAAGGGCGCGTTTGGTATCGTGGATGAGCGATACCTCGCGCCCTTGCAACTAACTCACAACAATATTTTCGTGTCGTTTTTTCGGGTGAATCGGCGTAAGAAATGAGTGGTGCTGCGATCTTGTTGCGGTAGTTATCGAAAGGATGTTCTGCCGCGGTTCGTCTCTGTAGCGCGGGGCTTTTTTCGTGCCGTTGATCTTGCTATAAGCCCCTTCTATAGATTGAGATCTCGTGCTTGAACTTAAAAAAAGCCACCTCTCAAAACCTTCACCCTAGCGGTAGATTAATTGGATTGAGGAGTCTGTCGGAAGAGTACAGAATCTGCTTTTATAGGGAGGTGTATAACCATTGAACTAGGCTCTTTTCAAAAATTCTTGTTTTCTTGCACTATGTTGAACACGATATAAAACGACGAAAAGCTCAGCATGCCTTTGCAAACTCACTCTATATTCGTGTAATGCGCCCGAAAGGCCCTTAGGATAGCCTTATTTGACGAAAGTCTAGTTTCATATATTCCCATATTTCATGGGGGTTACATCTTACTATAGCGTCCGTAGCAATAGGATCGTTCGTATAGTTCGGCAATGACCTCTTTAATATCGTTCTCCTCTCGTAGAACGGATCGTTCAATGTCTTTCACCATCTTGTACGGAATTTCATGCAATGCTTCTGCGATCGGTCCGGCAATGGCGGCAAGCGTATCGGCATCGCCTCCGAGCGATATAGCATTGCGTAGCGCATCCCTATAAGATTCCGATTCGAGTGCACATACGATCGCTTCCGGGACGGTTTTTTGACAAATTTCACTGAAGTAGTAATCTGGTCTAATTTCTTCGACTGTACGCGATAGATCATAGTGATAGGTTTTTTCTATGATATGTCGGATAGTTGCTGGATCTTCGTCATGCAAGGCAAGCCAAGTCGCGTGAACGGTGGCGCGTGCGCCCTTTATGCCTTCAGCATGATCGTGCGTGATCTCAGTTAATCTATCCGATGCCATAAGCGCATCCTCTAGCGCATGCGTCCGATAGTGTAAGGCAACTGGCGAGATGCGCATCGCAGCGCCATTCCCGCAACTGCCGTACGACTTCTTGTTGCTTTTGTCTATCCACTGGGTGAACATACTGCCGTATCCTCGACCTGGATGGCGTCGACACCATTCCCTTAGAGTCTCTGCCGCTGGCAAATTGTGGAGAAGAATATCCGAAATCGCCGCTGTGCATACTGTGTCGTCCGTATAGTCGCAGGGACTCTGGAACATTTCGAAAGATTTGGTTTTAATGGGATTAAATTCGTACATTGATCCAGCAATATCGCCAACAACGGCTCCCCACATGACTAATACCTCTATTAATTAGTTAAACGTAAACAAGCCTTTGGTACATGTCTAAATCCTAACGAACAGCAAGCTAAGGTGCGAGAACGTTAGAACTTGTGTGCCAAGGTTGTCCTACTCTAAGTAAATGTAATTATTGCAAGCTTTTAGACTTGTGACATAAGTTTCTTCGCCGACTTGCAAGATATGTTCAAAGGTGGTATCCGAATGGGTTGATCAAGCAACTTCATCAGTTCCTTTCAGATGTATTGACCCTGATGCCATTGCGACACTAGGTGCCTGCAATGACCTCAAGCAGCTGGTGGAAACCTGCAGTCGCCATCGCGACTGCACTACCATGGCCGAGTTTGCATAGTTAGCGCCCCATGCGCACACCTTGAGGACGCGCAATCGGATCTGATAGACATCTTGATCATCGTTCCGGCAGATAAGCCATGGCGCGCCGTATCGCAACCAACCATTCTCAGTGCTCCCGAGGGGCACCATTGTCCATTGTGCTAGCGGATATTGAAGCCAGGCGGGGAGAATATTCGCAAAGTGATTTGAAAGACTAGCCAGGGCGGGAATCAAGTCCTCGAATAGGACATACTGGCGAGTATTGCGCCTCGTCCAATCCAACCAAACGCCCATCCACACTCGGTGGGTCGGTGCAAGCGTTCAGTAGAAATCAACTCGGGGTAGCACTCTCCCCGCCTAGAAAGCTTAATTTCCTGTAGATCACCACTCCGAGATAAATGATAAATGGGAAAGCGCAGATAAGCGCACCTACTACTACAACCACCAGAACCGCCATATACTGATTGAAAAGCAGTACCAAAAGCATTACCAATGGGAATACAGTCAACACGAAAAGAAGTTGCAGAATGAGGAACGACACTACCACACGCAGTGCAGTTCGGAGCATCCTAACTAGAACATCTGGCGGGCCTTGATGCTCATCATCACCATCTGTTACTTTCACATGTATTAGGGATCCTAGTTCCACTTGAAAATGGTCCTATCCAGACTCCACACATAACCCGAATCCTCTCGTCTTCATCTTTCGGATCATCATGCACCCGATTATGTGATTTACAGACCGTTCGGACCGCAATCCTCTTGCAGATAATCAATCAGTGCGGTATAGAACTTTTTAAGGTGCGACCGGTGTAACGTATTCGAAAAGTGATCAATCCCCTCAATTTCAAGATACTTGTGCTCAATATTGAGGTTCTTAAGTTTCTTGATGAGCTTGCGACTGTGGTCGACAGGTACCCGTTGATCGTTGTCCCCGTGAATGATGAATAAAGGCACGTTGACTTTAGCGACTTCTCGGAACGGTGAAAATGCGCCAGTCCAAGTGTTCAACTGCTCTATTTCGCCCCTTCCGTCCATTTCATCACGATAGTAATTAACTTGCATAATGGGATCCGACACAGCAGCACCTGCAACCGTGCACTGATAAATCTGCGGCGTCCGCATTGCTGCGGTCAGTGCTGCATATCCACCGTACGACCACCCGAACATAGCTACGCGATCAGGGTCAACCAGCTCTTTCTTGATTAGATACAGGGCACCATCGTCCTTGTCGTCCTGCATCGCAAATCCTGCTTCGCTTCCTTCCATGAACGCCGTTTGGTAGAACTCCAACCCATAGTTGTGAGATCCTCGATATTGTGGTTGAAGGACCATGTAACCGTGATTTGCCAATAACTGTGCCCAGGGATCAAATCCAATTGTTTCAGAAACGAACGGTCCGCCGTGAGGCATCACAATAAGCGGATAAGGTGGCTCGCCATGTACAGGCGTGGTTATATAACCTGGAATCATCAATCCGTCTCTAGCCGGATATTCGATATACGTCACTTCCGATAGATCATCACTTGATACATCAGGGAATGTCGTACCTAAATAGCTAAACTTGCCTCTCCGGAACACGTAAAAACTCCGCGCTGCCTTAGGTCCCGTATTTCGAATGACCATCGTTTGATCGTCTCGGCTCACGCTTATCACGCGGGGTGTAAACGCGTGGTCAATTAAGCTGGCAAATTGTGCGTGAATGGCTCCTTCCGTTGCATATTCCGGAAAAAATTCATAATCAATACGATCCTTTCTCGCGACGACCGCAACAACTTTGCCGAAGTGCTCAAGATCGTTAGAGTGGTTCAGCGTTCCGTAGACATCCACATCTTTACGACCGTAGACGAGCTCACTAAATTTTCGATTTTTCTTGTCGTAGGACCAGAGAGCCCGTTTGTCACGTCCGTTGTGGGCGATTACATATTCGTGGTGAGGTTGACTGGGATCCCGACCAACAGGTATAAACTGTTCGAAGTCCTCAATATGCGATCGTCTGAATTCAATCCATGCAGGCTCGTCAGGGTATGGTTGATACTTAAAGACCTGTTCCAGCGTGCTCTGATCGAATCCGATAGCAAGTTCCGGAAGGCCGTCAATATCAAAGCGCACAAACTGCATTGCCACATTCCCTTTTAGCAACAGTTTCTTCCGCTTAGTCAATAGGTCGTACCCATAGTAGCTGGAAAAAATTGAACCAGCACCGATAAGTCGCCGCCCTTGGCGGCTGCTTCTTGCTCTATTCTCTGAGATAATGATCTTGTTAGGTTCCCTGGGTAACAGATGCACTATCCCTGGGTTTTCTATGCGAAGTTCATCAAATTCCCCTTCTGTTACGTTGACGATTTGGACTCTACCCTTGTAGACGCCCTGGTTGAAGCCGTCAATTCGGTTACGAACCTGCATGCGCAAGCCCATGATGAAATGTGCATCGCTCAGCCATGTGAATCTGTCGATACGCATATTCTTCGAGTTGATTCGGCGGTGTAGAACTAGATTGTCGTCGGCATCAAAGCTATAGACCCAGATAGCGTGATGTCCATCGCGCTCTTTGTCTGTTCGTAAGACACCGAGGTAGGTACCGTCGTGTGAAAGGCTAGCGCTAAGGACATCGGTGTTGATCCATGCTTCAATCGGCAAAGGCTCTTTGGCGGTCACGGAGGATAAAACAAAGATCGCGCAACATACGAGTAATGCTGAGTAATGCTGAGTAATGCTGAGTAATGCTGAGGATTTCATGGTGCTCATTCAAGGAAACGTCGCATCCACGGCGGACGCGACGCCAAAATATACATTCGGTATCTCTATTGACTAATTGTCACCAAACCGATATAGTGCACTCAGGAATATAGTGCGTCCCAGCAAATCATAGCCGATTCCCAACGGTCGATTGCTTCGCGAAAAGACTTCCGTTACATCAACCATCGGCGGCGCTTCATCGGTTAGATTTTGAATGGCGAAAACAACATTCCAGTTGTACTTTGCATACGTCACGCCAATCGTATGATTGACGTACTCGTCCGAGAAGTCCACATCGCGACATAGAACATCGTTAGGTGGGCCTAAGCAAGTGTCTGCAGAGCCGTCAATAGCTTCTTCGAATTCATCAACGTTATCTGGGTCGTTGCGGTTATGCCCTATATACCGAGGACTATAAGTAATTCGGAAGTCGGCAAACGAGAGTGTTAATCTAGCTGAGTGCCGCCATTGGGGAAATCCCCATTCACTAGCATATTCTTGTATATCGTCCGTACCTAACGGGTTGATGAATAGTGTTGAGCGCTCAATTAACCGGTGCGAAGTAAGATCAACTTCTAATTCGAACGGCCGGTCGAACACAGTCCAGGTTTCGTTAAATAAGATGTTGTAATCAATACCACGAACGCTTTCGTTATCGCGATTGATGAATCCCCGGTCTACAAATTCAATCTCTGGGTCGTCAGGGTCGCTGTTACGGTGAATGCGACTACAAAACGGACTAGTGCTAGTTGGCGACTCATAACAGTCATCTACGATATAATAGAGAGACGGCTCAATGATGGTGTCATCCACATCAATGACATAGTAGGTTATTCCTACATTGAGATCAAAGGCGGTTGTCCATGGTTGTTCAAAAACAATACCGCCGGAAAATGAATTGGACGTTTCGGGATCCAATTCAAGCGAACCGCCTGAGCCTACTTCAATGTTGTACGAACCAAATCCGCCATTTAAAAAATTTCGCGGATCAACGCCATTAAGTTCGCAGTTTTTAAGAACAATCTGCTCTCGACGGTCAAGGGAAGCGATGTATTCTCCGGTTGCTTCGTCGAACGCATCCTCAGGCGTTACGCACGGATCGGTAACGTTAAGAAAACCGGTTTGCTGGAGCAGGAATAAATCGCGCAAGTTAGGTGATCGGTACGAAGTACCTCTCGTTGAGCGGAGCAGCAACCAGTTGACAGGACGATACCCTAGCTTGGCTGAGTATGTTCCTTGCGTGCCGTAGTACTCATCGGTCGTGGATCGACCCGAGACATTGAGTGTAAGTTCGTGGGCCAACGCCACATTTGCTAGCAACGGCAATTCAAGCTCAAGGTACGCTTCACGCGTTGTTTTTTCGCCGATTGCGCCTTGGTCTGCAGTGTAACCCCACATCAACCCTTTAGCGGCAGCCGCGTTTGGAATGGAATTGATCTTATCAACGCGGTGATCAAAGCCAATGCCTGCCACAGCCCGGCCAAAAGGCAATGCGAACGCATCCCCCGTAAGATAGATATTCATCAAGCGTTGAGATACGCGAGTGTCGAATTTTCGTAGGTCGTACAAATAATCCCATTCGGCTTCGGTGGCGAATTTACCCCCTCGAAGAGACGGATCCCACAAGCTTGGGGCAAACAGGTTTACCGGTACGCAACCTGGCGCGGTATCTGGCTCAAGATCACCTGGCCTCGCGCCGTCTGCTGAGCAAGGAATTCCCAATTGAGACATTGCGCCGATTGCTAAATCAAGTCGGTCTTCGCGAATACCGCCAGTTTCCGCTACGCCAACGCTACTCGTATAGGCTACGCTGAACTCGCCCGCCCAATTACTGAGTCCCCAAGCCTCGTCCAAGAAAGGCAAATCGGCGTTAATACCGGCCACCCAACGGGTTTGAGTCACTTCAGCTAGCGTCATATTGCGGTCGCCATCAACGCGGACGACTAAACCGACTGGAATCGGACCTATGGGCCCACTCGTCTGGTCGCAAGTCCCACCGGTATTAACGGTACAACCGAAGGCTTCTTCAAATGTAGCAACAACTGTTGGATTATTGAAAAATTGATCGCGCGCTAGACCGCAATCGGTCCCTTGACCAAGTGGATTGCAAGGGTTAAATGGATAAAACGGATGTACGACTGGAAATAACGGCGGCGTTTGAGTTTGAGCGAATGTCGTACGATCAACATGTAGCGCTTCGAAGAACGCAGTCGCATTCAGGTCGCCTTCAAACGCATATTCCCCATACGCCATCAAGCTGTCTTGCTCGAATTCGTTGTAAAGCGTACGATATTGATTATTTATATTAGCCCAGTAGTCTTTGAAATCTACATCGTTTAATCCGTCGCCATCGGCATCAAACCAATGCACACGACCTCCGGCAAAGTAGTGCGATTCGGAAAAATCCCCCCACCCTCCGTTCGATTGTCCCGGCGTATAGTAGAGTGTCCCAATGCCTTGGGGCAATCCGTACATAATGTTGGTACTACTACCGCCTCGACACGGCGTAGCGTCAACCCCATAAGTAGCCATGAAAAACACATCATCAGTTCGGATCATGCCATTTTCATCAATTTCGTAATGTTTCTCGCACTCGCGAGTAAACGGCGCGTCCTCGAATCTAACTAGCGGGTTACGCCGAACGGTAGCAGCAGCACCGATAAAGCCACGACCGAAATTCTTTCCCCAAGTCACGGATAAATCAGAACTTGAGGGTCCGAATGCCTCCGTATTGTCCGTTGTACCTCTTACTTCGAAGCCGTTAAAGTCCTTGCGCAAGATGACGTTGATAACACCTGCAATGGCATCGGAGCCGTATACGGTCGATGCACCGTCTAAGAGGAGGTCATATTGAGCAACCAGAGAACCTGGGATTAAATTGAGATCTGGATTGCTTGGAGCCCCTTGCACGCCAGCAGGTGCCATCCGGCGTCCATTGAGAAGGATGAGGGTTCGGTCAGAACCAAATCCGCGGAGGTTCGCCGTTGATGCTCCAGGACCATTGTCTAAAACAAAGCCAGAGAACGTAAGGTCAATTTGTACATCCGCGGATGTGGTAGATGTTTGAATGATCTCAGCGGCATCCACTAAGCCTGCCTCGCGTGATATTTCTGCATTGATGATCTGCAGTGGTGAAATACTCTCAAATGTGGACCGTTTTAGACGAGACCCTGTGACTACCAGCTCTTCCATCGCCTCTTCGGAAGCGGTTTCTGTAGTTTCTTCAGCGGGGTCAACCAAAGTGTCGACAGTTTCTTCGGTACTCGTATCCGAGCTCTCCTCTTCCTGGGCAACCGCCCAAGGGGTACTTAACACGAGCACCATCAATAAGACGTTCAACCAGAACGTTCGTAGTGAGTTCATTTGTAACCCTTCCCTAGGACAATGGTTGTGAGGCGCGAATCGGAACCACCGTTACATATTGTTACGATCCGGTTGTAAATATTAAGTAAAAGGGCCGAAATAAAAACCCTGACGTTAAGAGTACGGTTGTTCGAATTGGCTAAGTGGAGCCTATGGTCACGAATGTTAAGTGTTTTGTCCTTCCAGTGAGACTAACAGAACCTCTCACAATTTCGAGTTAAGAACATCATATAACGACTGAAAGGTAGAAAAATTCAAGTGTTTGACGGAAGAGACACTCAAAGTAGTAGTAGTCCCTTAGTAGCCAAGCTGCTTTTAGTTTTTCACGACATGCGGGTTAACTCGCCCACATTCACAGTGTAGATGGTCGTCATGCGATGTAAAAGTGAGCATCGCTGTTGTAGCGTACATCTTGCATGCCCCTTGAAACGATGTACGATCCAAGTCAACGGTGCGCCCCAATTACATTTCAATGCGTGTTGGCAACCTGCGGCTCCATGTTTTAGCGTATTACGGATTTGGTGGGCTGTTTATTTTCGCGTTGTTGATACGGACGACATTTGAACATCACGTTCGATGTGAGGACAAGCTGAGGATGTTGCGCGAGTGGGGGCCAATCGCCGGCATCACGGATTAAGAAGAGATTGACCCGGTTGACACCATGACTGGATCAGCCAGCGCGACGAGGCGGGATCGAATATCCTGGAATCCAGCGACCTGCTTCGCGGCCTTGGGCTTTGCCGGGATGGAATACTGTGGCGGGTGGCGGTTGCGCTGTTCGGCACTGAGAAGCGGATCACCTTTGACATGCCGCAGTGCCTGTCAAACAGCTGGAGGTTCATCTTGCGGAGACCGGTCGTACGGCGAAATTATTATGATAAATCAGTGAATTATGGCAGATCAGACCGGGATTTCGATCAAGTATTGGTCTCGGTGATTGCAGTCTCCGAGATCAAAATTATCACCAGTTATCAATAACTTACCCAAAATTCCCGCCGCTCCAGGCGCACGTTTTTGCCTCTTGGGATCACATGGGTACCACTTGAAATCAAGCTCGGTCAGTCACATCTGGTCGTGTCCGGGTCGGTGCGCCGCAGATGCGTAAAGAGGCTGACACTTGGCACCCCCACTACCCGCGATATTGGCCCGCCGTCGTCGTTGATCAGGATCTAGGGATCGGTCAGCCGCCCAATCTGCCGTTTCGTTCGAGCTCGGATGATGACGCGGCGGCGCGCTTGGCACAGCAGTGCCGCGCGGCCGGCGTGTTCTTTCGGCTCACCTCCCGTTCCGTGTCCGGCAACCAACCAGCTGATAGCCCGACGCAGATGTCGACGATGCCCGCCCGCAATCCTCTTGACGTTCTCTGTGAGGACAAGCCTGACCGAGGTCTCGGTCTCTAGAGCGGCCAAAATCTGCAAGACTCCCGCGTGATCAGCACCTATGACAGCGACCCGACACCGCAGGCTATGCCGGGTTCAATGACGAGGTGAACTTCCACACTTGGCACCTCCACAAAAGCATCGTGCTGTTGACTCTACTCGGTGCGGTATTCCTTGTTTGGAACCGGCGGGAGGTGTGATTAACGGACCTCAACCTTCGAATGAATGGTCGGCTTCGGACCTTTGAGATTGAAAATGCTCACCGGAATCGCTTATAATCCTTCCAGATAGGAGGAAGGATTATAAAGATGAGATCCGAAGAGTCAGTACTGTCGGCGAATGAAGCAGCATGTGTGACGGGAGTGCCGCTGAAGCAGGTGCATCGGATCATTGATGCAGGTCTGTTGGGTGATTCCGTGAAGAGCCGTAAAGGCGCGCGGGTGATTTTGAAACACGCGCTGGTCGGTCTGAAGCTCGCCTATGAGACGACCGAAATCTTGACCTTGGAGGGCCGGCGGCGGCTTGTACGCCACATCCTTGACGATCCTGCGGCGAGGACGGTTCGAGAGGACGCCGTTTCTGTCAACGTACGCCCAATGAAGAACGATGTGATGCGAGGCATTACATCGCTGGAGAAGGCCAGAAAAATGATCGTGAGCGACAAGGACATTCTGGGCGGCGCGTCGTGCTTCAAGGGCACGCGGATCGTCGTTCACGACATTGCCGAAATGCTGGCCAATGGAGACCAAGTTGCTGTGATTCTTACAGCGTACCCGACGCTGACCGAAGTGCAGGTGACTGCCGCCGCAATCTACGCCGAGGCGTACCCTCGTCGCGGTCGTCCACGCCATCATCCGGAGTGGCGGAAAGCCAAGCAGCGCGTCTCAAAAAAGGTTGAGCTCGACAAGTTGTTGCAGGCCTCGTGAAGTTTCTGATTGACGAGTGCCTGAGCCCTGATCTTGTCGCAATCGCACGGAACCGAGGTTTCTTCTTGTCGACGCACGTCACTTGGCTCGGTCTTCGATCGAAGAAGGATTGGGCCATCGTTCAACGCGCTGTTGAAAACGGCTATGTGCTCGTCACCAACAATACGACGGACTTCACATCGCTCGTTGGCCGAGAGAATGTTCATGCCGGCCTTATCTGCCTGAATGTCGTACCTGGCCTCATGAACCTGCAGGTTCAGAAGGTGTTGTTCGAGCTCGCCTTGGATCAGTTGGCTGGTGACGAGCCCGTCAACAACGTGATTGAGATCAGTCTGACCACTGATCGAAAGGTCAGGATCAATCAATACGTTTGGCCCATGGACCACTAGGAACCCGCGGATGATGTGGAGATTGTTTGAGCGACCCGATCACCAAGTCAATGAAAAGTTCGACCATCGACGGTATTCCACCCGGGTCTTCGGCTTACAGTGATCCGGGGCGTAGTCTTCGAGAAACCGTTTCCCGAAGCCGCTCACGACCGGTTCTGCTTCAACCTCGCATGGTTCTCGCGGGAATTGATGCCCTTTTCTGGCCGGTACCAGGATCTCTAGGGCATTCGCCTGGCTTGGTCAACGGTGAGGGGTTCCGTGCCGGTCAATGGTAAGTCAGCGCAGCTTGCCGTTAATGCGCGTCTGGAGTACGTAGTTTTTCCTGCTTGATTTCCAGACGCGAATGCCGAAGCCGGTGAGTTCGCCATCCCCAGTAGGCTGGCATTGGCGCCTTACGTCAACGTAGGAAAATAGATAGCTAGAGTTCCAACTGTTAGTGTAAATTGCCCTAACCAAACCTTCATTTAGCTTCATCTTGGGTGCGATTGAAACGTATTGAAAATAGAAGGTTCTAAAGAAATGCCTTAAAAGTCTACTATTGTCGGAAGCCGTGAAGCCATATGGTTTTACGGCTTCCGACGAGCTTTCAGGCACTGATTAGTTAGTTTCTATCGTTTACCAACGCGCTGATATGAAGAACCTGATCATTGTGAACGAGTGCACCACCAGTTAGTTCTTGATCTTGGAAGCGAACGTTCTTTCCTAAGCACACACCATCAAATTCTTTCACCCAGGATCCTTGAAGTTGTTCGATGAATCTTTTTGCCTTCGTCACCGAATTTACTTTGGCTGGATGATATTTAGGACGTGTCTTGCCACGAATTGAGTCAATCGCATCAAGTGCATAACTTCGAATTAACCTTGGTAGCATTCGGCGATGTGTTTTTCCGTTCGCAAATATCTCAACTCCGGCAACGGCCCCATCAACCAGGAAAACTGAGCCAATCTGCTTCTTTGAATGTTTGAAATATTTCACATACTTTCGCATGGTTGTATCGGCCGAAACGTACATTGCATCAGAAGCTGACGTTTTAGATGTTGTATCCATGCGTCGCGATTTGTTGCTAATATCCGACCAAACAGCTGATTGGTTACCGCGGAACTCGCGCCTGGTTGAAAGATTAGAAGACACGGCATCACTTTGCAGAGCACGGCCGCGCGCGTAATGCACCCTATTCGCTACTGAAAATCTTTGTCTTTTGCTTTGCTCGTCCTTATCAACATTACTTTGACGCGGCGCGGGATTCATTAACACTATTGTGTCATCTGTGTCATCCCTCTCGGATATGTCTCCATGATTGTCGTCGAGATCCTCCTCGCGATTTTCGTAGTGCCATCGCCCTGCTTCAACACACGCCACGGGTAGGATCTGTTTTGTGTTAGGTTTGACGAGGATTGAGACATCTAAGATGCGGTTTTGCATTGCACCGAGGAGTTCTTCGCCTTCAAATAAAAGTGCGAATTCATTTGATTTATTCCGAAGCAAAATGTCGTTTACACTTGCACCACCTTCAAGCTCCTCAACATTAAGAAGAGAAGATGCTATGCCTTCCTCAAGTGTAATATACTTTTGAGTGATGGTTTGATCGGAAAAAACGGGGACCATGGCGAGATTGTCCTGGAATTGGGACTCGCCAAATCGTAACGAAGAAAGAAAAGTAGTAATAGCAGTTGTCATAATGACACCTCGTATTTATGTTTATTGGGCTGCTCAGGCTTGGTTCCGAAATCTCGTCAGAAAGTCTGCACAACGGTTAATAAGTAATTCTCGCCCTCTATGTGACGATTTGTGTCGTGTACTGCGTTAAGTTTCTTAATCAAATCCCTTGATCAATTTAATTATATAGCGAAGGTACAGAATCGCGCTAGCTGGGGATACCCTACCTCTTTAATAGCCCATTGAAATCCAATAGCACATGATTTTTGGGCTTTCGTCAAATCGAGATATCTAAGGATTTTTCGACAAGCTGACGGCGCTGAGTTAGATAATGCAGCGTGTAGGGGCTTTGAGTCTTGTGGACATCCAGGTGCATGTCCAGCGTTGTATTTGTCGTGTAGCGTTAAGTCGTCCCTTTGTCTAGTTGGTCAATTCGCGCTCTTACTTGGGATAGCGTCTGGCCTTTAGCTAACTATCAAATGCGCGGGAGGTTACCGAAAATTATAGATTAGCTGGGCACTCATAGATTGATCCACGCTTTTTTCATCAGTGAAAATATGAGCGAACATAATTGACACTTCCATCTGACTACTCATGAACTGAGTAGGAATACGTAATCCAACGCCGAGAAAAGGGTCTCGCCACGAATTGGATACACGCACTGGCAGCGAATCAATCGTGATGTTCGGGTCAGTTGATACCCCTTTAGTCACAACTTTTATTTTCGATTGTGAAAAACCGGCTTGAGTAGCCAACTTCAAACCGGAATTACCCAAAGGCATCAAATAATCTACTGCCAACTTGGCATTCCAACCTAGGGTTTTAGCTTCAATGACAGTGTTCGAAGCACCCTCCGCTGCCGGCGGCTGCAAAGTAAAACTTGGTCGGGGAAGATCACTTAGCATAAAGCTAATGGACCATCGTGGTGTTGGTTGCATGCCAATACCGCTAGATAATCTAGGCTCTTATGTTGTTATATGTGTATCCGGTCCGACCTGCTCGACAATGAAGTTCGTTTCGGTGGTTTTATCGGGATGGAAGTCGTGTAGCTGTAGCCACCGCATGTAGTTGTCAAGGTATTTGGTCGACACGCCGCGGCAGTCGTGATTCAGGCGTTTCTTCATGAACATATGACGGTTATTGACGGTATTGATGTGCCACACGTCGTCCCGCATCGATTCGCCGCGTTGGCGGTTGATCACCTGGTGATGGCGCGCGGTCTCGCGCGTGGCGGCGCGATAGCTGGGGTGGGCGTCGCTGACGATCACCGCGTCCTTGGCCGTCCAGGTTGCGACGTTCGCCTGGAGCGTCATCGCCGTGGTGTCGGGCACCTGCTGGGCGTACGTGGCGCCTCCGCGGGCCACGGCCGTCAGCACCGGCCGATGCGCCGGGCTCCGACCGCGGGGTACCCCGCGACCACCGCCCCGCTTCCGCGGCTTACGGCGTTGCCGCAAGCTGCGACTGCCTTTGCAACTTTCCAGGAAATAGGTTTCGTCCATTTCCACGATACCCTCAAGGGCCGTCGGCGCGCGCGCGTTGGCCAGGAACCGATGTCGCCAGAGAAATGCGGTGCGGTAACTGATCTTGCATGCCGCGGCCGACTGATGTAGCGTCATTCGCTTGCGCATGCACGCTTGATAAGCCATCCAGGTCGACTTGAAACGCAACCGCGCCAACGGCGTGCCCGTCAATGCCGTGAAGGTCTTGCCACAGGGTGCCGCACGGCAGCGAAACCGCCCAGGCCAGCGCTCTTCCCATGCCGCACCACCCCTTTGCTGCCACAGTGGATGCATGTCCGCGACGCGAGCAGCGCCGCTTCCCGCGCCTGCACCGCCGCGGGCAGCTCATCAGCCTTCTCCGTTTGGAGTGTCTTGACCACCTTCCGCTTCTGCGCAGCGGTCAACGCGGCGGTTTGGGTTAACCAGGTCTCGAACGCTTTTCTTTCCATCATGAACAAGATCAATAAGTTGAACATAATTTTAGTCGTATGTTAGCTCGAATCAACATTTCATTACATAAGAGCCATAATCTAACTTCCCCCGCAGTATCAATCGCTACCGTGGGCGAACCCCCGTTCGGAATTGCCGCTTGACCCGAGGGAATTGAAGCGCCATCGTTGAAGTTGCCCCAAAACGAAAACCCTAGTGACGTGAAAAAGTGAGGCTTGAAGTCAGCTGCATCGCTTTTGTCAGTGATTGTTTCGTCAGCGACTGCATAAGCCTGAAACAGCGTCAGAACGGAAGACAGGAAAATACCTACACATTTACGCATGACGACGACTCTCCTAAACGCGTGAATCAATAGCGACAGCGGCTTAGACGGAAAGCAGACATTTTGTTTTGGTACCTCGCGTATATTTTCAGCACCCGTAGCCAGAAATTGACCCTAAGCTGAATTTCATCCGTACCCACGATGCCCGCTCTGCGACTTAGCTCATAGCAGCTCTTGTAATTAAATTCTACTAAGTCCTGCTGTTGCTTTCGTCACTCTCTTTGGATGATTACCTATGATCGTATGCTCTTCACCCATTTATACAGGCGCCTCTCAAACCCCTACTTTCGTTGATTGGTCGTACACAGGTAAGGCGTTCATAGAGTGTTTTGATAGCCTCGCCAAGTTGACAAGGTGCATTCAATTGTTAGCGTCTACAGATCGTGGTCGAAATGAGATTATTGGCAGAAGAAGAGCGTACGCCGAGCTTGACGGTTGGATGACCGCTGGCACCCCTTGATGAGTTAGTTGACGTTGAGTCGCTTCGCCAGTTTGGAAGGCGGTTTGCGCGGCGAGGTAACCATGTGCGCGGTAAACGACCAGCTTCTGGTGCCGTGTTCATGTTCAACATCCTGCCCCCGGGCGCATATTGAACTTATCTGCTATGAGAAGGGCTTACATGATTGCCCATGCGCTCGGCATGATCCGGTTTTTCTGTGGCACAACATGTCTCAAAATGCCCAGTGCGTACATTATTGACAGCTTCAGGCCTCCGAATGGCACAGCGCATATTTACATTAGTTGGCTGACCGCTGCTTCACCATCCAATGTCCTGAATCAGGGTCAACGAGATACAGGACAATCAAAGTAACTTCATCCATGAGGTCAGCCAGTTGACACGTTGATTAAGTATGACCCGAAAGGTCAGCATCGCTGGGTGAGAGACGGCAAAGTAGAAAGTTTCGATTTTTCACGACTTTAGTGCGCGTCATCCTTCGCAGATCTGGACCGAGCTATTGCATCAACGGATAACGGTGAGTCAATAAGAAATCGTGGGTCGTGACTGTTTTTCCGTCTCTCATGGCAGGCCGAAATCGCGCTTCGCGTGCGGCAACGCGTGCTCGAAACTCAATGCGATTGTTTGGCGGTTCAACTATCTGACTGATTCTGCCAGTGACTGTGCCTCGGTAGGATACCGTAAGCAGTAACTCTACGACACCGGTGCTTGTATCGCTAGTTTTTTCACTGATTTGCGGTAATCGAATATAAAGTAATTTCGGTCGATCGAACATTCGCGCTCGTACTTCAGTAATCGAATCGAGTTCGTGCCAGATTGTTCGATACATCCTTGTAGCCTGTGATTCTTTGCCAAACAGCTGATGCCAATCGGCAAGATTCAGTTTGGCTGTGGCAATCATTTCAGGGTCGTCGGGTGCGTGGGTCTTGACGAAATTCACGACATCTTCGAGTGCCCGTCGTCCTAACGAGTACGAGCTCGGCGGCCTTGTGCCCGGTAGGGCTTCGTATCCGGGCACCTCAATATCGAATGCGCGAAAACGTGTTACGGCATGCATTGGTGGGAAAACGGTGTTTTGCATACCCTGGGCATAAGCGCGGGCTAATTCAACGCGGCGAACGTCATGTGATGGAATGACCTGGCTGGCCAGCCGCATGGCATCTATGTACAGAATCTTGGCCGCGCGGTAGCGTCGATTGGACTCATACCATTTGATGAGATGGAGCATGCTCGGTAGAAGTTGAGGATTGGCGACGCCTAGATGGTTTCGCATGATGGCGTATGCGCGTTCTTGCGCTTCGTTGGCTTGCTGGTAGTCGCCTAACTCAACCAAGGCGTCGCTCACCCGATATAGCGCAACGATCTGCCCGGTCGAATTCAAGCCCTCACTCATTCTCGTGACATGCAATGCCATGGTGAATGATTCAGCGGCATTTTCAGGCTCACCCAACCCCATCTGCGCCTCGCCGAGCAGGAGGTATGGGTCGGCTAATCCCGCATCAAAGTTGCCCCTGTTTGTTCTAATGTGCTCTATTTGGCGAGTCGCTTCATCGGCGACGAACTGATACTCGCCCATATTGACGCGCGTTCGTAGCGAATCAAGCAAGGTTTCTGGCGCTCGTTCCGAAAGGGCTGGGATTGAGGCAAGTACGGGGATATATAAAGTGCATACGATCCATGCCGCGACCCGGCACACTGCTAAAGAACGACCGAACTTCACCGTACAAGATGAATGCAAGACATGCTACACACTCATTAGTAGAAGGATGTATGCAAACTAATGTTATTCCCATACCGTACCAACATATCAAGGACAGTTTACGCACACCGTGCGGTCAGTCGTACACGACACGCAAACCAATTGACCTGGAGCGATGATTCATAGGCACGGCGCGGCCGAATAAGGACTTCGCGGTCTCAACACCGGGCAGTAGCCAATTCCCTCCTTGCACCCACATCAATAGACGCGAATCTTGCGCGCTCAGCGAACGGGTCCATTCTGATAGATTGCCGCCAAGGTCGTTTACGCCGGAAAGAGTGGTGTCATCGTTGCTTGAGCCGCAAACACCCAGCTTGGATGATGCATTGTCCCCGGTTTGTGCCGCTGCTGTCTTGTACATAGTCCCCCATGGATAAATCAAACCCGACGATCCTGCTGCAAGTTGCCGCCACTCTTCGACGGTAGGTAGGCGTCCCCCAGACCACCTGGCATAGGCATCCGCCGCCCACCAATGTACGCCGTGAACCGGCAGATTGGCATTTTCTAGCTGCATTTCCCAATTGAGTGGTGTATAGTCAATGTCGGCCGGTTCTTTTTCATTGCCGAACATCCCCATCTGCACCAACGGGTCGCCCAGGAACTTGGCATATGCCTCTCGACTTACTTCGCACCGGTCAACGGCGAGCTGCTTGGGTGCCATGGCATCTTCTCGAATTAAATCGCGTAATCTAACGCCTCGTACCAGTGGCATATTCGCGAGAAAGAGAGGCAAGTGTGATTCAGCTGGCAAGCCCACTTCGTACGTGCCACCGGGTACGGTGATAACGTCTTGGACCCGCCGCCGCCACGGCAAAATCAGTGGATGTTTGCCGTACACGCATCGAAACCCTAAGTGATGGGATTTCAATGTCGGATCGCCAAGTAGCCAAGCGGCATTGAGCGCGTATAGCTCGCGATGAGTGCGCCGCGCCGCGGGCGCGCCGTGGATGCTCGGTTGAAAAATCAAAGCTTCTGAGAACATTGGTCCTTGTCCCCATTCCATCGCATTGTTTGCCAGATCATGAATGCCGGTGGCGGTCGAGGTCGTTGGGTGGGCAGCGCACGCTTGGGCAGCGTTGCGTTCCGCGCTGTTGTAAGGCCACGCCGAGTCGTGGAATGCATCGCCCCATGGATACATGGTGTTCGAGTCGCCACTCGCCATGGCTTCGAATTCCTCTGCGAATGGCAACCTACCACCGGCTGCGCTGCAATAAGCGCTTGCTCCTTGGAAATTCACGCCACTAGCAGGCGAAGTGAGCCTGCCGGCGATGCGATGGCCGGTTGAAGCTGAAGATAGCCATGCATTCTTTCCGCTTTCGCTGAAGTCAGGTTGCGCAGTTGTCCATTCGACGAACTGTTCCCACTCCCGTTGCTTGACTTCGCAGGCATCGACAATGAAGCTACTTAGCTCGATACTGCGGCGAGGCTTGTTGAGGCGTAGCCTTAGTTCATTAGAAAATTGGCCGCGCTCATACGCTGCAATCGTAGCTTGATCAAGGTGTTGTGCTCGCGTTGAGGTGGCTGCCTGAATACCAAGCGGTACGGTCACCGTATCGGTGTCAGCCCGATTGACATTTAGTAATGTGATCACGACCCCTACAACAAGCAGAGCGATCAGCAAGCCGAGTTGTAAGCGCCATTTCATTGCCTTAGGCGTGTACCTGGGCGCCAGAAAAATAACAAGGTGATCAATGCCAGTCCCGCGGCCATGTATAGCAAAGTCATCCAGGATTGAATGCTGAATGGATTGCGCTCCCATTGGGGTAAGAGGCGCATGGTGTCGACGAGACTTTCATTGGTTTCCGCCACAATTTCGACAAAACCGTCCTCGTCGTAAGTACTGTGCACGAAACCTACCACGAAATCGTCTTGTTGCGGCGATAGGTAAGCCACTGCACGCCACTTAGGGGTTGCCGGATCGGATTGATGTGGAGACATCAATAGCGCCGCGTTGCGATCCAGTGTGACTTGTACGCCGCGCCATATATCCGGATAGGCCTGTAGATTGAAGCGTAGTTTCCCTTCGGCAGGGACAGCCTCAAGTTGTATGTCATGATTCGATTGGATTTCAGCATCAATAAGTAATCGATTTACAGCGACGCGCATATACGCCTCTGCATGGGCCGATATGGGCATAGGAGTAACAAGCAAAGGCTCCGATTGCCCGGTTGCCTGAGTTTGATTGCCCACCAGCGCAAGCGACATAGCCAAGTCTTCAATAGCCGTCATTTGTGCGTCGGATAGGACTGGCGGCGCCTCCAGATAGCGTGTGAAAACCTCTATGAATTGTTGTAACAGTTCAGTGGGCGGCGCGTTTTGATCGTATAGTTTCTGCACACTGTCCAGGAACGCCATGAGCGCTACTAGAAACATCTCAGGTTTTTGTTGAAGCGCTCTCAGTTCAATGCCAGTCATGGGCATAGCCTGTAGAGTAGGGTCCGCTAGTCGAATCGACACGCCTTGGCTGCCTCCGACTCCTGCACCGTCCGAACCTCGACCAAGCATACGGTTGCGCGTCGCGCGCACATCGGGGAAGCTTGCGTTATCTAGACCAGTACCTGGTCCTAATTGAGCGCCTTGAGGTAGCGACTTGACCGCATTGAGACTGCCTATGTCATCCTGGTCGCGCCATTCTGAGTCCCCAGGGGGCCACTCTGTACCTGTGTCCTGCTCGCCCTGTCCGTCGCCATTGGTAAGCGACTCGTAGACATCGGCGACCGATTGCGATTGTTCCCCAGCGGCGATGCCTGTGCAATCTTCTGCGCTCATGCCTGGCGGGCAGTTGGCTAAACTCGCCATTTGACCGTCTCCGCTTGCGCCTATGAAATGCCAATGCGCGATCGTAATGTCGTGATCCTTGAGGATGGACATGAGTAAATAGAAGGCGCCAATGTCGTAAAAATCGCCTCGTACCGAGGTGCGCTGGAGTTCGTCGAAGTTGCTTAGAAATGTATCAAGACTGTTAGGTTCTTGGAGCAGTTCGGTTCGACTCCAAATGTAGCCAGAATAAGGGTCGCGTACGCCGTCTTTATGAATTTCAAGAACAGGCATAACTCGTGGATCCCAAATTCGATCCAAAGGAGAATTTTCATAGTCGTGCAGCATGGCTGGCGGACCTGCAGCGAGGCGATTGAGGACCAGCGAGGTGCTAAATTCGCGCGTCATGACCGCGGAGATTTCCTGGATGCGCTCGCTGTACTCCTTCTCTTGTTCGAACCGGCTCGCGATGCTCAGTACGATCACGATGATGAGCACAGCTACGCCATTTGCCAAAATGTCAACTAGGGCGACCCCGGCGAAATTCGGAATACGTTGCGCCACCGAGATCATGGCACGGTGTTTTCCGTGAAATCGCGAATGTAGGGTGGAATATCGTCCAGCATGACGGACTTCAAGAATTCGTTGTCCGCAATCACCCAGCCAATACGGATTTCGCGTTCCGGCCAAATGGCCGCAAGGCAATTGCGAGCCTCAGCCATCACTGGAATGCTGCCTTCCAGCACGAAAAATAGTAACTGTTGATTCTGATCGGCATAAATGCGTTCGGCGTAGTTGCGATACGCGCTGCCTGGCGAGCAGATTTCCGCGCGCGCGACCCCTTCGCTCGTTTCGACGATTCGCAGCGTGCCGGGGAATACGATCACGACGAAACCATGTCCGCCCGTCAAGCTCTGGATGCGATATAGCCCGTCTTCCGCTGTGTCCTGCAGACGTTCGCGGACAGCGGTTTCCGAGAAGATATTGACGATAAGGAGAAAGACCAACATCAACGCGAACATGCCGCCAAAGACGGCCATCATGGGCGCGTTGCTTTCTTCGTCTAAATGACGTTCTTTAGAAGGCACGAACGCTTTCGCGCAATTGGCGTTCGAGCGTGTTGAGCGCGCGTTCCTCAGTACGCTGCACGAGGGTTAGCGAGAGCATTAATAAAACGCTAAGCGAGAGCGCGATCAACGTCGTGTCGAAAGCGATACCGAGCGGCGCGATGGCAGCGCCGAGTTCCGTCGACAGTCCGCTTAAGCCCGAATCCGATGCAATCAATTTGCGTATCCCGTCCGCCGCCAACGAGATGCCTAACACGGTGCCTATAAAACCCAGGACCGGTACAACCCAGCCTATATAGCGGGGTATCGTGAACGACTCCTCATGGCGACGCCAGAGAAACGATAGACGGTCGTTCAGTTTTGTCGCATCGTCTGATAGGGCGCGAATGCGATCGACGTGAGTTCGGATCTCCGCCTCGTGTCCGCCGCGCCAGCGTTGCAAGCTGGCTCGAAGATAGAGCGTGTTACACCACTTACCAATCAATATCAGCATGCCCCAAAAGAAAAACAGTACCGTCGCAGGCGGTATCACACCCCGCTCTAAAAACCGTCGCGTAATAGCCTGGGAGGCAGGCCAGGTCTCGCCAATCCACTCAAGCGCTAGCAACGTACCGGAACTAAGCACCAAGGCCGTCAACAAAGACAGCAGTAGGCCAGGACCGCTTAAAAAAGTCGCAAGCCAATCCAATGCGTCGGTTTGACTTGCGCTTGCTGCGCGTAACCAAAGTCCGGCGCCGTATAAACCGACTGCAGCGACGAAAAGAGGAATGAGGCTGCTAGTCCACTGTAAACTGGTGCCGTTATCAATAAGGGAAAAAGCGGGTACTGCGGCTGTGAAACTGACCGCCAGCAAACTCACTGCGCCGGTCACGCTCAATGCGAGATAAAGCGATTGCGTTGAACGGGTGATGTAATGAACTGCTGCGATGGCCCCTATCGCTACGAATGTTGGCAGCACCGCTAGCCAGCCAGAGAAGTCGAATACCTGCGTGACATTGAACGCGACTAACGCGACTAGCAAGATGTAAACGACGATCGCGACGCGCACGCTATTCCTTTCAATTGATAACCAGGCGGATTTTAGAAGCCGCTTTCAAAAACGGTGGAAAGCGATGCAGATTAGAGCGCGTTACAGGCTAAAAGTTCGAGTCATCATTGTCTCTTGCGTCGGTTAATGCGATGGGCGCACGTGACGACTCGCTTGAGATTGGTGTCGACGATGAGGTAAAAGTTGGTACGATCGCAGATACGCGTATATTGATCACCGAGCGCTCGCTGCAGAACTTGTCGACTCGAATGATTGAACCAGTATGACCGGGTACATAATGTCTTGTGCTCGGTATTGGCACGAGACGTGTTGTGTGGCGAAGCAAATTTACTTGCAGGCGTTGATTCGCCGAACAGAAGGATCAATGCAATTTGTAACTGAGTGATGCCCCTTTGGCGGGCGCGAGTCGCCGAATGCGGTGAGAGACTAACCGTATCGAACAACTCGTGTCGGTGTCGAGCGCGAGGCGTTAGTTGTATCGCTCTACCGAACGCCTGTTCGACGAGAGCCATGGGGGATAAAGCAGCCGTTCTCTGTTCATGAGCTGCCAAGACGAAGCTCCTGCAATAAATCCACAAGATGTTGATAAGTGTAGGTCGGCATCCAATGAAAATAAATGGAAAATAGTGGAACAAAATGGAGTATTACGATTTGTTTCAGACGACTGTGGTTTGGCGTTCGCCAGACCACTTTACTAGGCGCTCACGTTGATGGCTCGCTACCCTACTCATGAAACAGCGTATCCGCGCGTCACGCTAGAAGATACCGATCACGCGTTACCTCGGCATCCCGATTCACGGATGCGCTACGCCTATTTCAAGACGATAGCAAAAGGTGGTACGTGCATCATTAGTTCGTGTAAAGACCTTCATTTGGTGCGCACGATCTGCTACAAGCAATTGCGTCCCGAATTGGCCGACGATCCGGTTCAACAGCGGCGGTTTATTCGCGAGGCGCGCGTCACTGCCATGCTGCAACATCCCAACACCATTCCAACCTATGAATTAGGACGTAGTGCGGAAGGTCATCCCTACTTTACGATGAAGTTGGTCTATGGCGAAACCATGCGTGAAATATTGGATGTATGCACCGCGGCGAAATCTCATTATGTGCAGGGACACTCGCTTAAGAAATTGATCAACGTCCTTTCACAGGTAGGACATGCGCTACATTACGCGCATCGCCACGGTGTCGTCCACCGCGACGTTAAACCGGAAAATATTCTGATCGGCGGTTTTGATGAAGTGTTGTTACTTGATTGGGGGCTCGCGAAGGTTTGGGGCGAGAACGAGGAACCTAAGGCGGAGGCATATGTGCCTCATATTCGTAGGCCCCAGGAAGCGAATGCCACATTAACCGCACAAGCGCCACTTGATGCGACCCCGGCCTACATGTCGCCAGAACAATTGGTCAATCGCAACGAAGTCGATCATCGATCCGACGTATACAGCCTTGGCGCCGTGTTGTATGAGTTGCTAACGCTTCGGCGCATGGTTCAAGGCGATACCGTCAATCGCGTACTCGACGCTGTGCGTAGCGGCAGAATCCAGGCGCCGGCATCGCGTCTAGGTGGAGTTCCCGTATCGAAACACCTTTCGGAAATATGTATGAGTTGTGTCGCGCACGATCCGGGTTTGCGTTATCAATCAATGGATCATGTCATTGATCACCTTGAAGAGTGGATGATTGATCCAAGCTACGACTAAGGTTGAATCGGCTGATTAGACTGTGTACATGCTTGCTCGATTTCGCCCACATCACGTGTGCTTATGCATAACGGATCAAACGTGTTCATTCAGCGCGACGAGTCGTTCTTTCACGATCATGGCTCTTTGCATATGCCGAGGATCTTTTCATTGACTGAAACAGATACGCTGGTCGCGGAATTGGATTGGCAAATCGACACATGGGTCGGCAAAAGCCCTGGTTGGGGACGCCTATATATGAGCGAGGCGATTGAGCGACGGTCTAAGCGGGTTGCATGATACGACCTTCACCGTTATTCGAAAGCATGATGCAATGCGGTAGCGAACCCACAGCTAGCAGGTGCTATGGCTGACTGCAGCGAGGCGAATATCTAGTGCGTCCTTACCCTGTTGACGCTCGCGTACATAACGCAAAATCGGATCCTGTACCGCTCAGCGATGAACAGTTACGGCACTTTATCGCGGCGGGTTATGTACCGTTGCAATCTTCTTTACCCGCTTCGTATCACCGCCAGATATTCAAACGTTTTGACGAGATTCATCGGGAAATAGGTCATTTCGGCAACAACCTTCTACCGCTGGTGCCGGAGCTCGGCGAATTATTCGAGGACCCTGTCGTAAAAGGGGCACTGCAGACGGTCCTTGGCAACTCCTACAGCATGCATCCACATCGGGCTTTGCATTCGAATCCGCCCGGCAGTCCTGAACAGGGTTTTCATAAAGATAGTTATTGGGGCTATGTACGGCGGGTACGCAACCACCGACCTTGGTGGGTCATGATCATGTACTACCCGCAAAGCACGCCGGTCAAGAAAGGCCCGACCGGGGTCATGTCCGGTAGCCAGCACCTTAACCAGCAGCCGAAAGACTATTGCAGTCCTGCGGCGATCAGCGGTAAGGCGGGTAGTTTGGTGTTGATTCATTACGATATTTGGCACCGCAAGATGCTAAATCAGACAGAACTGCATCGGTACATGTTCAAGTTTGAGTTTACGCGCTTATGCGCGCCAAAGCCGAACGATCGCGATGCCTGGGTCGCGCCGCGCCGGAAAGTTAAACCCGATTTGTCGCCAGTGTGGGAGAGCGTGTGGAACTGGCTTGCCGGACGACCGACACTGCGGCCTTCTCAGCGTAGCCAAGCTATTGATGCGATGGCTGACGAGCTTGGCTCGGCGAATGAGTGGCGAGGTATTCGGGCTGGGTATGAGTTGGGTGGCATAGGGCGGGCAAGCTTGCCGGTGTTACTTAAGGCCCTGCAAACTAATCCCAACCCGTATCGCGAAAAGCGGCGTTACTCAGACAATGGATCGTTATGGCGTGATGATACGGTCGCGCGTAATGCCGCGCACGGGTTGGTTCACATGGGGCGGCCGGCGGTCGCTGGCTTGCTTGATGTGCTTGAACATGGCGTTGTACGCGCTCGAAAACACGCAGCCTTCGCGTTAGGCGAGATCGGCGAGAAATCCGCGACACAAGGCTTGGCGAGTGCATTGCAAGACGATGAAGTTCATGTGCGAGTCGTTGCCATAGAAGCGCTTGGCTTGCTACAACCATCAAGCCAAAGCCTTGATGCGATGCTGGGGGCTCTGCATGACCCTGCCTCTGAAGTTCGATTTGATGCCGTGTTGTCGCTCATGCGAGCTAGTGCGCGTATGCCCGCGGCATTGCAAAAGAAATGTATCGAACCGTTAAGCCTCGCCCTGTATGACTCTAATCGTTACGTAAGCGGCTATGCGGTCGAATCCTTGGAGCGTATCGGTACCAGACCTGCGCTTGACGCACTTTTACCATTTCTTAGAACATCGCGCTGGTGTCCCCACACGGACAACCAACATCCTTTTTAGTCCTAGGTCCAGATGATTTTGAGTTATGCACTTGTCGGTGTCTGAATCCAACATCTTGCTGAACTCAATTTAGGACTGGCTGCCTCTCGCATCTAACGCTTGGATCTAAATTCAATCAAGCCAGGTGGAATCCGGATCTGGATTTACTTGCCGCGTCGCACAACCATCAATGTGACTTCCTGGGTAAGTACAGGTTTGTTGCATTGATTGACTAAAGTGTCCTTCAATGCGATCACGCCGCGGTCGCTTCTGGAAGAAGATGCTTTCTTTCGAATGCATTCGGTGGTGTAGGTCAGCGTATCGCCCGGACGCGCTGGATTAGGAATACGAATCGCATCTTTACCGAGCATGGCGACGATCTGAATGCGGTCTTCATGGTCGAAGAATAATCGAGTGCAAATTGCGAATAGATGCAACGACGACGCAATGAGTCCGCCGAAGATCGAAGCGGCGGCAGCATCTCTATCAATATGAAACGGTTGAGGATCCCAAGTAGATGCGAATTCGATGATTTCGCGTTCCGAAAGATCGTAGCTACCTACTGTACTTCGATAGCCTACTTCAATATCGTCAAAGTACAGCACGAAGGGCGTTGCCTCGGGTTCGATATCTAAACGCAGCGCTGACGGTCAGCGGTAGAAATTCACCCGGAAGCGCACGCTGTCTACCGGCGCGACCTGGTGCAACGCTTCCGGCTCCACGACTCCAGGCCTCTCTGGCGATAGCTCGATTTCCTCGAACGCCGGCTCCAGGATGCGGTAGCGGAGCCGCCCTTCCAGCACGACGATCTTCCCCCAGACTCCCGCTTTCGTGCTATGCGAGCGTAGGAGATTCGCCGGAATGGAGCGTTCCGAAAACTCCGGCGTTCCCCCGTAGTGTTCAACGGCTTCTGGAAGCGCTTTCATTGATCTACCCTCGTCGACTGGCCTAGGAGCCTGCGCCGTAGAAACTGAATACGGGATAATACACATATAGCGCATGGAGTCTTCGAGATGCCGACGACGTTTCGCCCGTATTGTCCGGATCAACGTATGTTGTTGCCGCCGGATCTAAAGGATTGGCTGCCGGAGGGTCATTTGGCGCACCATGTCAGCGATCTGGTGGACGGTTTGGATTTGAGTGCGTTGTATGCGCCGTATGAAGGCGATGGTCGTCGCAAGTCGCCCTACGAACCGCGCATGATGTTGAAGGTGCTGATCTACGGGTATGCGACGAGCACGTTTTCCTCCCGCGGTCTGGCGCGCAAGATGGAGGAAGACGTGGCGTATCGGTTCCTGGGGGCGGGGAACTTTCCGAACCATCGGACGATCTGCGAGTTCCGCCACCGTCATCTGGCGGACTTCAAGCGGCTGTTTGTGGAGGTGGTGCGGTTGGCGTCCGAGTTGGGCGTGGCGAACTTTGGCAAGTTGGCGATTGACGGGACCAAGGTGCGTGCGAACGCATCCAAACGGAAGGCGATGAGTTACGCGCGCATGCAGGAGGAAGAACGTCGTTTACAGGCGGAGATCGAGTTGTTGCTGGAGCAGGCGCAAACCGTTGACGAGGCGGAGGACGAACGTTGGGGTCCGGCGTCTCGGGGCGACGAGTTGCCGGCTGAATTGCGTCGTCGCGAGGATCGGTTGGACGCGATCCGGGAAGCGAAGGCTCGTCTTGAGGCGCGTGCGCGTGAGGCGGATGAGGCGCGTGGTCGGCAGCCCGGGGACGAAGAGCGCGACCCGACGCGTGGGCGTGGCAACAAGCGTGCGTATGGGGAGCCGGAGGAGAAGTCGCAGGACAATTTCACCGACCCGGAAAGTCGCATCATGAAGACCTCGACGGAAGGCTTCCAACAGTGCTACAACGCCCAGGTGGCGGTGGATGGCGAGCACCAGATGATCGTCTCGGCGGAGGTGTCGTCGAATCCTAACGACCAGGGGCAATTGACCAAGCCGTTGGATGCATTGCAAGCGGTTCATGGCAAGCGTCCGGAGACGGTGCTGGCCGATGCGGGTTATTGCAACGAGGCGGATCTCGAGGAACTGGAGGCGCGTGGGGTGGACGGCTATGTGGCGTTGGGTCGAGAGGGCCGGCGCCAGGCCGCGGTTGACGCGCGCAAGTATCCGGCGCGGGCACGCATGGCAAAAAAGCTGGCGACCAAGGCTGGCCGTGCGCAATATGCTGAGCGTAAATGGCTTGTCGAGGCGCCGATCGGATGGATCAAGCAAGCACTAGGATTTCGACGGTTCAGCCTGCGTGGGCTTGACAACGTGCGCGGCGAGTGGGACTTGGTGTGCCTGGCGTTGAATATCAAGCGGATGCGTGGATGTCTTGCAGCCACATGACCGGGATTGACCTGGATGCGTCGACTATGGGGCTCATCAAGGGCTGATTTTAGGGTCCAAGGCCGATTCAGGCTGCTTTGAGGCGCCGGATCACCATGCCCTGGCCTGAAGCCTGACGATGCTCGCACAAAGATGTCGCATGTCTGCGACTCCGGACGATTCACCAAGTCGCATGCTTTCTTACAGCGCAGGCTCCTAGGGTGAAATCGTCAAAGTACAGCACGAAGGGGTGTTGTCTCGGGTTCGATATCTAACGCAGCAATGCCAAGTTGGGCGAAGAGTCGCATGTCCTTCTCATTTTCTGGGTTGGGCGTTGTAAGCAAGCGTTCACCGCAGAAGATTGAGTTGGCCCCGGCGAGGTAGCAGAGCGTTTGCGTTTCATCGGTCATTTCAGTTCGACCGGCCGAGAGCCGCACGAATGATCGTGGCATAAGAATGCGGGCTACGCAAATCGTGCGCACGAATTCAATCCCCGTAATAGATTCGCTATGGCCGAGCGGTGTGCCTTCCACCCGAACTAACATGTTGATCGGAACCGATTCAGGATGTTGGGGGAGGTTCGCGAGTTGCTGCAATAAACCGGCACGGTCCGCTCTTGACTCGCCCATACCTACGATGCCGCCACAGCACACGTGGATCCCGGCATCGCGCACAGATGCCAGCGTATCCAATCGGTCTTGATACGTGCGGGTAGTAATGATGTCGCCGTAGTACTCTGGCGATGTGTCGAGGTTATGGTTGTAGTACGCCAACCCGGCGTCGGCAAGACATTGCGCTTTCGCGTCGCTCAGCATGCCGAGAGTCACGCACGTTTCGAGCCCTTCTTCATTCACGGCTTTTACGAGTTTCGCGACCTGCTTGACCTGACGTGTCGTAGGACTTCGCCAAGCGGCCCCCATGCAAAAACGAGATGCGCCCGCGGCTTTAGCATGGCGCGCGGCCTGCACGACATCTTCGATTGGCATGAGTCCATGTGCATTGAGCCCTGTCTCGTAGTGGACACTTTGCGGGCAATACTGACAATCTTCGGGGCAGCCGCCGGTCTTGATACTAAGTAATGTGCTGAGTTGCACCTTGTTAGGATCAAAGTAGCGGCGATGAATGGACTGAGCCTCGTACATCAAGTCGCTGAACGGTTTCTCGAATAGCGCGAGAACCTCACTTTTCTGCCAATCGTGACGTAATACGGCAGTCAATTTATCATCCACAATGAATGTTCCTGAATGCTGCTAGCTTGTGACACGACGCAGCGGATTTTGCATGGGTTTAATTTTGGTTATTCTAATTTTTCATCGGTGAGGCAGTGACGTGAAAAAGACGCTATTTGGTTGGTTTATAGGTGTGACGTTGACGATCGTCGGCACGACTCACGTCGCGCAACCAATAGAAACGGCCGATGTATCTTCACCACCACCGGAAATCTGGCAAGATGGCCGCACGAGCGTTGCGCTTGATAGTGAAGCTTTATCCGCAGTAGACAAACTGATGGCAGACTACATTGACAACGGTCGGGTCGCCGGTATGGTCGTCTCGATTGCGTATCGTGGCGAAGTCGTTTATACCAAAGCTGCCGGTACCCGAGGTACGGAAGACGAGCGACCACTCAAAGAGGACGATCTGTTCCGAATTTACTCGATGACGAAGCCTATCACTGGTGTTGCTATGATGCAATTGCACGAACAAGGCAAGTTCAAACTGGACGATTCACTCGTGGAGTACATTCCGGAATTTGCGCAATTGAAGGTCTACAACCCGGACGGCGAACCTACCCTGCCACAACGACCGATCACAGTGCGTCATTTAATGACCCATACGGCAGGTTTCGGATATGTTTTCGGCGATCATCCAGTTGCCCAACGAATTCAAAATGAGCGACTGCTCGGTTCAAAGGATCTGGAGGAATTTGCCCAAAAGGCTGCCGAAATTCCACTAATGTACGAACCCGGCGCCCGTTGGCACTACAGCATAGCGGTTGACGTTCAGGGGTTGATGGTCCAGAGGCTGTCAGATCAATCGTTTGATGTGTACCTTAAAGAGCACATCTTCGACCCATTAGGCATGACGGATACATTTTTCTCCGTTCCTGCGGATAAGTTCGACCGATTCTTACCTAACCACACTTGGAGTCGCTCAATGAATCATCTGATTCCGCTCGGTCAGAGCGCTTTCGACAATTATCGAGACGTAACGTTTTTCTCAGGCGGTGGGGGATTGGTCTCGACGGCGCAGGACTACATGACGTTTGCGCGTGCCGTGGCAAACGGCGGCGAGCTGGATGGAGTGCGGATTCTCAAAGCGGATACAGTGGAGAATATGCGTCGCGACCACCTGGATGAGGCGATTGAAGCACAAGGCGTTACGGGCGAGAGTCCCGAAGCCGATGTGCGTCGTGAATTCTCGGGGTTCGGGTTCGGATTGGGTTTTGGCGTACATACGGCGCCTTCGACCGCGGAACGATCTCAAGGAGAATATAACTGGGGGGGGAGCAGCAGGAACCGTTTTCTGGATTGATCCGGTTGAAGACTTGGTCGTTGTAGGCATGATCCAGGTGATGAATCGGCCGTGGGATCTTCCGGGCGATCTTCACAAAGCAGTCCGAGGGGCGTTGGTTTACGGCGAGTAAGTCATCAAGTTCTGAGCAGATCGGCGATGAGTTCAGTGGTGGGCGTGGGCGGCTGATCCTTAAATGCGGCGAGGCGCTCGTAGAGGTTTGCCGCGCCCACATGGAAATCTTCCGGTAGTCCGTACGTATGGAACGTATGAGCAATTTCGCGCATCTCGGCTGCGAATCGCCATGCTTTGCGACTCACTGCCGGCCCAGTGCGCTCGCTTCGCGCGAAGAGTTCCGGTTGTGAGATTTCCCACTCTGCGAGCAAGGGCTCGGTGATGCCATTCGCTTCTGCGAGCGCCCGTATGTTGATTAAGAGTGCAGATGTGCCTTTGGTGTACGCGGCATAACACATCTTGAGTGCGGAAGCTGCAGTCGGCGTTTTTCCTAAGTTCGTCGGCGACGCATACGTACTAGCGAACAGTTGGCATACGACATCAGCTTTGGGTCCGGAAAGGTAGAGCCGCGTCGCGTTCGGTTGTCGGGCGGGCGGCCCAATCACGCTACCGTCAATGAAATTCTCGCCGATGATGTCAGCTATACGTCCCGCAGTCATCGGTGATGTCGCATTCGCGTCAACGAAAACCCCGTTGAAGTTCCTATCAGCGACCGATCGCGCGGTAGCCTCCGCAAATTCTGGTGGGCAGATAGAGACAACGACCTCAGCCGACGCTAACGCGTCGTCAAGCGTTGCGAACTCTACGAACTCGTCCGCCTCGGCGCGCGAACGGGTAGCCTCCGACCGGCCTTGCGAAGCCCAGAGTGCTTGATGTCGGTTACTGCGTAGGCAAGCGCCGAGTGACGCACCCATTGCGCCCGGGTGCAGTATCAGAACATTGGTCATGTTGAAACGAAGCTAGCTAACTCTTGGTAAAGATAGGGGCTTATATACCTAAGTTGACAGGCACGAACCTGTCAATTGTTTGCATATCTCGTTGACGGGTACCGCGTCCTTGCTTACGCAAAGCCACATCGGAGAGGCCAACGCCTACGCTCCTGAGCCGCCCAGATGCCCCAGTCCCCAGGGCCTTGATATTCAACGCCGCGTTCATATCGGCGTTGCTCTTGAAGCCACAATGCGCGCAGTGAAAGCGGGATTGCGAAACACGATTTGCCTTTGCTGCATGACCACAAGATGAACAGGTCTGCGACGTATACGCCGCGTCAACCTGCACCACCCGGTGCGTCTTGTAAGCCAGCATCCACTCGAATATTGACCATCCCGTGTCAAGGATGGACCGGTTCAGTGTAGCTTTGGCGCGTACGTTCACGCCGGGATTTGCTACGGTACCTTTCGCAGAAGCTGTCATTGCCTTGACATGCAGATCTTCAATACACACCGTACCAAAGCGGTTGCTCAAGTCACGAGTCGCATGGTGCAGGTAGTTTCTACGGATCATCGCCAATTTCTTCTGCGCCTTCGCGTAGCGGTGTTTGGCAATCCCTCTCCGGTTGGATCCCTTCTTGCGGCGCGCCATGCGACGCTGATAGCGGCGCGCTTTCGTGTGCAAGCGGGAAGCATCAGGCATGACGTAAAAACGTCCGTCACTCGTCGCGATCTGACCACAGTTGCGGTCCACGCCAACCGACAGGCCGTTGTCTGGAAGCGCGACTTCCCCAATGTCGTAGGTCACAAAGCAGCGCCATCGGTTCAGGACGCGTTTGACTACCACCTGCTTTGGCTTGGCCTCGGCATACGGATGACCGCCTGATCGTTGAAGTCTATATGCCCCGGTTTTAGGAATCGCAAGGTATGTCATACCTTTGGAGTCGGTACGAATGCGTACCTTTTGCGGGATGGTGAATGCATCGCCATGACCATACGACTTGAATCGCGGTCGTCCCGCCGATGGCTCCTTGAAGAAGCGTTGCCACGCGTCAGCCTGACGCTTCAAGGCGTAGCGCACTTCGTTTGATGGTAGTTCCTGTAACCAGGGCGTGTCTTTGCGCAACGCGACGAATCGCGCGGCTAGACCGGGACGCAGGATGTTGCCATGCGCGTCCTTGACCGAATGGAACGAGAGACACGGCTTGTCCTTGCCATCGTGTTTGAACGCGAGATACGCCGCATGCGTTTCCGCCAGGATTCGATTCCACACCCATCGGTTCGCGCCGGCCAGTTGGTTCAACTTGCTCGCTTTACTCCGAGAGCCAGGGAGTAGCATGAACTCGACAACGCGGTAAGAAGACACGGGATAGGGTTGCTTTAACCAGAATAAAATTTTAGGCTCTTATATTGTTATATGTGTATCCGATCCGACCTGCTCAATCATGAAGTTCGTGTCGGTGGTTTGGTCGGGATGGAAATCGTGTCGTTGTAGCCACCGCATGTCGTTGTCAAGGTATTTGGTCGACACGCCGCGGTGGTCATGATGCAGGCGTTTTTTCATGAACCTATGGCGGTTATTGACGGTATTGATGTGCCACATGTCGTCTCGCACCGATGCGCCGCGTTGGCGATTGATCACCTGGTGATGGCGCGCCGCCTCGCGCGTGGCGGCGCGATAGCTGGGGTAGGCATCACTGACGATCGCTGGTCGTCCAGGTCGCGATGTTCTCCTGGAGCATGGTCGCCGTGGTGTCGGGCGCCTGCTGGGCGTACGTGGCACCCCCGCGGGCCACGGCCGTCAGTGCCGGCCGATGCGCCTGGCTCCGACCGCGGGGCACCCCGCGACCACCGCCCCGCTTACGCCGCTGCCGCAAGCTGCGACTGCCTTTGCAACTTTCCAGGACATAGGTTTCGTCCATTTCCACGATACCCTCAAGGGCCGTCGGCGTGCGCGCGTTGGCCAGGAACCGATGTCGCCAGAGAAACGCAGTGCGGTAACTGATCCCACATGCCGCGGCCGACTGATGTAGCGTCATCCGCGTGCGCATGCACGCTTGATAAGCCATCCAGGTCGACTTGAAACGCAACCGTGCCAACGGCGTGCCCGTCAATGCCGTGAAGGTCTTGCCACAGGTGCCGCGCGACAGCAAAAACGCACCAGACCAGCACTCTCCCATGCCGTACCACCCCCTTGCTGCCACAGTGGGCGAACGTCCGCGACGCGGGCAGCTCATCAGCCTTCTCCGTTTGGCGCGTCTTGACCGTCTGCCGCTTCTACGCAGCCGTCAACGCGGCGGTTTGGGTTAACCAGGTCTCGAACGCGTTTCTCTTCATCATGCGCAAAATCAATAGGTTGAACATCATTTTAGCTATATGTTAGCTCAAATCGACATTTGATTACATAAGAGTCAAATGAAGCTATCTTGCTATGTCAAGTTAGGTATATAAGTCCCTAAAGATACGCACTGCGCTAGAACTCGGTTGAATTTGAGGCAGCCGCGATTAACATAAAGGAACTTTAAGAAAGGAGTGGTCATGTCTGAATTCGAAGGTAAAGTCGCGGTCGTAACCGGTGCCGGCGGTGGTATCGGTCGCTGTCATGCGATCGAATTTGCTAAACGCGGAGCTAAAGTGGTAGTTAACGACTTGGGCGGAAATGTCGCTGGCGTAGGCCAGGGCGACATGGCGGATCAAGTGGTGGCGGAGATTCAAGAGTTGGGCGGGGAAGCGATAGCGAACAAAGCATCGGTCGCTGATCGTGAAGCTGCCCAAAGCATTGTCGACGATGCCATTGCTAACTTCGGCCGCATTGACATTTTGGTAAACAACGCTGGAATTTTGCGCGACAAGACCTTTAAGAAAATGACGCTTGACGACTTCGATTTGGTCATGCAGGTGCATTTGATGGGCACTGCCTACGTGACGCACGCGGCGTGGCCGCACATGTACGAGCAACGTTTCGGGAGAATCGTCTTTACAAGCTCTGGCTCAGGGATATTCGGTAACTACGGGCAATCAAACTACGGCGCGGCTAAGATGGGCATGCTGGGATTGGCGAATGTACTTGCGCTTGAAGGCGGACCTCGCAATGTTCATGTGAACTGTCTGGGCCCGGGCGCAGCCACTCGAATGACGAACACCGTCCCTGGTCGAGACGAGAATCTTGAAGAGCCTGACCCGACCCGGCACCCTGCGCTCGTTAGTCCTGCCGTGTTATTTATGTGCAGCGAAGGGGCGCCGAACGGTTGCGTAATCCATGCGAGCGGTGGCAACTATTCGCGCAGTGAAATCGTGGTGAATCCAGGCGTTTCGCTGGGCGAAGGCGCTACGTACGAAGATCTCGTGCCACATATTGATACGCTCATGGATATGTCGAACGCGAAACCACGCGAGCGTCGACAACCAAGACCTCGAACTTAAGAGCAAAGATACGACATACACAGATTCGTTGAAGTCAGTTTGCTGCGAATTCCGAGACAACAGGACTGAGGTGTGAAGGAGTCGCGGGCTGAAGCCAAAAAACATGTGATCCATCGTCATTGGTTGATCTGGTTAGGCGTTGTAGTTACGACGTTATGGCTCGGTAGCGGGGTCGTATATATCGGCTTATTCGGTGGATGGCATACGCTTTTCGGTGACGGTTCGGATGGCATAGGGGGATTTCTGGAGGGGTTTTTTGCACCGCTCGCGTTTCTCTGGTTAGTTATCGGGTTGTTTGTGCAACAACGAGAACTTGCATCGAATACCGAGGTGTTACGGCGGACGAATGTAAATTCGGAAAAACAAACAGAAGTCTTGGCTGCAACCGAGCTACGCGCACGACAGAGCGCGTTCTTTCAGATAGCCGAGAACGTTCGACGACAATCTGGAAATCTGGCAGGCATCATCATTAGTTCGCTACGAAACAAGAACGGCCAACAGCTCTTTTCAGATGAGGAGATGGTGCAGCACTGGATAGATCATCAGCATGGGCAGTATGAACGTTTTACCGCTCTACTCTCTTTACCGGATGAACGGTTTGTGAAAGAGGGACTAGAGTATGCGGAAATTTTTTTCGGCACAAAAGAGCGTCAGGAATATTCCGCCGAGTACATTAAGAGTTTTCGAGGATTAATCCAAATAGCGCGAGATTGCGATGAAGAGGGCACAATCGTAAGAACGATTACTCAAACGCCGCATGGCCATGTATATGGCTCGATGATAAACCATATCACGCCGCCCGTGTGTTGGGTATTACTTGACGAAGCCGCTTTCTATAGTTCGCAAACAGGAAAGGGAAAGATGTCCTTAAACGGCACATGGCGAATTACGGCCCATACGCTGCTTGGCGAGGAAGAGTGGTTTGCGACTTTTCGGGAGATATCGAACGGCGACCTGGAAGGTCAAGTCCATCTGGACGAAACTGAGATAGAAATTCGGGATATAGTTACTCAAGGCACTAGGCTGTATGGAAAGATACAGATGCCTGAATATTTGTTCATTTTGACAGCGATAACGGATAGCTCCTCGCGCATGCGCGGTCATTTAGATACCCGTGAAGGGATCTACGCTACGTTAGAGGGGACTAGAGTGTAAATTCGGTTCACTGAATATCTTTGTGCGTGAAGCTACTGATTTTTTTGGTGGCTATTAAAGAGAGCCCTAACGATTTGGCAAATGCATGGAATAGATTAGATAATGAGGGAAAAATTGGCTGACGATCTATGGAATAATGTACGGAATCTATTCCTAAACGATTTATCTTTCAAACCTCCAATATTTTGAGCTAATTGAAGACACCTAAGTGAGTGCCAATACACTCCTTGTCGAAGTAAAAGGGCCCTATGATTTTAATGTATGCGACTATTGTTATTTCGATACTTATAGGGCTAATAGGCGTCGTTCCTTAGCAGATGCATCGCTTGAAATTACTGGTGGAAAACCACTAGATCTAGTTACTGTTGTTGGTATATATATGGCAGGGATGCGATGCCCGTCAGCTGATAGAATTAAACATCTTCTACGGGATATATCGGATATTGAAACTTGGGAAAAGCGCGCAATACGAGAATTGTTCTATCAACTGTCTCCCATTGATTGCAACGAGATCTTATTATCGACGGAATCGACGCCGCGGGAGTTAGCCCACTTAATGCGGACATGCAGCATAACTCGGGATAAACTTGCTATATGGATCAATCAATATGCCGATCATCCTAATCGACGCCTCGAAAGTAAATTAGCAATGCACCTAGGTAACGAAAATCCACGCCGCCGAAACCATTGGTTACAGTACCGCGGAAAACACGGAACCAAGTAAGATACGAAATAGTGCAAATAGCTTTTCTATAGTAGGCCCCTTATCAATACCTTCTGTTTTCTTAGCTATTTCGGCGCGATATGAGACGGCGAAAGGCGAATGTGTTTTTGCAAACACAATGTCATATTCGTATGAGTTACGACCTGGGAATTTGTGCCGCAGAAGGATTTGGCATGATGTCCATATGTCACGTAGAGGTACTTTGTCGTGCTTGTGATGTCGTTTCGCTAATTGATAGAAACAGACGCAGTATGAGCTGGCGATAACTTGGTTAAGTCAAGATTTGCGGAATTGGCGTAGTCGTATGCGGCTGACGCGCTTTCTAGATTGTTGCGAGCTAAAGAAGATAACGCTGCAAATACGATCCATGCAGCAGAAACTTCAAAGTACCCGCGCAAGGCTTCGCGAGATTCGGACAAGCCGAATCCGTCTGTGCCTAGCGCGACGAAGTCGTTATCAATCCACCGGGCGATTGATAGCGCATGACTTTTCTGATAGTCGGTTGCTGCAACGACGATGCCTTCCTCGCCATCAAATAAGGTCTCTACATATGGTCGCACTGCAGAGTTGTCCACGGCGAGCATGCGTTGGCGTTCAGCTTCGACTCCTTGGCGTGCAAGTTCGACATAACTGGTGACGCTCCAGATGGTTACACGTTTACCGCGCTCTTCTAATTGTGTAGCCGCGGCCAAGACTTCCGTCATGATGGCGCCACTACCTAAAAGGTGAACATTGGCATGCGCTGTATAGTGGTAGGCGTACATTCCTCGAACGATGCCTTCCTCAACGCCTTCGGGTATCGCCGGCATTGGGTAGTTCTGATTCGTAACCGTTAAGTAGAAAAAGATGTTTTCGCTCTGTTGATACATGCGACGAATGCCTTCGCGCACAATAACTGCGATTTCGTACGCAAACGCGGGATCGTAACTGATTAAGTTCGGTACTGTTGACGCCATAACGTGAGAGTGTCCGTCTTGATGTTGCACGCCTTCGCCGTTCAAGGTTGTACGCCCTGAAGTGCCGCCTAGTAAGAAACCCCGACACATCATGTCACCGCATGCCCAGATCATATCGCCGACGCGTTGAAAACCGAATATCGAATAAAAGATGTAGAACGGAATCATGGGTAAAGCGTGCGTCGCGTATGCGGTCCCAGCGGCTAGAAACGAGGCCATGGCACCAGTTTCGCAGATACCTTCCTGAAGGATTTGACCGTCTTTTTTCTCGCGATACGGTGCAATGGTGCCGGCGTCTACTGGCTGATAGTGCTGGCCCTCCGGCGAATAAATGCCTGCCTGGGGAAATAGCCCATCCATCCCGAAAGTTCGGGCTTCGTCCGGTACGATCGGGACGATATATTTGCCGAGATCTTCGTGGCGAAGCAATCGCTGCAGCATACGCACGACGCTCATCGTGGTGGATACGGCACGACCGTTGGATCCTTCAAGCATGTCGCTGAAGAACTCCAACGGCGGGGGCGTAAGCGTCCGACAGTTGACCTGACGTACCGGCGTAAAACCACCGAGTTGCTTGCGCCGCGCTAAGAGATATTGAATTTCGTCGCTGTCGTCTGGTGGGCGATAAAGCGCCGCGGCTTGCACCTCCGCATCGCTGAGAGGGATGCTGAAGCGTTTCGCTAAATCGGTGCGCTCCTCGGGTGTGAGGTATTTCTTTTGGTGTACCGTGTTATGGCCGGCAGCCTCCGGTCCAAGACCGTCGCCTTTGACGGTCTTGACCAAGATCACGCAAGGTTTACCTTCGACCTGGCGCGCTTCCTGATAAGCTGCGTATATCTTGCGATGATCATGTCCGCCGCGCTTGATAGTACGAATTTCTTCATCGCTTAGTGTTTTCATCAAGTCGATAAGTTTGGGTGTATTTTCAACCCAGTGTTCGCGTACCACATCCCCAGGCGAGACTGTGTACATCTGATAGTCGCCGTCAACGGCTTGTTCCATGCGTTGTTGCAGGATGCCTTCGACATCGCGCTCAAGTAGCGCATCCCATCCCCCGCCCCAGATGACTTTCAGTACATGCCAGTCGGCACCGCGAAAGCGACGCTCGAGTTCTTGGATGATCTTACCGTTACCTCGTACGGGCCCATCCAGGCGTTGCAGATTGCAGTTGATCACAAGGACGAGGTTATCAAGTTTTTCCCGCGATGCGATGTTAACCGTGCCTAACACTTCGGGCTCGTCCGATTCGCCATCGCCAATAAATGCCCACACCTTACCAGCGTCTTTGCGTTTGAGTCCGCGCGACTCTAAATATTTCATGAAACGCGCTTGATAGATCGCGCATGGTGTCGACAACCCCATGCTAGCGCTTGGCATCGTCCAAAAATTGCTTAAGCGGCGCGGATGGGGATAGGAAGGCAACCCACCGGTCGGCTGGAGCTCGCGCCGAAAGTTAGTTAGATGTGTTTGCGTGAGTCGTCCTTCCAACCAGGCGCGTGCGTATACGCCTGGTGATGTGTGGGCTTGAAAGTGAACATGGTCACCCCCCTCTTTATGACCGAGGGCGCGAAAGAAATGGTTGAATCCGACTTCCATCATGGTGGAGGCCGACAGATACGTGGCGATGTGTCCACCTACGCCAGAACCGCTGTCATACGCTTGCAGCACCATGGCAACCGCATTCCAACGCAAAATATTTTCAATGCGCGATTCGAGTTCAATGTCTCCGGGATATTCAGGTTCGTCTGCAACCGGGATAGTGTTTTTGTACGGCGTATTCATCGCCGCGTCGGTGATGACGATACCCTGGCCGGACAATTGGTGCTGCAACCTGGAAAGTAGTTGCTTGACTGCGTCCCCACCCCGTTCGTGCATAACTGCACTGAGGGCATCAAGCCATTCCTGTTGTTCAAGTTCCCAGTCGTCTTCTTGAGCAATAGGTTCAGGAGTCGCCATGAACTAGCGCGTTATCGCCCCACGGTGAAATTTACGTTGTGCTTGATTTTAATTCGGATGGCTTCCAGCGATAACCTTTGCGAGCCCATTCAATGACGCAGGAATGGTCTGAATAGGATTAACCTTGCTATTTTGCGTCAATACATCAACCAGAGGTTCGTTATGCGTGCGACAAGGTACTACGTGTTTTTGCTTCCATTGCTCGTTATCGCACTAAGTGGATGTGCGGGGGAAGTATCTCAAGAAGAAGCAGCTGCACCCGAGGAACCTCAATTATCGAAGCTTGCAACGAAGGCGCAGATGGTTACATCTAGCGTGGACACGGCGCGGATAACGAATGCCAATAACGAACCTGGCAACTGGTTGGCGCACGGCCGAACGTACGACGAGCAGAGGTTCTCGCCTCTCAAGCGAATTAATACAGAAAACGTCAAGCAGTTGAGCGTTGCGTGGCATTTTGATACTGAATCGAAACGCGGCTTGGAGGCGACTCCCATCGTGGTGGACGGCATCATGTATACCACTGGTTCGTGGAGCACAGTACAGGCGTTTGATGCCAAAACGGGCGAAACGCTTTGGGAATTCGACCCGATGGTTCCTAAAGCTTGGGGTCAATATGCATGTTGTGATGTTGTTAATCGTGGTGTCGCGGTCTACAAAGGTCTAGTGTTCGTAGGTGCGCTTGACGGTCGACTCATTGCCTTGGACGCGGGTACCGGTGAGGTGGCCTGGGAGATACTCACTATTGATCCGTCACGGCCGTACACGATTACCGGGGCGCCGCGCGTGGTTAAAGATATGGTGATCATCGGCAACGGTGGTGCGGAGCTGGGCGTTCGTGGTTATATCGCGGCTTACGATGTGGCGACAGGCGAAGAGAAGTGGCGCTTTTACACCGTACCAGGTGATCCGAACCTACCATTCGAATCGCCGGCGATGGAATTAGCCGCGACCACATGGAAAGGCGGTGAATGGTGGAAAGTTGGCGGCGGCGGCACGGTGTGGGATTCCATGGCCTACGATCCTACCTTGAACCTGCTATATATTGGCGTCGGTAACGGCTCGCCTTGGAACCGTTACATTCGCAGTCCTGGCGGGGGCGACAACTTATACCTTTCGTCTATCGTGGCGTTAAATCCAGACAACGGATCAATGGTTTGGTATTACCAGACAACGCCTGGCGACAACTGGGATTACACTGCAACGCAGCATATCATTTTGGCCGATCTCGAAATCAAGGGAGAAATGCGTCAAACGGCGCTTCAAGCGCCGAAAAACGGCTTCTTCTACGTGATTGACCGGACTGACGGTAGTTTCATTTCGGCTCAGAACTATGTGCCGGTTACGTGGGCGAGTCATATTGATCCCGAAACCGGAAGACCTGTTGAAACGCCGGAAGGGCAATACCTGAAGGCTGAACGCACGGTCCGACCAGGCCCGCTCGGCGGGCATAACTGGCACCCGATGTCTTACAGCCCGGAGACTGGACTAGTCTACATACCCACGATTGATCTAGATTTCACCTACGCACACGACGAGAACTTTAAGCACGAGCCAGGTTGGTGGAACTTAGGGCTTGCTGGTGGCCCAGATGCCGAGGACTCGCCGCCGACAGTTGAAGACCAGATCAGTGCGCTGCAAAGTGTGCGTGGCCAATTGCTTGCGTGGGATCCTGTGACTCAGCAGGAAGCTTGGCGTATCGAACACGGGTCGGCCTGGAATGGCGGCTTGTTATCTACAGCTGGCAACTTGGTTTTTCAAGGGCGCGCTGACGGCACTTTTCGAGCGTACGCAGCCGACACAGGCGAAGTACTGTGGGAAATGGCGGTGCACACCGGGATCATCGCGGCGCCGGTTACATACGAAGTGGACGACGAACAGTATATTGCCATCGTGGCAGGATGGGGTGGTGCGTTTGGGACGACTGCCGGCGTGCCACGACATAAAGGAAACGTGCTTGAAGAAGGTCGGATAGTCGTGTTTAAGCTCGAAGGCGCAGGTCAATTACCGGAACCTAGCGTGACGCATGTCAATATTCCGCAACCACCCGAAATCGCGGCAACTTCCGAAGAGTTATTGCTTGGCAATCAAAAGTACAACGCCTATTGTTCAACTTGCCACGGACCGAGCGTTAATAGTGGCAGTCAAATCCCCGATTTGAAATATCTTGGAGAAGCAGGCCATCAGCGGTGGGATTCGATCGTACGTGGCGGTATATACAGTGGACTCGGGATGCCAGGTTTTGCGGATATGTTGACGCAAGCAGAAAGCGAAGCAATTCAAGCCTATGTTGTCGCAGCTACGAACGCGTCAATCGAATTTTGTGAATCAAGCTATCCATCTGACTATCCCGAGCTGTTTGGTACATCGTGTACTAAACGCGTGGTTGACAACTAATCTGGATAAGAAACGAAGCCGGTTAGTATTTGAGAGATGCCTACAGTAGCAGTGGATAAGCGACAACTGTAGAAATAGTTACTTCTCCTGCTGATAGTCTGACCTTCGTCATTTGAGCTGATGAATTTGATGATGAGCGATTGTGGATCAAGAGAGTCGGTACTCCATCGTTGGGCCAAATCGTCGCAGATTCATCTATTGCATACGCGGTTGAGGGATGATGGGTAACGATCGAACCACGCCTTCGGTATAAGACAGAGATGCCTCTTCGACAAGTATGTCCGGGGTGACGATTGAGACCATTCCGGTTACATTGCCTGGCATTCTGGATACGTCGCCGCCAGGGAAGATGTACGATGAGTGATGCAAGGTTGTGCTCTCGGAAAAGCCAGGTAAGTTGCGTAATTCCCTTAACAGATTACCTCGCACGGTCGCGTGCCGAACGAGCTCTTCTTTGCCGTTCGGATAGACCTTATAAGCTCGTAAGGCGGGCATCACTTGGCCGATCTGGGAACCGAGAAACATTGAAGGGACACCGACCAAAGGCACGAAAGGATTAGCGAGGCGTTCGATCCGGACACCAAAATCATCACCGTTGTCAGCCACGATTTCCAGAAGACGTTGTTTCAGCTCGTCGTCGCTTACACCGTCGGTTGTTTCGATAAATAGGTTTGAAATAGTCGGTCCCGAACCTGTGGCATTGCTGGCTGTGCTGTGTTGAATGTCTTCCGTTGGGTTACGGTCTGAGAGTAATGTTTTCAAAATTCCCTCCTCAACCAAGGTGACACGGCGCGTTTTTAAGCCGTCGGAATCCACGGTGTACCGACCTACTAACTTTGTGCCGCGGTAGGTTTCCTTGGTAGGATCGTCATAGACAGTCCAAGTGCGCGGTAGAACTCGTGCGCCAATGCGTTCTTTGAAGCTAGATACGGTTAAGGCACGATTAAACATCGCAGCAATGGCTTCGGACTCGAACACAGGTTTTTTGTAGTTGTTAAAGTTCGGGGCAAGTGATTGTCCGATTAACTCGGCGGCGGCTTGACCTTGAAAGAGGATAGGGCCTTCATAACGATCAAGAGGCTCCGCATCGCGCGCCTGTTTCAGTCGTGAATGCATTGCTTGGATTTTGCGCTTGACGGTTGCTAGATCAGCTATATCCTCCCAGGATCGCCCAACAATATTGACATAGTCCGCAACAAACCGCCCGTCGGCCGATTGGGTCCATGCGGTGGCACGAATGAAGGCTGTGTCATCAACCCTCGTGAAATACGACCCTTCGCTATTTAAGTACGTATCAAGATGGCGGTCAGCTAGTGTAGTGATATCGCGACCGTAGATATGCGATTGATCGTCTCCTACTTTCGACAATGCGCGTATAAACTGGCGAATTTTTTTGGCGTTGAGTTTGGGCGAATGACGTTTGGATATATAGACCGTCGGTTCTTCGAGAGAAAAGTCCCGGGTAGATTCTCGTTGCGCGTTTTGTAGTACGGCTTCTTTAGCGGCATAGACCTCTACAGCCCTTTTGTACGCTGTATCGGTGGCGAGCCAAATTTGCTTACGTAACAAATCGTAATCGTCTTCAAGCGAGAGCGTCGTATTCGTACGTCGATTACGCGTACTACGAGCCAGGAAATTTGAGTTATCCAGTTCCGGCGAACCGACGCGCATTTCAACTTCAAGGTTGCGACTCCGTGAATTCCTCGTATTTGCTATTCCGTCGTTAGAAGTGGTTATATTGATCGCGTGATCGGCATGGACGGTATAGGCAATAAAGTGGGGGCGAACTACACCTTCCAGCGCGAGTTCGTTCATGCTTCGGTTCAGCTCATCCTGCAGTGCTTGTTTTAATACGGACGCGTCACTAGCTTTTAGGGACAAGTTCGTCAGCAGCGTTACAGAAATAACAGCTAGAAGAAAACGTTTCATGTCGCTTAACTGCCGGGTGGCGGCAAAATTGGCAGAATGGTGCGTGATTGTGATGCTCTCTGCACCTCAATCTGTCCAACGAGCATAGTAGGCGCAATCGCCGATACGGGTACGTTACCCGACTCGGCGCCGCATTGGCCGTTAAATACTTCCATATCATCTGCGACGGCGATCACGCTGTCGAAAACCGCGAGCGGCGTACCGATGAGGTCGACGCCACGAACAAGTTCGCGTGACCCATCTTGATAGATCTTGTAGACGATCACGGGTCGCACCGTAAACGAGTTCGGCAGATCTCGCTGCGTGATCGTGAACCCACCCACAATATCCTCGAAATAGAGACCGTACTCAAGTTCGCGTTCGCGCAAGAGCGCAATCAATTGAGCTTCGAGTTCTTCTGGTGTGAAAGGATTGTCGACTTCAACGACGAGATTGGACTGCCGTGCGACTGATTTGTATCCAACGGACTTACGTCCATGGCCGTTCGATTGGCGAAACTCAGTGTCCGATAGTGTTGAGCGCCCGAAAAGAAAGCGTTTGAGGATGCCGTTTTCAATGACGGCGACGCGCTCGCCGGCGACGCCCTCGTTGTCGAACTTGTAGTTCCCAAGTAAGGTCGTACCGTCGAATTCGGACAGGGTGGGGTCGAATATGACTGAGACGCTCGCCGGCAACACACGCTCGTTGACTTTATCCTTGAACGTTTGTGCATCGGAAGCCTGCTTAAGTCGATGACCCTCTAAGCGATGACCGAGGATTTCGTGAAAAAGTACGCCGCTAGCTCGACCGGATAGAAGGGCGGGCCCGGTGTATGGCTCAATATTCGGAGCATTACGAAGATTGATTGCATCGGTCACTATCGCTTCCGCAGCTTTCGTAAGCTCTCGGTTTGACGGCAAATCAGCCGGTCGGCGGGCATGAAACTGTTTGCTCAAGCCTATATTAGAACCGTCTTCAGCTCGTGCGTTGACAGCTAGCGTAATGAGATAGGTCGTGTCATCGGATTGAATACGGGAGCCTTCGCTGTTTACGAAGTAGCGAACGTCTTTAGATACACGCGCATATGCATTGCCACGTAATAGCAACGGATGACCTTTGAATACACCGGATAAACGCTTCAGGCGTTTTTCCCAATCGGTTCGCACAAACGTCGGCGACTTGCCTTGTTCAAAATGAGAAACTTGGACCGCTGCGGCAAGGTCCAACGCGGGTCCGTCTCGATCGATTTGAATTTCAGACTGAGTTCGAACGTTCACGAGCTGCTCGGTCGCTTGCTTAAACGAACGGTCGGTGAGCAACCAGAGGTTGTTGCGTATACCCTCTTGACTAGCAAGAGACCCTAGGTTGAAACGTGGAAAAAATTGGCGAGGCGGCAGGTGGGTGTTGTCCATTTCAGGGTTGCCAACGCGTAGATCAATATCGAAGTACGTCGCCTCGGATTCGGAACTTCGTGTGACTTGACCAAAACTCGTACTAACGCTCGCTTGAAAGCTGTCAGTAATTTCGTAACTCATGTAGAAAGGTGGTTCCGGTTGGTCGGCGAGCTTGTCCATTGAGCGCTTCAGCTCGGTTTCCATCGCGTTCAGGATGCTACGATCGTCAACGCGCTGGGCGCCAGTGACACAACTGAAGCTAGCTAACGCCAACCCGAATAAAAGATTTACAGCGTGCGGAACCTTAAATTTCATTAACTTACCTTATGGTGTTGCGTTAGTCGACTGCGGCTAGCCTGTGAATCGAGCGACCGTATTCTCTAAAAGCTCTTGACTACCAGATTTAGGGTTCAGCGTAGGATCGAGCTTGAGTGCGATATTCGCCATATCGGTTAGACCCGAATTTGCGGAGAAAATCTGCCGTCCCAAATCGGTTTCCCAATCTGCGTAGCGTGCTTCCCGGGTTCGCGCGAGCGTACCGTCTTCAAGCAGTGCGACTGCATTGAGCAGGCCGTGTGCAATCGTGTCCATACCGCCAATGTGACCGTAGAACAGGTCTTCTCGATTTATGCTCTGTCGGCGTAATTTCGCATCGAAATTTAGACCGCCGGTTGCGAACCCGCCGTGTTTAAGGATTTCGTAGAGTACGAGCGACCACTCGGAGACTGAATTAGGGAACTGATCCGTGTCCCAACCATTTTGCGGGTCGCCCCGATTAGCGTCCACACTGCCAAAAATATCGTGCGCGAGTGCGAATGCGATTTCGTGGTGGAAGCTATGTCCGGCAAGTGTTGCGTGGTTACACTCGATGTTCAGCTTGAACTGATCGTCCAAGCCAAATTTTTGCAGGAATGCGTAGCAAGCTGCGCTGTCGTAGTCGTATTGATGTTTGGTCGGTTCGCATGGTTTAGGTTCGATGAGCAACGTGCCTTTGAACCCCAGCTTCGCCTTATGTTCTGCGACCATCGCCATGAATCGCCCCAACTGCTGCGATTCACGGCGCAGATCGGTGTTTAAGAGCGTGTCGTAGCCTTCTCGACCGCCCCAAAGGACATAGTTTTCGCCATCAAGCTCGTGGGTGAGATCAAGAGCTTGCATAACCTGCGCGGCCGCAAATGCGAAAACGTTGGGATCGGGGTTGGTCGCAGCACCAGCCGCATAGCGCGGATGGCCGAATAGATTCGCGGTGCCCCAAAGCAATTTGACCCCCGTACGTTGCTGCGCTTGTGCCAGTTTGTCGCCAATAGTCTTGAGATTACGCTCCGTTTCTCGGTATGTCGAGCCTTCTGGAGCAACGTCCCGATCGTGGAAACAGTAATAAGGATTGCCAAGTTTTTCAAAGAACTCAAAGGCCGCGGCGAGCTTGTCTTGAGCGCCGTCTAGGTTGTTCTGCCAAGGCCGGTCCCAAGTCGCATCGCCGAATACATCGTCGCCCAGTGCGGCAAATGAGTGCCAATAACACACCGCAAAGCGGAGATGCTCTGCCATCGTCTTGCCAAGTATTTGCTTGTTTGCATCGTAGTAACGAAACGCTAACGGATTAACGGAATCTGGACCGCGGTAGGAGACCGCCTCCACCGTGGGGAAGAACGACATGGGCACATTGCCCCAAATCTAGTTGACTCAAATAATACGAGGAACAAACTTTCGCTTAGGCATAAGGGAAATGTAGTCGATATAGGATGTATGTCATGATGTTAGTAGTATCCCATCAACATGAAACATGATCCGGCGTGTTCGTTTAAGTTTAGGACAGCTACCTTAGTGTGCCGCTTCGCTTGAAATGCTGCTTCAACGACCCGTAAAGCAATCGAAATTCCTGATATCTGGATTGAAGCGCCTCCGCTTGAGCGGGGTTTGGTTCGATGGTGAAATCCAGCGGTGCTTCGTAGCATACGTCGGCAATAGCGGCTCCTTCAACCCCAAGTTGGGCAAGCCTGGCTGCCCCTAATGCAGGTCCGATAGAGGCATCTTGTTGATAAACCAATGAACGCTGCAACACATCTGCGATCAATTGGCCCCAATAACGACTACGCGATCCGCCGCCAATCACGCTGAGTCTGTCAAGGTTTGCGCCGGCCTTTATTAATTCGTCGTAGCAATCTTTCAGCGCAAACGCGATGCTTTCAAGTGTGGCATAACCTAACTCGGCTCGGGTGGTGTGTGCGGTCAATCCACTGAATACGCCTTTGGCGTGGGGGTCGTTGTGCGGCGTTCGTTCGCCTGAAAGATAAGGTAGAAAGAAAGGTGTATTCGAATAAGGACCTTGCTCTTGAATCTCTCGGATAAGCGCATCTTCCGACTTGGCTGCTACGATATGAGTGATCCAGGACAACGATCCGGCGGCTGACAATATGACGGCCATTTCGTGCCACAGGTTCGGGAGCGCGTGGCAAAACGTGTGTACCCCGCCCGAAGGATTGGGACGGTAGCTAGTGTCCGGCGCGAATAGAACCCCGGATGTACCGAGCGAAATGGTGCACATCCCCGGCAATACGGCACCACTCCCTACGGCGCCAGCCGCTTGATCGCCACCTCCAGCCACTACCGGCACGGGGTTCATTCGCCACGCCGAGGCGACTTCTGGACGCAGTGTGCCGGTGATGTCGCTGCCTTCGTAGAGCGAAGGCATGTGGCTTTCGCTCAATTGAGTTGCGTCTAGCATATCGGAATCCCAACGACGTTTCTCTACGTTGAGCCATAAAGTGCCCGATGCATCCGACATGTCAGTCGCGAAATCGCCAGTCATTCGCAACCGCACATAGTCTTTAGGCAGTAGAACCTTGTTGACACGAGCAAATATCCTGGGCTCGTGCTTGCGGATCCACCGTAATTTCGGCGCGGTAAAGCCTGGCATAGCGTGATTGCCTGTACGATCTGGCACTGGGACGGCCGCTTCAAGTTCCATGCATTCTTCGTGAGAGCGACCGTCGTTCCAGAGAATGGCTGGTCGCATCGGGCGGTGCGTGCGGTCCAACAGCACCGCGCCATGCATTTGACCGGACAGCCCAATACCGCGTACGCTAGGCGCATGTTTTGCTAAGGCGCGAACGGTTGAATCGACGGCATCCCACCATTGGTTTGGATGCTGTTCGCTCATTAGCGATTGCGGTTGCGATACGTCTAATGGTTCTGAGGCCTCGGCAACGAGCTCGCCGCGTTCGTCCATCACGATGGTCTTGACGGCTGAGGTGCCGATATCGATTCCGAGATACATGAGAATCGAGCTTAAAGTCGAGTCTGTTGCGTGCGACTATACGCCGTTACTAACGTTGGGCGCGGCGCTCTTTAAGTACTTTAGCTACTAGAAAGTCGACGACTGCCAACATCTGACGATGGTTCCGCGTGTGAGTGCCGCCGGCGAAGTATTGACCATCCACAATAAGTGCAGGCGTACCTTCAATACGCCAACCTCGAACGAGCGCATCACTGCGACGTATACGATTTTCAACATTAAACCCATCGAACGCCGCTTCGAACTTTTCGGCAGCTGTTTCGCCGCGACCTTCGAATAAACGAATAAGCAAATCTTTTTGATGCATACGTAAACCATTAACGTGGATCGCAGTGAACATGTGTTGGTGAATCTTTTCAGTGATGCCTAATTCCTCAGCGGCGTAAAACGCCTTGGCAAGATTCAGTCCTGCTCCGCTAAAAACAACATGTTCACGTTGGAAATCAACTGAAGAGTCTTGTTTGGCGAGCCACTCTTCAAGCTCGCCTTCAAGGTTGTAGCAATAAATGCATGAATACGAGAACACTTCGGTCACGACGACCGTATCAGAGTGGATATCGGATGTCTTGAACTGGGTAGGTAGCTCGCGGTAGTGTTCGATGATTCGGAATTCAGGCTCCTGCGCCATCGCGAATAGGCTAAATAGCGCTGCGAAGAAATATCGGCAGAGGCCCTTATTCATATTGAGCTCCCGGCGCAACCGTGGTCAAAAGCAATAGGTTGGTTAGTACAAACCTTGAATGTAATTCGCTACCGCCTTGATCTCGTTGTCCGTCAAGCGGGCGGCAACATTGCGCATCATGCCGCTCACGTATTCATCGCTAGTCCGTTCTTCTTCGCGATAGGCTTTCAGTTGGGCGATGGTGTAAGTGACCGGCTGGCCTGAAATACGCGGGAAACCGGCAAGACGGTTACCGTTGCCGTTTGGTGCGTGACAAGCGGTGCAAGCCGCCACGCCTTTATCTAGTATGCCGCCGCGATAGATACTTTCTCCCAGTTGAAGATTTTCAGGCGACGCTTGACCAATTTTGCCAGGTTGTGAAGCATAGAAAGCTGCGATGTCCTTGAGATCTTGGTCGCTCATTGCGTCGAGCTGCCCAGCCATCACTGGAATGAATCGCTCACCGTCGCGCATGAGACGCATCTGTGTTTCGAGGTATTTTGCGTTTTGGCCCGCGATGTGTGGGTAGTCTGGTATGGTTGAGTTGCCGTCGTTGCCATGGCACGCAATGCATGCGGTTGCCTTACCTGCGCCAGCTACAGCATTACCAGGCTCTTCAGCGAAGAGCGGATGTATGTTCCCCAGAGAAAGTAAGGTTAGTAAGCAAAAAACGCGCAACATAGGAGTTTTCAACGGGATGCAAGTACCCATAAAATCTTTGCCAGCGTAGCGACGCCAACAGTCTCAGGAGGTGAATGGCGCGGGATTATAAAAGTAAGCATTTTTGGCACAGTAGAGCGGATGAATAAGTTACCGCTTTTGTCTGCTGAGTTTCTATGCAGCGCTGCGACGTTGGCTGAATGTCCGAACGACGAGGTGGTAGAAATCGCGTTTGTGGGGCGGTCGAACGCGGGCAAATCTAGTTCCTTGAATCGAATCATGGGAAATAAGAAACTCGCGTATGTGAGTAAAACACCCGGTCGCACGCGGTTGATCAACCTGTTTGCGACATCGTTTGGTATTCGCGTCGTCGATCTCCCTGGTTATGGGTACGCGAAAGCAAGTAGAACGGAACGGCTGCGGTGGAACGCTACGGTCGACGCATATCTTGAGAAGCGCACGAATTTAAGCGGCTTAGCGATCGTTATGGACGCAAGACATCCATTAAAACCATTTGATCAAGGCATGCTAGAGTGGGCATATGGGCGCAATCTACGCGTTTTGTTATTGATGAACAAAGTAGACAAGCTCAAACGCCAAGCGCAAATGCGTTCGTTAGCTGCGATACGCCGATTAGTGGAAGATCGAACTGCGGTTACCGTTCAGCTCTTCTCGGCTGCATCGGGTCAAGGCCGAGATGAGGTAATTAAATGGCTGGGTGAATTTGCGTAATCGCGCACGAGAAGGCGCCCATTGACGCGACAAAGGTAGGCCATTTGATGGTTACTTGGAACCTCTGGCTCCCAGTCTTCAAGCGTGCTCGGTTAATGAACGAGACAGTGTCTGTCTCCAACCCACTATCGCGAAATAGATGGTTGTGAAATCCTAACCTAATGCGCTGCGGACCAGTTTTGTGCAACACCGATATCGACTTCCAACGGGACACTCAATTCGACCGCTGTTCGCATTAAATCTGGGATATGAGTTTGTGCGCATTCAAGATCGTCATTTGCGACTTCGAACACTAATTCATCATGCACTTGCAGAATCATCGCGATATGTAGGTCTACTTCAGCTAACCACTGTCCCACTTTAATCGTTGCTTTTTTTATGATGTCGGCTGCGCTGCCTTGGACCGGGGCATTGATCGCTAAGCGTTCAGCAGCTTGGCGTTGCATGTGATTACGTGCGTTAATGTCGCGCAGAAAGATTCGCCGACCGTAAATCGTCTCTACATACCCATGCGTCTTGCCTTGCTCTTTTGTGGCTTTGACGTAATCTCGAACGTTTGGATAACGGGTAAAGTAAGCGTTGATATACGCCTTGGCCTGATGTTGCGGGATTTCCAGATTGCGCGCCAGTCCAAATGTTGACATGCCGTACATAAGGCCGAAGTTGATCGCTTTGGCGCTGCGGCGCTGGTCTTCATTGACTAGTTTGAGTGGAATTCCAAATACCTCGGCTGCGGTGACTTGGTGAATGTCGATGCCGTTGGTAAAAGCTTCTGTAAGGCCAGGATCATCCGTGATGTGAGCCATCACGCGTAATTCGATCTGCGAGTAATCGGCGGTAAGCAATACATGATCTCTAGGCGCGATAAACGCTTCGCGTACGCGACGGCCGTCCGTCGTGCGAATTGGAATGTTTTGCAAATTGGGATTGACAGACGCTAACCGTCCGGTTGATGCGTTAGCCTGAGAAAACGATGTGTGAATACGTTTTGTCGCTGGGTTGACTTCGCGTGTTAATCCAGCAATGTAAGTTGAAATCAACTTCGTAGTGGCTCGATAGTCAAGAATAATCTGCGGCAGCTCGTGATGCTCGGTCAAGCCGCTCAATATGTCCTCATTGGTTGATCGACTGCCGCTTTTCTTCGATGTGTTCGGCGCTGGAAGTAATAACTCGTCGTACAACACGACTGCAAGCTGCTTCGGTGAGCCGAGGTTAAACTCATGTTCCGCGAGGCTGTGAGCGCGTTCCACCAACGCGAGCTTACGTGTTTCGAGTTCGATGCGTAGTTTTTCGAGTACGTCCGGGTCGACTAACGTGCCATGTCGTTCCATATCCCAGAGGTATGGTTCCAATCGCAGTTCGACCTCTTCGTAGATTGCTCGAAGCTTGTCGATTGCTTGTAAGCGATTCGATAGCTCTTTGTTTAGTGCATGAATGGCGGATACCTGCTCGCCGACATACCGGAGGATCGCATCGGGTTTCGCTTTGTCGAAACTAATCCGTTTCGCGCCCGTACCGAGCAAGTCTCGATCATCCATGATCGTACGGTCAAGAACCGTGCCAGCGATGCCGCGTAAGCGATGTTCGCCATGGCCGGTGCTATTCAGAACATAGGACATGAGCATGACATCTTGAATGGCTGTCGATAGGCGAATGCCAGAACTTGCCAGTACGTGACGTAGAGTCTTGGCGTCATGAGTAATCGTCGTAAGCGAGTTATCCTCAAAGATTTCACGCATGCGCAGTAGGACATCGCTAAGTGCGAATCCGTCTTGAGTTACCGACGATGAGCAAGGAACATGCCAGACTTGGGTGCCGTCGACACTCAAACCGAAGCCGTGCAGTGCATGATCAAGTGGGTTGTGACTGGTCGCTAGGACGCATATTGAAAACTCGCCTAGTTCTTTGATCCGTTTCGCAATGTCATCAAGCCGATCAAGATCGGTAACCGTTTCAATGTCTAGAGTCAGATTTTCGGCTGGTGCTGACTGCGCGGCACTGGGATCATCTGCATCTTCCGCAAAATGGTTGCGAAGGGTCCGAAGTTCGTATTTTTGACAGAGCTCGAGTAGGAGCGGGAGATTCATCGTTTGCCGTGACAGGCTTTCGATGGTGTGGGGCATTTCGATGTCGCACTTAACAGTGGCAAGCGTCCTTGAGAGCGGAAGCAACTCTAGATTCGCCCGCAGTTTTTCACCGATCTTACCTTTGACTTCATTTGCGGTAGCGACTATCGCATCCAAGTTACCTCGCTCTTGCAGCCACTTGGCAGCCGTTTTCTTACCTACGCCTGGAATGCCCGGGATATTGTCGATTTTGTCACCCATCAAGGCGAGGTAATCAACTATTTGGGCAGGAGTAACACCGAATTTTTGAAGTACTTCCTCGGGCCCTAAGGTTGTATCGTTCATCGAATCTTGAAGATGTACGTGATCGCTCACTAACTGTGCTAGGTCTTTATCCGAACTTGAAATCAGCGTATCGCATCGTGCAGTAGTCGCTTGAGTAGCCAGCGTACCTATAACGTCATCGGCTTCGACGCCAGGTAATATGAGGAGCGGTAAACCCATCGCATCGACAAATTCATGTATAGGCTGTATCTGCACTCGTAAGTCCTCTTCCATCGGAGGTCGATTAGCCTTGTACTCGGTGAATATGTCATCTCTAAACGTCTTTCCAGGCGCATCAAATACAACGACCACGGTACTTTCAGGATTCGTACGTACGAGTTTTCGGAGCATGCCAACGACGCCGTGAATCGCGTTGGTGGGGAAGCCCCTGCTGGTATGCATTTCAGGGATGGCGTTGAACGCACGAAACAGGTATTGCGACCCGTCCACTAAAATAAGAGGATTCACTAGGGACATGCGGTGCTGCTTCCTATGTCGGGTACGGTAGATTGGATTGCTATACGTAGATTCGGCATATGTATGCTCATTGTGCTATTGTGCGTACATGTAGAAGCTCAGGAACGCAATACGACAAAACGGGTGGACGCGAAGCGAGGACCTGACGTGGTACTTCGTGAAACATCCGAACGCACAATTTACGAATATCGTTTAAATGGCCAATTGAATATGATAAAAGTTGTGCCCAAGAAAGGTAAACCTTATTTTTTGGTCCCAGTGGATCGTACTGAGAGTTTCGGCGATATATCCAGGGCGCAGAGTCTCAAGCCGCAATGGGTGATTAAAACTTTCTAATCGCGTTAATGGCTGTTATTACGCATTTAAGCGCGGCGGATGTCGAGCGAGTTCTTAATTCATATCAGGTAGGCGTACTAGACGGTTTCAAAGAAGCTTCGGAAGGTATTGAAAACACGAACTATTTCATACGAGCGCGCCAAAAAGGTGGTATGGACGCCGAATACGTACTTACTTTGATAGAAGAGTCGAACGGCGCCAATGGTAATCGAGAAGACATGGTGATGGTGCTTGACGATTGCATTACGGCTGGATTGCCGGTTCCGGAAGTTATCAGGACTAACGAGGGCGCAGCTGAAACTTTATTACATGGAAAACCGGTTTTATTGTGCACTAAATTGGATGGTCATCACGTCGCCAATCCAGTGCGCAGTCAGTGTGCAGCAATTGGTCGCTTTTTAGCGCGATTTCATGCGGCTACGACCAACACAGATCGAGAAATCAAGCCCTATGTGCGAGATGCGGATTGGCTGATATCGAAATCCAACGATGTAAAAATTGAGATGCCACTTCTTGATCGTGCGACACTGGAGGCAACACTTCAAACAGTCATTGATTTGCTATCGCGTCATGACGTAGAGGCGCTCCCTCAATCCGTGATTCACGCAGACTTGTTTCTAGACAATGCTTTATTCAACTCATATGGATTATCAGGAATACTCGATTTTCATCATGCAGGTCGCGGTTATTGCATCTACGACCTGGCAGTGGCGATTAACGATTGGTGTCGCAGTGGCGACACTCTTGACTGGGATCGGACTACGAGCTTACTACGGGGGTATACGTCAATTCGCGAGTTAACCCAGGCTGAACTATGGTTCTTACCAATGTTTTTGATGTACGCAGCGTTGTCGTTTTGGTTATCAAGACTATTAATTTATGTCCGAAACGATTTGCCGCCCCACTATCCAATAAAGAACCCAGACGAATTTAAGCGACTCGTTAAGCATCATACGCAAAATCCGCTGAGTGTGGTACGAGAAAGTTTGATATAGAAGGCTGTTCGGGAAAATAAGGTACTTTCGGGTACCTTGTCTCGTTACTAGCTACTATCTATGGATATATAGAACATGTGAATTAAGAGTTGATCAATATTTATCTGACAATATTTGATGACTAGATTAAGGGAACCTCTCAATACCTCCTAAAATTGATCTGAGAGTTGATTTGCCGAAGTAATAAGCTAATAAAATCAATGGGTTAATAAATATCATAGTCAGTGGAATTTTGGTTTTGAGAGGTGCTCTTCAATGTTTATCCATTGTCGCATACCGGATTCTTCCTAGGTACTTGTAATAGCACTACGAAAAACCAACCTTTGCGATCTTCCCAGTGTTTTACAAAGTTCATTCCAGCACGGTCAGCCAGTTTTTTAATTTCACTTAGTGAGTACTTGTACGAATTTTCAGTATGTATCGTTTCATTACGGGCTAAATGTACTGTTTCCCCGTCAAGTATCACTTTTTGAGACGTACTGCTGATAAGGTGCATTTCGATACGCCCAAGAGATTCATTGTAAATTGCCTGATGTTGAAATTTCATTTCATCGAAATTCGTGCCGATAGCACGATTTAGGTGTCGTAATAGATTTCTGTTGAAACTTGCCGTGATGCCTTTCGAGTCGTTGTACGCGGGTTCAAGTATGTCTTTGGATTTACGACTGTCGAATCCGACAATACAGAAACCGCCAGGGCCAATATCCTGGCGCACATTGGAAAGAAATTCAAGTGCTTCTTCTCTTTCAAAATTCCCTATACTGGAACCAGGAAAAAAACCGCATCGAGGCGCACCGTCAATAACAGGAGGTAATCGCACTGTTTGAGAGTAGTCTGCGCACGTTGGGTATACATGCAATGACTCAAAATCGTTGTAAATAGCCTTCGCGGATCGTTGAAGATGCTCCTTGGAAATGTCGACAGGTACATAGAACCGCGGTTCGAATGCACCGATGAGCAATCGCACTTTGTGGCTTGAACCACTTCCATACTCAATGAGGCAGCATGATTTACCGACGATGTTAGCCAGTTCGGCCCTGTGGGCCTCTAAGATGGCGATTTCGGTCCGAGTCAAGTAATACTCGGGAAGTTGAGTGATTTGATCGAATAGAGCTGAGCCGCGTTTGTCGTAGAAGTATTTTGGTGCAATGCGTTTAGGGGATGCTTTAAGACCGATTTTGATTTCAGCCAATGCATCGGTTAGGGTGGGATTCCGGTCAAAAAATTGAAAGTGGCTATGAGACAAGGTGCTTTGCCAATCGGATACCTGTAAATTGCCAACGGTCTTTGCAGTAAAAGAAGTTTCGATACGAGAAGCGGAAATGATCCCTAGGCGTAGCGCATGAACCACCGCGTAACACGTATTGATTGGCCATGAATTTACCGTTATATTCGCCTAAGGCCCCTTCTAATGGTTCGTATCCTGGATAAGGTGCATAACTTGATGAAGTCCATTGCCAACAGTCACCGCACAATGCAAATGATTGGGGGCGTGGATGAAAGTGCGATTCTTCTGCGAAAGTTCCCGCTTTGAGATCGCCGTAGGTCTGAGCCGCAACCTCCCATTCGCATTCGGTCGGTAATCTCGCTCCTTTCCAGCGTGCGAATGCATCGGCTTCGTAGTAACTAACGTGACACACGGGTGCTTCTGATCGTGCCGAATTCACACGGTGCAAGGTGTATTCGAACCACTCCCCGTCATGTTGGAACCAATACTCTGGCGCATTCCATTCATTTGCACATTTCGCGGCCCAGCCGTCTGATAACCAGAGTTGGGGAGTTTCGTAACCACCATCAAGCATGAACTCAAGGTATTCGCCATTGGTGACCAGTCGATCGGATATCGCGAAAGCGCCGAGCCATACCTCATGGCGTGGTAACTCGTTGTCGAAACAGAACGTATCTTGATTCAGGTTGGCACCGATCGTCTGCATTTTGCCTTCGTGTTCCACGAACCTGATCTGCTGTGTTGACGAATCAGCTTCTGGAGCGGCTGCTTCACCATAAGTGGGGCGAAGCGGATTGCGGCCAAAATTACATTTAAGGTCGGTGATTAGAAGCTCTTGGTGCTGCTGTTCATGGTGGATTCCTAGTTCAATGCGTTTAAGACACTCTGCATTGACTTCGGTTTGCATCAAGTGTTCAAGTGCGTCGTCCACGTGTTTACGGTACGCATAGATATCGCTTACAACAGGTCTGGACAATAAACCGCGCTGAGGTCTTGGGTGGCGGTCGCCTAGTCCTTCATAGTACGAGTTAAAGAGGTATTCATACTCTGGATGAAAAACTTGATACTGAGGTGCTACTTCTTTTAAGACGAAAGTCTCGAAAAACCACGTGGTGTGTGCCAAGTGCCACTTCGGCGGGCTTGCATCAACCATGGGTTGTATGCAGTAATCCTCTATTTCGAGTGGTTCGCACAGTCGTTCGGTTTGCTGTCGAACACGTTTCAATCGCGCTAGCGTGCTAGCGTAAGTCAATGTTGATATGGTCTTGAATGCGTTCGCAATAATAGCGCGAGCTTGTGGTATTGCTCTAAACAGCAGTGCCTTTCGACATAACTGGCGGACATCTAATCAACTCTACACGCGAAGTCGATCCTTACACACAAGGCCGTAACGAGCCTGTCGAGCCGCCGAAAACGTTGCCCGGCCGTTTCCGGCATCTCGGTCCAAGCGTCATCGTTTCGGGCTCAATCGTAGGCTCCGGAGAGATCCTTCTAACCTCGGGTCTGGGTGCCGCCGCTGGGTTTACATTACTTTGGTGGGTTCTTGTGTCCTGCTGGAGCAAGTCGGTTGTACAAGCGGAAATCACGCGGTATTGCATTTCCACCGGTGATACCTATATGCGAGCGCTCAACCGTTTACCCGGCAAGATCCGCGGTCCGGCGGGACCAGTAGGATGGCCTGTTTGGCTAGCCGCGCTTTCATTCTTTCCAGGTATTTTCGGTCTTGGAGGTATCGTGGGTGGCGCCGGTCAAGGTCTCGCGCTCATGTTCGACGGTCTGAATCCTGTGCTCGCTACGGGGATTGTGACAGTGGGAGCGATCGGCATTCTGGCAACTGGCTCGTACCCCTATCTGGAGCGTATCATGCTTGGGCTGGTGATGAGTTTTACTGTCATTACGATCTTTAGTAGCGGCGTGATGCAGACCACCGAATTTCATATGACGCTGGCCGATCTTGCAGAAGGATTTCAGTTCCATTTCCCTCTCGCTGTTGCTGCACTTGCGATCGCGGTGTACGGTTATACGGGCGTCAATGGGGGCGAGATCGCTGCATATACCTATTGGTGCGTCGAGAAAGGTTATCCAAAGTACATCGGCGCGGACCCAACTGATCCCGGATGGGTCAATCGTGCAAAGGGCTGGATCAAGGTGTTGCACGCGGATGTATGGCTTACTTTGTTCATTCTTACGTTGGCTACCGTGCCGTTTTACCTTCTCGGTGCCGGTGTATTGCACGAAACTGGTGCGCGGCCGGAAGGTTTAGAAACCATTGAAGTACTTGCCGGTATGTTTACGGGTACATTGGGCCAGTGGTCGGTACTCCTGTTTGCTGTGGGCGCGTTTTGCATTCTTTTTTCTACTACTCTGTCCGGAGTCGGCGCAGGTGGTAGGGTGTTTCCAGACTACATCGTTGAATTTGGCTTCATCAAACGTACGGAAATCCATCGCCGCCAATGGACGCAAGGGTATGTCATTGTCATCCCGATCATTGCATTCTTTCTTGACTTCGGGTTTCAAAACCCCGTGATATTGGTCATGATTTCGGCTTCCTTTGCGGCTATCACGTTACCTATTCAAAGTGGTGCGACTCTATGGCTACAAAAACGATATATGGATCCACGGATCCAACCTCATTGGAGTTTGAAGATCGCGCTATGGGCTACTTTTGTTTTTCAATTGTTAATGTCTCTCTTCGTCATCTGGTTTACCTTTCAGAATTTATTCAACTAAGCTGTGCCAAGCCCTTGAAAATGCGCGCGAGAAGGTGGTCCTCGAAAGGTGACTTGATAAATCCGTAACAATTGCCCTGACGATCAAAAATCACGATATGGCCTTGATGATCGACGAGATAGTCCTCGTCGTTTGCCGGGTCGCCTAGTTGCTTGAAACCCACATAGACGCTTTCTGCGAATTGCTTAATCGCGTCGGGCGTCCCAGTAACGCCAATAATGTCAGGATCAATGCTGTCGGTATAAGACTTTACGACTTCGTAACGATCTCGTTTGGCATCGACCGACACGAATAGTCGCTGGACATTTTCAAGTGTTTGGTGATCGCCTTGTTCTTTGAGTTGATCGAAAATCGTTTTCATTTGTGCTAGTGTCACAGGGCATATATCCGGGCAATGCGTATAGCCAAAAAAACCAAACGTCCATTTCCCCTGCAAATCACTTCGACCGAATCGTTCCCCGTTTTCGCTTACGAGATCCAGGTGATCCATCGAAATAGGCTCTGGAAGTATCACGACCCCCATGGAGGCCAGTTCCTCTTCCGATACGTTTTGTGATTGAACGCTCCAACTCCATGTGAGCAGTCCAAGGGCGACGACCAATACCCCGCCAAGAAGCAAGAAACGCGAGTTGAATTTCATGATTTATGTGTATCTCTATCTTTTCGAATGGTGAAAAACCAGTAGCCGAACAGTACTAAAGCACCGATGAGTAACCACTGGGCGGCGTAGCCCCAGTGCATGGCGGTTGCATATTCCATTTGCAACGGCGCAGCTTGCAAGACTCCTGGACTGCTTTCAAGCAACCTGAATTCCAATGCGCGTGCGCCGGTCCATCGCGCCATTTGTCCGATGTCGACCTCTCGCAAGCGAATGGGCCAGTCTGGTTGCGTGAGCGCTGTGGGTGATCGTAGGGCTGGATTGGGCCAGGCAATGCCCGTTATGGACAAACTTTCGGCAGGCACATGAACAGTAGGGTTGAGACGAGTGGAAGCCGCCATGGGTGTCCAACCCCGGTTGACAAGGTAGCGATCGCGTGAAGTGTTGAAGATGCTGATGATCCAATATCCCGGGCGACCTTGGTGTCTGCGGTTTTCGACGATGAAGTAACGCTGTGGGTCAAAGCGACCGAAGAGTTGCGCTTTGCGAAAGTCAAAGTTGGTTTCAGCCCAATCCGCTTCTTCAAGCGGTGGCTGGCTTAATTTGGTTTCGTAAGCATTCTTTTGATTAAGTTTATCAATACCGCGGCCCACTTGCCATATACTCAAGCCGATTGTTACTAATATCGCGACGGCGACCTGAATCACCAGTGGCCACCCGCCAGGCGGTGTGTTCATTCGAATTCGAGCTGTCGCAGGGTACGTATTGGATTGGTGAGGGATTTGCTTAAAAGCAGGCGAAAGAGATCACAAGCTGATCTGTCTACTATCCCAACCGCTACTATAACAAATTCACCGCGACATTGCCGTTAATATCTTCCCTAAAAGTGCAAACATGGCACGCCCGAACAATCGCGTTGCCTTGCAAATCGCGTTGAACGTAAATGGAATCTTGACGCCGACACCGAGGACATACCGCGCCGGCGATGAATTGACGTTTTGGTTTTCGCAGGCTTTTAAGTACTGGCATGGTTTGTGGTCTTACGCCGTGCCAGATCCGGAAAGCCTCGGCAGCTTGTTCGACGAGCATGCCCAATCCATCTGATACGGCACAAGCAAAGGGTTGAACCTGTTGTATGAATGGTGTTTGTCCGTTCTGCTGATAATTGAGGTCGTAGCAACGCGCGTCCTTGAATACGGCATCTTGCACAGGCAAGCGTTGCCAGCCAGTAGCCGTTGCGTTAATCACAATGTCCCAGCCGGCCTGCAATGCGCTGAGATTGACTACCTGCAGTTGCGGAAACTGCACCCTGAGCACTTCAGCCCGACTTTGCGTGCGATTCGCTAACGTAAGTTTTGCGTCGGCGTTAAGGAGCGGCAGGACGATACCTTGAACTGCCCCGCCTGCTCCAAGTATTAGGACTTTCGCATCGCGCAACGACCATTCAAGACGATTCAGGTCGTTGACCAACCCGAGGCCGTCCGTGTTGTAGCCGAGGTAGATATCGCCATAGGTATGAATGGTGTTTACTGCTCCAGCCGCCTCCGCGGCACGATCGTGTTCGTCGACAAAATCGTATGCATCGCCTTTGAATGGTGCAGTGACGTTTAGCCCCATGCCTTGATCAGCGAAAAAGGCTTTCGCATCGCTTGGAAACTGACCGATTTCCACCAAGATCTTTTCGTAGGTTATTCGCTTGTGGAAAGTTGCCGCAAACGCCAGATGGATTTCCGGCGAAAGACTATGACCGATAGGGTTTCCAACGACCGCGAATCTCATGGCCTTAGCGGATTTGGTCGCCTGTCAATGCATCGAAAATGTTGCTGGGTCCGATCTCTTGATTGATAGTGCCGCTTACGGTGCAGTCGACTGCATCCCCGAACCTTGTGCGTGCCTCAGATTCGTGTAGACAAGGCGCTTCGTTTGCGACATTGGCCGAAGTGGATACCATCGGACGCTTGAAAAGCGCTGCAAGCGCTCGTGCTTGCGCATGACCTGGCACGCGCGCTGCTACTGAGTCGAAGTCGCCGACGATCCAGGTTGGAAAACGATTGGTCGGTAAAAGCCATGTCGTGCGTCCTGGCCAACTCGCCTCGACAGCGGCCCGTCTCACAGGCAGTAAGCGGCTCAATTCGGGTTCGAACTGGCTTGCCACATGGGCGATCACGATGAGTCCTTTCGACTGCGATCTGTGCTTAATCGATAGGATGCGTTGCACCGCGCTTTCGTTGAAAGGGTCGCATGCAAATCCCCAGACGCCCTCACAAGCGTGACAAATAACACCACCGTCGCGCATGACTTGCACGGCTTCGCAGAGCTCCGGGCTCACTTGAGCGAAGCTTGAACCTCGGTGTTTTTCTGAGCGATGGTTTCTCGGTTTTCAATGCGGTCTTGATTCAGCTTGTCGGTCAGAGCTGCGTCGTTGAGTGCGAGGATTTGGGCGGCGAGATAGCCTGCGTTTTTTGCGCCGGCCTTGCCAATGGCAACCGTCGCTACGGGTACGCCGCCAGGCATCTGTACGGTAGAGAGCAAAGCATCAAATCCGCTAAGAGGACCGCCTTCCATTGGTACGCCAATGACTGGTCGCGTGGTGTGTGCGGCAACCGCGCCGGCCAAATGGGCGGCCAACCCCGCAGCGCAGATGTATACGCGGCAATCTCGGCGTTCGGCATCCTGAACATACGCGATCGTTTCGCTTGGCGTGCGGTGTGCAGACGACACACGAACTTCGTACGCAATCGATAATTGGTCAAGTGTGGCAGTCGTTGCTTGCATGGTGGGCCAATCGGAGTCGGACCCCATCAAGACGGCGACAAAGGGCATGGCAATCTCCGTCTGCAGACGCTTCATTAGGACAAAATCGGAGCAAGTATTCTATTGACCGAATTGTTTGGAATGAATTGAATGTCTGACGATCTGACCTTATACACGCATCCAATGTCTCGGGGCCGCATTGCCCGATGGATGCTGGAAGAAATTGGGGAACCGTATGCAACCGAGATCATTGATCTGCCGGCCGCTCCGGATGCCGCCGAGTTCAGTCGTATCAATCCGATGGCGAAGGTTCCTGTGATTAAACACGGTGATGTCGTGGTGTCTGAGGCCGCTGCAATCTGTGCGTACTTAGCGGATGCATTCCCAAAGAAAGGACTCGCGCCAGCCTTGGGAGACCGCGGCAGTTACTACCGCTGGTTTTTCTTCGCTGCTGGTCCAGTTGAACAGAGTTGCGTGACGTTGGCTCTCGGCTTCAATGTGCCCGAGGAAAAGCAAGGCACGGTAGGTTACGGCACGCACGAGCGCATGTTGCATGCGCTTGAGGACATGCTCTCGCAACAACCCTACGCGGCAGGCGACACGTTCACGGCAGTTGATGTGTATCTCGCCGCCCAATTACATTGGAACATGACGATGGGCGTCATTGATGAACGAAAAGCCTTTCTAGACTACTCGAATCGTATGCACGAGCGACCAGCCTGTATTCGTGCCGCGCATATTGACGACGCGCTAAGTGCCAGGCTACAGCAAGCATAGGTCGTACGATGTCAACCGGGCGCCCGCTGGTTCGCGCTGGGACACTGTGCAACAAACTGATAGCAGCAGCGAAACAAGGCGACATTGACGAGCTACAACGCCTTTTATTGCTACGCGACAACGCAGCCCAACTGCGCAATTCGCACTTCAACACGCCGTTGCGTGCCGCGGTTGCCTCAGGACAATTGGCTGCCGCGAAACTTCTCGTTCAACATGGCGCAGATCCGCGGCAGGTCAATCATGGCGGCTCATCGCTGTTAGAAGCAGCGTCATTAAGCGGACATCGTCACATGGTCGCTTGGCTGTGTGATCTGGGTTTGCAAGCAGGCATCTTGGAGCTCAGCGCGGTCGGCGAATTGGAACGAGTAGAACGAGAAATCCGGGCCGATCGCGATTGTGTCCATACTCGAGATCGCAGACAGTTCACCCCATTGCATTGTGCAGCTCAAAACGGACATGTCGAAGTCATTGAGCTGCTGATCAAAACCGGCGCGAACGTAGACGCTGAAAATAAACATCGGCACCAACCGCTTTCGATAGCGGTCGAGTGCAACCGAACTGCCGCGGTTAACTGCTTGCTGGAAAAAGGTGCGGATCCGAATGCGCGCGGCGGGCACTACCGCGGTCGTGTTTTGCACCGAGCCGTTTTGAATCGCAATACGACGATCGTGCATGCGTTGCTGCAAGCAGGCGCGAACCCGAATCTACTCGACGCAGGCGGAAAGTCGCCGTTACACGACGCGATAGGATTGGGCAGCTCGAAATTAGTCAGTATGTTATTGGCGCACCCGTTTATTGATGCAACGATTCGATCCGGTCCCACAAAGTTCAGCAATCAAGGCGAGACGCCACTGGAATACGCTTCCAATCGAGGTAAATCGCACATCGCCAGGCTGTTGGACGCGCACCTTGCTATATCGACTTGAGCACTGGAGGGGCGGAACCTGTCAACGCCATTGAGACAGCGGTTGTTGTCATTTACGGTGTAACCTTTGGTGTAGTGGTTGGGTCTGGCGGGTTGATCCAGACCTGTCCGGGAAGCGTTTGGTGCAGGGTGCGTTCGCGTTTCTCAAACTTGTATCGGGCGCGGCCGTGATGGATATCTTATTGCTATCTAACTCATTGAAATATAACAATAAATAAGTTTGAACTTGAGTTCACGCTTGGAATAAAAGATGCTCGGATGAATCGTTTATCGAACAACCATGATGCGTCGAATGCCATCTAAGAATGATCCTGAATGAGAATATCATGCGAGATTAAGCACCTTATCGCCTTGTCCACTAAAGCAGTCGGCGATTCACACTCGGTGTGCAGATGCAAGTCTGGAAGCGTTGGTGGTTCGTACTTTGCGTCAACTCCTGTGAAATTCAATAGTTTGTTCGCTCGTGCACGACGATAAAGGCCCTTGGGGTCTCGAGATTCGCATACTGCTTGAGATGCGTCGACATACACTTCCAGGAATTCATCCGGATTGAAGAGCGATTTCACTTTAAGCCGTTGCCGCCGCAAAGGTGAAATGAGCGAGACGATCGCGAGATATCGTTCTCGAAGGAATAGCTTCGCAACCTCGGCAGCGCGACGCATGTTTTCCATTCGGTCTGCGTCGCTGAAACCTAAATCGGTATTCAATGTTCGACGCAAGTCGTCACCGTCAAGGGTGCAGCAGTGCACACCACGAGATATCAATTCGCCTGAAAGCGCGCACGCCAGAGTTGTCTTACCTGCGGCTGGTAAGCCCGTGAACCAAAGCACACAAGGTTTTCGGAGCTTCAATTCAGCCCCTGGACGTTTTGATGCATTCACGATAAGTTGCGTTTTGGTCGGATGCAAGAAGCAGGTATTAGGCTGCCTGGATACGAGCCATTTTCGTGCTTAGCACTAAGTCATCTGCTAGCGAGGCCGGCAAGTACTCGACGAGGGTCGAATGCATCCCTCACACCCTCGGAAATAAAGATGAGTAGACATAGCATGATCGCAAGCGTAAAGAATCCGGTTAGACCGAGAAACGGTGCCTCGACGTTTGCCTTGCCTTGGTTCATTAGCTCGCCCAAAGACGGTGCGCCTTCCGGCAATCCCAATCCAAGAAAATCAAGGGCGGTCAATGTCGTCACGGCAGTACACAAAATGAAAGGCATGTTAGTTAGCGTGGCAACCATGGCATTCGGCAATACGTGTCGGCGCATGATGACTGGATTAGGTACGCCCAGCGATCGCGCAGCTCGCACATAGTCAAAGTTACGGGTGCGTAAGAATTCGGCGCGAACCACGGCCGACAAAGACATCCAACTAAACAACGTAAGCAAGATCAACATCATGAGGATGTTACGTTCGACGATGGTCGACATGATGATGAGTATGAGTAATGTGGGGAGTCCCGTCCAGATTTCTACTAGCCTTTGTCCGACTAGATCGGTCAGCCCGCCGAAATAACCTTGCACTGCCCCGACACTGATGCCAATAACAGCTGCCATCGCGGTCAAAACCAAACCGAACAGCACGGATAGTCGAAAACCATAGATCAAACGAGCAAGAGTGTCCTTGCCTCGGTCATCGGTTCCCAGTAGATGTTGGGCTGATGGCCATGCCGGTGTAGCCGATAAGACATAAAAGTCGACGGTGTCGTAGGCATATGGGATAGGCGGATATATCGTGAACGCGTCTTTGGCCTCAAGTAAATCTTCAATATACGGGTCGGTGTAATCGACAGCAACATTGAGTTCGCCCCCCAAGTCCTTTTCGGACACGAACTCCACCACTGGGAACCAGACCTTGCCATCCATCACGATGACAATGGGCTTGTCGTTGGCGATGAATTCCGCAAATAAGGTAATCACGAATAGCGCGCCGAACACGCAAAGCGAGTAGTACCCACGCCTATTCGCTTTGAAGTTCGCAAAACCGCGCTGAACAAGGGGACTCATTGTCGCGTTTCGAAATCAATCCTTGGGTCAATCAACACATAGCACAGATCTCCGATCAAGTGCATTAATAAACCAATTAATGAGAAGCAGTACAAAGTACCGAACATAATCGGGTAATCGCGTTTGATCACGGCGTCGTAACTAAGCAAACCAAGACCGTTGAGGTTGAATATCACTTCAATCAGCAGCGATCCAGTGAACAAAATGCCGATGAGCGCTGACGGAAACCCAGCGATGACGATCAGCATGGCATTGCGAAAGATATGCCCGAATAGCACGCGTTTTTCATTGATTCCTTTCGCCCTTGCAGTAAGCACGAATTGTTTGCTGATCTCCTCAAGGAAGGAGTTTTTTGTCAGCATGGTAAGGTATGCGAAACCTCCGACAGTGAGCGCAACGATCGGGAGCGTGATATGCCAGAAATAGTCCGCGATCTGGTCGAACCAACTAAGATCGCTCCAATTTGCCGACGTCAGACCTTGGAGCGGGAACCAGTTGAAAGTACTCTGCCCTCCTGCGAATAGCAGGATCAATAGGATGGCGAATAGGAAGCCAGGTATGGCGTATCCGATAAATATGACAGTGCTCGACCAAAAATCGAAATGCGTACCGTCTTTGACGGCTTTGCGCACGCCAAGCGGTACGGATATGCCGTAGATAAGCAATAGCGACCAAAGCCCGAGCGATATCGAAACGGGGAAACGTTCGATGACTAATTCATGTACGGGCCGATTTTGAAAGTAACTTTCTCCAAAATCGAACTGAATGTAGTTCCACACCATGGTGAAGAAGCGAATATGCGCTGGCTTATCGAACCCGAATTGCTTCTTTAGATCATCAAGCAGCTCGGGGTCCAGTCCATAGGTTGAATTGCTATGCACTGTACCGGCGGCGGCAAGCGCGTCGGATGACATGCCCATATCGCCACCGCCGCTAATTCCTTGTGTTGTCGACACTTGCCCCATCATCATTTTGGCGACAATCTGCTCGATCGGCCCGCCCGGCGCAAACTGCGCGATGGTGAAATTGATCAAGATGATCCCAAACAACGTCACGGGGACGAGCAGAATGCGTTTAGTAATGTAGAGGAGCATGAGCTAACGTGGGTCCGTCCTAATCACCTCGCAACTGAGCCAGGCCAGCCTGTAGGGCGTCTTCTTTTTGCGGATCCCACCACCAAGCATCAATCACAGGCACTCGGTTTAACGGACCCGCGTCAACGGAACCGAAACGATCCCAGTAGACGGCGCGATACCCGGGTTGACCCATCCCCGGCACCATGTAGAACTCCCACAACAGCACCCGATCAAGTGCGCGCGTCGCTGCGTAAAGATCGTCGGCCGTGCGCGCTTCGTTGACTTTGTCGATCAAGTAGTCGACAGCTGGGTTTTTGATTCCTGACCAATTTTGACTGTTCGGCTCGTCAGCAGCAACACTGCTAAAACGATTGCGTAAATCGATTCCAGGCATATTGCCGGGTATGAATAGATAACCGCCGCCATCGAATTTGCGCGCGCGCATCCGGTGCTGCCAATTGGATATCTCCGGCGCTACCGCCGATGTTTCGATACCGACCTGATTTAGTCGCTTCATGTAGGGCGACTTGGCGCGCAATAGCATCGGCGACACGAATACGAATTCAACCTTGAAATGTTCGTTGGTCTCTTTATGACGCATCTCGCCTTGCTTCAAGATCCAGCCAGCGTCTTCGAAGAGCTCCAACGCCCGTTTCATTGCAACGCGATTCGTCCCGTATCCGTCGGATGCCGGTTGATCGAATTCGTCAGTGAACACGCGGGGCGATACCAGGTCTCGGATTGGTTCGAGCAGAGCCATTTCGGCTTCACTCGGTAAGCCTTTCCAGGCCATGGGCGAGTTGTAGAAGTAACTATTGCCGTAGTCGTAAAAACCATGAAGTATCACGCGATTGATCCAGGGAAAGTCGTAAAGCAGAAAGAGTGCTTCGCGGACGCGACGATCTTGGAAGCGTTCTAGTCTTACATTCCAAAACGCCGGCCACCACATGCCCCAGGCTCGCTTGAGGTAAATCAGGCGTTTCTTGAACAAACCCTCATGTACTTCCGGGAAGTCGTACTTTACCGTCCAATTCTTGGATACGGTCTCCTCGCGAAAATCCAACACATCAGCTTTATGGGCTTCGGTGATCACTTGCTCGTCGCGGAAGTAGTCCCATGTAATCGTGTCGTAGTTGTATCGACCGCGCATGGCAGGGACGTCTTTTCCCCAATAATTTTCGAAGCGTTTATAGATAGCCAACTGTCCGAAGTCGACCTCAGCGAGCTGGTACGGCCCGCTGCCCATGGGTGGATCCGTTACCGTCTTGGATAGATCTTTATCACGCCAGTAATGTTTCGGAAGAATCCCTTGACCACCGTATATGAAAGGTGTCGCTGGGTTGATTTCAGCGCCTGCCTCAGTTACGAAACACACTTCCCGGTCACCGAAGGCATAGACGCGAGCTAGATCGCGTAATGCCGTTTTTAATCCGACGCTGCCGTGCTCAAGAAAGGACTCGAAGGTCCACACGACATCTTCAACGGTAACCGGTGCACCATCGTGCCAGTAGGCGTTATCTCGGAGCTTGAATGCTACCCAACGGTAGTCGCGTTCGACTGCGACGCCTTCAGCTAGCCGACCGTACGCGCTCTGTGACTCATCGGCTGCACCAGTCAGTAACGAGTCGTAGATCAGTGCACCTGGACCGCCGCTTTCGTAGCCAGCAAGTAAGCGTCCTTTGTCCGGTAGGAAGTTGTAGTTGTCGAACGTACCAAGTTGCGGCATACGCAAATTACCGCCTTTGGGGGCGTGAGGATTTGTGTAGTCAAAGTGTTGAAAATTTGCGTCGTATTTGAGCGGTAAAACGTAGGACCAACCGTGTTGATATTGGGGATTGACGCAAGATCCGTCGTCAGCCAGAACGACGCATGAAAGTCCAATCAAACCTGCGGCTAGCCAATATCTCAACAGTGTCGCGGGGCGATGGTTTAAGCTAGTTACTTCCCGCATAGCCGATTTAAGGAATTCGTATGTCTGTACCCACCCAGCTATTTGACCTAACCGACCAAGTTGCCCTGTTAACCGGCGCGTCGAAAGGCATGGGTTTTGCCATGGCTGAAGGATTGGCCGAACACGGTGCACGGGTGGTCGTGTCAAGTCGTAAACTGGACCAGTGCGAAGCTGCGGCTGAACGGATCAATGAAAAATGTGGCGCTGCACGCGCCATTGCGGTTGCCTGTAATATCGGGTACAAGGATCAGCTGGAGAACTTAGTAGAAACGACGCGCAACCGCTTAGGATCCATCAATATATTGGTGAGTAACGCGGGTGTCAATCCATTTTACGGAAGAATGGCAGAGATTCCGGACTCGGCATTCGACAAAACGATGAACACCAATGTGCGTTCGAATCATTGGTTGGCACACATGGTCGCGCCCGACATGATAGCCAAAGGAGGCGGATCGATCATGATTACGTCAAGCACTGGCGCTTTTTCAGGTTCGTTGACGCTAGGCACGTATAACATCTCAAAATTGGCGGATATAGCGTTGGTTCGCAATCTTGCGATGGAGTATGGGCCTAACGGTATTCGGGTGAATGCCATTTGCCCAGGCTTGATCAAGACAGATTTTGCGAAAGCGCTGTGGGACAACCCGGAAGCCAAGCGCAATGCAGAAACCAATACGCCGCTCCGCCGTTTAGGCGAGTCGGATGACTTGAAAGGCATTGCAGTATTTCTGGCCGCAGACGCGAGTGCCTATATCACGGGGCAAGCGATAGCTGTGTGTGGCGGTACGCACATGTGGCGCTAACCTACTTACACTAACTGTTCGAAGCGTATCAACTAAATGGGTTTGTCGCTAGAACGTGAAAATACATCCTCGGATGCTGAAAATCATTAGGTAGCTTGGATGGTCTACAAAGGCTTCATCCTGCAAAGCAGCTACCGGATTGTTGCAGGCAACCCGGTCATTCTCATTTACGGGCGGTTGGAAGACGGCCGGCCGTTTCTTGTTCGAGAGACTCGACGGAAGCCGGTGTTTTATGTGCCTACCGAAGATGTGTCTCGAATCGCATGGGATGATGCGCAAGTAGAGCCGACATCCTGGCGCACGCTTGATGGGTTAAAGGCGTCTCGAGTGACCGTACGCGAGCCGTCCAAGGTTGTGCCTTTGCGCGACTTCATTCACGCGCTGGGAGTTCGAACGTATGAAGCAGACATTCCCTTCGCGAATGCCTATTTGATCGAACGCGATATCCGTGGCGGTGTCGCCATCAAAGGCACGCCTAAGCCCTTGGATAGGCAGCTCGCCGTCGAATTCGACGATCCATCTTTGGAACCCTGCGAGGTTGATTTCACACCGACATGTCTGTCGGTCGACATCGAAACAAATCCCGATGCAACGAAGTTATTAGCCATTGCGCTTTACAGTGAAAATGTGGACGAAGTTCTCGTTTGTGATGCAGCAAAGCGCACCATGCCTCTTCATGCAGAGGGATACGCGACCGAACGGGAAACGCTCTTAGCGTTTATCGAACGCGTACGGGAGATCAATCCCGATGTGCTCACGGGTTGGAATGTAGTTGATTTCGATTTAAAGGTGCTTCAGCGCATCAGCGATATGCACGGTGTGCGATTCGAAATCGGCAGAGCACCTGGGAGGATGAGTCTGCGGAAGCCGCAAGGTTATTTCGGTAGTGGGCGGGCCTTGATCCCCGGTCGAGTCGTTCTGGACGGCATAGATTTGGTACGCGGTGCATTTATCCGCTTTCCCGAATATTCACTTGAGGTTGTATCCCAAGAAGTATTGGGGGAAGGTAAACGCGTTGAAGGCGATGTGCACGATCGCGCGGGAGAAATTTTGGCACGGTATGAGCGCGATTTGCCCGGGTTCGCGGAATACGCGCGCACCGATGCGAGACTGGCCTATGCGATCATTGATCACCTGAATCTACTGTCGCTGGCCAAAGCTCGCAGTACACTCACAGGGATGCCGATGGATCGGGTGTCCGCAAGCGTTGCGTCGTTCGATTTTGTTTATATCTCTGCGCTGAAAAGACAGCAGATTTGTGCGCCGAGTTTCGACCGCAATCGTCAAGACACGTCGGAATCCCATGAGGGAGGCGCCGTTTTATCGCCTACTGTTGGTATCCATAACAACGTATGGGTGCTGGACTATAAGAGCCTATACCCAAGCATTATTCGAACATTCAACATTGATCCTTTAGGATACCGAGGTACGGATGAAACGGCATCCGGCATTCGCCTATTGAACGACGCAACGTTCTCTAGAGAACCGGCCATTCTGCCAACTGTACTAGATTCGTTATTCGTGGCTCGTGAGCGAGCAAAGCAACGTCGCGATACAGTTGCATCTCAAGCTATCAAAATCTTGATGAATTCGTTCTATGGAGTACTTGCAACGCCGGTGTGTCGCTTTTACAATGGCAAGATCGGCAACGCGGTCACCACGATGGGTCGACATTTCTTAACGTGGTCGAAAAATTGGTTCGAAAAGCGCGGACACGCAGTGTTGTACGGGGATACGGATAGTGTGTTCGTGTCGTCGGGATTGAGTGATCCCGAGGCGGCAACAGCTTTAGGCGATCGTCTTCGAAATGAGTTTAACACTGCCCTGCAGGCACACGTTAATCAGGAGTGGCAGGTCGAAAGCAAGCTTGAACTCGAATTCGAGAAGATGTATACGCGACTGTTTTTATTACCGCTGAAGAAAGGGAGCGGCGGTGCCCGAAAACGCTACGCAGGACAGCTGAGCACTTCTGGCGAAATCGAATTCGTTGGGATGGAGGTCGTACGGCGCGATTGGACCGAACTAGCTAAAGACGCTCAACGTGAACTGTATGCGCGGCTATTCAACGGCGAATCCGTGAGCGACTATGTGCGCCATTGTGTTGATGCGGTTCGCAAGGGAGAACTTGACGAAAAGCTCATCTATCGAAAAGGCTTGAGCAAACCGCCGTCTGAGTACACCAAGAGTCATCCGCCTCATGTAGTCGCTGCATTGAAGAAATCTAAATCTGACGATACATCACGCATAGTTCACTACGTGATGACCTTGGGCGGGCCGGAACCAACGGACAATCAACGTCACGAAATTGATCGCGAACACTACATAGAAAAGCAGCTCAAGGCCGTTGCAGAACCTGTATTGGCCACGCTAGGCACGACATGGGAATCAGCATGTGGTATTCCAGAGCAACTTTCGTTGTTTGATGGACTGGATGAGTCGGGCACGTAGACGAATCGTGTGTGATGCTGCTCAAAGCGCATTAGCGTTGAGTTGTCCGAATGTCCGTGTGTCTAGTCCAGATTGCTAGTTTCTGAATGTCGCGACTTGTGCTGAAGGTAAGTAGGGAATTCAAAGTCGATTTGGCATGATATATTCGGTCAAGATTTTGAACTTGCTGGCGTTGGGGTGATTTAGATCGGCCTACGATCAATCACCATTCATGCTGTAATGAGCAATCGGATTGCATTAATCTATGCGGTTGGAACAACGAATGATGGAAGTTAAGAAAGAGTCATGGCTATAGAAAAACGTATGGTTGGGCGTACCGGTATTGAGGTGACGGCGTGGGGTATGGGTTGTGCGCCATTAGGAGGCGTTGGCGATCGCATATCGAACGAGACTAGCGATGCCATCCTCAACGCAGCCTGGGATAAAGGCATTCGATATTTTGATACGGCCCCCTTATACGGTCACGGTTTATCGGAAAAGCGCGTCGGCCGCATATTGAGCGGCAAATCACGTGACGAGTTCGTGCTGTCAACGAAAATCGGCCGCTTACTCGTGCCGGAAATGGAGGGTACCCGCGACAAAAACATGCGCGACAGCGAAAATCTAGCGATCCGCTACGATTACTCAAGCGACGCCGTGATTGCCTCAATTGAAAGCAGTCTAAAGCGTCTCAATCTTGATCGCATTGACATTCTTTTGTGTCATGACATTGATCGTTGGACGCACGGTGACAATCAACCGGACGTATATGAGGCCGCGGCTAACGGTGCGCTGCCGGCAATGCATCGGCTCCGTGAACAAGGTATGGTTCGAGCGATTGGTTTAGGCGTGAACGAATCGGCAGTTTGCGTGCGGGTCATGCATGAATTCGACCCGGATTGTTTTCTTCTGGCTGGGCGTTTTACTTTGCTCGAACAGGAACCGCTTGACGAAATGCTACCCATGTGCGTGAAGCGCGATGTTTCGGTGATTATCGGCGGCCCCTATAACTCGGGGATTTTGGCAAATAACGAACGCCGGCGCGCGACATATGACTACAAACCAGCATCTGACGAGCTATGGGAGAAGGTGCAAAAAATCCGTGCTATCTGCGAACATCATGGCGTTGATATACGCGCGGCAGCGTTGCAATATGTGTTGCGACACCCAGCCGTAGCAGCAGTGATTCCCGGTATGTGGGCATTGCGGGAAGTTGATGAAAACGCCGCGTTGTTAAATGCGGCAATCCCTGATGCATTATGGTCGGAGCTGGCGGCAGCGGGATTGTCTCAAAGTTGGTGAAAGATCAACCTGAAGCCAAGGTTGTCGTATGGGATGTGCCGCTTCGCGTGTGGCACTGGTTATTCGCCATTTCAGTTCTAACCGCTTTAAGTACAGGTCTGATTGCCGAACTCGGCTCTATCGAATTACACCAATACGCTGGTATCAGCGTAGTCTCGCTCTTGGTCTTTCGATTTATTTGGGGTGTTATTGGTTCGCCTTATGCTCGTTGGTCTTGTTACAAGACGACACCGCGTAAGTTTGTCAATCATTTTTTAGGCAAAGGCACGCCAAACCCGCATACTGCCCCGGGGATTGTGTTGGTTGTCGTGCTCATGCTGGCAGCGACGGCTCAGGGAATCACGGGTTTGTTTATGACGGACGATATCTTTTTTGAAGGTCCGTTTTATGACTATATAAATGAGGACGCAGCGAGCTGGCTTGAAGTCATACATCGCAATGTATGGCGAATCGTGCTTATAGCAGTGTGTGTGCATCTGTTAGCACACCTCATTTACGGTCTCATTTTGCGGGACGCGACGCCATTAAGCATGGTAACCGGTAAAAAAGCAGTCAAGCTACCGCCGACCACAACCCCCAAGCTTCGGGCGTTGTGCAGTTTGGTCGTTGGATCAGCGGTATTTGCAGGTTTGATACTGTTGGCTGACTGAACGTTTATTCTCGATAATTTTGATGGCAGCCGCGGCATGTACGGCCAACTTGTCCGATGGCGGGTGCTATCTGAGCCATGTCCCCGCTTTTTGCCGCTTTTCGGAATGTGCGCGTAGCTTCGAGGAAAGCAGTAAGACGGTCGTTGAACTCATCCGGTTCTTGCCAAATCTCGTCTAATGCCGCGCCGCCGTTTGAACCTTCCGGGAAGATATTTTGCGCCGTCGTAGCAAGCTCGTTTAACGCAACTGCAAGGGGAGCGATGTCAGCCTGACGCTCTACTTCTTGTTTAAGAATCTTGCCGATCGCACCCATGGTTCCGCCGATAGCTGACATCACTTCTTGTCGATACTTGACCATATCTTCATCGGCTAACACGGCAAGACTGCTAAACGCGGCTAGCGCAACCATAAGAAAATGCTTCATAACGACCTTACCGTTTTGTGAATGGTGCGATTGTATCGTTCCGTAGCGGATCAAGCACCTGTGAAATTCGGCTTGCCTTGACTAGTGAGATTCACGTTGGTCATGCACAGCTTTACGAAGTGTTGCTAAGCTGCTTGACTCGTAACGCAGGGCAGCGTCCAGATTGCCGTCGCAAATAAAAATACTACCAATTCGTCATAAAGACCGTCCTGATTGACATGACGATCCCTACAGGTTTTAGCTAGTTAGCCGCAGACATCTCAATTGAGCATATCTCTTGATGCTAAGGAATAGTGGTCGTTCTTGTCTTCTTGTTTGAATTTAAAGAGTTCAACACGATAAACCGCGCTTTTATAATCGAATTGAGTGGCGGTTTGGTAGAAATCGGGGTTCTTTAGATATGCAAGTGCCGCCTGTGGGCACAGAAAATCATTCTCTAATTAACCGTGCGTTATTTCTTATTACATTGAGTTTATTGTTGGCTGGTTGTGGAGGGTCTTCTAGCGATAACCCCACGCCACCACCAGCCAGACCGCCGATCCAATTGCCCCCGCCGGCGCCTACGCAGCTTAGCGACCCAATCGAAAGTGTCATCGTCATGGGTTCCATCGTGGTTGATGCTGTCCGCTTCGTTCAAGCGCCGCAAACGGAAGATCGGGTCAAGGATGCTGGGCTAAATAATCCGGACACTCGTATTCAATATATGCAGCAAGTTGGCGAGAGGTACTTTTTTAATGACACACGCGGCGTGTTGTGGGTGACCGATGCTGAAGCCTCCTCGGTTAGTAGTTTCTTAGATCTTCGAGACAAAAACGTGGGCTTCAATCCGGATCGTTTCCCACAAGAATCCGGGTTCATGGGGTTTGCGTTCCACCCGGATTTCAGTAACGTAGATGCTGAGGGCTACGGCAAAATTTATACGACGTTCAGCGCTAGTCCTGATGGTCATGCCAACTTCATTGAAGAGGCTAGATCAGTGCAGGAGAGTGTGCTTGCGGAATGGACCATCGAAGATCACATGGCCAAGACCTTTTCGGGTACATCTCGCGAAGTGCTTCGGGTAGGTCAATTTGCGCCTAACCACAATATCGGCACAGTAACTTTTAACCCCACTGCGGAAGCGAATTCATCAGATTACGGCATGCTCTATGTGGGTTTTGGCGATGGCGGGAGTGCCCACGATCCCGTTCAACATGGGCAAAATCCAAATAGCATTCTCGGCACGATCGTGCGCATTGACCCGCTAGGCGGCGGTGAAGATGCTGAATACGGCATTCCTTCCGATAATCCATTCGCAAATGGCTCCAACGGTTTACCTGAGGTGTGGGCATATGGGTTACGACACCCTCAGCACTTTACCTGGGATGCGATGGATGGTCGCATGTTCATACTCGATATAGGGCAAGATCAGATTGAGGAGGTCAATATCGGCGTAGCTGGTGGTAACTATGGGTGGCGGTTACGGGAGGGGACCTTCGCGACAGTCTATGGCATCTCGACTCCAGACTCCCCTGGCGGGGTGTATGAGCGTACAGACGACTCAGCTAATTTCATCTATCCAGTGGCGCAGTACGATCACGACGAAGGTTTTGCGATCGGTTCCGGTCATGTGTATAGAGGTTCGGATATACCGGAATTGGTTGGCATGTTTGTGTTCACCGATATCGTTCGAGGCAGGCTGTTTTATATTGACTCAAGTAACTTAGAACCAGATAGACCAACAACCATTTTCGAACTTGAGATGAAAATTGACGGCGAAATAGCATCGCTTGTTGATGTGGCAGGTCATCCTAATACGAGCCTATCTCACACACCGTATACAAGCCGGGTTGATTTACGTTTGAGCGTTGACGCCGCGGGTGAGCTATATATCCTGACAAAGGGCGATGGGTGGATCCGCAAACTGCAATTGCCATAAATTGATAGAGTACACGGGCGGTATAACAAAAGCTATGCCAATTGGCTCTACCGTGGTGCTGTGCTTGGAGTGATGGGCGGTTTTGTCGCGCAAGTTTTGAGTGCTTAAGAAGCCGAATTCGCCTTTCGTTTTAATATGGTTGCCGAGGCGTGGTGCATGTTTACCACTGCTATAAATAAATTTATCTTTCAAAGGGGTTAGGAAGGCTACTCTAGTATGAAAATAACATCGGTAAAGGCATATCCTGCATCGGCCAGCATGCGCCCCACCGTTTCGCGAAACTATGTGTACGTCAAAATTGAGACAGACGAGGGTATCGTCGGTTGGGGTGAGGCAACGAGTGGTCCCCGAGCGGTGGCGACCATGATTGACGAATTCGGTCAGCTGTTAATTGGCGAAGATCCCGGCGCAATTGAGAAGCACTGGCAAACACTTTATCACTATTTTCATGTTCGCGGCGGCGTAGTACAAATGTCAGCGATCAGCGGGATTGAGATCGCTCTTTGGGACATAAAAGGGCAAGCGCTGAATACGCCAGTATATGAGTTACTTGGGGGCAAGATCCGCGATCGCATTTGGACTTACGGACGATGGGACGGTCCGACGCCGGAGGCAGCGGTTAGAAACGCGATGAATCATGTTGGAAGGGGTTTGACAGCATTGAAGGGCGACCCGTTCGAACATCGTGGCATTTTCATTGATCGCAAATCTGAGGACTTAGCTATTGCGAAACTTAAAGCCGTACGTGAAGCGGTCGGCGATGATATTGAATTGTTCGTAGAAGTCCACGGTCGGCTTGCGCCTTCCGATGCAATTCGCGTAGGCAATCGCATGGCGCCGTACCGTCCGTTCTTCTTTGAGGAGCCTGTACCACCGCAAAATCTTGAAGCTTTAAAGAAGGTGGCAGACCATGTGACTATCCCGATCGCTACGGGTGAGCGGTTGCTTACGAAATTCGATTTCGCCGAGTTGTTACCCTTGCATGCGGTTGATCTAATTCAGCCGGATATCATGTATGCGGGCGGGATCTTAGAAACGAAGAAAATCGCGGCGATGGCGGAAGCCTACTATGTAGGAATTCAGCCGCATAACTGCTACGGGCCGTTTGCAACTGTAGCGGCCTTGCATTTAGATGTATGTACGCCAAATTTTCTTATCCAAGAAGGCGGTATTCAACCGTGGTTTCAAGATGCTACCATCGGCGATTTTCCAGTTCAAACTGATGGTTATTTCGGATTACCGCCTGGCCCAGGATTAGGTGTTGCTATGGACGAGGACTGGTTGGCAGCTCACCCGTGGGACGACAACGCCCGTCCATGGTCTCATCGGTTAGGTAGCAATCCGTCGCGGCAAGGGGTGGATTGGTCGTAGAGAGTTCTCCCGAAGACGTTTATTGGGCGTATTTTCGAGCGGATCAAGCTCAGGATGCGTATGCATGGGCATCTTTACTAAGTTATCCACACATTCGAGTGGCGGCTACGGGTCGGATTGAGAAGTTCGGTACGCTGGAAGAATGTGCAGCACAAACGGAGTGGAAGAAACGTTTAGCCAGTGGGTGGATTCGAACGGAGGGTATAGATCCCATACGCATTCATACCACACCCTCATGCGTACACCTTGCAGGTGGATGGACGCGGTATAACGCGAATAATCAACCGTTGCTGCAGAATCGTGTCGTGTATGTCATGCAGCGACGGGCTGGTACCTGGGGTATCCGGGCCCGATTGGCGTGTGGATCATCCCCCATTTGGCATGATAGTTTGGATGATAAGCCAAAAATCTCGGTCATTCGATTTTTTAACTTGGTTACATCGGGTGAAATGATGAAGTCGTGTGTTAAGTTAATTCGAATGCCGTTTGTTTATATAGATCAGACTGATCTTGTGCAAATTGAAAGAGCAATTGAATTCAACGCGATCTTCGAGGATTGGTGTAGTCGCGACATCACCAAAATCGACGCTCGAACGATTCAAAACGGCCCACAGGGAGCGAATGTTGCTGTATCCATGCAATTAGGTTCAGATATGACAATTTTCGCTTTGGCACTTGTTGAGAAAAGCCCGTCAGCATGCCGTATTGCTACGATTTCATGTTGTCCGTGAAATCAATAGCATCTCTCAAATCTTAAATCCTATTGAATCCGATATCACCTAGCACATTGAAGTTACTGTGCTTTTCATTGTGAAACTTCAAATCTTGAGTTTTAAAGGGTTGTTGAGAGATGCCCTATTCCGGGGTATCTGGGAATTGATTGTATGAGAGGCCACAGACATGTGGCTCTCTATGAATTAAGTGACGCATAGAAGCTAGCGCATCGGGATCCCAACCCATAACTTCTGCTACGGCATCGTCCCAGATCTGGCGTACTTTGCATTCGCCATCTTTATACTGAGGTACTACCATATCCCGTGTTTTTTCCCAACATTTCGCAAGAGATTCCGCAATATGCTTATCTCTTACATCAGGTACTTTTAGTGTCAGAGTATCTTTGCTACTGTACGATGGAAAAGCAAACTTTTTACCTGGAATACGCAAAACTTGGAGTCTGCCGGGCGTTGAGTTGAGAAATACTGCTAATGCTTGGGCCATCAATAGAGAAATACCGGTTACAGGCATCCAGCCATTGCCGACATACGGATTCTTGCTAGCAACAGCAACAAGACGAGCAGTACTTGTGTCTTGTCCCGCTGTTATCAATAGATATCCGGCCTTCTGCAGTATTTTTTCAGTTTCTTGATTATGACTGTCTTTTAATGTGCTAGTGCCTTTCTTAAGGTACTTAGGTGCCCAGTGCTCATCAGGCCGGCTCTCTATGGTAGTTTGGCCATCTGCACTCTTGGACTTGATGATAGGGAAGCTTGCTTGCATCGGCATAGCGATTGCTTTTTCAAATTTCTTACGTAATACTGGGCCTGTTGAGTGTACTGAACCGCCGATTGCTTGAATAGTATGTAAATTCGGGTGTGTTGCATATCGTGCCGCCTCTTTTGCTAATATAGGTGAGCGAAAAACACCCGCTGTCCAATCGCCATTGGCGATGAGATCGTTCGGCCACCAAGATATTTCTCCCCAACCGTTAGAAATTATGCCATCATCGCACTCAGTAATACAACGATGCAAATCTTGCACATCAGAATCGCCGTTGGGGAACCGGTCCAAGTTAATAAACCTAGTTGCGTTCTCAATACTATTATTTCGCCTTAGTACTACGATGCTTTCATTGATACTAGTGTGTTGACTCAGGTTTATGTTACTCGGTTGATGACACGTTAAAATAGTATCAATGTGGAACCACTTTGCAAGCGTTTTTCGTTCATTTTCACCTGATTTGTTTGACAGAATAATAGTAGGCAGAATCATTGTGACGATACTGTTCCGACGTTTGGTAACCTGCCCTGCTAAACTCACAAAAAGTGGTCTTATGGATGTCTTATCGACAAAGTCAGCTAATGGGTTTTCTTTGATCAAGATTTGTCCTAGTGTATCGACCCTAGTTCTTAACGCCTTTTGAATCTCTTTTGGGAACTTTTCTCCCATCTTTTCTCTATTGGTAAAAGGTGGATTCATGATGACTATATTAGCGTTTTGTGCTGCACTGACTGCGTCTTCCAGACTTGGGTCAGCAGGCTCATTCCAGATATTTAGAGAATTGATTTTTTCATCCTCGAAATCTAATTTATTTTTTCTAGGAACGATGGCACGCTGACCCAATAGCTCTAATGTGCCAACGGATACTTCGGCTGGATTTTCCTTTTTCGGCCCGTACGGCATAAGGTGTAGACCCATTTGACGGTAACGAATTTCTTGGCTGCCGGTTGTCAATTGAGCAGCGGCCAGTTGTAATGAGACAGGATTGATGTCCATACCCTTAATCAAATATTCAACTGCCGATTTGTGTAATTCGGCAAGTGTAGCTTTTTTCGCGCCTTGTGCTATGGCTTTGCGTTTCATCTCGGTTAACATCGCAGCAAGTAAAGTACCGCTACCGCAGGCTGGATCAACAATTTTGTATCTGCTCCAGGTAGTGCTATCTGACCAGTTTAGATCTCCTACAGCATCTAGCGTGAGACGAGCTGCTAAGGATGCAGCTATAGGCCTAGTGAAGTAGGCCCCGTCGCTAGCCTGATTTCCCATCACCTTATTAAACAAAGGCCCGGCGTGATCGGCTCCCATATCAGCATAGGTTTCAGCAATTCGTTCTGCTTCTGAGGACACATGCCGCAGGGTACGTTCTAACCCCGCTAACTTGCCACTATCTTCTATAGATTCGATAACTTGCACGGCTGGTTCTAACACTGGCCGGAAATCCCAACGCAATATTTCATTCCATTCTCGATAGATTCGGCGTACCACGTTGGTTTCATTTTTTAAGTCAGTTAAGCTTGAGATCCCAGAAAGCCAGTTTCCACTAGCTATGCGTTGGTGCAACATAGCGGCATTCATCAGGAGCAGTGCCGCGATCGTACAGCCGTCGGCTTGTTTTTCTCTTTTTTCATCGTTAAGGTGATCTAGACCAAAATGCCGGTCCAAGAGGATATGTAAATCATCGCTTTTTAGGTGGTGCGATGCTTCTGTAATAGTATCCTCAAGAATATTAAGATCCCGCTCTAATCGGTTACGTCTTAAACCTGATTTGGTGAGTAGATTTATCTTTATCGAGTTTCCACGTTCTGTGAGATCTCGTAGTAAAATACCTTCAGAAAACTGTCCTTGGCCGTTCGTTGATTTCCGACATTTTTTCCTGGGCACTCGTATACCATCCCCTTCATTAATCATATTTTTAGCTTTCTTCTTAGATTTTTCGATATTAACCCCTCCAGGTGTTCCGTCTGTTTTCGGTTTATATCGTTCTACTGAATTGCAACGAATTTCAATGTTACCGTCTACGTTTGTCTTACCTGTGAAAATTAAGGAAGGGGCTTCTTCTGAGGAATGCTCTGCTTCGGATTGGCCTAGTGGGTATTGGGTTGAGACAGGCTCAAATTCCTGATCAACTTGACTTTTGCTATTAAGAATACGCACTAGAGCTTTTTCCACCTCGCCTGGTGTACCTTGATGTAATCCATACCAGATACGCTTGTCGTTTCTAACGACCGCAACAAGAGAATGCTGGACTGGCGGCGGCGACGGGATATATAGCTGTAATAATTCGGATAACTGATCCTCAATACGTTGATCATGGGCTCGTAAGGCGAGAAGAATTTGACCTAGCTCTTGCCATCCTTCTTCCTTATTACTGGCACTCAACCACAATTCTGGGTCGACGTTAGGGGGGATAACAATTGGACAGATAATGTAACCCACAGATTTACCCGGCGCTGTTCGCATAGCTCGACCTACTGCTTGAATGACATCTATAGGGCTTTTCCGTGCTTCGAGAAATGCGACGGCACTTAGGGAGGGCGCATCCGTACCTTCACCAAATATCCCAACATTGATGATTCCAAAAGGTTTTTTGTCATTAGCGGCACCAAGCATCTGTTTGGCCTTTTCTCTTGCCGTTACGTTACTACTCGCGTCTAAATGCTTTAAGGTGTAGTTAGTTAGCTCGTGACTGATTTGATGTTCCTTGCACCAACGTTGGATCCATTCTTTCACTTCAGGTCGTTGGAGGTCAGCTGCCATGTTCTTGGAGCGATCAACGGTATTCATGAACGCTATGCAAGATTTAATGGGGTCGGTATCCTTATCATCCTTTCGTATGGCTCCCCCCATAGCGAGCGCGAAGGTAAGCCCTCGTAAAAAATGTGTGGTTGAGAGTTTGTTTCGTCCCTTGCTTTGAGTGTTTACGGCGAGCTGATTCGCTACGCTATGAGCATCGGGTCCTGTCACCCCCACAGCGACTATACGGTAATCTACAAGCCACCCGTTTCGCACTGCTTCAGCATAACTTTTTTCATACAGATTTACACCAAAGACGGCTTCGTCATTCATGGACCGGACTATCCAGTCACTAGCTTTGTCGTTTTTTACTTCACTGGTATCGTAAATTCGTGGCGTGGCTGTTTGGTAGACGCGATAGATAGCTGGAAAATCTTCCTGGTTATGGCATAACGTAAAGTCATGAATACGTCGTTCTTCTTCAGATACTCCTTGCTTTTTGGCATGACGCTTACGACGTAATCCTGCCGTGCGGTGGGCTTCGTCGGCGATAAGTACATTGATCTTAATACCGGTAGCTTGTAGTGCTGAGGCGATGCGCCCTCCACTTTGATAGGTACCAAAAATGATGCTGATTTGATCCGTCTTTTCACCTTCGCGGATCCAAGTCGCGATCTCTTCGGAATCTGTAGTGACTCTTCCTTTGATTTCTGTTGCGCTAACGTTGCTATTGTCGACCGTGGGATCTTTAGTTGCATTTCGAGAGCTTTCCTTTTTTGGATCGTATCCTGCGGTCTTATCTGAACATACTGCCAAAGCTCGGATGTTGGTACTAGTGTGCTGTAAATACTCCCTTCTGATTTGCGCGACAAGAGCGATTGACGGGCACAGTACGACTGAGAGCTGACCTTTTGGGGTTAACTCTTCTACAATGCGCAGTGAAACTCGTGTTTTGCCTACGCCGCAAGGAAGTATGATCTTGCCACGAGCCTCACCGACAGGCAAGCCGCCGCTATCTGATCCTTTGTGGTCCTTGAGGATACGAATGCTTTCACTGACGGCCTCTCTTTGCATGCATGTTCGCGTTTGTAAGGGAGGCTCCCCCCCCCCCCCAATTTTTGCGTTACAATGAGGGCAAGGCTCTTCTGTAAACTCACTACTTAGCATCTGAAGATCCTGGTCAATACAGATCACCTTAATCGGGTTATCTTTATCTGATATTCCTTGAAGGACGTTAGCACTAATAGGATTGTCGCCATTGGTGACAACCCAACGTTCGTCGAATACGTTAGACGTAGAAGTGCTGATGAATGTATCAAGTTCTTTTTTCGGAATCGCTGCACCTTGACCCATAGCATCTATTTGTCGAGCTTTGCATTGAATAGCTATGTATTTCCCGTCACTTGCGCGAATTGCAACTAAATCAATCCCTATGTCTTGGGAAGTACTTTTTGGGAACATGTCCCTTCGGTTTGGCCACTCTGACCAGTGCCAGCAGCTAGCTATATCGTAATCTTTGATATAAGGTGCTACTTCCAACGTCAGATCTTCCAGCCAACGACCGTTGGTAGCTTGTGGACTATATTCCGCTAGCTTTTCAATTGCCTGCTTAACAATAGGATTTAACTGTTCGTTTGGCACTCGTTGCTCCGTTAGCATGTGGAGTTGACGATTAACAATCGTATGAAACTCCATAATATCAAACAGAGTCCTGATGAATAAATATTGGAATCAATAAGGTTGTTATTTAAGAAGTTCCGTTTCAACTCACATTACTGGTTCGTAGTAAAAAATGGCGACCGGAATACAATTTTTAGTGTTTGCACAACGAGTCGATTTCCCGGAGCGACCTGGGATAGTGGTGTCAGTTTTGCGCGGAGGTCAAGCGTTGAAGTTTTTCATCGTCGATCCACCAACTGTCCAGTATGCGCACCGAACTACCCACCAAATACTCTAAATTTGCAGAAGACTCACCCTTGGGGCGGCCGAATTTATCCCAATAAAGAAATCGTTCTAAATCGGCTTTATTGATTTGAATGTGATAAAAGCCCCAAAGCAGTACGCGATCTAATGCACGTACCACAATGGTCATATCATCAAGTGTTAGAGCTCGTTCAGCCAATTTGATGAGCTGATCCACTACCTCGTCGCGAACACCGATCATGTTGCCACTCATCTCAATGCCTGCTGATGTTGAACTGAAATGGTTACGCAGTTCCCCAACCGGTGGATTTAGAAACAAGTGTTCCCGGGTGTACGCATCAAAATTTCGGCTTCGAAGCAAATTGATCGCTGTGACATTGTCTATTAAGCGCATTCGGCATTGAATGCCTAATTGACGCAACGCCGCCGCATAAGGCAGTAATACTCGCTGCATTGATGGTTCTTGGGTCAAAATTTCGAGCTCAAACAGTTCTCCCGATTCGTTGACTAATCGGCTGTTGATTAATTTCCATCCTGCCTCAGCTAAAAGCGCTCGCGCTCGTTCAAGTGCGGCTCGGTCAGTGCCAAAGCCTGAAGATGCGGGCAAGTTGAAAGATTGCGTCAACACGCGAGCTGGTAAGCGATCTTCAAACTGCTTCAACAGCTCGAGTTCGCGTCCCGTTGGTGCGCCTTCGGCTGCGAATCTCGAATTCGCGAAGTAACTCAGTGCTCGATTCTGTGTACCGTGTCGCATCACGCGATTTTGCCATTCAAAATCGAACGCAACGGTTAACGCTTCACGTACGCGTACATCCTGTAGATGGCGTCGACGCGTATTCAAGGCGATAGCTCGTTCCGCCCCAATGAATTTACGGACTTCGCGCGTATCCTGTCGTAGCCGCATTTCTTGCAAGGCAGGAATGTCGTAGGCTGCTACCCAGTGACGGATCTCATTTTCGAACATCACGTCGAATAACCCCTTTCTGAACGCTTCGCGCGCCACGCTACGGTCGCGATACACGTCATAGCGGATCTCGTCGTAATTGAAACGACCCCGATTGACGGGGATGTCGCGTCCCCAATACTCGTCAACACGTTCGTAGGTGATATGTGAACGGTCGAAATCGGCGATTCGATATGGACCACTACCCACGGGAGGGACTAGCGTCGCTTTTCGCGGGTCGCGATTCGCCCAATAGTGAGCTGGGCGGACTGGGAACCACGTCATGGCAACTAAATTCGAGTTGTTGAAGGTTGATCGATGGTGCACGGCAAAGTCTTTTGGCCCGATAATTTCTAACGATTCGAGCCAACTTTCGAAGTACACCTTACCGTGAACCACAGCCATTAATTCATCGTAAGTGAATTGGATGTCGTCCGTTGTTATGGGCATGCCATCATGCCAGTGTGCATCCTCGTGTAAGCGGAAGTACAAGGATCTTTTATCGGCCGATAGGGCAACGCCTGACGCTAACTGACCGTAGAGTCCCGATAGCTCGTCAGCGGTGCGGATGAGCAAGCGATCAAACGTACGTCCAAGGCCGACGGCATTTGGCAATTCAGGGCCACGCGCCCCATTGAAATTGACGATTGGTGCAGTTGTGGCAAGCACGAGTTTGCCACCCTTGGAGGCGTAGGGATTTGCATACTCAAAGTGTTCGAAATCCGCTGGATACTTCAACTCGTGTAGCAGGGAGATGCCGTGTTTGTAATCTAAGTCTTCAGCGAACGACTGGGCGCCGAGGAAAAAACCAAAACCAATAAGCGCAGACGGATATACAAAGCGCAAGTGAAGCATAGTACGCAATGTCACTGAGATCAATCGTCGCGTGAAGAAACCGGCAAGAGGACGAGAGGCGCTTGCTAAAGGGTATCTGAACTCAGGATAAAAGTGTGGGACATCGTCCTACACTTAAAAGTAATCAATGACCGACGACGCGCCAATCTCAATACGACATCTTGATTAAAACAGCAAATTACATCTTCCAGCGCACGCCAAATTGAAAGCGTCGCCCCGCATTTATCGCACTTGAGAAGTGTTCTTGTGTACCTGTGCCTAACAGGTTGTAGTAGTAGACATTCTCGTCACCAAGGTTGATCGCTTCTAAGCTGAATGCCACGTTGTCGTTTAGTGTAATCCCGATTGATGCATCAAGTTGAGAGTATGAACCGACGAAGTAGGGGTGCCCTTGACCGTCCGCGGTTTGGTCTAGAAAATCATCCCGAAGGTTGTATGACAGCCGTGCGGCGATACGATCCTTCTCGTAGAACATCGTGAAATTGATCGTGTTGTCAGACAATCCCGGAATTCCGTAAGCGGCGTTGGTCTTCTCGTTGCGAAAATCGGATCCAGAATTGATGATTGTCCAGTTCGCGATGACGCCAAGCCCGTCAAGTGGCGCAGGTAGCAGATCGGCAAATGTGCGTTGGAACGCCAATTCCACGCCGGTAAGACTAGACTCACCTGTATTCAGTGGTCTGAAGGAAGTGAACACCAGCGGCAGATTCGTTTCTGGGTCCGTTAGACCCGGGAAAGGCACTTCTTCAAGGTCGGGTTGCACAAACGCTTCAATATTTTTAGTAAAGAATCCAATTTGAGCGATGGAGTAGTCTGCGAAATACCACTCGAACGCGAGGTCGAATTGCGTCGCCATGGTTGGATCAAGCTCGCCGTTGCCACCACGCATCGTTCGTACTTGAGCCTGAACGGACTGACGCGGATTGAGATCAAGATAGCGGGGTCGGCTCATAACTTTAGCCAACGAAGCGCGAACCACGATATCTTCGTGAGGGTCGAAACGCAAATTGAGCGACGGCAAAAGGCGCGAATAGTCGTGCCCTATATTCACATACATAGGATCCGACAAAATGATCTCCGGCGCTGTAGGATCTGAATAGTCGATAGAAATAGGCTCAGCAACTTCACCGACCGAGCCAGTGCTGTTGTCGACGTAACGCACGCCAAAATTACCAGAATACGACGTGCCGCCTAAAGTGCCGGTAAATGTGATCATCACGTACAGTGCCATACCGTCATCATCGTGATTAAGGTCTTCGTTGAAAGCTCCTGTTTTGAACGCTTCCAAAGACTTCGCCGTACCTGTGTTGAAACCGCGTCCGGCGAGGATTTCATCTGCGCGCGTTACGAATGTCTGCTGAATGACGTCAAGATTGGGATTGAGAATAGGCGATGGGAATTCATTACCTAGACCGCTCATAAAGTCGTCTTCTGCGGGGAATGGATCGTCGCCACCGAATTCGGTGATTTCAGATCCAATGAACGCGCGACTGTTCAGATAGCGATGTCTGTCGCGACGATTTTGGTCGTAGGTACGGATGCCGAATTGAAACGATTCGAGCCAAGTTCCGCCAATCTCGAAGGTAGCATCAGCTCGAATTTGAGTGATCTCATCATCCACTAGATGGTCTTGTATTGAGTGTTTGACGACAGAAAACCAATCAGGATCTGTGATGGGTGAGGTAGTTGTCAAAGATGGTAAGCCGCCTGGTCCGTGTTTCCTGTACGACATTTGCGTTGCGGTGTTCCGCATCAAGTAATCGCGATTGGTGATTGGTGACTCAGTTTGGGAAATGGTCGCGTCAAAACTTAGCGACAGTCGGTCGGTGGCTTGAATTTGGATGTTGGCCCCCATATTCATCGCTTGAGTATCAACGACCTCAGTCGCATGCTGCACAAATAAGCCAGCGCCGGATGTCGAAATAGCGGAAAATACCCCTGTACCGTTGTCGTTTTCAAGTGTCGCTGAGGTGATTCTCGAGTGCCCTTGTTGTAATCGGAAATCTCGCCAGAAATCACGTTCGTTCTCGGCGTTATCCGTATAGAGCATATCGATGGTAACGTCAACGCTGTTCGAAGGACGGAATTGCAAGGCCGACGAAATATTCAGGCGGTCTCGGTCCGTGAGATGGAGTTCGCCAAGCAACTGACGTGGGTAGTAACCCGTCATGGTGATACCATCAATTTCAACGGTACGTGGATCGCCAACATACGAGTAGTGATGGAGGGAATCCGACCTGAAGACGCGATTGTCCCATTGTGCCGACATCATGAAGCCTAAGCGATCGTTTAGGACATCGCTAAAGAGCGCAAATACGCCAGGCGCGGTATCGTCCGCAAGTTGGTTAATCGTGGTATCGACATTGAGCGCAAGGTGACGATTGCCTAGATCGAAAGGTTTGCGAGTCTGAATATCCACGAATCCGCCCAGCCCGCCTTCCACGTGATCGGCACGCGGTGATTTATGAACTTCGACCGCTTGGACTAAACCAGATTGAAACGAATGGAAGCCTACGACGCGCGAACCAGCATTAGTGGCGCCGCGACCATCGTGACTACCCGGCGATACATTCGATGCTAATACACGACCACCAATGGTCGTTTGTACGAACTGTGGACCGAGACCACGTACGCTGACGTAGGCGCCTTCGCCGCTCTTGCGGTCAATTGCGACGCCGCTAATTCGTTGAAGCGCTTCGGCGAGATTTTGATCCGGGAACAGACCGATATCTTCGGCCGTGATCGTATCTTTGAAGTGATCGGCCATTTTTTTACGGTCGAGCGATTGCTGCATACTGCCGCGAATACCGTAAACCACTATTTCTTCAGTGACTTTAGCCGTTTCTTCAGTCTCGGTATCTTCATTTTGCGCCAGTGCGCCTATGCACGTCAGCCCTACGAGCACCCCTATCCCAATACACGCGAGTTGCTGCCATGATTTGATATGGTTGAATGTCATCAAAGCCTCTCTTTGTCGCTCATGACGTGACATTTTGTAACAATTATAATTAAAATTTACGCAATACGGCTTTTTCGCCTAAAAAGACGAATCTTAGGTAAATGATTGAACTCATGGACAGACTGGTGCGGGTTATGCAACGCAATGTCATATTGAACGATTTCTATACGATCGTCCGGCGTGGATCAAAAGCGTCTCGAATCCCTTCGCCTACGAATACCAATAACGTGAGCATGATCGCTAGTGTAAAAAACCCCGATAGCCCTAGCCATGGTGCGTGCAGATTGGCTTTACCTTGCGCAAGCAACTCACCTAATGATGGATAGCCAGTCGGTAACCCAAAGCCTAGAAAATCAAGGGACGTTAAAGTGGTGATAGAGCCATTGAGGATGAAAGGTAAAAACGTCAGCGTCGCAACCATCGCGTTAGGGAGGATGTACTTGTGCATGATTTTTAAGTCCTTTTCGCCCAGTGCGCGCGCGGCATTGACATACTCGAAATTGCGTGTTCGAAGAAATTCAGCACGCACCACTGCTACAAGCGCCATCCAGTTGAATAAGACGAGTAATAGCAAAAGTACAAATGGGTTAGGCTCGAAAATACTCGTTAGCACAATAATCACGAAAAGCGAGGGCATACCGGACCAGATTTCTACAAGCCGCTGACCGATCAGGTCGACCCAACCGCCGAAATAACCTTGCGAAGCACCAACCGCTATACCGATGAGTGAGGAAATGATTGTCAGCGCCATGCCGAAAAGTACGGACAAACGGAAGCCATAGATCAAACGAGCCGCTACGTCGCGAGCGACATCGTCAGTCCCTAGCCAGTGGCGCATGCTTGGGGCGGAAGGCACTGTGCCCGGGGTATAGCGATCAATCGTGTCGTGGCTGAATGGAATGAATGGCCACCACATCCAACCGCCTGCTTGAACAATCAGCTCCTGTACCTCAGGCGAGCTGTAAAGCGCTTCAGTTTCGAATGATCCACCGAATTTTGTTTCTGGGTACTCGAAAAATATCGGCATGTAGAGCTTGCCTTCAAAACCAAGCAAGATGGGTTTGTCGTTTGCTATGACCTCGGCGAAGAGACTGAAAAAGACCATGAGTCCGATGATCCACAGGCTCCAATACCCTCGTTTATTCGCCTTGAAATTCTCCCAACGACGCTTCGTAAGTGGCGACAGCCGAAAGAAGCTTGCCGTGTCATCGTTCATCGGAGGCTTGTCGTAATCAATACGGCTTCATCCGATATCAATGACCGCGCGTCTCGAAATCAATGCGCGGGTCAACCAGCGTGTAGGCGAGGTCGCCGATTAGCGTCATCGCTAGTCCTACGAATGTAAAGATGAACAGCGTCCCAAACATAATAGGGTAATCGCGTCGTAATACCGCGTCAAATCCAAGCAATCCCAGACCGTCCAGCGAAAAAATCACCTCAATCAATAGCGCGCCCGTGAAGAGAATGCCGATGAGCGCCGCTGGAAAACCAGCGATGACGATCAACATCGCATTGCGAAACACGTGCCCGTACAACACCCGTTGTTGGTTTAGACCTTTCGCGCGCGCAGTTAGGACGTATTGCTTGGCTATCTCGTCCAGGAACGAATTCTTCGTAAGCATGGTGAGGGTTGCGAAGCCGCCGATCGTCAGCGCGCATACCGGCAAGGCAAGGTGCCAAAAGTAGTCGGCAACTTTGCCAGTGAGGCTCAATTCTTCGAAGTTGTTGGAGGTAAGTCCTTTTAGGGGGAAAAGATCAAGGTACGCGCCACCTGCAAATAGGACGATTAGAAACACAGCGAACAGAAAGCCTGGCACGGCGTATCCAACAAATATCAAACCGCTCGTCCAGGCGTCAAAGCGCGAGCCGTCGCGCACTGCCTTTGCAACCCCGAGTGGAATGGAGATCGTGTAGATCAATAACATAGACCAAAGACCTAGCGAAATAGATACCGGAAACCGCTCAACGATGAGATCAATGACCGGGCGACCTTCGAAGTAACTTTCACCTAAATCAAACGTCAAGTAGTCGCCGAGCATCTTGAAGTAACGTTCGTGAATCGGTCGGTCGAAGCCGAATTGCTTTTCGATCAAGGTGATTAATTCAGGATCCAAACCTTGCGCGCCCGCAAAGTGCGATTCCATCGTGGCAGTGTCGTCAAGACGGGCTGAACCGCCCTCGGCACCGGCTATTCGGCTGGTCGCCCCACTACCGTCTTGACCGGTTAGTGCGGCAATCATTTGATCGACCGGTCCCCCGGGCGCCAGCTGCACGATAAAAAAATTGAGCGTGACGATGCCGATCAGCGTGGGAATCAGCAGCAAGAGCCGCCGGATGAGGTAACTGCCCATAGTTGATTTCGAGTTAAATGCGCATCGGTCAACGATGCATTACCAAAGTCTACCGTTTTGCCTACACTTGAAACAAATCAAGATAGAAACGGTGTAAGGTAGCAAATGAAAATTATTCTTGGTTCTCCTGCTCTTCACCACTCACTAAACTGGCAAAATATGGTAGAACGGCAAGGTCTACATTGAGTTCGAAAGATCCTATCGTGCTTTCGCAACGCCTAGTTGAACAGTACAACGAAGATGGCTATGCAGTACTTGAACGAGGCATTCAGGTTGAGACGCTAAATTCATTGCGCGCAGTAACCGACGATCTCGTGGCAAGCGCTTGTCGTACGACCGAGCATACCTCGGTTTTAGATCTTGATCCAACCCATACGCCCAATGCACCTCGCGTGCGACGCATCAAGCATCCCTACTACGCGCACCCGTTCTACAGGGCACTGGCATCGAATTCGTGCCTCTTGGATGTGATGACGCCTCTCATCGGCGACTGTATTCGACTGCGGACGGGCGGCAAAATCAATCTCAAGATGGCTGGCGACGGGACCGCCGTTGAGTGGCATCAAGACTGGGCGTTTTATCCGCACACCAATCAAGATGTACTTGCCGTAGGCGTATTTCTTGACGATGTAGGAGCAGACAACGGGCCGCTTATGGTCTTGCCTGGAAGCCACCAAGGTCCGATTTACGATCACCATAGTCGCGGCGTATTTTGCGGCGCGATTGACGTGAAACGTTCCGGTTTAGATGTGTCGTCAGCACGCGAAATCCACGGCCCTGCGGGCACGGTCACAGTGCATCATGCGCGATTGGTACACGGTTCCGCGGTCAATCGATCCGGCCGGGCGCGGCGAATTCTGTTCTATGTTTACGCGGCGTGCGACGCTTGGCCACTTTCAGGAGTACAAGATCTAGAGGAATTTGATGGCATGGTCGTACAAGGCGAAGGCACGCTCCAACCACGATTGGAATCCATACCCGTAAGGATGCCGTTGCCGGCTGCACCGAATCAAGGCTCAATTTACGAAAACCAACGCGCGCTTGAGAATAAATTTTTTTAGTTTGACGCTACATCGCGCTACGCCCCACCTGCACGAAATCGCGCTATGAAACGCAAGCCTAACATCGTGTTTATTTTTCCGGATCAGCAGCGTGGCGATGTCTTGGGTTTTACCGGGAATCGCACGGTCAAAACGCCTCATCTTGATCGCTTAGCAGCCGATAGCGTGACGTTCACTCACTGCATAACTAATGCGCCCATATGTATGCCGGCGCGCATGTCGATCATGTCGGGGTTGCACCCATGTGAACATGGGTTGTGGTCGAATAATGTCGACGGCGATTCGGCGATGCCTAACCATGTACGCAATATCCGCGCGGCTGGGTACCGAACTGCGCAGGTCGGAAAGGTGCATCTGCATGTGCGTAAACCTGGCGATGGTCACTCGCGCGATCATGCATACAAGCTGCATGCGTGGGGCTTCGACGATACACACGAACTACGCGACATCATGGCGTATGCCGTAGCCGATTGCTACTACACAGACTTTCTACGTAAACAAGGCAACTTGGATGCGTTTCGGCAATACATGAAATTGGTGGTACGCGGGGAGAACCAACGCACGATGCTGCCATGGGAAACGCCGCCTAGCGCCTTGCCAGATGAACAGAGCCTTGATATGTATACCGCAGCGAAAGCTGTGGAATGGATTGGCAATTACCAGGGAACGCAACCGTTTTATCTGCAGGTAATGTTTCCAGGTCCGCATAACCCCTTTGATTCGACTGCGGCTGACCGAGCTCTATACAACCCCGAAGAACTGCCCCTATCTATCGTGGGCGAGTCGCAGGGGCCCATATCTAGGCAAGTGCGACGTAGCCAAATCAACGGAGGTTTGGCTAACATGACACCGAGCCAAGACCAGCTCATGCGGACTTATTACTACGCAAAAGTCACGCATATTGATCGCGCTATCGGCTTGGTCGTTGACGCGCTAACTAAGAAAGGCGTCATGAACAACACCTGGTTGATTTACACGTCAGATCACGGCTAGATGCTCGGCGACCATCGTTGTCGCAACAAAGCGCTGTTTTATGAAGGCGCACTCAATGTACCGTTGTGCATACGTCCGCCAGGCGGCGTTGACGGTTGGCGTTCTGAAGCGATAGTGGATCATCTAGATGTAGTTGAAACGATGTTAGAACTCGCCGATGCTGATACACTAGCTGGTTCTGAGTATCGTTCATCGCTTGTCAGCAAGATCCTGGACGATGCTAGATCCGCACATGCGCACTTAGGCAAGGAAGCGGTATTCAGCGAGGTTCGGTTATTCTCCATGGTGCGAAATAACCGCTTCAAATTGAGTGTTGACTCGCTTATGCGCGAGCCGTTGGAACTTTACGACATGACCGAAGATCCGCTTGAGTTGCGAAATCTCGTTGAAGATCAGGCATATCGCACTATTCGCGAGGAGTTAATAAGCGACAAGCTCGACGGTTTACTCAATCGACTCGATCGCAATAAATTGGCAATTTACGAGGCGACGCTGAAGGCGGACCCACATCGTGGCGGCTGGCAGTCGATTGATCAAGCGACATAGTCTCGAATCGGCCTTATGGTAAGTTTGCGAATGGTGTAGAGACTGTCTCCAACCAGCTCGATTGCCCAAACGGGAGCATACTACTGTCTTACCAAAAGCATGACGCTAACTCGGCAGAATCGAACGGCAGAACTTCGCTTGATAATCTTCGTGCACACTGCGTTCGTAATTTGTGATATGTGTCTTGACTTCAGGCTTTTTATCCCATAAGCTATTGATATTAAATGAATCGACCTTGAAAAAGGGCACTACAAATGCTGGTCACTGTCGCACCATTGGATGGGCGGGGGAATCGGGAAAGGCGGTTACGCTTTGGTCGGTCGCGGCTTCCTCGGTGGCGTGTAGGGCAACGGCGCAAGGTGCCAGTGCAGCCCCAGCGTGCGGTAGATCGCCCGGGCATCGGTTGACGAGGCGCTGGGGAGGCCGAACCTTCTTGAGCTTTTCGTATCATACAGCATGCTGATCTGCAGGGCGTTCAACGCCCGGCGCATGCGGCTCGGACGCACCCGCAGCCCCTGCACCTCCAGCCGATAGCGCAGATGCTGGAGACAGCAGAACGCCATGTAGCAGATGGCTATCATGCGCCTGCACCCGGCGTGGCTTCCAGTGGAAGGTCGGTCGGATGCTCAGGTCATGTTTGTTGGTGCGGAAGCAAGCTTCGATTTCCGATAGCCTGCGGTACTGGGCGATCAACTCACTCGGGTCGGTCTGGTCGCAGCCCCAGGCGATGATGCCTCGCAGGCCATCCCAGCGGGTCGCCTGTGCGATCTTGTCCTCGTTCGGCGTCACCTGCCCGTCGGGGAAGTCCAGGAACTGCGCTGCACCGCGGTGGCTGTAGGAAGCAGTCCCCCGGAAACAATTCATACCCCACTGGCAGACCCTGTGGGGTCACCAGCAAGGCAAACAGTACTTGTACTCGGCGCGGCTTGCCGTCCTTGCGAGTGCCCTTGCGCCGCAGTTCGTCGTCCTGCTCGCGCTCGAAGTACAAGGTCGTCGTATCGTAGAAAACGACCGTCAGCAGCCCCGGAAGTAGCGTCTGTGTAACTTCCCGCGAACGCCGGCAAATCGCCTGGATCCGGGCTTCATCGAGCCGGTCCATGCTGCGATAGACCGAATCCAGGTTCAGTGACAGCTCGCCATGATGATCGAGCTCGCGCACAGTGGCCCGCTTGGACCGTGGCTGGGCGATTCGGGCCAGCACCAACTCCTTGATCATGCGATTGGGGCTCTGGCGGCGTGCGCCCAACAGATGATCCCAGCCAAATGGGTGTAGACGGCGCCAAGGCCTCCCGCACGCCGATGCCGACCGCGCTTGCGCGCTTGAACATCACTCGTGAAGTGAGGCCCTGCGCCCGCAGCATCCCATAAAGAGACCCCTCGCGTTGGCGGCCATCTCGGCCGAAACCTCTCGAAATCAACCAATTGTTTGATCTGCTCTAACAGGTCGCCGAGCCGATCGAGCTCTTCGTAGGCTTCCCATTCACTAATAAAGTCTTGATTCGGTCATGATGGCGGCGGAACTCATAAACAGGTAACAGGTTGTACATAGACCCTTACAAAGTACATTTGAGGCTTTTACATACTCCAGCCCCCTATGCATTGAATAAAACAAAACCCCGGCACGCTCGCGCGTACCGGGGCTGGAGAAGAGCGCGCAACGATGGCAGCGCCATCGTCACGCGGGGTCTGTCAGCTTAGAAACGCATCGTCGCGTGCAAGCCGACCTGACTATGACTGACACCCGGACGCTCGTCCACGCGTCCAGCGGCCAGGCGGACATCCAGATCCTTCGCCTGGCGCACCCATGGCCGCACGCTCGCGCCGACCAGCAGCTCGCGCCGGGTCCCATCGCTCATGCGCACATCCACGAACGGCGTCAACAGATAGCGTTCGCGCGCCACCAGCAGACCGTAGCCCAGCTGGGTCTCCAGCGACGCCTCCGTCCCGCCGTTGGCCATGCCCGTCAGCGCGCCGTAGGACTGGCCGACGCGGAGGGTATCTTCCCACAGGATCCCCGTGCCTACCGCATCCGCACCCCAACGTGGCGCGATCGTGACCGAGATGCCCGTCGCCTGCGCCGACGGATTCAACGTCGCCAGCAGACTGAAGCCCGACTCGCGATAATCATCCGCGCCGTGCAACGCCAACGTGCGTCCCTGCGCTTCCAGCGTGAACGCCGGCGTCATCATACGGACACCTCCAGCCAGTTCCAGGCCCGAACCCGTCTCGCCATCACCGCCGTCCGTGCGCACATTCACCTGCCCGAACGGCTCCAGCATGCCGCCTTCACCCGTGTCCGTCGAGAACGCCCCTTCCAGACCAAGGCGGAAACGATGCACATCCGTCGCCAGACCATCCGCCGCGCCCGGACCTTGATCCGTCTCCAACGACGCCAGCGCCGCATCCCCGCGCAACGCCAGGTCGAACCGACCGACCCGCGTCAAGGCCTGCTCACCGCCAACCATCGCCAGCTGCGACCGTAAATCGCTGCCCGAGGCGGTCGTCGTGCCCGCCACCGTCGTATCCAGTTCACCGCGACCGAAGCCGGCCACGCCCCACAACGACATGCGCTCACTCGGGCGGTAACTCGCATACGGCAGCACCGTCGTCAACTGCATGTCCATGGTCTGTGACGCCGTGCCCCAGGCGTAATCGGAGTCGCCGCCCTGGCGCGCCACAGCCAACCCCAGCAACCAGCACTCGGCTACCGCGACATCCGCACCCAGATAGACGCTCGTCGCCTTGCCATCGTAGCCACTGCCTTCGTAAGCCTGACGATCCACATCGCCCCACACCGACCACCTGGAGGCATCCTCGTTCGACCCCAGGTTCAACGCAAAGCGTTGACCAAACTGCGACTGCAACTGGTCCATGCCGCTCGTGCCTAACGCTGCGCCAGACATGAAATCGCCGTCTGCTAGCACGCCGGTTGATCCCGGCGTATTGACCGCATGCACCAGCTGCCAGGCTGCCGCACCCCGCGCCGCAACCGTACGCGAGGCTGCCGCAGGATCCCGCGGCGCCCACTCGTCCAACCACGCATCCAGCGTCAGATCCGCACTGCGCGCGTTCGTCGTGAGACGGGCGCCCACGCTGGATGACGCACTCGCCAACAACGCCCGACCAAATCCGGCAAGCGATTGCGCCGCCACGGCCTTCAGGGCCCCATCGCCCACCGTGACCGACCCCGTCACCGTCGCCTCGCCGCCATGCGGGTCCGTCGCCGTGATCGTGAGCGTCGTCGACCCGCGCGCGATCGGACTCACCCGCGCCTGCGTCCCCGCCAGCGCCGCCGTCGCAATGCCCGCATCCGCCGTCGCCACCGTGTACGTTAATGGATCGCCATCGTCGCTAAATAGACCCTCGATCGTCGGCGTGGCGGCCGCACCGCCCACTTCCAGAACCAGCGGACTGAGGGAATTGGCGACTTGCGGCGCCACATTCGCCACCGTCACCTGCACCTCGTCCATGACGTGCCCACCGTCCATATCCGTCGCCGTCAACGTCAACACCGTCTCGCCCACGGCCAGACCGCGCAACGTCAACCGATGGTCCGCACCCAGCGTGGCCGCCACCAGCGTCGCCTCGGCCGTCGTCACCGTCACCGTCAACGGCTCATCCGTATCCGGATCGCTGAATGCGCCGCTCACGTCAAGCGCCACATCCGCCACCCGCGTGATCGTTTGATCCATCACCGCCGCCGCCACCACCGGCGCCACATTCAACACCGTCACCTCGAACGTGTCCGTCACACTCGCTCCGTTCGCGTCCGTCGCCGTCAACATCACCTCGGTCGCACCGACCGCCCGCGCCGTCACCGTCAACTGGCTCCCCTGCAGCATCGCCTCGGCCACGCCGCTGTCCGCGGTCATGACCGTCAAGCTCAGCGCCGCCGTCCCGTCGTCCGCATCCTGGAAGGTCGGCGCCACATCCAGGGTCAACGGCGCACGCCGATCCATCTCCTGATCAACCAACGCCTGGGCCACTTCCGGCGCCACATTCTCTACTGTCGTCATAAACGTCGTCGACACCGTGCCGCCATCCACATCCAGCGCCGTCAACGTCAAGGTCGTCGACCCCACCGCCAGACCCCGCAGCGTCAACATCCGCTCGCGCAACCCCGCCTCCACGATGCCGCCGTCCGCCGCCACGACCGTCACGGTCACTGGCGCATCCGTATCGGGGTCATGAAAGGTCCCGCTCACATCCAGGGTCAGGTCCGCCACCCGCGTCGTCGTTTGATCCGCCACCGCTTCGGCCACCACCGGCGCGATATTCGCCACCGTCACCTCGAACGCGGTCGCAATCGTATCACCCTGATCATCCATCGCCGTCACCGTGACCGTCGTCGTGCCGACCGCCAGCGCCTGCAGCGTCAACGCCGCCCCAGCCACCACCGCATCAACCACCGAGCCATCAGCCACCATCGCCGTGAGCGCCCGAATCTCACCGTCGTCGTCCATGAACGTCCCCGTCAGGTCAAGCCCCAACGGCGCCCGCCGGTCGAACGTTTGCGCATCTATCTGCAACGCCACGGTCGGCGTGACGTTCTCGACCGCCACGACAAACTCGTGCGCGGCCGTGCCGCCATCCGCATCGGTCGCCACGACCGTCACCGTCGTCAACCCCACATGAAGACCTTCCACCGTGAGTCGATGCCCCGCCACAGCCGCTGTCGCAATCATCGGGTCGGCCACCGCCACCGTCAGCGCCAACGGCTCGTCCGTATCCGGATCCCGGAACAGCGCGCTCGCATCATACATCAGGTCATGGATGCGGGTCAGGGTCTGGGGGCCTACCGCCGTCGCCACCACCGGGTCGACGTTGACCACCGCGACCGTCACGGTCGTCATCGCCCGACCGCCGTCATGATCCGTCGCGTGCACGGTCACGGCCGTTTCGCCCACCGCCAACCCCGTCAGCGTCAGCTGACCGTCCGCCAGGTCGATCGCGCCGACCGCCACGATCCGCTCATCCGCCACCGTCGCTTTCAGCGTCGCCAGCTCGCCGTCGGCGTCCACAAAGGTGTCACTGACATCCACCGTCAACGGGTCAATCCGATCAAGCGCTTGCGGCGCCACGTCCATGGCCACCGTCGGCGCCACATTGACCACCGTCGCCGTCAGCGTCGAGGTCGCCGTCGCCCCGTGCGGGTCCGTCGCCGTCAGCTTGATGTCCACCTCGCCCAGCGCCACGCCTGCCAGCGTCAGCGTCGTGCCGGCTACCGTGGCCGTCGCACGGGCCGCGCCCTCGCCCACCGGCGTCGCCGTGATGACCAGGCTGTCCGAGCCGTCGTCCGTATCGGTGAACAGCCCGCCGAGATCCACCGCCTGCGGCGTCACGCGATCCAGCGTCCGCGCTGCCAACGGCTGCGCTTCCGCCGGCGCCGCATTCACCGTGATGGCCTGACTCACCGAGGTCTTGTTGCCCGCCTGATCCGTCGCCGTCAACGTCAGCGTCGCCATCCCCGAGGCCAAACCCACCAACCTCGCCGTCGCGCCATCATTGATCACCACTACCAGCAGCACATCTTCGTCCGACGTCATCGCCTGCGGCAGTCCCACCATATCGCCTTCATCCGGATCCGTAAACAATCCCGACAAGGCTATGTCGAACATCGCCCCGACATTCAGCGTGTCCGCTTCCGGTAGCCGCGCCATGAACGCATCCTTGTCCGCCACCGGCGGCTGATTCGTCGTCACCTTCACCATGAACTTCAATGTGACCGTGCCGCCTTCGCCATCGTCCGCCGTCAACGTGATCGTCGCCATCCCTTCGCTCAGACCCCGGATCGTCACCTGATCCAGACCGCTCACCGTCACCGTGGCCACCTGCTTCATGGAGGAGACAGCATCCACTTTCAACCGATCACCGTCCTCGTCCGTGAAATAACCGCCGACCGCCAGCGTCAGCGATCCATCCACCGCCACGACCTGTTCCGCGATCGTCATCGGCTCCCCGGCCGCATCCAGCTTCACCATCGGCAGGTCGTTCACGTCGGTCACGATCACATGCACCTGCACCGTGCCGCTCTTGTCCCAACCGTCGTCCAGCGTCAACGTCAACGTATGACGATCCTGCTGTTCCGCATTCAGCCGCGCCTTCGTCCGCAACCCCAACTCGCTCGCCACCTTGCGACAGTGCTTGCTCACCGTTATCTTCGGCGGCAACGCACAGAGACTGCTCTCGCCACCCTCGATCTTGCCGTTCTCGTTCGCATCCACACGACCCACGCGCACCGCCTCGAACAACTCGCTGTCCACCGTCGCCTGCACCTCGTCCGCCGAGTCCGCATCCAGGTAGGTGATCGCCGTCGCCAGGAATGTCCCGACCGGCGCATCCTCCGCCACGCTCATGCCGAACGACCGCACCCCCGCCGGCTCGAAACTCGGCGCCGCATTCGTCGCCCGTACCTTCAGCTGGAACGTCGCATCCTTCGACAACTTGCCGTCCGACGCCGTCACCGTGATGGTGTATGTCTTTTCCGCGGTCGCCGTCGCCCCCTTGCCTGTCAAAATCAGGTCGCGACCCTCGATCTTCACCAGATCCTCGCGCAGGTTCGAATACGCGCTGAACGTCAGCGGATCACCTTCCGGATCGATGAACAGACTCGCCAGCTCGATCGGATCCGACTTCTCGTCGTTCGTCAACCGCACCGTCCCCAGCGCCTTCACCGCCTCCGCATCGGTCTCCAGTTCGTTCACGTCCTTCACCGTCACCGTGATCGGGATCGTCACCGTGTCATACCCGTCGCTCGCCTGCAACCGCACCGTCGCCATCTTCCCCGCCGGCAACTTCTCGTAATCCACCAGCGCACCCATCAACGACACGTTCCCCGAGTTATCCTTGTATTTCCAGCAACTGCCGCCATCCGTCAGCGTGTACGTCGCATACTTCTTCGCCGGACACGGCGTCCCTACGACCTTGTAGTACACGTCGGTATCGTGGGTATCCAGATCCCCCGCATTCCAATCGTCCGCCGTCGCGGCCGTCGTCCCCGGCACCACCGACGCCACCAACGCGTCTTCACCCGTGCCTTCGTTCACCGTCGTGCGGAAACCGACCGAACCGCCCGCAAACGCCGGTGGGTTGTTCACCCCTTTCTTCACGATCACCGTGATCTTCCCATACGTCAAGGAGAGAGTTGCAGGGACGATCGCGCCAGCCTCTTTGCTCGCATTGCCCACCAACGTGTACACCTGCGCGAGATACGTGCCCGGCGTGGTCTGGTCATACGCCGTCAGGATGACACGCAGCCCTTGGTAACTGACCTTCACCACGTTTTGACCCGGATGCGGCGTGGGATCGCCCCGGGCTGTATTGGAAAATGCACAGTACACGTTTCCGTCTCTTGCGCTTTGAATTCCCTGCGTGCCAGCTAGCAAACTCACTTTGCCCGACCCTTGTCCTACAATTCCCGAGGGCGCGGCACTCGAATGAATCTGGCTATCAACCCCAGGAGTATTGGCCGTGCCATTGTCGCACACGACACTGGCGTGCGCGAGCAGCAGTTCTTGAGGCGACGCATCCAGGTCGCGAAACATCCGGTTCACACTGATTGAGGTCGATTCACCCGCGTTCAGGTACACCCGGGACGCACCCACCGGTTGCAGATCATCGCCACTACGATCGGCGCCGCTCTGCTCATAGGTAAACGGCTTCAACACGACCGGACCTTCATTCATATCATTGAGGTTCAACGTCAGCGTCAACGTATCCACCACCTTGTCGCCCTTGTGCGCCTGGACCGTGATCACGTACTTCGAGGACGTCTCATAATCCAACAACGATTCGGCTTTCATCTTGACGTGACCACCTGTCGCGCCCATCGTGCCGTCATTCGCACTCTTGGACGCCACGCTCTTGCAATCGGCCGTCTGCGCCAGGGCAAATATATCACTGGCCTTGCCCGCAGCATCCGTCACTGCCACCGTATAACAGGCATCAGCCAAGGCCGGCGTCGTCCGCGCTGCATCAATTTCACGGTTGATCAGACTATTCGCAGCGCCGTTCGTACTGGCGCCTCCTTGCGTGCCCGCACCATCTGCCGTATAGTGATGCCTACCAGCCGTGCGCGTCGGATTGCGCATATAGGGCCCATGACCTGTTGGGTGAGATGCAAAAAAGAACTGACCTTCGTCAAACGATACACTCACCGCATCCGCCTCGAAGGCCTCCTCGGCCAGTGCCTGACTTCCACACCATACGGTAAGTAGCGCGACCAGTAAACTGCCGCCAAACCGGCGGCATCGCGTCGTGTTGTGAACCATCGTCCCTTCTCCTCTTGTTGTATCGGGTTTGATTCGTGGGATACAGCCAGCGCCAGACTGCGTGCTTGACATGCCTCCAAACGGATGTGACGCGCGTCGTCTAACCACCTTGAAGGCTGACAACATATGGGCTACTCGACGATGAGCAGCGTCTAACTTGAAACAATGCAAGGGATCTCTCCTCCGGTGACCAATGCCTTACCTTGGAACCGCCACCACGCGAATTGACCTACCCTGAACTCTTACGCGACGTAAAGATCGTCTATTTAGGTATGTAGGACCGTGAAGGTCTCGTCTGTTACATAGGCGTACCCCCCCCCCTCGATTTTTATCAAGATGAGGCCAAGCCTTCGTGTGCGACGCTTCGTCGCCACATCAGGCATCACGGGGTAGGTTGATAACATGGGAACTAGGGCGACGACACAACGACGATCGCGGTCGCCAAACTCCTGACCAACATAAGACATGCAAATTCTACCACGTCCCTGTCCGTGACCATGTGCACATGACGCCATCCACTTCAATCAATGCTTACGCTTGAAACGCCATATGCCAGTGGCATCGTTTAGCATGCTCATATGCCACACAAAACCAACCAAGGGTCATGTTATTAAATTCGTAGTGCGCCATATCTATGGCTACTATGGGCACGCCACTGGGATCAACTTTATTTGATACATTGCACCATGTCAGCTATGACTTGACAACATCACATCTGCATAGGAACTGAAGCTTTTGACTTCAGACATTTTGGCGTCATTGAGAAGAGGCCTTGTCGCCGTCTACACCCATTTGGCTGGGACCGTCTGTTGGGCGCACGCCGCCAGAGCGCCAATCGCATGATCAAGGAGTTGGTGCTGGCCCGAATCGCCCAGCCACGGTCCAAGCGGGCCACTGTGCGCGAGCTCGATCATCATGGCGAGCTGTCACTGAACCTGGACTCGGTCTATCGCAGCATGGACCGGCTCGATGAAGCCCGGATCCAGGCGATTTGCCGGCGTTCGCGGGAAGTTACACAGACGCTACTTCCGGGGCTGCTGACGGTCGTTTTCTACGATACGACGACCTTGTACTTCGAGCGCGAGCAGGACGACGAACTGCGGCGCAAGGGCACCCGCAAGGACGGCAAGCCGCGCCGAGTACAAGTACTGTTTGCCTTGCTGGTGACCCCACAGGGTCTGCCAGTGGGGTATGAATTGTTTCCGGGGACTGCTTCCTACAGCCACCGCGGTGCAGCGCAGTTCCTGGACTTCCCCGACGGGCAGGTGACGCCGAACGAGGACAAGATCGCACAGGCGACCCGCTGGGATGGCCTGCGAGGCATCATCGCCTGGGGCTGCGACCAGACCGACCCGAGTGAGTTGATCGCCCAGTACCGCAGGCTATCGGAAATCGAAGCTTGCTTCCGCACCAACAAACATGACCTGAGCATCCGACCGACCTTCCACTGGAAGCCACGCCGGGTGCAGGCGCATGATAGCCATCTGCTACATGGCGTTCTGCTGTCTCCAGCATCTGCGCTATCGGCTGGAGGTGCAGGGGCTGCGGGTGCGTCCGAGCCGCATGCGCCGGGCGTTGAACGCCCTGCAGATCAGCATGCTGTATGATACGAAAAGCTCAAGAAGGTTCGGCCTCCCCAGCGCCTCGTCAACCGATGCCCGGGCGATCTACCGCACGCTGGGGCTGCACTGGCACCTTGCGCCTTTCCCCTACACGCCACCGAGGAGCCTGCGCTGTAAGAAAGCATGAGACTTGATGAATCGTCCAGAGTCGCAGACATGCGACATCTTGGTGCGGGCATCGTCAGGCTTCGGGCCATGGCATGTGATCCGGCGCCTCAAAGCAGCCTGAATCGGCCTTGGACCCTAAATCGGCCCTTGATGAGCCCCATGGTCGAACGCATCCAGGTCCATCTCGGTCATATGGCTGCAAGATATCCACGCATCCGCTTGATATTCAACGCCAGGCACACCAAGTCCCACTCGCCGCGCACTTGGTCAAGCCCACGCATGCTGAACCGTCGAAATCCTGGCGCCTGCTTGATCCATCCGATCGGCGCCTCGACAAGCCATTTACGCTCCGCGTATTGCGCACGGCCAGCCTTGGTCGCCAGCTTCCTGGCCATGCGCGCCCGCGCCGGATACTTGCGCGCGTCAACCGCGGTCTGGCGCCGGCCCTCTCGACCCAACGCCACATAGCCGTCCACCCCACGCGCCTCCAGTTCCTCAAGATCCGCCTCGTTGCAATAACCGGCATCGGCCAGCACCGTCGCCGGACGCTTGCCATGGACCGCTTGCAACTCATCCAACGGCTCGGTCAACTGCCCCTGGTCGTTGGGGTTCGACGACACCTCCGCCGAGACGATCATCTGGTGCTCGCCATCCACTGCCACCTGGGCGTTGTAGCACTGTTGGAAGCCTTCCGTCAAGGTCTTCATGATGCGACTTTCCGGGTCGGTGAAATGGTCCTGCGACTTCTCCTCCGGCTCCCCATACGCACGCTTGTCGCCACGCCCACGCGTCGGGTTGCGCTCTTCGTCCCCGGGTTGCCGACCACGCGCCTCATCCGCCTCGCGCGCACGCGCCTCAAGACGGGCCTTCGCTTCCCGGATCGCGTCTAACCGATCCTCGCGACGACGCAATGCAGCCGGCAACTCGTCGCCCCGAGACGCCGGCCCCCAACGCTCGTCCTCCGCCTCATCAACGGTTTGCGCCTGCTCCAGCAACAACTCGATCTCCGCCTGTAAACGACGCGCTTCCTCCTGCATGCGCGCGTAACTCATCGCCTTAAGCTTGGACGCGTTCGCACGCACCTTGGTCCCGTCAATCGCCAACTTGCCAAAGTTCGCGACGCCCAACTCGGACGCCAACCGCACCACCTCCACAAACAGCCGCTTGAAGTCCGCCAGATGACGCCGGCGGAACTCGCAGATCGTCCGGAAAGTTCCCCGCCCCCAGAAACCGATACGCCACGCCTTCCTCCATCTTGCGCGCCAGACCGCGGGAGGAAAACGTGCTCGTCGCATACCCGTAGATCAGCACCTTCAACATCATGCGCGGTTCGTAGGGCGACTTGCGACGACCATCGCCTTCATACGGCGCATACAACGCACGCAAATCCAAACCGTCCACCAGATCGCTGACATGGTGCGCCAAATGACCCTCCGGCAGCCAATCCTTTAGATCCAGCGGCAACAATAAACGCTGATCCGGACAATACGGGCGAAACGTCGTCGGCATCTCGAAGACTCCTTGCGCTATATGGGTATTATCCTGTATTCAGTTTCTACGGCGCAGGCTCCGAGGAAGCCGCGACCGACCAAAGCGTAACCGCCTTTCCCGATTCCCCCGCCCATCCAATGATGCGACAGTGACCAGCATTTGTAGTGCCTTTTTTCAAGGTCGATTCATTTAATATCAATAGCTTATGGGATAAAAAGTCTGAAGTCAAGGCGACGCTGAAGGCGGACCCACATCGTGGCGGCTGGCAGGCGATTGATCAAGCGACATAGTCTCGAATCGGCCTTATGGTAAGTTTGCGAGTGGTGTAGAGACTGTCTCCAACCAGCTCGATTGCCCAAACGGGAGCATACTACTGTCTTACCAAAAGCATGACGCTAACTCGGCAGAATCGAACGGCAGAACTTCGCTTGATAATCTTCGTGCACACTGCGTTCGTAATTTGTGATATGTGTTAGTGGTAGCTTCACCGGCATTGAGTCGGAAAGCGCAGACTCGTAAATAGCCATCGCCATTTCGACATCTTTGCGTCCTTGCAGGCCATATTCCGCAGGTTGATCATTGAGTGCGGCTTGCGCAATACTCATGATTTCCGCTGCGTGACCAATGCACCAATCGTCAATTGCATGGTTGTGAAAAGGGTTCTCGTACACGAGTTTGGGATCCGTGTGTACGACGATACGTTGAAGCACATCTATGCCGTTGATTCGACGTCGCTCGGTTTCAACGGGAATATCTTGCCAGGTGTTGCCCCGGTACAAGCGTAATGGAATATTGGGTCCAAAATAATCTGGATCGAAAATACCGCCGAGCGAGCCCGTGATTTGACAATACTTTTGCGCCTCACCTAACCGCGATGTTTCATATATCCCTGTCGCGCCGTTTTCGAACTCGATTATTGCGTGCGCCCAATCTTCGTGCACGCGATGAGGATCAGAGTGGTATTTTTTAACAGTCGCGGTGATCTGGCGCGGTTGGCTTTGCGCGTATAAACGCAATTGTGAGAGTCGGTGTGCACCCATATCCATGCACATGCCTGATGTGCGTCCAAAGCCTGATATCGGTCTTCCTAAGCCGCGCGGCGTCACTTTAGTCTCAAATGGAACATGGCGTTTGGGTTCGACGAAATACACCCGCACAATGTCGCCCAATACGCCTTCGCCAATCAGTTTGAGCATCATGCGTTGTTTAGGCATGCGAAAGTAATTTTCCGCGACTTCGAACTGAACGCCGTTACGGCGACACGTATCAATAATCGCATCGCAGCAAGGCAAGCTCAAGGCCATCGGTTTTTCCACCATGACGTGCTTACCGTAGGACGCGATTTGGCAAGCGAGGACATGATGCGTTGGATCGCCGGTTACGATGTCAACGACCAAGATGTCCTTGTGCCGGTCCAGCATTTCTTCAGCGCTCGTGTAATGCGGCACACCGTACTTTGTGCCGGTGGCGATGGCAATTTCCTCAACCATATCGCACAAGGCGACGAATTCGATATCACCTCTTTTGGCTAGCTCCGCGAGTGTGGGTAAATGCCACTTCTGAGCTGGGTTGCCGCAGCCTAGTAAGGCAACTTTTGCCTTCATGCGGCGGTGGCTCGAAACGCGTCGGCATGGCGACGAAGCATGGCGACGCTAGCGGGAACTTCGTCTTCCGACAAGCCGTGGAGAATCACCGAAACATCGAACGGCAAGCTGCAGAGTAGCGAGACATAGTGAGCGTAATCCAATTTACCGGTGCCGGCCGCCAGGTGACCTGCATCGCCACCTCGATCCAAATCTTTGCCGTGGGCGATGGCAATATGGTCCGCTAAGAATTCGAACGCCTCGTCTAAGACATCCTGCATCCGGGATAGATCGTTTTCGCCGAATATATTCGCCGCGTCCATAACGACCTTGAGATTCGGCGAGCCTATCTCATTGATTAGCTTGCAGCTTTTGCGCGCATCGCTTGCCACGTTATTAATTTCAGGTTCAAACGCGATGATGACTCCCGCAGCTTCAGCAGCCGGCAAGATTTCCTCAAGCGTCGACAGTAATACGCGCCAGGTCTCTTGAGATCCGTTATCGGGGTGGTGACGCCACATGCTTTCAGGATGACGCGAGCCAGTACAAGTTGCAATCACCGATGTGCCGATAGGGGCGCAAGCGGCGATCAAGACTTTCATACGTTGGATCGCCTCTTTACGTTTTGTAGCATCAACGTGCACCATGTTCACGGGTCCGCCGAGGGCTGCAATAACCATATTGCGTTTGGCAACTTGCTTGCGAATAGCGGGACCGGCAGCCTTGATTTCGCTCTCAAGCGGTCCTTGAAGATGGGCCGATCCCATATTAAATTGAAGGTGACGAATGTCTTGCGCGAGAATTGCGTCAAGCGTTTCCTCAAGCGAGGGGCGTTGAAAGTGTCCCGACATGATGCCTACTTGCATGGTGGTTCCTTATGTCTGCGTTGCTTGGGCTCGCCCGGTTGGTTCATGAGAAGCTCGGTGATTTCTCGTTGTTCGCGTGCGTTCAGTTCGGCGTACGCCGGACTAGCATGCCACTTTTCGCATGCGGGACGGGTATCTCGTTTAGGTATGACGTCCGCGGTTTGAAATGATTGCAGCATGGCCGCGCGCTTATGCCGAGTGCGGTTGAATCCGGCTCGATGCCATGTTCTTGCATCGTACAGGATGATGCTTCCGGCGGGCGCTTCAAGTACATCAGCTTGAGGTCCACTGTACGGTCGCGCATGGGGTTCTTTATCTATTCGAGCGGGGTTCCACTCCGGCGGTGGGTTGCCCGCAAGGTGCGAGCCAAGTTTATAAGCTGTTGCCCCGTTTATTTTTTTGAAGTCAGATACGCAAACATTTCTTTGGACCGCCTTTATCGGGCCTTTTCGGTCGGCGACCAGATTGCCGCCGATTGACGGAATGTACGGAATATCTGAGTGCCACCCTTGTACCTTGCTCTTGCCATCGTAGGGCTTTAACACCGCGAAACCGGGCGGATGCCCTAAGTGCAGGTCGCGCGTTTGCATGTATTGCCGAATTAACCACATCGAGATTGGTTCGCCGATAGCCTTGCCAACCGCTGCGTCTTGACAGATCTTCGGTGAGTCGTTATCCATCGTCAAGTGCTCGTACGCGTCAGTGCCGGCAACCCTTTGCAATGCGTCGACAATATCGAGTGGCAAGATGCAAGCGAGACACACCCAGCCTTCCTTGTGCAGATGGTCTAAATAGACAGATGGGAGCTTTTCAGGCCCGTGCCTTATGTGAAACGACATCGACTCGCCGTTCACCTTCACGATACAGGATTGGGACTCAATCCTTGCGGGAAGCTCGATGTTCGTCACAACATGGATTAACTTTGCATCGCGAAGATCCCATATCGTTCGATCATCCGCGTTTTGGCATACGATAACTTTGCTGTTTTCTTCCAAGCCGAGCATCGCACCATCTCTTCGAACTAAAAACTTGAAGTGGTGGGTAGGACGCTGAATAGTGACTACCTTTTCTTGAAATTCGGTGTCCGTCGTCAACGCGATCGCTCTGGATCTAGAAGATTGGTTTGACTTTGTGCATGATCGCTCATGATGCGTTATCCCTGTCGACCGTATTGGTTGTCTATACTGCGGTGGTGAAATGCATGCCATTCAGCCGCCGTTAGGTGTCGAGGTTCGCCTAGTTGTCTTGAAAGGACGTATTGGCGGCACATGATCTCCAAGCGTTGTGCCAACTTCACTGCGCGTGTTAGATTAGGCGCACGACAGATCATGCCGTGATTGCCTAACAAGCAAGCGGTGCGGTGTGTAAGTGCAGCAGCGGCATCGTTTGCAAGCGTTTGAGTCCCGAAGGTAGCATAGGGCACGCATGGGACATCGTCACCGCCGAATACACCAACGAGATAGTGAAAGCCAGGTAACGCGCGCACATGGCTAGCAACGGCAACACAATAGTCCGAATGGGTGTGAACAATCGCCTGCGCTTCTGCATGTCTCGCGTAAATCGCTGCATGCATGCGCCACTCCGACGAAGGTTTGCGATCGCCTATATACTCGCCGTCAAACGCGGTATTGACGATTGTCTCTGGTGTGATCGTCTCGGCCGCTGCGCCGTTGGCAGAAATCAACATTCGCTCACCAAACCGAACGCTGACATTACCGGACGAGAGTTCAGTTAAAGCAAGCGCATCAATTTTCTTGTAGTGATCAACTAACTCGTTCCGCAACTGCATCTCGTCGTTTGCGTTCACGTCGCATGTCTCCTCGAATCTTCCTCTAAGGCATCCGCTTGTTGTAATCGCATCAGCCCTATATCGTAGAAATCTTCTTCGCCCGCCGCACCGGCTTTCAATACAAATGCTAGAGGATCGTCTCCGTGTCGATGACAGTAGCCGCCTAACAATTCGTCGTGAATCGCCAATTCGACACGATCTACATTTAATGCATTGAGTACCGTACCGGAGGTTTCGCCGCCGGCCACCAAAAATTTGCGCACGCCTAATGTGTATAGGTGTTTTGCCGTATGGGCTATCAGATTTTCGACGAGAGCCATGGCGCCTTCTTGTCCAAGTGCGTGCTGCGCTTGCTTCACGTTATTCGCGTTGGTTGACGTGGCGACGCCAATGGGTTCTTGAGACACGCGATCTTGAGCCCATTGGGCGATATCTTCATCAACGCCATCTTGATTAGCCGCTTGCAGGAGATCAATCCGGAACACCGGAAAGCGTCGTTCGAAGTGTGCGAGCTGGCGCAGACTCTTCGGCGTACAACTACCTGATAACAACGCGGTGTGACCAGGCGCGGGCGGCAACAACCTTTTCTTCGCGCCAGTTTTCTTTAACTGGGACTCAAGCAAGGCTAGAGCGACAGGGAAGTCATCCGAGCCTGTCGTAAAACGGGAAGAGCGTGCAACCTTGGCGATCTTAACCAAATCATCTTGGTCAATAGCGTCTGCGATGAAGAATCGCGTACCGTTTTGAACTTCAGTTGTAATAAACGCATGGCTAGCCGCGGTGCCGGCGCGTAGCGTTTGCAGCGGCAGCAGTCCAACATTGACTTGACTCTGCGACTGCAATACCTCGACAAGGTTTGAGTTGGTCATCGGTGTCACTGGATCAAACCGTCGTGGTGTTTCATGGAGCATTTGTCGTCCGAGAAAAAGTCGGCCTTGATAGACGGTGGCATTTCGTTCCGGACGTGCTGGACAGAATAACACCGACTCGGCATCGATGAGATGCATTAATGCTTCCGCCACGGGGCCGATGTTGCCGCGTGACGTAGAAGAAAAAAGCGCACTGTATTTGAAGTAAAGCTGCCGAATGGGATGAGCGATCAAAGCTTGGGCGGTACGAGACGCGTCGACCGTGGCGTGCTGGACAGGGCTAGCTAACAAACGGCGGCCGATCACTACTGCGTGTTCATCGCCATTGAGCGTTTCGAGTGCATCGCTTGACGTCAGCAGGGGACATTTCAATCCTACGGTCTCAAACAGACTTGCGACTTTAGCTCCACCAGTCAAATCGTCGGCGATGATGCCAAGCTGGGGCACATGACCGGTCATACGTTATAGATATTTGTCGAAAAAACGGGCAATCAAATGGATGATCGTCGGACCGTTGATTGACGAAGGATCAAGTACATCAACCATGCCTTCATGCATCGAGCTTCGCCGATCAAAAGCGTGACCTTCACCGGCAAATGCGTGCAGTTCAACGATACGACCCAAACTCATGAGCTTGCGATAGAAGTCGTTAGAGTCGCCAATAGGTACAGCCCGATCATCCACGCCGTGGATGAGCAAGCATGGTGGAAAGTTGGCTAGGTCGTAGTGAATGGGTCCGGCCAACTCGTAGTCGACGTTGGGTGCATCGAGTGCTAAGAGTCCCATTGGTAAACCGTTTGCTCGTTGTTTACGAATACGAACAGGTCCATACAAGGATCCAACAGCTTGAACATCGCTAGATTCCTCGGTATAGCCGCCTAAGCCTTCGAATGTTGATTGAACGGCAGCCATAAGCGCAAGGTGCCCGCCGGCTGAATCGCCTAGGATGCCCACGCGATTTTTGTCTATCCCGAATGTGCCGCTATTCGCTTTCAGGTAACGTATGGCACACTTGACGTCTTCGATCTGTGCAGGCCAGTGCGCTTCGCCGCTCAACCGGTAGGCTGGGCATAGACAGACATAGCCGGTCCGACTCAGAAATTCACCAAATCCTCGCACGCCGCGAGGGGAGCCCTTTCGCCAGCCACCGCCATGCACGATAACCAATGCTGGTCGCGTCGTACTTGAGATTGAGGGTAGAAAGAGATGGCCGGTCAAGTCGCGCTCGCCAGCTTTCCCAATTACGATGGCGGTGCGTCTTTCGATTTGATCGGTATTTAATTCAGCGATGGCATGCACTAGGTTTCGCAAGGCTTTCTAACACCGTCGGACTGAAAACTCGACCTCGGATATCGTTTCAGAGCTGTGATGACATTGTGTTATTGGTAGGCATTCACATCAAGTTGCCGAGCGGCTTGTACTTCGTCCAAGCGACCAACCGACTGGCAGTGCGGCGCTTGCTTCACCAAACTCGGATTTTGGCGTGCCTCTTGCACGATCGAGATCATTGCTTCGGCAAATGCGTCAAGTTCCTCTTTCGTCTCCGTTTCTGTCGGTTCGATGAGAAAACATTCAGGAATCAATAAGGGAAAATAGGTTGTTGGCGCGTGAAAACCATAGTCAAGCAAACGTTTTGCAAAATCCATCGCAGTGACGCCGGTCTCTTCTGCTTCGCGCTTTAACGAGATCATGAACTCATGGGTTGCGCGTCGGGTTGGGTAAGGCAACTGGAAGCCGGCATCTGCCAATCGTTTCATTAAGTAATTAGCGTTCAGCGTAGCAAATTCGCTCACTCGTCGCATCCCGTTGCCGCCTAGCATAAGCGCGTACGCGTAGGCTCGCAACAAAATACCGACATTACCCATAAACGCCGACAATTGACCAATCGAATCAGGCCGTTCGTCCTCAGTTGACCAGCGATAACCGTTATCGCTCTTCACAACCAACGGCGTTGGTAGGTACGGTGCAAGTCGATCGTTCGCGCCAACTGGGCCTGCACCTGGCCCACCGCCGCCGTGGGGCGTTGCAAAGGTCTTGTGTAGATTGAGATGTAGGACATCGAATTGCATATCGCCAGGCCGCGCACGACCAAGAATCGCGTTGAGATTCGCGCCGTCGTAATAGAGCAATCCTCCCGCTTTGTGCACAATGTCGCTGATTTCGAGGATATTGGACTCAAATACCGCGCATGTGCTGGGATTGGTGAGCATGATCCCCGCGGTCCGCGATCCAACCACTTCTTCGAGATGTTTGAGATCAACATCGCCCTCAGCATTCACCTTAACTTCTCTGGCAATGAGACCGGCCATACTCGCTGTGGCTGGATTGGTGCCATGAGCCGCGGTTGGCACAACGATCTCAACACGATCATGATCGTTACGATCGGCGTGATACGCTTTGATCATCAGCGCGCCGGTCAGTTCTCCTTGTGCACCTGCCATCGGCGTAAGGCACATCTGCGCTGTGCCGGTGACGATCTGTAATAACTCTTGTAATTCGTATAGACAAGCCAGTACACCCTGACTGTGTGACGCAGGTGTAAGCGGGTGTCTTTTGAGAAAGCCACTTTGCATGGCTGCGAGATGAGCGCCGCGCGGGTTGTACTTCATGGTGCACGAGCCCAAGGGGTAAAAGTGCGTATCAATGGAAAAGTTCTTACGCGCTAGACCGGTGAAGTGCCTCACTGCTTGCAGCTCTGATACCTCCGGTAGCTTGGGCGGTATCGCACGCCGGAACTGCGAGGGCAACCGATTGCCGCTAGAAGCGCCGACTCGTTGCGCACCAGCGTGGCGACTCGGCCTTGATTTGTCGAAGATGGTGTCAGGCATCTGCGAGCGCTTGGTAATAACGTTCGATATCGTCTTCGGTCCGAGTTTCAGTCGCGCACACGAGCATCGCCTGATCCCCGCCATCAATCAATCCCGTTAACGGGTAGCCAGCGAGAATATCTTGTCGGAGTAACTCGTGTTGTAAATCCTCGGTAGAGCGGGCGAAATCCAATACGCATTCGTGAAAGTAAGGCGTTTGGAAGCGTTGCCTCACGTTAGGCAGCGTAGTTAAGCGCTCGACCAAACGGTGAGTCCGGTCGAAGCAAGTTGACGCTACGTTTTGCAAGCCGTGCGGGCCGAGCAACGTCATGTAAATGGTGGCAGCGGTGACCAAAAGGCCTTGATTCGTACAGATATTTGAAGTTGCTTTGGCCCTACGGATGTGTTGTTCTCTTGCTTGTAGCGTTAAGACGAAGCCGTCTTTCCCTTGCGGATCCTGCGTGCGGCCCGCAATCCGACCAGGCAATTGGCGAACGTGACTCAAGCGCGTACAAAGAAAACCGAAAGACGGCCCTCCGGATGCCATCGGGATACCCAAGGGTTGCCCGTCACCACACACAATATCAACGCCGGTATCTCCCCATTCGCCAGGCGGTTTTAATAGTGCGAGCGTCATAGGATTGACAACCGCGATCACCAACGCTCCGGCTTCATGCGCTGCAGTTGTTAACGCATCCGCGTCTTCCAAAATTCCAAAGAAATTGGGTTGTTGTACGACCACGCTGATGACATCGCTCATGTCGACAGTCGGTAAGGTTTTCCCGTCTATGCTCATAGGCACCGACACTAAATCGACCCCTTGGTGGCAGACAATCGTTCGTATGGTTTTTAGGTAAGCCGGATGTAAGGTCGCGGGCACGAGAACCCGTTTTGACTTCGCTTTGCGATGGATGCGAACGGCCATCAAAATCGCCTCGGCCAGAGCCGACGCGCCGTCGTATACGGACGCGTTTGCTACATCCATTGCAGTAAGCGATGCAAGCATGGTTTGAAATTCGTACACGAGCTGCAAGGTACCTTGACTCGCTTCCGCCTGATAAGGCGTGTACGCGGTGAGAAATTCCCCACGGCTTGCAATATCCCAAACCGCAGCGGGTATGTAATGATCGTAACATCCCGCCCCGATGAAGCAAATTCCGGCTTCATCTTGGCGAGCGCGTGTCGCCATGCGCTGCACCATGGCCATCTCAGAGATACCGTCCGCTATGCCAGGTAGCGCGTCGAGGCGGAGTTGTTCGGGTATCTCATCGAAGAGATCTTCAGTCGACGATAGGCCAAGCGTCGCAAGCGTGTTCACGACATCCGTTTGCGTATGCGGTATGAACGGCATAGTTGGCTAACCCGTCTACTCGCCTTCGGCTTGGCAGAAAGATTCGTAGGCTTCAGCAGTCAACAGATCGTCCGACAACGCTTCTTCCTCAATCTGGATGACAAAAAACCAGCCCTCGCCAAAAGGGTCTTCATTGACGCTTTCTGGATTCGCGTCCAGTATGTCGTTACATTCGACCACCGTGCCAGCAACAGGCGCATAGATGTCGGAGGCGGCTTTGACCGATTCGACGACTGCAATATCCTCCCCCGCGTTGACTAGTGTGCCGACTTCCGGCAGTTCGACATACACAACGTCACCCAATTGGGTTTGGGCGTAGTCCGTGATACCTACCTTGGCCCGGTAGCCATCGAGTTTCACCCATTCATGGGTTTTTGCATATTGAAATTCAGTTGGAAAGTCCGGCATCGCTAAAGTTCAGTGTCTTTTCGAACGAAAGGAAGGCGTGTAATTTTCGCTGGAATGGCACGTTGGCGGATGTGTACATGACATATACCACGCGAAGCCCTCGGTAAACGCGCTAGTGCGATACCGCACCCCAGTGTTGGGGAATATGCGCCACTGGTCACGACACCTTCCCCTGCGACGTTTTTAACAATGCAACCTTCGCGCGGAATAGCGCGCTTTTCCAGCTTCAGACCAGTGAGTTTCGAAGGCGAACCGTTGTTTCGTACGTGTTCTAACGCTTCCCGACCGATAAATGGGCGGTCTTCGTTTTTCCAATCCACGGTCCAGGCAATACGACACTCAAAGGGATTAGTTTCTTCGGTCATATCGTGACCGTATAGATTCAGGCCGGCCTCAAGGCGAAGTGAGTCGCGCGCGCCTAGTCCCGCCGGTGTAATCCCTACAGCTAGAAGTTGACGCCAAAACGTGCAGGCTGCGTCGGCCGGACAGATGACCTCCACGCCATCTTCGCCGGTATAACCAGTTCGCGCAATGAAATAGTCATGTTGTTCAATGAAAGCGAACGGCGCGAGATCTGAGAGTTCCTTGACAGCAAGTATGGCACTGGCGTGAGCTACAGCTTGGGGACCCTGCACGGCGACAATACACAAATCTTTTCGGTGCTGCACGGTCTCGGCTGCATCAAGGTCGTTCTCGCACTTTGCGATCCATGCGAGATCTTTGGCGGTCGTACTGGCGTTGACCACCAAACGATAGCCGTCTTCGCGGCGATATACGATGAGATCGTCGACGATACCGCCACGCTCGTTGAGCATCAATGTATAGAGTGCAGCGCCAATGTTGAGTTTTGTTACGTCGCCAACGAGTAGCCGGCTAAGAATTTGTTCACCATGAGTGGTGGACATATCCAGGACAGCCATATGGGATACGTCGAAACATCCAGCGCCGTTGCGTACCGCATGATGCTCAGCAAGTTGAGATCCGTAATGTAAAGGCATTTCCCAGCCAGCGAATTGGATTAAACGAGCGCCTGCACGGACATGAAGCTCAGCGAGTGGGGTTTTCATAGCACGCTCGCGATAGGACCGTAACCCATGGCTTCACGGATCAGTTGACGCTTTAAACCAGGGTTCTCGTTGACCCAGTGAACGCCCGTATTCCGAATGAGTCTTGCGAACGGCGACTGCAAGGCGTAGATAGTTGAGAAGAATTTCATCAGTTGCGCCATGGTTCGGGAGCGCAACTGCCGTTTTGCGTTGAAAGCTCGCCACAAATGAGGTTGATTGAGCCTTTTTGGGCGTTCGGTCAATATCGCCCTAACTCCGCGTACGTCTTCCAAGCCAAGATTGACTCCTTGTCCGGCTAATGGATGAATCGTGCGTGCCGCGTCACCTAAGAGAAGAACCCATGGGTACGGGTTGAAATCGTTGGTCATGCGTTGATGTAGCGGAAAGCTCAACCGTCGGTCAATGCCTGAGACTTTACCTAGTACCGATCCACACATGACGCTTACTCGCGATGCAAATTGCTGATCGGAAAGTTTCAGTAACGCGAGCGCCTCATCGCTCGCTATGCTCCAAATCAGCGATCTTAAATTTGAGTTTTTTAGCGGTAACAGCGCTAAAGGAGTTGGACTGAATACTTGCCAGGCGCAGCAGTCGTGCGTTGTCGTTGTCTCGACGATCGTGACGATCGCACGTTGTTGTAGATCCTGATTTAAGTCGTAACCAACGCCTAACTTACGGCATGTAAGGGAATTCGCACCTTCGGCGACGATCAGCAAATCAGTGTCAACGCGGTTCCCGCCTTTGAGGGTTATCCCTCTCGTTTCGAGATCAATTGATTCAATATGAGTATTGAAATGCGCTTCGAGATTTGCGTGCGAGATAGGAATCAAGCGTGTTAGCGCTTGATTTTCGAGTACTGCTGCTAGGTACGGTGCGTTAACCTCGGTCGCGGACATGTGAATAGATGCGCTGCCGTCGCGTTCCCAAACATGCATGGCGGCGATAGGGCAAAAGTTTGCTGGAAGTTCTGCGCCCAGCTCCTGTAACTGCATGACGGATACGGGCGAAAGGGCTACGGTGCGCAAATCCACGCTGAATTTTCCGTATGTGTCAATCGTTTGCTCGTTGTCGAGCAAGAGCGTCTGATAACCGTGATTGGCAAACGTCAGGGCTGCACTTCGGCCAACAATACCCGCACCGCTTACGACAACATCGTACGTTTCGGTAACGTTAGCCATTCATCAACTTTTCGATGGCATCCGTTTTTTTTGGCGCATCTGCAGTGAGTACGGTATTGCCTTCTGCCGTCACAAGTACGTCGTCTTCAATGCGAATACCGATATCGTGCCATCTAGGATCGATTTCGGGCATGGTTTCAGTATTGCCGAAGTACAAACCAGGTTCAACAGTTAATACCATGCCGGGTTCTAGCGGTCGAGCCTTACCGTCTATTTCACGCTTGCCGACATCATGTACATCCAAACCGAGGTAATGCGAGCAACGGTGAACCGTGAAAGGCTTGGCCAAATCCTGCTCGAGAACATGATCCAGTGAACCCTTCAAAATGCCTAGATCAATCAGGCCTTGAGCAAGGATGCGGCCAGCCGTAGTATGCGGTTGGGTAAATGCATTTCCAACTTTGACTTGATCAATGGCTGCCGCCTGAGCCGTCAACACGAGATCGTAGATCTCACGCTGGGCTGGGGTAAATCGGCCGTTCGCAGGAAACGTTCGAGTGACATCCGAGGCATAACAACGGTATTCGCAACCTGCGTCAATGAGTACTAGATCACCATCCTTAATAGTCGCGTCGTTTTGAACGTAATGCATGATGCATGCATTAGAACCGCTTGCCACGATACTCGGATAAGCGGTAAAACGAGCGCCACGAGACGCGAATTCGTGCTGCAATTCAGCTTCTAGTGATAGTTCCGTCGTACCTGGATGACTGAATCGCATAGCGCGTTTATGCGCGGCCACGGTGATAGCCGCCGCCGTTTCCATGCACTCGATTTCAAAATCGGATTTGATGAGGCGCAGCTCGTGAAGCGTGTCGTCAAAAGAAGCTTGATGCACCGGGGGTTTTAACCCGGAAACTTTCGCCGCCCCCAGCCAAGTAGCTACCTGCGCCTCGTATTCCTGCTCGTTACCAACATACAACACGTCGCGGTTGTCGAGCAAGTTAGGTAAAACTTGACGCGCTTCTTCAAGCGTGAATGCGCTTGCTATACCCAATGTCGGTTTAACTCTTTCCGCGCCAAGACGTCTCCCGGTCCACTGTTCCACGGCCGGGTCTCGCGCTTGTACAAACAGAGTTTCTTCGTTTTTAGGATGACCTGGCGTCAGTACCAAGAATGCGTCCGGTTCGTGAAATCCCGTGAGATATACGAAGTCGCTGTCGGGACGAAATAAATGATCAACATCGGAATTGCGGCGTTTCTCGCCAGTAGCGAACACCAAGCCGACGTTTTCCGGTCCTATCGCTGCCATAAATCGTTGCCGGCGGCGACGAAATTCGCGCTGTTCATTAAGATCGATCATTGAAGCGCTGCATGTTTGGATACGGCTGACACTAACATCGAACGAAAATTATCAAGTAATCGTTAGCGCGGTCGAGCGGTGCGCTTATACAATCGAAGCAGAGAATGAGGTTCAAGAGAGCATGGAGAAGCAAATGACGCAGCTTGAAAACATCGTTGAGCAACTAGTCAAACGGATGAACGCTGCACAACAACGGTATCAAGATCTTGTTGAAGAAAAGGCCGAATGGAACCAAGAACGCGCGGCGTTGAAGGCTCGTTGCGATGCAGCTTGCGACCGTATTGATGAGATCATTGAGCAAATCCGGCCTCAATTAACCAAAGGTCGTTGATATCGCATGGCAGAACGAAACGTACAAGTCGAGTTGGAGATTTTTGGGCGTACTTTTCCCATTACGTGCACTCGAAGCGTGCGCAACGAGCTGTTACAGGCAGCGGAGAAGTTGGATGCGGACCTTCGAGTCGAATTAAGCGAGCGCAACGTCTCCAACAAAGAAATGATCAATCACTTAGTGGCGCTCGCGTTGGAGTATCTGTGTGAAATGGGGGCGCCCTCGGCACACGAAGAAACGAGGATGATTCAGCGTGTTGAAGCGATAACCGGCAAACTCGCAGCAATGGATGCAACTCTAGCTGAGTCCTAGGCTGTAGGCTAGTTGCTATACTTTTTAAACCGGGTTTATCGCCGGCTGGTTTTGCACCGAACCGTATTCAATTCTTTGGAGTAATCGCTGGTTTTGTCGGTGTACATGCCCTTCGGGGAAGTCTAAAGACCTAATCGGATTCTCCGCCTGTTACCGCTCGGTTCAGGATCGGATCAGTCGTGATATCCCGGTAACTTTCGTTCAAATCAGACCAGCTACGGGTGAATTGGCGAAGCGAACTTCGCAAAGCGAGGCGTGGTATCCCCGCGCCTGTACAGCGTGCTCACGCGATAGCGGTGTGCGAACATTTGTTCAGTTCAAATCTCTTTGATATGACTAGGTGCGTTGCCGTATATCTAAGCAATGATGGTGAAGTCGATCTGCAACCGACGATTGAACGTCTCCGCTCCAAGTCTATCAGTATCGTGGTGCCCCGTATTGACGACAGGGAGATGTCTTTCGTCGCTTTCGAGAGGGACGCCGCATTGAAACGAAATAAATGGCGCATAGCGGAGCCTCAGAATCGTGCTGCCAACGTTGAGTGTGACGAGATTGATATTGCCCTGATTCCCCTGGTTGGGTTTAACGATGCCGGTGACAGATTAGGACGAGGTGGCGGGTATTACGATCGTTACTTTGACACGAGCGATGGTTTATTAATCGGCATTGCCCATGAACTGCAAAGGGTACCCAACTTGAGACCCCAAGCATGGGATCGCCAGCTAGATGTCATCGTGACGGAAAACGGTTGGCGTTTATGCACCTCTCGTAGTCGCGATCATCTAACAAACGACCTATTGACTGTTGTATGAGTATTCGCAAGATTTTGACGGTTGGGAATCCCAGGTTGCGGGAACGATCGGAAGAAGTTACAAAGGCGCAGATTCGCTCGCAATTGATGCGACGATTAGTGAAAGATATGACGGATACGCTAGCGGAAGCCAAGGGAATAGGTCTAGCGGCGCCGCAAATCGGCGAACAGTTGCGGGTGGTACTTTTCGATGTACCGGCAAACAACGGCTATACAGATGAAGACGAAGGATTACAGCGCACGATTTGCATCAACCCTGAGATAACTCGCCTTGAAGGACCGGTGGCTGGCTATTGGGAGGGATGCCTATCGGTGCCTGGTAAGCGCGGTTTCGTCGAGCGCCCACAATGCATTCGATTGGACTTTCTAGATCTTGCCGCGAAAGAACGATCGCTGGAATTCCATGGCTTTTTGTCGACGGTCTGCCAACATGAAGTGGACCATTTGGATGGCGTGCTTTATATTGATCATATCAAATCCCCAGATCTGCTCGTATCCGAGTCGTCCACCCCGGAACAGTCCGAATAAGCCGCGTAACGGATTGCATCGTATGCTTCAAGTTCAGCTAAAGCAACAAGTTGCTAAAACAGCTATCGAACTAGCTGCGGCTTGGTTGCGACCTGGCGATATTTTGGGCATTGGCACTGGATCGACAGTTAGCTACTTCATCAAGGAGCTTGGCGAGCGTAAGCTTCCAATACGAGGGGTGTTTTCTAGTTCGGAAGCATCAAGCGAAGCTCTACATGAACTCGGCGTTGATATATTGGATACGAATTGCGGAGAGCGTGCGTCCCTCTATATAGACAGTGCTGACGAGATTGACTCGAATGGCGCACTTATTAAAGGTGGCGGCGGGGCATTAACACGCGAGAAAGTCGTTGCGTCTTTGAGTCAGGATTTTCTGTGTTTGGTGGACGAGTCCAAAGTAGTTGAGTGTCTTGGGCGATTCCCTCTGCCAGTTGAAGCCATTCCAATGGCGAAGAGTCATGTAGCGTCGCGCATAGAACAACTTGGAGGTAAGCCTCAGGAACGATTCGACTTCCGTACGGATAACGGCAATGTGATTTTAGACGTTGAAAACTTAACGATTGACGATCCTCAAACACTAGAGAGAACGCTTAACAACATTACTGGTGTCGTCGAAAACGGGGTTTTTTGGAAGAATCGACCTTCGTTGACCTTAGTTAGTTGTGAGAACGGGGTAGGGGTGTGTGGTACCGCCGAATGTTTTCACGAACACGACGAAAAGTTAAAGGCTGCTGCAGTATGTTGTTATCGCACGTTAGGCTAGCAACTTTTCTTTATGTTTAGGCTATATCTATTAAGTGACGGATATCTGCGGACGCGCAACTAATAGATCAAATGTTTCGAACGACACATTTCGCAGAAGGTCTCAGCATCCATGTCAGTAGAGAGGCTATTTGCGTTTGCTGTGTTATGGGGAAAAACGCTTATGACTGATCTTGATAGACTGCCTTCTCTGAATATGTGAGGATTGGAAGACATGGGTAAGTCGCATACTCTGACTTGAGGCCTGGTCAATTAAGATACAAGATGTAATTTCGCGTCGTACTTCCTGGCTGACTTGTGACCCCAAGGTCAGTTCAGCCTTCAAAGCTGAGGGCACTGTGATCGGATACGCTTTAATATGGTTACGCGTAACCGAGTAAGTGGTTGTTCGTTCTAACGGGTCAAAAACCTGTTACGATGACGCAAACTCAAACATGCGATTTGGGAGGACAACAGTATCTTGATCATGGATAACGCAAGTGCAACGTCAATACGCTTAAATGGTTTGTTCGAACCTGGTTTTAGTAGCCCTGAGAAGGTTGTGATCGACGTGATGGGAAGACAACCAACGCAAGGCGTATATCCAGTCGGTCGCGAGCCGTTTGTCGACATTCTTGATGGGCGAAAGCTACAGGAATCCGAGGATGATTCAGGCGGCGATTTCCACAGCCGATTCTTTAAGAAACACGGATTTGTTTTGCTGAATCATGAATCGGAGGTGAGAAATTGGGATTCAGGATCTCTTCCGGCAACCGACGCTATTGGTGATGGATCGGTGGACTTGAAAAGTGGTGAGAATGAAATTGAGCAGTATTACATATCCGAAATTGATGACATTATCAGACACACTTTGCTACCTGGTGAACCCGTAGAGATTCAACAAGCGAATATGTTGCTGCGTCGTGGCAAGAATACCCCCAATCCGTTCTTCGGTCTCGTTGTCCATAACGACTACGGCATGATGGCAGACGATTTTCAGGAAAACTCAGCTGCATTCGGCACCGAAGAGTTCGCGCAGGACTGGCGTGAGCGGTTTGAAAGCAAGGATGTGCGCGGTTTCATGGTCATTAATTTCTGGCGAACGGTGCATATGAGTCAACCCCTCCAGCATATGCCCCTTGGCGTTCTTGATGCAAGTACCGTCGAGCGCAACGACGTCATTTCAACCGGCTTGAGTGGATTCACGAAGTCTGGCCGCATTACCAATCAATCTTCATTGCGTTACAACAAAAACCAGCGATGGTACTACTATCCGCGCATGACGACGAACGAAGTATTGGCGCTAAATCTGTTCGAATTTCATAAGGGCCAGGATGGTTCGACTGTGCATAACACATTTCACTCCGCATTCGAAGAACCTTTCCCCTCTGGTGAGGTGGAAGAACGTCAAAGCTGTGAGCATCGCGTGAACATATTTCTGTTGAGTGAATGAAGGTTTTCATCGCTGGCTACTCAATGACCAACCTATCCCTGAAAGTAGAGTATGAAGATCGCAGCAATTGATTCATTTGCGTTTTATGATGAAACGAAACGAAAGTATTTCGTCGTCAAAGTTGAGACGGCTGATGGGGTCGCAGGCTATGGTGAGATAGGCATTGGACACTGGGGCGGTGCTGTACGACAGGCGATTCAGCATTTAAGCGAGTTGTGCGTCGGCGAAGATCCGCTTGCGACGGAACGCTTGTGGCAACGCATGTTTCGAAAGAGTTTCTTTCCCGCGGACAAGGTGTATTCATGCGCTATTAGCGCTATCGACATTGCGTTATGGGACATCAAAGGCAAAGCCTTCGGGCAACCGGTCTATCGTTTGCTAGGCGGCCCGGTGCGGGATAAGGTTGTCTGTTATCCGCATAACCAAGGTGGCGCTATAACCAACACGGTGGCAAGCTGCCAAGCGACGACCGCGGCAGGTTGGAAGTTTGCACGGTTTGATTTACCCGTCGATTTAGCTGGAATGGATGATCGCGGCGCATTGCTGGAACCGCGCGAAGCGATTCCTCGTGCCGTCGAGCTTGTCAACGCGGTCAAAGAAGCGGTGGGCGATCGCATCAACTTGTGCATTGACGTGCATACGCGTTTGGATACGGCACATGCTGTCGCGCTGTGTAAAGCGCTAGAGCCGTTCAACATGTTTTTTATTGAAGACCCCCTGCGTTCCGAGAATCCTGCGTCGTACAAAACGCTTGCACGACAAGTCAATGTGCCGATTGCGGCTGGAGAGCAGTGGTCGTCAAAATGGAATTTTCGTGAAGTGATTGAAGAGGAGTTGATTAACTACGCCCGCATTGACTTGTGTATCGCAGGTGGATTGACGGAAGCGCTCAAAATCACGCACTGGTGCGAAACACACTATATTGACATCGTGCCACACAATCCGCTCGGTCCGGTCAGTGCCGCTGCCGGTGTTGCGTTGTGTATGTCGAGTACGAACGTCGGGGTACAAGAGATGCCTCGGGCGCCCGGTAGTTATGCACAAGACTTATTTCCAAAGCAGGTCGAATTCGAAGACGGCTATGCGCGACCCCGTGAAGAACCGGGTTTGGGGATTGAGTTCAATGAAGCGCTAGCGCGTGAGCGTCAAGCCCCATTGAATAGCTGGCCACCAGAATTGCACCGTCGCGACGGATCTTTGAATAACTGGTAGACGGACGGGGCGCACGCGGCACAACCTTAGTTTGGTAGCAGCTTGTTTGGATTAAGAATGCCGTGCGGGTCAAATACACGCTTCAGCTCTCGCATTGCTTGAATTTCTGCGGCGCTTCTTGAGTAACTCAAGAAATCGCGCTTGAGAAGACCAACGCCATGTTCAGCTGAGATACTTCCTTGACGTTTTTGAATTAACTTGAACAGTTGCGGACTAATGGCATGGCACCGTTCGTAGAAATCTTCGATTGAGACATCGTCAGGTCGCAAAATGTTTAGGTGGAGATTGCCGTCGCCGATGTGTCCGAACCAAACGACCTCTAAATCCGGATAGTGTTTGGCGACGATGCTCTCTACGTCTGATAGAAACCCTGGGATCTCGCCGACTTTGACCGAAATATCGTTCTTGTAAGGCGTGTAGGGCGCAATAGATTCGCTGATGCCCTCGCGTAGCGCCCAGAGTGTACTGGCTTGAGTAAGCGACTGACTGGCGACGCCGTCAACCACCCATCCAGCCTCGACGACCGATTCAAATAGGCGTTGCGCGTCTTGGTCTAGACTTTCGTCGTATTCGAGCAAAGCGTAGAACGGGCTTGCTGTCTCGAAAGGGCGGGGTACATCGCGGTGCAACAGCACTTTTTGTAGGGCCAGGTCGGAAAAGAATTCAAACGCTGACAATTCCACTTGGGCTTGAAACGTTGAAAGTACCGAAAGAACATCGTGTAACTTCGGTATAGCGAGCACCATCACCTGCTGCTGCGGTGGTGTATTAGTCAAGCGAATCTCGGCCTCAACGACGATGCCCAAGGTACCTTCCGAACCGATGAAGAGGTGCCTCAGGTCGTAGCCGGTAGCATTTTTCATCAATCCCTGGTTGAGACGTAAGATTTCGCCCGTGCCAGTCACGACCGTAAGACCAGCAACCCATCGTCGAGTTAAACCATAGCGAATGACGCGAATGCCGCCTGCATTGGTCGCAATATTGCCGCCGATTTGACTTGAACCCGATGAGGAAAAATCGACAGGATAGAACAGGTTGCGGTCTGCTGCGAACGATTGAATTTGTTGCGTTACCACGCCGGCTTGACAGCGTACGATTTTGTCGGCTTCAAAAAAATCAAGAATGGCGTTCATCCGATCAAGCGATACCACGACCTCTCGGTCAGACGCGACCGCCCCACCGGAAAGACCGGTGCGCCCGCCAGAAGGCACAAGTTTGATGTCCCATTCAGGCGCTTTTTTGACGAGCTGCGACACTTCGTCAATCGTTTCGGGGAATACGATGGCTAACGGGTCGACGCGAAAGCTGCGGGTCCAATCCGTTCCCCAGTTCGCCAGTTCGCTCGGATCCGTCTTGATTTGATTAGCGTTTAACACGTTTAACGCATTGCTGAGGAATTGCTTCTGCGTCGGCATCCTAGTTCGTACCGAGCGACCCTTGTCCTGTTTGCAATCGCGTCATGTGGGGTGCTCCAACGCTTCAATCCCTGGTAACACCTTGCCTCCGATAAAGTCCAGGAAAGCGCCGCCACCAGTAGATATGTAGTCGATTCGATCGGTCACATTGAACCGTTCGATCGCTGCAACAGTATCGCCGCCACCAGCTAAAGTGAAGGCATCAGTGTCAGCGATCGTTTCGGCCACGACACGGGTGCCGTCAGCGAATTGCTTACGTTCGAATATACCCATCGGCCCATTCCAGATCACGGTGCCGGCATTCTCAACGATCTTGGCAAACCGACGCGCCGTCTCAGGGCCGATGTCGACAATAAGTTCGTGAGCCGGAACCGCGTTTGGCATGCGCAGAAACGCATGGCTGTCGGGTTCGGTTGTCTTTGCGGTCATTAAATCGACGGGGAGCGGCAAATCAACGGATTCGCGAGTGGATATGGCTTGGTTGACAAGATCTTTTTCAACCAACGATTTGCCGATGTCGTATCCTGCTGCGAGCAGAAATGTATTTGCCATGCCTCCACCTACCAACAACGTGTCGGCGCGCTCTTTTAGATGAGTTAAGGCTTCAAGTTTGCCAGACACTTTTGCACCACCTAAAACTGCAACTAGAGGTCGTTTAGGATTTTTTAAGGCACGATCAAGAGCTTCAATTTCTCGTGCGAACAGAAGACCGATACAGGTGTGTTGCGTGTGCTTTGCAATGCCAGCGGTAGAAGCGTGCGCTCGATGTGCCGTGCCAAACGCATCGTTCACATAGATGTCGCAGAGTGCTGCCAGGCTTCGAGCTAAACTGGGCTTATTCTCGGTTTCGCCTACCTCAAAACGAATGTTTTCAAGCATTTTGAGGCTTCTTGGTTGAAGTTCGACGCCATCTTGCCAGTTTTTGATAAGTTCGACCGGCTCATGCATGATCTCTTCGAGTCGAGTTGCCACCGGTTGCAGTGAGTATGCGCTATCGCATGTGCCCGGTGTAGGCCGACCTAAATGAGACACCAGCAATACGCCGGCGCCTGCATTCATCGCGTATTCGATGGTTGGTAGCGACGCGCGAATTCGTAAATCATTGGTAATTGACGAGCCGTCAAGAGGTACATTGAGATCGGCGCGGATAAGAACGCGTTTGTTTCGTAAATCTAGTTCGCTGAGATGCTTAAGGCTCATGTGTCACGCGAGCAGTGCAGTTGCGGCTCGCACGACTTTTTCTGGACAGATGCCTAGTTCGGTCATGACTTCGGTGCCCGGTGCAGAAAGGCCGAAAGATTCAATGCCTATCACGTAGCCATCTAGGCCAACGAAGCGTCGCCAGTAATCGGGATGGGCAGCTTCTACGGCAATACGTTTGCGTACCGTGGTTGGCAGCACGGCTTCTTGATAGTCTGTGGTTTGCTCACGAAACCGATCAACCGAAGGCATGGACACAACGCGCACGCCGATGCCGTTCGCTTGTAGTCGGTCGGCCGCAGCCTGGGCGACTTCGACCTCGGAGCCCGTCGCAATTAAGATGATTTGAAGCGAAGCTGTTTCACGTCGAAGAATATACCCGCCTCGTGCAATGTATTTGAACGTTTCGTCGTCGCGTTTTTGCGGTTGCGTTTTTTGTCTCGTCAGCACAATGGCGCAAGGTCCGCTTGTCCGGTCGAGCGCTTCACGCCATGCTATCGCGGTTTCGGTCGAATCGCAAGGTCGCCAGACAGCGAGGTTCGGGGTAGTCCGGAGATTGGTTAGTTGCTCGACTGGCTGGTGAGTGGGTCCGTCTTCGCCTAGGCCAACGGAATCGTGCGTATAGACGAATATGTGCCGCAATCGCATCAGTGAAGCAAGCCGCACTGCATTGCGAGCATATTCCATGAATACTAGAAATGTGCCGGTATAGGGGATGAAGCCGCCATGCAGGGACACGCCGTTGGCAATCGCGGTCATGCCAAACTCGCGGACGCCATAGTTCAAATAGCGACCGTCCTCCCATAACCAGCCTGCGCCATTCCACTGCGTGTTGTTCGAGCCGGTCAAATCTGCCGAACCGCCTAACAGTTCAGTGAGTTTGGGTCCAAGAATATCCAGACATTGGCCGGACGCCTTGCGCGTCTCTAGCGCAATACATTTGGCTTGATGGTCCTGGGCGAAATTGGTAATGAGCTCGTGCCAACCTATGGGTAGCTCTCCCGTAAGCCGTCGGCGCAATTCTGATGCCAACTCGGGATGCGCTGCGGCATACGCGGTCATCAAAGTTTTCCAAGCTTCTTCGTGTTTCCTCCCCTTGTGCGTCGCATTCCAATCCGAATAAATCGAATCCGGTATTGAAAATGGTTCGTGCGGCCAATCCAGCTGTTCGCGTGCGAGCGCAATTTCTTCTTCGCCAAGCGGCGATCCATGTGCGCCAGCGGTTCCTTCCTTATGCGGCGCGCCGAAACCGATCGTGGTCGTACAAACAATCAAAGTGGGTTGATCGTTTGAGTTGCATGCCGTGTTGAATGCGTGTTCGATTGAACTAGGGTCGTGACCGTTGACGCGATCTATCACGCGCCAGCCGTAGGCCTTAAATCGTCCTACGACATCTTCAGTGTACCAATGTTTGGTTTCGCCGTCGATCGAAATCCCGTTGGAGTCGTAAATGGCGATCAGCTTGCCAAGACCTAACGTTCCAGCTAGGGACGCAACCTCGTGCGAGACGCCTTCCATTAAACAACCGTCGCCAACGCAAACCCAGGTGCGGTGGTCAATGACGTCGTATCCGTCTCGGTTAAATTTTTTCGCTAGTTGTTGTTCAGCTAACGCCATCCCGACGGCATTGGCAAAACCTTGTCCAAGCGGTCCCGTCGTGGTTTCTACGCCCGGACATTCACCGTACTCAGGATGACCGGCTGTTTTAGAGTGAAGCTGTCGAAAATTTCGGATGTCCTCAATTGAAACATCGTAACCCGTCAAATGCAAAACCGCATAAAGCAACATGGATCCGTGACCGTTCGAGAGCACAAAACGATCGCGGTTTTCCCAGGTAGGGTTTGCAGGGCTATAACGTAGATAGTCGCCCCAAAGAACCTCAGCGATGTCTGCTAAGCCCATAGGTGCACCCGGGTGCCCGGAATTTGCTTGTTGTACAGCGTCCATGGCGAGGGCTCGAATCGCGTTGGCGCGCTCTCGTCTTGTGTGCATAACTTGGCGATGAAGATTAGGCGCGCAATTTTGCATATGCCGTATCAAGATCGTATGTAATAGCTATTAAGGTACTAATTTATAGAAATTCTTTATATATTTATATCTCTATAAGTTCTTTCTTATGATTATCTTTTAAAGCCCCCGTTTATATTTTTGTAATATATAAAAGTCGGTCGCGGACTTATTTGCATAGGATTGAAATGCACTTGAATCGATGTTTTACATTTAGTATAACGTAGCTATCCTGCATAAAATACCCCGATATTCTAACGTTCGCTTGCAGCAGACATCCTGGTCCCTGCGAGCTTGGAGTTTGATTTGAGCGAGTACCGTACATTTACCTCAGAGTCGGTCTCGGAAGGACATCCGGACAAGCTGTGCGACCAAATATCGGATGCGGTGCTTGACGCTGCCATTGCGAGCGACCCGGATGCGCGCGTGGCTTGCGAGACCCTCATCAAATCCAATACAGTAGTCATCGCGGGCGAAGTGTCAACCCGTACAAATTTGGATTACGATCATATCGCTCGGCAAGTATTGCGGGATGTAGGGTACACTGCCGAATTTGGTATTGATTGCGATGCCTGTCAAGTTCAGGTGATGGTAAACGAGCAGTCAACAGACATCGCAACGGGCCTCGAAACCGACGATGAAATAGGTGCGGGCGATCAAGGCATGATGTTTGGTTACGCCTCGAACGAAACGCTTGAGTTCATGCCGGCGCCAATTCTTTATTCTCATCGTTTGATGCATAAACACGCCGAAGTGCGGCGAAACGGCATGGGGTTTCTTGGTCCGGATGCTAAATGTCAGTTAACGATTGCTTACGACCATGGACTCCCAAGCGCGCTCAAAACCATTGTTTTTTCCGCGCAACATAAAGCAGAGTTAACCGCTCAATTCGTTGCGAATCAGGTGATTGAGCAAATCATCAAACCTGTGTTTGCAGAACGCTTTGACATCGCGGATACTGTGATTCACATCAATCCGTGCGGACCATGGACCCTTGGCGGCCCCGCGGTGGATTGCGGGCTGACTGGGCGCAAAATCATCGTGGACACATACGGCGGCATGGCACGTCATGGCGGCGGTGCTTTTTCCGGTAAAGATCCGTCGAAGGTCGATCGATCGGGCGCATACGCTGCACGCTACGTGGCAAAGAATGTCGTCGCGGCTGGCTTGGCCAAGCGATGCGAAGTGCAGATAAGTTATGCGATTGGACAAGCCCAACCGGTTGATGTGGTGACCAATACGTTCGGTACGGCTGCGGACGGTATTGATGAAGCAAGACTCGGCGAATTAGTTTCCAAGCACTTTGACCTAAGCGCAGGCGGTATTGTGAAGATGCTCCGATTGAAGAACCCTATTTATCGTCGCACCGCGACCTTCGGTCACTTTGGCCATCTTGACGATGCCTATACTTGGGAGAGTACCGACCGCGCCGAGCGATTAAAGTCGGATGCTTCTGCAACGTAGCAATTTCGGGCACCTTAGTTTCGAGTTTTTTCCGCCTAAAACAGCTCGCGAAACCCACAATTTGCTCCGTACAGCCCGTCGCTTGGCTGAGTTTGAGCCAGACTTTTATTCAGTCACGCATGGTGCCGGCGGTTCTTCCCGCGACGGCACACTAGAAACCGTTCGATTACTTCGAACACGAGGCTTTAACGCCATACCGCACCTGACGTGGCAGAATGACTCACGCGAAGAAATGGTCGCGTTGCTTGATACCTATGCAAGCATGGGCGTCAAGCAACTCGTCGTGCTTCGAGGGGACCGCAGCGCCGACTCGGTTGTTGCTACTGGACTTTTACGTTATGCTCGCGAGTTGGTAGCGCTAATCCGCGAAGAAACCGACGATCAATTCGATCTTAACGTCGCTTGCTATCCGGAAGTACATCCAGAAGCGAAATCCTTACAGGACGACATTAGGTTTTTAAAAGAGAAAGTCGATGCCGGCGCGGATAGCTGCATCACACAGTATTTCTACAACCCCGATGCCTACCGGTCTTTTGTAGCTAGTTGTCGAGCTGTTGGCATTGAGAAACCAATCGTTCCTGGCATCATGCCGATTGCAAACTTCCAGAAGCTAGTCCAGTTCTCTGAGAAATGCGGCGCCGAAATCCCGCGGTGGCTATTGATGCATCTTAGAACATTGGCCGCGGAACCGGAGCGATTAAAGGCCTTCGGTGCGGAGGTCGTTGCGGATCTATGTCGACGATTATTCGCTTTCAACGCAGGGGGAATGCACATATATACGTTGAATTTATCGCGACCTACGCAAGCGTTACTGAGCAATCTGCTAGAGGCTTAGTTCATCTAGTTTAGTTGACGCGCTCTTATTGGCGAGCTTATGCAATTCGTGTTCTAGCTCGCTGACTGATGTAACAAGCTTGAAATTTGTGTAGCTTGAATCGTAAGAAAAACCGTCTGACTCTGTGGTGAGCATCAACGCAGGTACATCTGCGAGTTGAGCTTTGTCGAGGAATCGATGAAAACGCACGCGGTCGGTAGCGCGAAAGACCACAGCGTGGGGTTTGCGTTCCTGCAGCAGTGTTGACGCCATCAATTCGCGGTCGCTCACTGTGATACTGCATTGGGATCCGTCGAGCTGCGATTCCCACGCGCAATTACCAAGTGCCATGATGCGTAGTTTTGATTTTCGTGCACGGCCGATCGCACGAGGTGCGTTAGCGCAAAGATCATCGCTAGAGATTAATACAACGAGTCGACCATCAAGCAACCGTAGGCTGCCCCCAAGGTGAGAGAACGCATGCGGATGATTGAAAACAACTAATTGACCGTCGGGCTCAATGCTATCAACCAGTAACGGGGTAGTCTGGTGAGTATCTCCGAGAAAAAGACACATATTCGCATCATGAGTTATGCCATCCATGCGTTTGATGCGATAGTTACTGCCATGCGGCTGGATTGTCGCGTCGTTCGATTTAGGTAGCAGATCAATACGTTCGACCGCGTCGGAAGCAATGGCATATAAGTCAGCGCCGATTCGAAATACCGTTACCTGCTCTACACTACCGTTGCTCGGTAGAAGCGTGGTTATATACATAACCTCATGAGCGACCTTGAAGTTCACGTCGACTCTAAGCACATGTAGGAGATCAAAGAGCGGATCTACGTCACGAAGGTTCTTCATTGTGTGAGGGCTCTCGGGCAGTAAGAGATACTGCCATACGTCGGTATCGCTTAAAGGCGCATCGGGCTTGGAAAAATTACACCTAATCGCTTCTTGGCGCAACGCTTTCGAATCAAGATTGCGGTTTTTGAGCGCGATGGTGGCCTGGATACTATCCTGTTCGCAGATGATGTTTAAGTCACCAATTTGGTCCAAACCGATGACGTCCGAGAGTTGAAAGAGAAAGGTAGCTATGAGTTCGGCATAATCGGGATGAAGCGCTGCGTCGCCGCTTACACTTAACGGAACGTCGTTTGCGCGCAGTCTCACCGACAATGCGTCTTCAATGGCCCGCAAATCAGCTGTAGGACTGTTCTGCGATTGGAGTTTAAGCAGATCAATCAAATCGCGCTGACGATCAATGAGATGTTCGATTGACGACAACTCGTGAGTGCTTTCTAGGTAACGCTGCATTGTTTCGATGGTGGCTTGTAAGCGATGTAGCGCGTTATGGGTAAGCGTTTCTTTCTTTCTGTCGCGATCGTTAACGATGCTGGTAGGCAAGTTGCCGGCTTCTACCTCATCAAACCCTCCAGATGCTGCCAAATCGATACGTTCTAACAAGTTCGCGACTTGATCGTCAAACCCCACGGTAGAGGTCGCTTCAGTGCTTAGCAGGGCTTGAGCTTCTAGAAAGATCGGAGCGGTATCGTCTGTCGGTTGTATGGCGCCATCGTGTAATTGATGGGCGAAATTAGTTAACGCGCCGACTAACTCGGCGCGCTTGGCATCAATAGACTTCCGTGTGCTTTCAAGAAGGTCGCACAATTCGCCAAGCGCAGCGTTGCTGAATTGCTCAATGACGCACTTGGCGAGTTGAGTATTGAGGGCTTGATTGGTAACGGAATTTGTCAAGTGCGTCCCAGACTTGCAACAATTAGTGATATTTCCACAAGATCCCGGGCGCGATAGAAGCGCAGATTTGTGGTGTAGGTTGTAGAGAACTGATTATCGTGTTGATTGGCGTACCTAGAGAAATCAAAACGGATGAGAATCGCGTCGGGTTGACGCCTGAGAGCGTCCGTGAACTCACGGCTAGAGGTCACCAGGTCACAGTTGAAGCCGGGTGTGCAACTAAATTGGGTTTATCCGATGCCGACTACGCGAATGCAGGAGCGACGCTAACAAGCGATCTGAAACAACTATTCGAAGCCGACCTTATTATCAAAGTTAAAGAACCGCAACCTGAAGAAATTGAGCGATTGCGGCTTGGACAGATACTTTTCACATATCTCCACCTAGCCCCGAATCCAGATTTAACAAGTGGTTTGCAAGCGAGCGGTTGTACTGCCCTTGCATATGAAACAGTGACTGATAGCCAAGGTCGCTTGCCTTTGCTTGCGCCAATGAGCGAAGTAGCTGGACGCATGTCGGTTCAGGCGGGCGCGCATGCGCTTGAAATCGAACAGGGTGGTCGCGGTACCTTACTCGGTGGTGTACCTGGGTCACCGCCTGCAACAGTAGTAGTGCTAGGCGGAGGCGTGGTCGGTATGAACGCGGCACGCATCGCATTGGGTATGGAAGCGGATGTAACCATCTTCGACGTAAATCTACGTCGCTTGGCGGAATTGGAATTGGAATTTCGGCCCGCGTTACATACTCGCTATTCAACGCTGAATGCGGTGCACGAGTACATTGCACGAGCCGATCTAGTGATCGGTGCCGTGTTAGTTCCAGGCAGCAAAACGCCGCAGCTCCTGACTGAGGATATGGTAAAAGACATGCAACATGGTTCGGTGCTGGTCGATGTGGCGATTGATCAAGGCGGTTGTTTCGAGACATCGCGCCCAACTACGCATTCAGATCCGATCTTTATCAAACACGATGTAGTCCATTATTGTGTCGCCAACATGCCAGGTGCGGTTGCAAGAACTTCGACATTCGCGTTAAACAATGCCACTCTACCATTCGTTTTGGCATTGGCAGAGAAAGGTCTGAATAGAGCGCTTTCGACCAATCCGCATTTGCGGGCTGGTTTAAATGTGTATGAGGGTCACATCACCCATGAGGGTGTTGCGGCTGCGGCTCGGAAAGACTATGTTCCAGCTCAAGAGATCTTCCCGACGCGCATCTAGAGAGATGCCGATTTGAAAACCAAGTTAAATTAAGCAAAATTACCCACCCAAAGATGTTCATAGCCGTAACGGAAAATCGCCTTTCTCTAGGTAGACGAGATAACAGGCGTTGCGACAATGGACAGACTGATTAACGCTGTTAAGGCTATTGCGATTCGCTCTTCACTAAATAAGTTCGCGCGTTTGATCCGACGCGGCACGAGCAGTTTGGTGCGCGAATTCCCGAAAGCGGAGGACCATGCGAAAGATTCTTGATCATCACGTAGCCCTATTGCTCGGTCTCGTGGTCATCGGCTCGGTGATTTTCAATATATGGAGTCCGTGGCAATTCACGGAAATCGCCTCGAATTGGAAATTTATCGACTTTACTGTCAAGGTTACTTGGTGGATATGCGGTGTTGCTTTCGTCATTCTGGGATTGTTTATGGCATGGGCGATATGGCGTTACAAATACCACGAGAGTGCCGAGTCGCATTACGAACCGGAACATCCTGTACTCGAAAGTTGGTTGACGATCATTACTTCTATCGGTGTAGTGATCATGCTCGCCCCGGGATTAATCGTGTGGGATGACTATGTGCAGGTACCCCCTGATGCGATGGAAGTCGAAGTATTCGGTGAACAGTGGACTTGGAAATTCCGATTTCCTGGTGAGGATGGGATTCTGGGAACCACGACCGTCAAGAAGAACGTCAAGCGCGGTCTCGAAGAAACAACGTTCGAGCCGAACATAACGTCGCTCAATCCATTCGGCATGCGCGAAGAAGATAACCCGCATGGCGAGGATGACATTCTTGTGGCGAGCAACGTACTGCATTTGCCACTTGATCGCAACATCAAGATGGTGATGCGATCAAAAGATGTTTTACATAATTTTTGGGTGCCTGAAATTCGGGCCAAGATGGACATGGTGCCAGGAATGATCACCTATTTCTGGTTCCGACCCACTCGCACCGGCAAATTTGAGGTGCTCTGTGCTGAACTATGCGGTCGTAGTCATCACAACATGCGCGGTACGATGTATATTGATACCCAAGAAGACTTTGAGGCGTGGTTAGATACGCAGGTGACGTGGGCTGAAATGAAAGCGGGTCAAAAACCTGAAGAACCCATGGTCGCGAAAGGGCGACAAATCGCCGATCAAAACGGGTGTTTCGCGTGTCACTCGTTAGACGGTACGTCAGTCGTCGGACCCACGTGGCAGGGACTTTGGGGTCGCGAAACGACATTGGCAGACGGCTCGATGGTCGTTGCGGACGAAGCCTACATCGTCGAATCAATCGTAGATCCTAATGCTAAACTGGTCAACGGCTTTGGATCAGTGATGACGCCCTATGCGTTCGAGCAAGAGGATATGGATGCATTAATTCGCTTTCTTGAAGAGGTCTCGAAGTGAAGCAGACTGAATGGTACGTTAATCAACTTCGTCGGGGAGCGCTGAGCTGATGGCAACTGCTGAAATTCCTTATCAGGAGACGATGCCGTTACACCATCCTAAGACTTGGATTGGAAAGTATGTCTTCAGCCAAGATCACAAGGTAATTGCCGTTCAGTACGGGATTACGGCTATGGCCGTCGGTTTGGTTGCGTTGTTTCTTTCAGATTTGATGCGCATTCAAATCGCCTTTCCGGGATTGATGGAGTGGTTCGTCGAGGACTATTACTACCAATCAATCACCATGCATGGCATGATCATGGTGATCTACTTGCTTACGGCATTTCTCCTTGGGGCATTCGGTAATTTCACGGTTCCCCTTATGTGCGGGGCGCGAGACATGGTGTTTCCGTACGTGAACATGCTCAGTTATTGGGTGTATTTGATATCCGTGATTATTCTGCTTCTGGGTTATATCCCAGGCATGGGCGGGCCCACCGGGGCCGGGTGGACGTTGTATCCGCCGCAAACTATTACAGAGGGTACGCCAGGCGCTGATTGGGGCATCACAACGATGTTAGCGTCGCTGGCCGTGTTTATCGTGGCATTCACGATGGGCGGACTGAACTACATTACGACTATCCTGCAAGCGCGAACGCGCGGCATGTCTTTGATGCGCTTGCCACTGACGGTTTGGGGAATCTTTGTCGCAACTTTTTTAGGGTTATTAGCGTTCCCGGCCTTATTCGTGAGTGCAATCATGATGTTGCTGGACTTGAAAATCGGCACCAGCTTTTTCATGCCTGCCATTGTTTCATTAGGAGAAACGCTATCGTATGATGGTGGTCAACCCCTGCTCTTCCAGCACTTATTTTGGTTCTTCGGTCATCCGGAGGTGTACATTGTTGCCTTGCCCGCGTTCGGTGTCGTTTCCGATTTAATTTCGGTCCATGCACGTAAGAATATCTTCGGTTACCGTCTGATGGTATGGGCGCTCGTATTCATCGGCGTATTATCGTTTATCGTGTGGGCGCACCACATGTTCGTCGCCGGGATGCACCCGTACTTCGGCTTCTTCTTTGCAACGACCACGCTCATTATTGCGGTGCCGACTGCGATCAAGGTATACAACTGGATCTTGACGCTGTGGAAAGCTAATATCAAACTCACCGTTCCCATGTTGTATGCGCTCTCATTCGTGCTCACTTTCATCATGGGTGGTATCACAGGTTTATTCCTTGGCAACGTGATCATTGATGTGCCGTTATCGGATACGTATTTCGTTGTCGCGCATTTCCACATGGTGATGGGTGTGTCGCCGATCCTTGCGATCTTCGGTGGTATCTATCACTGGTATCCCAAACTTACAGGACGGATGCTCAACGATACCCTAGGCAAGATTCACTTTTGGATCACATTTATCGGCACGTACGTCATTTATTTCCCAATGCATTACCTTGGGTTTATCGGCGTACCACGGCGTTATTACGAGAATTTCGAATCGAGTTTCTATCCAGCATCTGCGCAAAATTTGAACGAGATCATCACTTACACCGCGTTGATCGTTGGTTTCGCACAGCTGATTTATATTGGTAATCTAATCTACAGCTATTTTTACGGTAAACCTGCAGGCGACAACCCCTGGGGCGCTAATAGCTTGGAATGGTGCACGCCGGACACGCCGCCGATTCACGGCAATTGGGGCGACAAACTGCCGACCGTGCATCGATGGGCGTATGACTATAGCAGCGTGCCAGGCTCGGACAAAGATTTCATTCAACAAACCGTGCCGCACAGCCAATCGGCGTAAAAGTCAATTCAAGGTACAGATCGAACTAGTATGGCAGAAGCCACGCAGACTCACTCAGGTCCGATAACCACGATTATCGACGATTGGTCGTCGGATGTCACCACATTCAAAGCCGTGCCATGGGGCAAGGCCATGATGTGGATCTTCTTGCTGTCAGATACATTTATCTTCACGTCGTTTTTGGTTAGCTACATGGCCGTGCGCATGACGCAAACGGCCCCTTGGCCGGAATCAAGTGCGGTGTTCTCGCTTGAAGCATTCGGTACACCGGTGCCGTTGCTGCTCATTGCCATCATGACCTTCATTCTGATTACATCAAGCGGCACTATGGCGATGGCCGTCAATATGGGCTATCGGAAAAATAAGAGAGCAGTGTTTTGGCTCATGGGAGCGACCGCGTTATTAGGTTTGTCGTTCGTTGGTATGCAAGCGTTCGAGTGGTCAAAGCTGATTGGGGGCGAGTATGTTTATGCGTGGAATAACCCCATGGGATCCGCGCAGTTCGGTTCGTTTTTCTTCATGATCACGGGTTTCCATGGTTTGCATGTATCGGCTGGTGTTGTCTATCTGATGGTCGTTGCAATTCGAGTATTAATCGGCAAATACGATAACACTAATTTCGAAATCGTCGAAATCACTGGACTGTATTGGCACTTCGTTGATTTGGTGTGGGTGTTTATCTTCGCATTTTTCTATTTGTGGTAGAGGTTCGTACATATAGTCATGGCGGAAGTCGGTCAACAACATCCAATCAAGGTCTACTTCCTTGTATGGGCGTTACTGTTTGTCTTCAGTATAGCCTCGTATTTCGTGGATTTCTTCGATTTTCAAGGGCACTTACGCTGGTTTTTAATCCTCATCTTCATGTTTCTGAAAGCAGGATTTATCGTGGCTATCTTCATGCACATGAAATGGGAGCGGCCGACCTTGATTACAGCGATCCTGGTGCCGCCTTTGGTCCTAATCGTGCTCATGTACTTGCTTGCATACGAAGCCGACTACGTTTGGGCGTCACGGGTTTATTACTTCGGGGATGAAGTGGCGCCCATCCCGAATCCACCGCCCTCGCACGCGAGCGTGACGCACTGATCGTCAGCGACTCCCCCCACACGGCTCTAGGGTCTCGTTCATATGCTGAAGCGGCTCTTGACTATACTGTCTATGTAGTCGCAACGATTGGATAACCCTTAATTTGAGTCAACTGGTCACGGAGCTCGCTCAAATTGCGGGTGAGGACGCCGTACTCACTGGTCAAGACGTGAGTTCGCGAGCGGTTGGTATTTGGCGTCCGCAAGGTATCGCAGCACATGCCATCGTGCGGCCTCGTTCAACGACGGAAGTTAGCGAGATCCTCAAACTCTGCCATAAGAGGGGCCAGACGGTGGTTGCCCACGGTGGTCGCACGGGTTTGGTTGAAGGCGCTGACACTGTTGCATCGGATTTGATTCTGTCCCTAGAACGGATGAATGGAATCGAAAGCATTGATACGGTTAATCGCACGATGACGCTTGAAGCTGGTGTACTGTTGCAAACAGCACAGGAAGAAGCTGAAAAGAACGGTTTACTCTACCCGTTAGATATCGGTGCACGCGGTAGCTGTACGGTGGGAGGAAATATCGCAACCAATGCTGGCGGTAATCGGGTTATTCGCTATGGCATGACTCGCGATATGGTGTTGGGCATGGAAGTCGTACTTGCCGACGGCACGATTGTTTCTTCGATGAACGAGATGATCAAGAATAATGCAGGATATGACATCAAGCAACTTTTTATCGGTACGGAAGGCAGTCTTGGGGTAGTCACCCGTGCGGTAGTGAGATTGCGCGAACTGCCGCGAAGCCAAGAAACGGCTGTCGTTGCCGTGGAGAGCTTTGAGAAGATGCCTCCCATACTAAAACACATGGATGCATACCTAGGCGGAACCCTATCTGCGTTTGAAGTTATGTGGAACGACTTTTATTGTCTCGTGACCACGCCGCCAGCGAAGCAGAAACCACCGCTCGCCCAAGACTATCTTATGTACGTGTTAGTTGAAGCGCTAGGCGGCGACCCCCAAGGCGATAAGGCGCGATTGGAGGATGCGCTGGACGCTGCGTTGCTCCAAGGTTTGGCCATAGATGCCGCGGTTGCCCAGAACGAAACTCAGCGCCGAAATTTTTGGGCAATGCGTGACGATGTTGAACAGATCTTTCAATACGACCCGATGTTTATCTACGACGTCAGTCTCCAAGTGCCGCATATGGCGCAGTACGTGGCGGATGTTAAATCCAATCTGAAGCAAAAATTCGGTTCGCATCGGTTGTTTACTTTCGGGCATATGGGCGACGGCAATCTTCACTTTGCCATCTCTGCCGGTACCGATGAATCCGCCCATCATGAGGTTAATTTATGTGTCTACGAGCCGTTGCGTCAGATTGGCGGCTCCGTTTCGGCTGAGCACGGCGTTGGCCTAGAGAAGCGTCCTTATCTTGATATTTCTCGCAACGAAACCGAGGTTAGCGTGATGAGATCACTGAAATCTGCGCTTGACCCCAAAGGCATCCTTAATCCTGGTAAAGTTTTTGCCGCCTGATCAAGCGTTGGGGCTTTTCTTGTATAACGCTTAGATTATCCGGCATTGGACGAGCTGGGTATACCAATGTTGGATATCGGACAGTGGTAGTTCGTGTATGCCGTGAATAAACGCAAATATAGGATTCTGAACCCGCACAAGCTGACATCTAGACCCCTGCACTGCTACACAAGTCGTTTCTTCTGGGGGAGTGTCTACTATGAATGCTTTTCTGAAACTTCTTAATACTACATTCAATTCTTTGATGCGATTTTTGGTTTCAAGTTTCACGATTTGCACCTCTCGTCTCCTTCCGCTGTAATTGTCCATCCATCCTCTACTTCGCACCAAACTGTCGGCGGTGGCCTGTTCTCTTCCCAAGCATCGCACCCTGTATTGACCGCTGCAACGCAGCCGTAAAGCAGGAATGCAGCAATTGTGTATGGGATCAATGCGCCAATTAAAGCAAATGTGCTATTACTAGTATAAACTGCCATGTTTACCTACTTTAAGCCCAGGCAGGAGTTCGCAAACTTCTGTCCTCTTTGTTGGTTGATCTTTGAAGGCTTTTCTCCCCTCACGGTAAATATGGGTACAATTCATCAAAACACAAGTTATTTTTGACGGTTAATTTGTATACTGTGTTTAAATTATTGATTTGATTAGAAAAACAAAAAATAAATAAACCCACGACTGCATCTTTTATGTATGCGTTCCACTAGTTTAACCAATCCCTAATGGACATGTTCAGATGGTATAGTGAGGATACAAGTCTTGAGGCTGTGCACACGACGACCATATCTTGAAAGACCAATTTTCGTGCGCTAAGCGAGGAACTTTTAAATTCGATAAGTGCGTGCATCGCGTGAAGCGACTTAGATGACTAATTGTCGGCCCAAAGCATTGAGACATCAATGCGCGAATCAGGTTGATGGTCCAATTGATTAAGCAGCTTGAGGTCAGCGTACGAAAGCAGGATGACTTGAATTCGTATTGTGTCATCACCCTGCTCAATCATGGAAACGGCCAGATCCTCCTGGGTGTCGTTATCGAAATCACCTGAACAGTTAATTAGGAAGTTGGTGGCATGCTCGGCGAATTTGCCAAACGAAAGTTCCCACACGTGCTTCGAACCGCGGCGAATGGCTTGATCCAGGTCAATACGGCCGTTGGATACTCCGTCGTCCAGTTGATCCAAAGCCTTTACATCGCGCGCATCGAAAACGTAGACTTTTGGCTGACTGAAAAGCGGATCGTAAGCCTTGTGTGGGGTTGCTATGGTCCGTATGCTACCTTCCGGTTCGTCTGGCGGACAAACCATCAAGTTGCCGATGCCCGGGAAAGTCCAAGCGCCATATTCGCCCATAGTGACATTGGAAACGATACCGTCCGTACTACCGTCCGCACGGTCTTGTTCGTCCAGTTTGTTTGCATCAATCAAATGGGCTTCGTAGTTGAACCCCGGGGACACGAACGGCAGCATATGCGAGCGTTTTGTATGCGCGACGGATTCTTGAGCCGTCGGCATTTGGGCGTTGATCGGGTTAAACTCCAGACCATCAATTCGGAAGGAATTAGTCTGTTGATATGCATGGGCGAGATCAATCTGCCGATCAGTTGACGAATCTGCGCTGTCCATCGCAGTCAGATCGCCGGATGCCAGAATGTACGTTCTTGATGTAGGCATCCTCGGGTAATTTAACAAGATTTCATCAGTGCCATCGCCGTCCAAATCCGGGACGCGTCCCACAAAAGCGAGATTCGTAAACTGAGTTAATTCGTCATACTCAGGAAACATGGACCACGCTTGGCTGTGTTTCGCAAGCGTGTCAAGATCAAGCATCGCGCCGCTGGCGGTCGACTCAGCCGCAGCAATCGCTGCATAGGGGAATATATACGCGGTTGGCACGCCTTCATCACGGGGCAATCCACGTTGCTTGGAGGATACGGTGCCAAGGATTAACGACAACTCGTCTGCTTGGGCAAGATTGGCAATCAACGTACCATTGAGACCGATGCCGTGAGGAGGGTAGGAGCTTGAGCTTGGTATCCGAGTGCACAGATCGTTTTCGAGACATGCTTGCAAATCAATCTCGCCGTCAAGGGTACCGTCAGCGGTGTCTAGATCTGTCCATCGCCCGCCGTATGCCAAGGTTACTGAACCACTGTAATCCGCGTTTGGATAGCTGGAGTTGTAAAACGCTAAATCCATTAGCGCGTCGCCATTCAAGTCACCGATCGTTGCATTGGTGGAAGTTAGTGAGCCTTGACCAGCTTTCGTATCTATAAAACGCATGCTCAAGGATCCTTGATGCACATCTTCGAGTGCGATGATTCGATCGTTTAGCCCATCAAGCTCGTCAAGTGAACCAAACTCGTTACCCGATACGAGGATGGATGGTCGTCTGGTTACATTTGCATGGGGCAACGCGTAGGCGATTTCGATGTCGTCAACGCCGTCTCGATCGTAATCTCCTAGTCGAAACACCTCAGGTATAACGGCCAGGGTTTCAGTCTGTAAAAGCCAATCTGACAGGAACCGGTAGGATTTAATTGAAGCGCCGCCCAAGTTATCGCCTACGCCGTCGCCGTCCTTATCCGCCCACTCAAGCGGGTCGAGCGGGAAAACATCCGCGTTATCGCCTACGCCGTCGCCGTCGGTATCAAGCCATTCGCTTGCTAGCAACGGGAACGCATCGTCAACATCCGGATAGCCGTCACCGTCGTCATCGATATCGGAATTGTCGCCGACACCGTCTAAATCGGTATCAAGCCACTCATTCGGATCCAACGCGAACGCATCGCGATTGTCGCCGACACCGTCACCGTCCGTGTCTAAGCTTTCAGTAGCATCAAGCGGGAATGCGTCGTCCTCGTCAAGCACTAAATCGTTGTCGTCATCAGGGTCGACTCGATTGGGCAGGGCATCGTTATCGGAATCAAGTGGATATTCGTCCTCGGCGTTTGGAATACCATCCCCATCGATATCGTCGTCTCGAAGATCGCCAATACCGTCTGAATCAGTATCCAGTTGCTCCCAAGGATCTAACGGAAACGCGTCAATGGCATTTGCATGGCCATCACGGTCGGCATCGTATTGAAATTGACTTAGGTGAGGATAGACATCGAAGAAATCTCGTAAACCGTCGTTATCATCATCGTCATCTTGGTTATTCGGGGTACCGTCACCGTCCGTATCCGCTCCGTCGTTATATAGCCCGATGATATGGTCCGCATCCCCATCCGCCTGGTCAAGATCGTCAAGCTCCGAGCTAAATACGGCGTAGAGAGTACTGAATGTACCGTTCCTATCCGCAGAATGCATGCTAAACACGAAGTCGGTTTTTTCATCCCTATCAAGATCGCCTATGGACTCAATACCGGTAATAGCTTGGTCGCCGCGAGGCCCAAAAGGCATGCGCAATTCATATACGCCAGTTTGACGCCCGCTTCGCTGAATATCGATAACGCCATCTAAGTTCTCTGTAGTAGGGTCATCAAGATGCTCCATATCACCCAATTCGGCGATGAATAGTGTACGGGTCTGGAACGCTTGAGCTGCTAACACGCTCGGCATATTCTCGCTGCTTGGTAACAATATATTTACGCCAGACCTTGATCTTGCGATTTCGAGTCCGCTAAAACGCCAAACCCCAAATGTCGTTTCAGCTCCATACTCTAGTTCGATTGACCCGTCCAACGCGCCATCTAAGAAGTCGTTCAACCACGCGCCAGCATTCGATATCGCGAAGTTGTTCCAGTAATTACCCCAAGCTATGAAATCGTGAGTGCCTTCGCCGTCGATATCGCTAAGCGGGTGAATCACATAACCAAATAGGGGATCGTTCGGGTTGCTTATGCGGTAGGTGCGGTTGATCCCAACGAGGTCGTTCATAGCGACGCGTCGATCGTTATTAGCATCTAGCGTATGGATTTGCTGCAGTTGTTCGACATCAATGTTGTACACTTGTCCCGCGGCGGCGTAGTCTTGGATGCCGATCAGCAGATTTTGCGGTTCGTTCGATATGGGATCCCCTAGATTTGCCATATGGCTGGCTGGGTAGGCGGTTGTCGTCGCCGCGGTCAAGACAAAGCTGCTGTCGTCCAACTTGAAGATGTCTGGAACGGCTGGCGCTTTCGACTCGTCTACTGCCCGTGTCCGGTTGATTCCCGCACGATTAAGGATGTATGCCTGCACCCCAGTGTGCGGTGCACCAGGATCGTGACCGCTAACGGCTAGCTCGCGCCGTCCATCGCCGTTTAGGTCGCTGATCGAAGCTACGTCGTGAAGCCGCATACCGGTAAGAGGTATTGATACGCAACCTGACGAGGCATCGCAATGAGCGAGATCCAGCTGGCGGTCCGATGTGCCGTCGAGATTGTCAAACTCGCCTAATGATGCCGAATTCAAGCTGACCAGGTAGAGTATGCCGTCGCCGACAATGACTAACTCGGGCACTCCAACGACATGTGGCGAGTATTCCAATACGGTGCCCGTGTGCGTAACTTCACTGTGTTCATGCAATACCCAGGTTCCTGCGTGCGAGGCGGCGTCGGCGAGAGACTTTTGACCAGGTATTTGGTGGTCTGCGTCTGATTGCTTGACAAGCTCTCCAAGGGAAAACAGATAGACCTTTCCGGGTGAGCCAAATGGCGCAGACGTTGCCAGATCGGCAATGCCATCGCCGTCGAGATCATTAATCCGAGTCGAAGAGTAACCAAAGCGATCGCCTTCCGTTTCGCTACGGATGGCGATAAGCCGTTGTTGTTTACTCGTTGCGTCAAAGGGGTACGGATCTTGGAGATTGGGAACGCCATCATTGTCGATATCCGGATCAGTGTTATCCCCAATGCCATCGCCGTCGCTATCCGCCCATTCCAGCGAATCGTTCGGAAACGCATCTTGATTGTCGCCAACCCGGTCCCCGTCGGTGTCGTGTGTTTCGTCTGGATCTGTAGGGAATGCATCATCCTTTGCTCCCACCCCGTCGTTATCGAAATCGAATGTCTCGTCTGGGGAGAAGGTTTGAGCGAATTGGTACTTGATTGCGTTCAGCGTAAGAACGGAATCGGCACTACCTTCGTGGTTCGGTTGAGTGTGCGGCACCCCGCAAGGCTTCCCATGGCAATCAGCGCGTGGATTCGAGAACACATCAATGCCGATGGCACTGAATACTTGCGCATACGACATGATCGTACCGAATTCGCCGAACAAAGCGTGTCCTCGTGACCAGGTGAATGTGCCGGTGGACTGCTGGGCGTAGGAATGGCCAAGGCCCATGAGGTGACCGATTTCATGAGCTGTTACGTCTAAGGGACAGTATCTCGGATCAAGAAATAACTCCGTAAATGGAGTTCGTTCATTTGGATGTAGAAATCCCCTATTCCACATGCCACCGATGTCAAAGGCACGTCCGCATAGAATAAATCCGGGTAGAATTTCTTGGGACGAGCGATAAAAGACAACTAAATCTGCGCTATATTTCTCTAATAACGACTGATAATAACTTACGAGTTGCAGCCATTCTTCAAATGTGTTAGCAAAAAGAAATGGAATCGAAGCTCCTTCGATTCCAACCGGACGGAAGTAAACTGGGCTCGAACTACGTTCGAACATGTCGTTAGTAGCCGCAAAGACATGCGCAATGAATACGTTTGGGTTTTCATTGTGATCCTTGAAAGCAAACTCCTCGTGTAAAACTAAAACGTCTATGACAGGTATCGGGGGGTAACTTTGCGCATCGTCCGGGTCGGTGCCTTCACTCTCCTCGTTTATGTCTCCCACGCCATCACCATCGGTATCAATGAGGTAGTTCGCATCCTGTAGATTCAGCGCTGAAAAGGGTGCGGGATGATCGTCCTTGAACCAGATGGAGTCGAATGTGGTATCAAAGCTTACAGATGAGTCTTGATGAATGATGAGTTCATAGTAGTACGTGCCTTGTGGAATCACGCCGAGGTCAATCACGTACGTTAGTGATTCGACGGTTGAATCGGCTGTTACTGTCGTGGCTAATGGCACCGTATCGACTAGAGCTGTGTACGGCTGCAAATCCCCCTCGCTTGTGAGTCTATCGCCTCCGATGCTGACGGTAACATGAATCTCGTCAATATCGTTTTCTGTGTAGTTAACGACGCCAAATCCGATTTCCGCGGTCATGCCGTCGGTGCTTACTAGCGAGCATGGACAAACGATGTTAACGTGCGTACGGTCGAATTGAGCTAGCGCGGGAAGAGCAAGCGCTGAAACGAGTAACGCAACGCCGATGTTTGATGCCTTGGCGATCAATCTACGGATCCTGGGATTACAAATTTGTTCCCATTATAGCAATCTATCTTATAAACTATGTGTTTTAAGAAATGGTTATTTTTGCGCTTTTTGCAGCTATTCTTCGCGTCGTGGAACATATTCCGCGTCGGCGTATCGATCGCGTATTGGCCGGATCACATCAGATTTTGAATAGTCCTGAGCACGTTTCAGTGATGTGGTCGACACTAGCCAGCCGGTATGATCGTTGCCTTGTAATTCCCAGCTGCCCTGATTAGTAGACACATATGCAAGAGTCTGCTTGGCGCTAAAAGTTAACACTAATCGTTGTAGCTCGGGTTCCTGTAGAGTGGGAGAGGCCCGAATCGTTGTTGAGTCTAATCCGTTCGGCGTGATGCGATCAACGATGGCATCATACGTTTTACCGATTGGCGGAATGTGAATTTCAACTGGCGAGCCAAGTAGCCACTCATCGAAACGATCGTTGAAACGGACGAACGTTGCTTGACTTGGCGCATTAGGCCATTCGGCAGGATCAATCTTGTCGAGCTTCGTCCAGGCGATTTGTGTTTTTCGCGGTGGCAAGTTTGGCGGTAAGGTCGCCTGTGGCCCCCTCTGCGTATTGGTAGTTAAAGGTGATTTTTCTTCCGATTGCGTTATTTCAGTGGGTGCGGGCTTGGTGTACTGCTGCACTTGATAGTAAAAAACAAGTGCCAACGCGAGAACGCCCGCCATTGTTGCGATGGTGTACTTCGTTGTTTTGGACATCAAGTGACTCTTTTACTTCAAACCTGCTTTCTGCACATCCCTGACGCGTTGAACGACTCCGAAAACGTATTTCTAATCGCTCACTGCCTAACTAATTAGACACTTGGGCGAATGCATCGTTGTAGGCAGGGCACAGTTAACGCCTATGGTGTCGCGAGTAAGCCAGTTAAGAGACACGTTCTTTGCGATAGAGAAAAAAGTGTGGAGCGTTGCATCGCTTGGTCGGAGATTGACTCACAGCATACACAAAATATTTGCTTGTTGTGGGTCTTCATGTCGTCGAACTTAAGAGCTGAATTGGTCAAATTCAGGCCTCTTAGACCTGGTGCGATACAAGTGGAGCTCAGTTAATGGTGCAAGTGCCTTGGTCCAGTACGACATCACCGTGTTGATTGAAGGTTCGGAACACGGCATCGTTACCGTTCTGCCAGATTGACACCGTTAATTCGTCTCCGGGGATAACCGGTCGCGAGAATCGCCCGGCCATCGCGCGAAAGCGCGATGGGTTACCTCCGCAAAGTGCGTGCAACAACGCACGGCCGGTGAATCCGTAGGTGCAGAGGCCGTGCAAGATCGGCTTGTCGAAACCGCCCCGGGCAGCGAACTGAGGATCCGAATGGAGCGGATTACGGTCGCCTGATAGACGATAAGTGAGAGCTTGATCTTCGCGCGTCTTATAAGTTACCGAATGAGTCGGTTCAGTATCCGGATAGGCGACTTGCAAACTGGGACCTCGATCGCCTCCCCAACCACCTTCGCCTCGCAAAAATAGTTGTGAAACGGTCTTCAGGAGTGGTTTACCGTTCGCTTTGTTCACGCTGGTAGAGGTCGTTTCGACAATAGCAGCGCTACCTTTATCGTAGATACCGGAAATACTTCCTGAACTCTCAAGCTCACCGTTCGGTGGGATTTCGTCGTAGAGTTCGATACCCATAAAGCCGTGAACCATGAGAGCTTGATTGAAATCCCCGAGCTTCTCCATAGGCGTACCGCCACCGCCGATGATCACAGCGAATGTAGGCAATACCTTTTGCGGCCGCCCGGCCGTATTTTCAGTGGTGAATTGCAGCTCGTCAGTGCCTGCTCCAACGCCTACTGCATATAAAAGAGCGTCCTTAGAATTCCAATGACGCGAGACAGGACCGCCAGTTTCGCCAACGGCATCTGGGTTTATCGAAATGATCTTTTACCGGAAGCCAAATTTGATAGACATTTTAACTTTCATGCTAAATCACTCTAACATGCTGAGGTCATATCCATGAATCGTACGATTCGAGGCAAGGTTGCTGTTGTTGGGTTAGGCGAAACCCAGTATTACAAACGGGGGCAATCGCCAGATGCGGAATTCAAGCTTGCTCTCAAGGCAATCATTGCTGCGTGCAAAGACGCTGGCATTTCGCCAAAGCAAGTAGACGGTTTTGCGTCGTTTTCGAATGATCGTAGCGACCCCTCGCGGTTAGCGGCAGCGTTGGGGTGCGACGATTTGCGGTTCTCCAACATGCAATGGGGCGGCGGCGGCGGTGGCGGTTCCGGTTCTATTGCCAACGCTGCGGCAGCGATAGCAACGGGTATGGCCGAGTGCGTCATCGTGTTTAGGGCGCTCGCCCAGGGACAGTTTGGGCGATTCGGACAAGGCCCGCAGAGCAATACGACTTCAGGTGCAGGAGCCTATACCGTTCCTTATGGGTTAATGTCTCCAGCCCAATCGTTCGCTATGAAAGTCAATCGTTTCATGTATGACTACGACGTTAAGCAGGAGGCGCTAAGAGCGATTTCTTTAGCATCCTACCATCACGCGCAGAACAATCCGCGAGCAGTGATGCACGGTCGACCATTAGATGAATCGAAGTACGATGCGTCGCGCTGGATTGTCGAGCCGTTTCATCTTTTTGATTGTTGCCTTGAGAACGACGGCGCCGCTGCCATGCTGCTCGTACCTGCGGAGCGTGCGAAGGACTTTCCACATAAACCTACCTATATTCTGAGCGCGTTGTCGGGATCGCATTACCGCGCTGGAGCTTCGGCGCACAATACGCCCGATTACGCGACATCGACTTTTAAGACTACCGTACCGAGACTCTATGACATGGCCAAGCTAGGTCCGCACGATGTGCAGGTCGCGCAAATTTATGAAAACTTCACGGGTGGCGTATTGATGAGCATCGTCGAGCACGGATTCTGTCAACCAGAAGAGTGCAATGATTTCTTTACGAAAGAAAACTTGATAGCGCCCTACGGAAAACTGCCAACAAATACAAGCGGCGGCAATCTTGCAGAATGCTACATGCACGGACTGGGGTTGAATATTGAAGCTGTTCGTCAGTTACGAGGTGAATCTACCAATCAGGTAGACACGGTAGATGTATCGCTTGTAGCTTCCGGGCCGATGGTGACTCCGGTCAGTTCGTCAATCTTCGGTTCGGAGCAGACACTGTGAGTTATTTGAATCCAGGCTTACCTGTTCCGGTTGCGTCCCCCGATGGTCTTGACGCGCCTTATTGGGAAGCGGCGGCGAACGATGTGCTGGTGCTTCAAAGGTGCGACACGTGCGGCTATTACCAATGGGGTCCTGAGTGGGTGTGTCACCAGTGTCATAGCGAGAAGTTATCTTTTACGGAAATCGAACCGCGTGGGCAAATCTACAGCTACGAGCGCGTGTGGCATCCGGTGCATCCCGCACTGAAGGAACAAGGTCCTTATCTTATAGTGCTCGTCGAATTTCCGCGTTATAACCATGCTCGTATGGTAGGCAATCTACTGGGAGACCCCCGCCAAGGGGTTGTAATCGGCAGCCCAGTTGAAGCGGTATTCGAACATCATCGTGACAACGATCTGCCGTATACGTTGGTGCAATGGAAGGCGGTTTAGTTGAGCAGAACTTGTCTGCCAATTCGTTCGGCTGGTTTGAGCTAATGCAGATGGCGCCAATTGAGCGCAAGGTTGTAAAGTTCGTTTAAGTGCCATTCGTGGAGACAGTATTCTCCCAGCGCGGCAAAGCTAAAAACGCACCGCCGTATCGCTGAGTCAACGTACGCATTAACACCGCATAACGCAGCGGGGACCAGGTTTGATTGTTTTCGAAGCCGAACGCATGCATACGCAATGAATTTTCGGTAACCTTGGCCTCGGCTACGATGCGATCGATATCTTTGACGTAGTGGTCTAAATCGTCCAACCCGGAAAAATCATCGCCGAATACGAACAATGCGATCTTTTTATTGGGATCGTACAGGTGGCGCAAGGCGGTTTTGATGCCATTGGCTGGGCTGCTATTTGAGTGAGCGCGCCAGTTATCGAGTCTGTCTAATGCACGACGGCGGAGTTCCGGCGAATCTGGCATCCAGCTTTTCCGATGCGAGCGATATAGGTAATGACCTTCGTCGCTCAGTATTTGAAATCCCTTTACTTCGGGGTATAGCGACAACACGCCTTCCACTTCGCTGACGACTTGTTTCCATATCGACTTCATACTGCTGGAAGTATCAATGACGAATGCGATGTATTCTGAGTCGACTGGAATACCAGCATATTCGCTCGGCGTCGTGCGGATCATGCTCCGGTTGCTTGTGCGCAACTGCGTTTGTGCAGCTTGGGTCGATACTGTCTTGCGTTTGAGGCTAGCAAGCTCTTCAGTTGTCGAAGCAATGGTATGACGGTAAGTATCAGAACGTGCGCTTTTACGGTCCGTTGTGATTGCGAGGCGCTGCAATAAACTGCGATTTCGTTCGATTTCGTCAGTCAGCGCATTAATTTCATTGTCGAGAGACTCGCGCTCGCTTATGAGCTGACCGTAATCGACATTGAGCGGTTCTGAATCTGCGAGCGCTCCTAAACGTTCGACCGGGAGGATAAGAACCAGGAGGACAATGGCACCAAATGCACACGCGATAATGTCTAGAAAGCTGACCGTCGTACCGCTGGTTCGATCGTCTTCTCGTTTCATGATGCGGGCCAACCTGGAACGGGGGAAAGGAGCCGCCCGCCGTACTCTTTCGCGAAATTCCAATATCCATGAACGGCGTTACTGTCGCCTTCGAGAGGATACAAAATCACATCCACGCGAGTCCCCCGCAGATTTCTTTTCACAGCTAAGCGTGCGTTGTCAAAAACACTTTTTCGACACTTTGGCGACAGGAGAGGTACTTGACCTGAACGAACCGATGGGCAGCCATTTAGGCGTCCGAGACGAAACTTGCCTGGTAGGGTTGGGTAGCCATCGGTGATGAGCACGATTTGTGTAGGCTTCGGCTTCATGGATGTTGCAACGGTTAGCGCGGTTTTCAGATCCGTTGGTCCGAGAGGTTGTAAGTTGGCAAGTGCCGCCTCAAGATGGGTTTTAGTAAGCGCTGAACTGCTCTTAGTTTCCCAGATTGGCGGTTTAGTAGACGTAACGAGTTTGCCATGCGAGTCATGCACGCGGTCGCTAAACGTCAGCACCTGGTAAGACGCGTCCTTGGGTAGGTGTTCGACGACCCACAGCGCGGCATGTCGCGCTGAAGTCCATTTCGCGGCAGCTAGCTGGGTTTGAATGGAGGAAGCTCGCAAACGAATAATTTCAATGAGTGTCGAGCTCAACATACTCGCCGATGAATCAAGCAGTATGAGAACGTGGTCATTTCCGACTTTGATCCCGGTGAGGTGATTTTTCGATTCGTCGGGCACCGAATGCTTTAGCGTTTGCTGGCGTTCCGCTGCTGCAGCGGCAAGTTGCCGTCGGGCATCCTTGAGGTCGATTCGTTGTTGCTGTAATTCTTTAAGCAGGCTCGCGAGCCGGTTTGCTTGAAGTTTCGAGATAGTCGATCGAGCGTTGGACTGTGCGGTCCGGTCAACGATTTGTTGTTGAGTTTGGTCGGCTATACGCTTCAACTCCGTTATTTCATCCGTTTTGATCGCGATCTGTGCTTGGATTTCGGTTATGTGCTTAACGAGTAAACCCGCAGCGTCAATTTCTGCAACCGTTTCGCCATATTTGATGATGAATAGCAATAGCACGGCAGCGCCGAGACCGCAACAGAGTATGTCGAGGAAACTGAGACCGAATGCGACGGTCGATTGACGTCTAACTACGCGACTCATGCCCGGTGCCGGCAGAGATCGCATGTTCTTGTAGCCTTTGAAGTGTGCTTAACGTACCGATCAGATCCGCGGTAATGAACCGTTTGTAACCTGCGACCAAGCGTTCTTCACGCCCCTGTAAGAGATAGGACACAAGCATCAACCATAAGCTTATGAACAGTGCACAAAACGTCGAATTGAACGCGACGCCTAGACTACTAGCAACCCCTGTGATATCTCCCGCTAGCGCTTCGTCAGCACGTCCTAGCGCTTCGCCGATACCGCGCACCGTCCCGAGGAATCCGACTGAAGGAATGGCCCAAAGGATGTATTTATTTAGACTCAGTCTCGCTTCGAGTTGTTCAAGATAGACATCGCAAGCTGACACGCCAATATCGCTGGCTTCCTTGAATTGTGAGGCTGGCTGGCGGGGATCAAGCGTATTAAGGACGGTTTGAACTGTTTCAAGCAGCTGTAGGTGCGGCATGGCGTTCATCTTTTCGAGAACCGCTGTGCGTAACTCGTCAAGCACACGCTGATCAAAGGTCGTCTTGCTTTCTATGGAGAGAAAGTCCTCTTTAAGCAAGTGCGGTTCATCCATAAACAGTTGATATCTAAATAGCCAGAGCCAAAGACACCAAAGACCAAGAATGATGCAAATCTCCTGCTCGGGATCTTTAAGTAGAACCGCAAGCGAGCGCGGTGGTGGCTTGCCTAATTCGCTGGCTTCAAAGAGTAACTGGGTCGCAGCTGGATCAATCCAGAAGACATACACCAACTGCACCGTGACGATACATAACAACAACCCCAGAATGTCCATGAACATTCTGTTATTCAGAGCGAGTCTAGCGATTCTTTTCATATCAAGGCAAACGACGGCAGCTAAATATCTTGAGGTAAATCAATGTTTGAATCGGCCCGGATGCTGCGTTGAAGCACGAGAGGCTTGAGTTTCGGGTTTTGGTTCCTCGCGCTTGATGACTCTTTACGGCTTGTAGACGCTGACGGTTGCGCTGATTCGGCTTCGTTTACCGCTACCTCATTGTCGGTTGCCGGCTTATTGACCTTGTTTTCGTTTTCTGACGCAACTTGCCAACCTACACAAACCGTCATTAAGGCAAGCCCAGCGCACTTCTTCAATATATCCATCGCGCTACTCGAAATCCAATGGTCGCACGTTTGTTGGTCTCGAATTTTCGGTAATGCGTGGTAATCTCACTCAATTCATCCGTCTCGTAGCTTGATCCCTTAACGGTATTGGAAAAACCTGCCCTAGGCCCCAAGAAGTCAGCACTGGCATTGACTGTGCGTCGAATTTCGTAGTAATCGTGTACCCACTCGGCGACATTCCCGGTCATGTCGTAGAGCCCATTGAAATTGGGGCGATATGAGGCTACAGGCGCCATCTCGATGTGGTTGTCTACGAATCCGTTGATGTACCTTGCGCGGACTTTTGCTGTTTCTTGTCCGGCCAGATTGGCGAACCCAATAGGGATGGTTGCCATGCTCCCCCATTCATATGGTTCGACGATTTGGTGGCTCTCCCAGTTATAGCTCGCTCCTGTTTCCCACTCTGCTTCGGTCGGCAGGCGAAATCCTAACGCAGCAACAACAGGTTCGACGATGTTATCGGCGTCAATGAAATAGAACGGATCCAACCCGTGTTGCGAGCTTAACCAGTTACAAAACTTCACGGCATCAAGCCAGGTTACATTGACGATCGGCTGGTTGGCAGTGCCTTGTGCCCCAGGTCTGAAGCGCTTGTATGCATCAACAGTGACTTCCGTCGCACCGATGTAGAACGGTCTAGTGATTGTCACCAGTGACGTTGCCTCTGATGCGGCGTCAATGAGCTTCCGATAACGAACGGGTGGAAATCGGATTAATTCGAGGCTGCCGGTCACTGTTGCTTTCTCTGGTGCAAACTGATAGGCGTGATCCGAGGGTTTGAGTAACGTAAATGTGACGGTTTGTTTAGACCCAGACCCGGCAGTGGCCGACAAAGTCTGCGGCACTAAGCCGTCTTGCCTCGCCTCAATAAGATCACCGGGATAGATATCAATGGCTTGAGGTGCTCTACCTTGCTTCATCCCGTTTACGAACACATCGCCTTCCGGTTCGATGTTGATCTCATAGTGAACTTTGTCGCGACTGAACTGGACTGCGCGTGTTAGGTTTTTGCCGGCCGTGGGCGTTAAAACTTCTCGATGTTCGCGATATCCAGGTTTTCGCACGACGAGCTCATATGAGCGATTGGGGTGCAGCAAATGCGATAGACTAGTTTCTCCGACAAACGTACCGTCAATCAGAACCGATGCGTTCCCCGGGGTGGATTCGACTGCAAGTGAGATATCCGATGGAGTGAGCGAAATCGTGTCTAGGTCAAGAATTTGAGCAGGTTTGATATCGATATCGACAACTTTTGGATGGTAGCCGTGACGATAAATTCGTAGCTGAGACTGCCCTGATGCGATCCAGCCGTCGAATTTCCCTTGACCTACTACAGAGCCGTTCAATTCGATCGTGGCCAATGACGGATTCGTAGCCACGCGAAGCCTGGATTGGAACTCAACGAGGTCGAATGCAATTTGCTGAGACTTACCTAATCCTTCAATTTCAACTACTTGTGACGTGAGTTTCGTTTCGTCTCGAAAGATCGACACAACATGTCTTCCCTGCGCCAACTCAATGCCGGTCAATTGGGATTGCGGTATCTCATTAATATGGATTTTTACGGGAAATTCTTGGCTCACGATGACATCAAGGTATCCTGGTAGAGGTATCAACTCGACGTGAACTTGGCGCTGATCTGACTTTCTGGAAAATTCAAGACGCTGGCTTTCGTAACCTGGGTGTGATACATCGTAAATAGCCAGCTCGGAGAATGTCAGGGCATGATTTGCGAATTCGATTGAGGTTCCTTCGCGGCGTTCGATTTTGAATGTATCGGCGATCTGGTTCGGCCCAACGGAATAACTGAAGACCTCGCCAAGCGAAATCAGCGCGAGCGGCAAAAGTAGGACCGCGGCGACAGCAAGGATCGCGATGACCGTCCAAATGCGCTCGCGACGAGCGGATGTCATAGCGGTCCTTCTCGTATTTTTAGTTTGACTCACGATCGGTCGATTCTGGTGACTGTCGGTTCAGAATCTTTCGGTAGCGCGGATTTCAACGGTGAGCGCACTGTCTTGGGGTTGTAATAAGAGTTCACGGTTGACCTCGTGAAACCCATTGCGACGCCCGATGAGTCGATATTCTCCCGGCATCAACTCAATTTTTCGCTCAAAGAATTTACCCAGCTTTTTTCCAGGTCGCAAAATCACGTCAGTTCGCCCGTCCGAATTGAGTTGTAACACAATCGGTGTAGTCCACAAGTCGCTCAATTCATTCAAACGACTTATTTTTTGAGCTATTCGCTCCCCGACATCTAGGCGTTTGCCTGCGGCTTGCACTTTGCTTACTTCAACTTGAATGGAAGGATGCGACAGACTGTTGGGGTTGTCTATCAGTCTATCGGCGAGCGCCTCAATCTCAATCAATGCAACGCTTCGTTGCGCCGCAGCTTTGAACGATGCACTTTCGTTGTGTAATGCTTTGGCAATGCTGGCTGCGTCTTCCCATCGCTCTTCCTGCATAGCGGTGTGAAATCGATCGAATCGGATTTGTACCAATCGTTGGGTCGTAAAGATCCGAAGTTCTTGGGCGGCAACAGAATTTGGGTCTAGCTTTAGCGCTTCGTCAAGTGTACGTTGGGCTTCGGCAAAGCGTTCCTTGACGATGAGGTCATGTGCGGTGGTCATCAATGAGTTGAATCGGCGTTTATCTTTTTCTTCGGATGCAGTGGATTTAGACGGTGTCGCTTCTACGTATGACTCAGTATGTTGCTGGGAAGGGCTTAGTCCATCTCCTGATTCGTGGGGTTCGGGTTTAGAAATGAGCTCGTTTGACGCTTGTGCAGGGTTGCTTACGAAACGCTCCGACAACATCTTCGTTGCAGGAGGTTCGTTCGACTCGGCGGAGTCAGCAAGTTCGACCTGAGTGCAACTGCAAACGCAAGCGATGCCTGCCAATACAACGAGTCGATTTCGGAACATCGCGACGCTTAGCTAACAGATGGCTACACTAGGCGCGTTTAATCGTCAAGCTCTCGGATTGCATAGGCATCCGCTTGTTCTCGGTTGTACAGTTCTTGCACGATAGTTCGCCATCGGCTGAACTGTGCGTCTGCTTTACCTTGTAACATGACGGTTTCGCCTTCTATTTCTACATTGATCGGTTCGAATGTGTCGTGATAATTCTGAGATATCTCGTCAAATAAATTGAGATTTTTCTTGAATTCTGCACGATCGAATAGACTTTTGACGATCAAACTACTGCCCACGGCGCCACCTACTGCCGCTGCGTTGTCCTTATCCTCGGTTGCCGCGATGGCGGACGCGATAAGCACGATGCCGCCTAACGTTCTTTCAATTTTGTATCGACGCTTTTCGATACGCATTTGACGGGCATACGGATAGAGTTCATTGAGCCATTTTTCGTAGTGAGGGTTGGCGGTATTGAACAAAGTTTTGTATTGCGTATCGAATAGGTCTAAGACTTCTTGATCTTTCTGTGCAAACGTCTGAATCCGCAGCCAATCTTCAGTCGTCGTGTCCGGCAAATATTTGATTTCCCACTGATCGTCAGAGTTGACTTGAATCGTGTCGCCGTACAAGGTCGGCGAGAAAAATCGAGCTAATACCAGATCGCGCGTCTTGGCGACTTCTTCAAGTTTGGACAATTGAGGCGATCGTCCCCGCTTGATTCGAGTTCTGTTTTTGCGGGTGACTTCGGCGTGATTTTTGGCGAGAGGTTTCAAAGCGTTATAAACATCCAAGGCAATTTCATTCCAGAGTGGTTGAAACGCATCTTTACCTGGTTTGTAAAACCGTTGATGCCAGCCTAACGCTACAAGGTGGTCGGACGATTTCCACCGAATCCATTCGGCACCGCGCGCATCAATCAGATTCCACCGAATTTTCACGAATTCGGAGGTGGATGCTTGGATTTTGCCACGCAGGTATAGATCGGCGCTCACGCTTGTCGAGGGCGCCACAGTAACCCGATCGAATTGATTCAACCGCGCAATGGCCTCGCGGATGCGATAGGCAAAGTACATGCTCTCAGTTTTGCGGATTTCCGGCCACACACCGCGCTCACGCATTTTGTTGTCGTTTTCATCCAACTGAGGGTCCAGGACGACGACCGCGAAATCAAGCTTGGGAATGGCCAGCGGTTTGAACGTCGGCCAACTGGCTTCGCTAGGCTTTTCTTCGGGTAATTTGGGACCGACAGGTACGGCAGCAACGCTTAGGCCGAAGAGTGCGAGGCATAGTCCTATAGCAAAAAAAGTAACCTTGTTCAACGAGGTAACGTACATCTTTATTCGTTTTCCAGATAGTTATTTAGAGCGTCTAGTAGTGCAGCTTTCATAGCAGGGTCGGTCTCTGCCTGATAAGCCTCTTGTAGGGACTTCGCGTACTCATCAAGTACGAGTTCGTTGCCGACGCCTAACGGCTGTGTATTTGGATTGACTGCCTGTTTTACATTTTCCAAAACCCCCTTCGTAGTCTTTTTTAGATTACTTTGCTTAGCGTTTGGTTCGATCTCTGCAATTTGGTTGGTTAAAGATGCATTCATGGTTTGGTTATTCAGATGGTCATTCCGTTGGTTCCCGGGTTTATCCGTTGTTGAATGTGCGGCTAACTGTTGTTTGTCTGAATTGGACTGTTGCGCTGTTGGGTTGCCGTGAGAACCTGTAGGGGATTGAGATCCAGCATTGGTGGCTTGTTCGCTTGCGACAAGGGCAGTATCGTTCTTACTTCGTATTGCGCCAAGACATGAATCCGTGTCTTGCAATACTTGCGCGATAGCCCGCGCGCGGGTCTTTGCAGGATCTTGCGCTAACTGTTTCTCATCAATAGGATGAACGGATAGTTCGCACTCAGCAGGATTGGTTGAGGCCTCGGTCGATTGTTGTCCCACTATTGATTGGGTCGCAGCACAGCTGATAATAAGAAGAGCTCCGACCAAACGGCGGAGGCTTACGCATGCGAATCGTTCTTTACATGGAGTAGGGCGATCACCTTGCAACGAGTAGGGGCTACTCGCAAACTGCGCCCAAACGATTAAATGGGATGAGATGCGCTGCAATGTTAGAGTACCTCCTGTGCGAATTAGGCGTGAGTAGACAGGCAAGCTTTCATGACAACTTTAATACTATCTAGATAAGCAATTAGACAAGCCATCCTTAGTAAGTTACATGCGCGCACGATTCAAATCAAACTCCTTCGACAATATGGTTAACGTTGCTTAAAGAAGATCAAATCGAATCGTATCAGGATAGCGGGTATCTGTTAATCCCACGATTAATTGAGGAGAGCGAGCTCAACGCATGGAGTGAGCGCTTTGTTGATATCGTACGTGGAAAACGCCCTAAGAGCCGAGGTATGGTGTTAATGAAAGACGTGATGGTGGCAAAAGGCGCGGTAACTCCGACCGATCCACTGCACGCTGTCAACAAGCTGCTGAATTTTGAAGACGATCCGGGCTTCTATGCATATGTCGAACATCCCAAGTTACTTGCCGCAGTAACCGATCTCATCGGCCATGGTTTGTATTCGCTAGTAACTAACGTGTTTAACAAGCCGCCGGCAGTCGATGGCCGCCACCCGCTTCATCAAGATCTAAGGTACTTCAGGATGCGCCCACCAGAAAAGATTATTGCGGCTTGGACTGCTATCTCAACCTGCAATCGAGAAAACGGTTGTCTCACCGTCGTACCGAAGTCGCATCGGCTAGGGTTACTGAAACATGAGCTCCCTGCGTGGGACTTCATCAACTTTGCGTTTTACGGTGTTGTTGAGAGTAACGCGCTTGAACGCAAATATATAGAAATGGCACCCGGCGATACACTGCTTTTCCACCCGTTGCTTGTACACGGGTCCGGACGTAATCGAACGGCTGCCTGTCGACGATCAATCTCGACACACTTCGCCAGTCACGAGTGCGAGTCGCCTAGTCCTGACTGGCGTGCAAACGATCGCGTTCGGCAAGTTATGGGTAGCTAGGGGTCTCAGCTAAACTCAGGAATAACCTGCTCGGCGAACAATTGTGCCGGTTCGCGCGTGTCTTTGCCGAAAAACTCCATGATGAACATCGTACAACCTAAATTGATGTGTTTCTGGATCGCTTCGCAGCACTGCTCAGGTGTACCCGTGATGGCGAGGTCGCCTTTAGGGTTACCCATATGTCCGCCGAAGATGCGCTGAGCGCTATCCGCCATCGGTCCGGCATCTTTCTCGGAGGGTGCTATTGTCACGAGGCATTGCTGGCTGATCGCAATTTGATTGAAATCGCGACCGACTGTGTCGCAATGCGACTTTAGGATGTCGACTTTATGCTTCAGGTTGTCCTGATGTCCGGCTAAATTGTTCCACATATCGGCTTTTTCGGCGACGAGTCGGAGCGTTACTTTTTCACCAGCACCGCCAATGAGGATTGGCACACGCCGTGCTGGTGGCGGTTGACATACGACTTCGTGCGCTTTTACATAGTGACCGTTGAAGGTAACGGGATTTGTATCGCGCCACATTTGTATGAAGAGATCAATCGTTTCGTGCAACTGTTGTAAGCGCTCATTGATCTTGAGGAATGGTACGTCGAAATCTTCGAATTCGCTTTGCATCCAACCCGCGCCGAGACCGGCGATGATTCGACCGCCAGCGATGTTGTCAATTGACGCAATCGTTTTGCCGAGTTGTGCCTGATTGCGCATACCGGCAGGCGTGACTAAAGTACCTAATTCCACGCGCGCCGTGATGGCCGCAACCGCGGCGAGTAGAGACCAAGCTTCCATGATCGGAAGCTGTTTTGCTTGAGGGCCATAGAGATGATCGCATACCCACAAGGAATCGAAACCTAATCCTTCGAATAGTTCGGCAGCATCTTTAGTGGCTACCCACGGTCGTTTAATCTGGGGCAGCGTGACGCCGAAATGAGCTTTAGTCATTACTTTTCCTTTTCTGTCATGTTAAGCCCTTCGCTTACGAGTTTCATCTGTAGAAGCGCTTGCATCATACGAATGGTAGGCGTTTCAACTTGCGCTAGATCACCTAATTCCAGCACTGCATCAATCATGGCGCCCGTTTCAAGCGGCTTTCCATTGAGATAATCCTGAAGCATGGACGTTTTATGTGCGCCGATCGCTGCCGCGCCTTGAATACGCTTTGAAATGGTCATACCAAAGCGGGCACCGTAATGGAGGCCGATCGCTTGGATTTCTTGCATGAGCTTCGTTACGATAGCTTGCGTTCCTGAATCTGTGGCTAACCGATCAAGCGTTGCCCCCGTTATCACACTCAGTGGATTGAAGGCAACGTTTCCCCACAACTTAATCCAGATTTCGTTGCGAATATCGCGTCGAACCGATGCGCGACAGCCGGCGTCTGCCAAGATTGTGGCAATGTCATTGGCGCGCTGCGATATCTGACCGATCGGTTCGCCGATGCTGATACGGTTGCCGGAAACGTGTTTGACGACACCAGGAGCTACTAATTCTGCGGCAGGATACAAAACGCAGCCGATTGCGCGCTCAGGTTCGATCTCAGACCATATGCATCCGCTTGGATCAACGCTCTGTACCAAGCGTTTGCCGTTGCCGTAATTGCCTTGCAAGCCGTAAAAAAACCACCACGGCACGCCGTTAACGGCAAACAATACGATCGTGTCTTCGTGCAATAACGTTTTGAGGTGTGGTAAGGCCGCCGAAATCGAGTGCGCTTTTAGTGTTACAAGGATTAAATTTTGCGGGGGTAAGTCGTCTTGCTCGCCGAACGCTGAAACTTCTAGCACCTGCGTCTTACCGTGTTCCGTAATCTCTAATCCTTTCCGTTTTAGTGCGTCAAGATGCGCGCCGCGAGCAACGACCGAAGGTTGATATCCTGCTCGCTGGAGGCCAGCTGCCAACCAGCATCCGATTGCGCCCGCGCCGTAAATACAGATATTCAATAGAGGTAGTCGGTCAACGAGACCGGTTCGTCAGGCCCGAATGAGAAGTGTGCATGTCGTTCCGATAGGTTCAGTAATCTAGGCATTCGTACTTTCGTTTGTTGAGGAATCGAGAAGCCTAAACTACTGACGTGTCTAGCCATTAACTATATCTTCATGGATTGAAAAAATGTAGGATGATTTCCCATAGCGTTTGTGAAGGCAGATGAACCTTACTTGGTACTGGATGTTGCAGACTGAAAGCAACCTAGGGTTGTGGCTTGTTCATATTAAATGGCCAGCTGGCCGGCTATTTTTAGAAATCGGCCGATCATTGGTGTGAACCAGCTTGGATCGACAACGGAACACATCAAGCTAACAATCTTGAGCTGTGTGTTGCGCCTTGATCAACCCTTCGATCAAGACGGTAACATGTATCTTGACACCAGGTCAAATCCTCTAAATTCATCTACAATAAATTGCAGAGCATAGGTTGCCCTGGGAGTTGGTTATGCTAACCGCAGTGCGATTTCCCGCCTGCCTGTTCAATGCGGAGGCGCCGCTATCGCCCACTGGGAGGCGATATCTTATCTTCGCGTCCACACCTTTGTTAGCTATATGGGTACTTTGCAGCCTTCCTCTTGTGGCTGCCCCATCCGATCAAGCGTTTACCGAAACTGCGCTTACGATGGAGTGGAGTGAATCGCCAGTACAGCTTGCGGCGAACCTAGACGCCTTGAACGAAGTCTATGCACGGGCTAAAGGATCGCAAGGCTCACGCTTGGCGACATACTCAATCCAGCTCCCCTCTCAATCGCTCTTTGAGTTGCGCGATCGCGAAAGGCGCTATACGACGCCTCAGCAACGCCAAGACTACTCGCACGAGCTCGAACTTCAACTGAAATCGAACGCCGTGATTGATTATGAGACATTGCCCGCGGGGAAGCGAATCACGGTTGTTATAAACGCTGTTGCGAAAACCGAAACTGAGATCCGTCGTCTCTTTCATTCGTCAGAAGTTGAGGGGATGCTCAAAGCGCAGGATTTGCTTGGTGCACCGGCTTCGCTTGCTATCAAGATCGCAATCACCGATGTGGACGAACGTCCCGTCGTTGCATCGGCCTATCGGCATACTAACAATCATGGACGTGGTTTCTTGTTAAGACTAAACGACAAGGATCGTCCGATTTCAATTAACGGCAACGAAATATTCCTTGATCCAGAACGTCAACCACTCTACTTCAAACCGAATTCTGAGGATATAGAGATTCGCGAGTTTGTCGGCTACTCGCCAAACTTTGGATCTCGAACTTCCCGAATCGGTGACATCGATCGCGATACCAACTCGACGCCTGGGAATTCGCCTGCTGCAGACGGGCGCATCGTGCGCGCCAGCATACAAGGTTCTAGGATAACCATCACCCCAGTGAAGGGTCCACAAGGTGTCATTCGCAAAGCCGAGATCTGGATTAGAGGATGGGACCGGCGAGGGCCGACCACGGTACTACCTGCGATTGATCCAGCGACAGCTGAGACGCTGGCGAAAATCACTGTACTCGTACAAACCGGCACGAATCGATTACCTCATTGGGTTGGTCATGCCACGGGATTTGCGATCAATGTCAAGGAAGGCTATGTTGGCCCGCTAATCCCAGTTAGCGGATCTTGGGATGCAACAGATCCTGATGGGGATGCGGTAACTTACGCTTTGCTTGGAGCAACGAAAACAGGTGCATGTATTCGATCTCAAACACCTGGGTTTAGTTTTGGGGGTGCTTGTTTTGCCCTTGATTCGACACATACCGTCGCAGTGACCGTCAGCGGCAATCTGGACTACGAGTCGGTTCAAAACGATCCGATCGGTCGAACTACTTTGTTGGCTACGGATGGGCGCGGTGCAGTTGCCGAAGCGACGCTTGCATTTCGCGTCGTTGATGTCGATGAGCCGCTCTCCGGCGGGTTTAAAACGTCGGCACTCAGCATTCACTTACCCACAGCGACCACCAAACGGCTTGACCTAAGCGAACTATTCAGCGACCCGGAAGAGCGTGAAAGCCTTACTTTTCGTGCGAACAGTAATAGCCCTTCCATTGTTTCGGTAAATGCGTTACCCAAACCGGTTCTTGTGCTTACTGCCCACAAAATTGGACAAACGAGGGTGAACGTGTGGGCAAGTACTAAAACCAGCACGATGCATTCATCCGTGTCGATCATCGTTAGGAACAATAACAAAGCGCCAAGTTTTCCGTCGAATACTCGAAGCTATCGGTTTCAGATCGCAGAAAACGCTTTGGTCGGCACAAAAATTGGTAATCCTATTTCAGCAACGGATCCTGATCTTGGCGATGTTCTAACCTTCCGACTTCAAGGTGCTTCACCGTTTGGGCTGACATCCGACGGGTTACAGTCAAACCAAACGCAACTCGTCGTCAAAGGTCTGCTTGATTACGAGTCAAAAAGCATGTATTCGCTACCGCTAACCGTGAGTGATAGCGTGGCATCGGCGAACGTTGAGCTATCCATTAGTCTATATGACATCAACGAATCAGTGCGTGCCACGGAAGAAGCCATTACACCGATCCGCTTGGCTGCTAACGATTCTCGTGTGTTGAATGCGACAGAGCATTTCGTTGATGACGAAGGCCAAACGCCAACATTCTCTGTTAGCGCGTACGACGGCTCCATTGTGGACATATTTGCTCGTACGAATGGGGAAATACGCATCTTGGCTAAGCGTATCGGTAAGACCGATGCGTTACTAACTGCGAGGGACACGACAGGCGGCGTCGCAGCCAAACAATTTACTGTGATAGTCGAAGCAAGCGAACCGCCCGTCGTCCATCGCCCTATTCCGGATCAAACCATTCAAATGGGCTTGATTGAGATGTCTTTAGGGGAACTATTCAAGGATCCCGATAGCGAACTGACCATTGAGGCAGTGACATCTAGCGCTGAAGATGTACTCTGGGCGCTACTACCGAAAGAAGATGGTGCGACGTTGATACTTTATGCATGGGCGGTAGGAAGCGCAACTGTCACAATACGAGCTCGTGATCCTACTGGCAACAAGGTTTCCCACTCATTCAAAGTTACGGTAACGAATGAGGAACAAGGCGAAACAGAATCACTCATCGCCGATCAAACGCTTACCGTCGGACAACGCCTTGGCAGTTTGAATTTGTCGAAGGCATTCTCAACGGCCAGTGAAGAACCGCCTAGTTCGTTTAGTATCAATTCCAGTCGACCTGCAATCGTTAGCGCCGTCCTTGCAAGCGCAGATGTGGTCGCTTGGTGGCATGCCCTGGATTGTGCGGAGAAGCGCTCTGCTTTAGCTAGTGCTTTGGGAGCGAGCGCGTCCAATCCATACTGTAAGGATTACGCCTCTCTGAGCGTCGGTTTCAAGGCGGAGGCTAGAAGGGTTGCAGCGCACTATGTCTTGTTGCACGGGATTGCAATAGGTGATGCCGAGATTACAGTTACTGGAACTTACGAATCTGGAACGGCTAAGACAAGCACATTTGCAGTAACAGTTCAAAATGTTGCAGCTAGCAAACCAGTTCAGGTACCTCAGCGTGTGGCTTACGTAGGTGAAACAATCGAGATTTCAGTCAAGGAGCTATTTGGGATATCACCGTTTGCTCAGACTCTGAGCGTTATGGCGCAGCAAAGTCAGATAGTGACTATACGATTTATTGAAGATCGCCAATTGGTTGAAATCATTGGGCTGAGTATCGGTTCAACTGATATCGCCCTGATTGGAATAGATTCTGTTCACCAGCGCCGAGTAGTCCGCGCGAGCCTTCGAATAGCGAACCGTATGCAACAACCAACGGCAGCGGACATTTCGTTGCATCTTGAGGTAGGCGAAGAACCGTACGTTCTTGATTTGCACACGATCTTTACGGAGGGACAGAACTTAGATTTTGTACTAAATCCCAACGACAAGCAATTCATTGATGCGAGTTTGCATGGACCGGAACTCATCGTACAACCATTACGTCAAGGTTCAACTGAGTTTGGCGTGCGTGCTACCAATGCTTTCGGTGAGTCTGCAGCCGTTAGATTCCATGTCTCAGTTACCACGAATAGGTTAGACAAAGCCGCCACACTTGCGCTTGAAGGTTTTGGACGTGCAGTACTAAACAGCATTGAGTCAGCCATTGAATCCCGTTTCGATGTGCCGCTGAATCCACCTGATGTACATTCGCGTCGAATGAAACCGATTATGAGCTACGTTGATTTAGCGGCGTATACGTTTCGTAGTGACGGTACTGATTGGACGCAAAAGGATAAATCGCTTAGGCAAAGCTCGTATTTACCTAGGAATGATCTTTCGTCGAGCTTTAGTTCGTCGCCTCTTATAGCTAAAACATTTGCGCGACCGGATGCATTAAAGTACTGGACATTGTGGGTCCACAGTGACTCGCAAGCTTTTGAAAGCACAGGCAACCTAGGCCATGTACACAGCTTCCATGTTGGATCCGAAGTTGTTGTAAATAGCCGCATTCAAGCGGGTCTCGCGGGCTCTCGATTAAGAGGTCTTGGCGACTACGCGTTCAATCATGTGCAGCGTTGGTTTGAAGTTGAACAAATCCTTGTTTCTCCATACGTTCGGTTTCAGCTTAATTCGGGTATGTCAATTTGGGGAATCGCTACGGCTGGCACGGGTGTATTGGCGACTGCTAATACGCGCGATGCAACTAAAGAGCCGTCACATAATTTGCGAACCTCAGGCGGTTTGGTCGGTGCGTCGCATAGGCTCACTAGCGTGAAGCATTTTGATCTTTCTTGGCATGGCGATGTCGCCAGCTTGAAGTTGAATGGAAAGCCTCTGTCACGGACTGTCAATGCGTTGACCGCGGATATTCGACGTGTACGGAGTGGATTGACGGCATCGTTTAACCTACCGATTTCGGCTGTAGTTTCGTTCAAACCATTTAGCTCAATTAACCTTCGTTACGATAGTACGGAAAATCAGGAAAACGACGGCATCGAATTAGTTGGTGGAGCCAAGTTTGCCTTTGGGTCATTCAACGTTGGGTTTCGCGGTCGGCACTTTGAAGTACACGACGAGAAAGATTTAAAAGAACAAGGCTACGCGATTTCCATTACCTATAAACCCATACAAAAGTTATCTGGACTGTTCGTATCGTTTTCGCCTTCTTGGGGTTATGCAGAGCAATCGTTCGATCCATTTTCCTCAACCCTTGGCATTAGGACGAGGACATACCTTAGGCCTTGGCTTGAAACGAATATCGACCCATATAGGTTTAGTATGCAAGGTTCGCTGAGATACGGCATCTTGGTTGATCAAGATCGGTTCTTACTAACGCCTTATGTTGAAGCACGTACCCAAGTCGGACGAGATCATCGTATTGGGTTACGTTTGCACGGTACTGCACATTCCGCGCGTGCGATGGCAGTAGATTTCGCATTACAGCATACGAATTTCGGGCTTGGTGAACCCGATGCAGGGGTAGCTTTAACGGCCACTTTGAGGTTATAGAATCTTGCTGTTGCGATCTGCCTAGCAGATTTGAGCAATTTCTTATAGCCCGCTCACCTGCCGTTGTCTCGTTTGCTTCATTGACTCGTGTTTATCCTCGGTGACGCTGGTGGGCACGAGAAAACGATTGACGCTAATATTGAATCCTTGCTTGAAGTTTTCAGCAAGTGGTGAGAGTTATAAAGCTCGCCAAGATATATTATACAACTAACAAGTACTTAGATAAATCGCCTTTACTTGTACCTTATAGATTTGCACTCAATGTAATAAATTCATCTCCTGTAAGATTCGTGAATGGTATTTATGTGGATAACTAACCCTATCTGAAATAGTTTGATCGAAGATTAGTCAGTACGACGAAACCGCTTTTCGTTTTCATTAGATAATGAGTATTTTGTTGAGTTATTTGACGACCTTTACACACTCCGGCCCCCTGTGCATTGAATAAAAAACCTCGGCACGCTCGCGCGTACCGGGGCTGGAGAAGAGCGCGCAACGATGGCAGCGCCATCATCACGCGGGGTCTGTCAGCTTAGAAACGCATCGTCGCGTGTAAGCCGACTTGACTATGACTGACGCCCGGACGCTCGTTCACGCGACCAGCGGCCAGACGGACATCCAGATCCTTCGCCTGGCGCACCCATGGCCGCACGCTCGCGCCGACCAGCAGCTCGCGCCGGGTCCCATCGCTCATGCGCACATCCACGAACGGCGTCAACAGATAGCGTTCGCGCGCCACCAGCAGACCGTAGCCTATCTGGGTTTCCAGCGACGCCTGCGCCCCGCCGTTGGCCATGCCCGTCAGCACCCCGTAGGACTGGCCGACGCGGAGGGTATCTTCCCACAGGATCCCGGTACCCACCGCATCCGCGCCCCAGCGCGGCGCTATCGTGACCGACACGCCCGTCGCCTGCGCCGACGGATTCAACGTCGCCAGCAGACTGAAGCCGGCCTCGCGATAGTCGTCCGCACCGTGCAGCGCCAACGTGCGTCCCTGCGCTTCCAGCGTGAACGCCGGCGTCATCATACGGACACCTCCAGCCAGTTCCAGGCCCGAACCCGTCTCGCCATCGCCGCCGTCCGTGCGCACGTTCACCTGCCCGAACGGTTCCAGCATGCCGCCTTCACCCGTGTCCGCCGAGAACGAGCCCTCAAGACCGAGACGCAGACGATGCACGTCCGTCGCCAGGCCATCCGCCGCACCTACGCCTTGATCCGTCTCCAACGACGCCAGCGCCGCATCCCCGCGCAACGCCAGGTCGAACCGACCCACCTGCGTCAAGGCCTGCTCGCCGCCAACCATCGCCAGCTGCGACCGTAAATTGCTGCCCGAGGTAGTCGTCGTGCCCGCCACCGTCGTATCCAGTTCACCGCGACCGAAGCCGGCCACGCCCCACAGCGACATGCGTTCATTCGGGCGGTAACTCGCATACGGCAGCACCGTCGTCGACTGCATGTCCATGGCCTGGGACGCCGTGCCCCAGGCGTAGTCGGAGTCGCCGCCCTGGCGCGCCACGGCTAGCCCCAGCAGCCAACACTCGGCTACCGCCACATCCGCACCCAGGTAGACGCTCGTCGCCGTGCCATCGTAGCCGCTACCTTCGTAAGCCTGACGGTCCACATCGCCCCACACCGACCACCTGGAGGCATCTTCACTCGACCCCAGGTTCAACGCAAAGCGTTGACCGAACTGCGACTGCAACTGGTCTATACCGCTCAGCGCACCGCTCGTGCCTGACGACGACCCGGCCATGGCATCGCCTGCCAGCACCCCAGTCGACCCTGGCGTATTGACCGCATGCACCATCTGCCAGGCGGCCGCACCCTGCGCCGCGACCGTGCGCGAAGGCGCGGCAGGATCCTGCGGCGCCCACTCGTCCAACCACGCATCCAGGGTCAGGTCCGCACTGCGCGCGTCCGTCGTGAGACGAGCGCCCACGCTGGATGACGCACTCGCCAACAACGCCCGACCAAACCCGGCCAGCGATTGCGCCGCCACCGCCTTCAGGGCCCCGTCGCCCACCGTGACCGACCCCCTCACTGTCGCTTCGCCGCCATGCGGGTCCGTCGCCGTGATCGTGAGCGTCGTCGACCCCCGCGCGATCGGACTCACCCGCACCTGCATCCCCGCCAGCGCTGCCGTCGCAATCCCCGTATCCGCCGTCGCCACCGTGTACGTTAGCGCATCGCCATCATCGCTGAACAAACCCTCGATCGTCGGCGTGGCGGCCGCACCGCCCACTTCCAGAACCAGCGGACTGAGCGAGTTGGCGACTTGCGGCGCCACATTCGCCACCGTCACCCGCACCTCGTTCATGACGTGCCCACCGTCCATATCCGTCGCCGTCAACGTCAACACTGTCGCGCCCACGGCCAGACCGCGCAACGTCAACCGATGGTCCGCACCCAGCGTGGCCTCCACCAGCGTCGCCTCGGCCACGCCACTGTCCGCGGTCATGACCGTCAGGCTCAGCGCCGCCGTCCCGTCGTCCGCATCCTGGAAGGCGGCCCCACATCCAGGGTCAACGGCGCACGCCGATCCATCTCCTGATCAACCAACGCCTGGGCCACTTCCGGCGCCACATTCTCTACCGTCGTCATAAACGTCGTCGACACCGTGCCGCCATCCACATCCAGCGCCGTCAACGTCAAGGTCGTCGACCCCACGGCCAGACCCCGCAGCGTCAACATCCGCTCGCGCAACCCCGCCTCCACGATGCCGCCGTCCGCCGCCACGACCGTCACGGTCACTGGCGCATCCGTATCGGGGTCGTGAAAGGTCCCGCTCACATCCAGGGTCAGGTCCGCCACCCGCGTCGTCGTTTGATCCGCCACCGCTTCGGCCACCACCGGCGCGATATTCGCCACCGTCACCTCGAACGCGGTCGCAATCGTATCACCCTGATCATCCATCGCCGTCACCGTGACCGTCGTCGTGCCGACCGCCAGCGCCTGCAGCGTCAACGCCGCCCCAGCCACCACCGCATCAACCACCGAGCCATCAGCCACCATCGCCGTGAGCGCCCGAATCTCACCGTCGTCGTCCATGAACGTCCCCGTCAGGTCGAGCCCCAACGGCGCCCGCCGGTCGAACGTTTGCGCATCTATTTGCATCGCCACAGTCGGCGTGACGTTCTCGACCGCCACGACAAACTCGTGCGCGGCCGTCCCGCCATCCACATCGGTCGCCATGACCGTCACCGTCGTCGACCCCACATGAAGACCTTCCACCGTGAGTTGATGCCCCGCCACAGCCGCCGTCGCCACCACCGGGTCGACATTGACCACCGCGACCGTCAAGGTCGTCATCGCCTGACCGCCATCGTGATCCGTCGCGTGCACGGTCACGGCCGTTTCGCCTACTGCCAACCCCGTCAGCGTCAGCAGACCGTCCGCCAGGTCAATCGCCACGATCCGCTCATCCGCCACCGTCGCTTCCAGCGTCGCCAGCTCGCCGTCGGCATCCATGAACACATCGCTCACGTCCACCGTCAGCGTGTCAATCCGGTCAAGCGCTTGTGGTGCCACGTCCATGGCTACCGTCGGCGCCACATTGACCACCGTCGCCATCAGCGTCGAGGTCGCCGTCGCCCCGTGCGGGTCCGTCGCCGTCAACTGGATATCCACCTCGCCCAGCGCCACGCCCGCCAGCGTCAACGTCGTGCCAGCCACCGTGGCCGTCGCGCGGTCCGCGCCCTCGCCTACCGTCGTCGCCGTGATGACCAAGCCCGCCGCGCCGTCGTCCGTATCGGTAAACAGCCCGCCGAGATCCACCGCCTGCGGCGTCACGCGATCCAGCGTGCGCGCCGCCAACGGCTGCGCTTCCGCTGGCGCCGCATTCACCGTGATGGCCTGGCTCACCGAGGTCTTGTTGCCCGCCTGATCCGTCGCCGTCAACGTCAGCGTCGCCATCCCCGAGGCCCGACCCACCACCGTGGCCGTCGCGCCATTATTGGTCACCACCAGCAGCAGCACATCTTCGTCTGACGTCATCGCCTGCGGCAGCCCCACCATATCGCCTTCATCCGGATCCGTAAACAACCCCGACAAGGCCAGATCAAACGTCGCTCCGACATTCACCGTGTCCGCCGCCGGCAGCCGCGCCATGAACGCATCCTTGTCCGCCACCGGCGGCTGATTCGTCGTCACCTTCACCATGAACTTCAATGTGACCGTGCCGCCCTCGCCATCGTCCGCCGTCAGCGTGATCGTCGCCATCTCTTCGCTCAGCCCCCGGATCGTCACCCGATCCAGACCGCTCACCATCACCGTGGCTACCTGCTTCATGGAGGAGGCAGCATCCACCTTCAACCGATCGCCGTCCTCGTCCGTGAAATAGCCGCCGATCGCCAGCGTCAGCGAACCATCCACCGCCACCACCTGCTCTGCGATCGTCATCGGCTCCCCGGCCGCATCCATCTTCACCATCGGCAGGTCGTTCACGTCAGTCACGATCACATGCACCTGCACCGTGCCGCTCTTGTCCCAACCGTCGTCCAGCGTCAACGTCAACGTATGACGATCCTGCTGTTCCGCATTCAGCCGCGCCTTCGTCCGCAACCCCAACTCGCTCGCCACCTTGCGACAGTGATTGCTCACCGTCATCTTCGGCGGCAACGCACAGAGCATACTCTCGCCACCGTCAATCTTGCCGTTCTCGTTCGCATCCACACGACCCACGCGCACGGCCTCGAACAACTCGCTGTCCACCGTCGCCTGCACCTCGTCCGCCGAGTCCGCATCCAGGTAGGTGATCGCCGTCGCCAGGAACGTCCCCACCGGCGCATCCTCCGCCACGCTCATGCCGAACGACCGCACCCCCGCCGGCTCGAAACTCGGCGCCGCATTCTTCGCCCGTACCTTGAGCGTGAACGTCGCATCCTTCGACAACTTGCCGTCCGATGCCGTCACCGTGATGGTGTACGTCTTTTCCGCGGTCGCCGTCGCCCCCTTGCCTGTCAAAATCAGGTCGCGACCCTCGATCTTCACCAGATCCTCGCGCAGGTTCGAATACGCGCTGAACGTCAGCGGATCACCTTCCAGATCGATGAACAGACTCGCCAGCTCGATCGGATCCGACTTCTCGTCGTTCGTCAACCGCACCGTCCCCAATGCCTTCACCGCCTCCGCATCGGTCTCCAGTTCGTTCACGTCCTTCACCGTCACCGTGATCGGGATCGTCACCGTGTCATACCCGTCGCTCGCCTGCAACCGCACCGTCGCCATCTTGCCCGCCGGCAACTTCTCGTAATCCACCAGCGCACCCGTCAACGACACGTTCCCCGAGTTGTCCTTGTATTTCCAGCAACTTCCACCATCCGTCAGCGTGTACGTCGCATACTTCTTCGCCGGACACGGCGACCCTACGACTTTGTAGTGCACGTCGGTGTCGTGGGTATCCAGATCCCCCGCATTCCAGTCGTCCGCCGTCGCGTCCGTCGTCCCCGGCACCACCGACGCCACCAACGCGTCCGCACCCGTGCCTTCGTTCACCGTCGTGCGAAAACCGACCGAGCCGCCCGCAAACGCCGGCGGGTTGTTCACCCCTTTCTTCACGATCACCGTGATCTTTCCATACGCTGGGGACACCTTTGTAGGGACGATCGCGCCAGCCTCGTCGCCCCCACTGGCCAGCTGCGTGTACACCTGCGCGAGATACGTGCCCGGCGTGGTCTGGTCATACGCCGTCAGAATGAGGCGCAGTCCTTGCACGCTCACCTTCACCACGTGTTGACCCGGATACGGCGTGGGCTCGCCGCGAGCTACGGAGTTGTGAACGCAATACACTTTCCCATCCCCTGCGCTTGCAATCCCCCGCATTCCAGAGAAGCCATATCCTCTGGTCGCCCCTTGTCCTACAAGCCCCGAGGGCGCGGCACTCGAATGAATCTGGCTATCAACCCCGGGGGTATTGGCCATGCCATTGTCGCACACACTCTGTAGTGTTGTACTTATCACAAATGCTTCAGGCGTCGCGTCCAGGTCGCGAAACATCCGGTTGAAACTGATCGAGGTCGATTCGCCCCATTTATGTACACCCGGGACGCGCCCACCGGTTGCAGATCATCGCCACTACGATCGGAGCCGCTTTGCTTATAGGTAAACGGCTCCAGTACGACCGGCGCTTCGTTCACATCGTTGAGGTTCAACGTCAGCGTCAACGTATCCACCACTTTGTCGCCCTTGTGTGCCTGGACCGTGATCACGTACTTTGAGGACGTCTCGTAATCTAACACCGCATCGGCTTTCATCTGTACGTGGCCGCCCGTCGCACCATTCGTGCCGTCATTCGCACTCTTTGATGCCACGCTCTTGCAATTCTTCGTCCCAGTGAGGGCAAATAGGTCACTGGCCTTGCCCGCAGCATCTTTCACCATGACCGTATAGCAAGCATCCGTCAAGGCCGGCGTCGTCCGCGCCGCGTCGATTTCACGGTTGAGCAGACTGTTCGCAGCGCCGTTCGTACTGCTGTTCGTCCCCGTGCCACCCGAAGTATGACCATGCTCGCCACCCGTGCGCGCCGGGTTGCGCACATAGGGGCTAGTAGCTCCCGGGTGAGAGGCAAGAAAATACACGCCTTCGTCAAACGACACACTCACCGCATCCGCCTCAAAGGCCTCCTCGGCCAATGCCTGACTTCCTGACCATAAGGTGAGTAGCGCGACCAGTAAACTACCGCCAAACCGGCGGCATCGCGTCGTGTTGTGAACCATTGTCCCTTCTCCTTTCTCAGTATCGGGTTCAACTCGTGACATACGGACTGCCCGACGATGAGCAGCGCCTAACTTAAAACCATGCAAGGGATCTCTCCTCCAGTGACCAATGCCTTACCATGGAACTGCTGCCACGCGAATCAACCTATCCTGAACCTCCACGCGACGTAAAGATCGTCTATTTAGGTAGGTAGGACCGTGAAGGTCTCGTCTGTTACATAGGCGTACCCCCCCCCCTCGATTTTTATCAAGATGAGGCCAAGCCCTCGTGTGCGACGCTTCGGCGCCACATCAGGCATCATGGGGTAGGTTGGTGGCATGGGAACTAAGACGACGCGAGCCGATACAACGATCATCGCGGTCGACAAACTCCTGACCAACATAAGACAGGCAAAATCTACCACATCACTGTCCGTGACCACTGCACATCATGTGTTTAACATGCTCACAGCCCATACACCACCAATGAAGATACTTGCGCGACTGAATACGTTTAGTTGCTTAGTCCATGAAAATCACCGAAGCTCGACACTATCTTGTTAACAACGTCGCACCTTATCGAGGTGGTCGCCAGTTTCTCTTTATTGAACTCTACACTGACGAAGGCATTGTCGGGTTAGGCGAACGACCTACAGGGCACGCTCAGAGCCTCGAATCGCAGATCAAGCTATTTCACGAACTCGCGGAGGAATTTTTAGTTGGGCAAAACCCGTTTCACATTGAAGCGATGTGGCAACGAATCTACGGTTCCCGCCACGACTATCGTCACCCTAGCTTATTTATGACCCCCACCTTGAGCGCGATTGAGATGGCATGCTGGGATATCTTAGGTAAATCAACCAATCGACCTATATACGATTTGTTAGGTGGCCGATACCATGAAAAACTTCGGGCGTATGCATATATGCCAGCTGAAGGTATTTGGGAGAACCCTCAAAAAGCAGGTGAAGTGGCCGCTCAGCTCATTGAAGATGGAAACAGCGCATGTAAGTTAGATCCGTTCATGCCTCTCTACCCACTGCCACGTGATTTCAGCCTTAAAACGATCAATCATGCAGCCAAGATTTTTCAATGCATTAGAGATGCGGTGGGCGATGATTTGGAAGTGGGCATAGGCACGCACGGTCAGTTTTCTACGTCAGGTGCCATTCGCGTCGCTAGCGTGTTCGAACAGTTTCAACCGATGTGGTTTGAGGAACCTGTACCGCCGGAAAACGTTGATGAAATGGCGCGAGTTGCTGCACATACAAGTATTCCAATTGCATCGGGCGAGCGCTTGGTTTCAAAGTATGAATTCGCTGAACTTATCGAAAAACAAGCGGCGCAGATCATTCAGTTAGATGTAGGGCAATGCGGTGGGATATTAGAGTCGAAGAAGGTAGCTAGTATTGCGGAGGCGCACTACGCGATGATTGCTCCTCATATGTACGTGGGACCTGTCGCTGCCGCTGCAGCAGTGCAGCTGGATGCTTGTTCCCCTAATTTCATGATCCAGGAATACAACGGCGGCCCGTTACACGAAGATCTCTTCATTGATCCGATCAAATTTGCGGACGGCTACATTGAACTGCCGACAACGCCAGGTCTGGGACTAGAGTTCGATCGTACTGTGCTCGAAAAACATCTCGCGCCGGCCTAGTCAAGGCTTCAATTGCGCGTATAACTCGAAATTTTGCGTTCCTGAACCCGAATGCTGAACGCGTAAGCGTGACGTTCGTCGGCAAGGTGATGTTCGATGGAAATCTCTTGCCATTTGGTTCGGTCAATATCTGGAAAAAACGTATCACCTTCCAGTACGGCATCGATGGTAGTCTCATAAAGTCGATCGGCAATGAGCAACGCTTCTTCGTATACCTTTGCCCCGCCGATCACGAAACATTCCACAGCACCGTATTCGCGCGCTAATGTCAATGCCGAGGTCAAGTTTTGCGCATGTTGTATGCCTGGTGCAGTCACTTCTTGATGTGAAAGGACGATGTTCTGTCGTTTCGGTAACGGTTTGCGCCCAATTGAGTCGAAGGTCTTTCTTCCCATGACGATAGAGTGGCCGAGTGTGGTATGACGAAAATAGGCCATCTCATCAGGAAGTTGCCATGGCAATTGATTGTTACGACCGATGACTCGGTTGCGAGTCATCGCCCAAATAAGAGAAACAATCAATCGAACTAAACTGCGACCGGCGCTCGAATGCCCGGGTGCGGCCGATAATTCGTGAGCCGGATATCCTCGAATTTAAAACTGAAAATGTCTTTTACTGAACGATTTAACTCGAGTTGAGGTAAAACTCGTGGTTGTCGTCGCAACTGTCGTTCGGCTTGCAAGATGTGATTGTTGTATAGATGAGCGTCGCCAAACGTATGTATGAATTCTCCTGGACGTAAGTTGGTTACTTGGGCGATGAGGTGTGTCAATAACGCGTAACTCGCAATATTGAAAGGTACCCCAAGAAATATATCGGCGCTGCGCTGATACAACTGGCAGCTTAGGCGCCCGTTCACGACATAAAACTGAAATAACACGTGACAAGGTGGCAATTGCATTTTGTCTATGTCCGCTACGTTCCAAGCAGATACGATATGTCGTCGCGATTGAGGTTCTTCCTGAATGGAGCGAACGACATTTGCGATTTGGTTTATTGCCTCATTGCCGTTAGGTCTGAGCCACTTCGTCCACTGGCACCCGTAGATAGGTCCGAGTTCACCGTGCTCGTCTGCCCATTCGTCCCAAATATGTACATCGTGCGTATGAAGATCGCGAACATTTGTGCTGCCACTTAAGAACCACAACAGTTCATGAACGATGCCATTGAAAAACATTCGCTTGGTAGTAAGAAGCGGAAAGCCTTTTTCAAGATCGCATCGAATCTGATAGCCAAAGATTGAGCGCGTACCGACCCCCGTGCGATCTTGGCGCGGTACTCCGTCCGTAAGAATTGTTTCCAATAGTGTGAGATATTGTTTCAATGTCTTATTTCTCCTTGGAGACGTCGCGTCGTTGAAGGTAGCAACAAAACGATTCCACCGATTGCCATCAACATGCTCAACGTTTGACCCATCGTGAACCATCCAAATAGTACGAGGCCTAAGTGCGCGTCCGGTTGACGAAAGTACTCGGTGGCGAATCGAAGCAAACCGTACGCGAGGAGAAACATCCCCGCGACCTGTCCTTTTTCTCGCGGTTTTGCGGAATACAACCACAACAATACGAACAAGATCAAACCTTCAGCGATAGCTTGATATATGGACGAAACGTGTCTGGCTGTTTCCTCGAATTCGCCGGTACACAGAAAGTTGTGATCGGCAACGCTCCAACATGGAAAGTGGACACCAAAGAAGCTATCTGTAATACGACCAGGCAGTTCGGTGTTAATGAAGTTTCCTAGCCTCCCGATACCTAGACCTAAAGGTACGCAAGGTGCGACGATGTCAATGACGTCCCAAAAATCCTGCTTGGTTCTCCTGCACCACAGATACAACGCTGCAATGACCCCAAATAGACCGCCGTGGAACGACATGCCGCCCTCCCAAATGCGAAACAGCCATACTGGATCATCCAGAAGCTGCTCTAATCCATAGAAGAGAGCATAGCCTACCCGCCCACCGACAATAACGCCTAGGGCCATATAGAAACAAGCGTCTTGGAGGCGTTGCAAGGTCCACGAAATCCTTCCGTTTCGAATACGGAGATAGGCTAGCAACCAGAATGCAACAAACGCGATTAGGTACATAAAACCGTACCAATGAATCTGGAATGTCCCAATTTCCACGAGTACTGGATCGAGGATGGGGTAATTCATCGGATGGCGTAGCCGTCTGGTTTTTCTACCTTGAAAATTGATTTTACGGGCTTATTTAGCGCACTGAGATATCCGGAAAGTGCTTAAATCTTGTGTCATTGTTCTACGATAAATAGTTGGACAACACGAAAACGCGAGATTTTCCAAAGAAAATGGACGCAGCTAGTTCGCATCCCTTATGGCTCTTAACGGTTTCCATGACGGAGTCCTTCCATCAAAACACGGTCAGTCTGCGATATCACGTTGTCGAGGTCGTTTTTTCGCTGAATACACTTCCTCGCTGCCATATCCAGAGCGAATGACTTCAACGATGTGCCTGATCTTGATTGGATATCGCATGTGCGAGGGCTACCCGCTAGTTATTGCAGCCAATCGTGACGAGTTTTTCAACCGATCAACGACGCCAGCGCACTTTTGGGATGATCGACCGAACATATTTGCCGGTCGGGACGAAGAGGCGCGGGGTACCTGGATGGGGGTAGCCCGAACGGGGCGCGTGGCAGCTGTTACGAATTGGACTGAACCCAATGTCAGTGGCTCAGCAGATCTCAGCCGCGGTCGCTTGGTTGTCGATTTTCTCGAAGATCGCACAGGCGGAAGTGAATTCGCAGATGCCATTGACGGGAGTCGCTATCAAGGCTTCAATTTCATTGGATTTGACGGTTATGAGTTAATTTACTTTTCAAATCGAACATCAGAAAGACGCATACTCAAAGCAGGTGTCTACGGTTTGAGCAATACCAGACTAGGCGATCGGTGGCTTCGTGTGATTCAAGGCGAGCGTAAGCTGTCCGAAGAAATTGAGAACCCCAACCTCAAGAATCTAATCCGTACATTGTTCGACCCACACGGGGTAGCCTTTCAAGCTGTTCCGGAGAAGTACAACGCGCCATGTTTTATTCTTGGTGAACGCTACGGAACACGTTCCACCACAGCGTTGATGTTGGGAAACACCGAGATTGCTGTGCGCGAACAGACTTACGGTCCCATGGGGATGAGTCAGCATACTGTAGAAGAACATTTTGATATAGAGGAGTGCTAAGACATGGATCTCTCTGGTAAAAACGCGTTGGTCACTGGTGGTAGCATGGGTCTAGGCAAGGCGATGGCTAGCGCTTTTCATAGCGCAGGCGCATCGTTAGCGATACTGGCGCGCCGTCAACCGGAACTTGAGGAAGCACAAACCGAAATTGAAGGCAATGGCCCAGGCAAAGTAGTCGCCATTTCCTGCGACGTCACGCAACCTGATCAAATCCAAGCTGCACACGATCAAGTCGTCGCTGCTATCGGTCCAATCGATATTCTCGTCAACAACGCTGGAAAATCTGAAGCGCACCCATTTCTTAGCGTGACTGACGAGATCTGGCAAGCCGACTTGGACTTGAAACTATTTGCAGCAATCCGTCTTGCTCGTCTGGTGTTGCCAGGTATGTGCGAGCGACGGTGGGGGAGAATCATCAATATATTGAACACCGCCGCGAAGTCTCCGAGCGCACGCTCCGCACCCACGTCTGTTAGTCGAGCGGCAGGAATGGCGTTGACTAAAGTACTTGCTGGCGAAGTCGCGCCTCATAACGTATTGGTTAACGCACTATTGATAGGCCGGATTGAATCAGATCAAAGTCGTCGTGCGTATGACTCGCGACCGAGGGAAGAGAGCTATGAGGAATATTTAGCTGCGAGCGGTGCGGCACTACCGATGGGTCGTATGGGTGAAGCTCAGGAATGCGGTAAGGTAGTGCTATTTCTTGCATCCGAATACGCTTCTTACTTAACAGGCTGCGCGATCAATATGGACGGTGGTCTGTCACCCGTCGTCTGACGGTATGTGGGTGGTTGATCCATGGGTCAATATCTGCTCGCATGCGACGAAGGCACAAGCAGCGCTCGAAGCGTACTGTTCGATCGGAACGGTTGCGTTGCAGCGAGCGCGCAAGTCGCGCTGAAGAGTGTCTTCCCGCGAGAAGGCTGGGTTGAGCAGGATGCGAATGCCATTTGGCAGGCGCAATATCAGAGCATTGTTGCTGCGCTTAAGCAAATAGACGCAACAGCATCTTCATTGCATGCTATTGGCATTACCAATCAACGCGAAACGACCATAGTTTGGGATAAGAGCACAGGCGAGCCGGTCGGTCCAGCAATCACCTGGCAATGTCGCCGTACGGCCGACAAGTGCTATGAAATCAATGCTTCAGGCGCTGCGGAATGGATCTCGATGCGCACCGGACTCAAGGTTGATCCTTATTTTTCTGCCACCAAGATCAGATGGTTGTTGGATAGCGACCCCGATTTGTCTCGACGTGCGGCCAACGGCGAGCTAGCGTTCGGTACGGTAGATTCATGGTTGATATTCAAACTTACAGGTGGTCGAATTCATGCGATTGACCGTACGAATGCATCACGCACGTTGCTGATGGATCTCGTATCGGGTACTTGGGATCAGAAATTACTGGATTACTTCGAGATCCATCGAACGATGCTCCCGGATATCGTTCAATCCATCGGCGAGATCGGTTGGACGGCTGGTGATACTATCGGTTCCGAAATCCCTATTGCCGGCGTGGCAGGCGATCAACAAGCTGCCATGATTGGACAAGGGTGTACCTCACGGAATTCTGCCAAACTAACCTACGGCACTGGTGCATTCTTGCTTGTACATACGGGAGCGGAAGCACGGAAGTCGAATGCCGGTTTATTGAGCACGGCAGCTGCAAGTGTAGGAGCGCAAGACGAATTCGCACTTGAGGGATCCGTGTTTTCCGCCGGTAGCTCGATTCAGTGGTTGCGTGACAATCTTGGCATTCTTGAGTCGACCAAGGAATCGGAGCTTCTTGCGAATTCCGTACCTCATTGTGCTGGCGTGTATCTCGTTCCGGCATTCGAAGGACTGGGTGCACCGCATTGGGCGGCACATGCCCGTGGAGCGTTAGTCGGGTTGTCTCGATTGGCTGACCGAAGGCATGTAGCACGAGCAGCTTTGGAGTCGATTGCCTTGCAAGCTTTTGATCTGATCCAGGCAGTTGAAAAAGACATCGGCCAATCAATTCCGGAGTTACGGGTGGATGGCGGTGCAGCTGTGAACAACTTTCTTTTGCAATTCCAAGCAGATCTATTGGATCGACCTGTCGTGCGGCCGAGAGATCTTGAATCGACTGCGCGTGGAGCTGCGATCTTGGCTGGTAAGGCGACGAATTTCTGGGAAGCGTCGAATGACGAGATAGAGTGCTGTTTCGAACCGACTATGACCGAGCAAGAGCGCATGGCCAAGCTGGCCGAGTGGCACAACGCCTTAAAGCGCGTTCTTTAGATCTTCTGCTTTTAGCAAGATTAGTAAGTTTTCGTATCCGGTTCTTCGTAACACTTCGCGTAGCGATCTATCACACACGCGCTAACGTGGTTTCGACAGATGAGAAGGCGCGTAGAGTGGCTTTAACGCAACGCGCTAAGGCGTTGAACCTAGTGAAATCCTAAGTGAACGCTGCTATAGTTGACGGATGACGGGACTTAGGATGTTTTGACGCTACTCACGCAATTAGCAAAGCCTCGCCTAGAGCAAAATCGCTGGCGGTTGATGCGGCGGTAGGGCTTTGCCTAGGCCCGCACTGTGGAGCTGAGCGCGAATATAGTCGACGATTTCCTTTGCATGGTTCATGCGGAGCGATTTTGCTACGATTCTCCTGCAATTAGTCATTGAGATATTTCGAATAACCCATTTCACCCGAGGAATGTTGGTCGCGTTCATCGACAGCACGTCATATCCCATGCCGATGCACATGACGGCGCCTTCGACTGTACCAGCCAATTCGCCACAAATCCCAATTGGTTTATTTGCCTCGTGCGCTGATTTCGCAAGCAAACGCAACGCGCGCACCATTGACGGGTCGAACTCTTGATACAACTCGGCGACTTGCGGATTGCTTCTTGACGCTGCTAGCATGTACTGCGTAAGGTCGTTCGTGCCAACGGCTAGAAAGTCGACGAGCTTGACGATTTGTTGACGTTGGAATATCAACGAAGGAACTTCGATCAAAACGCCGATAAGAGGAGTTTTGGCGTTAACGCCTTCGTCGCGAACCTCGTGGAACGCTTGGTCAATATGATGCTTGGCTAACTCGATCTCGTCGAGATTCGAAACCATCGGCAACATGATGCGCAAGATCCCTTCCAGGTCAGCATTCGCTTTTAACATCGCACGCACTTGGCCGAGGAAGATATCTGGATGGTCAAGCGTGACACGAATGCCTCGCCAACCGAGAAACGGATTCTCTTCCTCAATTTTGAAGTAGGGTAGATCCTTATCACCACCGATATCCAATGTACGCATCGTGACAGGACGCGGCTCAAAAGCTTCCATATGTTCACGGTAGATGCGGCGTTGCTCCTCCTCGGTTGGAAACCGATTGCGGTTTGCGAACGGTACTTCGGTTCTAAATAAACCGATTCCTTCTGCGCCGCGGTCCAACGAACGCGAAATTTCGCTCACTAAACCGATATTTACCCAGACGTTGATGCGCGTCCCGTCCAAGGTTTCGGCAGGAAGGTCGCGAATCGCATCTAGCTCAATCTGAAAGGACTCCTCAACGTTTGCTAGCGCGTTGAAGTGATTGTTTGTCGACGGAGTAGGATTTACGACGACTTCGCCATAGAAACCATCTACGATAAGTGGGAGTGTGTCGATATCGAGCAGCGGAAGATCTTGCGCGCCAATCACAGCAGGTAAATTCAAGGCGCGTGTGAGTATCGTCATATGGGAGTTCATTGAACCTTCGACAGAAACCACTCCAATCAAATTCTGTGCTGGTACGTCGTAGAGCATTGAGGCCGTAACCTCTTGCGCGACCAAGATCGTGTTAGGCGGTATCTCGTTTTCAGGACGTGTTGTTTGTTGCATGGCAGCGAGAACGCGTTGTCCAAGGTCACGAAGATCTTGTCCGCGTTCTGCTAAATACGAACTCTCTGAGCGTTCCAAATCGCGAATATGACGCGTGAAGACGTGACTAACGGCGGCTTGGCCCCAAACAAGCTCGTTGGTAATGACGGAGCGCACTTCCTGGGGCAACGCATCGTCGTCAAGCATGTGCAAATAGGCATCAAACAAGGCTAACTCTTCCTGTCCCAGCACAGACTGCATACGTTCTCGTCCGTTTTTTAAGTCCTGTACAACGGTAGCAAGCGCGTCATTGAAATCCCGCAACTCCTTGTCGATTTCGCTCGACTCAATGGTGCGGTACGTGACGTCTTGAAGCTGGGAATGAGGCTGGCGTAGCACGGCCGTGCCAACCGCGATTCCAGGGGATCCAGCGAAGCCCTTAAAGTGTCGCTCCTCGCGGAGCTTTGAGGTGGCAATGTCAAGTTCAATTTCACTTGTCGCGATCGCGTGAGAGAGATGGGGCGAGAACGAGGTCGCTAAAGAAGTCATAAAGCCTTCGTCGTCCTCGCTAAAACTTTTGTATTCATCCTGTGCGAGTAGGACGCCAAGGATGCGGCGTTGATGAACGACCGGAACGCCAAGGAAATTCGGATACGCTAACTCGTCATGACCCTCTACACTGACGGCCGTTGGGTGTTCGTGCACATTTGCGAGATTGAGGGGTTCCTGCCGGCGCACGACTAAGCCGACGACTCCTGTATCAGGCGGCACGCTGATTTGATTTGGATCTAGGTTTCGGTAGCCTTCGTTTGCTACAAGTTGCAAGTGATTAGTCTTGCTGTCCAGGACGAAAAGTGAACAAACAGCGCAGTTCAGAATGTTGGTAACGCGGGTAACCAGCAATGTGGATGCGCGGTTAAAGCTAACGCCAGCGGAGATATCCTTGACAAGGTCTTGAAGAGCATCTTGCATTTAACTAGACTCGCGCTCCAACTGCGCTGAAAAATATTCGAGCGTCTCTCGGTAGACACGCCGCTTGAAGCGTACGACGCGAATTACCGGTTCCCAATAGCTAACCCAGGCCCAACGCGCAAATTCGGCATCTTCAGCAGCTTGCGAGATATTGATTGCATGGTCAGGACACGTCATGCGCAGCAAAAACCACCGTTGTTTTTGTCCGATCGCTCCTAGAGTCGAACGCAAGCGTCCCGCCGGCAATCGGTATCGCAACCAACGCGGCATTTCTGCGAGCACCCTAACGTGTTGTGACTTCAGACCGATTTCCTCTTGCAGCTCTCGAAACATCGCGTCCCGAACCGACTCGCCGATCTTCATGCCGCCTTGCGGGAACTGCCACCAATTTTGTCCTTCAAAGCGTTGACCCATCAATACTTTATCCGCGTCGTTGCACAGTACAATGCCGACATTGAGTCTATAGCCATTTTCATAGATATCGTGCTTGTCGTTCAGCATGACTTGTACGGATGTCAGTTGAGCGTCGGCCGAATTCACGCTATGTCATTGACTATGCGCCAACGCTGCATATTTTTCGATTTTCTACATTTTAAAGCGTATTACAGAGGTTACCGACACACAACTTGAATGGACTGGCAGCAGCGACAAGTCCGTACCTGCGACTATTTGCCGACAGCCCGGTGAATTGGCACGAGTATGACCGCGACCTATTCATTCGGGCTCGCTCAGAACGCAAAACCTTACATGTATCTCTCGGTCGATACCTCAGCTCCCGCACGCCTCTCGAAGTTCGCTTTTATGCGCGTGATTTCGTAGGGGAAACGCTGAACGATGCGTTCATTAACGTCAAGATTGATGTTGACGAACGCCCCGAGCTCGAACGGCTCTTCACGATCGCGTACGAACCTGTTGAGCAGCAAGGCAGTGTGCCGACCATTGAGATATACCCAGCGACGATTTTTGTGGATGCTCAACGATTAACCATGACAGCCCCGTGCTACTACTTCGGTGTCGATCCCTACGACGAAGGTTCCACGCGGCTGATGTATGCGTCGAACGAGATTTTGAATTTGCATCTTCTTCACGGAACGATTGAAGCGAATGCTGGCTTAACGCTACTCCTTGAAACGCATCGTCGCGGTCAACTTGATGTCCAGACCAAGCATGTGCACAGCTACGAAGCGCTGTTGAAAGACGCTATCTCAATGCGCCAACGGGCCATTGAAGCGGACGCGCAACGCAGTGTGGGCAGTTGGACTTTTATCTGCGGACTTGCATCCCAGCTATTTCGACTTTGGTTTCACAGTCGTAAGCGCTCGCGAGAAGATTCGAAGGGTTTGGATATGGCTTTGATTGGTTTGACGCGATGGGTTAGAGATGTCATGTTTGATCACGTGGAGGGCGGGTTTTACACCCCGCTGCGTCTTCGCGGCAAATTTGGCACTGAGCTGTCGAAGTCCCTTGAGTTAAACGCCTGGGCGCTGGACTTGCTGTTGCGAGCTATCACTATTAGTCGAGATAAACTGCTAACAGCGGTTGCTCAACAAACCGCCGATTTCATACTAGATGCTCTACAACTTGATGAAGGCGGTTTTGCACTGGGTTTATACGATCCAACTAACTCGACTCAATTCGCGTGGAACCGGCGTACCGTGCGACGGGCGCTGACCGAGGACGAATATTTGGTCATTGAGACACTGTACGGCCTGGATAAGAAGGCGAATTGGCACGGTCGGTGGTTGTTACGGCGCACCGGTTCTTGGCAGAGTGTGGTGGATCGCTTGTTTTTCTCGAAAGCCAACGCAGAATCGTTGCTCGCAAGCGGTCGCGAGAAATTAAAAGATCTTGCACGTTCTCGCGACGTAGCGTATCAAGTTGATGAGCGGTGTTTAACTCGTCCTAATGCCATGGCTATAAGTGCGCTGACTTTCGCTTCAAAGACATTATCTGAACCTCGGTGGGCCGAGGCTGCGAGGCGAGGTTTGCACTGGTTGTTCGATCGCTACGCTCCAACATTAGATGAGACGCTTGAAACCGCAGAGATAGCCGGCTCATCGTTGATTGATTACGCACTTTTGTTACGTGCGGCATTAGACGCTTTGGCGTATCGTTGGGAGCCGCCGTTCGCCGCTCGCGCGCGGCAGCTAATCGACCTTATCAAAACGCGTTTTTGGCATGATAAGACGCTTTCACTCAACGCTGTCGATTCAGGTGGATTGTTGCTAGCCTTCCCGCAAGACCATGTCGTAGGAAAACTTCACCCGGTTGACGCTGTCCGCCGAGGGTTACAACTCTATGCAACGCTATATCAAGATGCTGATGTCTTTGTTTTGCTCAAGAGCCTATTTGACAAGGTGGAAACTTACGGTGCGACCCCGGGGCTGCGAATGAATCCCGGTAGCGATTTCAGCTTGGACTTTCATTATGGTGAGACGGTGGCTGTGCTGTGTGGCCCTATAGACGCATGCGAGGCATGGCGCCGCGAGTTGCTGCAGCCCTACAAACCGTTTCGACATGTGTTTTATGTGCCATTCGGATCGTCGCGCGATCTCCCGCCATGCTTGCCTCGCATGATGGGATTAGACGATCGGCAACGCCCAATGGCCTATGTGATGCGCGGCATGGAGCAACTGGGTCCGCTAGACGATTTGGATGAGATAAAGCAGGCATTTGATGTTTGATAGGGTCTCTATCAAAATCGTTTAATTTCGGCCGCCGAATTGAGGATATGAACGATGGCTATTGACTTTACCTTTTCACCGGAAGTAGAAGATGCCCGCATGCTGGTGCGCACATTTTTCAACGAACGGGTGAAGCCTCGACTAAGTGCGATTTCGCGCGGTGAAGTAAAGGAAAACTATGGTGCGGCGGTAAAAGATTTACGTGCAACTGCGAAGAGTCAAGGCTTGTGGGCTCCTCACATGCCGGAGGAATGGGGTGGTATGGGATTCGGTATCACTGCTGTCGCGGCGATGTCCGTTGAAGCAGCGAAATTTCCGAGTGGCCCATACATCATCAATTGTCAAGCGCCCGATGAAGGCAACATGCACACGCTTCTGCATTTTGGCACCGATGAGCAGAAAGAAAAGTGGCTACGGCCTCTCATTGAAGGCACCGCGAGGAGTTGCTTTTCCATGACAGAGCCGGATAGTGCCGGTTCGGATCCCACGCAAATCAAGACGACGGCCGTTGAGGATGGTGACGAGTGGGTCATCAATGGCCACAAGTGGTTCACCTCAGGGGCACATGGCGCACGCTTCGCGATCGTGATCGCGAAGACAGATCCTCATGCGGATATTGCCCAAGCGCGTAACAGCGCGTTCATCGTGCCAACCGACTCGGTGGGATTTGAGATGGTTCGCGATGTTCAAACGATGGGTAAAGGCGGAGGGCATGCAGAAATCCGGTACAACGATGTACGCGTGCCGCGTGAAAACATGCTCGGTGAGCGGGGTGGCGGACACAAATTAGGTCAAGTGCGGTTGGGGCCTGCTCGTCTTGCACACTGCATGCGTTGGATCGGTCAGATCGAAACCGCACTCGAAATGTTGATTGAGCGTGCGCAAAACCGATTCGCACACGGCTCGTTATTATCCGAGAAACAAGGTATTCAATGGATGATGTCCGAAAGCGCGTTAGAGCTCTATGCCTCGAAATTGATGGTGTTGCACTGCGCTTACAAAATTGAGAACGGGATGGATTTTCGGTCGGAAACGTCTATGGCTAAGCATCACGTAGCAAACACTTTGTGGAAAGTTACTGATCGCGCTCTGCAAGTTCACGGTGCACTTGGTTATTCCAATGATTCGCCGCTTGCGCAAATGTTGATTAACGCACGATGGTCCCGCATTGCGGATGGGTCGGACGAAGTGCATCTTATGCGTATCGCGGATATGGTGATGCGTTCGTATAACGAGACGGGTTCTGTCAATCACGCAACGGGCGATCTGCCGCTGTAGGCAAGTAACCCCTGGTAAAAAATGGATACGGGTACAACCTATTGAGCTGAAGTATGGATGAGAGTTCGCGACGCGGCCCCTTAGCAGGGATAAAGGTCGTTGATGCAGGTATCTTGGTTCAAGGTCCCCAGGCTGCCGCTTTGCTGCGCGACATGGGCGCTGAAGTCATTAAAGTCGAGTTGCCCAACATGGGCGATCCATCGCGTGCTATCTTCATTAGTCAAGACGATCATCGCAGTGCCTATTTCAACGCTTGCAATCGCGGTAAACGAGGCTTGACGCTTGATTTGAGCGTTGCTGATGGCGCGTTGGTTTTTAATCGGTTGGTTTCGTGTGCAGACGTACTTATCAGTAATTTCTCTAAAGGGACGCTTGACTCTTGGGGATTGGGATTCGAAGTGCTGAGTGCGTTGAATCCGCGCTTGATCTGGGCTTCTGGTAATACCTTCGGTCCTGAAGGTACCGACAGCGCGCGGGAAGGTGCCGATCTCGCTGCACAATGCGTCGGGGGGCTTACGATGACCACTGGCTGTGACGGCGATCCGCCTTCGCCAGTCGGCGTGACCATTGCGGATCACATTGCCTCTTTGAATATGGCTTGCGGTATCTTGAGCGCATTGCATGCCAGAGAACGCAGCGGTCGAGGTCAGCACGTGGAAGTGTCGTTGCTTGGCGGTCAAATTTGGGCACAAGCGGCGGAATACACCCACTACCTTATGACGGGTCAGGTGCCCGGACGCAGTAACTACGGACATCCTTTAATCCGAGGCGCTTACCGCCTTTATGCTACTCGCGATGGCTGGATTGGGCTCATCGGCTTGCCCCATGGGTCGTTGGATGAGTTGTTAGTCTTGCTAGATCGGACCGACTTGTTGGTAGACGAACGCATGCACAAGCTGGATACGGATGAAAATCGGACATGGTTTACGAAACAGCTCGAAGTGGCGTTCGAAAGGAAAACCACCGCTGAATGGTGCGACACGCTGCGAAACACCTCAATTCGCTACGCGCCAGTTCAAACTTATGCCGAGGCGGCTGGGGACGCAAATGTGTGGGCGAACGCTTATTTGACAAAAGGCCTGGATGACCGAGATGAACTTCACAAGGTCGTTGGGTCGCCTATTCGTATGAGCGAATCGGCAATGCAAGCGAGCTTGCGCGCACCTGATTTAGGGGAGCACACTGACGAAATATTGAGGGAATTAGGTTACACTGAAACAGAAATCGGCACGCTGCGGGAACGCAAGGTCATTTAAAGTTGAGATCGTCCGGAAAAGACTGCAGATGATTTGCAGTTGAATCCGATAGCTTTAAGTCGTAAGATTAGTTTACTAGGTTAGGGCGATTATCGTACCTACGGATCGTGGTCACGGACGATCCGTGAATCGCTTGTTGTGGATTAGGTGCCAGGGAGTACTGTATGTCGTTTTGTTTGATGAATTCGCGACTCATTTCGATACTCGTCGCGAGTGCAGTGGCCTTGCCTGCGTCGATGAATTGGGCGCAAGAAGGAGAAGAGCTACCGATTGAAGAAATCATCGTCACGGCTCAACGGATTGACGAAGATATTCAAGATGTCCCCATTGCGGTTACGGCGCTGACCGATTCGATGCTTGAAGATCAACAGGTTATAACGCCTTCCGATCTGCAGCTGAATGCACCAGGCGTTACGTATACGGCAACGAATTTCGGTGGATCCAGTTTCTCAATCAGAGGGGTCGGCTCACTTGCCATCGGCAGTGCGAGCGTTACCGGTGTATCTGCACACACGAACGAAATTGCTGTACCAACGAATTTGAACTCCATTGAGTTCTTCGACTTAGAGCGCGTGGAGATTCTTCGTGGACCACAGGGTACGCTTTTCGGCAGAAATGCAACAGGCGGTGCGATTAACTTTGTGACCAAGCGACCTGTGATGGACGAATATTCGTCTCGCCTTGATTTCGAGATGGGTTCGTATACGCATCGTCGATTGAAAGGCCACATGAATTTTCCGCTCGGTGACCGCATGGCCTTCCGCCTAGCTGGCTTCAAGCTGCAGCGCGACGGTTATGTTGAGAATCTGGCGTATGGACAAACTAATGCTGATGGTGAGATGTTACCCGGCATTGAAGACACGCTTGATGGGCGCAATATTCTCGCATTACGGGGTACGGTTGCGTTCGACCTCGCGGATAACACCGATCTGTGGGTTATGTTCACGCATTTCGAAGAGGATGATGATCGAGCGCGTATCACCAATCAAATCTGCGAGCGTAACCCCTTACCGACGACTGGCTGCAAGCCGAATGGCGTCGCCCTTGATTCACCGCACCTCGGTGCGACCACTGGTGGCATATTCGCCGGATCTTCCGGATCCGTGCCTCTAGGTCCATCGGGCGCCGGTAATTCGTTGTTTGATTTCCCGCGACCCCGATTCACTGATTTACGGCAGAGTCACGTTGACTTTCAGCCAGTCTTTCAGGAAGACGAACAGATTGCGGCATTCGGGCTCACGCACGACTTTGGCGATCTTAATCTGAATGTGACCGGCGCATTGCGTCAGAGTGATTACTTGTCACAGCAGGACTACGTCATGGATGTAGGCGCTCGTATGAATCCAACCGCACTAAATCCTGCAGGTATTTGGCCGATTAGCCGCACTGCTGATACTATCGCTGGCTATTGGGGGAAAGTTGGCTGTTCGTTGGAACGTGGCACAGCTGGTGCTTTTGGTGGCTGCACACTGAATGAATACGGTCCACTGGACCGCATCTTCTCGTATGATCAGTCGGCCAGCGCCAATCAATATCACATCCTTGAAGCGAAAATCCATTCGGCATATGACGGTAATTTCAATTTTCTGCTCGGTGCAAGCACGTTTGACATAACTCGTACAACGGAGTACTACGTACTCTCGAATGCATTGGACTTGGTGACAGCGCTTGGTGCACCTTTGTTCGGACTACCGCCGCTGTACCCAGGGTTTTTCTTGAATGCCACTGCGCCTGATGGTTTGAACCGATACGGCGAAGCCGTATTCGGCGAAGGTTACTTCGACTTGTCGAGCAAATTGAAGTTGACGCTTGGTTTACGCTTTAATAACGACAAAGTTAGCCGCCGTGATAACAGCACGTTATTTAATGCAATCAATCAAGCCGGGGTGATTCTTGGGGTTCAACAGGGAATTCTGGCGTCAACGCGAGCGCAAGCCGCGGCACTTGGAATCCCGCCTGAAGCGATCACCTTGGAAGCCGCTATTGCCGGGGCCGTTCAGCTCGGCTTGATTGACGGCAATTATTTGCAGAACATCAATGCGGCAAGTGGTGCATTTTGGTCGCGGACGATGAATCTCCTACTTGGGCCGTTTGCCGCTGGCGCGGTCGAAAGTGAACTGGCCATGTTGTATGGTGTGTCGGCGGCTGAGATTGAAGCTGCACTAGCCACGCCAGCCTACAGTAGCGCACGCGTGGCGATCAGCCAACGAGTGCCCATTGCGCCGCAATTCAATGAATCTCGCATCTTGACGGGCAGTCCAGAAGATGCTGCGTTTACAGAAATGAGCGGTCGGTTCGGTTTCGATTACCAGAGTGATAACAACACACTGTGGTACGGGTTTGTCAGTAAAGGCTATAAACCTGGCGGTTTAAATCCCGCCATTCCGCGAGCGTTTCAGGACTCGAGTTCGTTTACCTTTGAGCCTGAAAGCGTGCTTGCGTTTGAAGTCGGTCGTAAAGCACGCAATCTGGATCAACGATTGACACTCAATTCGGCAATTTTCTTATACGATTATTCAGGACTTCAAACGACGGTTATCAAGAACAATAGTTCGATCACCGAGAACATTGACGCCCAAATCTTCGGTTTAGAAACTGAAGGAGTTTATCGATTTGAATCCGTACCGCAGCTTTCAGTAGATTTCAGCTATGGCTTTCTTGCCACGAGTATCGAGGACTCGTTGTCGGTCGATACCGTCAATCGTGTTGCTGGCGTTGATGATTGGGTGTTGCTGAACAACATTGACCCTGGCGGTTTGACTGCGGTTAATTTCATCGCGCGCGAATCTCAGCTCACGCCTGGACTAGTTCAACAAGCATTAGTGCGAGGCGCCGCGCTGGATGTGCGGAATGGCGTCACGAGAGTGTCGGTGTCCTATCCGGAAAATAGTCAAGGTGTGTCCATCCCTGTGTATTTCTCAAGAAATTTCTTGACCGCGGCAGGTGTCGAGACATCGGATGGCAATTTGACGGATCTTGACGGCAAATCGCTCCCGTACTCACCCGATCATACCGTGAAAATCGGTGCCAGCTATCAATGGTCCGATCAGTGGAACGGTAATGTGACGGTACGCTGGGATTATTACTGGCAGTCAGATGCTTATTCGCGCGTGTACAACACGGTCGGTGACGAGATTGCATCGTGGAATCAGCACAATCTATCGGCCATCTACGAAAGCTTGGATGACCGCTACCAGATCAAGTTGTGGATTCGAAATGTGGCTGACAAAGACAACGTAACGGGGCACTATTTGACCTCGGATACGTCAGGTTTCTTCCGCAATTATTTCTTGACGGAGCCGCGCATTATGGGACTTTCGGTAGGCGTGAATTTTTAAATATAGCCTGTAGGTGCTAGACGCGAAAACTGGACGAGCCAGGCCCTAGGGCCTGGCTCGTTTTTCTATATAGGGCTGGTGGAATATGGTTTCGACTGATGCTATCCGTAAATTTGCTGTCGAAACGGCTGTAACAGGTGGAAAGGCGACATTAACGTGGTTTCGTCAGTCGCCGACGGTCGAAAATAAAGCAACTGAAGGAGCGTTTGATCCAGTAACCGAAGCCGATCGCGCATGTGAACGCATCGTGCGAAAACGCATTCAGGCAACCTACCCTCACCATGGGATTCGTGGCGAGGAATTTGACGATGTGGATGCAGGCGATTACACCTGGATCGTCGACCCGATTGATGGGACGAGAGCTTTTATTAGTGGTTTCCTGCATTGGGGTGTTTTATTAGGACTACTTCGGCAAGATAAACCTGAACTTGGGGTTCTCGCGCAACCGTTTACCGGCGAAGTATTTAGCGGCGACTCGACGTACGCGTATTACTCACGAGGAGGTGAAGACATTCGTATCGGAACGAGTCAAACACAACGCCTCAACGAAGCGACTTTTGCGACCACGGATCCGCATTTGTTTGAAGGCGATACCGCCGCGAGTGTGCTGAAGCAAATCGAAAGCAGCGTGCGGTTAATCCGGTACGGCTGCGATTGTTACCAGTATGCCATGCTCGCCATGGGGCAATTGGATCTCGTGGTAGAAAATCAACTGCAGCCTTGGGACATCCTGCCGCTCATACCCATCATTCGGGGTGCTGGCGGTGTGGTGACGAATTGGCAAGGCGAGGAAGATTGGTCGGCCGGCGAAGCGATCGCGTCCGCGAATACAACCCTACACGAGCAAGCTTTAGAGAGACTCAATGCAAGATGAGCTATGGTTGTGTATTTGAAAATATCATTGATATTCTTGAAAGGAGTATCCCATGCCCGAATTAGCGTTCAATAGTGCTGCGTCTCTCGCGCAAAAGCTGCGTAACAAGGAGGTGTCGAGCGTTGAACTTTTGACGCACTATTTCGAGCGTGTTGATCGCTTCAACGATCGCTTGAATGCTGTTATCTGGGAAATTCGTGACGAAGCTTTGGAAGACGCAAAGCGCGCGGATGCGGCGACCGCAGCAGGTGAGGTGCATGGACCATTGCACGGCGTGCCGATGACTATCAAAGAATCGTACGACGTGAAGGGTACCCCGTCAACATGGGGGGCGCCGCAATGGAAAGACAACATGGCGAGCCACGACGCGCTTTCGGTAGAGCGCCTTAGAGCGGCTGGTGCAGTGATTTTTGGTAAGACCAATGTGCCTTTGCTGTTATCCGACTTTCAGAGCTATAACGAGATTTACGGTACTACGAATAATCCCTACGATACCACCAAAATCCCCGGCGGGTCATCTGGAGGTTCCGCTGCATCGTTAGCTGCAGGTATGACGGGCATTGATAGCGGATCTGACATTGGTGGTTCGATTCGGAATCCAGCTCATTTTTGTGGCGTGTTCGGCCACAAGCCGACATGGAATTTATTGCCGCCTCGTGGACACGCGACGCCTGGTATCCTGAGTCCATCCGACCTCTCGGTCATTGGACCACTCGGCAGAGGCGCTGAGGATGTTGAAATCGCAACACGTGTCATGGCGGGACCAAACGAGATTGAGTCGCGCGGTTTGAGATTGGAGTTACCCGAGTTCGAGAAGAAACTGAGCGATCTCAAAGTAGCGGTTTGGCGCGACGATGAGATGGCTCCTGTCGATTCGACGGTGTCCGCGCGAGTCGACCTGGTTGCAGAGGCATTGCGAGGAGAAGGAGCACAACTCAATTACGATGCTCGGCCCGCGTTCACGTCCAAGCACAGCCATTTCACCTACCAATCCCTACTGTCAGCGACTATGGCATGTCGCGTGCCCGACGAGCAGCACCAACGTAATTTAGAAGCCGCGAATGCATTGGATCCTAATGACGTAAGTTTGGATGCTGTAATTCGGCGGTCGCAAGTTGCACGATTTCGCGACTGGGTCGAAAACAACGAAAAACGAACGCATATTCGTTGGGCCTGGTTTAAGTTTTTCGAGGAATACGATATCGTGCTGATGCCCATCATGGCTCGCTCGGCGTTTCCCCACGACCATCGTCCATTCGGCGAGCGAACCATCACTGTCAATGGCGCGCCTCAAAGTTACTTCCAGCAGGTTTTTTGGGCTGGTTTGCCAACCAATGCGTATTTACCTTCTACAGTCGTGCCAACCGGACTTGATGACGAAGGCTTGCCGATCGGCGTGCAAGTGGTGGGACCGGAGTACGGTGACTTGACGACTTTAGGTGTGGCGCGCCTGCTCGAAAAGCAGGGTTTTGCGTTTACGCCTCCGCCCGGGTACTAGTGCGAACGGCAACGGCCCTTGCCCATCCTAACATTGCTCTCGTCAAATATTGGGGGAAGCGCGACGACGATCTAAATCTTCCGGCGGCGCCGTCTCTTGCTATTACACTCAGTGGCTTGAACACGATCACGACGGTCTCAGAATCACTCCGGGACGAAGTTCGTCTCAATGGGGAGTACGTACAAGACGTCAAAATCAATCAATGGCTTGAGGTCGTTCGCTCGAAGTTTGAGGTACCGTCGTTATCCATTGATTCGTGCAGTGACTTCCCAACCAGTAGCGGGTTAGCTTCGTCGGCTTCTGGGTTCGCCGCGCTTACGCTTGCGGTATCGGCAACCTGTGATCTGAACTGGTCGACGCAGGCCCTATGTGAATGGGCCCGGCGCGGTTCGGCGTCCGGCGCGCGTTCGATCTATGGCGGGTTTACGGTCATGGAGCCGGAGAATACGGTTTGTCACGTGAGGCAGTTGTTGGCTGAGGATGCGTGGGATCTCGCCGTAGTAGTAGCCATCACGACTGACAAAGTCAAACGAATAGGATCGACCGAGGGTATGACAGCATCTCGAGCAACTTCGCCTTTCTACAACGCTTGGTTGGATGTCACAAAGGAGTCAATTTGCGATGGAATTCAGGCCGTGGTACGAAAGGATTTTCACTCGCTTGCTCGGGTCGCCGAGTCCAGTTGTCGGCAGATGCACGCAATCATGTTGAGTACGGAGCCTGCACTCATTTACTGGAATGGTGCGACATTGCTTTGCATTGAATCAATCCTTCGTATGAGGGAATCAGGAATTAATGTTTTCTATACCGTTGATGCGGGTGCACATGTAAAAGCGATTTGTGAGTCGAGTGTCGTTGAGCAAGTGAATCGAACGCTACGGTCTATTCATGGTGTTAACGATGTCGTTGTGAGTCGAATCGGAGGATCTGCGCGACTATTGGGTTAGTCCTTACTGAGAACGACCATCTATTTAGTTATTTCAGTCGTTGTTTATGCAATGGGACGATTGGGATCTTCGATCCATTCGCTCCAAGACCCTGGGTACAGCATCGGCTCTGGAAAGCCAGCAAGTAGCAATGCCAAGATATTATGCGTTGCAGAGATACCTGACCCACAATAGCAAACGATATCTTTGTTTTTGTCGATCGCATTGAAACGATCCGAGTTGGCAATGAACGTCTTGTCAGGTGCTTGGTTTTCAACGAACGGATAGCAAACTGCGCTTGGAATATGACCGCCGGTATGGTCAAGCGTTTCATTTTTGCCCTGGAATCGATCGTAAGCGCGTGCATCAATCAAGGTTTGAGAACCTTTGAGAATGTCGTGTGCGGTGCAAATTCGGGCGATTGAATCACTAGGCATGTATTCGGTAGATTCGAATTGCGGTTCAGTTGTTGATAGTGGGTAGCCTAGGTTTTGCCATTGATGCAGTCCCCCGTCAAGCACGCGAACGCGCTGATGGCCAACCCACCTCATCATCCACCAAAATCGACAGGCAAACATGCAGGAACCATCGTCATATACGACGACAGTTGAGGTGTTATCCACGCCAAGAGAACGAAGCGACCTGACGAATCGAGCCTTACTTGGCAAGGGATGACGACCAAGCTTACCGGCGGGGTCGCTTAGATCAGGTTCAAGCGGAACGTATTGAGATTGCGGGATATGACTTGCGTCATATTGAGCGCGCCCATTTCGTGCATCTTCTAACGACCACCGACAATCAACAATCCGCAAATCTGAGTCGTCGAGTCGCTTAATCAACTGCTTTGCCGGTATGAGGAGATCTGAGTATTCCAATGGTTGCTCTCGTCGAATCAGGCGGTGCGAACTATTACGCTAGTGGTTTCCTGCATATGGCAACGATCGTGTTTAGCGAGAAACACGAATTGAACGGTATGGCGCGAGGAAAGCAGCCATGTGTGACTTGACAAAATCGTCGATTCAAGCCAAGCCAATGTCATGTAAACGAGTTGTTTTGCCTTCGTGTGAGCCGACCGAAATTGAGTAGTGTAAATTAGTTTTCAACATTGTCGAATATTGTTTTACGATTTAACTAAATACACCCGTTTTGCAATTCGACAAATGGAGAATGCATGCCTGAATTTATTTATAGAGCTACGGTCATTGGATTCCATCCGGATGGCACTAAGAGAACAGTTGACTCTAGTGAGGAAAGGGAAATAGGGTATCGTCGTTTCCCCAACGTTGATCTGGCCATTGAGGTCGTTCACGATTATGTAAGGGCATGTCTCGTCACTTGGGAGGAATCCGCATATCCCCCGAATAAATTTATGGTAGAGCAGTATTTCAGGGTTAAATTCGAGGACGGTCGTGAGAAGTCCGAATTTGTTGGAAGTCCTAAGTTCAAATCGGCGGAGAAAGCTCTCATCTATGCACAGAATACAGCTAAGAGAAAGTTGGATGCATTCGCCGCATTGGAACGACCGGCTTAGCGTGGTACGCGCAAGGCTAGATTTGTCGACTGGCCTCAAAGCCTTGATTTTTTGTAAGTGAAATCCACATGAGATTTCGCTCATAGGAGGAATAAACGCATGACGGATTTCACAATCAGAGTCATATTTACAGCTCATTTTGGCGATGGTTCAGAGATTAAAGTTCATGGCCACGACATAGCGGATCTCACACCGAAAAGAGGAAGCTGTGAAACTATCTAGGCTGTTACCCGATGCGCTGAGTCTTGGTATGATGATATGCGTGCATTAACGAACAAGCCAAGCAAATTCAGCGTGTTTTTATATACTGACGCTCACTATCGCGATGGTCGTCAAGCAAGCAAATCGAAATCACCTCTCTTTAAGTTCAGGTCACCTGCCAAAGCATGAGATTACATATTGCGGCAAGCGGGAAAAATGATAAGGCAACTGGGTGCTTTAGAGTAGAGAGAGCAGCGTAACGAGGGTGCTTTGGGGTTGTAGTTGAAAGGCTTCTAAGTGAGGTGGATAGCATCACTCATCCTGGCGCTTCTCATAGCGTTTTTAGGTATACGCTAAGTCGACGTACACTGGGGCGTGGTCCGATGCGGTTAAACCGTCTTTTTTCTTACGGAAGTCCCGGTCAATAACCACCTCGCTTGCATGGTCAAGCACGCCTTGGGTCCCGAGTAAGAGATCAATGCGCAACCCGTGATTCCGTTGAAATGCTCCGGCGCGATAATCCCACCATGAATAAGCATCTGAATCAGGGTACAAGCTCCGAAATAAGTCTTTTAAGCCAAGTCCGAACAAGTTTGTCAATACTTCGCGTTCTTTGGTTGTGTGGAAGATCTCGCCGTCGCCGGCTGAACCGAGGTGTGAGTCGGTAGCCGTTGCGCAAATGTTGTAATCGCCGCCAATGAGAAAATCGCGGCCGCTTGCGATCTCTCTTTCACAAAACTCATATAACGCACCAAACCAATCGAGCTTCATTTCATAATCGGCGTGATGAATGTTCTTGCCGTTAGGGCAGTACACGCTTGCGTAGGTAAGTTCGCCAAACACGCCGGCGATTAACCGTGCGCCGTTGGCTTCGCGGCTGGGTAGTCCTAGCTGGGTTATTTCGATATCGTTCTTAGAGGCAAGCGCGACGCCATTCCAGCTCTTCTGCCCGTGCACATGTACTTGGTAGCCAAGTTCCTCAAACGCTGCGGTTGGAAAATTCTCTTCGGTAGCCTTGATTTCTTGAAATCCAACGAGATCTGGTTGACGCTCTTCTAACCAGATTTTTATATAGTCTAATCGGGCGCGAACCCCATTGATATTCCATGTTGCAATGCGCATTTATCTATTCAACAGTAAAGGAAAGTGTTTGGTAGCCTGCGGTTTCCATCGCCTGCGCGACGGTATCCTGTGCGTCTGGACAAAGCGCGACAACGCTACCGCCACCGCCTGCGCCAGTAATTTTTGCGCCCAACGCGCCGTTGGTACGCGCTAAAAACACCAGCTCTTCTAATTCGGGCGTGGACAGCTGCATAGCATTCAAATGTCCGTGTGCCATATTCATTAATTCGCCGAGCTCTGCAAGTTTACCGTTTGCAAATGCTTCCGTTCCCTCCTCGGTAATCGTGGCGATTTGATCAAATAGCTGGTTGTACGCCAACGGACGTCTATCGCGCGCCTGTCGAACCTGTTCGACCATGCTAGCCGTGAGGCTTTCTTTGCCTGACAAGCCAACGACGAGCGGGACGGGTTCGGCCGGATGAATAATTTCGTGAGCTGTTTCCCCTGGTCTAGTCGGCTGGGCGTACAGAAGGGGTTCACCGTACGTCGCTATCGTGTTGTCGACCCCGGAAGGATTACCATGTGCGGCTCGCTCGCATTCAAACGCAAGTTCGTTTATTCGTTGCGGGTCCAGCTCAAGTTCGAAATAAGTCGACAACGCGCGAATGACCGCGACCGCGATTGCTGCCGAACCCCCTAAGCCCATTGCGCGAGGCACATGCGGAAACACTTCGATTGCGATAGGTTCGTCGCTGAGGCCTAGGTTTTGAAGCAACATGGCTAAATCGCCGACCAACCCTTGTGGCCTGCTCGCAGAGGTCGGAATACGTTGCTCAATACTCCAACGCGGGATCAGTAGACATTGTTCTTCGGAACTGAATACGCGTGCTTCGACAGCCCACGGTAGGGGGACGGCCAGTGCAGGCCGCGCATAAACGACTGCATGTTCGCCGAGCAGAATGACTTTGCCGCAGGCTACACTGCGCGGTTGTTCAATGTCCGTCGGTGCAGGCGTTGTACGCAGCCGTCGCAGAATGTCTTGCGCACGCCATACTTTGATATCACCTTCTTCGATAAGCGTCTCGACGACTTCGTCGAAATACTCGTCTGGAATTCCCGCGGTAGACGCGACGCTACGCGCATGAAGATTCATATGGTGTTGCTGGATACCGGCAGTTGACAACGATCTCAGCGCCGCGAAATTTTGTGCGAGACCGACTGCCCCCATCACACTGGCGAGTTCAACGGCACTCGGTGAACCGAGAATACGGTGATTGATGCTGACGGTCGGGTTGGATTGAAGCGCACCACCAACCGTGCCAACTTTCAGTGGCATCGTGAGTTCGCCCGCCAAAACTCCGTCTTCAGTCTTTCGCCATTGGGTCAAGGCTTTGTACTGACCTTGCGAAGCAGCATAGGCGTGTGCAGCTGCTTCAATAGCGCGAAAGTCGTTCCCTGTTGCGAGGGCAAGCGCATCAATGCCGTTCATAATGCCCTTGTTATGGGTGACGGCACGATAAGGATCAACGCGAGCCCAATCATTTGCAAGAATGATGCCGTCACGTACACGCTCCCCGGAAAAGTCACCGGTAGTCAGATTTTCGACTGGGATGGCAAGTTTTGCTGTAACCATCGCGCGATCGGTGAGGTTCGATAGTATGCGCAGGAAAACGGTACCCCCGGAGATCGTCTCAATCAAGCTTGCGACCCCCTCGCACATGCCGTTTACAACATTGGCTCCCATTGCATCGCGGGTATCTACTAATAAATGCACCACGACTAGCGTTTCACGGGACACCCCGACATTGGGGTACACGTGGACCTCAATATCTATCGCGCCTCCGCCCCGCGCCAACATTTTCGGATGTAGACTGTTTGCTAGATTGAGAATCGCCTCGCGATCATTTAATAGGGCTTGCTTGGCGCGTTCGGGCTCCTTTACATTAGCGATTTGAACCTGGCCAATAAGCACAGGATCAGTCGTTTCGACTTCAATTCCTCCGGATAGACGGGCGATGCGTGCCGCTCCCGATAAACCTGCAACGATTGATGGTTCCTCTACAGCTAAAGGTACGACATAGTCTTTTCGGTTGATTAGGAAATTAAGTCCTAAACCGAGCGGCATGCCCATCACGCCCACTACGTTTTCGATCATGCGATCGGCCACTTGGGTCCGAAGTGTATGTGCGCCAGTGTTCAACGCATGGACATCGGATTTGGTGAGTATGCCGCGTTCTTGCAGTGCCTGAATGCGCGCTGGCACGTTGAGTTTAAAGAAACCCGGGATCCTAGATTTGGACGGTTGCGCCATGATGTTCGACTTTCAGTTCCAACACAGAAAGACCTTCTTGGACAATGCTGCGTTCGAATATATCAAGCAACCCAGGGTCATCGCTCAAGGCGACCCCAGTATCGCCTCCTCCTGCACCACACGGTTTATACATGACGCCGGTTCGTTTGGCGATGGCCAATGCCGTTTGGTGTGGTTCGGTGTAGATGCCGAGACCTGTCTCTTGATCAAAATTGAACACAAACTCATTCAAAGCGGTCAAGTTCGTTAAAAATGTTTGCAGATCGTGGATTGCTGCTACAGTGTTGGTTGCTAGCCTTTTCCATGTTGCGAGTTCAGTCTTCTTTGAACTTCTGACGATCGTGTTAAACCTTGCAATCATGGATCCCGTTTGAGCGCTAGCCCCGGAAAATGCGAACCGCATATGCAAACCGGCGGGAAACGATACGCGTACGGCGGTGCCGTTTTGAAAGCGCGTGAGCCCACCAACGAGAGAGGCTACGACATCCAGACCACTGCCTTGGCTTTTCTGTAAGGAATTATGAAGGTCAATGAGCTCTTGATGGGTAAAACGATGCTGGGTTATGTGAGTGAGCAACTCGGCAAGTGCAACCAAAATGGCTGCGCTTGAACCGATCCCAAGCTTTTGGCCTTCAAGATAGAAGGAGTCTGAATTTAGAATCAACTTTGCGTGTTTCGGTAAGGCTGTTTTATCTGGCAGTGAACGGATTAACTCTCTTATTAGGTTCAGTTCACAGGATTCAAGCAGTGTATTGAGATTATCGAAGGTCATTGACTGAAAATTGCTCGAATTAATAGTCCAACCACCTTCCTTTAGCGTAATTAATGTGGCGGATGCCTGTCGATTTACTGCTAAAACTAACGCAGGAGCCCCAAGCAGTACCGCATACTCGCCAGTTAACACAAGTTTGCCAGGCGCACGCCCGCAAATGAACGAGGCTGAGCGGGAGATCGTATGCAATCGAATGTCAGCGTCTAAACGACCGCCTCATTGTAGAAAACGCGAAGTCGAGCAATGAGATATATGCACAATCGACCGCCACCTATTCAACGATACGGATAAATAGCACCGCATGCCTCGCGCCTCACGCTCACACCATCTCCTTGAAACCCGCGCCGTACACAGTGGCGAAGGCATAGACGAAGTAACTGGCGCTTCCGCACCGAACATCGTTATGTCTTCAACATTTGCCTCCGAGGAACCTGCAGGTTTTTCGATCAGGCAATTTAAGGACGAACGACCCTATGTCTATACGCGTTGGGGCAATCCAACTATTGACATGCTTGAAAGGAAACTTGCGAGTTTAGAGGAAGCCGAAGCATGCATCGCACTGGCATCAGGTATGGCGGCCACGACTACTTTGCTGCTCGGATTGCTAAAAACTGGTGATCATCTAGTGATTAGCGATGTTAACTATCCGGGTACGGCGGAGTTTGTTCGCGAGAGCTTGCCGAAATATGGCATCGAATCATCTCGTGTCGACACGAGCGAAATCCATCTGATTGAGCGAGCGATCCGACTCAATACCAAGTTGATCTGGATTGAAACTCCAGCGAACCCGACATTGCGGCTGACTGACATTGAAGCGGTTGCGCGACTTGCCCATACACACGACATACCGCTTGTGGTTGACTCGACTTTCGCTACACCCGTTGTAACGAGGCCGATCTTGCTTGGAGCTGATTACGTCGTGCATTCTCTCACTAAATACATCGGTGGTCACGGCGATGCTGTTGGCGGTGCCATATTAGGCAGTCAAGAGACAATCGACTCATTGCGCAACGATGCGCTCGTTCATCTCGGTGGGATTATTAGCCCGTTTAACGCTTGGTTGATTGCGAGAGGCGCTGCGACATTACCTGCGCGGATGCGAATGCATGCTCAATCTGCCAGCGCCGTGGCAAATTTTCTAGATGGGCACCCCGCAATCACCCAAGTGAACTATCCGGGTCTGGAGAAGCATCCTCAGCACGACTTGGCGAAGCGCCAAATGGCGAACTTTTCAGGGATGTTGTCATTTCAGGTGAAGAACGGCGAAGGTTTAGCATCGCGTTTCGCCAAAGAACTTGAAGTTTGCCATTTTGCAGTGTCTCTCGGCCATAGTCGAAGTTTGATCTACTGGATCCCCACAGAAGAGGCGTTGAGTACAGGTTTGTCATTAGATGCTGAGCAGACAGCACGCTATCGCGAGTTCGCAGGCGACGGGCTATTCCGCCTATCTGTTGGTTTGGAGCATCCGAACGATCTTTGCGAGGATTTAGCGAGAGTGCTCGGTCATTAACAAATCACCATTTAGATTGCTATCTTTAGTGGTCGGTATCTAAAGCGACGCGGAACCCGCAGTTTCCTGTCGTTGCATTTGGTGCGTTAGCGTAGCGAGCAGCCACTCGATATCGATTGCAGTAGCTGTGATGACATAGGTACGAACCACCTTTCAGGATTTTTCCAGAAGCAAATTGCGCGTACTGTGTATTGCCGTCGAACCAATCTTCGCACCATTCCCATACATTGCCGACCATATTGAACAGACCATATGCGTTCGGTCGATATGCACTTACGGGCGCTGTACCAACGTAGCCGTCCTCGCATGTGTTTGATGTGGGGAACTCGCCTTGCCAGATATTACAACAATGCTCGCCTGCAGGCGTTAGTTCGTTACCCCATGGATAGCGATGCTGATCCAATCCACCTCGGGCTGCAAATTCCCATTCGGCTTCACTGGGGAGCCGGCACCCAGCCCAGCTGGCGTAAGCCTTCGCATCAAACCACGACACGTGTACGACAGGGTAATCATCACGCCCTCGAAGATTCGACCCGGCCCCTTCGGGTCGACGCCAATTTGCACCACGGACAGCCGTCCACCAAGGTGAAGCATTCACCGACAGGGTATGTCTAGATCTAGTTTGCAGCCGTCGATCAATGAAATGTTTAAATACGAAAGACCAACCGACTCGTTCGGCGTCAGTTTGGTACGTCGTTTCGCGCACAAAGTGTCTGAATTGAGCATTCGATACAGTGGTAGTCGCAAGTGCAAATGCATGGACGGATACTTTGCGAATCGGTCCCTCTTGATCACCGAGGTTGGCGTCGGCATCTTCGGAACCCATGCGGAATATGGATTCTGGTAACTTCGCGAATGTTTGATCAATCGCTCCCCTCGTCGCTAATTCGATCGGTTCAGAGCGTCTGGGTACGATCAATGGCAGGCAGCATGCATCATCGCTGCGCTTGGTAGTTCGCGTCATAGGGTTGGTGCGAGTTGTCGGAGGAGGAGTATGGGGATCGTCCTACAATTTCGCGCGTTTTCTCGTATGTCCCGCTTTGTTATACCTAACTTATTCAACATAGTGTCTCGTAGTCGTTATGCCTCATGATTTTGCGCTAACCGATGAGGAATTGTGTCGTTTCCTGGATTTGGGCTATCACATCGTCCATTCGAGTGACCTGGCTGAGGAGACGCACGATAAACTCTTTGATGCGGCGGTGTCTTCGTACGGTCAGAAGGAAAAACTTGCTGATTCTTTAGCGAGCCTTGATGCTATTGCAGATAACCTGCATGTTCGTGTTCCTCTACTCAACGAACTCTTAACGAACAAGGTGCTGGACGGCGCACTGACGTCGGTGTTAGGCCCTCGTTACTTTCGATACGGTCACTCTTTTATTCACCTTAGTGGAACGTTCGATCAGACATATCACAAGGATTCACCGCTTCCGTGGGGCACTCGAGGTGGCTTGCGTTCGCACCGACCCAATTGGGCTATGGTGTTCTATTACCCGCAAGCTGTAACGCTTGACCTAGGAGCAACGGAACTTTTGCCAGGGACGCAGTATTGGAATGTGGACCGAGAAGGTACCGGACGCAAAGAAGGTGAAGATCGATTAGGAGGCCACGACGGTCAAGAGGACATCAACGCGATGAACTCAGCAGAACGCAACCGTTATCTTCAATCGCAGCTGGCGGATTTTGACCGACACATCGAACCTATGCAGCTCACGCTGCCAAAGGGGTCGCTGGTAATGGTGCATTTCGATCTATTTCATCGCGGCATGCGCCGCCTAAGCGACGAGCCGCGATTTATGTACAAATTCTGGTATGTACGCACAACAGAACCGAACTCTACTACGAATCCTCGATCAATCCAATTTCAAGCGAGTGATGTCCGTCGCCAGCAATTGGTCACTAAGAATGCTCGTTGGTTAGGTTTAAGTGTCACTTTACCATTGATCCGCGCGCATGTAGATGGAGATCAGGAAGCAGATCAATTGGCGAGAGCGCATAACCAAGTCGACCAAGCGAATTTAGTAAGCGCTTGCATCGCAGGAACCGAGGCCGCTCGTCGTAGTGCGATGTATGCGTTGGTTGGATGCGATCATGCATCAATCCATGTGGCTGCTCAGCTCGTTAGCTCGGATAAAGAGTCGGAGCGCTGTTGTGCAGCTTTCTTACTGGGCGAATTGGACACACCTCGAGCTGTAGATTTAAATACCTTGTTGGATCTCGCCATTAACGATACGTCCACGGATGTCAAAATGACGGCGACAAATGGACTTGGCCGAGTAATTCGTCGCCGCATCGCACAAGGAGATCCAACGATGCCAGTAGCCATGATTTCGCGCTTGGCGCTCGCTTTGGTCCATGCGCGCGAACGCTATATGGGAGTTGGCCTAACCCTCAGCGCGGAACGGCAATGCGTCTACATTGCACTGCTCAATATCGTGTCTAGTATTGCGACCTACTTGCCGACCGCAGACATTCCTGAACTTGCTGAGATTTCAACTTTACTTACCACGCGCGTGAAGGAAGAGATTGATCGCTATGCCAAGTGCACTGCAGTGGAAACCTTGGTCAGGCTTGCGTCGTTTGCTGACACATGAAGCGACTGTTCACGGCACAGTGCGGCGTGTTAGCGCTGTGGGCTATACCTCTTTTTGGGGATGAGGAAAGCAAAGATTTAGAGCCTGCCGGGACTGAAGAAATAGAAGAACTCATCGTCTCTGCAAGGGCAACAATTGCAGTGGACCGCATGGCCGCGTTACCAGCTACGATTGTTGACGCTGATGCAATCGACGCCATTCAAGCTATCCACCCTCACGAAATCATGACACAAGTGCCGGGCGTCTGGATCTCCAGAGGCTCCGGCCAGGAACACCTTACCGCTATTCGATCAGGTGTGCTGACAGGTGCTGGTGCATGCGGTGCGTATCTGCTGCTTGAAAACGGCATTCCGATTCGGCCGCCTTCATTATGTAACGTCAATGGGCTATTCGAACTCAACACTGAACAAGCACGTGTCATTGAAGTAATAAGGGGTCCGGCGAGCTCACGATATGGCGGCAACGCATTACATGGCGTGATCAATGCCATTACGATGGGCGGTGAAACTCCAAACAGCGTGGGTTGGCAACTTGGTTCGCACGCGTATGGTCGAATGGATGCTTACTGGGATACTGATCAAACGCGGATGACGGTCCATGCTACGACAACGGATGGTTGGCGCGACAGCACAGGGTTCAATCAACAGAAACTAAATGGGCAAGTGCAAAGCCAACTAGGAAAATGGCTTGGTGTACACAACTTGTCTGTCACTTTGTTGAATCAGGAAACGGGTGGCTATGTGGTCGGCTTGAACGCATATCAAGACGATGCGCTTCGCACGACGAACCCAAATCCCGAGGCCTTCCGTGATGCACGATCTTTCCGGTATGCCTCCCATTGGCGAAACGGCAACTTAATGGTTGCGCCATACGCACGACGCAGTTCAATGGAGTTCCTCATGCATTTTCTACCGGGACAACCTATTGAGCGAAACATGCAAAGTAGCGCTGGAGTATTGCTGAGTTGGGAGCGAGAGTGGGCAAGTTGGGCAACATCGCTTGGTTTGCAGCTCGAAACAGTACGCGCTGGATTAAGCGAAGTACAGTCGATGCCTACGATAGGTTCGGCGTTTCTCGTCGCAACACGGCCGATGGGTACGCACTACGATTTTGAGGTGGATGCGACACACGCTGGTTTTTTTAATGACGGAAGGATGCAGGCGACCGAGTCATTCGCATGGCAGTACCGATTCCGAATAGAGTCGACAACTTACGGCTACGACAACCTTCACTTTGACGGAAACACGCGTGACGACGGCACGGTGTGTGGTTTCGGCGGTTGTCTCTATACACGTCCGGCGGATCGCGAAGACCAGTTCGCGGACTATGCCATGCAGATTGGATTTGAGCAGTCGCTCGGAAATCGCACGATCCTGCATGGGATGCTTGGCACTGGATTTCGACCGCCGCAAATTACGGAGCTGTATCGCCTACAAAACGGTCAACACTTTGCCGATATCGATAGTGAACGATTAGACGCACTTGAGGTAGGCTTGAATCATGAATCCAGTCGTGCTACTGTGCAACTCGCAGCGTATGTTGAAAGGAGTCGACATCTGATCATTCGCGATGCGGAAGGCTTGAATCAAAGTAATGGGCGAGTGAACTCAAGGGGTATCGAAATGCGGTTGGGTATCGCGCTTTCGGCGCGCCATGAGATTCGCTTGACGCAATCTTGGGCTCGACATCGCTACGGCTTCACGCAAAACCTAGCTCGTCGCGAAAAGATCGTCGCGGGAAATATCGTGGATACGGCACCGACGCATCTTGGTTCGCTGCAGTGGCATTGGCGTGCATCAAGCACACTTAGAACTACGCTTGAGGGTTCCCGGATTGGCTCTTACTTTATGGATGCGGCAAATACGCTTAAGTATCCAGGCCATGTTGTTCTTCACTGGCATACGAAATGGCGATTTGCCCGCGCTTGGGAACTGCAAGGACACATACGCAACCTTCTAGACAAAAAATATGCAGATCGAGCGGATTGGTCGTTTGGGAATCCACGTTATTTTCCTGCCATGCCACGTAACTTACAGCTCGGAATCAAGTTTTATTTCTAACCAAACTGCTTCTTAATCAACGCGGACAGGGGGTTAGAGACGGCTGATTATTCATATGGAGGCAGTAATTAAAGATTGGCCTTGTATGTGCTTGTAGTTCTAGTATGATTGAAGCCGACTTTTTATAACTTATTGATTTAGAAGTGTTTTTAGCCAGAGGATTGTTCAAACTCCTATAGCTTCAGGACATTTGTGTATTTATTTATAGACTCTATATAGTTTTGGGGGTGGTATATGGGAGTGCCGAAGTCAAGCGACCAAGCGACGTGATGGCATTGATCCATTTTTTGCCCGTCAGACACAAGCCAACGAGTGTTCATGTAGCCGGTCTCTTTCACGAAATTGCACGCACTATATACAGTTGCGGGCAGCTAATGAGGCCTGTGCCGTCTCTCGGACACAGGATGATGTGATCTACGATCAAGTTGCGAAGCGAAATGCTCTTCATATCCTAAATAGTATCCGCCCTGCTCACCGTAGCACTTGTTCTTCGTATCGTTTATTTCAGAACTGTTCCGATGTCAGTGCGGTACGTCCTCTTGATGTGCGCTCCGATGGAACAAGTCTAGCCTCGTCTTGTATGCGTGACTACACTAGGTAGGCTGCTTTGGGCTGATGTCTATCCTTACCCCATGTTGGGATAGTTCTTCCGCTGCAAATACATGCTGCGCGCAACTACCAAACGGGCCCGGAACCATGCCTTTTCTATTGGCCTTGCCTCAATCACGCGCATCAGCCGCTTCACTAAACATTCAGCCCTTCCTAATAACCTCCCAGCTTTTCTGTCCATACTCGCTAAATACTGTGAAAGCACTACGTTGTTTCAAAACTTACGTGAAATCCCCCTCGTCCGCTTGTGTTCAGGTGATAGTTAACGCTCAATTGTGTCTGTGTCGGCAAACTGAATAGCACTGATGCTCTGGTGTCATAGGTTGGTCAATTTAGGCCGTTACTCGGTAGACGCGAACCGCCGTGTCATGGAATAGACTAGCGCGTTCGGCTGCGCTAAATCCTGTCGTTAATTTTTTGAACGAATTCCAAAGAACCGCGTAGGAGCAGCTGGCTTTATCTACCGGAAAATTGCTCTCAAGCATGCATCTTTCTGTGCCGAAGTGGTCAATCATGTGCAGGTAATAGTCGCGCGTTGCAGCAACCAACTCATCCGAGGAGGCTGGCTTAGACCGTTTATGAAATCCGAATCCATTAATCGGCATGACGAGTCCACCTAGTTTTGCGACTACATTGTGACAGCTTGCTAACTCGGCAACGTCTTTTTGCCATTGCTTGAAAATCTCAACGCGTTTACCGGCATAAGGCCCAATACCAAGCGGCCCACCAAAGTGATCGAAAACGATTGTCGTGTCCGGAAATGCGCGTGCCAAATCAGTTAGCTCTGTAATTTGTGTGTGATAAAGCCATGCATCAAACGTGAGATTTCGCTTGCCGAGTTCGGCAAAGCCTATTCTGAATGTCGCATCCGCCAACATACCTTTAAATGGCGCAGTATGGGAATTGCGCACAGCCTCACTTGCATCCCATCCAGAGGCGTGACGAATGCCACGAAATCGGCCACTTGCCGCGATGTGTGCGTCGAGAACATCGCCCACCTTAGCACCTAAATTCAGGTTTGCGTAACTTACAATCGCTACACACGCACGGTGCGTTCCGTAATTTCCGCTAGCACTCATTGCGGCGATCCCGTTGACGAATTCTGTTTCACCGACTGGCCGCATTGCTTCCGGGCCATCGCTACGGTACATGGAGCTGCACTCCATATAGACCGTGCTAACCACATTGTGACCACTGCCTATATCGGTGATCAATTCGTCGAGAAGATAACGGTTCTGTGGATGGTCCCATAGATGATGATGCGGGTCGCAGATCGGCATATCCGGCTCAAGAATGTCTTCTTGAATTTGGTCTAACCATACATTTGCTGCCATCTATATCCTCAGTAAATGACGACGGATCGAATGGATTCGCCCTGATGCATCAATTCAAACGCGTCGTTGATGTCATGTAGAGGCATCGTATGAGTGATGAGATCGTCAATATTGATCTTTCCTTCCATGTACCAATCAACGATTTCCGGTACTTCGCTACGGCTTTTCACACCACCGAATGCTGTTCCGCGCCATACGCGCCCAGTAACCAGTTGAAAAGGTCTCGTGCTAATTTCCTGACCCGCTCCAGCAACACCAATGATTGTGCTCTCACCCCAGCCTTTGTGACAGCACTCAAGCGCTTGTCTCATCACATCAACATTTCCGATACACTCGAACGAGTAGTCCACGCCTCCATCTGTCATGTCGATGATCTCAGCGACTACATCTGCATTGTCATTGGGTTGAATGAAGTCGGTCATGCCGAACCGTTCGGCAAGCACTCGTTTTGCTGGATTGGTGTCAATCCCAATAATTCGACTCGCACCGACCATCTTGGCGCCTTGAATGACGTTGAGACCGATACCGCCGAGACCAAATACCGCGACGGTTGCTCCTGCATTGACTCTCGCCGTATTGATTACTGCACCTAAACCGGTGGAGACGCCGCAACCGATGTAGCAAACCTTGTCAAAAGGTGCGTCCTCTCGAATCTTAGCCACCGCGATTTCCGGTAGCACGGTATAGTTTGAGAACGTTGAAGTGCCCATATAGTGGTAGATCGTAGTGCCGTTAATTGAAAACCGTGACGTTTCGTCAGGCATGAGTCCGCGCCCTTGCGTGTCGCGAATGGCACTGCAGAGGTTTGTTGCGCCGGATTTACAGAATTTGCACTGGCCACATTCGGGTGTGTAGAGTGGAATGACGTGATCGCCGACGTTTACGCTGGTAACGTCAGTCCCAATTTCAACTACTACCCCTGCACCTTCATGACCGAGGATGGAGGGAAACAAGCCTTCTGGGTCATCGCCAGACAGGGTGAATGCGTCGGTATGGCAAATACCAGTCGCTTTGATTTCAATCATGACTTCGTTGTTGCGGGGGCCTTCTAGATCGACTGTCTCAATAGTTAAATTTCGACCGGCCTCAAAGGCAACAGCGGCTTGTGTTTGCATGTACTTTCCTTATTGATTGATTCGCAAAAGAATTAGGTTTCGCCGCGGATGTAGTGCTCAAGTTCGCTGATCGTCTCGCTTTGTTCGTCAATGATTTCAGAGAACAAATCGCGCATGGAAATAACACCTTCTACGATCCCTTCTTCAAGCACAATCAAGTGACGAATGCGGTGCTTTTTCATGAGGCTAATGCAGACATCAACTCGTTCTTTTTTAGTCACGGTGATTACATCTTGCGTCATAATCTCGGAAACGCGGGTGGATTTGGAAGATTTGTCTTTCAAAATCACCTTGCGTGCGTAATCCCGTTCTGAGATCACGCCAACCAGCTTATTTTCCTGTAACACCGGCAACAATCCAACATGAAGCTCGGACATGAGCTTGATCGCTTCGAATACGGTCGCAATTGGCGAAATGCTGTAGAAGTCCGTCTTTGGTTGGTGATGGAGTACATCCAGCACGTTTTTCATGGCTCTCTCCTAACTGCTAGTATTTGTATTGCTCGGGTTTAAACGGGCCAACCGACGGCACGTTAATGTAAGCGGCTTGTTCCTCGGTAAGTGTGGTGATAGTGCCACCAAACCCCTCAACCATGAGTTGAGCGACTTCTTCGTCAAGCTTTTTGGGTAGCACATCAACCGAGATAGGGGCGCGTTGACTTGGATCCTGCTCTGCCCACTTCTGTTCGAACAGGTGCATTTGCGCTAGTACTTGATTCGCAAAGGATCCATCCATGACACGAGATGGGTGCCCCATCGCGTTTCCTAGATTTACCAGGCGGCCTTCAGAGAGGAGAATCAAGTAGTCGGTTGGAGACTCACTCCGAAAGATCTGGTGCACTTGATCCTTAACTTCCTGCCAATGCCAGTTGGCCCGCATGTGTTGCGTGTCGATTTCATTATCGAAGTGACCTATGTTGCACACGATCGCGCCGGCTTTGACAGATTCAAGCATGGCGGCATCGCAAACCCGTGTGTTCCCGGTACATGTGACAATAAGGTCGATCGCTTGCATCAAGTTTCGGTCAATGTCGTCAATAAGGCCTGTGTTCTTGCCGTTTCTGTAAGGTGAAACGACCTCAAAGCCGTCCATGCAGGCTTGCATCGCACAGATTGGATCGACTTCAACGATTTTGACGATCATGCCTTCTTGTCGTAGACTAGCTGATGAGCCTTTCCCGACATCGCCGTAACCGAATACCAGTGCTTTTTTGCCAGCAAGAAGTACATCGGTTGCTCGCTTGATGGCATCGTTCAGGCTGTGGCGCGTGCCATAGCGGTTGTCGTTCTTACTCTTAGTTATTGAGGCATTGACGTCAATAGCTGGAACTTTGAGTTCACTCTTTTCGAGCATTTCGAGGAGACGATGCACACCTGTGGTGGTTTCCTCGCTGATGCCGTGAATGTGTGCGAGCATTTGCGGAAACTTATCATGAATCATTAGCGTGAGGTCGCCGCCGTCATCAAGCAGTACGTTGGCATCCCAGGGTTCGCCATGTTTAAGAACGCTTTGTTCGATACACCACTCGTATTCTTCTTCGGTTTCGCCTTTCCATGCGAATACTGGTATGCCTTCTGCGGCCATAGCGGCAGCAGCGTGATCCTGCGTTGAAAATATATTACAGGAAGACCACCTTACTTCCGCACCAAGGGCTCGTAAGGTACGAATTAAGACTGCCGTTTGTATGGTCATATGGATGCAACCAATGATGCGCGCACCTGCGAGCGGTTGTTGCTCCGCATACTTGGATCGGAGTGCCATTAATGCAGGCATTTCGCTTTCAGCCAATGCGATTTCGCGATTTCCGAAAGCCGCTTGCGATAAGTCAGCAACTTTAAAGTCGTTCGGCATGATTTTGGGTTCGAATGTACCGCAAAATGCTAACACGAATCAAATCGTAGTAATATGACGTACCTCTTGACCGAATTAATTGTGAAGAAGAGGTGATGTCGACTGTATAAACTTACGTGAATGTTCCGGCAACTCATCTTGTTAATTCTTGGAACACTTGTGTTGCTTGGTTGTGGCGAACAAGCAATAGAGTCGCAAGAGCATCCGGGATTAAAAACCTATACGAAATATTGCGCGAGCTGCCACAATGCCGGAATTGCGGATGCTCCGAAATTTGGGGATGCTAAATCTTGGCGACCGCGAATTGCTAAGGGTCGTACGACGCTGTTGAAAAACACGATCAAAGGCATACCTCCGGCGATGCCGAAGAAAGGACTGTGTTTGAGTTGCTCCGAAGCGCAGCTCGACGATGCAATTGGTTATATGCTAGATGTATTGCCGGTGGACTAGATATTAGATTTGTCGAAAGCAGATCTATCTATGTTTGGAGTAGCTGGCGGTGGTGCTCAGCTTTTCTTTTCTAGTAAAACCAGCCATGGTACAAAATTATCTTGGGGTCTCATACGCCAGAGTGATGTTGTCAAGTGATAGCTGACATGGTGCCATTGGTCATGTAAAGTCAATCCAGGTGGCATGCCATAAGTAGCCGCCATACTGACATGAACCCTATGAATTGAAGATGCATGACCCTAGCGATGTGTGCGTGTTGTTAGGCCTGTATATGTGTGTTACTGCCATGTTGTGCTTCAGGCGTCAAGTGAAGATGAGAGGCGGATGGTTGCCGTATCCTCGGTCCACGTGATGGTAGTGTGGTAAAATTCTTTTTCTTACGTTGGATAGGGAGTTTGTTGGCCGCGAGCATCGTTGTGTCAGTTCGTGTCCCTCTAGTTCCCATGTCACCAACCTACCCCGTAATGCCTGATGTGGCGACGACGTGTCGCACACGAGGGCTTGGCCCAATCTTGATAAAAATCGAGGGGGGGGGGTACGCCTATGTAACAGACGAGCCCTTCACGGTTCTACCTACCTAAATAGACGATCTTTACGTCGCGTGAAGGTTCAGGATAGGTTGATTCGCGTGGCAGCATTCCAGGGTAAGGCATTGGTCACTGGAGGAGAGATCCCTTGCATGGTTTCAAGTTAGGCGCTGCTCGTTGTCGAGCAGTCCGTAGGTCACGAATCGAACCCGATACTGAGAAAGGAGAAGGGACGATGGTTCACAACACGACGCGATGCCGCCGTTTTGGCGGCAGTTTATTGGTCGCGCTACTCACCGCATGGTGTGGAAGTCAGGCATTGGCCGAGGAGGCCTTCGAGGCGGATGCGGTGAGTGTGTCGTTTGACGAAGGCGTGTATTTTCTTGCCTCTCACCCGGGAGCTACTGGCCCCTATGTGCGCAATCCGGCGCGCACGGGTGGCGAGCATGGTCATACTTCGGGTGGCACGGGGACGAATAGCAGTACGAACGGTGCCGCGAATAGCTTGCTCAACCGTGAAATTGACGCGGCGCGGACGACGCCGGCCTTGACGGGCGCTTGCTATACGGTCATGGTGAAAGATGCTGCGGGCAAGTCCAGTGACATGTTTGCCCTCACGGGGACGAAGAATTGCAAGAGCATGACGTCCAAGAGTGCGAATGACGGCACGAATGGCGCGACGGGCGGACACGTGCAGATGAAAGCCGATACGATATTGGATTATGAGACGTCCTCGAAGTACGTGATCACGGTCCAGGCACACAAGGGCGATAAAGTGGTGGATACCTTGACGTTGACGTTGAACCTCAACGATGTGAACGAAGGTCCGGTCGTGTTGAAGCCGTTTATCTATAACCAAAGCGGCACCGATCGTAGTGGCGATGACTTGCAACCGCCAGGCGCGTCCCGGGTGTACCTGAACGCGGGCGAATCGACCTCGATCAGCTTGAACCGGATGTTTCGCGATCTGGACGCGTCGCCTCAAGAACTGCTGCTCAAGGAACCCAGTGTCGTGTGCGACAATCGCACGGCCAATACCCCTGGAGTCGATAGCCAGATTCATTCGAGTGCTGCGCCCACGGGGCTTGTAGGACAAGGGGCGACCAGAGGATATGCGCTACCTGGCACGCGGGCATTTCAAAATGCAGCGGACGGAAACTTGTACTGTGTACTTTCCAATGTAGCCCTGGGCGACCCCACGCCGCATCCGGGTCAGCATGTGGTGAAGGTGAGTTCCCAGGGAGCGCGCCTCATCCTGACGGCGTATGACCAGACTACCCAGGGCACGTATCTCGCGCAGGTGTACACGCAGTTGGGTAGCGGACTCGACGAGGCTGGCGCGGTCGTCCCTGCAAGGATGTCCCCTATCTATGCGAAGATTACGGTGATCGTGAAGAAAGGGGTGAACAACCCGCCGGCGTTTGCGGGCGGCTCGGTGGGTTTCCGCACGACGGTGAACGAAGGCACGGGTGAGGACGCGTTGGTGGCGTCGGTGGTGCCGGGGACGACGGCCGCGACGGCGGACGACTGGAATGCGGGAGATCTGGACACCCACGACACCGACGTGCACTACAAAGTGATGGGGACGCCGTGTCCGGTGAAGAAGTATGCGACGTACACGCTGACGGATGGCGGCAGTTGCTGGAAATACAAGGACAACTCGGGGAACGTGTCGTTGACGGGCGCGCTCGTGGATTACGAGAAGTTGCCGGCGGGGAAGATGGCGACGGTGCGGTTGCAGGCGAGCGACGGGTATGACACGGTGACGATCCCGATCACGGTGACGGTGAAGGACGTGAACGAACTGGAGACCGATACGGAGGCGGTGAAGGCGCTGGGGACGGTCCGGCTGACGAACGACGAGAAGTCGGATCCGATCGAGCTGGCGAGTCTGTTCATCGATCCGGAAGGTGATCCGCTGACGTTCAGCGCGTATTCGAACCTGCGCGAGGATCTGGTGAAGATCGAAGGTCGCGACCTGATTTTGACGGGCAAGGGGGCGACGGCGACCGCGGAAAAGACGTACACCATCACGGTGACGGCGTCGGACGGCAAGTTGTCGAAGGATGCGATGTTCACGCTGAAGGTACGGGCGACGAATGCAGCGCCGAGTTTCGAGCCGGCGGGGGTGCGGTCGTTCGGCATGAGCGTGGCGGAGGATGCGCCGGTGGGGACGTTCCTGGCGACGGCGATCACCTACCTGGATGCGGACTCGGCGGACGAGGTGCAGGCGACGGTGGACAGCGAGTTGTTCGAGGCGGTGCGCGTGGGTCGTGTGGATGCGAACGAGAACGGCAAGATTGACGGCGGCGAGAGCAGTCTCTGTGCGCTGCCATTGAAGATGACGGTGAGCAAGCACTGTCGCAAGGTGGCGAGCGAGTTGGGGTTGCGGACGAAGGCGCGGCTGAATGCGGAACAGCAGGATCGTCATACGTTGACGTTGACGCTGGACGACGGATGGGACGAGAGTGGCACGGTACAGGTGCATGTGATCGTGACCGACGTGAACGACGTGCCGATGGTGAAGCTGGATGCGGCCGGGGAGCCGATGACGATTGCGGAGCAGGCAGTGGCGGTGGATGGTTCGCTGACGCTGGCGGTCGGCGGTTATTTCACGGACGAGGATGGTGATCGGTTGAAAGTGGATGCTGCCTCCTCCATGAAGCAGGTAGCCACGGTGATGGTGAGCGGTCTGGATCGGGTGACGATCCGGGGTCTGAGCGAAGGGATGGCGACGATCACGTTGACGGCGGACGATGGCGAGGGCGGCACGGTCACATTGAAGTTCATGGTGAAGGTGACGACGAATCGGCCGCCGGTGGCGGACAAGGATGCGTTCATGGCACGGCTGCCGGCGGCGGACACGGTGAATGTCGGGTCGACGTTCGATCTAGCCTTGTCGGGGTTGTTTACGGATCCGGATGAAGGCGATATGGTCGGCCTGCCGCAGGCGATGACGTCGGACGAAGATGTGTTGCTGGTGGTGGTGACCAATGATGGCGCGACGGCGACGTTGGTGGGTCGGGCCTCGGGGATGGCGACGCTGACGTTGACGGCGACGGATGAGGCGGGCAACAAGACCTCGGTGAGCCAGGCCATCACGGTGAATGCGGCGCCGGCGGAAGCGCAGCCGTTGGCGGCGCGGACGCTGGATCGCGTGACGCCGCAGGCGGTGGATCTCGGCGGGCTGTTCACCGATACGGACGACGGCGCGGACGGCCTGGTCATCACGGCGACGCCGGTAGGCGAGGGCGCGGCCCGCGCGACGGCCACGGTGGCTGGCACGACGTTGACGCTGGCGGGCGTGGCGCTGGGCGAGGTGGACATCCGGCTGACGGCGACGGATCCGCACGGGGCGACGGCGACCTCGACGCTGATGGCGACGGTGGTCAATGTGGCGCCGACGGTGGCCATGGAGGTGGCGCCGCAAGCGCTTGATCGACTTGACCCGCTGGTAGTGGATGTCAGTGACACCTTTGTGGACACGGACGGCGAGTTGGCGACGCTGGAAGCGACGGCAGCGGATGAGCGTATCGTGGCGGTCGGCGCGATCGACCTGGCGGACGGTCTGCTGACGCTGACGGGGTTGGCGGTGGGCGAAACCGCCGTGACCGTGCACGCGACGGACCATGACGGCGGTCGGGCGATGACGACCGTGACGGTCGCGGTGGTCAACGTCGACCCGGTGGTGGCGACGGCGGTGGGTCCCCAAACCCTCACCCGCATCCATGACCTGATGTATGACGCGGGCTCGCTATTCCGGGATCCGGATACGGACGAGCCGTTGGCGCTGACGGTGGCGGTGGCCGACCCGATGGTGGCGACGGCGGCTGTGGCGGGGCATCAGCTCACGGTGGAAGGTCTTCATGTGGGGTCGACGACGGTGACGGTCGTGGCGACCGATGTGGATGGCGGGACGGCGGCGCACGAGTTTGTCGTGGCGGTCGAGAACGTCACGCCGACCGTGGCGCAGGGGCTGACGGATCGAACCTTCGATCGGCGGGCGCCGTTGGGGCTCGACCTGACGGGGACGTTCATGGACGACGACGGTGAGATTCGGACGCTCACGGCGATGGTGGCTGATGGCTCGGTGGTTGATGCGGTGGTGGCTGGGGCGGCGTTGACGCTGCAGGCGCTGGCGGTCGGCACGACGACGGTCACGGTGACGGCGATGGATGATCAGGGTGATACGATTGCGACCGCGTTCGAGGTAACGGTGGCGAATATCGCGCCGGTGGTGGCCGAAGCGGTGGCGGATCAAACGACGACGCGGGTGGCGGACCTAACCCTGGATGTGAGCGGGACCTTTCATGACCCCGATACGGATGCGCCAGTGATCGTGACGGTCGCGGCGGCGGACGGCGGCATCGTGGAAGCGGCGTTGCGCGAGGGGATGTTGACGCTGCGGGGTCTGGCCGTGGGGTCAACGACCTTGACGTTGACGGCGCTGGATGTGGATGGCGACACGGTGTCGACGACGTTTATGACGACGGTAGAGAATGTGGCGCCGGAAGTGGCCCAGGCGTTGGTTGATCAGGAGATGGATCGGCGTGCGCCGCTGACCCTGGATGTGGCGCCGACCTTCCAGGATGCGGACGACGGATCGTCGACGCTGACCTTGACGGTCATGACCGCGGACAGCGGCGTGGCCGAGGCGATGCTGCAGGAGAGCCAGTTGACGGTGACGGCGCGGGCGGTCGGTGCGACCGAGGTGATGTTGACGGCGACGGACGCGAACGGAGCGAGTGTGACGGACACGTTCGAGGTGACGGTGTTGAATGTGGCGCCGGTGGTGGCGGCGGCGGTGATGGATCAAACGATCACGCGGGTGGCGGATGTGGCGCTTGACGTGAGCGGCGCATTCAGCGATCCGGATACGGATGAGCCGTTGACGGTGACGGTGACGACAGCCGAGGCGACGCTGGTGGCGGCCACGCTGGGTGCGGACCATCGGTTGACGTTGCGCGGTCTGGCCGTGGGCGAGACGGTGTTGACGTTGACGGCGACGGATATGGACGGCGGGCACGTCATGGACGAGGTGCGGGTGACGGTGGCGAATGTGGCGCCGCAAGTTGCCAATGCGCTCAGTCCGCTGGTTCTGGAAGTGGGCGGTGCGGTAGCCACGCCCACGATCGAGGGTTTGTTTAGCGACGATGGTGATCCGTTGACGTACACGGTGGCGACGGCGGATGCGGGGATTGCGGCGGCGGCGCTGACAGGGACGCAGGCGCGGGTGAGTCCGATCTCGCGCGGGACGACTTCGCTCACGATCACGGCGACGGACCCGCATGGTGGCGAGGCGACGGTGACGGGGTCGGTCACGGTGGGCGATGGGGCCCTGAAGGCCGTGGCGGCGCAATCGCTTGCCGGATTTGGTCGGGCGTTGTTGGCGAGTGCGTCATCCAGCGTGGGCGCGCGTCTCACGACGGACGCGCGCAGTGCGGATCTGACGCTGGATGCGTGGTTGGACGAGTGGGCGCCGCGGGATCCTGCGGCAGCCTCGCGTACGGTTGCGGCGCAGGGTGCGGCAGCCTGGCAGCTGGTGCATGCGGTCAATACCCCGGGATCAACCGGCGTGCTGGCAGGCGGCAACCCCATGGCTGGCGCCGCGTTGGGTGCGAGCGGTATGGACCAGTTGCAGTCGCAGTTTGGTCAACGCTTTGCGTTGAATCTGGGGTCAAGTGAGGATGCCTCCAGGTGGTCGGTGTGGGGCGATGTGGACCGTCAGGCTTACGAAGGTAGTGGCTACGACGGCACGGCGACGAGCGTCTATCTGGGTGCGGATGTCGCGGTAGCCGAGTGCTGGTTGCTGGGGTTGGCCGTGGCGCGCCAGGGCGGCGACTCCGATTACGCCTGGGGCACGGCGTCACAGACCATGGACATGCAGTTGACGACGGTGCTGCCGTATGCGAGTTACCGCCCGAGTGAGCGCATGTCGCTGTGGGGCGTGGCCGGTTTCGGTCGCGGTGACCTGGATACGACGGTGGCGGGCACGACGACTACCTCGGGCAGCAATTTACGGTCGCAGCTGGCGATGGTTGGCGGTGAGCAGGCCTTGACGCGGGTCGGTCGGTTCGACCTGGCGTTGCGCGGGGATGCGGCGCTGGCGTCGTTGGAGACGGATCAAGGCGTAGGTGCGGCGGATGGTCTGGCGACAGATGTGCATCGTCTGCGTCTCGGCCTTGAGGGCTCGTTCTCGACGGATACGGGTGAAGGCGGCATGCTGGAACCGTTCGGGCAAGTGAACGTGCGCACGGACGGCGGTGACGGCGAGACGGGTTCGGGCCTGGAACTGGCTGGCGGTATCCGCATGACGACCGCGGCGTTCACGCTGGAAGCGCAGGGACGCACGTTGGCGCTGCACGGTGCGGACGACTATCGCGAGTCGGGCTTCAGCCTGCTGGCGACGTTGAATCCGTCGGCGCAGGCGACGGGCGTGTCGGTCACGATCGCGCCGCGTTGGGGCGCGGATGCGGTGGGTACCGGGATCTTGTGGGAAGATACCCTCCGCGTCGGGCAGTCCTACGGGGTGCTGACGGGCATGGCCAACGGCGGGGCGCAGGCGTCGCTGGAAACCCAGCTGGGCTACGGTCTGCTAGTGGCGCGCGAACGCTATCTGTTGACGCCGTTCGTGGATGTGCGCATGAGCGATGGGACCCGGCGCGAGCTGCTGGTCGGCGCGAGCGTGCGGCCATGGGTGCGCCAGGCGAAGGATCTGGATGTCCGTCTGGCCGCTGGACGCGTGGACGAGCGTCCGGGCGTCAGTCATAGTCAAGTCGGCTTACACGCGACGATGCGTTTCTAAGCTGACAGACCCCGCGTGACGATGGCGCTGCCATCGTTGCGCGCTCTTCTCCAGCCCCGGTACGCGCGAGCGTGCCGGGGTTTTTTATGCCGTGACAACACCAAGGGCTTGGTAGAGGTGCAAGTTTTCGTGCTATGCCACAACCACAAGATCGCTACCGCTTGTGTTCACCCGATATCTATACAGTAAGTAGCTATGCAGTCGTAGTGTGATGTCTTCTATATGAGCTGGGCTTTGCCAATGACAATAAGAAGTACAAGTACCTTCGGGCACGGAGGGATTTACGGAATAGGAATTCTTCGCACGAAACTTGGGTCATTCTGGATCTGTTTTCAGTGCAAACAATAGATCCTAGTGTGATTAGAGAGAGTTCCGTAGTGCTCAAGATGAGGGTGTGACTAAAAGGCACAGTAATAACCATGAGTAGTTTTACAAGATGTGTCAAAGGTGAAGCTGTATAGCGAGATCTATGGTGACTTTCTGTGCGCTTAGTATTAATGGTACACCGACTCGGAGTGAAGCTAGTCGAAAGAATGAGGTTCAATCAGCATTATTATTTAGGAATATTTAGTTTAAGATCTGAATCTAATGAAATATTGTCCCTAGGAGGATTGTAATAGGGTATCCTTCTATCTTTGTTACGGTCCAGGATTGTTAAACGTTCCATGAAACGTCTGTGCGGCCAAAAATCTCCACTAGCTGTGTGTAAGACGCATCGATTGTCCCACATAGCGATCGTACCTGGTTCCCATTTCAACCGGCATGTGTATTCAGGTCGGCCTTCTTGTAATTTCATTTCCCATAACAGTGCGCGTTGTTCATCTTCGGGTATGTTGTGTTCGTCTGCAAACTTGCGTACAAATCCTTGCTGAACGTACAGGGTCGTTCGCAAGGTTTCAGGATGAGTGCGAGCGACAGGATGGACCGAAATGGGTGTCTTACCGTCCATTTGGTGACCAATCCCTCCTATGTGCACTGCTCTTAAGTGCTCAACGCGTTCTTTGGTTGCTTTAGATAGACCTTCCCACATACTGTAGCAATCGCAAAAGCAAGTATCACCGCCAATAGGTGGTGCTTCTCGGCACATCAATACAGATGCCATCGGCGGTTTACGCTGCCATGTGGCATCTGCGTGCCACCCGCTCGCAGCATTCGGCACAGCAGCATCTGATGGTAACACCAGCATGTTCGGGATGTCTTTGACTTTGACTTGCTGATTCAGGTCATACGGTGAATTTGGCACATGGTCTTTCTCACCGAACGGCATACCAACGACGCCAAAAAATTCGACGAAATTGACCATTTGTTTGCGGGTAAGGTGACCTTGATCGCGAAATGCAAGGACGCGCCGATCAAGCCAAAGTTTGCGAAGAAAGGTGATCATCTCTGGGTCTTCAAGATCGGTGGCTAGGTTGATTCCGTGTACCGCCGTCCCTATACTCGGTTGCAGTGGTTCGAGTTTTAAGTCGATTCCGCAAACGGTGACGGGCTTGTACCACACTGTTCCGAATGAGCCAGCCACTAACGTGTTGTCTAGGAGCCTGCGCTGTAAGAAAGCATGCGACTTGGTGAATCGTCCGGAGTCGCAGACATGCGACATCTTTGTGCGAGCATCGTCAGGCTTCAGGCCAGGGCATGGTGATCCGGCGCCTCAAAGCAGCCTGAATCGGCCTTGGACCCTAAAATCAGCCCTTGATGAGCCCCATAGTCGACGCATCCAGGTCAATCCCGGTCATGTGGCTGCAAGACATCCACGCATCCGCTTGATATTCAACGCCAGGCACACCAAGTCCCACTCGCCGCGCACGTTGTCAAGCCCACGCAGGCTGAACCGTCGAAATCCTAGTGCTTGCTTGATCCATCCGATCGGCGCCTCGACAAGCCATTTACGCTCAGCATATTGCGCACGGCCAGCCTTGGTCGCCAGCTTTTTTGCCATGCGTGCCCGCGCCGGATACTTGCGCGCGTCAACCGCGGCCTGGCGCCGGCCCTCTCGACCCAACGCCACATAGCCGTCCACCCCACGCGCCTCCAGTTCCTCGAGATCCGCCTCGTTGCAATAACCCGCATCGGCCAGCACCGTCTCCGGACGCTTGCCATGAACCGCTTGCAATGCATCCAACGGCTTGGTCAATTGCCCCTGGTCGTTAGGATTCGACGACACCTCCGCCGAGACGATCATCTGGTGCTCGCCATCCACCGCCACCTGGGCGTTGTAGCACTGTTGGAAGCCTTCCGTCGAGGTCTTCATGATGCGACTTTCCGGGTCGGTGAAATTGTCCTGCGACTTCTCCTCCGGCTCCCCATACGCACGCTTGTTGCCACGCCCACGCGTCGGGTCGCGCTCTTCGTCCCCGGGCTGCCGACCACGCGCCTCATCCGCCTCACGCGCACGCGCCTCAAGACGAGCCTTCGCTTCCCGGATCGCGTCCAACCGATCCTCGCGACGACGCAATTCAGCCGGCAACTCGTCGCCCCGAGACGCCGGACCCCAACGTTCGTCCTCCGCCTCGTCAACGGTTTGCGCCTGCTCCAGCAACAACTCGATCTCCGCCTGTAAACGACGTTCTTCCTCCTGCATGCGCGCGTAACTCATCGCCTTCCGTTTGGATGCGTTCGCACGCACCTTGGTCCCGTCAATCGCCAACTTGCCAAAGTTCGCCACGCCCAACTCGGACGCCAACCGCACCACCTCCACAAACAGCCGCTTGAAGTCCGCCAGATGACGGTGGCGGAACTCGCAGATCGTCCGATGGTTCGGAAAGTTCCCCGCCCCCAGGAACCGATACGCCACGTCTTCCTCCATCTTGCGCGCCAGACCGCGGGAGGAAAACGTGCTCGTCGCATACCCGTAGATCAGCACCTTCAACATCATGCGCGGTTCGTAGGGCGACTTGCGACGACCATCGCCTTCATACGGCGCATACAACGCACTCAAATCCAAACCGTCCACCAGATCGCTGACATGGTGCGCCAAATGACCCTCCGGCAGCCAATCCTTTAGATCCGGCGGCAACAACATACGTTGATCCGGACAATACGGGCGAAACGTCGTCGGCATCTCGAAGACTCCATGCGCTATATGTGTATTATCCCGTATTCAGTTTCTACGGCGCAGGCTCCTAGGGCTTGAATACCTTCTGCCATCTCCTTTCGACTCTTGGAATTTGGGAAACGAGATGCTGCGACCACACCAAGGGGTGTACCTTGTGAAGGTGGCTTGTCGGCTTTGGCGCGTTCGGTTCGCTGTAGGTACAGCGGATTATTGGTTAACTGAGAATCTTGGGGTGTATTGCTAATAATCGTGTCTTGGTTGTGCATCGCTCAGGTTTATGGAACTCTAAGGAGAGTGTACGTTATTTTAGGAGACCTTTCGAATTTAGCTACCATGCCAACAAAGAGTTTATTGACTAAGACAATTGCTGCCAGCGCTGCGTTTTCATCCGACCCACCTACTTTATGACTTCTGAAATTCGCTGCACGACTTTATGCACTAAAAAGTGTCTAAGTTTGTTGGTGGTTGCCGCAAAAGGTAACGAGTTGGTTCTTTCGTGGCGTTCAAGTTGTTTCGTAGGTTTTTATTGTTTGTTGGCGTTCTAAGCGCGACGGGAAATATGAGTGACGAGGCTGCTCCATCCAATGCGTTCAGTTTTGGTCAACCATCTACTTTCCGTCATGGTTCGATGCTACAAAAGGAATTATTGTTGCAAATTGCTGATAGTGAATTCAGCCTAGCGCATCTGAAACAAGGCGATCAAGATTTACTAAAAGAAGCCCTTCGAACCAGCGCGATTGAAGTTCATGACAGTTGTGTCGTCAAGGTAGTTACAGAAGGCCATTTAGCTGCTTTTTTCAGAAAACATGACGTTCGGGAACGCCGTCAATTTGATCCCAAATTGGGTATGTTAGTGGACGAGATGCGTGACGATAGCGTGACGAAATGGGAGAAGATGACTGGCGAATACACAGAGTATCCGTATCCACTGGGCGAGGAACAATTGATTCCTCGAATTATTCCTATCAATCTGAGCACGGTTCGCGTTTTAACACGTAACAGTGCGAATATATCTTTCACTGCCAGACCATCGGCACTTCTGTTTGAGAAAATGGCCCCTGAAGATCGCATACTAAACGAGAAACAAATGGTTATCGAATTCGATGTTGATCCAACATTGAGACGTTTGACGAATTTGAATTTGATGCTAGACCGAGGCGTGCGAGTCTATTTTGGTGTTAGGATTTCAGAATTTAAGGTTGAGTATACGTTTGAAAACCATACGGGGTTGAATCGTAATGTGTTGAAGCGTGTACATCATCGTATGAATGGGCGAATTGGATGGGTGTTTCGTCCGAAGTTTGATTTCACCTCTGAATTAACCTACGGGGATTGCCTTGGGGAACTCAAGGATCGTTCGTATTTATTCGCGGCTATTGAGGCAATCCGCGGACTTGAGTGAAGGCTGGTTCGCGCATGCACGGCGAGGATCGCGTGCTCGCTAACATTCATTCTTCATTTCACTGATGTCGTTAGTTCCAATGAACCTTATATTGAAGTCTATACAAGCATCAAGAGAGCGTCCTAAAAGTCGATAGCCGGTTGATTAATAGGCCCTTACATACTGTTTGTTGTTGCGAGTTTCTCCATTCGGTTGGCTAGCGCAGACTGAAAACCTGAGAGTGACCAGATTGACCGTCGTTGCGGCATGAACTCGGCAACATCTAATTCTTCGATCGCTGCGTTCATCCGTTTTAATCCCTTTTGAACTAATTCGAATGCCCTTTCGTTATCAAGAGACAACTGCCCTGCAGCTATCACAGGTACGGTCATAGCGGTTACGTAACTTTTACGGTATGCATGCCAACATTCATCTAGACTCCATTGTGCGCCACCATCTCTATACGTGATTTCGTGGTATTCCGAGACGATCTCACGTTCGATTCGACGGCGAACTTCAGGTTCCAAACTACCAGCCATGAAATAGGAGACATCGGACATGCCGACGCCGATCCCGTTGGTTTGCCAATCAATGACGACGAGTTCATTATTACCCTGTCCATTGAAAAACATGTTGTCAATACGATAGTCGCCGTGGTTGAGCGTTTTAGGACCCTGACCAATTTCGCGATAGTGTCCGGCGAGAGTATCGCCGAAAGCACGAATTAGATCTTTGCTGTCAGGGGAAAGATCGGCATCAAATATATCAAGTACTTTTGTAACGCAATGACGAAATCCTATGTGTATCTTTATAGTAAAACTTGGCTTAACGAGTGAAAAATAGGTGTTTAAGGGCGGCTCGCGTTCCTTCTGCCAAAATTGAGCATGTAGCTTTGCAAGGTGGCGGATAGCGAGTTTGCCTTGTTCTGCAGTACCGCCACGCAACTGACTACAAACCTGTAAGTCTTTTAAATCTTCAAGCAAGAGTACAAAATCATGACTCTTTGGGTCGAAGTCCGAGTAATACACCTTCGGTACGCGCATTGATGCCAACGATGCGATGTTCCGGTAGAACGCAACTTCCTTCTGGTACAGGAGAAAAGTTTTGGCGACCTTAAGACTTTGCGGGTCGTCGGTACGAATCTTGACGACGATTGAGGTTGAGTCAATTTGCGATGAGGGTGAGTAATGAATAGTGCAGCGATACAACCCGCCTATGAGTCCAATCCCCGTACCGATGGTTTCGACATCAATATCGTATACGGGGTCTTTTAACATGCCGCTTGTATATTGAAGCGCTTGCGTCAACCATGCTTGGGTGAGATCTTCTTTACTGGTTGGAATAGGAAGGTCGCTCATTACTTTTGCGTTCAACCGCGCCCGGCTGGACCCAATATCCTAACTGATCGCGCGCTTTCGTCGTTCTCGCCATGCTCGTTGATGACTTTTTCCCATTCGTGCTGTCGCGCGTGTCAGTGCGACGCTACCGATGCGAGTTAGGTGTTCGGTCAAAAATGACACGATGGCATCTGGATATTTTCGAGACATTTCTCGCAAAACCCAACCCGCGGCTAATTGCATATAGCGTCGATGATCTCCCACACAACGTTCAACCATGGGCAGCACTACCTCAGGTGGTAGAAACGCTGAGTTCTTACCCGTATAGTGAATAAGGCTTACGATGGAGATTCTCTTAGGCCATAGTTCTTGTGCTAGGTTCCATTCTTGTAGCGTTGGAAAGACCTGTTCAAGGTTCGCTTCTAAGACGTAAGAGAATACCCAACTCATGTCGTCTGCGTGCGCCCAATTTTCGACGCGTTGCACCCAATTTTTAATTGTTGGCCAGAGATACGGTGGCGCATGTTGGCGTACGCGTAAGCGAAGGTAATCCAAGGCACAGAAGAGCACGTCACCGTTGTTCGAGTACATAAACAAATCGTCCCAGATTGCCAGAATCCGGTGATCCGATTGATCGTAAAACGAAAATCCAGTCCGGCTTAATTTGCGCCGCTCTGGCACGGTTACGCCAGCATAAACTAATTCAGATCTCCGATCTCTCGCTGCCGCTTGAGCAAGCTGCTCGCGTCCAATGGCCATCAAAGATGTGAGCACTTCATCATGGTATTCGGTAAATCTCATGATCACCTCATTGTGCCGATAGACATTCGGGGCGAAAACATGTAAAGCTCAGGACTGCAGATTATTGGGTCGAAAATTGGCTGGGCGAATCAGAAATGAGCGGCGCACATGCCAAGGAACGCCATCCTACATAGAATGCTATTTATAATTCGCCTGATTAACCATTTAACTGAAGCCCTGCATGGCGAAAACAAGACTTTTAGCTATCGAACCGAAATCACTGCCCGTACATATCGGAAGCGGCTATCCATATCCACATTCAAGACCCTGCGTAAACCGTGAAAAGCGAATTTTAGGGGATGCGTTCGATTTATCTGATTTCGGCGTGAATATTGTGAGACTGCCGGCTGGCGCATGGTCTTCGCACCGCCACTGGCATTCCATTGAAGACGAGTTTATATACATTTTGCAAGGCAACCCGACGCTTGTGACCGATGCGGGTGAAGATGAGCTAAAACCGGGTCTATGCGTGGGATTCAAGGCGGGAGACGCAAACGGTCATCATCTCGTAAATCACACCGACCGGGATGTGGTTTATCTAGAAATTGGCAGTCGGCGCGAAGGCGATCAAGTGGACTATTCTGACATAGATATGCAAATCAAGAGTCACAATGACGGTTTCTTACACAAAGATGGGTCACCCTACAGCTAAGTACCCGCGAAAAATTCTAGGTGTTCGATCAACATGACATGGCATATTGCAAGATCATGGTTTTGATATAGTAAGAATTACTTTCGTGCGCGGTTGTCTAAAGCCCTGAGAGAAGCCAAAAATGACCAATTTCGGCGTAGGAGCTGAGCACATTGCAACCAGGTGATATTGTCTCGCGACGTAAAGGTGTATTTATGCATCACGGGATTCTGCTAGAAGATAGCTCGGTCCTTCACATAACCCCCTTTAAAGGTCGTCATCGGTCGACGATGGGCGAATTCAGCAAGAACAAGAAAGTCTATGCGTCCAATCATCGACAGGAGGTGCGGGATCGAACCTTGGCAAACCTGGACCTAAATGATTGTGATCCCTATAACCCTTTTACGAACAACTGCGAACATCTCGTTACGCGGGCAACGAAAAATGAAGCGACGAGTCCGCAATTGCGTGGTTGGATAGCTGGAATCGCTTGTGCGGCGATTGGGCTTGCATTCACCCGACATCCCGCTGTCGCGATGGCTGGTTTCGCGTTAGGTAAGAAGCTAGGATCTCGTGCCAGACTAATGTGAGTAAGTCTCCCAATGGCCTCGTTATTCGCTTAAACTTTTAACAAGATCAACTGCGACATTCCTAGTTCGCATCGCAGCATCTAGGTCGACATTGTTGGTCATGCGGTCGTCTGGATGGTGAAACAGATCGTTCGATCCTAATAACGAGACATATGTCCCACCAGCATCAAAGATATTACGAGCTTCACCGCCCGGGCGAATAGAGCCGTCAATTTCATCTGCAACTTCCACGTTGTGGGCTTCTAGTGATGTAAAGAGCGCTAATTTCATTCGATCGTTAGCATACTGCGCTCGGATCCGGCAACCCTTTGCTGCGAAGTTAGCACCCAAATGTACCCACGCGTGCGCGTTGGTTGCTAAGTTAGCGTGTTGGTCGAGAAAGTACTCTAGCCCCACATGACCGAGTTCATGACCAGTGTTAGCGGTAAAAATAACGTCGCGTCGTGGACGATGCGCAGCGAGTTCTCGTGCTGCAGCCAGCCATGCTGCGATACCGCCGCATCGTTCAGCTGTACTCGTCCACCATGAACTCTTGGGCGTCATTACTACCAATGGGGCAAGGTCCGAATCGTGTCCCGCGATGTGTAGCTCGACATTGGTTGCAATTGTTCGTTCGATTTGAAAGTCAACGCGAAGTTTCGCTTTCGTTCCTTGATCAGCGCAAGCCTTGAGCTGCGCTTCATATTCCCTATCAAGGAGCAGTGCCGGCACGCGGTGCGGCGACTTAAACGAATCGGCATTGAGCATGGTAATGCCTGGCGTGGTATTGCGAGAGATGCCAATCAAGGCTCGGTAGGTTGAGCCCATGAGGTGGCGTGGTAATTGATGGTCTTGTGATTTTCCGCCCATAGCTGCCGAACCAACCCCTATCGTACCTTCTTCACCAAAATTGGCGAGCGTACCTTCAAGCGTCCCGTTGGTTTCGCCGCCGTCGAATAAAGGAATTCCATTGAGGCGTTGTCCATTGATCTCAACCCACGCTTCGGTGGGTACTCGACGTTGGAACGGAAACTGAATCGTTTTCGCAGTTACTTGAGATGCAGCTAACCGGCTTACCAATGCCTCGGATGTGCGTTGATCTCCGACCGTGCCCGTGCGATGTTCGGGTTGAGTATCCCAGACACGAATATCCTCAACGAGATCGGCGAATGCTAGTTCTTCCGCACCGGTTAGACTTTTTTTAGCTGCATGAAAACCTTTGCTCAGTACAGTTGAAGATATTTGCTGCACGCTATCTGCATTCATAGATATCGCCTTTGAGCCTGTCGGAAAGCTCCTCAGCTATCTTGATTTGACGAAAGATCAATTTCATATATTCTTATATTTCGATGAGTTGCATTGAGATAGAGTATCCGAACCAGCGGATTCTGTGCTTTTCCAACAGCTTCTTTCAATGAATATATCTTGATGAGAGAGGGCGACTCTCAATGTACCTGATTCAATGGTCGAAGTCTCGAATGAGCTCGGTTCGTAACGCCTTCGACATCGTGGTTCGAAAGGGCATCAAGGGGTGGTCGAACTCGACGACTATGGCCGCTCCCTCGTGCATTGCGTTGATCTCTACGCTGGAAAACTCGAACCGCAGAAAATGTACTGCAGCGGTCTTCGTCTCGTTGCTTCGCGGCATATCATCGTTCACGTGTACTTTAAGGCGTGCGCCATTGCCCACCGTAACGTAAATTTGCTCTTCAATACCTACCAACTTCGTCAGCTCGCGTTCGCGAACCGACACATCTTCAAACTCGAATAACAGCGTTGCCTTCCAGTTCGTACCGTCAGGTATGAGTTCGTTGTACGTATCAATTTCTTCTTGGATAGCTTCGCGATCGAAGATGCGCTCTGCGCGCAACATTTCCTGAATTTGATATTGCATGGTTTCGCGATCTTCGAATTGAAATGTCACATGCGATCCCATGGCCAGTCGACGTTTTTTTTTGTGCGCGATCATGCGTTGACGAATCGCAGGGCGACGTTCTGCGTAGGTTTCAAGGCCTAAAATGTCTTCGCGTTGAAGTTTCTGCATTAAGTTAGACCGTACGCGCGCGCGAGCATTTGGATGGGATGCTCGACTGTTTGTTCACCATTAATACCGTGCGCGATCAATCGTCCCGCGATAGGGCAATCGGAACCAAATGTATCCGGTTTCGCGTCTTGAACTGCACGACTGGCAGGACGCCCAATTTTCATTGCTGATTCGTACGTGAGTTTGCGGATTGCATACGTACCACCATGGCCCGAGCAACGCTCAATAATCGCCACGTCGGTTTCTGGAATTAACGAGAGTATATCTTGTGTCCTGCGGCCGAAGTTCTGAACTCGTTGATGGCATGCAGCGTGATAGGTCACATTACCGAGTGACTGCTTAAAGTTAAGTTCTAAAAGATCAGCTTGATGGCGCAGCCACAGGTATTCAAATGGGTCAAAGAAGTGTGCCGAGACTGTCTTAACGTCTTCATCGGTAGGCAATAGCAGAGGCATTTCCTGCCGATACATGAGTGTGCAGGATGGAACGATAGACATGAGATCGAACCCATCTGCCACCGCTTCTAAGAAAACAGCTCGGTTTCTCTCGTAGTTTTTTACGACGGTTTCAATATCGCCGAGCTCGAGCTTAGGCATTCCACAACAATGTGCTTCTTTCAACACCTTAACTCGGATACCGTTGTGCGTTAATACCTTCACTAATGCTTCAACTGTGAGGGGGTCGAAAGCATCCCCATAGCACGTGACGTAAATCGCAACCTTGCCGGTCGTGCGGCCGGCTTCTACGGCATCACCTGGATAGTCATCTAACAGGCGGCGCTTCGCGGTGCTAGCATGGAATTTTGGAATCGGTGCGTCCGCGTGAATCTGAGCAGTTTTTTCCCCTAGTTGCCGTAGTCGATTCGATTCGAGAGCGGCGTTCGCCATAGAGGCGATTCCCGGCTGTGCTGCCAGCGAGAACAAAGACTCAGTGCTCGTCAAAAGACGAGTGTGCCACGGCGATTTCGACTCGTTCAAGTAGCGCGCTTTAGCGCGTAGCATAAGATGCGGAAAATCAACGGCAAATTGATGGGGTGGTAAGTAAGGACATTTTGTTTCGGCGCAGATATCGCAAAGATAACACGCATCGGTTACTTTGCGAAAGTCGGCTTTGTCGACGCCATCGACTTCAAATGTGGGCGAGTCGTCAATCAGGTCGAATAAAGTAGGAAAAGCGTTGCATAAATTGACGCAGCGGCGACATGTGTGGCAAACATCGAATACTCGAGCGAGTTCTTCGTCTACGGCATCTCCATCCGTGAATTCCGGCGCTTGCCAATCAATAGGCTCGCGTTTCGGCGCTTGTAGATTTCCTTCGCGAACAGCCATGATTTCTTACGAACAAGTAGTAGGAAAAAGTTCGCCGTCAGGCTGACGGCGAACTAGGTCAATTAGGCACACATTGAGAACGCCCATCGCCATTCTCATAGGTAACGGGTTCTAGAACGCTTCAAGTGCCTTCTGAAAACGGTTAGCGTGCGAACGTTCGGCTTTGGCTAGCGTCTCAAACCAATCGGAGATCTCATCGAAACCCTCGTCTCGAGCTGTCTTCGCCATCCCAGGGTACATATCGGTGTACTCATGCGTTTCGCCAGCGATGGCTGCTGCTAAGTTGTCTTTAGTAGTCCCGATGGGGAGTCCGGTTGCCGGATCGCCGACACTTTCTAAGTATTCAAGATGACCGTGTGCGTGACCGGTTTCACCTTCAGCGGTCGAACGAAATACTGATGCAACATCGTTTTCGCCTTCAATATCGGCTCGGCTTGCAAAGTACAAGTAGCGACGATTAGCTTGCGATTCGCCAGCGAAGGCATCTTTGAGGTTTTGAAGAGTTCGACTTTCTTTTAGGTCCATTTGGCTTCCTTTATTCATGTATGAATTTATGTGAAGTATAGAGCGATCCAATCATCTAAAAATTCGATTGTTCCTATTGTTTTAATAGTTGAAAGCTATTTCTTTGAAAACCCTACCTCTTGTGATAATTTGAATCTTTCGCCTCGCAATCGCGTCTCGTATCGCATTAGGTCACGTGGCTTGTAATTGCGGCTTTGATGCATGACCACGAATAGCGGCATTCCTGCTGCCAGTGAGCCTCGGAATATTGAATTCGAGCTCGGTTTACGCACATCCAACCCTACCGCGTTAGGGGAATTGAAGGCTCTACTGGCCTTAGGCTCCCCAATCGTCTTGACACAAATTTCGCAAATGGGCATGTCCATCATTGATTTGATCTTTGCGGGCCATGTCAGCGCTGCAGATTTGGCGGGTATCGGATTAGGTGCAGCCCTTTTTTGGCCGACGATGCTGCTCACATCTGGCATGTTGTTCGCGGTAACGCCGACGGTAGCTCAACTTTACGGCGCGGGTCGCACCGACGAAACTGGGGCCGTCGCGCGCCAGGCCGGTTGGATAGGGTTTGGTGGTGCAATCGTCGTTATTCTGGTATTACTGAATGCAGAACCCATCTATCGATTTTTCGCTGTTGATCCAGTTGGGATACCGATTGCCGTCGGATACCTGCACGCCCAGGTTTGGGGAATTTTTGCGTTGTTCGGCTACTTCGTCTTTCGAAATCTATGCGAAGGGCTTGGGCTGACATTGCCGGCAATGATCATCGCAATGATCAGTCTAGCTCTTAAAGTCCCGCTTAACGCCATCTTCGTTCAGGGTGGGCTTGGATTTGAAGCGCTTGGAGGCATCGGCTGTGGTGTTGCGACTGCGATTATCTTTTGGTTCCAATTTCTATCGATCGGCATTGCTGTATTTGTTACGCGTATACGGCGGTCAGGTGTCTTTCAGCGCTTTGACAAACCGCAATTAGTGGAAATTTGGCGGTTGGTACGATTGGGTTTCCCGATCGGTACGAGCATTTTTGCGGAAGTCTCGTTCTTTTCCGGTATCGTGCTCTTGATTGGGCGTTTCGGTGTGGAAGCCGTTGCAAGTCACAACATCGCAACAAGTTTTGCTGGCGTAGCGTTCATGATTCCCCTTTCAATTGGTATGGCGAGCACCATTCGCGTTGGCGCGAGTATGGGTGCCCGGGAATTCGCTCATGCTTGGCTAACGGTAAAGGTGGCGATAGGCACTGCATTGGCGGTCGGCTGCGTGACCGCGGTCGTTATGTTGCTTGGTCGTAAGCAGTTGGTGACGCTTTACAACGATGAACCGCAAGTTATTGCATTAGCATCACTTTTGTTTCTCTATTGCGCCTTATTTCAATTGTTTGATTGCGCGCAGGTCGTCATGATGGGTTCGTTGCGTGGGTACAAAGATGCGACCGTGCCGATGTTCATTGCCATTGCAGCGTATTGGGGAATCGGTATGCCAATTGGGGCTGCGTTCGGTTTCGGTTGGGTAGGCGAAGAACCCGAAGGTGTTATCGGTTTTTGGTGGGGACTCTGTGCCGGTCTTGCAGCGGCGTCGATTTTTTTAACGATCCGGGTCGTGCTTACTGCTAACGCGTACGTTAAAGGAAGGCGCGAACCGCCACCCATATAGCGTAGGAAGACACGAAACCGTTGTGTTTGAATTACATCTCGGGCAAGTTGCCTTGATATGGTTCCATTGTAGAGTTCCGCGGACTCTACATATTCCGATTGGGTGAACTTTCTACACGGATTGCAAGTTGGCCAGTAACAGCTCCAGTCGCTACTGACTCTAAATAACATCATGAATACGAATTCTGTCGGCGTGTCAAGGCAGCTGAATTGGCCGCTGCAGACAAAAGCAATGCCTGCAATCCTGTTTGAGAATGTTGATGCCCTGTGTACAGGTTTGAACGGCGATTCCGGTTCGCGATGAGGTGAGTAGTTCTTTTTTGAGGTGCTTACGTCAGCAGATAGAGTTTTGGTATGACTAACCTGGATATTGGAGATTCACGTCACTGGCTGATTGATCGCTTAACTCGATATGCGAAGCGGTACCCGCAAGAGCGTTCTGTCAACGAAATTTGCGATTTCGTCCGCATGCAACCTCATTGCTTTGAGCGCGAGTGCTTCATAGATGGTCACGTTACGGGGTCAGCCTGGGTGGTATGTCCCCGCCGAAAACGCGTGCTGTTAACACATCATAGAAAATTAGGCAAGTGGTTGCAGCTCGGTGGCCATTGCGACGGAGACGCCAATACGATACGAGTCGCGCGAAGGGAGGCTCAGGAGGAATCCGGCATACAAGCTGAAGCAATCAGCGAAGCGCTATTCGACGTAGACATCCACATCATTCCGCCACGATCGAACGAGCCTGAACACAAACACTACGACATTCGTTTCTTGTTTGAGGCAGACGATGCAGAAGAGCTGGTAGTAAGCACCGAATCGAACGATCTACGTTGGGTTCATCTTGACAAACTAGGCGACTTAATGACGGATGCTTCGGTCTTGCGCATGGCATGCAAGACTTGTAGCTGGTTAAATCAAGGCGAGCCGTTGTTCTGAAATTGAACGTTAAGATGGTTTCTAGGCCGCCACTGGCAAACTGTCAAGCAACCTACCCGAAGTCCTCATGGACGCTTAAGTTTGTCCGGACTTAAAATCGAATTGGACCAATGAAGGGTCGCAAATTAGCGACTTTGAGATATGAGGATGGAAAGGTTAAACGTGTTAACCTTTGAACGCGAAGGTTGGGTTGAAATCATGTTGAATCAACCGCATACTCGTAACGCTATTACGGGTCCGTTGGGTGACGAGCTTGCGGACGCGATTGCCACGGCTGATGGAAATCCTGCGTGTCAATTGTTAATGCTGCGCGGCGCCGATGGCGCATTTTGCTCAGGTCTCAATCTCAAAGAATTCAATCGCGAACCACCACCGGATTGGCATGCAAGTTTTCAAACTACCTGGCGTCGCGTACATACCGCCCTCTACGAATGCCGTAAGCCCATCGTTGTAGCACTCGAAAAGTACGCAATTAACGGTGGCGCAGCATTGGCGTTGGCGGCCGATCTACTGGTCGTCGGCGATGATTCCTATTTGCAAGTCGGCGAGGTCAGGCAAGGTATGGCTGCTCCCTACAATCTCGCATGGCTCAATCTACGTTTTAGCGAGAGCGTGATTGCGCAGTTAGCTTTAACAGGGCGCCGATTCAACGGTGCCGAGCTGCATCGTCTAGGCATCGCGTACGCGACACCACCTACGAGCGATACAGTCAAGGTTGCTACTGCTTTGTGCGATGAACTCGCAAGCTATCCGACGGGCGCGCTCATTACGATAAAGCGCCTCATGCATGGCTATCGTGATCGTTCGGCTGACGATTGGTTTGATACTGCGTTGCGCAATATGCCGGCACGACGCGTCAAGCCACAACGCGTCACTTGATCGCGACTTCGGCACCAGTTTCGGCAGACTCATAGAGTCCGTCGAGCATTTTCTGAACCATCAATCCATGTTCAGCAGGTGCCATGGTTGGTTGGTCGTAGAGTACATGGTCAACCCAGTTTCTCATTTTTTTGCGGAAAGGATCGGCCGCTTGGCCAGAAGGCAGCCAATGAGGTTGCGCGTTCAGCATATGATCGTGTCGATCGCTGAATAGTTGTGGGGGATCCCATGTGGCGCCGCCTTGGTCACCCATTAACGTAAACCCCCAAACGTTTTTTTCGATATGTGCGGCGAAACTTGCCTCAATGCTCAGTGACGAACCATCCTCAAAGCGAATGTGACCGACAGCTAGATCTTCGACTGAGTATGTCGCATGGTCCCAGTTGGGCCACTGCGAAATTACCGTAGAGGGCTTGTTCCCTAGATAGGTATGTACCACACCGGTCGCCGCGACAGGTTTTGGCGCGCCCATAACGAAATGGGCCGTCTCGAGTACATGCACGCCGATGTCGATTAGCGGTCCGCCACCTTGGAGATCTTTGCGACCGAAGACGCCCCAATTTGGTATACCGCGCCTACGTAGTGCTTGCACGCGCCCGTAAAGAATCTTGCCCAACCCGCCGTCTTCAACTGCCTTCTTAAGAAAGGCGGTACGCGCTTCATAGCGGTGTTGAAAACCAATCACCAGTTTTTTTCCGTGCTTGATGGCTACTTGCAACATCTGTTGACCTTCCACGGCATTCATTGCGAGCGGCTTCTCGACCATGGTGTCGAACCCCGCCTCCAACGCGGCAATGGTGCATGGTGCATGGAGGCCGTTCGGCGTGCAAATACTCACTGCATCTGCATCAATGGCGCCTAACATCGTCTCATAATCATTGAACCCCTGAGGAATATCGAATTCGTCGCAGCGACGCTTTACTGCGGCCGCGTCAATGTCGGCCGTTGCGACGAGTTCGACGTCAGGCATCGCACTGAGATAGCGCATATGTGTTCCTGCAATGCCACCTGCGCCGATAAACGCAACTCGAAGTTTTTTGTCGGACATGATGTTTCCGTGTCATGATGAATCGAATATGAATCTCGCGAAGCAAGCGCGTGATTCTTCAAAGCGGTATGTGTATGGACGTTCGCAATCGTCGTGGTAGTCAACTTTGACAGTACAAACGTGACCGAATCATTGTAGCGGCGGTTGGTTAGGGTATAGCCAGGCACATGTGTCGATCGTGCTGCGCTTGCCAAAGACGCATGTCTTGCTAGAGATCACAATGAGAAATCGGCCTGAGGATCTGGCGCTTTAGTCTGTCTCAAAGTGCTCCTAGCAGGATTAGTACATGTTTCGGCCTTCGTCTAGAGCGCCTGTTTACTTTCAGACTAAGGACTTCATGCCCTGTTTATTCAAACATCTCCCTAAAATCCATCGCCACCACTTAGGGTAGGTTCATTGCGGTTAATAGTTGGTATATTGGTTGCTTGGGTCGCACTCTTGGCCGTGTCGTGTGCGGACCGGGATTCGCCTTTGCAGGAACCCACGCTTGATCGGATAGAAAATCCTGCGATTTCGTGGGACGCATCGCTCTGGGGAAATCCTCGTGCCGGCACCGTGGCAGTCGATAAGTTGGCGAATTTGCTTGCGGAGCGTACCGAGGGTGCCTGGCGACTTAACCTTCACTACGGCGAAGCGATCTCGAAAGCTCGTGAGAATCTTGATGGTATCGCAATCGGCGCATTTGAGGTGGCGATGGTGTGCAACTTCTACCACCCCCGGAAAAACCCGGCTCTGATGGTAATGACCATGCCGTTTCTTCCGCTTACAACGGAAGCCGCGAGTCGGCGCGTGCGCAATGCAGTCTACGATCATCCAGCCGTTATCCGCGAATTCGAACGTTGGGATGCGATGATCTACACCTCGACGTTTCTCCCGCAATACGAATTCATGGGTCGCGGCGAGCCGCCGTATGACCTCTCCAGCTGGCGCGGGATGACCGTGCGTGCCGGGGGAGGCATTGGCGCTGCGATGCAGCTCCTCGGTGCGACGCCGACCAGCTCGACGGCGACTGAGGTATACACCGGTGTGCAGCAGGGTACGATGGATGCTGCTGCGTTTCCGTTCACCTACAGCCACGTGGCGTACCGCATTCACGAAGTGTCGAATTGGTTTACCAATGGTATGGCGCCTGGAACGGCAGATTGCCCGGTAGTTTTTGCCAAGTCAGCATATGACGCATTACCGGCACAATATCGAGCTATTTTGGCTGAAATCAGACCTCAGGTAGATGCGGCTCAGCTACAGGCTTATCGAGATGTGGATGCCGTGAATCTACCGATGTTGCGGCAAACCCTTACCGAGGTGACTTATACGCCAGAGCAACTCGCCGAGTTGCGCAATTCAGTCGGTCGAGGCGTCATTGACGCTTGGATTGCCGAAAATCAAGACGAGTTCGATGCGTTGGGTTTGGTCAAAACGGTATTCGAAGCAGCAAATGCAACCTATCCCTGACCGCACCTAACGCTTACCATGCGAGATCCGCTTGGGGTGACGTTACAACGGCTGGACACGATTGTGATGCGTGTCGAAAACACGTTCAACTTGATTGCAGGCGTTTTAATTTTCGCGCTCATGGTATTTGGCGTCGTGCAGATCATCATGCGAACGGTCTTTTCTCGACCGATTCTTGGTTATATCGATCTAGTTGAAGTGAGCATGGTTGGCTTCGCGGTGCTTGCGGTCGCGTTCGTCCAACGGGTAGGTGGTCACGTTCGCATGGAACTCGTGATCCAAAAGCTGCACGGCCGCGTTTTGTGGTGTGCCGAAACGCTTGGCTCGCTACTGTCCATATTTGTTGTCGCGATTTTGATCCCATACTCGTTTGATCACTTCCGAAGAGCGTTCGAGTTTGGCGATAGCACCATTGATCTAGAGCTTGCGACCTGGCCCGCAAAACTCGTCGTGCCGGTCGCATTGAGCTTGCTACTCGTTAGGTTGGGGATTCAATTTCTGGGCTACTTGCGATTGTTTATCGACCCATCCTTGCCGCACCTTGCCATCCCAACAGTGAGACGGCCGGAAAGGGTCGCGGAGGATGAAATTCGCCTAGCGCGACCCGCTGCAGCGGAGTGCGACCAAAAGCCTGGTTCTTAGCGCTGTGGACGCGTTTTGGATAGGGATTGTGGGCGTTTGCCTGCTGATTGTGCTGGTGGTTGTAGGCGTACGCGTATATATAGCTGCGGCAGCAGTAGGTTTCTTGGGACTGTTGGCGCTGAAAGGTTGGGATGTCGCGGGCGCGATCGCTGGCACGATCCCGCATTCCAAGACGGTTACCTATCCGTTATCGGTATTGCCGTTGTTCATCCTGATTGGTTTTTTAGCGTTTCACGCGGGATTGACTGGGAAACTGTTCGAGGCGGCTAGGCGGTGGCTCGGTTGGGTACCTGGCGGTCTCGCAGTCGCTACGGTTTTCGCGAGCGCGGGATTTGCGGCCGTTTCCGGCGCTTCGACTGCCACCAGCGCTGTCTTTTCTCGTGTAGCTATTCCAGACATGCTTGCGAACGGTTATGCCAAGCGTCTCACGGCAGGTGTGATCGCGGCAGGCGGTACGCTGGCTTCACTGATCCCGCCTTCGGCTATCTTGGTGATCTATGCGATCTTGGTTGAGCAATCAGTAGGGAAATTGCTCTTGGCGGGATTATTGCCAGGAGTAGTCTCGGTCCTGATTTACACCGCACTGATCGTGGGGATGTGCGTGTGGCGGCCGCACTGGGGTCAGGCTGTGCATGGATTCACATGGCGTGAACGCTTCGCGAGTCTCCCTGGGTCATTTCCAATTTTCATTGTGATAGGAATCATTTTCGGTGCGTTGTACACTGGTATCGCGACGCCGACCGAAGCGGGAGCGCTAGGTGCTGCCGTGGTCTTTGGGCTGTACGTTTATCGCGCGTGGAAGCAACGCAACATAAAGCAGATGAGTTTCCAGCTAAAAGATGCCATTACGGAAACTGCCAAGCTGACGATCATGATTTTTACGCTAATTTGGGGTGTATTCATGTTCGTGCGATTTCTCGGATTTGCTGGCTTGCCGAATGAATTCGCGAATTGGGTCGTGGAGTTGGACTTTCCGCCCCTTTTGATCATCGTTTGCATTCTGCTAGCTTACGCCGTTTTAGGTATGTTCATGGATGCGATCGGCATGTTGATCCTGACTTTGCCGGTTGTGTTTCCCGCAGTCATTGCCCTCGGCTACGATCCGATTTGGTTTGGGATTATTGTGGTAAAAATGGCAGAAATTTGCCTCATAACGCCACCGATTGGGTTGAACTGTTTTGTGGTTGCTGGCGTTGCCAAAGACTTGCCGATTGTCGACGATCGGGATCCGTCAATCCCATTGCAAGATGTATTTAGAGGTATCGGCCCCTTTTTTGTGGCCGATGTGCTAACGGTTATCGTACTCTTGTTAGTTCCCGATATCGTACTCTGGTTGCCTCAGAAAATGACCCAGTAGACGAATTTTTGTATTTTTCGCTTGCCAATCGGCACATTTGAGGTTTTTGTTTTCTATACTATCTATATAGATATACATATTGAAATAGAGCTTTGCCGCGAATCGTTGAAGCGTACTTCTTGGCAAAGTGTTATGCGTTAAACTGATGAGGTACTAAAGGTATGATCAAACTTCGTGAGTGCTTGGACTATTCATTACCACCCAAACTCATTGTGAACCCATTTCTCGACATATTCACGCACTTGGCACGTTGCGAAGCGAACTATTCAAGATTGCGGAAGCTTTTGCAGTCGCCCCCGAGCGGAGAATTTCATTCGCGCTTAGTTGAGTTTGCGAGCGGAGCGGGAACATTAATTTTCGATCATTCGTCCGTCAGTCGCTATACATCCAAGGTGGTGGTTCGGCAGGCCGCACACCAGGAGCTCACGGATCTGCATATGAGGGTTCACGTTTATCACGACACGCGCGCAGCGGAAGTTGTAAGCTTTCAGCGGCATAGTAACTTCGGCGTGATGGGGTCAAAGCCGCTACCGCCGCGGACGCTCCGCTTCGAGAAAATTGAGTTAAATCGCTTTTTGACGGATGTGCTTGATTATTGCTTGACTCACGGTACAGCTTCGAAACTTCGCGCAAGCGCGACTTAAGACAAGTAACGCTTACGCGCTAGCTACGCAAGGCTAGCTATTCCAAGGATGGACCAAAAATTGCGAACATCATCGGCTGAGTGTAGCAACGATACGCTTTGGTTGCTGCATATCACTGACAATCATCTATTCGCCGACCGTAGCGAAGGTCGCCATGGCGTAAACAGCGCAGATTCGTTGCGTCGTGTTTTGAGTTCTGCGACCGCGACGAGGCAACCCGACCTCGTAGTGGAAACCGGCGATATAGCGCACGACAGTATTACTGAGGTTTACACCTACTTCAAAGCCTTGCTGCGAGAATATGTAGATTGTCCCATGATCGCGACTCCTGGCAATCACGACTTAAGTGAACCTTTCTATGAGGTTCTATCGTGTTCGACTAGGCAGAAGAAAAGCTGGCGTATCGTTGCCATTGACACGCACCAGGATGAAAAGGTAAGCGGGTATCTTGCGCCGGCAGAACTAGTACGTCTAAACAAAGAGTTAACAACCGAATCAATGCCTACGTTAGTCATCGGGCACCATCCTGCGACTGAAATAGGTAGCGCTTGGATCGATGAACACAAGGTCGAGAACAATGATGAGTTGCTATCTCTGTTGACCGATCACTCGCATGTCAAAGCATATCTATGCGGACATGTTCACCAGGCATACGAGGCATCTGTACACGGTCTAAAACTTCTAACTACACCTTCAACCTGCTGGCAATTCAAACCTCAGTGCGCACAATTTACTGTGGACGAGCTTGGTGCGGGATGGCGTTGGTTAGCTTTACGTGGCGACGGACGGATTGATACATACGTCGAACGCTTAGGCGCCGGGACATAGGCGGAACAATCAATGGCAGATACCTATTCAGCCGAGTCCATCAAGGTTCTCAGCGGTTTAGATCCTGTGCAGGCGCGGCCTGGCATGTATACGGACACGAGCTGTCCCAACCACTTGGTGCAGGAGGTGGTGGATAACAGTGTTGATGAAGCGCTCAACGGAAAAGCGAAGAAGATCGTTATCACTCTTAGTAGAGACGGTTCGATTACGGTTGAGGATGACGGGCGTGGCATTCCAGTAGACAAGCATCCAGAACTGGGTTTGCCCGGCGTAGAGGTCATTTTGACGAACCTACACGCGGGTGGTAAGTTCAACGATGAACACTATCAATTCGCTGGCGGTCTCCATGGCGTCGGGGTGTCGGTAGTTAATGCTCTATCAGAATGGTTGACCGTTGAGATCAAGCGCGACGGCAATGTGTATTGTCAGACGTATGAGCGGGGTACCGCGGTAACTAACCTGGTCGTAGATGGCACGGTTGGTAAGCGCAATACCGGTACCAGGATTTCCTTTAAACCGGACGCAAAATACTTCGATACGACTCGGCTAAATCTCGCGCAATTGCGTCACGTGCTGCGCGCCAAGGCGATCTTATGTTCCGGTCTAGAAGTGGAACTACATGTTGACGATGGGATCCTCCAAGAACCCGAAAAGTGGCGATACAACAACGGATTGGTCGGTTATCTTCAAGAATCGATTGACGGTGAATGTGTACCTATAGAGCCGTTTTATCACCGTACAAACGGACAAGCTGAGACAGTGGAATGGGCGTTGCAGTGGAACCTTGGCGAAGGTCATATCGTAGCGGAAAGCTACGTCAACCTCATTCCAACCCCGCAGGGCGGTACGCACGTAAATGGTTTGCGGTCAGGACTCACCGAAGCCATACGCGAATTTTGCGATTTTCGCGACATCAAGCAGAAGGGTGTAAAGATCACAGCTGAAGATCTGTGGTCCCGTTGTAGTTACGTGCTATCGGCGAAATTAAAAGAGCCACAGTTCAGCGGTCAGACGAAAGAACGCTTGTCGTCCCGTGAAAGTGCCATATTTATCAACGGCTTGGCTAAAGATGCGTTCAGCCTTTGGCTCAATCAACATGTAGAGCAGGGCCAAAAACTCGCCGAGTGGGCGCTTGCCAACGCGCACGCCCGGGTGCAATCTCGCAAGAAAGTCGCTCGCAAAAAGATAACATCAGGCCCGGCCTTACCCGGTAAGTTGTCCGACTGTACGTCGCAAGATCCAGCGCAATCCGAACTATTTCTAGTCGAAGGCGATTCGGCTGGGGGTTCGGCGAAGCAAGCGCGCGACCGTGAGTTTCAGGCAGTGTTGCCGCTTAAAGGCAAGATCCTCAACACTTGGGAAGTCGGCGTGCAAGATGTGCTTGCGTCACAGCCTGTCGCAGACATTGCGACGGCGATAGGCGTGTATCCGGGTACGTCGGATCTATCCAGGCTACGATACCGCAAGATTTGTATTTTGGCTGATGCCGACTCCGATGGAATGCATATTGCAACTCTTTTGTGCGCCTTGTTCGTGAAGCATTTCAGACCATTGGTTGACGGCGGTTTTGTGTTCATTGCGATGCCGCCGCTGTATCGAATCGACATCGGTAAGGAAGTGCACTACGCGTTAGACGAGGCTGAGAAGCAAGATGTGCTTGATCGTTTGGCTGCGTCAAAGCAACGGGGTACGCCTGTAGTGCAACGGTTTAAGGGGTTAGGGGAGATGGACCCGTTACAACTCCGTGAAACGACGATGCATCCGGATTCGCGCCGCTTGGCGCGATTGCACATAGAACAACCACAGCAGGTTGAATCGAATCTCGACATGTTGCTAAGCAAAGGGCGCGCGGCCAGTCGTCGGATTTGGTTGGAGCAGAAAGGCGATCAGGCGGATCTAAGCCACATCGCGAATGGTTGATACGATCGACGACGAATTCGAGGCGATATCGCTACTCGAATACACGGAGCATGCGTATCTTGACTATTCGATGTACGTTATCAACGACCGTGCGCTACCGTTTATTGGTGATGGTCTGAAACCAGTACAGCGGCGCATCGTCTATGCGATGTCGCAACTTGGCCTCACGTATCAGGCTAAACACTCGAAGTCTGCACGTACCGTAGGAGATGTGATCGGCAAGTATCACCCACATGGCGAACCGGCGTGCTATGAATCCATGGTGCTTATGGCGCAACCGTTCTCGTTTCGTTACCCCTTAGTTGACGGTCAAGGAAATTGGGGCGCACCGGACGATCCCAAGTCTTTCGCGGCAAGTCGTTACACTGAAGCGCGACTTTCCCGGTGGACGCCTTTGTTACTGGCCGAGCTTGGTCAGGGCACCGTTGATTTCGCACCGAATTTTGACGGTGCGCTACAGGAGCCAGTGTGGTTGCCAGCCCGAGTGCCGTTTTTCTTGTTAAACGGCTCTACGGGTATCGCCGTTGGTATGGCTACGGACATCCTACCGCACAACTTAAGGGAGGTGGTTGATGCGTGTGTGGCCCTACTTGAGCGCAAATCCACCTCGTTAGACGCATTGTTGCAAATCGTCCATGGCCCGGATTTGCCCACCGGCGGCATCATCACGTCGTCTACCACAGACCTTAAGCGGATTTACGAAACAGGCAACGGCACTCTGCGCGGTCGGGCACGGTATAGCGCAGAAAAAGGCGTAGGCGGCACTAGTGAGGTGGTCATTACTGAGCTGCCATATCAGGCATCTCCTGCCAAGATTCTTGAGCAGATAGCTAGGCAGATTGTCGCGAAGAAACTGCCCATGGTGGTCGATCTACGCGACGAATCCGATCACGAAAATCCGACGCGGTTGGTACTTGTGTTACGTTCGAATCGGGTTGATGTTGAGCGATTGATGCTCCACTTGTTCGCGACGACCGATCTCGAACGCAGCTACCGCTTCAATCTCAATCTGATCGGCATCGATCGTAAACCGAGGGTTAAGTCGTTACGCGATGCGTTGTTAGAGTGGTTGGCCTTTCGCCGAGATACGGTGCAACGTCGGATAAAGCATAGGCTTGAAGTCATCGAACGGCGACTGCACTTACTCGAAGGGATGCTCACTGCCTACGCCAACCTTGATGAAGTGATTCAAATCATTCGCGAAGAGGAGTCGCCGAAACACACGTTAATGGAGCGTTTCGAGTTATCAAGCGAGCAGGCTGATGGCATTCTTGATCTCCGGCTTCGGCAACTTGCGAAACTAGAAGAAGAAAAACTGCTGCGCGACCGGCGTGAGCTTACGGCTGAACGGGATGATTTGGCCCGCACCTTAGGTAGTGCACGCCGCATGAACACATTAATCAAGAGGGAATTAATCACGATTGCTAAGGAGTTCGGCGACGAGCGGCGAACGGACATCGTCTCGGCGGCTAAGCTAGCGACTGCATTTTCGGTGGAAGAATTAGAAACCAACGAACCGATTACGGTTGTGTTATCACAGAAAGGTTGGGTTCGTGGTACCAAAGGACATGAACTTGACCCTGGTTCGTTGCAGTATCGTGCGGGTGACGAATATTTGGCGCATATGCGGAGTCGGAGCAGTGTAGTTTCCAACTTTCTCGCAACAAACGGTCGTACCTATGCGATTGCAGGGCGCGATCTTCCATCGGCCAGAGGTCAGGGCGAGCCGCTATCCAATCGCTTCAACATTGATGCTGAGACCCGGTTTGTTGGTTTGTTCGGTAGCGATGCGCGTGAAGTTCTGTTCACGACGGTGCGAGGCTACGGTTTCGTGGCGAATGTAGCAAATGTCACCGCAACGACGCGCAATGGCAAAGGTGTTATGAACTTAAAAGAGCAAGCGGTGCCACTTGCGCCGATTCCTTTTATAGAAGGCGAGTTGATCGCGTTGGTTTCGAATAAAGGCCGCTTGCTCGTTTTTCAACTCGCCGATGTGCCTAGACGCAATCGAGGCAGCGGCGTGAATTTATTGAATATTCCAAAAGCCGCTTATGAAGCAGGTGAGGAAAAGCTATTGGCAGCAGCCGTCTTAAGTGGGAAGGATGCACTTAAGGTACAGTATGAAGGCCGGGAATTGACCTTAAAACCTACAAACCTCAACGAGTACTTTGGCAAACGCGCGCAGAGAGGTAAGATGCTGCCGCGTGGTTGGCAAAACAACATCGTCGGCTTGTGTGTTTCTGATTAGAGTCGTTTGATAGTTAAGCCCAAACACCTTGATATGAACCAGGTGCTCAATGCATCGTTGTTCGATCAGGATAGCAATCTAGTGTCTTGCTTAAATGATGGTTTTCCGTCTATGGATGCTTGAGTAGTTCTCGTTCTGTGTAGCGTAATGGAGGTGTCGGGTCCTTGTCGTTTCGATGACGTACACCAGGCCAAGAGCCTGCGCCGTAGACCCCCCCCCCCCGAAATAGCACTACATAAATATCTCATTTTTTCGTATTTTTAGTATAAAAATATATCCATGAGATATATAAAGAACTCATATCCTATTTTCTACATGTTACATCGTCCTGCGGTGCAAGCTCCCAGGACTAGGTGGTGCCGGAATCTAAAATTTCACGATCGCCAAACTGACGATTTATTGAAGGTCACTCAACTTGGCCAGTTACTCCACAAATGAATTTCGCCCTGGATTAAAGGTTCTCCTGGAAGGCGAACCTTGCGTCATACTTGACGCGGAATTCGTCAAGCCAGGCAAGGGTCAGGCGTTTACACGCGTGAAGTTCCGCAATTTCATCAGCGGGCGCGTGTGGGAACGCACTTTACGCAGTGGCGAATCAATGGAAGCGGCCGATGTTGTCGAGCGGGATCTTGATTTTCTGTACGCGGATGGCGAATTGTGGCACTTCATGACCACGGATGACAATTACGATCAGATTGCGGTTGACGCCCGTGCAGTCGGCGATGCGAAAGACTTTCTTGCAGAACAGGCCCGGTGTCAGATTACTTTTTGGAACAGTAACCCAATTTCGGTCACACCGCCGAATTTCGTTGATCTCGCAGTAACCGAAACCGATCCCGGTCTACGCGGTGATACCGCACAAGGTGGGACAAAGCATGCGACGCTTGAGACCGGTGCTGTGATCAATGTTCCGTTATTCGTCGAGATAGGTGACCTGCTTCGCGTCGACACCCGTACCGGCGAATACGTCAGTCGCAGCAAACAGTGACCCAGACATGGCGGCCTACGGCTGCCATTGAAACACTTATTTCGCGAGCAGATCTGTTAGAACGAACGCGTCGTTTTCTTCGTGCGCGAAATCTCGTCGAGGTACAGACTTCTGTGCTTGATCGTTACGGTGTCACAGATGTGAACATCGAAAACGTTGAAACGGTCGGTTACGGCTGCTTGCAATCCTCGCCGGAATTCCAAATGAAACGATTATTAGCGGCGGGGATGCCGTCTTGTTTTCAGATCAGTCCGGCGTTTCGCGCTGGTGAAGTTGGTCGGTGGCACAACACCGAGTTTACGATGCTGGAGTGGTACGAACTCAATGTAACGCTTAACGGCTTGATGTCGACCGTGGCATCGCTCGTGGACGAAATACTCGGTCCGGAGGAAGTCGTTACGATACCGATCGACAAGCTGCTCCGCGACTATATCGGCGTTGACGTGCATCGTATTGATGAGTGCCGTTTACATGAAATTGCGAAGTCAAAAGGGCTCATTGGGGCACATGACGCATTCGAGGCGATAGACTATCTCATTAACCAAGCCGTGTCTGAGTTGGGGCGCGGACGCGTGTTTTTAACTGAATATCCAGACTACCAAGCGGCATTGGCAAGGATGGCGATGCGCGGAGGACAGGAAGTTGCGTTACGGTTCGAATTGGTCGTGGACGGCGTTGAGATTGCGAATGGCTACGACGAACTCGCTGACGCAGGCGAATTTGCACGTCGAGGTCGTGAAGACAACGCGCGACGTAAGCGACTAGGATTAGTTGAGAAAACCATTGATCCTCAGCTGAAAGCAGCGTTGACCCATGGTTTGCCTGCTTGCTGCGGCGTCGCAATAGGTTTGGATCGGTTGTTCGCGCTGGCGTTAGGGAAATCCCAGTTGCGAGATGTGCAAGCATTCGGCGCTACGCGTGAATAACGCCGATCTCCTCGCCTAATTTGACTGGTTGGCCTGTCGTGAGTGGGTATAGCTTGCCCATACCTTCCGGCATGACAAGTATGACGGTAGAACCGAGACAAAATCGAGCCATCTCTTCACCTGGTTGAAACGTTTGGGGTTCTTCAGGTTTGAATGTAATCTCCGATTGATTGAGTGGAAAATACTCATCCCATCTTGTTCGTACACTCGAAACGATCATGGCACCGACCATGACTAAAAGCATTTCCCTGCCGTGGGTGCGAAGGTAACAGTTGACGCGAACGTTGCGTTCGTACAACCCATCAATGCTTGCATGGTTTGCAGGATTGACTGAACGACGGGATCCCCCTATACGTGATGCCGTGAGCAGCGTTGCCTGGACGGGCGAGTGCACGCGATGATAGTCTTTCGGTGAGAGATAAATGATTGCATACTGCCCTGAATCGCGGATTCGATCACACTGGGTTAAGTTGAATAGATTCGTTGTCGTACTCTTGTATTGGATGAGTGTGTTGTTGTCGTAGTGTCCGCTAATCGCAATCGTGCCATCTACCGGGGATACGATGCTGCGATCATCACCGTGAATTGGACGAGCGGCAGGCTTCAACTCGCGTGTAAAGAAGTCTTGAAAGTCGACGAATTGGTCTGGTGTCTGCCTAAGAGCTGATTCCATGTTGACGCGATAGAACTTAATGAATTGACGTATCAGGAAGTTCTTGACGATTGGGGTCTTAACGGTTGCCAGCCAGCCAGCTCCTTTCGTCAACCAGTAGCTTGGCGCAACCGCGCGTAATGCTGATTCGAGAGTCACGGCAGCTTATTGATCAATGGGCGTGTCAGTGCGATTGCCCCACTCCGACCATGAGCCTGCGTAGGCGCGTATGTTAGGAAACCCCAACAACCGGCAGACCATGTACGAAAGGCCTGATCGGTGATGCGTTTGACAATGCGTCACGATGTTGCAGTCGGGGCGGATGCCGTTTCGTTCGAGTAGTTCTCGGATATCTTTGCGTAATCGCAACGCGTTTTCGCGGTCCATCAAATCCAACCAGTCAATGTTTACAGCACCTGGTATGTGTCCGTTACGCTGTGCACCTGGTCGGAGTCCGAGAAATTCTTCGCGAGAGCGGACATCCCAAACGACGAGCCTTTCCTCGCCGAGTCGTTCCATCAGTTCATTGAGTTCGACTACAGGTGCCGCGTCAATACTCAGACTGGGAACGGTTGGGGTTACAGAGGATGGAGCATTTGTGACTCTGTAACCAGCTTGGAGCCAGGCATGGATACCACCGTCCAGATAGAGCCACCGCGAATGGCCGATCATGTCAAGCGTCCAAGCTAAACGCCCCGCCCAACCGCCACCTTCATGATCCGACACGACGATGGTCTGATCGGCGTTGTAACCGAGGTGACCAAAAACCGCCTCTAATTGGGCTTTCGACGGTAACTTGCCAGGCGCTGGCGGCGAACCATCAATAAGTGCGGCTGAAGGAAGGTGAAGCGCACCCGGAATGAACCTACGATCTTGTGGCGTTGGATTGAATACGTCGATAACCCGTACCGACTCCGCGGTTATGCATTTGGCTAGCTCAAACGGGTGGATAATGGCAGGATAGTTTGCCACCGTACTCTACTTCAGGGAAATCTTGAGTCCGAAATATAAACCCTCGTCGCGTTTAGTTTGGATTGATCTCGAAATGACGGGGCTCAATGTCGAACACGACGTCATCTTGGAGATCGCTACGATTATCACGGATACGGATCTTAATATCGTTGAAGAAAGTGATGCCATTACCATTCGGCAACCTGAGTCCGTGTTAGCGTCTATGGACGATTGGAATCAAGAGCATCACAGTGCGTCGGGACTTTTAGATCGCGTTCGAAAGTCTGAAATAAGTCTTGAAGAAGCGGAAGCGACCACTTACGATCTAGTAAGAAAACATGTGGAAATTCACCAGTCGCCTCTTTGTGGCAATACCGTTTGGCAGGATCGGCGGTTTTTGGCGCGTTATATGCCCACGCTTGAACACTACCTTCACTATCGGTTGATTGACGTAAGTACGTTAAAGGAATTAGCGCGGCGGTGGATGCCAGAATTGCTTGACGAAGAGACCAAAAACGCACGACATCGCGCGCTTGACGACATTAGGGAATCAATCAGTGAACTCAAGTTATATCGAGAGCACTTTCTAGCTTAACGTCGACATCATTCGAGCTGAAGAAGCGCCCAATCAAGGTGTTCTAGAGCTAGCTCGTCGCTTCTGGCCAATGCCAGGTGTCGTTGTTTATGTAGAGTGGACCGCAATGGTGTGCTCGGTTCGGCATTACCGGCCGCGACAGCCAGATTGCGAAGCCATTGAGAGAAGTTGATGCGGCGGAGTGCCATACCTTCCGTTCGTTTGAGAAAAGTCGCTTTATCCCAAGCCAACAACTCAATGAGCGTCGCGCGATCCAACCCATGCCGAGGCGTGAAGTCGGGCTCAATGGACGTTCGCGCAAAACGATTCCATGGACATATAAGCTGACAGTCGTCGCAGCCAAAGACGCGATTGCCTATTGATTTACGCAATTCAACGGGGATGCTGCCTTTATGTTCTATCGTGAGATATGAGATGCACCGTCTGGCGTCTAGCCGCCGCGGACCAACGATAGCGCGCGTAGGACAAATGTTGATGCATGCTCGGCAGTTACCGCAGTGATCAATAGCCGTTGCGGTATTAGGTCGAAATGGTATATCGGTCAAAATTTCACCTAAAAAGAAAAACGAACCGGCTTCTTGATTCAGAACTAGAGTGTGTTTGCCGACCCACCCAAGCCCGGCTTTTTCAGCTAGTGGCTTTTCGAGCATCGGGGCTGAGTCCGTAAACGCGCGGAAGCGATGGTCAACCCGTGATTCGATGCGTTCTGCTAACAGATTTAGACGTTTGCGGACTATTTTGTGATAGTCTCTTCCCCTGGCGTAATGCGAAATATTGGCAGCATTTCGGTCTAGGTTGATTTGTGGTGCGTCTTCCGCTAGGTAGTCCATGCGGGCCGAGATAACGCATACCGTATCAGGCAGTAATTTCTCTGGATCTAATCGTTTTTCAACATTTCGGGTTAAGTAACCCATGTCACCGAATAGTTTATCGGCAAGCCATTGTCGATAGTCGGGCGCATAAGCGCTTAAGTCGGTGTCCGTGAAGCCAATTTGCTGGAAGCCGAGTTCCGCTGCCCAAATAGGAATCTCCGTTTGTAAAGCAGCAATCTGTTTGGAATTCATACGTCAAGATCAATTGAGTGCAATTCGTCGATCCTTTTGGCTAAATGCATGGTCAGCTCACTTGATATGTCAATCTACATTATTCAATCAATTTTTATCTTGTATTCACGATACCGACTAGTGGATCATGACAAAATCACGGCATAAAGTTTAGAAGTGGTGCGCTTGACGGAGCGTTCCAGTTACAATCGCCATGGCTCATTCGAAGTTAAGCGAAACCAATAGTTCACTACTAGCTACTTGGTTGCCAAAACACCCATGTGGTTGATTAGACCGTTACAACCGTTTGCTGCGAATCAAGGTGCATGTAAGCGTTGGCAAATCCTAGCGTCACCATATTGCAGTGGGCATCAATTTCGGTTCAACCTACCTGACCACATACTCATTTCTCATTTACTTTAATTCGATTGTTCATTGAGCCTCAAGTATTTGACACCTGATTGGTTCACACCGCTAGCGCGGTTGCGGGGCGGTGGTCGCGGGGTTCCGCGCGGTCGGAGCCAGGCGCATCGCCAGTGCTGACGACTGTGGCCCGCGGGGCGCAACATACGCTCAGCAGGTGCCCGACACCACGGTGCAACACTTCAAGAGAATGTCGCAACCTGGACGGCCAGGGACGCCGGTGATCGTCAGCGACGCCTACCCCAGCTACCGCGCTGCCCCACGCGAGGCGCGCGCCATCACCAAGTAATCAATCGCCAACGCGACGAATCGGTGCCGGAGACATGTGGTACATCAACACCGTCAATAACCGCCATATGTTCATGAAAAAACGTCTGAATCACGACTGCCGCGGTGTGTCAACCAAAAATAACTTGACAACTATATGAGGTGGCTACAGCCACACGACTGCCATCCCGATAAAAACCACCGAAACGAACTTCATTGTCGAGCATGTCGGACCGGATACACATATAACACCATAAGAGCCTGGCTTATTCTCTTCCCAGGTGTTGCGCTGCACCGTGACCAGGACCAAAGTCGAGCCCACCACCTGACCACTACGTGCCTCGTAGCCCTGCCGACCAATGAGTAGCACCTTGAACATCACCACCACGTCATACCCAGGTCGCCCCCCTGCGATGGGTCGGCGCCTTCATGACGCCAACACTCCTCCAGGATCGGCCGAAACCTTTCAAAATCAACCAATTGTTTCAACTGCTCCAATGGGTCGCCGAGTTGATCAAGTTCTTCGTAGACTTCCCATTCACTAAAGAGTCTTGATTCGGTCATGATCGTGGAGGTTCATAGACAAGCACCAGGTTGTAAACATACGCTAACAAGGTGCATTGGCCAGGCGAAGTCACTTTTTGGCTATCTTGCCGAGTTACATGACACAACCATGAAAAGAGGAGGTTTTGAGAGGTGCCTTAATGCCAATGATTGGAAGATAAATACAAAATTTTTCTTGGAAGGTTGTTGCAAGTGTTCTTCAAGATATCTATTGAGATGAATCCTGAACCGCCACCGGAGTCGAGAATGCAAGAATCTATGGCTTGTTGACATTATCGTGACGCGTCAGTGATGAGTGCGAAGACGATGCATTTGAAGTGTATCACGTCGAATTTCTCGCATCTTGAGAAGATGCGACAGCATCCCTTCAACCGACGAAACAACCGCTTGGTGCCGTTGCACCGCTTGTACCTTATATAGTAATAAGCCTAAGGTTCAATCCGAGTCCTCCGAATCGGCGTCGCGGGATCATACTATTGCGGCGAGGCCGGTTGCAGGGCATCAGTACCTTAATACGCCCGTTCCATGATGTGCACAGGACGACGGTGTTGCTGATCAAGGCGCTGCAGTCTCTGAAGGCTCTCTGGATATCGTGGACCTGCCCAGGCGAGAGCGAAAAACCGATTAAGAAATTTCCCTCATTCATGTGTCAAGAGGCCATCACAATCAAATCAAAGCTATATCAAATGCAGCTTGTTACGTTTTGAGTATCTAAGGTGTAAATTGGAGATGGATGACGTCACGTGTACTTAGTCACGTCATGGTAAGGTGATAAAATTCATTTTCCTTACATTGGTCAGGAGTTTGTCGACCACGATGATCGTTGTGTCGGCTTACGTCGCCTTAGTTCTATGTCACAACCTATCCCGTTTTCGTGATGCTTGATGTCACGACGAGGCGTAACGCCCCGGGACCCGGCCTCACCTTGAAAAATTCGAGGGGGGGGGGTACGCCTATGTAACAGACGAGACCTTCACGGTTCTACATATCTAAATAGGCGGTCTTTACGTCGCGTGAAGGTTCAGGATAGGTTGTTCGCGTGGTGGCAGTTCCAGGGTAAGGCATTGGTCACCGGAGGAGAAATCCCTTGTATTGTTTCAAGTTAGGCGCTGCTCATCGTCAAGCAGGCCGTATGTCACGAATCGAACCCGATACTGAGAAAGGAGAAGGGACGATGGTTCACTATATATCGACCGCGCGATGCCGCTGGTTTGGCGGCCGTTTACTGGTCGCGCTACTGACCGCATGGTGTGGAAGTCAGGCATGGGCCGAGGAGGCCTTCGAGGCGGATGCGGTGAGTGTGTCGTTTGACGAAGGTTGGTATTTTCTTGCAACATCTCACCCGGCCGGTATTGGATCCTATGTGCGCAACCCGACGCGTGGTACGGGTAGTAGTGGTGAAGGGCATCATTGGACTGCGGATGGCGCGGGGACGAATAGCAGCGTCAACGGCGCCGCGGGGAGTCTGATCAACCGTGAAATCACCGCGGCGCGGACGACGCCGGCCTTGACGGGCGCTTGTTATACGGTGGCAGTGACGGATGCTGGGGGTAAGGCCAGTGACCTATTTGCTCTCACGGGGACGAAGAATTGCAAGAGCGTGGCGTCCAAGAGTGCGAATGACGGCACGAATGGCGCGACGGGTGGTCACGTCAAGATGAAAGCCGAGGCGATATTGGATTATGAGACGTCCTCGAAGTACGTGATCACGGTTCATGCACACAAGGGCGACAAAGTGGTGGATACGTTGATACTGACGTTGAACCTCAATGATGTAAACGAAGCTCCGGTCGTACAGGCACCGTTTACCTATAAGCAAAGCGGCAACGATCGTAGTGGCGACGATCTGCAACCGGTGGGTGCGTCCCGGGTGTACCTGAACGCGGGCGAATCGACCTCGATCAGTTTCAACCGGATGTTTCGCGACCCGGACGCGACGCCTGAAGCGTTTGTGCCAATTGGACTAAATAATTTATTAGCTTGCGACAATGGCACGGCCAATACCCCCGGGGTTGATAGCCAGATTCATTCGAGTGCCGCGCCCTCGAATATGGTAGGACAAGGGGCGGTCAGAGGACATCTACTCCCTGGTACGCGGGGATATAGTGCAGCAGGGGACGGAAACGTGTACTGTGTACTTCCCAATGTAGCCCGGGGCGACCCCACGCCGCATCCGGGTCAACACGTGGTGAAGGTAAGTTACCAGGGGTCGCGCCTCATCCTGACGGCGTATGACCAGACCACGCAAGGCACGTATCTCGCGCAGGTGTACATGGTTACTGGGGAAACCGAGGCTGGCGCGATTGTCCCTTCAACTCTGGCCTCAACGTTTGCGAAGATCACGGTGATCGTGAAGAAAGGGGTGAACAATCCGCCGGCGTTTGCGGGCGGCTCGGTGGGTTTCCGCACGACGGTGAACGAAGGCACGGGTGAGGACGCGTTGGTGGCGTCGGTGGTGCCGGGGACGACGGACGCGACGGCGGACGATTGGAATGCGGGGGATCTGGATACTCACGACACCGATGTGCACTACAAGGTGATGGGGACGCCATGTCCGGTGAAGAAGTATGCGACGTACACGCTGACGGAAGGCGGCAGTTGCTGGAAATATAAGGACAACTCGGGGAACGTGTCGCTGACGGGTGCGCTCGTGGATTACGAGAAGTTGCCGGCGGGGAAGATGGCGACGGTGCAGTTGCAGGCGAGCGACGGGTATGACACGGTGACGATTCCGATCACGGTGACGGTGAAGGACGTGAACGAACTGGAGACCGATGCGGCGGCGGTGAAGGCGTTGGGGACGGTACGGTTGACGAACGACGAGAAGTCGGATCCGATCGAGCTGGCGAGTCTGTTCATCGATCCGGAAGGGGATCCGCTGACGTTCAGCGCGTATTCGAACCTGCGCGAGGATCTGGTGAAGATCGAGGGTCGCGACCTGATTCTGACGGGCAAGGGGGCGACGGCGACTGCGGAAAAGACGTACACCATCACGGTGACGGCGTCGGACGGCAAGTTGTCGAAGGATGCGACGTTCACGCTGAAGGTACGGGCGAAGAATGCGGCGCCGAGTTTCGAGCCGGCGGGGGTGCGGTCGTTCGGCATGAGCGTGGCGGAGGATGCGCCGGTGGGGACGTTCCTGGCGACGGCGATCACCTACCTGGATGCGGACTCGGCGGACGAGGTGCAGGCGACGGTAGACAGCGAGTTGTTCGAGGCCGTGCGCGTGGGTCGTGTGGATGCGAACGAGAACGGCAAGATCGACGGTGGCGAGAGTGCGCTCTGCGAGTTGCCATTGAAGATGACGGTGAGCAATCACTGTCGCAAGGTGGCAAGCGAGTTGGGGTTGCGGACGAAGGCGCGGCTGAATGCGGAACAGCAGGATCGTCATACGTTGACGTTGACGCTGGACGACGGCTGGGACAAGAGTGGCACGGTGCAGGTGCATGTGATCGTGACCGACGTGAACGACGTGCCGATGGTGAAGCTGGATGCGGCCGGGGAACCGATGACGATTGCGGAGCAGGTGGTGGCGGTGGACGGTTCGCTGATGCTGGCGGTCGGCGGCTATTTCACGGACGAGGACGATGATCGGTTGAAGGTGGATGCTGCCTCCTCCATGAAGCAGGTGGCCACGGTGATGGTGAGCGGTCTGGATCAGGTGACGATCCGGGGTCTGAGCGAAGGGATGGCGACGATCACGTTGACGGCGGACGATGGCGAGGGCGGCACGGTCACATTGACGTTCATGGTGAAGGTGACGGCGAATCAGCCGCCGGTGGCGGATAAGGATGCATTCATGGCGCGTCTCCCGGCGGCCAGCACGCTGAACGTCGGGGCGACGTTCGACATGGACTTGTCGGGGTTGTTTACGGATCCGGATGAAGGCGACATGGTCGGGCTGCCGCAGGCGATGACGTCGGACAAAGATGTCCTGCTGGTGGTGGTGACCAACGACGGCGTGACGACGTTGACGTTAGTGGGCCGGGCCTCGGGGATGGCGACGCTGACATTGACGGCGATGGATCAGGCGGGCAACAAGACCTCGGTGAGCCAGGCCATCACGGTGAATGCAGCGCCGGCGGAAGTGCAGCCGTTGGCGGCGCGGACGCTGGATCGCGTGACGCCGCAGGTGGTGGATCTCGACGGGCTGTTCACCGATACGGACGACGGTGCGGAGCACCTGGTCATCACGGCGACGACGGTGGGCGCGGACCGCGCGACGGCCACGGTGGCTGGCACGACGTTGACGCTGGCAGGCGTGGCGCTGGGCGAGGTGGACATCAAGCTGACGGCGACGGACCCGCACGGGGCGACGGCGACCTCGACACTGACGGCGACGGTGGTCAATGTGGTGCCGACGGTGGCCATGGATGTGGCGCCGCAAGCGCTTGATCGGATTGACCCGCTGACGGTGGATGTCAGTGACACCTTTGTGGACACGGACGGCGAGCTGGCGACGCTGGAAGCGACGGTGGCGGATGAGCGTATCGTGGCGGTGGGTGCGATCGACCTGGCGGACGGTCAGCTGACGCTGACGGGGTTGGCGGTGGGTGAAACCGCCGTGACCGTGCATGCGACGGACCATGACGGCGGTCAGGCGATGACGACCGTGACGGTCGCGGTGGTCAATGTCGACCCGGTGGTGGCGACGGCGGTGGGCTCCCAAACCCTGACCCGCATCCATGACCTGATGTATGACGCGAGCGCGCTGTTCCGGGATCCGGATACGGACGCGCCATTGGCGCTGACGGTGGCGGTGGCCGACCCGATGATTGCGACGGCGGCTGTGGCGGGGCATCAACTCACGATGGAAGGTCTTCATGTGGGGTCGACGACGGTGACGGTCACAGCGACCGATGTGGATGGCGGGACGGCGACACACGAGTTTGTCGTGGCGGTCGAGAACGTCACGCCGACCGTCGCGATGGGGCTGACGGATCGGACCTTCGACCGGCGGGCGCCGTTGGGGCTCGACCTGACGGGAACGTTCATGGACGACGATGGCGCGATTCGGCAGTTGACGGCGAGGGTGGCGGATCCGTCGATTGCGACGGCGAGGGTTGACGACACGTTGTTGACGATCGAGGCGCTGGCAGTAGGGACGACGGCCGTCACCCTGACAGCGACGGACGATCATGGGGCGATGGTGTCGGACACGTTCGCGGCTACGGTGATCAATCTGGCCCCCGTCGTGGCCGAAGCGGTGCCGGATCAAACGACGACGCGGATTGACGATGTGGTCCTGGATGTAGGCAGCACATTTCGCGACCCGGACAGTGCGGTGCCACTGCATGTGACCGTCAGCGTCGCGGACGGCATGTACGTGGATGCGCAGTTGGAAGGCATGCTGCTGACGCTTCAAGGTCTGCAGGTTGGTCAGAGCCAGGTGACCCTGACGGCGCGCGATGCGGATGGTGGCATGGCAACGACGACGTTCCGGATGACCATCGAGAACGTGGTACCGGAAGTGGCCCAGGCGTTGGTTGATCAGGAGATGGATCGGCGTGCGCCGTTGACCCTGGATGTGGCATCTACCTTCCAGGATGAGGACGACGGACCGACGGCGCTGAGTCTGACGGTCATGACCGCGGACAGCGGCGTGGCCGAGGCGATGCTGCAGGGGAGCCAGTTGACGTTGACGGCGCGGGCTGTCGGTGCGACCGAGGTGATGTTGACGGCGACGGATGCGAACGGGGCGAGTGTGACGGATACGTTCGAGGTGACGGTCGTGAATGTGGCGCCGGTAGTGGCGGCGGCGGTGATGGATCAGACGATCACGCGGGTGGCGGATGTGGCGCTTGACGTGAGCGGCGCATTTCGCGATCCGGATACGGCGGCGCCCTTGACGTTGACGGTGACGACGGCCGAGGCGACGTTGGTGGCGGCCACGCTTGGTACGGACCATCGGTTGACGCTGCGCGGTCTTGCCGTGGGCGAGACAGTATTGACGTTGACGGCGACGGATATGGACGGTGGACATGTCATGGACGAGGTGCAGGTGACGGTGGCGAATGTGGCGCCGGAAGTCGCCAACTCGCTCAGTCCGGTGGTTCTGGAAGTGGGCGGTGCGGCCGCCACGCCGACGATCGAAGGTTTGTTCAGCGATGATGGCGATCCATTGACCTACACGGTGGCGACGGCGGATACAGGTATTGCGACGGCAGCGCTGGCGGGAACGCAGGCGCGGGTGAGTCCGATCGCGCGCGGGACGACGACGCTCACGATCACGGCGACGGATTCGCATGGCGGTGAAGCGACGGTGAGGGGTTCGGTCACGGTCGGCGACGGGGCCTTGAAGGCCGTGGCGGCGCAATCGCTCGCCGGGTTTGGTCGGGCGTTGTTGGCGAGTGCGTCATCCAGCGTGGGTGCGCGCCTCACGACGGACGCGCGGAGTGCGGATCTGACGCTGGACGCGTGGTTGGATGAGTGGACGCCGCAGGATCCTGCGGCAGCCTCGCGTACGGTTGCGGCGCAGGGTGCGGCAGCCTGGCAGCTGGTGCATGCGGTCAACACCCCGGAATCAACCGGCGTGCTGGCAGGCGGCGACCCCATGGCTGGCATAGCGTCAGGTGCAAGCGGTATGGACCAGTTGCAGTCGCAGTTTGGTCAACGCTTTGCGTTGAACCTGGGGTCGAGTGAGGATGCCTCCAGGTGGTCGGTGTGGGGCGATGTGGACCGGCAGGCTTACGAAGGCAGCGGCTACGATGGCACGGCGACGAGCATGTACCTCGGTGCGGATGTGGCGGTGGCCGAGGATTGGCTGGTCGGCCTGGCGGTGGCGCGCCAGGGCGGCGATTCCGATTACGCCTGGGGCACGGCGTCACAGGCCATGGACATGCAGTTGACGACAGTGCTGCCGTATGCGAGTTACCGCCCGAGTGAACGCATGTCGCTGTGGGGCGTGGCGGGCTTCGGTCGCGGTGAACTGGATACGACGGTGGCGGGCACGACGACGCGTGATGTGAGCGACCTGCGTTCGCAGCTGGCGATGGTTGGCGGTGAGCAGGCCTTGACGCGGGCCGGTCGATTCGACCTGGCGTTGCGCGGGGATGCGTCGTTGGCGTCGTTGGAGACGGATCAAGGTCAGGGTGCGGCGGATGGTCTGGCGACGGATGTGCATCGTTTCCGTCTTGGTCTGGAAGGGTCGTTCTCGACGGACACGGGCGAAGGCGGCATGCTGGAACCGTTCGGGCAGGTGAATGTGCGCACGGACGGTGGCGACGGCGAGACGGGTTCGGGCCTGGAACTGGCCGGCGGTATCCGCATGACGATGTCGGCGTTCACGCTGGAAGCGCAGGGACGCACGTTGGCGTTGCACGGTGCGGACGACTATCGCGAGTCGGGCTTCAGTCTGCTGGCGACGTTGAATCCGTCGGCGCAGGCGACGGGCGTGTCGGTGACGATTGCGCCGCGCTGGGGTGCGGATGCGGTAGGCACGGGGATTCTGTGGGAAGATACCCTCCGCGTCGGCGAGTCCTACGGGGTGCTGACGGGCATGGCCAACGGTGGGGCGCAGGCATCGCTGGAAACCCAGCTGGGCTACGGTCTGCTGGTGGCGCGCGAACGCTACTTGTTGACGCCGTTCGTGGATGTGCGCATGAGCGATGGGACCCGGCGCGAGCTGCTGGTCGGCGCGAGCGTGCGGCCGTGGGTACGCCAGGCGAAGGATCTTGATGTCCGCCTGGCCGCTGGACGCGTGGACGAGCGTCCGGGCGTCAGTCATAGTCAAGTCGGCTTGCACGCGACGATGCGTTTCTAAGCTGACAGACCCCGCGTGATGATGGTGCTGCCATCGTTGCGCGCTCTTCTCCAGCCCCGGTACGCGCGAGCGTGCCGGGGTTTTTTATGCCGTGACGCCAAGGACTTGGCTTGATACGCTTGTGCTTAGTGAATCCTGGTTAGAGGTGCAAATTTCGTCCTATCCTACGATTTGTTAAAACCATCGTAATCCATCAATGATGAATGCGAAGATGATGGATCCGAGATATATCACGTCGAGCTTCCTCGCATCGCAAGAGGATATGATGGTATGTCTTTAACCATGAAACAACCATTCAATGTCGTTGCGCTGCTGTATCTCTCATTGAATCAATACGATCAAGGTTTGACCTGGGCTGTCACAGCGGCGATAAAGGCATTAAGGCGCCTCTCAAAACCTCCTCTTTTCATGGTTGTGTCATGTAACTCGGCAAGATAGCCAAAAAGTGACTTTCGCCTGGCCAATGCACCTTGTTAGCGTATGTTTACAACCTGGTGCCTGTCTATGAGCCTCCACGATCATGACCGAATCAAGACTCTTTAGTGAATGGGAAGTCTACGAAGAACTTGATCAACTCGGCGACCCATTGGAGCAGTTGAAACAATTGGTTGATTTTGAAAGGTTTCGGCCGATCCTGGAGGAGTGTTGGTGTCATGAAGGCGCCGGCCAAATGGCGCCAAAAGGATCGGCATGCGCGGTGGACGAAGAAACATGGGAAGGTAGCCTACGGCTACAAGAACCATGTGAATGTCGACATCGAACACAAGATCATTCGGGGTATGTCGCCACGCCAGCCAATGACCACGATGTCACGGTGGTGGATGCGTTAATTGATGGCCGCCAACGCGAGGGTCCTTTTTATGGGGATGCGGCGTATCGGTCGCAAGAAGTGGAGGCGATGCTGCGGGCGCAGGGTCTTACTTCACGGATCATGTTCAAGCGCGGTAAGCATCGGTCCCTCACGGCCTATCAACGTCGTGAGAACCGGCGGCGTGCCAAGGTGCGTGTTGAACATGTGCTTGCCAGTTGCCAGAACGAACTTGGCGGTAAATTCATCCGCACCATCGGGTTGGATCGGGCCTCGGTGCAAATTGGCTTGCAAAACTTGCTCTACAACATGCACCGTCTGGTGTTTTTAGCGCGCGAGGCGATGGTCTGAATAACGAAGTGTAGGCGCATTGCGCCTACACTTCGGGAAAAACACTCAAAAAGCCCTAAATTGGGTCAATATGCCCCTATCCTGGGCGTTTTTCCCACTTCAAACACCCAAAATTCAATATGCATTCATCATCATCGCACAATATGACCGACGAGACGAAAAAAACTGAGGTTTTGAGAGGTGCCCTAATGCTAGAAGCAATACCATATATCGGTTGCTAACTTCAAGCCCCAATTTGAACGTATGCTCGAACTATTTAAGAAGAAGTAAGAAAATCAAAATAAGCGCAACCGATTAAGGTTTTATTTGCATTGAAAAGCTAGGGATTTCATCTATAGGATCCTTAGAAAGAATGAGATTTTTAAGTACGTGTTCTGTTCATACAAGTTACTTTTAGTGAGGGCTGAAAAGCCATAAACGACGTGATCAATCAAACGTATATATCTTGATTTTCGCCCTATAATCCGTGACGTGTGCGAATTAAGAAAGGTTTACTCGGGAGCTGAAAGTCGTGAGATAGACCGCTATGCAATAGAAAGGCTTGGCTTCTCAGGTTTTGGGCTTATGTATCGTGCGGCGCATTTCGCTATGCAGGAAATGCTTAAAAGATGGCCTAGTACACAAGCGGTAAGCGTTGTTTGTGGGAGTGGAAACAATGCGGGGGATGGTTATCTATTAGCTGGAGCGCTGCACGCACGTGGAATTTCTGTACAGATTGTGCAGGTTGGGGATGTCAATGGAATACGAGGGGATGCGAAAAAAGCGTTAGAAAGCATTTCACATCTGGATTTGACGTTGTCTCAAGATTGCGATTTAACGGGTGAGATAGTCGTTGATGCTTTATTAGGAACGGGAGCGAAGGATAAGTTACGACCAAATTATGTAGACGCAGTAAAAAAGATCAATACAAGCGGTAAGCGAATAGTAGCCCTTGACCTCCCGAGCGGTGTCCATTCGAATACAGGTGGATTTTTAATCGAAGAACCGGTCAAGGCTGATTTAACCGTTTGTTTCGTATGTCCAAAATTCGCATTAATGACTGGAAAAGCAGTGAACGTTGCTGGCGAGGTCGTCACGTCGACCTTGGATATTCCAGCGGAAGCTTTTACGGAAGTACATGGGCTACGGGTACTGCCAACCTCAGCTGCCGAACAAAATTTACCGACGAGGAATCCAAGCAGTCATAAACGAAATTTTGGACATGTGCTTATTGTTGGTGGCAATCTAGGGATGGGTGGTGCGGCATTGTTAGCCGGGGATGCTTGTTTGCGCTCCGGCGCTGGTTTGGTATCCATAGTCACGCACCCTGAGCACGCTGCGAGCATGGTTATGCGCCGGCCGGAATTGATGGTTCGCGGTTCCACTGAAGGCGCCATTGATTGGACGTCACTATCAAATGTGGATGTCGTCGCTATCGGCCCGGGACTAGGGCAGGACGCGTGGGCAAGACGGGCGTTTTCTGATGTCGTCGCGAGCGGTAGACCTTTAGTCGTAGATGCTGACGCGCTTAATATACTGGCGCAGGAAAGATTCTCTCTGCCACCGAATTCCATCGTTACCCCGCATCCTGGAGAGGCTGGGCGGCTTCTCAACACCTCAACGTTGCAAATTGAAAACGATCGCATGGGGAGCGTAAAGCAATTGACCGAGCAACTGCAATGTGCTGGCGTTCTTAAAGGCGCTGGATCTCTCGTTGCAAGTAAAGGTGCAGTGCATGGTATCTGTGATATCGCTGAGCCGGCCTTAAGCACTGCTGGGAGCGGTGACGTGTTGACTGGCGTTATTGCTGCAGCATATGCGCAAATAAAAGACCCATTGAGCGCGCTCGCATTAGGCGTGTATATACATGCAAAGGCTGGTCAAAAAGCTAGTTATGTAGCCGATGGCCGCAGCGTGATCGCAAGCGACCTCATTACTGCATTGCGCCCGTGGGGTTAGAGATAAACCGTAACGTCATCAATCTTCAGGATGAGTCGTCAACGCTTGACTTAGGGCATGCCTTGGTATCGCAGATCAAATCGGGCATGGTGTACCTACACGGAGCGCTAGGGGCCGGGAAAACCACGTTTGTACGCGGCTTCCTTAAGGGGTTGGGATACCAAGGACTCGTGAAATCACCTACGTACACGTTGATTGAGCCCTATCAAATTGGCCAGATGTCGGTTGCGCACCTTGATCTCTACCGCGTCAAAGATCCGCTTGAACTTGAGTTTATCGGTATAGACGAGCTCATAGAGGACATGCTCCTTGTATTCGTCGAATGGCCGGACCGAGGTGTAGGAAAGCTTCCTTCGCCTCATTGGACTATTGAATTGATTGTGAAAGGAGAAGGTCGACAAGCATGCGTGACGCGCATGGAAGAATCCTCGCATGTTAGCTATTAATTTAACGCTAACAATTTGATTTGATATGTTTCTTTTAAGCTAGAAACAACATGAAGCCAGATATGCGAAGGACTCGCCACTTTGGTAGAGTGTTTGGTTCTTCACTAAAACGCTTAAAATCTTTTTTGTTAAACGCTACATGCTCTTGCAAGGATGCAAGCCGCGCTCACATGGATGGTGGCGTCGCGTTGGGTGACGCAAACTCGTAGATTTGACAGATTGCACCAGCTCCTCCGTTTGCTGGTTGTTATTGCAGTTGCGAATAGTTCTATATTTGCCTACGCAACGACTCTTGAATCTGTGCGTCATTCGGATAGTCCGCATTTCACGCGGGTCGTACTTGACCTAAGCGCTCCTGCCAAGTACAAGCTTGGTTTTCTGCCGTCGCCTCCGCGTTATTACATTGATCTCATCGATAGCAAGCTCGGCAAGCAATACAAAGCGCAGCCTATCTCAAGTTCTCAACTACGAAAGGTGCGCATTGCCCCTCGTGGTAGAAACTTACGGGTAGTCATGGATCTGGTAGAGGAGAAGACACCGACGGTTCAAGCGCTCACCCCCAACGGTTCGTATGGCCATAGACTTGTCATTGACTTTCCCCACGATGTTGTAACGAGTTGTACTGTTGAACATGACAACAACATCGTTATAGTAGTTGATGCTGGGCACGGTGGAGAAGATCCGGGAGCGATCGCAGTCAATCATGCCATGGAGAAGGACATCACCCTCAAGATCGCTAAGAAGGTACGCGCACAGATTGATCGACAACCTGGCTTTAAGGCTGTTATGACCCGCGATCGGGACTACGAAGTGCCCTTGGAGAGCCGCTATCGTCTCGCGCAGAACACGAAAGCTCGTTTGTTCCTATCGATTCATGCGGATGCGTTTCACAACCCGCGTCCCCGCGGGGCGTCGGCGTATGTGGTATCTGACGGAAAAGCTCGATCCGAGTTGGCTAAGTGGTTAGTTCAAAACGAGAATCGGTCGGACTGGGTAGGCGGTGTCTCAAGTTGGGTGGACTCTAGTTGCTATGCAGCGCGAGCGCGGGAGAAACTCAAGTTCCTCAATGCAAAAGGTCGTCAAGAAGCATTAGCTGAGGCGGTGTTGATTGGGAAAAAGATGCTGCGGTCCATTGATAAGGTGGCCGATGTGCACCCCAAGAGCTATGACGCGAAGCGTCGCGAGTACAAGGTCACTGATGCTGGCTTTGTGGTGCTGAGTGCAACAGCGACGCCGTCGTTGTTAGTCGAGACGGGTTTTCTATCAAATCCCGACGAAGCACGCTTGTTATCGACGGCAAGCTATCAAACCCGGATTGCCGATGCAATCAGTGATTCGATTTTAAGGCACTTTTGTGAAAATCCGCCGCGGTATACGGATTTGGCAGAGGGGAAGGTGACGTGTGATTTGAAACCGAGCGCGCTCGTTTACTACCAGGTACGCCGTGGTGACTCGCTCTCGCTTATTGCGGCTCGACAACAATCGTCGGTGGCGGAAATTCGAGCGGCCAACGCATTGAAGTCAGATCGGATCTATCCTGGTCAGACGTTAACTATTCCGGTCACAAATTAAGAACTTGAAAGTTAGGATTAGGATCTGCAATCTAGCGGGTAAATAGTACGAGTCTCTTTTAAGTGCCTTAAAATCTTTGTGAGACCGTGATGGGGCTACTTGCCTCAATGGGTCCGGCCTTTATAGAAATAACCCCGATACCATAGGATCATGAGACAAATTCATCGCCTTGATCAGGTTGTTGCGGATCAGATCGCTGCAGGCGAGGTCATTGAACGACCGGCCTCAATCGTTAAGGAGTTAGTCGAAAACAGCCTTGACGCGAACGCGAAGACGATTGACATTTCGGTCGAAGCGGGAGGTGTGCGCAAGATCGTTGTCTCAGATGACGGTCATGGGATGGCAAAGGACGATTTAAAGTTGGCCGTTGCCCGGCATGCGACTAGCAAGATCCGCGTAGCCCAGGACTTATCAAGTGTCATGACGATGGGCTTTCGGGGTGAGGCGCTAGCGAGCGTGGCCGCCGTGGCGAAATTGGCTATTGTGTCGCGACTATCAAGCGCGGAAGGTGCGTGGGCGCTACATCTAGAAGGTGGTCGCGAAACTCATTTCGGGCCGCATGGGCGCGCGGTAGGCACCACCGTTGAAGTCACCGATTTATTTTTCAATACACCGGTGCGTCGACGTTTCTTAAAAACAACACGTAACGAGCTCAACCGGATCACAGAAATTACGCGCATACTTGCCATAGGCCACCCAAGCTGCAGTATATCGTTGCGACATAACGATCGTGAGCTTGATCGTATGCAACAGGCCGGGAGTGCGGATCAACGCGTGGCGCATGTGATGGGAGAAGACTTTCTTACCGAGGCCATGCGCGTCGATACAACACGTCAGGCGATGCGGCTCTGGGGCTGGGTAGGTAGCCCGAATTTCACGCGCAGCAACGCTGGTCGGCAGTTCTTCTACGTGAACGGCAGGGCCGTGCAAGATTATTTAGTCGCACACGCCGTCAAGCAGGCATATAAGGACGTTCTGTTTCACGGGCGACATCCAGTATTTGCGCTGTTCTTTGAGGTAGATCCTGCTGAAGTAGACGTCAATGTACATCCCACGAAAAACGAAGTTCGTTATCGAAACAGCCGGGCAGTGCACGATTTCATTATGTCAAGCATATACCGCAGTTTGCGCGGCGATTCGATCGAACACGAGCGCCATGTTGATGCGGATTTGATTCCAGCTAACAAAACTCCCCTTCAGACTCAGTCCGATTTGCGCTCAGCTACCACCGGACAGCACAATCTAGGACTAAACACTACGGAGACCGTTCGAAAGCAGTGGTGGTTGTCCGAGTCGCTTCGCCCAAAATCGAAACAAGCAGTAACAGCATCGGATACCGAAGATGCCGCTGCCGACGAGCAGGAACATACATTACCGCCGCTAGGCACCCCCATTGGACAGCTCAAAGGTGCCTACATTCTTGCCGAAAACGATGAAGGATTGGTCGTGGTCGATATGCATGCGGCGCATGAACGGGTGCTCTACGAGGAAATGAAGGAACACAGTGCGCGCCATGAATTGGCCAGGCAGCGCTTGCTCATGCCTGAATCATTGGATGTCGGCATTCAAGACGCTGAACTGGTTGAGGAACATGCGACGGAATTGCTGCACGTAGGGCTCGTAGTAGAACGATCGGGCCCCACCTCTATCAAGTTAAGAGAAATCCCTGCGCTACTAGCCACAAGTGATATGCAGAAGTTGTTGCACGACGTGTTGGACGACCTACGTGAGCACGGGCGGTCCGACGCGGTCACGACATGGCAACATCAGATGCTATCCACCATGGCGTGTCACAATGCGATTCGATTTAATCGGCGGTTAACGTTGGAAGAAATGGATGCTCTACTTCGTAAGATGGAAGTAACTCCAAACGCTGGACAGTGCAACCATGGTCGTCCGACCTTTCGCACCCAAAGTCTGAAGGATCTGGATCGCAAATTCCTCCGCGGCCAATAGTGTGGGATGACTCCCTTTAAACGGCGTGTGGTGACGCTTATGGGTCCGACTGCGAGCGGTAAAACCAAATTAGCGCTAGATCTGGCGGGCCGCTTTGACATTGCGTTGATTAGCGTTGATTCGGCGATGGTATACCGTGGGATGGATATCGGCACTGCGAAACCTAGCCGGGCCACGCGACGGAAGTATCCGCATGCGCTGATCGATATTCGCGAACCGGAAGAGTCGTTTTCGGTCCAGGCATTTTGTGAGTTAGCGGACGAAGCGGTTCAAGACGCGTTCGATCTTGGAAAGATTCCCGTGCTTGTAGGTGGTAGCATGATGTACTTTCGTGCATTTCGTGAAGGTCTAGCTGACTTGCCGCGCGCGAATGCTGATATTCGTCTTGAGATACAAGAGCTGGCCTCAACGGAAGGGGTAAAGGCTGTGTATGAGGAACTGGCTGATATTGATCCAGAGTCGGCACGGAAGATTGATCCGTGCAACTTGAGACGGCTCGAGCGAGCCATTGAGGTGTTTCGGCTTACAGGCAAACCTATCGGCGTCATCTGGCAGGAACGGCGCACACCGCCCGCGCACGAACGACTAGACTGCGAACTGATGGAATTCATAATGCCAACCGTCCCGCGGGAAGAGCTCCATGCGAAGATCAAAATGCGTTTGCACGATATGCTTGAGGATGGTCTTGTTGATGAGGTGCGAAACCTGCGTCGTCGACCGCATTTGACCCGCGAGAGTCTAGCTATGCGTACAGTAGGTTATCGTGAAATTTGGGCACATCTCGACAACTGCGATGACCGAACAGACGTAAACGAAGTCTTCAGGAAGGTCCTAGTTGCGACCCGCCAGTTAGCGCGCAAACAGATCACGTGGTTACGCCAACGTTCCGCATCGGAATTCAGACAAGCCCGCTCGGTTGAGTTTATGATTGAGTGCTTGGCAGGCTGATTCTTCGTTACCGAATTACCCATTGCATCAACACCTCCCGATTTTCACCGAACCTGACACTATATTCGAACCTTCATTTCGTCACGCGACGACATTCGTTTTCTTGCTGACGCACGCACAGTTCTAACATGTTCTTCGACCGTCCAGAAGCTGGCTTAAAGGCCATGTTGCTATCGTTGCGTTTCGATCATGCGAAGACGCCGCATAACCTAGACGAGTTTGCAGAACTAACTCGGTCCGCGGGATATATAGCAAGTGTATGTCTTGCTATTAATCGTCATACACCGGACCCCCGCACCGGCATAGGACGTGGTAAAGTCGACGAGTTGCGTGAGGAATTGGCATCGCGCGGGTTAAAGTTTGTGATCATTGATTGCGAATTGACACCTTCGCAACAACGCAATCTTGAAGCATTGTTCGCATGTCGAGTAATCACGCGAACTGAATTGATCTTGACGATATTCGAGCAACGAGCGCAGACGCGAGAAGGCAAGTTGCAAGTGGAATTGGCGCTGCTTCGCCACGCGCAAACGCACATAGTCGGTGGCTGGTCGCACTTAGATCGCCAACGCGGCGGCATGAATATGCGAGGCGCTGGCGAATTGCAAAGTTCCATCGACAAAGGCTTGATTCATCGACGCATCAACGACATTGAAAAACGCCTTAATAAAGTTGCCAAGCATCGCGAGAAGCACCGTAAACGCCGCCATCGTAATGCTGTGCCGACAGTGTCTTTGGTGGGTTATACCAACGCAGGTAAATCCACGTTGTTCAATGCACTTACCGACGCTGACATCTATGCCGATGATCGCTTATTCGCTACACTTGACCCGACTGCACGCCGCATAACGTTGCCCGGCGTCGGCGAAGCAATCCTGGCCGATACCGTGGGCTTCATTCGCGATCTGCCGATGTCTCTAGTCGCCGCATTTAAGGCCACGCTGGAAGAAGTAACGCATGCCGACTTGCTGGTGCATGTAGTTGATGCATCCGCACCTGATGCTGAACAGATGATTCGCGATGTGCGGGACACGTTAAAGGCGATCAATGCGAGCGAAATTCCGGTCGTCCAGGCGTTCAACAAGATTGATCAAGGTATTCACAAGAGCATCGAGTGTTTGCCTGGCGTTCACGTTAGCGCATTGCAGCTAACTGGGGTTGATAAATTGTTGCGTGCCATCGGCGCCCAACTCGGGGGTTCGGAACGCATATTTGAAGTCCAATTGCAGCCCGCGGCCGGCAAGGTGCGCGCTTGGCTTCACGGGATCGGCGCCGTTCAAGGCGAGAGTTTTGCGGCGGACGGCACGGCGACTTTGCGCGTTACGCTCAATGATGCCAGTTTGTCTCGTCTTCGCACTGCACCTGGCGTAGCATTCGAGCGCAGGGCAACCGCCACTTAAAATTCAAGGTCAATTTGCAGAGAACAATCTATGGCTTGGAACGACAACCAGGATAAGAAAGATCCTTGGGGCACCAGAGGCGATCAAGGACCACCTGATCTTGACGATGTCTTTCGAAAGCTCAAGAGCCAATTCGGCGGCTTGTTCGGTGGCGGAACCGGCGGCTCTGGTGGTTCATCGGGCTCTGGCGGAATACGGCGGTTTCTGTCCCTGCGCATGCTTGTCCTCGCGCTTTTTGTCGTGGTAGGCGCTTGGAGTTTCTTCGGTCTTTATCAGGTTGACCAGCAGGAGCGAGGCGTCGTATTTCGCTTCGGTGAGGTGCAACAAAAACTGAGAGAACCGGGTTTAAAGTGGAATCCTCCGATCATTGACGTTGTCGAACTGGTCAATGTGACCCGGGTAAATTCCAGTGATCACTCAGGACAAATGCTTACGGAAGATGAAAACATCGTAAGCGTCAACCTAGTTGTGCAATACGTGATTGACGACCCGCTCAAATACGCGGTTGAAATTCGTAATCCGCGTGAGAGTTTACGGCACGCGACGGAGAGCGCACTACGCCATGTGGTCGGTGGCTCGACAATGGATGCGGTGATCACGGAAGGGCGTGCGGCGTTGGGGTTCGAAGTGCAAGATCGTTTGCAGAGTTATGTCGATCGTTATCAAACTGGGATCCGCGTGAGCAAGGTCAACATTGACAATGTAGGGCCGCCTGCGGAAGTTCAAGACGCATTCGATGACGTGCAAAAGGCGAAAGAGGACGAGGTCAAATTAACGAACCAAGCTAACGCATACGCCGAGCAAGTCGTCCCGGAAGCGCGAGGGGAGGCCCAACAAATGATTGAGCAAGCCAGTGCATATAGAGATCAAGTTATCGCGAACGCGCAGGGCGAAGCGGAACGTTTCTTGAAGCTGCTTGCGGAATATACGATGGCGAAAGACGTCACACGGAATCGCCTTTATATTGAAGCGATGGAATCAGTCATGACGAATGCAAACAAGGTGATGGTTGATGTTGAGGCCAGCAACAACATGCTCTACCTCCCCTTGGATCAGATTCGTCGGCGCGCTGACGCGCTACGCGACGCGCAAAATCTCCTGAATGGTAGTGCGGACGGCGCCATAAGCGCGGTTGAACAACGTACTAATCGAGTTCGTTAGAGGAGGACGCGTTGTGAGTGTGAGAGCGATTGTAGTATTAGTCCTCGTGATCATCGTGGGTGCGCTGGCGTTTGATGCGATTTTCATCGTGCATGAACGCGAACGTGCGTTGCTGTTGCGGTTCGGTGAGGCGGTTCGTTCGTACGGCGACGACGATGCCGGCTTGCAATTTAAGTTGCCGATCGCCGAAGAAGTCCGCCGCTTTGATGGACGAATTTTGACGCTGGACACACCGGCTCAGCGGTACTTTACGATTGAAAAGAAACCAGTGATTGTTGATCTCTTCGTCAAATGGCGTGTTGGTGATATAGAACGCTATTACACGGCGACCTCAGGCGATGAACGGCGGGCCATGAACCAGCTTGAAGACCGTGTCAACGAGGGATTGCGGAACCAAATTGGCCGTCGAGATATGCACGAAGTGATATCTGGCGAGCGGGACTTGTTGATGAACGAGTTGACGACGCAACTTAACGGTGTCATGTCGGCTGATTTTGGTATGTCCGTGATTGATATTCGAGTGAAACGCATTGACTTACCGGACGAGGTATCCGATGCGGTTTTCGAGCGGATGAATTCGGAACGCGAGATCGAGGCGCGTCAGTATCGAGCAACTGGGCAAGAAATTGCGATTGGCATTCGCGCCGATGCGGACCGACAGGCCATTGTGATTGTGGCCGAGGCTAATCGGGAATCCGAGAAGATCCGCGGCGACGGCGATGCGCGGTCGGCCGAGATTTACGCTAATGCGTATGGACAAGATCCTGAGTTCTATAGTTTTTATCGTAGCATCAATGCGTACCGTAAAGTCTTTGAGGACGGTAATGCCATGCTGGTTATTGATCCTTCGAGTGAATTCTTTAAATTTCTCAAAGCAGAACAACCCTAATCCCCGACTACCTACGTGCATGATGATTTGGCTGGCTACACGCACGGTTGTGGCCTAGGTAACCTGTGCGTTTAGTGGATTGGAGTTACTGACGTGGCTAAAAATGTCGTCGTGGTTGGTATGGCATGGGGCGACGAAGGCAAAGGCAAAATCGTCGATTTACTTGCCGAACGCGCTGCGGCAGTCGTACGGTTCCAAGGAGGCCATAACGCAGGGCACACCTTGGTTGTCAACAACGAAAAGATCGTCTTGCATTTGGTACCGTCGGGTATTCTGCACGAGCACGTGCATTGCTATATCGGCAACGGCGTGGTGGTCTCGCCACAAGCACTGTTCGATGAAATAAAGAGGCTTGAAGGACAAGGGATCAACGCGCGTGCGAGATTGTCCCTTAGTTACGCCTGCCCCTTAATTCTGTCCAGTCACATTGCGTTGGATCGCGCGCGGGAAGCTCGGAATCATGCCGGGAAAATCGGTACAACCGGCCGTGGGATCGGTCCTGCGTACGAGGATAAGATGGCACGACGTAACGTGCGGATCGGTGACCTCTTTCAGTGGAAAACAGCTAAAGAACGCCTAGTTGAACTGCTTTCTTATCACAACTTTTTACTTGAACGCTATTACGAAGTCGAGCCAGTTGATGTCGAAGCCGAGCTTGCCGTCGTTTCGCGATTTGCTGTGAATGTTAAGCCGCTGGTCAAGGACACCGTTGAAGCGCTGCAAGGCCATCGACGTCGAGGTGAAAATATTTTGTTTGAGGGCGCTCAGGGCGCGATGCTGGATATTGATCTTGGGACGTTTCCTTATGTCACCTCTTCGACTACCTCTGCCGCAGGCGCGAGTTCGGGTACCGGCTTTGGCCCACGTCATTTCGATCATGTAGTCGGTGTGACGAAAGCGTATGCGACACGCGTGGGCGAAGGTGTATTCCCCACGGAATTGCATGACGATATTGGCACGCAGTTAGCGGAACGGGGTTCGGAATTCGGCGCCACGACGGGACGACCGCGACGCTGCGGGTGGCTTGATGCGGTCGTGCTAAAGCATGCTGCACAGATGAACAGCATATCTTCTTTGTGTATCACTAAATTGGATGTGTTGGATAAACTTGAATCCATCCGCATCTGCACGGATTATGAGCTGCCGAACGGTCAGCCATTTCGCGGCGATTTCGGCGAGCGTACATTGCAGCAGGCTAAACCGGTCTATAGCGAAATGGAAGGTTGGATGGAATCTACTGAGCATCTTTCCCACAGTGCCGATTTGCCGGAAAAAGCGTTAAATTTCGTCCATCGAATTGAAGATCTTCTTCAAGTGCCGGTAAGTATCGTGTCGACGGGCGCGCCACGCGATGCAACAGTGGTACGTGACGACACGTTATTTAATTAAGCGACCAGTACTGACGGGTGTTGGAAAAAGCATTGCTAGACCTCCTGGTCTGCCCAGAGACCAAAGATCCTTTGATATATAAATCGACGCTCAACGAGCTGTGGTCAATTTCGGCGGGATTAGCCTATCCAGTACGCGACGGCATCCCGGTATTGATAGCCGAGCATGCTCGTAATTTGAGCAAGGTCGAGCTAGAGGAACTGAACGCATCATGAACGACCGGGGCCTTGATCTAACGAGTGGTTTGCCTGATGTTGCAGGACACATCCTCGCGACGCCTCAAGGTACTTTAGACTGGGTAGGTATGAGCGAAATCGCCCTACCGATATGCGTGGCTGACAGCGATGCTGAACATAAGGTGCCAACTTCGGTTCAGATCTACGTCAACCTCGGCGATTCGCGCGCGAAAGGGATTCATATGTCGCGCCTGTATCGAACGATCGGGGCATTGCAGGGAGAGCCGCTTACGCCTAGTGGTTTGGCGGTACTGCTGGACGACCTGCGAGAGACGCATGCCGGTATTGCGACGGATGCGCTAGTGGAGTTTGCGTTTGAGTTGTTTCTGAAGAAACCGGCCCTAGTCTCTGACAATCAAGGATGGAACCGCTATCCAGTCAGGTTACGTGGGGAATTCCAGAACGGCAAGCTCGCGGTTGAGCAGGAGGTAGTCGTTCACTATTCCAGCACTTGTCCTGCTTCTGCTGCGTTGTCGCGTAGCGCAATTCAAGAGCAATTCACCCAAGATTTTGCAACACGCGAAGAGCTTGATCGTGATGCCATCAAGGCTTGGCTAGGATCTCAAGATGGCATTGTGGCGACGCCGCACGGACAGCGGAGCGCAGCGACAGTTAAGGTCCAGCTACAGGACAACTTGGCCAGCTTTCCGATCACCGCACATATTCAGCGCATTGAATGTGTACTCGGAACATCTGTTCAAACAGCGGTAAAACGTGAGGACGAACAGGAATTCGCACGGCGCAACGGGCAGAATCCAATGTTTTGCGAAGATGCCGCCCGTCGGATCAAACAGTTGCTGTTGAGCGAAGCTGATGTAGCCGATTTCTTAGTGCGGGTGGTGCATTTCGAGAGTCTGCACGCTCATAACGCGGTCAGCATGGTCGCGAAAGGCTTACCCAATGGCTATCGTGCGACGCCGCTTTAACCTGAGCTTTGGTGTTGGTGCCGAGAAGAGGACTTGAACCTCCACGGAGCTAGGCTCCACTAGCACCTGAAGCTAGCGCGTCTACCAATTTCGCCACCTCGGCTATCAATAAATTATAGGATGATAGAGCAAGGCGAACATTGACAGACACGAAATCGTATATATGTGTTCATATATCTGAGATGTTATAACGTTGGTTGACTTAAGGGAAGATGATCGTTTTGTCGGTGAAGTCATTGCGCGATCTAGACGCAAAGACTTAGTCGTCGAATCGCTCAATCTGGCCAAAACGATTTCCATATATACGAATCCAGGCCGCATGCGGGCGCAGATTGGCGACATGGTGGCAGGCCGTCTGCTTGACGGTGTGGGTGGCTCGCAGCGGGGCATCCTTGAGCACGTATTTAGCGCGGACAACACGGTCGATTTAGCGAATGAGGTGATGCTAGCGGTGGAGAACATACCGCATGAGTGGCCGGAAAATTTCGAACCAGGTGAGATACCTACACAAGCAACAGGGGAGATAGCAGATCGGATTGATCTTCGTGAACTTGCACTCGTAACGATTGACGGCAGTGATGCGAAGGATTTCGACGACGCTGTGTATTGCAAGCCGTGCGCCAATGGTTGGCGATTAACGGTCGCGATTGCCGATGTCGCCCATTACGTCAAACCAGGCGGTTTTCTCGACGTTGAAGCACGACGACGCGGTACATCGGTTTACTTACCAGGCCGAGTGGTACCGATGCTTCCGCAAGAGTTATCCAATGGCATTTGCTCACTGCAACCTGCGCAAGACCGACTCGCACTCGTGTGTGATATGCATTTGGGCCACAACGGACAGATAGTTGAATCGAAGTTTTACGAAGCCGTCATACGCTCGCATGCACGCTTAACGTATCGCGAGGTTTCACGATTCCTTCGATACGGCGAAGCAGTCGCAGGTGGGGCGCCAGTTCGTGATTCCCTCCTTGCGTTCGAAGAGGCATACAAAGTGCTCGCGAAAGCTGCACAAACGCGTGGCGCATTGGACTTCAATACCATGGAAACGATCATCGAGATTCAGCAAGGATCGCCCCGGCGGGTGCTCCCGGTGAAGCGCAACAATGCCCATCGTATGATCGAAATGGCCATGATCGCCGCTAACGTACAAGCGGCCCAATTCCTGGAGAGTCATGGTGAAACACCTTTAAATCGCATGCACGAGCCACCGGATAGCTGGCAAATGAAATTGATATTGAATCGCCTAGCTAGTCGCGGAGTGGTGGTACCAAGGCAAGTCGAGACATCTTCCCAGTTGCAACGCGTACTCGTTGCGTTGCGTAAAGTCTGTAAACCGTCACACATTTGGGAAGTTATGTTGTTGTCGACTATGGCGCAAGCGCACTATACGCCACGCAAACTGGGGCATTTCGGTTTAGCCTTGCGCTCGTACGTGCATTTCACGTCGCCGATTCGACGGTATCCGGATCTTGCCGTACATCGCATGATTAAGGGCGTGCTGCAGGCCGACCAATCGCCCTCAATGTCATTTAATGAATTAGAAAAACTAGGCGCGCAAGCATCAATTTGCGAGCGTCGCGCGACTAATGCCGATAGACGTGTACAAGGTTGGTTAAAAGCATCACTCTTGAAGGCGAAGATCGGTCAAACATTGACAGGTACGGTCACTGGAGTACGCGATTTTGGGTTGTTCGTTGAGTTGGATACCTATTACATCTCCGGCTTGTTGCACGTCAGCAATCTCCCACGCGACTATTACACATGCTTCGGCGACGAGCTGCGTGGCGAAGCCAACGGACGGATATTTCGCTTAGGCGATCGTATGAGCGTACGTTTGCTTGACGTACACGCGCCGTCCGCGAAGTTCCGTCTCAAATTGGCATAGCGAACGTGACCATCGTAGCTGGCTTTCATGCCGTAAGGGAATGCATGCGACGAACGCCGGAACGCGTGTTGAAATTGTCCGTTCAACGCGACCGGCGCGATGCAGAACTTAGGTTGCTGATCCGCACGGCCCGTGAACATAGCATTCAAGTGAGCCAGGTCGGTCGCGACGCATTGAATCGCATCTGCGACGGCATCGTGCATCAAGGTGTTGCGGCACATTGCCAGGACTTCCAGCCGCGGTCCGAAGCGGAATTCGAAGAGCTTTTCGGGTCGCTCTCGGCGCCGTTATTGCTCGCAATTGAAGGTGTACTGGATCCTCGCAATTTAGGCGCGTGTCTTCGATCGGCCGCTGGCGCGGGCGTAGATGCTGTGCTCCTACCCCGTCATCGTTCGGCACCGTTGTCAAGTACTGCATTTAAGAGTGCGAGTGGTGCGATGTCGTCGCTGTTCATCGTCGGTGTTGCCAATCTCGCTCGCAGGATTGAGTGGTTGAAAAGTCATGGCGTCTGGACGGTAGGTACCGACGATCAGGCGCCAGTGCGTTACACCGATTTCGTCTACGGCCAGTCAACATTGGTGGTTGTTGGGAGTGAAGAAGCTGGTCTTCGCTCCTTGACGAAGGAAAGTTGCGATCAGCTCGTATCTATCCCCATGGCCGGTTTGATGTCCAGTCTCAATGTCTCGGTTGCGACCGGTATTGTGCTCTACGAGTGCATCCGGCAGCGCAATGCGTAATGCATTGACCAGTCACCGCTAAAATTTCTTTGCTGGCCGTCCAAGGGACGGTTGGTCACTCCTTGCTTCACGTTCATGTGGGACGGAGGCGCAACCCGTGAGGAGCAGCATATGCGACACTACGAAATCGTGCTGATAGTCCATCCGGATCAATCAGAGCAAGTCGACGGCATGGTTAATCGCTACCGTGCCACCATTGAACGCGAAGGCGGCAAAGTTCATCGTTACGAAGATTGGGGTCGACGTCCACTCGCGTACCCGATCGCTAAAGTCCACAAAGCGCACTATGCCTTACTCAATATTGAGACGTCGCAAGAAGGACTGGCTGAACTGGAGAGTGCTTTCCGTTTCAATGACGCGATTTTGCGTAATCTGATTCTGGTACGTAAAGAGGCTGAAACCGACGAATCGAAAATCTATCTTGATACCAAAGCGCAACAAGCTGCGGAAAAAGAACGCGAGCGACGCCGTGAAGAGGAACTGGTAAGTCGCCAACGCGAGCGTGAACAGGCAGCGCAAGACGCGGCTGAAACCATGGAGGATAGCGAAGAAGCAGAAGCTCAGGACGAGGTGGGGTCTGCGGAGGCCCAGGCCGCTGCGAGCGCACCGAGCGAAAGTGCGGATACGCCAAGGACGGTCGTTGAACTGGAGTCGACCGCTGCGCCATTGACCGACACTGCGACCGAGGACACTCCAACTGCTGTTGAGAAAAAAGATTCGAGTTCAGAGGAGAATGCATAGTCATGCCGCGACCCGATCGACGCAAGCGCGTATGTCGTTTCACCCAAGCGGGGGTCAAGGAAATTGATTACAAGGACCTTGAAACGCTTGAAGACTTTATTACCGAGACGGGCAAGATTGTTCCCGCGCGTATTACCGGTACTAGCGCACGTTACCAACGCCAACTGACGCGGGCGATCAAACGCGCGCGCTATTTAGCGTTGTTACCTTACACTGACAAACACGAATAACGATGAAAGTTCTGTTACTGGACCGCATTGCCAGACTAGGCGACCTCGGCGACGAAGTCAACGTGAAGAATGGCTATGCGCGAAACTATCTGCTGCCGCAAAAACTTGCGTTACGCGCAACAGACGAGAATCGTCAGCGTTTTGAGCAGCTGCGTGATGAACTGCAGCAACGCGTCATCGCGCGACTTGAAGGCGCGGAGCGACGTGCTGCACAACTTGATGACTTGACTTTAACGATTCTCATGCGTGTTGCCGATGGCGGTCGCCTGTACGGCTCGGTAGGGCCGGTTGAAATAAGCAACGCGTTGGCGGAACTGAATGTTGAAATCCACAAAAGTGAGATTCGGATGCCGTTTGGGGTTATTCGAGAAGTTGGTGAATACGATGTACAGATTCATATTCATGCCGAAATCATACGATCAATCACGGTTTTCGTACAACCAGAATAACACCTGATTCCTGATCATGGGGTCTTCTTCGCTATTCGACATACTTGCGCAGAGGTATTTGACCTTTACGTCCTGGGCGCACAAACCACATGTTTTCCTCTCAGTATCCCCACACTCGTCATATAGATCCGTTTAAGTGGGTGAAATCGTCCCTGAATCGGTGCCGAATGACGGTATGATGAGATTTTTGTTATTAAGATAGACGATACCGCCGATCACACCGTGTAGGAAGTTGCCTATGGCCGAATATGAGATAGATCCGCCAGAATCCTTATCACTCAGTGAATCAATAGTCAGGCCGCCACTCAGCAATCCTATAGCGGAAAACTCGTTATTAGTCGCATTGTTCGAGAGCGACGACCAATGGGACCAATACGGCATGCTGGTTGAACCAGAGTGGTTCTTAGACCCGACGCACCGTATCGTATTCGAAGAAATGCAGAACACCGCCAAACTTGGCGAGCGTTTTACACCATTCACGATTGCTGCGCGCATTCGAGACCGCTTCACCGATGGTGAACATCCTGCCGTTAAAGTCGTCATTGGCATGCACGACGCGGTTCGCGTCGGTGACACCCGGGTGTTCTTTCAACGCGTGCAAAACGACTATGTTCGGCGTCGACTCGTTGCGGTATTGAAAGAGTCGATCCAAAGCGTATCAGACATGGCAGCGGCCGATGTCGACGAGTTAATTGAAGTGATACACGACAAGCTGGACGCGACATCCACCGAGCGGTTGACTGACGAAGATATTGTGAAGTCCAGTGCGCCTGCGTTATTAACTCCGGTTTTAGAAGAGCTGGACTACATCCGCGTGCACGCTCGACCGCGCAATTACCTTCGCACTGGATTCAAAAAACTCGACGAATTGAGTTGGGGAGGATTTCGGCCAGGTCATTTGAACGTCATCGCAGGCCGACCAGGTATGGGTAAGACTTCATTTGCGCTCAATGTGTGCGATAGCGTCATTGAGACCAATGGCGCTCACGTGTCGATTTTGTTCTTTACATTGGAACAGCGCACGGAGGAAATCATGCTCAAAATGCTATCGATGGAATCAAAGGTGCCATTCGGGAAGCTTAAAGCAACTAAGCTGACGGTTGACGAAGAAAAAGAAGTCGCCGCCGCTGTCAACGTCATTCGCGATTACATGGCTAACTTCATTGTCGTCAATCCGGATGGTTTGACCATCAGCGCCATGGTTCATATGGTGAAACAAATCAAACGCATTCACGGACGACTTGATTTAGTGTGCGTGGACTATATCGGGCTGATGGAGCCTGATATCACGCGGCGTCAGACGGTGAATCGCGCGTTGGAGATCGCGGAAATCACACGTGGGCTGAAAAATCTTGCAAACCAAGAAGAAGTGCCGATTCTTGCGTTGGCACAGTTGAATCGTAATGCGGATGCGCGCACCGATAAGCAACCTCGGTTGTCTGACCTACGCGATAGCGGTTCGATTGAGCAGGACGCTGATATGGTCATGATGTTGCATCGCAAAGACACGGACTACAACGACTCGAGCGACAGTCGAGTACAGTTGATAGTCAATAAGAATCGTCACGGTCCGCTCGGTACCATCAATCTAGACTTCGACAAGAGTATTACTTACTTTTGCGAGAGCCACCCAGACGAGGAATCGCAGCCGCTGCCTGAAATCGAAGTCAATGGCTAAAAGGCGTACCGCCGCTGTGTTCGTTTGTGCACAGTGCGGTAGCGAGCATCCGAAATGGCAGGGGCAGTGCGCCGATTGCGGCGCATGGAATGCGCTGACTCGTTATTCTCCTAGCCCGGCCTCGACTCGGTCTGCTTCGTATGCCGATGCACAAGCGGAGATAAGACGCATTGATGAAGTCGAGACTGAGATCGGTGATCGCATGCCAACAGGCTATAGCGAATTGGACCGAGTTTTAGGGGGTGGCGTGGTGCGTGGTTCCGTTATCTTGATCGGTGGCGACCCCGGGGCCGGCAAATCGACGTTGCTATTGCAAGTTGTGGCCCATCTTTCCAAGACGATGTCATGTCTTTACGTAAGCGGCGAGGAATCAATGAGTCAAGTCGCGGCACGCGCAAAGCGACTGAAGCTTAAGCCGCTCCAATTGAATCTCGCTTCTATGACCTCGGTTGAGGAAATAAGCAATGCAGTGGAGCGCGACCAGCCGGCCGTTGTGGTGGTTGATTCGATCCAAGTGATGCAGACCGCGGAGGCGGAGAGCATGGCCGGTACCGTAACCCAGGTAAGGGAATCTGCCACGCGGCTTACCCAACTGGCGAAACGTACGAATACCGTATTTATTTTGGTCGGACATGTGACTAAAGAAGGTAATCTGGCCGGACCCAAAGTGCTAGAACACATCATTGATTGCATGATCATGCTAGACGCGCCGCCCGGCAGTCGTTACCGTACATTACGTAGCGTGAAGAATCGATTTGGGGCGGTTAACGAACTGAGCGTGTTTGCCATGACCGATGCAGGCCTGCGCGAAGTCCTTAACCCATCTGCGATATTTCTAGAACGCTCGGCGGAAATTGGTCCTGGGAGCGTGGTTTCGGTGATTTGGGAAGGAACTCGCCCGTTGCTGGTCGAGATTCAAGCCTTGGTCGACGATGTGCAGGGCGGTTATCCGCGCCGTGTCGCGGTAGGGCTCGACGCCCAACGACTCGCTATGCACCTTGCGATCATGCATCGCCACGGTGGCTTGTCGCTCTCGAATGACGATGTGTTTATTAATGTCACCGGCGGCGTGAAAGTTCTCGAAACTGCAACGGATTTGGCCTCCATGCTTGCGGTCTATTCAAGTTTGCGAGATATCGTATTGCCGTCGGACCTTATTGTGTTTGGTGAACTCGGCTTGACAGGCGAGATTCGTCCAGTGCCAAACGGACAAGAACGTCTGCGAGAAGCGGTGAAGCACGGATTTACGCAAGCTGTCATACCTTTCGCAAATCGACCATCAAAACCTATTCAAGGTATTGAGACGTTTCCTGTCAAAACCTTGCAAGCCGCTCTTGATGCGGTCAATACCGCCACTTAGGTTGCAAACTTAAAATTCGCGCTGCGCGATATCCCCATTCCCAATGCTCAATAAAGCCCAAGCGCTGTCGTGTTACGACCGCGATGTTTGGCAAGCCATTAGCCTTGAAAACCGTCGCCAGGAAGAGCATATTGAGCTCATTGCGTCTGAAAACTACGCGAGCCCGCGTGTCCTTGAAGCGCTTGGATGCGTCATGACCAATAAATATGCAGAAGGTTATCCGGGCAGAAGATACTACGGCGGTTGTGAGCATGTAGATACGGTTGAGCAGCTTGCCATTGATCGCGCGAAAGTACTGTTCAAGGCCGATTTCGCCAATGTCCAGCCTCATTCGGGGTCGCAGGCGAACGCTGCGGTTTACATGGCGTTGATGCAGCCTGGCGACACGATATTGGGTATGAGCTTGACTGACGGCGGCCACCTAACGCATGGTTCACCGGTTAGTTTTTCGGGCAAGATATACCGTGCTGTACAGTATGGCGTGGATCCAGTTACTGGACTGCTGGATTATGATCGTCTATGCGAATTGGCGCATGAGCATCGACCGAAAACCATCGTCGCTGGATTCTCCGCGTATAGTCGAATACTTGACTGGAAGCGATTTCGCGATATTGCGGACGAGGTCGGGGCCTATCTCGTCGTGGACATGGCCCATGTGGCTGGGCTGGTCGCGGCTGGGCTGTATCCCAACCCAGTGCCCTTTGCTGATGTAACGACATCGACCACCCATAAAACCTTAGCCGGTCCCCGGGGCGGGTTGATTCTCGCCAGAGCGAACCATGCCATCGAAAAGAAATTGAATTCTGCGCTGTTCCCTGGTCTGCAAGGCGGACCGCTTATGCATGTCATCGCTGCCAAGGCGATTTGCTTTAAGGAGGCTATGAGCGACGAGTTCCGTACATATCAACGAAATGTAGTCGACAATGCGCGTACGATGGTGTCTGTGTTTCGCGCGCGCAATTACAAAGTGGTTTCAGGCGGCACGGACAATCATCTATTTTTGGTAGATCTGATCGATAAAGGTATCACAGGTAAAGATGCCGACGAGGCGTTAGGGCGAGCCAACATCACTGTAAACCGCAATACGGTACCTAACGAGCCAAGGTCGCCGTTCGTCACGAGCGGATTGCGCATTGGTGCGGCGGCTGTGACGCGGCGCGGCTTCACTGCGGCGGAGTGCGAGACTTTAGCAACCTGGATGTGCGATGTGTTGGACGCTCTACCGGACGAAGACCTCATCGCAGCGGTTCGTGCCGAGGTGCTAGAACTATGCGGTAGGTTTCCTGTTTACGCTTGACCCAGCAGCAATCTACCGCTGACCGTCTTTACATGGCGGCGGCGTTAAAGCTGGCGGAACGAGGCTTATTTACCGTGACCCGCGGTAACCCGCGGGTTGGGTGTTTGTTAGTCAAAGATCGCCATGTAGTAGGTAGAGGTTGGCATCAACGGGACGGTGAACCGCATGCTGAAGCCAATGCATTGGCCGAAGCCGGCGAATCTGCGCGCGGGTGTACCGCCTATGTGTCGTTAGAGCCTTGCTGTTTCGAAGGTCGAACCAAGGCTTGTACTGACATCTTGGCTGACCACGGTGTACGCCGCGTAGTGATCGGTGCGCGTGACCATCATCCGCAGGTGCAAGGTAAAGGCATCGAGCGACTACGTGAGCTTGGGCTTGAAGTCAAGGTCATGGGATTGCCTGTGCCTGGTGATCTGAATCCTGGTACGTATACCCGCCATCGCCGTAACATGCCGTACGTGCGAATCAAAATCGCGATGTCGATGGATGGTCGGACAGCATTGGCTTCAGGCGCAAGTCAGTGGATCACAAGCGCGGAAGCGCGACGGGATGGTCAGTATTGGCGTGCGCGTAGCGGTGCGATCATCACGGGTATCGGCACGATAGTAGCGGACGATCCGCACTTGACCGTGCGAGAGCCTGAATTCAAAGGGAATGATCCTTGGCGTGTGGTTCTCGACAATCGTGCACGCTTTCCGGCATCAGCCGTCATGCTCAACGATACAGCGCGCATTATCGTAGTTTGCGCGAAAGATGCCTCAATTGAGAAGCTACCTGCGAAAGTTGATGTTTGGCAGCAAGAGACCGCAACGATTCAGATGGAGTCTGTCTTGCGGCAGCTTGCCGCAGAAGGCGTTAATGAATTACTTGTCGAAGCAGGTAGTTGGGTTGTAAAGAGTCTCGTGGAAGCTCGTCTTTGGCATGAAATGATCGTATACATTTCGCCGAAATTTATGGGCCGGGACGCGCGCCCAATTGCAGAAATTCAAATAGAGCAGATGGCAGATGTCGTTCCTGGACAGATCATCGCGACGAAGCGAATTGGGCCGGATGTACGTTTGACGCTTCGTCCGCTCGCACCCAATTCGTCGTAATGGGCACCAGAAGTCGCAACACGCGCGTGGCTCTATTCCAGGCGTTGCTGCCTGCGAGTATTGATCCAGAAGGTTACGATCTTGAAGCCACCAAGGCGTGGTTGCGTAGAGCAGGTTTTCTCGAAGCGGTTGACAAGAAGCGATTCAACCGGTGGCTTACGGGTATCGCCGGGCGTTTGCATGAATTAGACGAGATGTTTCAACCTTTCCTACGCGACCGCTCACTTGGCGAATTAGGACACGCCGAGCGCACTGTCCTACGGAGCGCGACGTATGAATTGCGCTATACCAATGTGCCACGTGCCGTGGCCATTAATGAATGGGTTGACATTACCAAAGCCTACGGCGCAGAGAATAGTTTTCGTTTTGTCAACGGTGTGCTTGACGAGTTGGATATCAAGGTATGCCTTGACGCGCCGGATCATGAATGAGTTCGAGTTCATTGAGCGGCTCATTCAATCGTTCGGAAAGCTCACTCAAGCGGAATTCATCGCTACGGGAGCTGGCGATGATGCGGCGGTCATTGACATACCGGTAGATCAGCAGCTGGTCATTAGCACCGATACGCTATTACCGGATGTGCACTTTCCAGGCGCGGCGCGCGGCGATCTCGTAGGCTATCGAGCTGTCGCGATCAATGTTTCGGATTTGGCAGCGATGGGCGCGAGACCGCTAGGTATGACCGTGGCATTGACAATCGAATCGCTTACTGAATCTTGGGTCGAACTATTCGCCCATGGAATGGGAGTGGCAGCACATGAATTCGGCCTGAAAATTCTTGGCGGCAATGTAGCGCATGGCTCGTTGAATATCACGGTGACCGTACACGGGACGATACCTAGAGGGCGTGCCATGTTGCGTTCAACCGCTCAGATTGACGACGAACTCTGGGTGACTGGAACTTTCGGTGCGACCTGTGCCTATCTAAAGCAGCGAGAGCTACCAGATACGCCGCTGGAAGCGCTATTGGCCAAGCGCGACACCTGCGCCGTCGCGCGGTATTTTCTACCGCACCCCAGAGTCGAATTTGCGCAGCAACTGCGCGAATTCGCCCACGCAGCGATTGATGTCAGCGACGGTCTGGCTGCTGAAATTTCTCGCGTGACGAACGCGAGCGGCCTTGGCGCTCGGGTGGAATTGCAGAGATTGCCTACTTGGGAAGGACTGTCGGTCGAGGAAGTATTCGGACCGGATGACAGCTATGAGCTTTTGTTTACTGCAAGCAGTGATTCTCGGCAACGAGTTCTTGAAGCCGCGTCCGTGACGAACACACCTGTAGTGGTATTGGGTGAAATCAAAGCTGAACGGGGCAACGTATTCCTGCTAGGCGGCACTCAACTGACAGCTCGGCCAGGGTTCGATCATTTCAATTAGCTGTGGTGAGTCGTTGTCTGGGCAACTGACCTATCGATCCTTGCTGGATGTGCGAGTTCTAATCAGCACATCGTTCGGTCTTGGGTTAGTTAAGTTAGCCCCTGGTACGGTCGTATCGCTTGTAGCGGCACTCGTTTGGTCGGTTGGGTTAAGCGAGTTGCACGTTTTTTACCAAGCCGGAATCATTGTTGCCGTTGCGTTCATCTCGTGGTATTGCGTGACGAGTACGATGCAAACATATCGACTTGGAGACGACCCTGCCATCACGATTGACGAATTGCTTGGTCAATGGATCGCACTGATTGCTGTACCGAATATATGGTGGTTAGTTCTGGTTGGGATTATTGGTTTTCGAGTGCTCGATATCATCAAGCCAGAACCCATTGGTTGGGTCGAACGAAAAACCCCTGGAGCACTCGGTGTGTTGCTTGATGACCTAGTTGCGGGTGTTTTGGTGGCAGCTGTTTTGCATTTGTTGGTGTACTGGTTCGGGCTTGGCGTTTGAAGTCACCTGGAACTAAACTGCGTAGAGGAACAGTATGCGCTTCCTGATGAGCGATAAATTCGCTAGAGTTAGGGACTCGTGGATCGAAATTCGATGAGGCTAGGGGTAGGCAAGACATGCATGCGTTAAAAACTCAATTCAGTCAATTCGCCGGTCTCGCTTTTGCGTGTGGACTCGCATTTCCTAGCTTTGCATCCGTCGCAACCGGCCATGTGTTCGTTGACGGGAACGCAAATGGCTCGTTCGATGCCGGCGAGCAACCTATCTCAGGGGTAAGAGTCTCCAACGGGTTGGACATTGCGACGACCGATGCGAATGGTCGCTATGAGCTACCGATCGAAGGTGATGCCATTCTTTTTGTCGTGAAACCACCTGGTTACGGACTGCCGGTTGATCGCGACCAACTGCCCCAGTTCTACTACATTCATAAACCAGCTGGTTCACCGTCACACTTGCGGTATCGCGGGATGGCGCCAACCGGTCCATTACCGGACCGGATTGATTTTCCGCTACTGACCCAGGAAGAGTCCGATCCGTTCGACGTGGTGCTGTTCGCGGACCCGCAACCGCAAACAGAGGTCGAGCTTGCTTATATCCGGGACGATGTTGTTGCGGAGCTCATTGGTACGGACGCTCGGTTCGGCATGACGATGGGCGATATCTTGTTCGACGATTTGTCTTTCTTTCCACGCTACAACCGATTAATCGGCCAAATTGGGATCCCTTGGTTCAATGTGCCTGGCAATCACGAATTAAATTTCGATGTGGTCTCGGATGTCGATTCGCTTGCGACCTATTCACAGGTTTATGGACCACCGTACTACTCGTTCGAATACGGGAACGCTGTGTTTATCGTGTTAGATAACGTGTTTTATGGTGGCCAGGTGCAGTCGACCCCGGAAAATCCAACTGGTCGAGGGTCGTATGTAGGTCGTATTGAGAAGCGTCAATTCGAGTGGCTGGCTAACGAGATTGCACACGTGCCAAGCAATAAACTGGTCTTTCTGGCCATGCACGTGCCGCTCATGAGTGCGAGCGGACCGCTTGACCGGATCCACACCGAAAATGGTGGTGATATTCTCGGGTTACTCAAGGACCATCCTCACGTCTATTCGGTTGCCGGTCACATGCACTCGACAGAACATGTGTATTTAGACGAGTCCGGTATGGTAAACGAAACTGGGCGATTCCACCACCATATCTTGTCGACCGTTTCCGGAAGCTGGTGGAGTGGACCTTTTGACGAGCGTGGCATACCAACGGCGGTACAAAGTGACGGCACACCGAATGGGTATCACGTGCTGACGATTGACGATGTGACTCCAACGGTGCGATTCAAAGCTGCAGCACACGACGCTAGTTACCAGATGCGAATCATCTTCGATCGTGCATTTCACTCGGATTCTCCGAATGGGTTGCGCGATTTTCGGCACGGTGAGCTGCTAGCTGGTCACATGACAGAGGCACAGGTGGAAAGCACCTTACTTTATGTCAATCTGTTTGACGGCGGGCCTAATTCAAGTGTGTCGTTTCGTATTGACAAAGGCGATTTCAAGGCAATGCGCCGTACCCCGGTACGCTCGCCGTTCGTGCTTGAATTGCTGAATCGATTTTCGGGGGAAATGAAATCTTGGTTAGAACCGTATCCATCGCAACACATATGGACGGAACGCCTGCCGAAACTGCAAGCAGGGACGTATACGGTAGAGGTCCGGGCACAAGATGAATTTGGCCGCGACCACCGTGGTTTTCGCATCTTGGAAATTACAACGGATTGAGCCAGCAGCTTCTAAAATCCCATCTTTAGCGTATTTGACGGAGCATTGGAAATTGAGCGAGGCAAAGGAGGGAAATTTCGAGAGTACTCTAGCGGAACTAGAGCTTGTAGTTGCGGAGTTAGAGGGCGGCGAACTTGCGCTAGCCGACCAATTGAAGTCATTCGAACGCGGGATGGCACTTTCGGACCGATGTAAAAAGATGCTGGACTCGGCGCGCCTTAAAGTGCTTGAATTGACGGAACAGCAAGGTGAGAATACAAAATAGCTGCGCGGTCGTTTACTATGCCAGATCGCATTCTGTTGATTAACACGCACCGTTGTTGAACGACGCGAATCTGCTCGCTGAATTAGTGCAAGCTATTGAGGCGAGATTGGAGACGCTGTTGCCGCGATCGTCAACGCTGTCGCAGGAGTTAGTTGATGCGATGCGCTACGCTGTGTTGCAGGGCGGAAAACGCTTACGTGGTTCTTTCGTGTGTGCGACGGCCTATACGTTGTCCGGTAGTTACAAAAGAGCCCTTGATAGTGCGTGTGCATTGGAATGCGCGCATGCTTATTCGTTGGTTCACGACGATTTGCCGGTCATGGATGATGCCGATTGGCGTCGAGGAAAACCTAGCTGTCATAAAGTTTACGGACCTGGTATGGCCACATTGGTTGGCGATGCGCTACAGCCCTTCGCATTTCATATTGTTTTGACCTGTGATGCTTTGTCGGAGTCGCAGAGCTTGGCGATCGGGCGTGTGCTTTCGCATGCGTTGGGTTGGGAGGGTATGGTAGGCGGACAAGCATGGGATGTTGGGCTAACGGCGAACAGTGACCTCAGTCTGGACGAACTACGATGTCTTCATGCTGCAAAGAGCGGCGAACTCTTTTCCGCGGCTATCCAAATTGGTCTCATCGTCGGCGACCCGAATGTAAGTGCGGAAGCAAGTGCTGGTTTAGGTCGATTTGCCGCGCGCTTGGGCGAGGCGTTTCAGGTCATTGACGATGTGCTTGATCAGAGTCAACCATGTGCTGTCACAGGCAAGCCCCAAGGACAGGACGAGCGGCTAGGCAAGAGGACGTTTCCGGTCATCATGGGAACCGACGATGCCACAAAGTATGCTCACACGCTGTTAGAGGACGCTTTGGCGGAACTGACGATACTGGGGTATCAAGCGTCGCCGTTAGCCGAGCTAGCGAAAAACTGTGTTGAACGAATTAAGTAGAAGTTATTCTCGCTGGAGACTAGAAAAGCTGCTCAAGAATTCCGTTGGCAGTCGCGACGGTTTGATCGAAATCTTGATCCGGTACTAGACGCCATTGTCCTGAGTCTTCATCCAAGCTAATGAGCTTGAGAGCGGCCAGTCGGGTAAATTCCCCATTGACATGCCAAATACCTAGAGGGTGGTCGCGCGAACGCAACAGTTCAATGACATCGCCCGGTCGTATCAGGTCTTTATCTTGCGAGGCGATCTCGCAGACTGCTTGATAGATGATGCGCGTTTGACGTTGCGCTTCGCTCAAATCCGATCTGTGGGATGAGGTAGTGAAGGTAGTTGGCGCATTATAAAGTGATGGCGTTGAACTGAGCACAATGCAAGGGTAAGATCGCTCAATTCAATGACAATCTTACCTTGACGTTTCTCCTGGGCCGTCAATTAGATCAGATTTTTTGAGAAATCAACTTGCGATAGGTACGGTTTGGCCGATAGAAACGCCTTACAATCTGGATAAAAGTGGTATCTGTTTGAAAAATTGGATAAACTTATATAGGAAAGGGAGATGCGAGACACTTTATAAGAATTTGGGGGTGACTTGGCTTTGACGGAGGTTGCAAAAACCGAGGTGCATGCCGAGAGGGTAGTGACTCTCGTAAATCAATTGCTGCGATTTTAATAGTTGCCAACGAAGACAACTACGCTCTAGCAGCTTAAGCTGCTAGTTCTGGCTGGGTGAGTGCCCTTGCATCCCGGCTGGAATCGTTCAAAGGGATCGCGGTTAGAGGTCGTTTCTGATTTAACCGTTAAAACCTCAGGAACTCGCTCAGTTGCACCCTGCTCGTTGGGTCGCGATTGTGCTAAATGAATAGACGAGACTAAGCATGTAGAGCCGGAGTTGGCGGATCGACGGACGCGGGTTCAAATCCCGCCACCTCCACCATTTATTCGGAAGGTTGCCGATTTCCTCGGTCGTAGATGGCTTGGATCTCTTTGGGCGATGGTTGTGGTATGTACGACTCGGAATCAATTGCTTGAAAGAAGCACACCTCCTATCGGTCAAGTAACCTCGCACACACAGAATAGGTGTTGCTAAAGAATGACCGATCCATGAATTAACGCACTTGCATAAGTGTCGAGTTGCTCGAAATCTGCTCAACCTGGCGCAATTAACGGATAGCTAAAAACGCAACGTGGGTGTTTCGCGTCGTATGAGTCAATAGGTCGTTTTATGCGTAACAAGCCGCTTTAAGTGTAATAGTGCATTCCAGCACTCGCTTACAATGTTTTTTATACATCCGCTGAGGGATTGAATGCGCATAGGTGTTTTTGGAGGTGATGGATTCATCGGCTGGCCGACGAGTCTGCATCTCTCGAACCGAGGTCACGATATCGCAATCGTCGACAATCTTAGTCGACGTCAGATTGATCTTGAACTTGGTGTGCAATCGCTCACGCCTATTGAATCTATTCAAGCCCGGATTGATATATGGGAGCGCATTTCAAGCCGTCGAATACAGTTTGAGCAGTTGGACCTGGCGACCGAATACGAACAGTTAAAACGCTGGTTCATGAGTTTTAAGCCGGATTGTGTGATTCACCTAGCGCAACAGCGTGCTGCGCCCTATTCAATGAAATCGGACCGGCACAAGGCATACACAGTCAATAACAACGTTAACGCAACTCACAATCTTCTTAACGCGATCGTCGATCTCGGAAAAGATGTCCACCTCGTCCACCTTGGCACGATGGGTGTATACGGGTATAGCGACATCGGTGCAACGATTCCCGAGGGTTATCTACCTGTGCAAATCACAACCGATGATGGTACGCTGCACGAGCAAGAAATTTTGTATCCGGCGAATCCAGGGAGCGTCTATCACATGACGAAGTGTCTGGATCAGATCATGTTGGCGTTTTATGCGAAGAACGATCAACTACGTCTTACCGATTTACATCAAGGCATTGTTTGGGGTACACAAACCGCGGAAACGAAACGGCACTCATCTTTGATCAACCGCTTCGACTACGACGGAGATTACGGCACCGTACTCAATCGATTTCTAATCCAAGCTGCGATCAACTACCCGTTGACAGTACACGGTACAGGGGGACAAACGCGCGCATTTATTCACATTCAGGACTCGGTACGCTGCATTGAGCTGGCGGTTGATAACCCTCCTGCGCGGGGTGATCGCACGAAGATTTTTAATCAAATGACCGAAACCCATTGCATTCGCGATTTGGCGAAGCTCGTAGCAAAATTGAGTGGCGCCGCGCCAATTGAATATCTGGCTAATCCGCGTCGGGAAGCCGAGGAGAACGATCTGCGTGTGTCAAATGAGAAATTTCGAAGTTTAGGTCTTGATCCGATTACGCTCGACGAAGGTCTGCTAGAAGAGCTAGTCGAGATTGCTCGTAAATACAAATCGCGCATTGATCGCGCAAGAATCCCCGCGCGTTCAGCCTGGACAAAAGAGATCGACGAAAACTTACACAACGTAGGAACGGTTGAGCAAGCGCGTCGGCGCGCTGGTGTCTTACTTAACAGCTAATCGTTTAGCGCAGTCTGCCTACGTAGCGTGAGTGTAGCCTATGTCACATTGGTGACAAATAACGACTACGCGCTAGGTGCGTTGGCACTAGCTCGTTCACTGAAACGGTTGGACCCCGATCGTACGCTTCAGGTCATGGTCACGCGCACGGATTTGGATCTTGAGGCACTCCTTATAGAAGGTTGCGAGGTTGTGCCGGTAACTCGACTTCCTTGTTCTGATGATTTCAACGCGCGGCATACACGCGAACGCCAACATGCGACTGCACCGTTCGTGAAAGGCAATAAACCGACTTTTCACGATCCGCTCGATAATTTTTGTAAGCTGCGCCTTTGGGAGCTTGAACGATTTGAGCGCGTCATATTTATTGACGCAGATGCCATTGTGGTGAGAGATATTAGGAAATTATTTCACTATCCAGAGTTCGCAGCGGCTCCTAATCTATACGAGACATTGTCGGATATGCACCGACTTAATTCAGGTGTATTCGTTGCGAAGCCTTCAAAGCGTACATTTGAAGCTATGTTGCGTCGACTCGACACACCAGATGTCTTTTGGCGCCGAACGGATCAAACGTTTTTGGAAACGTACTTCCCAGATTGGCACGGCTTACCATATACATATAACGCTCTCCAATATATTTATTTCAACTTGCCGGCGTTATGGCATTGGCCAGCTATCCGCATCGTTCATTACCAGTATGAAAAACCATGGGAAGCCGATCATCCTAAGCGTAAACAGCTTAAACCCCTCATTGATTTATGGTATGCCGTGCTGGAAAATAGCACTATACCTGAAGAGCTATCCGTAGAGACCACCCAGTAGCACGGGAAGATGCGAGTCGCGATTACCGGTGCAACAGGGTTGGTAGGCGAGTTCCTGGTTCCTCACTTACTTAAGCGCAAGCATGAGGTGCAAGCGCTATGGCACAATAATAAATCGGCCACAAAAAAATTCGATGATCACCCTGGCTTAACTTGGTTGCAGGGTGACTTACGGGACGAGGCTTCGTTAGCACAGTTAGTCGCTCATTGCGATTCTGTTGTCCATGCAGCGCTTGAACATATACCCGGGCGGTATCGAGGTGGCGAAGGCGACGATCCCGAACGATTCGAAGACATAAACCTACGGTGTGTCGAACGATTCTTTAAATCATTGCGAGAGTCTCAGGTGTCTCGCACAGTGTTTATCTCTAGTCGTGCCGTGTTTGATGGTCATCGAAACCTTAATGGTTCGCTCGACGATGAGTCTCCTACCCGGCCTGAAACCCTCTACGGTAAGATCAAGGCGAAAGTAGAGGTCATGGGTGATTCGCTTGAGGATATTGGCTTCTGCACGTTACGTCCCACGGGAATTTATGGCCAGTCGAAACTTTACAAGGACAATAAATGGTTCAATTTGATCCAGCAATCAATTGACCGCCGCAGTTCACTCAAAGATCTTTCCAATCAAATGCGTACGGAAGTCCACGGTGAAGACGTTGCGAATGCAATTGAGTTGCTACTAACCTCACCAATAGAAGTTGTCGAACACAGACGCTTCAATTGCTCGGATATAGCGGTAAGTCAAGCGCAGCTAGCTAGGCTAGTACAGCGAATCCAGCAAGGCGGACCAATTGATTGGAATGCTTTGTTGGAGGGTATCCCACCTACGAATCCCATGTCATGTCCAGGTTTGAAGTCTTTAGGATGGTGTCCAGGTGGCTGGGCAAAGCTCGAACGAACATTGCAGACGATGGTAGCCGCTGAACTATGAATGCTCTACTAAACATGAAACCTGCCAAAAAGAAACCCAAGCCATCCGACAAACCGACTAAAAAGGATTTTGAACGCAGTATTCCCTTATCTTTAGTTGGAACGCTATTTGTTAGTAGTTTGTTGGTCGGATGCGGTGGTGGAAGTACCGACAAAGAGCCGGTAAAAGCGCCGGCACCGCCCGCGGTACCCATCGTGGAGCCGATCGTGTCGGTGGGCGATGAGTGGACGATAGAAGATGTAAAAGCGTGGGCTGGGACCACTGCCGATGTGCAGTTGGAGATTCCGATCAGTGTCGTTAATTTCGACGAACTGTCGGGCGACTGGGAACACCGCACATTCTCCTATACCGTCTCATTAACGGTTGATGAGCGAGAGTCGGAATCGCGCGCGGGAACATTCAGGGTGCGCCGGTGGGAACGCTCAGTAACCTTGAAGGAGAGCATCCCGTTCCGCTGCGCGCAGGATCGGACCGAAAGCCATAACATGACCGCTACGATAACGATCGGCGATGGCGAGTGGTCTACCGCGTTCGTAGTCGGGTGCATACACACGATTGATGGGCGACACACGATTGATGGGCGGTTGAGTGCCAAAGTCTATCAAGGGGTGTTGATTCGGGAATTCCACTATCACGTCAATGAAATTGGTGAGTGGGAAGTCACTACCGAGCCTATATTGTGGTGGGAGAAAGGCAATGATGGATGGGTGTCCTCCATAAATCGACGCTCTCGTACTGTGCTCAACGCGCATGACCATACGCTGAAAGCCCGTCACGATCGTCCGACGTACATCAGCGTCGAATACGAGATTGACGAATTGGATTGGATGGAATTTATCAATGATTTGGAGTTCGAGCTGGATGTTGACGGGAAAGTGCGTGGCGCGATGCTTCACGATACGCAAACACCGAACACCGAGTACGATGGCATTGATCACTATATTCGCCGGTCGGTGTTTGATCTCGGTGCGTTGGGCGACGACGGGTGGGACAACGCGTCGGTGACTTTCAGGCCAGATGCTGGGAGTGCAATGCCTGATGGATTCTTCCTGCCTCCAATTGATCAGCTACCCGTGCCAATAGATGAGATTGATGCGCGAGAGATACGACCGATGCACTTGGTATTTGTCCCGTTGGACGACCCCACCATAAGCACGAAAGTTGAGGTGGATCGACTGGTAGATAACCTGCATTTCGTGTCGGATCTACTACCGGTCGGTGAATTGACCACGGAAATAGCGCCTTCTCTAGAGGTGCATATCCTACCGGGAGATTACTTGGCGGTTCCCGAGGATCGTGTATACGAGCTTGCACAGCATCGCACCTTCAGTGCATACGTACGAAGCAGGGAAGCGAAAGACTATCAGACTAAAAACGCGCACTACATAGGTGTCTACAACCGTCTGTCATATGCGCCTGATAATGCCGGTACCGCTACTCTTGGGGGGGAATCGTGTCAACATGCCAGCCCCCAATACAACGGGGTATTCCGCGGAATCCCAAGCCTCAACGTTGGCGCACGAGCTAGGAGCCTGCGCTGTAAGAAAGCATGCGACTTGGTGAATCGTCCGGAGTCGCAGACATGCGACATCTTTGTGCGAGCATCGTCAGGCTTCAGGCCAGGGCATGGTGATCCGGCGCCTCAAAGCAGCCTGAATCGGCCTTGGACCCTAAAATCAGCCCTTGATGAGCCCCATAGTCGACGCATCCAGGTCAATCCCGGTCATGTGGCTGCAAGACATCCACGCATCCGCTTGATATTCAACGCCAGGCACACCAAGTCCCACTCGCCGCGCACGTTGTCAAGCCCACGCAGGCTGAACCGTCGAAATCCTAGTGCTTGCTTGATCCATCCGATCGGCGCCTCGACAAGCCATTTACGCTCAGCATATTGCGCACGGCCAGCCTTGGTCGCCAGCTTTTTTGCCATGCGTGCCCGCGCCGGATACTTGCGCGCGTCAACCGCGGCCTGGCGCCGGCCCTCTCGACCCAACGCCACATAGCCGTCCACCCCACGCGCCTCCAGTTCCTCGAGATCCGCCTCGTTGCAATAACCCGCATCGGCCAGCACCGTCTCCGGACGCTTGCCATGAACCGCTTGCAATGCATCCAACGGCTTGGTCAATTGCCCCTGGTCGTTAGGATTCGACGACACCTCCGCCGAGACGATCATCTGGTGCTCGCCATCCACCGCCACCTGGGCGTTGTAGCACTGTTGGAAGCCTTCCGTCGAGGTCTTCATGATGCGACTTTCCGGGTCGGTGAAATTGTCCTGCGACTTCTCCTCCGGCTCCCCATACGCACGCTTGTTGCCACGCCCACGCGTCGGGTCGCGCTCTTCGTCCCCGGGCTGCCGACCACGCGCCTCATCCGCCTCACGCGCACGCGCCTCAAGACGAGCCTTCGCTTCCCGGATCGCGTCCAACCGATCCTCGCGACGACGCAATTCAGCCGGCAACTCGTCGCCCCGAGACGCCGGACCCCAACGTTCGTCCTCCGCCTCGTCAACGGTTTGCGCCTGCTCCAGCAACAACTCGATCTCCGCCTGTAAACGACGTTCTTCCTCCTGCATGCGCGCGTAACTCATCGCCTTCCGTTTGGATGCGTTCGCACGCACCTTGGTCCCGTCAATCGCCAACTTGCCAAAGTTCGCCACGCCCAACTCGGACGCCAACCGCACCACCTCCACAAACAGCCGCTTGAAGTCCGCCAGATGACGGTGGCGGAACTCGCAGATCGTCCGATGGTTCGGAAAGTTCCCCGCCCCCAGGAACCGATACGCCACGTCTTCCTCCATCTTGCGCGCCAGACCGCGGGAGGAAAACGTGCTCGTCGCATACCCGTAGATCAGCACCTTCAACATCATGCGCGGTTCGTAGGGCGACTTGCGACGACCATCGCCTTCATACGGCGCATACAACGCACTCAAATCCAAACCGTCCACCAGATCGCTGACATGGTGCGCCAAATGACCCTCCGGCAGCCAATCCTTTAGATCCGGCGGCAACAACATACGTTGATCCGGACAATACGGGCGAAACGTCGTCGGCATCTCGAAGACTCCATGCGCTATATGTGTATTATCCCGTATTCAGTTTCTACGGCGCAGGCTCCTAGGCCACAACCTATTTCTCCGTCACGCAATTTCAGATTGGGCGCGGGAGACTGGGTCGTATGACGGAGATTGGCCGTATCAACGTGCGAACCATTTCGTGCATGAGGATAGCTGGTTGCCATCCTCTCAAACCTACCTCCCCAGAGGTGAAAAGTGGGTAAGCTCTTTTGGGGCGATGCGTGCTAGGGGTGATATCATGGATATTTCGAATGTCAAAAAGTACCGAATAATTTCGCGTTACAGCTACGGTCGCGCATTTGATTGGACGCTCCATTATTCCACTTGGTATTCCACTTGGCGGGATGGTGCGGCATCTGTAAGCGCAAGCCTACCTCCCGTGTTGACCCCCAGCGTGTCAATCACCCAAGGACGCTCGTTGGATTTGTTCGGCTATGTACTGGGTCAAAGCAAAAGCAGCGAAAAAAGGTGGAGGCTAGGGAGCATTGCGGTATACGAGAAAGAGCCGTATGACACGCGCGGTCCAATCACCCACCGCCTGCGCGTCGTGGATCAGCGCACGGGGCAAGTGTTGGTGGAGCAGGGCATCACCCTCACCCCGTGGGCGCACACGGACTACGCGTCGTGGGATGCGATGATCCCGTTAGTTATCGGTGAACACCTTGAGGTGCAAGTCTATGACTTGGATGGCGAGTTGGTGTTTGAAACATCACTCAACACACTGAAATTTGGAGAGTGATCTTGGATACACTCACTGACCCGTATTTTTTCGGATGTCGCGGTACTTGGACTGCGATGTTCGGGGAAAATGTTATGAAAGCCCTGACAGGTCAGTTAGGCATGTACGGTCCGATTAAAACCGGCGATTTTATTGGAATTAAACGCTTGAATTTCTTGTCAGCTTTCCTGCGTAATTCCCGTTCAATTGATAAAGATGTCCATCATTGATATTCGTCCAAATCATTTGCATTTTTGCTCGCAGTCCCTACCCATATATATCTTGGATTTCGAAAATAAAGCGTCTTTGAAAACGCTGGGTTACCTCTTTGTTCATGAGACTAAAGGGTGCCTCTCAAAACATCCTAAAATTGACTTGGGAGTTGATTATCTAAATTGATTGATTAATAAAATCAATAAGTTAATAGACTCATAGTCAGTGGAGTTCGGGTTTTGAGAGGTGCCTTTAAGTGAATAGCCATATTTTGATCTGCTTTTAGAGATGTCTCATAAATATCCATATAAGTGTCTAGTATCTTGTCTCCGGCTTGGTTGTAGTTGCACTGAATCTTTGGATTTCGAAAGCGTGCGCTAGCTCGGGTGCCTATTTATACATTCGATATTTGATGAGATGGTCAGATGGGAAATTCAGGTGGCGTTTGATTCAACAGAGGATTGAAGGTTATCATCTAACCACAAGTCTACGATATCATCAAGTTGGGCGCCGTCACGTCCAGAACCTTGCATAAGACTAGCGAACTTGCGCAAATAATTGGATTTATCATTATTGTTTAGATTGCAATATAAAGCTATCTTGCCTGCCATATGGGAGTAAAGAATCTTTTCTTTTGTGCTGGGCGAATGGGTTTGGCGGACGATTCTAGGATAAGATAGAGCAAGTTTATCGTAATAAGCATCTCGTCCTCTCGTGTCTAAGCTGGCAAAATATTGCACGATATGGACAAACAGTTCGCTTGCGTTCTTTTCGACTTTCCATAACGATGATTCTTTAGGTTTCCATGCGCGTTTGAGGCCTTTGACGTTAAGGGAGATTACACCTTGTTCGGTGTTGAAGGTTCGAACATCCCCAACCCCTTGTTCTCGTTCTTCTTTCAAAGGTCGTGTGGTGATCTCAGTACCGTCATAGCTGAATTCCATCCACTTGTGGATGCGCATTTCCCACTTCCATGTGCCATAGTCTTCTGCAAGGACAACACTATCAACTGCTTCTTTGACACTTACGTCCTTAAATACCTTGGCTTGCTTAGTGCTTTTAGGACGGATGCTAATCCAAGGTCTTGGCTTGAGGATATTTTTTAAGATTTTGTTGCCATTCGTTTGATTGCCATCATCGCTGTTGTCTGGTAAAACCTCTGGCACATCAATTGGTCGGTTTGTTGTAGATCCATGCCGTATTTCCTTCGCGTCTTCCAAACGTTCGTCAATTTGTCGTTCTATAAACTGGCGAAACGAATCACACCACGCATACTTAACCCGTTGAACATTTCGTTGGGCGGCTGAATTCAAGAAATTCCGAGCTAATACTTTAACGAATTCCTCATCAACAGTTGAGGGATTCATTTGTTTTCTAATCCAACCCTCTATTGAGCCCGCTAATTTATTTTCGTCTGCTTGCTTTTCCGCATGAGTTATGTCCATGTTACGCCCAGAGATTTTTATCAGGAATGGCATTTCATTGAGCGTTGGTGCTAGGACATCATGCGTTAAGAAAGGGGTGACATTTAGTTGGCTGCCACCATAACGATGATCATCTTTTTTAAACCATTGCCACATGCGGCCATTCGTGAGCACGATAAAACGCACCTCTGGCAGTTGATTTGCGTATGACCTGATTTGGTTGAGTTTCCGATCCACCCCCAAATTAGAATCCATTGGTTTTGCCTCAATAAAAATACGGGCAATCCCTTCTTGATCCAGAATAGCATAATCAACCTTTTCTTTATTAAGTCTCAGGTCGACCGTGTATTCCAATCGTACTTGGCGAGGGTCGCGAACATCATGTCCGAGGATCTCAATCATGGGATTGATGAATGAGATTTTGGTTTGTTCTTCAGAATCACAGTGCTCTACAAGTGGTTTAACCTTTTCTGCGTATGCATTGACTTTGGCGAGTAACGTTTTACCTTCGGAATTTGCCGATTTATCATCAACGAACAAAGTGTTAGGTATCCCTTTATGCACGCCAATCTTATTTTAGCTACTATACTGTCAAGCCCGCCAGAAACCCCCTCAGATTTCTTGGTTTGATCAAGCTCAAATTCACATATTGCATAGAAGTAAGGTGCCCAAGCTAGCGAATTCTGTACTTTTTCACGTGACCGGAGCAGAACCTCTAGGTCATCCAGTCCGGTTACCGATACCTTGAAGTCCCGTGAAATGCTTCCGAGCGCGGCGGCACGGCCGCACGAAAACAACGGCCGTCTATGCCTTTTGCAAATCTAAAGGGAACCTCTCAATACCTCCTAAAATCAATCTGAGAGTTGATTGCCCACGGTAATAAAATAATAAAATCAATAGGTTAATAAATATCATAGTCAGTGGAATTTTGGCTTTGGAGGTGCCTTAAAATAAATGGCCCGGCTCAGTTTACAAACCGCCATAGTGAATAACGAGGTTACATTGCGACGATCTCTAGGCGAACAACTGTGGTTGTTCTTAAAGGTGGACGACAGTTTCGTGTCCAAGTAGGGTTATTAACCTTGCGCCCAGACACACCGTCTCGTCGGGCACGTACACATAGTGCGGCAGCTCGCCCCGATTTCAAAGAGCAAGATCGCGTTTCATTCGTCGATAAGGAAGGATATCGACATGTTGGTCTTATTACCAAGCTCAATCCTAAAACAGCACGGATTAATTGCAACGGCATTGAATGGCGCGTATCGTATGGAGGATTGATGCTTGCTGGTGAAGCTCACGAGGAATCTAATCATCAAGCTCAAGTAGAAGCTGGCGAAAAAGAAACGGATCAGCGTAAATTCCGTCCTCATGATCCGGTTCGGTTTACGAGCCGCTTCGGCGAACAACGAGGTTACATTGCGACGATTTCCGGGCGAACCGCCGTGGTCGTTGTGGACGATGGAAGAGAGTTTCGCGTTCCGGTACGCTTTTTAACTTTGCGGACGGATGCACCCTCTCGTAGTGTGCGTACTCGTAACGCGGCTGCTCGCATCGAATTCAAAGAACATGATCGTGTGTCATTCGTCGACAAGGATCAGCATCGTCATGTTGGCCGCATCATCAAATTCAATCCAAAAAGCGCTCAAGTTGACTGCGACGGTGTGGTTTGGCGAGTGGCTTATATTGGGTTGACCCTAGAGGACGATGCGTCTAAGCGATTTAGTCATAAAGAGCGGTTAGATGCGATTGAAAAAGAAGCGAACCATCTCCTGAAAAAGCATGAACTGTTCGAATGGCGATTTAGTTTCGATCAGGCGGCACGGCGCGGCGGTCTGTGCTCGCCGGGTAACAAACAAATCTTCCTTTCGGAAAGGTTCGCACTAACTGCCTCAAACGATGAAGTTACGGACACACTACTTCATGAGATCGCACACGCGTTGGTCGGTCCAAAGCATGGTCACGATGCCGTTTGGAAAGAAATGGCGCTACGTATCGGTTGCACCGGGCGAGTTACCCACGACGTCAACTTTACGTCGGCACGCTGGATTCAAACATGCGAAACCTGCGGATGGCGCATTCCAAAAATGCGTCGTCGTCGTGGTTTGGTTTGCTCGAAATGTCGCGGGGCGGTTGTTTATCAAACTAACGACAGTACTGCTTTGAGTTCGTGAATTACGTGCGCGGCGGCTGACCGGCCGCGCCGCTGACCAGACGGTTTAAATAGAACGGGCGTCATACCAGCCTGCTTTGAGCCTCGGATGTCGTTCAACTCGTCATCGCCTACAAACCATGTTTCGGATGCATCGCGTTGCATTAGCTCACATGCAAGAGTGAAGATACGGGGATCAGGTTTGCATGACCGTGCAGATTCTGAACTCAGAATTCCGTCTACGCGCGCGGCAAGCTGCCAACGTGTAAGCAGTGGATCAAGCCAATCGTTGTCGATATTTGAAACGATACCTAAACGGTAGTTACGTGCGCGAAGTTCTTGGAGGGTCGAAAAGCAGTCCTCGCGCGGCCGAAGATGGGTCATTACTGCTTCGCGTTGAGCGAGCACATATTTATCGGCGATTTCAGTGCTCGTGCAGTAGCCGAGCGTATCGCAACAGACCAGAAACGCTGTCCGAATGAACTCTCTGTGTTTGTAGAAGATTTGCTCGGCGAATTGCTTGGCCACCAAGGCTTTCGTCTGCCTAAATGTAGTTACAACCTGCTTATCGCTTGTCTTAACGCCCGCCCGGCGAGCGTAATAAAGCAAATTGTGCTCGCTGAATTCTGTTGGTAATGGTTCGAACAACGTCTCGCCAAGATCGAAAAGAATGGTCGTGGGGGCGGAATGCATGGATGCGATGAAGGTTTTCGTCCGAGCGCGTTAAATAGGCTCTGGAAGGATATTAGCAATGTTAGGATTGTTACGTCCAAGGTTTCGTCGGCCAACACAACATGCGACTGTTAGATACCGACATGTCACTGACGACGTTTGTGAACCGTACGATGGGTAAGCGTCTTACCTTCGACGCGTACCTTTCAACATCGGTGCCCACATGTCTGATATTCCCGCACTGGCACCATCGCGCCAATCTGGGTGCTTTCGTGGCATCAAAACACACGAAGTAAGCACGCATATGGGCTCATTTCTTACATGAACCGAGTCATAGAGTTTAGGATAATTTTCTAATGGTTAACGGTGTTTGTCCGGGTAACCAACTCAATAATTCCTTTCTGAAATATCAACGAAACGATTTGGAGCCAAGCTGTTGAAAGTTGCATTGATGTCTAATCCATACAACCGTGTCGATCTGTTCGAGCAAGCGGGATTCGAGGTTGTCGAAAAGCCCGTTCGGTCTATAGAAGACATGATCGATCTGTTAAGCGATGCTGACGGAGCCTTAGTAAATACATTGCCGCTCACAAGTCGCGAGGTGATGGACGCGTGTCCGCGCTTAAAAGTCGTAAGTCGTATGGGCGTTGGCGTTGATTCGATTGACCTTGACGCGGCTACTGAGCTAGGTATTCTGGCGTGCAACGTACCAGGCGTCAACACAACTGAAGTTGCAGATCATGCAATGGCATTGCTACTGGCATTGACGCGCTGTGTACCTGACGCCGTGAATGCATCAAGACGCGGTGCATGGGGGAATGAACGTGGTAGCACGGGCAAATTTCAGCGGGGCGTGCGTCGTATCGCAGGGCATGTGATGGGCATTGTCGGTTTCGGCAACATCGGACGTGCATTTGCCAACAGAGTGCGTGGGTTCGGGCCGGCGGCAGTTATCGCTTACGATCCATACGTGGAACAATCAACTGCCGACTTGTACGGCGTGCGTATGGTCTCGTTCGACGACTTTCTCACAGAAGCGGACTTCGTCACAATCCACTGTTCCGGTACGCAAGAAACGCGTCATCTCATCGATAGCGATGCGCTTAAGAAGATGAAATCGACGGCTTTGTTAGTTAATACTGCGCGCGGGCCAGTCGTAGACGGCACTGCGTTGGCTAACGCCTTGGCCGAAGGCGAAATCGAAGCCGCCGCGCTGGATGTTACGGAACGCGAACCGATTTCTTCGGACGATCCTTTATTGAAGTTACCTAATGCGATTGTGACGCCACACCTTGCGGGATTTTCACCGACATTTCTTGAGGAATGTCCGATTAAGCAGGCCGAGAATGTCATTCGCGTACTGAGCGGCAAGCCCCCGCATGGACTTGCGAACCCTGAAGTGATCAAAACCATTGCAGTCATGCGGGCGAATGATCCTGGAAGGTGGGCGAACATCCCTGACTTTTCTACAGCACTGGCACTCTAGCTATGGCAAAAGTTGCAATAGTTACCGGTGCGGGTACGGGCATTGGCAAACACACAACGCTAGCCCTTCTCAAAGAAGGTTATTCCGTTGCGCTGGCCGGTCGTCGCGCTGCCATGCTGGAAGCTGTAGTAGAGGAGTCGGGTGCAGAAGATCGAACGCTCGCGATCGCTACTGACGTCGGTAACCCGCAAGACGTTAATTTACTTTTTGACCGAACCCTTTCGAAGTTCGGCCGTCTTGATTTGTTGTTTAACAACGCAGGCACGGGCGCCCCGGGCGTGCCGATGGAAGAACTGACTTTATCACAGTGGCAACATGTGGTTAACACCAATTTGACGGGTGCGTTCTTGTGCACGCAGGCTGCCTTAAAAATCATGAAATACCAGTCGCCGCGTGGCGGGCGAATCATTAACAATGGTTCGATCTCCGCACAAGTACCGCGGCCCCATTCCGCGCCATACACCGCGACGAAACATGCGATTACGGGTCTCACGAAATCCACTGCACTGGACGGACGTTCGTTCGACGTGGTGTGCGGACAAATCGATATCGGCAATGCAGCCACTGACATGACATCGCGCATGACGGATGGCGTCCCGCAAGCGGATGGTTCTCGAAAGTCCGAGCCCACCATGCATGTCGATAACGTGGTACGTGCGGTACTTTACATGGACAGTCTACCGTTGGATGCGAATGTCCAGTACCTGACCGTACTAGCGTCTACGATGCCGTTTACTGGGCGCGGCTAAGGCGGACTGAAGCTTCGTGCTTAAACGTTTCGTGATCAATTTCGCGGTGTTGTAGCTTCCACAGCTGTGCGTAGTGACCGCCATGCGCGATTAACTCATCATGACTGCCGCTTTCGCATATCTCGCCGTGTACGAGCACGAGGATTCGGTCGGCATCAATCACGGTGCTGAGACGGTGAGCGATCATCAATGTCGTGTGCCCTGCTGAGACCTGATTGATTGCATGCATGATGGATGCCTCGGTCGCGGAATCAAGCGATGAAGTGGCTTCGTCGAATACGAGAAAAGTTGGCTTCTTCAACATGGTGCGCGCAATCGCTACTCGTTGTTTCTCACCGCCGGACAACTTCAATCCACGCTCGCCAACGACCGTGTTCATACCGTCCGGCAACATATCGATCAAACTATCTAGGTGCGCCATAGAAGATGCGTCTTGGATATCCCGTGGCGTTGCGTTTAGTAAGCCGTAACGAATGTTCTGTTCCAATGTATCGTTGAACAAAGTCGTTTCTTGCGGCACGACACCGATTCGAGCGCGTAACGAATCCAAGTTCACTTCGCGAATATCGGTGCCGTTGACTGCAATGCTGCCGGCATGAACGTCGTAGAATCGGAATAACAAGCGCGCGATCGTAGATTTGCCGCCACCGCTTGGTCCTACCAATGCCACCCTCTCGCCTGGATTTACCGCGAACGACACGCCCTTCAAGATTGGCCGATCCGCTTTATAAAAAAAGTGGACATCCCGAAACTCAATCGGGCCATCGCCTAGCGGTAACTCGGGCGCGTTTTCGCGTACGGCTACGGTTGGTTGGGTGTCGAGGATATCAAGCATCGCTTCGACATCAGTAAACGCTTGTTTGAGCTGACGATAAATAGATCCTAGCGCACCGAGCGGCCCAAATACTTGTAGGGCATAGCCATTGAGCATCACCAGATTGCCCGGAGTGTATTCGCCTTGGACGACGCCGTAGCATGCGAGGCCGAGCATGAATAACAGGCCGAAATGCACGACGAAGGATTGACCGATGTTGAGTGCTGCGAGGGAATAACGATTGCGCGCACGCGCCCTTTCCCAGATCGTCAATTCTTGGTTGTATAGCGACGTTTCTGCGCCTTCATTGCCGAAGTACTTGACGTTTTCGTGATTGATTAGACTATCAATGGCGCGAGTATGCGCTTTCGAGTGCGCTTCATTCGAACGCCGAATGATCGGTGTACGCCATGCTGTCACCTTGACCGTATACACGCCGTACACTACGGCGCACGCTAAAGTAATCACTGCGTAACTCCAGCCGAAAAACGCAATGAATACGCCGACCACACCAGCGATCGACATGAACATGCCGAAGAGCGAGAACGTAAAGAGCCGGATTAATCCGGTTAATGCGCCGATGCCGCGGTCCATGTCCCGCGACAAACCGCCAGTCTTTCGCGAAAGGTGATACTCTAGGTCTAAACCGTGCAAGTGTGCTAACAGCACGAGCGATAAACGTCGCGTACCGCGCACTGTAACGGTGCCAAAGACCGCGTTCTGAATTTCTGATATCGCTAAGCCGCTGAACCGGACGAACACGTAAATCAACAATAGCGCAACAGGAATCGTCGCCACTGCGACGTTGTTCGCGCCTGAGTCCACGAAGTGGTCGACTAGAGAGCCTAGTAAATAAGGATTGACGAGGTTGATTAACTGAATGAGTACGAGGCAGAACAGACAGAACGCAAATCGATACTTAAACTCAAATACGAACGGCAACAGCATCTTAAGTGCTTGCCAATCGCGCGGGGCAAGCATCGTGATAGCGCCGAACGACCAATTAACCATACGGTCGGTTTAGCTACTCAATAAAATAAATGATAATTTTTGCAGTTTCATGCCTCTTTCAATAGCAACTGTTGCGGCCTCGAACGCATGCGTGGCGCAATGGGCTGAGAGGCTATCGCAACGCGGCGCCAGCAATTCGCGTCGTCGTGTGTTGGGTAGATCATGCGATACACAGGAGATTGAGCGTTGGCAACCCCAGATCGCCCCACGACCGCCGTACCGCCACGACCGATGGCGCAAGGTGCGGATTCCCGTACGATCATCGGTAAAGGTATCGTGATCACTGGCGAAATATCCGGCACCGGCGATGTAGAAGTGCGTGGTATCGTGAACGGCTCAATTACATTGAAAAATAACGTGGCTACCGTAGCTAAGTCGGGCGTTGCACAAGCGTCCGTGACCGCCAAGAACGTGGAAGTCAGTGGTCGCGTGGAAGGCGACGTAGTTGCCGAGGAATTGGTGATCATTCGCAAGGACAGTACGGTAGCCGGCAATGTAACGTCGCCGCGTGTCAGCTTGGAGGATGGTGCTCACTTTAAAGGTAGCATTGATATGCAACCGGCGGCTGAAGCGCAAAGACGGCAACCGGCGCAGGGTGCCACGGGGATGAGCTCGGCGGCGCGGCCGGGAAGTCCGCCGAAGCCAGCTCGCGATGCTCAATCAAAGCCTAGCGCCCAAAACTAGGCTTTCGGTTTCAGCGCGCGGCGGCACCTTAAACTAAAAGCGGTCATTCCTATAGCATCTCGTGGTGGATGCAAAGTCGAGTCAAACAGTTAGCTCGCTCATATCGACGATTTTTGCGCACACAAGCAAGCGCTCCGCGCTTCGCATCCTTGATTTAGGCGTCGGCGTCGGTCAGACTATTGAGGTTGTTTCCGAACATCGGCCGTGCCAATTCTTTTTTGCAGATGTCGGGCGGCATGTGCTGTCGAATGATGACGGCAATACGTTAGGTCTATTACCGTTTCGGCTGTCGAGTGACATGAAGTTTGATGTGTGCTTTTTCTGGGACTACCTCAATCTCATGAGCGAATCAACGTTCCGTCGGTTTTCATCGGCAATTGAGGCATTTTTTGACGAGTACACGCTGGTCCATGGCTTCCTCGCGGCTGACATTCGGTTGCCTATGCCGTATCGTCAATTTAAGATCAGCGCACGCGACACGATTGAACGCATGGATCGGAGCACCTACACCTCTCGCTATCCTAAATCGCGGCAGGATTTTGAGCGTGCTTTTCCGAGTCTACAGTGCGAACGCGTGGTGCTATTTCCAGAGAATCGTCAAGAAGTTCTAGCAGCGCCTAGGTCGACTCGCTAAATGGCTTGTTTTCTTAACCGATCTTTCTGACGATTCCACTCGCGTTCTTGGATCGTTTTGCGTTTATCGTAATTGCGTTTACCGGTACCTATGGCAATCTCACACTTAACCCGTTGTTGGCGCCAGAACATTGAAGTAGCGACGCAGCTCTTGCCCTTGATTTGCAATGCTGCGCCTATTTCGCGCAATTCTCGTTGATTGAGGAGTAATTTCCGTGTGCGATTAGGTTGCACGATATTGTGCGTCGAAACGCTGGCTAAGGGCGTGATCAATACGCCGAGCAGATATGCTTCGCTGTCGCGCACAATCACGTAAGCATCAACAAGCTGCACCTTACCGGCGCGGATACTCTTGAGTTCCCAGCCTTCAAGTACCAGACCCGCTTGGTAGACCTTTTCGAGATGGTAGTTAAAACGAGCGCGGCGATTGCGAGCGATGGTGGCGGGCTTTGTGTCGGAATGCGGCATATTGATGGTCTTTATGAACCGCAAATGGTAAATCACCCACCTGATGAATGGCGATAAACTAATCGACTGCTAGCGCGGCACTTGAACACTGATAAGGCATGATCAATGAGCGACCGAATCGCTGAAGACACAAACATGTGGTCTAACTCTTTCATTTTTGTGCTCGCCGCTGCGGGCTCGGCCGTTGGACTCGGCAACATCTGGAAATTTCCATATATAGCCGGCGAGAATGGTGGTGGTGCTTTTGTTCTTGTTTACCTGATTTGTATCGCCGTAATCGGCGTGCCGGTGATGATCAGTGAGATCATGCTGGGTAAGTTGGGTCGTGCAAGTCCGATTCAATCATTGCTGAATTTATGCCGTGCCCACAACCGATCACCTGGCTGGTCTTTGGTCGGTTACATGGGGGTGATAACTGGTTTCTTCATCCTATCTTTTTATGCCGTGATCGCGGGATGGGTGTGTTACTACGTCATACGCCTATTTAGTGGCGAGTTTGTCGGTGCGGATGTCTCGGCTGTTGATACGGCATTTAACAATTTTGTGGGAGATCCATCACAAGTTCTTCTGTGGTTCACCGTGTTCATGGTTATCACCGTTTTTTTCGTAGCGCGCGGTGTCACGCGAGGGCTAGAAGTATGTGTGCGGTACTCAATGCCGGCAGTGTTCATACTGTTGTTGGTTCTGATCGGTTATGGGATTCATGCGGGGGGATTTGGGCAGAGTGTCGCGTTTTTATTCACACCGGACTTTACTGCTCTGAGTCCTCAAGGCATTCTTATTGCACTTGGTCATGCATTCTTTACCTTATCGCTTGGCATGGGTGCCATCATGGCATACGGATCGTATGTTCCCCCTTCGGTATCGGTTGGAAAAACCACGTTTACGATTGCGATCCTTGACACGGTGCTCGCGCTGCTTGCTGGGATGGCAATTTTTGCAATCGTATTTGCAAATGGAATAGAACCAGCTAGCGGTCCGGATCTCCTTTTTAAAACAATTCCATTGGCGTTCGGTAACTTGGTTGGCGGCGCATTTTTCGGAGGATTGTTCTTTCTGCTCGTGGCCTTGGCTGCGTTAACATCAGCAATATCTATTGTCGAACCAGCCATCGCGTATGCTTCCGAGCGATTCGAGCGACCGCGGTGGCAGATCGCCATAGTGGTCGGCGGTATGTGTTGGATCCTCGGCATTGGCAGCGCACTCTCTTTTAATGTTTGGGAAGAGGCAACACTGCCGTTCTTCGATTGGACATTTTTCGATTCGATTGACAAGATCACGCAACTTGTCCTACTCCCGCTAGGTGGTTTGTTGTTGGCATTGATTGTGGGCTGGGTATTGCCGACACGGGTGGTATTCGAAGAACTGGGTATGCGTAGCCTTGGAATCCGGCTAGCCTGGACAATACTTGTCGGCGTCATTACGCCTTTAGCTGTCTTTTGCGTATTCATCATTGAAGCTTGGCTAGAAATAAGGGATCATCTGCAGGCGCTCTTTTAGAGCGCGAAAGTAGCGTTGTTAGCTTGAAGATCCGACAAAGCGTGTTGGTACCTTATCCCGTTGATGAGATTTTTATGGTCGTCAACGACGTTGAACGCTACCAAGCATTTCTACCTGCATGCGAGCATTCCAAAATATTGAACGTTATGTCAAGTGTCTACGACGCCGAATTGATCTTCGCGGCACTCGGCGTGCAAGAGCGAGTCGTTACGAGGAACACGCCAATCGGCAACCGGTCGTTAAAAATCGAATTGTTGGAGGGGCCGTTTTCAACGCTCGAAGGCACCTGGACTTTCAAGGACTACGGGGATGGATGCCGGGTAACGCTGAACCTAACATGTGAGTTTACGTCGCGATTGCTGAGTGTGTTTTCCAGTGCCATGCTGACGCGCGCGGTTGAGAAAACGATCGAAGCGTTCGTGTTAGAAGTGAGGCGACGTCATGATTCGAATTGAGGTGGTATACGCTCGTCCTGAAAAGCAATGGATATGCGCACTTGAGCTTGAGGAAGGTACGACAGCAGAGGACGCGACGAAAGCGGCAGAGGATTCAGAGCCTTTTATTTGGATTGATGATATGAACATCGTTGCGTATGCTGTGTGGGGTAGTCAAGTAGCAGGTTCGTATGTATTGCAAGATGGGGACCGGCTGGAGTTGCTACGTGCTTTGCCGGTAGCGCCAGTGGAAATACGACGTCGAAAAGCTGCGACTGCTAAGCTATAGCACAAATGCGGTAACGACATGTTATCGATGCCAGCAAGCGCACTATCGCTTGGTTTTGGCAGTAAGGTCAGGATCAACTTAGTTTAGCTGGGCAGTACTTGGATTCTCCAATATGGTGGCGATGGCACCGCGTACCTCGCTTCCTACAAAGTGTCCTTCTTTAGGCGTCGAAATCGCATTGATTGGTTGCAAGGCATAGCTTGCGGTTTAGTGCTGATTGAAAGAGCTCTTGCATGTTTAGTGTCTTACGGGATTCCTCGGCGATTAGCAAAAATACCAGGATGGTTTTAGATGGAGTCCCCCAAATCAAGCGACCACACCGGCATCGCGCAATCTCTGAATATCCTCTTCCACATAGCCTAACTCGGTAAGAATTTCTGTACTGTGCTCTCCAATATCTGGCGCTCGTTTCACGGGTGCGCGTGCGCTTGCATCCACATTGACAGGGTGATTGATGATCGAATCGGTCCCCATCGGTTCACTTGGCTCGCGCAGAATCCCGTTTATCTTCAATTGAGGGTCGGATGGTAAATCGTCGATGGTTCCAAGCATGGACAATGGGACATTCGCTGCTTTGAACGCTTCGGTCCAAGCTTTTGCATCGCGCCGGGCAACGATTGGGCGAATCAGCTTTGCCAGCGCATCGCCGGACTCTATTCTGGCGCGTGTCGTGCGAAAGCGTGGATCGCGTAATAAATGGCTCGCGTCAAGCACACCGAAAAATGCACGCAACTCCTCGTCGCTGCGTACCATGGTAAATTGCAGCCAACGGTCGTCGCGCGTGCGGTACAACTCCCGCGTAAAGTACCGCGCAGTCAAGCTTGGATAGTTCGAAAAATCGCTGCCGTGAGCAAATTTTGCGGCGGCGATACAGGAGGCGGCCCACACACCGTTAGCGATCAGCGATGTGTGCACCATTGAACCTTCACCGGTTCGCTCGCGGTGAAATAATGCGGTCGCGATAGCCGCGTACAACGCGACGCCGGTAGGGTGGTCGCCCATACCCGGAATACTTGGTGCTGGTTCCGCATCTCCCTTACGTACAAGATCCATCAGTCCAGTACGAGACCAATAAGCGACCAGATCGAATCCTTCTCGTTCCCTTTCCGGTCCTTGTTCACCATAGGCGGTCAAAGAGGCGTAAATCAACCTTGTATTCAGTGGTTTTAAGTCTTCGTAGCGCAGCCCCAATCGCCGTCGCATGCCGAGTGGGTAGTTGGTGACATAGACATCACAAGCAGCTACCAGTTGTTTCAGGATTTCGATCCCTGCAGGCGTCTTGAGATCCAATGCGATTGATCGTTTGTTCCGCGCGTCCTGCGCCCAACAGTAGTCAATGTTTGCATTAGGCGTACCTGGACTTGACGCAAGACGTCGAAATGGGTCGCCGCTTGGCATTTCGACTTTGATTACGTCAGCGCCATAGTCAGCGAGCATGGTGGCTGCCACGGGTCCTGCAACCCACGATCCTGCATCAACGACGTTTAATCCAGCAAAAATCGTGGGGCGTTCGTCGTTCATGACTGACTTATACCTTGAATGTCAATAAAGCAATTCTTAATCTGGATGTTGTATGACAACTCTCAGTCGCTTATTTTGTGCTGCGCCTAAATCTCCTCTCCTTCACGATCACTCGTTTTAGTCGGATCAAGTTCTTCGTAATTTCCCACTAAACGAGTTAATACATCGTTCTCGAAGTACAACGTGACGTAGCGCATTTCCAGAATTTGACCGCGTCGTGCGAACGTGTAAATGTAGTCCCATCGAGCCGGGTCGAATGAGTTCCTAAGGATGGGTTGCCCCATGACGAAAAGTACTTGCTCGCGATCCATGCCTGGTTTGAGTTGCTTGATCATCTGTTCGGTAACAAGATTGCCTTGTTGTAGATCAATCCGGTGGAGCAAACCGTCCGAGCAACCGGCTAGAGCGATTACGAGTATGCAGACCAGCGAACGAACGATGAACATCAGGCTATAGCTTTATGTTGTGTTTGATGCGCGTCATTAAGTAAAGTAGCGGCATAATGCCGCGATTCTGCGTTGATTTCTTTACCTGCCACCATCCGCGCAATCTCTTCGACCCGTTCGCCATTCGACAATGCACAGGCGACGATGTCTTCTTTAGGTGTCTTCAATACCTTTAAGTGAGCGTCACCGAGTGCGGCAACCTGCGGTGCGTGCGTGACACATACTACTTGGGATTGAGACGCTAATCGGCGTAACATACGACCGATTTCATCGGCTGTTGTTCCGCTGACACCGATATCCGCTTCATCCAGCACGAGGCATGGTAGGTTTGAGCGATTAGCGATGACTGTCAAAATGGCAAGACTGATGCGCGACAGTTCGCCGCCAGAAGCAATGGCCTTGAGTGGACCGGGCTCGTACCGCGAGTTGGCCGAGACGATGAAATTCACGCGTTCAAGGCCGTGCTCGCCCTGGCCTTCGACTAGGGTAACAGCGAATTGTGCTTGGTGCATCCCGATTTCATTTAGTCTTGCTATGACTTGCGCCGCAAATGGCTCAGTTGCATGCAATCGTTTCTGGGACAATTTTTGCGCTGTGGCGTGATAGGCTTCGCTTGCTTCATGCGCGGCTGCCTTCATTGAGACGAGTTGGCTCTCATCGGCATCAAGAGCCGAGAGTTCTTCGCGCAATTTGAGTGACTTAGTGTACAAATCAATGGACTGCACTCGATGTTTGCGTGCGAGGTCGTGAATGCCGTCAAGCCGCTCAGATATCTTTTCTAAGGATATATCCTCGGTACTTAGCGAATCGAAGTAACCCCGTAATTGATGAATGGCTTCTTCTAAACCGACTTCCGCCCCTTCGACCAGCTCCTTCGCGGTCTTAAGCTCGGTTCCCTGATCGTCTAGTTGGTCGATATCGTTTCGCGCCCGACTAACACCTGGTGCGTGTACCTCGGTTAAAGATTCAAGTACCTGGGCAATCGTCGCCAAAATAGCTTGCCGGTTGTTAAGGCGTTTGAAACGCACAGATAGTTCCTCGAATTCATGTTCCTGGAGCTCGAATTCATCGAGCTCCTTGATTTGGTATTGCAGCAATTCCCGACGCTCGCTAGCCGTTTCGTGACGTTGCTGAGCTTCGCTAAGCGCCGCTGTGTGCGCTTGCCAATCTTGAAACTTCTGTCTAACGAGTGCAACCAGCCGTGGTTCGGCGATAAAGTCGTCAAACCAAGCCAGCTGTGACATACTTCCTAGTAGTTGCTGTTGCGCAAATTGATCGTGGATGGCAATTAACGAACCGCAAAGCTGTCGTAAAACGTTGAGACTTACTGGCGCACCGTTCACCCAGGCGCGTGAACGCCCATCGCGCGTGACCACTCGTCGTACGACGCAACGATTCGGTTCATTTGTGTCTTGTAGGTTCTGCGATGCGAGTAGTTCATGCGTTGTTGGTGCCTGGTTCAATTCGAATTCAGCTGTCACATCACATTCATTAGCATTTGGTCTTATTTGATTTCTGGAGGCTCGTTGACCTAATACCAATGCGAGCGCATCTAACAAGATAGACTTACCAGCTCCGGATTCTCCTGTGATGACCGTCAATCCATTGACAAAGCGCAATTCGAGGCTGGCCACGAGCGCAAAATTGCGAACGGTTAAGTAAGCGAGCATGACCGCGCTAATTGAGCAATGTGAAGGCGATTTAAGGGTATGAATAGCGACCGCGATGGATCGCAGTAAGTTTTCTCATTTTAGAGATAGTAGGGTTGAGTCGCCGATAGACTTGGATCAAAAGGCGGCGCACTTGTTCAAGGTGCTAGTCGAGGAATACCTTGAGGACGGGCAACCGGTATCTTCCAGCACAGTTGCGAATAAAAGCCACTTCACAGTGAGTTCGGCGACAGTCCGCAATAACATGGCGAAGCTTCAAGAGCATGGATTGATCAGTTCGCCGCATACTTCCTCAGGCCGCATTCCTACTCAGCACGGGCTGCGCTTTTTTGTGGATGGCTTAATCTCTTATGAGCCTCTTGACGAGTCCGCCGAGCGCCACGTGTGGGACGAATTGAATAGAGACCAGTCACAACACGATTTACTTGAGTCCGCCTCGCAATTGCTATCCGAAGTCACGCAATTAGTGGGCTTGGTTACCGTACCGCGCGAGGAACAAATTGCTCTGCGTCAGGTCGAATTTTTGCAGTTAACAGGGCGTCAGGTACTGGCTATCCTGATCGTGAACGAACGTGAGGTTCAGAACCGGGTCATTGAAACGGATCGGGTCTACACGGATCTGGAACTCAAACAAGCAGCGAACTACATCAACGATACGTTTGCTGGTCTCTCGCTTGAATCCATCAGAACGGGCGTCCTCGAAAGCATGTCGCACGACAAGATCCGGATCAATGAAATGTTGCAACGCGCGTTTGACATTGCCTCCAAGACTTTCGTGGAATCCGAGCACGATTTTGTCGTATCTGGTGAAAGCAATTTGGTGTCGTTTACGTCTTCGGCAGCGCAAATCAAACAATTACTGGATGCGTTTGAGAGCAAGTCGTCCATTGTGCACCTGTTGGACGCTTGTATTGATGGCAAAGGCGTGCAACTGTTCATCGGTCAGGAATCGGGATACGAACCGTTCGAGGATTACAGTCTCGTCACCGCTCCTTACGAGATACAAGGTAAAGTTGCCGGTGTGCTGGGTATTATCGGTCCGACACGCATGTCGTATCAACGCGTGGTGCCGTTAGTTGACGTAACCTCGCGGATATTAGGTCATGTGATCGAACACAGCTGATTGATGCTGAATGTCGAAAACTAAATGGCTTGAATTTGCGATGGGTGACCCTATATGCAATGTAAAGGAAGTTTCTGCAGTTAAACGAGGAAGGTTAGGGTTAGATGCCAAAACAGCAGTCACCTGAATCCGATGAAACGCCGCCATCGGAGTCCGCGGCAGACCGGCCAGCAGAGCAAAAAAACGACGCGCCACAATGCCACGACTCGGCAGAGATAGTCGCGTCTGGAGACGCAACGCGTCCTGCGGTGACCGATGATGCCCCTATGTCTGCGGAAGCCGAACGCGAAAGTCTGGAACCGACTGAACTAGAGCTATTGAAGGCGGAAGTCAATGATCTAACTGCCAAGCTTGTCGAAACCGAAGCGCGGCTAAGTGAAGCGCAACGGGATATCAACTATGCTAAAGCGGAAACGCAAACTGCGACGCGGCGCGGACGTGAGGATGCCACGCGTGCGATCAATCGCACCAAACGAGAGATGGTGACTCGGTTGATGGTTGTCTCCGATACGTTTCACCAAACGGCTGCAGAACTTGAGAAGGTAGAAAAGGATGACCGGACCGAGGTCGTGGTGACTGCCGTTCAAATGGCTATCAACGAATTTGAGAAGGCATTGAGTGGTGAGGGTTTAGAACTGACGAATCCGCTTGGCGAGCCGTTTGATCCGCAATTTCATGAAGCGCAGGCGACTGTGCCGACGGCAAGCGAGGTTCCTGGTACGATCATTGATGTGTTACGCGTGGGCTATTTACTGAACGGCAATGTTTTACGCGCCCCGCAAGTGGTCGTCGCGGCTGAGATAGAGAGAAGCGACGCAGCTCCCGACGACGCAGACGAGTCATAAATCATTTTTACACTTGAAATCGTTTTAGAGTAACCCTATATCCTGAGTAGGCATGGCGAGCTTACGCTTGCCTGCGCGAGATTTGACGAACGAAAAACCAACTAAGAGAAGGAATTACCCATGGCTGGCAAGATGATCGGTATTGACCTCGGCACAACTAACTCGTGCGTAGCAGTACTTCTTAACGATGAAGCCAAAATCATTGAAAATTCAGAGGGCGACCGCACGACCCCGTCAATCATTGCCTACACCGACAATGAGATACTCGTTGGCCAGAACGCTAAGCGCCAGGCAGTAACTAATCCTGATAACACGCTTTTTGCGATCAAGCGCCTGATTGGACGTCGCTTTGAGGATAGCGTCGTACAGAAAGACATTGATATGGTCCCTTACAAGATTGTCAAATCTGCCAACGGCGATGCGTGGGTGTCGGTGAAAGGCGAAGAAATGGCCCCGCCTCAGGTCTCGGCTGAAGTTCTTAAGAAGATGAAGAAAACAGCTGAAGATTACCTTGGCGAAACGGTTACCGACGCCGTCGTTACAGTACCGGCGTACTTTGACGATGCTCAACGCCAAGCTACTAAAGACGCAGGCAAGATTGCCGGGCTTGACGTCAAGCGGATCGTCAACGAACCGACCGCAGCTGCGTTGGCATATGGGATGGATCACAAGCGTGGCGACGCAAAAATCGTGGTTTATGACTTGGGCGGTGGTACGTTCGACGTGTCCATCATCGAAATTGCGGAAGTTGAAGGCGAGCATCAATTCGAAGTACTTTCAACCAACGGTGATACTTTTCTCGGTGGCGAGGACTTTGATCTGCGCATCATTGAATATCTTGCAGAGGAGTTCAAAGCTCAAAACGGCATTGATCTACATAACGATCCTATCGCGCTGCAACGTCTCAAAGAGGCAGCGGAGACTGCAAAGATAGAACTTTCGACGAGTCAAGAAACGGACATTAATCTGCCCTACATCACGGCTGACCAAACCGGTCCTAAGCACTTGGTCATGAAATTGACGCGGTCCAAACTGGAGGCGCTAGTCGAAGAACTCGTCAACCGCACCTTGGAACCTTGCCGCGTAGCGTTATCCGATGCTGGCTTGACAGTTGGCGACCTTGACGAAGTCATCCTGGTCGGGGGACAGACACGCATGCCGCTTGTGCAGCAAAAGGTACAGTCAATCTTTGGCCGTGAACCGCGCAAAGACGTAAACCCCGATGAGGCGATCGCTATGGGTGCGGCCATCCAAGGCGGCGTGCTCTCCGGTGATGTGAAAGATGTACTTTTACTCGACGTAACGCCTTTGTCGTTGGGTATCGAAACGCTTGGCGGCGTGATGTCGGTATTGATCGAAAAAAACACCACGATTCCAGCGCGCAAAGAACAAGTGTTTTCCACCGCCGAAGACAATCAAAGTGCGGTTACGATCCAAGTGCTGCAAGGCGAGCGCAAAGAAGCGCAGCACAACAAACTGTTAGGTCGCTTCGACTTGCAGGACATCCCTCCTGCACCGCGAGGAGTCCCGCAAATCGAAGTACGCTTTGATATTGACGCGAACGGGATTCTGAACGTCTCCGCGAAAGACCTTGCCACGAACAAGGAGCAGTCGATCGTGATCACTGCATCAAGCGGCTTATCGGCTGACGATATCGAAAAGATGGTACAAGATGCGGAAGCCCACAGCGCCGAAGACGAGAAGTTCCAAGAGCTGGTGAACTTGCGCAATCAAGCGGATGCGCTTGCCCACTCAACGCGTAAGACGTTAGAAGAACAAGGTGATAAGTCGTCGGAGTCAGAGAAGGCAGATATTCAGAAAGCGATTGAAGAACTCGAAGAAGCGGCAAAAGGCGATAACAAGGAGGCTATTGAAAACAAGCTCCAGAACTTGACGAAGGTTTCTGCCCCAGTCATTCAACGGATGTACCAGGAAACAGCGGCGAATCAGCAGCAACAAGGTGGCACAAGTGCAAGTGCGGATGATGCTTCTGCTTCTGATGACACGTTGGATGCGGACTTTGAAGAGGTCAAAGACCCCGATAAGAAGTAAAGAAATAGCCGTGTGCCATTCAGCGTTACTGCATAATTCTGTCCCGAAGGATCGTGCCTTGAACCGTGGGCGATCCTTCGGTCATATTAGGCGGATGCAACGCGAAACTCCCGCCGTGCGCTGCATTGATGCATGCGTGGCTACCTGTATAACCAACGATGTCTGAAGATTTCTACCAAGTGCTCGGCGTTCAACGCCACGCGAACGAGAGCGATATTAAGAAGGCATATCGTCGGTTAGCGATGAAGTACCATCCTGATCGCAGCGAAGGCAAATCGGATACCGACGAAGAAAACTTTAAAAAAGTTAATGAAGCATACGCCGTACTCTCCGACAAGGAGAAACGGGCGGTGTACGATCAATATGGCAAGGAGGGTCTTCAGGGTCAGTTTGGTTCGAATACATTCTCGTTTGGCGGTCGCGGATTTGAGGATGTATTTGGCGGCGGATTCGACGACATTTTCAGTAGTGTATTCGGTGGCCGTACGCGCTCGGCGAGAAGCCATGGGGGCGGCGAGCCAGGCGAAGATCTACAGTACGATCTAACCATTACGCTTGAGCAGGCTGCGCAGGGTGACCAAGTTGAAATTGACGTTGATGCCATGCGGCGCTGTGATACTTGCCACGGGTCGGGTGCGAAGCCCGGCACGGCGCCCAGGACTTGCCCGGCATGTAACGGTACCGGCCAGCAATTTATCAATCGAGGATTTCTAAGAGTCGCGTCCACTTGTAGTCACTGTCGAGGTACGGGTCAAGTGATTGACCAACCCTGTCCAACATGCCACGGACAGGGTCGTCTACGCAAACACAAATCGCTTTCGGTCACGGTGCCGGCCGGCATAGATGACGGCATGCGACTCAAATTACGTGGCGAAGGTTCTGATGGTTTGCGCGGCGGTCCAGCAGGCGACCTCTATATTCAGTTTTCTGTAAAGCCGCATGAGATTTTTGAACGTGACGGCCGAAATTTGCATTGTCGAGTACCTGTCTCGTTCTCGAAGGCTGCCTTAGGTACGGATCTTGAAGTGCCGTCGCTAGACGGTAAATTGCGTATCAAAATACCAGAGGGCACACAGAGTGGTCGTGAATTCAGGTTGCGCGGTAAAGGCATGCCGTCGGTTCGTTCGCATGAACGACATGGTGATCTCATTTGCCAAGTCGTCATTGAAACGCCACAATCGTTGACTTCTAAGCAAAAAGACCTGTTAAAAGCGTTTCAAGAATCGCTGGACAGGAAGCCGAGTAAGCACAGCCCCACGCACCACAATTGGTTCGAGAAGCTAAAGGGCTATTTCAACCACAATGGCATTGAAGGGTGATCCACGTTGGCATTTGTGGGGCTGCCGGACAGATGGGCTGCACGATTACGCAGCTGATTGAAGCCAACGAAGACTTGAACCTCACTAGTGCATGCGAACATCCTAATAGCGGCGCGATAGGGCGCGATTGTGGTGAGGTCGCTGGGGTCGGTTCGGTCGGTGTCGAGATATCGGACGACATTGAGAGCACGGTGCGTGAATGCGATGTGTTGGTGGACTTCAGCCACGCAGATAGCACGACACATATCGCGGCGCATTGTGTTCGACTAGGCAAAGGGCTTGTTATTGGGACGACCGGACATTCCGATGAGCAGCTCGCCGAAATCAAGTCGTCCGCAGCATCTACTCCGGTACTCATGTCGCCGAATATGAGTATCGGCGTAAACGTCATGTTCAATCTAGTCGCGATGGCGACCAAAGCGCTCAGCGATGTCGATATAGAGATTTTTGAAACGCATCACGCACTGAAGAATGATTCGCCTTCCGGTACGGCCATACGTTTAGGTGAAGTCGTTGCTGATGCGAGAGGCGTAAAACTTGACGAAAAAGCTGTGCATGGCCGGGTTGGTTATACAGGTCAGCGTGAGCGGGGGACTATCGGTTTTCATTCAGCCAGAGGCGGCGATATCGTCGGCGAGCATACGGTGATCTATGCTGGGATTGGCGAACGTGTCGAAGTCACCCACCGAGCGCAAAGCCGCGCTAATTTCGGTGCCGGGGCCATTCGCGCGGTGCGTTTCATCGCGGCAAAAATGGCTGATCATCAGACCGGTTTTTACGATATGGATAGTGTGCTGGGGCTTGAGTCTTAAACTCGTGATTTTTGATTTAAAAGAGGAGATTTCTCCTCTTTTTTTTAATCTGTATTTACCGTTTTGCACAACTTGCCTATGGCCGGCATGACACCAGCGATCCTCGCCTTGGCTGATGGAACGATCTTCCACGGACAATCCATAGGTGTGGACGGACATGCAGTAGGTGAAGTCGTATTCAATACCTCAATGACGGGGTATCAGGAGATTCTGACGGATCCGTCTTACATGCGCCAGCTTGTCACACTGACATACCCGCACATTGGAAACACTGGCACGAATGGAGTTGATTTCGAGTCGACGCGCGCGTGGGCAGAAGGGTTGGTCATTCGCGATCTACCGGTCCGTTCGTCGAGTCGGCGCGAGCAAGCCTCGTTGACTACTTTTTTACGACGTCAGAACTTGGTTGCGATCGCGGATATCGATACACGCAAACTCACGCGAAGGATCCGCGAGAGCGGTGCAATGGGGGGTTGTATTAGTGCAGGATCGGACGCGGATGAAACAAGTGCAATCGAACAAGCCCGGATATTTCCTGGATTGAATGACATGGATTTAGCCAAGCTCGCGTCCCGCCAGGAGGTTATGGCATGGACGGAAGGCAGTTGGTATAGCGAGCATGGGACCGAACGATTTCGAACACCCGTCGGTACGGGGTACCGAGTGGTGGCATATGACTTCGGCGTCAAGACCAACATACTGCGTTTGCTGGTCGATCGGGACTGTGAAGTCATTGTGGTGCCTGCTACGACCAAGGCTCATGAGGCGCTCGCATACGAACCGGACGGGATTTTCTTGTCGAACGGTCCTGGCGACCCTGAACCATGTGACTACGCCGTTGAAGCAATTCAGCACTTTCTTGATTTAGGACTACCGATATTTGGTATTTGTCTCGGTTATCAACTACTAGCCTTGGCAAGCGGTGCACAGACCGTCAAGATGCCGTATGGCCACCATGGCGCCAACCATCCAGTCTTCGATCTTGACGCAGAAACTGTGATCATTACGAGTCAGAATCATGGTTTTGCGGTTGATCGTGAATCCCTGCCTAAAAACTTACGTGTAACGCACATTTCTTTATTTGATAAGACGCTGCAAGGCATTGTTCGAACGGATGTTCCTGCTTTCGGCTTCCAAGGGCATCCTGAGGCAAGCCCCGGACCGCAAGACTGCGGGTTTTTGTTCGACCGGTTTGTCGAGTTGATGCATGAACACAAGCACATGACGCATGCCTAAGCGCACCGACATTGAATCGGTACTGATTCTTGGCGCAGGGCCGATTGTGATCGGTCAAGCCTGTGAGTTTGACTACTCTGGTGCTCAAGCATGTAAAGCCCTTCAAGAGGAAGGCTACAAAGTCATCCTGGTGAACTCAAACCCGGCGACCATCATGACCGATCCGTCAATGGCTGCACGCACCTATGTTGAACCTGTTGAATGGCGGACGGTCGCGCAAATCATCCAACGTGAACGTCCAGACACCCTATTGCCTACGATGGGTGGTCAAACCGCCTTGAATTGCGCGCTTGATCTTGTGCGCGAGGGCGTGTTAGACCGCTTCGGAGTCGAACTGATCGGGGCGAGTAAGGAAGCTATCGACAAAGCAGAAGATCGCGAGTTATTCGACCAAGCGATGGCCCGAATCGGGTTGGAGACCGCCCGATCGGGTATAGCGCACAATCTTGAGGATGCCTTGCAAGTCCAGAAGCTTGTGGATTACCCATGCGTCATTCGACCTTCGTTCACGCTAGGCGGATCGGGTGGAGGTATCGCATACAACGAAGATGAATTCATAGAGATTTGTGCGCGCGGGCTGGATCTCTCCCCTACGAATGAACTTTTGATTGACGAGTCGTTGCTCGGTTGGAAAGAGTTTGAAATGGAGGTCGTGCGCGATCGTAAGGACAACTGCATCATCATTTGTTCCATTGAGAACATTGATGCGATGGGGGTTCATACGGGCGATTCCATGACGGTAGCGCCGGCCCAAACGCTCACTGATAAGGAATATCAGATCATGCGCAATGCATCGATTGCGGTATTGCGCGAGATCGGGGTAGAAACAGGTGGTTCCAATGTGCAATTTGCATTGGATCCAACCAGTGAGCGCATGATCGTGGTCGAGATGAACCCGCGCGTGTCGCGTTCTTCGGCGTTAGCATCGAAGGCTACCGGCTTTCCGATAGCGAAAGTCGCGGCGAAATTAGCCGTAGGATACACATTAGACGAGTTAGATAACGAAATCACCGGGGCAACACCTGCTTCGTTCGAGCCTTCCATTGATTACGTAGTGACGAAATTACCGCGATTCGCATTCGAAAAGTTCGAGCAGGCGGACGATCGCTTAACGACTCAGATGAAGTCAGTAGGCGAATCAATGGCGTTCGGGCGAACGTTTAAGGAATCGCTACAGAAAGCGTTACGTAGTACGGAGACGAATTTAACCGGTCTCAATTCGATCATTAGCGTGCAAACTGCAGACGATAAACGCCAATTGATTGCAAATCTCCGTCAACCGGGTGCAGATCGATTGCAATATATCGGCGACGGTTTCCGCTATGGCTTCAGCGTCGACGAACTTTACGACATGACGTCGATTGATCCTTGGTTTTTAGCACAGATTGAAGATTTGATTCGTACGGAAGGCGACTTAGCAGGTCGTACGTTAAGTTCAATAGACGCAAGCGGTTGGCGTCGATTAAAAAGAGATGGGTTTAGTGATGCTCGTATTGCTGAACTCCTCGGTGCGGTAGAGACGCAAGTTCGTGAACATCGCCTAGCACAAGGCGTCAAACCGGTCTACAAACGCGTCGACACGTGTGCAGCCGAATTTTCCGCGGCTACGGCGTATCTATATTCGACTTACGAAGACGAATGTGAAGCTAATCCGAGCAGCCGTAAAAAGATCATGGTGCTTGGAGGCGGGCCGAATCGCATCGGCCAGGGCATTGAATTTGATTACTGTTGCGTGCATGCTGTTATGGCGATGCGTGAAGATGGCTACGAGACCATCATGGTGAATTGCAATCCGGAAACCGTATCGACCGATTATGACACCTCAGACCGACTGTATTTCGAACCAGTCACGCTTGAGGATGTGCTTGCAATTGTGGATGTCGAACGCCCGGACGGTGTCATCGTTCAATTCGGCGGTCAGACCCCGCTTAAACTGGTCAATCAGCTGACCGAATTTGGTGTAAAAATTATCGGTACGGACTCAAATGCCATTGCAAAAGCTGAAGACCGTGAACTGTTCAAGCAGCTTATAGAACGTATCGGTTTGAAGCAACCGAAAAACTGTACCGTATCCTCAATCAAGGAAGGATTAGCGGCTGCAGGCGATATTGGCTATCCGATCGTTGTAAGACCGAGTTTTGTACTAGGCGGTCGGGCTATGGAGATCGTGTACAACGATCGCGAATTGAGCATGTATCTCAAAAACGCATTACCCGAATCCCATGCAGCGCCAGTTTTACTTGATCGCTTTCTAGATCAGGCAGTCGAGGTGGATGTCGAAGTTGTAGCGGATGGATCTGAAGTCGTTGTTAGTGCGATTATGCAACATATTGAGCAAGCTGGAGTGCATTCAGGCGATTCGGCGTGCTCATTGCCTCCCCATGACCTTGACGAAACAATTCAGGGACGCATTCGTGAACAAGCGGTTGCATTGGCGAAGGAACTACATGTCGTTGGATTGATGAACGTACAAATGGCGATCCAACAAAACGAAATCTATATATTGGAAGTCAACCCACGCGCATCTCGGACAGTACCATTCGTCTCGAAATGCATCGGTACGTCCCTAGCGAAGGTGGCGGTTCGCTGCATGGTCGGACAATCAATACGCAGTCAAGGGTATGTCAATGGCGTGCAATTGAATCACATATGTGTCAAAGAATCGGTGTTTCCGTTTACGAAATTCCCAGGCGTCGATCCAATCTTAGGCCCTGAAATGAAGTCCACAGGCGAGGTCATGGGTGTCGGCAAAACTTTTTCCGAAGCCTTTTTCAAAGCGTCACTGGCGGCGGGTGTGACGTTGCCTTGTAACGGTCTTGCCTTTGTAAGCGTGAAAACTTCAGATCGACCTTTTGTTGCCGCGATGGGTCGTGCACTGGTTGAGCTCAATTTCGATATTGTGGCTACGCGCGGCACGGCGGAGATATTAGCCCAGGCAGGAATCGAAGCGGAGCGGGTGAATAAAGTGACCGAAGGCCGGCCAGATGTATCGGATCTGATTCAAAATCGAGATGTCAAATTGATCATTAATACCACGGAAGGCCGTCAGTCTATCGTGGATTCCGCGGTCATTCGACGATTGGCTCTAAAAAACAAGATTACATATACCACGACGCTTGCTGGTGGGATGGCGATTTGCTCGGCAATTCGAGATGGTCGCTCGGATCAGGTTCGCCCATTGCAAGAACTACATGAGGCGCTGACGACATGAAAATACCTATGACCCTAAATGGTCAATCGCAATTACGCGAAGAACTAGCACGTTTGGAGTCGTCTCTAAGTGAAATCGCCGCGGCCATTGGCGATGCGATTAAACTGGGTGACTTAAGTGAAAATGCGGATTATCACGCAAATAAGGAAAAGCAGGGTCTCGTCTTGGCGAAGATTCGCCGTATTAAGTCGCGATTGGCGAGTGCACAAGTCATTGATGTTCGCAAGCTAGCAGTAAGCAATCGAGTAGTTTTTGGTACGACTGTCACGATCCTCAATCTTGATTCTGGTGATCGGCAGGTATATCAAATTGTTGGTGAAGACGAAGCGGACGTTTCCTCCCAAAAACTATCGATCACAACGCCAGTAGCAAGAGCGATGATAACGCAAGAACAAGGTGATACGATTGAAGTAGCTGGGCAAGATCGAATTGTTAGATATAAAATCGAAAAGGTTCAATATATATAACTGTCGTATGATATTTTTAATTATGTTTTATTTTGTTCGATATAAAAGATAAAACATGGATTCTATTCAAGCGGATCATGTTGTTGCATAGGAATGGATGCCCTATGAACATAGAAGTTTTCATACATTATGAAACTAAATCGATAGATTGTTGTCATATAGATACTGCGTCACTAGCCCATACAAAGACAAATCAACAAAAAGTATGAAAAAATGACCATTCTCTTATCTCTTGGTAGCGATGGTTATGCTATGATTATGAGCGATTTACGGCAATTCCCGCGGTGTGAGCCATGAGCAGCATGACTAAAAACTTGCTTTTGTGGGTAGTCATTGGACTCGTTGCGCTGACTCTATTCACAAACTTCACGGGTTCATCGGATTCGCCGGAAATTAGCTATACCGCCTTCGTCGCGGAAGTAGAGGCTAACCGGGTGAAATCGGTCGTGGAAGAAAACAAGGTCTTGCATGGTACCCGGAAGGACGGCACGACTTTTAAGGTTGTAAAGACGGGCATTCCAGATTCCAAGATTCTTGACGATCTTCTCAACCGAGGCGTGGAGTTCCGCAGCATTGAGGATAGCGGTAATTCGTTTTGGATGAGCTTGTTGTTAGCTATGCTCCCAGTCCTGTTTATCGTTGGTCTTTTTGCGCTCATGTTGCGAAATATGCAGGGACTAGGAGGGCGCGGCGGACCATTGCAATTCGCTAAGAGTCGTGCGCGCAGACTCACGGAGGAAGAAGTTGACACCACGTTTGCGGATGTCGCTGGCGTGGACGAAGCGAAAGAGGAAGTGCAGGAACTCGTGGAGTTTCTGCGCGATAAAGAGAAGTTTCAGAAATTAGGCGCCCGGATACCCCGTGGCACGCTTATGGTTGGTGCGCCTGGCACAGGTAAGACGTTGCTGGCGAAGGCTATTGCTGGTGAAGCGAAGGTTGCTTTTTTCAGCATTTCAGGATCCGATTTCGTCGAAATGTTTGTAGGTGTTGGGGCGTCCCGTGTCCGAGATATGTTTTCGGAAGCGAAAAACAATGCTCCCTGCATTGTCTTTATTGACGAAATTGATGCGGTTGGGCGCCATCGTGGTGCTGGTTTGGGTAATGGCCACGACGAACGCGAACAAACACTTAACCAATTGCTCGTAGAGATGGACGGCTTTCAACCCAATGATGGGGTCATTGTGATCGCCGCCACCAACCGGCCTGATGTGCTGGATCCTGCATTGATGCGTCCAGGCCGGTTCGACCGGCAAGTGGTCGTACCTTTGCCTGATATTCGCGGTCGCGAGCAGATCCTCAAAGTTCACATGCGCCGTGCGAAGATCGCAAATGATGTTCGGCCGGATCTCATCGCGCGCGGTACGCCAGGTTTTTCGGGCGCTGATCTGGAAAACGTGGTCAACGAAGCGGCGCTCTTCGCAGCCCGTAAGGGTCGTTCTGATGTGACCATGGAAGAGTTCGAGAAGGCTAAGGACAAAATCATGATGGGTGCGGAACGCCGCTCCATGGTGATGTCCGAGAAAGAGAAGCGAAATACCGCATATCACGAGGCCGGCCACGCGATCGTCGGTTACTCGCTTCCCGATCACGATACGCTTTACAAGATTACCGTTGTACCCCGCGGCCGTGCGCTTGGTGTGACCACGTTTTTACCCGAGGAAGATCGATACAGTTTGAGTCGATCAGCAGTGGAAGCGCAGATTTGCTCGCTCTTCGGCGGACGTATTGCGGAAGAGCTGATTAACGGCCCCGATGCTGTCACAACGGGCGCATCGAACGACATTGAACGCGCCACCCAATTAGCGCGAAATATGGTGACGAAGTGGGGTTTCTCGGATCGGATGGGACCTTTGCAGTACGCGGAAAATGAAAGTGAAGTCTTTCTAGGTATGTCTGCAGGGACGCCGACGAACTCTATGTCGAATGACACAGCTCGTGAAATTGACGAAGAAATTCGGCAGATTGTGGATCGTAACTACGCTCGTGCCAAGTCGATCGTTGAGACCAACATGGACAGACTCCATGCGATGGCGAAATGGTTAATTGAATACGAGACGTTGAGCCCAGAGCAGGTCGAAGACATCATGGCAGGGAAAGACCCGCGCCCGCCCGAGGCGCCTCCTATGCCTGAATCGGGTCCATCACAAGACTTGGCACCCGATTCCGACCCTAATTTGCAAGGTGGTTCGCCGGATGCGCCGCCATTCGGCCCGCCGGCGACAGATTCCTAGTTTCTAGTTTCACGGCTTATCGCCATTGGGCGAGGCGAAACAGTTATTCGGTACGGATGGCATTCGCGGTCTTGTCGGCGTTGATCCTGTTACGCCATCGTTTGCCTTCCATTTAGGCCGAGTGCTTGCCTGTTTCTTTTTATCTTCTCAGGCGACGGTGTGTACAGGCAGGGATACGCGTCAATCATCCAAGGCGCTTGAAGCGCAATTGATTGCAGGATTGCATGAAGGTAAAGTCCATGTTGAGACGTTAGGCGTGATGCCAACGCCTGGCATTGCTTACTGCACCAGGCATAGTCCGGCCGATCTTGGGGTCGCCATCACAGCATCCCACAATGCATTCGAATACAACGGCTTTAAATTGTTCTCGCACAAAGGTGAGAAACTTCATCGCGAGCATGAGCAAGCCATTGAACAGGCGTTGTTTGAAACGCCGCGCACATCGCCTGCTCGTGAATATTCAGACGGCGACGTGAACTCCGAATTACGCGACGCTTATTTGGATTTTTTACGCGGTCGTGCAATGCGAATTGGCAAAGTTTCTCTAACAGGCGTTGTGGATTGCGCACATGGCGCAACGACAATGACCGCGCCGAAAATGCTTAATGAAGTGTTCGATAAATTGCACTGGATTGGCAATAAACCCACCGGGACTAACATCAACGATCACGTAGGTTCGACTTACCTGGAAACAACACAAAATAAAGTTAGAGCAACGCGTGCGGACATAGGTATAGCGTTTGACGGGGATGGCGACAGGGTATTACTCGTGGATCACGAAGGGACAGTGGTCGATGGAGATCAAATTCTTTATTTGTTAGCTAAGCATAGTGAGTCTGCTACTGATGGCCGAGGGGTAGTAGGCACGGTGATGAGCAACCATGGGCTTCAATTAGCACTCAATGAACTTGAGATCCCGTTCGTTCGTGCCGATGTCGGCGACAAAGAAGTGTATGACGAGCTTGTTAAGCGTCAATGGCTACTCGGCGGCGAACCTTCTGGTCACGTGATATGGCGAGCAGCCTCTCACACCGGCGATGGCGTGCTCATCGCGCTGTGCTTACTAAATCTAGTTGAGCGGTTGGGAAAATCCTTGCGCGAGTTAGTCTCCGAGGTGTTGATGTTCCCACAAGTACAACGTGGCGTGTATGCGCCGAATCCTGCATTGTTCGCCGAGAGTCCGGCAATATTGGCAATCGTGACTGAATACAGGGACCGAATTGCATCCGAGGGCCGATTGCTCGTTCGCCCATCCGGTACGGAGCCCCTGTTGCGGGTAATGGTTGAACACCCGGATGAAAAGACGGGGATAGAAGTGGCAAATGCTCTTGTCAAAGCAATTTCACCAGTGACTAAACTGAGTTAAATAGTCAAGATGGGGCACTTTAAATCGCTAAAATCTGCCCTCGAATCGCAGTGGCTTTGACTGTAAGATCGTGCGAAAACCCGTCGTCGCGGCCAATTGGAAGATGAACGGGTCATTGGAGCTTTGCAAGCAATTCGCCGCCGATCTGGTGCGTCCTAACTATGCAGATGTGTGGATTTTCCCGACGGCATTGCACTTGAATAGTTTAACTAGCATGTTGCATGGTAGCCGTATTTCGACGGGCGCGCAAAATGTGTCGTCCGAAACGGACGGTCCATTTACCGGTGAAATCTCTGCATCCATGGTCGCAAATATGCATGCAGAGCTAGCGTTAACGGGTCATTCGGAACGTCGAGCCCAATTCGGTGACTCCGACAGCCTAGTGGCTCAAAAATTTAAACGAATTAGCGAGGCTGGGTTGATGCCAGTGCTTTGCGTCGGCGAAACGCTGGAAGAGCGAAAGGCGGGGTTAGCTTCCACTGCCGTACAAAGGCAGTTGCGCGAGGTCGAAGCGAGTTGGGATCGCCCCGACTTTTCGCATCGTGCCATCGCGTACGAACCTGTTTGGGCTATCGGTACTGGGAAAGCTGCTACCGCTGATGTCGTGCAAGAAATGCATCGGGAAATTCGCACATATGTCGAGAATGTGAATACTGGAAAAGGCGATAATCTGCGTATCCTTTATGGCGGTAGTGTGAACGCAAAGAATGCCCGTGAATTGATTGTGCAAGAGGATATTGATGGTTTTCTTGTTGGCGGTGCATCATTGGATGTCATTGAATTCAATCGAATTTGTGAAGCGGTAAAGGAATAGCATGGGTACCGTCGAAACTGTCTTACTCATCTTACTTGTTGTGGACGCGCTTGCACTCATAGGATTGGTATTGATTCAACAGAGTAAAGGTGCTGACGTAGGCGCAGCATTTGGCAGCGGGAGCGCTGGAACCATGTTTGGCCCGTCTGGCGGGGCCTCTTTTTTAGTGAAGGTTACGACTGTTCTTGCGATTTTGTTTTTTGTCATCACGTTTGCCTTGGCTTACACTGCGAAGCAACGGGCTGACCGCTTGAGCGGATTTCAGTTAAGAGAGCCGCCGGCTGAAGTCGAATCGACTCAGGATATCCCAGACGTTGGCGCGGAATCGGTCGTTGACGATACCACGGTATTGGAAGGCGATGAGATTCCTATACTTGCCGAACCTAGCGACAGTGTTGAGGCTGCTGCGGAGGAAGACCCTGAACCTGGTACCACACAGGAAGACGAAGTGCAACAATAGCATGTTTACCGCCGAAGTGGTGGAACTGGTAGACACGCTGTCTTGAGGGGGCAGTGGGCTATGCCCGTGGAGGTTCAAATCCTCTCTTCGGCACCAAATACGCTTGCACGCGAAATGCCGCATCCCGCCAGAAATACGATATATAGCAATATAGGATTTTTCCGTGTTCACCCCTGCGCGGAAATCCGCTTCATTTCGCTCCCATACGTTATCCAAATAGGGCCACAAAAAACGTGGTATAAGGAAAATTGACCGTCAAGCTGATTCGCGCGACCAACAAACCGGGGTTTTACGGTGATGGCAACGCGCTTTTCTTGCGGGTCTTGCCGGGTGGCTCCAAACAATGGGTCCAGCGACTCACCGTCCGGGGCAGGCGGCGAAACATTGGCCTCGGCGGCGTTCGTTGGGTGACGCTCGCCGAAGAGCGCGAGTCCGCCCATGAGAACCTACGCGTCACCCGTCGCGGCGACCTGCCGGAAGCCAGACGCAAGCCGAAGATGTCGTTGTTCCGCGACGCGGCCCAGGGCAATTACGATTCCCTCTGTCCGAGATGGCGCACCGAAAAGGTCGCCGCGAGCGGGATGCAGCAGCTCGAACGCTTGGGCGATCTGCCTGTGGGCCGCGGATGATCGTACCGATTTTTCCACCCTTGGATGGGGAAACCGCTGAGCGATTCCATGCGTTGGCTACGAAACTCGCCTGCGCCCAGCGTACGCGCAACGCGAAGGAAATGAGTAGCGCATTGGAAGAAGAGACAGCTTGGTGCCGGTCGGCGAGGTGTAGCGAAAAGTATGTATTGGCCTATGAAGCGTGTGTCCGGGTTCTTACCGATCTCGCGCGGCTCGGTTGGCGCATCGTCGAACAAGGCTACGGGTTTGCCTTGGAGAAAGGCAAGGAACGGACGGGCCAGACGGCAGAAGAGATCGTGGCCAGCAAGGAGGCGCTGCGCCGTGAGTTGCAGCCCGTTGTCGATGAACAAAGGCGGCAACTCGCCGTAGTCGACTTCATCGCTCGGATGGAGGGAGAAGACAGCTACGGACGACGTAGCGTGCGGCTGCTCATGGCGGATGGAGCTGAGCTGGCGGCGAGGCTGGCGCCGGCGTGCACGCTGGAGGGTGAAGATCGGGTGGCATCGCTGAGCGATGCCATCAAGCCCTATCTTCAGAAGGCGGACAAGAGTGTGGATCCGACGACAGGTCGTCGGCTTCGCGAGATCTGGCGTTATTTCCGGTATAGCTGGTCAATCCCCCAAGTGCCCACGCCGGGTCGGCAGTTGCTTTATCTCGTGAGGGATGCCGCGCACCCGGCACACCCGGTCATCGGCATCGCCGCACTCAACAATTGCCCACTCGAAATGGGCGAGCCGCGCGAGCGGTACATCGGCTGGCACTTCTCGGTGATCGTCGAACGCTTCACCGATGCCTTAGGGAGGGGCAAGGCGGCGCTAGAGGAGGAAGTCCGATGGCTCGAACGTCAGATCGAGACCTCACTCGCGGAAATCGACTGGACCAACCTCGTCACGGCGGCGGAAGTCGCCACTCCTGACGATGCAGTGATCCGCCGGCTTGCGCGACGCGGGCAGGAATTCTCGAAGTTGCGGGAGACTTTGCTGAGGGCGGCTGCTGGGTCCTTTCAGGATCGGCTTGAGGCCGATCTCGCGGACGATGAAACGGCGCCCCCGGTGGATGACGACATCCTACAGCTGGAGGCGAAGGCATCGGTTGATTCACGCATGTACATGGCCCGCAAGCAACTCGTGGCGCGGAAGCGAGCCTCCGCATTGTTGCGTCTGCTGTCGGCCCGGCTCGTCATCGCCGAGCACCGGGACGAACTCACCGATCCCGAACGCGCGTCTGCAGCACTTGGCAAGGACAAGGTAAGAGGCGCGGTGAATATCGTGCTAGAGGCGCTGAAAGGGCGACGGGCAGGAGCCAATCTCCTTGAAATCACGACTTGCGGCGCGATCGCGCCCTACAATCGAATTCTCGGCGGCAAGCTCGTCGCCCTGCTGATGCTGAGCCCGCAGATCGGTGTTGACTATCGACGCCGTTATTCGGGCCCGTCAATCATCTCGTCACAAATGAAGAACCAGCCGGTGATCCGCGATAATGCGCTCGTCTATCTCGGCACGACCAGCCTCTACGTCTACGGATCTAGCCAATACAACCGGCTGCGTCTGCCGGCCGGGACGATCGCGCCGGACCAAGAGTGCATCCGTTACGATGAGATCGGTCAGACCTCCGGTTTCGGGACGATACAGTTTTCGCCCGAAACGAGCCGTGCGATTAATGTCTTTCTAGCCCGTGAACACGGTTTCAAAGAGGTCAACAGCGTTTTCGGGGAAGGAACGAGTCCGAAGCTCCGCAAGGTGCAGATGGGGCTGCGCAGGCTGGGATTCGATCCAGGCAAGTTGATCCAGCATCGCCAACACCGCCTGATTTATGGCGCATCGCTGTTTCCGGCGGCGCGGGAGTGGTTGCAAGAACGCGTTGACGATCTGCCAGGCTATGTCGCAGCGCCGGATGGTTGCGGGGACGCCACCGAACGCATTGCCGCTTTTTGGAGGCGGCGCTGGCTCTCAAGCCGTCTTTGTCACCGGCCCAGCATGGTTGCTTTAGCGCGCGACGGTTTCGTACCCTTAGGAGAGACGGTGGGAAATTCGGGCGGATGAGTGAGGGAGGACGCCGCGCGGAACCTACGATGGCCACAAACGACGGCGCCAGACTGTGGCGCATGCTTGCCGTGGCGGGCAGGGAAGCGATCGCCGAAGCGTTGACGGAGGAGGATTTCGAGCGGCTGCATGTTGTCGGTAGTATTGAGCGGTTCCTTGTCGACCAGGTGCAGATGGGCAGGAGTATTGTAGTCACCGGAAATGCCGGGGACGGCAAGACGCACTTGCTGCGGCGCGTGAAGCCTAATCTCGAGAGCGCCGGCGCCGTTGTGGTCGAAGACGCGACTGCCGAGATGATGGGTGATGATCCGCGTCCGGTTCTTGAGAAGTGGCGCAAGGCTGTGGAAGCCGGGCAGCCGTTTTGCCTGGCGGCGAATGAGTACCCGCTCTACCAGTTGAGATTGGCGGACGAATCTGCCCCGCATCTGGCGGAAGTTGACCGGCAATGCCGGCACCGCCTGGATTATGGAGAGGGCGAGCGGTCCGAGTGCAAGGGCGACACCGTGGTGATTGATCTCAGCCTCCGTAACCCGCTGAGTGCCGAGTTCTTCGGGGCTATGCTGGACAGGCTGCTGAACGACGAAGGGCTGAAGGCAGCACTGGCGAGCCCGAAAGAGTTGGCCGCCCGCCAAAATGTCGAGCTTCTTTCTCATCCACGGGTGCGGGCGCGGTTGCAGGTGCTGGCCGACCGGCTGGTGGCGTTGGGCCATCGTGCCACGGTGCGCGAGCTGTGGATCCTGTTGGCGCGAATGGTGTTCGGTCGGGGCGAGCGCGACACGTATCAATGCGCAGACTGGTATTCGGAGGCGTTGTTCGCTCGGGACGACCGTTTCGAGCTGATGGATGCCCTGCGGGCGATGGATCCCGCCGATTGCAGCCACCCAACATGGGATGCTGCGCTGGATGCCCGCGAGTCCGCAGTGCGCGACGGGTGGGCGCTGCGCGCGCCAGTGCTGCCGCCGCATCCGACGCTTAAGTGGGAAGATTTCGCTGCGCTCAAGCGCCGGTTCTATTTCGAGCACGACAAAGGCGAGGAGGCGTTCGAGTTGGACGACGCGGATGAGATTGAGTTCAGGCGGCACTTGGACGGAAACGGTGCCTCAGGCCCGACGCTGGTTGCAAGATTGGTCGAATCCATCAACGCAGCCTACTGCCCTGTCCGCTTTGAGTTGCGCGATCAGCATTTGTATCTGTGGAACGGTCACCGCTTTCACGAGCAGCCGTCCCGGTCCTTCGTCGCCACCGAACGCGTGGCCACGGAGCAATTCGTCACGAAAGTGCCGCGCCTGCCGGAGCGGCTAGACGGGTGTTTCAAGTATCGGCCGGACCATATCTTGCTGACCGCACAAAAGCATCCGGGAACGCCGCGGCTGCGAATTGACTTCCCGCTCTGGCAGACGCTTCGCCGACTGGAGCGCGGCCTGCCGCGAAAGCTGATTCCGGAGCGCGACATTCATCGCCTGGACGCCTTCCTCCAGGAGCTCGGTGCGGGGCCGGTAGGGACTCGCGACAGCATCTGGTCTGTTCACATAGAAAACTTGGAACTGATCCAAGTGAATCTCAGCGCGGATAGGAGTCGCTTCGAGCGGGTGCGCCGCTATGGCTAACGCAACGCGAACGAAAGCGGACACGGCCGCCGTGCGCCGTGTACATGGTGCTATCCTCGGGTACCACCCTTACCGTATGAAGCCGGTTCACTTTGCCACGAGTTTCCTTCTGGCGTTGACTGGCCGATACCGCCGGCTCGAATACCTGAACAAAGCGTCGGTGCCGAAGACAGTACCTAGGGGCAGGCCGAACATCCAGAACGAGTACCTGGACGTTCGGCTTCATTCCCGGCTGGTCGATCTTGAGAAACTGGACCCGTCGGTTGACCTGGAGTCGTTCCGCATGCTTCGTGCGCACCTGAACGCAGCATACAACAACGACGGTTCAGCTCTCGCAGCCAGCTTTTCGCCCTATTCGACGTTCGGGGTGGACTACAGTGCCCCCTCGGCCCGATACATCTCGAACCGATCGAAGAACCATGGTTATTCGGGGAGCTTCGTCGTTTCGGTCTTGGAAGCCACCGCCGAGGGACGGGAAGCACTCGGAAGCATCAGGCGGCTGCTAGAGCTTCCGCCGCCGCCGCTGGATGCGTTCGGCGAGCCTCTGCTTGACGACGTGGACGAGGAATGGTGCGATCAGCACGACGAGTTCTACGGCACGATCGAGCCTGGAAGGCTGGCGCGGGTCGGGTCGGAAATGAAGGACTGCACGGTTGCGATAGGCTGCCTCGCCGCGAATCTCGAGCGACTGCGATCCAGCTATTCGCTGCGCTACATGGTGCTAGGTCTCTGTTGTTGGCTGTTTGCCTACATGATGCGCCGGGGAAGCGATTCGCCGCCGCTGCTAATTGACGCGGTGCAGGGACGTAATCCCAGGATCCGCGCACAGAGCAGGGCCACCTATGCGCGGGCGCTGGACCTCTTTTCCTCCAGCTACGACCGGGCTTTCTCGCTGGCCGGTAGCTCGGGGATCAAGGAAGACGACTGGGATGTGTTCGCCCGCTCGGAGAAAACCCGCCAAGAACTGGATGATCACTTTCGGGACTTGGGTGTGCGGATCGGCATCGTGCAGCCCCGCTCAACGGTCGCCAAGCACAAACATGTTGAACTGCAAGCGGACACGCTTCGGGTGCTCTCGTACAGCCTGCTTAAAGAGGGCCAAGTGCTGACTCTGCCGACATTCGCAGACCAACTCAGAAGAGTCTGGTCAATTCTGGTCGGTGCCCACGCTTCGGACGGCGACGTTCTGCGCGCAAACCGCTTCGGTCCCCTTGATCACGATGAGGATCTGCGATCGAACGCGGCTGCGTTCCGATCGCTGTTGGTGAGGCTAGGCTTGGCGGTAGAGCCGTCCGACGGGCTGACACTGGTCGCGATCAACGCGGAAGAGGCGATCTGAGATGGCGCGCACGGCAGCATCGCTGGTGAGCGAGGCACTGGCGTCTTGGATTCTCTCGCGGCTGGGCCATGAGAACGATTTCGCGCGCGAGGGACTTCCAGAGTTCGACATTCCGTGCCTGATGCAGGCACTTTCGGAGGGAGGCCTGCCTGCCGGAAGATTCTCGCTGGCGCTGGTCGGATTCGAGACGACAGAAGAGGAGGTGCGGGCGCTCGCGGACGCGAATGGTCTCAGCGCGCTTGCCGGGGTGACACTTGATCTCCATGTCGCCACCGAGTGGCGCAATGATCGCAACCGGCATCCGAGGATCGTCGCACTGGCGCTCGGCTACAATCCGGGCGTGCACGGCTTGCGCTTCTTCTCCCGCGCCTCTTCGGGAGAACTCGCAGCCATTCTGCTGGGCTGGGCGGAGAACGCATCCGAGTTCACGACCACCCCACAGCACCAAGAGTTGCTGAAGACGCTGCGTCTGGCGCGGGGGCTGGGGTCGGTTCGTTCCCTGGAAGGCGTTGCGGCCTTTCTCGCCGAATGGAGCAAGGGAGGTGACGGGGCGATTGGCAGGCCGCGCGATGTTCTTCCCGCTCTCGGACTGCTCCGCGATCCGCGATTGTTTGAGGCAGACGACCTGGCCAAGCGTCTCGAACACAATCTGCGTGTAGGGGAGAGCGTCACCATCATGTCACCAGGAGACATCCGGCAGCGGCGCAAGCGCGCGACGCACTACCGCGATGCGGAGACGGCTGAGCTGGTGACCCAAGCGCTGGACCGACTGGAAGCCCATCGGCGCGGCGATCCCGACGCAGGGCTGACGTTGGAGGATGCGGATCGCCTCATGAGCCTTCCCGTTGACCCACCACCGGCCTCCTGCTCGGAGACGGACGAGCCAGACATTTCCGACGAACACGACGACGCCGAGGAAAAGGACGAGCCCAGACTGCACGAGATGGCGGTGGATGCACTACTGGAAGGTCGCGATGAAGATCTCGCGGCCATCGGTGAGCTCCTTGAAGCCGCGTGGGAAGAGTTTCGGCGGAACGGGGATCTACTGGTGTCCAGTCAGGAAACCAGCCAGGGAGTGGCTCGGCTCGAAGAGCACGTCGACCCCAAAGTCATTGACTGGGTTGCCGCCTTCTGCTGCGAGGATCGCTATGGCGGGCTCATTGAGACCGACATTGATGACCTGTCGCAGGCGCTTGCCCGCTATACCGAGTTCGACCCCCTATTCCTGGACCCAGGCGCGATCTGGAAGCATGACGGGGTCTCCTACTCCATTGAGGAGCTGCTCAAAGGGTGGGATAAAGTGGATGCTGTCGCCGAAGCCCGCCCACGCCTGATCGCAGCGATGTGGCGCGATTTCGTCGCCGCGCGCACCTCGCTTGCGAAGGGAGGGATGACGAGTCCGCTTCTCATCCATCCTCGCGAGTGGCTTGATACCCATCCCGAAACACGAGATTTCTGCGCGCGCTACCTTGCGGTGGCGACCGAACTCTACAAGGCGATCCAGCAGAATTATCGGGCAGTCTGGGACCAGTCGCCCGAGTGGGCGCAGGCGACGCTGGACGCGATTCTGTCGCTTGACCTAGTACAAGTTCGGATTGCGGGTCTTGACGGCGGATTCAGCGCCAAGGCGGTGATGTTGCCGCTGCATCCGCTGCATCTGTGGCGATACCAGCGTTTCGGAGAAATTCTCCGCGATCTCTCGCGTACGGGACCGATGTCCGAAGGCGACAAAAAGGTCGTCATTGAGGAGTTGCGCCGTCCGGAACACTTTGTCAGCGTCATAAGAACCGGGGCCACGCCGGAAGGACGGGGGCTCAACCAGTTGCTTCCCGTCGCTAACCAGATTCGCGGCCTCGCGACGTTCGAGAACCTGCACAATGCGATCAGCAGCGCCGATGGTATGGAGACGCTGGTTCTCGCGCTTAATCGCTTCGTGATGCTTTACCCCAACCATCCGCGGCCGCTCCGGTTGACGCTGGTCAATCCACCCGAACCAGCTCGGCTACTGGAACGACTGACGAAATTCCTGAATGAGCGGCAGAACATCGGCGGACGTCTTCCCGCCCTCAAAGTGACAGTCGTCGCCACGGCCGGGCACCGGGATCGGCTGACGGCGATGTCGGTACTCGAAAGCAAGGCGCAGGACCTGGTTTACGAGCAAGTCTCCGCCGGCCGACTTGATCTGCGCGTGGAACGCGATTCCTTTGAGAATCTCGACCGGCTGGTAACGGAGGTGCTGTCGAAGCGTCCGCAGCACTTGGTGGCGATCTTCGACGAGTCCGCGGTCTCGGTCAAGCGCAGGCGGGTCGAGCGCCTACTGCCCATGAGTCCGTTCTGCGTGCGCAACGAGATCGTGATTGATCGGATGCTGGGCGATATCAGCCTGAGTCCACATCCGGGTGAACCGCCGTTCTCGGATTTCGTGATGATGATCCACGAGTTCGAGCAGGAGCAGCGGGACAGCACGATGGTCGCCTCGGCGGATGCTGACCGGCTACGCTCGACGATTGATGACCTGCTGATCGGAGAGCGAGCGCCGGCGCGCTGGGTCCTGCTCGCGGATCGCGCTCTGCCGCCGGAAAGCGGCATGACGTCCATCCGCCTCTTGCAGCGTAGGGAGGGACATCGCCAGGTGCTGCTGAGCGCAGCTGACTATGGACGGTTGTCGACATTAATGCGTGCCGCGTTCAGTAACTGTAATCTAACGATCACGAATGAGGGGTTGGGTCACGTTCTGCGGCAGGGCGTGAACTTGGTCGGTGCCGGTTTGCTTGACATGATCAAGAAGCAGTCCGGATTGCCAGACAAATCGTTGGTGCTCGGGTTCGTGGGCATGCTGCTCGCCGCTCGACATGTGCGAAGCGAGGATCCGCATGCACTGGTCGCCTCGGTTGACGGGTCGGTCGCACGCCTCTGGCTTAAGCTGAGCCCTGTGGGTGACCGCAGGCGCTGCGATCTGATTGCGCTTCGTCGAGGGGCGAACGAGTCATTTCGTATCACCTGTATTGAAGTCAAGACAACTGGGGAATCAATCCTTTCTGACGAGACAGCATTGATTGGTTATGCGGCTGACCAGATCGAGCGTACGGCGGCGGTACTGTCGAGCGCGGTTGGCGAGTCGGGGCCGTTCGCGGCACCGCGCTTGGAAATGTTGAAAGAGGTCTTGGTGAGGGCGGCATCAAGCCGCTGGGGCGAGGAGCAGGACGATGTCGCTCAGCGCAAGATCTGGGGTCCGCTGCTCAAGGACCTGCTCGGGGACGGTCCCGAACCGTCGGTCGTGCGGGTGGACGGCGAGATCGTCATCGTGAAACTGCGCTCAACGGAGCCGGCCCGGGTGAGGCCACTCAGGGGGAGAGAGATCCCGCTTTCAGTCAGGACAATAAACGAGAAGGAGGCGGAGTTCCTGTTCGACAATGATTTCGTAACCGAGGCTCCGCCGGAAGGCGCGGATTCGGACGGCGATGCTTCAGATGCAGAACAGAGGGGCGGGCATAATTCGCCCAGTGAAGAGGCGCCGCTACCGGCTGAACGTGCTTCTAAACCGGAATCGGGATTGCGTGATGGTTACGGGACCAGGGATACGGCGACTGAAACAGGCGGGGATGAGCCATCGTTGATCGCTGCCGATGCGGCGGCCGGGAGAAAACGTCGGGACGGGACGGAGGTGCCGACGACCTCGGCGGTCGTCGACCGCGCGAACGAAGCAGTTGTCGAAGGGGAGGGGGTGAGCGCGGGTTCGGTCTGGCCGCCGCGCGTGAACGCGCTGGGGATGGTCGGACAATACGAAATCGCCCAAGAACTGGACAATCAAGCGCGCAAGGCAAGGGGCTGGGGCGAGAGGTTCCTGGACAAGTTGTTCGTCGGGCCCGCCGGCGTTGGCAAAACGACGCTCGCCCGTCGGATCGCTGAACGACTGCTTCAGCTAGAACCGATCGTGTTCAACGGCGCAGATCTTCGCCGGCCGGACATGATCGTGGAGCGACTGATGGAGGCCGGCAAGGCACCGGGCACCGGCGGACGCAGCGTTGAGGTCACAGTCGCCCCCTGCCTAATCTTCATAGACGAGGTGCATGCGGTTGCAAGCCAGGTTTCGACAGTTCTACTCAGCGCGTTAGACGAGCGGCGTAGCACCACGATCGGAAATGTGGTTTACAGTTTTGAGGATGTCGTGTTCCTGCTGGCGACCACGGATCCGGGTAGGCTCTCGGAGGCGTTCCAGAGCCGGCCGGACAAGACGATCCTGCGGTCTTACACGCTCGAGGAGGTGGCCGGGATTGTCTGGCTCCACTCCGTGGAGACGCTTGAGCAAACGGGCCTCAGCCGCGAGACCTGTATTGAGATTGCGGCGCGCATGCAGTGCAGCCCGCGGCCGAGTGTCAACATCCTCAAGCCACTGGTGGCGAGTTTCTACGGCACAGCAGAGTACGGGCTGGGACGCGTGCCGACCAAGGAAGAAGTCGCGGACCTGATGAACACGGGTGCCGTGGCGAGGTGGTTCGAAGATACACAGGGCATTGACCGAAACGGCCTTACCTCGGTGCATGTGGAATATCTCAAGCTGCTACAGATCCGCGGTACCTCGGCGGAGGAAGAGATTCGCCGGGCGCTCGGAATCTCGAACCGGGCCGACTTCGTGATCGTATCGGAGTATCTGACCCGTCTCGACCTGATCCGCGTCGGACCTGGCGGTCGAGGTCTGACCTCCGATGGCAGGCGTTATCTCAACGCGTCGTCTCCGCCTGACTTCCGCGACAGGATCTCACGTCGCATTGCCTGAAGCGTTTTGGCTCGGCGGGATTTGTTGGCGTAAGGGAGGCGACGAAGAGGGTGTAAATCTCGTATGGCGATGACGGTTTGGGTCTGACATCCGGGATTCATGCGGCGCGTCTGGTAAGGTACAACACTCTCGGCATCGCGCTACCGTGACAAAATCCAGCTTTGGACCCACAGATTGTCACCAAACCCCGTAATCGGGAACCCGAGAAGGCTCTTGTGTTGTTATATGTGTATCTTGTCCGACATGCTCGACAATAAAGTTCGTTTCGATGGTGTTGTCGGCAATAAGCTGATCTTCAAGGTCGTTCGACGGCGGAAGCGTTTCGAAATGTCTGGCTAGGTCTTCCTCACTAAACCCGCGCTTCAGGATGCCCTTTTGAACTTCTCGGCCTCTTGATCGACATCCACGATCATGTGCCAGGGATTTCAAAGGTCTCCACCAATGCCGGATAGATCCCGGCATTACCGCTCTGCTTGAAGTCGACAACGGCGACGCCGTGTGTATCAAGAGGCCAGCCTAGATCTTTGCCGAGCGCATGTACAAAGAGGTATTCGGTAACGCCTTCGACAAGAAGCTAGCGGCGGGCGAAGAAGATTTCTCCGCGGACACGCCGTCCATGAAAACCGAGTTCTTCTTCATCCTCGGTCGTCGGGAGAATGCGGCCTTGGTGACGAAGGCGGCGGATCGCTTCGGCGCGTTCATGACGGTCGGGATCGCGCTGATAGCACTCGAAAGGCGATCAGACATGGTCATGTCGAACCAGATCGTACCGCCACGCTCTTGGTCGGAATGCCTTGCAAGAAGATTTGGTCGCCTGATGCCGCGATGAACGCATCATGACTGTCGTTCCAAGGCAGCTCGGAAACGATATACGGCGGTAGTAAGGAAAATTCGGCACAGCCACCCGCAACCGAACCAGCCTGATGTCGCGCAACGGCACATTCTGGACAAAATACGGGGAGTAGGTCGTCATGACTTTCTGACCGGATAACTCCTGCACACGCTCCCACAATTTGTGCGCCGCTTGCGGGTGGAGATGAACCGCCGGTTCCTTTATAGCGAAAAAAAGAAAGCGGTTAGGTTTCCATATTGGAGCGCGTGAGATACGTGCACTTCCTCTACGAGGCAGACTAACGGTAAAACTTATAATTTAGGCGCTTGCGGGGTGGAGCAGTCTGGTAGCTTGTTGGGCTCATAACCCAAAGGTCGTAGGTTCAAATCCTACCCCCGCAACCACTTCGGTTAAGACGCCGAGCGGCAGTGCAGGCGTTAAAACCCCTTTTCGGAAGATGTCCAATTGACCTCTATTGGTTTTTCGGCATACTCAACGGCGATGTCATCTAATCGCCCGATCACATCAAACCCAATCTAACGCGTGGTTGCTCACTTCTTCCTTATAATCCTTAGTACTCAGATTCGGTGCTGAATGCTTCCGGGTATTACGATGGGAGTCTTGAGCTTGGTCTGGTATGCGTAGGTCGCCATACATTGCGACGACTGTCCTACATTAACGGCGTTTGACAGCCTGCGGATCGTTTAAGTCACGTCCCCGCATCAGCAAGGCTGGGAGGTGAGATATTCGTTTATTTGGCGACCTGATGCAGATTGATCGCTTTGCCTCGGTCGTTATACGACGAATTGCGCACGGTTTACCTCGGGGAGACGTGCGTTGATCGGGCCGCGCGTAGCGTTCATATATGAGCTGGTGAAACCAACAGTAAACCATCTCGGATTTGAACTTTGGGGAGTTGAACAAACAGGAGTAGGACGTCACAAGCGGATATGCATCTTTATTGATGCTCCACAAGGCATTTCAATATCAGATTGCGAGATGGTGAGCCAGCAGCTGGAGACACTACTTGCAGTAGAGGATGCAGTTGCTGGGACATACGACTTGGAAGTCTCGTCGCCTGGCATTGATCGCTTGTTATTCACGAAGAATCAGTACGGTCGCTATCTGGATTCCAAGCTTGACTTGCGGTTGCATATGCCGATTGATGGGAGTAGGCACTTGCGAGGGATATTGCAATCAGTTGCGGCAGATTCATTTGCTCTTCTTGTCGGGAACGAATTGAAAGCTATCCCTTTCGTGCAAGTGCGTCGTGCTCGTCTGGTTCCTAATTTCGAGTAACCGCAGAGAGTCATATGGGGTTTAAAGAAGTAAAGAGTGCGGTCGAATCGATCGCCAACGAGAAAGGTATTCAGGAAAACGTTGTATTCGAGGCGATCGAATCGGCATTATCGGTTGCGACGAAGCGAAGGCACGGCCCCGAGAAAGAGTTCCGCGTCGCGATTGATTGGGAACACGACAAACAATCAACTTTTCGTATCTGGCACGTTGTCGACCCCGACGATATGCCTTTCTATGTACAAGAAGATCAATCTGGCGACAAACTGGAGGAAGAACGGATTCCATTTAATCCAGATGCCCATCTAACCCTGGCGCAAGCACGTGAACGATCTCCTTCGCTGGAAATCGGTCAGTCTTGGGAAGAACCCCATGAAAATGTCAATATGGGTCGTATCGTTGCGCAGATCTCCAAGCAAGTCATCAACCAGGAAGTTCGTCGCGCCGAACGAGAGCGCATCATTGCTGAATATCGACCGAAAATTGGTGAACTGATCACAGGAAAAGTATCGCGCTTTTTAACTAACAATAAGACGAAAGAAACCAGGTCGGTGATACTGGAACTGCCGCAAATGGCAGAAGGTCGCCTTGACCGCGAAAACTTGATTCCTATTGGCGATGGCAAGCGTGAGATCCTTCATAAAGACGACCAAGTTAAAGCCTATCTTTTGGATGTCACGGCCGAGGATCGGGGCCAGAATCTCATTTTGTCGCGAACTGATGACGGCATGTTGGTGGAGTTGTTCAAGCGCGAGATTCCTGAAGTCCATGAGGATGTGATCAAAATTCGAGGCGTCGCGCGTTCGCCAGGACGCCGTGCGAAAGTTGCGGTGAGTACGAACGACCAGCGCATTGACGCGGTGGGCTCATGCGTTGGAATTAAAGGTTCTCGCATTCAAAGCATCTCAAGCGAGATTTGCGGCGAGAAGATTGATGTTTTCTTGTGGTCCGAAGATCCGGCCGAATTCGTTCTTAATGCGATGGCGCCTGCTCGTATCCAACGTATTGAAATAGACGAAGAGTCGCATGCAATGGACCTAGTAGTCGAAGAACACCAGAGCGGTTCTGCCATTGGTGAGCACGGCATGAATGTCCGGCTAGCTTCCGAGATCACGGGGTGGACGTTAAAGGTCGTCACACGCGAGAAGTACGATGAAAAAGTTCTACGACAAGAAAATTACACGGTCAATCGCTTCGTTAAAGCGCTGGAGATTGAAAACAAGGTAGCCAAGGATTTGTTCGATGCAGGTTATGTCAATTTAGAGCAAGTTGGAGAAGCGACGACGGAGGAGCTTGCGCTTGCATCAAGATCGCTTGATGCCGGAACGGCACAAGTGATGATTGATCGTGCAGGTGATATCCTGCTTGACGAAGTGCTATCGGGCGAAACGAAAGAAGGTACCGCCGTACCAGCTGACGATTTGCGTTATATGAAAGGGATGGACGATGTATTAGCGAGCCTCTTGGCGGCTAACGGTGTCGTCACGATGGATGATTTAGCTGAGCTTTCGATTGACGAGTTGCTTGACATAGACGAGACGATCGAAGAGAAACGTGCGGGTGAACTCATTGTTACGGCGCGTAGACCATGGTTCGAAGACGAAAAAGCAAGCAACGGTTGATTGCCACAATTGCAGAGGTAACTGTCTAAATGCCCACTCGTACGGTAACGCAAGTCGCAGCGAGTTTTAAGAAGACGCCCGCTGAGGTCGTCAAACTGGCAACTGAGTTAGGGATTGATTGTTCCGATACGAATGCGGAGCTTGATTTATCTGCGATTAAAGCTCTAGGTGCTGCGATTAAAGGTGGTAAGAGCGTACCGGTCGCTCCTAAGCCGACTCATCCGCCTCGCGTTGCTGCAGAACATCAGATTCAGCGTAAACAAAACGCGAGTTCGCGTGTGAACCGCAATCAAATGTACGGCGGTCGCACGAATAGTGGTGCGGCGACGGTGGTTGTGAAGATGGGAGCAGGTCGGAGTGCTCCAGCAACTGCACGGAGTGATGCCACTGCACCGCCAGGCCAGCGAAGCGGACTGACTCGAGCGCGGGACGCGAGCAGTGAGCTCAAACGTCAGGCGGCTCAGATTCGCGAAGAACAAGAACGTCGCCGCGAAGCGGAACGACAAGATCAGGAAGAGCGTGAGCGACGGCTTCAAGCTCGTAAAAACGAAGAGCAACGCAAGCGCGAAGCTGAAGAAGCGAAACGACGCAAAGAGGAACGCGCAAAGCAACAGAAAACTCTCCAGCCTGCGAAATCGGAGCCGGAACGTGCGACGCGCCCGGTCAAACAAAAAGACACGCCTTCGCGAGGTTGGCAACGCGGCAACGTTAATCGCGCTGGCGGGCGAAACGGCCGGCGCAGTGGATTGCGGGAGTTTACGAAAGGCGAAGACGATCGTAGTCGAGTACCGCGCGCCGGACGGCGTCGAGGTCCGATCAGACCTCTTGATCGGGTTTCGGATCTGGAACAAGGTGGTGGGTTTCAACGGCCGGAAGCGTTCGTCGTGCGCGAGGTCGAAATCGGCGAGTCCATTGCGGTTGGTCATCTCGCGCAAGCGATGTCGATTAAGGCGACTGAACTTATCAAGAAGTTGATGGACCTCGGTGTGATGGTCACGATCAATGCAGTGTTGGATCAAGACACGGCATCCTTGATCGTAGAAGAGTTCGGACACAAAGTTAAGTTAGCTACCACCCAAGAAGAAGAGCTCATTGAAGCCACCAAGGTCGAAGGCGAGGAGTTTCCTCGCCCGCCCGTCGTTACGGTGATGGGGCACGTTGATCATGGAAAGACATCTCTACTTGACTACATTCGTAAAACGAAAGTCGCTGCAGGCGAAGCAGGCGGTATTACGCAACACATAGGCGCATACCACCTAACGACAGCCCATGGTGAGATCACGTTTCTTGACACACCAGGCCACGCTGCGTTTTCCGCAATGCGCGCCCGTGGTGCTCATTCGACTGATATTGTCGTGTTAGTCTGTGCGGCCAACGATGGTGTCATGCCACAGACGCAGGAAGCTGTCAATCACGCACAAGCGGCAGACGTACCGATGGTGGTTGCGGTCAATAAGATCGACCTTGATAGCGCCGATCCGCAACGCGTGCGCGGTGAATTAGCAAGACTTGAGGTTATTCCTGAAGAATTCGGCGGGACAACGCAATTCATCAACGTTTCCGCGGAGACAGGCGAAGGTATTGATGATCTCCTGGAAGCGATTTCCGCCCAAGCGGAAATACTCGAGTTGAAAGCTGTTCCTGAAGCAGCGGGGCGCGGGTTGGTTATCGAATCGAAACTTGAACGTGGCCGCGGCGCCGTCGTCTCGCTATTGGTGCAAAACGGCACGCTGAAACAAGGCGATGTCGTTATCGCCGGCGAATACTACGGGAAAGTTCGCTCACTCGTGGACGATCAAGGCCGCAAGATTAAGAGCGCTGGTCCAGCGATCCCGGTCGAGGTTCTTGGTTTCAATGGCACGCCCGAAGCTGGCGAAGGTTTCTCGGTTTCACCGGATGAAAGACAGGCGCGCCAGCTTGCCGAAACCCGAGCGCATAAGAGTCAAAAACAACAACATCAGATTCAGCAGAAAGCCCGTTTGGACGATATGTTCAAGCATTTGGGTAAAGGCGAGAAACGCGTGCTCCATGTGGTTTTGAAGGCCGATGTGAGAGGTTCACTGGAAGCCATTACACATGCATTTGGCGAGATTGGCAACGACGAAGTCTCAGTACAGGTACTTGGTTCCGGGATTGGTGGAATCAACGAATCGGACATCAATATGGCGTTGACCTACGACGCCATGGTCTTCGGCTTCAATGTACGGGCTGATAAACCAGCGAAAGCGTTGATTGATCGCAATCGCATGGAAGTGCGCTACTATCAAGTGATTTACGAATTGCTTGACGATGTTAAAGCGATGCTCTCTGATATGTTGATACCGGAAGAGCGCGAGGAAATCGTCGGTACGGCCGAAGTGCGCGAGGTCTTTACGTCACCTCGTTTCGGTCAGGTTGCGGGCTGTTTGGTAGTGGAAGGTACGGTATTTCGCAACAAGAGAATCCGTGTGTTGCGCGATAACACCGTTATTTACGAAGGCGAGCTTGAATCTTTGCGTCGTTTCAAAGACGATGTTCAGGAAGTGAACAATGGCATTGAGTGCGGTATCGGCGTTCGGAATTACAACGATGTACGTCAGGGCGATTTAATTGAGGTATACGAAACTCGACAAGTCGCGCGCGCGTTGTGAATCGGAAACAAAAGTTATTCCAGCGTCCAAAGCAATTCGGGCGCGAGCTGCGGGTCGGTGATTTCATTCGTATCGAAATGACTGATCTTCTTCGTAATGCCATGCGCGATCCACGTGTCGACGCGTCCCTATTAACGATCGCAGATGTCAAAGTATCGCGCGATTTAGCCTATGCGGATATATACGTGTCGTATCACGGCCGCACCGAGAGTACGTCCGAAGCAGTGATTCTTGATGTCATGCAACGAGCGGCCGGTTTTTTTCGTTCGAAGCTGGCGCAACGTCACAGTATGCGCGTGACTCCGTCATTGCGCTTTCATGTCGACAAGACTGAAGAGAAGGCTAATCGTCTTGAGGCGTTGTTAGCGCAGTCACGACAATCGTAGATGGGTCGGCGTTTGCGTTCGCGCGGCCGTGTCGTTGATGGGGTGGTGCTACTGGATAAGCCATACGGATGGACATCTAACGTCGCTGTCCAACGCGTTAAAAGGTTATTTAATGCGCGGAAGGTTGGACACACGGGAACGCTTGACCAACGCGCAACCGGTGTCTTGCCCTTATGCTTTGGCGAAGCGACGAAATTCTCGAAATACGGGTTAGACGCGAATAAGTCCTATCGCGTCGTTGTGCAACTTGGCGTCGCAACGGCGACCGGCGACACAGAAGGCGCTGTGATTGCGGAAAGGCCAGTTCCGACGTTAGGTCGCGGATATGTAGAAGACAAGCTAGAAGCCTTCCGCGGCTATATTAGCCAGGTGCCGTCCATGTATTCGGCGATTAAACGAAACGGACAGCGGCTTTATAAGCTAGCTCGTCAAGGGGTGGAAGTCGAACGCGCCCCGCGGGGGATTACTATCTACCGCAATGAGATCATGCGAATGTGTCGCGACACGATTGAGCTTGAGATTGATTGTTCTAAAGGTACCTACATTAGAACCCTGGTCACAGACTTGGGCGAAGCGTTGGGTTGTGGGGCACATGTTGCCGAATTAAAGCGAATTCGAGTAGGACACTTTGATATTGAAGATTGTGTTAGTTACGATCGCTTGCTGGATGCTAAGAACGGAGGCGATCTTATGGCGCACCTAAGCCCTATTTCTTCCATGATTGAGGGTTGGGCTGATATAAAATTACCGTGTCCCACAGCTTATCTTGTGCGACAGGGGCAGGCTGTGGCCGTCCCTCCACGCTCTCCTACGCGCGGGTGGGTAAAACTACTCGAAGAACGCGCCGACGGCGAGTTAACTTTTTTAGGTGTAGGCGAAATCCAGGGCGGGCGTTTAGCCCCTCGTCGGCTTGTAACCTAAATCAAATCACCATTCTATTGAGCAAACATGGCATTAACCGCCGAGACTAAACAGAAAGTCGTTTCTGAGTACCAACGGAGCGAAAACGATACTGGTTCACCAGAAGTCCAGATCGCTCTGCTAACCGCAAATATAAATTCCCTTCAGGAGCATTTCACTACGCATAAAGGCGACCATCATTCGCGACGAGGATTGAAAGCGATGGTGGATCAGCGACGAAAGTTGCTTGATTATCTGAATAGGAACGAATACGAACGCTATGCAAAGTTGATACAGAGACTAGGTCTCCGTCGGTAGCTACGGAGTAAATATTGAGTATTGTTCGAGAGCAATTTGAGCTAGCGGGAGAAACCGTTGTACTAGAAACAGGTCGTGTCGCAAGACAAGCGACCGGTGCGGTTATGGCTAGCATGGGAGATACGGTTGTGCTATGCACGGTTGTAGGTAATCCCAATCCACGACCAGGTCAGGATTTTTTTCCACTGACGGTTAATTATCAGGAGAAAATGTTTGCTGCCGGGAAGATACCTGGCGGTTTTTTTCGTCGCGAAGGCAGGCCGGCCGAAAAGGAAACGTTGACTAGTCGGTTAATTGACCGACCGTTGCGACCACTGTTTCCCAAGGGCTTCTTGAACGAAGTCCACGTCGTTGCTACCGTCTTGTCGGCTGATAAAAAGCACGATCCGGACATACTTGCAATGATCGGCTGTTCAGCTGCTCTGGCGATATCGGGTATTCCTTTTAATGGGCCTATTGGTGCGAACCGCGTGGGCTTTGACCCGACTGAAAACCTTTACCTTCTCAATCCGTCGTATGAACAGCTTGCTGAATCGCACCTCAACATGATCGTCGCAGGCACGGAAGCTGCTGTATTGATGGTTGAATCGGAAGCGCAGGAACTGGCTGAAGATACCATGCTTGGGGCTGTGTTATTTGCCCATCATGAAATGCAAGTTCAAATTGACGCGATTAAGCGATTAGCGGACCAAGCTGGAAAGCCTGCTTGGACATTCACACTGCCGCCAACGGATGACGAGTTAACAGATGCGGTGGTCGCAAGCGTAGGCGAGCAATTAGGCGACGCGTATCGAATAACTGATAAACGAGCGCGAATGACGCAGGTTGATACATTGAGAACTGGCGCGATTGAGGAACTTAGCGAGACCTACGGTGGGGATGAAGTCGCTGCAGCTATTTCAGCGCTAGAAAAGAAGATTGTGCGCGAGCGCGTACTAAATAGCGAGCCACGGATTGATGGGCGATCAACCACGGACGTTCGTAAGCTGGATATTGAAGTGGATATGCTGCCGCGAGCGCACGGCTCAGCATTGTTTCAACGCGGGGAGACTCAAGCCATAGTCGTTGCTACCCTAGGCCCCGAGAAGGATTCAGCGCTGATTGAGGGGTTAACTGGAACTAATTACGACAAGTTCCTCTTGCACTACAACTTTCCACCGTATAGTGTAGGCGAGGCTGGCATGCTCGGTTCACCCAAACGACGCGAGATCGGTCACGGTCGGTTAGCGCGCCGAGCTATTGAGCCTATGTTACCTGACTTGACCGAATATCCGTATACGGTTCGGGTGGTGTCTGAAATTACGGAAAGTAACGGGTCAAGTTCGATGGCAAGCGTCTGCGGTACGTCTTTGGCACTGATGGACGCGGGTGTGCCGATTCGTTCTGCCGTGGCTGGTGTGGCTATGGGCTTGGTGTTGGAAGGCGACCGCTCGGCGATATTGACCGACATTCTCGGGGATGAAGACCATTTAGGTGACATGGACTTTAAGGTTGCAGGTACTTCGCAAGGCATCACTGCCTTGCAAATGGATATCAAGATTGATGGCATCACCGACACGATCATGGAACAAGCCCTCAACCAAGCGCACGATGCGAGACTTCACATACTGAATAGTATGAATATGGTCATCGCGGAAGCGCGTCCGGAACCGCCTGCTAACGCACCGTCCACCGACATCATGAATATTGCGCCGGATAAAGTTCGCGACGTCATAGGTAAGGGTGGTGCGGTCATTAAATCGATTCAAGCTGACACAAATGCCATCGTTGATCTCAAGGACGACGGGACGGTTACGATTTTTGCGGAGACTCGGTCTGATCTAGACGATGCCAAAGCGCGTATTGAAGCGATCGTTGCAGATCCGGAAATCGGTGAGATCTACGAAGGCACCGTGCAGCGTATTGAGCAGTATGGCGCTTTTGTCAATTTCTTACCCGGGAAAGACGGCTTGCTCCATATTTCGCAAGTTGCGTACGAACGAATCGAAAACATTCGCGACCATCTCAGTGAAAGTCAGAAAGTCCGGGTCAGGGTGACAGAGATCGACAACCGCGGACGCATTTCTTTGACGATGAAAGGCGTTGAGCAGGATGAGCCTGCTTCTCCTGGGACGAGTGCAGAAGACGCTTCGTTCGGCTAGTGAATTTTCACGCGGTTGTTGACTAGGTCGTCAACAACCGCCGGCTCGGCTAGAGTAGAGGTGTCGCCGAGTTCATCAATCTTGTCAGCGGCGATCTTGCGGAGAATCCGGCGCATGATCTTGCCGGAGCGAGTTTTAGGCAAACTTGGTGCGAATTGAATGACGTCGGGCTTTGCAATGGGGCCGATTTCGGACCGTACCGACTGGATCAGCTCGTTCTCCAGCGCGTCGCTAGGTGCGCTTGATGCCATTAATGTGATGTATGCGTAAATACCTTCACCCTTGATCGGGTGAGGGTAGCCAACGACAGCCGCCTCGGCAACCTCTGCGTGTAGTACCAACGCACTCTCAATTTCAGCAGTTCCCAAACGATGGCCAGACACATTTAGAACATCGTCAACGCGTCCTGTGATCCAGTAGTAACCATCAGCGTCGCGTCGCGCACCGTCCCCGGTGAAATACATGCCCGGATACTTGCTGTAGTAAGTATCGATCACGCGTTGGTGGTTGCCATACACGGACCGAATTTGCCCGGGCCAAGACTGCGTAATGACGAGATTGCCGGTGGCTTCGACTTCTTGAATTAACTGCCCATCCGCGTCAACGAGACCGGGTTTGACACCGAAGTAAGGTCGCGTTGCTGACCCTGGCTTAAGCGCAGTTGCGCCGGGTAGCGGCGTGATCATGATGCCGCCGGTTTCGGTCTGCCACCAGGTATCGACAACCGGACAGCGGCGTTCACCGACCGTGCCGTGATACCACTGCCACGCTTCAGGATTGATTGGCTCGCCTACGGTGCCTAGCAATTGCAACGATGATCGTTGCGAACGAGAGACGAATTCGTCGCCCTGACTCATTAACTGACGAATCGCGGTTGGCGCTGTGTAAAACGTATTGACCCGATGCTTATCAACCACGTCCCAACATCTGCCTGCATCTGGGTAGGTAGGTACACCCTCGAATACCAATGTTGTAGCTCCATTGGCAAGTGGTCCGTAAACAATATAAGAGTGCCCCGTGATCCAACCGACGTCAGCCGTACACCAATAGATGTCGCCATCGTGATAGTCGAACACGTACTTGTGTGTCATTGCGACGTGTAATAAATAGCCGGCGGTACTATGTTGCACCCCTTTCGGTTTGCCAGTGCTACCCGACGTGTAGAGAATAAATAAAGGGTCTTCGGCGTCCATCTCGGTAGGCGGACAATTGGCCGATTGTTTCGGTACCAGTTCGTCATACCACACGTCTCTATCCATGGTCCAACCGACATCTGCACCAGTGCGACGAACGGTTATGACAGTGTGAACGTTAGGACAGAATTTCAGTGCGGCATCCGCGTTTTTTTTCAACGGTATGCGCGCGCCACCACGCACACCCTCATCGGCTGTTATGAGAGTTTGACAATCCGCATCAAGCAGTCGATCGCGTAAGGATTGCGATGAGAAACCACCGAATACCACGCTATGAATAGCCCCGATGCGCGCGCATGCCAACATGGCGTAAACTGCTTCGGGAAGCATCGGCATGTAAAGGCACACTCGATCGCCTTTACCGACGCCTCGAGAGCGAAGCGCGTTAGCTAACCGATTGACTTCAATGCTTAGTTGTCGATACGTGATGCGCGCTGATTCGGTTGGATCGTCCCCCTCCCAAATGAGCGCGACCTGGTCGCCGCGGGTGCTCAAGTGACGATCAACACAGTTCACGCAGGCATTGAGCTTTGCCCCTTCAAACCATGCGAATCGACCGGTTTCGAAGTTTGCTGAACGAAGGTTCCGCCAAGGTTCCGTTAAAGTCAAGAATGCGTTGGCCTGTTCTGTCCAAAACGCTTCCGGCTGCTCAATAGAAGCTGCATACATGACCCGATATCGCTCTTCATCGAGATGGGATTTGCGTGCGAAAGATTCGGGAACCGGGTAAATTCCAGACATATGGAATAGAGGTTAGGGTTATTTTTGACGTGTCTTGATTTTACGAACCTGCTTGGTTAGTAGCGCATTTGAGGGTGGTGGACCATTCGGGGCGAGCGCAGCGTCAACTTCCGCTGCGATCAATTTGCTGCGTTCGACTCCCCATTGATCAAATGGGTTGATTTGCCAAAGATGACCAAGGCAGGCGACTTTGTGCTCAAATAGTGCGATGAGCATCCCAAGCGTGGTTGCGTCAGTTTGGTCTAGCAGTATCAGAGTTGAGCCATGTCCGCCCTGAATCGTCTTTTCCGGGGCGGTTGCATCGGTATGCCCAAAAAACATCACTTGACGCTGGGCTAGGCAGTTTGCGAGCATCCATCGGTCTGTCGTATTCTGCACGGCAGCGGTCGCAATGAAGTCGGCACTAAAGGCGTGGGTGCCCTGATGCAGCCACTGATGCCAAGCATGCTGGCCGTCGGTTTCGTGGCCGCCCCAGACAACGCCAGTGGTGGGGTGGGAGACAGGCTGGTTTTGGGTCGTCATTGACTTGCCGAGACTTTCCATTTCTAACTGTTGGAGATAAGCGACAAGCCATCGCAAGTTCGCGCTGTAGGCTAACACCGCATGCGAGGCCACGCCAAGACAATTTGTATTCCAGAAGGCGAGCAATGCGAGCATGACAGGGGCGTTTCGTGCACTTGGCATGGCTGAGGCATGGCAATCCATAGCTGCTGCACCTTGGCGTAGTTGGTTGAACCGTTTGGGACCTAAGGCGAGCACGACTGGGAGACCCATAGCTGACCAAACCGAAAAGCGCCCGCCGACTTCTTGAGGCACCTGAAATCGATGGCCGGGTAGGGCGGAAAGGCTTGCATCGTTCGATGAGATCAACACAAAATTGGAGGCAAGCGCACTGGATTGATTGGTTCGTTCGGCAAACCATTGCCGCACGGTCTGGTAGTTTTGCTGTGTTTCCGGGGTCGTAAACGACTTTGATGCTACGATAACGAGCGTGGTCGAAGGCGTAAGTGCTCGGAGGGTTGGCTCAACTAGGCTCGTATGCGTGCTTGACAGAAAATGTATGCGTAAGCGCGTGCTAGCTAGCGCATCGCAAAGGAATTGTTGTCCTAGATGGCTCCCACCGATCCCGATGTGAAGAATGTCTGTGAAAGGCTCGCCGCTATAGCTTCTCAAATTGGCGTTAAGTATGCGGTTCGCGAAGTCAAGTAGATTGATGTGTGCTTGTTGTACTTGTGCGTCGAAAAGTTCGTTCTTGGTAGGCGTTCCACGCATGGCTGAGTGCAGGGCGGCGCGGTTCTCGCTGACGTTTATCGTATTGCCTGCGAATTGTTGGCGCAATTGACCCGGAAGATCAAGGCGGTCGCCCAGTTCGCTTAACAATCGAAGAACCTCGTCGTCCGCGCGTTGCAAGGACCAATCGAGTGACAGGCCATCAACGGAGAGCGAAAGGTTCTCGGGATCCTCACTGCTTGGTTGATAAGAGTCAGGACGCCGATTTCGGTGAGTCCGTCCTGCTGCTTGGAGCCGGCGCATAAGCTGCGCGACGGCGGAATCCATACTATCGCACAACGCCGAGGTTATCGATGAGTCGCGTGCGACCGAGCCGAGCAGCTGCGAATATACGCACTGGAGCTGTATCTGACTCGGGCGAACCCAGTGTATCCGGGTTGCGAATCGACAAATAATCAGGCTTAAAGCCAGCGGCACACAGTTTTTTCAGCGCGATTTGCTCTAACTCATCGTAAGATGTTGAACCTTCACGAAGATGGGTAGCGGTTTCGCGCAGTGTAAGGAACAATATAGGCGCTTTTTCGCGTTCTTCTTGAGTAAGGTAACGATTGCGACTCGACATGGCCAAGCCATCTCGCTCGCGACAGGTAGGTACGCTGATTATTTGGACGGGCATATCAAGTTGACTAACCATGCGTTTGATAATCGTTAGTTGTTGCCAATCTTTCTCCCCGAAAAATGCAAAATCAGGTTGGGCTATTTGAAATAACTTGGTAACGACGGTGGTTACGCCGTCAAAATGACCTGGGCGACTTGCACCACAAAGTTCATTGCTGAGGTTCGGGACGGTGACTGTGGCGTGCTCGAACTGTCCGTTCGGGTACATTTCTTTAATCGGTGGCGCAAACAGCAGATCAACATCGTAGCGTTCCAATTTCGCCGCGTCGTCTGTTAAGGTTCGGGGGTAGCTCGTAAAGTCCTCTTGAGGCCCGAACTGCATGGGATTGACGAAAATGGTCGCAATTGAGAAGGTGCAATGCTTACGACAGCAATCCACCAAGCGTAAATGCCCGGCATGTAGATCACCCATCGTAGGTACAAGGCCTACGACTTTATTTAAGCCTTGGACGCGTCTACGGTCTCGTAGATTCTGAATCGTTTCGACGACATCCATGAGTCGTCCTAGTTGAAGCTATGCTCGGGACCGGGAAATCGTTCTTCGTGAACGGCGCGTGCATATGCCTCGAACGCGCCTTTGATCCCGGCATCTGCGCTTTCCGGCATGAAGTTTTTGACGAATTTCGGCACGCGAATACTTGAGGGAGTAATACCGAGCATGTCGTGCATCACCATGATTTGACCGTCGGTGTGAGGACCAGCGCCGATGCCGATGACCGGAATGTCGAGCGACTGCGTGATCTCCTTGCCGAGATGGGTGGGTACGCATTCGAGTAGTAGGATGGATGCGCCCGAGTCTTGCAGGATGCGCGCCTCCTCAATCATGGTGTTCGCTTGTTGTGGGTTGCGACCCTGGACGCGATAGCCGCCTAGCCGGTTGATCGCTTGGGGGGTCAAGCCCATATGAGCGCAGACCGGAATACCACGTTCGAACAGCAAACGCGTACTTTCGGCTAGCCAAGCGCCACCTTCAAGTTTGACCATATGCGCGCCTGAGCGCATAAGCGCGGCAGCGCTTTCGAGAGATTGATTGGCAGATGCATAACTCATGAACGGTAGATCGGCCATGATGAGGCTGCTTTTATTGCCGCGCCGCACGGTGTTCATGTGGTAAACCATGTCATCAAGCGTCACAGGCAGCGTACTATCGTGCCCCTGCAGCACCATGCCAAGCGAGTCACCGACCAAAATAACTTCAATGCCGCTCGTGCTGATCAGCTCAGCAAAGAGTGCGTCATATGCTGTCAAGGCAGCAAATTTCTGTCCTTTTTTCTTCATCGCATTCAGTGTATTAATAGACACTGGACTGCGCGTCGACTGTGAGCTCATAGGTGCTTGCTTAGATCGCGAATGAACCTTTGGACAATCTTAATCAGTATCAGCGACTCGCATTTAATTTGTTAGCCGCAACCGCAAGTTTGCGATGTTCGGCAATTTGTCGATCCTACTAAGGTGTGCGGCGGTGATCCATTCGTCCGTCGCGCGTGGGTTGTATACGGGATTTGCTTGGCGGCTGTCGATTCTTCCACCAGGCAGCGACAGACGGTTTGATTTCGCCGGTTTTAGCCCGAAAGCTTAATAGATGAACGGCTGCCCTTACACTTGGGTGTGCGAGGGTGCGTTTAACGCGCTTACGACGCTCCAGGTTGGATTGAAGCATGAAAACGCTTTGGATGAACTCTTCGCTTTTGCGATCAATACTTACAAACTGGCGAGCCAAACGTACGACATCCTTACAAGCGCGCACGCGTAGTTTCCCAACATCAGCTTCTAATCCGCGTGCCGCTTGCAGATCCTGCAAGCGGTCGGTATAGAGATGCCACAACATGACTGCAAACAAAAAGGCTGGGGATAGCTTGTCACTAGAGGCAACGCGCCGGTCGGATTGAAGCATGGCGAGTTCGATCAGGGTAGCTGCGTTGGGATGTTGCGGGAAAACTTCCGCTAATAAATTGAAGTCGGCCATCAATTGGTAGCTGGCTGCGCCATGTCCCGTAAGGAACAACTTAACCAGTTCATCCCGCATACGAGGGCGACTCACATGACGTAATGAAGACTTAGTCGTCGCGATCGCATCTATGCCCTCTTGGTCTATCTCAAAGTCTAGTTTGGCGGCGAACCGCACCGCTCGAATCATGCGCACGGGGTCTTCGATAAAGCGTTTTTCGGCAGCCCCTATTGAGCGTATGACTCGCGCATCAAGGTCGCTCAAACCGCCGACATAGTCAACGACGTTGTATTGTCGTGGGTCCAGGTATAGCGCGTTGACTGTGAAGTCACGACGAAATGCATCTTGACGTTGATTTCCGTAAGTATTGTCCAATGTGTATCTGCGCCGTCTAAACACCCGAATCGTTGCGGGTGGTTCTCTGCGATACGTGGCAATTTCATAGACCGTGTCGTGTCGGCATACATGTACGAGTCGAAAACGTCGCCCGATAATGGTGGCATTTGGAATGAGTTGACGAACTTTTTCGGGGGATGCATTCGTTGTTGTATCAAAGTCTTTCGGCATGTGACCGAGTAAGTAGTCACGAATACAACCGCCGACGAGATAAGCGTCGTATCCCGCCCGGCTCAAAGTTTTCAGTATGCGTTTGAGGTCGGTGGGGATGAGTTGCTTGTCGAAGTCGTCAAGCGCGACAATCTTGGGTTTCTTAGTAGGCAAATGAACAGTAAATTAGCAAGAGATGTGCCGTTGAGGGGTTATCGCGGTGTGACTTTTCGAAGCTATCCGCTGAACAGGTGGGCGAGCGAGTTTTCAAGGTTATACCATCGACTGCGGTTAGATGCTGACAAACTCCTTGATCGCCCGATGTTTAGGTACTTCCTGTATATTCCAGCGCTCCGTTGCCCACTCAAGGAGCGAGGCAATACGGCGTAGTTTGGCCGGTGGTTTCATACCGAGTAGCTGCAACGTGCTAATCAAATTCAGCCATGGTGTGTTATTGTCAATGGCGACGGCTTGATCGCGCTTCGAGAGCTTGATATCGTCGCGTTGATTGAGAACCGGTATGTGGGCATAACGCGGCTCGGTAAATCCGAGCGTTCGAATAAGAAAAAGCTGGGCCAGGGTATTTTCGAGTAAATCGGCACCTCGTACCACATCAGTGACGCCCATAAGATGGTCATCCACAATGACTGCGAGTGGATAGGCGGTTATGAACTCTTTTCGCATAACGATGAAGTCACCGTCGCTTTCAGCAAGATTCCCATTCACCTCACCTTGCACACGATCTTGAAAACTGATCCTGTGACTCGGCACGTGCACACGAATGGCTGCAGGTTCGGAAGGCTGCTCAATTCTGGATCTGCAATAACCAGGGTAGGTCCTTGATCGTTTGAGTTTTTTTCGAGAACACGTACAGTAAAACACAAGATTTTGTTGACGCAAGATCTCGATGGCGCGCTCATAATGCTGGCAATGGTTTGTTTGATGCTGCACGATGCCATCCCATATCAAACCATGGTTAGCAAGCGTCGACAACGCGATTTGCGCTGCTTCTTCGGTGGAGCGCGGTGCGTCAATATCGTCTAGTCGCAATAGCCATTGACCTTCGTGTGCACGAGCGTCGAGGTAACTGGCAACCGCCGTTAGCAGAGACCCAAGATGAAGAGGTCCTGAAGTAGTGGGCGCGAACCTTCCTATGTAGGGCAAATGTGATGTTTATCAGCCGAACTGACGCTCTTCTTGTTCCTCAAGATCCTTGCAGTTTATGCATAGATCGGCTGTCGGTCGGGCTTCTAGACGTGCAATTCCGATGGGATAGCTGCAACTTTTGCAGTAACCGTAATCGCCATTCTCGATTTTTTCCAGTGTTTCCTTGATTTTGCTGATGAGCTTACGCTCGCGATCTCGGATTCGTAATTCAGTACGGCGGTTATCTTCCTCTGTCGCCTGATCTAGTTCGTCAGGTAAATTCTTAGGTTCGGAGACTAGCTTACCGTGTGCATCGCCCGCACTCTCGTCCAATCCGTTGAGCTGATCCAACAGAATCTGCCTAAACCGCGAAAGTTGTTTCGCGTTCATGTAATCGTCTGAGGTGTCAATTTCAATAGGTAGAGCGCGAGATTCGAGTTTTGACATACGATCAAATTCGGTTTCACCGGCCTTTCGAGCCTGCCGGGCAGAACTGGCGGAGGCACGTCGGGGGCGTCGTGCCACTATGCTGAGAGGGCCAGATTCGAGCGCGGCCGATGAATTTTTCGTTGTTTTGGGCTTATTAGCGGCAGTTGCCCTGGACGTTTTTTTGGTTGTTTTCTTTGGGCTTTTTGCCTGAGCGCTCTTAGCTTTCGCAACCGTTTTACTCAGACGAGCCTGAACAGTTTGCTTCGATTTTGTATTCTGTTTGGCGGCCGTGCGACTTTGTGGCGACTTCGTAGGCGTTCGTTTAGTAGCTGGTTTTTTTGCCGTGCCGCTTGTTCGTGTCGCTCGTTTTGGCGCTGTCTTTTTCGTTACTTCAGACTTTACAGCCGTTGTTTTTTTAGAAGCCGCTGCGGTTCGCTTGATTGTTTTCTTTGTGTTAGTCGGTGAGGCTTTTTTAGTCGACGAGGGTCGCCGCGAGGTGGCGGCAGGTTTGGCCGCCGTGGTAGTTTTTTTAGTTGCGCGAGCGCTTGATTTCACTGTGCGTTTCGTAGTCGATCTAACCGCTTTTTTGGTAGGACTTGAGCTCGCCTTGGTTGCCGCGACGGGTTTTGATTGAGTGCGCGTTGGTGTCTTTTTCACCTTGGCTCTACTACTTGTCGCTTTAGTTTTTTTCGCAGCAGCGTTTGATGTCTTTGCAGTCGCTCGTGACGTGGCAGCGACTTTTTTCGTGCGAGATGTTGTGGCCGAAGTTGTACGGGTTCGGTTTGATGTAGCTGCGGTTGCTTTTCTCGTAACTGTCTTCTTAGCCGTCGTACTCGTCTTGCGAGCTGGAGTCGATCTTGCCTTTTTGGTGGCCTCGGAACTGCTCTTTTTCGCTGATTTTGCGGCAGTTCGTTTCGTTGTGCTAGCGGAAGGTTTTTTTGCTACCGTCTTTTTTGTTGTTTTGGTCGCGCGCGACGCGGTAGTGCGGTTATCAGCTCGTGTTGTCGCAGTCGTACGTTTCTTTGTTGCAGTACTGCTACTGCGCGGCGTCGTTTTACGCGCGGCACTTGATGCTTTGACTTTGGTTGTTGGGCTTGCCGTAGCCGTTGATTTCTTTCGGGTGGATTCGACTTTCTTGTTCGTCTTCACATTCTTCGTTTGGGTGGATTTTTTCGTAGCCATCTCGACGCTCTCCACAATTAAAAGGTGGGAAAGATACTTACTATAAAAAACAATTGGCGAAGAATTTGTTTAGCCGCGCTGCGCAATCGCGAATTACGACAAAAATGAGGTTCGGCGCAATTGGTAAATAAGGCACAGTGTATTACTTCGATGCATTTTGCGTTGCCGCTGAATTCGGCCACGATGTTGCGTCGTTACAAACGTTTCTTAGCGGATGTACGGCTGCCAAACGACGCGCGTATGACCTTGCACTGCGCCAACACAGGGGCTATGTTGGGCTGCGTCTTCCCGCAGTTCCCCGTGTTTTATTCCCTTAGCGACAATCCCCAACGTAAATTGCGTGGCACTTTAGAGCTAGTGCAGACGCCTGACGATCACCTGGTTTGCGTGAATACAAATCAAGCTAATCGCTTGGTAAAACAAGCGTTAGCCAATCGGGCGATTGTCGGACTTAGCGGTGAGTCATTTCGAAGTGAGGTGAAGATACCTGATGAATCAGGACGTTTCGATTTCGGCAACGAGAACGTATATGTCGAAGTGAAAAGCGTAACCTATCTACGGGATGGCGTTGGCGTATTTCCAGACGCAAAAAGCGTACGCGCGACGAAGCACGTGAACGCGCTGCGTCGTTGCGTCGAACGTGGCAAACGCGGTGTATTGGTATTCTGTGTGCTACATACGGGCATTGAGCAAGTTGCGGTCGCCGCGGATATTGATCCGATTTACGCTGTCGCTGTCAGCAAGGCGATAGATGCTGGCGTCGAAGTTTTGGCGTTTCGCTGTAACGTTAGCCGAGAGAAGCTTGAGCTCGAGCGGCCGATTGAGTTCCTGCACCCGTCGAATAGGATCGCATAACGGCTTCGTACGCTTCAATGGAATGGAGGCGCGCACCGCCGACTTGAATGACACGTGACGCGGCAAAGTTCGCAAATCGTGCGGCATCGTGTGTGTCTCCATGGGTTATCGCAGCCAAATAGGCCGCAGCAAACATGTCGCCTGCGCCATTCAAGTCAACGGGGTCTACATCAAAAGCATCAACATGCACGCGAGCGCCGCCGGTATCAATTGAACAACCATTGGGGCCTAACGTAATGACGACTTCGCGAGCGATATCGTGTAATTCCGTCAACGCGATATCGAGTCGATCAGTTTTGCACCATTCCAGGGCCTCCTCTATATTGGCGAAGACTCGTGTAAGTCCATTGCCTATGATCGATTCGAGCTGTGGTCGGAATGCTCTGACGATACTGGTGTCCGCTAATGTGAGATTGGTGTCAAGTCCAGCTGCGTCTGCGAGTTCGCGAGCGCGACACGCAGCACGATAGCCCGTCGGCGACGAGGCGAGGTAGCCCTCAATAAACAGACTTCGTGCGAGTGACAGCGCATCGGCGTCGATTTGCATTGGCAATAACTGCTCCGACACACCGAGAAAGGTGTTCATTGTGCGCTCGGCGTCAGCCGTGACCAAGACCAGACACTGCCCAGTAACGGCGTCCTGTGCTGGCAATATTTCATTTGTGCCGATGCCAACCTGCTCAAGTTGGGCGACGAAGAATCGACCAGCCGCATCGGGAGCGACTCGACATGCCAGATACGTTTTCAGGCCAAAGCCGCGCAGCGCATACATCGTGTTGGCAACCGAACCCCCGCACATGGAGACAGTAGCTTCTCGGTCCAATGCTTTATTCAGATGCAACATGCGTTCTCGATCAACGAGCGTCATGCGTCGCTTCTCAATATGGTGTTTTATGAGAAAAGCATCCGATACGCGATATTCGACATCCAGTAGCGCATTGCCGACGCCAAATACATCAATGAACGTATGATTCATGCGAGCTTGGCGAATACTCTATCGGCGGCCGCAATGGTCGCCTCCACGATCGTATCGTCATGGGCTGTGCTTATGAACGCGGATTCGAACGGAGAGGGTGCGAAATAAATGCCCTCCGCAAGCATGCCGTGAAAGAACTTGCGGTATGTATCGGCATCCGATGTGGCTACGTCAGCATAGCATGAAACTGACGGAGCATCAGTGAAAAAGATGCTAAACATGCCAGTAACACGATTGATCAAGACATTGAGACGGTGATCGCGAGCGATTTGATTAAGCCCAGCGACCAGACGCTCGGTTTGCTCTTGGAGCATCTTATATTGGTCTGGGCCAAGCGAAGTAAGTAATGCATAACCCGACTGCATCGCCATAGGGTTCCCGGATAGCGTACCCGATTGATAGATGGGACCTACGGGGGCTAGTTGATCCATGAGATGTGAGCGTCCACCTAGTGCGCCAACCGGTAAACCACCACCAATTACCTTGCCTAACGTTGTTAAGTCTGGCATCACATCGTAAAGTGCTTGCGCGCCGCCTTGCGCGACGCGAAAACCGGTCATGACCTCGTCGAAGATCAGCAAAGCCTCATGACGAGTCGTCAAGTCACGTAGTAGAGGCAGGAAGCCGGGTTGCGGCGGGATGCATCCCATGTTGCCAGCAACAGGTTCGACAATCACGGCGGCAATGTCTTCGCCGAATCGGTCGAACACTTCAGTAACCGCTTCGCAGTCGTTGTACGGTATCGTTAAAGTATGCTGCGCGAGATCGGCTGGAACTCCAGGTGAATCGGGTAAACCGAGTGTCAACACACCAGACCCGGCTTTGACGAGCAACGAATCTCCGTGACCATGAAAGCCACCCTCGAACTTGATAATTCTGGCGCGCTCGGTAATGCCTCGCGCCAAACGAATCGCAGACATGGTTGCTTCGGTGCCGGAATTGACCATGCGTACTTTTTCTATTGATGGCACGCGTTCGCAAATGAGTTCGGCCATGTGCACTTCGATCTCGGTTGGCGCCCCGAAACTCATAGCGAGCTGCGCTTGGTTCGTAACGGCATCTACCACAGGTTGAAAACCGAATCCTTGCAACATGGGACCCCATGAAGCCACGTAATCAATAAAGCGATTGCCGTCCACATCAACGGTAAAAGCTCCGTTGGCTTCCTGAAAGAATAGTGGCGTCCCGCCAACACCGCGGAATGCGCGGACGGGGGAATTTACACCGCCCGGGATAACGACGCAAGCGCGCTTGAACAAGGCTTCAGATGTCGATCGGTTCATGTGGGTTTTAATCTAAAGTAAGCACGCTAAATGGTCGGTTTGAAAACGGCTAGAAAGACGATCACGACCAGCATCGCGAGAGGTAATTCATTGAAAATTCGATAGAACTTTTGACTTCGGCGATTCTTATTTTCGCGGAATGCGCGAATCATGCCGCCGCACATGCCGTGGTAGGCGAATAACGCGAGTACACAAAGCAATTTAACCCAGAACCAAAGCGTATGCTGGTATGCGCTCCAATTAAGCACCGCAAGCCATATACCGAAAAGCAGAGTTAGTAATGCGGCCGGTGTCATGATCGCGCGATAGAGGCGTCGTTCCATCGTCGCGAGCATGTTTTCAGTTGCTGAATTCGGTGCTTCGCAGTGATAGACGAACAATCGCGGGAGATAGAACATTGCCGCGAACCATGCCACCATCGCGATCAGATGCAACGACTTCAGCGTGAGAAACAAGCGACGGTCCTAGATCGGTTCGTTGCGGGATCGAAGGCTTATGCCTTGCGCGGCCAGGCGGGCTTCGAAGATCGATTGATCACTCCAAAATTTTATTTTGCATTCGTGTGCGAGCAAGATTGGTAAAGCGACTTGCAGCGCCAACCACAGGTTCATCGTAAGTTCTAGAAACAATACGGTTGCTGCGAATGGTGTATTGAATACAGTACCTAGCATCGTGGTAGCGCCCAGGAGAGCGTATACACCGACTGGTGCAGAGATAAGCTCGGGCACCGTTAAACTAAGTGTGGTATAGCATAGTGCGCCGAACGCCGCACCGGTAACTAGTGTGGGTCCAATGACACCCAACGGAACTCCGAAAGCCACGGAAGTAGAAGTAAGTAGGAGCTTGATAGTAACGAATAAAAGCAAGTAGCCGAGCCCGACTGAGGCATCCGATCGTAGAAGCCCCTCGAACGTGTCGTAACCTAACCCGAGCGCGTCAGGAAAAACCATGGCAAGTCCGGCTGTCATCATCGTGATAGTCAGGAGCCTGGCAAAGAATGGCCCCCTGACGCGCGTGAAGTAGACGACCAAACGCATATTTGCTACACCGACGAACAAAACCGGAATAGCCAGGGCGGTGACAATGAGCCACTCGTCAATAGCTAGCGTGTTGTACACCCGATCACCCATTGTGAGTTGATCGATACCAAGCCAGATGGCTAAAACATTTCCCAGTACCGCCGCAACGATCAAGATTGGAAAGTTCCTCGCCGCCATGGGTCCGTTCTTGGTGATGGTAGATACGAATATCACAGCGGCGAATGGCGTATGAAATCCTGCCGCCATGGCGGCAGTCATGCCGACGCGAATCATCAGATCAGCTTCAGCTCGGTTTAGTTGTAAACGTGATTGAATCGTGGACCCTAGCCAAGCACCGATGTGCAATCCCGGGCCGTCCCGCCCTCCTGAAAATCCAGCCCCCAATGCAGTGATTGCGCTTATAAACTGCATGAAGGCATTGCGCCATGGCAAGTCGCCGTCGTGGTTGGCCATTCGATTTAATGTGTGGGGAATGCCAACATCGCGTCCATCAACATGAAATATCTGTGCATATGCCGTCAGCAACAGGAACCCGACCAATGGAAGTAGAGATCGGTGCCATAGTGGGGCGTCCTCAAAACGGTCGATACGAATTCCCACTGCAAGCGATAGTAACTGGATGCTATGAAATAGCATGCCGACCGCTAGGGTCACGACAATCGCGATGATTGTGGTCAGCCCTAAGAGTCGAAGGTATGATCTGACATCGAACGACGGCTGCAACGCGGTAACTCGTTTGCTCACGTCAGTCGTTAAAATTCAAGACGAACGCCATGACTACCGATATTCAATTTTCTGAGCGCGCCGCTCGCAAAGTGCATGACTTAATCGTCGAAGAAGGCGACCCAGACTTGAAGTTGCGCGTTTTCATAACAGGTGGCGGATGTAATGGATTTTCGTACGGCTTTACGTTCGATGATGCAATGGCTGAAGACGATGCCGTCGTTGAGCAGGGCGGTGTGTTGATGGTTGTTGATGCAATGAGTTACCCATATCTGGCTGGTGCGGAGATTGATTACAAAGAGGATCTACTAGGGTCACAGTTCATCGTGAATAACCCCAATGCGTCCTCAACCTGTGGATGCGGCAATTCATTCGCCCTATAAAGCGTTGAGTTCGCGTTATCTTGCGGGATAAAAACAACCTAGTACACGGTGTCCGACAGCCCCCGTTGTATGTGGTTGATTCCCCGGCAATCTTTTTACAAAGAGCCAAGCTAAGTAAGCAAACGCGCTTGCTTCGAGCGCATCGCCATTGATGCCCAGTTTGTCGGTAGGGAACACTTTGCGCTGAGGGCTTAGTGCCTGCAGTCGTTTTAATAGCACGATGTTGTGCCTTCCGCCCCCGCATACAACGATTTCAGAGCTTTTTGGCGCAGTTCGGTCAATGGCGTCAATGATCGTGCGTGCAGTCACTTCAAGCAAAGTTGCTTGCACATCTTCGGGCGATACTGGCGCGATAGAGGTGAGGAATTGCTTTAAATAGTTGAGATTAAAGTGTTCTTTGCCGGTGCTTTTCGGTGGTGTGCGAGCGAAGTACGGGTCGTTGAGTAAGTTGGCGAGCAAGACTTGATGAACTTTCCCTGAACGAGCCCATGTACCGCCTTTGTCGTACGGTACGCGTCGACAGTCTTGTGACCATGCATCTAGCAATGCATTGCCGGGGCCTGTGTCGAATCCGCTTTGCAGACCCTCGTGTGGATGAAGAATCGTCGCGTTAGCGATGCCACCGATGTTCAGAATGACGCGGAATTTAGTTGTATGACCTAAAAGCGCTTCATGGTAACCAGGTACGAGAGGTGCCCCCTGCCCGCCCGCGGCGAGGTCGCGACTTCGGAAATCAGTAACCACATCTATACCGCACGTTTCAGCGATAACGCTACCGCTACCGATTTGAATGGAGAATGGATGCAACCCATTTGGGTGATGTCGAATCGTCTGACCGTGACTCCCAATGACGCCGATCTCTTGAGGTTCGATGCGTTGCTTGTCCAAGAAGGCCAGCACAGTCGTCCCAATAAATTTCCCCAATTGCACGTGAGCTTCGCCCATACGTGCAATTTCATTTTGACCCGGTATCGCGAGCGCTATCAATCGCTCGCGCAGTTCAGACGGAAATGGCGCGGTGAAAAACGCTTTCGGGTGTAAATCGGGCAGGTTGAGCAGTGCGAGATCTAAGCTATCAACACTGGTGCCGGTCATGACACCGACGGACAGCATGTCGCTTCAACCGGTGACGCTATTGCGGTACGATGGCAACTGGTTCTACTATTTGCTGTTCGTTGCGGAATCGATCCATGATTCGAATATAGTTTTGAACGCTTGCTAAAAATCGATCTCTCTGAATTCCTTCAAGGCTTTCGACACTTGGATTCGGAACGCTAAGCGGGTTAATGTGATGACCGTGCTGAATGACTTCGTAATGCAGATGCGGGCCAGTGCTGAGGCCGGTGGATCCCACATAACCAATGGTGTGCCCTCGGGTGATGCGTGAACCGCGTGCGATGCCACGTGCGAAACCACTTAGATGAAGATAGCGCGTCTCGAAGCCGTTCGCATGCTGGATTGCGAGAAAATTACCGGCTGCAGGATCGTTCCGTTTCACATACGTAACTACGCCATCGGCAGTTGAGCGTACGGGAGTTCCGCGGGGCGCAGCATAGTCCACGCCTCTATGTGCACGGGTATAACCTAGAATCGGATGTTTGCGCGCATTCGAGAAATTCGAGGAAATGCGCTTATAGCGCAACGGTGCCTGAAGGAACTGTTTCTGAATCGCTGCACCATCCGCTTCGTAGTGCAGACCATCGGAGTGCAGATAGGCTTCATACAGTTTCCCACGACTGGTGAATCGTAATGCAAAGATATCGCCGTCTTGTACGTGAACCTGGTTAACGTAGACCTGTTCGTAATAGATCTCGAATTCATCGTTGGGACGAATATTGCGCCAGAAATCAATGTCATATTCGAGAATTTGCGTCGCGCGGAGAACGGTTGATTCCATAAGTCCGCTACTACGCTTGGCTGCGCTAATCGGTGATTCGCCAGCTCGAATGATGACATGGGCGACCGCCTTAACGTATTCTCGTTCAGCATACGTTGCAGTGACGTCAATGTGATCATTGTGAAAACTGAATTGACGCGTCTGTCCATGTGCGAGCGTCTGGCTGACTGACAGCAATTGTCGATCTTGGTTTAATCGTAGGACGAGTGTTGAACCCGGTTGCAGTTGATGCAGTTCGCGGCATGGTCCACCACACGTGACGATACGATTGATATCTTGCGTTGCAACCCCTGACTTTGTAAGAAGCCCCCCTAATGTATCGCCGTATTCGATAGTCATCGACACTAATACAGGCGCCAGCGGGTGGTCGTAGAGAATTGCCGGCAGCTCGGGTTGAACTTGCACAAGTGGCGCGGCTATTGGCTCGTGCAATGCAACGGATGTGGGAAATGAAAGATACGCTTGCGCCGATAGATAGACGACGCTTGCAATGAACGCACTGCATAGGGCACGTACGGGGAATTTAAACCGTTTTTTAGGACGGCCGAATCTCGAACTAGCCGTTCCAACGTTGTCTCGTTTCACGCGATATGCACTCCTTGCGTCATCGCCGGCCCACTTCCGTGTGGGTCTCGAAATGAATGCGACACTGCACTTATTAGCTGTCGTTGCTTAAAAATGCGTCCGACCGCGGGACTTAATCTGCATTGATGAACCGCTTGTCGCGAAATGTGTCTGTTCAATTTGGTGAACGAATTAGTATATTGGAAACAAGCGTCTGAACCGCATCAAATCTGACGCGCATAGGATCACTAACCATGATGGACATTCTCAGCGATCTCAATACACGCGGATTGCTGGTGCAAAGATCGCATGAACAGGCATTTGACGACCATCTTGTTAGTCAGTCCAGGACAGTATATTGCGGGTTTGACCCGACGGCCCCTAGCCTTCATGTAGGCAATCTGGTTCCGCTGCTCGCGCTGGGACGCTTCCAACGAGCTGGTCACAAGCCGATCATTCTAGTTGGCGGTGCGACAGGACTTATTGGCGACCCGTCGGGAAGGGACGAGGAACGCCAATTACATCCGACCGACGTTGTGGAAGCGTGGGTTGAGCGACTTGCGGAACAAGCTAATCGATTTGTTAGTTTCGAGGGATCGAACAGCGCGCGAGTTGTCAACAATTACGACTGGGCTAGTCGTATGAATTTGATCGAGTTTCTACGGGATATCGGCAAGCACTTTTCGGTGAATGCATTGATTCAGCGAGAGGCGGTAAAAAGTCGGCTTGTACGTGAAGGGCACGGCATATCGTATACCGAATTCAGTTACGCGTTGGTGCAAGCGCTTGATTTTCTGCAGCTGTATCGCGAATACGACTGCACCATTCAATTAGGCGGTCAAGACCAGTGGGGCAATATCGTGAGCGGCGTGGATCTGATCCGCCGGGTAGTGGGCGGCTCGGCGTTTGCATTGACTTTTCCACTGGTAACGCGAAGCGATGGTAGAAAGTTTGGCAAGAGCACAGGCGATGCGGTTTGGCTTGATCCGAAACTCACCTCTCCTTATTCGTTTTACCAATTTTGGATGAATGCCGACGATGTGGATGTGCCTCGTTTCTTAAACTACTTTACGTACGATTCTGCTGATGACATCAAGGCAACGGTCAATGCTCATAAGATTGATCCTGCACGGCGTGATGGACAGCGCCGATTAGCGACACGGGTGACGGAACTGGTGCATGGGCGAGCGGGTCTGCAATCGGCGGAGCGCATTACGGAAGCGCTATTCGGCGGTGATATTGGTCGGTTGAATGCGGCGGATCTGGAGCAGCTTTATTTAGACGGCATCACCAGCGCGCCGGTTCGCAAGGGTGACTTCCTAGTGGACGGCATAGTGGCATTAGGTATGGCGCCGTCGAAAAGTCGGGCGCGGAAGTTGCTACAAGCTTCCGCGGTCGTTTTAAATGGCGCGAAAGTAGAGAGTCCCGATGCCACGTTGACGCGCGCGAACGCGTTATTTGAAACCTACCACTTGGTACGTCGAGGTAGAAAAACCTGGGGTTTGTTGAAGCATCAAGATGCGGTTGAAAAATAAACGGTTGCATCGCGAGTTGTTGTTCCTATAATCTCTAACCCTTATGTCGAAGGTGGCAGGCTTTCTTGCCGCCTGCGAACAAGGATGCTCTTTAACAATTGGAACTTTCCATTCGTGTGGGCGCTCGATTCATTGAGCTGAGAACGCAAACCAATTCGCTTGTGACTTGAGACTCCGTTAGGAGAGCTTGGGTACGCGAGCAAACCAATCTTTGATTGAAGAGTTTGATCATGGCTCAGATTGAACGTTGGCGGCAGGTTTCATACATGCAAGTCGAACGGACAAGCATCCTTCGGGATGTGCGTCAGTGGCGGACGGGTGAGTAACGCGTAGGAATCTACCCGGTAGTGGGGAATAACGTCAGGAGACTGATGCTAATACCGCATACGACCTAAGGGTGAAAGCGGGGGATCTTCGGATCTCGCGCTATCGGAGGAGCCTGCGTTGGATTAGCTTGTTGGTGAGGTAATGGCTCACCAAGGCGACGATCTATAGCTGGTCTGAGAGGACGATCAGCCACACTGGAACTGAGACACGGTCCAGACTTCTAAGGAAGGCAGCAGTAGAGAATATTGCACAATAGGGGAAACCCAGATGCAGGCATGCCGCGTGTGTGAAGACAGCCCTTGGGTTGTAAAGCACTTTCGGTGGTGAAGAGAGCCGGCGCGCTAATACCGCGATCCGGGTAGACGTTAACCACTAAAGAAGCACCGGCTAACTTCGTGCCAGCAGCCGCGGTAATACGGAGGGTGCAAACGTTAATCGGAATTACTGGGCGTAAAGCGCACGTAGGTGGATTGTCAAGTGGGATGTGAAAGCCCTAGGCTTAACCTGGGAATTGCATTCCAAACTGACTATCTAGAGTGTAGTAGAGGAAAGTGGAATTTGCTGTGTAGCGGTGAAATGCGTAGATATGGCAAGGAACATCAGTGGCGAAGGCGGCTTTCTGGACTAACACTGACGCTGAGGTGCGAAAGCGTGGGTAGCGAACAGGATTAGATACCCTGGTAGTCCATGCCGTAAACTATGAGAACTAGCCGTGGGACCCTTCGGGGTTATGTGGCGCAGCTAACGCGATAAGTTCTCCGCCTGGGGACTACGACCGCAAGGTTAAAACTCAAATGAATTGACGGGAGCCCGCACAAGCGGTGGAGCATGTTGTTTAATTCGATGCAACGCGAAGAACCTTACCACCTCTTGACATCCACGGAATCTCTCAGAGATGAGGGAGTGCTTTTAGAACCGTGAGACAGGTGTTGCATGGCTGTCGTCAGCTCGTGTCGTGAGATGTTGGGTTAAGTCCCGTAACGAGCGCAACCCTTGTCCTTATTTGCCAGCGGATCATGCCGGGAACACTAAGGAGACTGCCGGTGATAAACCGGAGGAAGGCGGGGATGAGGTCAAGTCATCATGGCCCTTACGAGGTGGGCTACAAACATGCTACAATGGAAGGCACAAAGGGCAGCAAGCCTGAGAGGGTGAGCCAATCTCAAAAAACCTTTCGTAGTCCGGATAGGAGTCTGCAACTCGACTCCTTGAAGTCGGAATCGCTAGTAATCGCGAATCAGAACGTCGCGGTGAATACGTTCCCGGGCTTTGTACACACCGCCCGTCAAGTCATGGAAGTGGGTTGCACCAGAAGTGGCTAGTCTAACCTTCGGGAGGACGGTCACCACGGTGTGGTTCATGACTGGGACTAAGTCGTAACAAGGTAGCCGTAGGGGAACCTGTGGCTGGATTACCTCCTTAACCTAACGGCCGGCGACTGTCGCTTGGCGACGGGACGCACGGTCCAGTTCGACGCTCGTGCGTTGAGCGTTCACATGAATGGATAGTTCCATATGAAACGACGCCGTGGGGTCTGTAGCTCAGTTGGTTAGAGCGCACCCCTGATAAGGGTGAGGTCGGTGGTTCAAATCCACCCTGACCCACCATAAGGCGCGCTGCGCCGAAGAAATAGATGGGGCCGTAGCTCAGCTGGGAGAGCGGTTGCTTTGCACGCAACAGGTCAGGAGTTCGATCCTCCTCGGCTCCACCATGATGTCGCCGTTTTAACAATGCACAACATAACATGGTGCGTTTGATCTTTAACAATTCAGGAATCAATTGATTCACCGCAAGTAGAAATGCCAGGAATAGCTTTTGCTTTTTGGAAAAGCTATTCCGTGAGCCGCGTGAGCGGCTCGTTGGTGTCTGGCGAACAAGATCGTCGTCACAAGCGATTGCGATCGGGTGTTCGGTTTCGACTGAGCATCGGGTTATATGGTCAAGTGACGAAGCGCATCAGGTGAATGCCTTGGCAGTTGAAGGCGATGAAGGACGTGGTAATCTGCGATAAGCCTCGGGTAGCCGATAAGCAGGCTCTGATCCGGGGATTTCCGAATGGGGAAACCCAGTGTCTTTGGACACTATTGCGCGTTGAAAGGAAGTGATTCTTATAGGCGCGTAAAGCTAACCCGGCGAATTGAAATATCTAAGTAACCGGAGGAACAGAAATCAATCGAGATTCCCTTAGTAGTGACGAGCGAAAAGGGATCAGCCCATCAAGCTGCGGTAGCGTTAGTGGAAGCTTTCTGGAAAGAAGCACGAAAAAGGGTGACAGTCCCGTACGCGAAAACGCCGCCGTAGTGATGTCGAGTAGGGCGGGACACGTGAAATCCTGTCTGAATATAGGGGGACCATCCTCTAAGGCTAAATACTCTCAACTGACCGATAGTGGACAAGTACCGTGAGGGAAAGGTGAAAAGTACCCCTATTAGGGGAGTGAAATAGTACCTGAAACCGGATGCGTACAAGCAGTGGGAGCGGTCGTTTCGGCGACTGTGACTGCGTACCTTTTGTATAATGGGTCAGCGACTTACTTTTAGTGGCAAGGTTAACCGTTTAGGGGAGCCGTAGGGAAACCGAGTCTTAATAGGGCGACATAGTCGGTAGGAGTAGACCCGAAACCGGGCGATCTAACCATGGGCAGGGTGAAGGTCAGGTAACACTGACTGAAGGCCCGAACCCACCTATGTGGAAAAATGGGGGGATGACCTGTGGTTAGGAGTGAAAGGCTAATCAAGCTCGGAGATAGCTGGTTCTCCTCGAAAACTATTTAGGTAGTGCCTCTCATATCACCATCGGGGGTAGAGCACTGTTTGGGCTAGGGGGTCATCCCGACTTACCAACCCCATGCAAACTCCGAATACCGTTGAGTGCAGTGAGGGAGACAGACGGCGGGTGCTAAGGTCCGTCGTCGAAAGGGAAACAGCCCAGACCGCCAGCTAAGGTCCCCAAATTGTGGTTAAGTGGGAAACGATGTGGGAAGGCACAGACAGTCAGGAGGTTGGCTTAGAAGCAGCCATCCTTTAAAGAAAGCGTAACAGCTCACTGATCGAGTCGGCCTGCGCGGAAGATGTATCGGGGCTAAATCACATACCGAAGCTGCGGATTAACGATCCCTAACGGGATCGGGGATGGTAGAGGAGCGTTCTGTAAGCCTGTGAAGGTGCGCTGTGAGGCGTGCTGGAGGTATCAGAAGTGAGAATGCTGACATAAGTAACGATCAAGGGGGTGAGAATCCCCCTCGCCGAATGACTAAGGGTTCCTGCGCAACGATCGTCGACGCAGGGTGAGTCGGGCCTAAGGCGAGGCCGAAAGGCGTAGTTGATGGATAACTGGTTAATATTCCAGTACCGGCGTGTATGGCAAATTGGGGTGACGAAGAAGGCTAGGCGAGCTTGGCGTTGGTTGTCCAAGTTCAAGTAGGTAGGCTGGAACTTCAGGCAAATCCGGGTTCCTTAAGGCTGAGATATGATGACGAGTTGACTGCGGTCAGTGAAGTTGCTGATGCCATGCTTCCAGGAAAAACCTCTTAGCGTTAATTACACGGCGTCCGTACCCGAAACCGACACAGGTAGTCAGGTAGAGAATACCAAGGCGCGTGAGAGAACTCAGGTGAAGGAACTAGGCAAAATAGCACCGTAACTTCGGGAGAAGGTGCGCCGTTGTTGGTGATGGACTTCGCGTCCTAAGCTGATGACGGTCGAAGATACCAGGTGGCTGCGACTGTTTACTAAAAACACAGCACTCTGCAAACTCGCAAGAGGACGTATAGGGTGTGACGCCTGCCCAGTGCTGGAAGGTTAATTGATCTCGTTAGACTTCGGTCAAAGCGGGTGACAGAAGCCCCAGTTAACGGCGGCCGTAACTATAACGGTCCTAAGGTAGCGAAATTCCTTGTCGGGTAAGTTCCGACCTGCACGAATGGCGTAACGATGGCCACACTGTCTCCACCTGAGACTCAGTGAAATTGAAATCGCGGTGAAGATGCCGTGTTCCCGCGGCTAGACGGTAAGACCCCGTGAACCTTTACTACAGCTTCACACTGGACTTTGATTTGTCATGTGCAGGATAGGTGGGAGACTTTGAAGCGTGAGCGTTAGCTTGCGTGGAGTCGTCCTTGAAATACCACCCTTGTCACGTTGAGGTTCTAACTCAGTCCCATGAGCTGGGACGAGGACAGTGTGTGGTGGGTAGTTTGACTGGGGCGGTCTCCTCCTAAAGAGTAACGGAGGAGCACGAAGGTGCACTCAGCATGGTCGGAAATCATGCGAAGCGTGTAAAGGCAGAAGTGCGCTTGACTGCGAGACAGACATGTCGAGCAGGGTCGAAAGACGGTCTTAGTGATCCTGTGGTTCTGAATGGAAGGGCCATTGCTTAACGGATAAAAGGTACTCCGGGGATAACAGGCTGATACCGCCCAAGAGTACACATCGACGGCGGTGTTTGGCACCTCGATGTCGGCTCATCACATCCTGGGGGCGTAACCGTTCCCAAGGGTATGGCTGTTCGCCATTTAAAGTGGTACGCGAGCTGGGTTTAGAACGTCGTGAGACAGTTCGGTTCCTATCTGCCGTGGGCGTTTGAGATTTGAGAGGAGCTGCTCCTAGTACGAGAGGACCGGAGCGGACGAACCTCTGGTGTTCCGGTTGTCACGCCAGTGGCATTGCCGGGTAGCTATGTTCGGCAAGGATAACCGCTGAAAGCATCTAAGCGGGAAGCCCCCCTCAAGATTAGATCTCACAAATCTTCGAGATTTCTAAAGGGTCCTTGTAGACTACAAGGTTGATAGGCGGGATGTGTAAGCGCTGCGAGGCGTTGAGCTAACCCGTACTAATTGCCCGTGCGGCTTGACCATATAACCGGATGTTCATTTATCCGGGCGTTTTGTCAGACAGGCATTTGTACTGGCTTTAATGTGGATTGATTGATTCCTGCACTTTGACCTGACGATCATAGCGAGTTGGTACCACCTGAACCCATTCCGAACTCAGTAGTGAAACGGCTCTGCGCCAATGGTAGTGTGGGGTTTCCCCACGTGAGAGTAGGTCGTTGTCAGGTCTTTTCTTAGAACCCCGACAGGTTAACCTGATCGGGGTTTTGTGTTTTAGAGTCTGCTTAATAAACAGTTGTGAGTCTAGCTTTGATGTGAATAACCTGAAAAGAAATAGAAAGGATCCGAGCTTGATGGATCCACGATCCTATACTCATCGCTTTCCAAGAATTTACGTATGACTTCATTCAGTGGGACCGTAAACTAGCCAGGATCTTGCGCAGTCCAGATATAACAATGAGTATCAGCGCCAAAACCAGGCTGCCACCATTAAGCGAGTGCTTCATCATTGTGAAGGTAGATGCCCATGTAACTTGTGTCGAATTGATGTCGGGATATTGAATAAGCATCGTTGTGATCTGGACATTCTCAAGCAGGTCACACATACCGGCGAAGACTGGAATGAATGCTAGCCACCGTAATGAATCTGTTGGGCGGAAGCGATAGATTAGGCCTGAGAAGCAAGTGATATAAACAAGTGGTAACAAGGTATCAATTGTCATACTTGACCATGCATAGTTAGTCCTGCCGACATCACCGTAACTACCAAGTGTGGACATGGCAACATCAAATGAGTAGTTGAACATCACGTCTAGCATTTGTCCGTGGATCGGTAAATTTGGGATAATGAAGAAAAGAATCAAGATCGTGGCTATGCCGGTTCCAACTAAGGTACCGTTTTTAGCTGCTATCTCAAGATAGGCTCTCATCTCACCTTTCGAAGCTCAATGCATACAGTCTAGTATTATGGTATATCGGGCTACCTACGTACTTATCGAACTAGGGTCATAGTATCCAAAACTGGATTAAACGGATGATGCAAGGATACCCTATCCGAAACATCCGGCGATTGAGTGCAGTGAATGATTTGTTGATGCTCAAAGGACATGGCTCTATCTCACAGGGATGCCTGGAAGTAAATTCGCTAGTATGGTTCATCTATATCGTTGGTGTTACCAATTAATTGGGGCGAGGGGACGAAGGGCGCTAGGAGCCAGCGCCTTAGAAAATTTCCCGGGATAAAATTAGGAAAATATATCTTCTATAGAGATAGTCAGTAAGATAATCTACATGAAAAATAAATATGATAGTATATCCTATTCACTGGATACTAAATCGTTTTGCGACGCAGGCTTATAGCTAACGCTAGACGCGCTACAAAAGCATGCTGTGAGAAATATGTTTCTGTAATGAATGTCTTAGGGAACTAGTTTGTTGCGCTGGACCCGGACAAGGACCAGAGTCGAGTCCACCACCTGACCTCCGCGCATCTCGTAACCCTGCTCGCGCAACTGCGCTTCAACATCCTCAAACAACTCCCGCATGGTGTTCTCGTCCAGCGCGTCACGATACCGCGCAATGGTCTGCCGTGAAGGTAGTGGTTGACCTGGTACCACATCGAGAAACCGGGTGACGCTACGGGAATCAAGCACCGCATAGGCCATTTTCTCACACGACAGGTTGCCCATCCGACCAATGAGCAGCACCTTGAACATCATCACCACGTCATACGCAGGACGACCGCCTTGCGATGGGTCGGCGGCTTCATGACGCCAACACGCTTCCAGGATCGGCCGAAACCTCTCAAAATCAACCAATTGTTTCATCTGCTCCAATGGGTCGCCGAGTTGATCAAGTTCTTCGTAGGCTTCCCGTGCACTAAAAAGTTTTGATTTGGTCATGATGGTTGAGGAACTCATAGACAGGTGAAAGGTTGTAAATATACCCTCACAAAGTGCATTGGCAAGGCGAAGGTCACTTTTTGCCATCCCGCAGAGTCAGATGACATAGCCATGAAAAGAGGAGGTTTTGAGGGGTGCCTTTATGCTTATGTCGCTTTCTACGGTACCTGTCCTGTGCTATCTTGATCGCGTTAACACACAGGAGCAAAACGATTGATACTGATCTTCTGATCACTTGTATTGTAAAATAATAACTAGCCCATAACTCTCTAGCTGGGTCGGGCGCTAAATTCACTATTACTGAGCACTGAGAGGATTCAAATGGATTGCACATTTATGCGTATAACTGACGTACTAAAAGCCTTTTACGTTGTCCCTGATTTTCAGAGAGATTATGTATGGAAGGAAGATAACGTCGTCACCTTATTAGGAGATATCAAGACAAGCCTAGATTCTTTAGAACCAGGCGATACAAGTGATGACGACATTTATTTTATAGGATCCATGGTCGTCTTTGCACACGGTTCGAAAGCTAATAGCAAGTTTTTACTTATAGATGGGCAGCAGAGGATGACTACCCTTTTTCTCCTATTTTGTGCTATAAAGAATAGACAAATTGAGAAAGGGTTGAATGTACCCAGCTGGCTAACCGGTATGCTTCATTCGGCGGAGCCAGGTCCAGATGGCCAAGATGAGGTGACGTATCGGCTAGAGCTAAATTACAAAAGAAACCAGGAATTGCTTGAAGGCGCATTTAATGGAAAATTACTTAATGAGCCCAAATCTGCACTACAGAAATCGCAACAGAATATCATTGATGCTTACGATTATATATATTGTTATCTTAAAGATAATGACGACATAGATTCTGACCTCTTAGTTTTCGCTACACGCATTCGGTCACACGTCGGGTTAGTAAGAATAGAAGCCGACGATCTACAAAAAGCAATGATCGTCTTTGATACCCTCAACTATCGCGGTGTAGAACTTGATGGATTTGATTTGCTTAAAAATATGCTTTACACCAAGGCAGAAAATGAAAACAAAACACAACGTTTGACGCAGCATTGGGATGAAATTAAAGAAAATTTAAGCTACAGAGGGGTTAAACCTATGAGATTTCTAAGATACTTTATTGTTAGTATCGATAAATCGCTCTTAGGTCGACCACCAACTGAAAAAAAGGCTTTTGGGTGGTTTCAAAATGCTAACAATCGTTCAAAACACAATATTAATAGTGATCCCGTGCGATTTGCCGAGAGACTCAGTACGGCTTCCTCGTACTACAAACGTTTACTATTTGACAGCATTGACCATAACGGGCAACACTCTACTGCATTAGATTCTTTAAATTCAATCGTTGGGTCGAGTGGTCGCCAGCACATGGGGTTGATGTTGACAGCTATCAACAAAAATTGTCCATCAAACTTATTTGAAATCATAGTCCGTTGTGTTGAGTCTGTTTTATTTTATAGCTTTTCGACAAAACTTAGAAGCCAAGAACTTGAAACCCTTCTAGCACATTGGACAAACAAACTCCAAAATATTGACGTCTTGAATCAAGAGTGCGTACATGAATTTGTTCAAGGGATTAAAAGAGATATGGAGGATATTGTTGATCGGTTCTATCAAGGGTTTGAGAATTTTGGCCAAGATGTAGTTTCACAAAAATATCGCCAGAAATACATATTGGCAAAATACCTTAAATTTGGCGAGCCTAAAAAACCAGATCTATTTATCAGTCATATTATGAAGAACAAAGAACTCGAAATCGAGCATGTCTATCCTCGGAATCCATCTTCCGATGCGCGTCGGGAATTTCAGATATCTGGTAATCCTAAACCTGAATCCGAAGAAGAAATGAAATGTATCGGTCTACTGGCGAACCTGTTGTTGATGGAAGGATTTCAGAATAAAGCAGTGTCAAACAAAGCCTATTCAAAAAAGAAAGGGCACTATGCAGATTCAAATTTCTGGATGGTTAAGAAATTTGCAAATGCAACCCCCAATACTACAGCGTCCATGACACATTCACTACAGAAATGGCCTACGCATGCTTCATGGAATTTTGAAGAACTTAAGCGTAGACAAATGGAATACGCCAAAATTGCCAGGAAAATCTGGAACTTTGGCCTCTAACCGAAAACCTAGCCAATTAGGCTTCTTTGCTCATAGCCGAATGAAAGATACCTCCTAAAACCCCAGTTCCATTGACCATGGTATCTATTAAAATATTGACTTTATTAATTTATCAATTTTTAGATAATCAACTCCAAGATCAATTTTAGGAGGGTTTGAGAGGTGCCATGAAAACAAAGATCATTCTTTATTCTATAATCAAATTTCTGCTTTATTGATCTGCGTGAAAGACCATGTCGGAGTTACCTCATGCTGATGGCGTGATACCATCTGAGTTTCATCCTGACAATATCGCTGCGCTCTCAAATGAGGAAGCGCAATTGCAAGATGCTAAGTGGTTCAGGTCCGGTGAGCCATTTCGTTCCATGCACAAGAACAATCCATGGTTAAGACCTCCTGTCGGTGGTAATGGCGTACCCTCAACTCGTCCTGCTGAATCCTTGACCGAAGAAATCCCGTGCCCTCTATTCGAGGCAGGACGCGGTGCAGAGGGTGGTGGCTTGAACGGTACGCCATACTACGATACGACCGTCATTCGAAAGCACAACTATTGGCGTAAATTCGACGATCTACCACATGAAACCAAGGACATTAATAAGGCCCGTCAAGATTTAGACAAGTACGGCTTTTGCCTGATCGAAGATGCGATGAGTGAGTATCAACGATCATATATGCGGGATCGGCTTGAACGACAAGCCGAAGCGGAAAGGGCGTGTGGCTTGGCTGATATGACGCCGCATTTTCACATCATGTGGACATTGGTTAACAAGGGCGACTGCTTCGCAAAATGCATCGAATTTGATCCCGAGTGGGTTCAAGGGGGACCGATGATTGAGCAGTTGAATTTCGAACTGCTTGGTCCGGGGCATTACGCCTATTCATTTGCCTCGAACATCGCCCGTCCAGGTAGTTATCCCCAGAACCTGCATCAGGACTCTGGTGCTATTCACCCAATTCAAACTCCGCATGCCCCAATCTTGGTCAACACCGTGTACATCATGCAGGATGTCAGTGATGTCAATGGTGGTACGCTTGTGATCCCAACCAGTCATCGTCTTGTGGCGAACACGAAACCTGGTGAAGAGGTGGGGCCATTACCACCGGCAATCAATGTCGAAGCTAAAGGCGGCACGGTCATGTTGATGGACGGTCGGTTACTTCACGGCACTGGCGTGAATCACACTGACGAGTGGCGATACATCATGACTAACTCGAACGTCAAGCCGTGGCTACGGCAACAAGAGAACTGGCAGCTTTCGATTGATCCCGAGGTGCTTGAGAATGCATCCGAGAAACTCCTACAACGGATGGGGTACTACTCATCCGGTTTGCTTGAAATTGCCACCTATTCAGGGCCGAAAACTACCGTTGAAACCCGTTTAGCGATGGATCGAGGTGAGTACAAACGGATCCGCGCTATGGACTTGCCGGTGTGCGAGGATACGAAGTCGGAATTGACAATCTATAAGATGAAACAGAAAATCGACGTCGCTCGTTCGGCTAAGCGCGAGGCAAAAACGAACGCATACTAGCCGGTTAGGCGTTAACTCCTACTCGGTAGCTCAATCGTTGCCGATGCATAAGCTGTTGCCAAGCTTGCTTGGTTTCGATTTTCAATGGACAATTCCACGAAGTGTTTTCCATTGTTCTCGTACTTATTCGCAATTCGACCGATCACTGTATTCGTGTCGCCAACGACATTCGGATGGCGAATTGACGCATGCAGTTTTTTGAGTGTGCCATAGTCTCCCATCCAATCTGTCGCCGCTTGCGCTAGCCAACAGACTCGTTGCGGCCCGTAGTCAAACTGACCTGGCATGTTGCGACGTTTTTCCGCATGCTCCTTATCGAACCGTCCGCCTCCGCCTAAATCAATGGATCCTTCTGCTGCCAATGCGGTTCGCGTGCTACGACCGGTGCCGAGTACACCGTGCGTGAATAAAAATAGCTCTGTCACAGAGTACGTCCCTTTCCTTAGAGGGTCGAGCTCATCACCAATTTCGACATCTTCCCAAAACCGTTTTTCCTTTCCTTGTCGTTGACGCTCGAATACGAGTGGATCGGCAGGCACAATGTGGTGTTCTGACATTTGTTCTGCTTCGCGAGTGTACGACAATGTTCTCCCGGTGTTTTGGTAGCGTGCCATTAACGTTTTTATCGTCGCAACAACTTCCTTGCGCTGATTTGTAAAGACCACGTGACCGGTATTGAAATTGATCGGACCAATACGCGCGCTGGTCTTTCTCATCGTTTCGCCAACGGTTTCCATTGCTGTAATCGTGTCGTCGCGCCATATCGGCCTAACGAAATCAATTTCAGCTCCCGCGTAATTCACGGGTAGATATTGGGTATTGACGCGCGCCCGATCAATCGCACCTGTTTCACCTGCAATGACGCCTAAGGTCACAGCGTAGAGAAACGTCGGCGCGGCTATGAGATCCCGATATCGACTGTCGGCTGCATATTCAGGCGAACGATAGAGCGGGTTGTAGTCTCCAACGCCGTCAGCATAACGCTGAATGTTGTCGACGCTCGCTTGCTTCGAAGGTCGGTACGGTAAGATCGTCCCGATCCCTTTACGATACTCCGCTTGAAATTCATTGAGCGTCGTGATCAGATTCGATTCGGACATCGCGTTGAGCATTAAGGCCTACCATGCTTGCTGTCGTTTACACGTCTTGTGGTGTCTGATCTGGTGGATCAAAACTGCGCGTTGAAACAAATGTTAGACACTGACGTGGTTATGGCAGGCACGTTGCACGATTGTGGCTTTGAGTAAGTGGCTAAAAGCTGCTTGACAGTTGACGATCGTAAAGTATCGATCCTCGCGCTAGAAAGCAGTGTTGCCGGCATTTATGACCTACATCCAAAGTTTCATAAAACGCGGCTGATCAATGTTGAGAAGGTCGCAAAGCTCGTTGCCGAGCTCACATAAGCTCGGTGCATGATCAAGAGAATTGACGCCGAGCCTAAGTTACCAGTAGCTAGTGAACAGTCGCCAAGTAAGTGTCTTTCCGAGAATAGGAATCTGGGATACCACCGCTGATAAAAGGTGTGTGTTTGCTAACAAGGAATGTAGGTCTTCTATCAGACTCCTTGATTGTTTTTCTCAGCGACACGGATGGCAAAACGCTTTTTTGCATCGTCAGACATGTACTTGAGGCCGCGAGTGTAATCGGGTCCGTTTTCGTCCCAACCCATATGATCGTCTGCACCGACAAGACGTGCGAACTCAGGCGGATTACGGTCAAGCATTTCTTGGGTCACGCGCCATTGATAAGCTTCTTGCGTTTTCAGTCGGCGATGGCAGTGGTAACTCGTGACGTTCAAGCGAAGGCCTTCAGTTTTCTTTTCAAAGGCGCCGTGCCAGGTATTACCATGCCATGCGATCAGCGATCCTGCCGGCGCTTCGACTGGTATCGCGCGTTTTTCGCCTTCGCCTACATTGGGCTGGCGGCAGTAGAGATGGCTGCCAGGAACCATCGCGATCGCGCCGTTCTCCAACGTGTAGTCGGTAAGGCAGTACGTAGCATTGGCAACATCGGAGCATGCGGGCAAGTGTCCATCTCGGTCCGGCGGCGAATCGCTGTGTAAACCGAGCGATTCTCTGTCGCCCTTCCACTTCACAAAGGAGGTCAAGCTCGATAACTGTTGCTGACCGCGCATGAGATAGTCAATGAGAGCATACAAGGTGGGGTTCATAACCCATTCTTCGAATATGGGGTCAGCCATGAGCAGGTAAAACAACAAAAACTGCCCATCAGTTTGAGGTTGCGCTTTGTATTCGCCGAATTTGCCATTGCGGTCGATTGCAAAATTAACACCCGTGCGTTCCTTACATAAGCGCAGCACAATAGACTGGATGCGCTCGAAGAACGTTTTGTCGGCAACTTTTTCCGGCGGCACCACGGTGAAACCGTAGGTGTCGAGTTCATAGACGTTTGGTTCAAGACCGAGTGACTTGATACGGTTGAAAGTCTTGTTGAGCCCTTCGGTCGATTTGAATTTGCCGAATTCCATCATCATAAATCCACGGGGAGTTTACCTTCAGCAGTGTGCTCGCCGCACACTCTGTATAAGTGTATCGATCAGGCGAATCTCGTTAACTTAGTGATTCAAATTTATCTCATCCGACTAAGGAGTACTTGGTTTGACACTTATTGAAGCGTTCGAAGCATTGGCGCGGGGTCACGAATTAAATAGGGAGGAAGTTCCTACTGCGGTGCGGTCACAACTTGAGGCATTCGGCGTTCGCGTGAATGCAGACGGCATATTCGAATTTGAATTTCACGATTGGTTAGACGCCGCTACGATACAAGATGAATTGAACTCGTCTACGCTCGGTTGGCTGCAGCAATTGGAGGTAGTCGCATGCACGGAAAGTACCAACTCTGACTTACTGGCGCTATCGCGAGATAAGGAAATTGATGGCTGGATACGACTTGCGGAGGTTCAAACGCTAGGACGCGGTCGGCGCGGTCGGCGATGGGTGTCGCCTTTTGCGGCCAACATTGCGTTGAGTATCGGCATCACGGTGAAATGCCAGGCCGCAGAGCTCGGTGCGATAGGACTTGCGGTTGGATTGCATGCGGCGACTGAGATACGTGCACTGGGCCTACGCAACGTACGCCTAAAGTGGCCGAACGATGTTTTGCTAGGTGAGTGCAAGATCGGGGGAATATTGATCGAGCTTGCTGATCCAACTTCCCCTGCCACGCTTGTAATTGGTATTGGCATCAACGTGTTTGCAGCCCCTGGCGTTGATGTGACCGGTGACTATCTTGCCACGCAAATCGCACCATACCTGCAATCTTGCTCACGAAATTTTGTCGTCGCGCGACTGATCAATAGCACTTATGCAGCCGTGCGGCTTTACGAAGAGGCGGGATTTCCTGCGTTTAAGGCCGGTTGGGAGAAACTTGATGCATTACGTGGACAGCCAGTGGCTTTATTAGGGGTGGAACCATCTATTCGCGGTATTGGTATTGGTGTCGATGCTGAAGGTGCATACTTAATTCGAACCGATGGTGGAACTGAACGCGTGATTGGTGGCGAATTAAGTGTCCGACTAGGTACTCGTGAAAGAGACCGTCATAGCGGTTCATAACAATCGCGCTTCGCCAAAATGAAAGAGCACGGTTTGGCTTTCTCGAATAACGAGATTTAACTCAACAATTTCTAACGCGGATGTAGAGTTAGATAGATCCTTACTTATTGCGAGCGAACGAGACTGCAAAGGGTTTCGCGGCCAGTACTCGACACTAATTGAAAGGGATCGCCTTTTGAAAGGTTGCGCTAATCGGCCAGTTCTGTGATGGAGGTTTTCCGCTCACCAGGTGAGATCTGTCGAGCGCGAGATAACCAATTGCCTACCGTTTTCTTAAAGGTTTCCGGCAGGATTAGCAGTGCAGGCGTTACTACCAGCGTTAGGATGGTTGCGAACGCCAACCCAAAAGCGATGGCCTGCGCGAGTGGTACCCAGTAACTCGACAAGTTACCACCCGATGTCCAGGTCCGATTGATGAAGTCAATGGATTGGTGACTTGCGAGAGGCAACAATCCGATCATTGTGGTGAGCATTGTTAATACGACAGGTCGTAAACGTTGTAGACCCGTGATCGTTGCCAAGTGCTCGAGATCGTATTCTGGATGCTCTTTACGGTTCTGATTAAAGGTGTCAATCAATACGATGCTGTTGTTTACCACAATACCGGCAAGTGCGATGATCCCTACCCCGCTGAGGATGACGCTAAACGGCGAACCGGTGATCGCTAACCCAAGAAAGACGCCAGAAGTCGATAACACTACTGCAAAGATTGTCACGAACGCTTGATAGATGCTATTGAACTGCGTAACTAACAGAACGAACATCAGCATCAGCGCAAACGAAAACGCTTTGGATATGAAGTCGATGGATTCAGCCTGATTTTCCGCAGTTCCTCTAAATCGAATATTGACTTGCGGGTCAAAGCCCTGTTCGTTGATCCATGTTTGAATTTCATTGATTTTTTCAGCTGCGAAGACATCGGGCAGTAAGGCAGCTTGAATGGCATGGATGTTTTTATGATCGTGCCGCTGAATCGCATCCTGACGGCTAACTGCACGACGCGTAACAAAATTTGAGATAGGCACTAAGCCACTATTCGTTGCTACTTGCAGCTCGTCTAATTGCGCAACGCTGCGGCTTTCGGCGGAGAATCGCACTCTAATATCGAGCGCCTCGTCGGCGTCGTTAGGCCGATATTCGCCGAGCTTGGCACCGTCGGTGATTAATTGCGCCGCTAGCCCGATGGTAGTTACATCAACGCCATATAGTGCGGCTTTCGCGCGGTCCACGTCGAGTTGCCATTCGAAACCTGGCAAAGGCAGGGTATCTTCTAGATCTCGTAATCCTTCGACGTTATGTATGAGGTGATCTCGAACGGCTTTGACAACGGGCATGAGTCGTTCGTGTTCTCGAGCTGCAAACTGGATGAAGACGGGTTTACCCTTATCAAGAAGACTGGCTTCGAATGGGTCGAGTTCGACAACGATGCCGCCAATTTGACGGGTCTTCTCACGAATTTCATGACTTATCTCAATACCGTTGCGGGTTCGTTGATTGGCTTCGTGCAATTCGAGCCAAATGCTGCCGATGACATCGGCGGTCGAACCGGCGCGGTAGGTTCGGTGTTGACCTTCGCCTATCGCCATGTTGTTGGACACGAAGGTGCTCATTTCCTTAACGCCTTCAGTTTCGATGATCGCTTGTTCTACCTCCTTAACGATTTCATATGCTTCTTCAATATTTAAGTTTCCGCGTGCGCGTACGATGGTTTGAAAATACACGGGATCGTTCTCATTGAAGAAGATCGTCCCGAGGTCTCTGATGTTGTAGAGCGAAAAAATGCCGTAGACGGTAAGGAGGATTGCCACAACAGTGAAAAAGGTATGACGAACCGCCGATGAAATAACGAGGCTATACCAGCGTGAAACGCCTTTGAGTTTTGTAAGATCGGTATTCCACGAATTCGCTTTGTGCGCCGGCACCACCCGGGTAGCGACATGCCTGGCTAACAAGCCGCCCATGCTGGGGATGAAAACCAACGTGTAGAGTAACGAGCCTGTTAGTATGGCGATAAGCGAAAGCGGTAGGTACCGCATGTATTCGCCCACAGCACCCGGCCAGAATAGAAGGGGTAGAAAAGCTGCCACTGTGGTCGCAGTTGATGCCAATACGGGTGTAAACATTCGTCTCGTAGCGCCTGCGTACGCACTTTCGCCCGAATCTCCGGCGAGCATGCGCCGTTCGGCATCCTCTGTCACAATGATCGCGCCGTCGATCAGCATGCCAAGCGCCATCAACATGCCAAACATCACCATGAAGTTGAACGAGTGACCTAACAGCCAAAGCAATATCAACGCAAAAAGGAAAGACACAGGGATGGCAACCGCCACGATAACGCTGCTTCGAAACCCGATTGCGGGCAGCACGACAGCGAGGACTAGGAATAGGGCGGTGGCGATATTGCCCTCGAGTTCCGTTACCTGCTGCAGGTTGAATGCGGATACATCGCGCGTGATGAATAACTCCATGTTGTCCGGCACGCTCGGCTGAAAAACATCGACAGCGGCGCGTACCTCTTGGGCAACATCAATGGCATTTGCGCCGACCTGTTGATACACGAATAAAGACACGGTCTCCTTGCCGTTCACCCGGACATAGTGCATGCGGTCCTTGAAGGTTCGGCGAATCGTTGCGACATCGTCCAGCTTGACGACCGTTTCCCCATCGCTGTACAGCGGTAGATCCAAGAGATCGTTTGCCGTCTCAACGACGCTTGGAATCTTGAGCGAAACGCTCCCTTTACCGGCGTCAATCGCGCCGGCGGGAATGAGTTGATTGTTACGCGTTAGCGCGGCGTGCAGTTGCTCGACGGTGATACCGTTAGCTAGTAGATGGGCCGGTTTGATCGTGATCTCCAGTACTTCGTCACGATTGCCTTGAATCGTGACAGCTTGCACGCCCGAAATAGCTTCAAGGCGGTCGCTGAGCGCTCGTGCGGTTTTGAGTACCAATCGTTCGGAAGCCCAGTCGCTGGCGAAGTTGATTTGAAGGGTGGGATAGTCCGTGCTCGCTGTATCCTGCACGATGGGTTCTTCAGCGGTTGTGGGCAACTTAGGCTTTGCTCGGTTTACTGCTTCGCGAACGTCAGCTATGGCTTCTTCCGCGTCAATGGTGGATTCGAATTCGACGGACACGAACGCCACATGCTCCGCCCCGGTGCCGGCAATTTCCTTGACGTTGTCGAGAGTTTTTAATTCGAGTTCAATGGGTCGCACGAGCAGTCGAACAGCATCCTCGGGGGAGATACCCTCGTGAACGATGGTGATAACGAAATAAGGCATCTCAACGTGGGGTTCGCTTTCGGTTGGAATCGAAAGTCGCGCGACCACGCCGAAAATCATGATGCCAAACATGACAAATAGCACGGAGCGTTTGTGCCCCACAGCTATGTTGATGAGTTGGTCTTTCATCGGATTACGCTACGGCAGTGGCGCTGCCTGTCAACAGCATCAAAGAGGTTAGCTGGACACCCACTGAACATGAACAATTTGCCCCGCGGCAACTAAGTCTTGCCCTGATATGACGATCGCAATTTCAGGTGGGAGTCCGGCGACCCATACTCCATCGCGGTCTTCCGCAATGATCGCTATTTCGTGAAATTCGACACGCGAATCGTTGACGCTATGGATCCCGAGCACCCCGGCATCACCAAGTACTAATAGTGCGGCCGATATTTGATGCGCTGAATAAGTCTTCAACGGCAAATCGACTTCCGCCGTAATGCCGGCTCTGATTTCGTAGCGCAAATTCGGTACGACAATTTCGACACGAAACGTGCGCGACGCATCTTTGGCTTGTTTCCCCACGAATGAAACAGTACCGCTGATCATCTGTCCCGTCGCAAGCGAAGCGGTGGCCTTTGTGCCAAGCGTAATCTTTGTAATGTATTGCTCGGCGACATGCACGACTGCATAGATAGGATCAAGTTCGAGCACGGTTGCACAAGGTGTGCCGGGTACGAGGTAATCGCCGACGGTAGCGTGTACGCGCTCAACGAACCCCGAAACGGGCGCCCGTACGACGGTATTGTCGAGTGCCTGCTTGGCAAGTATGAGCGCATGTTGGGACGCGCTGAGTTGTGCTTTGGCAGCGACTACGGCGGATTCCATTTGATAATCATTTTCTCGTAACTGCAGGGCGCCGTCATGTTCGAATGTTGCTAATAAAACAGCGTCTTGCGCGGCCGCGACACTTGCTTCTCGATCGTTGACCTCAAGGGTACAGAGTGGGTCCCCTCGTTTTACCGTTGCGCCGTCTTCGACGTTACGTTGGACAACCCGCCCGACGGTTTCAGACTTAATGACTGTGATGCGTTTGACCTCGGTCTTCCCATGGAGGGTAAGCGTTCGTGGCTTTTCTTGGGCGAAACTGCGGCGGGCGCGTACGGTGATGGGCGGATGCTGCTTGGCTTGCTCTTCGACTGCTTTGTTTAGTTCGGCAATGCTTGGTTGAATTCCAGCATCGTCCTTCGGGAGGACTCCGGATAACAGCCAAATGAGCGCCAATCCTAGTACAGTGGCGGTTGCGGTCAAGCGCCATATCAACGATGGCGACAGACTAAACATAACCCGAGCAATTTACGACGCGTCGCTAGTTTTGTACTATACACTAAAGCGAACCCCACAGAGCGAGATGATTGACGCGTTTTGCAGTTTCTGTCGTGGGAGCATCGGTGCGACTCTTCCGCATGAGATTGCTTGCTGTTCAAACAGTGCGTTTTAGCAACGTAAGACTAGATTGGTTTCTATATCTTCGGTGTGTATTTGAGTTCTTTATAGTTTGATGTGCCTATAGGCTTTTACGGCTAGATTAGTAATCTTTCGGCGCCGGCGGACTCTTCCATTGAAATGCGCGTTTGTGTATACTCGCATGTGAAGCTTCCTTAGTGTTCGTGATGCCATTCCGAGTTGCGGTTCGGCTCTTGGGCTTGTCAATGCTCAGCGTTGTTTTGGTAGCATGCGGCGGTGGTTCAACAAAGCCCGTTGCTCCAATTCAGCCGGTCGGACCTGTCCGTCCTCCGCCTCCGTTGGGGCCAACGCTTACTGAACTGCAAGCAGCATCGGCGTTTGCAAGTCGAGCGACCTTTGGTATGCCCTACGAAGGCATCGTAGCTATTGCTGAAGCCGGCCACGAAGCGTGGTTGGAAGAACAGTTGGCGATGGAACCTACATCCCACTTAGCGTTCGCTGATGAATTGGTGAGGCGTCGTGATGCGGGCGATTTCAAGCCGGCTGACGATGGCATACTGCTCACTATTACGTTTTGGCGCGGCACATGGTGGAATCGCGCTATGACCGCGCCCGATCAAGTGCAACAACGTGTTGCATACGCGCTAAGTCAGATTTTTGTCGTATCCGATATTGACATCTTACGTGACAATCCGCCGGCGCTTACGAGCTATATGGATATGCTCCTTAAGGGGACAACCGGCAATTTTCGCGACCTCCTATTGGATGTAGCGTTGCATCCTGCCATGGGTATCTACTTAAGCCATGTAAACAATCGCAAAGCCGACCCCGAGAACAACATCTTTCCGGATGAAAACTTTGCGCGGGAGGTCATGCAACTATTCAGTATTGGTTTATTCGAGCTGAATACGGACGGTACGTACCAATTAGACGCGGCAGGGCAGCTGATTCCAACATACGACATACGTGTCATTCGCGAATACGCGAAAGTTTTTACTGGACTCTCGTATAGCGGCCCAGATGCAAGATTCGGCCGGTGGCAACCGTACTTTCGCGAACCAATGCAAATGTTTGAGGAACATCATTCGCCTGACGAGAAGCGCTTGTTAAGTGGCGTCGTCGTGCCGTCGGACCAGTCTGGCATGGACGATATCCAGATGGCGATTGACAGTCTGTTCGATCATCCAAACGTAGGACCATTCATCGGCCGTCAATTAATCCAACGCTTGACTTCGTCCAATCCATCTGCGGCGTATGTCGAGCGCGTGGCGCGTGCGTTCAATGGCGAAGGGAGCGGTGTGCGAGGCGATATGAAGGCGGTGGTCAAAGCGATATTGCTTGACCCAGAAGTGGTGCGTCCGCCGAGCCCTGCCACCTTCGGTAAGCTGCGTGAACCTGTATTACGACTGACCGCGTTAGCGCGTCAATTCAATGCTGAGTGCGAGGATGGATTGTTCTATAACAATGGCTATCGGATGCACTACCACGGCCAGCAGCATCCACTTAATGCGCCGAGTGTGTTCAATTTCTATTCGCCGTTTCATTCGCCTGCAGGGCCGCTGGCGGAACAAAATCTCGTGGCGCCGGAATTTCAAATTACAACGGCTACGACGGTGATCAATATGGTCAATCTCATTGATCTAGGCTTATTCCACGATGATCAGCTGTTCTCACCGAGCGAACCGTTCACGCCTACGAATATCAATATTGACGACTATGTGGAATTGGCCGAGGATGTTGATGCGTTAATCGACCGTTTAGACCTCGTGATGACTGCGGGCAAGCTTGATGCGCCTACGCGCTTGCGAATTAAGCTAGGTATCGAAAGCGTAGGCGAGTCGAATTTGGTCGACCGAGTTCGCCACGCAATCTACTTATTTGCCATGTCGCCTACCTATGTCGTAGAGAGCTGAACGATGGCGTCGCGCAGAACGTTTTTAACGCATAGTTGTGGTATGGGCGCAGCCGTAGCTACATCGGCTAGCACCTTGTTGTCAATGGCATTCGCAAGACAAACAGCCGCTGCACATCATGAAGGCGACTATAAGGCGCTGGTTTGCATCATGCTTGCTGGCGGTAATGATGCCTACAACATGTTAGTTCCCTACGACCAGGATCAGTATGAGGAATATCGCATCTTTCGTGCTGATTTAGCGCTTCCACGTGAGGATTTGTTAGCGCTGCCACCGAATAGCGAAGGGCGGACATTCGGTCTTCATCCTGGTATGGCGGAACTTGAGGAACTCTATCGCGATGGCGAAGTGGCGCTTGTTAATAACGTTGGCACGTTGATAGAACCCATTGACCCGGTCGACTTGCAGGCAGGTCGCGCGCGTGTTCCGGTAGGGCTCTACTCCCATTCCGATCAGCAAATGCAATGGCAGACGGCAGTGAGCTACAGTCGCAGTGCGACCCAGGGATGGGCCGGACGCATTGCCGATTTACAGGGGCCGGAGCTGTCAAACGGCATTTCAATGAATATTTCGTTGAGTGGTACGAATGTGTTTCAAAGCGGTGCTCAAGCCGTTCCTTACAACATTCATGCACAAGGCGATGGCGCACAGACTATTTGGGCGTACGGAGACGACGGCGGCTATAACGGCCGTCGAAAACAGATGATAGACGATGTGTTTGGGGTCGTGCACGAGAACATACTCCGAAATGAGTATGCGGTTCGAATGCGCAAAGCCATCGACAATGCCGAAACGTTTATTGAGGCTATTCAGCAGGCCCCGGAAATACGCACGACATTTATCAATCAGCCTTTGTCTTCTGCTCTGCATCAGATCGCACGCGTTATTTCGGTACGAGATCTATTGGGAGCGGTACGTCAAACGTTTTATGTTGTTATCGGCGGGTGGGACCATCATGATGAAGTCTTGAATAATCAAGCTCGCATGCTACCGTACGTGAGTCGAGCTATGCGCCAGTTTCGCGAAGCGCTACGCGAACTTGATATCTACGACAAGGTCACGGTCTTTACAGTATCTGATTTTGGTCGCACTTTAACTTCGAACGGTAAAGGCTCCGACCATGGATGGGGCGCACATCATTTAATCATGGGTGGCGCGGTCAACGGCGGTCGTATGTATGGAACGTATCCAACGTTGCATCAAAAACATCCCATGGATACAGGCCGCGGGGTCTTCATGCCGACGACTAGCACCGAAGAATATTTTGCCGAGCTAGCTTTGTGGTTTGGCGTTCCCGCGAGCGATCTAGACCGTGTATTGCCTAATGTGCGCAATTTCTATTCGCCGGGATCAACCGAGCCGCCGATAGGCTACATGAAGAGCTAGTCGTTTAGAACAGGCGACGCAAGGCTAGTCAATGAGTGTTTCAATCACGTTTCACTCAATGGCAGAATAGTATTGACGCTTCTTCGTAGCCGCATGTGCAAACTGCTCAGCCTTGTGTATCCATGATGAATACTTTTGATTAACACGCCTCCTAGCCGATTCATGGTCCAGCCTGGCACGCGAATCGATTTAAGCAAATTGCCGACTAGTCCAAGCGTTTTTTCGCTCAGTAAGAAAAAAGCAAGTGACTTGTTAAGGGTGTGCGTTGAACGTCTGTCGGATCTTCAAACTCGTTTGTTTGCAGAGCGAGCGCAGTCGCTGCTCTTGATTTTCCAGGGTATGGACGCATCGGGCAAGGATAGTACGATCCGTCATGTCACCACCGGTGTTAATCCTGCAGGCATTCGCGTCCACTCCTACGGCGTTCCCACCAAGGACGATTTAGCCCAATCGTACTTTCAGAGGCATTGGCGTGACCTGCCGATTCAGGGCAATATCGGCATACACAATCGATCTCACTACGAGGAAGTCGTCGTGACGCGAGTTCATCCCGCGCTCCTCAAGCTACGGGGATTTAAGACGAGCGCAGCCGATGAGTCTTTTTGGCAGGAGCGCTTTGAGGATATACGGGCATTTGAGCGGCATCTGACGCGCCAAAGTCGCACTTCAATTATTAAATTCTTCTTGCATTTATCGAAAGACGAGCAACTCAAAAGGTTGATCGAACGCTTAGACGATCCCAATAAAAATTGGAAATTCGATATTAGTGATGTTCGAGAGCGTCTTTATTGGGATGATTACCAGCACGCCTATAACGAAGCAATTACGGCGACTGCGATTGAACAGGCTCCATGGTATGTTATTCCAGCTGATGTAAAGCGGTTTGCACGTTTAGCGGTGGCAGAGATTGTAGTTGAGAAATTGATCGCCATGAATCCACAATTCCCTGCACCGGCAGCCAATGTGGAGAAGGCAAAACGGGCCTTACAGCGGACCTAATTCGCACTGTTGGATGGCCAACTGTTAGGCGCCTTTCGTAGAATTCGCACTGTGTCGCCGCATGCGGCTGGATGTCGTGCCGCCATAGCTCAGCCGGTAGAGCAGCTCACTTGTAATGAGAAGGTCCAGGGTTCAATTCCTTGTGGCGGCACCAATCAGGTTTTGTAGGCTCAACGCACTGTTCGTTTGAGGCGGCAATTGGTCAGTTTGCGTTGTTATCCTGTGCAGACATTGCTAGGATTTATGCTTTCGCCGCGATGTGGGGTTGACACAGAGGGAGTGGTTGGAGAAAATGTTGCGCCTATATTTACGCGTGCGGGAGGGGTTCCCGAGCGGCCAAAGGGACCAGACTGTAAATCTGACGGCTCAGCCTTCGTAGGTTCGAATCCTACCCCCTCCACCAACAACCGGCATGATAATTTCATGAAGATGAGTGGAATAGGCGGGTATTGTTCAGTGGCAGAACCTCAGCCTTCCAAGCTGATGACGCGGGTTCGATTCCCGCTACCCGCACCAGCGTGCGCGAAGCGGGGTGCAGCGTGGGTCGGAGCTCACATAGCTCAGGCGGTAGAGCACTTCCTTGGTAAGGAAGAGGTCATCGGTTCAAATCCGATTGTGAGCACCAATGGCTCAATGTCGCCAGGGCGAACATTGGGTTTGCGGCGCGGCGTGCTACAGTATATGGATGGTAATGAATGAGCGCGAGAGTGAAGGCCAGTAGCTCAGTTGGCAGAGCGGGGGTCTCCAAAACCTCAGGTCGGGGGTTCGAAGCCCTCCTGGCCTGCCATTGCTTCATGCGCACCGCGATCGGCGAATAGATAACAACAGTGGCAACGACAACGAAAATGGCCGGAAAGGCTGAAGGCTTTGATCTGCTGGACTTTGTCAAGTGGGTCAGCGTATTTGTTGTATTGGTTACCGGTGTGGTGGGGAATTGGTACTTTGCCGAATTGTCACTGCTGTTGCGCGCCGTCGTATTGGTCGCGCTCGCATTGTTGGCCTGCTACCTGTTATATCTCACAAAGCGCGGCAAAGAACTCTGGCACCTGGCCAATGAATCTCGGGCTGAAATTCGGCGCGTGGTGTGGCCTACGCGAGAAGTTACACTGCAAACAACGTTGATCGTTATTGCGCTAATCTTGGTTGTGTCGTTGATTTTGTGGGCATTGGATTCGGCGCTTTCTTGGGGAGTCCAGCTAGCTATTGGATAAAGAACATACGAGCGCGAGCGCGGTGCCTGCTAACTCAAGCGACGCCGTAGCGGATACGAGCGCCGATCCTCGCGCAGAGCTTGCTACAAACGACGAGCAGGCCATTGAGTCCGTAGAAAAAACATCGGTAGGGCCAACCTTTGATCGTTCTGTGTTGGATGATCCTAATAAGAAGTGGTATGTCGTAAGTGCGCAGTCCGGTCTTGAAAAAAGGGCTGCCGCGACTTTAGAAGAACGCGTCAAATACTCGGCGCTTGCCGACAAATTTGGACCTATACTTGTTCCGAGCGAGGAAGTAGTTGAACTCCGAGGCGGCAAACGCCGTCGCAGCGAACGACGCTTCTATCCAGGATATATCTTCGTCTTTATGGAGATGAACGAGTCGACTTGGGAACTCGTCACGAAGACCACACGCATTTCGGGTTTTGTTGGCGGTACAATTGCCAAGCCTACACCACTTCCGAAAGCTGAAATTCAGCTGATTCTGGATCGCATCAATCAGGGTGGTGAAAAAGTCACGCCTAAGACTGTCTTTGAGCCGGGTGAGCTCATCCGCATCATTGACGGACCATTCAACGAATTCAGCGGAACTGTCGAGGAAGTTAATTACAAAAAGCAGCAGCTGGTTGTCGCTGTCACAATTTTTGGCAGGTCGACGCCGGTCGAATTGGATTTTTCCCAAGTCGAAAAAGGCTGAAACTGGGTTATCGGTAAGAACTGTTTCATCTTTTCAAAAAGCTTGATCCGTCATGGCTAAACAGATTGATTCCTATCTGAAGATACAGGTACCTGCAGGTCAGGCTAATCCTGCGCCGCCTGTTGGTCCAGCGTTAGGTCAAGCAGGACTGAACATCATGGAATTTTGCAAGTCGTTTAACGCGCAGACCCAGGGTATGGAACCGGGAGTGCCCATACCGACAGTGATTACGATTTATGCCGACCGGACATTTACGTTCGTCACTAAATCACCGCCTGCGTCCTACCTACTTAAGCGTGCAGCTAATGTAGATAAAGGCAGCGGCACCCCGAACACAAGTAAAGTCGGGAGTGTGTCGCGGGCCCAACTTGAGGAAATTGCACAAACCAAGAATGCGGATTTGACGGCAGCGGATATGGATGCGGCTGTCAAGACGTTAGCCGGTACTGCACGGAGCGCTGGCATTGAGGTGGAAGGACTGTAATGGCAAAAAAAGCGTCAAAGCGCAAGCAAGCGTTTCAGGCTCGTGTTGAACCAGGTAAGACCTACGATATTACGGAAGCCATTCGTATTTTGAGCGAACTGCCTCGCGGTGGGTTCAAGGAATCAGTTGATGTCGCCGTGAATCTAGGCATTGATCCTCGCCAAGCAGACCAAAATGTACGTGGCGCGACGGTGTTGCCGCACGGTTCAGGCAAAAAAGTACGCGTAGCGGTATTCGCACAGGGCGCGAATGCTGATGTCGCGAAGGAGGCCGGTGCCGATGTGGTTGGATTAGACGATCTTGCCGAGCAAATTAAGGCTGGCAATTTTGAGTTTGATGTTGTGATCGCGACGCCGGATTGCATGCGAACAGTGGGTTCGTTGGGCCGGATCCTCGGTCCTCGCGGGTTGATGCCTAATCCGAAAAGCGGTACCGTGACACAGGATGTAGCTGAGGCGGTGAAAAATGCCAAATCGGGGCAAGTACAGTATCGCGCCGACCGTAGTGGCATTATTCACGGCGCCGTAGGTCAGATCGGGCAAGACCAAACCCATATTAAAGAGAACATTGAAGCGCTAGTCGCCGATTTGCGTAAAGCGAAACCGCCTTCCGCGAAGGGCACGTACATTCAAAAAATAACCGTTTCGACAACTATGGGTCCAGGTATCCCAGTCGAAGAAGCGAGTGTTGGGGCGGCGTAGCGATGCCACTTAATTTAGCCGCAAAAGAAGCTGTCGTAACGGCCGTTCGAACCCATGCGGAATCTGCGGTCTCTGCCCTCGTGGCGGATTATCGCGGCATGACCGTGGCTGAATCGACCCGGCTACGTAAGCGCGCGCGCGATGCCGGTATTACGGTGACCGTCATTCGTAATACGTTAGCAAAACGAGCGTTCGCAGGTACCGACTATGAATGTCTTGAAGATGCGCTCAGCGGTCCGACCATGGTCGGGTTCAGTCATGACGACCCAGGTGCTGGCGCGAGATTATTTCACGAATACCGCCGGGAATGTCCTGCGCTGGAAGTCAAGGCGATTTCCCTCAATGGCGCACTCTATGGCGGAGAAGATCTTGCTAAAGTCGCCTTGTTGCCGACGCGCGAAGAAGCGCTAGCGCAATTCCTGTCGGTGCTTAAAGCACCGGTAACCAAGTTGACACAGACCTTGCAGGCTGTGCCATCGAAACTCGTACGTACGCTGGTCGCCATTAAAGACCAAAAGCACGCGGACGAGACCTAACACCTATCCCAAGAACCCTTCTCAATTGGAGTAAGCAGTGAGTCTTTCAAACGAAGAAATCATTGATGCCATCGCGGAAAAATCCGTTATGGAAATCGTCGAGCTTGTCGAAGCGATGGAAGAGAAGTTCGGCGTGCAAGCCGCGGCCGCTGTTGCGGTGGCAGCCCCTGCCGCCGGCGCTGGCGATGCAGGTGGCGCGGAAGCTGAGGAAGAAAAAACCTCATTTGATATCGAGCTTACCAGTTTCGGTGACAATAAGATCAAGGTCATCAAAGCGGTTCGCGAACAGACTGGTCTTGGTCTAAAAGAAGCGAAAGCGCTCGTTGAATCAGCGCCTGCGAATGTTCGTGAAGGTGTGGCAAAAGAAGAGGCTGAAGAAATCAAGGCCAAACTAGAGGCTGAAGGTGCGACGGTCGAGCTCAAGTAGTTCGTAGCTCAATCTCCCACACTTCATTTCAAACTTTTCCCTTCATCGCACGACGCGGCTCGTGCGTGTGCACGCGCGTGTTTACGGCGTGCGTTTTTAGTACGGAGCGCTGAATGCCTTACAGTTTCACTGAGAAAAAACGAATTCGTAAAGACTTCGGTCGGTTGGCGGAGCCGCTGAAATTCCCGAATCTGCTTTCTATTCAAATCGAGTCGTATCGAAAGTTCTTGCAGGACGATGTCCCGCCTGAAGAGCGGCAGGATGTCGGCTTACATGCCGCATTCAATTCAGTCTTTCCAATCAATGCAATTAATCAAGCTGCGTCTCTCCACTATGTGAGGTACGAGCTGGAGGCGCCGGAGTTTGACGTCACGGAATGTGTCATTCGCGGCGTGACGTATTGCGCGCCCTTGCACGTGACGCTACGACTCGTGTTCTGGGACAACAGTAAGGATCCGACGAGCCCGGACGCACGCAAGGTCATTGAGCAAACCGTTTATCTAGGCAATGTGCCGATCATGACCGAGACTGGTACGTTCGTTATCAATGGGATTGAACGCGTAGTCGTTTCCCAAATTCATCGTAGTCCGGGCGTGATTTTTATTGATGATGGTGGCAAGGTGCACTCATCAGGCCGCAAACTCTATTCGGCGCGGGTGATTCCGGCCCGAGGTGTGTGGATTGATTTCGAATTCGGTATGGAACCGCGCGAAACGACGGAATTGATTTACGTGCGGATTGATCGCAAGAAGAAGATCCACATCACGCATTTGCTCCGCGCGATGGAGTTCAGTGATGAAGACATTCTGAGCATCTTCTATGACGTCAATCGGTACAAGATTCAGAAAAACGGCAAGATCGTGCTGGATCTGTACCCAGCGCGATTATTGGGCGAGACCTCGACTATTGACATTAAAGATGCCTCTGGCGAGGTGTTGGTCAAGGAAGGTGATCGCATTTCCGAACGCCATGTAAAACGCATGGTTGATGCGAAACTGACGAAGCTTGAGGTATCGCGCGAATACTTGGTGGATCAAGTGACGGCGACCAGTTTTATCAACCCGGCGACTAACGAAGTGTTCATGCATTGCAATCACGTGTTATCGAAAAGCGATGTTGATTCGTTGATTGATGCCGGGGTCGACATGATCGAAACGTTGCACGTCAATGAACTGAACAAAGGTTCGTATATCGCGGATACTATCCGCCGTGAGCCCGACTATGAGCGCAATAACGGAAGAATCCGGTCGCTTGTTGAAATCTACAACGTGATGCGTCCGGGCGAACCTGTAAGCGCCGAATCAGCGACTCAGCTGTTCATGAATTCCTTTTTCAATGAGGAACGATATGACCTCTCGCCAGTCGGGCGGATGAAGATCAATCGACAACTGGAGTGGCGTAATCACGAATGTTTGGTTGGACAACGACTGAGCGTAAGTATCAAAGACCCTCGAACGAAACGAGTGCTCTTCAATAAAGACACGCTACTTAACAAAACTGCGGTGGACCGACTGGCCGAAGAAGGCATGTCGTCCATTCGCATTCATACGCCCGATTTTGCCGACCACTACTACCACGGATTGATTTTATCGAACGACTTGTTAGATTCGGACGGTAAGATGCTTTATCCGAAAGGGAAATTCATCGGTACCAATGAAATTGAGGTTTTGCACGAAGAAGAGATCAATGAGATCGAAGTCAATGTGCCGAACCCCAATTCTCGTGTGCTGACTCACGCGGACTTAGTGCAAGTGTTGCGCAAGCTGGTTGAGACGCGTGACGGCCGGCGGGAAACTGACGATGTCGACAATCTAAGCAATCGTCGTGTGCGGTCGGTGGGCGAAACGGCGGAATCGGCCTTTCGTTCGGGACTCATGCGCGTGCAGCGGGTCGTGCGCGATCGTCTTGCCATTGCCGAGACGGACGGCTTGATGCCGCAGGACATGATCAATGCGAAGCCTATCGCCGCGGCGATTCACGAGTTCTTCGGGTCTTACGAACTCTCGCAGTACATGGAGCATAACAATCCGCTCTCGGAAGTCACACACAAGCGCAAGATTTCAGCGCTAGGCCCAGGTGGACTCAATCGCGAGAATGCTGGGTTTGAAGTACGTGACGTCCATCCGACCCACTATGGCCGCGTGTGCCCGATCGAAACGCCTGAAGGCGGTAACATCGGTCTTATTAATAGCTTGGCGACGTTCGCAAGAATCAACAAATACGGTTTCATTGAGACGCCGTATCGAGAGGTTCGCAACGGTAAAGTAACGAACAAAGTGGTCTATCTATCGTCCATTGAGGAGGAGCAATACTATATTGCGCAGGCCAACGCGTTACTTGACGAAGACAACCAATTCACCGAATTGCGCATAAACTGCCGCTATCGCGGTGAGTTTCTCCAAGCATCACCTGAAACCATCGAATACATGGACGTATCGCCGAAACAAATCGTGTCGATCACGTCGGCGTTGATTCCCTTTCTCGAACATGTCGAGGCGAACCGGGGCCTGATGGGCTCGAACCAGCAGCGCCAAGCTGTACCTAACATCAAACCCGAAGCGCCGCTCGTCGGCACTGGTATGGAGCGAGTTATCGCTCGTGATTCCGGCGTATGCGTGATAGCGAAGCGCGACGGCGTGGTGGAGATGGTAGATGGTACACGAATCGTTGTTCGGGCGACGGCACGGTCAAAGGATGTCATTGAAGACGATGTTGATATTTACTCGTTGCGTAAATTCACGCGTTCAAATAACAGCACGTGCATCAATCAGAAACCTATAGTCAAGCTGCAAGATCGGGTGAAAGCCGGTGATGTACTAGCTGACGGTCCCGCGATTGATTTGGGTGAACTTGCACTGGGGCACAACATTCGCGTCGCATTTATGCCGTGGTACGGTTACAACTATGAAGATTCGATTCTAGTATCCGAACGTGTTGTGAAGGAAGATCTCTTCACGACGATCCATATCCAAAAATTTGACTGTACCGCGCGTGAAACCAAGATGGGACCGGAAGAGATTACGGCGGATATCCCAGGCATTGGCGAATCGCCGCTTACGAAGTTGGACGGCAACGGTATCGTCACTATCGGCGCCGAGGTTCAAGGCGATGATATCTTGGTTGGTAAGGTCACGCCGAAAGGTGAAACGCAACTCACGCCTGAAGAGAAGTTGCTTCGGGCCATCTTCGGTGAGAAAGCATCGGATGTCAAGGATACCTCGTTGCGATTGCCGAAAGGTGTTAACGGAACAGTGGTTGATGTACAGGTATTTACGCGGGAAGACGTTGAAAAAGACGACCGCGCTAAAGCCATCCGCGATAACGAGTTGAAGAACTTTAGAAAGGATTTGGCAGATCAATACGAGATCATCAAGAATGCCAAGTTCGAACGTATTGCAGCGATGTTGAAGAATCAGAAGGCGACGGTTGCTCCAGGTTTAAGCCGAGGCGCCACGATTGATGCTGCGTACATGAACGGTCTCAATCAGGAAGCCTGGCTAGGGATTCGCGTTGAAAACGACGAAATCAACAAGGTTCTTGACCAGGTTAGTGTAGATCTAGCAGATCTGGAGAAGAAGCACACTCGGGAGATCAAAGAAAAGCGTAAAAAGCTCGAACGAGGTGACGATTTACGTCCTAGTGTGCTCAAGGAAGTGCACGTTTACATTGCGACTAAGCGGCGTATTCAAGCGGGCGACAAGATGGCCGGCCGGCACGGCAATAAAGGTGTGATTTCAGTGATCATGCCGGTTGAGGACATGCCGTTTGATGAGCATGGCGAGCCCGTGGATGTTGTGCTGAACCCCCTCGGCGTGCCATCGCGTATGAATGTAGGTCAATTGCTGGAAGCCCATATCGGTTGGGCCGCGAAAGGCATTGGGTTGCAAATCGGTCGTATGCTGGACCAGCGAAAGCAAGTAGAGGAAGTGCGTAGTTATCTCAACACTGCGTACAACACGGTCGGCGACAAGCCGGTCGAGTTGGACAATTTGAGCGAAGAGGAAGTGCTTGAGCTCGCAGACAATGTGCGCAATGGCATAACCATCTCGACGCCGGTCTTTGATGGTGCGCGCGAAGAAGACATCAAGGCGATGTTGAAGCTGGCGGGATTGCCGACATCAGGTCAAACGACGCTTTACGACGGCCGTACGGGTGATGCATTCGATCGTCCGATTACGGTGGGTTATCTATATTTGTTGAAGCTCAATCACTTGGTGGACGACAAGATGCACGCCCGCTCGACCGGCTCTTACAGTATGGTCACGCAACAGCCGCTTGGCGGTAAGGCGCAGTTTGGAGGCCAACGCTTCGGTGAGATGGAGGTTTGGGCTCTGGAAGCCTACGGCGCGGCGTACGCGCTACAAGAAATGTTGACAGTGAAGTCCGATGATGTTGAAGGTCGGGGGCGGATGTATCAAGATATTGTGAATGGCAATTACGGTATGAAACCGAATATTCCAGAGTCGTTCAACGTTATCCGCAAGGAAATTCGTTCCTTAGCGTTGGATGTTGATTTTGGTACAGACGTCTAAGAAGGAGAAAGTCATGGTTGCATCTACATTCAATCCATCAATGGTGGGAGCTGGACGTCCCCGTGTCGCTTCGATCTTTGCGCCGCCGCCCGGGCACACGCCGCAAAGCGAAGATGACTTCAATATGCTGCAGATCAGCCTCGCTTCGCCTGAAATGATCCGTAGCTGGTCTCATGGCGAAGTGAAAAAGCCGGAAACAATCAACTATCGAACGCTAAAACCCGAGCGCGACGGATTATTCTGCGCCAAGATTTTTGGGCCGATCAAGGACTACGAATGCCTGTGCGGTAAGTACAAGCGTCAGAAGCACAAGGGCGTCGTGTGCGAAAAGTGTGGTGTTGAAGTCACGACTACCAAGGTACGCCGCGAGCGCATGGGTCATATCGAGTTGGCTTGCCCCGTGGCTCATATCTGGTTCTTTAAATCCATGCCCTCGCGCATCGCCACGTTGCTTGATATTACTGTCAAATATCTTGAACGCGTGCTCTATTTCGATTCGTTCATTGTGGTCGAATCCGAGGTCCCTGACGAAGTTCGGGTAGGAACTGTGCTGACGCAGGAAGAGCTGGAACTGGCACAAGAACAGCACGGGGTCAATGCTTTTGAAGTCGATATGGGCGCCGCGGCTATCGAACGCATTCTGGAGGATCTGGATCTTGAGTACGAAGCGGAAGTACTCCGTGATGAGCTCGATAAAACCCGATCGGAAGCAAAGAGCAAGAAGATCACCAAGCGACTCAAGTTGATTGAGGCGTTCATTAAAACGAACAACAAGCCGAATTGGATGATCTTGAGGACTTTGCCGGTCCTGCCGCCGGAACTGCGGCCCTTGGTTCCCTTGGAAGGCGGTCAATTTGCGACCTCCGATTTAAACGACCTCTACCGACGCGTCATCAACCGCAACAACCGATTGAATCGGCTCATTGAGCAAAGCGCGCCGGAAATCATTCAGCGCAACGAAAAGCGCATGTTGCAGGAGTCGATTGACGCGTTGCTCGATAACGGTCGACGCGGTCGCGCGGTCGTAGGGCGCAACAAGAACCCGCTCAAATCCTTGTCTGCCATGATTCAGGGTAAGCAAGGACGTTTCCGTCAGAATCTCTTAGGGAAACGGGTCGATTACTCCGGCCGTTCGGTTATCGTAGTAGGTCCAACGCTCAAGCTGCACCAATGCGGTCTCCCGAAAAAGATGGCGTTAGAGCTCTTTAAACCATTTATCTTCGGCGAGATCATGCGACGGCATCCGGCCGAAGTGACTATCCGTCAGGCGAAGTCGCAGGTTGAAAACGAAACGCCTGAAGTTTGGGATATTCTGGATGACGTCATTCGGGAACATCCCATACTGCTGAATCGCGCGCCCACCTTGCATCGCTTAAGTGTGCAGGCGTTCGAACCGGTGTTAATTGAAGGCAAAGCGATTCAATTGCATCCGTTGGTGTGCGTCGCGTTCAACGCGGACTTTGACGGCGACCAAATGGCCGTCCATGTTCCGTTGACGCTAGAAGCACAGTTGGAATGCCGCGCCTTGATGATGTCGACTAACAACATTTTGTCACCTGCTAATGGTGAGCCGATCATCGTACCGAATCAGGATGTTGTCCTGGGCTTGTATTACATGACCCTGGAGAAGATCAATGTGCGCGGCGAAGGTTCGATTTTCCGCGATGTCGCTGAAGTGCAACGAGCGTATCAATCCAAAGCTGTTGATTTGCATGCCAAGATCAAGGTACGCATGGACGACTACGAGTCAGACGGCACGCCTTGCAGGCGTACAACAGACACGACGGTGGGACGCGCGCTGCTTAAGGATCTGCTGCCGCCGCCGATGAGTTTTGCGCTCGTAAATAAGGTGCTGAATCGTGGCGCAATTTCCGATTTAGTCAACGTTTGCTATCGGCAAGTCGGATTAAAAGAAACGGTTGTATTTGCGGATCAATTAATGTACACCGGTTTTGCGTTCGCTACAAGCTCCGGTTGTTCAATTTCGATCGAAGACTTTGTCATTCCCAACAGCAAAGCGGAAATCATCTCGAAATCCATGGACGAAGTACAGACGATCGAACAGCAAGCAATGGCCGGACTCGTATCGGTAAACGAACGCTACAACAAGATCGTAGATGCTTGGACGGCAGCAGAAACGCAAGTCAAGAAAGACATGATGGATGGCCTGCAAACCATCTCGGTCATGAATCGAGAAGGCGTTGAGGAGGATCAACATTCCTTCAATTCGGTCTTTATTTATTGCGATTCGTCGGCGCGCGGTTCACCCGAACAGATCCGGCAAGTTGCGGGTATGCGCGGATGTTTATCAAGGCCGGACGGTACCATCATCGAAACACCGATCATTGCGAATTTCCGCGAAGGGTTATCCGTTAACGAGTACTTTATTTCGACGCATGGTGCACGGAAAGGCCTATCAGATACTGCGCTAAAAACTGCGAATGCCGGTTATTTAACGCGCCGCTTAGTCGATATATCGCAGGACTTAGTCATTACGGAATCGGACTGCGGTACCAGCGACGGTTTGCGCGTTACTGCGTTGATTAACAAGAAGGAAGGCGATGTCGCGCTGTCAGTTTTCGAGCGCGTCTTGGGTCGGGTTACGGCTCAACCGGTGAAGGATCCTACCACCAACAAAGTGTTGTTGGAAGCCAACACGTTGATCACCGAAGAACACAAAGACAAAATTGAGAACGTTGACGAGATTGTGGTGCGTTCGCCGATTACGTGCGAAACGCGTTACGGCGTGTGCGCTCACTGTTACGGGCGCGACTTGGCTCGAGGTCATCTCGTCAATGAAGGGGAAGCAGTTGGTGTCATAGCCGCTCAAAGCATCGGCGAACCGGGTACACAGCTTACGTTACGTACGTTTCACATGGGTGGCGCGGCGTCACGAACATCGGTTGATGATCGTGTGATCGTGAAAAGTGCGGGTACTGTGCGCTTGCGCGGTGAACGTTTATTGAACTTAGACGACGGCCAGGCGATTGTGGTGTCAAGATCGGCGGAAATCATGATTGCCGACGATCACGGTCGCGAACGCGAGCGCTATCGCGTCCCATATGGTGCGCGACTATCGAAGTCTGCTGCCGAGCAGGCACATGTAGAGATGCGTGAAACCGTAGCCGAGTGGGATGTGCACAGTCACCCAATCCTCAGCGAGAAAAACGGCGTCATCGAATATGACGATATTGTCGAAGATTCGAGCGTCGAACGAGTTGTGGACGAACTAACCGGCATCGTGACGACAACGGTTATGACAGAAGCAGACCGACCGGAGGTATACGACGAAAACACCGGTAAATTCCGTAAACTCCAACCTACATTGAAGCTCTATCAGAAGGGTAAGGCGAAGACTGACAATAACCTGATCAACTCGTTCCAATTGAGTGATGGGGCGGTCATTGAAGTGCAGCCAGGCGAGGATGTGAAAGCGGGAGCTACGCTAGCCACGGTGCCTACTACTGCGATGCGCATGTCGTCCGACATTGTGGGCGGTTTACCGCGTGTTGTAGATTTATTCGAAGCGCGTCAACGCAAAGGCGGCGCGATCCTTGCCGAAGCTTCGGGTGTGGTCAGTTTCGGCACAGAAACCATGACCAAACATCGTTTGGTCATTACCGATACGGATGGCGTCGCGCACGAGAAACTGCTTCCCAAGACGCGTCAAATTGAGGTCTATCCGGGTGAGAACATCAAACGCGGAGATATCGTATGCGATGGGGTATTGGATCCTAAAGACATTCTTCGCTATCGCGGTTTGAGTTCGTTACGTGAATATATCGTGGACAACATCCAGGAAGTATTCCAAGCCCAAGGCGTGTTGTTGAACGACAAGCACATCGAAATCATCATTCGGCAAATGTTGCGCAAGGTTGATATCACGGATGCGGGCGACTCGGACTTCGTGAAAGGTGAAAGAGCTGAATACGTGAGCGTGAAAAGCGCGAACGAAGAACTACGTAAAGAGGGTAAGAAACCAGTCGAATTCGAACGCGTGTTACTTGGTATCACGCGTGGTTCGCTTGCAACGGACTCCTTTATTTCAGCGGCCTCGTTCCAGGAGACGACCAAAATTCTGACCGATGCGGCGGTAAACAGTCGCAAGGACATGCTACGTGGTCTCAAGGAAAACGTGATTGTCGGACGGTTGATTCCTGCTGGGACGGGCTTGGCGCATCAGCGTAACATGAAGCAGGAGCGCGAAGCTCGGAAGATCATTGACGAACACATTCGCAAGGGGTTGGCTGACGAGGAAACGGAAGAGCGACTAGCCACACTCGAAACCGGTGCGGGCGGTTGAGTACCACATTACTAGAATTGCGCACCCCGCAGTGCCGCGGGCAACTGCCGACGGTGTGTAGAGGTGCGCATTTTTGAATGGAGTCGATCCTTGGCAACCATTAACCAATTAGTTCGTAAACCACGCAAGCGTAAGCAAACCAAGAGTAAAGTGCCTGCGCTAGAAGCGGCGCCGCAAAAGCGCGGCGTGTGTATGCGCGTGTACACGACGACGCCGCGGAAGCCGAATTCCGCTATGCGCAAAGTTTGTCGCGTACGGCTTAACAATGGTTTTGAAGTGAACTCGTATATCGGCGGGGAAGGTCATAATCTCCAGGAACACTCGTCGGTGTTGGTGCGTGGCGGCCGGGTCAAGGACTTACCTGGAGTGCGCTACCACACGGTACGAGGTGTGGGAGATTTAGCAGGCGTCGAAGAACGCAAACAAGGCCGTTCTAAATACGGCTCCAAGAAACCGAAATAACACAGAGCTATGTCAAGACGTCGTCGCGCTGAGAAGCGAGTCATTCTTCCAGATCCCAAATATCACAATGAAACATTGGCAAAGTTCATCAATCATGTGATGGAAAGTGGTAAAAAAGCGGTTGCTGAACGTATTGTGTACGGTGCATTGACCCTTATCGAAACACGTCAGAAAACCGCCCCGGTCGATGTATTCTTGAAAGCGCTAGAAAACGTCTCGCCGACGACGGAGGTGAAATCCCGCCGCGTGGGCGGTGCCACCTACCAGGTACCGGTCGAAGTACGGCCCTCGCGGCGCGAAGGGCTGGCCATGCGGTGGCTGGTCGAAAACGCACGCAAACGGAGTGAAAAATCAATGGACGCCCGTCTTGCAGGAGAACTTGCCGATGCGGCAGCCAACAGCGCTAATTCGGCATCAATCAAGAAGCGGGACGACACGCACCGGATGGCGGAAGCAAACCGAGCTTTCGCGCATTTCAGGTATTGAACGTTTGAATCACTAAACCGTCCACGTTCAACCCTAACTCCTTAACTTCATCTACTCTCGTTCGGAGGGAATATGCCTCGTAGCACGCCGATAGGCCGCTACCGAAATATCGGTATTGTCGCGCATGTGGATGCAGGCAAGACCACGACCACCGAACGCGTGTTGTTCTATGCGGGTATTTCGTACAAGATCGGTGAGGTCCACGACGGCGCTGCCGTGATGGATTGGATGGAGCAGGAACAGGAACGTGGTATCACCATTACGTCCGCTGCAACTACTTGTTTCTGGCGCGGCACGGAACAGCAATTTCCCGAACACCGCATCAACATCATCGACACCCCGGGCCATGTCGATTTCACCATTGAAGTTGAGCGCAGTCTGCGCGTACTTGATGGTGCGGTAGTCGTGTTTTGCGGTACCGCAGGGGTTGAGCCCCAATCGGAAACCGTGTGGCGGCAGGCAGACCGCTACGAAGTCCCACGCATCGTTTTTGTAAACAAAATGGATCGTGCAGGCGCGGATTTCCAACAGGTTGTTGATCAAATTGAACAACGTCTAGGCGCCAAGCCAGTGCCGGTACAACTCGCCATTGGTGCGGAAGATTCTTTCCAAGGCGTGGTCGATCTCATTGACATGAAAGCGTTGTATTTCGACGAAAACGATCAAGGCCTCTCAGTCACAAAAGCCGATATTCCTGATCTTTTGCTGGCGACTGCGGAAGAGATGCGAGAGCGGCTTATTGAGGAAGCAGCCGATGCCAACGAAGATCTCACCGAGAAGTACCTAGAAGGCATCCAACTGACATCCGAGGAGATTAAAACCGGCTTACGCATACGCACCATCGCGAATGAAATTGTGCCGGCGTTATGTGGTTCAGCATTCAAAAATAAAGGCGTGCAGCCGGTCCTGGATGCAGTTATTGATTATTTACCGGCCCCGACCGAAGTAAAAGCGATTGAAGGCACGGCGAAAGACGGTGAAACCAACGTGATTCGGCGGTCGGATGACGATGAGCCATTCTCGGCGCTCGCGTTCAAAATTGCGACAGATCCCTATGTAGGGACACTCTCATTTTTCCGCGTATATTCCGGTGTATTGCGATCTGGGGACCGAATTTTTAATTCGGTCCGTGAGCGACGCGACCGCGTGGGTCGAATGGTGCAAATGCATTCCAACGAACGCAATGAGATCAATGAAGTGCGAGCGGGGGACATCGCGGCCGCCATCGGTTTGAAGGATGTTACCACCGGCGATACCTTTTGCGACGAAAACCATTTCGTACGACTCGAACGCATGGAGTTTCCAGAACCGGTGATTCATGTGGCTGTCGAACCGAAGTCGGTTGCCGATCAAGACAAAATGTCAATCGCGTTGTCGAAGTTGGCGCAGGAAGACCCCTCTTTTCGAGTTTCGACCGACGCGGAATCAGGTCAGACGATCATCGCCGGTATGGGTGAATTGCATCTCGACATCATCGTTGATCGTATGAAGCGCGAATTTGGGGTCGAAGCGAACATCGGTAAGCCCCAAGTTGCATATCGTGAAACGATTCGAAAAACGATCGAATCCGAGGCGAAGTTCATTCGCCAATCAGGTGGTCGCGGTCAGTACGGTCACGTGTTTGTACGCTTTGAACCGCTTATAAACGGCGATAGTACGTACGAATTTATCGACGAGATTGTTGGGGGCGTGGTCCCACGGGAATACATTCCTGCGGTCGACCGCGGCATTCGCGAGCAAATGGCTAACGGCGTGATCGCAGGTTTTCCTCTCATTAATGTGAAAGCGACGCTTTTCGATGGTTCCTATCATGATGTCGATTCAAGCGAAATAGCTTTTAAAATTGCGGGCTCGACTGCCCTGCGCGACGGTGCAAAGAAGGCGAATCCGGTTTTGTTGGAACCGGTGATGTCGGTTGAAGTCGTGACGCCCGAGGATTACATGGGTGCAGTCGTCGGGGACATGAGTCGCCGGCGAGGCGCGATTGAAGGCATGGATGAAAACTACGCCGGCAAAATCGTTCGCGCCAAGATCCCCTTAGGCGAAATGTTCGGTTATGCGACCGATCTGAGATCTTCGACGCAAGGGCGCGCAACGTTCACGATGGAATTTGCCGAGTACGTCGAAGTGCCGGATGCCATTGCGGAAGACATAAAAGCGCGCTAATGTATTTACTCAATCGCCTTGCCAATTAACGGAGGAAGACACAATGGCAAAAGAGAAATTTGAGCGTACCAAGCCGCATATCAATGTTGGCACCATTGGTCACGTCGACCATGGCAAGACGACGTTGACCGCCGCGATGACCAAGATCTGCGCGGCTGACCGCGGTTCTGGCGATGTCAAAGAATTTGACGAAATAGACAATGCACCCGAAGAAAAAGAGCGGGGCATCACGATCGCGACGACCCATGTCGAGTATGAAAGCGAGTCACGGCATTACGCTCATGTCGACTGTCCAGGGCATGCTGACTATGTGAAGAACATGATTACCGGGGCGGCGCAGATGGACGGCGCTATTTTGGTGGTATCTGCCGATGACGGGCCGATGCCGCAGACGCGCGAACATATTGTGCTCGCACGACAGGTAGGCGTCCGCAAGATTGTGGTTTATATCAATAAAGTCGACCAAATCGATCCGGAAGAGCGGGAAGAGTTCGTCGAACTGGTTACGATCAGCGTGCAGGAGCTGCTCGTCGATAACGATTTCGATGAAGAAACGCCGATTATCGTTGGCAGCGCTTTGAAAGCGCTTGAAGGTGATGAAGGTTCGGATGGCGCGGGTAGCGTGCGCGAGCTCGTGCAAGCTTTGGACGACTTTATCCCAGAGCCGGAACGGCCGATTGACGCACCGTTCATGATGCCAATTGAAGATGTCTTTTCGATTTCCGGGCGCGGCACGGTAGTGACTGGTCGCGTTGATCGAGGCATCGTAAAAATGGGTGATCCGCTTGAGATCGTCGGTATTCGCGAAACTCAAAAGACTACATGTACGGGCGTTGAGATGTTTCGCAAACTGCTTGACGAAGGCCGGGCAGGAGAGAACATCGGCGTCTTATTACGAGGGCTGAAGCGTGATGAAGTCGAGCGTGGTCAGGTTCTCGCCATCCCGGGTTCAATTACGCCGCATACCAAGTTTTCGGCATCGGTCTACGTCCTGACCAAGGACGAAGGTGGTCGGCACTCGCCTTTCTTTACTAACTACCGTCCGCAGTTCTACTTCCGTACCACTGATGTGACGGGACGCGTAGAAATGCCAGACAAGGATGCTATGGTCATGCCAGGCGACAACGTTGAGTTCGACGTATCGTTAATTAGTCCGATTGCGATGGACGAAGGATTGCGTTTCGCGATTCGCGAAGGCGGTCGTACGGTCGGCTCGGGCATCGTGACGAAAATCATTGAATAAAGGATCACCATGTGGAAAGGCAGCGTATGTAAAATTTGCTGCCTTTTTTCGCCCCTCGGTCTGGGTAGGGGCGTATTTGCGCATTGAAATCTTGGAACGATCGTGGCGACGAATCAACACATCCGCATTCAACTGAAGGCATTTGATCATAAGTTGCTTGATGCGACGACGGCTGATTTAGTCGATTCGATTAAACGCTCGGGCGCCCGATTAGTCGGACCCATACCGTTACCGACGCGTACGGAGCGATGGACTGTACTGATCTCCCCGCATGTTGACAAGGACGCACGGGATCAATACGAAATTCGAACACATAAACGACTCATCGACATCGTTGACTACACGGACAAAACGGTTGATGCGCTGAGCAAGCACGACGTAGCAGCAGGAGTGGACATCGAAGTAAGCGTCACCTAACACTTCAGGTTGACACGGGCGAAAGATCCGGTTCGCATCAACAGCCGGTAAATCGGCTCGTTGGGGTTGAGGAATGAGCGAGCCGATACTTGCTCGGTCGCCTTGGAGGTTGTGGACGCCGATAACACATCATGGCTTTAGGTATTGTAGGTACAAAAGGGGGTATGACTCGTCTGTTTGACGAAACCGGCCAAGCGATCCCCGTCACGGTCATTGAGGCTAAACCCAATCGGGTGGTGCAGATCAAGACGCTTGAAACGGATGCATATGAGGCGTTGCAGGTTGCATATGGGACGCAAAAAGCCGAGCGTCTTAGTCATCCCGTGCAAGGACACTATCGTGCAAGCGTAGCAAAAGCGGAATCGCATGTGGATAAAACGCCAGGCCGACGACTTTATGAATTGCGTACCGAAGGCACCGACGTTGCAGACATACCACCAATCGGGGGACTGCTGACGGTGGCCCAGTTTGAGCCAGGGCAAATCGTTGATGTGCGCGGCACGTCGAAAGGTAAAGGCTTCGCCGGAACGGTCAAACGTTGGAATTTCTCAATGCAAGACGCTACGCACGGTAATTCGATTTCGCATCGCGCACCGGGCTCTATTGGACAGTGTCAGACCCCGGGTAAAGTGTTCAAACGCAAGAAGATGGCTGGCCAACTAGGTAACAAGCAAGTTACCGTACAAAACCTTGAAGTGGTTGGCGTTGATGAAGCGAACCATTTGTTACTCATCAAAGGGGCAGTACCAGGCCCCGCTGGTCGCGACGTTTTGGTGCGCCCTGCATTGAAGGCCCATGGCGATGAGGCATCTCGGAACTAGTCATGCAGCTCAAGCTTCACGGTACAACGGAAAACATTGAAGTCAATGACGACGTTTTCGGGAGCGAATACCAAGAAGCGTTGGTGCATCAAGCGCTCATGTCATTTATTCGCAACGGTCATACAGGCACGCGGAAGCAAAAGAATCGTAGCGAAGTGCGTGGTGGTGGCGCGAAACCTTGGCGTCAGAAAGGGACCGGTCGAGCAAGGGCAGGATCGCGGAATAGTCCTATCTGGCGTGGCGGCGGCGTAACGTTCGCCACTCGACCGGTGAAGCGACCCGTTAAACTCAATCGCAAAATGTATCGGGGCGCGATGCGTTGTCTGTTGTCCGAGCTCGTGCGCCGACAACGTCTTACTGCCATTAGCCAGCTGCCTGCAACCGAGGCGAAAACAGGCAATCTCAAGGCAACGCTCAAAGAACTCGAACTCAGCAATGCCCTTTTGGTTGATGCCGCGCTCGACGAATCATTAATACGCGCTTCGCGCAACCTTGTCAAAATCGAAGTGATGAGCGTGGCGCAACTTAATCCTGTTAGTTTGATGTCGTGCGAGCATGCATTGTTCTCGGTAGCGGGCATTCGGCGTTGCGAGGAAGCATTGGCGTGAAAGACGAACGACTGTACAAGGTGATTGTTCAACCGCACGTAACGGAAAAAACCACGAACATCGGCGATCAAGGCAATCAATACGCTTTTAAAGTTGCCTATGACGCGACGAAAATCGAGATCAAGCAGGCGGTTGAAAAACTGTTCAATGTGAATGTGATCAAAGTTTCGACAGTCAATGTCAAGGGTAAAGTCAAGCAGAGGATGCTCAGGCGTGGTAGCGTGAGTCGCTTCAAGTCGTGGAAGAAGGCGTATGTACGTCTCGCCGAGGGCGATGCCATCGACTTCACCAAGGAGTTTTGATGGCAGTCATTCAAGCGAAACCTACTTCACCGGGACGACGATTCGTCACGAAAGTCGTCCACGCGGATTTACACAAGGGTTCGCCTTACAAACAGCTCCTAGAAAGCCAACATGGCCACGGTGGACGCAATAACGCAGGGCGTATTACGACCCGTCATCGTGGCGGCGCGCATAAGCAACACTATCGAAAGATTGATTTCAAGCGTACGAAAGACAACATGCCGGCAACGGTAGAACGCCTGGAATACGACCCCAATCGCTCAGCAAATATTGCTTTATTGAAATATCAGGATGGCGAACGACGTTACATCATTGCGCCGGAGGGCCTGCGAAACGGCGATGAATTGCGTTCTGGCGCGTCTGCGCCAATCAATGTAGGCAACGCGATGCCCTTGCGCAACCTACCTCTTGGAAGCGTCATTCACTGTATCGAACTGAAGCCTGGCAAAGGAGCGCAAATGGCGCGAAGTGCGGGGACATCAGCACAGCTGGTAGCGCGCGAAGGTATGTACGCGACGTTACGTTTGCGTTCGGGCGAGATGCGGCGCGTACTAGCGGAATGCCGTGCTGTTTTGGGCGTTGTGAGCAATTCGGAGCATAACTTGCGTTCATTAGGTAAAGCGGGGGCGAAGCGATGGCGGGGGATCCGACCTACGGTACGCGGGGTAGCGATGAATCCGGTGGACCACCCGTTAGGCGGCGGTGAGGGCAAATCGTCAGGTGGACGTAACCCTGTTTCGCCAACGGGTAAACCAACCAAAGGCTACAAGACGCGCCGCAACAAGCGAACCGACAAACTTATTGTGCGCCGGCGAGGACGGAAGTAATGCCTAGATCGCTACGCAAAGGTCCCTTCGTCGATTTGCACTTACTTCGGAAAGTCGAGCGCGCCCGACAAACCAACGATCGTCGTCCCATTCGAACATGGTCGCGTCGGTCAATGATCATACCGCAAATGGTCGGCTTGACCATACAGGTGCACAATGGGCGAGCGCATATGCCGGTGTTTATCACCGAGGAGTTGGTAGGGCACAAATTAGGCGAATTTGCACCGACGCGAACGTTTCGCGGGCATGCGGCGGATCGCAAAGCGAGGGCCTGAAGGACATGAAAGCGATAGCCAAGGCTAATCGTGTACGCGTCTCGCCTCAGAAGGCGCGTCTCGTGATTGATCAGATTCGCGGTATGCCGGTGACGACCGCATTAGATATTTTGGCCTTCGACGTTCAAAAAAGCGCACGTGCCATTCAGCGCTTACTGAATTCAGCGGTCACAAACGCTGAGGACAAGAATGCGTCCGTAGATGACTTAAAGATCTCCGAAGCATTCGTGAATGAGGGCATCACGTTAAAGCGTTTGCGCCGGCACGGTCGTGGTCGGACGGGTCGAATGTTTAAGCGGACCTGTCACATTACGGTCGCTGTGAGCGACGACTAGCAGAGGAGCACATCTCAATGGGTCAGAAAGTCAATCCCAATGGTATGCGCCTTGGGATCGTCAAAGAGCACAAATCAATCTGGTACGCCAATAAGAAAAACTACTCGACTTATCTGTTAAACGATCTTGAAGTGCGTGACTATTTGATGCGACGGCTGCGTGATGCTTATGTCAGTCGCGTTGAGATCAAGCGTCCTCGTAGCGATATTCATGTGCTTATTCAGAGCGCACGGCCAGGGATGGTCATCGGCACGAAGGGTGCGGATATCGAAAGATTGCGCGCAGATTTGTCCGTCATGATGAAACAGCCAGTTAAGTTAGATGTGGAAGAAATCCGCAAACCGGAAATTGACGCCTATCTCGCGGCGCAGAACATCGCTCAACAGTTAGAGAAGCGTGTTGCATTTCGACGGGCTGTACGCCGCGTCATGTCCAATGCGATTCGCATGGGTGCCGAAGGTATCAAGGTGCGCGTCGCAGGTCGCTTAAACGGGGTAGAAATCGCCCGATCCGAAACCTTTGCGGAAGGGCGCGTGCCATTGCACACATTGCGTGCTGATATTGATTACGCGGTTGTCGAAGCCGGGACGACCTATGGCACCCTGGGTGTCAAGGTCTGGATTTTCAAAGGCGAAATCATCGGCGACGGCGAGCGAGAAGGACGCACTGGGTAGCGAATCATGTTGCAACCATCGCGGACGAAATTCCGAAAACAACAAAAAGGTCGCAATCGCGGACTGGCGGTTCGAGGCAGTCGCGTCGCCTTTGGCGAATTCGGCTTGAAGGCAACGGGTCGTGGTCGTTTAACGGCGCGCCAAATCGAAGCTGGGCGCCGCGCGATGACGCGCTACGTGCGACGTGGCGGCAAAGTCTGGATTCGCGTGTTTCCCGATAAACCCATTACCAAGAAACCGCTGGAAGTTAGGCAAGGCAAAGGGAAAGGCAGCGTTGAATACTGGGTCGCACAGATTCAACCCGGTCGCGTGATTTATGAAATGGAAGGGGTAACGGAGAATGTCGCACGGGAAGCCTTCCGATTAGCGTCGGCTAAGTTGCCGTTTTCGACCACGATCGTGCGAAGGAGCGCCGCAGGATGAAAGCGGCCGACCTGCGCAAGCTAAGTATGGAAGAGTTGCAAGCAGAGCATGTGCGTCTACTGCGAGAGCAATTAAATATGCGCATTAAGCAATCCATGGATCGACTGCCACAACACCATCAGATGAAGGAAGCAAGACGAGATATTGCTCGCATCAAAACCATCATGCGCGATCTAGACAAGGAAAAAGATGGCGGAAGCTAAGATCCCACGCACGATTCGAGGTGAGGTCGTGTCAATCGGCGCGAACAAAACCGCAACGTTACGCGTTGATCGGCGCGTGAAACACCCGCTGTACGGCAAATACATCAAGCGTTCATCCAAGTTTCACGTACATGATGAAAACAATGAGTGTCAGCTGGGCGATCTTGTCAGCGCGGTGGAATGTCGTCCGATTTCGAAAACGAAATCGTTCAAGTTGAAATCGATTGACGTCAAGTCAACGCGAGGATAGAGCAACATGATTCAGGCGGAAACGATGCTTGAAGTCGCTGACAACAGCGGTGCGCGGCGCGTCAAATGCATTAAGGTATTGGGCGGTTCCAAGCGTCGATACGCGCGGATTGGCGATGTGATCAAAATCACCGTGAAAGAAGCAACGCCGAATGGGCGCGTTCGCAAAGGCCAAGTGATGAATGCTGTCGTGGTTCGCACATGCAAAGGCATGCGTCGAGCAGACGGCTCCTTGATTAAATTCGATCAGAACGCGGCCGTCTTGCTGCAAGGCGACGAACCTATCGGGACGCGCATTTTCGGACCGGTCACACGCGAATTGCGGTCAAGCAACTTCATGCGTATCGTGTCTTTAGCGCCGGAGGTGCTGTAGCGTTCATGAAACGCCGAATCCGTGTAGACGACCAGGTTGTCGTGATCACTGGCCGCGACAAGGGGCGTACTGGCTACGTCGTTCGCTTTGTCGGCAAAGATCGCGTGGTGGTCGGCAACATCAATATCGTTAAACGACACGTGAAGGCGCAACGTGAAGGTGAGCAGAGCAGCATTGTCCAACAAGAGGCGCCAGTGCACATTTCCAACATTGCTATCTTCAACCCCACAACGCAAGCACGCGACAAAGTCAAGTTGGTAAACGAAGAAGGCGAGAAGGTACGTGTTTTCAAGTCGAATAACGAGAAGGTTTCGTAGCTCGCATGGCGACCCTCTTAAACTCCTACCAAGAGACGATTCAACCGCAATTGCAGGAACAATTCGGCTATTCGTCGATCATGGCCGTGCCACGTCTGACGAAGGTTACCCTCAACATGGGTGTAGGGGGCGCCATAGTCGACGGGAAAGTTGACAGTAAGGTTATGGATGCGGCTGTTGAGGATCTCGCTCTTGTTACCGGTCAGAAACCCAAGTTGACGAAGGCGCGCAAGTCCGAAGCGGCCTTCAAGATCCGTGCGGGTTGGACGGTCGGTTGCATGGTTACCTTGCGGCGCGCGCGCATGTATGAATTCGTCGAACGCCTGATTGGTATTGCGATCCCACGGATTAGAGATTTTCGTGGCTTGAACCCACGTGCATTTGACGGTCGAGGGAATTTTTCGATGGGGTTGACGGAACAGATCGTGTTTCCCGAGATCGATTACGACAAGATTGACCGGATCCGCGGTATGAACGTCACGGTCACAACCACTGCGAGAACAGACGAGGAAGGCTTGGCATTGTTAAAAGCATTTGGTTTTCCGTTTAGGAGTTAAGTACTGAATGGCAAAGAAATCCATGCTCGCCAGAGAGGTCAAGCGAGCAAAAACGGTTGCGAAATATGCCGTACGACGTAAAGAATTGAAAGCGATCATTAATGATCGGTCGGCGGAGTACGAAACCCGCATGGCTGCGCAGCAAGATTTGCAGCGGCTACCTCGTAACGCGAATCCGGTCCGTCAACGACGACGGTGCGGGCTTTCTGGGCGACCGCGCGGCGTCTACCGTAAATTCGGTCTAGGTCGCAACAAATTGCGCGAAGCCGCGATGCAGGGGGATGTACCCGGTCTAGTGAAGGCGAGCTGGTAGTACGACATGACGATGCAAGATCCTGTCGCGGATATGTTGACGCGCATTCGAAATGCTCAAATGGTTCGCATGAAGACCGTTACCATGCCGAGTTCAAAACTCAAGCGCGCTATTTGCGATGTCCTGGTTGCCGAAGGTTATATCGACAGCTACAAGATATCGGATACGACGTTGCCTGCATTGACCATCGTCCTTAAGTACCTTGACGACGGCACGTCGGTGATCGAATCGCTCAAACGAGTCAGTCGACCTGGTCTGCGCCGCTATGTAAGTAAAGACGACTTGCCGCGAGTACGGGGCGGTCTAGGAACGGCTATCTTATCGACCAATCAGGGCGTTATCACAGAAAAGTCTGCACGCCGGCTTGGCGTAGGCGGCGAGGTACTCTGTACCGTTTTCTAGGATTGAAAGATGGCAAAGTCGAGTAGCAGAACCGTGCCCGTTCCGGACGGCGTTGATGTCGTGTTGGAGGACACAACCGTCACCGTTAAAGGCAAGCATGGCACATTAGCGCTAGAACTCGCACCAGGGGTGCTGGTGAGTCGGGACAACGGCGAAGTCGTAGTGAAGCCACATACATCGTCGCGCAGCGATCGAGCTTTGGCTGGAACTTATCAGGCATTATTGCGCAACATGGTGCGGGGCGTGGTGGAACGTTGGCAAAAGCATCTTGAATTGCAAGGCACAGGCTATCGTGCGCGCGCGGAAAATAACAATCTAAACTTGATGTTGGGGTATTCGCAACCGGTTAATTTTTCCGTTCCTGATGGTGTTGAAGTTTCCACGCCGTCCCAAACGGAGATCATGGTTACCGGCATTGATCGCCAGCAAGTTGGTCAAGTAGCTGCGGATATCCGCAGCCTGCGTCCCCCGGAACCTTACAAGGGTAAGGGTGTTCGCTATCGTAACGAATACGTACGGCGCAAGGAAGGGAAGAAGAAGTAACGCGATGAATCGGAAAATTGCGACACGAGCACGACGGGCGCGTCGGGCGCGAATCAAGTCGCGTGAATTAGGCAAAACGCGACTCTGCGTACATCGTACTTCACAGCATATGTACGCGCAAGTTATTGCTAGCAACGGCGACCGCATCATAGCCCAGGCGTCTACGTTAGATAAGTCGTTGGGCGATGGTCATCAAGGCAATAAAGCGGCGGCAGCGGCAGTTGGTTCGCTCGTCGCGCAACGCGCGCTCGAAGCGGGCGTCAAGAAGGTAGCGTTCGATCGAGCGGGATACAAATATCACGGCCGTGTGAAGAGTCTCGCAGAGGCTGCACGGGAAGAAGGATTGGTGTTCTAAGGATGGCTTATACGGAAGAAAGTCGCGAAGAAGGCTTAATTGAGAAGCTGGTCGACTTCAAGCGTGTGAATAAAACGGTGAAGGGTGGTCGCATAGTAACGCACAAAGCGCTTACGGTTGTTGGCAACGGCGACGGTCGGGTCGGATTCGGTCATGGACGGGCGCGGGAATTAGCCACCGCGATCACCAAGTCTGCTGAAGCAGCGCGTCGCAACATGTTTGATATTGAGCTGAACGGCACCACTTTGTGGTATGCCGTTACCGAAAAGCACGGTGCGTCAAAAATTTTTATGAGCCCGGCATCTGAAGGTACCGGAATCATCGCCGGCGGTACGATGCGAGCTGTGCTAGAAGCCGCTGGCGTACGCGATGTGTTAGCAAAGTGTTACGGTTCTACAAACCCGGTCAATGTCGTGGTAGCTGTCGTCAATGGTTTACGTCGGATCAACTCTCCTGAAATGATCGCGACCAAACGTGGATTGACGGTCGAACAAGTATTAGGCTAGGTTCATGCCGGAAAACAAAAAAACGCTGACGGTTACACTCACTAAGAGTCAGATCGGGCGGCTGCGTAACCACAAGGCTTGTGTGCGAGGTTTAGGTCTGCGGCGCATTGGACAGTCGATCACGGTAGAGGATACGCCTGCGACGAGAGGCATGATCGACAGAGTCCGTTACATGTTAAACGTAGAAGAAGGCGAAGCGTAAGCGCATGGGCATACGGTTGAACGACATCTCGCCGGCGAACGGCAGCCGGCGCGCGCGCAAACGCGTCGGACGCGGTGCATCCGGTGGCCAGGGCGGTACGTGTGGACGGGGTAACAAAGGTCAAAATTCCAGAACGGGCGGTGGTGTACGACTTGGCTTTGAGGGCGGTCAATTGCCGCTGCAAAAGCGCGTACCGACGTTCGGGTTCAAATCGCTCAAAAGCCGCACTACAGAGGAAGTTCGCCTTAGCGAATTGAATGCCGTGGCGGGAAACGAAGTGACGTTGTCAACCTTAGTAGCGGCGGGCATCTTACCGCGACGGACCAAGCGCGCACGCGTATTCCTATCGGGTAGCGTAGATCGGCCATTGAACGTGAAGGGCCTCAAGGTCACCGCAGGGGCGAAAGCGGCCGTTGAATCGGCTGGCGGTTCCGTCGAAGGCTAAGGACGCGGAATTTTGGCAACAGTAGCGCCTCCGTTAGCTGGGGTACAGAGCGGTTTAACCGAACTCCGCAATCGGCTGTTATTTGTACTGTTCGCACTGCTAGTCTATCGGATCGGTACGCATATCCCTGTACCTGGAATCAATCCTGATCGACTAGCAGACTTGTTCGAAGCGAATCAAGGTGGCATCCTTGACTTGTTCAATATGTTCTCGGGCGGTGCGCTTGAGCGCATGAGCATTCTGGCTATGGGCGTCATGCCGTATATCACGGCCAGCATCATCATGAATTTGCTGACGATGATGTACCCTTCGCTGAAGCAGCTCAGAAACGAGGGCGAGGCGGGTCGCCGCAAGATCACTAAATTCACTCGATACGGTACCCTGTTCATCGCATTGGTGCAAGGCACCGCGATGACCGGCGGTATCGCTGCACAAGGTTTACCGTTTGATCCAGGCATTGGGTTTTACTTTGTGTCGATTACGACATTGGTAACGGGCGCCATGTTTATGATGTGGCTTGGCGAGCAAATCACTGAACGTGGCGTCGGCAACGGCATCTCGCTGTTGATTTTTGCGGGTATCGTATCAGGCTTCCCTGCGGCGGTAGGCCAATCGTTTGAGGCTGCCAGGCAAGGTACGACCAATATTGTGGCATTGTTGGCCGTCGGCTTATTCGCCATTGTCGTGATTGGCTTCGTCGTTTTTATTGAGCGTGGTCAGCGCCGCATACCCGTGAACTATGCGAAACGCCAGCAAGGACGGCACTTGGTTCAAGGTCAGCAGACGCATTTGCCATTGAAAGTAAACATGGCTGGCGTGATACCGGCGATTTTTGCCTCAAGTTTGCTATTGGCGCCGGCGTCTATGGCGCAATGGTTTGGTCAAGGCGTCGGGATGGGTTGGTTGCAAGATGTCGCGTTGGAGTTGAGCCCGGGACGACCGTTGTATATCCTGCTGTTCGGGGCAGGCATCATTTTTTTCAGCTTTTTCTATACGGCGATCGTCTTCGATCCCAAGGATGTCGCAGACAATCTAAGACGGCAGGGGGCTTACATTCCCGGCATTCGACCTGGGGTACAGACCACCAACCATATTGACGACATCATTACGCGTTTAACTCTGTTCGGCTCACTCTACGTGACTTTGGTGTGTTTGTTACCCGAATTCATGATCGTGTTCTTTGACATTACATTTCAACTTGGTGGGACAGCGCTATTGATCGTTGTGGTCGTTTCCATGGACTTCATGTCGCAGGTGCAGGCACATTTGATGTCTAGTCAATACGCCAAGCTCATGGAGAAATCCAATTTACGCAACTATCGGCGGCGGTGAGTCGTCACGAGGAATGACATGAAAGTACGGGCATCTATCAGGAAGATGTGTTGGAAGTGCAAAGTGGTGCGGCGACGTGGCGTACTGTACGTCATTTGTGACGACCCGAAACATAAACAACGGCAAGGTTAGGCTCATGGCAAGGATATCGGGTGTTAACGTCCCGGATAGGAAGCAAGCGAGAGTTGCGCTTACCTACATCTATGGCGTAGGGCGTACGACTGCGTTGCAGCTTTGCACCAATGTAGGCGTGAACGCAGATAGTAGGATCGCTGACCTCAGCGAATCGGAAGTGGATTTGCTCCGTAATGAAGTCTCGAAGTTGAACGTTGAAGGGGATTTGCGGCGCGAACAAGATATGAACGTCAAACGCTTGATGGACTTAGGTTGTTATCGAGGCATCCGCCATCGACGCGGTATGCCTGTGCGAGGTCAACGTACGCAAACCAACGCGCGTACTCGACGCGGTCGAAAGGTGAACAGAGGCTAGCTCATGGCAAGAGGGGATAGACGCGAATCGTCGACTCGACGTCGTGGTCGGCGTTCGGTTTCTGACGGGTTGGCGCATGTGCATGCGTCATTCAATAACACGATCATTACGATTACTGATCGGCAAGGCAATACACTCGGTTGGAAGACCGCGGGCGGGTCGGGTTATCGAGGCTCGCGCAAGAGTACGCCCTTCGCGGCTCAGGAGGCGGCGTCATTTGTGGCGCGGCAGGTTATTGACGCGTTCGACATGAAGAGCGTTGATGTGTACGTGAAGGGCCCAGGCCCAGGTCGAGAGTCTGCGGTGCGCGCCATGCATGCAGAAGGTTTGCGCATCAATACCATCACAGATGTCACACCGTTGCCGCATAACGGTTGTCGGCCACCGAAGCGTCGTCGCATTTAAGGGAATTCGAATATGGCAAGGTATCTAGGACCGAAACTTAAGTTGTCGCGGCGTGAAGGCACGGATCTTTATTTGAAGAGCGGCGTGCGCGCACTCTCGGATAAGTGCAAGGAAGGGAAGAAGCCCGGCGAACCGAGCCTAAGACGCAACGCGGGCCGCGGTCGTCAATCCGACTTTGCGATTCAATTGCGCGAAAAGCAGAAGGTGAAGCGTCTTTACGGATTGTTGGAACGCCAATTTCGTAATTACTACAAGAAAGCCGATAAAAAGAAAGGTGCAACAGGTTCTAATTTGCTACGCTTATTGGAGTGTCGGCTGGATAACGTCGTTTATCGCTCCGGCTTTGGGAGCACACGCGCGGAGTCGCGGCAACTAGTGTCCCACAAATCAATTGAAGTAAATGGCAATGTCGTGAATATTCCCTCCTATCAGGTACGGGAAGGCGATATGGTCAAAGTTCGAGCTCGAGCCAACGGTCAAGTTCGTATTCAAGTTGCGTTGCAACTGGCCGAACAACGAGCACCGATTGATTGGATTGACGTGGATGCAGAGCATCAGTCGAGCGTCTTTAAGCGCTACCCGGACCGCGAAGAACTACCTCACGAAATTCAAGAAAATTTGATCGTAGAGCATTACTCCAAGTAGCGTTAAACGGGGTGCCACGGGCTATACGCTGCCCAAAGCCGGATTGACGCTACAACCCATCACAGCAGAATCTTGAGAGGAAGAGCATATACATGACAGCAGAAGCGTCTCAGATCAAAGACGACAGTGCCGACGACAACACGGCAGTAGATGCCGAAAATCAGGGTGGCGTAACGGCGCTGCAGCAAATTGATAGTCTATTAACGCCTGCCAAAATGGTCGTTGAGTCCATTGATGGCATGGATCCGAAGCTTGCGCTTCGAGTGGTATTAGAGCCATTCGAACGCGGTATGGGGCACACGGTAGGTAATGCGTTGAGGCGCATTATTCTAGGTTTCATGCCAGGCACCGCGATTACAGAGGTCAAGATTGATGGCGTTGAGCAACCTTACTCGAATATTGAAGGTATTTACGAAGATGTCGTTGATATTCTCTTGAATCTTAAAGGCGTCAGCGTGCGTCTTAACGGAACTCAGCCGACTGCAGTACTACGCTTGAACGCGAAGGGACTTGCGAAGAAGGAAGTGAAAGTCACTGCAAAGGACTTTCAAGATAATGCTAACGTCGAAATTGCGAATCCCGATCATCTCATATGCACATTAGGAGAGAAGGGCGAGATTTATCTAGAAGCTACGGTAACTAAAGGTCGTGGTTACGTGCCTGCTAGCGATCAGGGCGACGATTTCGAGACCGTGACGACTGGACATCTTATGCTTGATGCCAGCTACAGCCCTATTCAACGAGTGATATATCGCGTTGAAGACACGCGGGTGGAGCAACGGACCGATTTAGACAAACTTATTCTGGAAGTCGAGACGAACGGTACCGTTGATGCACAGGAGATTATTCCACGGGCAGCGAGTATCTTGCAACAGCAGTTAAGTGCATTTGTCGATGTAGGTTTATTACCGACTGCAGCGACCGCGGTTGCCGATACGAACGTTGAGGAGGTACCCAAGGAATTCTTCCTGTCAATTGATGACCTAACGTTGAGCGTCCGTGCCTTGAACGCACTGCGTTCCGAAGGCATTGAAACCATAGGCGATCTAGTGAGTAGGCAAGAGTCGGATTTGATGAAAACACCGAATCTCGGTCGCAAGTCCATGCAGGAAATCAAGGATGCGTTGTTGGTCATGGGGCTTCATATTGGTATGGATGTGCCCGATTACATGGCGAAACAGAGCTAATTAAGTCGTCGGTCGAGTTGTACATCAAAGGTAATCGAGTATGAGACATCAGAAAAGCGGCCGACATCTCAATCGGACATCTGCCCATCGTAAAGCGATGTTGTCGAATATGTCTGTGTCCTTGATTGAGCATGAGAACATCAAGACGACGGTTGCAAAGGCGAAGGAACTTCGTCGATACGTCGAGCCGTTGATCACGCTGAGTAAAACGGATTCCGTGGCAAATCGCCGTCGCGCATTCGCCAAGCTTCGGAGTAAAGCTGCAGTAGGTAAACTGTTTTCGGATCTTGGTCCGCGTTTCCTGGAACGCCAAGGCGGTTACACCCGTATTCTCAAGGCTGGCTATCGGCGAGGCGACGCTGCGATGGTTGCGTATATGCAATTGGTTGATTCGCGTAGCGAGGAGACCGCGGAAGAAGAGAAAGCGCCACCCATTGAATCGGTAGAGTCGCCGGACTCCTCCGCGAGGAGCGATACACAAGGAACCGTTACTAGCGAAGGGTCTGCGACGAATCAGTCCCCGGGTACTGAAGGATCCGATACGAGTGATAGTCAGCGTGTGACCGGGGAGGACAAATCGGTTGAAACGGATACGGATAGCAGAGAGCGAAAGCCTTAGGATACGCTCTTACTAAATCTTGCGCCCTAACTAGGTATACGCCAGCGATTAAAGTTTATTCCCGCGTGTCAAGTCAAATATGCACGCTTGTTGTGACGAAGCGGGACGGGTTCCAATCGTTTTGGGTGATCTATGATCTAGCCAGATTGACGTGTGACCAAGCAGTCTATTTGACTCCGCTTGTTCTACAAACCGTCGTTCAACCTTGACGACTAGCTAACCGGCTGCTTGTTGCAATTCAACCGGTCTCAATACGGACCTTAAATATTTACCGGTATAGGATTGTTGATTTTCAGCTAATTCTTCTGGCGTACCTACTGCGACGATGTTGCCGCCGCCAGAGCCACCTTCCGGGCCCAGATCAATAACCCAATCAGCGGTCTTAATAACGTCCAAGTTATGTTCGATGACGACCACCGTGTTACCCCGATTGCGTAGCCGTTGTAACACATTCAATAAATGCTGAATATCGTAAAAGTGTAACCCTGTCGTGGGCTCATCAAGAATATATAGCGTATTGCCAGTATCGGTTTTAGAGAGTTCACGAGACAGTTTGACTCGTTGTGCTTCACCTCCGGATAGTGTGGTAGCGCTTTGTCCTAAACGAATATACGACAAACCGACATCCATGAGGGTCTGGAGCTTTCGGTGAATGATGGGAATGGCTGAAAAGAAGTCAGCGGCCTCTTCGACATCCATGTCAAGTACCTCGTGGATGTTTTTACCTTTGTACCTAACCTCCAAGGTTTCACGGTTGTAACGTTTACCCTCGCAAACATCGCAACGGACATAGACGTCAGGTAGGAAATGCATCTCTACCTTGATCAAACCGTCGCCTTGGCATGCTTCGCAACGGCCGCCCCTGACGTTGAAACTGAAGCGACCGGGTTTGTAGCCGCGGGCTCGCGCTTCTTGCGTTCGAGAAAACAAATCGCGAATTGGGCCGAACATCTGTGTGTAGGTCGCTGGATTTGATCGAGGTGTACGACCGATTGGGCTCTGGTCAATTTCGACAACTTTCGCTAAATGTTTAAGACCGGAGCACTTGTCATAGCTCTTTGGAACTAATGAGGTAGCTTTGTTAAGTTCGCGAGCTGCAATGGGATACAGAGTCTGGTTTACTAATGTCGATTTACCCGATCCGGACACACCAGTTACACAAGTAAACAGGCCGATGGGGATTTCTGCTGTAATGCCGGATAGGTTGTTGCCATTCGCATGAGTTATTTTGAGGATGCGTTTTCGATTGTACGGCGTGCGTGTAGGCGGTATTTCAATGACTCGGCGGCATGCTAAGTAATCGCCTGTAATTGATGTCTTTACTTGTTTGACTTGTTCAATCGTGCCTTGTGCAACGATTTTGCCGCCGTGAATCCCTGCGCCCGGGCCAATGTCGACAATATGATCCGCGGTGCGGATAGCCTCTTCATCGTGTTCTACGATGATAACGGTGTTACCGATATCACGCAAGTGACTCAGCGTGCGCATCAGTCGCCCATTGTCGCGTTGGTGTAGACCAATCGAAGGCTCGTCCAAAATGTAGAGCACTCCAACTAGCCCAGCACCGATCTGACTGGCAAGTCGAATGCGTTGTGCTTCGCCCCCCGATAACGTACCAGCGCTTCGATTAAGTGTGAGGTAGTTCAACCCCACATCGTTGAGAAACTGCAATCGAGCGCGAATGTCGATCAAGATCTTTTCGCTGATGAATTTGCGTTGACCTGAAAATGCAAGGTGGTTGAAGTAGTCAAGCGCATGACCGATTGAGTAACTCGTGATTCGGTCAATATTTTGATCTTCGATAAATACGTTGCGAGATTCCTCGCGCAAACGCGAGCCGCCGCACTCCGAACAAGGTGTAGTAGTCATTAAATTAGCCAAGTGTTCGCGGATGCTGTCAGAACTGGTATCAAGTAAACGCCTTTTCAGCATGGGTAACACGCCCTCGAAGGGGTGAGTGCGCGGAATGACGCGACCGTTGCGAAGTTTGAAACTGAAGTCAATCTTTTCTTCGCCAGATCCGTATAAGACGATGTCGCGATGGGCTTTTCGTAGTTTATGCCATGCTTTGTCAACATCGAAGCCGTAATGAGCGCCCAGTTTGGTGAAGATGTGGTAATAGTGACGCGTGTTGCGATTCCAGCCCATGCACGCACCGTCCGCCAGCGATAGAGTGGGGTCGACGATCACGCGTTCGGGTGAGAACGACTGCTCAGTACCTAGCCCATCACACTTGGAGCATGCACCGTGTGGGCTATTGAAAGAAAACATGCGCGGTTCGAGCTCACTGATGGCATACCCGCACTCTGGACACGCGTACCGATTGGAATAGATGGTTTCAGGGATGGCTTGACTATCGTCTATACCTGCGAGTAGTGCGCGACCCTCGCCAAGTTCTAGTGCTGTTTCAAGACTTTCTGCTAGGCGTTGTTGGTTATCCGGTCGAATGACGAACCGGTCTACTACGGCTTCAATGGTGTGTTTGCGATTCTTATGTAATTTAGGTTTCGAGTCGAGCTCAACCACAATGCCATCAATGCGGGCGCGAACATAACCCGAACCGGCGAGTTCCGCGAATACGTGTTCGTGTTCGCCTTTACGATCTTCAATCACCGGAGCGAGTACCATGGCTCGTGTACCTTCCGGGAATGCAAGTGCATGGTCAACCATCTCCGAAATCGTTTGAGCGTCGAGCTTGTGTCCATGCGTAGGGCAGCGTGGGTCGCCAACGCGCGCAAACAACAAGCGTAGGTAGTCATATATTTCGGTAATCGTGCCAACAGTCGATCGGGGGTTATGCGATGTTGACTTCTGTTCAATAGAGATCGCGGGCGATAACCCATCAATATGGTCAACATCAGGTTTGTTCATCACCGATAAAAACTGTCTTGCGTACGCTGACAGCGATTCAACGTAACGCCGTTGTCCTTCGGCATAGAGGGTGTCGAAGGCTAAGGAAGATTTACCTGAACCGGAGAGTCCGGTGATAACGATTAGCTTGTCTCGCGGTAGATTGACGTCGATATTCTGAAGGTTATGCGTGCGTGCACCGCGAACGGCAATCGTATCGTGGGTAGAAGTCATGGGCGAGAGAACTTGTGCAACAGGGAATAATACTGTTGAAGGGTAAAAAATCTAAACGACTCCTAACATCGTTTTAGTGAGATCAGCTTCCATTGAGGACTACACTTCCACGGTACTTTTTCGTGCAGCGACTCTATCTCCATGGTCAACATATTCTTATCTTCACTATAATTTCGGGAATGTAACTAGATAGTTACCAAAAGATGATTTTTACAACGAGATACGAGTCGCCTTTCGGTCCGATAACTGTTTGTGCTTCGGAAAAAGGCCTAAGAGCCATACTATTCAATGATCCATCACTACCTTCTGGTGAAACAGTAACTAAAAAGTGCGTATTGAATCCGCAAGCTTTCCCTACTGAGCCTTTGGTGTATAACGAAAAACGGCTCGCCAAAACGATTGAACAGCTTGACTTGTACTTCAATGGTCATCTACAAGAATTCAGACTTCCGATTGACTTAGGCGACAAGGGAACGAGTTTTCAACGTAGTGTATGGCAGGCATTGCAAGAGATCCCGTACGGGGCGACCGTGACCTATGGTGAGCTCGCAAAACGAATTGGCAATGAAAAAGCTGCACGAGCGGTCGGGCTTGCCAACAATCGTAATCCGCTCGCCATTGTCATCCCTTGCCATCGAGTCATCGGTGCAAACGGCTTTCTCGTGGGGTATGCGGGAGGGCTGGCTTTTAAGCAATCCCTCCTGCAATTAGAAGGCGTTTCATGTAAAACGAATGAGGACGCGACATCGCGCGATAACATTATTCGAGCTGGCGTCGTAGCTTTCTCGAAATTAGGTTATCGGGGGGCGAGGATAGACGAGATTGCGACAACAGCTGGTATCAATAAACGGATGATCTATCACTATTTCGGTTCAAAACGCGGTTTATACGACGAAATTCAATCGTTGTTGTTAGCGGACACCACTTCCGCCGCAGGCTCCCGTCAAATCGTCAATGAAGAGGAGAAATTGCGATTGCAGTTATTTCGGTTGCTTGATCAAGACCCACTTAATGCATTCGATATTGAGGAGGAAATTCGAGGTAATGAACGCCAGATCACAAAGTTAGTTAAGGAAGGTGAAATTGCTCGCGATATCAGCGTACGCTTACTTGCCCGTTTGCAATGTTTCATCCATAGATTCGGTGGCCTGTTTTGTCTGGTAAATCAACCCGCACTAACCAGAGATGATTTGCAGGAGCTCATTCGGGTTCGACCGAGTTCGAAAAAGCTTACGCGTTTGCTCCCATTAGTTCGTCGGATGGTTGACCCGACTTTTTGACGCGACACATCAGATATAGTCCGACATTTGCCAACCAAATGTGGAATAATCTCGGACATCCCCTCCCTGCCATATACAACAAGGCAAAGCCCTAGGTAGCGGGGATTGGGGCTGGTCGTGATGCCAATGTGTGTGGCTTTTATTGTTAAATTTCCATCGTGACTAGATCGATAAATCAGTACTGATTACGGTCTAATCAAGTAATCTATACGCCTCAGCGAAGCGATTGCGTAGTAAATGAGCATCTATGGTTGAACTTGGTTTAGACGTCAAAAAACCTGCTCGGCAGTTTGCTTTGCTCGGCACTCGTCGACTATCGCCGTTGTTCATTACGCAGTTTTTCGGCGCTTTCAACGATAACGTCTACAAACAAGTACTGTTAATGCTATTTGCATTCAGTTCGGTTGCACTGTCGTACGACACCGATTTGCTCAACAACCTTGCTGCAGGATTGTTCATTCTGCCGTTCTTTCTGTTTTCTGCGACCGCCGGTGCGCTAGCCGATCGTTACGATAAGGCGCAGCTGGTTCGAGTCGTGAAAGCGGCTGAAATTGTGGTTGCGCTACTTGTCGGCGTTGCGTTATTTACGCAGAGCCTTGTGGCCATGCTCGCGGTGCTATTCCTATATGGGGTACAGTCTACATTCTTCGGCCCCTTGAAGTTCTCGTTATTGCCACAGCAGTTACATCCTGCCGAACTCGTTGGCGGTAATGCCATGATCGAAATGGGTACATTCGTTGCGATTTTGCTTGGAATGATCGTTGGCGGCGTACTTGGCAATTCAGATCTGTTAGGCGGTATAACCCAAGTAAACCTCTGGGTAACGGTTGCAGTGATTTTGACGGCAATGCTTGGCTTCATTGCGTGTCTGCGGATTGCACCCGCACCAGCCTCTGCAAACGCAACGATCAACTGGAATCCCTTTACCGAAACTGTCAATCTCATTCGCTATTCGATGGAACGCAAGGCTGTGTTCCGTTGCGTATTGGGTGTGTCTTGGTTCTGGCTGCTAGGTTCCGTCATTCTGGTGCAAGTACCCAACCTTACGAAAGAATATCTCTATGGTGACGGCACAGTAGTGACTGTGCTTCTAGTCGTGTTTACGGTTGCGATTGCGATCGGCTCGTTGATCTGTGAACGCCTTAGTGGTAATAAGGTTGAAATTGGATTAGTGCCGCTCGGTGCGGCAGGAATGAGTATCTGGGGTATTGATGTTTATTTCAGTATTGGCGCTATCGAGCCAGTCGCGGTGCGTGGAGCGTTTGAATTTCTTGCTGCCGACGGCGTCCCACGTTTACTTATTGATTTAGCGTTTATCGGTATTTCGGCTGGCGTATTCGTAGTACCGATGCAATCGCTTATCCAGAGTCGAACACCGCCGGACAAGATGGCAAGAGTCATCGCGGCAAATAACGTGCTTAATTCCGGTGCGATCGTGCTCGGAGCCGGTATATCTATCTTGTGGCTAACGGTACTAGGGCAGGATATTCCTTCGTTAATTCTGCTCGTCGCAGTGTTAACGGCCTTCGTCACGCTATATATAGTCGTGACGGTGCCGGAATTTGTCATGCGTTTTATCGTTTGGTTGGTGAGTCATTCGGTTTATCGTGTCGAACACACGGATCTTGACAAAATCCCCGAAAAGGGGCCTGCGGTGCTCGTATGTAACCATGTAACCTATGTAGATTTCATGTTGCTTGCAGGGGCCATTCGTCGCCCCTTACGATTTGTAATGGACCGTTACTACTACGACTTGCCTGTGGTCCGATTCGTGTGTCGAATTGGTGGTGCTGTGCCGATCACAACGAAGGAAAAGGATGAGACGGTATACGAGCAGGCTTTTGAAAAGATCAAAGAGGGGTTGTCACGAGGCGAGATCTTTTGCATTTTCCCAGAAGGACGATTGACGCCAACAGGCGAAATATTGCCGTTCCAACGGGGCATTGAGCGTATTTTGCGCGAGAGTCCGGTACCTGTCGTGCCAGTAGCACTTGGCGGTATGTGGGGAAGCTATTTTTCTAAATCTGAGGGTCGGAAAAAACTGTCTAAACGCGTTCGAGTGTCGGTTGGCGATACACTACCGCCAGAAGATGCGACCGCCGATGTATTACATCATGAAATACGCGCATTGCGCGGGGACGCACGGTGAACACGCGAACTGGAAAGCTAAGGACATCTGCAGCAGTAGGGCTACCCGAACACCCACGTGACTACCCAATCTCTCGTCCTCATGAGGATGAAATTCCAACGAAGCTGCTTGAGCTAAGCGATGACGCGCCTATTGATCTCGACAATATACGCGTGGCGAAAAATGGCAACGAGGTTGTAGCCGCCTATCTGTTCAAACGCTTATCGCCTTTACAGTATGCCGTTGAGGCTATTGGAGTGGTTTGCTCACACCGACAGCGCGGGTTAGGGAGCTGGATGCTGGCGCACGCTATCGGCATGATTGAGTCGAAGGGTGGCCGGGAGGTCATTGTTCGTAGGTCTCGCTGTGGTTTTTTGGAGCGATTCGGTTTCGTACGTGGCGGATGCGATGAACTTCGGTTAACCCTGACGGCCGAGTAACTATGGCAGTATCCCAGACTATCCAATCGTCCATGCCAAGGGTGGATGGCGGTGCAGTTGCAATCATCAAATCCAAGTGGCATGCAAATTTAGTGACCAATATGAGTTCGGCATGTAAGCAAATATTGCTTGACCACGGAGTTGACACTGTGTGTGAGTACATGTTGCCCGGAACGCTCGAAATGCCCCTTGCCGTTCGCGCGTTAGTAGATGAAACTAAGTACGATGCGTTCGTGTGTCTAAGCGTTGTCGAAAAAGGTAAGACAGCGCACTTCGACATGATCATTCATGCTACGACGCAGTCGTTACAACGCGTTTCCGTTGAATTCAAGGTGCCTGTGATCAACGAAATCATTGCGGTGTACAACCTTTCGGATGCTATTGAGCGCACCTCGGACGACCAGTTCAACAAAGGAATAGAAGCTGCAGCTGCGGCGCTTGAGATGATTGCCTTCCTTCGGCAGCGATCAGATTGACGTCGGCACAACTCACGCCATCCTGGCTTGATGCCGTAATTCCTAGCGTCCGAAACCTACGTTCCTTTGACGAGACGCGTCGGCTTCGCCCGCAATCTTCCACACGACCGGTGGCGGGTAGTCAGGATCCCCGCGTGATTGCAGCGTTGCGGCGCTTTGAGTTAGATTATTTTCCTATTAACTTGCAGCTTGAGCAGTCTATAGCCGGGTACCCACAGCTTGAAAACAACTGGTCGTATGAACTTGAAGTTGACCATGATGGTATTGGCATTAAAGCCGTTTCGACATGGGGCGCAATAACGGCATGCAGTACCCTGGCAGCGCTCGCTTCGCAAGATGGAACCTTGCCGCATTGCGTTCTCTCTGACGAACCAGCCTATCCCTGGCGAGGCTTAATGATCGACACTAGTCGGCATTTCATCCCGATCGCGACGCTCAAAGAGACCATCGAACTGATGTCTTGCTACCGACTGAATACGCTCCATTTAAATCTTTCGAATGACCAAGCTTGTCGATTTGCGAGCGAAAGTTATTCGCGACTTGCTGCCGAACCGCACTACACGCGTGACGAACTGGCATCCTTAGTTGATTTTGCGGCTGATCGGGCGATTCGTATCGTGCCGGAATTGGACGTACCCGGGCACACGACTAGTTGGGTAGCGGCTTATCCGGCGTGGGGTGCCGGTGAACGGCCTGAGCCGTCCACGCAGTTCGGGGTACACGAAGCGTGTTTGGATCCGACGCGTCCTGAAGTGCTTGATGCGGTCAAGCAGATTTTCACTGAATTGTGCGATATCTTCCCAGATCAGTACATACATCTGGGAGGCGACGAAGTCAATTCGACTTGGTGGGACTCAAACGCAGGTATTCAACGGTGGATGAAGGATCGCGGTATGCAATCCGCGCATGAGCTGCAAACATGGTTTGTAAAACAACTGAATCAACACCTCGCATTGCTTGGCAAACGTACGATTGGATGGGACGAGATCCTGGCAGAAGAACTGCCGCAGGAAATGACCATTCAAGCTTGGCGAGGGGCAAACGCCACGGAGGCAGCCATTCGTAGTGGGCACACCACAATCGTGTCTTCGCCGTATTACTTGGATCTATTTTTTCCGGCCGACTATCACTATCGCTTTGAACCAAGCATGTCAACAGCGGCTATGGCGGTCGCACAGAAGGAAACCGCAAACGATTCACGATTAGCCCACATACATGAAGGTCTGCAATGGCAGTTCGATTTCGGCAAGGTTCCGCCACTAGCTCGTCGCCACGGCGGTCGCACGATAGGGGGTGAAGCTTGTATGTGGAGTGAAATGGTTGATGCCGATACGCTGCACACCCGCGTGTGGAGTCGCATGCCAGCTATCGCAGAGCGACTATGGGCCGGCGCCCGAGCGCTCAACCATGAATCAATGTACCGACGACTGGAATGTAGTTTAAGTCATTGGGGCAAACGATGGCAGATTGCGGATCTCGGTAAAGTCCCAGCCAATCGGCTTCAGGCTCAGATGAAACCATTGATCGAACAACTTGAACCGATTAAGTGGTATGCCAGATTGATCGGCATGCCACGTGTTCGCGCACGCACCTCGGGGCAGGTCGAAAGCTCCTTTACGAGACCGTATGACATTCATACGAAGTTGGATCGGTTGGTTGATTTCCTGCCGCCGGAGAGTTTGGAAGCGAGACGGGTCGTTGCTTCGTTGCAAGCTGGCGATTCGCTCGGTGCATGGTGTGAAAAATGGAAACGTCAGGCGGCCGATTTCGAACACGGTGAGATACAAGACCAAGATATATCCGAGCTTCGTCGGCTAAGCCGAAATCTTTTGCGGCTGGCGGAAATCTACGAGGGGAAGCGACCTGCAGACATGTCCTTGGCCGACCCTGTTGGAGAGTACCTCATTCCTGTGGCAGCGCCGATCTTGCATGACGCGATTCGAAAGATCGCCGCACAATTCGGTACGACCGGTTCGGTCCGTGAAATCACCAAGGGCTACATCAACGATACTTTTGTGATTGGTGAGCAAATCGTGCTGCAGCGCATCAACGCGCGCATCTTTGATGTCTCAGCGGTATTGAGCAACCGCCGAAAACTAGATTCTGCCATTCACAATTTGGTCCCTTCGCGCATGATTGCCTCGGATGGCCAAGATTTTGTGGTTGGCGTCGAGAGTGAGATTTGGCGTGCGACCCCCTATATAGAAGCTCGCAGTTTTGATGTGCTACCTGTGGAACTGTGTGTGGCGGCTGGCGAGGCGTTCGGCTGCTTTTTAACCAAACTTCAAACTAGCGATAAGCGTCCTGATCCTGTGATTCTTGGCTTCCACGACATCAATCAATATCTACAGGAATTGGATGCTCAAAACCCAACATCCGAAACGCAAAGATGGTTCAATTTCGTAAACTCAAGACGTTCGACGGTGGCGCACTTCAATCAAGACGAGTTCCAGGTCATTCATGGCGATTGCAAAGTGAACAACCTGTTGTTTGAGTTGACAACGCCTCACGTCAAGAGCATCGTAGACCTGGATACGATGATGTGGGGTCATCCGGCGTGGGATTTCGGTGATCTCGTCCGTTCGACGTTAACTAGAACGAAGGATCTATCGAAAGATCGAACACGCCTGCGCATGGTTACCAAAGGTTTCAAGCGGCGCTATCGAATCGACTCAGGTGTTGTTGATACATTTGCCCAGGCGCCGGCTCACATGAGTTTCATGTTAGGCGTGCGTTTTCTCGCAGATCATTTACGAGGCGATTCGTATTTCAAGGTGGTGTCGCATGGCGACAATCTAACTCGCGCAGTCGAACAATTCGAGCTAAGTGACCGTTTAACTCACTTGGTTGACGAATTTAAAGCATGGATACAGTCTGATTAAAGCGCTTTAATTGGTTAACCCGTACAAACGTTCGACATTTGTACGGGTGATCTTTTCTCGGTCATTCGCATCAATCCCGTCAAACATTTCGTCGAGCACTTCTAAGGAACATGGCCAAGTAGAGTCGGTATGAGGGTAATCCGACCCCCACATTAAGTTGTCAACGCCGATGAGATGCCTAGTCGCCAATGCTGCTTGATCGTCTTCAATGGTCGCAAAGAATTGTCGATGCCACACTTCGTGCGGTTGAGGTTCCACGTAAGGCTCGGCCATGGTGCGTCGCTCGCGTTGTAAACCTTGTTCAACTCGATCAAGCCAGTGAGCAATCCAGCCAGCATTAAATTCCGCAACGACAATCTTTAAATTTGGATGCCGCTCACATACCCCTCGGCACATGAATTCGATAATCGTGGACTGCACGGTGTGCTGAGCACTTGCATAACCGGCGATGCCATCTGGACGAAGTTGCTTACGTCGATACTCACGCGGTACATACGAGCCGCATCCCACATGCATCGAAAGTGGGAAGTTCGCCTCTTCGGCTATGGACCAAAGGTCATCGTACGCATCATCGAAATACGGTCGTTCGACCGGCGATGTACAAGGGATGCAACCACCTTTGAAACCAAGTTTGATGACGCGCTTAAGTTCATCAATGGCAGCAACAGGATCTTGTACTGGCAAGGCGGGTAGTCCGTGCAAGCAGCCTTCGCTTGCCGTTTCATAATCATGAAGCCAATCGTTGTAGTTCTTCTGGATAGCCACGAGTAGCTTGGTGTTTTTCATCCCAAACATACCGAAATAACCGGGATATAAGAACTCCGCGGCTAAGCCATCAATTTTCTGATCTTCATGCCGATGTGCACCGTCAACCAAACCGGGACGCATTCCAGCATAGCCGCTCTTAAATAACGCGACAAGCTCCGGGTTCTGCATATGAGCCACGTCAGGTTTATGACCATGCTTTCGGGTTAGTGGACCGTTATGACTAAGGCGCGTAGCTGCCATCCCCATTTGAGCGACGCTTATGCCGTGCATGCCCCGTGCAGGCACAACGATTGCGTCAATTTGATCGCCTACATTCATGATGCGCGGCGCTTCGTCTCCAAAACGTTCGGCCAGGCCTGTAAAGACTTCGCGTCCTTCGACCACGTGAGAATCTGCAGAAATGGGTTGCATGACATGCTCCCTGGATGATATGTCGATTTTAGGTTCGTAACGAGGTGCAAATAGCATATAAACCGCTCTGTTCGATAGAACTGCAACACTCTTTATGCGATTGAAATATTGGCTTAGACCACAGTACGCACTTGTGGCTTTGTTAAGTGGTTGCTCAGTCGGAGTAGTGCCGCCGATTCTGCTTGAGAGCGGTAGATTGAGTTATCCGCAAGCGCAGCAAGATGCGAAGGTTGAAGGATCGGTACTGGTTACTTACGATGTGAGTGTTGAAGGCAAAACAGTCAACATTCGCGTGATTAATTCAGCTCCACCCAATGTGTTCAACGCGGCGGCCGTCGCCTTCGTGCGAACTTGGCGCTTTCAGCCGCAGAAACGAGGCGGTATCCCCGAAGCGGTAAAAGATCTTCAGAGTCGAATTTCATTTACGTTAGCCGAAGGTGATGCATCCTATCTAGACTTCATTAAGTAGCGATGGTCTTGAATGTATCCATCAAATAACCGATATCCTTGGCGTTATGCTTCGCAAACATATTGAGTGTGGCGAACGCGCAAAAGGTGACGAGAACGCCAGGAGCTAGCATACCAGCGAAACCGATGAGTTGATCCCACGGCAATCCTGCCATCACTTGATTGATAAAGCGATAGGTCCAAATGCCCTGGAATATGGATGCAATCGTCGCGAGCAACCAAAACTCGACGCGTACGATTTTTTGAAAAAGAAATCTACCTGAAATTGATGGTTTCGATTCTACAGTGTCTAGTTTGGCGTAAAACACCGGACGTGCCAATATCCAGATGCTCGCGCGTACTACGAATGCGACGAAGTGATTTTGTTTTACTCGAAAGGCGACTTTATTGTTTTCACTTCGCTTTCGCACCACACGCCAAACAGAGCGAGCATGCATGCGCTCGATTAGTTCTTCGAGGTTGACCTCGCTACGGAATTCGATCGGTACACCCGTCGTAGTGAGTTGCCAGGTTAGTCGCCACATCATAAATCGGGTATCGTACAGGCGGAACTGATGAGGGTTTCAACCGATTTCGACATGCGTAGGAGTTCCTTATCGGCATCCCGTTTAGCAATGAGTTGAATGCCGACCGGTAAACCATTGATAAATCCTGCCGGCATGGACAAAGCAGGACATTCTGTCGTGGTGATCCAGCTGCATGATTCCATCCAGTCAATGTACGTGTCCATTTGAACCCCTTCAATTTCGCGGATCCACTCCACTGCGATGGGAAATGGCAGTACCTGGGTCGTTGGACCGATCAATAAGTCATAGTCTTGGAAAAAAGCTGCAGTTCGATGTTGTAGTTGCGCTCGTTGTGTCTTGATACGGTTAAGGTCTTGGTTGGTTACGGCAAGGCCAACTGCAAGATTCCATAAGATGGTTGGTTTGAGTTCAGTTTTTTGTCGCGGCGTCAATGCGTCGTGTCGATTTCGAAAACTCACTCCGCGCAGGACTTGAAAAATGTCACGCGCCTCGGCGAGATTGGGTGTCGCTTCTTCGACCTTTGCACCGGCTTCTTCTAGACATGCGGCGACATGGCGTATCAATTGTTTGATGCTAGGTTCTATCGGCAAGTTCCCGAAGTCCTCGGTAAAAGCAATTCGTAGATCTCTGAGCGGAGTTGGCGACACCCGCGGGGAATAGGGGTCAGCGACGTCATTTACGAGTGCTTCAAAAAGCAACGCGATATCGTCAATGGTGCGTGCCATCGGTCCTAGGGAGGCTAAGTTTCGAGTGCGATCAACATCTAGTAATGGCGGTAATACGTTATTCGTTGGTCGAAATCCAATGACGTTGCAAAACGCAGCCGGATTTCGAAGCGAACCGCCAAGATCACTACCGTCTGCGATGGCCGTCATTCGCGTTGCGAGAGCGACTGCTGCACCGCCGCTACTGCCGCCACAGGTTCGATCTACATCGTATGGATTGCGAGTCGGACCGAATACGCGATTGAAGGTGTGTGATCCTGCACCGAACTCAGGTACATTGGTCTTTCCAATAGTGATCGCGCCGGCTTGCTGGATGCGGTCAACAATGTAGTCGTTACGGCTTGGAATATGATCACGGTAGAGCGTCGAACCAAATGTAGTTCGTAGGTTTTTTGTGGACACTAGATCTTTGTGGGCGATCGGTAGACCCGATAGTAACGAAGTATGTTCCCCGGTCGCATCAAGTTTTTTGGCTTGCGCCATGGCTGCCTCAAAGCACTCCGTGACGATAGCATTCAAGGATGGATTCACGCGTTGAATATGTTCAATATGCGCGGTAAGCAATTCGGCTGTCGATATCTCTCTCGTGCGGAGCAGGTCGCGCATCTCGCGAGCTTCTTTGAGCAGTAATTCGTTCATGGTTAAAACGGGTTGGCGAAACAGTTTTGCAGTCGTAGGCGATCTATTGATGCTGTACGCTCATGGACTGGTGAATTTTCCCAAGTCGTCATCATCTCGCGTATAAAACTTTGATATAGGCAAGCATCCGTCTTTGAGAGTATAGGTATCCGGTTCGCGGCAGTAACTCGGTATGCTTGCTGCGACTGCAAGTGTTTTACTCATTAGAGCGGTCATATCATTTCGTTCGCTTTGCACTTGTTTAGGGCATATCTGCTGTTTTAGGCGATTTTCTAGGCTACGAAATAAGTGTCCTATATCACTGGTGTATTTTCACGACGGCCTTCATATGATCAATAGCTTCGAAATCGTACCATCACTGACATAAGCCAACTATTCTGTAAATAGCCCCTCCCTCTCGTAAACCAACTCATTTACGCGGATCAGTTCAAATGTATATTGTCAAATGATTGACGAATCAAGGAGGACGGCCCCCAAAACTTCGTCGTTTAGCAGTTACTACACGATACTTTCTCAATAGGTTACGATGAAATCGGTTCATTTGCAGCATGGACTATCCCAAATTCTTCAATCTTCGTACGATATAGCGATTTCTCGAAGCTATCGTGGAAGCAACCTACGATAAGCGCGTTAGGACGAATGAGTATGTCCAGGATGCGCTACTCTTTAAAAACGACAAGCGCCTACATGGTGTATACGTGCGATTGACGTTAGAATCCCGTATTAGATTTCAGAAGCATGGTGGACACGAATTATTAGGTTAAATGTGGAATCTATACACATTTCCAACGACATGGCTTGAGGAATCTCCAATATATGAAGCTGTATTATAATTCTTGTGGGATTGTTTTGTCCACGTAGTCATGTTCTCGCGTTCAATAGCTACATTGCCCCTCAATCGTTACCTATTCGAATCCTCTGCAGATGAGTTTATACGCTCATTTCCATCGTGAGCTGAGCTTGAATACATTAAATGTAATGCAACTAGAGTAAAATTACCATTAATTAACTGTGGATATCTCAAAATGGCGCTAAGATCGGCTCTAAATGCTGAAATGAAGCGATTGAAAAGTGATGCGAAAGCACTTGAGAAAAAACGTGCCAAGCTTACTGCGAACATTGATGAGCAAATTGCTGCAAACGTTAAAAAACAGCAAATGCTTCAAGAATTCATGGAAGCTACCTTCGGACGGAAACAAAAATCCAAAGCTGCAGATGAATCTACTGCATCTGGTGTGCGTCGTACGCGGAAGAATCGTAGGGGTCTGAAAGAGAAAATCTTAGAGACGATTCGTGCTCACCCAACGGGTGTGAAACGAGCCGGAATCATTTCTGATCTGCGTATGAAGGCAGATAAGGCAGGTCATCAATACGTGTCTAATATGTTGAGTGCATTAATGAAAGAAGAGATGATTAGGTCCGAGGGTAGGGTCTACTTTCCAGTTACCCCAGCAACTGCGTCTGATACTAATATGCCTAGTGCTAGCGAAGGTGAGTCATCAGCAGCGTCGTGGACGCGTGAAGACACAAGCGATTCGTCGATACAAGGTTCAGGTTCGAACTCGAATTTTTAGTATGGCCCTCGGAGTTGCATTGTCTCGCTAAATTAACTAAATTAATGGATTTTTAATCTCTATCTATGCCTTTACGAGTTGCAATGCTCAGTCGGTGGCATGTCCACGCGAACGAATATTGCCAGGCAATAGCTCGAAACGCCGCCGCCGAAGTGGCTGCCGTATGGGATGATCAAAGCGACCGGGGGTCAGCCTGGGCGGCCGAGCTTAATGTCCCATTTATTGAGAAATACGACGATCTATTAGCGCGTGAAGATATCGATGCTGTGTGCGTCGTTACGCCGACAAATATCCATCGAGACATTATGGTGGCAGCTTCAGATGCAGGAAAGCATATATTTACAGAAAAGGTACTTACAACGACTGTTGACGAGGCGCGGGAGGTAGCAGCAGCGATACGTAGATCGAATGTATCGTTTTGTATTTCTTTTCCAAGACGTTGCCTACCGGAGCTCAAATTCGTGAAAAGAGCAGTAGAGGATGGATTAGTCGGTGATGTAACGTTAGTTCGAATTCGAATCGCCCATGCCGGTTCTAGTCGCGATTGGCTGCCGGATCACTTTTACGATCCGGAGGCTTGCGGCGGTGGCGCGATGATGGATTTAGGCGCACACGGAATGTACTTGGCCCGGTGGCTTCTAGGTAAACCCAAGCGAGTTGCGTCAATTTTTACCAATGTTACAGCACGAGCTGTTGAAGACAATGCGGTATCGGTTATTGAGTTTGAGAGCGGGGCAATCGCAGTCAACGAAACATCGTTTGTGGCGTACCCTGATTCTTACTCACTCGAACTGGACGGAACGAAAGGTGGCATTCGAATGCTATCGCCTCGTCATGGCATCGAATTGCGTTCCGATATTATTGATGCGAAAGATTGGCAGAGAGTTGACGATCTTCCTGATCGCTCGACTAGTCCGATTGATCAATGGATCGCTGGATGTACGGAAGGTTCTACGATTGACTTTGGGATTGAGGAAGCGCTGCAGTTAACTGAACTTATGGATGCAGCATATCGCTCTTACAATAGTGGCCAAAGCGCTATGGTTGAATTTGTTTAAATTATTTTTTCGCTTTCTGGCGACGTAATTTAGCTGCTTTTTTTCGTGAGTTTCCCGATGTGCCACGGTTGATTTTGCCGCGTCGGGTACGTAAATCACCCTTACCCATTTTTGTTAAATCTGCTTAAAACAGATTGAAATTATATGAGTCTAATTTTGATCGGCCGAGTGTTCTATTCTAAAAACCCCAGCACTCTTCTTCGTTTGCATAAAGTTGATGACCGTTGAATGTCGTAGCGATCGTTTCTTGCGTTGCGTTTTCGCGGCCGAATGTGCGCCAACCGCGGCTGCCTAGCAAGATATGTTTGACATTGGCTTTCGCTGCTATGCGTCCAATCACTTCAGGCGTTACATAGTAATCCAGGGGTAAGCCTCGGGACCCGCTAGGTAAGCGGTGCGAAACGACTAGCGCGTTCGCCTCTTGTGCAAATTCTGCGACTATGTCTCTTTGATTACTGAATTCGCCTGTAAACACAAGTGAGCTCTCTTGTATATCAACGCGCCATGCCAAACTTGGAATTTTCCCGCTATGCACCGTTATGGCCGACAATTTCATATCGGCGTTACCAAATTGACTCCATCGTTTCCGCCCGCTCGGCTTGACGTCACGCACCCGTATTCGATAACCGGCTGGGCTAGCGTAGGTAAAAAGTGACTTCAATTCAGGATAGACGGCGTTTTCGCCCGCAAGTCGGTCGAACGTTTCGGTCATTGAAAGGTACGTCTCATTGCCTCCAGGCCCGAAGATTGGTAAAGGTTCGCTCCGGCCACTGCGGAGCGAAGCAAGGAGCAGGCTAGGTAGATCGGCCGTTTGTTCGATACCGGTCTGCGTCGTCAGTATGGCTTGTAAATCTTTGAATTCAGCTCCGCTTTGCTTGTACTTTAGATAAGTGCCCGCGCCAGCGTTAATTAACAGACGAGCTTTATTGTCGATCCAAACTAAGTAAGACCCCGTGGCGCGGACGGTATCCAGCGCCAGTTCACCTGAACCTAAGACTTCGAGTCTCACGCCTTCTTCATTGCAGTATATAGACGCAATCGTAGGCGCCGTAGCAATCAACAGTGTAGAACTGAACGTGATAAGGCGTGCGCGCTTAAGCGAATTGATCCACATATTCAAGAATTTGACTCCAGTCCGCTTCATCGGGCATGCGCCAATCGCCGCGGGGAGATAGACTCACCGTACCTACTTTTGGCCCTGGTGGCATGACGGTACGTTTGAACTGTTGGCGATGAAATCGGGTGAAAAAGACTCTCATCCAACGGTTGATTTCTGCGGTGGTGTAGTCGCCGTCGAATGCGAGATTTGCCAACATGTGGATTTTTGCGATATCGGCACCTGTACGAAGGAAGTGATAAAGAAAAAAGTCATGCAGCTCGTACGGTCCAACCAACTCTTCGGTGCGTTGCGCGATTTTGCCTTCAATCATCGGTAGCAATTCTGGTGTGATGGGTGTGTCCAAAACGCGGCGTAGTGCCGCCGCTAGCTCCGATGAAGCTCGATGCTGGATGTACCAGCGCATCAAGTATTGGATGAGTGTCTTCGGCACACTGGCGTTTACGTTGTAGTTGGACATGTGGTCTGCGTTATACGTGCACCAGCCTAATGCAAGTTCGGATAAATCGCCTGTGCCTACGACGATGCCATTTACTTGGTTCGCGAGATCGAACAAAATCTGGGTTCGCTCCCGCGCTTGACTGTTTTCGAAGGTGATATCGTCATTGCGTTCGTGCGCGATATCCTTTAAATGCGTGTCGACAGCGTTGGTAATCGGAATTTCGCGCAACGATAGTTCAGCTGCTGTCGCCAGGCGTGCGACGGACTTTCGGGTGTGAGTACTTGTGCCTGGACCTGGCAGGGTCACAGCCAAAATAGCCTCCGGCCCCAACGCAAGTTCGTTTTTTGCGTCAATACAGATCAACAACGCAAGGGTTGAATCTAGGCCACCGGATAAGCCGATGACCATCGTTTCGGTTGAGGCTGCTTGCAAACGCCTTACTAGTCCGTGAGTTTGGATTAGAAGGATTGTTTTTGCGCGAGCGTCCAGGGTGTCCAAGTCGTCTGGCACGAACGGATGTGTCGCTACGCGCCGATGCAGCTTGCGTAACTTCGGCTGGGTTTCGTCGCCCACGATTCGATAGTTCTCGTTTCGAGAGCTAGTTTGAAATGTCGAGTTGACGTGACGTTCGTGCCGTAACCGACGCCAGTCGATATCCGCTAAGAGCGTTGCATTGCTTTTGAATAACTCGCTTTCACCTAGTATGACTGCATTTTCCGCCGCTAATAGCTGACCGCTGTAAACGACATCTTTCGTTGATTCCGAGACCGTAGCGCTGGCATATAGATAAGCGCATATGCACGCGCCGCTTTGCATGCGTACTAGTTCTCGACGATACGATGCCTTCGACACTTGCTCGGGACTGGCAGAAGGATTCAGTATGATCGTGGCGCCATGCAATGCATGCGGAGCTGACGGCGGTTGCGGCGTCCATAAATCCTCACAAAGCTCGACACCACAATACGTCTCGCCAACGCGAAATAGTTGCTTCGTTGAGACTTGAAAGTTGAAACCATTAAGCGTGTGCGATATGTCAATGTGTTGACCTGAAACGAACCATCGTTGTTCGTAAAACTCGGCATGGTTGGGGACGGCGCTCTTAGGGATTGCGCCCAAGATGCGTCCATTTGCGAGTACGAACGCTGCATTTACGAGTCGTCCATCTATTAGGCTTAACGGTGCGCCTACGACCAAGAGCGTTGCATTCGTTGCGCGGGCAAGTGCAAGGAGCGCTAGCGTACTCTCACGCTGAAGATCTTCGGTGAGAAATAAATCTTCGCAGGAGTAACCTGTCAGTGATAGTTCGGGCGTTAAGACAATCGAGCATTCATTAGCGGCAAGTAGCTCGTATTTTCCAAGGATTTGCTGAGCGTTGCGCGATGGATTAGCTATGGCGACGGGTGGGGCAAACGCAGCAACTCTAAGGTAACCATGGTCCGCGTAATTCATGGGGAAAGTGTACTCGTACTTTGCAGGTACCAAATTGAGAGTTTTTGCCAGCAATCAGCAAGACTGATTGGCTCTTGAAGTGCTTCGCGTTGCTAATAAAATCCTGTCTCTAGCTACGTAACCGTAAATACTCAAACGATTTGAATTTCGAGTTTTCCGACGAACAAAACCAATTACGCGATCAAGCGCAAGCGTTTTTGAACGATAACTGTGCCCCCGCGACAGTGCGTAAGATTCTTGAAAGCGACGAACCGTATGACAAACAGCTGTGGCAGTCGATTGCGGAATTGGGTTGGCTATCTACCGTGATACCGGAAAGTCACGGCGGCTTGGGTCTTTCATACTACGAACTCGTGGTTCTCGCTGAGGAGCTCGGTCGATCATTGGCTCCGGTTCCATTTTCGTCCACAGTATATTTGGCTAGTGAGGCAATCATGCAATTTGGCACCAACGCGCAAAAGCAACGTTGGCTGCCGCGAATTGCTACAGGCGATGCGATCGGAACTTTCGCATTCGGCGAGGGGGCTGGAAGACCTTCGGCCACATCGTTGAAGACAGTTGCAACGAATAACGGTTTATCTGGTGAGAAATATCCCGTACCGGATGGCGATGTTGCGGATGTTGCAGTGGTCGTCGCAAAGTGCGATAGTGGGGATGGTGCAAGCCTATTTCTCGTTGACCTGAAGGATGTACAGCGCGATACGGTGTCGACCCTGGATCCATCGCGGTCACACGCAAGACTGACCTTTGACGCGGTTTCCGCTGAATTGCTCGGATCTGCAGGCAGTGGTTGGGCGATGACCAACCAACTGCTTGATCGGGCCGCGGTGTTATTTGCTTGGGAGCAAGTTGGCGGTTCGCAAGCAGCTCTTGAGCAGGCGAAGGCGTATGCCATGGATCGATATGCGTTCGGTCGTCCGATAGCTGGATTTCAGGCGATCAAACACAAACTCGCGAATGTCTATGTTAAAAACACGCTAGCGCGATCCAATTGTTATTACGGAGCATGGGCGCTGGATGAGAATAATGCCGAGCTTGCGTTGGCCGCTGCCACTGCACGCGTGAGTTCCATCCAAGCGTTTTATTTCGCCTCCAAAGAGAACATCCAGACCCATGGTGGCATGGGATTCACCTGGGAATTCGATTGTCAGTTTTACTATCGTCGTGCGAAGCTGCTATCTGTCAACATTGGCAGCGAGACGTGGTGGCAGGATCGGTTGATCGCGGCGTACGAACGGAGCAATCAGGCAGAAGCGGCTTAAGGAGAGTCATGGATTTCAAGGATACCACCGTAGAAGCGGCGTTTAGACAGGAGGCAAGAGATTGGCTAACTGCCAATGTACCGTCCGCTGATGAGTTGCGTGGCCTAGACGAAATTGAACGAGCTAAACTATGGCAAAAGCGCAAGTACGACGCAGGATGGGCATGTATCCGGTGGCCAAAAGAGTACGGCGGTCGTGACGCGACTTCAATCGAGAATGTGATTTGGGGTCAGGAAGAAGCTAAATTCAACGTACCTGGCGGTGTTTTTGCTATCGGACAAGGTATGGCGGCGCCGACGCTGATGGCTTGGGCAACAGAGGATCAGAAGCGTTTCCACCTACCTATGCTGGCTTCTGGTGAACGTATTTGGTGCCAACTCTTTAGCGAGCCAGCTGGTGGCTCGGATTTAGCTGCGGCGCGAACAAAGGCAGAGCGCGATGGCGATGAGTGGGTTATCAATGGGCAAAAAATTTGGACTTCGGGTGCGCACTACAGTGACTTTGGGATCATCGTACTGCGAACTGACCCCGAGGTTCCTAAACATAGAGGGCTCACTTATTTTTTCCTTGATATGAACTCTCCGGGGATTGAAGTCAAACCAATCAAGCAAATTAGTGGCGGTGCTAATTTCAATGAAGTCTACTTCACGGATGTACGTGTTCCGGACGAGCAACGGCTCGGTGCAGTAGGGCAAGGCTGGCAAGTAGCGTTAACGACCCTTATGAATGAGCGCGCCGCGATCGGTGGCGGCGGCGGTGGGGTGAGTTTCGGTCGCGTATACCGACTTGCGCAGCGACTCACAATTGATGATAAACCGGCGATCGAAGACAGTAACGTTCGCGCGAAGTTAGCGAATTGGTATTGTCAAGAATCCGGACTGAAATACACTGGATATCGATCGCTCACGGCGTTGTCTCGGGGCGAGACGCCTGGTCCCGAAAATTCCATCGGGAAATTGGTAGGTGCGTCTAAATTGCAGGATATGGCATCTTTTGCCATGGATTTGTGTGAATTATCTGGGGCTGTGCAAGGCGAGCTTGCAGAGGAGTACGGCATGTATGCTGGCGCGTTTATGGGAGCTCCTGGCGGGCGTATCGCAGGCGGTTCGGATGAAATCATGCTCAATATCCTTGCTGAACGTGTCCTGGGTATGCCGCAAGACCTGCGGCCGGACAAAGGCATACCGTTTAGTCAGATTCCAACTGGTGCCAATAATTAATACGGACCAAAGACCTCGTGGTCCAACTTGACTGGGCTACATGAAAAGTCAAGGTTGACAATGCGTAGAGAGTAGAAGATTACATAGGTTTAGTTGAGTCAAGTAGTTCGGCGCGACTGGTAGGATGGACGAGATCTCATATCTTGCTCTGTTGCACCTCTTTTGATGTTATTTAGCGTTTTCTATTTCCTGGTATCTTAGATTTGGGTGTCTTAGCGTAGGCTACGGTTAACTCAATGATGGTTGAGTTACTATCGCATCTTGGGTTGATTCGTTTTTAGAGGCGAGTAAGTCTCTGCTTTCGTATTGAAAGGTATCTCTTGCATCGGCTGTGGGCTGCACGAGTGTTCATCCGCTGCCTTTTTTTCTAGATCAACCTCAACATCGCGTAAGATCAAGCGGATGTCGTCCATTTCAAGCGAATCTATCCCCAGTGCGAATTGGATGAATACGAACAGTTGTGCGCCGAGTGTCCCATGATTGATCTTGGATCGCAGGTTAGTTGCTGTTTGAGTTACGCCTAACATCGCGAGTCGCTGTGACAAGCTGTTGTAGTCCACTCCTTTGAGCGCCATTTGCGACCGCAGTAAGCGGTGAAGCGTTTCACGCATCGGAGGTGAATCAAAGAACTTCACGTAACCGTTGCTCGACATGACGACATGAATACGATAATTTTATCATATATGCGAGTTATTCACAATATAAACTCATTATTCATTCTTTGAATATATAATTTCATTGTTTTGTTAATAATTCGTTTCATTAACGATTGGAGTAGCTGAATGGAAGGCTTAATCGTATCAATTGTGCTATTGATTCTTGCCGTCGTGGTCATTATGCGTATCGTGCGTATCGTGCCGCAGGGATTTAACTGGACGATTGAAAACTTCGGCAAGTACACGCGTACTGCCTTTCCAGGCCTGAACATAGTCATTCCAATCATTCAACGCGTAGGGCGGAAGATCAATATGATGGAGCAAGTGCTTGATATTCCTCCGCAAGACGTCATTTCGAGTGACAATGCGTCGGTTAATACCGACGCGGTGTGCTTTTTTCAGGTGCTTGACGCGGCTAAAGCGGCGTATCAGGTCAACGACTTGGAAAACGCAACACGCAATCTAGTCATGACCAACATTCGTGCGGTACTCGGTTCAATGGATCTTGATGAAATGTTGTCGAATCGTGACCGCATCAACGCACAGTTGCTTTCAAAAGTCGACGAAGCAACAGATCCTTGGGGAGTGAAAATTACTCGCGTAGAGATCAAGGACGTCACGCCACCGGCCGACTTAGTCGAGGCCATGGGAAAACAAATGAAAGCAGAACGCGAGAAGCGTGCACTTGTATTAGAGGCAGAAGGTGAACGTGAAGCTGCTATTCAGGTCGCGGAAGGACAAAAACGCTCTGATATCCTCAAAGCAGAAGGCGAATTGGAGGCGGCGAAGCGCGAAGCAGAGGCGCGCGAACGGCTCGCACAGGCGGAAGCCGAAGCGACCCGGATGGTTTCCGATGCGATCGCCCAGGGTGATGCCAACGCAATCAATTACTTCGTAGCGCAGAAATACGTAGACGCATTAGGCGATCTTGCTAAATCCAGCAACAATAAAGTGATGATGATTCCGCTCGAAGCGACCAGCATTCTCGGTTCGATCGCTGGGATCGGCGAGCTGACGAAAACACTAGGCACTTCGGCTTCGCCGGCCTCGGCGTAACACGGGAAGAAGGTTATGGAATTGTTCGGTGATTCTATGTGGGTACCAGCGATTTGGCTCATTGTGGCTATCGTGTTGGTTATCGCTGAAGTACTCGGCGCAGCTGGTTTTTTGATTGGCGCTGCCGTCGCGGGCTTTGCAATGGCAGTTCTAACCTATTTATTTTCCGACCTTGCTATTGCTGTCCAGATTTTTATCTATGCATGCGTCGCAGTGGTTGCGACCGTTGTGTACTTCAGATTTTTCCGCGCGACGCAACCGAGCAACCGCGAAGTGCTGCCGAGCAGAGCTTCAATGCTGGTCGGGCGCCGGTTTACCCTTGATGAAAAACTTGATGCTGGTAACGAGTTACGCGTCCAGTTGGGCGATTCTATGTGGGTGGTGAGTAGCGCGCAAGATATTGATATAGGCACCGAAGTAGAGGTTGTCGATTGCGATGCAACGCGGCTTCAAATTGCGCCTGTCATGTAGAGAAAGCGATTGAAAAGATCATGAAGTAGCCTCATATTGAGAGTAGACCTTTGATGAAAGTCATCTAACGAAAGCTCCTAACTACGAGGTATGCCATGAACATTGATCGCTTAACATCGCAGTTTCGTACAGTCATTGAGCGTGCTCAAGAGCTAGTTACCGAGAAGAATCAGCAGTTCATTGAGCCTCAGCATATTTTGTTGGCACAGCTTGATGTGGAGAAAACCGGGATCAAAGAGCTCCTTGCACGTGTAGATGGTGATGTCGGTGCTATTGAAGCGGAAGCGGTGCGGTTAGTAAACGAGTTGCCGTCCGTACAAGGCTCCGTCCCGGTAGCGCCTAGTCGTGATCTAACTCGCGTTTTATTAAAGATGGATCAGTTGGCGAAGAACCGCAATGACACCTACATTGCCAATGAACTCTTCATTCCAGCCGTATTGGCAACAGGCGGACCGACTGCTCGCATATTAGAAGCAGCGGGTGTAAAGCGCGATCGCATTGAACAAGCCATCGCGGCGATGCGTCAAGGTGAGAGCGTGAATTCCGAGCATGCTGAGGAACTACGTGATGCTCTTTCGCAATACACGGTTGATTTCACAGATCTCGCTCGGGCAGGCAAACTCGACCCTGTCATCGGGCGCGACGACGAAATTCGTCGCACGATCCAGGTTCTACAACGTCGCACGAAAAACAACCCCGTATTGATCGGTGAACCTGGCGTCGGAAAAACTGCGGTCGTCGAAGGGCTCGCACAACGCATCGTGCGTGGCGAAGTACCTGAAGGTATGAAGAACAAGCGTGTCTTTGCTTTGGATCTCGCGTTGATGGTTGCCGGGACTAAATTTCGCGGCGAATTCGAAGAGCGCATGAAGGCCTTGCTGCAAGATCTACAAAAGCAAGACGGTCAAGTGATCCTGTTTATTGACGAACTCCATACATTAGTCGGGGCTGGTAGCGCAGAAGGAAGTATGGATGCTGGGAACATGCTCAAACCGGCATTAGCCCGAGGGGATCTAAGATGCGTTGGCGCGACGACACTTGACGAGTATCGCGAGCGTATTGAGAAAGACGCGGCACTTGAACGACGATTTCAAATTATTCAACTTGACGAGCCTTCGGTCGAGGACACGATTGCGATATTGCGTGGATTGAAAGAACGCTACGAGGTTCACCACGGCGTTCAAATCACGGATCCCGCACTGATCGCAGCGGCTTCGCTTTCCCATCGTTACATAACCGATCGTTTCCTACCCGATAAAGCCATTGATCTCGTGGATGAGGCAGCCAGTCGCATTCGTATGGAGTTGGATTCGAAACCTGAATCAATGGACAAACTTGAGCGGCGACTTATTCAGTTGAAAATGGAACGAGAAGCACTTAATAAAGAGACCGACGATGCTTCCAAGGAGCGGTTGCGGGATTTAGAAGAGTCAATCGTTGAGCTCGAGAAGGAATTTGCCGATCTTGAGGAAGTTTTAAGGCAAGAAAAAGCTAGTGTAGGCGATGTGCAACACGTTAAGGAACGACTTGAGGCAGCCCGACTTGAGTACGAGCGTGCAGAACGTGAAGGGGATCTGGCCAAGATGTCCGAACTTCGGTATGGGGTCATTCCAGAACTGGAAAAACGGCTCAGCGCTGATGACAATCAAAAAGAAGTGCCGTTCACACTGCTACGCAACAAAGTCACTGAAGACGAAATAGCCAATGTTGTCGCGGCTCGAACGGGAATTCCCCTTTCCCGTATGTTACAAGGTGAGCGCGATAAACTGCTGCAAATGGAAGAAGAGCTGCATAGGCGCGTGGTTGGCCAGGACACAGCTGTTGGAGTCGTATCGGATGCCATTCGACGAAACCGCGCAGGCTTGTCGGACGAAACCAAACCCAATGGTTCTTTCCTGTTTCTCGGTCCATCGGGTGTAGGTAAAACCGAGTTGTGCAAGACCCTGGCGGAGTTTCTATTCGATACTGAAAACGCGTTAGTTCGTGTCGATATGTCTGAGTTTATGGAGAAGCACTCGGTTGCACGCCTCATTGGCGCACCGCCAGGTTATGTTGGATTCGAAGAGGGCGGTTATCTGACGGAGTTGGTCAGGCGCAAGCCCTATTCGGTGGTGTTGCTGGATGAAATTGAGAAAGCGCACGCGGATGTTTTTAACGTGTTGTTGCAAGTATTGGACGACGGACGGTTAACGGATGGGCATGGTCGAACGGTCGATTTTCGTAATACCGTGATCGTCATGACATCGAACCTCGGTTCGCAAATAATCCGTGACCACGCCAATTCGTCTTATAGTCACATCAAAAAGCTAGTTCAGGAAGCGGTCCGACAGCACTTTCGCCCAGAATTCATCAATCGCATTGATGAAATCGTGGTGTTTGATTTACTTCAAAACGAGCAGCTTGCTGAAATTGCTGAACTTCAAGTGGCCTTAGTTGCGAAACGGCTTGAAGCGCAGGGTATGGAGCTCTCAGTGTCGCAGGATTCATTGGTGCGCTTGGCTTCATCTGCATTCGACCCTGGTTATGGTGCGAGGCCGATCAAGCGAACGATTCAAAACGAACTTGAAAATCCACTGGCGCGAGCTCTTTTAAGCGGTGAGATCAGCGCCGATAAAACGCCTGTAGTGGTGGCGGAGGACTACATATTCAAGGATGCTCAAGAGCCATCCGACGCATTAGCAAAGTGAGGTGCCATTTCGGTTGTACGTCAGGGAACTAGACATGGTGAGCTAACTGTGGAAGGTATGGTTGTGTCCAAAACGCTGCGTTACGCAGTGACTGGATTCTTCTCTATCCTCTGGTATGTGTACTTTCCGGTCTTCATCCCAGTAACCCCAATGTGGCTCGCTCTTCGATTTCGGTGGTACGAGAACCAACGTCCAGACGCCGTCAACGGGCACGCGTGAAATTGCGTGATAGCGTCCTGCATTGCGGAAAAAGCTGAAAAATCTAATGCGAACACATCTACGGGTCTCTTCAATGTGGGGACGTAATTCCTGTTGTTCGTAGTATCCACGCAATACAACTGAGACAAACCATCGCCAGGGATGGTTATGCAGCCAGCGATAGGGGTCTTCACGTTGGATGAAGTGTAAGTAGAGTTCGTATCCTCGCCCTGAACCGTCGCCGATTAAGTAGTATCGAGTTAGATAGGGTTTGCCATCAAGCGAGATGCATTTCCCGCTAAACAGTTGCAGAATGCGGCCAATCCACCGCGGGTGTTGGGATCCTCTTCCCGAGCCTAACGTGGTGCCGGCCACTAAAGTAAACTATTTTTCATTGAATGTATGCAGAAATTTATTCAAACCAAACGACAAATTGTGTCATTAATTGGTCAATTTCATATGTGCTGATTCAGTTTGCTGCCCAGATTGCGCCGCGTCGCATAATCTCTTTGGCTTCGGGTACGTCGAAATCCTTTGCAACATGCCCTAACGAGCTGTAAAAAACGCGACCTACGCCGTAGTGTTTTTTCCAGCACACCGGCATCTCGACTCCCGCAATCCAGTCGACGTTCCAGTGGTCACCGCTGAATGTCGTCGTGGCCAAGATATCGTTTGACGGGTCAATATGCATGAAGTATTGCTCCGAATGCATCTGGAAATCGTCTAGGCCGGCTACGATCGGATCGCTGCTCTTGATATTCACTTCATAATCGATCACACCGCCGGGATGGCAAATGAATTGTCCGCCAACCATGAATTGATACTCAACATTGTTGCGAAAGGAGTCGCCCATGCCGCCGTGCCAGCCCGCGCAACCAACCCCTGAGCGCACAGCCTGCAACAGTCCACGCTCCTGTGCCGGTTTGATCTGTGACATAGTCCAAACCGGCATGATCAGGTTTTGTTCGTTTAAGAACGCCTGATCTTCGAGTTGATCCAACGTATCGGACACCTCCACGTCAAATCCTTCACTGTCCAATACAGCTGCGAATATGTCTGCGGTTTGCTGTGGCTCATGACCTAACCAACCGCCCCAGGTGATGAACGCTTTTTTTGCCATCGGTCTATTCCAATTTACGTTTAGTCTAGTGTCGAGTCGACTAATCCCGCCGGTAATGGTGCAGGCCGCTGAGGTTCAGAGGTTAACTCAATATGCCGACCCGTAGCACTTGATTTGCCGAACGCCTCCATGACTTCCAGCACATGAAATGCTAAGTCGCCGCTCGCTCGATGGGGTCGACCGGTTCGAATACCCACACACATATCAGCCAGGCCGATACTACGACTATTTTCGCGATTTGCATGGGTCAATGCTTGATCCTCCCACGACCGGCCAGGCCCGTTTACCTGAACTTTACCACCGAAACCATTAGGGTCGGGGCAAGATAACGATTTTTCGGCCCCGTGAATTTCGATGAATCGATTGCTATGATGCCAGACATCGAAACTCATGACCACAGTCACAATGGCGCCATTGCGAAATTCCAACGTCCCACTGGTGTGCGTATCGACTTCAACGTCAATGATATCGCCGAATTTCGGTTTAGATGTGATCGTGCGCTTCGAAAAGCCTCGGCCGGTGATCGCGGCAACGCGCTTAATCGGTCCAAGTGCATTGACTAAAGTAGTTATGTAGTACGGTCCCATGTCAAATAAAGGCCCGCCACCGAGTTTGTAATAAAACTCGGGCGCGGGATGCCATGACTCGTGACCATGTCCCATCATGAACGCTGTGCCTGAGAGTGGTTTGCCGATGGTTCCGCGATCAATCAAGTGACGTACGGTTTGGTGACCGCCGCCGAGAAAGGTGTCAGGTGCGCTCCCGACGCGCAAGTTCAATTCTCTTGCGCGTTGCAATACACGTGCACCTTCGTCAACGTCTAAACCGAACGGTTTTTCGCAGAAAGCGTGTTTGTTATGCGCCAGGGCTGCGAGGTTGATTTCCCCGTGAGCGGCCGGGATTGTCAAATTCAGTACAACCTCAATGTCGTCGCGGGCTAGTAACCTATCTGTGGACATGGCCGGGATGCCAAACTTGGCCTCGGTACGTTTGGCAGCTTCAGGCACGAGATCGGCGCATGCTACGAAGTCGAGAATCGGAAACCGCTCGCTGATACTGAGATACGCGTTACTGATAACGCCACAACCGATCAATCCAATGCGTACAGGTTCCAATTCAGACATGTCGGGTTAACTTGGCTGGTAACGTTTCACTCATCGCCGTGATGGTGGTGTTCAAGCAGCTCTACTCGGTCATAAATTGCGGTGACGTTTTCAAACCGAATAACGAGCGAATGACTGAGATTCTGCGAATAATCGTGTAGATGATATTTAAAACGGGTTTGTAATTTGCCGTTCAAATACGCGTCATAGTCACGGGTGAGTTCACGTACATCGCTTGTTATTTCGGTACTCCAGGTTGCGCGAAATGGACCAAGTACCGCACCGCCTTGCAGGGCGATGGTGATTTCATGGTTCGTCAGCATTTTCGGATTGCTCATGATGGGTTCCCCCGCTCCAATCCATGCAAAAAAGTCAATGCTATGATTTTGCGAATTTCAATAGGACATCTTTTTATGGCTATCACTAAGTACGACCACCTTGTGATTCGCGTAAACGATCTAGAGACGGGCATCGCGACGTATCGCGATACCTTAGGACTTGAACTTGATCGCACCGACGAGAGCACAGCGTTGGGTATTAAGCAGGCTTTTTTCAATTTACCTGGAGGCGGCTTTATTGAGGTCGTTGCGCCGATAGATTCGGATTCAGCGGTTGGGAAAGCATTGGAAAGTCGCGGCGAAGGCATGCACACCATTGCGTTTGAGGTTGATGATCTAGTCGCGACATGCGAAGCGATGAAAGCTGGCGGTGCCCGATTGATCGGCGAAGGCAGTCCTCAGGTCTTCGTGCATCCGAAATCAACGCACGGCATTTTGCTCCAACTTGGTGAGAAAAAATAACGTTGCGAACGTAGGGTACCTAGATGGCGTTGTCGTACGATCATTCTCAATGCGCCGGAAATTACTTCGGATGTATGGCAATCTTCGATTTGAACCATCGGTGTGCTTTTGGCTGATATAGCAATATCACAGCTATGAGAGCGCTGCATTTGCTTATGAGATCACCTACATTGACTTTAGCGAGACCTTCTGCTACGGTAGGTTGATTGACCAATCCCCAAGCGAAAACAATAAGTAAGCAGGCGATACCGATACGGATCCAACCTTCGCCAAGGAGCAAACCACATGCAGCGCTGAACCACAGCAAGATAAAGAAGACTTGTGCGCCATTGCTTAACACGTCGTTAGGGAAAACCAACCACCAGACAGACAGCAGTAATGAGTTGAAAAACAGCAATGCTGCACCAGCCAGTAGCGGGCGTGGCAATTTCATCAGCGATTGGACGAATGACACGTGTATGGGTCTTCGGGTGCGTAGCACCGTAAAACAGGTGGGAAATGTTATGTCGTCGATATTGGTGCAATTAAAGTAGGTCTTGAAAGCGCCAACCAACGATCATCTCGCTCATTACTTCAAAGACATGCCAGAAATTCACCTATATTTAGCATTCCAAGACTAACAATTTTGCTCGTATAATTGCCGCCTGACTCGTTCGAGTCAGGCTTTCTGCGGGGGATTGTGGCGCTTAGTTGGGCGGAGAGGTATGGGTACGGTTATGGCTTCTGAGATGTGGCCGTTTCTAATTTTCTGCGTTGTCGTATTCGGTCTACTCGGCGTGATGCTCGTGGCATCATGGTACATAGGTTCGAAGGCCCGACACGGCGGTGCGCAAGATATTCCTTACGAGTCGGGTATCGTCCCGGTTGGTGAAGCGGAAAACATCCGACTGTCAATTGAGTTTTATCTCGTCGCGATTTTTTTCGTGATTTTTGATCTCGAAACGATCTTCATCGTAGCGTGGGCCATTGCGTTCGAAGAGGCTGCATGGCTCGGTTTCGGTGCAGCTTCGGTATTTATTGGGATGTTGTTAGTCGCACTGCTTTACGAATATCGCACGGGTGCGCTGGAGTGGGGTGTGAAACATCGTGCTTCCACGCCGAATCGCTATGCAAAGATAACTTAGCCCCAGCATGGAATATAGACTGGTCAAGGCAGTTCCAGACGAATCGATGGTTGTAGCCGACGACGCGTACAACGAAGAATCGGGGAAGAGTTTCCTAACGGCAAAACTTGAAGATCTGGTGGCTTGGGGTCGCGCGAATTCTGTCTGGCCGTTCAACTTCGGTTTGTCTTGTTGCTATGTTGAAATGGCGACGAGTTTCACATCTCGCCACGACATTGCGCGATTTGGTGCAGAAGTTATAAGAGCGACGCCGCGCCAAGCGGATTTGATCGTTGTGTCTGGAACGGTATTTCGCAAGATGGCACCGGTACTTCAACACTTATATGAGCAACTGCTTGAGCCGCGCTGGGTTATCTCAATGGGTTCGTGCGCGAATTCTGGTGGTATGTTCGACATATATAGTGTCGTGCAGGGTGCCGACAAGTTTCTACCTGTCGATGTTTACGTACCTGGTTGTCCGCCGCGGCCCGAAGCTTTCATGCAAGGACTGACCTTACTTCAAGAATCGATTAAGCACACACGCCGCCCGCTCTCGTGGGTGATCGGCGAGGATGGCAACGTCTCAAAATACGCACCCTCGCAACGTGATATACACGCGCCGGCCAGAATGAAAATTACCGACATGGCAGAACCGACCACGGTCGGCGATGCACCGTTATCGGATGCGCTTCTCGGTAAGAAGCGAGCAAAATAAGTTCGTGGCCTTGCCTCAAGAAGTAACCTCCGAAGCGACAGGAATCGTTAGCGACCTTAAAACTCGCTTTGGCGAATCAACGTACTTGCAAACGACCGTTGATGACTGTCCTACGGTTTGGGTGGATCGCGAGAACATCCGCGATGTACTGCGTTTTCTCAAGCATGACGCTGATTCGCCGTATGAGTTGCTCTACGATCTTTCCGCGATTGATGAGCGCTTGCGCAAGCACCGAGACGATCAACCCGATTCGGACTTTACGGTGTTCTATCGCTTGATTTCTTTAGTTGGTGATCAAGATTTAAGAATCAAAGTCCCCCTTCAAGACGATGACCTTCGTATTGATAGCGTCGAATCAATTTATCCCGTTGCCAATTGGTATGAGCGTGAGGCGTATGACATGTTCGGCGTTCAGTTCGACGAGCATCCGAATCTTCGCCGCATTCTGACGCCGCCGTTGTGGGAAGGGCACCCGTTACGTAAAGAGCATCCAGCTCGAGCGACGGAAATGGAGCCTTTCAAGATCACGCCAGAGTTTCAGGCAACGCAGCAAGAGGCGTTGAAATTTGTGCCCGAAGAGTGGGGTATGACGCGCGACGCGAAGCACACAGATTTCATGTTTTTAAATCTAGGTCCGAATCACCCTAGCGTCCACGGTGTTTTCCGGATAGCGCTGCAACTCGACGGCGAAGTCATCGTGCAGGCCGTGCCGGATATTGGATATCACCATCGCGGCCAAGAAAAGATGGCTGAGCGCCAGTCTTGGCACACCTACATTCCTTATACCGATCGGATTGATTACTTAGGCGGGGTGATGAACAACCTGCCCTACGTGATGAATGTTGAGAGGATGGCGGGAATTAAGGTTCCAGACCGCGCTCAAGTGATTCGCGTCATGCTAAGCGAGTGCTTTCGAATTGCCAGCCACCTTTTGTTTTACGGCACCTTCGCTCAGGATGTTGGGCAAATGTCGCCGGTGTTCTACATGTTTGCGGACCGCGAGCGACTTTTTTCCATCATTGAAGCGATCACGGGCGGTCGTATGCACCCGAGTTGGTTTCGTATCGGCGGCGTGACGCAAGATCTCCCGGATGGTTGGTACGAAATGGTGACGGATTTCTGCGACTACATGCCGAAGCGGCTTGATCACTATCAGAAAATGTCGCTACAGAACAAGATTTTGCAGCGTCGATCGAAAGGCATTGGCGCATACAACACGGCTGAAGGATTGGACTGGGGAATTACCGGGCCGTCCTTACGCGCCACGGGATCCGATTGGGATTTACGCAAGAATCGTCCGTATAGCAGTTACGATCAGTTTGAGTTTGACATCCCGACGGCTGACAATGGTGATTGTTACGATCGCTGCGTGGTTCGCGTTGAGGAGATCAGGCAAAGTCTGCGGATCATTCGTCAATGCGCGGAAAACATGCCGGCCGGTCCGTACAAGGCGGATCATCGCTCAACGACGCCCCCGCCGAAAGAGCGTACGATGCAGCACATTGAGACACTTATCCACCATTTTTTAAACGTGAGTTGGGGGCCAGTCGTGCCTCCTGGCGAATCAGAAACGTTTGTTGAGGCGACCAAAGGCTGGATGGGGTTTTATTCGATTTCCGATGGCGGGGGTATGGCGTATCGCTCTCGGGTACGGACACCGTCGTTTCCAGCGTTGCAGCAAATTCCGTTCATTAGCAACGGTTTCATGGTGCCGGATTTGATTGCGATTATCGCAAGCATCGATTTCGTCATGGCGGATGTGGATCGATGAGCGAGGATAAGCTGATTCCTGTGCTCGCGCCGGAAGAAATAGAAGAAATAGAAGCAGAAATTCTCCATTTGCCGGACCGCCCATCCGCAGCGATTGACGCATTGATGATCGTACAAAAGCATCGTGGCTGGATCTCGGACGGGAGTTTAACCGCTATTGCCAAGCTACTCGACATGTCGCCGGCGGAACTTGATGGAGTTGCCACGTTCTACAACTTGATTTATCGCCAACCGGTTGGTCGCCACGTGATATCGATGTGTGATAGTGTGTCGTGTTACGTGATGGGAGCCGACGAATTAGCTGGGGATCTGCAACGCAAACTAAAGATCCGCTTCGGTGAAACGACTTCGGACGGGCGATTCACTCTGTTGCCGATTGTGTGCCTTGGTGCTTGCGACAAAGCGCCTACCATGCAGATCGACGAAGATTTGATTGAAAACGTGTCCACCGTGAATCTCGACGCCATTTTCGAGAATTACGCCTGATGTCGCTCACAGAAACCAAACCACTTACTGGCCGCGTTGAAGAGATCGGTAGCCCTGTTTTTCTCAAGGACTATGAGTCTGGCGGGGGTTACATGGCTGCACGGAAAGCACTCACGCAAATGACTCCCGCAGGGGTCATTGACGAGGTGAAGGATTCGAACTTACGAGGTCGAGGTGGGGCTGGTTTTCCTACAGGCACTAAGTGGGGTTTCGTACCGCCAGGACCATCTCCGGACGGCGGTCTGAAATATTTGGTGTGCAATGGCGATGAAATGGAGCCCGGTACGTTTAAGGATCGCTGGCTCATTTCAAATAACCCCCATCTTCTCATTGAGGGCATGATCATTGGCGCTTACGCCATTGGCGCTTCAAAAGCGTATGTTTTTTTGCGCGGTGAGTACTTTGAGCCCAAAAGCAAGCTTGCTCGCGCGATCGAAGAAGCACAAACGGCCGGTTATCTTGGATCTAGGTTGTTCGGTACGGATTTTGACCTTGATCTACGTATTCACTCCTCAGGTGGTCGATATATCTGCGGCGAAGAAACCGCCCTTCTCAATGCGTTGGAAGGTAAACGTGCGCAACCGCGCAATAAGCCGCCGTTTCCGCCAGCAAGTGGCGCGTGGGGTCGGCCAACCATCGTCAACAACGTCGAGACGTTTTGTAACGTCCCGTCGATTGTTCAACATGGCGCGGATTGGTTTCGTGACTTGGGACTGACCGAGGATGCCGGAACCAAGATATACGGCGTATCAGGTCGCGTCAATAAGCCGGGTCTTTGGGAATTGCCAATTGGTACGACCATCCGCGAGATTATTGATGTCCATGCTGGCGGTATGAAAGCAGGCTATAGCTTGCGTGGGCTATTACCTGGGGGCGCGTCAACCGACTTTCTGGTCGCCGAGCACTTCGACCTCGAAATGGACTATGGGACGATTCAAAATGCAGGGAGTCGCATGGGCACAGGCACCATGATTTTGATGGATGATTCCATTTGTCCGGTGGATATGTCGCGTAATCTTCAACATTTTTTCGCACAGGAATCGTGCGGTTTTTGTACACCCTGCCGCGAGGGACTGCCCTGGCTTGAGAGTTTGTTACTCGATATTGAAGAAGGGCGAGGTAAGCCTGAGGATTTAGCCATTCTTGATCAAAATGCGGCATACATCGGCGCACCTGGTAACACCTTCTGTCTGCACGCCACGGGCGCAATCGAACCGTTGCAATCCGCGCTGAAGTATTTCCGCGACGATTTCGAGCGTCACATTACCGAAGGTAAGTGCCCGTACCGGGAAAACAGAGCTGCGTAATGGCAAAACTGACGATTGATGGCAAGCAGTACGAGGTTGAGGATGGCACCAATCTGCTCCAAGCCGTCCTCTCGCAAACGCTTGATCTACCTTATTTTTGCTGGCACCCGGCGATGGGCTCGGTCGGTGCATGTCGTCAGTGTGCGATTGTTGAGTATCGCGATGCCGATGACACCCGCGGGCGTTTAACCATGGCTTGCATGACCGATGTGCGCGACGACATGATCGTGTCCATCGAAGCGACACAGGCCAGAGATTTCCGAGCTTCGGTTATCGAATGGTTGATGGAAAATCACCCACACGACTGTCCGGTTTGCGAAGAAGGCGGCGAGTGTCACCTACAAGACATGACGGTCATGACCGGTCATTCGGTACGTCGTTATCGCGAGAAGAAGCGGACATGGGAAAACCAAAATCTTGGCCCATTCATAGGTCACGAGATGAATCGTTGCATCACGTGTTATCGCTGCGTACGGTTTTATCAAGACTATGCCGGCGGGAAAGATTTAGGCGCGTTCGGCTCCCGCAGTCGCATGTTTTTTGGTCGTGTAGAAGATGGAGTTTTAGAAAGCGAGTTTGCCGGAAATCTGGTTGAGGTGTGCCCTACGGGTGTATTCACTGATAAACCGTTTTCCAGTCACTACACACGCAAATGGGATCTGCAATCGGCTGCCTCAGTTTGTCCGGGATGTTCGGTTGGTTGCAACACCTATGCTTCGGAACGGTATGGGATGCTGAAGCGCCTCCACAATCGTTACCACAATGACCTTAACAAGTACTTTTTATGCGATCGCGGTCGATTCGGATCGCACTTCGTAAATCGTTCAGATCGCTTGCAATCCGCTGCAGTTCGGGCGGATGATGGAGTGTTTGAACATGGTAATGTTGACACTGCATTAGAACGGGCGGCCGTTATTAGCCAGCGTGAAAACGTAGTTGGTATCGGTTCGCCGCGCGCGAGTCTTGAGGCGAACCATGCTTTGCGGCAACTGGTAGGCGAAGCCAACTTTTGTCGTGGCCTAAGCGAATCGGATCGGGTCGTCACCGACCAGATATGCTCGATTCTTATGAAAGGCGGATTTCACCTGCCAACCGTGACTGAGGTTGAAGACGCCGATGCAATTTTCGTGATCGGTGAAGATATTGCCAATACAGCGCCTCGCATTGCCTTGGCTATTCGTCAAGCTACGCGAAACTTCAGTTACGATATGGCGAAGTCGGCAGGCATTCCTCTATGGCAGGATGCTGGTGTGCGCGGTCACGCGCAACATAAGCGAAATCCGTTATTCGTGGCTGCTGCCCATTCGACGCGATTAGATGAGATAGCTGCCGCAACAACGTATGGTTTACCTGACGAACTTGCGGCTATGGCGGCTCGCATCGCGTTGCATATTGGCGGCGACCGCGAAGGTAGCGAGTTTGAATCGACGGTCGCGAGCGCGTTGTTGAAAGCGGAACGACCTTTGCTCGTTACAGGCACAAGTAGCAACAATCCTCACGTGCTGAATGGCGCTGCCGCGATTGCATGGGCATTAGGCAAGCAAGGTACGCCCGCATCGTTGCTCATGGTAGGACGGGAAGTTAACACATTCAACGCGGTGGTGACGTGCGAAGGAATCACGCTACAAACTGCGCTGGAGCGGATGGCTGATGGCGCCAATGCCATTGTGCTCGAAAACGATCTTTATCGGCGAGCTGACGCCGAGCTCGTTGACCATGCGCTCGCTGGGTCTGGTGAGGTCATTGCATTGGAAGTGCTCGAGACCGGGGTGGCCGAGCAAGCTAACATCGTTTTTCCTGCAGCGACGTACGCTGAACAAACCGGTATGTTCGTCAACTATGAGACTCGGGCCCAACGGTTCTATCAGGTATTTCAACCGCGCGGTGACGTGAAGCCGTCATGGCAATGGTTATCCGACTTGGCTTCTCGAGCAGGTAAAACCGATGCTAGTTGGGCGACGGTTGATGAGGTAACACAAAGCGCTTTGGCAGCGTTGTCAGATATAGAGGTCGCACTTGATGACATTGCGCCAACAAGAGATTTCCGCGTTGCAAGTGAGCACCGTATCCCTCGACAGCCGCATCGCTACAGTGGTCGGACTGCCATGAACGCTCATGTGTCAGTGCATGAGCCTAAAACGCCCATTGACGACGACACACCGCTTAGCTACTCCATGGAAGGTCAAAATCCGGGCGATCAAGGGGGCGCTGCGATTCCTTTCACATGGTCACCGGGTTGGAACTCGAATCAATCGATCTTTAAATTCCAAGACGAAGTTAATGGCGATTTAAAAGGACATAGCGGCGGCAAACGCCTTTTCACGGTCCCAACGGAACCCGATAGCGAGGTTGATCGCCAATTTGACTTTAGCGTCGCGCCAGCGAGCACCCAACGAAATGGTGGGTTCTTGCCGTTTGCAGTCTACGATGTGTTCGGTTCGGATGAACTTTCTGCGCGTTCGTGGCCGATTGGGCAGCGCGCGAAAGGTCCTTACGTACTACTCAATCCGGCTGACGCTGCAACCTTGCACGCAACACCTGGTATGGGCGTATGTAGCGACAGCTTGGTCGGCAGTTTCGAGGTGACCATTGATGAGAGTGTGCAAGTTGGTTCGGTCGGCGTTGTAGTTGGACTCAATAACCGCAGTGAGTTGCCGCGAGAGGCGATCGCCTTGGCAATCGATCCTCATTTCGAACCGCGTCAAACCGGCGATGCACGGGTGATCGCTAAATCCTGATGTTCGGCATCGAAGATTTCTGGTCTTATGCGCTTATTCTGCCAGTTGCAGTCGGTGTGTTGCTGGGCGCACTGGTGTTGGTTTGGTGGGAACGCCGTCTGCTCGGCTGGTGGCAAGACCGACTCGGACCAAATCGTGTCGGTTGGTTCGGCTCGTTACAGGCGGTAGCGGATTTAATCAAACTTTTAACCAAGGACGATTGGTTACCACCCTTCGGCGATCGTGTGTTTTTCGTGCTCGCGCCGGTGATCGTGACAGCTTCCATGTTGCTTGCTTTCGCCGTAGTGCCTTTTACGCCGGTGCTGGTGATTGCCGATTCCAACATCGCCTTGCTTTGGTTCTTAGCCATGTCGGCGATGGCAGTTTACGGTGTATTGCTTGGCGGTTTATCGAGTAATAACAAATACGCGTTGCTCGGCGGCTTGCGAGCTGCGGCGCAAATGGTTACCTACGAGGTCTTCCTCGCGCTCTCGATATTAGGCGTTGTGATGCTGTCAGGATCCTTCAGCCTGATAGATATCGTAGAAAGTCAGCGCGACGGTTTATGGCACTTTATCCCACAATGTGTGGGCTTGGTGATCTTCATCATTGCAGGGCTGGCCGAAACTCATCGCTTGCCATTCGATTTACCGGAAGCGGAGCATGAATTAACAGCTGGCTTTCACACCGAATACTCCGGCATGAAATTCGGCTTGATTATGGCAGCCGAATACGTCGCTCTCATCCTATTGTCATGCCTGATCGTGATATTGTTCTTTGGCGGCTGGCTCGGCCCGGATTTCTTGCCGCCGGTGGTGTGGTTCGGCGTCAAGGTCTTCATTGTGATCAACTTCTTCATTCTTTTACGCGCTGCGATTCCGCGCCCTCGGTATGACCAACTCATGTCGTTGGGATGGAAAGTCTTGTTGCCCTTAACGCTGGTGAACATTCTGGCGACAGGCGCGTGGGTGCTGGCGACTTAAGGTCTGACGCGATGCTTAGTCAACTCAAAACGATTTGGACGATCTTTACGCACACATTCAAGCGTAACGAAACCGTTCAGTACCCGGAGGAAATGCCTTATCAGGCGCCACGTTATCGGGGGCGTATTGTGCTAACGCGAGACCCGGATGGCGAGGAGCGATGCGTTGCGTGCAATCTTTGTGCGGTCGCTTGCCCGGTAGATTGCATTGCGTTGCAAAAAACGGAACGCGAGGAAGATGGTCGGTGGCTTCCAGAGTTCTTCCGCATTAACTTTTCGCGCTGCATTATGTGCGGCATGTGCGAAGAGGCATGTCCCACCTATGCGATCCAGCTCACCCCGGATTTCGAAATGTGCGAATTTGATCGGCAAAACATGGTGTACGAGAAGGAACACCTGCTGATCAATGGCCCAGGCAAGTATCCAGATTACAGTTTCTGGAACGTGGCAGGTAAAACGATTGATGGCAAAGCTAAAGGCGAAGCATTGAATGAAGCCGCGCCAACTGACGTTCGTAGCTTGTTACCGTAGGGATCTCGGACCGAAACTTGACTGCGCTGATACTGTTTTATTTGGCAGGATTCGTGACTTTGGCTGCAGCGATACTGGCGATCACGCGAACAAATGCATCTCATGCGTTGATATACATGGTGGTCACATTGCTGGCGATTGCTGTGATTTTCTTTCTACTCGGCTCGCCCTTCGCGGCAGCTCTTCAGATAGTGGTCTACGCGGGTGCGATCGTGGTGCTCTTCTTATTCGTAGTCATGATGCTGAATTTGGGTAGAGCATCGGTCGAGCGCGAGCGCGCATTGTTGACGCGCGGTATCTGGACACTGCCGACTTTATTGGCGTTGATGTTGTTTGCCGTCTTACTGTTTGCCTTAGTGAGCGGTCAGCATGAATCCGGCTCGGCAGCCCGCATGATCGCGCCGAAAGAAGTCGGTATCGCACTCTATACGAAATACGTACTCGTTGTCGAGCTGGCTGGTGTGCTTTTGCTTGCGGCTCTGGTCGGTGCATACCACCTTGGCCGCCGCTACATGGCGGATCGTCGAGAAGAGGAAGAATCTTCTTGATGCTCCCAATCGAACACGTCCTAATCGTGGCGATGTTGCTCTTTTGTGTTGGCGCTGTCGGCGTGTTGGTGCGTCGAAACATCATCTTTGTGTTGCTTTCACTCGAAATCATGATGAATGCATGTGCCATAGTGTTCGTTGCGGCCGGTGCGAAGTGGGGGCAACCGGACGGTCAGATCATGTTTTTGGTGATCCTGGCCATCGCTGCCTCAGAGGTCGCTGTCGCATTAGGTATCGTGCTTCAGATGGCACGCCGATTTGGAACGATGGATGTCGATGCTATGAGCGAATTACGCGAGTGACAGACATGCTTTGGCTTGTACCTGCGTTGCCGTTAGTCGGTTCGATCGTTCTGCTCTGCACGGAAGGTCGCCTCCCGAAAATCCTGGTCGCGCTTGTTGGGGCGGGGAGCGTCGGGCTAGCATCTATCGTAGCGTTGCTTGTCGGTTTAAACGTGGCCGGTGAAGGCGAGTGGGCATACGCGGAACCCCTTTGGACCTGGATGGTTGTTGGTGATTTCAACCCATCCGTCACGCTCTATCTTGATAGTCTGTCGCTCGTCATGACCGGCGTGATTACGGGAGTCGGCTTTCTCATTCATCTGTACGCCACGGGATATATGTGGGAAGAAGAGGGGTACAGTCGTTTTTTCGCGTACATGAATCTGTTCGTATTCGCGATGCTGATGCTCGTGCTTGGCGACAACCTCCTCACGTTGTTTCTTGGTTGGGAAGGGGTCGGTCTCTGCAGTTATTTGTTGATTGGCTTTTTTCACACCGACCCGGCAAACGGGTACGCGGCGAGAAAAGCGTTTGTGGTGACGCGCGTTGGCGATACCTTGATGGCATTAGGTCTGTTCCTGCTGTTTCGAGACATTGGAACGCTGGAAATCCAAGCTGCGCTTGAAGGCGCTAAATCCACTTGGCCAGAAGGTTCTGGCATCAATACTGCCATCTGTCTGTTATTACTAGGTGGCGCGGTCGGGAAATCGGCGCAAGTACCGTTGCAAACTTGGTTACCTGATGCGATGGCTGGTCCCACCCCGGTCTCGGCTTTGATCCATGCAGCCACCATGGTGACCGCTGGCGTCTATCTCATCGCCCGAATGCAAGACATGTTCTTGCTCCCAGGTCCGGCCATGCATTGGGTCGCATTTGTGGGTTTATTTACGCTGTTCATTGCGGCTTTCACAGCGCTCGTCCAAACCGATATCAAGCGTATCCTAGCGTTTTCGACGATGAGCCAGATCGGCTATATGTTCTTGGCTCTAGGCGTTGGGGCGTGGTCGGCAGGAATCTTTCACTTGATGACGCATGCTTTTTTCAAAGCACTGTTATTCCTAGCAAGTGGTTCGGTCATTCTGGCGTTGCATCACGAGCAAGACATTTTTAAGATGGGCGGACTTTGGCGCAAACTCAAGATTCCATTTGTGAGCATGCTGATAGGTTCGTTGGCGCTTGCCGCGCTGCCGGGGACATCAGGGTATTTCAGTAAAGACGCGATTTTGCTCACGGCATTTAGGGAATCGTCCTACGGCACGTTATTCTGGATTGGGGCGGTAAGCGCTGCGTTTATGACATCGCTGTATACCACACGCATGATTTTGATTGTGTTTTTCGGCGACACGAAAACCGAGCCTCACGATCGCTCGCGTATCAACATGTGGGGTCCACTGCTCATTCTTTGTTTGTTGTCAATAGGAGGCGGGTGGCTTGGGTTCACGGTGCTGAGTGCAAATATGAACGATGGTGGTGTGCCGTTTGAATTATTTCATGCAGACGGCGTAGCGTTACTGACGATAGCCGTACCGCTTGTAGGAATTGGGCTTGGTTACTTGATTTGGGGGAATCATGCCATTTCGGTTAGCTCATTTACGGCATCGAACATCGGCCAGCGATTGCAAAGATTCTTCTTTCAGGGATGGGGATTCGACTGGTTTTACGACCGATTGATCGTCAGACCTTTCGTGCGAATAGCGCGCATCAATAAATCCGATTTCGTCGATTTGATGTTTACGTCGGTCGCAACGGTTGCGGCAACGCTACATCGCCTCGTGAAGCGTTCACAGACCGGTCAACTACGTTGGTATGCAACCAACATGGTTGCAGGCTTGTTGTTGATAGCGCTGATTGTGATCGTGCAGGTGTAGAGCGAAAACGATGACGCTGCTCGGTTTGATTTTGTTTTTGCTAGGAGCCGGCTTGGCCGCCTGCCTCACTGAGCGAATTCATGTCAATGCGCCGCGCTACGTTTCATTGGCAGCTTTCATCGGTGCGACCGTATGGGTTGGCGTCATTTGGTTATCGGGTTCAGACCCCTCTACGGGGTTTTATGCGACTGAATCGTTATCTTGGATCCCTGCTTTAGGAATTAACGTCATCCTGAAGGTTGACGGGCTGAGCTTGATGCTGATCGGGTTAACCGTCGTGTTGGGGGTGATTGCGGTCGTGTCGTCCTGGTCTGAGATTAACGAACGTCACGGCTTTTTTCAGTTCAACATTCTGTGGGTCATGGCGGGTGTGATCGGAGTGTTCTGCGCTTACGACCTGTTTTTGTTCTTCTTCTTTTGGGAAGTCATGTTGATACCCATGTATTTCCTGATTGCCATCTGGGGTCATGAAGATCGCTCATATGCAGCGATGAAGTTCTTCTTATTTACGCAAGTAAGCGGCTTGCTCATGCTTGTGGCGATCGTTGCGTTAGTTTGGTTGAACTATGGCAACACAGGCATGATCACATTTAGTTACGACGACTTACTTAACGTCGAACTGAGCGGCTCGGTCGCCAGTTTGTTGATGCTCGGTTTCTTTGTTGCGTTCATCACCAAGTTGCCAAGTGTGCCGGTGCATACATGGTTGCCGGATGCCCATACACAAGCTCCCACCGCGGGGTCTGTGATCCTCGCAGGGATTTTGTTGAAGACCGGCGGCTACGGGCTTATTCGCTTCACGGTGCCGTTGTTCGAGGAAGCTTCGCGCGATTTTGCCTCGGTAGCGATGACGCTTGGCGTGGTCAGCATTCTCTATGGTGGCTACATGGCGTATAGCCAATCCGATTTCAAACGGTTAGTTGCTTACAGTTCGATCGCCCACATGGGTTTCATTTTGGTTGGTGTTTACGCGTTCAATGAATTAGGTATGCAAGGCGCCATTGTCACAATGATTGCGCACGGCTTTTCGACCGCTGCACTCTTCATGATGGCGGGTGCCTTACAAGAGCGCTTGCACACTCGCGAAATGTCGAAGATGGGTGGTTTGTGGGTCAAAGCGCCGCGCATGGGCGCCATGACCATGTTCTTCGTCATTGCATCTGTCGGCATGCCCGGTCTTGGCAACTTTATCGGCGAACTTCTGGTGCTTATCGGTGCGTTTAAGGTAAATGTCACGCTGACGGTACTCGCAACCATTGGGATTGTGGTCGCCGCAGTATATGGCTTGTCGCTCGTTCAGCGTGCGTTTCAAGGCGAGCCGAACGCTCAAGTCGCTTCAATGAACGATTTTGGATTTCGCGAGCTGAGTGTCTATGCGATCATGCTTGCAGCGTTGGTTTGGATTGGTGTGTATCCGCAGCCAGTACTTGATTTGGCCCAGCCAACGCTGACCGCACTGGGAATCGCTCCTTGAGTTTCACGGATCTATGGGTTGGGTCCCCTTACCTCGTGCTGATTGGCGGCACGTTGATTTTGATGCTAGTTGTATCGATCGTGCGTACGCATTCGGTCGCGCTAGGTCTCACGTTACTTACGCTTGTAGTGTCTCTTGCCGTTCATGATGCTGCGATGGACAGCATCCCGCCTGGAGGATACGAACTCCTAGGCCTAGTTCGGGTATCGGGCCTTCAAGTGTTTTTCAATGCGATTTTTCTACTCAGTGCGGTTGTGACGGCGCTCATGGCGTACTCATATTTCGAACGGCGAGCAATTCGGTGCGAAGAGTTTTACATCCTGTTGTTAACTGCGACAGGCGGCGCTATGGTGGTTGCAGCGTCGACCCATTTCGCAAGTTTCGTGTTAGGACTTGAGATTGTCTCAATTTCTTTGTATGCCATGATCGCGTATCCACGACAGCAACATCAACCATTGGAAGCCGCGGCCAAGTATCTTGTGTTGTCCGCGCTCGCCTCAACCGTGATCCTCATGGGTGTGGCATTGAGCTATGCAGCGACTGGCACGATGGTATTTGCAGATCTAATGCTTGAGCCAGATGCAGGTGAACGCAGCTATTTCTTGCTTGGGCAAGCATTACTTTTCGTCGGTATTGCATTTAAGTTATCACTTGTGCCGTTTCATATGTGGACACCTGATGTCTATCAAGGTGCGCCAGCTGTTGTGACCGGCTATATTGCTACTGTATCGAAGGGTGCAGTTATCGTCTTGTTAATTCGATACGTTCAGGCGACAAACATTTTGTCTAGCGATGGTGTGCTGTACGCCATCACGTTCGTCGCGGTAGCGTCAATGATTTTTGGCAATCTCTTGGCTCTGATGCAGACAAACATCAAACGTCTATTGGCGTATTCGTCAATTGCCCATTTAGGCTATCTGCTGGTCGCGGTCTTGGTCGTGAACACGGCTCGGCCCGAGCTTGTGCTCGAAACGATTTTGCTTTACGTAGCAGCGTATTTCATCATTACGTTAGCTGCTTTTGGCATCGTGAGCTTGACGAGCGAAGGAGCCTCGGGAGAAACAGAAGACATGGAGGCGTTTACAGGTCTGTTTTGGCGTCATCCTCTATACGCGTCAATTTTCACAGCGGCTGCTTTGTCAATGGCTGGGATCCCACTCACCGTCGGCTTTATCGCAAAGTTTTATTTATTCGCAGCTGGAGTAGAAGGTGCGGCTTGGGCTCTTATCTGGGCGCTTCTCATTGGGAGTGCCATTGGCATTTATTACTACTTGCGATTAATCTACACGATGGTTAAAGAAATTCAGCCGGGCACTGCTGCCATCTCGACAGGTGGTACTTACGGTGTGGTTGCAGTTACGGTGCTGGGATTGCTCATGGTTGTATTTGGAGTCTATCCCACACCGCTTATAGATGTAATCCAGTCGTTTGTTCACGCGTCAGGTTATTAGTTAAGATAGGCTCGACTACGCTTTTAGGTCGCGTGAATTATTGAGAGTGATTAATGCCTATCAACTGGGGACGCTATTTAGATTGGTCAATGTAGAAAATTCCTGCTACGACGCAGCCAAGGTTTGGTTGTGATCAATATCAGATTTGATTTGTACCGTCGAAATATTCAAGGAACCGGCGATGACTATCCGTGTACTTTGGCCAAACGGCCGTGGCGTCAACAACCAGATTGAGGTTGACGCGTTAGGCAAAGGTGTCACGGGCGAGTGGGGAGGCGGATTTGCCAACGTCACCGACGAGCAGTGGGCTAATTGTGATGGTATCGTTGGTACACAGCCACCAGCTGAGTGCATGGCGAAGCTCGAAAAATGTCGAATTTTTGTTAAACCTGCAGTCGGATTTGACGATGTGGATTTACCGTCTTGGTCGTCGAGAGGCATTGCGGTATGCAATGTACCAGACTATGGCACCCGTGAAGTCGCGGATCACGCAATCGCGCTTATGATGACATTGACTAAGAGTATTGCATTTCACGATGAGTCATTACGAGCTGACCCGCGTGGAAATTGGCGCCCGGCATTGAATCCATACGGTAAGCGTATGGCTGACTGTACCTTCGGCGTGTTGGGCCTGGGCCGAATCGGTACCGCAGCAGCGCGAAGAGCGAAGGCGTTCGATATGCGCGTGATCTTTTACGATCCGTACAAACCGAGCGGCATGGAGTTAGCACTAGGAATCCAGCGAGTCGATTCGCTGAAAGAATTAATGGCTGAATCGGATATCCTCAGCGTGCACACGCCATTGAGCGATGAAACACGGCACCTCGTAGGTGCGGATGCATTCAAACATGCTAAGCAAGGCATGATTGTGATTAATACGGCACGAGGCCCAATCGTTGATATAGATGCATTGCACGATGCGATGAAATCTGGACGGGTTTTGGCGGCCGGGCTTGATGTATTGCCGGAAGAGCCGGCAAATATGAACCGATCGTTATTGACAGCTTGGGGTGCAAACGAAGATTGGGTTAAGCACCGCCTCGTGATCACCCCGCACTCAGCGTTCTACACGCCGGAGAGCGTTCGCGATATTCGCGCTTTCGCTGCACGAACGGCCGCTCGTTTTTTACGGGATGGTCGACTTGAAAACTGCGTTAATACAGCCGATATTGCATCGTAACCAGCTACATTCTTCATGTGATGGATGTTAAGATATTTGCGATAAAATCAGAAAGTATGCTCTTTTTCTCAATTCTTGCAAAATATTTGTTTAATCATAGATATATTAGCAAAAATAACAAGTAAATTGCTTGTTTTTTAGCTAGCATCCCCTTAAGATTGTCTTTTCAGTAACCCGCCAAAAGTGGGTTGCGAGGTTACCACTGATCCACACAATGGAGGGAATTGACGATGTACAACATCGTTAGCGATAGATTATTGTCGTGCTACAAACCACTCAAGCAATTCTGGCAGGCATTGCTTCGATTCGGCTCGCCTCGGTTTACGGTCGAATCAGTTCGTGAATTTAAGCAATTGCGCGCGGCAAACGACGACTTGGATACAGAAGCATGTGGGTGTCAATTAGATGCTGCTTGACATGGCCCAAATGTCACCCACTGCTTGATTCAAGAATCGTTTTAATGAGCAAAATACGGAGTGAACTGAGTTAAATCGTCACGCATAGGAGGTACGGACACCTAAGATATACCAACTGATCAAAAATGCGTTATTACGTGCGTTGTACGAACTATGAGTTAATCTTTAAATCTGGTATTGAGAATATATAGCCTTCGTCGTGCATTTGAAATGCCTAGCAATTCGACAAGTTTGACAAAGGCATAGAACTACTGGTAATGCCAAGACAATGATTACCTTGACTTAAGAAGGCTGCTTGTCTCCTACATGTAAGGGTTTAGTCAAAGTAGTCGATTAAGAAACTTGATTTAGGAAATTCAACCGAACACATGCGTTATTTTTTCTATGCAATTGTTATTCTCGGAGCGACATTCTTTTTCGGTTGGATTGGCTTCGCCGTTGCGTTTTTTCTGGCGATTGGCGCCGATCTATTCAGCGGTAAACGCATTGATATCGATCACAGTGAACCTTTCTTCTCGAAAACTAATACAGCGTCTATAGCCGACGTTCACTTTTTCGAATTGTTCGGTTACCTCTGCAAAATAGATGGCGTTGTATCTCGTGACGAGATACGTGGTGTAGAGGTAATCTTCGACGATTTATGGTTCTCAGCTGAGGATCGAGCGGCGGCCATCGCGGCTTTCAATGATGGAAAGCAAGCGGATTTCGATTTTGACGGAACACTTGCAGAAGTAAGTAAGCTCGAATTACAGCCGCAAACAGCTGCTCAACTTATTCATCTCATGAATGTCGTCGTTGCAAGTGCTGACGGTAGCGGCTTGATTGAGAAGGAGCGCGTCTTACTTTTTAGGATCGGGAGGGCGTTCGGGCTTTCCATACGGCAGATTGCCGAAATTCTTATGGTGCCCCAACAACAGTACTGGGACCAGCAAGCGGCTCAAGACGAAACGCACCAGGGTGAATACGACGACGAATCAAATCGAAGTACACATTGGCATCAGGAGCGCGCGGCAGACTCTAAGAGCACACTGCAGATGGCATACGACACGCTTGGTTTGGGCGAGGATGCATCCTCAAAGACAATGATCCGTAGGTATAAAAAGTTACGGAGTCAGTACCACCCAGATAAGCTTTCACCGGCTGCGAGTGAGAAGAAACGCACCGCTGCTGCACGGCGGTTTACAGAAATTCAGCGTGCATGGGACATTGTTCGTGTCCGACATGGTATATAACGCGCTTGATCCTTCTGGTTGCAATTCGCTAATGAGCAGTTTGAGCTTGAGGTGGTCGGATAGGTTCTATTGGTGACGATAAAAGCGGATATTGGATCAACCCGTTGAGTTTAGCGGAAGCTTCAACAATGGATGAATTTGCCGACATTGCACCTTATCCAGATTCGGAATTAAGGCAACGGTTGGTAGCGCTGTGTAAAGATCAGGAGCTACTAGACGCCGCGCTCGCGATCCGCTTCCAGACTAAATCGAAGGTATTGGCTCACCTGATTCGACCGTTGGTAAGAGGTCTGGTCAAAAAGGAAGTAGGTAGTATCCTTGATCGATCAAGTTGGCATGACTTACTTGTCCGATACATTGAGCTAATACTCAAGAATACCTCTGATGGGTTCACTCACTCCGGGGTTGAATCGGTGCCGAGGAGCGAACCGTGCGTGTTTATTTCGAATCATCGAGATATCGCATTGGATCCTGTATTGGTTAACTACGCACTCTGGCTTAATGACGTTCCTACGTGCAAGATTGCGTTCGGCGATAACCTTCTTGAAATGAGGTTAGGCGCTGAGTTCATGAGAATTAACGATAGTTTCATTGTCGTGCGTAACGTTCAAGGCTTGAAGGCTCAATTTGCCGCTTTGAATAAAACGTCGCGCTACATCAGACATGTATTGGCTCAACGTCAAGGGGTGTGGATAGCGCAACGCGAAGGTCGTTCTAAGGATGGTATCGATAAGACTGATCCGGCGGTGTTGAAAATGCTTGCACTAGCGTATCGAGCCCAATCGAAAGACATGAGCTACATGCTGGAACAGGTTAACCTTATCCCAACCACGTTCACATATGAACTTGACCCGTGTGCGCCTCGCAAGGCAATGGAACTCGCAGAGCGCGAGCGAACCGGTGGGGCATACACGAAAGCTATGCACGAAGATCGGGATAGTCTGGTGCAGGGAATTACCGGCTTTAAGGGTCGGATTCATTTAGCATTCGCAGCACCGATGCAGCCGATATATGGCGACGCAGATGCATTGGCGGAAGCAATTGATCGCACGATGGTCCGTAATCGCAAACCTTTCCCAACCTTTAAGGCAGCAAAAGAATTGCTTGACGGGAAAACGACGAAAATTTTGGATGGAAAAGTGCATGACGAATTTACCTCTCAGTGGCAGTCTTTAAAAGATGATGAGCAAAAATTGCTGCTATACCAATACGCGAATCAATTCGTAGAAACTTCTAATTCGTAGTGATACCTACATCTATTAATCGAGCTTGGTGCCGCCTATGACGTCCTATACTCCGCCTATCGCAGATCTCGAATTCCTCCTATACGACGTATTCGATGTCGAGCGGGATTGGCAGCGGCAAGCGACTTCGCTTGATCGGGATTTGGTGCGATCAGTATTGGACGAATGCGGCCGTATCGCGCGCGATGTGATGGCCCCGCTATCCAGTTCTGCAGACCAAGAAGGGGCAACCTGGCGCGATGGCGACGTCACGGCCCCTTCAAACTTTCGTGAGGCATTTTCGGTATTGGCGCTAGGCGGTTGGCTCGGTACCGCGGGAAATCCTGAGTTTGGCGGTCAAGGTATGCCGAAGACGCTCACGACTGCAATAGAGGAAATGTTTTGGGCAGCCAACACAAATTTATGGCTTTACGGTGCGCTGACTTCAGGTGCGGCGTTTTGTGTCGATGTACACGCATCAACTGATCTTAAGGCGAAGTATTTGCCGCCCATGCACGAAGGCCGGTGGACGGGCGCCATGGCTCTAACAGAGTCGCACGCGGGCACAGATCTCGGTATGTTGCGTACTCAAGCAACGCCTATTGAAGGGAATGTTTACTCAATCACCGGCACGAAGATCTTTATTACGAGCGGCGAGCATGATCTCGCGGAAAACATTGTCCATTTGGTGCTCGCTCGAATTGACGGTGCACCTCAGGGTACTAGCGGCATTTCATTGTTTCTCGTCCCGAAGTTCCTTGTAAACGAGCAAGGGGCGATCGGGGAGCGTAATGGATTCACCAGTGGTGGTATTGAGCGCAAGATGGGTATTCGCGGCTCCGCAACGTCCGTGATCAACTATGAGGGTGCAGTTGGTTACCTGATTGGTGAACCTAACGCTGGCTTACGCTGCATGTTCACGATGATGAACTATGCCCGGCTATCTGTCGGCGTACAAGGGTTGGGTCTAGGTGATCGTGCTTATCAAATGGCGGCCGCCTATGCGAAAGAACGCGTACAAGGCCGCGCGTCACCTGGATCAGTTGACCTACGTCGTCCCGCGGATCCTATTGTCGAACATCCCGATGTGCGACGCATGCTGCTGACTCAACGCGCCTTCACGGAAGGTAGTCGCGCCTTTAGTATGTTTGTTGCGATTCACTTGGATCGTGAACAGGTAGCACCGCCCGATGCGGCTAAAAAATCTTCGCACTATGTGGAGTTGTTAACACCCATCGCCAAGGCGTTCATCACGGATCGGGCTATGGAGACAGCATTGCTCGCGCAACAGTGCTTCGGCGGTCACGGGTATATCGTCGACACAGGAATTGAGCAGATCGTTCGCGATGTGCGCATTTCGCAAATATATGAAGGCACTAACGGCATTCAGGCGTTGGATCTGCTAGGTCGCAAGGTTCTGCAGAATAACGGACAAACAGTCGCCACCCTAGTTGAAGAATTACGCCAGGCAGAAGTAGATCCGGCTCATGTGTCGAAGGTCCATGATGCATTGGATCTTTGGCTCGAAACGACTGAATGGATAAGCGCACGAGCACGCTCAGATCAAGCGCTTGTTGGCGCAGCGGCTGTCGACTATCTAAATGTTGCAGGCTACACTATTTACGCTTGGTTGTGGGCTCGCATGAGTTTTTGCGACACCAAAAGCCGCGGAAAAACCGAATTAGCGAACTTTTATTTCGATCGCTTGCTGGCACGAGCGAATCATCATGCGACGATAGTCAAGAGTGGTTCGGCTTCGCTGATGGCACCTGATTCTGTCTGGTTCTAACTTAGCCGTTCGCGTATCTTGTCGTAAATACCTCCGAAGCCGCCGTTGCTCATTAAGACGACATGGCAAGGCGCTGAGACAGGTTGGCATATTTGTGTTACGAGCTGAGCGTGGTCGTCTATGACAGTACTAGGCACGATGTTGTGGGTCGCTAGCGCATCAAGATCCATGTCAATGCCTGCTCCTTTGAACCAGATAACGTCGTCGGCTGGACTGCAGCAGGTCGTTAGTGGTTCACGGTGGGTTCCCATTTGCATGGTGTGCGACCGGGGTTCAACGACGGCCAGAATACGTTCGCGGCCAATGCGATTGCGAAGCCCTTGCAAAGTAGTCAGGATGGCTGTTGGGTGATGCGCGAAGTCGTCATAGATCGTTAAGTCATCCTTCGATATGATGACTTCCATGCGACGTTTCACACCCTTGTATGAACCGAGCGCTTGTAAGGATTGACGTAGCGAAACGCCTGCCTCGTGTGCCGCGGCAATAGCCTGTAAGGCATTGCTTACATTGTGGATGCCATATTGTTCCCACTCAAGCGAGCCGATTCGGCGTCCGTTATGGAATAAGACGAAGGCTGAGCTATCGGAGGCAAGAGTCTTCGCATGCCAAAGATCTATGTCGGCGCTTGCCTCAAGGTCCAAGGTTTCGGGGTTGACGCTGGTATATGAAACCGGTGTCCAGAGCCCCTTTTTGAGCACTTCATCCACGGCTCGCATCTTCCATGGCACGATGATTCGGCCTTTCCTTGGCACCGTGCGAATCAGATGGTGAAACTGGTATTGAATGGCGGCTAAATCTGGATAGATATCTGCATGATCGAATTCGATATTGTTTATTAGCAGTGTCCGCGGTCGATAGTGCATGAATTTCGCTTGCCGATCGAAATACGATGTGTCATATTCATCGGCCTCGACCACAAAATACTTGCTTGAGCCCAGGCGCGCAGACGCGTTGAAGTTGAGGGGTGCGCCTCCGATTAGAAAGCCCGGTTTTTTGTTTGCGTGCTCTAGAATCCACGTCAGCATGGCTGTCGTGGTGGTTTTACCATGAGTGCCAGCGACCGCGAATACGTGTCTACCTGCCAGTACGTTTCGTCCTAGCCATTCTGCGCCGGATAGGTAGGGGATATCTGCGTCCAACACGAACTCAAGCGGTTCGGCACCGCGCGGTAGATTGGCATTACCAAGAACGACTTGACTTGGGTACGGTATCAGATCTGCGTGGTCGAAGCCTTCTTTAACCGATATCCCTGCTCTGGCCAGCACGTCGCTCATGGGAGGGTAGATTGTGCGATCGGATCCGGCCACATCGAAACCCGCTTGTTTCGCGAGAATGGCTAAGTTTCCCATCAGCGTACCGCCGATGCCTAGAAAATAAATTCGCTCCGACATCGCCGACTCTGATCTTGCTTAAGTCGCTGTGGTTAGTGAGACTAACCACATCATCGTGCCACCGACCACAAAAACAACGATTATTTGTACGATGCCAACGCCAAAGATTGCAAGCATACCTCGAAAAAGTGTCGTTTCCAGTGCAATTGCGAGGATTTTGCCGTATACGACCCATGACCAAATGAGGATCGCAAGCATGGTCAATAATGACCACAAGGGGATGGCGAAGTAGCCGATTGTGAAGGTAATCGATGTCAAGGCTGTGAATACCAAGCCCGTACCGATAAATGCGAACATAGTTTGATACATCCGCGCTTGGTAGTTGTAGGCTCGCAACAGCGCGTAAATGATGGACGCGAATATAGCGGTACCAAGGAGAGCAACACCGAATTCGGTTAGAAAATTAGTTTGAAGATCATCTATGCTTTGGAGATCGTCTATGCTTTGAAGATCATTAGCTGTGTCCGTAAGGTCGGGTACGATATTGAGGTAAGATGCGATATTGGTAGATAACAGCTCGCTGAGTCCGGTACTCAAAGCTAGATAAATAAATAATGTGATGCCAAAAAAAAGATGATTGGTGGGCAGTGCTTGCGGGCCTTTGCGTAATATGCAAATAGACCAAAATGACAGCATTAAGTGATTGAATGCGGCGAGGATGGCTGTGAACCTGGGCGATGAGAGTCGGATGTTTAATCGCAGCCTAAAAATTGTCCGGCCGCGAGACATTCGGGGAATTTTATGCGGTGGGTAGGAAGGATTGATCAGTTGCGAAGATCAGAACGGCATGGTGAAACGTAACGCGATATATGCGCAGTCAGGTGGCGTGACTGCTGTGATCAACGCAACGGCGAGTGGGGTCATTGAAGCGGCTCGCATGCATCGCGATCGCATCGGGAAGGTGTATGCGGGTCATAACGGCATTCTGGGCGTGTTGCGCGAGGATCTGATCGATACCAGTAAGGAGTCTCGAGCTGTCGTTGAACGGCTTCGAGAAACGCCTGGCGGGGCATTCGGATCGTGTCGTTATAAACTAAAAAACCCGACGCTAGATGACCCGGATATTAAGCGGCTGTTTGAGGTATTCAAGGCGCACAATGTTGGTTATTTCTTCTATAACGGCGGCGGCGATTCGCAGGACACAGCTAATAAAGTTTCAAAACTTAGCCAACAACTTGACTATCCCGTTCAATGTATAGGTATTCCCAAAACGGTGGATAACGATTTAAGCGGTACGGACACGTGTCCCGGATTCGGTTCGGTAGCCAAGTACGTTGCCATATCGACGAAAGAAGCTGCATTGGACGTTGCGTCAATGAGCGAATCGTCAACGAAAGTTTTCATTCTTGAGGTTATGGGTCGCCATGCAGGTTGGATTGCTGCGGCTGGTGGGTTGGCAGGCGCAGGTAAAACTGAGCCGCCGCACATCATTTTGTTTCCAGAAGTCGCATTTGATCAGGCACGATTCTTAGGCAAAGTTCACGAAACAGTCCGGCAGATTGGATATTGCGTGGTAGTTGCCTCGGAAGGCATACGGAATATTCATGGAAAGTTTCTAGCAGACGCTGGCTCTACTGACGCGTTCGGGCACACGCAGTTAGGCGGTGTCGCATCAGTTCTGGCGAACTTAGTTAAACAGGAACTAGGTTTGAAATATCACTATGCAGTAGCTGACTACCTACAACGCGCTGCGCGCCACGTTGCGTCCGCGGTGGATGTCGAACAAGCTTACGCGGTTGGAAAAGGTGCCGTTGTAGCAGCTGCAAACGGTCACGGGGATGTGATGATCGGAATAGAAAGATTGCGCGACAGACCTTATCGCTGGCAACTTACACATGTGTCGCTCAGCAAAGTCGCGAATGTTGAACGCAAGGTTCCACGCTCATTCAGGACACGTGATCAATACGGTATTACCGCACGCGCCCGACGTTACCTATTACCGCTCATCCAAGGAGAGGCATATCCGACCTACTACCAAGGCATGCCACGATATACCCATGTCAAAAACGAGCGAGTGTTAAAGAAATTGCCTAGCTACGAAGTGGGGTAAACTGTCGAAACTAGGCGATTACTGGTGCGATGACCAGGCTCACAATAGCCATCACATTGATCAAAATATTCATGCTCGGTCCAGACGTGTCCTTGAATGGATCGCCGACAGTGTCGCCGACAACCGTGGCTGCATGTGTCTCCGAGCCCTTACCGTGCCCCTCGCCAAGCGCTCCTTTTTCAACATATTTTTTAGCGTTGTCCCAAGCTCCGCCAGCGTTTGCCATGGTCAGTGCGAGCAATACGCAACCAATCAACCCGCCGCCAAGCAAGCCGCCTAGCGCTTCAGGTCCCAGGGTGAAGCCCACCAGGGGTGGTAGAAATACCGCAATCACGCCTGGTAGAACCATTTTTACGAGCGCTGCATTGGTTGCTATCTGAATGCAGGTGTCGTTATCAGGTTCAGCCGTACCCTCGCGTAAGCCCGAGATTTCGCGGAATTGCCGCCGTATTTCAGCAATCATTTTTTCTGCGGCATCGCCAACAGCTTGCATCGTAATAGATGCAATGAGAAATGCGGTTAGTCCGCCTAGAAAGAGTCCAATCAGCACCATAGGATCGCCGATGTGCAACACAAAATCGCCTTCGGTTGCAAACTCAATGGTTTCGACATAGGCTGCGATGATTGCGAGAGCCGCAAGCGCGGCAGCGCCAATAGCGAAACCCTTACCCATCGCGGCGGTGGTATTACCAAGTTCATCCAGTGAATCGGTGATGCTTCGGACATCCTCACCTAACCCTCCCATTTCGGCGATGCCGCCGGCATTGTCGGCAACCGGTCCATAAGCATCTACTGCCATCGTCATCCCTACGGTAGCCAATAAGCCAACCGCAGCGATCGCGACGCCGTAGAGGCCGGCTAGCGCAGTCGACACGAAAATGATTGCACAGATCGTAAGAATCGGTATAAGCACGGATTGCATGCCGGTTGCCAGCCCTGTAATCAATACGGTTGCAGGGCCTGTTTTACCTTGATTGGCGATCGTTTCAATAGGTCGTCCAGAGGTGTAGAACTCGGTTATCAACCCAATGACGATGCCGCCGATAGATCCAGCAAGCACGCTCCAGAAGATATTCATACTCAATTGAGCGTAATACGAGATCAGGAAATAGGCCGCGATTAGAAACAATACAGGCGTGACGATCATGCCCAGCCTCAATGCGAAACTCGGGTTGCGGTTCGATTGCGTACGCACCACTCCAATGCCGATGATCGAGCAAATCAGCCCCGCGGATGCCAAGGTGAGCGGCAACGCCATGAGCCATTCACGAGTCAACCCTGCACTACCGGCATCTAACCCGTTCAGGTCGATGGCGCCCAGTGTGGCCGCGATCGCAATGCTGGCGATCATGGAGCCGCAATACGATTCAAAAATGTCTGATCCCATGCCCGCTACATCGCCGACATTGTCGCCGACATTGTCGGCAATCACCCCAGGATTTCGAGGATCGTCTTCAGGAATATTTTCTTCGGTTTTTCCGACGAGATCGGCGCCGACATCAGCGCTTTTCGTGTAGATACCGCCCCCGACGCGAGAGAACAGTGCAACGGTAGACGCGCCCATGCCAAACCCGTGAATGTAGTGAGCTTGATCGGTATTGCCGAATAGGTAGAAAACAATGCCGAGGCCAAGCAGCCCGAGGGAAGCGACGGCCAAGCCCATGATCGAACCACCGAAGAACGCCACTGATAGTGCAGCGGGAGCCCCTTTTATTTGAGCGGCCGTGGTAGTTCGCACATTAGCTTTGGTAGCGGTGTACATACCGAAATATCCCGCGCCCGCAGACGCGAGCGCACCGACTAAGAATGCAATAGCGGTGTTTGGTCCAAGGTGCTCGCGTTCAAGCAATAACAAGACTAACAGTACGGTAGCGAAGATCGCGAGTATCGTGTATTCGCGTCGCATAAAGACCATGGCGCCACGATGGATTTTGTCGGCGATAGATCTGACCTTCTCCTCGCCTGCCGGATAACGTCTTACAAGCATGTAAATGATGAAAGCGACAACAAGCCCGACACCACCCAGAATGGGTGCTACGATCGGTGGGGTCACAGTATCGAACATGAAATCTCCTGTATTAGCGATGCAATCGCAGCGTTTCGAGCGTGGGAAGCGCTGCGAATGATACGAGTGGGCGATACTTATCGTATTGCCCTAACAAACGTAAAACAAGCGCAGTACGTTTGAAAGCGCGCTATTGTTGAGTTGACGCAAAGTGCGTTACAACGCGAATGTTGGCGTTGAATTAAGGGCTAACGATTTGTTCGACTCAATGACAGTGGCGCAATGCAAGTGTCGGTCAACGATCACTCGGGTCGCGCTAGCTCGGTAGGCTGTGGTGGACTAGCCTTGTTCCAACAGCTGTTGAACTTCAATGATCGCTGCATTCACCCGAGAGATATAGGAAGCCATGACTAACGAATGATTCGCCAGAAATCCAAATCCCCCGCCATTGAGAATCACGGGGCTCCAGATAGATTCTTGGGTTGCTTCAAGGTCGCGAGTGATCTGTTGCAGCATCGGCAGGGCATTTTTGTCTTCTAGCACCGGACGGAAATCGTGTTCCACTGCTCGTAGCAAGTGAAGCAGGGCCCATGCTTGACCGCGCGCTTCGTAGAACACATCGTCGATTTGCATCCATGGCGTCTTAGTTTTACGCTCAATGGGCGCGGGCGTGGATTGGTCAGGATGGCGCTCGCCAAAGGCAGCGAGGTCGCGCTGACGTTTCCCAACGCTTTCGGACAAGCGTTGGGATATGTCGCCCAAGCGTGCTGATACGCCACCTAACCATCGCTGAAGATTGTCCGCTCGAGGATAAAACTGTGCTTCTGGTTGGTTAGCATTTGCGATGCTGGTGAGGTAATCTTCCAGGTATTCAATACCGGCTTGATACTCGTCTTCGCTCGCTGGGAAGATCCAACTCGAGTTGTCGTAGAAAAATCTACCTTCGGCTTCAGCTAAATTAGGATCTTCGTTAGATTGACTCTGCGTCCTGGCCAAATCGACCCGCAATGACCGTGCAGTGTCGCGAACCATCAATAGCACCCCGAATTCCCATGCAGGTATGTTGTCCATCCACACGCCCGGCGGGAATAGATCGTTGGATAAAAAACCACCACGCTTTTCAAGTAATTGCGCAGCGAGTTGCCGATTCGTATGAACGAATGCGTAGCCAACGACAGGTACTGAGTTGTTTGCTTCAGCGTGATTTGCGGCGGTTACGACGACATCAAAACGATCGGGTTCTTTGTCCCACCACCACGTTAAGAACAACATGGCGATGAAATAGACTGCGACCGCTCCTACCAATAATGAGCCGATGGTACCAAGACTTAGCCAGTTAGGTTTCGGTAAGTTGAGTTTCAAGTTTTGCACGAAATTCATGTTGGTTTTATTCATTCACCTTGTATGTCTGCTCCGCCTCAATGCGAGGAAGTACTCGTATCGGTAGTACCTTCCTCAGTTATCTTCGGTCAATGGCTGAAACGACTATTTTGAATGTAAATCTTAAAATTGGGCGAGCTGAGGAGAACGATTTTCGCATCCTTGTCCTCGTTCATATTCAGAAATGGCTTCAATTTGAAGTGCCTATTTGATGTATGGTTCTCATCGTCGAATGATGTCGCAATGCCTCATGCGACGCTTGAGTGTGCTGATTATTGCACTGGGTTGCCATTTCACTTGGCCTCAATCCTTTAACGAAAGGGACTTTCTATCGGTTGACGAAGCTTATCCGACGGAAGTCGAGCTAACCGACGAAGGCCAGGTCATGGTGCGCTGGGTTATGCCCGCGGGTTATTACCTCTATAAACATTCATTGAACATCTTAGGCAAGGAAGGCACCGATATTGGGCCCACTTTGATTCCTAAAGGTATATCGAAAACAGACGAGTTTTTCGGTAAGGTTGAGGTTTTCTACAACTTTCTAGAAATATCGGCACCCGTGCATAGTCAAACGGCTGCGGCAGTGACGGTTGAGGTGCACTATCAAGGATGTGCAGATGCCGGTTTATGTTATCCGCCTGAAATACGGACATTTCGTCTCGCGACCAGCGGCGCTGGCATGGATTTGTCTCCGACTTTGCTTACGCCGGAGACGGTTGAAGTCACCCTTTTGGTTGCAATGGGATCTGCCTTATTAGCGGGATTACTTCTCAATCTCATGCCATGTGTATTCCCCATACTATCGATCAAGGCCATTGGGATTCTGCAGAGTGCTGGCGAAACCAACGGCATGGGTCATGCTTTAGGCTATTTGAGCGGAGTGGTTACAACATTTCTTGTGCTTGCGGTTTTGTTGCTTGTACTGAGAGCACTCGGTGCGTCAATTGGGTGGGGTTTTCAATTGCAATCGCCGAGTTTCGTGGCAGCGATGGCATTAGTGTTCTTTCTTATGAGCATGAACCTGTGGGGAGCTATTGAATTGCCAGGGTTCGGCGTCGCTATGGCACAACAGAATGCATTCGTGACCGGGGTGCTCGCAGTAATCGTGGCGACACCTTGCACTGTGCCATTTATGGCGGTGTCGATAGGGTATGCACTTACCCAGGGAGGTGTTCAGCTAGTAGCGATCATGCTGCTGCTTGGAATCGGTATGGCGTTACCGTATGCATTGATCGTCACGACGCCTCGAATCGGCAAATGGTTACCTCGTCCTGGAAGATGGATGACCACGTTTAAGCGCGCGATGGCGGTACCTTTGATTTTGACGGTTGCGTGGTTAATTTGGGTGCTTGCGCGACAGGTGGGCATTGAAGGTGTGATTTTGGTGGTGGTTGCAATGGTCCTATTGACTATCGCGGTAGTGATTGGGCGCCGTCAAGCCAAGAGGTTGACGGCCGTGTGGGCAATCATGTTAATCGTCATTGCTGGTGCTGTTTATGCGGTTTCGCTACCATATCACGCTACGGCTTCAAGGCAATCGCCGCAGTTCGAGCTCAAGGCATTTCAAGAAATGGTCGTAGCTAATCGGCCTATATTTCTAAACGTTACGGCGGATTGGTGTTTGACCTGTTTAGCGAACGAGCGAACGACGCTTTCTCGTACCCAGGTGCAGCAAAATTTCGCTGACCGGGGAATTACCTATGTTAAAGTGGATTGGACCAATCGAGATGCCGACGTGACTGAATTGCTGGAGCAGTTCGGTCGGTATGGCGTGCCGATGTACGTTTTCTATCCCAAAACTGGTCAACCTGTTGTTCTGCCCCAAGTGTTAACACCGGATTTATTGAACGAATACCTGACAGAACGCCAGCGCAGGTCGATATGAAAAAGATTTTGCTCTTGAACGGTCCAAATCTAAATTTGCTCGGCTTGCGCGAACCTGATATGTACGGGAGCGAGACGCTTGATGACATTGTGACACACTTAAAGATGCTTGCGACTGAGTTAAACGTTAACCTGCAAGCGTTTCAATCGAACATTGAAGGCGTGTTGATTGATAGGATTCAGGTCGCCAAACAAAACGATGTCGCGTTCATACTCATAAATCCCGGCGCGTTCACGCACACGAGCGTTGCATTGCGCGATGCGTTTCTTGGCGTGGCAATTCCATTTATTGAACTACATTTATCAAATGTTTACGCACGCGAAGTGTTCCGCCAACATTCGTACTTAGCGGATATTGCGGTAGGCACTTTGGCCGGTTTCGGTGCGTATTCATACGAACTAGCGCTACGAGCTGCTGTGCATCACATCTCTTCCTGATGGCTTTGGTACAGTGTCAGTTCGTGTTGTGCGCCGGCGTTTTAGTGTTGTTCCCTGCGATAAGCAAGGTACTTCCAATGTGTTTGTTCATTCGTTCATAGGTCAGTGCAAGTTCAACATAACAAGGCCGCGGATGCAAATGACGATTGGTATGAACTGGACATGACCGTAAGACGATTGAAGTTGCTTTCATCCAGCGTCTTAGCTAAACCGCTGCATGCAATATTGCTTTAGTGCTTGTATCATTGCGCCATTCCATAGGCGCAGTTGATGGGTGCATGATTAGTTCAACGGTCTTATGCACCACCCATAGCGACTCATGACGTAGACTGTACGATCTATTGCGAATTAGCCTTTGACGGAATTCGAGTTGCGATATCGCTGTCGAAGATGCTTTAGATAGGTCAATAAAGAGGGCAAGTGGCCAGGTAGCTCAGTCGGTAGAGCAGTGGACTGAAAATCCTCGTGTCGGCAGTTCAATTCTGCCCCTGGCCACCACTCCTTTCAATATAGAGGATCCGGATGACAACGTTGAGCTTCGGTGTTGACCGTATCGTTCAATTTGAAATGGACTGAAACTTAACGGTCGGTAACGTATCCTCATTACAGGGCATCGAAAGCGTTGTAGAGCTTTGTATCAAGATCGGACGACTTGCTCAATGGGGCTTTCAGCGATATATCCCACTGAAAAGTGCGGTCGTCATAAATCAGAGTGTGTTCGAGGTGGCCGGAATGGCCGCGTATGATGAATGCGGCACAACCGCGACTAAAGCCTGTACCTGTTCCAAACACAACGTTATAGTCGCCGTTTGGGATACCTTTTATGGTGCGGGTCGTTTCTGCAGGTACGAGAAACGATATTGCGACCTCGTCGTCAGGATGTAAAAGCTTGACGTAGATATCTAAGATCGCTTGGTTCTGAACGCGTAGTAAGTTGACAAGATCGCGAGTGAGCGAACCTTTCACGATTTCATTTGCAGCGATCGGTGGCCCCTTAACGGCCCGGCAGTAGTTCATCCGTACCTCGCTACCAATTCCTGATGCAATATCCAGCTCGTTGACCCAACCCGAACGACGTGCTGGTTTGTCGAATGCCTGCCATTCGATTTCCGCGAACCCTTCTTTCGACTCGCCTAGACGGAATGCCTCGTCCCACTGAGTTAATTTGGCTACCTGAACTGCATTGCGCTCGCTTGTTTCAAATACTCGCGTAGTTCGTGCCGCAATATAGACCTGACGACTTGCGCGACCTATTCGACCATATGCGAACCGCACCGCGCCGGCTTTACGAATACCTTGCTGTGCGAGTGGCGTGAATGCGTCAAAATTTTCATCACCTTGTTGCGGGCGAAATACTCGACCGGCGCATCGCGATTTGAATTTTTGTAGGTTTTGATTGAAATCGTGTACTTCCCAGAATACTTGATCATTCACCTCTTTTTCTTCACCTTGAAGTCGGAGCCGCTCTTTGAGACACCAAGGTAATGATGCCGGTGGGGCGAGAAGCGAATGACCGGCAGGGGTCATGCGCCTATCCGTTTGCCCAGAAGAGAGTGTAGCGCAAAGGCATAATGCAAGCGCTAATCTCCTTATAGCTAAATTAGGACAATGTGTTCCTTTTCGCCTACCCATTTGAGAAGGTTCTCAAGTCTAGATAGGTGCAAGCAAATGCGACGAGTCGCATAGGAAAGGCATGAGATTTACGGGTTAAAAATTATGAGCGCGAGGACATACAACAATTTGACTAATGCTGCCCGACATTCCGTATCCGGGTAGTTGAGGGATTAGCGCGCTGACCTGACTGTCGGGAATTTAGCCGGCGTTACATACTTTTTATCGGCTAGAAAGAGATTGTGAGGATTGAATGCCCAATAGAAGAAGTCTAACTACATACGTTGATTAGGAGCCGTCAAAACTGTGAACACGATGTCAATATGAAATGACGTAAAGAGAGGTAGAAATGTCCTGATTAAGCATCTCAATCATCATATATCTTATTGTTATTAAAAGATTTACAGTTGGTGTTCAATGTGTATTGGGAGGACTAAGGTTCTACTTGGGACGTTTCGATAAAGTGAAGACTTTTTGACGTTCTCTTAGAGGAACGGGTCAAGAAACGCCGTAAAAAATTGGTCTCAAGCTACCCATCTTTTGCTTGCGCGTCAATTTGCGAGATGCCATCGTTACATAGCAATGTGAACATGGTCATGATCAATTAAAACATTTCGAAGTAGATAATTTTCAGCCATGGTACATCCTGATCACGTGTGTTATCGACGCCTACATAAATGCCTATTTCAAGTAGCGCTTGCGTTTACTTTCTTTACCGGGGTTTCGTTGCACGCGGAACCATTATGGGAATTGAGCGATGACCGTTCCTTTAGTGGTATTGTCGTAGGCCACAAGGAACGCGTTCCACGACGAGCGGCGCTCAAGCCAGAAGAGCAACTTATCGCTAGTGCGAATGCAGTAGGACAGATCGAACCAACAGCCGATCAAAAACTCTTTGTGCTAACTTCTGCGGACAGTTCCGTTAGTTCGAGAGCGGTACGCCGTAGTGGTAGCACTCTGCGTCCCATAAGTTCAGCAACGACCCCTCCGATAGCCGACCAACCCGCATTCCATATTCCACCTCAGATTGACTTGGTCGAGTTACAAAGCGCTGATGTTGTTATTGATGGTTATATAGAAGAAGCTGCGTGGGAACAAGTTGACGGTTTCGAAAACATGATCGTTGTTGACCCGGACACTCTTACCGCCCCGAATTACCGCACGCTGGTCCGAATGTTCTACACACATGCTGGCTTGTTTGTTTCAGCCGATATGGAACAGCCAACGGAAACATTGGTGCAGCGCCTGTCCACACGCGATCAGGATCTCAATCGGGACGGCTTCACGCTAACACTTGATACATCCGGCCAAGGATTGTTTGGCTTCTGGTTTGGAGTGAACCTAGGTGGGTCCAAAGAGGACGGTAAGGTTCTGCCTGAACGGAATTTCAGTCGCGAGTGGGACGGTGCATGGCAGGGCGCTACTGTCGTGACTGATAAGGGCTGGTCGGCGGAAATGTTTATCCCTTGGTCGATCATAGCCATGCCGACCAACAGCGGTGAGCGTCGTATGAACTTTTTCGTGAGTCGCAAGGTGGCATTTCAAAATGAGCGTTACGGTTGGCCTGCATTGCCTTTTACCCAAGCGCGCTTTATGTCTGCATTGCAGCCAATCGCGATGAAAGACATCAATCCGAAACAACAGTGGGAGGTATTCCCGTACGCGGCCACAAGCGCCGACGGCATTTACGATGAAATAGATCGCAAAGTAGGCGTCAATTTTTCTTGGCGACCGGCACCGAACATGCAAGTAGCCGGGGCAGTTAACCCTGATTTCGGTGCGGTTGAATCCGATGATGTAGTCGTCAATCTCACGGCATACGAAACCTACTTTCCGGAAAAACGATTCTTTTTTTTGGAAGGTTCCGAAGTATTTGAGACGTCGCCGCGGTCCATCCCGATGCGCAGTAGTTCGCGTGGCGCACGCGCAGCACCACTTACCTGGACGCCGGAGCCTACTACCGTACTGAACACGCGACGAATCGGTGGGTCGGCTAAGAACTTGGACATCGCAGACGAGATTGATGTATCCGGGCCAGAACGAAGCAAACCTACCGAGCTGCTTGGCGCCGTGAAAGTGGTTGGTCAGGCGGAATCGTTTCGATTTGGCTTGCTGGGCGCATTCGAAGATGAAGTCGAGCTCCGGGGTAAGGTTGAGGCGACTGGGGAAGATGTCCTGGTTACTGCACCGGGACGCAATTTCGGCGTCGCACGTTTTTTGTGGGAACGACAATCGGGCACCGGTCGACAAGCGCATGGCTACATCACTACCTTTGCCGATCTACCTAACGATGAGGCAATCGTGCATGGGTTAGATTCGCATTTCCTGACGCAAAGCGGTAAATGGTCCATTGACACGCAATTGCTCCATTCGGATAAAAAATCCGAATTAGGTTACGGTGGGTTTGCGGACATAAGGTATACGCCAACACAAGGTACTTTTCATCGTATTTCGTTGGATTATCTTGACGATTCGTTAGATGTATCGGATCTTGGATTTTTACGACGGAATGATTTACGCGGTTTCCGCTACACGCGCTTTCATAACACATCGAGGAACCTACCCGACTTTCTGCGTTCCCGATCGCTTGGCATATTTGCTGCTTCGCAGACTAATTTACACGGGGATCTAATTCGGTCTTATCTCGGTAGTAATCTCAGGTTTAACTTTGTCAACCAATCGTCGCTAAGTTTGCAATATTCGTGGCGACCAAGCCTGGTAGACGATCGAAGTAGTTTCGGAAATGGTAGTTTCAAGACATCAAGTAGCGATTTTGTGGTGCTTACCTTCGGTACTGATTCGGCTAAAAAATTCTCGTATTCAGTGCAAGCAGGGTTGCAAGACGGTGAATTCGGGGACCCGGCTTATATTGGCGACATCGGTTTTACATTCAGCCCTATTTCACGACTGAAATTCGACTATGACTTGCGCTTTCGCGATAGCGAAGGATGGGTTCTACACGCGGGTGATAAAGATTTCACACGGTATTTCAGTGAACAGTTGTCGCAGATTATTAGTTTTGATTACTTCATCACGGCGAGACAGCAAATCCGGGCGACTTTGCAATGGACTGGCATTAATGCAACAGCGCGAGATTTTTGGCGTTTGCCTGACAAGCTCGGCAAGCTCGTTGAGCGCACCTTGGATGCGGACGTTACATCAAGCGATCTAACAATTTCGCGCATGACGGCGCAACTGCGCTACCGCTGGGAGATCGCGCCTTTATCGGATTTGTTTGTTGTTTACACTCGCGGCAGTAATGTCCCTAACTTGGGATTTGCCGAATTTGATCGGTTGTTTCGCGAAGCGTTACGCGAACCGATTGTTGATATTCTCATATTGAAGTTACGGTATCGTTTCGGCTCTTAAGTAGCGCAGCGGTATGCTTAGTTTGGTACTTGACCGATAAATTGATCAATCTGACTCAGGGATAGTGATCTGGGCTTAATTTCACCCCGGATTAGTTTGACGCCTATTTTTTGCACCGCCGCGTTGATCGGGGTAGGGATACTGTGCAGGCGACCAAGTTGCACAATTTCGCCATTCATATAGTCGACCTCAATATCGCCAGTTTCCCGCAATAAGCTCTGTAGGGTCGAACTTCCATGCCGCTCGAAACCGTCGACAGGTCCGCCTCGAATTTCGCTGCGGCGATCTTGAGACGCAAGCGGATCCACATACTCAATCTCGGCTGCGTCGAAACATGCCCGAGCCTCGACTTGCATCGCGCGGACGATAGCGTTCGGTCGCGCTTCACTCGCTGCGTCCAGTACGTTAGTGAGGTTTACCAATAGCTTGGCGTATTTTTGAGCCATGATGTTGGGATCTGGACGGGACGCAAAACCAGCCGCGTCAATGGCTGCGGTGATCACTTCAATCGTATGGTCCGTGCCTGTCGGGTAGCAACCGGCGTCGAGATTACCCGCTCGGTTTTCTGCGAAATTCACAACGACGCCAGCTTCCAGATGTTCCGAGGGAACCCAAACGACCATACCGTAGACATGCGAAAAACGACGTAATGCCATTCGCTCACTTGCGACGCCGTTTTGGCAGCACACAATAGGGATGTCATCAGGGGCGTATAGCTGCAAATCGCGTAATGCGCCTTCCACGTGTTGTGTCTTCATACAAAGGATGACTACATCTTCATCTGTAAACTCAATGTTCCTGGGGTGCTCGACAACACTGATGGGTAGCGATTCATGGATGTGAGGCGAGTGAAAACTCAGTCCATTGTTTCGTATCGCTTGAAAGTGTTCCCCGCGTGTGATTAATACAACTTGTTCGCTGTTGAGGTATAGTCGCGCACCAATTGAGCCGCCGATGCCGCCTGCACCGTATACGATAAATCTCATTGGCTTGCTAGTAGCAACTTCGCACTATATCTGCGTCTTCTGTCTGGTATCAATGTTCATACCGTCGGGAAATCAGCACTCAATGGACAATGTTCGCGCGGCGTCAGACAGTGGGCTGCAAAGCAGCAATCTATTGGGCTATCAAAATGAATCTCTTCAAGGGTAGTTCCTGCCATGGCAACCGCGAGCGTCATGCCGAAGTAATCGGTGTTGCGCTGAATTGGTCGGTGTATTCTCCGGCTTCTTTTTGTCGTCGATACGCCCATTCCCATGGCGATTCGCGTAAACGAATCGGTCCATTTCGAACGTCAATACCCATATCGGCCGCTTTTGGATAGTGGCTGTAAATCATGACTCGACGCGATCTAGAGGTTGCGTTCGGTGCAGACGTATGTACAAGTTTTGCGTGAAAAAACATCACTGAACCTGCCGGTGCTTTGAGGTGCTGTGCTGCGGATAGGTCAATCGACTCTTCTGGCACTTCAAGACCGTTTCGCACTCGGCTGTGATCGATATGCGCTTGGTGAGTGCCTGGAAAGACCTGAATAGTGCCGTTGTCTGCATGGCAATCATCTATGGTGATGGCTGACGAAATAATGTCATCCGGGTACCCGTTGTACATGTAGTACGCCCAATCGTTGTGCACCGGAAAGCGGTCGTCATCAAGAGGCACTCGGAACATATCTATGGGTTGAATGGGCTGCTTGTAGTTGAGTTTCTCCTCCATGAGAACAGGTTCATCGGCCATAAGCATGCGCATCGGTTCTAACAGTCGAGCGTCCTGCGCGATCTGGGACAACTGAAGGGACAGGTCGTTGATCGGCTGAATCTTGCGAACGATCATGTCGCCGTTCTGACGTTTTCGAATGTCGAGTCGCCGGCTTTGGCGTTGATTACAAAGCGAAGAATTGATGATTAACTCCAAAATGAAGTCTGCTTCGATTTGCATTCGCTTGACTTCGTCAGGTGTAAAAACTTCTCGCATGACTAGGTAACCGTTTTTTACCCAAAACGCTTTCTGTGCAGCAGAGAGGCGGATGCTTTGTGTCATGACGAGTAGATTGAAACCCCTTGACTGCTCCTAATCGCGCTTAGACCGATAGGTGCCAAGCCTTTATCGTGACGGTTAGTTCGCTGCTAAGTGGGTATTGAGAAATGTCAATATTTCGGATTGCGCTCGTTTGCGATGCAACTCGTTGCGGAAACCGTGACCGGCTCCCTCAAATACGCTCAATTTGTGCGTTACGCCTGCTTGCTCCAATGCTTCGCTGATACGAGTACTGTGATCTAACGGGACGAGATCGTCTGCAGTTCCGTGGAGCAGTAGAACCGGTGGGTCTTCACGATCGACGAAATGTATCGGTGAGACCGATTTCGCTAACGAAGGATCGAAATCAAGCGCGGGAAAACGCTCGTTCGGGCCGGTAAGGCCTACTAAATCGACCGGTGGAAAATACGCGACCGTTGCAGCAACCCTATTCGACGCGTGCTGAATCGAATCGACATTGGAATCAGTCACGCCTTCGTCTGAATCCAATGCGATCATTAAGGCTAGATGTCCGCCTGAACTGTAACCCATGGCGGCTAGCCGATTGGGGTCAATACCGTATTGTTCAGCGTGATAGCGCACATGCCGCGCGGCGAATTGCACATCCGACACGGCATCTGGAACTTTGAACTCCGGCGCGCTTCGGTGACGAATCGAAATGACGGTATATCCAGAGCTTAGTAAGTACTCAAACGTCTCCTGAACTCTCTCAACCGGTTGCTTGTCCGAGAACCATCCACCGCTTGCCATGAAAAGAACCGCAGCTTGGTTTGATTTGGTTGCGGGTATGACATCGTAAGTCAATTCGATGTCGTCTTGGATTCGATATAGGACATCTTCTTCAATAAGGCTATTGGCACTTGCTATGGCGACGCTAGCAAGACAGCAAGCGCCAAATATCAAGAGGCGCGCGAAATGCAATTTATTCGTAGCGTGGTTCATTGGTGAATCTATCCGTCACCGTTTTATGGTTGATCCTTGCCGAATATGATGCAAGCGCCTGCTGCGAACATGCCTCCTACGCCCAAACACACCGAGATATTGACATCGTCAACCTGCGCTGCTGCTTGCCCTCGCACCTGACGAACGCTTTCCTGTAACGCAAACATACCGTACATCCCCGTGTGAGTGTAGGACAATCCCCCGCCGTTGGTGTTTAGGGGTAGTTTGCCGCCAGGGCGCGTATGGCCTTCTGCGATGAAAGGTCCGGCTTCCCCGCGGCCGACAAATCCTAGATCTTCCAGTCCATACAAAGGGAGATGGGCAAATGCGTCGTATATCATCAGATGATCGACATCGCTATGGGAAATCCCTGCCGCTGTCATGGCATCGTGGCCTGCGATGCGGAAATTTCTGGAGCTCGTGAGATCGGTCATTTGACTGATCATTGGGGTTTCCACGCTTTCGCCGGAACCAAGAATGTAGGCTGGCGGTTGCGGAAAGTCTTTTGCACGTTCTGCTTTCGTGAGAATCAATGCACCGCCACCGTCGGTTACCAAGCAGCATTCCAATAAGTGAAACGGGTAGGCAATCATGCGTGATGCGAGCACATCGTCAACCGTAATCGGATCCCGATACATCGCGCGAGGGTTGCGACCAGCCCATTCCCGTTGAGCGACTGCGACAGAGGCAAGCTGTTCGTGCGTCATACCGTACTGTTTCATGTAGCGTAGAACGCCGATCCCAAAGAGCGTGGTCGGTCCCATCGGTCCGTACGGGATCTCAAATTGGCTGGCGAAGGAAGCTGCGCCGCCACCGCCGCCGCCACGACCAATGCCGGAGCGCCCACTTTCGCCGTGGGTGATCAATACGGTTTCACAGTAGCCTGCTTCAATGGCTGCAACGGCATGACGCACGTGGATCAAAAATGAACATCCGCCGACAGAAGTCCCGTCCACCCACCGTGGTTTGAGACCGAGATAGTGAGTTAAATCAACCGGTGACGCGCCGGCGGTAGCGATACCGTCAATATCCTTGATCGTCAGGCCCGCGTCCTTGAGTGCGTTAAACGCACCGTCCACATGGAGTTGCATCTGGCTAAGATGCGGAATGCGTCCTAATTCTGTGGTTTCCGACGCTCCTACAACAGCAACGGTCATGATGATTCTCTAGCAGGTTTAAATAGTGGCACAGTGATGTCATCCGATACCCGTTCGAATGTGACTTCAAGCGGCATATCAAGTACAAGAGCTTCCGGAGATTGGTCGCACTCGACGATATTGCTCATCATCATGGGACCTTCTTCTAGCTGGACGATAGCAATTGCATAAGGGGTCGGGAATGAAGGATGTTGGCGGTAATTAATCATGTAGCTGATTAGTTTTGCCTTACCGCTCGCTTCGAATACTTCGATATTCGGTGAACCGTTCCCCGGGCAAAATGAACGAGGGGGAAAGTAAACCGTACCGCTATCTGTGCAGCGTTGGAGCAATAGTTTGCCTTGCTTCGTACCTTCCCAAAAGTGCGCTGTATCTGGCGTTGGGACAGGTGCATAGCGGGGCTTTAAGCCGTCTGCGCTCATGGGCTGTTTCCTAGGAATATTGAAATTTCTGCGTCAATCGCTGTGGAACCGGCAAGTATAACGGTGGTCATAGAAGAGATGCTAAGAGTGAAAGACATGTAAATGGCGCAGAATCAATTCACGTTGGGCGTGAGTTGAGTCAGCTAGCGCAATAAACGGTTCATTAAGCACGCTAGCTGTTAAGTTGTATCGCAGGGGATCGCCCCGTAACGTCATGACGTTACCGCCAGCTGCTCGAAGTACAGCGTGCGCTGCGGCCGTATCCCATTCTGACGTGCCGCCGGGCTGTAGGTAAAGATCTTTGGTTCCTTCTGCTAATGCAAGGAATTTCAAACTGCTACCGCGAAAACTCCTTGAAATCGGTCCTACCTCGGACTCAAGATGGGCTAGAAATTGTTCGGCGGTTGGATCTGCGCGGCGACGACTTTGAATGCTTTGTACTTTGTTATGCTGAAAGGGGCGCGACTGAATAGGAAATTCGTCGTTCGCTTCGATTCTCCAAGCTTTCTGCGCGTACGCATCGCCGTAATAGACGGTATGCTTGGTCGGTCGTCCTACAACGCCGAGAAGGGGCTCGTGATTTTCGATAAGTGCGATGTTTACGGTGAATTCGCCATTGCGCTTGATGAATTCCTTGGTTCCATCAAGTGGATCAATCAACCAGTAAGTCGACCAGTTTTTTCGCACCTCATACGCTACTAGCGTCGACTCTTCTGATAGCATAGGAATTGACGGGTCTAGTTTGACAAGTTCGGAAGTGATCAAGTCAAGTGCTCGTCGATCCGCCTCTGTGATCGGGCTGCCGTCTGACTTACGCTCAAAATCGAAGGAGGTGTCGTAGATTTCTAATATTTCGGCATGAGTTCGTTGAACAATGCGTACCAAGTCGTTTTTTAATGCGTGATCGTGATATTGCACGTTTAACTATCTATTAGGCGCAGCTGAGGCAAGCATTATTGACTCAACTACTTTTTCAGCGTTGCACGACACAAATGATCATTTGTGTCGCGAACCTTTGCCTGATGGTGATTTAGGTTAGGTAATTTTCTAAGCCCTTTGAGACTGACGACTGTTGAGGTAGGGGAAGCTTCGGCTCGCACTGCATTAATTCGCAGTGATTAGGATAGGTTGACTTGGCAGATCCCCGTTGAGTGTGATTTCAACAATTTTTAGCGTAGCAATCGTGCGCGCTTCAGATAAATCATGGCTATAAACCAATTGATCAATTCGCTCAAGCGGCCAAAGGACGACCTCCAGTGGCTCGGGCTCATCCCCAGGTATTTTCTCAGGGTATAGATCGGTGGCAAGCATGGCGTGAATTGAAAATCCCATATGGCCAGGGGCTAACGATAGCTCGCGTAAATGGGTGATTGAATGAGCGCCGAATCCAGTTCCTCTTTTAGCTCTCGATTCGCAGCATGAACGAGCGATTCGTCGATATCGACGGTACCTTTGGGTAACGCGAGCTCGTATTTATGCAAACCGGCCATGTATTCTCGGACGAAAATAACATCGCCATCCGATGTGATGGCGCATATGATCACAGCTTCGCGTCCACGTTTAGGTAACCGTTCAAATGTTCGCCTTGCGCCGTTTGCGAATTCCAGTTCAAGCGATTCAATACTGAACAATCGACTGCTTGCAATGATTTTTGAATTAAGAATCAATGGTAATTTCATATAGTGGAATGAACTGATGGGGTATACAAGAATACGGTAACGGTTTCCTTGTTTAGGAGAATGAGTACGGTTGGAGGCGGATGACTTGACATGAACGAAAACTGCTCAATTTATTGATTTTGCGCATGATGAAAAAGGCCGCAAAGTATCAACGCAGAATCGCTCAGCTTAAGAAACCCAGCGAAGACGATACCGCCTCATAAACCCGCGCGGCTCTCTTTTGCGAGACATCAGCCGTACTTTATCTCATTGGTGATTAGGAACAACGCAACGCGGACTGTGCAGTCGTACCACACGCCACACATTCTATTGCCGTGGCGCGTAACGGATGGACTGTTGCCTGCAGAGAGGGATAACGTTATTTCCCTTCACTGGATTTGGCTGGATCTGCAATCCCCTTAGTAAATAGAACGAAAGCTACGCCTAAGACGCCGCCGATACATACAGCGTACAGGCTTTGTAGCACTTCTGCTTCTAACCAATGCCCAAGCACTTGGGGTAAAGTAATGCCAGGCGGCGATGGTGATCCCGAGCATCATGAGTGCAGCTAGAAACCACATGAATAAGTTGACCTCGAAAATGAGCAGTTGATTAGCCGAATCGTCAAATGCCACTTTTCTTCCTTGACTTCACGGCTTGACCCCGATCATGATCAGCGGCACAGCGGGCACCCCGCGACCTTGACGAATGATGTTCAGCAAGTCGCGTTCGTAGTAGGCCACTCCACTGGACATCTCTCGTTCCATTGACTTCATGGGGAGTATCTCAATACCCACATCAATGATGTCCGCAACAAAGAAACTCAAATGTTTAACAAACAAATCGTGGGCGACAAAGGCATACTTGCCGAACTGGACTTCAACCGCCACTCGGCTTTTGACGAAATCGGTTTCGTTGGAAGACCTAATCGGCGTATGCCCTGCTTCCGTAATGCGTTTTTTCTGTTCGGAAGCGGGTAAGTTGTAGATACTCCGCATAAGGCGCTCGTTTTCCGTCACCCAAAAGGTTCGCTCACGACGCTTCCATTCCCAAGCCTCAAAGCCTTCTCGAAATTCTTTGTTCATGTCTGGGGGCGAGAACAACATGCGACCCACTTTCCGTTTTTCATTTGATTGTTTTGTTCGACACCGTTCCGCATCAACAGATGCTATAACGTTCAAAACCTCTTTCCACAAGGATTTGTGATGGACAAGCATGTACTCCTTACCGTTTAAATGGGAGTAGGTGCCGCCTATCTGCATCAGTGTCCGCCGTTAGGCAGACTCGGATCGTAAATAGGTTTGTTCATGGGTCGTGTGCGGAGCGTGCCTGCGTCAAGCGCCTTGATTCTGTCTTGGGCAATATCCACATACTCCTGTACGATGTCACAGCCATATCCTTGTCGATTGTGTTTCAGCGCTGCGATGATGGCAGAGCCAACGCCCATGTAGGGGTCAAAAACGGCGTCGCCCTCATCAGTCATTGAAAGAACCAATCGTTCCACCAACTCTACAGGGAACTGACAAGGATGCGCTGTCTTTTCCGGATGATTGCTCTTGACGTTTGGAAATATCCACACATCGCTAGGATTCTTGCCCTTCGGGTTGCAGGATAACTGCCCCGCCCTCGGTCCCTTGAAGAATCTTTTACCGGGATACTTCGAGGGTACCCGTATAGGGTCAAGATGCCATGTATATTGATCGCTCTTAGTCCACCAGTTGATGGTCTCGTAGCGACCGGATAGTCGCTTGGTGCAGTGCAGCCCGTGACCGAAATGCCAAACAATCCGATTCCGGAGTTTCATCCCCAATGCGCGAAAGATCGGATACAAGAGCGTATCCAAAGGAATGATTTCGCCGTTCTCCACATAGTTGCCGACCTGCCAACAAAGTGATCCACGGGGATCCAACAGCCGCACACACTCCGTCAGAACGGCGCGCTGTCGCTCCAGATATTCGGCTAAGTCAGAGTGCTTTTCATATGACTTCCCCAAGTTGTAAGGCGGGGAAGTGACGACCAATTTAAATCTACCATCGGGTAGGTTACGCATGAAGGCAAGGTTATCTTGACAGGAGACCTCATAACTCGATAAGGTATCTCCAGGTAGTTTCGTTTCGATTGGAATAAATTGTTCCAGGTTAAAGTTAAAGTCAGCCATCCTTTAATCTACTACATGCTCATTCAGGGGTTGTGGTTCGCGCGTCATCTCTTCGCTATTTAATAGTTAATAAGTAGAGTCGTAAGTAAAGTCAATAAAGATTTTATAAAAGGATCTTGTAACTGCTAAAAGAATCTTGTACAAAGTTGATAAGGATTTAAAGTTCAGCCTTCGGCATCACACTGTACGGAAAGGGTCGGTTTCCGCACAGCGCCGATCACCGTCTAAAATCGCTCCCCAAGTGTGCGGAAAGTTGGGCGGCAATTCACTCGACTTTCCATACAGTGAGGTTGATGTGCTTCTAGGCTATGCCTGCGTCTTGACCGCGGCCCAACACACCGAACAACAAGAAACGGCGCTACGCGCGCAAGGGCGATCATATGGCGAATTAGCTAAAACCTTTGGCATTAGTAGAACGACAGCACGCTCGTACTGCGTTCATCTGCGTGAGCACGGTACGTTGTCCGCATAAGGCGGTAAATCAGTTGGCTACCCCCCCCCCGAAATTTTTCCAACCAGACGATTTGGACCGGCGATAACCTGCCGATCATGCGGGGCTTCAACTCCGCATCCATTGATCTCATCTACCTGGATCCGCCGTTTAACTCCAAGGCGGATTACGCGGCGCCGATTGGTTCCGTAGCGGCCGGGGCGGAATTTAAGGACACGTGGACGCTTTCAGATGTTAATGTCGAGTGGATCAATCTGATCGAGACGAAGCACCCTGCTCTCTACCGCGTGCTATTAGCCTCAATGTCCGACAGCGATAAGTCGTATCTTGCATATATGGCGGTGCGCCTGCTTGAAATGCAACGCATCATCAAACCGACCGGCTCAATCTACTTGCATTGTGATCCCACCATGAGCCACTATCTCAAGTTGGTGATGGATGCCATATTTGGTCGATCTCGCTTCCAAAACGAAGTCATTTGGCAAATGAAATCGGTAAGCGGTTTTAAGTCGCAAGCAAATCGCTGGATCAGAGATCATGATGTGCTGCTGTTTTACAGTAAATCCAAGGGCTATCGCTTCAACAAATACAAGAAACCGTATACTGCAACTTACATTGAAAAAATGTTCAATAAGGTAGACGAGGATGGTAGACGCTATCGACAGCGAACGCATAAACGCTATTACGCTGACGAAGGCGGGGTACCTTATGGCACCGTCTGGGACGACATTCATTCCTTCCAAACAAAAGCTAACTCAGCAGAAATTACAGGTTATCCCACGCAGAAGCCGCTTGCGTTACTTGAGCGAATCATTAAGGCCTCCAGCAATGAAGGAGACGTTGTATTGGATCCGTTCTGTGGTTGCGCAACTGCGTGCATCGCAGCCGAAGACTTGGGGAGGGAGTGGATCGGCATTGATGTGAGCGCAAAAGCGGCTGAATTAGTGCGGATGAGGATGGAACGAGATTTAAGTCTCTTTACTACCAAGGTGTACCACCGTACCGACGTTCCGCAGCGCACCGATCTCGGTAAACTGCCACCGTACAACGCGCGCGCGAATAAAAAGAAGCTGTATGGCGAGCAGGGTGGTGATTGCACTGGGTGCAGGGAGCACTTTAAAGAACACCAATTAGAAGTCGACCATATCATTGCCAGAAAGTGGGGCGGCACGGATCACATCGCCAACTTACAGTTGCTGTGTAGTAACTGCAATCGCATCAAAGGCGACCGTGGGATGGACTATCTACAAATGAAACTGCAGTTACATAGGTCACGGCCGGTCGCGGTGGTATAAAAATGACCTTCACTGTTAGTTATCGTCCTAATGCGTATTGATAAATGGCTGTGGGCTGCGCGATTCTTTAGAACCCGAAACAAGGCCAAAGAAGCCGTGCTTGGCGGCAAGGTTCACGTAAACGGCGAACGTACGAAAGCTGCTCGGAATGTGAAGATTGGCGATACGCTAGAGATCACTCGAGGGATAGATAAAGAAATCGTCATCGTTAAAGGCTATTCAGAGCGCCGCGGCAATGGGGAACTCGCGCAGTCGTTGTACGAGGAGACAAGGGAATCGTTGGATAGGCGTTTGGAGAGCGCCGCAAGTCGTCGCATGACTCGGGTCGGGCTTGCTACTCCTAGGCTCAAACCGTCCAAAAACGCGCGCCGTACGCTGCGCGACTTAAAGCAAAAATCTACCTGATGTAGATACTTTACAGAGTGTTTCCACACGAGTTGTCCTAGAAACATCGCAAGTAGAATTCGAGCGATTTTTCGCCCTGTTTACGGGTAAGACTATCGAAGCTATTGACCAACGCGCCAACCGCTTTGAATTGAGCTCAACCGCGTTGGCCGAGCTTGCAATCGAACGGGGTGAGGCTCGCTTTGCACAAAATGGTGCATTGGTTGTCGTCACTGGATCGCGTACCGGGCGTTCGCCTACGGATCGATTCATCGTCCGAGAGTCGTCAACCCAAGAGAAAATTGCTTGGGGTGCCATTAATCAACCCATTGAGCCAGCTGTATTCAATGCGCTGTGGGTCCGCGTTGAGAGTTACTTAGACAATCGAGATGCCTTTGTAGCGCAACTGCACGTTGGGGCGCATGACGAGCTCTACCAGCCGATAGAAGTAACGACTGAGTTAGCTTGGCACGGCATGTTCGCCCGTTCGATCTTTATCGAACCTGGGAGCTTTAATCCGTTGGACAAGACTCCTTGGCGATTGTTAAGTGCGCCAGGATTTGTGTGCTCGCCACAACGAGACGGCACGAATTCCGATGCTGCCGTTATGTTGGATTTTGCGGGTCGTCGCGTGTTGATCGCAGGTATGCACTACGCAGGTGAAATGAAGAAAGCCATGTTTTCGGTGCAGAATTTCCTGTTGCCCGAATCTGATGTATTACCCATGCACTGTTCGGCAAGTCTCGCTGAGGACGGCAATGTCGCACTTTTTTTCGGCTTGTCGGGTACCGGTAAAACGACATTGTCGGCAGATCCCAAATATCTGCTTATCGGCGACGATGAGCATGGCTGGGGTAGTGGTACAGTCTTTAACTTTGAAGGCGGCTGCTACGCCAAATGTATCAACTTATCGAAAGCGAACGAGCCTTTGATATGGCACGCGCTGTCTTTCGGGACCATTCTTGAAAATGTGATTTTGGACCCCGATACGCGCGAGCCCGACTACTCGGATACCAGCTTGACAGAGAACACGCGGGCGTGCTATCCGCTTGATCGTATTGAGAAACGCGTGTTCGAAAATCAGGGCCCAGAGCCTAATGTCATCATTTTCCTCACTTGTGATGTAAGTGGGGTACTCCCACCTGTGTCAATATTGTCCAAAGAAGGCGCGGCATACCACTTCCTGTCTGGCTATACGGCCAAAGTTGGTTCGACTGAAGTCGGCTCGACTGAGCCTTACGAAGCTACTTTCTCGGCGTGTTTTGGAGAGGCGTTTCTACCTCGACCACCTAGTGATTACGCAAACCTACTGATGAAGCGGATCGAAAGTTTCAATACGCGTGTGTTTTTGGTGAACACCGGATGGACCGGTGGTGGATATGGGGTCGGACAACGATTCGATATTCCAATCACGCGTGCAATCATTCATGCGATTCGTTCCGGTGAAATCGAGTTGACTAATGTCATCCATTTGGACTCTCTAAATCTTGATATTCCCTGTCGCGTCAATGGCGTAGACAGCAAGTATCTGAACCCGCGCGATGCATGGCGCAACAAAGAAGCATATGCGGAAGCAACGCAGAGACTTATTGCAAAATTCAAACTAAACTTCGCTAAATTTGATGTCGATCCCGCGATCGTCGCAGCCGGTCCGTCTTAATTTGACGTCCCCTTAGGGCGTTTTGTAATTTATCGACTAATTCTTTATTTTGACGAGTCTTGAGACTAGATTACAAGGTCTGCGGGGCAATCCGGCCCTCACGCGCCTAAATCACGGCATTGAACGCGAATCGTTGCGAATTACTCCCGCCGGCGCACTTTCGCAGCGTTCGCATCCGGGTGCATTGGGATCGCCGTTAACCCACCCGTCAATCACAACCGATTTTTGCGAGGCACAACTCGAACTCATCACACAGGTACATCAGAGCGCCGAAGATTGCATACATGAGTTAACCGACATTCATGCATTTGTTCACCAAGAACTTGATAGCGAATTGTTATGGCCGATGTCGATGCCCTGTGAGCTACCCAGCGACCAAGCGATTCCGATTGCCCGCTACGGAAATTCGAATGCGGCGCGATTTAAAGAGGTGTACCGTAAGGGGTTGGCATACCGATACGGTCGAGCAATGCAGACTATTTCTGGTATTCACTATAACTTTTCAATATCTGATACTCTGTGGTGTGCACTTGCTGAAATCGATGGTGAAACAGCCGACCGCAGCATTCGGGACGATGGTTATTTACGCCTAATTCGTAATTTCAGACGACATGGTTGGTTGCTGATCTACTTATTTGGGGCGTCACCGACTGTATGCGAATCTTTTCTGCGTAACAAAGAACATACGCTATTAAAACTGGACGAACGTACAAGGTATTTGCCGAATGCGACATCGTTGCGGATGGGTCCTCTTGGTTATCAGATTGAGGCGCAAAACAAGTACCGAGTGATTTACGACTCGCTTGCTGAGTTCGAGATCTCAATGAGACCGGCCCTGCTTCAACCGTACCATGCCTACAAAGCGATTGAGGCACTGGACAGAGGTAGCTGCAACCAATTAACCGATGCACTATTACAGGTTGAAGCTGAGTTTTACGCGACGGTTCGGGCGAAACGCAAGACGCAAAGCGGCGAGCGCGCGCTTGTTGCTTTGCGCCGTCGCGGTATTGAGTATGTAGAAGTAAGAAGCCTTGATGTAGATCCGTTCGAGCCCGTCGGAATCAGTGTGTCAACGGCGAAATTTTTGGATTTATTTTTATTACATTCGTTGCTTGTTGTGAATAACGGCGAGTCGAAGGAACAATCGATTCGAAATTTACAAAACCAGCTTCGTACAGTGCACCAGGGGCGAGATCCCAATTTGGCTCTTATGTCAACCGAAGGGCCTCGGCGGCTGATTGATTGGGCGAAAGAGATTTTAGAAGGTTGCCTGCAAGTCGCAACGCTCATTGATGAAATGAGTGGCGGTCACGATCATCAGTCGATTGTGGAGTATCAAGTGCAGAAAGTTCAGGATGCCTCGCTTACTCCGGCAGCGATCATGCAAAGCCGAATGGTGGACGGGTCACAATCATTCGCCGAGTTGGGCTTGGAATTAGCGCACCAACACCACGAAACCTTCCATCAATCAAAGCTATCGGAACGAAAACTACATGGCTTTCGGGAACAAGCGCGACAATCCGAAGAAGAACGTGATTCGATTGAAGCAGCTGATACGATGTCATTCGATGCGTACTTGGCGGACTACCTTTCGATGCGCGACGACGCATGAATTTCCTGGTGCATTGTTGGCTAGGGCGCGGGGAGCCTGGTCTCCAAGCAGGTGGCTTTTTAGGTGACTTTATAAAAGGCTCGTTAGACAGCAAGGTTCCATTGAATCTCAAGCGCGGTTTGTTATTGCATCGGTATATTGATGTCCAAAGCAATCGTTTGCCGAGCATGCGCAACACATACCATCGTTTCGGTACTGAGTTGCGGCGGCCAGCGCCGATCCTGCTAGATCTGATGGCCGATCACGTCTTTGCCAAATACTGGGATGAATTCTCAGTTGATATGGAACTATGCAAATTTACCCAGAATTGCTACCAGGCGATTGAGCAGTTCGATATTCCAACGGCTGCTCAACGATTTTTTATTCACATGCGCGACACAGATTTGCTGGCGCGTTATGCGCAGATTGATGTAGTTGAGGACATCATGGTGCGCATACTCAAACGTCTGCGTTACAACGCTCACGCAGCCGAACTTGTAAGACGATTGCGCGCACAAGAAGCAGGATTTAGAGAAGATTTCGCTTTATATTTTTGGGAACTGCAGGATATCGCAGAGTTATGGCTCACTAAAGAGCGTGATTTATGACTTTTCTTACTCTAAGCCGACGGTTCACGCCAACGGATTGGTCGTTAGCGATCTTGTTATGCGGCAGCACTTTTCTGGCTGCGACTGTTCTCATTCAAGTCAGCGCGTGTTCACTCTGTATGACTCAACGGTTATTCATGGCGTGCGGGATCGTGTCAGTGGCTTTATCGCTTGCGCATAGTCGTGCCCCAAGGGTATATTCGATCTTAGCGGTCTTATTTTGGACTGCTGGAAGTTTAGTTGCAGTGCGGCAACTATGGATTCAATACGTGCCAGGCGCGGCATCGAATTGCGGTCCTGGTATTGATTTCTTAATCGCAAACGAGTATCCATTATCAAGCATCGTTAAAACCATGCTGACCGGGTCGGGCGATTGTGCCGAACCCTCATTAATCCCTTTGCTGGCGCTCGGGGGGTTCTTGGTTTTATTGTCCATGCTCGTATTGCGTAGGAAGTTCTCAATGATCTCGTCGGTCTGAGAAACAACCATGCTACAACTGAACCAAATCTGGTTCGGCTTCGACGACGAATATTTATTTGAGGATCTTTCATGCACGATCCACGCGGGCCACAAGGTTGGCGTCGTTGGGCGCAACGGCATCGGCAAAACGACCATATTCAATCTCATTCGCCGGACTTATATGCCTGAAGAAGGCGAGGTGGTCATGCCTGACGGCTGGCGTATCGCGTGGTTGCGTCAGGATATGCCGGCGGTGAATCGAACAGCGCTCGAATTTGTTTTAGACGGTCATCATGAACTGCGCAAAGTCGAGGCTCAAATGCGCGCCGCGGAGGCACGCAATGCCATGTGCGAACTCGCTCATCTTTACGACCTCTATGACACGTTAGGTGGGTTTCAAGCCGAGTCAAACGCCAGCATGATCTTGGCGGGGCTAGGCTTTACACAGGATGACTTTCACAAACCTTTCTCGGCCTTTTCCGGGGGTTGGCGTATCCGGCTCAACTTAGCGCAAACGCTCAATCAACCGGCAGACTTACTCTTGCTGGACGAGCCGACCAATCATCTGGATTTGGAAGCGACGGTTTGGCTGCAACAGTGGCTAGCACGTTACCCAGGCACGTTGCTATGTATTTCGCACGATCGGGAGTTCCTTGATCGGAGCGTGGATGAGATATTGCATCTTGAATCCCACATGGCGACGCTTTATCGAGGGGGCTATTCAGCTTTTGAATTACAACGTGCGGAACGGCTGGAACATCAAGACAAGATCTTTCAACAGCAAGAACGCGAGCGTAAACGTATCCAGGTATTCATTGACCGCTTTCGCACTTATGCAAGCAAAGCGAAGCAGGTTCAAAGTCGGATCAAGATGTTGGAGAAGATGAAAGCGACCGCGCCTCTGCGAGCGCTTTCTCCCTATCGTTTCGAGATCGCGGCGCCTGCGAAGATGGACCGCCCCATGCTCTCAATGGACAATGCAACGCTTGGGTACGGAACGCATGCGGTACTCGACGACGTGACGGAGAGAATCTATCCCGGTGATCGCATCGCATTGCTAGGTCTAAATGGCGTCGGAAAAAGCACTTTTCTGAAGTCTTTGGCGGGTGAGCTTGCATTGTTATCCGGCATGCGTCATTCCGGTCTACACACTGAGATCGGGTACTTTGCGCAACATCAGCTCGAATTGCTGGATGAGACATTGAACGCGCATGAGCATGTCATTGCCGATCATGACATGACGACGCAGCAGGTACGTAACTATCTCGGTTCATGGGGGTTTAGCGGCGATGATATTTTTCGTTCTGTAGCAACATTTAGCGGAGGCGAAAAAGCTCGCTTAGTGCTGGCTTTGATCGCCTGTAAAAAACCTTCATTGCTCGTATTGGACGAGCCAACGAACCATCTTGATCTTGAGATGCGCGATGCGCTAAGTTCTGCTCTGAATCAGTACGAAGGCGCGGTACTGATGGTCGCACACGACCAACATCTCCTCAGGCAATGCGCCAACGAGTTTTGGCTAGTCAAGGATGGCGCCATAACACACTTTAACGGCGATCTAGACGATTACGAAGAGTTCATTACTCAGTTACTGCATGTTGAGCCCACACAAAAAGGGTCGGCAAAACGATCGCGTCGAGATGTACGTAGAGAACGCGCACTCGAACGCGAAAATCGTCGTGAGCGCAATCGTCGTCAAAAGGCACTAGAAACGTCAATTGAACAGCTACAAAAGGAGCTAAATGAAGCAGCTGCCGTGCTCTTGGATACTAGCACGTCTAACGCTTTCGACAAGCGGGAGCTACAAGCAACGCTGACGCGACATGGCCAGCTCAAGAAACAGCTAGCGCGTCTCGAAGAGGAATGGATAAATCTCGCCGACGAAAACTAGCAAAACTTGGACAACGAGTATTCATTGCGGATAAAAGACGCCAATGCGTGATCTACCAAACCCGTTGATTCTGTTGTCGGAATCTTGGACCAGAGAAAAACCTTAGTTCGCGTTCGATTCGTAGCCCTTTAAGGGTGTCCTCAATGCTCAATTCGATCAACTCTTTATCGCGTTGTACGCTCACCCATCCCGTGCCATTTGCCAGCTGTTCAAAGAGCTCCTCGGTTTTGGTCACTTGATGGCTGCCAACTGCAACGATGACATCTCCCGGCTTGAGATCACTATCGCTGCCGGCTTCAAGAACTAGAACGCCTGATTCCACGTTGAAATACTTACTTAATTCAGGATTCAAATCTGTCACTCGGACATCATCACCATCGGCTATCTCTTCGTTGTGCCAATCGAAATGTGGTATGTGTCGTTCCCAACGACCCCATTCGTGCGGTTCGCGGAAGAATCCACGTGGCGGAAAGTGGCGATGTATTTCATCCATGTCAATGACTTGAGGTCCGAAGCCGTAAAAGGACTGGAGAGCTTGCGTTTCGATCGTGAATTCATGCTCTTCGGTATTGCGTTGGATTGCTAGTTTGACCTCTGTGCCGGGTTCGATACTCTCTAGATGTTCGATCACACGGTCTATATTTGCGTGATCCCCGGTGAGGCTTTGACTGTCGATTGATATGAGTACATCGCCTTTCTTTATGCCCTGTTTTTTAGCAACCGATCGCGGGCTGAATCCGCGCACGACCAACCCTTGATTGGAATCCACCCCAAGCGCGAGTCCTAGCGAAGCCCTATCGTTGGCGATACGCATGTTTGAATTGGGTATTGCATAGGTCGGCAGTTCGCCTTCGGCTAACGATTTGAGCGATTTTTCGACTTCCCCCAAGCGTAGATTGAGTTTCTCAAGTTCGGACCGTAAGTCCCTCTCAGCGCCTGACAGGGAAAAGCTAAGCACGATCGCAAAAACGGAAAGCATGAATTGGCGCATACGTATACCTTTAAGCTGCTCAAGAGTGAATTCAGATAGATAAACAGTAACGCGGCGAGTAAGTTCAACGCCGAATGTTTCAAGTTGTTAAAGTTATTTCTTCGATCAGCAAAGACGTTATAAGGGGCCGGTGACTTAATCCTTATATGTACATTTCCCCATGTCGTATTGCTTAATCTCCCTATCAAAATCGTTAGGTCAGCGTTGATCAGCTCTTAATGCATACCACCCTATTCAAAACTTCGCTCATACGAAGTTTGCCAAGTGCCTGTTGATGTGGTTAAAGGAACTATTTTTAGAAAGGCGGGCAGCATCGCCGTAGCGCTACTGCCATCACCTGTATTAAGCCGACGTGACGCCGAACGGCATGTCGCTACCGAGTAACCACCTGTCGCTCGGATATTTTCGCTTTATCCTGCAGCTTTTTGTTGAGGTTCTTTGTAGATAGATTTTTCGTTTGCCGACTCTTCGCTCACGCGGCGACCGAGTGACATAAACGTAGGGATCTCTTCGTCCTTCGGTTCCCGCATTGAGATTTTCCGTTCCATCGCCTGTTCGAGATAAGGCGCCAGCTCCTCCATCTTCTTCCGCTCACGATCCTCCGAGCGTTCTTTGAATTCGGGCATGACTTCCTTCGCGAAAATCTCTAAGGATTCGCAAATGTGCTCGTGTTGGTTGCGGCCAGCCTGTTGAATAAAGGTGACCTGGTCAACACCACAGTTTTCAAATTTGAGTAAATGCTCGCGCAGATCGTCCGGCGTTCCAATACCGCCTTGACTACCTGATAGCGACTTCGTGATGTCTAGTTCATCCGTATTGGTCATACGCGTTGCCTCGAACTGCTTCCACAAATCCGTCCGACCTGGTTTGTGCTCGCCGAATGCATACAGGCTACCTAGGGCAAAACCGAAAAATTCAAAGCCATGCAATCCTCGATTAACGGCTGTTTCACGGTCGTAATGGCACGAAAAACTCGAAACCATGCAGATATTCGGATTAATGGCATGACCAATAGGCACGCATTGGTCCGATTTAATAATGCTGTAGTACTCGTCGACCCATTCAGTTGCCTCGGACGGGTCAACGAACGCAAATGTAAGTGCGCCGATTCCCAATCGCGCTGCCATTCGAATCGTCTCGCGTTGCGAACACGCGACCCAAAGTGGTGGGTGAGGGCGTTGCACTGGTTTCGGTACGATGTTACGGCACGGCATCTCGAAGAACTGCCCCTTGTAACCTGGATATGGATCCATGGCAAGCATGTTGGCAATTTGTTCGACCGATTCCATGAAAATCTTGCGTTTCATGTGGACGGGGATTTTGAACCCACCAAGTTCGAGTTCGGCCGACGATTCGCCAGTACCAAATTCGACCCGGCCATTGGAAACCAGATCAAGAGTGGCAATGACTTCGGCAGTTCGCGCCGGATGGTTGTATTGCGGGATGACCTGTCGGATGCCATGACCTAGGCGGATGTTCTTTGTGCGTTGCGAACACGCGGCTAGAAAGACTTCAGGGGCTGAGGAATGACTGTATTCCTCAAGGAAGTGATGTTCTACTTCCCACGCATAGTCGATACCGAGCCTGTCTGCGATTTCTACTTGCTCTAACGCATCGTTGAAGAGTTTTTGTTCGTCGCCTTCCTTCCAAGGCCGCGGCAATTGATGCTCGTAAAAGATGCCGAACTTCACTTGATGTAATCCTGCTGGAATATGGAAACATGCATTGTAGGGAACGCATTGAGTGTATACGATCTCATCTCGTGCATGGGTATGTAATGACTTTATTGCTCTTGCTGCAAGCGTCGTGAATTTGCCTAGTCGCTTTGCGTTTAATAATGGATTCAAACCGCTACGAGAGTCTTCAAAATGTTTCAGCTTCAAATAACGGACGGCTAATAGTTTCACGTGGAAATAAGTGCACGTGCATTATTCGTATTACTTGACGTTCTGCTGTAGTGACTGATTTTGGTGGCCTTCGTCTCCTCGGGGATGAGTCATGAAAGGAGTTTCCGAATCGGCGAAATGGTCACCATCTGAGCGAGATCAAAAAGCTCGCGAAATCGAAGCATTAAAAAAACGCGCTCGTGCCGTTCCTATATTCGGCCCTGGCGACATTCCGCCGGAGCGACTTAAGCAGGCGGGCGAGGTTCCTCGCGGTTCCGCCGAAGTCATGCTGCTTTTCTTCCGATCGTGGCCATTCATTCGGCCGTTTTTTCTCGGAAATTGGTACTACGTCCGTAAGGGCATTGATTCGCGTATTGCCGACCTGGTCAGTGATGGTAAGTACCGGTTCGAGTATTGCGCGATACTCGCATTGCTGTTAGCTGTCGCCATTCCTCTATTCGAACTGCTGCCTGAAATGAGCGGGCTAGAGTGGTATTTGTTCTACATACCGATGACATGTGTGGTCGGTTTCTTGTTTTTCGTTGTGTTCAGTCGCGGCGCTTACCAACTAACCGGTACGATCGGCCTCATTTTTTTCTTACTTTGTTTTGTTGTTTTTTCCACCTTTTTTATAAACGGCGTAGCTGCCAAGATATTCACTGCGATCTTCGTGGTGATTTGTCTGACTGGTTGGATGTTGCAGGGTCGATCTGACGGTACAACGGGGGGGGGGATACAACTCCGCTTACGAGTCAACTCTCATCTGGTTTATTTTTATTTAGTCAGCTTTATACAACGGATTCTCGGTACCGGCTTCGCCTTGCTGAACGCCGACTTGCTTAACCAGGCATTGCTTTTAGGCGAACCTCTAGCGCCGACTCTATCTGCTATTTTGGGGTTCCCCGAACTCTCTAATGCGTATGTCGAATCCTTATCTCAGGCGGAGCAAATGGACTTGCTGTATCGCTGGGTCGCGATTAATCTTGGGTATTTCTTCATCATGTTACCGATCAATGTTGCGATGGGTTACTACAACATGTGGATCATGCAGATGATTAATCAGAACCTACGCGAGGCGCTGGTAGAACGCTGGCATCAACTATCGATTACTTATCACAGTGACCATCGAACCGGCGATTCGATTTTCCGGATTTATCAAGACAGCGCCATGGTTACCAATGTCATTCGGATGCTCATTGACATTACGTTACGCATATTCAGCTATCTTTCAACCGTGATCGTCATCGTTTTGCTAAGCCCTCTTATCGGCACGATCGCGGCGGTCATTCTGTTGCCTGTGTTCATATTTGGTTATTTCGCCATGCCGCGTGTGCGCGAGCGCTCGCTAGTGTACCGGGCAGCGGCATCGGATGTCACCGCAACGGTGCAAGAAACATTCAGTTCGATGCGAGTGATTAAGGCGTTTAACGCTACCGAGCAGGCACAAAACAAAATGGAGCAAGATTCTTTAGTTTCATTCAATGCCGCGTATCGAATCCGCAATTTAATCGCAGCTGTCACGATCAGCATGTTTACTCTGATGGCTGCCGTCATGATTTCAGGTGAATTCACAATGGCGTTTTGGGCGCGCGACGAGTCTTCGACTTTCTGGACCGAGCTCATCGCGTTGGTCGGGGTTTCGTTCGTGGTATGGAATCTCGCGGCGTTCAACTATGCCCGGGGTGAATTTAGAGGCTCGGCGAACAGTTTACGTTGGTTACTTCGCAATTGGATGACATGTCAAGACATGGCGATGGGGCTGAAACGTGTGTTCGACATCCTTGATATTGAGCCCGATATCAAAGATTCACCGAATTCGGTGCCACTGGACGAGTTCCGCGATGAGATCGCTTTTGAGCACGTGCACTTTCAGTACGTCAAAGGACGACCCGTGCTCAATGACGTAAGTTTCACAGCAAAAGCAGGCAGTATCACAGCGATTATCGGCCCGACTGGCTCCGGTAAAAGTTCCTTGATGGCTTTGTTGTTACGTATGTTTGATCCCGACCGCGGCCGAATTTCGATAGATGGTCGCGACATAAAGGACTTCAAGGTTGATTCGTTGCGCCATGCCATAAGCATTGCGCTGCAAGAGAATGTGCTATTTGCGTTAAGCGTACGTGACAACATTAAGTATGTTGCGCCTCACGCTAGCGACGAACAACTATTCGAAGCCATTCGCGTGGCTGCCATGGACGACTATGTAGACGGTTTGCCTGATGGCGTAGAAACGTTATTAAGCGACCGTGGCGGCAAAATTTCATCAGGGCAAAAACAACGCCTATCGATTGCGCGAGCTGTCATCCGCGACACGCCGATTTTGATACTTGACGAGCCAACGGCCGCACTAGATGCTGCGACCGAACTAAAAGTGTTATCCAATCTTGCCGAGTGGGGCAGGAATCGGGCCATCTTTTTGATTACACATCGCATTTCAACCATTCGTCGCGCGGACAACATTCTTTATCTTGACGACGGCCGAATCGTCGAAAGCGGCGAACATGAACAGCTGATGGCTGTTGAAGGTGGTGCGTATCGATCGTTTGTCGAAGCGGAAATGACTCTAACCGACACCAGCAGGCAGTTAGCCTCATGAGCGAAATAGCGGGCGTCAAACCGCTCCGCGAGAAATCGCGGCGGGAACGCGAAGAAGAACTGAACCGACGATCAAGCGGCCTTGATACGCGTACTGACATCGGTGAATTCGAGACCGTGCGCATCATCGCACGAAGTGCGCGCTACATTGCATTGTTCCCCTTTCGCTATATCACCAAATTCATTCTAAAACTTGGTTCCTACTCCTTGCCGTTGGCTCTATTGCCATGGCCGGCCAAAATGCTCGTCGACCATGTGATTCTGGCCCAACCATTACCTCAAATGGTCAATGGCAACATTGCCGGGTATCCGTCGTATTGGGAACCTGTGATCATGGCCCTACAGGGTGCTTCGCCGCTTGAACTGGCATTCGCGCTGGCCGCTTTCGGAATCATTTTCGTGTTAACCATCGGGTCTTATACGGGCGGTTTCGAGGACGAGGTCGAAGCGAACTTAACTCAAGGCCACGACTATGCGACCCAAGTCGAGAACAAAATGCATGGTGGTCATTCCACTGCAGGCGGTCTTTATGGGTGGTTTGAGTTCAAACTGAATACGCGTTTGACACAAGCTCTGAATCACACGCTGCGAGCACATTTATTCGATCGTATTCAGGCTTTGTCGATCACGAAGCTTGAGAATCAGCGCATTGGTGATTCAATCTACCGAGTTCTATACGACACGCCACAGATCAACGAGATTTTTTATGAGATCACGCATACGCCGCTGATGTCGACTGTCTTGTTTATTCAAGCATTGTTCACGATGCTTGACGCCTATCCAGGCAATACGATGGTAGCCTACGTGACGATCGGCGTATTTCCTGCGTGGGCGCTTGCGTCAGCGTTGTTCTCGCGTATCGTCCGCCGGCGAGGACAGGCCGCTCGCGCCGCGGGTGCAATCACGACAGCCACCATCGAAGAAGGCATGGATAACGTACTTGCAGTACAGAGTCTCGGTGGTAATGTCAAAGAGAAAAGACGCTTTGGCGACGATAGCAGAGAGTCTTTCTTCCGGCACCGGATGGTCAGCTTGCTGTGGATTTTCATTGGCCAGCTAAGCGGCGTATTCGGGCACTTGGTATTCGTGTGGTTTTCATTTTTCATTATCAGTCAAGTGATCGCCGGTAACATGACGGCTGGCGATTATGCTGCGATATTCACCTATTACGGTTACATGATCGGGCCGGCCATGGCACTAGGATGGCTATGGATTCGATTTCAAGATAACGTCGCTGCGATGCGTCGAGTATTCGCGTTACTCGACCAAGAACCGGAAGCCCAGCTAGGCGACAAGCAACTACCTACAGTAAATCGCGGGATCAAATTCAATCAGGCTGGATTGATTTACCCAGACGGTCGGCGAGCGTTGAGCGATGTGAGTTTGACGGCGTCTATTGGCGAGATCGTCGCCTTCGTCGGTCCGACGGGCGCCGGTAAGACAAGCTTGGCATATCTTGTGCCTCGCTATCACGTGGCGACCGAAGGTGAAGTGTTGGTGGATGATGTCAACATAAACGAATACAACGTAGAGAGTTTACGCGAACAGATTACTTATGTATTTCAGGAAACCCAGTTATTCTCGTATTCCATTCGTGACAACATTAAGTTCGGTAAACAAGACGCTACGCAGGAAGAAGTCGAACACGTAGCCCGCGTGGCTGGCATCCATGATTTCATCATGTCGTTGCCAGAGCAGTACGACACCCGCCTAGGCAATACGAACGCGAAGATATCGGTTGGTCAAAAACAACGCATTTCGATTGCACGTGGTCTTTTGCGCCCGTCGAAAATCCTGATTCTGGACGAACCTACTTCGGCCTTGGATCCTGAAACAGAGCAGTATTTGGTAAGCTCGTTGCACGAGGCCGCGAAAAATCGACTCGTCATCATCATCGCACACCGACTTTCGACCATCGCTCATGCGGACAAAATCGTCTATCTTGACGAAGGCCGCGTGTTAGAACAGGGGACTCATGACGAATTAGTCACACGCCCGGATGGGGCATATCGTCATTTTGTGGAATTGCAGACTACCGTAGCTCACTAATTTCGATTATTTGGCAAGATGCGCCTGAATCGAACTTGACGCAATCAATTGATTATTTTTAGGGTTAGATGAGCTTCGGGTGACGCGCCGGTGGTTACGTTAGCAACAACAAACAACAGTGCGAGGATTCCATTCTTTCGCACCATTGGTGCAAGGTTGTCCTTGTTGGTCGTAGCGTTGATTTTGGTGACGATTGCGATCATGTCGATCATCAATTACTGGACAGTGCGCGATGCCATTCTTGACGAAGTGCATGTCGGTCTAGAACTGCAAAACGACTCGATGCGCGAGATCGTTAAAGCCGCCGTTGACTATCAACACGGGCGCATCGACGCGTTAACCAACCAGCTGATACTTCAGCGAAGTTTGCGTGCATTGGCAAACGGCGAATCGACGCCGCAGGAAGTTCAAGTCGATGCCGAGGCGTTACTCATACAGCTCCAACGTATCTGGCCTGACATCCTAGGTATTCAAGTACTTGCTCCGGACGGTACGATCGTTGCGAGTACGGACCGGACCTTACTTGAACAGTCCCTCGCATCCGACGAGAGATTCTTGCACGGCATGGAAAAACACTTTTTGAGTCTTTTGCGTTTGATTGACGAGCCCCACGTGACCCATCTAAGCGGTCCAGTTAGGGATATGAACGGTGAGGTGCTCGGGGTGGTGATCGCCAATATTGCGAGTGAATTTCTAACCGATGCTATAACGGTTTTGCAGACGGGGCATCAGACGTCAAGCGTGCGTTTAGGCATGGTTGATGAAACTGGCGATGTACGTTATTTATTTGTGACCAACGAGGATCATCAAGCCGAACGCGTAGGCATCATTGACCAAGCGATGCAATTGGCGATCAGAGGCCAAATTGGCTTTCTTGACGGCATTGTAGACCAGCGTGGTGTCGAAGTCGTCGCTGCGTATCGTCCCATACAGATCCAAGACACCGTCTGGGGACTCGTCTCGCAGGTAGCGGCACGTGATATCTACCTACCTGTAAGGCAGGCATTTTGGGCAGTCCTGTTAACAGCAACAATATCTATTGCAATCGCAATCGCACTGGCGGTTCTGTTCGTGCGACGTGCATTAATGCCCATTCACGATCTTGCCGAGGCCACCGGTCGTTTGAAACGTGAGGATGTCGCACTCGACATGACGGCAGATACATCCGATGAATTCGGCGTATTGCATCGCGCCTTCAATGCGATCCTCAAAGAGCGTACGACATATGCTCAAAGCCTTCAGCAACAGGTAAGCGAGCGGACACAGGAACTGGAAAAGTCCAACCTAGGTCTGCAGCAAGTGGTACAGAGGGTCGAAAGTCAGAATGATTTGATGGAGCGCGATTTACGTCGTGCGGAGATCTTTCAAAAGTCGCTGTTACCGAAATCGCTACCGGATATGGGTAATTTTTCTCTCGCGGCAATGTATCTGCCAGGCACCGCGGTAGGTGGTGATCTCTACGATGTTGTACAGATTGATAACGATCACATGGCATTTCTAATTGCTGACTCGGCTGGACATGGTGCGAGCGCCGCGCTCTTGTCCGTCTTGTTTAAACTCAAGCTTGAGTCACTTCATGCCCATGAAATGCGAGATCCGCGATCATTGTTCGTACGAATCAATCGTACCTTTGCGGAAGACTTGGCTGCGCCTGGAGTATTCGTAACGGCTTTGATTCTTTTGCTCAACACCAGGCATCGCGAGATCACAGTGGTAAGCGCAGGGCATCCCCCACTACTGTTAGTACGCGCAAACGGCGATGTTGAAACATTTGAGCGTACTGGGCCTGGACTCGGACTCTCCACGAAAGCGCGCTATGACGCGCACCATTTTTGTCTGGTTCATGGCGACCAGCTACTTCTCTACACGGATGGCCTATTCGATGTTGGCGAAGCTGAACCGCCTACGCTTGACGCGTTGGCATCTGTGATGAAAGCTCCTGAGGCAACTAAACCGGTACTTGAACAATTATTCGAACTTGGATCCGGTCGCGTAAAACTAACAGATCGAGATGATGTTACATTGTGTTTACTTTCAGCCTCACCGGGTCGAAACTGGGTCAGAACGGGATCACGACGCGGCATTGAATCTTCAGCTGTCAGCAATGAGAGAAAAGACGGTAAAGCGGCAGTGGAATATGCTGAAAGCGAGCACGTAACCTACCTCTATCTCAATGGAAGGGTGACATGGACCTACGGCGAATCCTTCTTCGATGCCGCGACTTCCGTACTTGACGAGCGACGGCCGATCGTCATTGAGTTTAAGGCATGTGAATATTTGGATAGCGCCATGCTAGGCACCTTGCATCAAGTCGTCGAACGAGCCACGCATAGCGACATTGACATAAAGCTGCAGCATGTTGCACCAGACGTGAAAGACACGTTCGTAGAACTTGGGCTAGGCGATGTACTCCAACATATTGTTGAACAACCTGTATGGACCCCACCCGACAGCTTGCCATTGGCTTCCAGCGGTCAATTGGACCGTAACACAAGGGTGATTCAAGCACACGATGTGCTTGCGAATCTAAACGAAAAGAACCGCGAAACTTTTAAGGATGTCGTCAAGCAGATGCGTGAGGAATATCACACCCAACCTACTGATACATAGCACACCTAAAATTTCCCTATCCCAAACACTAAGCAGCCATCGTCCCTAATCAGGACGGCGGCAAGGGTCTCCTACTCACTACCAGGACACGGATTTATTTATGAGCAATCGCACAAAGTTTTACATAGATGGCGAATGGGTTGAACCATCCTCTTCGGAAACGCTTGATGTTATCAATCCGGCGACGGAGCTGCCCATCGGCCAAGTCGCCATGGGCGGTGTAGAGGATGTCGATAAAGCTGTTAGCGCAGCATACAGGGCATTCGACGCGTTTTCACAGACCACGCGCGAAGAACGTATTGAGTTATTCGAGAAGATCATTGATGTTTACAAAAGTCGCATTCCTGATGTGGCAAAAGTGATCAGTGAGGAAATGGGTGCGCCGATGACATTGGCAAACGCCGCACAAGCCCCCGCAGGTTTAGGTCACTTTATGACGACACTGCGCGTGTTACGAGACTTCGAATTTGAAGAGTCGCTGGGATCTGCACGGGTAGTGAAGGAAGCAGCAGGCGTTTGTGCATTCATTACACCGTGGAATTGGCCCATCAATCAAATTGCGTGCAAAGTCGCCCCGGCGTTGGCGGCAGGTTGTACGATGGTATTGAAGCCGTCAGAAGTCGCGCCTTTCAATGCGACTCTTTTTGCGGAAGTCATGCACGAGGCGGGTGTACCTGCCGGAGTGTTTAACTTGGTCAACGGCGATGGTCCCACAGTTGGCGTTGCGCTCTCCTCTCATCCGAAAGTTGATATGGTTTCGTTTACGGGATCAACGCGTGCAGGCATTGAGGTCGCCAGAAACGCTGCTCCAACCGTCAAGCGAGTCGCGCAAGAATTGGGCGGCAAATCCGCCAACATTATTCTGGATGATGCCAATTTCCAAGAATCCATTGCGCGTGATGTATTTGGTATGTGTACGAACTCGGGTCAAAGCTGCAATGCCCCCACGCGCATGCTGGTTCCTCAAACGCGTATGGACGAAGCGGCAGCCATTGCTAAAACTGCCGCTGCCGGGGTAAAGGTGGGCGATCCGAACGACCCCAATACGACGATTGGTCCGGTAGTATCCAGCGTGCAATACGAAAAAATCCAAAACCTTATTCAAACTGGTATTGATGAGGGTGCTAAGCTTGAAACAGGCGGCACCGGTAGACCTGATGGACTAAATGCTGGTTACTACGTCAAGCCAACGGTTTTTTCTCATGTCACGAATGACATGACGATTGCGCAAGAGGAAATTTTCGGACCGGTATTGTCGTTGATTGGTTATGAGGACGACGAGGATGCTGTAAACATCGCGAACGATACGGTGTATGGTCTATCAGGTTACATTTCGTCAGCGGACCCAGCTCGCGCCCGTAGATTGGCTCGACGCATTCGCACAGGGAACGTACATATCAATGGCGCGGGCCCTGACCAACAAGCTCCTTTCGGTGGTTACAAACAGTCGGGTAATGGGCGTGAGTGGGGACGATACGGGTTCGAGGAATTTCTCGAAACGAAGGCGATTATTGGTTAATCATCCCTTAAGAAACAGATGGAAGGCGGCATTGCCGCCTTCTTAGTTGCGTCGCCCTGACGAAACAATCTCGTAAACATAACTGACGGGCTGATTTCGGCGAGAGTCATGACCCCGCCACCGTATACGAATGAATTAAGGGTTGTTCGTCGCAAGTACGATTGATGAAAATCGTGTTATGTAATCGAGGTGGTCAGCGGCTGCCTGATCCATTTATTGAGTGTTTACGAAGCCTCAATGGTCGGGTGCTCAGCAGAAGTTAGTTAGGTGATTTCCGAGTTGTGAATCTGGCCTCCCGTTTAGTTCTTATGACTAGGTAACAGAGAGGCTTGTTAAATTTGCAAGTCAACTGAGGGAAATACCATGGCTGATGAAATGCGTGTCCTACCCAAAGGGTATACGGATACTCCCGTAATCCCTGGCCAGATATGGCGCGTTCACGATATCGACCGCCCGTCGCCGCCGATAGTCGAACCTGGCACGAATTCGACACAGATTGAGATCGGGACTCCGCCGTCTGACGCCATCGTGCTATTCGATGGCACTAACACCGATATGTGGACCAATCGCAATGGCGAAGCGTGCAGTTGGGCGTTAGTCGAAGGCCATGCGATGGAGGTGACTCCTCGTAGCGGCGACATCAAATCGAAACAGGGGTTCGGTACATGTCAACTCCATGTTGAGTGGCGTGCGCCAACTGAGATTTATGCTGATAGCCAAGGTCGAGGCAATAGCGGTGTGTTTTTAATGGATCAGTATGAAATTCAAGTTTTAGACAGCTTCGATAACCCGACCTACGCCGACGGCTCTGCTGCAGCCATTTATGGTCAGTATCCGCCTTTAGTAAACGCTTGTGTTCCGCCCGGGAGGTGGAACGTTTACGATGTGGTATTCGAAGCCCCTGAATATACCTTCGGAAGATTGTTGAGTCCAGCTTATTTGACAGTCTTTCACAATGGCATCTTAGTGCATTTGCGGCAAGAGCTTCAAGGACCAACGAAGCATCGTGCTCTGGCATCCTATGTGGACCATCACCCTCCGAAAGGACCATTAGTTTTGCAGGATCACGGCGATCGAGTTCAGTTTAGGAATATCTGGATCCGAGAGTTGGTAGCATGCAAAGCGGCATAGTCTTTCAGCATTCAACCCCGCTCAGAGAATGTTGAGGATCTATTAGATCCTCAACATTAACGCGGAATCGCTGGAAAATGATTATGATTTCACGGAGCACGCAGCTGCAGGCATCATGATGGCAACCCAAGACACGTTTCAGCTCATACATGATCGGTTTGATACGTTTGAAGCGCGTATCGACAAGCGTTTTGATGCCATTGACAAGCGTTTTGACGCCATTGACAAGTGCTTTGACGAGGGGTTTGACACTTCTGACAAGAACTTTGACAAGCGTTTTGACGCTTTTGACAAGCGCTTTGACGCTTCTGACAAGAACTTTGACGATGGATTTGACGCTATTGACAATTTTTTTGATAAACAGAGGATAGAGATGTTGTGGCAGACCGGACTCATCATCGGCGTGATCGTGTTGAGTACGGTATTGAAGATGCTCTTTCTCTACATGTAACGTGTTTGAACCAGGTTAAGGAGATCAATAGATCCCTCACTCGCTTTGCTTCCTTTCTTCGTCGTATCTTAGGGGCTTACCATCCATACATCGTATGTGTTGCCGCCGCTAACCTAAGTCACTTCCTGCATCGGACTGCAGCTGATATAACCAACATCAGCACGGTCGCGCGACCGTCGTCAAAGTAACACGCAAGGTTTTCTTGATCAGCTGTGTCGTTGCTATCTCTAAGGCGGCCACACCCATATGGAAAAAATTCAAGATAATGTCATCCCGTGGTCGATATCCTTGGCCACCATTGTCTACTTGTGATGTGATCTCGCGGCGCGTATGTCGCCATCAAGGGATTGGGAAGTGTCCTGAGAGCCCCGTACACTAATATCGCGACATGCCCATATCCGTGTCTCAGCAAGCTTTTCTTCTAGTGGGTAATGTCTGCTTATATGGTATAACGCGCATATTAGTTTGAAATATTAAATTGAGTGTGCGATCTTTTCGTTATCCGCGCATAAGTATTTCGAGGGCGGGTAGTACCGCGAGGCCTTTTTGTTGTGGAGTAGATGGATTTATTGACCTGCGAGACAGCTTGCACGAAGGTTAGCAGGCGATAAGAGGACCCGTTGATGTGTTGGCGTTATGTCTTTGTGGTACTTGACGATAAGTTAATAGCCGTTAGAAAACCCGTAGTCCATCTATGAGAAAACTAAGGTCAGAGACAAACACATAGTACATCCGTCTGTGTTAGTGATACCATGGGAGTGCCTGACTTGAGACATATGATCCTTGGTAAGGAGCGTACCACCTGTCAAAATATTTAAGGTTGCGGGTGTAGTTATTCATATTGACGAAACGAATTAAGGCAATCAAGTCGAAGTTTGAATGTGCAGTCACGCCATCGTCAAGATCTGCGGCCATGTACTCAATGTTCTTTCAGATTGTTGTATCCGCTACCACATGCTGTTTCAAGGGTATCTTTACGCGGTAGATGATCTATCCCCTCAGTCAAAAGTTGAGTTGGCTGTCTCCTTGTTTCGTATAGGTTCTCTCAATAAGCGCCGATCCTGCTTAATTCGATTTGCTTCCATATAAGAAATTACACGTGTGGTCATCAATCTTGGTCTTTGGAACTATGTTCTTCGTCCTCTGGGTCAGATTTGATTGATGACATGGGTTTGTTCGTTGATCTTTCGTTTTCTTTTTCGAGATTTCGGATGATTCGCCAAGTCGCGAAGCCGAAGGCGAGAGTGAACAGTACTGCAAAAACAATGAAATGCACCGCGGTACTTGTTTCATAACTACCCATATTGCTTCTCTAGCCTTTTCATCAATCGTTCGCGGTCGCGAGTTGCAATGGGGGTTTGAAGAGCAGCTTCGAGTTTCTGTTTTGTCGGTGATGGATCGTAATACAGTTCGAACATATCCACGATAGCTAAACGGACGGTGTTTGTTGTCTGCGTAAGTTCAACCTCGCTGTCCTGCTGCACGATACCTTCATGTAAGACCCGACAATAGAACCCCGACCGTTGCGATTTGCGAAACACTGCTGGAAATTTCGGATCGTCCATGCGACGACCAAGCGTCGCACAAGGAATACGCGGGGCTGTCACCTCTAGCACGACATCGTTAATGCGCAAGCGATCACCGACATACACGGAAAGCGAACTGAGTTCGGATATGGTTATATTGTCACCGAAGGTTCCCGGTGCAAGATGTAATCCGTGAGCAGTCAGCCAATAGGCGTAGTCCTCGCCTCCGTATACGTAAACAGCTTGATCTAAACCACCGTGAAATTGCTCATCGCAGACCACATCCCCGACCAATCCTAGTTTGCCAATCTCAATCGGAGCTACTTGGGATTCTTTGCATATCCCAGTCAGTTCATTACCAAGACGTGTCGCAGTTCCTACGTTTACACTGATCACGTTCACGGGATAGGCCTTGCTTCTTTGATTGGAAAGGGAATCATGGCGTGTGCGCGCGTAAAAACGTTAGAACCCTTTCGATCGTGTTGTCTTCGGCTGGATTTTTCCACTGCTCTACGAGCGTCGCATTCGGTGCGAGAGCTGCGATTTCACGTGAAGTCGACTCTGGGTGAAAAGCATCCGAACCCATGAGAACCAATAATGGCGTTTGGCACTGTCGAATGAAATCGCGGTCGACGTTGTAGAGGAATTCCTGCTCAAACATATTCGAGCGAAACTGGTTCCAATCTTCTTCGCTGACTCCCTTATGCTTGGCTTTCAACGGATTCGCCCATTGGTCGAACATATCGAAAAACAATGCCTGATTGTTGTCTACGCCAATTGATTGTTGGATCACTGCTGCACACACGCGTTCAGACGCAGCTTGAATGAAACCGAAGCAATAAGGCCCACCGATGCATCCTCCCATGAGGTGCAAGCGTTCTAAACCTAAATAGTCTGCTAGTGCAAGATGATCGCTCGTATAAACCTGCCATCCGTCAGTATTTGTGATGGGTGCGGTTGAGGATCCAGCATTACGTTGATCCATCGCAATCACTTGAAAATCGCTGGATAAGGCGGTAATCGGATCCCACTCACTTGCGTGCCAGAATGACGCGGCGGAACGCATACCGCCTGGTGCGAACAATAGGATGGGGAATCCTTCGCCGTGAATTTCGTAGTAAAGGCGGGTGTCGCCGCGTTCAAAAAACATGGTTGGTAGTTCCTTTATACGTGACTTTTCAGTTACTCATCCGGTTTGATGTAACCGACAGGTGTTTCAGTTTCCTCATTGCGAAAGAAACGCTGCATTTGGTTTAGCAAATAATCTCTGGCGTCGGCATCGCGAAGGGATAGACGGTGCTCATTGATAAGCATCGTTTGCAAAGTTTGCCACTCTTGCCAAGCTTGAGCCGATATATGCTCAAAGATATCTACGCCGAGCACACCTGGCATAGGAGGTTTATCCAACCCAGGAAGCTCTTTTTCGTGTTTTCGACAGTAGACGGTTCGCATCAAGTTGCTTTTGTATGTAGTTCTACTTAAATCGTATTCATGGCGATGACGCGAGATATGGGTCATTTAACGCCAACGCAGAATCACGCATGGCATCAGCAATAGCTCAACGCCCTTTACTTGTCAAAAAATCTTGTGTTGATGCGTCTTCGGCTTCGAGCTGAATCAACTCGAGTACGGTTTGAGTTAAACGGGCGAGACCGATCGCTGGAGATTCGTGGATGTCGAACCAAATCAGACCTTGTCGCTCAACCTTGGACGAAGCGCTTTCTGATATACGCACAACATGGGGTTTCACCGTAAACCGAATGTGGGAAAGAGTATGTGTGAATGATGGCAGTTGGCGATAAGTTGACTCACTGATCGCCTTCAAACCAAGCGAATCAAGCATGTCGAATGGATCGGTCGTGCTGTCCAAGCGTAGAGGCAACCACAGACCTCCCCATAAATCGCTTTCTTGCTGTCGTTGTAGTAAACATCTGCCCTGTGGATCAATGACTGCCAGCAGATCAAGTTCCTCGCGGCGCGGTGATGTTCGTCGGGCGCGCATAGGATATGTTGTAACACTGTCTGTCCGACAAGCGATACATGCCTCTTGAACAGGACAGGCGCAACACGTTATGTTGGTATTCGTGCATATTGTTGCCCCGAGATCCATGATGGCTTGGGTGTAGTTAGCACATTGGCTGATCGGCGTATGCGATTCGGCTAAGCTCCACAAGCGACGTAGCACAGATGCTCGACCAATCTCACCATCCACAGCGTGAAATCGAGCTAAAACTCGTTGTACATTTCCGTCAAGGATGACGCCATGGCGATCGAATCCTAATGCAAGTATCGCACCTGCGGTCGATCGGCCGATACCAGGCAAGCTAATGAGCTCGTCCAGCTGGTCGGGCAGTTGTCCATTAAAGTCGGCCTCGACTTGGCGGGCAGCGGAATGCAGCAGACGAGCGCGCCGGTAGTAACCTAAACCCGCCCACAATTCCAGTACTTCGTCTAACGATGCATTTGCCAACATATTGATGGTTGGAAATCGATCGATAAAACGATTGAAGTAATGGATGACGGTGCGAACTTGCGTCTGTTGTAGCATGATTTCTGATACCCATACGCGATAAGGTGTACGGTTTTGTTGCCAAGGAAGATCTTTGCGTCCTTGGCGTTTTCCCCATGCCAGCACGCGCTGAGCAAACCAATCAGGTTGGGTCACGTGCTTACCAGATGCCGAACGCGAACGCTTGTCGAATTGGTTCGATAATGTCGTTTGCGATATTGATGTTCAGGGGCTGTTGGCACATGTCTGTAGAAAGTTGGGATCCATCTATAAGTACCTTAACGCCTCGGCACCGGGCGATTTTGATGCAACTAACTGAGCAACTACCTCTAGAGAGACTCGAGCTGAATGACGACGATCGAAGCTTTCTTCGCCCTGCTATGCATTTGGATGCCGCTGCGTGGGAGTCCTTCGTGTCGTCCGAATCTGATGCAACAGTCATAGCATGGTCTAAAGTGCTTACGTTAATTGAGCGCGATTTCAACGGATTTGAATTAGGGAGTAGCTCGCCTGTGCTAGCAATGATCAAGGTCATAAAACAACGGGACATCCTGCCAGTCGAATTGTTCTCGTGGATCAAAGCGCATACCAGGAACCGATTTCTCCCCTACGGAAACCTTGCCGATCGTCTTTCGCGTCAATAAAAATCTAAAATCCGACACCGCGCCAAACAGCTACTCCTGTGTCTCGTTCCGCTCAAGTAAATCGTAAGACACTCGAAACCCAGATTACGGTTCAGCTCGAATTAGACGGGCAGGGTTCTACCGAATTGAACACTGGCTTGCCGTTCTTTGAGCATATGATGGCGCAGATCGCGCGGCATGGCTTGTTTGATATTGAAGTTCACGCCCAAGGAGATTTGGATGTCGACGCACATCACACGGTCGAAGACATCGGAATTACATTAGGTCAGGCGTTTGCAGAGGCAACGCAAAACAAATCCAGCCTGACGCGCTATGGTCATGCGTACGTGCCGTTGGATGAAGCTTTGAGTCGTGTTGTCGTCGACATATCCGGCCGACCAGGTCTTTCCTATGAAGTATCCTTCGTACGGTCGCGTATTGCAGATTTTGATGTTGACCTGTTACGCGAATTTTTTCAAGGATTCGTGAATCATGCGTTGGTCACTCTGCATGTTGACAACATCAAAGGCAACAATGCCCACCACCAAGCTGAATCAATCTTTAAAGCCTTCGGCCGAGCTTTACGGATGGCGACGACTTTGGATCCACGCGTTTCTGGAACGCCTTCGACTAAAGGTTTGCTCTGATTCTCATTCCGGCCATTGATTTACACGGTGGTCAGTGCGTTCAGCTACAACGCGGATTGCTGAATACGGCGAAGATATATGCAAACGACGCCGGCCAATTAGCATCGCATTGGATCGAACAAGGGGCTGAGCGCCTCCACGTCGTCGATCTTGACGGGGCATTTTCCGGTCAATCGGAAAATAGTATGAGTATTCGCGCCATTATTGATGCAGCCGGATCTACGCCCGTGCAACTTGGGGGCGGCATTCGAACGATAAACGCTCTGTCATCCTGGCTTGACGCGGGCGTCGAGCAAGTTTGCATTGGTACCCAAGCCATTGAAGATCTGAATTTCTTCACTGACGCCGCGCAGCGTTTTCCTCAACGAATCATTTTGGCGCTGGATGCACGCGGGGAATTTGTGTCGACTCGCGGATGGGAGACTTCAACTAACGTCGCAGTACGCGACATCTTGGAAATATGCGAGGATCTGCCGTTATTTGCCGTTGTTTTCACCGATATTGAAAACGACGGCATGATGACCGGGATTAATTTCGAACGAACTGAACAGGTATTAGCTATTACTCACATACCAGTAATCGCGTCCGGCGGTGTCAAAGGTGTGGTGGACTTGGAACGGCTTCGCGACCTTCATGTAGGCGAACGAAAGCTATTCGGTGCTATAAGCGGCAGTGCGTTGTATGAAAAGAAATTGGATTTCAAGCGAGGTACGCTAGCGCTCAGAACTCAGTTTTAGGAAAGATTCTTGATGTCATAAAGCTGCAATAAAACTACTTAAAAATGCAAGCGTTCAGTGTCTAGCGTGGTCTGCAATCATCGTGTGTTACGACATTGGTCAGCCTGTCTTAGGTCAATTTCAGGGGTAGTTATGCTCTTTGTGAATACTTGCAAACGAATCGGACTTGCATCGCTGGGTGCTTTCTTTCTACTGCTACAAGCCTCCTGCGGTGGAGGCGGTAGCAATATCGCACTCGAACAACCAGTCACCCCGCCACCTACGACGCCACCAACCGTCCAAGCCACCAATCCTTGTGCCTCTTACACTGTAGATGGCACGACGAGACAAGGTCAAGTGGTTGACGCAAACTGTGTGTACTCATCGCTTTTCGTAAGCGAAGATACGCCTTTAACCGTCGATCTCACGATTCCGAAAATCGACGGCGTACATGTCTTCGAAGGCACGCTACAGGTTGGGATCGATATTGACAATGGCACACCTTCGGCAGGCCCTACGTTGACGATCGAGGCTGGTAACACACTCGTCTGGACCAACAGAGATGACTACTTGCTTATCACACGTGGGTCGCGCATTCAAGCTAGCGGAACCAGGTCGGCGCCAATTACGTTGACCGGTTATGAAGATGCGGTGTCGAATACGGCAGCTTTCGACGACGTTCAGTTGTGGGGCGGCGTGGTAATCAACGGTACTGGTATCACTAACAAGTGCAGCGACGAGCAGCGGGCGAACAACACCTGTCACATTCAATCCGAAGGTAAACCGAGCCACTATGGTGGAAACAACAACGCCGACAACTCCGGTACGCTGCGTTACGTCGTTATCAAGCACTCAGGCTCCGAAGCTGCCCCAGGTGATGAACTTAATGGTCTGACGCTTAATGCCGTAGGTAGTGGCACAACCATCGAGTACATTCAGGTTTATTCGACCTTTGATGACGGTGTGGAATTTTTCGGGGGTGCGGTCAACGTTTCGAATCTTGTAGCCCTCTATGTCAATGATGACTCGATCGATTACGCAGATGGTTGGGTAGGTACAGTAAATAACGCATTGATCATTCATCATCGTGATAACGGCAATCGTTGCATTGAGGCCGATAACCAAGGTGGCACGTACGATACCCAACCGAACACGAACGGCACAATCAACAACATGACGTGCATTACGTCTGGATCCCTCAGTAGCGAGGGTGGTGGTTTGGGCACGCATGGCGATTCGGAAGGTATTCTGTTACGACGTGGCGTGATGTCGACAATTAATAACAGCATCGTGGTTGACCTATATGCCAATGATCCTGGTGGAGTTAACGGTAATGAATGCCTCGAACTCGACGATGCAGGAACTCGCCAACACGCAGCGGATGGCGCAACCACGATTAACAGTACAGTCATTGCATGTGACGATGTAGGTAAAGATTCACTCGCTGACGGTACCCCTGTTGATGCATGGTTTGAAGCCGGAAATAACAATGTCGCGATGCATGGCGCGACGGATTCCGTTGAAGTCGATGCAGATATTCGGTTGTTGGCTGGTTTCTACACTGATACTGAGTTTGTAGACGCCGACGGCACAACGTTTACCGTCGAACCGGCAGGTGGTGCGAGCCACATAGGTGCAGTGACGCGCACGAATGACTGGACCGAAGGTTGGACGATCTGTCTGCGTGCTCGTGCAACAGAGAGCTGTGGTCCGTGGTTCCTCTAAATCGCCCCCTTTTTTGAATCTTGCCAGGACAAACATGATGAAGCAACTCCAAGGATCTATGTACTTTTTAACAGCACGCTGGCTGGCGTTTTTTGTCTTGTGTGCGTTCGGAACTGCGAATGCCCAAGAAGTCGATGAATTGCCTGCGCGGACAAGCGGCTCTCCAGCGGACATGACGCAGCAGATCGAAGAACTGAATGTTGTTGGTCAACATATTGAATCGGATACGGACGTCGAGTCGGAACGTCTCCTACTTGATGTTCAAGCCGACTTTGTCGATTCGGAATTTATCGGTCGGGTGGGTGATAGCAACGCTGCAGCGTTGTTGCGGCGCTTACCCGGCTTGACCTTGGCAAAAGGGAAATTCATTTATGTGCGAGGTCTCGGTGAACGTTACTCCAGTGCGCAACTTAATGGTTCGTCGGTACCTTCGCCGGATATTACGCGTAATGTGATCCCACTCGATATCTTCCCGGCGGACATCATTGATTCAATAAAGGTCCAAAAGGGTTATTCACCGGATTTGAGTGCGTCGTTTGGTGGCGGTCATGTGGACATTCGCACAAAACGAGTACCGGAGGCTGGCTTATTTCACATCGAGCTCAAAACAGGGACGAATTCCGAGGGCGGTGACGGCTTGGGTTACCAAGGAGGTTCAGACGATAAATTCGGCGTAGATGATGGGACGCGCGCACTTTCGCCGTTGCTTATGCAAGCCATTGATACGTACCGAGGTTCGCTTTCACCGGTCACTATCTTGCGGTCGCCAGCCAAGGATCCATCTGTGACTGGTATAAGCACAGCTAAACACGTCAATCGCGAGTTAGCGACATTGCTTAATCGCGATCTTGACATAACGACCAAGCATACTGCGCCCGATATTGAAGGCGAATTGTTAGCTGGCTATCGGCACTACCTAACAGAACACATAGACATCGGTGTGCTCGCGCTCGGGTCGTACTCGAACGATGTTCGTAATCGTGAACGTATCGTACGACGATTTTCCAACCCAACTACGGATTTCGCCGAGTCTTTACGTACCACCCATGAAGTGAATATCACCGGATCGTTGAATTTCGGCGTTCGATTTACCAATGATCACGAACTGGGCTCGACCCACCTTATGTTGCGCAATACTGAGGACGATGCATTAAGCAGTCGAACCTGTTCGCAAGGTCAATACAACGATTGCTTTGACGAATCAAGTCCAGTTCAAGGTCGTCTCTACGGTATGCGCTACGAACAGCGAGAAATGGTGATGCACCAGATCCATGGTAAGCACGAATTTGGCGACGATACGTTAGATGTGCTGCCTAATTTCCTTGAGTTTGCACGTGACGGCGATATTTCTTGGTACTACACAATGGCAACGGCTGAAACGGCTTTGCCCCATGAGGTCTCTATCAGCGGACAGGAATCGTTGAACGGCCCTAACGGCTTGCCAACGAGCTTTTCGATCCGGGCAACCTCGACCGCGGCGGAATTCCGTTATTCAGATTTGAGCGACGAGATTGAAACCTACGGGTGGGATCTCATGGTACCGTATTTCCGCGACAACTTTAGCGTTGAATTCTCGGGTGGCTATGACTACCTATACAAATCTCGCAACTATCGCCAAACCTCGCTAGGCGTCGGATCATCGCTCTCTGGATTCAATCTCATTAGTACGAACTTACCTTCCGTCGTCTTTTCTGATGCACATATTCTGAATCCACAGTATGGGATAGAGTTACTTGTCGGTATCGGTGCATTCGGTAGCGAAAGTTATATCGCTGATCAGATAGTCGAAGCCGGTTACGGCAAGATTGATGTTCTCATCAATGAAGCATGGCGAATATCGGGTGGTGTCCGTGGTGAAAAATTCGAACAGGCTGTCCTGCCCGTAGACTATTTGCGGTACGACGCTAGAAGATTAGATACCGCAGGATTTGCTCGTTTGGCAACGGAAGACATGTATCCAAGCGCAGCATTGACGTACTTTCGACCTGGTTTCCTAGCGGATGAGTTTCAACTACGGGCCGGTGTGTCCCGCACTGTTGCGAGACCTGATATACGTGAAATGTCCGCGTCTACTTATATTGATCCCCTGACAGAAGCGAGGGTCCGCGGCAATCCGCATTTGACCGTCAGCGACTTAACAAATCTAGATCTACGCGGCGAATGGTTCTGGTTGAACAGTGACATGTTCTCGATGTCGGTGTTTTATAAAGACATTGCTAATCCTATTGAAACGGTTCAGGGCGGTGCGACCGAAGACAACATTCGGTTTAATTTTGTAAATGCCGACAGTGCCGAGGTGTATGGCGTCGAGGTCGAGTGGAAGAAAACCCTTAACTTTCTTGCGTCAAGCTGGGGCGACTGGACAGAAACGCTTTACTTCGCCGGTAATAGCACGCTTAGTGATTCGGAGATTTATATACCTGTCGCGCAAGGCGTCGGGGATATTACCAACGAACGCCGGTCGATGACGCAACAATCGCCTTGGGTTCTCAATCTACAAGTTGGGTTTGATGCCATTGATCTCAAACACTCGGGCTCAGTCGTCTATAACGCGTTCGGTGAGCGAGTTTTCTTTGCAGGGATTGGTGGTCAAGACGACGGTTATGAACAGCCGTTCAATTCGCTTGACTTGGTGTACGCGTATTACCCTACGGAGAATCTATCGTTCAAGCTAAGGGTTAAGAACATCTTGCAATCGTCTATTGAAGTCAAACAAGGTGATGTTACGACACTCCAACAAAAAGTTGGTACGTCCGTACTACTCAACGCGAAATGGGAGATGTGATGCTCAACGGGGTTCGTCTAACCATTGTCGCGGATCCGTCGGTTTGTTGCGTATCCTGATCTCGAAGTAGAGGCCCGCGGAGCGGTCTGCGCCGCCATTGCCAACCGTTGCAACTATCTCACCAGCTTCGACTGGTTCACTTGCTTGCTTAAGTAGGCGGTCGCAATGAGCGTAGATTGAAATGACTTCGTCGCCATGATCGATAATCAAAGTATTACCATAGCCTTCGAACCATTGCGCAAATAGCACGACGCCGCTGGCGACGGCGCTAATCGGCGCGCCTTGAACAGCATTGATCACCATACCTTCTGAACGGATTCGACCGTCTGCGCGCAAGGCGCCGAATTCCTGCCTTACCGAGCCGACGGTAGGCCAATTGGCAAGGTCTGATCGCATGCCATGCGTTGGCGGGTTGACTGTGCGTGGGCTGCTTGATACGCGCGAAGCGATCAATTGGCTGAGTTGCTCGCGTTCATGTATTAGTTGTGCTAGATCCGTGTCTAATGCATTGATTTCAAGTTGAAGTTGCCTATTTAGCACTTCAAGGCGTGCACTACGTTCCTGCAGTGCCTCCCTGGTCGCCTCGAATTCTCGCTTTGATCTACTGTATTCCGCTAGTGTAAGTTCGGCTTTTGATTGCAGGATCGTCAACTCTTGAAGGCTAGTTTGCAATTGATTGATCTGGGTATCAAGGTGTTTAACGAAGTAGCGGTGATAGTGATACAACCGATCGACCTTGAGGGGATTGCTCTGAATGACAAGCATGGCAATCGGACTGCGTGCTTTAAGCTGTTGCGAGGTTACGGCATTCCATACGAGCTGGGTTGTTTTCCGATCACGTAACGTTGAGTAGGTTTCCGTACGCTCGGCGTTGGATGCGATTTTTGCTTCCGAAGCCTTGATAGTTTCGATTAATTCTGCGTGTAGCACTAGAAGTTGCTCACGTTCTTGCCTCAGTGTCGCAATCTGACGTCGAAGATCGGCACGCTCTTTTTCCTTGCTCAGGCGTAAACTCTGCTTGACGGAAATACGATCCTTAATTTCGTGATATGCCCGGTCTTGCTCCGTTAGTTGTTGACTTGAAGTAATAGTCGCCAGAAAAGAGCAAATCATTGCAGCGACACGCGTCGAGAGTCTCAGAGTATGTCTCTGCACAAGTTAGTGAAGTAGAGATCTTCCGGTCATCGAAACGGGTTGTTCTATATTCATTACTTTTAGCAGTGTAGGCGCTACATCCTTCAAACTACCGGATTGATAGATGTCAACAAAGGCGTTACCGACGTATATCAGCGGAACGACACCGGTCGTGTGTGCGGTATGCGGCTGCTTGCTGGCGGGCTCTAGCATTTCCTCGACATTGCCATGATCGGCGGTAATCAAACAATGTGATCCCGTATTGAGCGTGGCGGTAGTGATACGACCAAGGCAGGTATCGAGATATTCAACGGCCTTTACAGCTGCTTCAAAGTTCCCGGTGTGACCTACCATGTCTGCATTTGCAAAGTTGCACACAATGACATCAAAGCGAAACTCGCGAATGGCCGTCACCACTTCGTTTGTAATTTGGTCTGCACTCATCTCTGGTTGTAAGTCGTACGTCGCGACGTTCGGAGACGCGACGAAGCGCCGGGATTCGCCCGGTTCTTCAGTTTCTGAACCACCCGAGAAGAAGTAAGTGACGTGGGCGTATTTCTCTGTTTCGGCAATGCGAAGTTGAGTTTTGTTCGAGCGCGCAACTACGGCGGCGAATGTGTCCGTTATTTCAACTTTACCGAACGCAATATTGATATGCTTGACGTAATCACAACCTCCCGTTATGTCGGATGCGTATGGCGTCAAACAGACCAATTGATTCAACCGCGGCCGAACATGACGTTCGAAACCAACGCTGCCTGATGGATTTGTAAAGGCGCGGGTCATTTGTCGCACACGGTCAGCGCGAAAATTCATCATAAGGATGTCGTCGCCGTTTCGTACAGATCGCTGTTTGCCGATCTGTGTTGGTAGGACGAACTCGTCCGTTTCGCCGCGTTTATATGCCTCCTGCAGCGCTTGTAGACCATTGTCATACTGATATCGGCTGGTTCTTCCGGTGTATAGATCGTAGGCTTGCTGGGTGCGTTCCCAACGGTTGTCTCGATCCATGGCGTAGTAGCGACCACTGATGGAAACCAGGTGAAAGTTATTTAGGTCCTGTTCCAGCCGCATCACACGCTGCAGCGATTTCGTCGCACTCATAGGCGGTGTGTCACGCCCGTCCAAAATGGCATGGAGGAAAACTTCTCGACCGTTATCGACTGCGAGTTCGATGGCCTTAAAGATGTGGTTTTCGTGGCTGTGTACGCCACCTGGCGATAGCAAACCGAAAATGTGAAGGGCGTTGGCTTGATTTTCTGTTGTGACGGAACGAATGGCAGGATTGCATGCGAAGGAACCATCTGCAATACTCCTATCTATACGGCTCAACTCCTGGTATACAACACGACCGGCACCTATCGTCATGTGGCCCACTTCCGAGTTCCCCATCTGACCGGGGGGTAAGCCAACATGTTCGCCCGAGCACTCAAGCAACGCATGCGGGTACTTGCGCCAAAGTCGGTCCCAGTTTGGGGTTGTGGCGTGAGAAATGGCGTTGAAGGTAGCTTCATCACGATATCCCCAGCCATCTAGAATGAGGAGAACAGTTGTAGATTTCAAGGTAGTTGAGTGGCTAAAGTCAATGTAAAAGAGTATCTTGTGGGAAGTTCTAATCTTATAATTCCAAAGACTTGAAAAAGCTCAGACCCACGGTCCATGGACCAATTTATAGAGTTCATCGGCAACCATTGGTTGCTTGCTAGTACATTTTCCGCTTTATTGATCGCGTTTCTGTTCAATGAGGTAAAACGCAGCGGACAGTCCATTTCATCTCAACAGCTTGTGAATCTTGTTAATCGAGAAAAAGCGATCGTCCTGGATGTACGCGACAACAGCGAATACTCAGCCGGACATATCACCGATGCGATTAATATTCCCCACGCCGCACTACAATCGCGCTTGAACGAGATTGATAAATATAAAGAGCGCCCCATCGTTATCGTATGCAAAATGGGTCAACATGCAGGATCAATGGGCACATTGCTCAGAAAAGCGGGATTTAGCAACGTGTCGCGACTGCGAGGTGGTTTGAGCGCATGGCAAGCTGACAATTTGCCGCTAGTTAAAGGACGCGGCTAGGTATCTGTCATGGCCGACAAAACACTTCATGTAGATCTTAAGTGGCGATTTGAGCGAATATATTTACGTCATGTTGATCTGGAATTATCCGGCGCTCCGCAAGTATTCAACATGAAGTGGCAGCCAAATGTGGATATGAACATACGAGGCGATCATCGTAATATTAGCGAGGATCGTTTTGAAGTTATTCTCGTTTTAACGGTTGCATGTAAGAATCTTGAGCATCAGGTCTTAAAGATGAAACTTGATCAAGGTGCATTGGTTCGCGTAAAATCTGGTTTGGAAACGTCTGAGATTCAACGAATACTTTCTGTTGAGGCAACTAACGCGCTGTTTCCGTATATTCGCGAGGCTGCAGATAATTTCGCAGTTCGAATGTCTTTACCGCCTTTCCTGTTCGGTCATTTTCACTTCGATAAGATATTTGAAGAAGCGTTACAACAAATGAAATTAAAAAACATAAAACCTATGAAAAAAGATTCACCTCCCACTGACGAAATCATGAATTAATATCCAATATCATTTTAATAAGAAGACTATATTTTTACATTAATCGAAAGCGGGTCAACTCATTATTCAATGATCTCTGGTCCGTAGCGATATTGGCCTTGGTCAGCTAAATATTGATGAGAAGAAGAATGGTTGCTCATGTTGCTTTATAGTGCCCATGAATGTAGCTAAGCTAAGTACTAAATCATTCCGCCATTGAAATCTAGTTGTCGCCAGGCTTCATATAACGCTACTGCTATAGAATTAGCCAAGTTCATACTGCGGCTATGGGGAAGCATCGGAATACGAAGTAAGTTTGTTCCGAATTGTTCCCTTAGGGTATCCGGTAAACCGCGGGTTTCCGGCCCGAACATCAAGACATCATATGGTTGAAACTCGACATCGGTGTATCGACGAGTTGCCTTGGTTGAGAATGCGAACACTCGATCCAGTTCGAATGGTGCCAGTGCATCGGCTAACGTGCTGCAAACGCGAACGTCTACCCATTCGTCGTAATCAAGTCCCGCTCGCTTAAGACGATTGTCATCCATTTTGAATCCGAGTGGTTCGACAAGGGTTAACGAGGCACCGGTATTGGCTGCTAAGCGGATGGCGTTGCCGGTATTGGGTGGTATTTCAGGTTGATATAAAACGATATTGAGTAGTCTTTTATGAAAGGTATAACCGGTCTTGCTCACGTAATTTGATATTTTGCCATCTTTTGTGCAAGTGTATTTCTAGCATAGCCGAGTAGCTTGGCAGCTTCCTGCTTACGACCGGAGGTGTGCTTAAGTGCGATGTCGATCAATGCTCTCTCGAACAACGGTTGCGTCGCGCCTACTAAATTAATACCCCCGTCGTTTACGAAATCCTGCAAGTATGTACGCAATGAGCCGACCCAGTCGCTGGAAATTGGTACAGTCGGTTCCTGGTCATGAAGTTCAGGCGGTAGGTCGGAAACAACGACTTCACGACCAGGGGCCATCACAGTTAACCAATGACAAGTATTTTCAAGTTGCCGCACATTGCCCGGCCAATCAAGTGCTTCAAGGTGCGCTAGCGTTTCTTCTGTTAATGTCTTCGTCTCAACGCCAAGTTGCTCTGCCGCTTCCTGCATAAACTTGCTCGTCAGAGCGACGATATCCGTGCGCCGCTCCCGTAACGAGGGTACATGAATGCGAATGACGTTTAAACGATGGTAGAGATCTTCTCGAAACTGTCCTTCCTGTACGAGACGTTCCATGTCGCCGTGGGTTGCGGCAATGATGCGTACGTCAACGCTAATCGACTCGCGGCCACCAATTCGGTAAAAACTACTGTCGGCCAGTACGCGTAATAGTCTCGTCTGGGCCGAGAGAGGCATGTCGGCAATTTCGTCAAGAAACAGCGTGCCCTGATTCGCTTGCTCAAATAAACCGATGCGCCTTGCAGTAGCACCTGTAAATGCCCCTTTCTCGAACCCGAATAGCTCCGCTTCGACGAGATCGTTTGGAAGTGCGGCCATGTTTAGTGCGACAAGGGGTGCTTCGGCGCGAGGACTATGAGTATGCAGAGCCTTTGCTACGAGTTCTTTGCCAGTTCCCGTTTCACCTGTGATGAGTACCGTGGCGCTAGATTGCGAAAGACGAGCAATGGCGCGATACGCTTCCTGCATCGCGGCTGCTTGACCAATGATGGAATCCGTCAACGGTGGCGTTGGATCCACTTTAGGTTGTACTTGGGATTGACTATGCGTCAATGCACGCTTAAGCGTGTTGCAGACCTCATCAATATCGAACGGTTTGGAGAGATACTCGAAGGCGCCCTCGCTGAACGACGTTACGGTGCTATCTAAATCCGCGAATGCCGTCATGACCACGATCGGCAAATTTGGATGTTTCGTTTGAACTCGCCGCAGAAGTTCGTAACCATCCAGACCTGGCATCCGAATGTCCGTGAGAATCACGGCAGGTTGGTCGTGGTCGAGTTCAGTTAGCACGTCTTCGACGCACTCAAACGAACGCACTATCATGCCGGAGTTAGTAAGCGCCCGTTGCAAAACGAAGCGAATACTTTTATCGTCATCAGCAATCCAAACGACGTCGCGGGTCATCTTCTTCTGCTCAACTTACTTCCGTTTTAAGCACTAGAGGAAGCAAAATCATGAATGAGGTTCGACCTGGCTCACTATCGCAGACAATCAGGCCGAAATGCATCCCAATGATTGTGTAGGTGATAGCAAGGCCTAGTCCAGTACCGTTAGGCTTACCGGTAACTAACGGGAAAAAAATCTGATCCTGAAGTTCACGTGGGATACCGGTGCCGTTATCTTCAAATTGAATCCTTGCTACCATGGGATGGTGCGTAGCGCCGATTGTAAATTGACGTTCAATTCCAGTGCGGACTACGATCTGAGGCGCTGATTGTTCTTGAGTTGCGTCGTGCGCGTTTTGAATGATGTTCAGGAACGCTTGAGTTAGCTGATCAAAGTCGCCGAGCACAGGTGGTATGCTTGGGTCATATTCCCTGGTTATATTCAAAGGCGCTTTTGCTTCGCTCGCTACGATACGGATAATCTTTTCGAGAACTTCGTGGATGTTTACCGGTTTAAAGCTAGGTTTGTGATTGGGGCTTAGCAATCGGTCAACGAGTAATCTGAGCCGATCTACCTCATCAATAATCAGATCCGTGTATTCAATTTGCTGCGTCTTGACGAGTTCTTTACGCAATAGCTGGGCGGAGCCTCGAATGCTCCCCAAGGGATTCTTGATTTCATGTGCCATCCCTCTTACGAGCTGGCGACTCGCCAGTTGCACGTTGCGTATCCGTTCTTCTTTGCTCATTGATAGAACGAGGTCAAGCGGTTCAATTTGAAAAAGCAGGTGCGAATCACCGATCTTCGACACCACAATATTGGTAACAGTACGCTGACCGGTTGCCGTCAAAGTCAGCTTGACTTCTCGTAATGTATAGGATTGATAGGCATCGAAATCTTGATGCAAAACGGCTTTTTGTACCTCGTCGCCGTTAAATACGGTGCCAATGGGCTTGCCGAGGAACTGCTCGGCGCTACCACCGCAGAAGTCTTCGGCAGTGTTATTCATAAATTCGATCGTGAACTGCGAGTCCACCACGATGATCGCAGTCTGGATCGCGTCTAGTATGTCATGGTGAACTAGCATGATAGAGCTAACTCAATATTAGGGTATTTCAAGCAATTTTTGTGCCAAATCAATTAAGCAAAATTGCGCACGAATTATGAGCTTTGCTCAAAATTAGGTCATTTAGACGCTCAATAAGTGACCGATTTTAGCCTGTTTTGGATCAATAGAAGTCGGTATATCTTATAACGGATTTGTCATGGCCGTACTTACTGTCAGGATTCAAGAATACCAAGCGCGTAGTACGAATCAATGGTATCGCGGATGGTTTCCTCAATCGAATACGTATCAAGGCCAAGCTCTTGTTTCGCAAGTAGGCAATAGGACCTAGGTGAGTCATAGGTTGCTTGCGCCGGCTCATCATCAATCATCTCTTCGCCGCCGATGACCTCGACCTTGGGGTAGAGGTCATAAAGCATTTGTTGCAACTCCCACGTGAATAGCTCACCACTTCGGTCAGCTGCCGATAAGATATAGCGCGAACTGTTCGAAGTCAGAAGGCTTTCAGCTGCTAGGCGGTGAGCACGAGCCGTGTCTCTAACGTCTACGCAATTCCATAGCATCCTACCCCCAGCTGATTTTTTGTATGGTTTTCCCTGCATCATATACCGCATGCAATTTTGCCAACTCCAACCTTGATCATGATTCGCGCACATAAGTGGTCCGATCACGTGCAGTGGGAGGATGGCTATCGCATCAAACGTGCCGTTTTCCTCGGCCCGTTGGTAAATCATGCGCTCGGTATTCGCTTTCGCCATGGCATACGCAATATCCCGGTTCTTCGGAATTTGCTCTTCAGTCCATCGTCCGCGGTAACCTTCAATATTGTCGCCACACCAGTCCTTCTCAGTGAACACGTAGCCCTGCGGTCGAGGGTGCCCAACTGCTGCGAAAGAACTAGTAAAGATAAAGCGACGAAGTGAACCTCCGGCGATAGCACTGTCTAGGACATGGGTAACTTCGGTAAAGCATCCGTCGTAGACTTCCTGCGGCGTCTCGCGGTTGTAGCCGACGGCTGCACCAGCGTGAATCACGGCAGCGCATTCACGGAACGCGTCGTCGTAGCTCCCAGGCTTCCCAAGATCCCCTTCGCAAATCGTTAATGTACCGCGATACGCTGGGTCGTCACTCAATTCAAGAAGATGGTCAACTTTGTCCGGATTGTTCTTATCCCTGACGCACGCACGCGTTTCATATCCCTGGTCTAGTAAATCCTCGACTATCCAGGAACCAATATAGCCGCTTGCGCCGGTTACAGCGACTGGACCATCTTTCGGTGAAATGGCACGGGACATGGATTCTTTGGTAATTGGCATGGTCGCTTCCGGGATTGCAAATGCGCATTTTAGGCAGCTCAATTAAACTGGCTACCTGTAATTAAGCGTACTAAATAGACGAGATTCACGCTTCGGGCGCCGTGTCCGACGCCGACTGACGCCGGAGCGCGTGGGGAACAATCCGAACGGTGACCTGATATTCATGATTGCTTGCTTGGGATGATATATGTTTGTGACCGTTAACTCGACACCAGCTAGGCACATCTTGTAACACCCCGGGGTCTGTCGCCGTCATCGTGACCTCGACAATGCGATCAGTATTACGAGCGAATTCTTGGAGTTTGATCACAGGCAACGGACACAATAAGCCTCGGGCATTGATCCGCTGTGCACACGTCATCTAGATGTGAGCAGCCATTCGCGAGGAATCTCGTGGGGCTGCATCGGTTCCACACTGAGTTCTACCGAAACGCCGGAAAGATCGGTGATACGGACAAGGACTTCTGCGCTTGCTCGACCGCTGCTATAACGCGCAAGTACACGCGCCGCGAGCATATGTTCTTGGTCCGAGCAGTTGCCGTCTAGAAGGCATAGCGGCCCCACATGCGAGATCGTCGTCATGTGGGCGAATTTATGGCGAAATCCTTGAAGGTAACGGTTCTCGCCTTCTTCGCGGCCAATGATCAGTTTGTAGTGCGGCGCTGGTCGTATGTGCCGGCCGATTTTGAGCAATACGATATCTTCTAGATCATAATCCTTGCGGCGTCGAGAATCCCAAAGGTCCTGCAGTTTCTTGGCGTAATTCTCGTCAGTTAGGAAACAACAGCCACCTGCCGGCTGACTCCATTCGGTGATCCCTAGTTCGTTCGCGAGGGCGATTTGAGGTTTGCGACTTCTGCCGGAAAACGCATGTAGTTTGTCGCGATCTACCCACCCTTCGCGTTCCGGCAGCGTGGGTGGAAAGTGCTTGGCAGATAACGGTCGTAGCAATCGATCCATCGCATTGGACTCTCGAGCTACAATCGACATAGCCTCCGTACGTTGCGATTTCGGCCGCTGTCCGACCACTTCGCCTGTGATCACGAAATCAAATGGGTGCCCATCTTCGCTAGTAAGCGAAAGCGCTTGATTGACCATGAATATCTTGCAATCAATGCAAGGATTTAAAAGACGACCATACCCATGCGTTGGATTGATGACTACATCCTTGTAGTCATTAGAAATGTCGACCAGTTGCATTGGTATGTCAATTTGCTCTGCGCACCAAAGGGCGGAGTGTCGTTTTGCTTTGTCTAATTTGCTTCGTCTTACGGCTTGAGTGTGACCTTCGATGCAAAAACCGGTGAAGAAATTCACTCCTTCGACGTGAACGCCTTGAGCTTGAACGACTTTGGCAGCTAACATTGAGTCAAGCCCACCGGACAGGAGCGCGACGGCCTGCGGTCGTCTGGTTTGAGTGAGCACCTATTTGAACGCTAGGAGATACAGATAAAAGCGGTTATCCAGCGTGTTTCGAGCGCTGCGGTTGCGGTGGCAGGCGATGTCGTCGCGTCAATTGAAGACGGCTTGCTTGTATTGTTGGGTATAGAGCAAGGCGACGCCATTGAGCAGGCTGAATGGTTAGCTACTAAGACGGTTAACCTTCGAATATTTGCAAGCGAATCTAAAGCCATGGACCGCTCCGTGATTGATGTAGAAGGCGCAATTTTGGTCGTATCTCAATTTACATTGATTGCCGATACGAGGAAAGGCAACCGGCCGAGCTTCTCGAAGGCCGCAGATCCGTCTATAGCGGAACCGTTGGTTGACCATTTTGTAACTGTTTTACGTCGGCATGTGAAGCAGGTGCAAACGGGACGATTTGGTGAGAACATGCAAGTAAGCCTAGTAAACGACGGTCCGGTTACTCTTCTGCTTCATCGGGCTTGAACGTCAATTTCGACATCAGAATCCCGACTTCGAAGAGTATCCATGCAGGGACAGCTAGCAACACCTGCGAAATAATGTCGGGCGGTGTTAACAGCATGCCGATAAAGAAGCATCCAACGATGACGAAGGGTCGTTTGCGTGCGATTTTTTGGGGCGTGCTTAGACCAGCAAGTACTACAAGCATAGTCGCAATCGGTATTTCGAATACGATGCCGAATGCCGTAATGATCTTGATCACGAAACTTAAATACGAGTTGATATCGGTCATCCACGTGACATCGTCTGGAATCGTGAACGCGAAAAATTGAAAGACAAGCGGAAACACCACGAAATACGCGAACACCATACCGAGATAGAACAACACCACGCTCGACACGAGCATGGGTACGGCGAATTTTTTCTCGCGCAGGTACAACCCTGGTGCAACGAATGCCCAAATTTGATGCAATACAACTGGCATCCCTAGAAAGAGCGCACCGTATGCGGCCATTTTGAAAGGTGTTAAAAATGGCGAAGCAACCTCAGTTGCGATCATCGTCGCGCCGCCTGGTAAGTGCGCCATCAACGGCGCGGCGACCCATCGGTAAATATCGTTCGCGAATATCATCAGCGGCACGAATGCCACGGCGACTGCGAGCATCGCGCGCAACAGACGTTTGCGCAACTCAATGAGATGGCTTAGTAGCGGTTGCTCGTCGTTGTCAACCGCTTCATCATGTTCGCGCTCTTGATCCGGCGGTTTGTCGTCGGGATAGAGTGGATCACTCACGAAGTGGTTTATCAGTGCTTTCCGCGTCGGGCGAAGAAGTAGTGTTCCGTATTTCTGCTTCACCTTCTTGAGCAGCGTTTTCTACGTTGTTCGAGATATCCCGCTTCAGCGCTTTCGCCTCTGTTTCGACATGTTTGAGCTCTTCCACGATTTGCTCATTGTGAAGCTGACGACGGATGTCGTCCATACCGATTTCGCGATCGATTTCTTGCCGCACGTTGTTATATACACGTCTCATTCGACCTAGCCAGAGACCCAGTGTTCGTAAAACTTCAGGGAGCCGTTGCGGCCCGAGGATAAGAAGCGCGACAAGACTCAAAAGAAAGAGTTCGGCAAAAGAGATGTCGAACATTGACGAATTAGTCGGTTGACTTCGATTTGTTTGAAGTAGGTTCCGCCGCCGCATCTGGTTCCTTCTCCGACTTCATGGTTGACCGAAAACCCTTGATAGCTTGTCCAAGATCGCTGCCAAGAGTCTTTAGCTTCTTTCCCCCGAAGATAAGGAGGACGATGACCAAGATTAGAAGGATTTCCCAATGACCTAACATATGTAGGAGGATTACCTCGCCTACGTTGTCCATAGCAATGTCAATCGCCGCATACATGCACGGTACGAATTGACGTCCCAACGATAGAAATCGTTGCACTGCCATTGCAAAGTCAAGCAGTGCGAAGAAGGATGCGCTCGATCAACTCTTTCAAGTATAAAGTTGCGTAGCAAGCTCTTTATTGCAATGTAGCTATATATTTCAAAGATATCGGCATTAGCGTGTCGTTGGCCATAGCATGATCGCAACGAACCCACTCACGATACCGCTTATTAGCATGGCCTCGCCGCTCATGAGTACGAACCAATCCGATAGATAGGCAACGAATTGAACTGCACCAAAACAACCAAGCAATAACGAGGAGGCTCTGCGCCAGAGGTACTGCTTTTTTTTTACGCGCGTAGCTTGCAGCGAAGCTAAGGCGCGAGCTTGTACGCGTAACTGTCGTTCAACGGTAACAAGGCGTTCGCTAGCGGTTAGGAGAAGGTGTGGTAGTCGCGGTAGTTCACTGAGAAGTTGAGGTGCGTTGTCGGTGAACGCTTTAAATGTAGCTTCAATACCGTAACGTTTCTTCATCCACCGTTCCATGAACGGCTTAGCCGTTGTCCATAGATCTAGATCTGGGTCAAGTTGGCGTCCTAAACCCTCAATATTTAGCAACGTCTTTTGCAGAAGGACAAGCTGCGGTTGAACTTCCATGTTGAACTGGCGTGCAGTCGTGAATAGGCTCAATAGAAAATGACCGAATGAAATCTGAGAAAGCGGTAGTTGAAATAACGGTGCGCAAAGTTCGCGAATGACTTGCTCGAATGCTTGCGTATCGGACTCTGCGCCAATCCAACCTGATTCTTCGTGCAAATGCGCAATTTTGCGAAAATCTTGATTGAAGAACGCGACGATATTGTGCGCGAGATAGTTTTGATCTTCGGGCGTCAGGCGTCCCATGATCGCGCAATCGACTGCGATGTAACTCGGATTCACGGGGTCTTCCACGTCAATAAAGATATTCCCAGGATGCATATCGGCATGAAAAAAGTTGTGCTCGAATACTTGAGTGAAAAACGTTTCCACTCCGCGTACGGCGAGTTTTTTTAGGTCGGTGCCGCGATCAATGAGTTCGGACATAGCAGAGATGGGCACGCCGTAAATTCGTTCCAATACCAGCACGTCGCGCGTCGTAAATTCTTTGTACACTCTCGGTGCATACAACAGCTCTGACTCGGCAAAGTTGTAGCGCAGACGTTCTGTGTTGCGCGCTTCCTTTTCTAGATCAAGTTCGTTGAAGATGGTTGTTTCGTAGTCTTGGGCGACTTCAGAGAGCCGAAGCCGCTGCGCTTCGCGAGAAACTGCTGTCAAAAATCGAATTGCTTGAAAAATGAGCGCTAGGTCGTTTCGAATGCTCTCTTCAACGTCAGGGCGAATGACTTTCACGACTACCTCGCTGCCATCAAGTAGCACCGCAGCATGTACTTGTGCAAGGGACGCAGATGCAAGCGGCCGCGCTTCGAATGCTTTGAACAGGTGGTCGATTGATTGACCTAGTGACTGTTCAATACGATCAATGGCTTCTTTGGTTGGAAACGGCGGAACTTGATCCTGTAATTTAGCCAATTGGTCGGCATAGTCTTGGGGTAGAAGATCGCGACGCGTCGAGAGTATCTGTCCAAATTTGATGAATATAGGACCTAGGTACTCAAGGGCTTCTCGCAAACGTTGAGCAGATGGTTTTTTTGGTTTGGGTAGGTACCGAGAAAGGAGAAACCACCGCAACCAGTGCCCTTGCGCTAGTTCGAGCAAAATAGTGTCAAGACGAAAACGGACTATCGTTAAGAGAATCCGCAAACCGTGCCACAACGGTCTCAACTCGCTTTACCTTTCCAATCCCGTGAGTATGCGGTTTCTACTTTTCTATGTTCAAGCGACTAAGTAATCATGAACTTTCGATGCGACCGAGATCCTGTTAGACTCTTCAAATGAGGCTAACAGCTCATCTTAAACAGTCGATTAGCGCACCTGCTCAATCATTTGACATCGCATGAAATTCATGAAGTTTCATACATACATGGCAGATGGTGTCTGCAGACGGTAGGTGTACTTGATTTGGCTAACTAGTAGATAACACATGCCCTTGAAGTCGACTAATTCGCTTGCAATAGGAACCATTCGGGTGTTCGCATATCGCGTTTATGGGAATTGGCGCGATCGCTTCGCGCTTTCTTACTCGGTGTTCGATTTTTCTTCGTTGTGAGGACTTAGGTGAAGCTCAAGTGCTTCCACTCGGGCTTCGAGTGTCTCAACGCGTTCTTCTAAATCGGAAAGAGATTCGCCTTTGGGGGAGAAATTGGCAAATTGGGAACTGATCGTTTCCATCGCTGATCGAGCTGCGGCAATGCCGTAATCGCGGGCTGCCTTGGCTTTATCGGCAACTTCCTTCGGATCCAGGGGTGGACCGAAAATCAAGTGCAATTCGTCTAGAATCGTTTCGTCGCCATGCAATGAGATATTGTTGGTGTTAGAAGTCATTAACGCTTGGCTGATACTGGACATAGAACCAGTAATCTCTAAATCGGGGTCATCAATTGAATCTGCGCGGACTTCGGCTCGATGATTGACTACTTTCAGATGAAAGTTTTGTCCGGACATGTTGAATTGAACTGAGCGACCACTCAGACGTTGCAAGGCTTCTCGCGCCTTTGCGTCGAAGGAAATGCGGGTCTTGATCGCAGTTTCCATACCACCAGCGAAAGTACTTTCTAATATGCTCATGCTGTGCCCCAATGAAGCGCGACGATACCGCTGAGTAAATTATCGTAACGGACCTCTTTGAACCCGTTGTCCTGTAGCATCAATGCTAAAACCTCTTGCGACGCATGCGTCGCAATCGAGTCGACTAGATACTTATAGGGGGCGGCAGAACCTACCACAACCTGACCGATTAACGGCCAGGTCTGTTTGAATACATTGAAGGAAGCACGGATTGCGGAATTTGTCGGTTTCGAGAACTCAAGCACGACCAGTCGACCTTCCGGTCTCAGGACTCGTTTGAATTCGGCGAGTGCACGGCTTTGATCCGAGATGTTACGCAATCCGAAACCGATCGTAACCGCGTCGAAACAGTCACTCTTAAACGGAAGTTGCTGCGCGTCAGCCAGGACGAAACGAATGCCACCACAACCCGCATTGATCGCTTGATCACGGCCTCGGCTCAGCATCGTGTCATTAATGTCAAAGCACGTGACGTTACCGGTTGGCCCTACCGCGCGCATAAGCAACCGTGCTATATCGCCCGTACCTCCGGCTGCGTCCAGCACCGCATAACCGGGTCGCAAAGCGGCGGTTTCGACGAGTATGCGTTTAAGTAAGCGATGCATGCCAAACGACATGACATCGTTCATGACGTCGTAGCGACTAGCTACGCTATCAAAAACGCCTTTGACACGGGCAGTTTTCTCCGCGGCTGGGACCTCTTCACGTCCGAAGAAAACATGTGGGTCAGTCATGCTTTGTTTGACGGTGGTTCCCAGTGACCTAGTGGAATTTGCGGTAATCTAGAAGCGTTTGCAGCTCTGAGATCCGCAATGTACTTTGACCAATATGTATCGAATTCGTCATGTAATTCACGAAGATATTCCCACGAATAAATCCCCGTGTCATGACCATCATCAAACACAATACGGATAGCGTAGTTGCCGATCGCTTCAATTTTGTCGATGCCAGTTTGTTTTTTGCCGGTTTGTAACACGCTCTGATCGGGCGAATGGCCGCGAACTTCCGCCGAGGGACTGAACACACGCAACGCTTCGGCTGGCAACGATGCCGTCACGCCATCGTTAAACCGCACTTCGAGGGTTTTTGCCTTTGCGTGATAGGTGATCGCGACCGGTTTCACGGATTGAACCGTCTATATCTAGAGAATAAAACGCGATAAATCTTGGTTCTTGGCGAGCTCTTCAAGATGATTGTTAACGTAATCAGCATCAATATTCACGGATTGCACATCGTCGCCGGCACTGAACGAAATCTCGTCCATCAGACGTTCCATGATGGTGTGCAACCGACGGGCGCCAATATTTTCCGTGTTTTCATTCACCTCAAAAGCGATTTCAGCAATCCGTCGCACGGCGTCCGGCGTATAGTCGACGATCGTTCCATCAGTCTCCATCAATGCTTGATACTGCTTGGTCAGTGCGACATCCGTCTCGGTCAGAATTCGCTCAAAATCATCCGGCGTCAGGGCATTCAACTCAACGCGAATAGGTAAGCGTCCTTGCAATTCAGGGATTAAGTCGGATGGTTTGCTGAGATGAAATGCACCTGACGCGATGAAAAGAATGTGATCTGTCTTGACCGAACCGTAGCGCGTTGTGACGGTGGAGCCTTCAATAATGGGTAGCAGATCGCGTTGTACGCCTTGGTGGGCGATGTCTCTACCGACATAGTCATCCCGTGAAGCTACTTTATCGATTTCATCGAGAAATACGATGCCGCTTTGTTCGACTTGCTCAATCGCATGTGCATTGATCTCCTCATCATTGATGAGATTCGACGCTTCTTCCTCCCGCGCTCGTCGCCACGCGTCCTTGACCAACAGCTTGGCTTGTTTACGCCGAGAACCGCCAGTGATGCTCTCGAATGCGGACTGCAGCTGGTCGGTAAGGTCGTCCATATCCAACCCCGTGTTAGGCGCGATCACTTTCACGCCAGGAGCTGCTACATCTATTTCTATTTCTTTATCGTCAAGGTCGCCATCTCGTAACTTTTGGCGTAGCCAATCGCGCGTTGGATTCGCCGCTTCGTCACCATTTGCGGTGTCTGATGATTCATCTTTTTTAGAGGTTTTCAAAAGTGCGTCCAGGATGCGCTCTTCGGCAATATGGTCAGCTCGAGCTTGCACTTCGGCGAACGCGGCTTCGCGCTGCATAGCGATGGCAACTTCGACGAGATCGCGAACAATCGAATCGACATCACGACCGACATAACCAACTTCGGTGAATTTCGTTGCCTCGACTTTCACGAATGGTGCGTTCGTGAGCCTTGCTAAGCGTCGAGCGATTTCCGTCTTGCCGACGCCTGTTGGTCCGATCATGAGGATATTTTTCGGTGAAATTTCCTCACGCATCGATTCATCAACTTGCATTCGGCGCCAGCGATTGCGTAACGCAATCGCAACAGCACGCTTAGCATCCGCCTGGCCGATGATGTACTTATTCAGCTCGCTGACTGTTTCTCGAGGGGTCATAACCATTAGTTTGAACTCAGTGTCTCAATGTGGTGTTGCCGGTTGGTATAGATGCAGATATCGGCAGCGATTTCGAGCGCCCTTGTTACGATGTTCTTTGCGTCGAGCTCGGTTGTTTCAAGCATAGCCCGTGCCGCAGCTTGTGCGTAGGGCCCGCCGGATCCGATAGCAATTAAGCCCTGTTCTGGTTCGACTACATCACCGTTTCCACTCACGAGCAGTGAGTTATTTGCATCTGCCACAACTAGCATGGCTTCAAGTCGACGCAGCGCTCGGTCGCTGCGCCAATCCTTGGCAAGTTCGACTGCCGCACGCGTCAAATTTCCAGAGTACTTACCGAGGTTGTTCTCGAATCGTTCGAACAGCGTAAATGAGTCAGCAGTACCTCCGGCGAAGCCGGCGAGCACAGTGTCGTTATGCAGACGGCGAACCTTAACGGCGTTGTTTTTCATCACAACTTGGCCTAGAGTGACCTGACCATCGCCGCCTAAAGCTACGTTACCGCTGCGTCTAACGCTAAGGATGGTCGTGCCGTGAAACTGTTCCACAGTTTGTCTCTCAATTAGTATGGCTAATGAAAGCGAGACGTCGTTTTATGTCTCGCGGATCCCAAGTAGTATCGCGTCAACTTGCTCGGTCTTGAGCTGCTGAATCGCAGTTTCTGCGTCCTTCTTCGAAGCATAAGGGCCGACTACCACTCGAAATCTGGGACCAATCTCGGGAACTTCAATAGCCTTCGTTGCCGCGTTGTAGCCACGCAACATCAACGAGGCCCGAAACACGTCGGCGTGGCGGCGTAGTTCGAAAGAACCAACCTGTAACAGGAAACTTTCGATTGGCGGAGTTTCGTCCTGTTGCACACGTTCGTTCGAGCTTTCATCGATGCTTACTAGTTCTCGTACCGGTTTCTCTGACGCCATTCGTTTGCCGGCCGATTCAAGTATGTCTGGGAACTCATACTCGTACTCAACTGGCGATGCGTCGAGATTTGGGAATCCAATGGTGTCAGGTTGGTAATTGTCCAGAACCGGCACGGCGGTCGCCGCCACGAGAATTGACGCTAAGCAACCGACGACGATACCAGCGACGAAACTCGGCACACTGAATCCGCTTGAATTTCGTGAGCGCCGTCGGGCTTTTTTGGCCAACGCTGCCTTCGTTTATGTACGGGTATGAATGATAGATAAATTCATGCTTGAGGCCCACTTTGCGCGTCAAGCGTAGCGTCAAGATGCTTTGGGTCGTAGTCACTGACGATTGCGACCGAGCCGATGTGCTGCGGCAGCACGAAACGTAGCGTTCCCTGGATCACTTTTTTGTCCATGGTCATGCTCGCGAGCATGCGATCTTTGTCAATATTAGGCGCCAGCGTTGGTAGTCCGTAAGCCGTAAGAATGTTGCGGATGCGTTTGGCCGTAGCGGCGTTGCAGATGCCTTCGCGTTCAGCCAGATCGCTTGCCATCGCCATGCCGATACTAACGGCTTGTCCATGCAAGAGCTCGTCGTAATTGGTTTCCGCTTCGAGCGCATGACCGAATGTGTGTCCGAAATTGAGGATAGCGCGTTGATTTTGTTCGCGTTCATCAGCGGTGACGACCGCAGCCTTGATTTCGCAACTCCTACGTACTATAAATTGAAGTGCGCTTGGTTTTCTCGCCAAAACGTCATTCCTATGGTCCTCTAACCACTCGAAGAACTCAGCATCGTAGATCACACCGTACTTGATAACCTCCGCTAGTCCTTCAATGAATATGTTGGACGGTAAGGTACTTAACGCGTCCGTGTCGATCAAAACCGTTTCAGGCTGATAAAAGGCCCCGATTAGATTTTTACCTTTTGAGTGATTGATCGCGGTTTTACCGCCAATAGCAGAATCGACCTGCGCTAACAATGTGGTTGGAATTTGAACGAGACGAATGCCGCGTTGATACGTTGCGGCAACGAAACCTGCCAAGTCGCCGACAACGCCACCCCCTAAAGCAATGATCGTTGCATCTCGATTAAATCGCCGCTCAATCAGTTGGTCCATGACTTGAATGTATGAATCGAAAGATTTGTACCGCTCGCCATCGCCAATCAGTATGAGCTCGTGTTCTGGTGCGATGTGGTCCATGATCGCCCCAAACAGAGACGCTACTTTCGCATTGGAAATGACTGCAACGCGCGCCTCGCCAGATAAGCTGATTAACTTCTCGTGACTGCGCAAATATGCCGAGCCGATGTAGATAGAGCTGGTGCGCCCGTCGCCGAGCGCTAATGTCAAGGTAGGCTTCAACGTTTTGTAGTTGTGCGGTACCACGTTGCGATGTTGTACGCAATTTCATGCGAAGTTGCGTACGAATCGGTGTTGAAAGTGGCATCTGCCAAATCCGCGTAGATCGGTTCGCGTTCTTGTGCCATACGCTTAAGGGATATGCTGGGATCGTCGTGTTGAAGCAATGGGCGCGATTTATCGAATTCGATGCGCGACAGGATTTTGTTGATTGATACGACTAGATAGACAACGAAACCTCGTGTCGATAGCCGTTCGCGCGTCATAGGGTGCAAGATAGCACCGCCGCCAGTGGCGAGCACGATGCGCTTCATTTGGGACAGCTCGTCAATTACCGACGCTTCGCGCCGGCGAAAATGCTTCTCGCCTTCAAACTCGAAGATCCATGAAATCGAGACACCGGCGCGCTCTTCAAGAACCCTATCCGAGTCGAAGAAAGGGAACCCAAGTAAGGCTGCTAGATCTTTGCCAATGGTTGTCTTGCCTGATGCCGTCATCCCGACGAGGAAAATGCTATGTGTGAACATCGGCAATCGTCGGTGCAGCAGATACTATCTTTAGGATTGTCACACGATGAGGTCAAATAAGTGTTTATTATCGGAATCTCCAGACGTTAGCACATGTCGGCTGGCAAAGGCATGAAGTGGTTTGATCTGAATTGCGCAGACTGGTCGCATGAGACGTTAATACGACTCTCTTGTGAACGAACCCACGAACTTTACGCGGCGATTCATGTCGCAACAAGGGGGATAAGCGTTCGGCGCATTGGTCGTCCATCGCAACGTGACTTTATGGCGGTTGCTTAGTCTCGCTTGATATAGACGTGTTTAACTTTTCCAAGCTCGGACATGCTTTTCGCGATGGTTCTGGCTTGCGATGGCACTTGATTTGGCGGGTTTTAGGCTGGCTCGTTGCTACTCAAATCTGCGTGTTCGCAATCAATCTCTCTGCGCTATTTCTGTATCTTGACCCCCAATTGCCTGATGCCGATTCATACCGGCACTATCGTTATGAGACGCCGTTGCGCATCCTAACCCACGACGGCAAACTAATCGCAGAATTTGGCGAGCGACGCCTGATGCCAATCGCATTGAAAGACGCTCCGGAAGCCTATTTACAAGGTGTGATAGCGACGGAAGACAAGCGGTTTTACGACCATAGTGGCATTGATTGGATTTCGTTGACCAACGATATGGTGGAGTTAATTTTCAACCCGGAAATCGTACGCGGTGCGTCCACGATCACGATGCAGTTGCCTCGAAATGTCGCGGATCTCTCGCGCGATAAAACCGTCATTCGCAAGGTCAAGGAAATGCTTCTAGCCCTTAAGATCGAACGGGAATTAACGAAAGACGAGATTCTTGAGCTGTATATCAACGTTGTGCCGTTTGGGAAGCGCGCATATGGCGTTAAAGCCGCGGCATATACGTACTACAACAAACCGCCACACGAATTGACGCTTCCGCAATTAGCGATGTTAGCTGGCATTCCGAAGAGACCGGAAGCTGGCAATCCAATTAACGGTCCCGCGTGGGCTATTGATCGACGCAATTTAGTGTTACGGCGCATGCGGGATGCCGGCGTCATCGCACTCGACGAATACAAAGAAGCCGTTGCAACCCCCATTACCGCAGAAGTATTTATCCGACAGCTTGACTTGCATGCACCGTATCCAGCTGAGATCGCTCGCAAAGAGTTGCGGCAGTTATTCGGGGACGATATCTACACGGGTTTTTCGATCTACACATCCATTGACCTGGCTCAACAGGCCGCTGCACAGCGTGCGGTGCGCAGCGAGCTTGAGGCATACGATCGAACATACGGCTACCGAGGCCCGGAAGGCTACATAGATCCTGCGTTGGATCGCGTGGCGACACTTGACGCATTGGCAGAGCATCTGACGATTTACGATATGGAGCCTGTCGTCGTTACGCACCTGAAAGATCGTTCCGCGCAGGTTCTCCGCCTTGACGGTAGTTCCGCATGGATCAATTGGTCTGGACTCTCTTGGGCAAGAAAAGCGCTATCCGATGCCTATGTTGGCGAGCGGCCGAATGTTGCAAGTGATATCTTGAAGGTCGGCGATATCGTGCGATCTCGGCAGCGAGACGATAAGTGGGAACTAACTCAGATTCCTGCAGTATCGGGTGCGTTGGTCGCAGTCGACCCCAATACGGGTGGCGTCAGCGCACTAGTTGGCGGTTACAGCTTTGAAGTCAATCAGTACAACCATGCCACGCAAGCTCGTCGACAACCAGGATCGGGTTTTAAACCATTCGTGTACTCGGCCGCACTGCATCATGGCGTGACTGCATCAAGTGTATTTCTAGACGGTCCTTTAGTTTTCGAAGACTCTTCTCTAGAAGAAGGGTTGTACCGACCGAAAAACGACGGTGGAACCTACCGGGGTCCGATGCGATTACGCGAAGCGCTGTTTCGCTCAATCAATCTCGTATCAATTCGTGTACTCACAAGCGTGGGTGGTGATAAAGTCATTGACTATCTGCCCCGATTTGGGTTCGACACTGCGCACATGCCGAACAATACTCAGGTCGCGATCGGTGGAGGCAATCTGGCGTACAGCCCACTTGAGATGGCAACGGCCTACAGCGTGTTTGCAAACGGTGGTTACAAAATACAACCCCACTTGATTGAGAAAGTCATTGGGCGCGACGGTTCTGTCATTTACGAACCTAGGTATCCGGTTGTCTGCGCGGCGTGCGAGGAAGCGGCAGGTCTTCAAGCGGCAGTTGATACAGATGTGGAGATGGGCGGACCGACGCAATTATTCGCGCCTAGAGTCATTGACCCGCGAAACGCGTTTCTAATGAACTCAATGCTCCGCGACGTGGTAAAAAAGGGTACCGGGAAGCGGGCAACCGAACTCAATCGCAATGATTTAGCCGGAAAAACAGGGACGACCGACGAAGCCTTGGACACCTGGTTTAACGGTTTCCATCCTGAGCTAGTAGCTACCGTTTGGGTCGGTTTTCCTCAACAGCAGTCGTTGGGCCAGTACGAGTTCGGATCGACGCGACCTTTGTCCATCTGGATTGACTTTATGTCGCGAGCGCTCAAGGATATGCCGGAGAGACCGTTGAGGCAACCCAACGGCATCGTTCGTGTGCGGATTGATCCTGATACGGGGCAGCTCTCATCGCATGATAAAGCGAATTCGATATTTGAGTACTTTCGAGATGAATACTCGCCAGCTGCACATGGTGCTGGTCGGCGCATTCGAGTTATAGAAGGCGTTGCGCCAGAAGAAGTGTTCTAAACAATCTTGCTACACGTTGAGTCGAGTAGTCGGCGATTGCTCAAGCTAGATGTTGTCGGTGGGATTCTGTTTCCTCAAGGTCGCACGCTTACTGGACGATTTTGATGTAATCGCCGGCGCGCGGTTCGCCGCTGGGGTAGTCGCCGTTCATTAGGCGCAAGGTTTGCACTGCATTGCTTCGTATCGGAGATGTGCTAGCGAGTTTTTCGTAAGTTGTACCAGGATCTGCCACGATTACTTTAATTCTTACTGATGTGTCTTGTTGAATATCGGATGGGCGCATGTCTCGAATGCCAGCTAATATGCTCAAGAAATCCGCTCGGAACTGCTCCTTAGAACCTTTCGGTCCTAATTCGCCTCGGACGGAATACACATCCTGGCCGAGCTTAACGATACCTAGCAAACTAAAGCGCTTCTTGTCCGCCAGTTGTAATTCGGTCATGTATGCCTCGCGCCCGGTCGACAGCTTCACAGTCTGTTCATTCTTGAGTTCTGTACGTTTGAGTGTTTCCCGCACAAAGTCTTTTGGCACGATTTCGTGGTCGGGTGAGTGGCGAGTAACTGCCGCCCACGCAATGTCTGAGCCACCTTTCGCTTCGCCAGTTACTCTTTGTTGGTTATATCGCACGAACCACGAGACTGGAAACTCAATAACTACACGGGCTGTTTTGTCGAAAAACACATGCTGCGAGAGCATACCCACTGTGGCTTCACTGCCAAATTTCAATCCGTCCATGAGTTTCCAGAAGTCGTCTATGGGTTCAACTACATCTTCCGGTAGTAGCTGAAGCGCATAGCTAACAATGTCGTGCAGGCGCTTGTCGTTTTGAGGATGTGTGGCGAATAATCCGTGATAGGTTGTCGGTTGGCCGCGAACTTCCTTAGCGTAAAGCGACTGATCCTTTAATACCTGAAGCGCTTCGATGATAGCGAGGGGGTTGTAGCCAGCCCTAGCAACAATTTCCGCGCTAATCTGGTCCGCCTCAAGTTCCATTTCGCGGCCGTACCCCGCAATGATCGTGCGAGCGGTTGCATTGGATACCTGCATCATTTCACTGCGCCCAGTCATCAACATGGCCGCAATGCCTGCCGTTTTGCCCAGGAGGTCAGTATTGCGCTGTTTCCTACCGTGCTCTGCTACCACATGACCGATTTCATGAGCTATGACTGCTGCAAGTTGATCCTCCGATTCAAGAAATAGAAGCAGACCTCGGTTGACGAAGATGTATGCGTCAGGCGTTGCAAATGCATTGACTGCAGGGCTATCCACAACGAAAAAGTGGTACTTTCGCTTGGCCTTGTCCGTATAGCGCAGCAGATTGTTACCTATGCGTTCGACATATTCCTGCCAGCCATCCTCTTCGTAGAAGCCACCTGAATCCCGCAGCTCGTTGTAGAGTTTTGTGCCGGTGCCAGCTAGCGCGTAAATGCTGGCTGATAGAAAAGCAAGTGTGATTAACGATTTGAGGGTAAGAGAAAATGTAGATTTTTGCATAGGTGGTATATCGTAGCGTTGTTTTTGCCTACGAGTTAGACAGACCTAGGATTCAATTATCGTTCGACTGCAGGTACTCCCCACAAGAATAGAAAGCTTATGTAGTAGGGATTTAAGATGTCATAATTTCAATGTTCGCGGAGTTCGACATTCAAATATAGCCCTTGTTAGTGTGGGTTGTTATTGGATAGTCGGTACGGCCAAGCAGGCCCAAGAGGTCACAACGACTACCCACGCGCCCTCACGGAAAAAGCTTAAGCGGCTTCGTTGAGAGTTTCGCCGGATGAAGTATGCAACTGCAAGCGGTGCATTGCCTATAAGATCAAGGGCGCCAGATGACAGCATTGGATTGACCTCACGCCTATACCAGAGCCTGAGCATGTGTTTCTTGGGAATTATTGAGTCGGTTACCTGGAAAACACCGTTAGAAGATTATCCTAAATGCTGTGACTTAGTGCATGCACGATATTGGCTCGTATGCGTGCTTATTCATGTGTTTTTGATACCAAGAAACCACCTAGGAGCCTGCACCGCAAGACGATTTGGTATTCAATCAATATAATATGGCGCATTAGTTCTTGGCCAACGCGCGCATGCCGACGGCCCTCAAGGGTATCTGTGCAAAATTATGTTCGGATACTTCCTCGAACTGATCCTTGACGCGGCTCATTGGGAAAGTGCGGCCGGGTTCGCCCGCCTGCTGGTAGGCGAGGAGCTGACGCCTTCCAGCAAAAAGAAGGCATCGCTGTTACGAGCTCCTGCCAAGTACTACCTTGAGTGCGATAGAAATCTTCATCGCTGTAGACCTTTGACATCTACATGAGGAGCAGCCTAGTGTCGCATTTCAGGAGGGTTCCAGGTGACGCCATCACCATGTGCGTGTCATGGCATGGTTTGATTCTGTGAACACTGACAGGGCCGTCATGGAAATCGCGCTTTCGAGTGCTTTCGTGCCATGCTCTGGACAGCTACCAGTAGCGTGTCTTGGGAGAACATGTCCTGACGCTTGAGCCAACAACATTGTTAGGAACTGTGTCGGCCTATCTATCGCCCGAGGCCTCAACATGCGGAACTCGAATATTTCGTCGCGCTACCGCGCAACGACGGCGTCAACTGCGTGTTCCCTGAAGACCCCATCACATTGAACCACTCTACAAATTTTGGCACGGCATTCAGAAGAGGCGGAGTGCCACAATGCATCTGCCGACACGCTGGATTCTCAAGTCTTGGGGCGCAGATCGTGCCAGAGGGGGAGCTCTTTTCTGGGTCAGATCAGGGCAGTCGGCTCTACAACCCGAAGGTGGAAGGTAGATAGCGTGAGTATACGCTCAACTATAGATTGGTTGTAAAATTATGTATTCGAGCCTTGGGCAAGCTTTTTGTGATAGGAGCCAGGGCCGTGTAGCACACTCTCCAAGGCACGTATGTTGTGTGACTATGTGCTAGTGTGGGTCGTTGGAGGATGCGAGAAAAACCATGGCCAATTGGGTAGATCAGTTCCTGAAGATCCAGAAAGATGACTCGGCAATTGATGAGATCATGAAGGTCTACATAGAAGCGGCGAAGGTTCACGAACAAGCCATTATTGCGATGGGGCAGCAACCTACAGCCGTACACTCTAAGGTGGCATCAACTAAGGTTGTGGTGAATTTGACCCCCGACCTCAGTTCCGAAGATGATCGCCAGTAATGACAGAAGAAATTTCGCCCCTACCGGAAGAGTCGGGAGCTGCGGTGGACAATCAATACCCAGACCCGCTTCCAAGATCATATGGGGAACTTCAAGCATTCCTCGAAAAAGAGGGGAACTTCAACCATTTTGCACTTCGTCTGACTGCCATTAAAAGAATTCAATCGAAGACGAAAAGACCATTACTTTGCTACACAACTCAAACGTCAAATGTGGACCCAGGGGCTCCCGTTTCAATAGATGACGGAGACTTGGTGGGCTTTAGTGACTTGATTGATTCTGTTGATGGCACTGAGGCTGATGTCTTTGTCATTTCCAATGGTGGATCCGCAGAAGCCACTGAGCGAATTGTTCGACGCTTGCGGGGACAGTTTACCAAACTTCGATTTTTGGTTCCATCTAATGCCTACAGTGCCGCTACACTCATGTGTCTTGCCGGGGATGAAATCTGCATGCTTCCGGAAGGCACGTTGGGGCCGATTGATCCGCAGTTGAACGGAATTCCAGCCCGGGCAATTCTTCGGGGGTTTGAAAGATTGGAGAAACGATTGGCGGAGGAGGGGGCAAAGGCATTAACGGCGTATGTTCCGTTGCTACAAAAATACGATCTTCATCTACTCGAACAGTGTCGCAGCGCAAATGAACTATCGAAGGAACTGGCACGATCTTGGTTGAAAAAGTATGCAATGTGTGAGTCTACTCCAGAGGCAATCAGCAAGGCTGTCGAATTTTTCTGCAACTGGGAACAGCACAAGAGTCATGGGAGAAGTATTGATGCCGAGACTGCCAAAGGAATTGGGATTCCTGCCACAATTTTGAGTGGTCCTTTAGCCGATTTGGTTCGAAGTCTGTATCACCAATATACGTTGCTTTTCGACAAAACCCCTTTTTGCAAGGTGTTCGAAAACTCAAATGGAATAGCGTGGGGGCGGCAGCACTTGAATATTTCTCTACCTATTCCCGGAAAGCTCCCACCCAATACTGACGTGACGTGACTTCCTTTGCGACTAGGTAGCGATGGGACGGCATAACTGGTGGAAGCACTCAAGAGCCGATTCGACACCGGTGATTGACGTTTGCCTCAGTTGAAAGCGCGGAAGATGGTTGGTACTAGTACCGGATCGTATTGATCATGAGTCGGAGGTGTACGAATAACTGACAGGGACACCCACAAGATGGATTTCCGGACCGGGTTGGAAACAGCGTTGGAGATAGAATGGCTTTAATTTGATAAGCTCTTACCGTAGCGTTTTTGAAAGCGTTCGACCCGTCCAGCGCGGTCAACGATCTTCTGTTGACCGGTGTAGAACGGATGACACTTGGCACAAATGTCTATGTGAATGTCCCCTTTCAATGTAGAACGTGTTTCGAACGTATTACCGCAACTGCATGTCACTCGGATTAGATGGTATTCTGGGTGAATATTAGGTTTCACGGTACATACACACAAAGTTTTGCATGGGTAATTTTAACCGAGCAAACGCTGTGTTGCAGAGCAAAGACAGTCGCATAGTCAATGTCGTTGTACCGCGACGAGTATGGAACAGTTATGATTACGTCGTTCCGGACGGTATGCCAGTGCCGTCTGTCGGTTGCCGTGTCCGCGTGCCGCTGGGTTCCGGCCGAGCAGTCGGAATCGTTCTTGCTAATATCGAACAATCGGAACACCAACTTAGATCTATTGATCAAATCGTCGACGAGCAACCTCTCGTTTCAAGCGACATACTTGAGCTGGGATCGTGGTTATCCGAGTACTACCACCACCCTCTAGGCTCGGTGTTCGAGACGATGCTCCCGTCGGATGCGCTCCGGGGAAAACCGGCGAAGATCGCACCGGAGCATGTTTGGAGCTTGGTTGACCCTGACGCTAACCCGAATCTCAAGGCCAATGCCAAGCGGCAGCGCCATGCATGGGAGACATTGCGCGAGCGGGGTAAGTTGCACGAGAGTGAATTGAAGATCTATGGTCTTCAGCGTTCGATACTTGACAAACTTGAAACATATGGGATAGCGAGTAAGTCCGATGTCGAGTCGCACCTAAGTATCACGCCGAGTCCTATCGTGCCAACGCACGAACAGAGTCGCGCCATTGACACGATCAAGCAGAGTCTTGGTGAATTTCAAACATTTCTACTTGATGGCATCACAGGAAGCGGCAAAACTGAGGTGTATCTTCGGGTGATTGAGGAAGTTCTGCAACGAGGCGATCAAGCATTGGTGTTAGTGCCCGAGATTGCACTTACGCCGCAGATAACTTCGCGATTTCAGGAGCGTTTCAGCCACATTGCCATCATGCACTCGATGATTTCGAACGCCAAACGTTTCGAGTCATGGGCTCAGACTGCGACGGGTGACATTCCCATCCTCGTGGGCACCCGGTCTGCCATATTTACGCCGTTCAAACGTTTAGGCGTTATCGTGGTGGATGAGGAACACGATCACTCATACAAGCAGAATGAATCGTTGCGTTATTCAGCTCGCGATATCGCCGTTTTCCGCGCAAACGCATTAAAGATACCCTGCATACTAGGCAGTGCGACGCCATCCATGGAATCGACCTTTAACGCACGCAAGAATCGTTATCGCCGCCTCAAATTATCCCGTCGTCCAGGTCATGCTAAATTACCTTCGTTTCACATCCAGGATATGCGTCACACTGAGGTGAAGGGTGGGATCTGCGCTCCGTTATTGCATCGGATCGGTGAACATCTGCGCCGCGATGGGCAAGTACTGGTACTCATCAACCGGCGTGGCCACTCAACCTACTACTTCTGCACCTCTTGCGGTTGGACAGCTGTTTGTTCCGATTGCGAAGTGAAGCTAACGTGGCACGACGTACCGACTCGGTTCTTGCAATGCCATGCATGTGGTCGTCGCTATCAACCAGTAACGCAATGTCCTGACTGCCACAAGGAAGACATCGGGATATCGGGTGTAGGTACGCAACAGGTAGAAGAGGTATTGACGAAAGCGTTTCCAGGTGTGCCGCACCATCGAATTGATAGCGACAGCATTCGGACAAACAAAGAGCTGACGCGGGTATTCAACCGCTTGCAAAACTCACGCGAAGGGCTGTTAATTGGCACACAGATGTTAGCGAAGGGGCATCACTTCCCCAATATCACGCTCGTGGCGGTGATCGCCGCTGACCATGGTTTTTTATCCACAGATTTTCGCGGACCTGAGAGAACCGCGCAGTTGATCGTGCAAGTTGCAGGGAGGGCGGGTAGAGCGGAAAAACCTGGCGAAGTTTGGATTCAATCCTTTGATCCGACTAATAAGGACTTGGTATCGTTAGTTAACGATGGGTATAGTGGGTTTACGGATACTGAGTTGCGTATACGGGAGGAAGCTCGCCTGCCACCATTTCGATATATGGCGGTGATTCGTGCGGAAGGCGCGGACGAGCTCGCTGCGGAGGATTTTTGCGGTAAAGTTCTAGACAAGTTGAGAAACAGCGATGTGGTCGTACTGGGTCCAGCCATTGCGCCGATCAGCAGAGTTGCCAAACAATATCGCTTTCAAGGGATCATACTTGCCTCCAAGCGACAGCAATTGCACGCTGCATTAAGTACAGTTGAACGCATGCGTCCGTCGTCTCGTAAAACGCGCTGGTCAATTGATGTCGACCCTAGCGAAATGGCGTAAGAGTCGTCAACTAGCCGGCGAGGGCCGTATCGTTCATAAGATAGCGATCAATTTCTCTTGCTGCTTCGCGGCCTTCGTGTATTGCCCATACAACCAGTGATTGACCTCGGCGACAGTCGCCAGCTGCGAAAACGCCTTCCATTGATGTTTGATAAACGCCTTTTGCTGCGAGATAGTTGCTTCGGGCATCAAGTTCCAGCGTAAGCGGTTCCGATACGTAGTGTTCAGGGCCGCGAAATCCCAGTGCAAGCAACACGCGATCGAATTCCCAGATTTTTTCAGTGCCTTCGACTGCCTGCGGTGTGCCTGATTCCATACTGATGTCAAGCGTCTTGACGCCAGTGACGCGACCGTGTCTATTACCGATGAATTCCGTGGTGCTAATCGCGAATGTGCGAGGATCGGACCCGAATTTCGCTGCGGCTTCTTCGTGACCGTAATCAACGCGAAAGATCATGGGATATTCCGGCCATGGGTTGCTAGGTCGCCGATCTGTCGGATGTGCGGGAAACAATTCGAAATTAACTAAGGCGGCACAACCTTGACGCATAGCAGTCCCCAAACAATCGGTGCCGGTGTCGCCACCGCCAATGACCAGCACCCTTTCGTCGTGTACATTAATATAGTTGCCGTCCTGGTGTTTCGAATCCAGAAGACTTTTGGTATTTGCCGAAAGATATTCCATTGCAAAGTGAATCCCGGCCAGGTCGCGACCGGGCACCCGTAAATCGTTTGGTGTGGTTGCCCCGGTAGCCATCAACAGCGCGTCATGGGCGCGAGCTAATTCACGTACATCTAGCGAGCCGTTCGTCCCATCGCCTACATTTGAGCTCGTCTTGAAGTCAATGCCTTCTTCTTCCAGGAGGGTTAGGCGGCGTGAGACGGTTCGTTCCTTATCTAACTTCATATTCGGAATGCCGTACATGAGCAAACCACCCACGCGATCCGCGCGCTCATACACCGTGATGCTGTGGCCTTGCCGATTCAATTGCGCCGCTGCCGCGAGCCCGGCAGGCCCGGATCCAATAATCGCCACGGATTTGCCCGTTCTGTGCAGTGGGGGTTCAGCCTTAATCCATCCGTTTGCGAAACCTTTATCGACGATTGCCATCTCAATGTTCTTGATCGTCACTGGCGGATCGGTTATGCCAAGTACGCAACTGCCTTCGCAGGGTGCAGGGCATACTCGACCGGTAAACTCTGGGAAGTTATTCGTGGTATGCAGCCTATCAAGTGCATCGCGCCATTGGTCGCGATAGACCAGATCATTCCATTCGGGAATTAGGTTGTGTATCGGGCAACCGGCTTTACTCATCCGATTGTCGGGTAAAGTTTGCGATTGGCAGAACGGTACGCCGCAATCCATACAGCGTGCGCTTTGCGAAGCTAGCCTTGCTTCATCATGTGGTGTGTAAATCTCATGATAGTCGCCAATTCGTTGTATCGGATCACGATAAGGGGCAGCGTTTCGAGCGAATTCAAGAAAACCGGTTGTGCTTCCCACGTGCTAGCTACACTTCCGACGAGGCAAGATCTAGTTGTTCCGACGCATTTTCAAGAACACGCTTATAGTCAGTGGGCATCACCTTACGGAACATCGGCACTGAACGTGTCCAGTTGTCCAGAATACGCTTGGCCACCACTGAGCCAGTATAGATCGCGTGTTGATCAATCAGGCGTTTGAGCTCCGTAACCTCGTTGCGATCCGCGAGTTTTTCAAGCTCGACGAGTTCCATGTTGCACTTTGATGGAAATTGTTGATGAGGATCCCACACATAGGCAACGCCACCGCTCATACCCGCCGCGAAATTTCGACCCGTTGCGCCGAGTACTACCACACGACCGCCAGTCATGTACTCGCAGCCATGATCGCCAACGCCTTCGATCACTGCCGTCGCGCCGCTATTGCGTACGCAAAATCGTTCCGCTGCAATGCCTCTTAAATAGCACTCGCCACTTGTAGCGCCATAGAGTGCGACGTTTCCGATAAGTATTTGTTCTTCGGAATTAAACGGTGAGTTTTTAGGTGGGTAGATAATCAATCGGCCGCCGGACAATCCTTTGCCGATATAGTCGTTGGCATCGCCTTCGATTTCCAGTGTGACTCCTTTCGCAAGCCACGCGCCAAAACTTTGACCCGCGCTGCCGGTGAATTTGAAGTGAACGGTGTCGTCGGGAAGCATGTCGGGTCCCACAGCCTTCACGATGGCGTGTGAAAGCATGCCGCCCACGACGCGATTAGCGTTACTAATCGGTAGCGCCGCTCGCACCGATTTGCCATCGCGCAATGCAGGTTGTGCCAGCTCGATCAATGTATGGTCTAGTGCTTTGTCGAGACCATGATCTTGATTGTGTTGTCGATATATGCCGAGACAATCCGGTGGAGGTTCAATGGGAGTGAGCATCTTTTCAAGGTTGAGTGCCTTCGCTTTCCAATGGTCGGTTGGAAGGTCGATATGTAGTAAATCGCTTCGACCGACCATCTCATTGATGGTACGCAAACCGTGCGCCGCCATGATCATGCGAAGCTCTTTGGCGACCATAAAAAGGTAGTTCAATACATGCTCAGGCGTCCCGGTAAAGCGTTTACGCAGGACGGGATCTTGGGTTGCAATACCGACCGGGCATGTATTCAGATGACACTTCCGCATCATAATACAGCCCATGGCTACTAGGGGGGCAGTCGCAAAGCCGTACTCTTCCGCTCCAAGACATGTCGCAATAGCCACATCGCGCCCGGTCTTGAGTTGTCCGTCCACTTGCAAAGTGACGCGCGACCGTAGATTATTGAGGACGAGCGTTTGATGAGTTTCGGATAAACCCAGCTCCCAGGGAATACCAGCATGTTTGATCGACGTTAACGGCGAAGCGCCCGTACCACCGACATCACCGGCGATCACGAGATGGTCGGTACGAGCCTTCGTCACTCCTGCTGCAACCGTGCCAACGCCGACTTCTGAGCAGAGTTTGACGCTTATTTCGGCACTGGGATTGGCATTTTTTAGATCGTGGATAAGTTGCGCAATATCTTCGATGGAATAAATGTCGTGGTGTGGTGGCGGGCTTATCAACCCTACGCCTGGTGTGGAGTTACGTATCCTGGCGATGTAGTTGTCAACCTTCGTGCCAGGCAGTTCGCCGCCTTCACCAGGTTTTGCGCCTTGCACGATTTTGATCTGCAATTGGTCAGCATTGGTCAGGTAGTCAATAGTCACGCCGAACCGTCCGCTCGCCACTTGCTTGATAGCGGATCTGCGCCAATCGCCATTACTTTCAGGATAAAAGCGGGCGGAGTCTTCGCCGCCTTCGCCGGAGTTCGATTTTCCACCAACGCGATTCATGGCAATCGCAAGCGATTCATGTGCTTCAGCGGAAATCGACCCAAAGCTCATGGCACCGGTAGCGAAGCGTTTCATGATTTCCGCTTCGGATTCGACCTCGTCCAATGGTATTGGGACATCGGGCGATTGATCTACAAAGCTCAGCAACCCCCGTAGATTCGCTTCTCGAGTGTTAAGCTCGTTGACGTGCTTGCTGAAGCGCCAATAGGCTTCTTCATTGTCATGGCGCGCGGCAAACTGCAGATCAGCAATCGCTTCGGGATCCCACATATGGCGCAAGCCGCCGAGCCGCCAGTGAAAATCGCCAGCATTCGGCAATATAGGAATGCGCACGACGTTGCGGCCCGGGAAACCGATTTCATGTCGCCGACGCATTTCTTCGGTTAATACGTCGAAGCCGATGCCGCCAACGCGACTGGCAGTTCCAGCGAATGCTCGCTCGACGACTTTCTGTGCAAGTCCGACAGCCTCAAAGATCTGTGCGCCTTTGTATGACTGCAGCGTAGAGATGCCCATCTTGGCCATGACTTTCATCATACCCTTCGCAACGGCTTTTTTGTATGCTCGGACGACATCCTTATCGTTTTGTACATGGTCTGCGGCGTCTAAATAACCGTCGCGACGCGCTTGCCATAGTGCTTCGAACGCGAGATAAGGGTTTATTGCATCAGCGCCGTAGCCAATGAGCAGACTATGGTGATGCACTTCGCGTGCTTCACCTGTTTCGAGTAATAACCCAATGCGAGTTCGAGCGTGATTACGAATAAGATGATGGTGTACCGTGCCGACTGCCAATAGTGCGGCAATCGCGATACGATGTTGGTTCATAGCACGGTCGGACAGTACGACGATGCGATAGCCATCACGAATCGCCTGTAGCGTTTCGTTCGAGATACGATCAAGTGCATTCTGTAAGCCTTGCGTTCGCTCGGATACAGGAAACGTTGCATCGATGGTTTTGGTGCGCCAACCTCGAATATCCATCTTTTGAATGCTTGCCAACTCTTCGTTGCTCAAGATGGGGTGCGGTATGCGAAGTCGGTTGGCATGTTGTTCGGAGACAGTTAGTAAGTTCTCCTCGGGGCCGATATAACACTCCAACGCCATGATGATTTCCTCGCGGATCGAATCAATCGCAGGATTCGTGACTTGTGCAAACAACTGCTTAAAGTAGTCGTACAACATGCGAGGTTGATCGGACATAACTGCTAGTGCGGCATCGTTACCCATGGAGCCCAGTGGATCGCGGAGCTCCGTAACCATGGGTATCAGCATGAACTGCATGGTTTCGGTTGTATAGCCATGCGCTTGCATGCGCTGTAACAACGTGTCTGGTTCGTATCCTGGCACTGTATGAGGAATCGGTAGTTGGTCCAACTCCACCCGTTGGTTCGTGAGCCACTGTCGCCACGGTTGTTTTGTGGACCACTCCGCCTTGATTTCTTCATCAGGAACCAATCGACCGGCGGCAAAATCGATCAAAAATAGCTTGCCTGGTTGTAAGCGCCCCTTCGCTACGACCTTGCTGGGCTCAATATCCAGTACGCCGACTTCAGATGCCATGATGCAGCGATCGTCAGCCGTGATGTAATATCTTGATGGACGTAAACCGTTGCGGTCCAGGACTGCACCGATATACGTTCCATCGGTAAATGCAATGGATGCCGGGCCGTCCCAAGGTTCCATCAGGCAGGAGTTGAATTCATAGAACGCCTTACGTTCATCCGACATACCGTCATGATGTTGCCAGGCTTCAGGAATCATCATGAGCACGGATTCCTGCAACGTTCGACCGGTAAGCAGCAAAAACTCCAACACGTTATCGAACACACCAGAATCTGAGCAATCCGGCTCGATCACTGGGAATACTTTCGATAAATCGTCCTTGAATAGATCCGATTTGACGACGCCTTCTCTTGCATTCATCCAATTCGTGTTGCCGAGAAGCGTGTTGATTTCACCGTTGTGGCTCATGTACCGGTTCGGCTGAGCGCGATCCCAAGAAGGGAATGTATTTGTCGAAAATCGTGAGTGCACCATGGCCAGATGCGATTCGAAATCGGCTGCTTGCAGATCCGGGAAAAATGGGAATAACTGCAATGGCGTCAGCATGCCTTTGTAGACGATGACCTTCGTGGACAAGCTGGCAATGTAAAAGAGCTTCTGGGAATCGCAATGGCGATCGTTTTTAATGCGGTGTGTTGCCAATTTGCGTATGATGTAGAGGCGACGTTCGAGCTCGTCCTCTGAAGCGCACCCGACTCCGCCGACGAAACAATGCATCATGTGTGGCATCGTGCGTCGCGCCGCGCTACCGATATCTGCCGCGTCTGGGTCAATGGGTACGTCGCGCCAACCAAGAAGCTTCTGACCTGCTTCCACGATGGCGCTTTCAACGATTTGTTGACACGCGGCGCGCTCGCTAGGCTCCTGAGGCAGAAAAACGATACCGACACCGTATGTCCCTCGGTCGGGTAGAGGTGCATCATGCGCTTCACGGTATATTCGCTTGAAGAATGACTGTGGTATCGCAGTCAAGATACCGGCGCCATCACCAGTGTTTTTCTCATACCCTATGCCGCCGCGATGTACCATGCAACAATTCATGTGCTCGGCATCTTCAAGAATACGCCGGCTTGCACGCCCTTTGATGTCGCAAACGAACCCTACGCCGCAGGAATCCGACTCATTTTTTGGATCATAGAGTCCAACTGGCATATTAGGTCGAATAGGACGGGTGTATTGGGAAGTGGTCATCTTTGTGAATGTTGCGAGGTCGATTCAATAGCTCGGCTAGTTTGAACTAAGCCAGAACGAGTCCAGTAAGTACGAATGGCCTGCTAAGCGGTTTTCTCGTTGTCGTATTGGTAACTCGCGGCGTAGGACATCATGTGCCATGGGTGTAAACGCTATTGAGATTGACGAGTACCTAAGATAACGAACGACTGCCAGTTCTTGAGCGTAAAAATCAAGCGCCATGTAATCAGTGAGATTTTATTCTAAAAACGTCAATACGATTCGATATTCCACATATTGAAGCGGTTATTTGTTCATTTGATAGATTGTTTAGGCTTTGTGCTACATTGAGCAGCGACTGATTAGCTATGAATAAGGGTACAGAAAAAAGTGAACGGCTCTGGGTTAACGTGGTCGTTCACACGCTCATCTGGGATCGAACAAGGACAAAACTGCTATTGTTAGAGCGAGCTAATACAGGATACTTGGACGGATGCTATACGTTGCCAGGTGGGCATCTTAATAAAGGTGAATCTTTGCTGGCTGCTGCCCGGCGAGAAGCTTGCGAGGAGGTTGGGCTTGAATTGTTGGAGTTGGAACCTTGTTGCGTTTTACCCTTTCGAGGCGGCGTCAACATGGTTTTTCAGAGCTACACGTGGAGCGGGAAGCCTGTAAATGCAGAGCCCCATCGTTGCTCGGAAGTGGCGTGGTTTATTAAAGACAAGTTACCTGATACGGCTGTACCGTGGTTGACTAAGGCGATAGAACTTCACGATACGGATGCATGGTATTACGATTTCAGCACACCTTAGTCCGCTAGCGAAGTCAGGCTCACGCGACTTATGAAGGTCTGCTCGACTGTAAGCAACGTAGGCTTTGCTAGCTACAATGTTGCTGTTCGTTAGTTTTTGAGAATTTCTATGCCTGATCCTATTCGCATTGCGGTCACCGGTGCAGCGGGACAAATCGGGTATGCGTTGTTATTCCGGATTGCCGCGGGCGCTCTGTTGGGTAGGGAACAGCCAATAGAACTTAGACTCCTGGAAATCCCACCAGCTATGGATGCATTGCGCGGCGTCGTGATGGAAATTGACGATTGTGCGCTCCCCCTCGTCAAAAAAGTTGTCATCACCGATCAACCTGAGGTTGCATTTGAAGGTGTCGATATCGCCATGTTGGTGGGGTCTAAACCTCGCGGTCCAGGCATGGAGCGCAATGACCTACTTGAAGCAAACGGTGCAATTTTTTCAGTTCAAGGCAGAGCGCTGAGTAAACATGCTGCGAGACATGTAAAAGTGCTTGTGGTTGGGAATCCTGCAAATACAAATTGCTTGATTGCTCAGCACAACGCGCCTGATTTGAGTCCGGCTAATTTCGCTGCAATGACAAAACTCGATCACAATCGCGCGGTAGCGCAGCTCGCATCGAAAACGGAAATCGCGGTTGATGCGATTGATGGGTTAGCGATATGGGGCAATCACTCATCCACGATGTTTCCGGATCTTATCAATGCAACCATTGCCGGAGTCCCAGCACTGGATACCGTCACTCAGACTTGGTATGAAGACTCATTCATTCCAATCATTCAACAGCGGGGCGCCGAGATTATTGCCGCGCGTGGTTCTTCGAGCGCCGCAAGCGCTGCAAACGCAGCTATCGAACACATGCGTGAGTGGGTGCAGGGATCAGAAGGAATCACAAGCATGGCAATCTATAGCGACGGCGCGTATAACGTTGCGGAAGGATTGATTTTCTCGTATCCGGTGACGGTTAAAGATGGCACGATACGGGTTGGTGCCGATCGCAGAATAAACGATTTTGCGCGCTTGAAAATAAAAGCTTCAGAAGCTGAATTAATAGAGGAGCGGGATGCCGTTGCTCATCTTCTTTAAGGTGGGAATTCCTTGTCTCAAAGTAGAATTCGCGGTTTCCGAAATGCTGGTAAGACTTCGTTTGCATGCCTAGTTTGACGACAGGACAGCGGCTTAAAAGCACTGTGTGCAGTACAGAAATCATGGTGATTAGTGCACCTGACGCTGACCTTGATTTGACATGCGGTGGCGCGCCTATGGGTGAAAACGCCGAGAACAAAGGTGGCCCAATCAATCCAGACTTTGCGAACGGTACAACGATAGGTAAACGGTACGTTACCGAAGATGGTGAGCTTGAGCTACTATGCGTTAAACCGGGTGATGGGTCGTTGGCTGTGAACAGTACGGAACTTAAGATAAAAGAATCGAAGAAATTACCTAAGACTGACTAGCGGCTAACGCCAGCCGGCGTCATACGGCTAGGAATTTAGTTATGAATTTCGCGATGTTTTTAGAGATGGCTGCCGAAGCTCAGGGTAGCCGGATCGCCTTCAAGGACGCGCAAACCGGCGAACAGATCTCATTTAGCGGTCTTTTCAAAGCAGCGCAGGCGAAATCACAAGTATTACGCGAGTCTGGCGCGTCACACTGTGCTCTGATCGACACAGCTAATTTGAGTATTCCGGTTGCTCTGTTTGCCAGTGGTTGGGCAGGCATCCCGTACGCGCCGATCAACTATCGACTTACGAATGAAGAAATTGAAGCATTAGTCGCGCGAATCAAACCTGCTTTTCTGGTGACCGATAGTGTGCGACGGCCGACCTGGGAAGGGCGCGATGACATCATCGTTCACGACCGTCAGTCTTTTCGCGAAGTACAAGCTGCGTCGCACGAGATTGAACATTGGTCTACGGATCCGGACGATTTGGCAGTCTTGTTGTTCACAAGTGGGACAACCGGCATACCCAAAGCCGCAATCATGCGACACCGACACCTCGTTTCGTACATCCTGATGATGGACTTCGATTCCAGCCAGGAGGATGAAGCGGCCCTTGTTAGCGTGCCACCCTATCACATTGCGGGAATCGCGGCGATTTTGACATCGGTTTATGCATGCCGGCGCGTTGTGCAGTTGGGTACATTCGAGCCGAATAACTGGTTGAAAGTGGCGCGCGACGAAAGGATTACATCCACATTTCTCGTACCGACGATGCTTGCGCGCATTGTTGAGGCGTTAGAAGGACAGCGCGTAGCGGACCTCCCGCATTTGCAATCCATCTCGTACGGAGGCGGAAAAATGCCACTCACCGTCATTCGGCGGGCGATGGAGCGATTTCCGAATACCGAATTTACGAACGCATATGGATTGACGGAGACAAGTTCTACGATCTCAATTCTCGGGCCGGATGAACATCGTGTGGCGCATGAGAGTAGCGATTCGAGTGCGGCAAAAAGACTTGCCTCAGTGGGATTGCCCGTGCCCGGAATCGAAATCTCAATTCGAGACGATGAAGGCAATGATGTAGCGGCAAATATTCGCGGTGAAATCTACGTTCGAGGCGAACAGGTTTCCGGTGAATACGAAAATATTGGCAGTCGAGTTGACGCGGATGGTTGGTTTCCTACGCGCGATGCCGGATACATGGACAGTGACGGTTATTTGTTCCTTGACGGGCGAGCAGACGACATCATCGTGAGAGGCGGTGAAAACCTATCGCCGGGTGAGATTGAAGATGTATTACGGGAGCACGAATGCGTCCGCGATGCGGCAGTTGTCGGTATACCGAGCGAAGAATGGGGGGAGGCTGTGGTCGCAGCCATTGAAGTTTCGCGTGAAGTTTCGGTGGAATCTTTGCGAAGCTGGGTAAAAGAACATATGCGTTCGTCCCGTGTTCCTGAAGAGATCCAGTTTTGGGACGAATTGCCATATAACGAAACTGGCAAGCTGTTAAGACGAGCTGTTAGAGAAGCGTTCGCGCAACAATAACACGTTGCAGTAACGGTTGCCGGCCGAACTGAAAATCAATCGCTTCGTAGAAAGATTTGCCCTGATACTCGAACGATATCCAACGACTAATCGAAGTGTTGAACTGGGTCTCTACTGTCTCTGCATGAGAGAAATCGGTAGTAAAAGGGTTGGAGCTCGGACATGATTTATGTATGCGCTAACCGCCGTTTTAAGTGGATAAGACATAGAACGGAGTAGGTCACGAAATTGATCGGAAGGTTACAGGAAGAATCAGTAAAGGGCAGCTCTGACTTCAACTCTTCAACTAAGTATTGACGGCATGATCCTGTCGTCAGATCGTATCTGGTACCTATCTGGCATCTAATCCGATAACACCGCATACCTGAGACGATTCGGGATTGAATCGGCGCACGATATTGATTGAGTTGAGGCGATCAGCTGCCCGACGGGCGGTGAAGCCGGCGTTTAAAATACGCCTCCCCGTGGGACCCGGGCTTCACCCGGCGATCTCACAAAGGGATCGCACTCGCGGGGGCCTCATATTGATCAAAAATCGTTTGAGGTCGGACATAATAAAATGTTAAATACTACGCTGATGACACGATGAACTGTGAGCGAGCCGGTCGGAAATCCTTCTGCAGCACTCGTTCCTAGCCGGCTTGTGTCAAGGCAGATGTACTTAAAGCGGGTGGTTTGAGTACCGATCGGCGATTCCAACCGATATCAGCCAGAGTACGTATCGCCGTAGGTATCAAGACTAAGGTAATGCCTGTAGCAAAGAGAATGCCAAAAGCGATTGATACGGCCATATTAAGGATCATCTTAGCTTGCGAAGAGCGTTCAAACAAAATAGGCAACAACCCTACAAAGGTCGTCAATGATGTGAGAAGGATGGCACGAAATCGAGCTTTACCTGCACTGAGAATCGCGCTAACTAGGTCTACACCTCCATTTAAACTGCGCTTGACGTAATGAGTTAATATGAGACTATCGTTGACGACTACGCCACTAAGCGCAATGCACCCAATAATCGACACGAAATTGAAGACTATCGTATCATCGAAAAATATTCGTACTATCCAATGTCCGAATATCGCCCCAATGATGCCAAATGGAATCACACACATAATCAAGATGGGTAGCATGTAAGAATGGAGCGGAATAGCCATCAAAGCGTAGATTGTGATAAGCGCAAAAGCGAATGCAACCAACAATTGTTGCAAGCCGATAAATTCTTCTTGAGTCGTACCAGCCACTGCCCAAGTAACACCCGGATAGCGACTCGCAAGTTGAGGTAGAAAGTCTCGCTGTAGGGTCGCGAAAACTTGCTGTGTATTTACTCGATTGCGGTCAGCTTCCGCCGAGATTGCTAATGTTCGAGCCCCATTTTCTCGCCTAATTGAACTGTAGCCTTTGTCTTCGTAATACGAAGCAACAGTACTAAATGGTGCTCGACCGCCGTCTGGCAAGCGTACCCACATATTGTCGAGAGTACCCAATGATGTGCGTTCATCCTTCGGATATTTCACCATGACGCGCAAGTTCGAGCTGCCACGTTGAATGCGTTGTACTTCTGCGCCGTAGAGCGCATAGCGCACCTGTCGCGCTAAGTCATTGAGCGTCAAACCAGCGGCTTGACCGACAGGTTTAACCTCAAGCCGCATCTCTCGTGGACGGGTAGTGGCGGAGCTTTGAACATTGAACAACCCGTCAAATTCGCGTAAATACTCAACGAGTTCCTCGCCCGCACGTTCTAGTAAGACAGGGTTTTCACCGCGCAGATTGAGGTCAAGGTCGGATCCGCTTCCTAAGTTTGAAAAAGATGAGATGCTTAGATCATCGGCATGGGCTAAATCGCCGACTTTTTCGCGCCAACGCCGAGCAACTTCCAATGTCTCAACAGTCCGATTAGCGAGCCTTGAGAGTTCTACCTGGAAAAATGCTTCGGTATTTTGGTTGCGTGTATAGGTGAATACATTTTGAATGACGGGATCACCAGTCTCTTCAATAAATTCAAGTCGTAATTCGTCTAACGCGTCTTGAATGTGATCAATTGTGTCTGACATAAGTTGATCAGGCGCCCCCTCGACAATCTTTACGTCGGCGCGGATGTAATCGCTAGTTCCAGATGGAAAGAATCCGAACGGCACAATTCCCCCAGCAACCAGAGCGGAAGCCCCAATAAATAGCATCAAGAAAAACGTTAGCGTTGCGTAGCGGTACTCTAGACAACGACGAAGGAAGGGTAAATAGATTCTGTTAATAAATCGATCAAGTTTGCCTTGAACCCAATTTGGTACCACATCAAGTCGACTGCCTGAGGTTTTCATCAAGGCTAGGTGCGACGGCAGTATGAGTTTTGATTCAAGGAGCGAGAACAGTAGGCACAGAATGACGACGCTCGTAATAGGGATCACAATGTTTTTGATCGGACCAGTGGCGAACATGAGCGGCAAGAAGGCAGCGACCGTGGTGAGCACACCGAATGTCGCAGGAACCGCGACCCGTTGCACCCCTTGTACGATGTTTTGTACGTTGTAACCTTTACGTGTCGTTTCTGCGTTAGCGCTTTCTGCAATGATGATCGCATCGTCCACGACGATGCCAATCACGACAACAAAGCCAAATAAGCTCGGTATGCATATGGATACGTCAATGGTCGGTAAAAATATGACGGCACCAAGAAACGCAACAGGTAGACCGAATACAACCCAGAATGCAATCCGAAAATGCAGGAACACGCACAGTGCTACGAACACCAAGCAGGCTCCAAACGCTAAGTTTTTGAGCATCATGGTGAGATGCCCCTCAACGTAATAGGCTGAGCTTGCCCATGTGGTCAGGTCAATGGTCTCAGGTAGAGTTTTACGACGGGCCTCGGCCCATGTGTCTACCGCTCTAGCAATATCAATGTTGTTTTCTTCGCCGCGCGATTGCGCCTGAATGCCGATTGAGGGTTGGCCGTTGAAGAGCGTGATATTTTCAAAATCGACAAAGCCGTCGTGAATGTTGGCAATTTGCCCTAATTTAAGCTTCGTCCCATCTGCATTCGTGAGAATCGTGATATTTTCGAAGTCTTCACCGTTATAGGCCTGTCCAGTGGCCCTTACGCGTATGGAACCACTTGGTGTTTCGATAGCGCCACTGGACATGTTAACGGACCATTGACGAATGGTTTGCGCTATGCGCTCAATGGACAGTCCGTATTGTTGTAGGGTCGATTCGCTAACCTCAATGCGTATTTCAAAAGGTCGAATGCCATAGATTTCCGCATAGGACACATCATCAAGCGCGACGATTTCATTACGTAGTTGTTTCGCAAGATCAATGAGAACCTTTAATCCAACATCACCGGATACCTGCGCGGTGATTGCTTGAGGGGTGCCGGGATTTAGGTCGCTGACCCGCGGTGGATATGCGTCTGCTGGGAAGGAGTTGATACTGTCAACGGCAGCTTTGATTTCGTTTGATACTTCAATTGTGTCGTAACCAGTAGCAACAACAGCAATCACTTGACTAGAACCTTCGCTTGAGAACGAGTAGTAGCGTTCAATCCCTTCGATATCCTGAATCGCCTCTTCAATTTTGACAGTGATTGTTTCTTCAATGTCTTCGGGAGTAGCCCCGGGGTAATTCATTGTGACCGAAATCCGCGTAGTATCGAAAGCTGGCATAACTTCAACTCGAATGTTGAATAGCGTATAGATGCCAAGCGATACGACCATAAGCCAAATAAGATTAGCTGCGACATGATTGGTGGCAAACCAACCAATAAGACCAGTCACTTTCGGGTCGGCCGTTAGATTATTCACTGTATCTCACTTTTGTCCCAGGTATAGGTTTTTCCATCGGTGTAACACAGACCTTCTCACCATCGGTCAACCCCTCAGAAATATACGAGGAATTTCGATCCGAACGAATAATCTTCAACATTCGAGGGAAAATCTCCTGATTTTCGTTTACAACCCAGACTGTGTTTCCTTCATAAATCGCGTATCGGGGAATCTCAAAAACTTTGCCAACCTCTCGTCCGGTGATTTCCGCAGTGACAAATGTACCGATTAACAATGGGTGGGGTCGGGTTTTGTCTACAAGGTAGGGTTTTTCAATCTGTGCCACCACATAGACAACCCTTGATGTCGGGTCAACGGTACCTTCAGAACGCACGATTTGACCTTTCCAAACGCCTGGACTAACTTCACCAATATCCGCCGTCAACACGACGGGCACCGTGCGATCCCGTGATAAATGCTTTAAGTCCAAGTATTGAAAATCACGCAACGATAATGGCAACCGCACTTCTGCAAGATCGACAGAAATCGTTCGTGCAATCTGCATGCCAGTATTCACAAATTGTCCAAAATCTGCGAATTTCTCAACGATCATGCCTTCAAACGGTGCTCGAATGACTGTGCGACTGAGGTCTTCTTCGGCTTTTTCTAGAGCAGCTCTGGTGAGATCAAGTTCGGCCAGGACTTCAGCAAGCTGAGGTTTACGCAGCGTCAAATCAGAGGGTTCATCCTGATCAATGGAAAGCCGCTTTAGTTTCTCCCAATCATCCAGGGCTTGACTAGAAAGTGCAGATTCTGTTTGCACTTTAGTTTTCGCTTTTGCAAGGTCTGCTTGTGCCCGTTTTAAGGCAGTTTCGTAATTACGGGGATCAATTCGGGCCAGTACTTCACCTTTAGCGAAAAAGCCGCCGCTTTCAAATGAAGGCGAGACTTCTACGATATGTCCGGTTACCTCAGAAACAATTGTCGTACGCGTGCGCGGTGCGACAACACCTTGGGAAATGACATTGAGTCGCGTGGGTTTCCGTGCTACGGTAATTACTTGTACTAGCAAGGTGGGCGGTTCAATATCCACCCGGGGTGGGGGGGGAGGTTGATACGTCAGTGTGAAGATGAGTAACGCCGCGGAGACTGCAATGAAAAACGTTGGCAACCCAATTTTTAATAAGAGGCGAGACTTGCGCGATTTCTGCGTTGAGGGTGCAGCCGTCGCCGATGTATCGGTTACTTGGGAGTTCACGTTGTCTAAGTCAAAATGGACGCGCAAGTTGATGCGCTGAATTCCTCACTGCGACAACATCCAAGTCAGATGTGAGTCACGGAAAGTGGGTAGATGTGGTATCGCTATGCATTACACATCAAAGCGATAACAAGTAAATTAGTTAGGTTAGCTTCCTCTGAAGTCAGTGTATTTCGATGTCTGAAATACATCTGAAATTGTTGATTGATTATAGGTTTTATGAAAGAACCCTGATTATCCGTTTGCTGGTGACTCAAAGCTAAGTATGGCACAGGATTTTTGCAACAATGTATTTATTTATGCTAATTCAACAAGAACAATGATGAGCCTCTAGTTAGCTATTTCACTATTAACGCAGTGTGCGCCTGTATTTCGTGCAGATTACCGGTGAGTCGCTGAAGCTGCCATACAGCCTAAAGCTGGCCAGCAGCATGATCGCCACTCCCAAGGCAACCACCAGATCCGCATAGAGTGATAACGGCATGATGGGCGAGCGGGCCCGGGAATTGATCAGCGCTAGCGATCAGTCTTTCTTTTGCCTGCGCAAGCCAAGCAGTGAACGGTAGGTCCGATAAAAGCCCCCGGACAGGACCGAGAATGCCCCGCTGGAGGAAAAAACTCCGTCACGGGTAGGCATGAACTCCCAGGAATTCTGATCATCCATCGCCGTCAGTGCCCTTTCCAGCAATAGCTGCGTCTGATGCCGGAGTGCTTGATCGTTAACGTCAATGCCGCCAGCTCCGATTACCATGAACATGAGGGTACCAAGCAGGTTCTGCCGGTAGCTGCGCCAGCAGTCACCCCAAGTGTAATCCTTCGCTCCCATGCGACAGACAATGTCGTGGTACTCCGCCACCGCGTCATGCTCAATGCGACGTCGATCCTCAATGGAAACACTGGTGGCAAGAAAACTGGCCACATCGTACATACCGCAACCAAAGCCACAACCCTGCCAGTCAATCACCGCAAAGTCGTCCTCTTCCGCGCTGCCGAACATCACATTATCGGTGCGATAATCGCCATGAACAACGGTCTTCGGACCGCCGGCCAAGGCAGTAAAATGAGAGTCAATCGTCGTGCCGAATGCCTCCGCCCATCGCCGTCTATCGGGTGTGAACAGGTCATCAAAACGCTCGAACGCCAGGGGCATGGTCAGCAGATAGAAGGTCTGCATGAGGCGGCGCTGTCCGGTAGTCATGAACTCTCCACAGGCCGCCAGGCCAGGCTCATCGCCAGCCTCCCAGAACTTTCCATGGAATTCCGCGATGCTTCGAATAGCCTGTCGCGCCCGCTTGACACCCACACCGGTTTTCTGGGGGATGGTCTCCATACCGCCGAGATCCTCAAGCACCAGCACGAAGTACTGGCTGCGTCCTTCCCAATCGCCGTAGAACAGGGCCGGCACCCGTAATGGCGCATGGGGTGAAATGTCCCGATAGAATACGTATTCACGTTGGTACAACGCGATCCATCCGGCCAGTTTCCGGCGTATGGTGTTGGAGGTGGGCAACTTGACAATGACCGAGGCAGGATCAGGTGCCTTGTCCCCCTGGGTATTCATGCGGCAGCGAAAGAGACTTCCCATCGCACTGACCACATCCGACATCTGCCTGACCTCAACCGACTTGATCGGGGGAAAATCGGATACGCCTCCTGCGACCAGTGCCCGATGTAACCACGGAGCAGTGATGTCATCAGGTTGCTTTATAAGGGGGATTGGTTCCATATTGACATATCCTGTTACAGCTGGCCCCATGCTCTTGGGCCTGTCAGATTGACAAGTCAGCGGTCATGCAGCGGCACGATTTTCCCCGCGCCGACGCACAAGTCGAAACTGCAGTGACTTGTCCGCATGGGGGGCCGGCCTTTGTTTGATCTTCAGTGGACGCTCCGGTCGCTCCAGCATGAGTTCCGTTTCCCGCACGATGGTAGCCATGGTAAGCGTAATCTGTACCTCTGAAAGTCCGCTACCAATACAACGGTGTCGTCCTACACCGAACGGAGCTAACGCACCCGATGGACGCTGTTGCTTCGCCGCCCTGGAGTGGCGCTCAATATCAAAGCGATGCGGATCAGGAAAATACTCCGGTAGGTAATGGCTGACGGTGGTGCCAATTATGGCCTGTATCCCGGCAGGAACCCGGTAGCCCCCAAACTCAAACGAATTGGAGACAGTCCGGAGCAGGGCCGGTGCCACCGGATACATACGCAAGGTCTCCATAGCGATGCGATGCGTGACATCAAGTTTGCGCAGCCCGTCTGCGGTTAGCGGTCCCTGCTCGTACATCGCATCCACCTCCTCCCGCATTTGCTGTAGTAGCGCAGGATGCTTGAGCAGCGCATACAGCATGAAAGTGCAAACACTTGCAGAGGTATCAATACCCACCAGGTAGGGAGCAAGTAGGTTGGCACGCAGATCTGTTTCCGGTAGCAGCTGCGGGTCATTGCGGTTCATCTCCAGCAGGTCGTCGACAAAATCCGGTGGAAGATCCCCCCGCCGTTCCGGTCGATGGGCTTCCAGAATTTCATTGCAGAAATCTTCCAGACGCTGTTCGGCACGCCGAAATCTTGGCAGGAATCGCATCTGATTGGGCCACTGCCTCGTAATGTGGATACTGGCAAGCACCTCCAGGTAACAAATGATGTCATCTATGTACTGATGTGACGATACGCTGGTGCAACTCATCCCGATCTGTTCGGCGATGATTTGCTGCATGGCGTACTGAACCCCTATCGGTCGTCCTACAGGCCAAGTGTCGATCATGCGCAGGACGACATCATGGGCCAGGTCCAGCTTCTCCTCGAACTTTTTTGGGGAGTAGCCGTTGACCTGCAGCTTGCGCATTCGCAGATGCTCCGGCCCGTCCATGTTCAACATGACCCGATGGGCTCCAACGGCAACAGCAAATGCGCTGTAAGGCTCATGAGACCGCAAGTGAGTGCCCGAGACCCGCCCACAGAAAACATTTGCCTCTGGCCCCACCAGCGCAAGCAACTGATAACCGAAAGCCCGGACGCGGAAGATTGGACCGTATTTACGATAACACTTCTCAAGAAAGACCTGCACATTCTTTGCCATCTGGAGCGCACTGCCAGCGATGGGTAATCCAGGCACTTCCGGTATCTCCTCGTAGGGCCGGACGGTCTTTTTGGCAGGGGCCGGCGGCTCAATCCTTCGAATACTTTCCCTGATGGTGCGACCCATCAGGTCAAGCCGGGAGATGGTATCAATGCGCTCCCGTACTTCGGCCAGTTCATCCCGGGACAGGATGCTTTCGAACACATCGCAAGCAGCTGCAAGGCCAATGATCATAATGTCATGCGGATCCGGTATGTCCTCACTGAACAATGTCTCCATCACCCTGGAATGGACATCCTTCCGGGACTCCCCATCCACTGTGGGATAGCGACGGGCCCGGGCAACTGATCGGGACAGAAACACCAGCCCGTTGGCTTCCCTTTCCAGAATACCCCTCTCAATCAGACGGTTGAGCGCCTTGTCACGGATAGTACCGCCCTGTCCCGCAGTACGCCTGATCCACCAAGCGGTGTCGTGAGTCTCTTTTTCATTGACGATGTCGAGGAGAGTGGGATCAAGCAGATCATCACCCACCGGTTCCGGGTTGATCGGAAACAGCCGCTCGGCATCGGTATCAATACGGTTTTCAAGCGCCAGATCCATCAATGCGGCACTGCCCACCAGGGCATCCCGCTGATGGGACGGGAAGGAGTACTGGATATCACCGCTTTCGGCATCCAGGATCAACAGCAGAAGCTCTTCGGTCACTCGCAGTGGGGGTAAAGTCATGAGGGGAACGGTAGCGCTGTTGATTGTTGCAGTCCAGTTCGTGGCATGTCCGCCACCCGTGGCCATCTGATGCAGTTCCGACTACAATCGGACATCAGCAAGCTGTCCTTGACTATTCATTAATTTAACTTATTGTATCCAAAGCAAAGTGGCTTACTGGTTCATTCATGCATTAAGGAGGTCAGCCACCTCACCGTTACCTCATCTGAATAAATCGTTTCGGTTTGGTGCTAGAAGATCTTCAGTCAGTGAGGACGATTTCTTAGTCGACTCGGAAGGATGGAGATCAGGTGCGTCTTACTATCCGTGCTGTCGCAGAAATTCATGGTAAGTACTGGGGTGGGGTTGATCAAGGCCTACCAGCAAGCATTTACGATGTGCTTAACACACAGGTGGCACGGACGGTTCTCGAACTATTTTTCACCTCGAATGAGGAGCTTTGCGGAAGGATTAGGCCCGCGCTTAGTCTCTCACTATGCAAACATCGGCGGCAGGACCACGAACATTAGTTCACGGTGATTATCGAGGCGAAAACCTTTTCTCAGTGTTAACGATGAGAAAGGAATTGCTGCTATTGACTAGCAAGGCTGCGGGTCAGGGTGCGGTCTGTACGATATTGCTTATTTTCTTGCAACCAGCGTACCTACGGATACTCGGCACCAGCTTGAGCGAGGAGCTTTAGAAGAGTATCACAATATTGTCTGCCGAGCGAGATCAGTTCAGTACTCTTTCGAGGACTATTGGCATTAGCCACCGACAAAATATAATAGGTGCGTTTTTAGTTTGCATTCTAGGTTCAGGGGATTTGATGTATCGGATACATCGCGTCAAGAGCTATTAAATGCACTGTTAGGCCATATTATGGCAGCGATTGAAGACCTTGATGCTGATGAATGTCTACCGTCTCAAGCTCAAATAGCAAAGTTGGGGCAGCTATTTTCAACTGTTTCACAATTAGGTTATCGCGTCTTCTATAGTAGTCTGGCTCGTTGACTAGGCAGGACTAATTAGTTGAGTGGTTGATGGTGCACTGGTTCCACAGTTTCGTATCCGGCTTCACAAAAACGTACGAATCAATCCATGATGACTGATTCTGGCGCTAGTCAGACAAGCGATTCAACAACGATCAAGCCGCAGAATCAATTTGTAGCACTACCTAAACGGACAGTAACGCTGTCTTTGGTCTGCGTACTGTTGGCGATGCTTCTCGCTGCACTTAGTCAGACTGTGGTTGCCACGATCTTACCGCTGATGGTCGCGGATATCGGTGGTTTCGAACGATATACCTGGGCGGCGACTTCCTATCTCGTCGCGGCAACTATCGCGTATCCGATTGTGGGTAGATTGAGTGACATCTATGGGCGTAAGCGGTTTTTGGTTACCGGGATGTTGATCTTTATGGTCGGTTCCATACTCGTAGGCAGTAGCACATCAATGAATCAGGTCATTGGCTTCCGGGCTATTCAGGGCTTGGGCGGTGGCATCATGATTACATGCTGTTACGTTGCAATTGCTGATCTCTTTCCGCCGGAGGAGAGAGGCAAGTATCACGGCCTCATTAGCGCGGTCTACGGCGTTGCTTCCGTCATAGGTCCTGTTCTAGGGGGTGTAGTCGTCGAAGGTCTTTCGTGGCAGTGGGTGTTTATATTGCTTGGGATAGCTAGCTTCCCAGTGTTTGTGTTGAGCGCAAGAATCTATCCATCCCAACGCAAAATCCCCGGCAAGGTGCCATTCGATTTGTTTGGCATGTTATTACTGGTACTTGCCGTCGTCCCGATATTTTTTGCTCTTTCATCGGGTGGTATCCAATATGCATGGGATTCTCCACAGATAATCGGTCCGCTCGCGTTTGGCATCGCGATGGGCATTGTGTTTGTGATTCTTGAAGCCAGAGTTTCTGAACCTATCATGCCCTTGGCAATCTACGCAAATCGCGTAGTTAGTCTCGCAGTCTTGGTGACACTATTGACCAGCCTGGGACTGTACGGTAGTGTGATATTTTTGCCACTTTTTTTTCAGGGAATTTTGGGAGTTTCTGCGACAACTAGCGGTAATCTTCTGGTTCCAATGTTGTTAGGAATGGTTATTGGCGGCATCATTGCAGGGCAGCTCCTCTCTAGAGCAGGAGGACACTATCAACGACAAGTGCTTGTCAGTACCGGACTAATGACCATTGGGATGTTTCTATTGATTACGATGGATGCTTCGACGAGCCTGATCGTGGCAATTTGTTATATTCTGATTGCTGGTTTGGGATTCGGTGGAGTGGTGGCGACATTGTCGGTTGCAGTGCAGAATCACGTGTCGTTTTCTCTTGTCGGCGCGGCAACATCGGCTTTGCAGTTCTTTAGGTCACTTGGCGGCATGCTAGGTCTTTCAATCTTAGGCGCATTGTTAGCAAGAAGTTTCTACGTGACTCTCAATGAGACCATCCCTGATCATGTCCGAGAGGCACTTCCAGAAGGAACGCTTGATGCTCTTAAAAACAGACTTACTACACTAGACAATCAGATCGTCACGGAATCACTAGAGATACCTATTGATCAGCCTGGGCTAGATGGCAATGCTCTTACGAACAGTTTGTCTGATTCTTTCTCGATATCGCTCGCAACGGCCTTAAATCATGTATTTTTCGTGGTGGCTGTTCTTACTGCACTATCCTTCGTGAGTGCTTTGTTTCTGCGCGTTCCTAAAGATCCGCCCGTCAGTCAAGACGTGACGTAATAGTTTGTCTGATCTTACGCATGCAGGTTTGATGGGATATGTTGTCGAGTCATGGGTCATACGTATACACTTTATCATGCTTGAGCACATATAAATTAAGCACGGCTCATTCTGGCTCGTTTTAAGGCGATCTAGTCAGTTGGAATCACTCAAATTTCGGATTGTAATTTAGCGCTAGGTCATTAACTGATAGATTTGATGGGCCCTATATCAATAATCACTAGCCAAGTCGCTACACTTCGTTCACAACCGAAACCTATTTGACAGGCTCTATGGCCTGTTTAATTTGTTTCCTAATAAAACACCGCAAGCATATGAGCATGTTAAGACTTCGAGATCATGTGACTCAGACTTTAGTTGTGTTGACTCTGTGTCTGAGTTTACCGTTGTACGCAGAATCTGCAGGTCTTTATTACGGTGCCTCCGCAACGCTTCAGCAAGCCGAAGTTCTGTATCAAAAGACTGTCGTAAGCCGAGTCGGCGCGTCAGATGTGCTTGATTCGTCTATTGATACTGAAACCGAAGAAGACGATCATCCATTGCAGTGGGACGGGCTAGTAGGCTACCGTTTTAACTTTGCTCAAGGAACTCAATTTATTGCACTTCAAGGAGAGATTTCCATTGCGGGGGACGCCATACAGGGTACGTTGCCAGGTAATGGCGAATCGCCTGAAAAGAATCGTTTTGGTGAAGCATGGCCGGAATCGTGGAATTTAGAGACCTCCCGAAGCGTAGGAGTCATCGTGAAATATGGCATCCATCGTGCTTTATTCGGCACGTTCAATATTTCTTTATACGGTTTAGCTGGAACAAGACAGAGCAAAATAGATTTCTTATCTACCTTCCATGGTTGTTTCCAAAAACTCGACTGCAGTGTTGATCAACTCCGTAGCGATTCTCAGACCTTAAACCCGTCAATCAAAGTCATGATGGCAGGCGTTGGATTCGAGACAGGCCTAACGAAAAAGACCTCGCTCCAATTTGAATTTCGTTATACAGAGGATATGGAACACGACTGGCTTTCGGAGTTTGAAGATGACGATACAAGCGTCACCGTGCCAGCAGGTTTCACTGTCGAAAGTTCAGATTTAGCAATAAAACTCATTCGCTATCTCTAAGTCTTTTAAGAAGTGAATTACAAATTTGCAGTGCTAGAACTAGACGATTCGAGATCCCTTCTTGCCCCAATACTCGTCTTTGAGCAGTCGTTTGTAGAGCTTGCCGGTAGGCAAGCGAGGTAACTCGGGGCGGAAATCAATGCTTCGTGGCGCTTTATAGTGAGCGACCCGCTCACGAGTCCATTCCAATAGCTCTGCGGCTTCTTCTTCGGTTGCTTGAATACCGTTTACTAATTGCACGACCGCCTTCACTTCTTCGCCCATGTCAGGATGAGGTACGCCGATCACGGCTACATCGAGAATGTGTTCATGCAAGATCATGGCATCTTCGATTTCTTGAGGATAGATGTTAACGCCGCCCGAAATAATCATGAAGGTTGCTCGATCGGTTAGATACAAGTACCCTGCTTCGTCTACATAACCTATATCGCCGAGTGCTGACCAGTGGGCATGATTGGGGTGTTGCGCGTCCTTTGTTTTTGCTGCGTCCTTTAAATATTCGAACGGCATCTGCGGTAACTCGAAATAAACGATGCCTGCTTCGCCGGCAGGCAACTCATCGCCCGCTTCATTGCAAATATGAATTTTGCCGAGAATGGATTTGCCTACGGTGCCAGGGTGTTCAAGCCATTCTTGCGGTGAAACATGCGTTAGGCCGTTCATTTCGGTGCCACCGTAATATTCGTATAAGATGGGCCCCCACCAGTCCATCATGCGCTTCTTAATTTCTGTTGGACAAGGCGCAGCCGCATGAATGGCAACTTTGTGGGACGAAAGGTCGAACTTGCTCCGGACTTCGGCCGGCAGCTTAAGCATGCGCGTAAACATCGTCGGTACCCACTGGCTGTGCGTTACGCTATGTTGCTCAATCGCTTTGAGTGCGGCGACTTCGTCGAATCTTCGTAGCATCACGACAGTTCCACCCGTGGCATGAATGCCTGTGCAAAAGCCGATGGGTGCAGAGTGATAAAGTGGTGCAGGAGAAAGGTAGACTGTATTCGTATCAACTTGCCATAGCGCCGCGAGGAGGCCGCTCGTTGGATTGACTGCGCCATCAATCGTCCCCTCAGGTAAAGGACGGTATATGCCCTTCGGTTTGCCGGTGGTGCCGGATGAATAGAGCATAAGGGCGCCGGCGTGCTGCACCCCGAGCGGCGCGGTAGGATGCGCATTGATTGCCTCGTAAAATGGCTCGTAGCCTTCAATACTCCCATCAACGGCAAGGTACAACTCGCAGTTAGGCGTCAAAGCTGGTACCTTGCTGGCGACTTCGCTTAAGTTCCCAGCCGCGACGAGTACCCGACTTTCTGAGTTGTCGACGATGTACGCCGCTTCATCTGCAGTCAGGTAACGGTTCACGGTCGTCGCGTAGAGACCGGATCGCAGAGCTGCCCAGATTGCGATGAAATACGTCAGATTGTTGTCCATGAACACGGCTAAGTGATCGCCGCGTCGCAAGCCGTGTGCATACATGAGTTGTGCGAACTGGTTCGATAAATCGTCGAGCTCTTTGTAGGTTAATGCAGCACCACTATGAGCGTCAACGGCCGCTAAGTGCGTTGGTTGTTCTTTAGCCCAGTGTCCCGGATACATGGTTAATCAACAGCGATAGGAATAACTCTCATTATTAATACGAAGGGCATTTCGTAAATAGATAGGGTATTACGCCGGCATGACCGTTTACTCGTCCGGCTTCCATAAATGTTTCGACACCACGGAATAATCAAGGGAGACTCCCAAGCCTGGTTCAGTCGGCGGAATGATGTAGCCATCCTCCCACTGGATTGGTTTTTCAAGAATCGTCGCGTGAAAGCCATCAAAACGTCCAATACTTTCTTGTACGAGACAATTTGGTGAACACACATCAATTTGGATGTTCGCGGCCGCTTCGATTGGACCGCAATAGAGATGGGGTGCGATTTGGGCGTAGTATGCTTCGGCCATACCTGCGATCTTTTTCGCTTCAAGAATCCCTCCAACGCGACCCAATGCCATCTGCAGGATGGCGGCTGCTTGTTTTTGGAGCAATTCTCGAAACTCGAATTTCGTAGCGAGACGTTCGCCCGATGCCACGGGTATGCTGGTCATTTGCGCTACTCGGGCCATTTCATCGCGATTCTCTGGCGGCACCGGCTCTTCAAGCCATAACGGATCGTATTTCTCAATACGTTGCGCGAAGCGGATGGTGCCTGAGGTCGTTGATTGACCGTGGGTACCGATCAATATGTCTGCTTTGTTCCCCACCGTTTCACGAACTGCGCGCACAACTGCCTCGGCATTGTCCAGCCTGTCCAATGGCGGCTCGCGAGGATCTTCGCTTCCCATCGTATCAATGAGCGGATCGAATTTCAGGGCGCTAAATCCTTCTGCCACATGAGCGGCTGCACTAGCGCTAGCAGCTTCCGGGTCGGTATGGGTTGGACGCCCACCGGTATAGTCAGGAGCTGGCCAGAGATACGTGTAGGATCGGATTCGCTCGTTGTATTTACCCCCGAGCAAGTTGTAAACGGGTTGATCAAGCGCTTTACCGACAATGTCCCAACAAGCCATCTCGACCGCGCTTAACGCGCCCATCACCGTATGATCTGGGTGTTGGTGATGGTCGTGCGATTCATAGCCTTCCCCGTAGTAAACCGAGCGCCACAATCGTTCAATCTCAAACGGGTTGGTTCCAATGACGTAGGTAGCGCAGACATCCTCAATCAACATTTTTGCAGTGTGAGGATGGAATGGAATCTTGTAGGCTTCGCCGATACCTTCAATGCCGTTATCGGTCTTGAGTCGAACGAATACCCAGTAACGACCGCCGCGATGGGGCGGTGGCGTTGCAATGACAAAAGCTTCCGCTTCAGTGATCTTCAAAACTTCAACCTGTAGCAGCGTTTGGACGATGAATGAATATGAATGTAGCCGACCATGTGATTAAGACCAGTCCGATGAGGGATTCAATCGCTGTTACGATGCGAATTGGGCCGACCGGATACAGGTCGCCGAAACCCACAGTCGTGTACACGATAGAAGAGTAATACAAGTAGTCGTAGTTGGTCTCAAGCTGTGCGATTTCACCAAAATTGGGCTCGAACGATAACAGCCAATATGCCAGGGCGAAGATGCCTAATTTCAAACATATGCAGTACCATCAAACAGAACAGGGTGATAAATACGCGCATGCGACCGAGGCATCGTTCGAGCAAGCCCGAGAGCCGCTCAAGAATTTCGTAGTGCAAAGCCATGCTGATAGTCGCGGCGATAAACGCGATGAAGCAAGCAAGTGGATAGTAGGTGTCAAACATGCGTGAATGATCGACCGCTACGGGCATTGATGTCGTACGACTTAAGGACGTTCAGATCGTCGTCAACGATCAGCAGCTCGTCATATAAGTTAATGGTTGGATCGCAATGAGGTGGCGAAATGAGTAATTGCATACCCACTTGTACATCGACTATGGCCGGATCGTACTCAATGCCGCCATGTTCATCACCTTTGAATTTGTACGTAGCGCCGCGTGCAGACTCGCCATGGATTTCCGGTAATACCGAGTCCGTGGACAGAGCTTTCAGCCCAGCATCGGTGGTTGCGTTACCGACTACGTTTGCTGAAATGACAGTGGTCAGGACAAATAGGGCAGGTTCGAACGGTAGTCCCCCGTGCGGCCATTCGATGTTGCTGTATTCGATGTCCATGAATGGATAGGAGCCTGCTTGAACCTCCGTTGGAGTGTTTGTTTGACAGTCAATGTTGTACGTGCCGGTACCGCCACCTGTCACAATGGAGCACGGGATACGTTGTTCGTGCAATCGTTGTTTAAACGCTTTGACTCGCGACCAAAGTACTTCCACTTGATGTTCGCGTTCACGGAATTTGGGAATGTGCATCAAGTTGCCTGCGTAGCATTGAATACCGCGAAAGTTAAAGGCAGGATTTTCGTTCAGTACGTGCGCCAACAAGAGGGCGGATGCCTCCATGTCGAGTCCGGTCCGGTGCATACCTGGGTCAAGGTCAAGCAGGACGTCCAACGGACATTGAGCGTTGAATACGTTGAGCATTTCATCCACTATACGCGGGTTGTCCACAACGCAAATGAGCTCGTTTAAACGGCTCCGCAACGCTCGTAAACGGTGAATCTGGCTGCTGAGCGCAAGCGGCGAAGTGATGAGTATGCTGTTTGCTGAGTCGGCAAGAATTTCTGCCTCGGTTAGCGTGGCGCAACAAATTCCAGTAGCGCCGTTTTGTAGTTGATCCTTCGCGATGGCGCTTGATTTGTGGGTTTTGGCATGGGGGCGAAGTGCAATGTTTTGTTCTCTGCAATGTCGCGCCATTTTTTTAAGGTTTGAACGATATGGCGTATTGAGAAGTAATAAGCAAGGTGTTGGCAGTTCCTTTAAATGCGCCGGTAAGTTGCCAAGATCAATGCTCATCAACTTGAGTGTTTTGCGAATGTAGGTGATGTAATGAGGCGCAAATCAGTTACTCGCGTGGGTTCGCTAAGACTAGAACTGCAAATCTAAAGTAGAAATTGCTTGACATCGTATGTTTGCATATAAGCCTCGCCGCAATTATTAGTGCACACAGGGCATTGACCTAAAACTACTATTGACCGTATCCGCGGTAGCAAATAAATCAACTTGCATTACAGTACGCAACGAGGGTTGAATGTATTCTTACCTTGCTAGATAGGTCACGAGAAGATCATGTCAGAAGCGTTGCACCTTGAGGAATCGAGTGCGCTTAATGTGGAATTGCTGACCGGTCAAACCGGGGTGAGGATCACCGGTGTTTCGATTCCATCATTAAGTGATGAGCAAGTCGAGGAAGTGCGTCGACTCGTCGGAGAGTATTGTGTCGGCGTTTTTCCAGGTCAATTTCTAGAGCCTGATGAACAGCGCAATTTCATTGCGCGTTTCGGCAAAGTAACGGTCACACCCGGCGTTAATATGCACACCGAGTATGAGATGGTTCATAAAGTCGCCAACCGTGGCGATCCCGCCAAACCGGTTTCCGGCGGTTTTCACACGGATACCTGCTTTGTGGAACGACCGCCCTCCTTTTCATCGCTCAATGCTGTCGAGGTTCCCAGTCACGGCGGCGACACCATTTTCTGCAATCAATACATGGCTTACGAAGCACTTTCCGATGTGATGAAAGGATGGTTGAAAGGATTACGTCTGAAGCATGTCGTAAGCGGTACCGACCGACCTGAAGAATGTCCGGATCCCGTCTGGCACCCAGCGGTACGTACGCATCCAGTTACGGGACACAAGGCACTCTACGTCACGTTCGCAGACCGGTGCATTGAAGCAGAAGGGATGATGCCAGCAGAAGGTAAAAATCTCATCGAATTCTTATACAAACATTCGCTCAAAGATCATGCGATGTACCGACATCGTTGGCGGGTAGGTGACTTTGTCATGTGGGACAATCGGTGTGCAATGCATGCAGCAGTATACGACCATGGCGATCAAGCGCGAGTTCTGTACCGAGTGATGTGCGAAGGTGAGAAACCATTCGAATAGAACCTTGTTGAGAACACCCATTGAATAAGTCGTCGCGGGGTTACGGTACAACCAATTCGACTGGTTTGATGGGTGCCGGTCGTTTACTTTTACACGTAAGCTGCAGAACTACTCCAAGTTAGCGCAATAACTGGCCCAGTAGGCAAACGAAGCTTCGATCTCGTTCGTGCGCGCTTGAACGATTGGAGCGAAATCCGGATGCGTGAAGATATAGAACTGTTCATGTTGTATCGCGTGCAGCACCATATCGCCAACCATAGCCGGTTCGATAATGTTGCGCATCACTTCATTATCGGGAGTATCGGAATCTTGATTTCCCAACTCGAAATGACTCTCTTGTATTGAGGGTAGCGATGCAGGTCGATTTCGCCCTGCCGTAAAAATATTCGTGTTTACTACACCGGGACATAACACGGACACGCCGATACCTTGTTCGTTTAGTTCTGCCCGCAAGGTCTCCGATAATCCGACAACGGCAAATTTGCTCGCGCCATAGACACCGAGTCGAGGTACTGCGATATGCCCTGCTAGCGATGCCGTATTCACAATATGACCGCCTTCACCGTGGGCGATCATGTCGGATACAAAAGTGTGTAGACCGTTATATACGCCGTCTAAATTGACATTCATAGTCCAACGCCAGTCATTGGGTTCTGCGTCGGCTAGTGTGGAACCAGTTACGATTCCGGCGTTGTTAACCAGTACATGGATATTGCCAAAGGAAGCTTTCGTTTCGGCGGCGCCTGCGGCGAGGGACGCCAAATCCGATACATCGACTTGAACGCCAATCACGGCCGCATTCGTGTCTTGAAACTCTTCGACGGCAGCCTTCAACGGCGCCGTTTCGATATCTGCAATCGCAACTTTCATACCGGCGTTTGCGAAGCTCCGCACCATGGCCAATCCCATACCGCTCGCACCGCCAGTCACGAACGCGGTTTTACCTGCAACATCCTTCATGTTGAGTTGTCCTATTCCACGACTTTCCCACTGCCACACGTACATCGATATGCGGGATCGGCAGTGAGTAAGCTATTATCGAATATGCTCTAGCGGGAGAGAAAAAGGAGATTCATGCTCAAAGCCTTGGAATTGAGTCGACATTACGGTGCGGTTCGCGCTGCCGACAATGTTTCATTCAGCATTGAGTCGGGCGAAATCGTCGGACTCCTAGGCCATAACGGCGCTGGCAAGACCACAGTCATGAAATTGCTTACGGGTTTCATTGAGCCCACATCTGGCGAGGCGTGGGTAAACGACATTTGCGTACAAAAAGACCCGGTAGCAGCCCAGGCGTGTATCGGCTACTTACCAGAAAGTCAGCCGTTCTACGGCGAAATGACCGTAGCAGACTATCTGACATTCTCCGCCGCTATGCGAGGGATACCCATTGACGAACGCGGCGATCGGGTTCGTAAGGTGCTTGCGGATACGGACTTGGACAAGCGTTACCTGGATGCCATTGAGAAATTGTCGCGTGGTTATCAACAACGCGTTTCAGTCGCCCAGGCGATATTGCACGAGCCTCCCGTTTTGATTCTAGATGAACCGACGAATGGGTTAGATCCAACGCAGACGATGCACATGCGCGAGTTGATTCAACGACTTGCGGAATCTTCAACGGTCATTCTTTCGACCCATATCATGCAGGAAGTCGAAGCAATCTGCGACCGCGTGTTGATCATGCGCGATGGTCAACTCGTAGTTGACGAACGCCTAGACGAACTCAATCGCGCGACGCGTATCGCCTTGCGTAGCAACGCCAGTCGCGAGCAATTGGGTAAATTAACAGGTCTTCGCATTGATAAAGGTAGCACTTCGAATGAACACTTTTTGAATGTTGGCGACAAAGTGGACACGAGCACCAAGATCCAAGAAATAGTGCCGCAGCTCGTAGCTGCCGACGTGTCAATTTACGGTATTGGTCCCGAACGCAACGACTTAGAGACGCTTTTTGCGCAAGTAAGCGAGGGCTCCCATGCACCGTAACGCAAGTTTGGACATCGCGCGCAAGGAACTTGCGCTGTTTTTTTCGTCGCCTATTGGCTATCTATTCCTCGCCGTTTTCCTAGGTGTCACGTTATTTGTGTTTTTCTGGGTCGAACAGTTTTTCGCTCGGAACATCGCCGATGTTCGTCCTATGTTTGAATGGCTACCGGTCTTACTGATCTTTTTAGCTGCGGCTCTGACCATGCGGTCATGGAGTGACGAACGCCGTGTGGGCACGATCGAATTTTTGTCGACGGTGCCCGTTCAAGATTGGCAATTGGTTACCGGGAAGTTTTTTGCATGCCTTGCACTGTTGGTTATTGCGCTCGCCATGACTATACCGATTCCGATCAGCGTTGCCCTTCTGGGAAATCTGGATTGGGGGCCGGTGTTTGCGGGTTACGTCGCCTCGATTTTGCTCGGCGCCGCGTATTTGAGCATCGGCGTATTCGTCAGCGCTCGGAGCGAAAATCAAATTGTCGCGTTGATATTGTCGGTGTTAGCGTGCTGCGTGTTTTACGCCATTGGCAGCTCGTTTATAACTGAATTGGTCAATAACGAAACGGCCGATGTATTACGTGGAATGGGTTCCGGCTCGCGTTTTGAGTCCATTACCCGCGGGGTAGTTGATTTCCGTGATCTGTATTTCTATGTTTCTGTCACACTCTCATTTCTCGCCTTAAATGTCTATGCACTCCGCCGTATGGGATGGAGTGATAGCGGGAATGCGGATAAACATCGTAACGCGACATTGCTTTTTGCTTTGTTAGTGTTGAATTTATTGATCGCCAATGTCTGGCTAAATTACGTCAAGGTTCTGCGTTGGGACGTGACGGAAGGTGATCAATACTCAATCTCTGATGTAACGAAAAATCAACTCACCCAGCTTACTGAACCTATGTTGATTCGAGGCTACTTTAGTGCAAAGACGCATCCTCTACTAGCGCCCTTGGTGCCGCAGTTGAGGGATCTTCTAGCAGAATATGAACTGTCCGGCGGCAATGTGGTGCGCGTTGAAATAATCGACCCAACTGAGAACCCCGAACTAGAAGACGAAGCGAACTCTAAGTACGGCATTCGACCTGTACCTTTCCAAGTTCGAGACCGGCACGAGGCCAGTCTAGTTAACTCGTATTTCAATGTACTTGTGATGTACGGCGATGACTATGAGGTGTTGAGTTTTCAAGATCTCATTGAAGTCAAAGCTGAAAGCGAATTTGATTTGGACGTGAAGCTCAAAAATCCTGAATATCAAATCACGCGCAGCATTAAAAAAGTGCAATCAGGATTCAGAAGTGGCGGTTCCCCGTTTGATTTCATCCAAGAGCCGGTGCGTTTCACTGGATACCTATCGACTGAAGCGACCTTGCCGCCTGAGCTGGAAGCCGGTCGCACGCCACTCATTGAGGCCCTCAAGGAGCTTGAAGAAGGATCGGGCGATACATTCTCGTGGCGTATCGTCGATCCTGCTGCCGATGACGGTGCAGTTGCCGACAAAATCGCGGCAGAGCTTGGCCTTCAACCGATGGCGGCGAGCCTGTTCGACGTCAACCGGTTTTACTACTACCTTACGTTGACGAACGACCGTATCGTTGTGACGCTACCCATTCCTGAAAGTATGGATAAGGATGGATTTGCCCGAGTATTAGAAGAAGGCTTACATCGTTTTGCTACTGGGTTACTCACTTCAATTGCGCTATACAGTCCTACGCCCCCGCCGCAAATGCCTCAGCAGAATCCGTACATGCAACAGCCGCAGCAGGTGGATGATTTTCGTGAGGTTTATGCGGCTCTAACGGAAGATTTTGACGTGCAGAAGGTATCGCTTGATACTCCGGTTCCAACGGAATCGGATCTGCTGCTCGTTGTTGGTCCCGACGCGTTGAGTAAAACAAAGGTTTTTCACATTGATCAGTTCTTGATGGCCGGGGGGACGGTTGTTATCTTGTCGGGTAGCTACACGACTTCTTTGATGCATCAAGTAATGACTGCGGTCCCAACTAATACAGGTATGGACGATTGGCTATCCCACCATGGTGTTGAGATAGAGCGGGCTATGCTCATGGATAGCAACAACGCCAAGCTAGCGTTGCCGGTTACACGTCGCGTGGGACCGATTTCGATTCAAGAAGTAAGGATGTTCGATTACCCATTCTTTGTAGAAATTCCACCATCTGGTTTTAATGCCGATAACCCAATTACGAATGCCTTCAATCAGTTGGCTTTACCTTGGAGTTCACCAGTAAAAGTCAACGCGGAGATGCAAAGCGAACGGGAAGTCACGACTTTGTTGCATACGGGTAGCACGGCATGGCGTGATAGCGCACCAGACATCATGCCCAAAGTGAATGAATCCGGCGAGTCGCCATATCGTCCAACTGCGGACCAGCAAGAAGAGATCGTCGGTATATTGCTTGAAGGTCGTTTTGCATCGTTTTTTGAAGAATCGCCGGTATACCAGGAAGCTGTCGAATCCGCAGCTGAGGAGGCTGCAGATGAGGCATCGGAATCAGCGGAAGAATCGGATGCAATGGACAGTGACATGGATCTTGCTGAATCCGAAGATACGTTAGGTGAAGTGGCCAGCGTAATCGCTCAGTCGCCTGAATCAGCGCGATTGATCGTCATTGGTTCATCGTCGATCGTTTCGGATTCGGCTATAGGCTTGTTGGCGTCAGCGCGCGGTCAGCGCTATACCGGCAGCACGCAGCTCATCGCGAATATCGCCGATTGGTCGGTTGAAGACACAGCACTGATGTCTATTCGCGGTCGTGGGCACTTTGCTCGTACATTGCCAGCGTTAAGCACCCTTGATCGGCAGGTATGGGAATACGTGAATTACGCCCTGGCGTTGCTACTCATCGCGATGACGTTTGCCGCTAACCAGTTCCAACGCGCTCAGCGTAATCAACGTTACCGTGAACTCTTAGGAGGTGCAGCATGAATCGAGCGATGTTGGCGGGACTGCTCGCCTTGCAAGTATTAGTCGTTGGCGCTGTGCTTGCGTGGAATATGCGTCCTCCGGAACAGCCGGAGGCATTTTTCGATTTCGACCCTGATGCGATCACGGATATTCAGATCGTTTCAGCTGAACATCAGATTCATATCAATAAAACTGATACTGGGTGGCAGTTAGCTGACGGTAAGCCTGCCGACGCAACGAAGGTGCAGGATGTGCTCGACAAACTGGCGACCTCCTCGGCCGGTTGGCCAGTAGCAACGAGACAGTCGACCGCAGAGCGATTTGAGGTGACCGAGGAGAAATTTCAAAAACACCTCACGTTGCGCGCTGAAGAGGAAGTGGTTGCGGATGTCTACTTCGGTACGTCGCCGAGCTACCGCAAGGTTCATGTGAGCGATATTGATGGCGGTCCGGTGTTCGCGATTGAATTCTCGAATTATGAGTTAGGCTCCGACAATGCGGCTTGGTTGGACAAGCAATTGCTCCGACCGCAAGGTACGCTCCAGCGCCTTAGCCATGAAGGTGAATACATCTTGAACTACGTTGACGAGACGTGGGTTGCAGAGTCCGGCGTGGTGCTAGATGCCGATGCCGTAGATAAGGTTATCGGTCGATTTGAAAATTTAAGCGTGTACACGATCAGCGACGCTGCACTACCTGAACAGCCGACTGCCCGCATATCTTGGACGGACGATGGCGGAGAGACATTGCTTTCGCTCTTTCACCTTGAGGAAGAGGACGAGTGGGTTGCGACCTCCGATCGTGTGGCTGGTCAGTATGGCATTTCTACGTACATTGCCAAAGACATGGCGATGTCTTTAGAAGACTTACTCCCGCAAGAAGAAGATTCGGCAGAGGCTGCCGACCCTTCCGATTGACGCTTGGAGAGAATGTTCGAAGTTACGAGTCGCGCTTAGCAATGCCGAGTTCGCCAAGTCGCGCTGCGATATCCTCTGCGGCGGTGCTGGGGTTGACTTTTGTGTCGATTGCCAGAACTTTGCCGTTTGTGCCGATATAAACATTGTGCCGGTTAGAAAAACCGTATGGATTCATGACGTTGTAGCGTTGCGCTACGGATTTATCAGGGTCGGCCAGCAAGGGGAAATTCGCGGCCATGGATTCGGCAAATTTCGTTACCTCATCAATAGGGTCAACGCTAACCATGAAATAGGAAGCCTTGTATTCGCGAATAAGATCGCCTTTCTCGGTAAGCGACTTACATTCCATGGTACAGCCTTTCGTGAATGCTTTGGGATACCATGCGAGCACGACTACATCGCTGTTTTGAAGGAGCTCGGACAAGCGGTAAGTTTTGCCGTCGCTACCTTGCAGCGAGAAGTCTGGCGCCGTATCGCCGATGCTTAAAGCAGTGCACCATGCCAAGGCGACGGCGATTGCTAGATAGCGAAAAAATGTTTGAAACTTCATGGCAACCGATTAACAGAAGAGAATAGCTGAATATTAGACATGAGTACCGATTGAACGCTGGCTCGCATTGTCGCGCTCCCGAGGTAAGAGCGAAAAACAAGCAACGGCGACAAGTGCGCCGATCAGTTGGGCAAGAACGAAAGGAATTGCATCGACAGGCGCGATTCCAGAGAAGGATTCGGTAAGGCAACGAGCGATCGTGACTGCCGGATTAGCAAAGGATGTCGAAGCGGCGAACCAATACGCGCCGGCAATATACAGGCCAACGTTTGGGGCAATCCAGTGAGGATTGACACGCAGTGTCCCAAGGACCGTTGCAACAAGACCAAATGTTGCTACTACCTCAGCAATCCATGACCCTACGGAAAGCCGAGAGTTGTTCGACGTTTGCAGGATATCAAGGTCGAACATCACGTGTGCAAGCCAGGTGCCGCTGATGCCGCCCAAAATTTGCATGAACATATAAAGTGCTGCAAGTAGCAAAGGGATTTCTTTACGACACGAGAATGCAAAGGTGACAGCTGGATTGAGGTGTGCTCCTGACAGGGGTCGAATGACGGTTATGAGTACGGTTAGCATGACACCAGTCGCAACTGCGTTCGCTAACAATGCAATCGCATCGTTTCCTTGCGCGAGAGTTTCGGCCATGATTCCAGAGCCGACAACCGTTGCAACCAGAAACAACGTTCCAATAAATTCACCGCTGAGTTTCGCGGTTGTCGACGTCAAATTACTGCTCTGACTATCCAAATCGCATCGATTGTAAAAAAGCAACCGGCATTCGTATGAACAGAATGCTTTCGCTACTTGGCGTGTTGTATAGCACGGTAGGTTTGATGTTCTTGATTGGTTGCGGGGAACACACCCAGCAAGAAATTTGGTTTACTGACGAAGCAACGCCACGCGGCATTGCGTTTCAGCACATATCAGGTTTTAGAGAACGACCTTACCTTCCAGAGATTATGAGCGGAGGAGTCGCTCTGTTCGATGCAGATGGCGACCTTGATCTTGATGTGTACTTTGTACAGAGTGGGATGCATCTCGGCACGCCAGCTAATCCAGAGGATATTCCTCCAAATCAGTTGTACTTAAACGACGGACGGGGGTATTTTGAGCGCGCTGAGTTTCAAGTACCGGCCTCAAACGCTGTTTACGGTATGGGGGTGACGACGGGCGACTATGACAACGACGGCGATACCGACCTGTACGTAACCAATCTTGGCGAAAACGCGTTATTACAAAACGATGGGGCTGGTAACTTTACGGATGTTACCGAGTATGCCGGTGCATCGGACACTAATTGGAGTACAGCGGCAACGTTTTCCGATTTTGATGCGGACGGTGACCTTGATTTGTTTGTAGTGAATAACCTCAGGTGGTCGGCGACAAACGAGATTGACTGTTATGCGCGCGGTGTGTTGACTTATTGCCTCCCTACCAACTATCAAGCGCCTTTGCCGGACACCATGTTTCGCAACAATGGCGACGGGACTTTCACGAACGTCACCTTTGAGTCCGGGTTCAGCCAGGCCTATGGCAACGGGCTAGGCGCAGTGCCGGCAGACTTTAACGATGACGGTCTACTTGACGTTTTCGTAGCTAACGACACGATGGTTAATCAATTGTGGCTAAATCAAGGCAATTGGCATTTCGTGAACAAGGCGGTGCAGTGGGGATGCGCGGTCGACAATCATGGGTTCGCAAAGGCGGGTATGGGTGTGGATGCCATAGATCTTGATGATGATTTGGACCAAGATGTCTTGGTCGTTAATCTAGAAGGTCAGACCGATTCGGTATTCATCAATCAGAATACATACTTTCGCGACCAAACCAGCCATGTGGGACTAGGGTCGAAGAGTCGACAGTTCACGCGTTTCGGCATTGCGCTGGCGGACTTTAACAACGATACCGTACTGGATTTACTTGAAGCGAATGGCAAAGTGGATGGTGACCCGCGTAACCCAATGGATGAATTCGCCGAGACGAACATACTTTTGAAAGGCCAGTGGCGCGAAGGATTGGTTCGTTTCGAATCGCTTAGTACAGTGGACGGTACAGCAGCTCCTCAAGCACATACGAGTCGCTCGTTGGCGATTGGAGACCTTGACCGTGACGGGGATTTAGACGCGATCATTGTGAATCGCGATGCGGAATCCTATGTGTTGATTAATACGGTTGGGCATACGCAAAACTGGATTCGATTTCGCGTCCTAAATCGCGCTGGCAGTGACGCTATCGGTGCGACAGTTTCACTTAAGGTTGGTGAAAAGCATCAACTACGATACGTGAAGGTAGCCGGGAGCTACCTTAGTGCACATGAGCCGTATGTGCACTTCGGTTTAGGCTCCTCTAATACAGTCAGGCACGTCAAAGTTCGTTGGCCGACGGGTGAAGAGCGTGAATTCGGCGACTATAGTGCAAACCAATTTGCCATTCTTCCTTTTTATGAATAGCTGACCCGGGCTCAACCAGCGGAAGATCTTTTGGTAGGAGCCCGTAAATCCTGAAAATCGTTCGGGATTATTTATGTGACATGTGGGCTAACCCACTTTGTATTTTTACGCGCAAGCATACTATTGAAAGATACTTCATCGTTTCTCAGTATCAAGGATCAGTTTTGTGAAGGATAGTTCATCATCTGGCCCTAAATATTTGTGGGTTGTATTCATCGCGATCATGGGGATTGGCGTTGTTGGCGCTGAAGAGGCCCCCCGGTTAACTAACGAGTCCAGTGTTGATTCACACACTCTCTCAATGGAACGTGAAGAGGAACTCTGGCTACAAACGAAGCAATTCGTAGATAAATTACGATATCCGGATTATCACACCTTCTCAGAGAGACGGCGGTGGTTGAAACTGCTGAAGGATAAAAACCAAACAGAACAAAAAATCATGGAAAGGATGTTCGGTGAATTACGACGTCCACAAATCCCTGGAGAACCTAGCATTGATCGTTATGCAGGTATCGAGGAAGTGATCGTGATCGGAGACATGTTTGACGGTGTGACTTTAGACCCTAAGGATTTTTCACTCCAAGATATACGTGAGATGCGTGGCATACGTGCTTTTACAAACATGATGTACCGTGACGGTCAATATAACGAGTCTTATCCTGCCCTACTCCAATTGGCAAAGCGTGGATTTAAAGACGCACAATCACGCTTGGCTTACATCCTATTCAATGGCACAGAAGATGTGCCCAAAAGCAACCTTCGTGCGTTAGGGTGGTTAGGAGTTGCTGCTCACGGCAGGACGGAACCCGGGTTTCGAGTGCTATTCAACAAATATATGAGACAAGTGCCAGATGATGTGCGTCAAATTGTTGATGAGGTCATTGATAAGTACCGAAACACCTACTCACATGAGGATCATGTCAGCTGTTCTACCCATCATCTCTACGCCAAAGGGAGAGTCAAACGAACGTACTGCCAATTTAAGCTGGAAGCTATTAAAGAGGCTTGTATGCCTTACGACTGCTGGGTTGATAAAGTCAATGTTGTAAATTGAACCCCCAGAGAAGATATATATTGGATAAATAAAGCTACGATAGCCTACTGTCTGAATGCCAAATTGTCTTGTACTGCGGGCTCCTAGTTGATTACTTTTAGTGACATGGCTTTGACGACAGCATCGCTACGTGCGAAACGTACATCCGAATCATACGGAATCAAATCGCCGGATCCCCATACCGGGCCAGGCCACGCAGCATCGGTTGTCGAGCGACTGATAACATGAATGTGTAGTTGCGGCACTTGGTTTCCTAGGGCGGCCACGTTGACTTTATCGGTTGCGACGAGCGCACTAAGAGCCTTTGATGCAGCCTCAATTTCATCGAATAGGATAAGTCGCCGATTCGGTGGCACCTCGTGAATATCGCGTAAGCCGGTTATTCGTGGAACGAGGATTAGCCACGGGAAGCGAGCATCGTTCATGAGTAAGACACGACAAAATTCAGCGTCACCAAGCACAAAGCAGTCATCTAGCAATTGGTGATGGACTTCAAATTCGATCATGATTTATAGCTGCCAACAGTACAGTACTCAACCAAGCAATAGTTGTTTGCAGTGCGGCACAAATGTAATAGTAATCGCCCGCTTTGACCCTGCGTCGTTTTGCTCCAAGGATTAATGTCGGGAATCTGCCATAGGCAGCACTTCTCAACTGGTCGATCGGTGGACCCATGATGCTTCTTGCTATCCGTTAGGCTGATTAACAGGTACGAAAAACCATCACGATCGCATTAATTTATCTAGCGCTGGAGCATGTTGGTCCACTGTCTTATATTTTTGAGATTGATTAGATGACTTCGACAGTAGTAACGAGCTCATCTACTTCTTACCAGCTATGGGTGAGGTAGTTTGCAGTCTATACCTGAAAAATGAATAAAACGATACCCGAACCAGAACGACGATCAGTTGTTACCATACGAAGAAGCCGCTCTTGTCATAAAGAGAAGTGCGCTGCGTTGTAAAACGACGAGGACTGATTCTTCGTTTTAATATGGTTGCGAACAAAGGCCGACGCCGAGATACAATTGATTTTCAACCCCTTGCTACCCAAAAAGGTTTTGTGCTCGTTCGTTAGAATTATCTATGAGCGGCCTTAAGTGCACGAAGATGTGGTTTGGCCTTGCAATGAGAGATACTAACCACACGCTCTGCCAGTCTATTGACTATATGGTAGCGATCACGCTCAATCACTAGAACAGTACCGATTTCATGGATCAAAATCTACAAAACGACACCGAGGTCGAGCTTGACTTAGCCTGGATGGAAAAGCAAGGAGAATGGGGCACTCATGCCGAGTTAAGCAAAAACGGTCTCACGCTTGCTGATATCCAAATTGGTTCGTACGGGGACGCCCCGGAGGAAAGCCGAAATCTAAGTGGTAAACCGCGGGGTGCGATTTCTCGGCCCGGAAGCATGCCTATCGGTAACTACACGGTTCGTACAAAGAGCGAAATCTGGTTAGAAAACGCCTCGTTCCTTTACGAAGAAGCGCTGCAACGTCAGTGGAGCTCTGCGACCGATATTCCTTGGGATACGATCAAGCCTTTACCTGACGATATTGAACAAGCGCAATGCCAAATGGCTACATTTTTAACCGAAGTCGAATTCGTGGCAGGTGACGTACCGAGTCGGTGGGTGTCGCAGACTTCACCAGATTTCTATGAGGCGCGTAACGTGCTCATGGCGCAAGTTATGGACGAGTCTCGACACATGGATGTATTTCGCAAGCGTGCGTTAGCGAACGGTGGCGGTTTGATGCGCGCGACAGGCGCAACGGCAGGTTTCGTTGGTGGTATTGACCTGGCGCGCGACTTCACGGAGATGTCGTCTCGATTGCACCTATCGGGCGAAGGTGCGGTGCTGACTATCTTTCGCATGGGTGAATTGATGGCGTACAACGATGCAGAAAAAGCTATTTACCGCTTATGTGCGCAAGACGAAGCTCGACATGTTGCATTTGGCGTGATGCACATGCGTTACATGTCAGCGCATGCGCCTGAGCGACGAGAAGAAATCGAATCCTATCTTGATGAAGCTGAAGCGGGTATGCTGACCGATGCGGCGAATCCAGCAGGGCAGCTTAACCAAACCTCTGAGTCTCTTTCGATCATGCTAGGCGGGGGTCGTAAATACTTTGACGAAGGCTTTCGAAAACTGGTTTCTATCCGAAAACGACAACTCCAGGAATATCAGAAGCGCGTCACCTCCGCAGGATTCGGCGATCGTTTCACGAATGGTCGCTCGCGACTTAAGCAGATGCTTTCATCTGTCGCTAACTAGATAGATTAGCGATTTGCAGTTTTAGGCATGTCGACCGCAAAGGATGCCGATCGCGTCAGACCAGCTCTGACGCTAAGTAAAGAAGAACTCGAAACGGAGGTTCCGGAACCACGCCTTGACTGGATGAATCAGTGGCGGGAGTGGGGTATACGGGTTAAACCTGGCAAAAGAGGATTAACGCTCGGCAGCTTAAATGTCGGCGTGTACGGCGAAATTCCCATGAATTGGCCGGACCGCAGTCGAAATCCACGCGGTGCGATAGGCGTCACCGGGGCGTTGCCAGTTGCCATTCAAATTAAAGACAAAGCTGAGCTTTGGGCACCTTGCGCCGCCGATTTATACGAAGAAGCCATACAGCGTCGTTGGAGTCCCGCTACAGATGTTGATTGGTCCAATATTTATGCGTTGCCGGACGATGTCGAGCGGGCTATTTGCCAAGTTTGCACCGAACTATGCCAGTATGCGACCATTGATGTCGAAGTTATTACTAGCTGGCAACATCAAATGGCTTACGGTTACCATGAGGTGAAACAGTTCTTGGCGACGACGAGCCTTGATGCAACGCGCCGGTACGAGGCGTTTCGCAAGCGTGCATTAGTGAATGGCGGGGGACTTGGCTACGAGGGCCCATGTCAAGTGAGCCGACTCTTATTAGAGAGTCGTGGTGGCTGGACCGAAACCGTCACCGGTTTGGCGTTAATCCGTGCGTTATTTACGCAAGTCATGATTCGATATTTGATGCGTTACGCGTATAACGGCGTCGAGCGCAAGATCTATGAATGTGTCACTCAAGATTTCGCGCGATTATTAACTTATGGTTTGGATCACCTTCGTTATTCGTTAGCGCACGCACCCGATAAACAGGGTTCGATTGTCACGACCTTGGCGATCGGTTTGCGTATGTTTGATCGCGACTTGAGGGATCCAGTGCTGAGAGAAGCGCTGGCGATCATATTCGGCGGCGGCATTCCTGGCGCACGCAAGGAAGGCATGGCTGTTTTCTACGAAATGTTGGACGCATATGTGCAGGAGTTTCTTCGTGCGTGTGTGTATTTACGATTGCCGGTCACGATTAACCAATTGCCGAAAGTCTTTCAAAAGGATGCACGGTATAACATCAACGTATAACGTTAGTTCGGTTATGTCGAAATTCCCTTCGGTTGCTTGGTTTGACGCGGTGCGTACCATCTACAACACAGACGAATCATTACGTGGCGCGGGTAGCGGTACCTGTGACTGCTTGGTTGGATTGCAAGTGGGTCGGGAGTTGTATCAACTGACGTTTGAAGGTTTCGAGTGCAGCAATGCTCAGAAAATCGGCAAAACGCAGCTGGATGAGTGTGATTTCTACCTGCGCATGACAGCGAAAGATTGGCGAGCGATGCTAGAGAATATTCGAGAGCACGGACATGCTACAAATAACTTCACGTTGAATACGTTAGACTTGGGTCGAGCGGAGGGTTTATCAGCCTCAACGCATAACGACCAGTATCGGGAAGACTTATTTTTTCGGTACAACCAGACCCTACAGTTTTTCTTTGATGCTTCGTCGCGTGTTAAGACAACCTATTGAGTTGAGATATGGCTGTATTTGATTGGATGTGGGACGCGCGAACACAAGCGAATGACGATCCTTCCTTCCGCGCACTAGGAAGCGCAGACGCGACGGTTTGCTTTCAGTCCGGGAAACACGGACGGAAGGTGGTATTTGATGCATTTCAAGTTGAAAGCGTCACTAAGGTAGATGTGGATACCTTGCAGGATGAGGACATCGTGATCGCCATGCCGACGCGTACGTGGAACTCCTATATGCATCAACGGCGCTTGCGGCGAGCGCCTACGTTGCTTGCGTTGGATGTAGAAAAGCCGGGTCTTGTAACGACAAAGCACATCATGGCACGGCTGTTATTTGAGCGCATTTCGCGGACAATTCAGGCATTTGTCGATTACGGGACGTTAGCGCAAAATCGCTAGTGAGTCGTGCCTTACTACGACTACCGTTGTCCCACCTGCAAAGGGATCACAACGATTTTCGCTCGCATTGCTAATAAACCGAAAACCGTGGCGTGTGAATACGGTTGTAGCTCGCCCGCGACGCCGATTGTGTCGCTCCCACGAGTTAAGCTGTCGAATCTCTCGAAAGTAGAGCGGATGGATCCCAAATACGACAAGATGGTTGATCAGGCAATGAATCGAAATCCTCTATCCGATCCGGCTACGTACGTAAATCAACGAGGCGACCCCGCGAAAGGCCGCCCTGATCACTAGCTCTATAGAAAATCTAATAAATCCATCGCGTATACGATGGCGAACACACCGATTGTGCCGGTGATCCCAAGCAAGATTACGGTGAGCGTGGTGTCCACTAGTGGTTTTTCGTCCCCATTAGCTGCCGCTTTTTTGCGTTGTACAAGTAGCAGAACCATGACCAGGACGATGGCGACCGTGGGTATGACATAAGTGATGACGACACGCAAAATCTAAATCCTGCTGTGTGGTTGATGTGTAAAGACTGATTATAGAAACAGTGGAATTTAGTCTGAGTTCTTTTTTGTCGACGCATTGGTTTGCGTTGCTATTGCTCATCGTGTATAGCGCGGTGCTCTTTTGGCATGCCAAACTCGGTTATCGGCATAGCGGCGATATTGGAGGCTTTCTAGTTGGCGGTCGTCGCATGGGCGGTGTAGTCATAGGCGTATCGTTTTTTGCTACGTTTGCAAGCACGAACAGTTATCTCGGATTAGCTGGCAAAGGGTACACTTTTGGCGCTCCGTGGATGCTTTTCCCCGTCATGATGATCGCGGCAACTTATTTGTCGTGGAAGCTGGTCGCAGGGGAGCTGCGTCGCTTTACGGCGATGAGCCAGGCGGTCACGATACCTGAATTTTTAGGTGTGAGGTTCTCTAGCGAGAGCGTGCGGGTGCTCACGGGTTTGATCATTGCGTTTGCCAGCTTGTTGTATCTGATAGCGATTTTTAAAGGGTCTGGTCATCTATTTCAAATCTTCTTGGGCATCCGGTACGAAACCGCGATCGGGTTGATGTTAGGTGTCGTGCTGGTTTACACATCCGTCGGTGGGTTTGTGTCTGTAGTTAGAACCGACGTTATTCAAGGCGGTTTAATGCTGATCGGATCCATGCTGCTCTTCGTATTTATTACAAGGTATGTAGGCGGACCGAGTCGGTTGACCGATCTGATATCAATGCCGGAGACGGCGCATCTGTTTCAATGGGATGCGGGTGCACCGCTGCTTGTCGTTCTAGGTATCGCGCTCGCCGGATCCATGAAGTTATTGATTGATCCCCGACAGATATCTCGGTTTTATGGGTTGCGAGATAGTGCAAGTGTGACTCAAGGCATCGGTTTCGCCATAGGCGGGTTGCTGATCATCCAATGCTGTCTCTTTCCACTTGGGTTATATGCGCACTTCGTAATCAGCGATGTTACGGACACGGATCTCATTGTGCCCACCTTAATTCAGAATTCGGAGATTTTCCCTTCGCTGATTAGCGATTTCTTGGTGGTTGCTATATTGTCCGCTGCAATGTCGTCAATGGACAGTGTGTTGCTTGTAGCCGGTTCAGTGACGATGCGTGACGTCGTGGGGGCAGTAGTAGAAGTCAATGAATCGAAGCAAACCCTTTTCACGCGTCTTGGCGTTATTGCATGCGCGGTGCTGGCTGCGTTTTTTGCATTAAATCCATTCGGTGATATCGTAGAAATTACAACCTTTTCCGGTAGCCTCTACGCAGTGTGCTTCGTACCTGCGATCATGATTGGACTCCATTGGCGGCGCGGAAACGCGTGGTCAGTCATTGCGTCATTTTTAACGGGCATTGCGACTATTTTGCTGTGGCGCATATTCGGCTTAAGCGCTAGCCTGCATGAGGTACTGCCCGCATTGATTATTTCTACGAGCGTTTACCTCATAGGAAGCAGGATATCAAGTGGAGTAGAGGACGACGTTGTACATGATTTTTTCGCGACCAAGCGTAGCAAAGTCGGCGAAAGAACTGAGAAGTCAATCCAAGCCGTCTAGGAAACCGATCAGCCCCGCATTAACGGCTTCGGGCGCTTCTTGCTGCGTCCAATGCCCAATATCCGGCAGCACTTCCACACCCTTCAAGTTTGGAAGGACGGTTTTCATTCCTACAAGTATGTTTTCACTGAAAGGCACGACATCGCGAGTGCCTGTCATGAAGTAGGCTGGTTGCTTAATTTTGTACCCCTGAAGGCTGCCTGACAGCACCCAATTTCGATCTATATTTCGATACCAGTTGAGTCCACCCCGGAAGCCAGCTTGCTCAAATTGACTGACGTAATAGTCGATGTCTTCGCGCGTCAACCATGTAGGCAGATCCTCACCTGGATCGGGTATGCGCTCCAACATGAATGCTGAACTAGGTGGTAAGTCGCCAGGTTCATACATTGATGTTCGGTTTACGGCACCGGACGCACCGTACAGCATCCTCCGCATCGTTTTTGGAATGTCATGCTGCAATTCATGTTCTGCAACGCCTGGCGTCTGAAAGTACAGTTGGTAAAAGAAGCGATCGCCGAAGAATTCCTTCATTGAGACGAGCGGCGACCTTGAACTGCGAGGGACGATGGGTACTGAAAGCGATGCAACAGCGCGAAATATGTCGGAACGCAGCATCGCGCAGTTCCACGCAACGCCTGAACCCCAATCGTGCCCGACTACAACCGCTTGCGATTCACCAAGCGCCTCAACTAGTCCAACGATGTCGCCAACCAAATGAAATATGGTGTAGTCGTCAATGTTCGGCGGTGCATCGGTGCCACCGTAACCGCGTTGATCGGGAGCTACCACGTGGTAGCCAGCTGCCGAAATCGCTCGCAACTGATGGCGCCAGGAATACCATGATTCAGGAAAACCGTGGCACAAAACGACGAGTGGACCTTCACCACACTCGGCAATTCGCATGTTGATGCCATTTGATTGAATATCGCGTTGTGTAATTTCGCTCATGCGGTTATCCTGGGAATGAAACGGTTCCTGTCGCATCATACTGGGATGCGACTTTAAGTTGCTGATTATCTAGTCGCGTAGTTGGAAAGTTGGCTTTGTGGGTATCGCATGACGTAATATCTCCTTTGAGGATAAAGGAACTTTTATCTCAGTTTGAATGCGTTCGAACAATCTGGATCTTTAGAGGAAGTCGAAAAATACAGGATCCGCTTGCTCTGGACGCTTTATCTTGATGTAACCTATTGAAATATAACAATGTATGCAGTTGGGTTTTCGTCAAATCAAGATAGCCGAGAGAGTTTCCGAAGGCGTTTTACTACATTGCACAGACTAAGAACAATCTTGTGAATATAAATTCGTGTACGCACTCAGCACTCATATCAGCGGTCATGTCTTGGGTGTACAACGATGCGACCTTTTAACGTAGTTGTAAGGAACTATGCCAGGCCCACTTGACGGTATTCGTGTCATTGATTTCACCACGATGATTGCTGGTCCTTATGGGACGATGATTCTGGCAGACCAGGGCGCAGATGTCATTAAAATCGAAGCGCCTGCTAACAGCGACCACGCAAGACGCGCCGGTTACGGGCAGCGCCATTTTTCGGCGGCATTCGTCAATAACAATCGAAATAAACGTTCGTTGGCCATTGATGTAAAACGGGCCGAAGGCCGGGATCTATTACTGAAACTGGTCGAAACGGCTGACGTGTTTGTTCAGAATTTTCGCCCTGGCGTGATGCAACGATTAAGGATTGATTACGACGATTTGAAATCAGTCAATCCAACATTGATCTACCTATCAATGAGCGGCTGGGGAGAGCAAGGTCCTTGGGCGCATAAACCAGTCTACGATCCTATTATTCAAGCGTTATCCGGTCTCACGTCTGTACAGGGTGGTAGCGATGATGTCCGGCCTCGTTTAATTCGCACCATTCTTCCGGACAAACTCACCGGTATCACAGCTGCTCAGGCAGTTGCATCAGCATTGTTCGCCCGTGAACGAACCGGCGAGGGTCAACACATTCGTTTGTCGATGCTTGAGTCGATCGTTGCGTTCATGTGGTCATCGGATATGGGTAGTCAAACATTTGTTGGCAAGGAAGTAGATGTTGCGGAAGCAGCAACATTCATTGATTTGATTTATGAAACGACAACCGACTATATCAGCGTAAGCGTCATGACCAATGATCAATGGCGCAATCTCTGCGTTGCATTCGACAAACCTGAGTGGCTTGAGGACGATCGCTTTAAGACACCGGCAGGCCGCGACCGATACGCTAACGAAAGATTGGCATTAATTCAAGGCGTACTTAAACAACGTCCCGCAGTTGAATGGCTTGAACGGCTAGAGGAGGCTGGCGTTCCTTGTGCACCCGTCTTGAAACGGCATGAGATGATTCGCCATCCGCAGGTGGAAGCGAGCGGTATCGTCGTAGAGGTGGAACATGAGTATGCGGGGCGTCTCCGCCAAGCACGCAACGCGGCGAAGTTCGAGGGTACGCCTACGGAAATGAGACACGGCGCACCTCACTTAGGCGAACATTCGCGCACTCTACTGTCGGAGTTGGGTTTCACCAGCACTGCTCAAGATCGGCTTGTTGAATCGGGCGTAGTCGCGTCGTTCGAAGCCTAGCTCTGTTTTTCTGCTGCGATCAACGCACGCGATTTGTTCGCAACTTGACGTAGCACTTCGTTTAGCCCGGCATATTCTGCTTCCTGAAGAGAATCGGCTCCGGCACCTTGGACCAATGTTTCAAATTGGTTTTTCAGGGTGGCTAGCGCCCACTCCGCTGCATCCGTATCTTTGATGGTTGTAATTTTGTTTTTGCCGTACACTTCGGTGTGATAGTGAGGACGCTTTTCGAAACAGTCGAAGCGCATTAACTCCTTCGCTTCATTCGCGACTGGTCCGAGTACGCGTATCGACAATCCCTCGTCGCCTTGAAAGCGACGATAGGAAATGTCAAATGTAAATCGACCGTTTTTCTCGGTATAAGTTGTCATTGATTACATTCCGTTCTAACTCAGTTTATGGTGACCCAGCGTCAGGAAAAACGTTTAGCCCGCAGCTAATCGTAGCCAATCAAATGAAGGACCGGGGTCTCGTGAATCGTCTTATGCAATTCGGTCTAGCCGGGAAGGTACTGGCGCCGTATAGAAGCATCGTTTGTTGTCAACGTCATACCGTATTTTCTTGGTTCTATCGCGAAAGCTATAGGCAGTACTTGAAGCTATGATTGAGAAATTACCTGTTATTTGCAGTCTAATAAATTGGTTATACGATTACTGAAAGGTTTGGGTGGGTTTATAGGTTGAAGATTTGAAATCGAACGACCACTTACGGATAACCGCGGCGTCAGTCAACCAACTGAATACCCCGTAGTGCGACTGACGTTTTTTTATACCTTAATCGGCTTTGTTTGCCTCTTCTCGGTCGTTTTTTCAGCTGAGGAACAAAACGTAACGTCTGATCGGGCGACTGCTAAGAACGAGACCGATATGCCTATCACACTGGCTAGTATTCTTGAGGCGAAACCCAATCCCCAAAATTACAAGGCGAGAAGGCAGTGTATCTCAAAGGCGGCGATAAAGAATCACGATGTGCTGAGTAAGCGACATATCTTGTTCACGATGCATGGAAAAAGTCGCGAGAAAATCCTCGTACAGTTCGGGCGGCACTGTTTCGGCTTGCATCGCCAATCAATTATCAACCTAGAATCTAAAAGCTCATCAAGACTCTGTGTCGGCGACTATGTTCGTACTGAAGTGTTTGAGTTCGGTCGCCGCTCCTGGGGACCACGTTGCACAATACCGGCGTTTGAAACGATAACAGACTATCAAGTAGAACTGTTGCAGCTTGCGCTCGTCACTGGGCGCGTGGAGTAGTAAAATCCCAAGTGACGTAGTGATACGCGGCGTGTTTGACGAGAGACATGGATGTTGACCGCAAGACAATTGATGGATTTACGACGCGTGAGATCTGCGAGCAGGCCGGATTAAATCAGTACCAGGTCCAACAACTCCGTAAGTTAAATCTACTTTCGCCTGTCAAGCAAGCGAATGCCCAATTCCTATATCGTTTTTCGGACTTGGTAACTGCAACCGATATTGGAAAGTTAATCGCCGCGGGGACAAATTTCGCAAAAGTTGTCGAGGCGTATTCAAGGGTGTGCCAAACACACGGTACTCAATGCGACCGCGTGTCTGCAATCAAGTTCGTCAAGAACGAAGGGTTGATTGGTGGTGACCTCTTGGTTTATTCGAAACACGGTTTGCTTGATCCCATAACCGGCGAGCGAGCTTTTGACTTCCATGGCATCCTACGACCAAAACGAGTGGGGCAGCTACATACGTTCGACTCTCTATGCGTTGCTCAGCGCATTCACGCAGATACGGAAGTTGCTGACGATTGGTACCAATACGCCTTGGATTGCGAAGACGAAGAAAATGATATCGAAGCTAAACGTGCTTACGAGAAGTGCATCGCCTATGACGAGGATAACACGGATGCATGGGTCAATCTGGGTCGACTTCACTTTTTAAGTGGTCGGCAACTTGATTCGCGCTATTGCTATGAACGAGCGCTCGCAGTTGATGAGTCACATCAGATTGGAAATTACAACTTAGGGATCCTGTTCGAGTTGTTTGAGTCCACCGATTTAGCTATTGAATATCTGCAAAAGGCGGACGGTATTCTTGAATCGTTCCAGTGTTTATCGCGCATTTATAAAAAGCTTGGCGATACCAAGCGTGCGGATCAATATATGGCTAAGTACTTCGAGCTTTCCATTCACGACGACTCATAACCTCCCCTAAATCGACCGTTACGCAGAAAAGCCCTAGCAAAAAACTATGCGGCAGCGAAGAATAAAGGTTCGGTTCCTGTATCGCAATCGTTATGCAAGTCGATTAGTGCTTCAATGCTAGACATACAGGATCCACAACAACCGGCTGCACCCAGTTCGCGGTTAATGGCGCTTACGGAATCATGACCGTCGTGGATCGCTGAAACGATCTCGGAGTCGGTTACGCCTAAGCAAATGCAAACAAACATCATGGAAAGTATACGAAAATAAGAGTCATTATCAATATCACTAACAGGATTCATTATTTTTTGAGTAATTTTGCGTTTTAACTGAATATATACACAGGAGAATTTTGCTATCATTTCTGTGTATCACTTTGGGGTAAACAGCATGAAACCACAAGATGCGCAAGTCATTGCACTGTTGAATGGTGTGTTGAAAAATGAATTGACGGCCATAAATCAGTATTTTTTGCATTCGCGGATGTTCAACAACTGGGGTCTAAAGCACCTTGGGGAACACGAGTACAAAGAGTCTGTTGACGAGATGAAGCACGCCGACACGCTCATTGAGCGTGTGTTGTTTCTTGAAGGGTTACCAAATTTACAGGATCTCGGCCGGTTGTATGTAGGCGAAACACCGCAAGAGGCACTTAAATGTGACTTAAAGCTTGAGATGGAAGCCATGCCGGTCTTGCGAACTGGAATTGAACACTGCGAACAAAGCCAGGATTACATTTCGCGAGAAATCTTCGAACGAATCCTGGAATCCGAGGAAGAGCATGTTGATTGGCTGGAAACGCAATTGGATTTGATCGAACGAGTGTCTCTTGAGAATTACCTGCAACGCCAAATGTTTGACTGATAACGAGCGATGTCGAAGGTCGTCTACAAACCGTTATGCGAAGCGATTCAACAAGGCAATATACCTCGCTTGCGAACCCTTGCTCAAGCAGATACGGAAGCAGCATGCCATTGGAAACCTATCATGGATGCAGCGTTCTTAGGAAGCGCGCCATGCATAGATGTACTAGTTGAAAATGGCGCGAATGTCAATGTAAGAGCGCGTACGGGGGCGAGGCACACACCGCTCACGCGATTGTGTCAACATCATCGAACCATTCCAAAACACGATGGCCACGAAAGAGCTTTGTGTCGCCTGCTAGCTCACGGTGCAGATGTTGCGGTACCTGCCGGTCCGCTGGCGTTAACGCCGTTGTGTTATGCGGCGATGGGACCTCACGAGAACTTAGTAAAGCGCTTGAAAAAGGAGGCTCAACCCGTAGATGTTTGGTCGGCTGCGGCTCTTTGCGATCTCGGACGATTGAGAAAGCTTGCTCAACAGAATGCCATTGACTCGCGAGACGCTGAAGGACGTACCGGATTGCACTATGTCGCCATGTCCGGCTTTCACCGGGTTTGCGGCATAGAAACTGCGATCAGCTGCCTTGACTATCTGATAAGCGAGGGTGTTGAAGTGGATGCCGCGCAAGCGATCCAGGAAGGTGAAAGCGTGTTCAATGCAACCGCTTTGTGGTACGCTGTCTCGTGGCAAGGTAACCTAACAATGAGCCAGCGATTACTCATGCACGGAGCAAATCCCAACCCGGCAGTCTATTCTGCATTGTTCGAAGGTAATGTTGAAATTTGTAACGCTCTAGATGCACACGGTGCCGATTGGAATCAGAAATTTGCCGGCCAGACGCCTTTGATGGAATTAATCAAGTGGAATCGACCGAAACTTCTACCGTGGTTGCTTGAGCGTGGTGTGGACCCCGGAATCCGTAACTCAGAAGGGTTAACAGCGTTAGATCTCGCACGCAAACGTAAAGTCCGTAATGATGTGATTGATTTGCTTGTGGCAAGCATGCCGCCGTCGGATGTAGATACCGAGGAGTCAGGGTGATACAACATCGCTGCATAGTTGTGTAATCGTTAGATTTCAGCAGTTTGCTCACAGTCTTTGCTGCTTTGCTAGATATTGGGCATGGTGAGACAGACGGACTGTTTTAGGTGTTTAATTTAGCTCGGAGTTTGATTTAAGCCATACGGGGTGAAGTGTGCCTACAGCTTCTCAACTACGGGTCAATTTAGGACACCCAGTGATTGACGCAGATGGCCATTGGTTGGAATATGGGCCCGTCGTGCGCACAGCAATGGAATCTATCGGCGGTAAAGCGGCTACGCGTGCTATGGACATGAATAGTGCTCGAGTTGGCAATAGTCTTCGCATGACAGTCGCGGACCGGCGTCGGGCAAACATTCCTCAAGAGGCGTTTTGGGGTGCACCGACGAAAAATACGCGTGATCGCGCGACTGCTATGATGCCGAAATTGCTATATGAACGGCTGGATGAGTTTGGCATTGATTTCAGCGTTCTTTATCCGACGGCGGGTCTCGGCCTACCGCGTGTGAACGATGACGAAGCTCGGTTGGCAGCTTGTCGAGCGTTCAATATTTATTGCGCCGATCACTTCGAACCTTTTAAGGACCGGATGACACCAGCAGCTGTTATCCCAATGCATACACCAGAAGAAGCATTGGAAGAGCTGGATCATGCTGTCAACGAGTTAGGTCTAAAAGTCGTTATGTTGAATAGTTTGATTGATAGACCAATAGAAAAAATCGCAACGGAGCGACCAGAATCTTCGGATTTGGCGACTTGGCTTGATACATTCGGCATCGATAGTGTTCACGACTACGATGTAGTTTGGGCGAAGTGTCAAGAGCTAGGCGTCTCGCCGACATTTCATCGAGGTTCGCGAGGAAAGTTCCTTCGTTCGTCAGTCTCCAATTTCTGTTACAACCACATCGGGCATTTTGCAGCGGCATCAGAAGCTGTCTGTAAATCTTTATTCTTTGGCGGGGTGACCAAGCGATTTCCTGATGTAAATTTCGCGTTTCTTGAAGGTGGCGTTGGATTTGCAGTATTGCTCTACGCTGACTTGATCAACCATTGGGAAATCAGAAATGCAGAAGCACTGAGGTATACAAACCCTAGCGAGCTCGATCTCGAGCTCTTACAACAGCTTGCTGAAGATTACGCGAGTCAGGAAATGCAAACCGCTATTCACCAGCATCGAGGTCTAAGCACGAAAAATGGACCGACTACAACAGGCGGTATCAATCAACTTGACGATTACGCAGCTTGCGAAATTAGCGCGAAGTCCGATTTTAAGTCGTTGTTTGTCGATCGTTTTTACTTTGGCTGCGAGGCCGACGATGCCACGAACGCACTAGCTTTTCAAACGCAAAACAATCCGTTCAATGCTGAAATCAAGACGTTATTCGGCTCTGATATTGGACACTTTGATGTGCAAGACATGGCTGGTGTGCTTCCTGAGGCGCATGAACTAGTAGAAGACGGCCGTATATCTGGCGAGGATTTTCGCCATTTCGTATTTGAAAATCCAGTGAGATTCTGGGGAGAGGCTAATCCCCACTTCTTCGACGGTACGGTTGTGGAACGAGATGCACAGAAACTACTATCTTCTTGAATGACCCAGAAAGGCGTTATTGGGTTAAAGTCAACATGACAAGCGAGGCTTTACAGGGCCCAAGCTAACCAAATGCACAAGCGAACCCCTGTCTTCGACAGCGACGGTTCATGGCTGGCGCGCCCGCAGGGACTCGAACCCCGAACCCCCAGGTTCGAAGCCTGGTGCTCTATCCAGTTGAGCTACGAGCGCAGTGGCGTTGGATTATAGAAGTCGCTAGTTTTTGCAGATATAAACATATTCTCTCCAATACGATTTAAATAAGCACAGTATTGCGTGGTTAAAAGCTTACCTTGGAGGTCTAAAGACCCTCGAAATGAAATTGCTAGGTGGTCTGAACGGTCGTCCCCTACCCAGAATGGCTTCCATACGCACTTTGGCTTGGTTGTGAATATGTCCTGGGTCTTCTTCAGCCTCTGCTAGTATGTAGAAGTCGCCAGATTTAATTGAATCAAACAGCATTTCAGCACACCGCTTTGGAGGCATGCCGAAGTTCTTGAAGCGTTCAACAAGCGCTTCCTGTTGCGCGGAGCTTGGTATCGGACCACCGAAACGATCGGGACGGTGGGTTCCCGATTTCACAATGTTCGTACCGACAACATTTGGACATAACACGTGTACAGATAAACGCCCCTGCAATTCTTGATAAAGCGCTTCGCACAGCGCGACGCAAGCATGTTTGGAAACACCGTACACGCCTTGCGCTGCACATAGTCCATCTTGAGACGAAGTCGCGATGAATGAGCCAGGTGCTTGTTGTTCAAGCATTGTTGGTATGAAATGCCTTATGAAATGTGCAACGCCTTTGATATTGACGCCTATGACAAAATCCCAATCAATGTCTCTCGCACCGAGGACGCTGCCACCTGCCCCGACGCCAGCGTTGCATACCAAGAGTGAAATAGGGACGCCAGGCAATTCTTTATTGACCGAAGCCTTGAATGCGAGGACACTTTCTTCGCTTGACACATCAACTTCAAACTGGTGGACTTGAAGATTCGTACCTGCTGCACGAGCTTCTAGTTTGGTACGCGCTTCTGTCAGGGCATCACGATCAATATCAACGATGACTGGTTGCAATCCATGGTCGATTGCCTCCTCCAGTATGGCGAATCCAATGCCTGATGCGCCACCTGTCACGATCGCCAAACCGTCTTTGAGTTTCGTTAAGTCCGGGTAGGCGTTGTTTTCCGTTACGTGATGGTCCGCCATGATCAATGGGTGAGGTTGGGTTCCTCAATATTGGAGTGGTCTTCCATCTCGGCTACAACATCGCGCATGCCTTCCCATTCATTCCACATATTGCAAATGGCGTATTTTGACCGTTCCCAAGGATTGTTACCTTCTTCATACTCAAGCCATTCACCTCGTTGCCCCCGGTCAGGATGATCGGATACCCCGTTCACCATGTGTTTTGGTTGTCGGCTTTTATTTCGAATTCGAAATATGATGTTTTTACGTGATTCAGTGCCGTTTTCGTTGCGCGTAGCTGAATGAGGAATGTTGAATAGAGTGATGCAAGCGTCGCCAGGCTCCATGAGAATCTGAGTAGGTCGGGGCCATTTAACACCGTCCGGTGTGGATTCAGATGTATCGTCCAGCAACTTCTCCCGCACCATTTCCGGTAAATACACGTGACCGCATCCATTGGGTGCGTTGTAATCCAAACGTGGCCAGCCAGGTCCTTCAGGTCCCACATGACCGTTGGTTTCGTATTGCCACCTGAAGAACTTTTGCGTCTCATGATGGGCACCCTTGAGAAGAGCTGTCTGACCGCATCCTTCCCGCATCTGATCGTTAAGGCAGACGAATACGAAGGCAGTAAACGATCCCATGCCTAGCGTCATTTCAGGGTCTTCAAATAACGGTACTGAGTTATGACCCATCACGTCAGGACTACGCCCGATGTCTCCTTTCGGGCCGCTAGAGATGTACATTTTGTAGATCTCTTCCTGCGTACCTTTGACGGGCTTTTGAGGTACGCCGATTGTGCATAAGCCGTCCATATGTGATTCGGCGCCGTAGTAAGGCATATCGCGGTCGCGATAGCCGAGATTGTTAAAGTGCTCGCCAGGGTCGCGGCGCTTGAGTACGCCGACCTGACACGTGACGGGCGGGTCGAAATACCCCATTGCCTCATGTAAAACAGGCGTTACGCTTGAGGCGTTGACCAAATTGGTAAGGTGTTCCGATGAACCAACATACTCGCCTTTCTTTGCCGTGTGCATTCGATGTAGTGCTTTTTCCACTAACTCAACGGATACCGCGTTCTTAACGACGATATAACCGTCTCGGTACAAATCGCGTTTCTGTTCGAGTGTCAGTGCGGGTGAATATGTCAATGCTGGAACCGTTTCCTGTCGCTTTAAGTGGTTGCGTAATTATTAACTGCCAGTAGTTTGATCAAGATATTTGCATTCCTCCTGTGACGTAAGTATTGATACGGGTCACGGATACCATATTCGGCAGATGTATTAAGCAATATGCCGTTAAACGTAGCGCAAACAGTATAAATTTGCGCTAATCGCCGCGCCTTTATCACTCAGATAAAAGCATGCACTCTCTTTGATTCGCATCGCCTACGAGAATCACATCAATGCAAAACAATCAACGACAACCACTGCAAGGAGTGACGGTTCTTGATATGGGACAGATATACAACGGTCCCTACTGTGGTTATTTGCTGGCAATGGCTGGTGCACGAGTTATCAAAATCGAGTCACCAATTGGCGAAACGCTGCGCGGCGCTGAACGAGCATCGGGTGAAAACTATCCGTTTTGCATGCTGAATGGCAATAAGCAAACGATTACCCTCAATTTAAAGAGCCAGAGAGGCCAGGAATTACTGAAACAGCTCGCATGTTGTGCCGATGTTCTGCTTGAAAACTATGCTCCAGGCACCATGTCGAAATACGGCGTTGGAAGCGATGCACTTACGAAAGCTAATCCGAGGTTGATCTACGCAGCAGCGACCGGATTTGGTCAACAAGGACCACACTCGAACTATCGAGCCATGGACGTAACTGTTCAAGCCATGAGTGGTGTCGTTGCGATCACTGGAAATGAAAACGAACCGCCGATTAAATCCGGGCCGGCGTTGTGCGACATCTTGGGCGGCGTACACCTCTATGCTGCAATAACTACGGCATTGGTCCAACGGGCTGCTACTGGCAGAGGCGCAGTACTTGACGTGGCAATGCAGGATGCCGTTATCCCTACTCTTTGCTCCGCATTAGGGGCGTATTACCGTTTTGGCGACGATCCTCCTAGAGTTGGCAATCATCATCAAGCCAAGGCAATTGCGCCCTACAACATATATGCCACGAAAGATGGGTATGTTGCAATCATTTGCATAAGGGAAGGGCATTGGCGCAAACTACTGGTTGCGATGGATCGGCAAGACCTGGCGGACGACGATCGATTCGAGAACATGCGTAGTCGTTCGAAAAACATGGAATTAACCGACGAAACGGTCGAACAATGGTCGCGGTCATTGACTACTCAGGAAGTATTCGAGATCTGTCAAGCGCATGAGGTGATTTGCGCCCCGGTGCAATCGATTTCCGATGTATTGTCGGATCCTCATCTCATAGCCCGCGGCGCACTGCAAAAGCTAGAGCATCCTGAACTCGGCTCGTTAATGGTTCCAAGCACACCGTTACGATTCGAAGGACTTGAACCGCCACATGTGGCGTTACCTCGTGCAATTGGGGAGGATAACGATGCTGTGTACGGCGAGCTACTCGGTTTAACTCAAGCAGAAGTTGACTCGTTGCGAGAATCTTCTGCAATTTAGAGTAACTGCAACGTTAACGCAACAAAACTGTGGGGCGGTAGCTTGAGTTGCGCCTGACGGTGTTTGAACGTTACGTCATCAAATGGGCGGGTCTTGATTTCGTCAGGGCGCTCCCAAGTGTTTTTTGCATCTAAATCTGCATGCGTTAATAACTCGCCTTCCTGCACCTTGTGGATGTTTCGATCAGCACACGCAATCGTTAGAACCATCGATTCCTGTATGTGGCGATTAATTGCAAACACCTTAAGTTGGTCGTCCTGAATCATGGCTGCGCTGTCGAGATAAGGAACATGACCGTGTGAGCTACTTTGGTAGGTCATGGCTTCTATTTTTTGGTGGAGTGCTTGACCTCCCTTGCGCGACGCTATCATGCGAAACGCATGGTAGATGCTCTGCTTGAGCACGCCATTAGGATTGGTTTTTATGGGCGCGATGACGTTAACCAGCTGTGCCAGGTTGGCAATTTTGACAACATCGGCGTGACGAATGAAACTCATGAGGAACATGGCTGCCACCAATGCGTCTTCGTAGTTATAGGTTTCGTCTAACAAATTGGGTGCGAATTGACCCGAGCCGTCCACATGTTCGTGTGTGTTTGCCCGATACCACACATTCCATTCGTCAAAACACAGGTACGTACGCCGGTTGTCATTGCGCTTGGCGGCAACCGTTCTTGCGGCAGCGTCTACACTCTCAATTTGTCTATCAATTGATTTACCTATACCAAGGTAATCTTCAGAGTCGTCGGTCGAATTGCCCACATAGCGGTGCAGGCTGATGTAATCAGCGAATTTTGAGCCAAGTCTTTCCATGACACGCTGATCCCAATCCACGAATGACGGCATTCGCGGCCCTGAAGAACCGCATGCAACGACCTCGATGTTCGGGTCACAATCCTTCATCATTTTCGCTGCCATCTGGGCTCGATTGCAATATTCGTCTACCGGCACATGTCCAAGTTGCCACGGTCCGTCCATTTCGTTTCCTAGACACCATAACGAAATATGAAGAGGATCGCTGTTGCCATTGGCGACGCGACGGTCGGCGTATTTCGTACCTGCGGGAGAATTGCAGTACTCGACCCAATTTCATGCTTCTTCCGGTGTTCCTGTACCCAGATTCACAGCTAACATAGGTTGCCAATGCAATTTGCGACACAGCGTGATAAATTCGTCTGTGCCGAAGCGATTGGCTTCGATGCTTTGCCATGCCAGCTCGCGCAGTGTTGGTCGCTCTTCCTGGGGTCCAACGCCGTCTTCCCAGTGATAACCGGATGCGAAATTCCCACCGGGATAGCGAACAATTGATACCGCTAAGTCTGCGAGCGCTTGTCGTAAATCGCTTCGTAAGCCGTCCGCGTCGCTTAATGGGTGGTCTGGCTCGTACACACCCTTATAGATACACTGACCAAGGTGCTCTAAGAACCCACCAAAGATTCGATCATCAACTTCGCCGACACGAAACTGTGAATGAAGGTGGATGGTCGCGTGATTCATCAGTGTCTAAGCTCACTTCGCATGAAAGAAATTGCTCTAAGTTGTATGAACGCATCAGAGTGCGCTCGTGTCGCAATTGGTCCTCATTCTAGATGCTGCTGCCTTATTGAAGAATCTTTCGTTACAATCGTTAGAGCGATAGCTTCACAAGCATTCAACTCGCTAATACGGCAATTTCTCTTAAGGAAATCAAGATGGCAGCGACGCTCTATGACGCAACGGTTGGAACTTACAAACAGATCCTTGGATCGCTAGAAGGTGTTTTGGCAAAAGGCAAGGAACACTGCGAGGCGAACGGTATTGACTTGAACGACATCACGGAAACACGACTCATTGGTGACATGTTGCCGTTCCGATTTCAGGTTGTATCCGTTGCACATCACTCCCTTGGCGCGCTCAAAGGCGTGGAAGAAGGTGTTTTCGGGCCACCGAGTATGGGCGATGAAGATTACGGTGCGCTTCAAGCGTTAATCGGTAATGCCTTGGCTGGCCTAGACGGCTTTTCGGAAGCAACCGTGAACTCGTATGAGGGCCGAGAGATGGTGTTCAAAATGGGTTCGATGACGATGCCATTTATTGCGGAAGATTTTCTCCTTACATTTTCACTGCCGAACTTCTATTTTCATGCAACGACAACTTACGACATGATCAGAATGAAGGGCGTAAAAATTGGCAAGGGAGATTTTCTCGGCCGAATGCGTCTGAATACTTAACGGTGCAGTGAAGACAGAGTTCAAATTAAGGTAGCGTGACTACAAAAAAATTATTCGACGCAGTCGAAGATGCGATTAGCGCGATCGAACGCGGCGAGCTAATCGTTGTGGTCGATGACGAAGACCGCGAAAATGAGGGTGATCTCATCATGGCTGCGTCGAAGGCTTCGCCGGAAGCAGTAGCATTTATGGTGAGGTACACGAGTGGCATTTTGTGCACACCAATTACCGAAGACATTGCGGTGCGTTTGAACTTGGATCCGATGGTGCCGAAAAACAATGCACCGCTGGCTACGGCATTTACCGTTAGCGTCGACTACAAGCATGGTATGTCCACGGGCATCTCGGCAGAAGAGAGGGCTAATACCGTTCAAGCTCTCGCAAATAACAATACCCAGATGAGCGATTTTGTGCGCCCTGGCCACATCTTCCCATTAATTGCCAGACAAGGGGGTGTACTGGTGCGTTCAGGTCATACCGAAGCTGCGGTCGATTTAGCGTCCGCGGCTGGTTGCCCCCCGGTAGGCTTGTTAGCGGAAATCGTCAATGATCGTGGGTCTGTCAAGCGACTTGCCGAGCTACTGGAATTCGCTCACGAACATGATCTTCGGATTATTTCGATTGAGGATTTGATTGCATGGCGCCAGCGACGAGAAAAACTTGTCGATCGAGTAAGCGAGTTTGTAGTGCGCACTCGTGTCGGTCAAGCGAAGGCATACTCGTACCGCACGAAATTTGAGGAAGCAGAACATCTCGCGCTTGTGTTCGGAAACATTGATGCAATGTCCGCGGTGCCGGTTCGTATTCATCGTGAAAAACTCATAGAAGACGTATTTGGGTCGCAGGCTCAACATCCCAATCGTTTGATTGATGCCGCGTTAGACAAACTCAAATCTCTCGGCGGCGGTGTGTTCATTTATCTGCGTAGTGGTTTTGCAGGCGTACCTCTCGACACCCTCGAAGCACATGCGTCTAGCGAGCGCAAACGGGCGAATCAGTGGCTTGAAGTAGGCATCGGTGCACAGATCGTATGCGATTTAGGTATTCACGACATACGCATCGTGACGGGTCGCGAGGTCGAATTAGTCGGTATTGAAGGATTTAATCTCCGCGTCGTCGGTACTGAAGTATTGTGAAGATCTCTAAACCAAAAATTGGTATAACGCTTGGCGACCCTGCCGGAATCGGTTCTGAGATTCTGGTCAAATCACTGCCTAGGGTAGCTGAACGATGCGAACCTACTGTGATCGGACCGCGTTGGGCATTCGAAGACGGTCTTCGGATCGCAAAGTCTCACCTTGACCAAGAACCGACATTCGTCGACATTAATCTTCCTCGCCCCAGTGACTTTGAATTTGGCAAGGTATTAGCTGCTAACGGCGAAGCGGCAATGCAAGCGGTGCACGTTGCTGCGGATGCCTGTTCGGCGGGCGAAATTGATGCAATGATGACATGCCCGCTAAACAAAGAGGCTATCCATGCGGCCGGCTCCAAACACATTGGCCATCAGGAAATGCTCGCGTCAATTGCAGGCGTCGCAAGCGTTGCAACGATGTTGATGACGCCAGGCTTACGCGTTGTTCACTTATCGACGCACAAATCGTTAGGTGAGGCGGTTGGTTTTGTCACCCGCGATCATGTACTGGCGAAGCTGGAACTCACGCATGATTCGCTCGGAAGTTGGGGTTTGAGTGCTCCGCGCATTGCGGTGTCAGCATTGAACCCACATGGTGGGGAAGGTGGATTGCTTGGACGCGAAGAAATCGAAGAGCTTGTACCAGCGATCGCAGATGCGCGCAAACGAGGTATTGACGCGATGGGACCCATTCCAGCGGATTCAGTTTTCACAAGGGCCGTTGATGGTGAATTTGATGTCGTGCTTGCACTTTATCATGATCAAGGCCATATCGCGATCAAAGTTCACAATCTGCATGAGAGTATCTCGGCCACACTGGGTTTACCCTTCATTCGCACATCCGTTGATCACGGTACGGCGTATGACATCGCTGGCAAGGGTGTAGCCAACGAGCAAAGCGCGATCGCTGCCATTGATGCAGCGATCGCGCTCGCAGAAGGCAAATTCGGTTGATTCAGTATGACTCTTATGTTGGCGTTAACATCAATTAGAAAGCTCGACGAACCCCTTGCTAAATTAGGAATTTTGCAACTATGAAAGCAGCCGTATTTCGCGAAATTAATCGGCCAATGCAAATAGAAGAAGTGACCATTAGCGAACCTGGTCCGCGTGAAGTGGTCGTAAAGACCAAAGCTGCTGGCGTTTGTCACTCAGACTTGCACTTCTATAACGGTACCTATTCCGGGGCGACACCGGTGGTATTAGGGCATGAGTCTGCGGGTATCGTCGAAGAAGTCGGTCGTGACGTAGCATACGTCAAACCAGGTGATCATGTGATAACGTGCTTATCTGTGTTCTGCGGTCATTGCGAACATTGTCTGACAGGCCACTTGTCCTTGTGCAGTTCGTCAGAAACCCGGCGCAACCAGGCGGATGCACCGCGGTTGAGTCAGCAAGGAGGAGCGATACACCAATTTGCTAGCTTGAGTTCGTTTGCTGAAAAGATGCTAGTGCACGAACATGCGGTGGTAAAGATTCGTGACGATATGCCAATGGATCGTGCGGCGTTAATAGGGTGCGGAGTGACTACTGGCGTCGGCGCCGTGATTCATACCGCTGCGGTTGAACCAGGCTCGACGGTCGCTGTAATCGGATGCGGAGGCGTCGGTTTGTCGTGTATTAATGGCGCGGCACTGGCAGGCGCTGCAAAAGTGATCGCGGTGGATCAGGTCGCTTCGAAGCTCGAACTCGCGAGGAAATTCGGCGCAACAGAAACAGTAGATGCTTCCGAACGCGATCCTGTGAGTCAAGTACGTGAAATGTCAGATGGTGGGGTTCACTACGCATTCGAAGCGATCGGATTAAAAGTTACGGCTGAGCAGGCATTTCAGATGTTGCGTCGGGGTGGCACGGCGACGGTGATTGGCATGATTCCGCCAGGTGAAATGGTGACATTGCACGGTCCCGAATTTCTACAAGAGAAAACGATTCAGGGGTCAATGATGGGATCTAACCGTTTTCGGTTAGATATGCCCCGATTCGTGGACTTCTACCTGCAGGGTAAACTGCATCTTGACGATATGATTTCGAGCCGAATCAGCCTTGACGACATTAACGATGCTATGGCGCAGCTAGAAACAGGCGAAATTGCTCGTAATGTGATCGTATTCGACTAGGAATCAATTGATGCGTTGGATTTCGTTCCGCCACGAGAGCAATGAAACGTTCGGTTATGTGACTGCTGACGAGAAGATCGTAGATGTTGGCGCGCATAGTCCGTATGCAACGTTAAAGGACGCGATCGCAGCTGGCGCGCTAGCCGATCTTGCGAGTGATTCCGACAGCGATAAAACGTTGGATCTCAATAGCATTGAATACCTGCCCACGATTACGAACCCTGACAAGATTCTGTGCGTTGGGCTAAATTACCGCGATCACCAAGCCGAAACTGGTCGAGGAGGCGAAGACAACCCGACGATTTTTGTGCGCTTTGCTGCAGCGCAAATCGGGCACCTCGGCAATATGGTTCGTCCTTTGGAATCTCAGGCGTTAGATTTCGAAGGGGAAATCGCCATGGTCATCAGTCGGCGAGCACGGCGTGTTAAAGCAACCAGGTGGTTGGATTACGTCGCCGGATTCAGCTGTTACAACGACGGTAGTGTAAGAGACTACCAACGTCATACGAGTCAATTCACACCGGGTAAAAACTTCACAGGTACCGGTGGATTCGGCCCTTGGTTGATGACTCCGGATGAAGTTGGCGATCCAGATGAAATGGAAATTACGACGCGTTTAAATGGCAACGTGATGCAAAACGCGAAGGCCAAACAATTGGTTTTCGGTTTCGGTGATCTAATCGCTTACTGTTCGACCTTCACCGATCTCATGCCGGGCGATGTCATCGTAACCGGTACGCCGGGAGGCGTCGGAGCGGCTCGTAATCCGCCGCTCTTCATGGACGAAGGCGATGTGATTGAGGTTGAAGTGACGCCCATCGGCTTGCTTCGTAACCATGTCGTCGTTGGCTAAACTAGGAGCCAACGACGACTCGATGGCTTAACCCTAGGTTGCGGTGAGAGCGTTAAGTACCTGTTGGGGATGTTCGGCAGCCCGCGACACTTTCCGCCAGTGCTTGGCGACTTTACCGTTCTCGTCAATCCATACAGTCGAGCGAATCACTCCCATTTGAGTCTTACCGAACGATTTTTTCTCGCCATATGCCTCGTACTTTTCCATAACCTTATGGTTAGCGTCGGTTAAAAGTTTGAAAGGCAATTTATGTTCCTTGCGGAACTTTTTGTGCGACGCCGCATCGTCCATAGATACACCGAAGATCACCGCCTTTTTTCGAATGGCTTGGTAAATATCACGAAAACCACAAGCTTCTTTGGTGCAACCTGGAGTGTTGTCTTTCGGGTAGAAAAACAACACGACATTCTTGCCCTTTAATTCCCGTAACGCGACTTTTTTACCCATGTGATCTGGTAACGTGAATAACGGAGCTTTCTTTCCTTCCTCAATCGCCATGTTTGTGACCGAGTATTAGTGAGCTGTTAGTATAAGCATGCTGGTCAAACATCGGAAGTAGTTTCACCTTATCTATATGTTAGCTTGTCTAAATCAAGGTTTTAATTCGTTGTATGTGAATACACGATTGTCGCGTTGGCTCGCTCGAACGCTCAGGTTAGTCGTTGTATGCGTCGCAGGTTTACTGACGGCATGTGTTTCGACCTCAACGCCAAGCAATGCGAACAACATCTGTTCCATGTTTGACGAGAAACGTTCGTGGTATCGGTCAGCCAAGCGTAGCGAGAAAAAATGGGGAATTCCTATCCCGATATTAATGGCGGTGATTTACCGCGAATCCAGTTTTCGAGCAATGGTGAGACCACCTCGAAAAAAGGTTTTGGGTTTCATACCTGGGCGACGGCTATCAACTTCATTAGGTTATTCACAAGCCAAGGATGAAACCTGGAGCGATTACATCAAAGCCACTAAAAATCACAATGCAAGTCGAACCAATTTTGCTGATAGTATCGATTTCGTCGGTTGGTACCTTGGCCGCTCAGTAAAGCATTTGAATATCGCGCCGACAAACGCGGAAGCTCTGTATGCGAGTTATCACGTTGGGTTAAGTGGCTACCGAAAGGGTAGTTGGCGGAACTCTACGCATATCAAAAGTGCGGCCGCAAAGGTACAAACTCAATCCACGCGCTACGCGAGTCAGCTCAAGACATGCCGCTTGAAAAAACGATGGTTTTAACGTGTACTTGATTGACCGGTATACGTTACTCGATACAGTGCACCTGTCTGATCGTCACTAATGAGCAAACTACCGTCTGTGAGCATGAGTACGTCATTCGGTCGTCCTTTCACTTCGTCGCCTATAAGCCACTGATCCGCAAAGGGTTCATAGTTCAGTCGATTGTTAGTTTCGCGTATCACCGATACCTGGTACCCGCGACGCGGACCTGGAGCATGATTCCATGAACCACGTTCGGCTACGAAAAGTGCATTGCGATACTCCGCAGGGAACTGAGTGCCCGTATAAAAATCCATTCCCAGAGCCGCAGAGTGCGCGCGAATGACAACGGTGGGTTTCTCGTAGTCTTCAGGTTTTTTACCCTCGCCAAATTCCGGATCAAGCACGACGCCTGCGTGGACGAATGGAAAGCCGAAATGTTGGCCAGGTGTGGTAACGACATTTATTTCTTCAAGAGGGATTTCAGGGCCCATCCAGTCCCGCCCATTGTCTGAAAACCACAGCAAACGAGTGGTTGGATGCCACGCAAACCCAACACTGTTACGCACGCCGCGAGCATAAATTGTCGTGTCGCCTGTTGCAGGGTCCATTCGCAGGATGGTTGCAAAGCGTTCGTCGTCGGATAAACAGACATTGCAAGGGGCTCCTACATTAACGTAAATGAATCCTTCCGGATCTGTTTCAAGGTATTTCCAACCGTGGTGAGTCTTATCGGGTAAGTCATCCGTGATCGTTTCAAGTGGTGGATTCGAGTCGAACGTGTTATCGATATCACGTATCCTGAGGATTCGATTTAATGCCCCGATGATGAGGTCATCGCCTAACATCGTTAGACCGGATGGCATAGGTAAATCCGATGCGACAACGTGAACGCTTGCTTCCTTATATTGCGAACTTGGAACAACTGCGTACACTTTGCCGGCACGCCTTGAGCCGACGTAGATGTTGCCGCCCGGTGACTCCACCATTTGTCGAGCATTTTCGACATCGTCGGTTAGTACCTGTAGATTGAATCCATTGGGTAATGCAACCGCCGAGCATGACCCTAAACTTACTGCCAAGTACAGCGCGAGAACTTTGTTATTTCTAGTTTGAGAGTACATGTCTAAATCCGTAACTTTGTTTGAAGACGCCAAGCGAGTATATGAAGCTTGGCTTAGCCAGCAAGGTTACTCGCATCGCCAGGGACAGATCGAGATGATTCGTTCTATTTCCGATGCCTTGACCCGGGGAAGAGATCGAATCAGCGTCGTTGAAGCCGGTACCGGTACGGGAAAAACGGCGTCGTATTGCATTCCAGCCGCACTTGAAGCAAGGCGTCTTGGAAAGAAGCTTGTTATTGTGACTTCGACGGTACTGCTCCAACAACAGCTTATCAACGGTGAATTGAAGCAATTAGCGGATTTATTTTCGCCTGGTCTGACGTACGGCATTATCAAAGGCCGACGAAGATATGCGTGCATTTCGTTGCTCAATAAACATGCGCACGATGCAACGGAATCAGATACGGATCTGTTTGGCAATAAAAATCCCTCTGCTCGCGACCGCCGAGTCGCTATGCAACTCTTCGATCATTTTCAAGATCGTAGTTGGCGGGGCGATTTAGACGTATCTCCAGTCTCTCTTAGCTCAAGACAAACTCAAACGTTTAGTACGGATGCATTTGGATGCCATCAGCGAACTTGCGAGTTTGCCAGCCCCTGCCCTTATTTCAAAGCGCGCAACCAGACGGTGGCTCTTGATGTTGTGGTAACGAACTACAGTCTCTTGTTGCTATCACTGCGGGACGACATTGACCTTCTCCCGGCGCCTGAGGATTGCATCTATGTCTTTGATGAAGTACATCGCCTGGCTGACATTGTCATGGAGTCGGGTCGAATGTGTTCGAATACAGACGATGTTATTAAATGTGTGAACCAAATTGAAACCTTCATTAATCGTCTAGTCAATATCGCGACCAAGGATCACCCGCTTTATGAGATCCAGCAGGATCTACTGAACACGATTCCGACGATACGTGAGCAAATGGATGATTTGTTGGTTCACTTCGAGCAATTGGGTAGTTCAAAGCTAATCGAAAAGGCCCAAACCCAAAACGGTGCAGTATTTCGTTTTATTACTGGCAAGATAGATCCAACGACGACTCAACGTACCCAAGTCATAGCTGTGCCTCTTGGAGTCGTACGCGAAACGCTAGAAAGATTGCACTCGAAGCTAAGCAATGATCTCGCAGAACGAAAGACATGGATCGAACCCGATCAACTAGGCGCAGCGATTCGGTTGCTCGCAGAAATGCTCTCGCAGTTTAAGGAGCACGTGGCTTCGTTCGATGACTGGGGGAAGGCATCGTCGCATGACGCCGCCCGTTGGTTGAACAAAGACGGCACTAAATGGGAATTGAATACTGTGCCCGTCGCAGCCGCAGTTAGTGAATTCTTAGATCAATTGATCTGGTCTCAAGCACACAGCGTGATCTGCACTTCAGCAACGATTTACTCAAGTGACGGATTCGGTCAATTTAGACAAGAAGCGGGTCTAAATCTACCAGATGCTCACTTTAGTCGCATTGCAAGCCCATTCAACTTCCGAGATAACGTCAAATTTCAAATTGCAGATGTGCCGTTCAATCAACCCGGCAGTCAGAGTTTCAATGCTGTCGCCGCGAAGAGGCTGCCAGGATTGCTGCAGGAAGATATAAGCGGATTGATCTTGTTCACCTCGCGCCACGATATGAAAGAGGTGTATGGCATGCTCATTGATCGGTTTAAGCATCAATGTCTGATGCAAGGGATGTATTCCTTGGCCGAGACGATTAAAAGACATCAAGAAAACATTGATGCAGGTAAGAAGAGTTACATATTCGGACTGGTCTCGTATCGAGAAGGCGTGGATTTACCGGGCGACTACTGTCAACACGTTGTGATCATGCGTATCCCATTTAACGTTCCTAATGATCCAGTGATCAAAACTCAAAAAGAGCTGCTGCAGCTTAAGAACCCATTTATGCAATATGATGTGCCTCAAGCGTCTCTACGGCTTTTCCAAGCCTGCGGGAGACTTTTACGCAGCGAGCAAGATAAAGGCACGATCACAGTATTTGATCGGCGTCTCGTTGAGAATCAAAACTATCGCGATGAGCTCATGCGGCCGCTGCCGAACTTCAAGGTGATTGATCTAGGGCGGCCTCGTAAATAAAGGGCTCGTCGTCAGCAGCGTAGGTCCGGGACCCACGCTAGCTGAGACCAACGCTGTATTTTCTAGTATAGGTTGCAATAACGAGCACAAGCCCACCCCGTTTAGAACTTACTAAAGCACGCATTCAAATCATTAACGAATAGTTTCGGCTGTTCAAATGCCGCGAAGTGACCGCCTACTTCTTGTATCTGGTAATGCTTGAGATTTTTAAAGCGCCGCCGAACCCAACGTTCGGACGCTTTGAATATCTCTTTCGGATAAATCGTCACCCCCGATGGAATGGTGATGTCTTGAGGTTGTCCGCCCCGTCCGAAACTTTCCCAATATAACCTGGCGCTTGATGCGCCATTGCCGGGTAACCAATACAACATGATGTTGTCGAGTAGTTGATCGCGCGACAATACATTTTCAAGGTGCCCATTGCAGTCCGTCCATTGAAAAAACTTTTCAAGAATCCATGCGGCTTGGCCGATTGGCGAGTCCACCAACCCGTAACCGAGCGTTTGAGGTCTCGTGCTTTGTTGCTTTGAGTAACCTGAATCCCAATCTTGATAGAACTGGCCGCCTTTCAAAGCTTCTCGTTCGAATTCTGTAAGGTCGTCCATCGTATCGCGGTCGGGCCCAACAGTAGGCATATTCGTGTGCATACCGATGCAATGATCCGCATGATTGGTAGCCAGCGCCACTGTCACGGCTGCGCCCCAATCGCCGCCTTGCGCTAGGTAACGGTCGTAACCAAGTCGCAACATGATGGTATTCCAAGCGTTGGCTATCTTCTCAACATTCCACCCCGGGTGTGTCGGCTTAGCCGAAAACCCATACCCAGGCAAGCATGGAATAACCAGGTGATAGGATTCACGCAGTGATTCGATTACATCTAGAAACTCGACGATTGAGCCTGGCCAGCCATGGGTCAATACGAGCGCGCTGGCGTCGGATGTAGCGCTCGTAATGTGCATAAAGTGGATGTTCAAGCCGAAAACTTCGGTTGTGAATTGATCGTAGCGATTGATCTGTGCTTCGCAGCGTCGCCAGTCGTACTCATTCTGCCAATAAGTTTGGATCTCGCGCATATAGCTAAGCGGAATTCCCTGGGTCCAATCGTCAACTGTTTCAGATTCGGGCATTCGCGTGAGTTCGAGTTTTTTCTTAAGCGTTGCCAGCTCGTGCTCGGATACGTTGATTTGAAAAGGCGTTAATTCATACATCAATCCAGTCCTTAAGTTGCAGGATAGTAGATACCATAGTCATTGAATGAGCAAGGATACGGATACGTTATGCCATCTATCTTTGACCTTGCCGGGCCGCAATTCGCCAATCCGTCCATGCATGCGAGCGTAGATGCGCTGGATCCGGCTGCGCCGCAAGACTATCGCGAGTTGGCGGTCGTTCTGCTTACATATTGGCGAAGGCACGACCAACGAGTTATTGGCTTAGGAGGAGGGCAGGGGGCAGGAAAATCTACTCTTGCAACGCTCGTCGAAGCTGCTGCCGTTATGCAGAACGAGCGAGTGATCACCCTTGGACTTGATGATTTTTACCTTACACAGATGGATCGAGCGCAGCTCGCAGAAGAGCGGCACGAGCTTTTCCACACCCGAGGGCCGCCTGGCACGCACGATATAGCGAAGTTGCTTCAGATTCTTGATGATCTACAACACGAGCGCCCTACGGAGGTGCCGAAGTTCGACAAAGGTTTAGACGAGCGCGTGGGCAATGTACGTCTGCATCCGCCTTACGACCGTATCGTTGTTGAAGGTTGGTGTGTCGGTGCTAGACCGCAAGAAGGTAGAGCGTTAGAGCAACCGTTAAATAAGTTAGAGTGCCAACGAGATCCGGAACGAGTATGGCGTAACGCAATTAACGCTCAACTTGCTGACGATTACGCGCAGTTACGAGCCAAGTTGAACTGCCTCGTCTATATACAGGTTCCAGACATGACCAGCGTCCGACAATGGCGTCTGCAACAGGAACAAGAGCGTCCGCCGTCGCAGCGTAAAGATGCTGATTGGGTTGAAGAATTCGTGCAATACTATCAGCGACTGACCCAATGGATGCAGCAAGATGTTCCTGTTCAAGCTGATGTTGTGGTTGAGCTTGACGCGAACCACCGAGTGACGCGACTAACGCTTCGCTAATTACCCAAGCGGCTGATTAATACGTCTATCGCGCGATTGAATCGCTCGCGCAATGGTTGTTCGCCGTGAGCGATCCCTACCCAATCTCGAATCAGGGTTTCAACAATCTGCGATTTCGAAACTTTAGCACGACCCATGGTCGTTGCTAATTCGCCCACACGCAGCTGCAAACGACGCTCCTCGTCTTCAGTTGACGTTGGTTCGATGTCGGCCTGAATTTCAGCTCTTAGCACAACATCAAGTAATGTCGAATCATCGTTGAGGGGTACGCGTGATTCAAATAAGACCATGTCGTTTTCAATCGCGTCATACCACTCGACGGGAATCGCGGAGTTGGTCGCCTCATAGCCTGACAGTTCTACGTCTTTTTCGAGCAATAGACGCAGACGTTCACCGACCTGCATCTGTAGCGCGGCCTGTTTTTGGTCGGCCAGAAGGTCGTCCACTTGTGCTAGCTTTCGGTCGAGATCTTTTCTGATGCGCGTCGGGAGGACCATGTCGTCAAGTTGTTTTTCAACTTCATGAACCTCGTCCACATTGAAATTTTGTTTCTCCTTAAGCGCTCGTTGTAACAGTTTGTCAACGAGTATTTGGGCGTCCTCCATATGACGAGAAATCGTCTCTTTTCGTTCCTCGCGTTGCATTCGGCGACTCTCGAATACAGAGTTGCAAAGTTCTCGAAACTCTGACCAGAGTCGTTCTTCAGCCTTGTGGAAGGTCGCGCCTACCGTTTTCCACTCTGCTTGTAACGATTTGATTTGTTCAATACGGCCGTAATCGTCGAGGTGTTCATCTTCACAGATTTTGCGAGCGCGCTCAATAAGTTCCCCTTTTGCCTTGCTAGTAGCTTCCCGGTGCGTAGTCAAACGGTCGCGAATGGCTTGATATGCGTTAAAGAAGCGTTTGCTGATGCTACGACGTCGAGAGCGATCGGCCTCGCCAATCTCTTTGAACTGTTTCAGATGTTGGCTAAGCAAGTGCTGCACTTCGCGCCAGTCCGGCGATTCCCAATCGTTATTTTCGGCGAACTGTTCAAGCTTGCGAGCGAGTGCTTCTTTACGGTTGCCATTTTCAATGCGAATCTGTTTTTGCTGTTCGAACCACTCAGCACAGATCTGCCATGCATTTTCAGCAGCGATATCGTAGCGTTTTTGCATCGCTACCTCATCCCGATTACTCGGTGAACCTAGGGCGTTCCATTCGGCTCGCAACGTGCGCATTTCATTGAATTGCTGTTGTGGTTCGAGCGGCGATTGAGCAAGCGCTTCAATCCGTTCGCACAGCTCTTCACGCTTTGGCTTGGTGGCAAAGGCCCGCCAGTTGAGAAGTTGTTTCAATTCCGAGGAAAACGGTGCAAGCGCATCAAACTGTTTCTTACGCGCTGTTTCAGGCAATTGCAGGATGAGGTTTCGTATGTGTCGTTCTGTGCTAAGAGCTTGCTGCAACGACCCTTCGTCAATGTGCTCTTTAAGCACAGGCAGTGATTTGTCGATGTTCTTGAAGGTGGCGTCGAGTAAATCGTCAACTCGCTGCACAATCGACTGACTATTTGCGGCTAAGTTAGTAAGTTGTTCGCGCCATGTTGTCTGCGTACTTGAGTCCAACGCCAGGAAGTCGCGTCGACTTAAGAACCGCTCAATGTTCTGAGAATGCTCCTTGGCTCGTTTGCGCACTGTCCATACTTCTGGCCAGTTTTCCCGTGCATTGGTGTCCGGCAAGGCCAATTCGAGCGCTTTGATTCTTTCAAAAACTTCCGCCAAACGACCGCGCCTAGCGTCGTTCTTTTGCGCCGATCGAATACGAGCTGTCAGTTCGAAGAATTCATTGGATATGTCTAGCGGAGCTCTTTGAAGGCGCAGCGCTTCTAGCCATTCTCGTTCTGCATCTTCTAGCGCATCGTCCTGGTCGTTCGATGCTTTGAGCTTAGCAACAATCTCGGCAAATCGGTGGGGATCCGCGCCGTTTTTGGTTGCCGCTTGTACTCGCTTAGGAAAGCGCGTACGCAGCATATCCAGATCAAGGCTTTCGATATTGGCAACGCGTAATTGATCGTTGAGATTCGTTAGTTCGTCAAGAATGGCATCCCAACTTTTCTCTTGCGCATCTCGCAATGACTCATAGTGGGTATCGGTAGCGCTTGTTCTCGTAGCTGAATCAATGAGCTGCTCAGCGCGAGTAAACGTCTCTTCTCGTTTTGTTTGCAGACGCTTGATTTCGAGTACACGATCTCGAATATTGCGATATAGCGCCTTGTCTTTATTGCGCGAAATACGTTCGCAATGGTGGAGCACATCAACTTGAGTAATGAGTTCGACAGCATCCTTACGATGAGAAGGCAATTTCGCGCTGAAGATCGTCTCTGCAATGGCCTCAGGAGAAGTCTGTCGCTGTGCCAGTTCGACCAACTCTTTACCACTTTCAATGCGGTCGAACATGTACTGTCGGACTCGTTCATGACTCAGCAAGGGGTGCTGAAAATCAATTTGAACGCAAATGAGCTTTACCACCTCATCTGCCAGATCAACATCATCAAGAAACTGCGCCAGATCTTCGACGGCAGAGAGTTTCTTTACCGCAACAGTTCGTACTTCAAGGTCGGCGTCTTCCTGCGCCACTTTGATGAACGTGTCGCGGTCAGTTTCGTCCAGCAATGCCAACGCTTCAATACGGCGTTGTGCATTAGAGTGGTCTAGCCTTGGTTTACGATTGAAAAAGCGAGCAAACAAGGTAGTTATCGTCACAAATTAACTGCGTAAACAAGAGTCGTCAAAAAGGAGACTCTGGCAAGCGATGGACAGCAATGGATACATAATGATATTTAGTGCATGGTAACAACAAGCGGTGTTTAGGTAGAGGTTTTGGGATGTATCCCAGTACTTTACTTGTACCGAGCGTCATCGCGACATAAGGAGTTAGTAAATATGGCGCGCTGGGAACGGCCAACTGCCAACAGTATTCCTGATTGGTTCTGGACGGCCATTGAAACGGAAGCGGTTCAACGGACGGTGGTGGTTGAGGAGTGCGATGTAGCGTTCCAATGTTGGGGCAAACCAGGTGATGGACCAGGTGTCTTGCTCATCCATGGGATGAACGCGCACAAACATTGGTGGGATTTCATTGCGCCGCAGCTTCTGCCAGATTATTACGTTGTGGCTATGGACCTGACCGGTATGGGCGATTCCGATTTTCGTTACGAGTACGACCCCGTAACGTATACCTCCGAAATTGTGGCAGTTTGCGATGCGGCTGATTTAGATGATCAAGTCATTGTTGTGGGGCATAGTTTCGGAGGTCGTATGGCAGTAAAGGCGGCGGGTGTTCGGCCTGATCGTTTCGGTTCGCTTGTACTAGTCGACTCAGGCATTCGCGACCCCAACGAGCCAGAGCCAAACTATCCTGTCATGGGTGGCGGTCGGGCTAAGGTTTATCGTAGTCGGGAGGAGGCGGAATCTCGATTTCGTTTATTTCCGCCGCAGCCTTGCTCTAACGACTACCTGTTAAAGTACATCGGGCGGAAATCACTGTGCTATCTGGATAACGGTTGGGGTTGGAAATTCGATGAGGAATTACCACTTGTATTGAAGCACGCGGATGCCGTACCGGAAGACTATATGCACCTTAATCTGCCGGTAAGTATCGTTTATGGCGCAGAAAGCGAGTCGTTTACCGAAGAGTCCTTGAGGTATACCGAGTCGTTGTTGCCTAATCTAGTGGCGACCGAACGGATTGAGGAAGCGCAGCACCACGTTTTCTTGGATCAACCTTTAGCATTCGTTGATGCCCTACGTAGGGTTTTAGCGTAAACCTTGGCGTCTAACTAGGATTCAAGAAACCTTTACCACTCACCGCTATCCCACTGAATGCCGCCGCCGATCTGATAGTCGGCGACATTTTGCTCAAAAAACGCCACCTGTTTCTGCTGGTCAATTGTGCGAGTCATCCAAGGGAAGGGGTTTGTCTGAACGTCGTACTGTTCAGCCAACTGTAACGAGGTAAATCGACGATTCGCAATATACTGCAAATACTGTGTCATTAATTCGACGTTCATGCCTTGAATGCCTTGTGGCATGGTGTCTTCCGCGTAAGCGACTTCAAGCTCTAGACCTTCCTTGATCATACGCGTCGCGGTTTGTTGCATGTCAATATCCCACAGATGCGGATTTTCAAGCTTGATCTGGTTGATCATATCGAGTCCGAAATTAATGTGCATGGACTCGTCGCGCATGATCATCTCGAATTGCTTAGCGGTATTGATCATTTTTCCTTCCCGTGCCATAGACAATATCAGCGCGAAACCGCAATAAAAGAAGATACCCTCAACGACACAGTAATAGGCAATGAGGTTCTCAAGTAGTTGGCGATCTGCTGTCAGGGTTCCTGTTGTGAAATGGGGGTCTGCAAGCATGCTGGTTTGCTTGAGAGCCCAAGCTGACTTATTACCGACTGAGGGAATTTCTCGATACATGTTGAAAAGTTCACTTTCATCCATGCCGAGCGACTCAATGCAATACTGATAAGCGTGCGTGTGTAATGCTTCTTCGCTGGCTTGTAGTAGAAGGTAATTACGACATTCAGGGTTTGTGATGAGGCGATAAACACCTAGTACGATGTTATTCGCGACGAGCGAATCTGCCGTCGAAAAGAAACCAAGGCTCCGCTTGACCACTTTACGTTCGTCTTCAGTTAGGATGCCCTCACTTTTCCATTGCGTAATGTCGTTCTGCATAGGAATTTCGTCAGGCATCCAGTGATTCCTACGTCCAAGCAGGTATTTCTCCCAAGCCCATACGTATTTGAACGGAATGAGCTGATTAAGGTCGGCTCGACAATTGATCATCGCCTTTTCGTCGACTTCAACGCGTTGCGTTGTAGCAAACGCATTGGAAAAGTCATCGTTCAACGGCGCCAGTAGTCTTTCTTGTTTATCTGACTCTGGTTGTACTGAAACGACTGGCTTAGAAGCCTCTGGATCTTGCTGAGGAAAGGATTCCCTAAGTGCAGTTGCCTTGTTGGTGTCAACACTTCGACGGTTGTTTGCTTGGTTTGTCAGATCAATATCTGAATTCCAATTCGCTAACCGCAAGTGTGACCACCCCCTTAAATAGACATAAAGCAGCTAATTGAGCTGGCGTATCAGTAGTGCCAATACGACTCGACGGCATTATTACTTTTTTGATTAATAATTCAAACCTAACAACCAAGTGAAATCGCAATACTATACTAGGATTTGATCGACTCGTTAGCGAGTGCGGTTCTCCTTTAAAGAGGAAAAATCGAGGCCCTTATATGAGCATTACTGCGACACTTACGCCCATGTACGAGGATGAGTGGAATTTCGATCCATTCAACCTAACTTGGGCCAATGGTACACTGACTGTTAGCAAGACATCGTCAAGGAAATTCACGCCAGCGCTTGAGAGGCTAATCGAACTCATCGAAACGGATAGTGATTTTCAGTTTATCGACAACGCGGATCCTAAAAAAGTAGCGAAGGCGCTAGGATTGCCTGAAAATACCGAGATAGTGATTGATCCCCTGCCTATCATGAGAAAAATAAAGACTGATGCTGATTTTTACCAGGTATTGATCAGTCGAAAACTAGATGGCCAATACTCGGTCGAATTCGCTAACTCGCAGGATTAAATTCTTGTGGGGTAAATAACCCTTTACCTAAATCATTAATCAAGTCATCATCAATAACGACTGACCGTCATCCGCTGACGGTTCCTTGCCAAGTCGCTTCGCCATACGATCGCTACTGTCATCGAATAACAAATCGAGCAGTTTTAACAGCTCTGGCGCCTTCCTTTCAAGATGTTTCCGATATTTCCCGTAAGGCGTGTTTGAACGGTGACTTGCGGATTCGATATTGACGTCATCTGGTTTGATTGAATCGTCGTAGTACCGATATTTCGATGTCAAGTACTTTTGAACATTGACAGTGAAGTACTCGGGTGATGTTTCCCATGTGTCTTACGCGTAATACACTCTTGACTGATAGGGTTCAAAGTAATCGTCTGTATGGTGCACATAAGGAATTTGCTGTGAGGGTGGCACGATTTCACATTACCTTCCTGACCGTGGCCTTCTGGGTACTTTTCCGTCCGATCAATGTATTCATGTCGCGCCCTCTCCGCCTGTTCCGCTACGTCTTCGGGAATTTCAAATCGGGAATCGCCCTATCGCAACGAGCGTCTAATTCGAGTTAATCGCAGTGTCTAACGCGTGGGCGAACTCATGCGTCATTGTTGTAAACGCACGCTTGCGGACAAACAACCTTGCTTCTGCTTCCGTAAATTCATCACCCGTAGGAAGCGATCAATGCACAGTAAGAATATCGCCTTGAACGTCTATACCTAACTCCCGTCTATGACCGAAATACTGCCTAGAACCCGTGCCAGTCTGAATAATTTGCCTAACCACGGATTGACCTTTACCTAACGACGTAGTACTTCCTGTCGATAACCCGTCCACGTATGTTTTAATTTCATATGCTTTAACAAGTGGCATATGCTCACCGTTGGTAGTACTGAATAACAAGTCGTCGGCCCATTTTGGAAAGGCCGTATAGACGTCACCTACCGCGTCTTCCCACGCCTTCCATAACCACGGATCTACCAAGTCCTCGTCGAGATTGTCTACCGACATTCGTTCGATCCAATGTGCAATAGCACTGTTATCTGGTTCTAACAGGGTGCCGCCCTGTTTTAATCGTAGCTTCGGTAAATTCAACGGCGAATCTATATTAACGTCTTGTTGCACTATCTCCTCTTGGTATTGAACATTAGCTACCGTCTTTTGCGCCCTCTTCAAGTCCTTTTTGGTTTGACAATTCCAATGCTTTACTTTCCAGTTGAGTTAGTAACTGGGTCGCTAACTCGCTAGTTTGGTCTAGGTCAGGCGAAGCGAGCTGATGACCAATTTCTGCTATGTCTGTCCGTAATTGACGAATTTATTTCTCTAAGGATTCCGATTCCTCCATGAATCTAACAAGTAGAGGGTTAGGTTCAATCTCGCTATGTAACGCCGTGTTTTTCTTAATAAGTTCCTTATGACTTGTTAACTTGGCGAGGTCGTCTATCTCGTCATTCCTGCGGTCCTCCGCGTCCGCTAACTTGGTATTAAGCTCGTCAACCCGTTCGCTATGCTACTTTTCTAATTGGGCGAGATTAGCTTTACTTTGTTCTAGTGTGGCTTCTCCTGTTCAACAGCAAGTAATCGTAATCGCAACACAACACTAGGATTTAATCGATTCGTTAGCGAGTGCGGTTCTCCTGTAAAGAGGAAAAAATCAAGACCCTTAAACGCATGTTAGGTAGTAACTAATCAACCGCCACACGATTCGCAAGTCGGATCATTAACGTCGCAGAACTCATAACTCGCTTCATCTTCGGCTGACGTCATCCCTGTCGATTGATTGAGTTGCGGTGATTCTGTTTTGACGAAGCTAAGCCGATCGTCAACAGCTGACGTTTTCTCAACATTGGTCGCGCTACGAGAATGTAGATAGTAGGTGGTCTTCAAACCTAGCTTCCATGCATTGATGTACCACAACTTGACCTCGCGAGGAGTCACGCCTCGATTTGGATCAACGTAAAGATTGAGCGATTGGCTCTGATCAATCCATTTCTGGCGTCGTGCTGCACACTCTATCAAGGCCGGATTACCAATTTCAAACGCAGACTTGTACAGATCTTTGAGATCCTGTGGAATGATCTTGATATCTGTCAAGTCGCCATCCAAGTCCATAATCAAGTCATACAGCTCAGTCGACCATAACCCGAGCTCTTTCAATTCGGTAATGAGATATGGATTGACCACCTGGAACGATCCAGACATATTTTGTTTCACGAATGTGTTCATAAAAAAGGGCTCAATGGACGCGACTGAGCCGACGATATTGGCGATCGTTGCCGTTGGGGCGATGGCCATGACGTTGGAATTACGCATGCCTTGTCGAGCAAGGCGCTCACGTAATTCATCCCATGGCATCGTTTGTGATCGGTCTAGCAGCACATATTCTGATCCACGTTCGTCTTCTAGGAGTTGAAGCGAGTCGATCGGTAAGATGCCTTGATGCCAGAGGGAACCTTCGTAAGACGGATATGGGCCGCGTTCTTGGGCTAAGTCTGATGAAGCCTCAATAGCATAGTAGGAAATCTGTTCCATTGAGCGATCAGCGAATTCAATAGCGTCGTTCGAATCGTAGGGTTGTCGTCTCTTATAGAGCACATCCTGAAATCCCATGAGACCCAAACCGATCGGACGATGCCGCTGATTAGAGTTTGCGGCCTTGTCAATCGCATAGAAATTAATATCAATTACGTTATCAAGCATGCGGATGCCGTGCCGAATCGTCGCGCGAAGATCTTCTTGATGGAGCTCTCCGGTGTCGTCAACGAGCATGGGTAAATTAATCGAACCAAGATTACATACCGCGATTTCATCTCTTGAGGTATTGAGCGTTATTTCCGTGCACAGGTTTGATGAATGGACACGCCCTACGTGGCGCTGGGGCGACCGGATATTGCATGGATCCTTGAATGTCATCCATGGATGCCCGGTCTCGGCCAAGGCACGCAGCATATTTTTCCAGAGATCGTTCGCATTGACCCGCTTGAAGAGCGCGATATCGCCCGTCTCTGTCAGTCGTTCATAGTGCTCGTATTGCGCCTCGAACGCTCTACCGTATAAGTCGTGTAAATCGGGTACATCGCTCGGTGAGAACAGCGTCCAGTCGGCGTTTTGTTCGACGCGTTTCATAAACAAATCAGGAATCCAGTTTGCCGTGTTCATATTCGGCGTACGGCGCATTGGATCGCCCGTATTCTTGCGAAGATCAAGAAATTCTTCGATATCAAGATGCCAGGTTTCAAGATAGCTGCAAACCGCACCGGCCCGTTTACCACCTTGATTCACGGCTTTTGCGGTGGCATCGACCACTTTAATAAATGGCACCACGCCGTCCGATTTACCGTTCGTGCCTTTTATGTCGGATCCCATCGCTCGCACCGGCGTCCAATCGTTGCCCATGCCCCCAGCCCATTTCTGCAACATGGCGTTGCCATAGATTTGTGCACCGAAAATTGATTCGAGATCGTCCTCTACGGTCGAGATGTAGCAGGAGGACAGTTGTGGATGGGTCGTACCTGCATTGAACAAGGTTGGCGTTGATGGAATGAAGCGGAACGATGACAGTGTGTTGTAAAACTCAATGGCACGCGCTTCGCGATCTTCTTCATTGATCGCGAGAAACATGGACACGCGCATCCAAAATATTTGCGGCATTTCAAATCGGGTGCTGTCCGATTGTTGCAGGTAACGATCGTAGATCACCTGTAAACCATGAAAATCGAATTGCATGTCCCGGTCGGCAACTAGTGATTGACCAAGCTTGTTTAGATCAAACTCAAGTAAACGTGGGTCAAGTAGATCCTTTTTAACACCGTATTTCAAAGTGTGGATTAGCACCGTACCATAAGCATCCTGTAGGTCGCCATGAGTATCGGGCATAAACGAGCGCCCGCCGATGGGAATATTGAGTAGCCCCAGGCATTCCTCTCTCAGTTGAATAAGAAGAAAACGTGCTGCGACGGTGTCGTAATTCGGGTCAACCTTGATCATATCCGTGGCTGAATCTACCATCGCTTGTTTCAGTTCACGATCAGGCATTCCTTCGCGGATATTTCGTTTGATGTTTTCGAATAGAAGCTGGTCGTTGATGTCGGGGACATCTGCGCATGCTTCAGCAACGCGATGACGTAGTTGATCCCAATTGACAGGAGCCGTGTGGCCGTCTTTGGTAACGACATGAACGATAGGATCGTTGGGTGATTGCATTAATGCATCGTTGTCGCGCTCTATTTTGCGTTGTTGGCGGTACTTCGAGTAGCACTCCGCAACCGCTCGCTGTTCGGCGTCTATCAATCGCGCAATGACGTTGTCTTGGATCTCCTCAATGTGAATATGCCCGCCCTGTGGATAGCGAGAAACCAAACTCTCGTGTACGTTATTAGTTACCCGATCAATAAGAGCTTGGATAGCATTGGTATGGGTAGTTTCCTCACCCAATTCACTTACGTATGCCTTTGTTATCGCTTTGAAGATTCGATTTCGATCAAAAGGTATGGTTTGGTGGTTGCGTCGAATGACATTCCATACGCCCGGTGGCGACACCTCGGGGCTTCTTGCTTGGGTGTGACGTCCTAACCCGGATCCATGTGAGTGGTCTGATTGCACCAAGGAATCAGGTAGCACTTCGCTGCGGTCTGGCATCTATTCTCCAATTTCATACTACCTACTAACTTTTAATTCAGTAGATGGATCTGCTCTTTATTTGTAAAGAGCTGGTAAGGGAAATTTGTACAGTATTTGGAATCTGTCAATTAAAGCCCTTCAATTGATGTCATTCTAACAATATGCTTTCGGTAATCTAACAACTATGTTTTGGGTAATAGGCTTAGTGATTTAAATCTATCGTGCCGTTTACTTAATCGCTAGGCTCAATACAGTGTCTGGACTTGACACGCGCTCAATCGTGATGAAAAAATCAAGGCGGTGAATTAGCAATCCCTCGTTTCGCTTGTAAAAGTCAGTGTTTTATCGTTAAAACTAATAGGCGATTGGCTTTGTCAAACTCTACGATAGCCCCCAAGAGATAGATATAGATATGGAGTATGTCGAGGTGTACGAGCGACCCGTAGTTCTGGATACCTTTTTTCGAAGCGCGTTAGCTCTACTCGCCGACGCAGTCAAAGGTAGGCAATCTGCTCTCAGTCGTATGCAGCGAGCATTCGGTGCCGAAAGCAAGCAATCGGTTGATCTTCGCGCTGCCTGTGACTGTATTGCCATTGAATGGCGCTATGAGGATTGGGATTCAATGAAACGCGATGCATCAAGTTGGGCAGCAGGGGAGGACGCAAGGCGATGGACAACCATGCACGCATTTACTGGGATCAACTCGCCAGTCCAAGGCCAATCCAAGAAATGGCGGGAGGATCTAAATTCGCTTGGTGTGAGACTGGCGTTACTTGACGTCAATGAATCAGATAACCAAATCAATGAAGCGGCAGTTAACGAACCATTAACGCCTTTGTACGTTGCTCCTTTAGTTTACCTATGTTGTTCGACATTTGGGAACGAATATGAAGTCTTGAAATCCTTACGTCGTAGATTGGTAGACCAGTTGCTCGACAAAGGCGCGAATCCAAATGCGGGTATGTGCGAACAAACGTCGATTCGAGGTTATAGAACGTGCCTAAGTGGTGCGATTGGTTGTGCTCGAGATGCCAAACTCGCGAAACGATTGCTTGATGCGGGTGCGGATATCGCTGACGGTCCTACCCTATACGAAGGTAGTGCCATGTGGGAGGCTATTCGGTGGCGTGATCTAGAAGCGCTTGACGTCTTGATTGCAGCCGATCCGCCAGAATGGCACTTATGTCATGCTCTAACGCATAGCTTGCAGTTTCACGACTTCGCATTAGTCGAGCGACTCTTAGCAAGCGGCGCGAATCCGAATTGGGACAAAACCGTCTTTGGTATGGGTGGGAATGCGTTGCACGAAGCGATTCATTGTGGTGTGGCAGTTTCAACACTCGAAGCGCTCTTGGATGGTGGGGCAAAGCTCGATGCCACAGATGAGGGCGATAGAACGCCACTAGCTGTCGCGACGGCGTTCGGTCGTACCGATTTTGTTAACGTCTTGTTGACCTATGGCGCAGATCGTCATGCTGTAGGCGTATTCGAACGCTTTGTAGGCGCCTGTTTTCAAGAAAGAGAGTCAGAAGCAATGCAGTTGCTTGATAAAGTCACAGAGACGCACTCGATCACGTACCACGACAATCTTTGGCTTCACGAAGCAATGAAGCACGGTTCAAGAAACGCATTGAACTTGCTTCTGAAGGCTCCGCTTGATGCCAATGTTTTGGATTACCAAGGTGAAACCGCGCTGCATCGTGCCGTATTAGCGGACGATGCATGGGCCTTGCGGCGATTGTTGGATCTTGGCGGCGATGTGAGGAATCAGAACTTTGACGGGGATACCGTCGTTGAATTAGCCATCCGACATGCGACGACAAGTAGCAATGGGCGAGTTCTCGACGCATTGGCCGCTTATGTGACCGATGCTGAGTTCAGCACCCGAGGTTCGCGTCTATCTAACAATGACATCAGCGCTTTTGAGCGAGCGGCCGACGCCATCGCAGCTGGTGACGAACCGACTCTGCGTGAGTTGCTGAAATCCCATCCGCATTTCAAATCAGCCCGTTCGCAACGTCCACATCGCTGCACGTTGATGAATTACATTGGGGTCAACGGCTTTGAATCTGAGCGCCAAAAAACGCCATCCAATGCTGTACAGATCATTGAGTTACTACTGGAACAAGGTTGCGACCCCAACGCCGTTTGCTACACCTATCGCGGTGGACCTGGAGAAACCACCCTTGGTTTATTACTTTCGAGCGGAGTCGTTGAATCTCCGCAACAACAAATCGCCATGGTCCGCGCATTGGTTAAAGGTGGTGCGAAGATTGATCCTGGTTATCAGGTGCTGTTTGAATTATTGGACGCGCAGGACGCTGGTTCAGTAGACCAGGTGGTTGCAGATCTGAATATGACAGACGGCAGCGTTGTCGAAGCGTTCATTGCATTAGCGAAAACCCAGGAGCTCGCCGTGATGCAATCGCTGCTTGATGCGGGCCTAGACGTAAATGCAGTAAACCATCTAAAGCAAACCGCATTGCATTGGGCAGCTTTTGAAGGCCATGAATCGGTTGTTGATTGGTTGATTGAACGCGGCGCTGACCCTACATTGCGCGAACTTCAATTCAATGGAACAGGCGCGGGCTGGGCCGATGCCGGTGGTTACGCCGAACTTGCATCCAAGTTAGCTCGGCTAGAACGGGTCGGTTCGAGTTGAAACTCATTGAAGTAGGAATTCAATGAGCGCTTTTTGCGTGTGGAGTCGATTACCTGTTTCATCCCAAACAGCTGAACGCGGGTCGTCAATCACGTTGTCGTCTACTTCTTCGCCACGATGTGCCGGGAGGCAATGCAGAAACACGACATCCGCCTTGGCTCGATCAAGCAAATGAGCATTTAGTTGAAAGCCCTCAAACGCTGCAATACGATCGGCATTGTTTTCGTGCCCCATAGACGACCATACGTCGGTAACCACAACGTCCGCGTTGTTGACGGCCTCTTCAGGGGATTTCGCCATTCGAACACGCTTACTAAGGTCGAGATATTTTTCTTTGGGTCGATAGCCAGGTGGCGTAGCGATCGCTAGATCAAAGTCAATCATCTGTGACGCTTCAATAAACGATTGGCACATGTTGTAACCGTCGCCGACAAACGCGACACGACAATCTTGCATGCCACCACGTCTTTCCGTAACGGTCATGATGTCTGCTAACAATTGACAAGGGTGCAACTCGTCGCTCATGCCATTAATGACGGGTACGTCGGAGTGGCGGGCATATTCTTCGATTGTTGCGTGTCGTTTCGCGCGAATCATGACGATATCAACCATTTGGGCGAGTACGCGAGCTGTGTCCTTGATTGGCTCGCCGCGCCCGAGCTGTGTATCGCGTGGGTTTAGAAATAACGCGTGGCCGCCGAGTTGTGCCATACCCGTTTCGAACGCAACGCGCGTCCTGGTCGAACTCAATTCGAAAATCATCGCCATGGTTTTACGCTTGCACGACTCGTGCGGTATGCCATCACGCTGGAAGCGTTTGAGCTCAATTGAGCGTTGAATGAGGTGGTGCAGTTCTTCGCGAGTGAAATCGCCTAATTGCAGGAAATGGCGACTCATCAGACGTGACTTTTGATGAGCTCGGTCACAATCTCAACCATGAGCTCAGCGTCTTCCGTTGAAATGTTCAGTGGTGGTAACAAGCGAACGACATTGTCTGCGGCGACGTTGATGAGCAAGCCTTTATCCATGGCCTTTAAGACTAAATCAGCGCACGGTTGAGTCAATTCAATACCGATCATCAGGCCTTTTCCTCGAACTTCTTTGACGTTATTGGCATCATTGAGATTTTCGACGAAGGCCTCTCGCATCGCTTGACCTGTTGTAGCTGCGTGCTCAATGACTCCATTTCGAAGCTCTTCAAGGGTCGCGTTGGCTGCAGCGCAGGCCAATGGATTGCCGCCGAACGTGCTCGCATGAGTACCTGCGATCAGAATCTCGGCTGCGAGTCCACGAGCAAGACAAGCGCCGATCGGAACGCCATTAGCCAAACCTTTTGCAGTCGTGACCACATCGGGAAGAATCGAACTGTGTTGGTAGGCGAAATACTTGCCCGTGCGACCGTTACCGGTCTGCACTTCATCCAACATAAGCAGCATATCGTTGGCGTCACATATGCTGCGTAGTTCTGCAAGGTAGTTGTCTGCTGGGACGCATACGCCACCTTCGCCGAGAATCGGCTCGACTAGCATCGCGATCACGTTGGGGTCGCTGCTGCGTTCTGCCACGGCAGCCACATCATCGAATGGCACGTGCTCGAATCCCTGGGGAAGCGGGTCGAAACCAGCTCGTACTTTGGCTTGTCCGGTTGCGGTCAACGTGGCTAGTGTTCGCCCATGGAAACTGCCTTCGACGACCAGGGTAGTGGGTACTTCAATGCCGCGATCGTTGCCATATTTACGCGCAAGTTTTAATGCAGCTTCGTTGGCCTCGGCGCCGGAATTGCAGAGGAACACGTTGTCCATGTCGCTGACTTCGCACAGCGTCGCGGCAAGTTTTTCTTGTTCGGGGATTCCATACAAATTCGAGGTATGAATAAGCGTCTTAGCTTGCGTTGCGAGCGCGTGAGCAACTTTTGGATGAGCATGCCCGAGTACACATACAGCGATGCCTGACAGACCATCAAGATACCGTCGTCCGTCGTCCGCTGTGAGGTACGACCCTTTACCGCTCACAAAAGTGACCGGATAGCGGTTATATGTTGGCATGATGTTCGTCATGGCTCAATCCTCTGAAACAGTTGCTCGTAATACAAAGAAAAAAGTAGCCGAACGGCTACTCTACAAAGCTAATAGTTTAAGCGGTACATTAGAAAGTTCAAACCTATTCAGTGTGCAGGCGCACATGCCGATGCCTGACACAATCGCTGTAAGCCACGTTCGAGTACAACGCGCGGCGCGGCGAAATTGAACCGTACAAAGCCTGGCGTACCGAATTCCGTACCGTCCGAGAAACCTAAACCATGCGATTCGAAATAGGCTGCATGATCGCGTACAGGAATCGCGCGGGCATCCAACCATCCGAGATGTGTACCTTCGACATGTTTCATATCAAGGTTCGCGAGTTCACCGGCAGTTCGTTCTAACAAATCTCGGTTTGCACGTAAGTAGGTTTGCAGCTCAGGCAACCAAGTCGAGCGATCCGCATAAGCCGCAATCGCTGCGGCATATGCCAAAGGCGATACGCCACTCATCCACCCATCCATGGCCGTTTTAAAACGCTTCCGTAAATCCGGATTTCGTATAACAGCGAATGCGCTTTGCAGGCCGGCAATGTTGTAACTCTTGGTGTGGGATATCAACGAAATCGTATGCTCTTGGATCTCGTCGCTGAGAGTCGCAATGGGTATATGACGCGAGCCACGTTCTAGACACAATCCCCAATGAATTTCGTCGCTGATGATCACAGTGTCGTTACGGAGGCAGATCTCGCCGAATGCGCGTAGCTCGTCAGAGTCGTAGACACGGCCTGTCGGATTCTGGGGGTTGCTGATGGCAATGGATCGCACGTTCGCAGCTCTGGTTTTACGTTCTATGTCGTCAAGATCCATGACCCACTTGCCTTTCTGCACGACGAGTGACGACAAGATTTGCGCGCGTCGATTAATCGCCGCCGTCTTTAGAAATGGTGGATAGATGGGTACCAAGATGACTAAAGCATCGCCATCTTCTCCTACTGTCCTCACCGCCGCATTCAACCCTGGTACAAGTGATGTGAAGTCAATAAGCCAATCTGGATGTATCTGCCAACCATAACGACGTTCCGCCCAGTCAATGAACGTACCTATGAGGGCATCGGGCGGATCGGTATAGCCGAGTACGGGAAGATCTATACGTGCTCGTATGGCATCTAAGATGAATTCCGGTGTGTTGAAATCCATATCGGCGACCCAGAACGGAAGCACATCGCGTTCACCGTACTTTAACCATTTAGAACTTGCTGTGCGCTTGCGGTCGTGTACCACATCGAAATCGAAAGAGCTCAAATCAATGTACCCATAACGCTAGGGAAGTTCGCTTAGTCATTCAAGACAGGAGTTAGGTTTGTATGAAATTGGATAGAGTACGATGTCCCATATAAAGCGCAAATTGACTATAAGTAACGCTGAAGAGCATCGCTATGTCGTGATCGCAAGATTAAAGAGTTGGCGTTGTTTCTGACATAGGCGATGGATAACCGTTAGGCGTCAATTCGGTCGTTTTTAGACAGGTTAGTTGTCAAGTCGTTCATCAAGCGTGCCTGTGATGTTGTCGTCGACCAGCGACCTGTATGCATCTGCACTGATCCCTAACTCATTGGTAAAAATTTCCAGACTATGCTGACCCACACAGGGCGAAGGTTTGATTGGCGACATCTCAAAAGATGAAAATTGAAATGGTCGTCCTGGCATCCAGTTGGTACCAGCTTCAGGGTGATCAATGGCCTGGATGAATCCCGCTTCTTGAAGTAGGTTGTCAGGTTTGCTGTACAGTTCGATTAACGGTACGACTCGCGAAGCGCATATACCAGCATCGCGTAGTTGGGCGGCGAGCTCGTTCGCATTTTGATCCAGAACCCACGCACTCAGAATCTCGTCAATTTTTGCTTCCTGCGCTTTCCGGCGAGATCCATCGGCTAGTTCAGGCGATTGCAGCTGCTTATGACCGACAATCGCCGCGAGCGCTAGCCACATATCCCCAGTCTCAACACCGATTGCGATCCAGTCCGATCCGGCCGCTTTATATATGTTGTGCGGTGCGTGTACTGGATGCCTATTGCCTCTCGGCTGCGGCATGACGCCACATGCTTCGTATTCCATGACCGCGTCCCCAATCGTTGCAGAGACGGCTTCCATCATAGATAAATCGACGCGTTGCGTCTTACCTGTGCGATCGCGATGATGCAACGCGGCCATAATCGTGGCGACAAGAAAATAACCACTAATGGGATCTGGATACAGTCCCCCCGTATTCATGCCTAAGTCGCCGTCGTAACCATGAATTGACGAAAGTCCGGACATAGGTTCGGTCGTCGCGCCGTTCGCTGGATAGTGGCTATAGGGTCCGGATTCGCCGTAGCCAGAAATAGATGCCCATATCATGCCTGGTTTGAGTTCATTCAGGCTTTCTAGAGTGATGCCCCAACGCGGTAGTACGGTAGGCCTGAAGTTATCGACGAGCACATCGAATCGCGGCAACAAATCCCAAAGAATTTCCTGACCTTTGGGATGCGTGAGATCAAGATCAATCTCACGTTTGTGAAGATTGACGGAGTTGTAATGGCCTTGCGTATTTGGAGGATGTTGCGTCCGTGCTTCGTCGCGCACCCCAGCCGGCACGCGATTGCTGATGCGCCGAAATGCGTCAGGGTGTTTGACCGACGCGATTTGCACGACATCGGCGCCAAGCAAGGCTAGTAACTCTGTTGCAAATGTGCCTGACCACGCCTGGCCAAAACTCAATACGCGCACGCCGGAAAGTGGTTCAGTATCAAGCATGCGAGAACGTTGCGGTTCGGTCGGTGGCGTACGTGTCACCATGTCGATGTTTTGCGTATGCTCGCCTAGTTTTGGTGCGGGCGAACGGATTTGCCAAGGCGACGGCAGAAGTTTCGCAGGTGCGCCCGACACTCGAACATGTTTGTCTGCAACACTCGTTCGGCTGAAAAATTTGCGCGCGCGAAGATGCTCGTTTTTTAGCAGATCATCTATATCTTGAACAACTCCGGTTACACAACGCAGGTTTGCGAGCGCGTGAAAAACAGGCCACCGCTGTAAGTTTGGTAATGACTTAGCAAGAGCCTGCACAACCTCCCGTAGGTCCTGGGAGTGCCTTCCGAAATCAGGGATCAGTTCGGATCTTTGACCTTGATCGGGGACGCCACAAACCTCCATCGCTTTCGTCCAGTTGTGAAAATCTGCCAAGCCAAGGTTTATACGACCATCTGCAAGATTCCATAGTGGTCCCGGGGTATCGCGTGGTCGACCACCCCCAGGACCGCGCATGGCAGTCAATCCGTTGTACACGGCTGCGACGCCCCAGGGATGTACGGTGAGAGCGTATGCCTCCAACTCGCTTACATCAACGCGCTCGGGCTCTGTTTGCGATTCGCGACAACATAATGCAGCTGACGCCGCGATATATCCCATAACGCCACCAGAAATCCCATGTTGATTGCGCGGCATCGCGAGAGGTGGTTCATCTCGAAAGCCGTTGATTGAAGCCCAACCGCAATGCGAGCTTAATGTCAAGTTATTTCCCTCTTTCCCTTGAAGTGGACCGTGTAGGCCGTACGCAGTGCAGCAAAGATGAATAGCATCAATTGGTAGTGCGGATTCGATTCGGTTGAGGTAAGCGAGATCGAAGGAAGTGGTTATGACTACATCGGCAGTGCGTAGTAACTCATCAATGTCCTCTTGAGACGTCGTGACGAAAGAACGTTTATTCCAGTTTACGAACGCGTGAACAACACTGGCATTCTTTGAAGGGACGGCACTTGCAAACGGTGGCTCGTGCCGGGTTGGGTGCCCTTCGGGCGGTTCCACAAGAACGACATCAGCGCCGAAATCCCCGAATAGACGTGCGGCAAACGCACCGGAAAAACGAGTGGAAAGGTCAATTACCCGTAAGTCTTCGTATGGTCGCGGTTGGGTCAAATGGCATGAACCTTTGATGTTCAGAGGTCGGTTTGATTATCTTATGGAGATGACGTCTGATTTATGCCGTTCAAGTGATATGAAATCTGGTTACCCTTACATTGCATGATTGCACGAGTGTATCGCTAAACTTACTTGTTCTGCCAAGCATGATTACCTAAGACACTTATGAGCGAGTCAAGCATCGAAGACACCATCCGAGCTCAAATCAGCGACAATCCTATTCTGCTCTATATGAAAGGTTCGCCGTCGGCACCGCAATGCGGTTTTTCAATGCGCACCGTACAGTGTATGGTTGATTGTGGTCAGCGCTTCGCTTATGTTGATGTGCTTAGCAACCCAGATATTCGTGCGACGTTACCGCAGATTGCCAACTGGCCGACTTTCCCGCAGTTGTATGTCGACGGTGAGCTAGTAGGGGGTTGTGACATCATCGTAGAAATGCATGAGAACGAGGAACTAAAACCTTTACTAGACGATGCTGCGTCGCGAGCTCAAGCGACGGCTGAGTAAGCGAATCGGTTCACGATTTCGCACAACACGCTAGCGGTCATTTGCGCGTCGTATCGTGCGGTATGGGCCGCGTTCTCGTCGAAGTTCATACCTAAGCGTTTCACCGCTTCACTCAATACGGTGTGACCGAGAGCTAAGGCACTTAGCGAGGCGGTGTCGAGTACCGTGAACGGATGAAAGGGATTACGCCCAACCTTGTTTCTCCTGGCCGCGTTGAAAACAAATTGATGGTCGAAGTGCGCATTGTGCCCGGTTAACAGAGCGCGCTGGCATTTTGCCTCCTTTACTGCGCGGCGTACGAGCCGAAAACTCTCTCGAATAGCGTGCTCCTCCGCGACACTGTGACGGGCAGTATCGTTAGGATTGATCTGCGTGAATTTGATTGATTCTTCAGTAACGATCGTGGCGGGATGAGGTGTAATTTCCCATGCGTGTACGCTCGCTAGCTTTAACTGATCCGCTTCCCACTCCAACAATACAAGTGAGAGCTCCAGTAAGGCATGCTGTGTCGGATTTACGCCGCCAGTTTCCACATCAATCACAACGGGTAGGAAGCCGCGGAATCGTTCGTTAAATCTCATTTTGCGGGTGAACTACACAAGTTCTTGACGATACGTATCCGAGATTTTCGCAAATCGTTGTCGGGTTGAGCTTGTCTTCGTTCACGTCAATTGGTTCGATAATTTTCTAGCTAAAACTTGGCTAAACACATGGAAAAGGTAGTTCTGGCTTATTCCGGTGGACTTGATACGTCCGTGATCTGCCGCTGGTTGCAGGAAGATAAGCATCTAGAGGTCGTTACTTTTACGGCCGATATAGGACAAGGCGAAGAACTCGAATCCGCGCGGGAAAAAGCCCAAGCAATGGGTGTCCACGAGATTCATATTGAAGACCTCAAGGAAGATTTTGTACGCGAATACGTATTTCCGATGTTTCGAGCGAATACGGTTTATGAAGGCGAGTACCTTCTAGGTACCAGTATTGCTCGGCCGTTAATCGCAAAGCGATTGGTTGAAATTGCAAAGGCGAGTGGCGCGTCCGCAATTGCGCACGGTGCAACTGGTAAAGGGAACGATCAAGTTCGGTTTGAAATCGGGGCGTTAGCGCTAGCGCCAGATATTGAGATCATCGCACCCCATCGAGAGTGGCAATTAACGACTCGAAATTCAATGATGGAGTACTGTAAAAAGCATCGAATACCGGTAGATTTCACGCGTGGGGAAGCCTCACCGTATTCCATGGATGCTAACTTACTTCACATTTCCTATGAGGGTGGTGAGCTAGAAGATCCCCGGGTTGAGCCGTCCGAGCAAATGTGGCGGCGCACGATGTCCTTGGTTGGCGCGCCGGATGAACCGGAATACATAGAGATTGAATTTGAATGCGGCGACGCGGTGGCAGTTAACGGCGAAGTGATGTCCGCAGCAGCGTTACTCACACGTTTGAACGAAATAGGCGGCGCCCACGGTATTGGGCGTCTTGATATGGTTGAAAATCGCTTTGTCGGGATGAAATCTCGCGGCTGTTACGAGACGCCGGGCGGTACGATTCTGCTCAGCGCACATCGCGCAATGGAATCAATGACGCTGGATCGTGAAGTCTTGCACCTGCGCGATGAACTGATGCCTAAATATGCAACGATCATTTATAACGGCTATTGGTGGTCGCCGGAACGACTCGCATTGCAAAAACTGATTGACGAAACGCAAAAGCCGGTTTCAGGGTGGGTTCGAGCCAAACTGTACAAAGGTAATGTCGTGATCGTCGGCCGTGGATCCGAGAATCACAGTCTGTACGAGACGGCAACGGTCACGTTCGATGAAGACGAAGGCGCTTATGACCAAGCCGATGCGACCGGTTTTATTCGACTGAACGCATTACGGCTAAAGACAGCGGCGCGACATCGTAGAAATAATGCAACTGGCGAGGTTGGGGAAAGGTAGAAAAGGTAGTTGCTGCAGGTGGTTGTGCTGTTGCGTGCCCCCCCAACTAAAAAAATGTATAAAAGTTTGAAAAGTCTAGGTATGATTAAGGAAGTTGCACCTGCAACCTGTGTAGCGCTTAGTATTGCGGGAGTTAATGAAGCGAGAAAAGCTGCGGGTCAATGCGACGCGGAGTGAAAACGACTATGTGCGAAGAACAACAGGATATGCCCACAAAATACGGGTGGCGAAATTATTTCTTGACTGTCCTATTTGCTTTTGGTGTGTATGTCTCTTTTTCTCATATCTATTGGGAGGCAAAGTACTTTACCGGTATTTTGTTTTTTTACTCTCCATTCTCGGAATGTTTTACGCTGACAGTATTGGCTTAATTGCTTCAATATTTAGGGGGCAAAAACAACATGTAGACGATAGTCGTTCATGATTTGGCTTCTACCTTCCTAAATATACGGTACTAATCTCTTCGCGTCCGCGTCTCGATATGCGTTCCGTCGTATCGAAACTCTACCCACTTGCGCCAACGAATCTCCCAGCCCCAGTCGCTATAGTCGGCTGGGGGTAGGGTCGCCTCAATCACATCACGCGGGGTGCTACCCGCCTCGAATCTTTGGGGAACAGTTGCGCCTACTCGCCGAATGTAGATAGGTGTTGGCGTTGAATCGCTCGACTAAGACGACCAACTCTGGAAGCAAGTCTCGTAAGACTCATCGTTCACACAGTATCTTGGTTCTTATCCTTAAATTCGCACAGATCGTGTATGACGCAACGTCCACATAACGGTCGCCGAGCTTTGCATACATAGCGGCCATGCAAGATAAGCCAGTGATGAGCGCCTTGTTGAAACTCGCCAGGAATTAATCTAACTAGCCGATCTTCAACTTCGCGTGGCGTCTTACCAGGGGCAATCTTTGTGCGATTCGCCACGCGAAAAATGTGCGTGTCGACCGCAATGGTAGGTAGGCCGAAGGCGGTATTTAGCACGACGTTTGCGGTTTTCCGACCCACACCGGGCAGGCTCTCAAGTTGTTCGCGCTCTCTGGGTATCTCCCCGTTGTACTCATCTATAAGAATCCGACTAGTCGCAATGATGTTCTTTGCTTTGCCGCGATAGAGTCCTATCGTGCGAATGTAGTTTTGGAGTTTTGCCTCGCCTAACTCAAGCATTTTGTGGGGTGTATTGGCGATTTTGAAAAGGGTTTCCGTTGCGGCGTTTACCGAGACGTCCGTGGCCTGAGCGGACAGAATCACGGAAATAAGCAGTTCGTAAGGGGAATGGAATGAAAGCTCCGTTGTTGGGTCGGGTTCGGCAGCGCGGAATCGTTCAAAAATTGTGGTGCGTTTGATTCGATTCATCGGGTTGTCGTGCCGTTTGTCGAGCCCTGCGTGAGCAACGTGGGTTCCTTTCGTTGGAACAGTTGAAGCAAGGCTAATAGCATACCGAAGATTAGAAACGCTCCGGCAGGATAGGCCGCTAGCGGAAAGGCGAGAGACACGAATTCTCGTAACGCCGCTAGACTTAATAAAACTGCCCCAAAGGCAATGCTGGTCGTTACAGCATCCCACAACGCCACACCAACAGTCGTACGGCAAGCTACTTGATTAATACGTCCCAAGATCATGCAGTTGGTGACGATGATTTGCATGTACAACGCGATTTGGTGGTATAGAGTCCAAGCGAATGCTTCCATAAGAAGCGTAGCGACGGTAGTAAAGGTGGCAATAACTAAAACGAACATGGGTAGACGCACGCTCTCGGAGATGAAGCGTCGGATAGCGGAAATGAGGCCGGCGGAACCTATAAGCACGAGTGCGCTCGCAATAGCCAAGCCGCTTGCGTGCTGAACCGAATCGCTTACTGCAAGCAGCGGACAGAGCCCCAATAGCTGTCCGGTGGCGATGTTATTGGACCAAAGGTTTTGGATTAGGGTTTGCTTGAACACTGCTCAATCGAATCCTTATGGTTCTCCGTTAGGCGCCGCACCGCATGCAAGACGGCGGATGTGGTGATTGTCGCGCGACTAACTGTGTCAATGTCGTTTAGTGGGCGTTGAGCGAAAGTACCCAACCAATCGTTGGGATTGAGGACATCGGCAAACCCAGGTGTTTCCTGATGTGCAATGACCCGTACGCCTAGGACGGTTTGACCCTTGAATGCGACAGCAATTTTCATTTCGCCGCCGTAACCACGCGTCGAGTTCTGCAGAATTTCTGATAGCAGTTTGCATTTGCGCTTGGACGTTTGGAGGGGATCCAAAACCGTCATAGCATTATTTAGAACAATTTGAAGTTCTTCAATCTGAGCATGCTCAGCTCGGGTACGATTTTTCTCGATAAAAGGCAGGGTGAAGTGCGCGGCGAGCGCTAGCATGCCGCCCAGGACGCTTGCTGTAAAAGTCAGTGTCAATAACGTACGCAGAGATTTCATGCAGTCCGAATACGAGACGTGTGCATGCGATCCAAAAGCGGCACGAAACAGTTGGCTAGTAACACAGCGAACGCAAACCCGTCCGGCCAACTTGCGTATTTCCGAATGAGCATCGCAAGGGCGCCGATAGCTAGAGCGTAAATCACGATGCCGGTACGATTCGAGGGCGACGTAACTGGGTCCGTCGCGATAAAAAACGCACTCAACATAGAACCTCCGGCAAACCAGTTAAAAAGCGGCGAACCATGACTGATTGAGCTTCCGCTTGTATCGATAAGAAACGCAATGATGCCGACACCGACGAGTACGCAGAGAGGGATTAATAACGAGATGACGCGGGCAGCGATGAGATAGGCACCGCCGAACAAAAATGCCAGATTGACCCACTCATGTTTAGCCGCGCCAAAAACACCGAAGGCTGGAGAACTTGAGATTTCTTCGATCGTGGTACCGCCACGGTGTGCTAATTGATCAAGTGCGGTTGCGCCGCTGATCGCGTCAATCTCCACGACTAAAGCCGGATATGCAAACAGTACCGTCGCGTAGCCAGCCATCGCTGGATTAAAGATATTACGCCCTAGGCCGCCGAAAGCATGTTTGGCTACGGCAATCGCGATTACGGATGCCACTAAAGCCACGAACCAAGGTGCGGTCGCCGGCAGGCAAAGCCCGATGAGCAAGCCGGTAACTAGCGCACTACCATCTGATACATCGCGTATTGAACGCGTACATGCCATTTCGGCTAGAAGCGCGCTTACTATCGCGGTGCCGATCGTGGTGATACTCCCAATACCCATGAACCAAACGTGGGCAAGGAGACCAGGCATTAACCCAATAGTGACGTGCATCATGATGGATGCCGTTGATTGAGCGGGGCGGCCGATCACCACTTGCGCGAGATTCGGTAGCGCGCTTTACGAGCCTCGGCTTCTAGTTGACGATGCTTTTCTTCTCGGGCTTGGTGACGCTCGAAACGCTCTTCCGACATCAACTTAAAGCTTGCATCTGCAGCTTTACGCTTGCCTTGTCGTAACCAATCAAGCAGGGGAATTTCACTAGGGCATTCAGCCACACACGCACCGCATTCGAAACATGCGTCGAATTGATTTTCTAATGCCGGGTAACGCTCATGGTTTTGTACGGCACGGAGCATGGCGTCCACAGGTAGCTTGCGAGGGCAAACATCGTCGCATTGAGCACAGTGGATACAAGCTTTTGCGTACTCAGATTGATCCGGCGCTATAGCATTCGTGGTTAGTTTGACCGTGTCGGAGATAGTTGCGATTCGGCCTGTCGCAGTGCTGCCGTATCGAAGCGCGGAGTTCTTGTTAGCGAGCATATCAATGGGCGTATTTAGGGTCACCCATTGCTCTTTACCCAAAACGGTCAGAATCCGATCCGTCGGTCGATAGCCGTCTCGCACAGCTTCGCAAATTGCGAATAGCGTTGCGACGTTAAGAACAACAAAGCCTCGCTGTGTGGGGTAAACATTCGACGGAATCTTGTCCCCGAACAGTAATGAGATGAGTGTGCGTTCTTCACCGTTTGCGGGTTGCGGTGCGACAATCACCTCATTCACTTCGTCACTTCCCAATTCTGCAAGCGCTTGACGGGTAGTAGGATCGGCTACCGCGATCGTCAGACTTTCGCATGCAAGACAGCGCCCAACGATGCGTATGCCTTCGACAACATCCTGCAAGTAGTTTTGCAGCAAACTTCGATCTGCGTTGACGCCTGGTTCACACTCTACGCCGTTAGCAACGACATGTCTGGTGCCGTAACGGAGACCTGACGCAAGCTTGGCAGCTGTGGGATATCCAGCCCCGCCCATGCCGACGATCTCTGCTTCGGAGATACGAGCTAGAATGCAGGAAGGAGACGCTTCTGGCCAGCGAATAGGTTTAAATTCAGGTAGGGGCCGGGGTGGTCGATCACGCATGGGGGATTCGGCGATTGATGTCAATGCAGTCGACCGGGCATACGGGCAAGCATCGTTCGCAACCGGTGCAATGATCGACTATGACCGTGTGTGCGAATTGTTCGGCGCCGACGATCGCGTCAACAGGGCAAGCTTTAATACATCTTGCGCAGCCAACGCACTGTTGCTCGTCAATGTATGCAACGGTATTGACCGGCATGGATTTGGAGGGCGCGATAAACGGCCGGTCTAGGAGGGTAGCTAACGCTCGCGCGGTTGCGTTACCGCCTGGCGGACACAGGTCCAGGCGTTCACCTGCTACGATTGCGGCAGCATACGGGCGGCAGCCCGGATAACCGCACTGTGCACACTGCGTCTGCGGTAACAATGCATTAATGCGGTCGGCAAGCTGGTCCTTCGGGCGTTTCGAAGCCATCCAGGTTGCCATAGCGAGAGTGCCTCCACCCAATACGACGCTGAGTATTCCCAGTACGCCTGCTACCTGGAGTGCATCAAGCAGCACGTCAGCCATCAGACCATGCCTCGAAATCCTGAAAACGCCAGGGCCATGAATCCCGCAGCGAGCAGTGCGATTGGCGTACCGCGAAAGGGTGCTGGAATTTCATCCGACTGCAGTCTCTCACGGAGACTGGCAAATACGATCAGCACCACGCCAAATCCTGTTGAACCACCGATGGCATAAATAAGCGCTTCATGCAAGGGCAAGTCGGCTACTGTCAGGACTAGGCCCAACACTGCGCAGTTGCTGGTAATGAGCGGTAAATAAATGCCTAGGAGCTGATGCAATACGGGACTAACTTGGCGAATGTATAGCTCGGTCATCTGCACGACCGATGCGATCGCGACGATGAACACGATGATTCGTAAGTACGTGAGGTCAAGCGGCACAAGTAGCAGGTTGTATATCGAGTAGGCGATCACGGTGGTCAAACTCATGACGAATGCGGTCGCTAAAGTCATAGGGAGCGCGGTCTCAATGCGTCGCGATGTACCGACGAAAGGGCACAACCCTAGAAATTGAACGAGTACGAAGTTATTTACCAGTGCCGCGCTGAAAAGCAGCGCGATGAGATCGTCCAAAAATGTAGATGCGGTCTAAGTAACTCGCATGCCAGGTTGAGCGCCAGCGTCAGGCGCGAGTAGAAAGATTTCGGATCCTCCATCTCCGGCCGCTAAGACCATGCCCTCGCTCACGCCGAATTTCATATTGCGCGGCGCGAGATTCGCGACAACGATCGTATAGCGACCGAGGAGATCTTCAGGATCGTACGCGGATCGTATGCCTGATAGGACGGTGCGTTGGTGATCGCCTACATCCAAATGCAAACGCAGCAGCTTGTCGGCGCCTTCAACGATTTCAGCGCGATCAATGCGAGCGACACGTAAATCAATTTTCATAAAGTCGTCAATACCGATAGAGTCGCTGTTGTTTGCAACTTCAGCCCGTTTTTCTTCACGTGTCTCCTGTGTCGCACCCGCCTCGATCATTCGATTAAAGGTCTTGAGATCAATACGGTTCAGCAAGCGATCGAATTTTGATAGTCGATGTCCCAACAAAGGTTGTGAGAGATTTTCCCATGTCAATGGTTCCGCATTGAAAAATGCTTCCGAGCGAGCAGTAAGGTCGGGCACGATAGGTTTTAGATACGCAATCAGCACTCGATACAAGTTGATGCCCATAGAGCAGACAGCTTGCACTTCAGTAACCCTTTTAGGATCTTTGATAAGCAGCCACGGCTCTTTATTAGCCAAGTATTGGTTGCAAGTATCCGCAAGCTCCATCACCTGCCGCACGACGCGTCGCGTGTCGCCTTGTTCGTAATACTCAGCTATGAGATCACGTACTCCGATAAAGTCCGACCACATAGCAGGTTCTGAGAGTTCGCTTGCAGTCGTATTGTCGAAGTGCCTAGCAAGAAATCCCGCGCAGCGCGATGCAATGTTTACGAGCTTGCCGACCAGATCGCCATTAACCCGTGTCACGAAGTCTTCGCGACCGAAATCAAGATCGCTTGAATTCGGCGCTAAGCGCGCACCAAGGTAATAGCGTAAATAGTCCGGGTCAAAGTGATCCAAGTAGGTTTTAGCTTGTACGAAGGTGCCTCGCGATTTGGACATTTTTTCGCCATCCATCGTCAGCATACCGTGCACGTGGACTTTCGTAGGTATGCGAAAATCGGCATGGGCCAAAACCGCAGGCCAAAACATGCAATGAAAATTGATGATGTCTTTGCCTATGAAGTGATGCACTTCGCACGGGCTGTCAAGTCGCCAGTATTCATCAAAATCGACGTCATGCTTCGTACACCAGTTTTTAAAGCTCGCAAGATAACCTATAGGCGCATCCATCCAGACATAGAAGAACTTACCCTGCGTCTGAGGAATGGGGAAGCCGAAGTAGGGTGAGTCGCGACTGATATCCCAGCCTCTCAAGCCACCATCGATCCATTCCGTTAGTTTGTTGGCTATTTCAGGTTGTTGCGAGCCGTTGTGAATGTACTCACGCAAGAAGTTCGTAAATTTCGGCAGATCGACGAAGTAGTGCTCCGAGTTTCGGAGTACAGGCGTGGCGTTAGAAATCACCGATACTGGATTGCCTAGTTCCTGCGCGTTATAGGTCGCGCCACAGACATCGCAGTTATCGCCAGGTTGGTTTTTGGCCCCGCAACGAGGACAATCGCCGCGAACATTTCGATCGGCCAAAAACATCTTGCGCTCATTGTCGTACAGTTGCTCGACATTCTTGGTGTAAATGAACCCCCGGTCACGCAATCGCGTATAGATTAGATTCGAAAAGTAGCGATTCTCGGCTGAGTGAGTGGTGTAGTAGTTGTCATAGCTGATACCGAATCGTTTGAAATCTCTCGTGTGCTCAGTTTGAAGTCGCTTGATCAGCGCTTCTTCACTCACACCTTCGCGTTCTGCTTGCAACATGGTTGCAGTACCGTGGGTGTCATCTGCACAAACGTAGATACATTCGTTACCGCGCATGCGTTGGAATCGCACCCAGATATCTGTTTGAATGTGTTCAAGCAAATGCCCCAAGTGAATGGATCCGTTTGCGTAAGGCAATGCGCTTGTGACGAGGATTCGTCGCATGAATGATCCGGCTGAAGTAAAAGGAAATCGTCTGACAAGTGCCAGAGATTCACAACTATACAATAAGGTATTACTAAACGCGACCTGTATCGGTGGCGCGACCGCTCGAAGAATTTCCCGATCCAATCCTCAACGTTGAGTGGGGTCAACTAGGCGCGGTACGTCATGCCGCGAAGCTAGACAATGTGTGGCATGCCGACATTGAACTCGGTTATCCAGTTGGTGGATTGCAGGACGAATACCGAGCGTTAACCTCGGAATGGCTGGGCGAGAACGATATCGTCCTTGATCTGTCGTTCAAGCCGCCCCAGCGTGGTGCGCTTACTGGCGTGAACAACGTGATTGCTGTCGCCTCTGGCAAGGGTGGTGTGGGTAAGTCAACGACCGCGGTCAACCTTGCACTAGGTTTAGCCGATATCGGTGCGAAGGTAGGCATCTTGGATGCCGATATTTACGGCCCGAGTTTGGGCTTGATGCTCGGTGTGGCAGCCAATCGACGGCCTGAAGTAAGAGATGAGAAATTTTTCGTACCCATAAAAGCCCATGGGATTGAAACGATTTCTATGAGTATGCTGGTGACGAAGCGCACCCCTGTAGTGTGGCGAGGGCCGATGGCCTCGGGCGCGTTACAGCAATTGCTGCGGCAGACCTTATGGTCGGATGTCGATTATTTGATCGTAGATATGCCGCCGGGTACAGGGGACATTCAGTTGACGCTATCACAGCAGGTGTCGGTGAGTGGCGCAGTCATCGTAACAACGCCTCAGAACATTGCACTAGCGGATGCTATCAAGGGGATTGAGATGTTTCGAAAAGTAGACATACCGATTCTCGGCGTGATTGAAAACATGAGTTTTTTCGAATGTGACGCTTGCGGAAAGCGACACGAGATCTTTGATACGGCGGGTGGCGCCACCGTAGCGCAAGACTATGCAACTCGATTACTGGGCGAATTCCCGCTTCATCCTATGATCCGCTCAAATACAGATAGCGGAAACCCACCCGTGGTAGCCGAACCGGAGAGCGAGATCGCGGCGCGTTTTCGACGCGCTTCTCGACTTACCGCGGCATCGTTGTGGGAGAACTCAATGCAGCAATCTGAGGCGCCGACGATTGAGTTCGACAACGCATGAGTATCAAACCGGATATTTGGATTCGAGAGATGTCCCTCAAGCAAGCGATGATCTCACCATTTGAAGCTAGTCAAATTCGTCGCAATACGGCCGGTGATCGGCTCATTAGCTATGGTACTTCATCGTACGGTTATGACGTGCGCTGCGACCGCGACTTCAAGGTATTCACGAATATCAATTCGACCATTGTCGACCCCAAAAACTTCGACCCTAAGGGTTTTCACGATCTTTCAGACGTTGATGAATGCGTGATTCCGCCGAACTCCTTCGCACTAGCAAGTACAGTTGAAACCTTCAAAATTCCTGCGGATGTGCTCGTGCTTTGTGTTGGTAAATCAACTTACGCCCGCTGTGGCATCATCGTCAATGTGACGCCTCTTGAGCCGGAGTGGGTAGGTCAAGTCACGCTAGAGTTTTCCAATACGACAAGCTTACCAGCCAAGATTTACGCTGGCGAAGGCGTAGCCCAGCTCTTATTTTTTCAATCTGATCAACCTTGCGAATCAACGTACAAAGATCGCGCAGGCAAATATCAAAACCAGCGCGGAGTGACGTTACCTAAAGCGTAAATCACACAATCTCAAAACGATCGGTTGCCACGATTAAGGTTCCATGTTGGCAATCGCTGGCGCGTTCATGCACCTTTCCGATGACGAAGGCTTGCTCACCTGCCCTGGTCAACTCAGCCAATAAGGCGTCCACGTGATCAGGCGCGACGAACAAGGCCATACCGATACCGCAATTAAATGTTTTCAGCATATCAAGCTCGTCCATTGCGAGTTGCGTTTGAAGCCATTGAAATACGTTTGGACGGGGCCATGCCTTAAGCTCTATGTGAGCTTCTAGATGAGCCGAAAACGCTCGCGGGAGATTGTCTTTGAACCCGCCGCCGGTGATATGTGCCATCGTCCGCATACGTGATGCGAGCCCGATGACTGAGTTCGCGTAGATGCGAGTTGGAGTAAGTAGATCGGTCAGTGTCTCCGGTGGTGTCTTGAGCCGGCTTAGCAATTGCCGAATGAGAGAATAGCCATTGCTGTGTGGCCCTGACGAAGCCAGCCCAATAATGACGTCGTTCGCCTGTACGCTAGCCGGGTAAAGAATGTCGCGTTCTTCGACCCACCCGATGCAAAAGCCCGCAAGATCGAATTTGCCAGGTGGATAGAACCCCGGCATTTCCGCAGTTTCGCCGCCTACTAGTGCACAGCCGGCAAGATCGCAAGCTGCTGCGATGCTCTTTATCACGGTTTCGGCCTCGTCTACGGCGAGTTTGCCGGTAGCGTAGTAATCGAGAAATAAGGATGGGGTCGCGCCGTATACGATGACATCGTTTACACACATGGCGACCAAATCTTGTCCTACTGTGTCCAGTCGTCCGTACTGCGTTAACAGATCAAGCTTCGTGCCGACGCCGTCGGTGCCAAGTGCCATAACTGGATGTTCGTAGTTACCAGGCACTTTACAGAGTGCCGCAAAGCCTCTCAGACCACGGAGTAAATCCGGTGTTTGATTTTTATTGAGCGCCGGTTTTATGCGGTCTACCAGCTCATTGCCGGCCTCAACATTGACGCCTGCGTCTCGATATGCGTCTGACATGCCAGCGTTTGAAAATACGGGTCGTTGAATAGGAAGTATCGCTGATTATCGAAAAGTGTCCACGGTAATAAACTCGCTCGCCGTTTGCGTACGGACACAGGCGAGAAATCGAATATGCTTTTACAATGTCATTAAAACAAATCCATGGAACGACATGCTATCGCATGAGGTGTTTGAAAGATGTTGTTGGATATTCGCGAAAATGGGAGCTAATTGACTTCGAAGAACGCCTACATTCAGTTTCTTCACGTTGTTTCAGTGTCCTTGCTAGCGTGGATTGGCTCTTCAAACGCAGCGACGTTAGATTGGTTGTATGACGTTGAGTTCGAGGTGGCGGACCAATCTGCACAAGTACGCCTAAACGCATTTCGCGAAGGACTTGAAATAGTATTGTTGCGGGTCACGGGGCTTCGGCAGCTACCCGACTTGGAGGCGCTTGACGCTGCCTTTGAAAACCTGAATGCATATCAATTGCAATTTCACTACTTGGATCGGCACGAGATTGACGATCCTGAAGTTGGATTGCGTTTGCACATCAGTTACGACATGGACGCCGTGCAAACGCTCGTTCGCGCGTTGCAACTGCCGGTATGGACGGCTCAGCGCCCGCGGGTACTTTTTTTAATTTCCGTCGCGGCTGGAAACCAGCGCACAGTGCTCAGTCAGTCGAATCCGCATGAATTGCAGGATGTCATTAGCGCCGCTGCGTATCGACGCGGCATTGCCTATAGTCAACCGTTGATGGACTTTAGCGATTCTTTCGCTCTGCGCGAAGGCTCGATTGCCTTCAATTTCCTAACCGATATAGGTGCGCTGACATCGCGTCTGCAAGCTGACTTAGTGGTGTCCGCGCGCGTTGACCCAATTCCGTTCCGTCGATACCGTGTATGGCTTCACATATACGATGGTACGGATCGCCGCCTGCGAATTTTCGATGAATCAAGTCTTTCAACGGCAATAAAGGGGGTTGTTTATCGCACAGCGGACGAATTAGCTGATCGCTATGCCGTTTTGGGGTATGAAACAACGGCGTTGAATTTGGTTGTTGAAGGCATCTCGTCGATTGGCGAGTACATAGCTATTCGGGATTACTTAGAGCAATGGGAGTTTATTGATCATGTGTTGGTTCGTTCCGTTAAGCTGGATCGATTCGAGTTTGAACTACGCACTGCGTCGTCGTGGGAACAATTCGTCATGCATTTGGAGGAGGATGGCGCACTGATACCCTTAGAGCCGGATACATCTTTGTTAAACCCTATGCCGACGTACGTATGGCGCGGTTCGTAATAAAATCAATAAACATGGTCGTTGCTAAGCTTGAACTAGCTCAGGCAATAGGCGAACGCAAGGGATTAATGGCCGCTTACAAGTCATCGCGATGAGTTTTTTACCCAACGTACTGACTGTCGTTCGAATCCTGTTGATTTTTCCAATAGGTTGGACGCTATGGTCAGGACAGTACATAACTTGCTTGTGTTTATTGATCGTGGCTGGACTTTCCGATGCACTTGACGGTTACGTTGCGCGTCGTTTTGATTCAACATCACGCTTTGGTGAATTAGCCGACCCCATCGCAGACAAGCTTCTGGCGTTCGTCGTGGTTCTAGGCATGCTTGTGACAGAATTGCTCCCAGTTTGGGCTGCCATGATCGTGATTGGCCGAGAATTTGTCATAATAATTGGTGCGCTTGCATTCCGGTCGATTGTCAGACGACTGGAGATTGATCCATTGTTGATTAGTCGCATCAATACCGTGGTATTGGTCGTCGTGCTGTGCATGATCCTTGCCGCACAAACCGACTTACCGCGTCTCTCTAGTTTAACAGCGCGATTTGTCGATCCGGTCGGAATCTATCTCATGGTGCTATTCACGGTCGTATCCGGCATTGCTTACGTGTACACCTGGTCAATGCGCTTGCGGGAATATCTAGCATTGGCCGAAAGCCGTGCAGAGTCTTCGAATCCTTGACGGACAAAGTCGGTCTAGGCCTCTCAACGGCGTCCAAAGCAACGTTCGAGTCATATTTCGTCGGCGTCAATACCGATACGCTCGAACGCATTCGGCATGGCGAACGCATTTGGTTGTATGGCAACCAAGCAGTCGGTAAAACGCACATCTTACGCTCGCTTGAGCGTGAATCCGAATCGGCGCGATATATTGAAAAAGACTCGCTTCATTGTCTTGTCGACACCGTGGCATCATCTTTCTTGATTGACGATGTAGACCTTCTTTGTGGTGTCGAAGAGAATGAATTCGCGTTGTTTTCCGCCTACGAAGCCACTGATTTTTCGAATACTCGGTGGATCGTCAGTGCAACCAAGGCGCCGCATGAAGTCGCGTTTGCCTATCGAGACCTCGCTTCCCGTATGAGACTATTTGAACGCCTGGAATTACTGCCCGTGCCGGAGAGTTTACATGCCGAGCTGCTCAAGTTTTGGGCTACAGATCGGGGTATTCGCATATCCGACAAGGTCGCACAGTTTCTTTTAGACCGCACACCACGGACGCAGCATAGTTTGTGGCAAACGTTGCTTCGACTGGAGCAAGCGACTTTGCTTAAAGATCGAGCCGTGACAATTCCTTTTGTGCGCGAAGTCATGGGCTTTGGCACGCACTAGACACGTCGTGGTCACCGGCGGCGGTACGGCCGGGCACGTTATCCCCGCGATTCCGATCATTGAGAGACTGCTTGAAGACGGATTACGCGTTACATTCATTGGCTCATCAAGCGGCTTAGAAGAGCGATTGGTCGAAGGGCTTGATGTGACGTTCCATGCTATTACCACCGGTAAATTACGGCGGTATTTCTCATTAGAAAATCTCGTTGACGTATTTCGGGTCTTTGTGGGAATTTGGCAGGCGTTTTGGTTGCTGTGGCGCATTAAGCCTATGGTTGTGTTTTCAAAAGGGGGCTATGTCGCGTTCCCAGTCGTTTTCGCCGCATGGTTGAATCGCGTGCCAATTGTGGCGCATGAATCCGACCTTACACCGGGTCTTGCCAATCGGTTATGCCTACCGTTTCTCAAATCACTATGCTTGAATTTCCCGGAAACCAAAACTCGGGCCCGTCGCGTGCTTGTAACGGGTACCGCAGTACGCCCTGAGCTTCTTGCAGGCAATGCAAAACGTGGACGAGATTGGTTGGGCGTGCCGGAGGGCCGACGAGTGCTTGTGGTCGTGGGCGGCAGTTTAGGCGCGGTTGCTATCAATGCGGTCGTACGCGATGCTTTGGATCAGCTGTGCGCTACGCACTTTATCGTGCATGTGTGCGGTGCGGGACAGGTCGACCTAAGCTACGAACGTTCCAACTACGTACAACATGAGTACATCACCCATAAGTGGGGTGATGTACTCGCCGCGGCCGACTTGGTGTTGTCGCGTTCAGGAGCCAACGCCTTGTATGAGTTACTCGCGTTGCGCAAGGTGAATATCCTGACGCCGTTGACACGCCGCGCTAGCCGTGGGGATCAGATTGAAAACGCTGCTATGGCTGAACGACACGGTTGGAGTTTTGTACTCCCTGAAGAGACGCTTGATCGGCAGTCGTTATTGGATGCCGTGTCTTTCGTTGAACGTGATCTTGATTATTGGCGCGACAAGCTAAGAACTTTCAAGTTGCGCGATAGCGTTACGTTAATTTACGAGGAGCTTGCTCGGGTAGCAAGACGCTAGTCGTTTTCGCGCACTGTTTGCATGCATCGTTCGAAATTGCCCTCAGCGTCGAAGCGGATCCGGCCTACGCTGCTGTCGAAGTAGGAATCGATTTGGGGCCAATAAAGGCGATATTGCAGGTATCCCTATGGGGATCTCGTTAAGTAGCGTGCTAGCCAATAGTTCGGCCGCAAAGGCGGTTGTGATGGTGCCACTGCTCCCATGCCCCCAACTCACCCATTGATTACGGCCAACTGAGCCGACCACGGGCAGACGGTCCGACGTCACAACGCGATCTGCCCGGAAGCTAAACATATGGCGAATGTTTGTATCTGGGAGTAAGCGGGTAATCCTTTGCCGATTCGTATGAGCAGCTGAACCGGCAGCCCAGGGTTTGTATTCATAGGTTGATCCGGCAAAGAGAATACTGTCGCGAGACGCTACGTAGCCGTCGCGAGCAACCAGAGGGCTGATCAATTGCGTCGCCTCGTCAGCAGAAAACGCATCCACCTGTCCGGGGATCGCGATAGCTTCGATTGGCAACGAATTAATCGGGTTCAATAGCTTGGCGCCGGTTGCGTAGATTTGTGGTGCATCCATAGCGTGAGCGTGGTTGCGATGTTCGTCTAGCGCGAGGTGAATGAGGTCGTGGTGAGTTAGCGTTCTACAAAGATCAGGGCCGTTCACAATAGCCGATTTAGGAAACCATGCACCACTCTCTACGATATAGCCATGACTGCGTTGACGTATTTCCATCGCATTCAACATGGTAACCCAATCGTTTTCAACGAGCGTCGCCACCTCCGTTAGACGCTCGATAGACATACCAGAGTCCGCTAAGTGGAGGCCGCCAACGCATGTGACAGGGTCGAATCGTTGTAGCAAGGCTTGCGCGTGGGCGTATGCGTGAAGTCTGAAAGCCGCAACCGGCGTATCGGCAGACGATAAGCGAGGGTGTTGAATGGCAGCAGGGATCGCGGATGTGGCGGCGCCGACTTGAGTTTCCCGCTCATATAGCCTAACCGGCACACCTTTGTAGGCTAGTGTACGTGCGACAATCGTACCAGCGAAACCGCCGCCGATCACGACTACTTGTCGAGGTACAAACGTTGATGTTAGGCCTTTTTTGTCGATTTCAGCAAGTGTGGTGTGACGTTTTTGCGGTGGTTGATTTTCAATTCGCGTCACTTTAAATCCAGCGTTGTGCAAAGCTTTGCGGACGCGACCAGCTGCGGAATACGTTGTAACAGTCCCGTGTGGGTTGGTGAGCGCTCGCATGGACATGAATAAGCCAGGCGACCACATTTGAGGATTGCGGTCGGGCGCAAACCCGTCTAGAAACCACGCGTCAATACCCTGACGGTCCGCGACTGCAAACTCGTGTAACGCTTCGTTGATGTCAGCGTAGCATAAGGTGAGTTCGAGTCTGCCGGCATTGAAGTACCGTCGGTGCCAGCCTCGCACGCGAGGCGGCAACTGCGACAGCAACTCGTCAATCATGGCCACATCGGCTCTATAGCTTGACAGCGCTCGCTTCATGTCGGTGCGTTCGAGTGGGAATCTATCTACGCTAACGTAGCGAACTCGAGTGTTAATCCTGCGATCAATCAGCCCGCGTGCAAGCGTCAGGAAATTAAGGCCGGTACCGAATCCAAATTCGAAAATCGAGAATGTCTTACTTGACTTGATGCGCTCGAATACGTGTGCAGGTTCAATAAATGCCCGAAGTGTCTCCTTCGGTCCATCAGGTGCAAAATAGATATCGTCGAACGACCTTGAATGAAGTCGCCCGTTGACCCATGCGACATCGGCGCCAGTTAGCGGTACGAGGAAGTTGCGCAAATTAGAATGAATTGGTCAATTCAGGATTAATTCCCATGTCTATCGTTATTGATTGTGATTCGCATGTGATGGAACCACCTGATCTGTGGTTGAACTATCTTGAATCGAAATATCGGTCACGCGCCATTCGAATCGAAGAAAACGATGGTGTCGAGCAGTTGATTATTGGCGAACAGGTTGTTCTGCAGGGGGTGTTGGGCGGCTTAGGCGGTGCGAACCTTAATCCTGTGGAATTGTTTACGCAGGGCGCTAAATACATGGATGGTTGTCCTCCGGCAAGCTACGATGCCCGCGCGCGGGCCGTCATGTTGGACGAATGGGGTGTGGACCGCGGTGTGTTGTTCCCCACCATTGGCATTCTGCCATTTCCGGTTGAAGAGATTGAACTAGCATCCGCATACTGTCGCGCCTACAACCGCTGGCAGACGGATTTCTATCGCGATGCACCGGATCGCGTAGTCCCTATCGCTGCCTTGAATTGGCTTGATGTAGACGAAGCAGCACGAGAATTGAATCGTTGCATCAAGGCTGGCTTTCGTGGGTTGTTCGTTCCACCTGAAGTGTGCGGAGACCACCGTCCGGGTGAATCCCATTTCGACCCGATCTGGCGCATCTGCGACGAAGCCAAGGTACCTGGTTGTTTTCACGTTATTGTGCGTTTTTCAGGTACGGCAGCTGCGTTCGGCGAGTGGTCGCGCGGGCAAAAAAATTTGGGCGGTGTGTTTACATTTGGGCTAGGCGCTACGGGTCAATTGATTCCTGCGATGGCCAGTGTCGTCCTTGATGGCTTATTCGACCGATTTCCGAATTTGAAAATCGTGAGCGTTGAAGCCGGATGCGGCTACGCGGCGTATCTCATGGATCGACTTGACGAAAAACATCATTTCTTTGGGTTCGCCAGTGGGTTGCGTATGAAACCTAGCGATTACATCAAGCGCAATTGCTATTTCGTCGCCGAGCCGGAAGAGCGGACCATTGACGCCATGTGCGATCTCGTTGGCGAGGATCGCATTCTCTGGGGGAGTGACTATCCGCATGTCGATTCGCGTTTGGACGCACGTCAGCTCATTGATATTTCAGTTGCGGAACTGAAACCAAAACGGCGCGATAAAGTACTCGGCGAGAACGCGGTCGCTTTGTTCAATTTGTAGGTTGCTCGCTCTACAATAGCTTACAGGATTCAAGGTATACTCGCCAGCAACGAGCGTTTTACCTTGACGACTCGCGCGATTTGACGTTTCCTTTTGACCCGTGATGGAGGCAAAGTTCTGGAAAATATGATGGATTGGCTGTTTGGCCTCGTCGGTTTATCTGTATGGGCACCGGTTATTTTTACAGTCGTATCCACGCAGCTCACCATTGTGGCGATCACCGTATATCTGCACCGACACTCGGCGCATCGCGCATTGGAACTCCACCCTGCGTTGAAGCATGTCTTTCGCTTTTGGCTTTGGGTATCGACAGGCATGTCAACGAAAGAGTGGACTGCCGTGCATCGCAAACATCACGCGAAGACGGAAACGGACCAAGATCCCCATAGCCCGGTTATCGAAGGTCTCGGCGAGATCGTGTTCAAGGGCGTCAAGTACTACCGTCAAGGGATCACGCCAGAGACTATGCGTATCTACGGGAAAGGCACGCCTGACGATTGGCTTGAACACAATGTTTACGCGTCGCGCGAGTTTTTGGGTATCGGCTTGCTTGCGGTGCTGGATCTTCTTTTATTCGGCGTTACTGGTTTGCTTGTCTGGTTTGTACAAATGCTCTGGACGCCGTTCTGGGCGGCAGGTGTTATCAACGGCATTGGCCACGCGTGGGGGTACCGAAATTTTGAGTGTCCGGACCATGCAAAAAATATCGTGCCCTGGGCGTTTTTTATAGGCGGCGAAGAACTTCACAACAACCACCATACGTATCCGAACTCTCCCAAGTTGTCAGTGAAACCGTGGGAATTCGATATCGGGTGGATGTGGATTAGATTGTTTGAAATGTGCGGCCTTGCAAAGCCTAATCGTATCGGCCCTGTGGTGATGCAAGACCCCAGCAAGAAAGAGCTTGATATTGATTCGGTGATGGCTCTTGTCAACGATCGATTCAATGTGATGGCAAAGTTCGGCACTAAAGTTGTGGCTCCGTTGGTACGGACACAATACCAACAGGCTGTAGCGAACCGATCCAGGCGCCTGTTACGTCGAGCAAAATCATTAATTTGTCGAGACGATACCGTACTTAGCGAATCGGACCAGCAGCACCTTGACGAGATTAAAGCTCGTTTCCCCATGCTTGAGACGGTTTATGCGTTGCGCGTCAGGTTATCGGATGTATGGAAGAAGCGAACGGGGCATAAATCCGATGTATACGATGCGTTACGCGAATGGTGTCATTTAGCGGATAGTCGGCTGAGAGAACTTGGGCACGTGCAGGAATTACAGGCGTTCGTCAATGAACTGAAGTACTATGCAATGCCTAAAACTGCGACAACTTAATCCATAACCCTTGCACCCATGCGTTTTCTTGGTCGGGGTTTCTGCATTCGTCACACGCCAATTCGCTCAATGAGAGCATCATGGCGGTGTGTTCCATAGATCCATGCCAGTAGACCGACTTTGGTACGAGCTAGAACAGTCGCCATACTGGTCTCCACTCTATGACTTGAACTGCGTACTGTCGAGAACTACTCCCAGTTAGGTTGGTTGAAGGCCACAGCACTTTGCAGTGTAGCGTATTACAGGCGAGCGAGCACTTTGATGCCGAGTGCGTCCAACCCTGCTTTTAGCGTCTGTGCGGTTCGATAGCAGAGCGTCAGGCGTCCGGCTTTGATCGGATCTGATTCGGTCAAGATGGGACATTGCTCGTAAAACCTCATGAATCGAACTGTTAACTCATATAGATACGCGCATAGATAGTGGGGTTTTGCATGGTCAGCCACTTGTTCGAGAACCTCTTGAAAGCGCAACAATTGAACAGCCAGTTGACGCTCAACTTCCGAGTCAAGCCGTGGGGGCGCATTGGAGTCGTATGTTTCGATATGACCTCGCTCGAAAATACCGAAAATCCTTGCATACGCGTACTGAAGGTAAGGTGCCGTATTGCCGTCGAATGCGAGCATTTCATTCCAATCAAAGGTGTAATCGCTTAATCGATTTTTCGATAAGTCGGCATATTTGATCGCACCGATCGCGATAGCGCTCGTTTCTTTCGCGCGTTGTTGCGCGTCAAGATGTGGACTTTTTTCATCGACAAGCGCTGAGGCGCGTTCAATTGCTTCGTCAATGAGGTCACGTAGTAGGATGTTGTCGCCAGATCGTGTTTTGAATGGCTTGCCGTCCTCGCCAAGTATCTTGCCGAACGGATGATGCTCAAGTGAAACCGTTGGGTTGATTAGTTCTGCCAATCTGGCTGCCGCGAACAGCATGTCGAAATGCAGGATTTGTCGAGCGTCGGTGAAATAAAGCACCCGGTCGGCTTTCAAATTGACCTGGCGATGCTGCAAGGCTGCTAAGTCAGTGGTGTGATAAAGGTACCCGCCATCCGATTTTTGCACGATCATTGGCTGCAATGTACCGTCCTTGTTCTTGAACTGTGGCATAAAAATGCACCAGGCGCCCTCAGACTCAACTAGGAGCTTTTTATCATCGCGCAAATAGGTTATAAGAGGTGCCAGGTCGTCGTTATAGCTGCTTTCGCCGCGAATATGTTCAGGTTTAAGCGATACGCCTAATCTAGCGTAAATTTCAGCCATGTGTTGCTGTGCAAGGGACATGAAGTGTTCCCATTGCGCCATGGCGGCAGGTTCTTTCTGCTGCAGCGCGAGTACCATCGCGCGAGATTTTTCGGCGAACGATGGGTCCGTATCGAATTGGCGACTTGCTTTGATGTAAAGCTTTTCGATGTCGCGTAGTTCGGCATGTTGTGCAGCGTGATTCTCGCTCTCTGCAATGTATGCGAGCAGTCGGCCGAATGCGGTTCCCCAATCGCCAATATGGTTCTGACGAATGACTACGTGACCTAGCAACTCCAACGTTCGCGCTACTGCATCGCCGATCACTGTACTACGTAGATGTCCTACATGCATCTCTTTAGCGAGATTAGGCGAAGAAAAATCCACCACGACGCGTTGAGGTATTGATACGGTCGAGAGTAAGGAGGAATTGGTTAACTGTTTTGCGAGATAACTGCTACGCAACCGTATATTGAGAAAACCAGGCCCCGCTAGTTCGACGGATTCCGCTAAATCATCAAGGTTGCAATCTTCAAGGACATCGGTGGCGAGTTGCCGCGGGTTGATATGAGCCTTCTTTGCGGCTCCCATGATCCCGTTGACTTGGAAATCGCCAAATTTTGCCTGTTTCGTTGGCACGACAACCGCCGGCGGTTCGTCTTGGACCAACTTGTGAAGCGAGTCCTCAATGCGCTTGTTGAGCGTGCGCTGGAGATTGACAGCGATAGCGGTTTGTTCCGTAAACTAGGAAGAATGGCGTCCTGAGTTGTGAGCTATGGTCGCGATACCGAATATAACCACGAACACGATAACGAAGAGAAGGTGAAAATTTATGCTCGCATCGGTGTTAAACGGGTCGAAAGGTAGCAGATAGTGCACCGTCATGACGGTGATAAATGCACCAAGCAGAGCTAAGCCGAGCGTCAACGCAATTCGTCGCGCCCTGTCCATGACCTTCTGTTACTGAATTTCGATATTATGGATGACGGTTTTCTCCTTCGGCACATCACTATGCCCCGCTTCGTTACCGGTCTCCGACCGTTCGATCTCGTGCACAACCTCCATGCCACGGACGACCTTACCGAATACAGCATAGCCGACTTGCGTGCCGCGTGCGTTTAGGTTTTCATTATTCGCGACATTGATAAAAAACTGCGCGCTTGCAGAATCTGGGTCCGAGGTCCTCGCCATGGCAATCGTACCGGTATCGTTACTCACCTGATTGAATGATTCATTTTTAATTGTTTTCCCTACTTGGCGCTGATTCATATCGCGGTCAAAGCCGCCGCCTTGAATCATAAATCCCGCAATGACGCGATGAAAAATCAAACCGTCATAGTGGTCCTTTTTAACCAAATCAAGAAAGTTGGTGGCGGTAATGGGCGACTTATCAACATAGATTTCGACCTCAATCGCGCCTCGACTGGTATTGAAGATCACAGTTGGGTTAGCATCTTCCGACATAATAAAAAGTCCACACAATAACAAACTTACGATGACACCAGATCGGAAAATAACTTTCATTGAAGACAACAATTGAGTACTCTAGGATCCAGATTAGGCGTGAATTATGCGAACGCCGGCGCTTCACGCTTTAACAAAGTCTTGTTATTAGGAAGTTAGCTTTGGGTCGGGATCTCAGCCAGGTAGTTTCTTACAGTTGCGCTTAAACCATCATTCAGCGCCTCTGAAATGAGCGCGTGGCCTATTGACACCTCCGCAATGTCAGCAATTGAACAGAATTTCTTGACATTGTGCTGATTCAAGTCATGTCCGGCATTAACGCCTAAACCTAATTCACTAGCTCGTTTTGCCGCGAGTTTATACGTGGATAATCGTTCTTCCGCAAGCGTTGATTCAAGGCCGAAGTTTTCTGTAGCTTCAACCCACGGCCCTGTATACAGTTCGATTCTGTCTGCGCGAAGGTCATAAGCAAGTTCGACTTGCTCAAGATCCGGCTCAAGAAAAAGGCTCGTTCGAATGCCTAGTTCCTGGTAACGGCGAACGTATGTTGCCGCTGCGGCAAATGTTCTTTCGTCTTTAAGATCCCAACCGTGATCGGACGTCAGTTGCTCATCGGTATCGGGTACCAACGTACACTGATCCGGTTGCGCAGCGGTAATGATCTCATTGAAACCTGGATAACCGTTGTCGCGCTTACCTGCATTAGGATTCCCTTCGATATTGAATTCGATGTCTTGGCGATCGCGCAGAAAGTCACGGATTCGAGAAACGTCTTCCGGCCGGATGTGACGCTGGTCGGAACGCGGGTGCACGGTGATGCCGTGAGCGCCCGCATCAAGAATGACCGTGCAACAAGCGATCAGATCAGGCTTGGATCCTGCCCGTGCATTGCGTAGCCATGCGATTTTGTTAACATTGACGGAAAGGCGCGTCATAACAACCGACGATTTCCGGATCGTCGCCCCATCCAAAATCCGATTGAGAAGAACACGAGGGAGATGACGCTCCCAGCGATCAGGATAAATATGTTGTTTTGTTTTTCGGCTTCTCGGTATGCACGAGCGAGCAGTTCAAATTCACGTCGCAGCTGTTCGTTCATGATCACAAGGGCTTCCTGTCGGTACTGACTCTTGAGATCTGGTTGTTTTTGGAGTAACTCTGTTTCAATTTCAGGTTGATCGCGAAGTAATTTGGAAGTTACACTGTCCTCAAACATCTTACTCGTATATTCAGGATAAGCATGTTGATGTATTTGCTGAAGTAAATAACTGTTACTTACGTCATCTCTTATCTTAAAGCGCTCACGTAACTCCGTTACAGTAGGGTTATTCTGTTCAATATAACTCCGTACTTCGTCAGGTATCGCCATTATCTTTTGTTGCTTATCATCTTGCTCGCGATTTAAGTTAGATGAACTAACAGCAGGGATTGGTTCTGCGCTTTGCGGTGACTCAGTTGAAATCCGGGTCTGGTTTCGATCTATGGTATCTTCTTGAGCTTGAACCGAAGAACAAACCAGTACAAGGGCGATAGCAAGTAAATTAAAGTATTGAGTAAACGTTGACAATCTCACGATTTGTTTGATGAATTTGCTTCGTGTTTGAGACTAGGCTTTTGCTTTGTTATGGCCAAATAGGAAAGTATGAGTGCTATACCCACGCCGAGGACTAGGAAACCGCTGACAGCTCGGTAGCCAACCCATATGTCGTCAGAAACCTGCCAATCGACCCACGGCACGAGGTTTCCCAAGAATAAATTTAAGATAGCATTGAGGAATAGCGGGATACTTGAAAGTAACGTGATGACGCTCCAAGTGCGGTCTGGAAATACAATCATTTTCCCGAGCAGTAACTGTAGGATATTTTTATTGACGAGTACGGAACCTGCGAAAACACAACCGACGATAAAACCTGAAACAGTTGCACGTATCTTGATAAAGTTTGGATCTTGAAATAAAAGCGTCAGGGTAGCAAATACCAACGCAACCACTGTCAAAATCTTCATCCAAGTTGGAATGGCCTGACGGATAAGCTTGTAAATAGCAAGCTGAAGGATCAACCCCACCAATAATCCCACGGTGGCGAAAACCAAGTCACGACCCAGGAGGAAAAACACACCGAAGAAGCCAACGGCAGGTAGTACATCCGCGACGGCCTTTAATTTCTGTTGGATTGTGCTTGAAGCAGAATCGGACGCACGAGCTGGATCTTGATGGTCACTCATGTGGCGATGTCCCGACTAATCTCAATTCGCCTTCTACATCGTCCTTAGACGAGATAACCAACGCGTTTTTTTCGTCATGCATCACAACGATCGCCTTGTTTCCTGACTGTGTCAAGGCTTGAGTCCCGCATTCAATTTCGAAGTCGCCGAGGACGGCACGTTGGAGTTGCCTCTTTACTTGGCCTCGGTGTTGAGCTCGCGCGACAACTTCCTGTCCTAAGTAACATCCTTTGGTGAAGCTCACGCAATGAAATGTTGTGAGGTTTAGCATTTGCGGTAGAAATAAACCACTTGTCGACGCGGTCACGAGGGGATAGCCAGTATCAATTTGAAAGGCGTTTAGGTCTATGGCGTCCGACTGTCGCTCAGTAATCCCGAAATGCTGTTCGCCGATCGTGAATTGAGCGTTAGCGAATTGGAGTGACTTTGAAATAAAAGAAGGCGCCGCATTTATGGATAACTTACAACGTGCAAATCTCATATACGGCAACAAGTGTTGGTGAAGAATATCGGCTACGCTGGTATGAATGACAAGCTTGAATTCCCCTCCATCTTCATAAACCCAGCCATTTGTAACCACACGTCCCTTGATATCCGTCATGGCCATGAGCATGGCTCTGTTAGGCGCTCGCTCGCTGATATCGCAGGTTATGTATCCTTGCAAGAATGTATCGACGTTTTCACCGGTTATTACCGCGCAAGCGAGTCCTTGACGGGTCATGCGGTTAAGTACACGTGGGCGGATGAGATAGGCAAGAATGAGTCAATTGGGGAATTTTAGGTGGGTGCTGAGGTGCAAAGAAACAGCGAACTGCAAATCTCAGTAAATAGCTCGCATTGTGTGCAAGATGGCGATGTCAGTTGAAAAAAAACAAGCTGTGTGGCGATCTCGTCGGGGATTGCTTGAGTTAGATCTGTATTTGATGCCGTTTGTCAATGGCTACTACGACCATTTAGACATTGAATCGAAAGCTCGATATCGCGAAATACTCGAATACGAAGATCCGGAGATACTCACCTGGTTAAAGAATCCAATAGAAGCGCCACCCCAATACAGGTACGTGCTGGCCAGAGTTATCGAATTTGCTAGAGCGAAGTCTCCGCGATTGGATGAGATGACATGTGGGTCAGATTGCTTTCCGTAATGAAATGCGAAATTTGCCGTGAACTCGGCATGCTACAAGAACTACGAGAGAGTAAGATCATTTCGTTGTTAACTCGGATGCGACCTTGAGGTGTTTCAGTAGTTCTACTAAGGTTCTCTCAAAACCTTCCTAACGTAGCTCAAAATTGATATTCCTCAATCAATAGTATAATAAAATCAATGCGATAGGGATCTGTTGGAAAATTCCTCAGCTGCCTTGATTTAACGAAAGTTTAATTTCACATATTGTGATTTTTCAATGAGTTACATGGAGATAGAGCAAGTGGGTTCTGTACTTTTCCAACGTCTCTTAGATGATCTAAATGTCGTTGTAGCTTGAGTTTTGAGCGATCCCTACTGACGCTAGTTTTCGCTACAAGGCATGACGAGGTACTGTACTTCATTTCCTATCACGCCGTAGGTCGTCCGTACAGCTACAGGAAGCCTATGCTCGGCTTCCTAGTGCGAGATGATATTCGGGATTGGTGGGAAAACCACCAGCCGACCCCGAAATTTCCATTTGAGGCGAATTTACTTAAAAGAACACGCTATCCAAGTAAAGAATCCCGTAAGCAGCACCGTAAGTAAGAGCTCCAGTCAATAGACATCGGAACAGTGTGCTATCAAGGAACCTCATTAGTTTCTTTTCAAACTTGCTTTCTGCTACTTCTGATGTCATCATCGTACCACTTGCCTGTGTTGCACTATTATTCTAGCGTCCTCCCGGTGGGGGTTCTGGTGTTGGTACCGGCTTTGGTTCTGGTTCCGGCTGGCCTACGACCTCTCCTTCTTTCGGGACTGTTGATTCGGGGTTTTTTCATCTTCATCAAAACTATTTATCGCTACTGTTGCGGCTGATATATAGCGTAGTTATCGCCTGACTAGGTGGTCGTCGCTTGACCCGAATGGAATCTGAGGTGCAGCGTATCGCTGCATGCGAACTTCCTTCAGCGCGTGCTAATTCGAACCTGCAAACGCGTGACTGTAGCATAGTCAGGTAATTGTTTTAGTTGTGCAAGTACTCGTTTCGAGTCCAGTCTCAGATAAGTTGCCCACGCCGACGAGTCGACCCAAATCGTTACGGTTTTAGGCGTACAGCTAGTGTAAAGGCAGTGAACGGATAAATCACTTGCGACTATGGATTGGACGACTTTTAAGTGCTGTCGATTCGTCTCAAGCTTGTGCATCAACGATCGAAATCCAAGCTGTGCGGAAGCGGGATGATCCGGGTTGAGGGCGTCTCTAAGCGAGTAGCTCTTCACGTCGGCTTTAGTTGAGAATTCACGGCATTAAAATCCAAATCCTACTCGTAGCCATTTGCTTTTTCGGCTGAGTGCACATAACCGTATATTGACGCTAATTAAATAAAAGACTGATAATTCCAAGATTGGACCTAACCAGCTCTAGCGCTGATACATGCTAGATAGTTTTTTTTCGAAGATTTTTGGCAATCACCATAGTCGTGAACTTAAGCGGATGTCAAAGATTGTCCAACAGATCAATGCGTTGGATGAAGAAGTCGGTCGCCTTTCGGATACCGATATCAAAACTCGTACCGAAGACCTCAAAAAACGTTTCCAGGTTTCGCCTGCTCTAGATCCACTTTTACCTGAGGCGTTTGCCTTAGCGCGTGAAGCTGCGGAGCGCGCCATTGACATGCGCCCTTTCGATGTGCAGTTGCTGGGCGGTATCGTGCTTCACGAAGGAAGTATCGCGGAAATGCGCACCGGTGAAGGAAAAACGTTGGTAGCGATTCTTCCAGCTTACTTGCGTGCGCTCACCGGTAACGGTGTGCATGTCGTCACCGTCAACGACTACCTTGCGCGTCGCGACGCCGAATGGATGGGTCCCGCATACGAAGCGCTAGGTTTGACTGTTGGCGTTATTCAATCGGGTCAGGAGCATAGCGAGAAGCAAGCGGCCTATCAAGCGGACATTACCTACGGCACGAACCACGAATTCGGGTTTGACTATCTCCGTGACAACATGGCGTATCGGCTTGAAGACAAAGTTCAGCGTGATCTACATTACGCTATCGTGGATGAAGTCGACTCCATCCTCATTGACGAAGCGCGCACCCCACTGATCATCGCGGGTCCGGCCGACGAATCGATTGATGTCTATACGAAGATCAATCGAATTACGCCAAAACTTATTCAACAAGAGAAAGTCGAGACGACGTTACCCGCCGCGCTCGGTGGCGAAGTTCCTGAAGACAAGGGCGATTTTTTTGTCGACGAACAACATCGGCAAGTGGAGTTAACGGACCGCGGTCATGCAACGGTCGAAGCCGAACTGCAAAAGTTGGGGTTACTTGACGAAGGCGACAGTTTGTATGCCGCTTCGAATTTATCGTTGCTTCACCATGTTTCGGCGTCGTTAAAAGCGCACTATATCTACAAGAAAGATGTCGATTACATGGTGCGTGACGGGGAAATCGTAATCATTGACGAACACACAGGTCGGGCGATGGAAGGACGGCGCTGGTCCGAGGGTATTCACCAAGCGGTAGAAGCCAAGGAAAGGTTATCCATCCGTCAAGAGACGCAAACCATGGCGTCCACGACGTATCAGAATTATTTCCGGTTGTACCCAACCTTAGCGGGTATGACTGGTACGGCGGAAACCGAAGCATTCGAATTTCGGCAAACTTACGGGTTAAAAGTCGTCGTTGTACCCACGCATCTTCCAATGATTCGCAAGGATTTCAACGACCTCATCTATCTCACATTGGAGGAAAAATACGAGGCGATAGTTGAGGATATTCGCGAGTGCCAAACGCGAAAGCAGCCGATCTTGATCGGTACTGCATCAATTGAGTCATCCGAGCTGATTTCCAAAGAATTAGTCAAGTACAACATTGCTCACAATGTGCTTAATGCAAAGCAGCATGAGCGGGAAGCGGACATTGTTGCGCAGGCAGGAAGCCCAGGGATGGTGACGATCGCGACGAATATGGCAGGCCGTGGTACCGACATCATGCTCGGTGGCAACTGGCAAGCTGAAATTGATGCGTTAGGCGACGCCGCCACGCCGCAAATCGTCGAAAAGATACGCAATAGGTGGCAAGAGCGTCACGAACTTGTCCTAGAGGCCGGTGGGCTTCACATCATTGGAACGGAACGTCACGAGTCTCGTCGGATTGATAATCAATTGCGCGGCCGCTCCGGGCGCCAAGGGGACCCAGGATCATCACGTTTCTATCTGTCTCTTGAAGACGATCTCTTACGCTTGTTCGCAACGCCTCGATGGCAGTCGGCTATGAAGTCCCTCGGATTAGAACGCGGCGAAGCTATTGAAGCTAAGATGGTAAACAACTCCATTGAGCGCGCGCAACGCAAAATCGAAGGACGTAACTTCGATATTCGAAAAAATCTGCTGGAATACGACGATGTCGCCAACGATCAACGCCAGGTGATCTATCAGCAACGCAATGAGCTGATGTCGTCAGGCGATATCAAGGAGATGATTGAAAATATGCGCGCGACGGTTGTTACTGATCTGATTCAGGATCATCTACCTCTTCAATCAATTCCTGAGCAATGGGACATTGAGGGGCTGGAGACGAGCATTCGACGTGAGATCGGACTGCAATTACCGATTTCCGCATGGCTTGAAGGCGACAAGGCGATTGAAGAATCCGATGTATTACGCGATCGCATTCTGAATGAAATTGAAGTTGCCTATATCACAAAGTGCAATAGCTGGAACGAAGCTGGTTTAGACGTGAACGCGGTCGAGCACCAAATCATGCTGCAGATTTTGGATGCACGCTGGAAAGAACATTTGCTCGCAATGGACCACCTTCGACAAGGTATTCATCTTCGAGCCTATGCGCAAAAGCAACCGAAACAGGAATATAAGCGTGAGTCATTCGAATTATTTCAAGATATGTTGTATGACGTGCAGCGAAAGGTCACGAATGCGTTGTGCCGCATGCAAATCGAAAGCGGTGGGCAGGAACGTGTTCAAGAACGGGAACGGCGGCGGCGCGAGGAAATGGCGCGGCGGCTACGTTACCAACATCAAGCTCAAGCTGCGAACGGTGAGCGAAGAACTGAGCCTCAGCGTATACAACCTGTTCGTCGCGAAGAACCGAAAGTCGGCCGCAACGAGCCCTGTCCGTGTGGGAGTGGTAAGAAATTCAAGCATTGTCACGGTAGAGTGACTGACTAGATCGTTTAGTATGCTAAAGTCGGCATGCGGATGGGCTGTGCACCGTTCCAGAAACGAGTAGCGGCCGGAACCCTTCACTTTTTGAACAACCTCTACTCGTGAAAATGCCTTGATTAGAGGCTGTCGGGTAATACAGCGCCACTTGCTTTAGGTGCCTTACTAAAGCTAAGCCATTGAAATATAAGAGTATTGAAATTGAACTTTTGTCAAATCAAAGCGTCTGAGGTTTTTCCGGCAGACTCGCATATAGTTTGTAACTCCCTTTTTAAGACCTGTATGTTCCATGGCGGTTAATTTGCCGCAAATCGGTTCGCTCGCGCCTGTACCTGGGATTGAACTGGGTGCATCCCAAGCGAACATTCGATACGAAGGGCGTCTTGACCTCGCCGTTTTAACATGTATAGATGGCTCTGTGGCTGGCGGCGTATTCACACAAAATAACTACCGAGCTGCGCCTGTTCTAGTTGCCGAGGCGCACTGCGGCGCGATGCGCGGTCTAGTCGTCAATAGCGGAAACGCTAACGCTGCGACCGGTGATAGCGGCATGGCCGATGCTACTGAAATGTGTCGTTTACTCGCCGATCAGATCGGCTGCAACCCAGCGCAAGTTCTACCGTTTTCCACCGGTGTGATTGGCGAACCATTGCCGATGGACCGTATCGCACGAGGCATTGATATAGCCTATGCGCGTCGCCAATCTGATGGCTGGAATGCCGTAGCTGAAGCGATCATGACAACCGATACCGCGCCCAAAGGTGTATCGACACAACTTGAAATTGATGGGCATTCGGTTGTTGCCACTGGAATCGTAAAGGGATCGGGGATGATTAGACCCGATATGGCAACGATGCTGGCGTTTCTAGGTACGAATGCCGCATTCACTCCCGCGGTCGCTAAACACTTAGCGTGGGAATTGGCCGAGCGTAGTTTTAATCGACTCACGATTGATGGCGATACCTCTACCAATGACTCATTCGTCATCGTGGGAACGGGGCAATCAACGCTCGGTTTAGTGGACGACATCGGTTCAGCTTCGTATGCGAAATTGCGAGATGGATTGCTGCCGGTGGTAGAGGAACTTGCTATCCGAACCGTGCGAGACGGCGAAGGCGCGACGAAGTTCGTAACGGTGTTAGTTGAAGGCGGACGTACTGAGCGCGAATGCTTAAACGTTGCATATACGATTGCACATTCACCCTTAATCAAAACGGCGATATTTGCAGGCGACCCTAATTGGGGTCGATTCTGCATGGCGATTGGTCGTGCTGGCATTAAGGATCTAGACCCTTATCGCGTTAATCTGAACTTAGATGGGATCCGCGTCGCCACGGACGGCAAAATTGATGCCAGTTACCGCGAAGCTGAAGCCGCGCAGGTGATGGCTCGCGAGGAATTTACGGTACGGATATCACTAGGTCGCGGTGCGGCATCGGCACGCATTTGGACAAGCGATTTATCGTACGACTATGTCAAAATCAATGCTGAATATCGTACCTGACTGATTCGATTGATTAGTCGTCTTCGCTGGGATCCGAGTGCGTTTCGTCAAAACCCGGTTCGCCCGGGATGCGATGTTCCTCATCAATCCACTGCCCAAAATCCATGAGTTGACAGCGTCTTGAACAAAATGGGCGCGCGGGATTGTTCGTATCCCAAATGACCGGCTTGCGACAGCGCGGACAAGGGATCAATCGTTCGTGTTTAGCCATTGCGAGTCATTCTTGCTGTTTAGAACAATAGTAAGCGAAGCAGGCGGATACGCAGCACATGGACGACGAGTACGTATCTAACATGCCATGACTAGATAGCGGTGGTGCAAACGGTCGACTTGCGCTTCCACGATGTCCTTTGAGCCCTGATTGACGATCACATCGTCGGCTAGGCGTAATCGATGCTCTCGGTCAGTTTGAGAGGCGACCATTTTTTGGGCAAGTTCTCGCGTCATGCCATCGCGTTGCATAGCTCGTTGGATTTGGATCTCGACGGGCGTATCAACGACAACGAACCGGTCGTATTGGGTTTGACGGGTATGCAGTAGCGGATTAACGACGATTGCGTAACGCGAGGATGCGGTTTGTAGGCGGTGCATCGTGTACTGGCCGATCAAGGGGTGTAACAATTGCTCCAACCATTTCTTGTCGTTGGCGTCGTTAAAAATCCTGCGTCTAAGTTGAGGTCTGTCTAACTCATTGTGTTCGTTCAAGATCTCGCTTCCAAACCGTTGGACGATTGCTTTGTATGCTGCTTCGCCAGGTTCTACCACCTCGCGCGAAATATCGTCCTGTTCGATGATTGCAATGCCGTGGCGATGGAAATACGAGGCTGCGAGACTTTTTCCGCTGCCGATGCCGCCTGTAAGTACGACGAACCAGCTAGACATGTTGGAGAAAGGATCTTTTTATGAAGTAAGTGGCATTTATAGTGCTGAGCAACTGCCTTTATCCACCGATGTAAGCGGGAAGTAAACCTAAATCGTCGGCAAGTACTATCGTGATACCCACAACGCTTAAGAATGGTGCAAAACGTATACCGATATCTCGTCGGTATGAACCTCTAACAACCATCGTTATACCGAAGAATAAGGCGATCGAAGCTGCGAGCAGTATGACGACTGGTAGGAGCATCCAACCGACCCACGCGCCTAGTGCAGCGACGAGCTTGAAATCGCCATATCCTAAACCGTTACGTCCAGTTATGGTGCGATAGACGAAATTCAGTAACCAGAAGAAGCCGTAGCCTGCCGAGGCTCCGATGATCGCTTCGGTAGATCCAACGTTGTGGAGTTGCTGCACTGCAAAGATACTGTATATTAAGCCAGCACCAATAAGCGGGATGGTTGCAACATCGGGTAACCATCCGGTTTCCCAGTCTATATAAGCAATCGCGATCAACGTCAGGCAAAAAAAGGCCTTGAAACAAAACTCAAGAGATGGCCCGTAATGCATGTACAGGAGAAGCGTCAACAGTGCGGTCGTTGCTTCGACCGTAGGATAGCGCAATGGAATAGCTCTCTCGCAGCATGCGCAGCGTCCACGGAGCAAGAGCCAACTAATTAGCGGGATGTTATGTCGCCATCGAATTTGGACACGGCACAGAGGACAGAAAGAACGGGGCCAAATGAGATTCAATGCATTGCGCTGAGGCGGCTCAATATAAAGTTGCCGTAGGCTCAGCTGCCGCTCGTCGCTTTCTACCATCATAGGTAGCCTGGTAATTACGACGTTAAGGAAACTTCCGACGGCCAAACCGAGGAAGAGCGCTAATACGCTACCGATCGGTTCGGTAAGCCAGAATATGTCCTCAGAAATCATGATGCTCGGCGGTTTCCTCAAGCGTGCAAGACCGAGCGGCAGGGAAGATGCCACATGGTCTCTTACCATCGACAGAGGTGACAGTCAGCTTGTAGTCGTTTGTACAGTTAGCACGGACGACATAACGATTCGAGTTGGTCACGCTTGTTTGCCAATGAATCAATACGGGAAGCTCTTACACGTAGCGTGTACGATCAAGGCAGCCTTCGGCGCATGTAATCGTCCCTGTGTCGTACAGCTTCTGAGTAGACGGCCTTCTATAATCTCAGCAGCGCCGGGATAGCTCAGTTGGTAGAGCAACTGTTTCGTAAATAGTAGGTCCGCAGTTCAAGTCTGCGTCTCGGCACCAATTGTTTGTCGTTTGCTCGTTTTCCTCTGAGCATGCATTCAATTGAATCGCAGGGATAGATCAAGCGATTGCACATCCTTTGTGATCGCACCGACTGATATATAGTCTACACCTGTTTCTGCAACAGCGCTGATGTTGTCAAGCGTGATGCCTCCAGATGCCTCAAGTTCAATTAGACCCGCGAAACGCTCGACAGCGATGCGCATTTCAATGAGCGTGAAGTTGTCTAGTAGTACCCTCGGTACTTTTAGTGTAACGCATTCGGCTAATTGCTGAATAGATTCAACCTCAACTTCAAGCGCTAAAGAAGCGTGTTTGGTCCGCGCCGAGTGGACCGCAGCGGTTATTGAGCCAGCTGCAGTAATGTGGTTTTCTTTGATAAGAAAAGCATCGAACAAGCCCATGCGGTGATTTTCACCACCACCCACAGAGACGGCATATTTCTGTGCGACCCGGAGCCCTGGAATCGTTTTTCGAGTATCCAGGATCTTTGCGTTCGTGTGACCGATACGATGGCAGTAGGAACGGGTTGTGGTAGCGGTACCTGATAGCGTTTGCAGAAAGTTAATCATGACTCGCTCAGCCGATAGCAATGCTCGGCTGTTGCCTCGGAGACGAGCTATCGGTTCGTCAGGTTGGACTGACGAACCCTCGTCCACCAGCCATTCGATGGCGAAACCATCTACTTGCCGTGCGACTTCGTCAATCCACGGCCGACCGCAGATGATGCCGGCAGAACGGGTCATCAGATTAGCTACTGATTGACTTTCTTGCGGAATGAGTTCAGCGCTTACATCGCCTTGAGCAATGTCTTCTCGAAGTGCGTGAAAGACATTGCGCTCAACAGCGCAGCGCAGTAGGTCGCGGTCCATGGAGGTGATATGAGTGCGCTCCAGTATTGTAAAAGTATTAGAGGATAGCTAAACTATGAAAGCAGGAGCTCCATTGCGATGAAGATTGATGATCGGCACTTATTAGAAGACAGGTTGTATTTGCCGAGTCCGAATTGCGATGCCCGTCCGTTAGACCTGGATATCGCACTGGTGGTTATTCACTGTATTTCACTGCGACGAGGTGAGTACGGTTCAGGCTTACCCAGGCAGCTTTTCATGAACGAAATTGACTTTGAGAAATACCCTGAATTGACGGAACTACAGAGGGTTCGAGTCTCGGCGCATGTATTAATTGAGCGAGACGGCACGCTAACCCAGTTCGTGCCATTTGATCAACGGGCTTGGCATGCAGGTGTTTCGAGTTGGCACGGTCGTGCCAACTGCAACGATTTTTCAATTGGTATCGAGCTTGAAGGTACTGAAGACACCGTGTATGAGGATAGTCAGTACGATGTCTTGACTCTAATACTTAGCACTTTAATGACTCGATATCGTAGTTTGTCGCTTGCCAATATCGTAGGGCATAGTGAAATCGCACCGGATCGGAAGATTGATCCGGGTCCGACATTCGATTGGCGTCGCCTGTATAGACAGCTCACTGCCTCAATGAACGAATCGCATCTCGTTGCTCATGAGAAAATGATTTAGTCGTGCATCGAATTGGCATTGATCTTGGCGGCACGAAGATCGAAGGTATTTTGATGGCACCAGATGGCTCTATCGTGGAAACCAAACGAGTAGCGACGCCTGATAACTATGTCGGTATCCTTCAAGCCATCTTGACGATAGTTCGGGAACTTGACGGAGTCAAGCGCTCGGTTTGTCCAGTGGGACTCGGCACGCCGGGCGCATGGGTAGAAAGTCGAGGGGAGATGAAGAATTGCAATAGCACGGTTTTGAATGGCAGACCTTTCGTACATGATCTCCGAAAATTGCTGAATCGACCGATTCGCATCGCCAATGATGCCAACTGTATGGCGTTATCGGAAGCGGTTGATGGGGCTTGTGCGGGTGCAACGATCGTTTTCGGCGTCATTCTCGGTACTGGTGTCGGTGGTGGTTTGGTGGTGCGCAAGCAACTTGTAGAAGGACCCAATCTACTGGCTGGAGAATGGGGTCACAACCCTTTTCCGACACCTCCTGCGAATGCTCATCTCAAGCTCAACCCAATGAAGCAACTTCGAGCGTGTCACTGTGGGCAAACGAATTGCGTAGAAACATTCCTCTCCGGTCGGGGATTGGAGACCACGCATGCTGCGTTGCACGGACAGCGTTTAAGTTCCCCTGATATTGGTCAAGGCAAAACTGCCGATACGCGAGAAACACTCGACGAATTTGTCGAGCATCTCGCGATCGCGTTATCGGTAGTCGTAAATATCATCGACCCAGATGCTATCGTGATCGGCGGTGGATTGTCGAATATCGGGTGTATTTACGAGCGACTGCCGCCTTTACTCGTGAAATACACTTTTTCCTCCGATGGATATGTCAATGTGTGTCGCGCCAAATATGGCGATTCCAGTGGCAAAAGAGGTGCAGCTTGGCTGTTTCCCGTCGAAAATTAACTGGGAATGGATGGGTGATAGGACGATTGTGGCATTGAACTGCGGCTTTTTATCGTGACTTTGGTACGATAACAGCAGATTCTTTCGCTTCTATAATCGTTTCTATAAGGTCGATTCCCGACGAGATGCCTGCTGATAAGGCGAATTACGATAACAATCCCGAAGAAACTGCCGAATGGCTTGATTCGCTTGAATACGTACTAAAACACGAAGGGCCGGAACGCGCCGCTTATCTGCTTCGGCAACTGTCCTCTCAATTGACACAAAATGGCTCGCAATTGCCTTTTACCGTCAATACACCGTATCGCAATACTATTCCCGCGCACCTTGAAGCGAAGATTCCTGGCGACTTGCACATCGAACGAAGCATCCGAAGCATGACGCGCTGGAACGCTTTAGCCATGGTGGTTCGGGCAAATCGTAAGGACAGCGATTTAGGCGGGCACATTTCAACCTTTGCCTCGTCTGCGACACTCTACGATGTCGGCTTCAACCATTTCTTTCGCGGGCCGGAGGACGAAAGCGCCGGCGATTTGATTTATTTTCAAGGGCACAGCGTCCCTGGCATATACGCACGTTCCTATTTGGAAGGTCGCTTAAACGAGGAAGATCTTGATAACTTCCGGCAGGAGACGAATGGGATCGGGCTGTCTTCGTACCCTCACCCCAAGCTCATGCCGGAATACTGGCAATTCCCCACGGTGTCCATGGGGCTGGGCCCGATTCAGGCAGTGTATCAAGCGCACGTTATGAAATATCTGGATGCCCGCGGATTGATTCCAATGCGCGATCGAAAAGTCTGGGCATTCCTTGGCGATGGTGAGTGTGACGAGCCCGAGACGCTAGGAGCGTGCGCCTTGGCCGGTCGGGAGCGCTTGGACAATCTTATATTCGTGATCAACTGCAACTTGCAGCGGCTTGACGGTCCGGTACGGGGTAACGGAAAAATCATCCAGGAGCTAGAAGCCGCGTTCCGTGGCGCTGGTTGGAATGTGATTAAAGTGATTTGGGGACGCCACTGGGATCAGCTTTTTGCAAATGACACTAATGGTTTACTGCAGCAGCGCATGGATGAAACCGTTGACGGTGAATACCAGAACTACAAAGCAAAAGGTGGTGGATACACGCGCTCCGAATTCTTCGGTAAATACCCCGAGTTATTAAAACTGGTCGAAAATCTCACCGATGATCAAATCATGCGCCTTAATCGAGGCGGTCACGACCCGCAGAAGGTTTATGCGGCGTATCATGCCGCGATGCACCACCAAGGGCAACCCACGGTCATCTTGGCGAAAACCGTCAAGGGTTATGGCATGGGGGATGCCGGTGAATCGGAAAACACTACCCATCAGGTAAAGAAACTCAAGTTCGACGAACTAAAGCACTTTCGCGATCGCTTCGACCTTCCGCTCACTGATGCCGAGGTCGAGTCTGTGCCTTACTACAGACCACCGAAAGATCATGCGGAAATGGTCTACTTACGGCGCCAACGGGAGCGATTAGGCGGTCCGATCCCGCGGCGGATTGAGGTCAAAGCGCGTTTCCAGGTACCGGATCTGTCAATTATGAAAGGTCAGCTCGAAGGCTCGCGAGAACGCGAAATCTCGACAACGATGGCATTCGTGCGCATACTCGGCTCGTTACTGCGCAATCCTGCGATCAAGGATCGGATTGTGCCGATTATTCCGGATGAAGCACGCACATTTGGCATGGAAGGTTTGTTTCGCCAGTTAGGGATTTATTCCTCCGAAGGTCAGTTGTATGAACCGGTGGACGCTGGCGAACTCGCGGCATATCGAGAATCAAAGGATGGGCAAGTTTTAGAGGAAGGTATCAACGAAGCCGGCGCGTTTGCTGCGTGGATTGCCGCAGCAACCTCCTATAGCACGCATAGTTATACGCTCATACCGTTTTACATTTTCTATTCAATGTTCGGTTTTCAGCGTGTGGGCGACTTGGCTTGGGCGGCCGGCGATATGCAAGCCCGAGGGTTTCTTCTCGGCGCCACAGCAGGACGCACGACCTTGAATGGGGAAGGTCTGCAACACGCGGACGGGCACAGTCACATCTTGTCGGCTACGGTCCCGAATTGCGTGTCATACGATCCATGCTATGCGTACGAGCTTGCTGTCATCGTGCACAATGGTTTACAACGCATGTATACGAACGACGAGCATGTGTTTTTTTACATTACGCTGATGAATGAAAACTACGTGCAGCCACCTATGCCGAAAGGCGTTGAGAAGGACATTCTCCGGGGTATGTATCTCCTGTCGACACATGGCGAAGCGGAGCGACGGACAGGTCGGATTGTGAACCTGCTCGGTGGTGGTACGATATTGCGCGAGGTTATCAAAGCGGCAGAGCGGCTTTCCTCTACATATGACGTGACGTGCCGAGTCTGGAGCGTGACGAGTTTTACTGAACTTGCGCGCAATGGCCAAGATGTTGCGCGATGGAATTTGATGCACCCAGACCGCCCAGAGCGTCAATCCATTGTGGCAGAAAAGCTAAACGGCGAGGTTCCTGCCATCGCGGCCAGCGATTACATGAAACTACACTCGGAATCAATTCGCTCAGCGTTTGTAGCACCGTATCGCGTGCTTGGCACGGATGGTTTCGGCCGCAGTGACAGCCGATCAGCGTTACGCCGGCACTTCGAGGTCGATGAAAGGTATATCACACTGGCGGCGTTAAAAGAGCTGGCGGATGCTCAGGTCATGTCGGATGTTGAAGTCTCGAAGGCGATGCGCGATTTGGATATTGACCCTGCTAAACCCGACCCACGTAACGCATGAGTGAGTATCAGGTGCTTATTCCCGATGTAGGGGATGCGCAGGATGTTGAGGTGGTTGAAATCTGCGTAGATGTCGGTCAAAGCATTCAAACCGATGACGCTTTGCTTGTCATTGAGTCAGATAAGGCCTCCATGGAAGTTCCGGCACCAGTTGCCGGCACAGTGAAATCAATTGCGCTAAATCTTGGCGATATCATCGACACAGGTGACTTGGTTGCCGTGCTTGACATAGAACAAGCGGATCTCGAACCATCTGATGTCAACTCGCAACCTGTGCAACAAACTACGGCGGACAAGCCCGTCTTTGACCCCTCGTCCGTTTCAGTTCTAACGCGCGACGGCGATTCGCGATCCGAAGACGGCACCCGCGAACTCTATGAAATTCGTCTGCCTGAACTAGACCATGTCGACGACATCAGAGTCATTGAGGTGCTAGCTGCGGCTGGACAAGTCGTCGTAGCAGATCAAGTACTCATTGTGCTCGAATCCGATAGTGCCACGATGGAAGTCCCAGCGAATGTGGCCGGTGTGATTGATAGTCTCGCAGTTAGCGTCGGCGATACGGTGACAGATCACTCCCTGCTCGCAACAGTTTTTTCGGAAAGGGCTGGGTCGACTGAGCCCACGGGAATCCATGTCGAACCCCAATCGCCAATCGTTCCTAAACTGACAGCGAAGCCGTCGTCTGATCCTATTGCTATGGCGGAAACTAGGCTTAGCGGGTCGCGAGACAAGGCTGCTGCCCTGTACGCAGGACCTGCTGTGCGCCGGTTAGCCCGTGAACTGGGTGTCGACTTAACACACGTCAAGGGATCAGGGGCGCGCGGGCGCATCATCAAGGATGATGTGAAGCAGTTCGTCAAATCGCACATGCTTCACCCGCTTCCTACGGAATCTTCTACAGGCATACCGGAAGTCGAATATCCGGACTTTTCGAAATTCGGCGAAGTCATAGAAGAGCCGCTCACCCGAATTCAATCGCGCGGTGCGCAAAACCTTGTTCGAAGCTGGCTTAATGTAGTACACGTAACGCAACATGATGAAGCGGACGTCACCGAGCTAGAAGCATTTAGGGTAGAGCTGAATGAACAAGGGCAACTTGGCGAGCGTCGATTAACGGCGTTGCCCTTTATTCTTAAAGCGTGCGCCTCGGCCTTAAAGGAGCACCCTAGATTCAATGCGTCAATCGCTCCGTCGCTTCAGACGCTTCTACTAAAGCAATTCATCCATATTGGTGTCGCGGTTGATACCCCGGATGGGCTAGTCGTACCGGTCATACGCGATGTACTCGATAAAGGTTTGCGAGACATCGCGACCGAGCTAGAGACGATTAGCAGTGCGGCACGTAACAAGAAACTGACGCCCGATCAGATTAGCGGTGCTACCTTTACGGTTTCAAGCTTGGGGCGAATCGGTGGCACAGGATTCACGCCCATTATTAACGCACCGGAGGTTGCCATCCTTGGCGTTGCACGACTTGCGACGAAGCCAGCATGGATCAATGATGCCTTCGAACCGAGACAATTCTTACCGTTATCTTTGACTTATGATCATCGTGCGATTAATGGTGCGGAAGGCGGTCGCTTTATGTACTCGCTCGTTGAAAAACTAGAAGACGTAAGACGATTGATTCTATAGGCGGTAAACCTACATTGCATTGGGCTTATGAACAGGGTTTTGTTACACTTAGTGGGAGGAACTCACCCAAGCTCACTACGAATGTGTATTGCGCCACATCTGCGGTACAGCACGACAATGTTATCCTATCTAATCGCCAAGTGAGTGCTCAACGCCATCTTGTATGTAGCCGAGCATGACTGTACGTGGCGCGGTTATCGTCACAGTTTGGCAACTGGCACTATCTATCTATATCGGATGAACCGACTGGATGCAAGTGACACGTGTCAGTGTAACGCGCGATGTCAGGGATTAGCATCCTGAGTGGCGTGATCTCGTAAAGGATTACACAATGGGTTAACCACCACTTGCAACCTCAAAGTTGCTTAATGCTGAGCGGAGATTCTCATTTATCTCGGCCGCGAGCACATCCGGCTCTGGTAGGTTATTCAGATCAGTCGTGGTAGCGTCTTTGAGCCAGAACATGTCAAGGTTCGTCTTGTCGCGCTGAAGAAGTTCTTCGCGCGAGTAAAAGCGCCATCGAACGTCAGGAGATGCTTTGCTCCAGGTTTCCTCCCGGAGATAGCGATTCTCTGGGTTGTGGCGAGCAACGAAGTCTTCAAGGTGAGCATGGGTCAGCGGTTTCTGCTTGAGCGTGTGATGCACGTTGGTACGGTAATCGTAGTACCAGAGCTTTAACGTCTGTGGATCAGGACTCGCCGGGCGGTTGTCGAAGAAAAGAACATTGGCTTTGGCATCCTGAGCGTAGAAGATTCCCGTCGGCAACCGCAGGATCGTGTGCAGGTCTGTGGTGTCTAGCAGTTTCCGCCGGATAGTCTCATCAGCTAACCTGCGAGAATGCCGACATCGCGGTTGTAATCGGCTTGGTGTATTCGTCCGCCATCCTGAGGAAGATCAGGTAGGTTAACTGTTCCAGGCAGTCGCCATATCCGACGCCATCGTCGCGCAGCGGGTTACAGAAACTCCAGACTTTGCGAACAATGAGGTCGGTGTTCATGAGTTCTCGCCTTTCTTGATTTGTGCGTCCGACTCAGTGATTGCAGGCCAAATGCCGAGGGCCATCTGCGACAGGGCCTCGCCGCGTTCCCTTATGTCTGTCTCATACCAAGAGTCTTTTTTCAAAAACCACTTGTTAAGAAACAGTCCCGTATGCTTCTCCAGTTTTTGGCGTTTCTTAAGAAAGCCTTTATTGCTGGACGAGATGTTCAGGGCACTGCTCAACAGGGTGAGGTTGCCGAGCGTATGAAGCATTCGGTTGCGATTTTCTGCCTTCGGATCACTAGACCTTCGTTCAACAAATTCTCCATCCGAGAAAGGCCATTCTTCTTTCCATGAAACCGGCAGAATATGTTCTGTCCACAATCCGCTTGGCATGTCTGTCTTTTCGGCGAAAGGTGTACGGCTGGTTTTTTCTAATTCCCAGAGCACATCTTTGATCCGGGTTTGCGGTGCAAGCGAAAAGGCTGGTTTGGAAAGAATGCCGTTTTGGAACTCCTTGTCTCCGGGAAATCTCGTACTGGCGCCTGTACGTTCCGCAAAGTAACTCTCTAACGCATCAACGCTCGGACCTTCGTCAATGAAGACTTGGGAAAGCCTCTGGAAAACATGGTTCAGGTTCTTCGCGGTCAGTCCCGAAAGGGTTCGGCGAACGATGTAGGAGTAGATCAAGCGATAAAGGCTTCGTTTTTCTTCAGTATCAATATCGCTTGTGCTGATCTGCATGACGATTGGATAGGCGGTTGTAACCTGCCATGCAGCGAGTTTCCGCCCAAGCCAATAGCAATCCATGTCCTTCTCAACGCGACCTTCGAGTGTTTCGTAGATCGGTGAGTACTTCCTAAGAATCCCGAGTTCGTCCTCGACATTGACGAAGCGTGGTTTGCCTTTAGGAACCGCGAAAACCCTGTATTCTGCGTAGAGTTCACGCATTGAAATCTTCTGGCCAGTCTCGGCAGCAAGAACATGCGTCAAAAAATGGTCGATCCGAGGACGCTTCGGGCGTGCAAAGGGGGCCATCTTGCGCCACCAGGTGTCATCAAAAGGAACCCAGAATTCATGGTAAAGATCCTCGACCACTGCTTGTTCCTTTTCGACCCGGTGGAAAATGTTGTTGCGGACGAGGTCCATTGCGAGCAATGGCTCGCCCCTAGAGTTCAGGGTTTCGAAGATCACTTGGGCGTCATCGTCCTCTCCAAGTGTGATAACTACAAGCTTCATACGGCTGAGCAGGGCGGTCAGCATGGCTTCAAGACGGATCTGGATCGCCTCATTGGTGTCGGTCTCGTCCGCAATGGTTTTGGTATAGCCATCTTCTACATCGCCTACGCGCAATTCTGCGGAGCCGAATTGCGCGAAATGGTCGATCAGCCTATAGAACTTCTCATAGGCACGGAGCGCGCGAACTTCGGTGTTCTTGGGGATCCCACCACGCCAATAATGCTTGTTGTAAAGTTTTTGGATCGTGCTGTAATCTTCTTTCATGATGTCGTGAAAGAGTTCCCGATCTGACAGTGTTGGCATTAACTTGAAGCAGGTCAGCTTGTCCTTGTCCTTTGACTTCAACTTGTTGAACAGGTAATCGCGGACATTGTCGGCGATGTCTTCAAACTTATACTTTCGGGCAATTTCCCGCAGTGCCGCTAGGAACAACTGGAAGGTAGTCAGCCGCTGCTGTCCATCGATAACTTGCACCTTCGGGGTCACGCCGATCTGTGCCGCCTCTCCAATGGGAGCAAGGATCAGAGCACCCATGTAATGCTGAAATTTGCTCTCGCTTTCCAGAACCTCAATTGCTTTTGCCTCGACATCTTCCCAAAAAGGTACAAGCTGGAAATCGGACCATTGGTATTTCCGCTGGTAGATCGGCACCATGAAACGGCGTCCTTCGGCAAGGATCTCTTCGACAGCATGATCGTCAGTCTGCATGGGTGAACCTTCTTTTATAAATAGACATAGCGATCCCCGCTGTTGTGATTACTGTTAGCAGCTTCTTCGTTGGGCTATCTTTTCGACATTCGCTTGATCTTGCACAAGCTGGTACATGTCAATACTGCATTCAAAGTCCGTTTCACAACAGGCTATATCCTTTCCTCTGTAAACAGAACTTCAATTGGCTGGTCAGGAGACCTAATCAATGTCATTCGAACAAATCATTGTAGACCAAAATGACCGTGTTGGCGTCATCACCTTAAATCGCCCAGAACGACTCAATGCGTGGACCGATCGTATGTCAGGTGAACTCATTGAGCAAATTAGCGCATGGAACGACGACGATTCCATTGGCGCAATCCTAGTCACCGGTGCTGGGCGCGCGTTTTGTGCCGGGGCTGACTTGAATGTGTTCGCTGAGCGCGTGGAAACAAACAAATCCGGGCAAGGCGAATCACTCCACAGAGGTGGCGCTAATTTCACGCATTTCATTCGTACTTCTAAGCCTACGATTGCAGCGATTAACGGTTATGCCGTTGGTGTTGGGTTAACGATGATCCTCCCGTTCGACATACGCATCGCATCAACAGCTGCCAATCTCAGCATTCGGTTCATCAAAATGGGGTTGATGCCTGAACTCGGTTCGACGCGTTTGCTCGCCAATCTCATCGGACTAGGCCCCGCAACCGATATGTGCTTGTCCGGTCGCATGGTTTCTGGCGAGGAAGCGCTACAGCTCGGTCTGGTCAGCGGTGTCGTTGAACCCGGCGACTTGATGGATGTCGCCATGGCAAAGGCGCAAGAGATTGCGAACAATCCCACTCAAGCCGTGATGATGATCAAAGAACTACTCAATCGGAATCCTATGGATGCGGACTTGGAGGCGGTCATGGAGCGTGAGAACATTCGCGACCAAATCGCGCGGCGCTTGCCAGATCATGCCGAAGCAGTGTCTGCTTTCTTGGCGAAGAGGGACCCAAATTTCAATCAAAGTTGATTGGACATTAGGTAACTGAGCAGCCAGCGTCCGATGGGCAGTTTCAACAGCAAGGCCGCTGTAATGACAGATGCGACGAGCGGTATTAGCGAAGCGACTGTGGAAGTTCAGTGCGCCCGAGGGTGTGAAGGCGAAGGTAGTCTTCTGCTATCGAAATGAGGATGAAGCAAGCAAGTCGAAGTTCGTCAACCTCCGGGTAAGGCCATATTCGTTCAAGCCGATGTGCCCCACGAAATTAAGGCTGCTAAGGTAATGGATTGAAAGAAAACGAAAGAGGAGTGTGGACGCTTCGGCATTCTAGCGGTTGAGTTTAACAGCAATACCCAATACATAGCTTAGAACCATCGGTCTTGGATCGTCCGATACCTACCATCAGCTTGTATCTTCAATAACGCGGCATTCAGCGGCTCGCGAAGAGTAGACGCTTCTTGTAGTGCGATAGCAATGAAATGCGGCGCGAACGACGGTTCTGTCACGATCAGATCTTGATGATTTTTTGCAAGATGGGAAATGGCGAATGCATCGTGCACAACGATATCTACATGACCTTCGCGTAATGCTTCCGCAGCGTCTTGAAGGTCGTCGAATGTCTCGGTTTTAAGGCCTAGATCTTCGCAGTATGCCGCGGCCGCTGTATTGGTTTTGATGCCAACTACGTACTTTCGTAAATCACTAACCGATTGAACCGGTGAAGTTGCGCGTTGGACCATCGCATCGGCCGCGAACTGACCGAAGATCACACCGAATGCGGTCACTCCCGTCAAAATCAACAGCACGGCGCTAACTCGACCGAGCGCTCGTTTCGGCGCAATATCCCCGTAACCGACGGTGGACATGGTGACGATGCTGAACCACATTGACTCGAAGACTCCTGGTAAATAACGATCACTGATGGTTTCTCGACCATGTTCGGATATCCACATCAGGTGCGCGAAAAGAATTACCAACAATAACAAGATCAAAAGCATTTTCATGCTTTCATCGCTGAAGTTTGGGATGAGACTGCGGTCGACTAGGCTCACGGCGGTGAATCCGCTAGCCGCTATTGGATGGGTGAAGTCCATGTCTTGTTCGCGAGCATTAGTAACGCTGATACAACCAATTGCGACATCAGCTCGTTTCTCTTTGATGCTCACGAGTTTTTCGTCGAATGACTTCAGTTCAAGGCTGTACTCAATTTCGAGTGTGCTGGCTAATGTTTCCCACAATTCAACAGAAAATCCGCTTGGATCGCCATCTGATGTGAAGACGCAGGGATGTACTTCACTGGCAATGACAAGCAAGGGGGATGCCGCACATATACCTGAGCACGAGAACGCTATTGCACAGGCTAGTGCAATGCGGTTAGTCACTACACCGCATCTCAAGGTTACTAGTATGCAGGGGTCTACGGCACTCCAAGAAGTATGACGATCTTACAGCAAAGCATGCATATCCCGTGCCCAGCGACCTCTTTACAAATGAAGATGCGATGCCACCAGCACTCAGATGTTCAAAGCCGTTTCTTTAGGAACGTAAAAGCAACGAATATGGCGACGGTCAACGCGACAATGGTGAACAAACTCGCAAGCCAGCCAATGACGAAGTACAAGATCAATCCGATACCCGCAATGCCCAGAACGTACCAAAGTGTTTTCACTATGTGCTGTTTACCTATTACCTGGCATGAAGTCTTCGTGTTCCAGGGATCATACTAGAGTTTGTCTGGTAGGCTAGGGGCGGGTGGTTTTGCTTCATCTTCCACACCAGCTAAAACCGCTGCAACGTCTGCATCTTCAAACGCTGGATCTTTTTTCTCGCTCACATCGCTTAGCAATTCTGCTCGGCGATTCGCTGCATTCGCTGCTTGCCGAGACTTTTCGGCCTGTTCCTGCATGACCTTGGACGCAACACCGAGATTGGTTGATCCGCTACGGATGCCAGCTAATCGTTCCTGATGCTGAGCGCGTTTATTGGCTCGATCTTCGGCCCTTTTCGCGCGGGACATTTCAGCCTGAGCTTTTTTAAGGTTGGACTCAAGCATCTTGATCGTTTCTGCCATTTCTTCTTGGATGGCCTCTACTTCATCAAGATCCTGTTTTGCCAATTCGGCTTCTTCAATTTCGGTTCGTGCACTGCCGAGCAATTCGGACGCTTCTAATTTCAGCTTGTCCGCTGCTAGCGATAGTTTGTCGGCCTTTGCTGGATCGGCTGCCGCGGCTTGCTCAAGCGCTCGAATCTGGTCCATTTTTTTGTTATATGCCGTTCGTGCCGCTTCCGCTTCGGCTGCCTCGCGGTTGTAGGTTACCCGATAGTCTTCGACTTCTAGCGCGAATTTCTCGAATTTTTCTCGTTCTGCAGCAATCTCTGCTTTTGAGGTGCCTTCGGGATCAATTTTGACCATACCCGTCAGAATGGCATCACCTGCTTCGGCAAGTTTGCCTTCGCCGTAGTTTTTCCAAAATGCAAGTTTGTTTAGCACAGTTGTTTCCTCCGTAAGTGCAAGTTAAAGCGTTTGGGTTTAAATCGCATCAGGCAGTTCAATGTCTGCTGCGTCCAACGAAATCCCTACCCAGATCCGCACGCGAAAACCATTGTCGTCGCGTTCTACGGTGGGTAGCAAATACTCTTGGATCTCGGCACCTCCTAATCCTTCAAGCATCCGGGCGAATAACATCGTACCGAGATGTTCAACTTGGGTCGCTTGTTCGCCGTAGGGGTCAAGATTGATGGTTTCGTTAAGGGTGACAGGCGAGAGCCACGTGTCACTATCGGCTTCCCACATGCGTTCATAGGTCGAATCGTCCGGTGTGTAGAAGAGCGGCATGCCGAGAACCCCAGCATTTTCAGCGAGCCAAAAGTCGACAGCCGTGGATTCATCCTCATTTTCTGGCACGGCCACATGGTAAAGCGGCAGCTCGTATTGCTCATGGAATACATACCGTTCGGTAACTTGGTTGCCCTTGTCGTCCATCAGTAGCATGAGCATTGAGCTCTCATCCGGGTCGAGTCGCGAATCAAGGTAGAGACGGTAAGTCTTCATTCCGGCAAATGTCACGTCACTGAACGCGCTGAGCAATGTCTCTTCGCCAGGATGCCGCGTGTGACTCGCATCGCCTGCGAGTAGAAACGGCGCTTCCGCAAACTGAATACGGGAGCCCACGCGCAGATTAAGTGGAAGTCTGTCGTCAATACGCTTTTTTTCATTAGCGTTATCTCGGGACCAACGGTCTTTAGCCGCCTTGACTTTCAAGCGAAGGTACTGCTTCATCGACATGATTCGATGCTCAATATGTATTTAGTGTTCGCGGGTTACGTCGTCAATGGCAGGTTGAGCGTCAAGCACGGCACCTAGAAACGCTTCGTAGGCTTCGGCATGATTTTCGCGCCAGGTTAAACTGGCGACCAGATCGACTGGTACCGTCAGGGTTTCAACTTCGGAAAAGATCAAACCGTCTTGAATGTTCGGATATTGATCGTCAGGAATGTCAAGGAAGACATACACGTCTTCGCCCGAAGGATCACGATGTCCTTGGAAGAGCTTGCCGTGCCCGTACTTTTTATCGTTGAAGTCCCAGTCGTTCACCGGTACGAGCACAACCTCATCGCCTAATGAATTCGCTCGTTGCAATAGTTGGGTGTTTAACGATGCGACGAATAGCATGCAATCCGCTTGGCCGGTGGAGACCTGATTGAGTGCTGTTGAGCCGCCGACATTCTGTGTATCAACGGACGTGTAGTTAGTATCCATGCTGACGAATTCGCTCCAAGTCACCTCGGTACCAGAGCCGACGGCATCAACTAGTAGCAATTTGCCTGGGAGGTCCCCGACATCTTCAATGCCGCTTTCGCGATGGCAGATCATGTGTGCAAACTCCACGGCCGGGGTTGCTACGCGTTCGAAGTTGTAACTACCGGTCGGATTGCGTTCGGCATACATGCCAAACGCATTGCGCTGAACGTATGCGCCATCGCACTTGTTCTGTTCCAAGTATTCGAGGTTTTGCATCGAACCGCTGGTATTGACGATGTCGATAAGCACACCTTCACCGGCGTACTGGCGTACGAGCTCCGCGAAACGGTGATAGTTTCCTTCAGCGCGCGCCGTGCATAAGCGAAACGTTGGTGCAAGCGAACGGACCAACGCAGGTGCCATCACCATGTCAGGTTCTACGCCCGATGGCAGGTAGATCGGATCAATCGGTGTGCCATCAAGTTTGGCCATTTCGGCTTTAAGTTGGTCAAGTTGTGCGCGTATCTCGGCGTTTTCACTAGCTTGTTGTTCCATTTCTGCCATCCAGGCTTTCATGCCCGGATCGTTTTGATGGTGATATGCAAAAGCGGAGTAACGGGGCGTTAAAGCATGACCTAGCATGTAACCTAGAAACAAACCGTCGAACATGCCATAACTCGGTGCCCCCATATAGACGTAATTTGGGGTATTCCAACCGCCGTAGAAGCCATCTCGACGTTGCCAATAGTCGTTTCGTGTACGAGAGGAGTTCTGCGAAGCGCGACGATAAAGCGGCGAGGACGAAGCCGTTGCATTCGAGGTGCTTGCTTTTCCTTTGAATTTGCTTTGCTGTTGAGACTGGTATTGACGGTATGCGTTCTGCTGGCGAGTGTTACGAAAATTGTTTGTCGGCGTCCGTGCGAAACGAGTGTTAGCTGAAGCCCGTCGAGTCGAATCCGCTGCAGAAGCGGAACGCGTTGCCCCGCCGAACCCGCGGTTTGCGGACCGATCGGTTGCTCGTTGGGGAGTCGATCGTGAGGGGGTGGCTTTAGGTCGTGGAGTGGTTTTGCGCGAAAAATTCTTAAAGGCCGGTGCTTTGTAACTGCGTGTACTGCTGAATTTGAACGAACCGCCAAATCGGCGGGCATCAACCTCATACGCTACGCCCAGAATAAGAATTGACGCGAATAAACCAGCTAGCAGGGACTTCAACATGAAACTAAGACTCCTACATGAGGGTATCGTATAACCAAGTGTGCATTATTGTAAATAATGATGGTATCAATTCTACAGAATATAGAAAGGTGTTGTTTCTCAAGCTATCGGAGAGGTCTTGGATGAACATAAACAGACGGGACAACAACTGGCAATGTTCGATTCACTCCATGGTGACGTTAGGCGTCATTTCCCAGTAGCGATCAATTCATAGTTACTAGGCGCGTGAAATTCAGGCATAATCGCATCAAGCAGCTTCCTGCAATGCTGATGATTTTTACGGTGAAGTCATACAGATTGCAGTAAGGGTTTTGGTAGGCTCAACGATGGTCTGATCACTGCGAACCCTTTATAGGACGAGTGCTGCAATGTTAGATTTGCCTTCATGGTCGCAGTAAGTCGTAAAGTTCCTAGCTCACCTCATCATCGGTGTGTTAAAGACGCAAGAACAGGTTAACGAGCGATGGAGTTAAAAACGGTACTGTCTACGGATATTGATGCACAACGGCACGCCATAGGAAGACCGTTGGTTTATCGTGTGCACCGATCAATTCGAGGTGGGAATTTGGTCGACATGCAAGCGAAACCGCTCGCGTGGGCCGTGGCGATTCCCATTGATGGCGCTATGCACTCATTGGTAAGCGTTCGTAAAAATCGTCGAGAATGGCAGGACCTGAATCGTCTGGCAAAAGAAATGCGCCAACTAGGATTTATTGAGTACGAGGTTCGTGACAATTTGTCCGTGAAATGATTGGCGAAGTTATTCCTTGAGAGGGCGCCATTGCACTTCCTCGGCGCACACGCTTCTCGCTGCCACAAACAAGAAGTCTGAAAGTCGATTCAGATAGACGCCGGTTGCCGCTTCGATAAGCGCTTTGTCATCAAGACGCCAGAAGGTGCGTTCGCACTGTCGTGCCGTTGCTCGAGCTATATGTAAACGGGCATTCGCTTCATTTCCTCCAGGTAGTACGAATTCAGCTAGCGGTTCGAGGGTTGCATTGATTTTTTCAATACGACGAGTCAATCGCATCGCTTCACGTTGCCAATAAGGTTGAGGTTCTCCCGTGGCTACCGCGGCGCCTATGTCGAAGATGCGAGCTTGAATTTCGTAGAGCGATTCGCGTAAAGTGCTTTGGCAACTGACCGCAGCTAACCCCACTACGCAGTTCAATTCGTCAAGCGACCCGATCAGTTCGATACGATCATCACTTTTTACGTAAGCGTTGCCATCGGCAAGATATGTAGTGCCTGAGTCTCCACGGAAAGTGGTAACTTGATTAATGCGAGGTTGCTCGTCCGACATTGAAATAGTCTCGAGTGTTTGTACTGGACAAATTTACTTACGCTTTCAATACAACACACGACACAAAATGTCGTTTTGTGCCCTTTAATGTGCATTAGGCGAACTAAAAGGACATGGATGCTTAAGGGCTTAACTCATCAATTTCGAATGAATACGTCGGTGAAGTACTGTTTTGCCGATGGAAAACGTGGCGACGCACCGAACGGGCGGAAAATTTCCTCGCATAAAGACGATGGTATTCGTGCACTGGCTATCGATTTGGATCTGACCTATGCCGATGCACGGGAATTCGTAGAGCTCGAGATACCGCCGGATAAACTCGAACGAGATGGCGTGCCCAAGGAATGGATGGCCAAATATTTTGATTATGCGGGATATGTTAAAGCGCCGCAACCATCATCAACGCTCCGATTGTGCGATTTGATAGACATATTGCCAACCAACCATCGTGTCATGTTGGAAGTGAATGGCGAAAACTATGCACTATTAGTAGATGGCGTACTCTACGATTTAACGGATTGGCGAGAGGATTACAGCCGTCGGATTACGGGTTATTGGACTCGCAGAAGATTGAACGACGTGATTTTCGGTACGTTAAAAGGATCTATTTTCGATAGCTCTAACTCCAAGGTAGTTGGGTTCGAAAGTCCAGACATACTACCGCGAAATACTCTGGAATTAGCAGGATATGCATTCAACATCCGACGATTGAACCAGATTTGGAAGCCGGATGAGGAAGGAAACTGTACCTTTCAGGCGACATTCGAAGTCAATATAAGGGGCAGGTCGGATTCTTTGTGCGTTCAGTCGAAAACAATTCGCTGTTCGCCGAGGTCAATTTGCACGGGCATGTTGGATTCAGGTCGGATAGACCAAGAACATTCATACGTCACTGCGGGTATTGAAGAGCGATTAATGTCGGATGCGCGACGCTTTCTTAATGCATGTGGATTGGAGTATGAGCTTCACGACAACGCTGTACTCGGCCTAGGAAAAACGGTTGGCTATCAGCCAAAGTCCGGGACGATTTACATTGCTCGCGAGCGTTGCGTGAAACCGTCGCGCGGTTTGCGAGCTCTTCTTAAGGCACTCTGATTAGGACGCGGCTGCCCCTCGGCAGCAGCTTTTTGCGATCGAGATCATGAAACACGGCGTGACGACACAGCTCATTTGAGGAGACAAACAGTGCACGGTTGACGATGCAGAGAACTGCAAGAATGACAAGATAGACAACTTGGCCACACTAACGAGTCGTAAGGAAATTATTAGGGAAAACACGGCGTCACATAGCGAAACGGAACTTAACGAGCTACTTGTTGGTTTATTGGATGAAATAGAACGGTATCAACAAGAGATTCAGGAGTTATCTATTGAATTAGCCCAACTAAACGCTCAACTTGGCGACCCTGCATTAGATCAAAACAGCTCGTTAGCGACCCAATTACGAATGCGGCGAGCACAAAAGGCACGAGTTAGGAACATAGCTAATCAAAATCTTGATAGAGCTCAAAGATCGGCGGCCAGTATTGAGTATCACACGGAGATAGTACAACAGGGTATCAACCCCAATTCGCCGTTGAATTTATCAGGGCAAAGATTCAAGCAGGGAGGCACCCTGCAAAAACGAGGTAATGATCATATAGCGCATTGGATTGAGGGAGATCAATTTTCAATTATGAGTCACAACAAAGACAATACGGCCCCTTGGTTATGGCAAGCGTGGGAAGACGCCGTAGGCGACGTGCATGCGGCACTGCCTAAATGGGCAAGCGACATGTTATTCGGCAAAGATTGAAACGATAGTCCAAAGGTTCTGAAGCTTGAACTCTTAAACGAAGGCGGAACGGGTGGCTCTTCGCAGGAACTGTACGGCACTCATGGGCAGTCAAGAATTAAGATCGACATTGAGACGGGAACTGGCAGTGAGAATATAGGACATAGGCACATCCTTCAGCTAGAAGACGAACCAGATCAAGCAAACGATCAGTTAGTTCTTAATGCGCAAATAGGTACATTAAGCGAAGAGGAGGCGAGTTTGTTAGTCCGCAAGCGCACATTCTCCGTCATGCTTCACGAATTCGTACATTCCCTTGACGCTGCAATAAACACTACTCGGCATTCGCTAAGGTGGGATGACAACCCACTTGTTCCATATCACATAGGGGAACAAGCGAATAGAGCGCGACTTGAATACATAGCGAGGGCGGACAAATACCCAGACGATCACCCGGAAGCGGGCTATATGATGCGCGTTACTTATTTGGATTGGTATCGTCATACTGGTAATTTCTTTAATCGTTACCAAACACGTTTGTACGACGATATACACGAAGGTGAAATATCACCTGAATACATCACTGTTAATGCGCAAAAGTACATGGGCGCGAAGTTCCGTATGTATCAAGACTACACCTTCCCTGACGATACCAGCATGAACAATGTAAAGGGTCATACCAATACGCCTTACGGGTTGGTTCGTAATGAGCTTAATACCAATGCGCCTGAACTGCTCAAACTACTTGACTTGTTATTTGAAGACAGTGATCGGTTAGCAAAACGTCTTGGTAGAGAACCGTCAACAAATGACGCTATGAGTGTGATTGAGGACGACTTGTTAGGCGAGTTCGGTAAAGGATTATTTGAACTGCAAGAATTTAATCCTACGAGCTAGCGAATTCAACTGAGTATGCACCCAATTGACGATCAATTAGTACTGATTGAAAATCAATCTCGTTTCGTATCTTATGCCAAGATACATCAGGTTGAATCCTTAAACCAGTATCGTCCGCAAGTCCAAGTTTCTTTGCCAACTTTTTAGTGTCAGCGTTTTCACCTTCAAACTGAAATTCGCTATCCGTTTCGATGAGTTCGATGAGATTTTCAAGCGCAGGCGTTAATTTCCTTGGCGATGTCTTTCTAACAGTTAGCGTACCATTGTCCCAAGTCAGGTTGAATGGGTCAAAATTCCACTTGTCCTTGTATCTGGGTGTAAGTGTCGCATTGATAGCCATACTGGAATTTTAGCAATGGTTGACCTTAAATAGCGGCAGGACTTCGGACTGTCGTCAACGACGCGCAACTACTCGCCTGAAGGATTTATGCGCGGCCGTGCGCGTATCGGGGGGCGTGAGTTCGCCGTTAAGGAAATACCGCAGGCGGCCAAGAAATACCCATGCGATCCTAATAGAAAGATTGGCATTCTCTTGCCGGAAGCGTCGCTACCGGTAGAGGGAACGATCGATAGTGCCAAGCTCAAACCCATTACGTCGTCCCATCCGCCTGACTTCGTACACGGCGATAACTTCAATTTGACTAAGTGTCATAACGATCCTCGCGTCGCGAGCGAGTTATGCTGGGTGATCTGTCGGCCAATCCACCACAGTATGACCAAGGCCGGCGACACCATGACAGCCGTTAATAAGAAAAACGTCGGCCAATCTCCGCCTAGCCAATCAACCAGCAACCCGCTGGACGCTGCGAGCAATGTTCGTCCAGCATTACCGAGCGATGCCAGTGCGCCGTATTGCGTGGCGGCGTGTAAGTGACTTGTAAAGTAGGTGATAAATGTGACGAAAGCGACTGTCGAGATCGCACTCGTGATGCCATCGGCGATAAGGGCAAAGATGAGTATTGATTTATCTGGACCAACCATGGCAAGCCAGGAGAACGATAAATTAGTTGCGGCCATGCCGATTCCAGCAAGTAACAAGCCCTTCACTGTTCCAAAGTGGCTAACAAACGCTCCGGCTATGATGGAGCAGGTAATCACGATGATTAAATTGAGTCCCTTCGAGTAAACGCCGATGTCGGCGTTGGTGAAGCCTATTTCCTTATAAAACACGACCACCATACGTCCCATAAATGCTTCGCCGAGCTTGAACATGAAAATGAAGCACAGTAGCCCGAACGCCAGTCGTAGGCCATTGCGTTGAAAGAAATCAGCTACTGCAGCGATATAGGATCTATCGAAAAATTGCACACGAGTCATTTGAATTGTGCTAGTCTTTTGGATCTTTTCGACTGGCGGCTCGTTTACGCTCCAGCATACGCCGACGAGCATGACGATGAAAAGGCTGGTTGTTCCAAGAAATACGGCATTCCAACCAAATCGGTCCGCCAGTTGAAATGCCACCAGGCCGGGAAGGCTTAAGCCGGTCCACCAACCGCATGTTGCCATGGCGGCGGCTGGACCGATCTTGTCTTCTTCGTGAGCTTCGATGATTGTGACGCGGTATGCGTCAATAGCAAGATCTTGCGTTGCCGAGACAATCGCAATCGCAAGGCAAGTTATCGCAGTAAGCGTCAGATTGATGGTCGGACCGGTTGCACCAAGCAACGAACAGAGGACGATTAAAAGCAATAAACACAATGTGATCCAAGATTTTCGGTGACCGAGTCGTCTCAGTAGAGGAATCGGCAGGTGATCAATTAATGGAGCCCACAGGAAGTTAATGGTGTATGCGACGAATACGGCGCCGAATAGCCCAACGGCACTTCGCGTGAAGCCAACATCGGTGAGCCAAGCGGTCATCCCAGAGCCTATAAAAAACCAGGGAAAGCCGCTCAAGGTGCCAAGCAGAAAGATACGCCAGAGGCGTTTATCTAAATAGAACGCAACTTCTTTATATTGCGAAAAAAATGCTGTCACGAGCTTTGTATTAAGGATATAGCTATAATGATCTCATGGTGTAGGTGACAGTCTCCTCGCGCAAATATTCCTTGTTGCTCACCTGCCAGGCAGCGCGAATTAGATGTCTTGCTTTCATTTATAGCTTCTTGTTGGGGTCTTTGATCTCGTACCTAAGCACTTTTGCATTATTTCTACCGGCACCTTCAATTGAGCATTATGTTGTTTCGTTCATCTGATACGACGATTTCTTCCAGTTGCATGATCTTTATGTTGGTATTCGTAGACGTACTTAGATTTCAGATGATTGATCGCATGATGACGTTTCTGCGATTGATTTCTGAAAAGACAGCGTAACACTAGGTATGAAAATTCTGAGTGGGCACTCTTATAACCATGGTTTATAGGATTCAAGATCGACATGGACGCAGTCGGAACAGATACTGCCTATGTTTGTTGTTTTGACGCTCATCTCAAAGTCATGAAAGAAAAACTGTATTGAGCACCCTTGTCGAGGGGATATCCAAGCCGGTCGCTGTCAACATAACCGCAACTGGGTCATGGCTGCCATTGAAAACGGCGTAGGTTGACACGACCGTTTGACACATTGACAGCCTCGCGTCGTAGTTTTGTGATCTGTTCAGTAGCGCTGAATCGTTCTGCAATTCGACCGTCCGCGCGAACAACACGATGCCATGGTAGATCTTCGCTCGCCATGGTGTTTCTGAGTATGTACCCGACATAGCGCGCATGTCGCGGTAAACCTGCTAGTTCAGCGATTTGGCCGTAAGTTGCGACCGTGCCCTGCGGGATGCTTTCAATGAGTAACTTGATGACCTTAACTTGCTCTTCCTTCAGTTCAGATTCCATGCTTGTTTAAGTCCTTAAAACTTGCCTGAAATTAGCAGTCGCCATTCTCGAGTGCTAAAAAATTAGCAATCTATACATGAGAGTGCTAAAATTCTCATTCCTAGCTGTTTCATGCTGCTAGGGAAGGAAAACAATCGTCATTTAGCACTGAGGATATCAATGAATATTCGACCCCTTCATGATCGCGTCGTCGTGACGCGTGACGAGGACGAAACTGTATCCGCCGGTGGTATCGTGTTGCCTGATACGGCGAACGAAAAACCCTCCCAAGGTACAGTGCAAGCCATAGGTCCGGGAAAGCTCTTGGATAACGGCGACATTCGACCGCTTGACGTCAAAGTCGGTGATAAGGTCATTTTCGGTCAGTACGGTGGTAGCACCGTGAAGCTCCAAGATGTTGAGTATCTGATACTCTCCGAATCAGAAATATTCGGCGTCATCGAATAACAACGTAAGGAAAGTAACTCATGAGTGCAAAGGAAGTCAAATTTTCAGATGAGGCCCGAGCTCGATTGCTCGATGGGGTCAATGTTCTCGCAAACGCCGTTAAGGTTACGCTTGGTCCGAAAGGCCGCAACGTAATTCTTGACAAATCCTTCGGTGCGCCGACCGTCACCAAGGACGGCGTATCGGTTGCCAAGGAAATCGAGCTTAAGGATAAGTTCGAAAACATGGGCGCGCAAATGGTCCGGGAAGTAGCAAGCCAAACCTCCGATGAAGCAGGTGATGGGACGACGACTGCCACGGTTTTAGCACAGGCGATATTGGTCGAAGGATTGAAATCGGTGGCGGCCGGCATGAACCCAATGGACCTCAAGCGTGGTATCGACAAAGCCGTCACAGCAGCGGTTGCTGAGATTCATAGCATGTCGATTCCGTGTGAGGATTCAACCTCAATCGCACAAGTCGGTACGGTATCGGCCAACAACGATCCTGCTGTCGGCGAGATTATTGCGGATGCGATGGAAAAGGTTGGTAAGGAAGGCGTCATTACGGTTGAAGAAGGTAGTGGCCTTGAGAATGAACTTGATGTTGTCGAGGGCATGCAGTTCGACCGCGGTTATTTGTCTCCGTACTTTATCAATAACCAAGACTCAATGTCTGCGGACTTGGACGAGCCTTACATTTTGCTGTGCGATAAGAAAATCTCGAACATACGCGATCTATTGCCAGTTCTTGAAAATGTTGCCAAAGCTAGCAAGCCGCTTATGGTCATAGCCGAAGATATTGAAGGGGAAGCCCTTGCGACTTTGGTTGTGAACAACATGCGCGGCATTGTAAAAATCACGGCTGCCAAAGCGCCGGGGTTCGGCGACCGGCGCAAGGCCATGTTGCAGGATATAGCCACGCTAACAGGGGCGACCGTGATTTCCGAGGAAGTTGGTCTAACGCTGGAAGGCGCGTCCCTTGATGACCTGGGCACGGCAAAACGTGTATCCAGCAGCAAAGAGAACACTACCATCGTTGACGGCGCTGGCGCGAAGGAAGAAATCGAAGGTCGGATCAAGCAAATTCGTCAGGAAATTGAAGAAACGACGAGCGATTACGACCGCGAAAAGCTACAAGAGCGCTTAGCGAAACTTGCTGGCGGCGTAGCCGTTATCAAGGTAGGGGCACCGACCGAGATTGAAATGAAAGAGAAGAAAGCGCGTGTCGAGGATGCGCTGCATTCGACTCGTGCCGCAGTGGAGGAAGGTATCGTACCGGGTGGCGGTGTAGCGCTCATTCGTGCGTTGCAATCCATTGAAGCGACATCGGGCGATAACGCTGACCAGAATGTAGGTATTGGAATCGCATTGCGGGCGATGAGTCATCCATTACGACAAATCGCTGAAAATGCCGGTGATGAACCTGCCGTTGTCGTGGACAAGGTTCGATCGCTAGAAGGTAATCATGGTTATAACGGAGCCACGAGCGATTATGGCGATATGATTGATCTCGGGATTCCAGATCCTGCTAAAGTCACTCGTACTGCTCTTCAAGCAGCTGCTTCCGTTGCTGGTTTAATGATTACGACCGAAGCGATGGTATCAGAAGCGCCGGAAGACAACCCCCCACCAATGCCTGGTGGCGGTGGCGGCGGTATGCCAGATATGGGAGGCATGATGTAAATCATGCACTTCGGTTGCTGAGACCGTTTGGTTAGGTCCAGTACGCTAAATATGGAGGGGTCCGCATATGCGGACCCTTTTTTATGATGAACTTGACATTAATCCGATGAGTTTTTCTTGATCGTTACAGATATAGATATATAGACCGATAAGATTTTGTCGCGATGCCGTTGAGTGTGGTCGCGACAGACCGGGTTTAAGGGGATCTTGATAGGGGTAGACGAGCGTATTTGTACATCAGAATGATCTTTTAACATCGACAGTAAGAGACTCCATCGTTACAACTTTAAAAATAACCAAAAGCAGGTGTTGTGGTTGTACAAGCCGGTAGGATGCAAGATATGTCAGAGGTTTCATAAAAGAACGCAGAGTTTAGGAAGTCACTAGAGCTAAAATGAGATGTAGTTTGATTTTTCACCGGGCGAGCATGAAGAAACATGATTGGTTGGCTGTATTCTTTTTAACAGTCAGTGTGTCAAGCGCTGGGCAGCAGGACTCGAGCGCCACGGAAGAACCTTGGGGTATAGCGGAACTTCAGGAGGCATTTGGCTGGGATTTTGACGCTCCCATTGAGACGCAAATGGTCGCAGAAGGCCTGTATGTGCTGTTCGGTGTTGGTGGAAACATCGCCGTCTCCATCGGTGAAAGTGGTGTGCTTGTGGTCGACGATCAGTTCCCCGAGATGATCCCTAAAGTGAACGATGCAATCGGTGAGCTTGGCGGCGGTGCGGTAGATTTTGCGATCAATACGCATTGGCATTTTGATCATGCCGATGGCAATAAAGCATTAGGACCAGCCGGCAGTTGGATAGTCGCTCACGAGCACTCAGCCGAAATGATGGCTAAGGACAACATCATTAATCTAGTCATCGCGCAATACAAACAGGACGCATACCCGCCTGCAGCTAGGCCGGTGATTTCTTTTGCCGACCGCATGACATTTCACTTCAACGGTGGCGATATCGAACTCATTCATGCAGGAGCCGCTCACACTGCAGGCGATGTCGCGGTCATTTTTCGAAAGCAAAACGCAGTCCACTTTGGCGATGTGTTTAACAAGCTTGGCTACCCTTTTATTGATGTTGATAGCGGCGGTTCGATTGACGGCATGATTCGATTCTGCGAGGCTGTTTACAGCGAACTCAACGCGGACACGATCGTTATTCCAGGTCATGGCGTTGTGACGGATCTACCCGATGTAAAAGCGTACATCGACATGCTCAAGACGGTGAGAGATCGCATTGCGAAGCTGATCGCCGAAGGGCATTCGTTAGAGCAAGTCATTGATGCAAAAGTAACTGCCGATTTGGACGATCGTTATGGTGACGTTGCACAATCGCTGGGCTTCATTGATCGCGTCTACACAAGCTTGGCGCAATAGGCAATAGCGTGTGCGGTTGCCCTATTGATACCCAATAAAGTTGCTGCCTGCGAGGCTAGAAAGATCGCAAACGAATTTCTCATGACTGCATAAAAATGAAAATCACCGATATTACGCTGACGCCTCTCAAAATAAGGAAGACGCTGGTTCGCATTCAAACCGACAAGGGAGTCGAAGGTTGGAGTGAGGCGTTTGGTGCGATGCCGCCGAGCTCAGGGAAAATCTCGGTTTTTGAAGTGTATCTTGAAAACGTTATCAAGCCTGTGTTGGTGGGCAGCGACCCGCGACAGATTGATCGACTTTGGGAAACCTTGAGTTTCGGGCACGAAGATCGGGTCTATAGAGTCCCTGCAAACATTGTCGGGATTATTGATGTAGCTCTCTGGGATTTGCTTGGCAAGGAGACAGGTTTGCCTGTCTACGCATTGATGGGCGGTGCCGCGCGCACGCGGATTCCACTTTATTGGTCGGTTGGCTCCGGATGGCGCATGCAACCTGCAGAGATGCTCGAAAAGGTGAAGGAAGGGTGGGAAGCGAAATACCGCGCGTTCAAAATCCGCATGGATTGGAAAGGGTGGCGGCAAGACAGTGATCCCGTCAAAGATTTTGCGATGTTCAAGTTAGTACGCGAGTTTTTGCCGGCTGATATCTATCTGGGTTTTGATGCAAATAACGGTTATTCCGTCTCTACCGCGATTCAACAGGGTCGAAAGTTTGAGGAACTCGGTATTGACCACTTTGAAGAACCGATTCCCCATAACAATCTACCCGGACTTAGACAAATTGCAGATGCGTTGGATGTTGCTATTTCGGCTGGCGAGCAGGATGCGTATCGGTGGTGGTTTGAGCATTTAGTGACGTTGGGTAATCCGGATATATTGCAACCGGACATTCTCAATGCCGGTGGACCATCGGAAGTGAAACGCATTTTCGCTATGGCGACGGTCTTGGATAAACCGGTCATGCCGCATAGCCCACAAGCCGGTATCAATAGCGTGGCATCAATGCATGTTTACTCGACGGTGCAAAATGCCATACGTCCTCACGAGTTCTCGACGGAGTTTTCAGGCCCGCTTGACGACATTGCAGCGCTGTATGGTGAGCATGTTATCCCGCAAAACGGCGAAATGAACTTGTCGGATCGGCCTGGTTTTGGAATTGATTTGGACGAAGCGAAAGTAGAAGAATTTAAGTTACGCTAACGCCAGCAGGCTTGGATCTAGAACGAAGCCATTTAAGCATCAGAATTCTGTTACCGAGATTATCCAGTAAAAGGTACAGGCAAGGCAGCACAAGTAGCGAGCCTATCGTCGAGGTAACGATACCGCCAATAATCGTGAGCGCCATGGGTTGACGTAAGACTGCGCCTTCACCGCCGCCAAAGAGCAGGGGGGTTAACGCTAGCGCGGTCGTTAGCGTGGTCATGGTGATAGGTCGCAAGCGAATGCCTGCTGCCCGATATAAGGCTTCGACTCGCTCGACGCCGTCGGCCATGAGTTGACGCGCGGTCGTAATGAGGAGTACCGCGTCGTTTACAGCGACGCCGGCTAAGACGATCAATCCCAACATCGTCATCACGCCGATTGGATTACCCAGTGGCGCAATGGCGATAGCGACGCCCACAACTGCCAGTGGAATCGCGGCCAACACTGTAAGCGGCTGTAACATGGATTCAAACGTTCCTGCGAGTACCATGAACACCAACGCAATAGCTAGGATCCCGGCGAGCTGCAATTCGCCGAATGTTTTTTCACGCTCAATCTCCTCACCTCGGATTTTCGCTTGCACGCCGCCAGGTAATACCGCAGCGTCCAATACTGCCTGAACGTCAACCATAGCTTGCGGTAGATCGAATCCATCCGCAAGCTGTGCAGTGATTTGCGCGGTGCGACGTTGGTCGCGACGGAAAATTTCGCGAGCCCCTTCTATTTCGTCAAATCTTGCAACTTCGGCCATAGATATTTGGCGACCATTGGGGAGATTCATGGTAAGGTTTTCCAGTTCATCTCTTGTAGGGGTTTCGCCGCGTATCACAATCGGATACTCCTCATCGCCCATGGCTAATTGGGTAACCGTTCGTCCGTCTAAACCCGACTGTAACGCAGCCGAAACTTGGTTGAGGTTGATGCCCGCAGCGTCGGCGAGCGAGCGATCGAGCTTAACGTGAAGTTCAGGTGGGCCACCTTCAAATGAACTACGCACGCTCCAGAGCGACGGCAATTTCATGAGTTCTTTACGCAGTTCTGAGGTGGCTAATCGAATGTCTTCCAGCGCAGTTCCGGAGACTTCAACGAGTACTGGCACGCCGCTGGTTCCTAGTGCGTCGCTTAGAGCGCTTCGATTGATCTCCCAGCTCAGGGTGGTGTCTTCGAGTTCTATGGCATCGGCTAGCGCTAACGCAACGTGCCGCCCCCGGGGGCCGAATTCATCAACTTTTACGATTAATCGTGCTGTGTGCTCGTCAGACATTTCTTGTCGAATCACACGATCGTCATCGGGGATCCGACCGACTTCGGCCAAGGTGGCCGATACTTGGTCATTAGTAGCGTCGCGAACGACTGATTCAAGTCCCTGGATCATCCGGGCAGTTGACTCGACCCGTTGTCCAGCCGGTCCTACCACGCGCACCGAAAACTGTTTCGGATCTGATGGTGGTAGGAGTTCCGTCCCGAGCTGAGAAAGCACATAGATTGCGGTGGCAACGGATACCGTTGCGATGGCAACGACTAAGAACGAATTCGCAAGTAACTTGCGAACGAATGATTCGAACCCTTTCCGAATGGGCCCGCTCGCGTTCTCGTTGGCATCAGGTAAAGAGGTGATACGCGGTAAAAACCATTGACCTAGCGCAGGGATTAGAAACACAGCGACGAAAAGTGACGCGATCAGAGAAACCACCACGGTGAATGCGATACCGTCAATCAAGCGTACTGCGAGTCCCTGAACGAAAAAAACCGGCAAGAAAACGACGCAGGTTGTCAACGTGCTCGCCGTGATGGCGCCAGCTACTTGCCCAGTGCCCACTTGCGCTGCTAGTTTCGGCTCGTCACCGGCTTGAATGCGACGAAACATTGATTCAACGACGACGATTGCATTGTCGACAAGCATGCCCGCGCCAAGAGCGAGGCCGCCCAATGTGACGATATTGAGGCTGTAGTCTCCAAGGTGCATAAAAAACAACGCCGTGCAAATGGATACCGGAACAGCCGTCCCGACAATCATCGTTGCTCCAGCCGAACGTAGAAACACGATGAGCACGACGACAGCCAGTAATATCCCTACGCCTGCTGCAATTTGCAGGTCGTCCAGTGCGTCCACCACTAGTTTTGCGTTGTCGCTTACTTCGTAGATTTCGACGTTTGGTAGATCGTCTGAAACGTCAGCAATGGCGCTACGAATGACCCTGGCCACTTCGACGGTGTTAGCGCCGGCTTCCTTATAAACTGAAAGGCCTACGCCTTCGCGGCCATTCACCAACACTAAATGGTCAATTTCTTGCGGTTCTTCCGATACTTCGGCAATGTCACGCACGCGAATCGCTTTGCGCGCGCCACCAGGTGTTGAGATATAACGCAGCACGACATCGTTGACATCTCCTGCCTGTTCGTAACGAGCGCGGCCTCGTAGTTGAAATACGCGATTGTTCTCTTCGACCGTACCAGCCGCGATATCAATGTTCTGAGAGTTGATCGCACCGGCAAGCGAGTCCATTGAGATGCCATAGGCGGTCATGAGATAACGATCAACGGTGACGCGGACTTCCTTGACACGGCCGCCTACGACATGCACATCGGCGACGCCGTCAAGTTGTTCTAGGTTAATGCCTAATTGCCTTCGTGCGATTTGCCGGAGTTCCAATAACGAGTGTCTGTCATCGGTGGAGAGCAACCCCATTACCAAAATCGGATCTTGACGAGGGTCGAAACGACGTACAAGTACTTCGTCGACGGATCGATCGCCTTCAATACTGCCGACGGCTTTCTGAACGTCGATCAAGCCGATATCGATATCGGCGTTCCAATCGAACTGCACCGTGGCGACCAATCTTCCCGTGCGAGATACCTGCTGAACTTCCCGAATGCCTCGTACGGTAAACAGTTGTCGCTCTAAGCGTTCACCGAATAGTCGTTCTATTTCCAGGGGTGGTCGGTCGCCAGCGCGAATGGAGACCACAATGGTGGGACTTTGCAGATCCGGCAACAAATCAATTGGACGTTGCTCCCAGGACAAATAGCCGATCAGTGCGATCGCCAGCGCGATGACAGAAATGGATACCGGACGGCGAGTTGCCAGCCCGGCTAGGGTTTCGAAAAAACTCACCTACGAGCCGATGATTCTGACCCGAGTCCCGTCGGTAAGTGTTTCTAATCCCCGCACAACGACTTGATCGCCGATCTTTACTCCATCGACAACTTCGTGATGGTCGTCGTCACTGAGACCTAATCGGACATCGCGTCGGTCCGCACGCTGCCCGTTGATGACGAATACCACGTTTGAATTGCCCCTTCGAGTGACCGCTTCGCGGGGTAGAACTGGCACGTCAGTACGTTTCGCCGCGATGATGCTCACTTCGACAAACATGCCGGGTCGAAACTTTCGATTTTCATTATCGACGGCAACCTCAATGCGGAAGGTATGTGTAGTAGGGTTCAATTTCGGCGCGATTTGTAGAACGTAACCTTGATTGGGTTCGGTAAAAGCAAAGTGTCGCACGCGCACCTGCATGCCGACTTGCACTTGGGATAACTCTGGCCCAACTAAATCCACATCCGCAATCAGTCGATCTAACGGTGCGATTTCGGCGACTTTAAAACCCGGACTAATGAGTTGACCATCGGCCACCGGTAGTTGGTCGTTATTGCGAGCGAGTGTGAGTAAGACACCATTGATGGGGGAGGTTAATTTGCTCTTTGACGCGTTTAGTTTGCTGCGCTCGTATGTAAGCAGTGCGTTCTCGTGTGCGACTTCTTGTTGTCGTAGATCGGTTTCAGCGATCAATCCCTGCTTGAATAAATTACGGCGACGATCCAATTCGGTTTTGACGTTTTCGAGCGCGATCCGTTTGGATTCGATTCCTGCGTGTAGCCGTGCATCTTCACCGGTGACTTCTGCAATCGTTTGACCGACAGTTACGGCCTCGCCTTCAACAAGGCGCTCGCCGCGACTGTTACGACTAACGTAGAGAAAGCCGGGTATTTCGTTGTTCAACGTTGCTATAGAGTGCGGCCGCAGCGTCCCAGTAGCTGCGATCACGCGCTCAACCTCGCTACTCACGACCGATTCGGTCTCAACCGGGATGCGAAACTCGACGACAACTTCTGGCGGTGGTCCACCACAGCCAGTGAGGGCGGCTACGAACAATCCGCTAACGATGAGTTGGCGTCGATTCATGTTACAGCTTATCGGTGGTAGGTGGAACAATGGTTCAATCAACCTGTCGGAGTCCAGCGAATGGCATCGGCAACGACCGAGCCTCGCGTTGATTTGGTTGAAACACTGACTGTGACGGTTGGATTCTGGATCTCAAATTCGCCGAGCGTATTCCAGCCTTCATTGATCGATTCGCCGTCGAAATCAATCGGGTAGACTTGACCGCCATTAGTAACCCACATTTTAAAGTCCCCCCATTTTCTCTCGCGTCTTCCTGTATCGAAGGTGACGTTAGCGCTTGCACCTAACATCAAACGAGCCATCTGATTTGAATTGACAACGTTGGGATGCGGTAGGTGATACTCTAACTTCCAACTGCCCGTAGCCGGAAGTTGCGCCTCAAAATGAGCGTTAGCTGGACTGGCATCTTTAAAAGCTCTTGCGAGCGTGCGTCGATATTTCCCGTACGCTTGATCAAGTTGCTGACGTGCCCATGAATTAAACGCGACTGAAAGGGGGGTTGAACCGAAAGATTTCAGTCCTTGATCGTCAGGTGGTTCGTTTAGCGCTGCAGTCGCAAGCCTTAAAAACCATGGAACTGCAACCGTTTCGTCTTTCTCGTCGACCGAGAAACCCGAATCAAGATCGTCAACGATAATGCTATCGCTATCCTCTAACTGCCACGTGACAGGTTGCACGAGCGGTCTCTCGCTTCGTTCGACGACGGGCAGCGCTCGCCGTCGTGGTGAGTGAAGAGAAAACGTCGTACGGTTGTAGCTCAAGTACGGGTTGATTCGCACAATCTCGAGCGGTTCCTCGGATGTCAGTGCGATGTGTACCGCACTATGGCCGGGAAGTTTGATAGGCTGAGTCTCATCAACACCTCCGCCCTCTCGTTCGCCAGTGCCATACTCAATGGTGATCAAACCCGATGCCGGTTCGGCGTTTTCGATATTGAAACTGCTTTCGTAAAGGGGTACCCCATACGCTTGATCGGGTAGGCGAACCGTTGACACAGGGCTGGCGCGAAAGCCGGCAAGTTCGATTCGGGTTAACCAGTTGCCGAGAACCTCCGGTAGATCAATGCCCAGTTCCTGCGCTGTAGCGATGACATCGTTGTAGGTATAGCTAGTACCTTCGTATCGCGAGCGGATGGTAGAGAGCAAGTCAGCTAGTTGCTCGTCGCCTATCCAGTCTCTCACCAAGTGGCCCATTGTTCGCCCCCAGAGATGCAATACGTGCAGATTAGATTTCGAATTCGCCAGATCGTCATATGCAATTTGCGCCAATGGCTTCTCAAGCATCGCGTCCCATACATCGGGCTGGTTAATGTTCCAATCGAAAAACAGATCGCTTACGGTGCGATCGTCTGGGCTATTTTCAATCGTCGTCGTAGCAATCGACGTTGTCGCCGTCGATGAAACATCTATGGTGACGTAACTAGAGTAGAAACCTTCCATTTCGGTCGTTAGATTTCTTGCAAGGAAGTTCATTAGATAACTAAGTGGTATAGCTCCCGGCCCAGTAGTATCTGTTTGATATTGCATGACGTTATTGGCAGCTGCAAGGTAGACATTACCGCCATTGACGTCGTTCTCGAAGTAGTTGGTTATATAGGCGATCGTTCGCTCTAGTTTTTCCTCCTCGGACAACTCTTTATCTTCATTTAAGTGGTCTAGCACATTGCCGAACCCCGCATCTAGAAATGAACCCTCACGAATGGCGAATATGCCGGGATATGACTGCGTGGTGTCCATGCGCCACCCGCCGCCATATGCTCGGAGATTGATGGGCGTTTCCACAAGCGTAAAACTGCGATATGGGTAATCAAGTCCGGCTCGTTTTGCAGAGTCGAGTATCTCCTCGACATGAGTTTTCAGTTCATCAAGAGCTGAGGCGAACAGGTCTAAGTTTCGCGTCTTTTCAGGTGTCACTAGCAGCTCGAATTCAATCCCTGCTATTTCTGTGGTTCGACGCTCAAATTCGGCAGCGAAAAGGGCGATTTCAAACGTGGGTTTCGCAGGTAAAAACGAAACTACTCGAGTATCCGATTGATGATGGATTTCACTCTTGCCTGGACCTGCGACGTGCCACGTTGGTGGTACGACGACGTCCAGATTGACGGTATAGAAATCACGAGGTCGAATGTGTTTCAGGTCGCGATGGTAATGGGATCCTGGCATCGGATACCATGCCAATGCCGGCGGCAGCGCGACGTAATGCGACGAATTGATAGCCGCGACCGAACCTTGGAACAATAAGCCGAATGCTTGGAAGACATCGGCACTCAATGTATCAACTGCCGAGTCGAGATAGGCGAAGTTAGCGTCAATTTCTCCGACAGCTTGCACTGCAAGCGTCAGTGATCTTGTCGGGCTAATCATCGCTGGGGCTTTGACGGTAAGAAGTCCCTGATGAAACTCGTGGCTAGCTGTACTGTTATTCAGTTTTAGGCTGGTAATTTCGTATCCAGGATTCAGGGAAAAAAATAAATCGTCATTTGGTGAAATTGGGTGGATTGCCTTGAGCGTCAAAGTTAAATCGATCTGCGTGTCGTCGCCCGGGTTTAAATCCACACGGCCGTGTAGACTCTCAAGATCGAATTGGTGCATCTCCGAAAGAGGTTTGTGTACAGCCGCCAGATCCATTCGATCGTCATATATCCCGCGAAACTGCATGTTGACGATAGCGAATGAGAGCGCGCTGAAGATAAGCAATGCGGTAGCGCTGATGAATAAACGCGGTTTGTTTTGTGGATCAAGCCGGGGATACAGTGCGGCTGTGAGGCACAAGAATGCAAAGCTCGCCAAGAGCATACCTACACGTTGAACAAGAATTTCGATGCTTGTAAACTGCGGTGCGACTTCCGACGGCAGGTAGGCGGTCGCCGTGTATGTGTTGATCGTGTTGAGCGCGTATATCGGTAGGTTGTTTTGGGCCCAATATACAAGAGCTATGAGCCCGATTGCTATTGCTACGACAATCACACGTAAACGAACGAGAAGCGTGATCGCCATGACAAGCGCAACCCAAAACAGAATGTTTGGGATGGCATCAATCAATACAGTGGCAAGCGTGACATAGAGTTCTGGCTCTTTGAAGCCAGAGGCCGGTGCAGAAAGCCTTGCTGCGAAACCGCCGATCCAGTAAAGTGCGATCATCACTAATAAGGGGATCAACATCAATACGGTGATGCCCAGTGCGCGACCACAAACAAGCCCAAGATTAGAGAGCGGAAGTACGCCGACTACTTCGTCAAGACGTTCGCGTTTGTCTCGTGCGCGTACATCGAACGCGAAAAATATGACCCAAATAGCAAGAAACCCGATGAGTGTTGGGTAGAGTTGAAATGGCGTCATTAATGGCGAGTTCATCAAAGTCGTTGAACTGGTCGCAGACGATATCGCGTAATATGTAAAGTTGTTGATTAGGATGATGGCGCAAAAAAACAGCGTAAAGAAGATAAACACCCAGGTTCTTGCAAGACGCCGGTCCAATCGCATTTCCGCGGCCGCTACGGCCCACACCGAATGGATATTCATGCTTTACTCCGTTTGGTCCGACGTTTTTTATTTTTCTTACTGGTTTGGCTGTGCTCTAAATCCGCCTCTTGATCGGCACGAACGGCTGCGAACTTACCGATAGAACCCATGAATGCGAGATAAGCTTCTTCAAGCGTCGGGTTACTGACTGGGGTTGCCCCGTCTGGAGCTCGAGTATCGACATCGGTAACGAGCCTTAGTTTGACCACATCCTCAAGCGTTTCGCGCGATACGATTTCGTAGATTTCCTCAACTTGTACGGCCGTTTCGGGATCAACTTGAAGCTCGAATACGTTTTCCTGTGCCTGTCTGATAAACGCTTCTGGAGAGTCTTGAAAGACGATTTGACCATCGTCAAGTAACGCAATTTGTTTACAACCGCTACCGAGATCACTCACAATATGCGTCGAACAAAGAATGGTTCGTTCTTGACCGAGCTCGGCCATGAGATGCCGAAAGCGAATACGCTCCTCCGGGTCTAGCCCGACCGTTGGCTCATCAACGACGATGACACTTGGCTCATGGACTAACGCTTGTGCAACGCCTAACCGGCGCACCATGCCACCCGAAAGTTTCTTCACACGCCGGTCGGCAACTTCGTCCAGTCCAACTTCTTCGAGTACTTGTTTAACGCGTGCCTTGCGCTGTTCTTTGTTTAACACGCCGGACATACGAGCTAGGGCATCGACGACCTCTTCGGTTCGATAGTGACGCCAAGCGTTGAACGCTTGGGGTAGGTACCCGAGGTGGCCACGAATTTCTAAAGCGTCTTTGATCGTGTCAAGTCCGTTTACTTTTACGGTGCCGGATTTCGGTTTAAGGAGCGTGCAAATGATTCGCATTAATGTGCTCTTCCCCGCACCATTGGTTCCTAGGAGCCCATAAAAACCTGTTTCTAAATGCAGGTTGATATTGTCGAGTACGTTAGGTCCTTGTTTTCCATAGAAGTGGGTTACACCATCTAGGTGAATTGAGCTAGTGCGATCATCTAAATTAAAGCGCGTAAGCGGGATCGCGTCAGTCATGATAAGGCTAGATCTCCACGCAGCACGGCGACATCGTTAGATGCAATCATGCCGTGAACAGTGTAGACCATCCAGATTAGGATTAGGTTCAGCATTATAGAAATGTTGCCTTTCGGTGTGAGGTCAGTTGGACGCGCTAATCGCGTTACAAAAACTGTTTTGAGTTCCCTACAACTGATACAGGACAATTTTTGCCGGACTATACGTCACGTCGCGCTTGCGGCCTGATTTTTATCATTTCAAGCACGAACCGTGCCAAGTATGCGTCGTAGATAACTTATTGATATAGATTATTAATTGCGAATCAGGAAATGCATGTTCTTAATTTGATTGAATTTATGCGCGATTAAATGGTAAATCACGCCACTGGTGCGATAACTAAATCAGTTCGCACGTCCTTAATGTATGTTTGAAACGTATTACTTTACTGCAATGTGACCCATTGAAATATAAGAATATATGAAATTGCACTTTCGTCAAATCAAGGGAACCTCTTGATACCTCCTAAAATCAATCTGAGAGTTGATTGTCCAAAGTGATAAAGTAATAAAGTCAATGGGTTAATACGTGTCATAGTCAGTGGAATTTGGGCCTTGGGAGGTGCCTTCAAGATATCTGAGGAATTTTCAGAAAGCAAACAGGCTTTTAGGTTATATTTATAAGTTAGAGTTCTACTTTGGATGAGAACGAAGTACGCTTTGAGATATCCGTACCGAACAACTCGTCGACAGCGCTTGATCAAGCGGAGAATACCATGAATTATCGAGAGGTCTTTACCATTCCGCGACTCTGGGCGATTTTCGCCGGGTTGCTCGTCGTTATGTTCACCGTCTTGCTTCTGGTAGGCAGCAGAGCTTTTCGATTAGCGCCGCCTATGCCGTCAGCGATCGTTGTTGTTGGCGATGAGCATGAATCCGTCGTATTTCATGGTGACGATATCCATAGAGGTCGGGATGTCTGGCGTCGCCTCGGCGGTATGGAGCTTGGTTCGGTATGGGGGCACGGTTCGTATCTTGCACCGGATTGGACCGCGGATGTGATCCATCGTGAATCACTGGCCATGCTTGACGTAGATGGAAGTTTTAGTGCGCTTCCCAAGCCTGCGCAGGCTGCACGGATCGCAGCTCATGCTGCTCGTCTACGGGTCAATACCTACGATCCCGATTCCGGTCGAATCATCATTTCGCCAGAACGTGCTGCAGCTATTGAAGCCGTCATCACGTACTACACGGCACTGTTCGGCGGTACTGGCGACGGACCTGATGCGCTCGCTCTGCGAGAGGCTTACGCGATACCCAATCAGCCTCTTGGGGATGCGCCAGACGGCGACATTCGCTCACTGGTAGCTTGGTGGTGGTGGACGGCGTGGGCGGCTACCACGTTACGTCCAGATGACACGGTCACCTATACGAACAACTGGCCCCATGAACCATTGGTTGACAATCATCCTACTGGTTCAATGTTCGCATGGACATTTGTGTCCGTGATCCTGCTCATTGCTGGTATTGGCGCACTGTGCTGGTTTTTCCTACGCGAACGGGAAGACTGGCAGAGAGATCTAAAGCCGATAGAAGGTTATCCGGATAACAATCCAGTGACCAGTGTGAAACCGACCGCTTCAATGCAGGCTATCGGTAGATATGTTTGGCTAGTTGCGCTGCTCTTGGGCCTTCAAATCATGCTCGGTGCAGTGACGGCGCACTATGCGGTAGAAGGACACGATTTCTACGGGATTCCACTGTCGGATATTGCCCCCTATGGATTGACTAGGACTTGGCACGTTCAACTCGCGGTATTGTGGATTGCGACGGCTTGGTTGGGCGCAGGACTCTATCTCGCGCCGATGATCGCAGGTTTTGAACCGCGATTTCAGAAAGTTGGTGTTGATGTGCTCCTGGTCGCGTTGGTCATTGCTGTTGTCGGCTCCTTTACGGGGCAGTGGTTCACACTAACCGGCAATATGACGGATCCTGATTTAGTCTATTGGTTCGGGCACCAAGGCTACGAATATCTCGACATGGGGCGGTTCTGGCAAATCCTGATATTCGCCGGCCTGTTGATCTGGCTAGGTTTGATGTTAAGATGCCTCATACCCGCGATACGGAAACCGCGCGCGGACAAGCATCTTTTGTTGCTCTTGCTACTTTCAACGGCGGCGATTGCGCTGTTGTTTGCGGCGGGGCTACTCTACGGTCGAGACACTCACCTCACAGTCGCAGAATATTGGCGTTGGTGGGTTGTGCATCTTTGGGTCGAGGGCGTATTCGAAGTATTTGCAACGGCATGGGTTGCTTGGGTATTCGTTCATATGCGGTTGCTCAGACCTGGGACTGCGGCGATTTACGTCATGTTCTCAGCGATGATCTTCCTTGGTGGTGGCGTTTTAGGGACGTTTCATCATCTCTACTTTGCTGGCACACCGGAATCTGTTTTAGCGCTTGGTGCAGTTTTTTCTGCGCTCGAAGTAGTCCCCTTAGCGCTTATTGGCTTCGAGGCTCACGACCACTGGCGCGCGGAGCGCATGGCACCATGGGCCCGGCGCTATCAATTGCCTTTGATGTTCTTTCTCGCTGTTGCGTTCTGGAATCTCGTAGGTGCAGGCGTACTAGGGTTTTTAATCAACCCACCGTTGGCACTGTACTATATGCAAGGGCTTCTTACGACACCGACGCATGGTCACGCTGCGCTTTTTGGTGTGTACGGCATGCTTGGTATCGGATTATTGCTCCTGTGTCGCCGGGATCTACCTCAAGTGCTCAATCGTTGGTCAGATAGGACGTTGCGGTGGGTTTTTTGGCTATTCAATGGTGGACTAGCTTTAATGGTGTTCGGCTCCTTGCTACCGCAGGGGATCGTGCAAACGCTAGTCTCGTTTGAGCAAAGTTATTGGCACGCGCGAACGCCCGAATTACTGCATTCGCCTTTAATGGAAGCGTTGGTCTGGTTGCGCGTTCCCGGGGATATTGTGTTCGCAGTTGGCGCGGTGTTACTCGTTGTTTTCCTAGTCCGGCTTGACATCGGCGTTCGGGAGCCAGCAAAATGAGCTGATTTACGAGGCTGTAGTTTGCGTTTAGCGTCGTGGGGGTTGCAGCGTCGTTTCGATAGAGCACGAAGATTTGTGCATACGAACTTCAATGCATTCGTTTTGAGTAAATCGTAGGCACTGCTCAAAGCCTCCTACAAGCAGCTCAAACATAACCCATTCAAAATGCAAATATAAACAATTCAATTAGTTATACGAGCTCGGAGCAAAGGAATTTGGGCTTTGAGAGGTGCCCATGTGAACGATGACGGTGAGGAATGTTGGTTCCTCGCTAGATTTCTATTCAAACAAGGGTTTGCGTCGATTAGCTTTGCGTTGTTTTTGTCGAGATTTTCGTTTGCGCCATCGGTGCTTTGATGATGAGGTCGGTGTGGTGCGAATTCGAGGTTTCTGGATCTGCTTGGCGGTTTCGAGAAGCTTCAGCAACCGTTCCCATGCATCAATGCGATTTTGCCATTGACTGCGATGATTTGAAGCCCGTATGACAAGTTCGCGACGCTCAAGATTGCGTGTGGGCGCTAGAACAAGTAACCTTTTACGAACCTCTGGTTTTACATACAGTTCATCAATTGATACGCGTAAATTCACGGCAACTGCAACCTTGTTGACGTGTTGACCGCCAGGACCCCGCGCTTGATCGAATTGCCACGATATCGCTTTTCTAGGAATGTTTGCGTGGGAAGGGAAGTACATCGGTTAAAGGGTACATGAGGGATTGATTGTGCGCAAAGCTTCAAGTGCTTTAATGCAGCTCGCACTTCAAAGAAAAGGTATCGTCTTGTCCTACTGTCTACTTTGGCATAAGCAAGGGTTTGACAACGTCTGGGGCTAAATAACCCATGAATTCGAAAAGCATCCCCTCCATAGAGACGGGGCTTATTCTTCGATAGCGCTAATAATCTCCTTTCTTGCCGGTAAAAACACAAGATAGGGATCGGATTATCGGCCGCGCTACTTCGCAAACCTTTCTAATTTAGTGAGTTCTATTATGACGATGTTGACGTTCAATTCGATTGATGTGGAAACCGCTAATGCTGACTTGGCGAGTATCTGCCAAATCGGCATCACGCACGTCATAGATGGTGAAATAGAAGACCAGTGGCAAACGTTGGTAAATCCTGAGGACTGGTTTGATTCGATGAACATCTCAATTCACGGCATAGATGAAAGCGACGTGTTGCATAGCCCTACGCTTCCCCAAGTCCGTGATGAGTTGCGTCAACGGCTGCGTGGAACCATCTTAGTCAGCCACACTGCTTTTGATCGGGTTGCATTTGAACGCGCAATGTCGAAATATGACCTTGAACAGCTCCATGTCACTTGGCTCGATAGTGCCAAAATTGCCCGCAGAGCTTGGCCAGAAAGCTACGGTCGAAGGGGATATGGTCTCAAGAACATTGCCAGAGACCTCGGCATCTCGTTCAATCATCACGATGCGCTTGAAGATGCTAGGGCAGCTGCAGAAATAGTGCTACGTGCTTGCAATTCAACAGAAATAGATATTGAGGGTTGGTTAAGTCGTGTTAACAAGCCAATATTCCCATCAAAGTCAAAGTCATCTCCAAGGACCAAAACATCAGTTAAAAAGGAAGGAAATGTGGAGGGGGATTTATATGGGGAAACCATACTATTCACAGGCTCACTCAGCATTCCACGAAGGCAAGCGGCAGATATTGCTGCCAAGGCAGGATGCAATGTGGTAGATAATGTCAGCAAGAAAATCACAATGCTTATCGTGGGCATACAGGACAGTAGCAAACTGAAAAGCTATGAGAAAAGCAGCAAGCATCGCAAGGTGGAAACATTGATTTCTAATGGTTCCGAAATTCAAATACTCTCGGAAGCAGACTTCTTTGAAATCTTAGGCCTTTAAAGGCATCCTTTGGAGCGAATGGGCTAAGAGACCCACAACACTAGGTGGGCTAGGACTAGTAAACAGATGTAGCTGCTTGATGTTGTTCGCGTAGGCGCTTCGTGAGTTCAGCATCTGTGGTAATCGCATATAAACCAGCCGGTCCGGAGATTTTGTGGACCATCAATTTTTCGATCTCTTTTCGTACCCGTTCGGTGACCTGCTGGTAGGCATCACTGGTGATAAAACTTTTGAATGTATGGCTCGTATCCATGAATGGAACGATATAACCTGGCACGATGGCTTGGATCATGGCGCCGCGACGACGATCGGTCATATTCATCCCGGCCCGATGCCACGTGCGTGCATCGTAAAGAATAATCGTACCGGCAGGAGCCTCGATCAAATCGGATTCTTGCCCGCCATATGGTAAGCCGTATTTCGCTCGGAAACCCTTTCGATATGTTTGGTTTGAAATGCCCCAATCTTCGGGTGGCGCTTTATTTGACGCATGTGACCCTAGCTTGAATAGGGTCGCGCCGTTTTCACGCGTGAAATTTGAAACACAAACATTTCTTTGCATACCAAGCACGAGATCACCCGACGGTACGGGTATCCGGTCACCGGTACCCCAGAGGTATGGAAAATCGGTATGCCAGCCTTGAACTTCCCGCACGCCATCATCACGGTTCAATGCGGATATTCCTGGGGAATGCCCCAAACGGATATCTTTGGTTTTCATGTACTCGCGCGTCAGCCACAATGAAATAGGCTCGGCCGACACTTGTGCGACGGCGGGGTCTTGCGATAGCGGCGTTGTGCGTTCCGGCGTGCGGTTTTCATACGCGTCAACGCAACCTACTCGTTGCAAGCCATCAATGACTTCGTCGGGTAGGATGCATGTGAGCGATACCCAGCCATTTTCGTTGAGCGTGTGTAGATACTCCGAAGGAAGGAACTCGGGTCCATGGGCGACCGTGAATATTCGATCCTGAACTCCTAGGTCATCAACCTGAAGCTCCTCACCGTTTTGAGATAACGTACACGTAGTGTTTAACGTTGTTGATGTGGTCTTGAGTTTCAGGCCTGAATTGACGTGCTTGAACTGTCCGTCAACGACATCCCAAATCGCGGAGTCGTCCACATAACCGAAAACGCGCAATGATTCGCCGTCATTCGTGCCAAGCCAATCCCCGCTAGGCGTTTTCAGATAGCGATAGTGCTTTTTAGGGTGCGGGACTGTGACAATACGAGGGCAAAACTCTTCAGAAGGTACGGTTCCCAAGCGTTTGGTCGCAGGCATCCAGAGACCTTATCTAAGACAACAGGCAAAGAAAGTTTACCGTTCAACATACCAGCGAATATTGAGAGGCCGGTTCCGTGTTCGCTAAGTGTACGTTAAACGTTTGTTGGCATCATAAATAATGCAGTATATCTAAGACATTTTGAGAGTCGTGAGGCAATTGCTGCATTTAGGTATGACGCCATGGTTGGTGCGCGACACACATACAGCGCAGGCTCTCGGTCAGCAAGCGCAGCTCGGCGAATCTTGGGGTTACGAATCGTTTTGGTTGCCAGAACATCATTTCAGCCCAGGTACGGCGATCCCAGATCCGTTGATGTTGCTTGCAAGCGTCGCTGCGTTGACGACGACTATGCGATTGGGCACAACATCCTATTTATTACCGTTGCGACAACCTCTTTTAGCCGCTGAGCAAGTTGCTGTGCTTGATCAGCTATCGGGCGGCAGGCTAACGTTGGGAATAGGTCGAGGTTATGCACCGCAATTATTTGATGCGTTTGGCGTGGACCGATCGCAAAAGCGTCAGCTCTTAAAGCGATGTCTTGAGACGATGCAACGTGCTTGGATAGGCGAGGATGTCGGTGAGGGGGAAACCGCAACGTTGATCGCACCATTGCCTGTTCAAAAGCCGCATCCACCAATCTGGGTTGCAGCGTTTGGACCGCTTGCACTAAAGCAGGCGGGTTCTCTTGGCTATCCATATTTAGCGTCGCCGATGGAAACCATTGATCGCTTGCGACAAAATCTTGTCAGTCATGGCCAAGCTTGCGTTGATGCGGGATTAACGGTCCCGCAGGATGTGCCCATCATGCGTACCGTATTTTGCTCGGTAAATCACAATGACATCGCTCGAGTACGCGAACGATTAAACGCAGAAACGGCGAATTTAACGAGGGATTCTGCAAATAGAAAACGCGCCGTAACCGTGGATGACTGGTCGATCGTAGGCGAACCGAATTTCGTACACGAGACCGTGCACCGTTATCAAGAAGAGTTAGGGATTACCCACTTGGTAGTGACTAGATTGCGGATCGGAGGATTGCCTACGAAAGAACTGCAAAAATCGGTTGAATTGGTCGCAGAGACCCTTAGAGCCTAAACTGAGTAGGCAAGTTTTGGACACTTCATCCCTAGGTAACCCATTGAAATATAAAAATATATGAATTTAAACTTTTGTCAAAGCAAGATATTGAGGAGTTTTCCAAATTGATCGGTACCCAAGATGCTGCTTACTCAACCATCGAACGAGTCATTTCGAAATCGGATGGATCAATTTCCTCGCCTTCCTTTATGCCTAAGTAAGGTCGTAGATAGCGTACGGCGATGTAAATGGGCCCTGTATCAACTAACGCGACTGTAAGTTTGAAAACATAACCTGACAGGATCAATACAAGTAATTGTTGTACGACGGGCTCGTCCGCAGTTAAGGGCAATGCGCTAGTAGTCCAAAAGTAGGTAATCAGAATCACGGCTGTAGTGTCAACCAGTTGGCTGATCAATGTCGAGCCGTTATTACGTAGCCATAGGTGCTTACCGTTGGTTATTCGTTTCCAAAAATGGAATAGGCGCACATCGCAGTATTGGGCAGTCAAGTAAGCGACCATGGAAGCAGTGACAGTACTAAAGGTCAAACGTTGTATCTCGAAAAATAACGGCTGGCGGCCTGCTTCATCAATGCTTATTTCACCGGTCAACTGATCTACGCCTGTGCCGGGAAGCGCGCCGCCTAGCCATAAGAAAAACACGATCCAAAGGTTTACAAGCAAGCCGACGAACACCATATCGGTCGCTCGTTTGCGACCATAGATCTCACTGATTAAGTCGGTGCACATAAAGGTAACTGGGTAAGGTAATACGCCGACTGCTAGTAACATCGGCACTTCAATATAACCATAGATCTCGAATGAGAAATCCAGGAAACGGGTAACGCCGAGAATATTGAGTACGCCGAGCGTGCCTAGGAAAATGCCGCTTAATACGAGAAAGACCCGTTGACGTCTAAGACGGTAATTCGGTTGTTGTATGAATTCGCTCATGCTACTCGCGAAGATTTACTGTTCGACTTGGCCTAGGTTTGCGTGAATCACGCTGCCGTTTAACACCGGGTTGGCCGTCGCCCACAAGAGCGTATCTGCGATTTCGTCGGGTTCAATAAGACGGTTGAATGTTGATATAGCAGCAATGTCCTTCATCGCGTCCTTCGGAACATGAGCAAGCAACATGTCGGTATTGGTAAAACCCGGGCAAACCATGAGCGTATGAATTCCCGTCCCGGCAAGGTCTTGACAAAGCGATCGCATCAAGCCGACTTGCGCATGCTTCGAAGTGGTGTAGGAAAAACAACCAGGGACCGCTTTTTCTGCAAGTGTCGAGCCGACGAAAATGATGCTGGAGTCAGGCTTCATATACGGGATCAGATGCCGATTTAAAGCATTCGGTGCTGCGACGTTGGTTTGAAGGACGCCTGTCAGTACCTCGTCGGCCGCACTGAGTGCGGAATCGTTGAGATAGCGAGCCGCATTGTGAATAAGGTGGATGACATCAGCTTGGGCTACGTGTTTAAGTAAGGTTGTGCTAATCCCCGTAAAAAAATTCGGGTCTGACAGATCGCAAGCGATACTCTCCACATCCGAATTTGGGCATGGCCGACGCGAAAGGTTCACGACGTTATGACCTTGCGAGACGAATTTGTAGGTTGCAGCGAGCCCGATCCCACTGCTAGCCCCGGTTATGACTACTACCGTTTTCATTCAGGCTAAGTCCCTCGTCACAACGCCCCATTGCCCCGATCCGGACGCAACTTTGATTTGCATGGTGTTTACTCCGAGGGATGCGAAGGAGACATCGCTTTGCAGTTGATCGGCAAACCAATTTGCCAACTCCTCAACGGTGATGTTTCGCAGTGGCATAACGAGGACATCTTGCGTCGGCAATTGAAACGTTTCGGTATTGAATTGCAACTTTGTGATGCATGGTTTCGATTCAACTTTCAGGTAGGGCGAATGCGCTGGCACTAAGAATCTTTCATCAAGTGAATCGCATAAAGCCTGGAGCGACCTTTTGATCTTGTCGTAGTCGAAACACAATCCATTACCCTTGATCTCACTCTCGAAGACACCTTGGAGGCGAAAGTTGTGCCCATGTAGTTTTTCGCGTTCCGTCGCAGAGAAGATCGTGAAATGAGCGGCTGAGAAGTGCAATGACTCACGCACCACTTCAATGGCAACTTTCGTCACGTGAGTCAGGTTGCAAGGCAAAGAATGGGTGCGAATGTTAAGGGTGACCCTAAGCGATAGTCAAACGGCCCATTTCAGGCGGCGCTCTTGATGCAGTTGGCCCCGTGTTCACTCATCCAATCAATGAGACATATCAGCATCATGAAATGATCATCAGGGTACTCAGCGACCGGTCGACATGTCCATCGGGTGCACCAGGTGGCAGCCATCGTCGGCTTCAACATCTTGAACACGGACAGCCCCTACTATCCTATGTAGCAGGTTGGAGATGGTTGTAATGTCAATATGGGCGGATCTCAGCGTCCAATTTGCTATTGACGAAGCGTTGGGGAAAAGGAAGAGGATGTGGTCAATCAGAACTCAATCCAGTCCTAAGATCATGGAAAGGCGTAAAGGGAAGATTAAAAAGTAAAACTCGTTCAGCTCTTGTTTCACCGAAAAGTCTTTCTTTATGGCTCTTATGTAATCAAATGTTGATTCCAGCTAACATATGGCTAAAATTATGTGCAACTTATTGATTTTGCGTATCATGAAGAAAGAAGCGTTCGAGACCTGGCTAACCCAAACCGCCGCGTTGACCGCCGCGCAGAAGCGGAAGGCGGTCAAGTCGCTCCAAATGGAGAAGACCGATGAACTGCCCGCGGCGGTTCAGGCGCAGGAAACGGCGCTGCTCGCGTCGCGGACATGCATCCACTGTGGCAGCGACGGGGTGGTACGGCATGGGAAGAGCGCTGGCCTGGTGCGGTTTCGCTGCCGTGCGGAACACTGTTGCAAGACCTTCACGGCATTGACGGGCACGCCGTTGGCGCGGCTGCGCTTCAAGTCGACCTGGATGGCTTATCAGGAGTGCATGCGCAAGCGGATGACGCTGCATCAGGCGGCCGCGGCGTGTGGAATCAGTTACCGTACCTCGTTTCTCTGGCGACATCGGTTCCTGGCCAACGCGCGCACGCCGACGGCCCTTGAGGGTATTGTGGAAATGGACGAAACCCATTGCTTGGAAAGTTGCAAAGGCAGTCGCAGCTTGCGGTAGCGCCGTAAGGCGCGGAAGCGGGAAGGTGGTCGTGGGTGCCACGCAGTGATCGTCAGTGATGCCTACCCTAGCTATCGCGCCGCCACGCGCGAGAAAGTTAAGGTCGTCTACAATTCTTCGGGAAATGTTCTGATGGCTGTCATTAAATTCAAATGGCTGCTGGGCCATTTTCAACAATCAGTGAAGCACAATGTCTTGTCGGTGTTATCAATGCTTCTAATTTGCAGAATGCTAGGTTCAAAACAAAAACTTTAAGCTGACACACTACTGATTTGATGGATGCCGTTTTGCGTGAATGCCACGCACAGCTTGGGATCCCGACGGATTACAACATCGTAACTCGTTTGCCGCTAGTTTCGACGCCGAACGACTTGGTTGACGTTGGTCGCGACTTTCTCGGTCGACCGCAACGGTTAACTTCGGCAACTGCGGTAGCTTGGCGTAAATTGCGGCAGGCATCGCTAGAGGCCTCAATTGAATTGTTAATCGTGTCCGGCTTTCGCTCGCCTGAGTATCAAAGCGAGATTATTCGTCGCCATTTGAAAGCAGGCCGAACCATTGACGACATTTTGACGCAGGTAGCAGCTCCGGGGTTCAGTGAACACCACAGCGGCCGCGCCATCGATTTCACAACCCCTGGATTCAAGCCCCTTGACGAGGAGTTCGAGAACTCGCAAGCATTTGATTGGTTGATGTTAAATGCATCGAACTACGGCTTTCGCATGTCTTTTCCGCGCGACAACCCCTACGGTGTGGTGTATGAACCGTGGCACTGGTGTTTCAGTGCTTAGACCGTTGTCTTGGCTGAAGTAAATCGAACGCATCGCCAGGCGAATACTGTATGCTTGGTTGAGGGTCGCGAGATTGCTCTGGATAGTCGAGTGTGTAGTGCAATCCACGTGATTCCTTGCGCCATTGCGCACCCTGGACTATGGCTTCCGCTACATTGACGAGATTCCGCAGTTCGATCAGGTCGCAACTGATTCGATAGTTCGAGTAATACTCATGAATTTCGCGTTTAAGTAGATTAATGCGATTCGCAGCTCGGGCTAAGCGTTTGTCGGTTCGTACGATGCCGACATAATCCCACATAAATTGGCGTAATTCATTCCAGTTGTGGGTTAAGACTACATCTTCGTCCGAATTCGTTACCCGTGAGTCATCCCATTCAGGCAAGTGGTCTATTTGGTTTTTCTGACTAGTGGATTGTTTAGAGATATGTAAAGCTGCTGCTTTGGCGTATACGAGACACTCAAGTAATGAGTTGCTTGCCAGACGATTGGCGCCATGAACACCAGTGCAAGCAACTTCACCGATCGCATACAACTCTTTGATGTCGGTGTGTCCGTTTCGATCAACTAGAACGCCACCGCAAGTGTAGTGTGCTGCTGGAACGACCGGGATCTGTTCCTTCCGCATATCAATGCCAATTTCAAGAAGGCGCTGAAAAATGGTTGGGAAATGCGATTCGATTCGCTTTGATGGTAGCTCGGTGACATCTAAGTACACACACTCAATGCCTAACCGCTTGATTTCGTGATCAATGGCACGTGCAACGATGTCGCGCGACGCCAATTCCTGACGTTTGTCGAAACGGTGCATAAACCTCGAACCGTTCGGTAGGCGCAGTTTACCGCCTTCGCCGCGTATGGCTTCCGAAATGAGGAACGCACGCGCATCAGGGTGGAACAGGCACGTAGGATGGAATTGATTGAATTCCATATTCGCTAAGCGGCATCCTGCTCGCCAAGCCATCGCAATGCCGTCGCCAGTACATGTCCGTGGGTTACTGGTATATAGATAGACTTTGCTTGCGCCTCCGGTCGCCAGCACAACGGCCTTGGCGCTAACACAATCGACGTGATCCCTTGCCGGATCGTAGATATACGCCCCTAAGACTTGGCTACTGTTTCCGGTACGGTCGACAATGAGGTCGACTGCAACGCAATCGCTCAGGTACTTGATATTGGATTGTGCTCTAGCCTTGTTGACGAGCGTGGTGGCTATCGCTTGTCCCGTTGCATCTGCGACATGAAGTACGCGCCGATGGCTATGGCCGCCTTCTTTAGTTCGATGAAGTGTTGCCCCGTGACGGTCGAATGCAATACCCATGGAGATTAAGTCGTTGACAGCGTCTGCGCCGTGGTTGACAACAAACTGCACGGCAGTAGGATCGCATAGACCGGCACCAGTCATTAAGGTGTCCGTAACATGCGATTCAATGGAATCTCCTTCATCGGTGACTGCGGCAATTCCGCCTTGTGCGCGATTGGTGGAACCTGCCTTCATGTCCTCTTTGGAGAGCACAAGCACACGTAGGTGGGTCGGCAGATAAATAGCCGTAGAAAGTCCTGCAGCGCCGCTGCCGATTACAAGTACGTCAACTTCGCGATGAAGTGTCATATACGCTCTAAATCACTCGATTAGTTTCATTATAGACCATATAAACTGTATATAAATATAGCAAAGGGCCTTCAAGCCCTTATCTCTAAGGCTTGACGATGATTAGGCATTGCATCTCGGCAGGTATATACCTACCAAGTTCCCATGTGAATTCCATTGAATGTATGAAACCTACTGCCAAAATCTTTGTCTTATCAATTATCTTAAGCGCTTTCTAGTGCTTGAGGAGCCAAAATCAGGATTTAGGTGGCAGTACGAATTGAGCGTGGCTTTTTATAATCCGCCCTTTACGCTGACAGGCTCGCGTAGTATAGGTCGAAGTCAGCCCATCGTGAGACAAACGGATGAAACTCAGGTGGAAACGACGGATCTTGAGCTGGTCAACCTCATCATGGACGGTCAAGGACAACAGCGCGAAATCGCGTTCGCTGCCCTCTACACTCGACATCGCACAACGGTTTTTAATTTAGCGTTACGCGTCGTCGAATCGCCCGAGGACGCCGAGAATATTGTGCAAGAGACCTTCATTAAAGTCAATAACAATCTAAGAGGGTTCCAAGGTAAAAGTCAATTTTCGACTTGGTTGCACACTGTGGCAAAGAACACTGCACTAAACTATAAAGCTCACGAGCAGCGTCGCCCCCAATCCTCCGGTATGGATCCTGGCGACTTAAGCGAGATGTCATCGCGTTCGCCGCAAGCGGACTTTGAACACGACGAATTAGCGGAGTCGCTTGATCGTGCGCTCGTGTCCCTAAACGACCAGTTAAAACAAACGCTTCTGTTGGTGGTAAATTCAGGTCTTAGCTACGAGCAAGTGGCTAAGATAACCAACGTACCGGTTGGTACGGTACGCTCGCGAGTTTTTCGTGCCAGGCAGGCAATTGATAAATATCTTGTTGACAATTTGCCTGGCTACCAACAAAATGCAAAATAAGTGCGCAAAGCCTTGGTATACGAATGGAACTGTTGCAAGCAGATGATGCTTAACGTATGCCCATTTGTGAAAATGACCTCGCAGGTTGTCGCATTAACCACTTGCTTTCGTTACATTGAAGAGCGAGGGTGTTTAGTTTTGATTTACCCCCTTTCACTCAAAATATGTGACTTTATATTCTGCCTCGGAATCCAAGGCAGTAACTACAGATCCTGGCACGGATGCCAACGATGGATTAAGCGAATCGCAGAAGCGGTCGTTACTGATCGTTCGTCTTCCATTTCTAATTAAGGGTTCGCCGTCAAGAACGACATGCAACAGCGATTGGAAACAACTAAAACACACTAGGAGGCTTTCGAACTATTGATGGACCAAAGTGACTGGCATTCAAACATGCAAATGGATGAACGTCTTTCCGCGGCGATAGACAATGAATTGACGGCAGAAGATTGCCACGAGCTTGTTGACGAGCTTGCCCAACAGCCCGCGTTGCAGCGAGCTTGGGAGCGGCAGCACGCGGTCAACGCTTTATTGCGCGGAGAACAAATCGGAACATCGAATGCTGTGTCATGGGACCGACTCCAAGACGCCTTTCAGAGTCGATCGTCGTCGCCTCGCATCAAGGGAAAGAAAGCTCGGATCGTTGATTTCAAGTACTTTTGTACACAGCATGCGGCAAAATGGGCAGGCGGCACGGCTTTGGCAGCGTCAGTGCTGTTAGGTGTTTCGCTGCTGTCAACGTTGTATCGGCCGAGTTTCGGCACTCAAGTACCTTTTGCCAGTGAAGCAACTCCCTCTAGTCCGCCGATGTCGCAGTTTGCGACGGCCAATCAAATACCCAGATCACACGTACAAACTACGGATTTAACGACAAACAGTCAAACTAACGAATATCTCGCGGCAGAGCAAAAAAAGCGAGAAATACCAAGTAATCAGCCTAATTCACGCACATTACCATCGAATCAGCCGCCGCACGATCTAGTCAGGCTCGTGTCGGATAAACCAAATTGATCAACCAATAAACTACCGAATACTCATCCGCACACTCACTAGGAGCCTGCGCCGTAGAAACTGAATACGGGATAATACACATATAGCGCATGGAGTCTTCGAGATGCCGACGACGTTTCGCCCGTATTGTCCGGATCAACGTATGTTGTTGCCGCCGGATCTAAAGGATTGGCTGCCGGAGGGTCATTTGGCGCACCATGTCAGCGATCTGGTGGACGGTTTGGATTTGAGTGCGTTGTATGCGCCGTATGAAGGCGATGGTCGTCGCAAGTCGCCCTACGAACCGCGCATGATGTTGAAGGTGCTGATCTACGGGTATGCGACGAGCACGTTTTCCTCCCGCGGTCTGGCGCGCAAGATGGAGGAAGACGTGGCGTATCGGTTCCTGGGGGCGGGGAACTTTCCGAACCATCGGACGATCTGCGAGTTCCGCCACCGTCATCTGGCGGACTTCAAGCGGCTGTTTGTGGAGGTGGTGCGGTTGGCGTCCGAGTTGGGCGTGGCGAACTTTGGCAAGTTGGCGATTGACGGGACCAAGGTGCGTGCGAACGCATCCAAACGGAAGGCGATGAGTTACGCGCGCATGCAGGAGGAAGAACGTCGTTTACAGGCGGAGATCGAGTTGTTGCTGGAGCAGGCGCAAACCGTTGACGAGGCGGAGGACGAACGTTGGGGTCCGGCGTCTCGGGGCGACGAGTTGCCGGCTGAATTGCGTCGTCGCGAGGATCGGTTGGACGCGATCCGGGAAGCGAAGGCTCGTCTTGAGGCGCGTGCGCGTGAGGCGGATGAGGCGCGTGGTCGGCAGCCCGGGGACGAAGAGCGCGACCCGACGCGTGGGCGTGGCAACAAGCGTGCGTATGGGGAGCCGGAGGAGAAGTCGCAGGACAATTTCACCGACCCGGAAAGTCGCATCATGAAGACCTCGACGGAAGGCTTCCAACAGTGCTACAACGCCCAGGTGGCGGTGGATGGCGAGCACCAGATGATCGTCTCGGCGGAGGTGTCGTCGAATCCTAACGACCAGGGGCAATTGACCAAGCCGTTGGATGCATTGCAAGCGGTTCATGGCAAGCGTCCGGAGACGGTGCTGGCCGATGCGGGTTATTGCAACGAGGCGGATCTCGAGGAACTGGAGGCGCGTGGGGTGGACGGCTATGTGGCGTTGGGTCGAGAGGGCCGGCGCCAGGCCGCGGTTGACGCGCGCAAGTATCCGGCGCGGGCACGCATGGCAAAAAAGCTGGCGACCAAGGCTGGCCGTGCGCAATATGCTGAGCGTAAATGGCTTGTCGAGGCGCCGATCGGATGGATCAAGCAAGCACTAGGATTTCGACGGTTCAGCCTGCGTGGGCTTGACAACGTGCGCGGCGAGTGGGACTTGGTGTGCCTGGCGTTGAATATCAAGCGGATGCGTGGATGTCTTGCAGCCACATGACCGGGATTGACCTGGATGCGTCGACTATGGGGCTCATCAAGGGCTGATTTTAGGGTCCAAGGCCGATTCAGGCTGCTTTGAGGCGCCGGATCACCATGCCCTGGCCTGAAGCCTGACGATGCTCGCACAAAGATGTCGCATGTCTGCGACTCCGGACGATTCACCAAGTCGCATGCTTTCTTACAGCGCAGGCTCCTAGACGCCTACCCTAAAGCAAATTAGTTGTTGAAAATACGCAAGTTGTCGCCTTGATATTGCGAACTTGTGGTACCGTCGTTGAGCAGGACCGAAATCGAGTCATTGTTCGTGTCGAACGTGAAACTTGCGAAAATTGCATAGGGTGTATTAAATTTCGAGCGCCGAGTACGCTTAGGGCAATCGGCGCTCAATCAACGGGCACCCGCGTGGTCGTTCGCACATCCGCGGCCGGACTATCGCTAGCCTGTGCAGTGGTTTTTGGGTTACCGCTTGCGTCGCTTGTAGTCGGAGTATTGATTTGGCAATCGTCTGTTGCGGCTTTAACGGTAATGCTTATCTGTTTACCTGTGGTTTACGCTGCGATGCGCTATGCAAGTTTAACTGGACTATTAGCAGTCTACGCTGACGAAATTGAAAGCGATAGCAGTCGCGTGTCGTTATAGATTCGCAACCGTCCTTTGTCGAATACCGAGTCGAGTAAACCAGAAAAATACTGGCGCTAGGCCAACCAATATGCCTGCTAGACACAGCAATGCAGATGGGGACCAAGTGTCCCCAATAAACCCGATCACCGTTTGCCCAATGGTCGTTGATAGATTGGCAACCGACATGTAGATAGCGAATTGCGATGCCGCGATATTCGTACTAACTAAACCCATACACGCGGAAATGATCAATACTGCAAATAAGTGCTGTGCAACCCAAAAACCAAGCATAAAAATGTGCCATCCATAGCCCTCTTGCAGCACTGGGATAGTTGCAAACGAGATGATCCCAATCGCTGTGATCCCGCATAGTACATTAATGCAACTTCGTTGGCCGTATTTATCGAAGACCGGACTGAGGATTAACCCCAGTACAACAGCGACTATGCTTATGTATCCATTCCACTCGTTGTACGCCAAATCGTCCCAGCCTAGATCAATGACGGCAAACGCTGGTAGGTAAGCCTCCATGAGACCACCGGCTACGCTATCGCAGAACGATGCAAAAATGAACAGCAAGCTCACCGGTGCGACGAGTTTTAAGAGTAATTCCGTAAGCATCGGCCGTAGGCGTTCGACCTTCATAGCCGCAACTTCCGGCGCGATTCGACCACCTGGAGACCAAGGGAAACGCTTCTCCATGCTGCGTTCTTTCACGAAGAGAGGAAATAAGAGAAGTAACGACGTTGTGACCGCCGCAGCAAAGCATGCGCCCCATACTCCTACGGTATTCAGCAATAAGCCGCCACCTACTAATCCCGCTAGACGGCCCATACGTTGACTGCCAAACATCAATGCGGTCGCTTTAGAGCGCTCCGCCGTTTGCAGTACGCCGATGGCTAACCCGTCCACTGCGACATCTTGGGTCGAACTGAAAAGATTAAGTACGAACCCACAACCCGCGAGAACGAATAAATTTGGGTCGCCGATATCCGCGATAACCGCACTTGTCGCAAACGTGAGAGTAAGACCGCACTGCGCAATGACAACCCATGGTCGGCGATGCCCGTAGATCAAAAACGCGACACGGTCCATAAGCGGTCCTGCCAGGAACTTGAATGCCCAAGGTAGCCCTATCACAGCTAGAAACCACGCGATCTCGGATTTAGTAAATCCAATTTCGGCGAAATACGTTGGAAACGCTACGCCGAACAGACCAAGCGGAAGACCTTGCGAAAAATACATCAAGCCGATGGCAGTGAAACGAAGATAGACGTTGCCGGCCATGCTCAGTTCGTAAGGTCGTTGAACAGTCACTTCGTTCATATGAATGTGTCTGACGCTCGGCGTGAAGTGGGTATTTTCGCGTTTGCAACGCGTCATCTGCTACGTTCGTGAATGGAACGCAGCAATTGCACTTGACTTGCTTCTTATGCTTTTAGTTTTATTTATCTGGTTGCGATAGCCATTTTGAATCAGGCCTACATTTTGTTAGAAGCCAAAATCGCGGAAATCAAGGCGCTTGATCATCTGATGGATTTATCCAATTGGGACGAGTCGACCTTCATGAAACCCGCGAGTGCGCCAGATCGGGCGGAATTGGTTGCATTGGCCGCTGGCTTACGACGGCAACTCATTACGAGCACTGAATTTAGTGATTTATTGGATGCTGCTCAAGAGAACGAACTCACCGCGATGCAAACTGCTAACGTTCGCGTGGCCCGGTATGCCCGGCAACATGCCGTCGCGATCCCGTCGGATCTGCTCAAAGAGTCCAAGCGAGTCTTTTCGGATAGCCAGACTACCTGGGAGCGCAACCGACCGTTAAACGATTGGGAAAACACGCTGCCCAAGCTAGCGCAAGTGGTTAAGGTCTCGGTCGAGATTAGCCAATGCCTGGCTGAAGCATTCGAGCTTGAGCCGTACGACGCGTTGATGAATCAGTACGAGCCAGGGTTGCGGCAAGCCCACATTGATCCGGTGTTCGATGAAATCGAATCGTATTTGGTACGCGAAGTACCAAATGTAGAAGCGACGCAGACACTCCCTGAGCCTTACACCGAAACGTTTTCCGAAACTGATCAACTCAAACTTGCGGAATTTGCGATGCAACGGCTCGGTTTCGATTTTGATCGTGGCCGTCTTGATCAAAGTGCTCATCCCTTTTCTTGTGGTACTGTCAACGATGCGCGCCTCACGACACGCCTCACGCCACATGACTTTACCGAGTCACTGTTTGCTGTATTCCATGAGACGGGTCATGCGAGATATACGCAAAATCAGCCGGCAGATTGGGTGTTACAGTTCGCGGGCGAACCGACTGGAATGGCAGTGCATGAGAGTCAATCACTTTTTATGGAAATGCAAATCTGTCGAAGCGAAGCGTTTTTGGAATATATCCACCCAACTATTCAGTCGTTGTTGCATGGGAACGCAAGAGACACCGCGTGGTCGCTGCAAAACTTCAAACGTACGGTATGGCGTGTCAAGCGCGACTTCATTCGCGTCTCCGCGGACGAAATGACGTACCCATTTCACATTGCGTTACGATACGGGCTTGAAAAGCGCCTTTGCGACGGCGACTTAAAAGTCAAGGATTTGCCTGACGCATGGAATGAGCGCATGCAATCGCTCTTGGGCGTTGATACGCGAGGTGATTTCGCCAATGGCTGCATGCAGGACATCCATTGGTATGCGGGTTTATTTGGTTATTTTCCCTGCTATTTAGTGGGAGCTATTTACGCAGCACAGCTCTATGCTGCTTGCGTTCGTAAAATTGGCCAACAGACGGAAAACATCCGACGAGGCGATCTTCATGAGATTTCGACTTGGTTGGCTGGCAATATACACTCGAAGGGAAGCCTACTGGATGGTCAGGCGTTGGTTCGTTCAGTCACTGGTGAAGATCTGTCTGCAAACACCTATTTAGCCTACTTAAAACAACGCTACATCGATTCTTAGTCGACCTGTCATGGGCGTTTCTCTAAGCCATATCCGCAATTTTTCGATTATTGCCCATATTGATCACGGGAAGTCGACGCTCGCCGATCGTCTAATTCAGAAATGTGGCGGTCTGCATGAGCGCGAAATGGCCGATCAAGTGCTAGATTCCATGGATCTAGAGCGCGAGCGCGGGATCACGATTAAGTCTCAAAGTGTTCGCTTGGCTTATCAAGCCGCGAACGGCGAGATGTATCAACTCAACCTCATTGATACGCCAGGACATGTGGACTTCAGCTACGAGGTATCCCGATCGTTGACTGCATGTGATGGTGCACTATTGGTCGTTGATGCTGCGCAAGGCGTTGAGGCACAGTCGGTTGCTACGTGCTATCACGCGATTGAGTTGGGCGTAGAGGTATTGCCGGTACTTAACAAAATGGATTTGCCGATGGCAGATTCGGATCGCGTGGCACAGGAAATTGAGGAAATCATCGGTTTGTCTACGGTGAACCTCCTCAAAATCAGTTCGAAGACCGGGCAAGGCGTGGATGAGTTGCTGGAACGGCTTGTCGAGCAGATACCGGCGCCGGAAGAGCCCACCGTGGAAGGATTGCAAGCGCTCATTATTGATTCATGGTTTGATCAATATCTTGGGGTGGTCTCATTGGTTAGAGTGTTCGCCGGAGAATTGCGTAAAGGTGATCGTATTGTCGCGGCCTCGGTAGGTCAGACCCATACAGTGGACGAAGTTGGCGTGTTTACGCCCCATCGTCAAGAAGTTGATACGTTGCATTGCGGCGAGGTGGGCTATGTAGTTGCAGGCATCAAAGCAATCCACGGTGCGCCGGTAGGCGATACACTAACGCTCGCAGGTTATGAAACGCCGGCTTTGCCGGGGTTTGCCAAAATCAAACCGCAGATATATGCGGGTCTTTTTCCATCCAATTCGGACGATTTCGCTGCGATGCGTGTCGCGCTAGAAAAACTTTGTCTCAACGATGCGTCATTGCAATTTGAAACCGAATCGTCGGATGCGCTTGGATTTGGTTTTCGTTGCGGCTTCCTAGGCATGCTTCATATGGAAATCGTGCAAGAACGCTTAGAGCGCGAGTACGATCTTGATCTGATTACCTCGGCGCCCTCTGTGGTGTATGAAGTCGTTGATCGCCAAGGCGAAGTGTCGTTGATCGACAATCCATCCCAACTTGATGATGCTAGCCAGTTTATCGAAATACGCGAGCCGATCGCGGACGTCAACATCCTGGTGCCGCATGACTACCTCGGTAATGTCATTGAACTTTGTATCGGTCGACGCGGCGCTCAAAAGAGCATGCAATTTCTAGGCGGACAGGTTTCGTTGCGTTTCGATATTCCCTTAAGCGAAGTCGTGGCGGATTTTTTCGATAAGCTAAAGTCGATTAGTCGCGGTTATGCATCGCTCGACTATGCGTTTGATCGATTTCAAGCGTCTCCTTTAGTCAAAGTCGATATACTCATAAATGGAGAAAAGGTTGATAGTTTGGCGATGATCGTCCACCGGGATCTTGCGAATGCCCGGGGTAGGGAGTTGGCCTCATCAATGAAGACTCTGATTCCGCGGCAGATGTTTGATGTCGCGATTCAAGCGGCGATCGGCCGTCAAGTTATCGCGCGAACTACGGTGAAGGCATATCGCAAGAATGTAACAGCCAAGTGCTACGGCGGCGATGTGACACGGAAGAAGAAACTGCTCGCGAAGCAGAAAGAAGGTAAGAAACGCATGAAGCAAGTCGGCAAAGTAGATATTCCACAGGCTGCCTTTCTTGCTGCGCTTAATGTTGGACGTTGAAGCTGAATCTTCTAGGCGCGATTCAAGCGTTATTCAAATATTGGGGCCTTCAGAGCCGAATTGGCTATCGATTCATTGATATTTCGCGTCTGCAGGAAGCTCTAACGCATGCTAGTCTGGATAGGGTAAACAACGAGCGGTTGGAATTTCTGGGCGATGCCGTGCTTGATCTAGTCGTATCGGAGTTTCTGTATCGCCAATACCCCGACGTGGATGAGGGAACGCTCACATTGCTCAAAATCATGAGTGTTAACAACGTTCATTTGAAGTCGGTTGCGCTCAACTTAGGTTTAAACGATCACCTGCAAATTAGTAAAGGTTTGTACAACGTTAAAGATCGTGGCGACAAGATGTATGCCGATGCCGTGGAAGCATTGATCGGCGCGATATTTATTGATGGTGGTTTGCGAGCGGCGCGCAGGTTTGTCGACAGATGTGTCATCCAAACTTTGCCAACCTTGGAAGAAACCAAGATGCATCCGAAAACGGCATTGCAGAATTGGGTAAAGAAGCAAGGGATGGATTACCCCGATTACGACATCGTGCGAGATCCGCAACGGTCGGGCGGTACAGATTGGCATGTCAAATGCACGATCAGACGCCTGGCGATCTCAAGGACAGCATCCGCTCATTCGCGTAAAGCGGCGGAGGCCGCCGCTGCGAGGCAAATCCTTGATGCTCTTGGCGTCGTGCCGAATGGCGCTTGAGCCGCGCAGCCGGAGAAGGCAAAGTGGTGCACTATGAGGTCTGAGGATCTTAGCTTGTTGCAAGAAGCAATCGGCTATCAATTCCAGTTTCCGCACTTGCTGGAGCAGGCCTTGGTTCATGCAAGTGCGTGCGAGGAGGATAACGAGCGGCTGGAGTTTCTGGGCGACGCGGCGTTAGGTTATGTGGTAAGTGCAACGCTTTATCGTTCTCACAAACAGGCGACTGTAGGTGAATTAACGGAGCACAAGGCGCGTTTGGTCAGCAATACTCAATTAGCTCAACTTGCCGTGAATCTCGGCATTGATCGATATATGCTGTTAGGCGAAAGCGTTCTCGCCAATCGACATAAGAGTTCAAAAGTCTGTGCTGACGCACTTGAGGCCGTGATCGGCGCGATGTCGCTGGATGGCGGCACGAGCGCGGTACAAGCATTCGTGGACCGACATATAGTGCCTTTGGCCGATCGTTCGGTTAAGTTGCAGAAACATGCGAAATCGCGGTTACAAGAGTGGGCTGTCTCACACGGCTATGAAGTACCGTCCTACGTCGTCGTTGACCATGAAATCAACAAGCATGGCGAACGATGGCGTGTCGATTGCATCATAAAGGATTTCGAGTATGTAGGTACCGGTGCGGCGGATTCGAAAAAAAAGGCTGAACGGTGCGCAGCCGAAGCCGTGCTGGATAAGGTGTAGATCGCTTTATGAGCAAGGCTGCGAAAGCCGGTTACATTGCGATTCTAGGACGTCCAAACGTTGGTAAGTCGACGCTTCTGAATCACTGCCTTGATCTGAAGCTAAGCATTACCTCGCGTAAACCGCAGACCACGCGACATCAATTGCTTGGCATTCTTACCCGAGGTTCAAGTCAGTTCCTGTTTATTGACACGCCTGGTATTCATATCGGTCGACGCCGCACAGGTCGATCTATCGAACGATACATGAATCGACAAGCGTTGAGCACCATGAACGATGTCGACGTGATTTTGTATCTGGTTGAGGGGACGGGTTGGCGCCCAGACGATGAGCCGATATTGAAGTACCTTGATTCATCCGACGTACCGGTGATTTGCGTACTTACTAAAGTGGATCGTATTCAAGACAAACGCTCGCTACTGCCACTTATCAACGATTTATCGAAAAGACGGGACTTTCGGGCGATCGTGCCAGTCGCAGCGTTGCGCAATGAAGGTTTAGATCTGCTTCTCACAGTGATCGAAGAAGAATTACCCGAGGGACCACATCATTTCAAGGACGGCGAACGCACTGATCGTTCTGACGCGTTCTTGATCAGCGAAATTATTCGCGAGCAAGTAGTGCGGCAACTCGGAGCCGAGTTGCCACATCGCAGTACGGTGATTGTTGAACGCGTGGAGAAGTCTGCTGAAGAAACGACTATCTACGCCACGATCTGCATTGAACGGGAAAGTCAAAAGCAGATCGTGATTGGTAAAGGCGGTCAGCGCCTTAAGTCCATCGGCACAGCCGCGCGACACAATATTGCGTCGTTTCTAACTACGAAGATTAATTTGCAGCTGCATGTCCGCGTTCGCTCAGGTTGGACAGACGACGCCAGGAGTCTTGGGCAATTAGGTTACCGATAGGGTAGGTATTACGGTGTGATCCACGAGACTTGCTTTGTCATCCGCAAGCGTCCGTATAGCGAAACCAGCTTGATATTGGAAATGCTTACTGGCGAGTCGCGTTATGTGCATGCAATCTATCGAGGTGCCAAGCGCAACGGTTCGACACCGATTGATTTATTTACGAAGTACGCGATGAGTTGGCGACCGCGCTCGGGCTTACTCACGGTGCGTTCATGCGAAGCCCTGCGCCCACTGCATCTAGCCAGATCTGCGCTGTATGCCGGTCTCTACTTGAATGAACTCGTGTATCGAGGAATGTATGAGCAGCAGGTCATTGACGGCGTTCGTACGGCTTACGAAGAAGCGTTGTTAGATCTGGAAAAGGAATCGAAGGATCAGGAGAGCGCTTTACGCACCTTTGAACAGCTGTACTTAAAGGCTTTGGGGTTTCAAATTCAGTTTCATCTTGAACAAGCAAACGATCGTGAAATTTCATTAAATTACAACTATTGTTTTAATCCGTCCATTGGTTTTCAGCGGACGACTGAGAAGTCGCCTCACAACTATCCAGGTCACGTGTTATTGGACATCGCTGCACATCAATACGACAAGCTTGAGACGAGGCAGGCTGCGAAGTCGATTTTGCGTGATGCGCTGGACTACCACCTAAGCGGCAGCTCGCTCCATGCGCGGGCTTTGCTAACTGCCAAGGCATATCGAGTTACCGCAGATGAGTGAATATAGCAACGGCCAGAATGAAGTGCTTACCCGGCTGCTAGCAAAAGCCAACTCTCGCGGTGAACTGACGCCTGCACACCGCAAGTTGATTCAGAGCGTTGACTCGGCGCTTGCTGCCTCGAATTTACAACCGCGAGCCCGGCTGCTGGCGGAACAATTGTTGCATTTGCCGATCGACGAGACGACGGCACTCGCGGGCTATGCCTACTTCGCGGTCACCGAAGGCAACCTTGAGCTTGCAGCCATTGGGGATGTTGATACGCGCAAACTGCTCACGACGCTAGTGAATCTATCGCGGGCAGAAACGGCAGCAACCACCAGTACGTTAGTACAAGTTCGGCGCAATCGGCGCCAGTCGGACAATGTGCGTCGCATGTTGGTCGCTTTGATCGACGATCCTCGCGTTGTGGTGCTCAAGATGGCAGAGCGATTGGTGCAGTTGCATCCAACGGAATATGACGGTTCTGACGTGAGCGAGCGAGCGGCGCGAGAAGTATTGCATTTCTATGCGCCGCTTGCGAGTCGGTTAGGCATTTGGCAGCTGAAATGGGTGCTGGAAGACTTCGCGTTTCGTTGCCTTCAGCCTGTTGCATATCAAGAAATCGCATCAAAGTTCAAAGAACGACGCTCGCAGCGGGAGGAACTGGTATCGAAAATCCAGTCTGACTTGCGCTGGCGCTTGAACGAGTTCGGCGTCACCGCTGACATCCTTGGACGTGCTAAAAACCTATACGGTATTTACCGCAAAATGAACGAAAAAGGCATTGATTTCAATGATGTTCACGATGTCCTTGCTATGCGCGTGATCGTTGACTCGGTACCTGAGTGCTATCAAGTTTTAGGCGTCGTGCATACCTCCTGGCCGCATATCTCGAATGAGTTTGATGACTATATCGCGAACCCTAAATCGAATGGTTATCGCTCGTTGCACACCGCTGTGTATGGCCCTCAAGGTCACGTGTTGGAAGTGCAAATTCGCACACGGCAAATGCACGTTGAATCTGAATTAGGCGTTTGTTCCCACTGGAGTTACAAAGGCGAAAACGATATCAGCCTTGAAGATGAATCGATTGATTGGTTGCGTGAAGTGTTGAATTGGCATGAAGCGCTGGATTCGGTCGAAACTGACGAGTCAGAGACGCTTGATGTAGCTCGCGCCGAACGCGTCACCTATGTGTCAACTCCTGACCGACACATCCTGGACTTAGAAGCAGGGTCGACCGCTCTGGATTTCGCGTTTAAAGTTCACACGGATATTGGTTTGCATTGTGTCGGTGCAGTCGTTGACGGCGTAGAAACTGCATTGAACACAGTGCTCAAAACGGGTCAGACTGTCGAGATTCTCACGCAACCTCGCGCAACGCCTCAGCGCGAGTGGCTCGACCCGGACTTGATGTACTTTAAAGCCTCGAAGACGCGCGAGCTGTTACGAAGTTATTTCCAAGATTTCGACCGCACGCACAATGCAAAGGCCGGTCGTGATTGGATACAACAAGAGATTGAACGCCTGAATCTCAAGTTAACGCCGGAGGAAGCAGCACGGGCACTTGATTTCGACTCGCCGGAGGATCTATTCATTGAAGTCGCGTTAGGTTCGATGAAAGCTCGTCAAATCCTTATCGAAATTGCCCAATTGCAATTCGAGGTAAGTGATATGCTGGAAACGGATGACGAATCCAAAGTAACGATGCAAATTCATTTGTCCGCTATCGACCGTAAAAACTTGATTCGCGATATCACCAAGGAAATTGCTGACTTAAACGTGAACATCGTCAATCTCAAATTAGGCGCTCCGGCATTGGATGCGGTAGCTACTGCCGACATTTGGATCCAGGTGAGTGACTTAAACGAAGCATCGTTGGTGATTGTGAGCCTACGGCGGCTTCACCGCGTGATTGACGCGCGGTTGGTCGGTTCGCGCTGATTTAAGTATTCGTTTGAAAGAACATCGAACCGGCATGGCGAAGGTGCAGTCGGTTCAGGTCGGCGATCACGAAGGTCAGCGTCTCGACAACTTCCTCATGTCGCATCTGCGAGGCGTGCCGCGCAGTCATATCTTTAAGATGATTCGAACGGGTGAGGTGCGCGTGAACGGATCCCGTTGCCGGCCTCATACTCGACTTGATGCGAGCGATTTCGTTCGCATTCCGCCCGTTCGGGTTCGAAACGATGAGGGTGAAATTCCCATCCCGCCGGGGTTGCTCGACAAACTGAGGCAGGCTGTAGTTTACGAGGACTCGAATGTCATCATTCTTGATAAACCGGTCGGCGTTGCTGTGCATCGCGGAACCGGCGAACGCGTTGGCATTGCCGAAGTGTTAGGAAGATTATTCGAGACTGATGCAATGCATCTTCTACATCGATTAGACAAGGCAACTTCCGGTTGTTTGGCCATTGCAAAAAACCGCCGCACGATGATCGACTATCACCGGTGGTTTCGCGAGGGGGTCATCAAAAAAAAGTATGACGTCATAGTAGAAGGTAGGTGGTTCGGTGCCCGCCAGACGGTAGACGCCCGGCTTGAACGCTTTCACCTTGCGAACGGTGAGCGGCGCGTGCGCGTGAATGATCGAGGTCAGCTCTCCCGTACGGAATTTCGCGTCGTAAAACGCGCCCCAGTAGCAACATGGCTGACAGCGCATCCGGCGACGGGACGCACGCACCAAATTCGGGTCCATGCACAGTTCATCAACCACTCAATCCTTGGCGATCGCAAATACGGTAATCGCCACTTTCGGCCGACGCCACCGCGCATGATGTTGCATGCGCGCACCATTGCGCTACCGGGTGTCGGTACGATAGAAGCGCCGTTGCCTGCCGCATTCTCTAGCTACTGGAGTCGCCTTCAAGCAGGGGATTGATCCCGAATTCACGAAGCGTTGCGGCCAACTGAATAAGAGGCAAGCCAATTAAAGCGCTTGGGTCGTCCGAAGTCACCCGATTAAATAGCAATGGGCCTCGCTGCTCGGCCTTAATTGCAGCTGCAGTATCAAACGGTTGGTCAAGCGAGACGTAGCGTGTAATTTCCTCTTCCTGGAGTTTACGCATTTCAACTTCGGTTGATACCGAAAACTGCGCTGTGCGATTCGAAGACATGACTGCCACGGCACTGTAGAAAGTTACTAGGCAATTCGAAATCAATTTGAGATGTGCTATGGCAGTTACGGCGTTTCCGGGTTTGCCTAAGGCCCGATCACCTATCGCACATACCTGATCCCCGCCAATCACTACGGCGTTCGGTCGTGAGGTCAGTACAGCCCTTGCTTTCGCAAAAGCAAGACGATGAGCCAACTCGCTTGGTTTTTCATGGGGTTGCGGAGACTCGTCGACGTTTGGTGCTATCGTGTCGAATTCGAAGCCAGCTGCGGTTAACTGCTGTCGACGATATCGCGATCCTGATGCCAGGATCAAACGTTTCGTTGCCACGTCACCAGGTGATTTAACTCAGTCGTCAGATCGCATTGGTGCAACTCGTTGCACATGAAATGATTAGATTAATATTTCAACAACGTTGTGGATTTATATCTGTCGCGGTGAAGGTAACGCCTCAAGATTATGCGCGGGCCAATCGTCAGTGGCGCGGGACCGTCCCTCTGTCTGCATTCGAAAGACTACCGCACGAACTTGATGCGCGCGGAAGCGAAGTAGAAGTCTTACTTGCGTTCAGCCTGAACGAGTACGGTCACGTCAGGATGTGCGGACACGCGCAGATTCTGGCGAAGCTGACATGTCACCGATGCTTGGCCGCGGTACCTTGCGCCGTGCGAGCAGAAATTGATACGCTGGTCGTGCAATCGGATGCCCTTGCACGACAATTAGCGCAAGAGACCGATGTGCTCGTGATTGATAAACCCCCGGTCGATATTTGCGAGCTGGTCGAAGATGACTTGATCTTGAGCATACCTTGGCGCGTGTGCGACGACATGGACAACTGTCCTCGCTCTTCAGTTCGACAATATTTGGCCCAGACAACCGAAGAGAGACAGCATCCGTTCAAAAATCTACGTGATCTTCTGCAGGATAGTTAATAATTGGCTGCCTCAAGTGCTTAGGGTGGTTGCGGATCATGGCAGTTCAACAAAATCGTAAGACGCGGTCTAAACGCGGAAAGCGGCGTACGCATCAAAAACTCAAGAAACCCGCGATTTCAATGGATTCGTTGACGGGCGACATTCATTTGCGCCATCATGTGAGTCCCGATGGGTTTTACCGGGGCAAACTAGCGATCGACAAAACCGAGAGCGCTCCCCAAGATAGCGCCCCTTCATAGTCCTGCTGCCTTACTGCGGCAGCAACGAGCATGGCACGTACCTGCCGAATCGTCGTTGATCTACTAGGTGCTGAACTACCCGCGAATATCTTAGTGGATGGCGCGATTGGTGTCGCCGATCGCCATCCGACCTGCGAAATCTCGTTTATTTGCAATCGGGATGAACTTAAGCCAAACGTACAGGATCGTTATTCTGTTGTGCACTGCACAGAATGGGTGCGTGAACAGGACAGCTTACGAGATATATTGCTTGAGCGAAGGTCGAGCTCCATGCATATCGGGATGCGCATGTTGGCAGAAAGATCCGCCGATGGATTCGTCAGCGTAGGTAATACCGGAGCGCTGATGGCGCTCGGGTGCCGGTTCCTGAAAACGCTGCACGGCATTGATCGTCCGGCTATGATCAAAGAATTCGATGGATGGCGCCAACCATTTTGGATGCTTGATCTAGGTGCGAATATCGTGCGCAAACCAACGACGCTTTATCAATTTGCGGTGCTTGGCTCGGCGTATGCTTCACGGGTGAGAGGCGTCTGCTCTCCTCGCGTGGCGTTAATGAATATCGGCGTTGAAGAGCGTAAAGGGCCCACGTTATTGCGGGACGCAGCGATCTTGCTTGACCAGGCAAAGGAAGTGAATTTCGTTGGGTTCGTGGAACCGAATCGCATGTTCGATGGTACCGCAGATGTGGTAGTCACGGACGGCTATGTAGGCAATATTGCGCTCAAAGCAGTCGAAGGCACGGTAAATTTCATTCGTGAGATTTTTTTCCATGAACTGGCCGAAGATAAAGACGGTGATGTGTCCCAGCTCGTTCGTAAGCGCGCGCGCAAGCGGTTTCGTCGTCTTATGAAAAAATTGGATTCACAGCGTCATAACGGCGCGAGCTTTGTAGGTTTGAATGGTGTGGTTGTTAAGAGCCACAATAGCACGACTCAAGCGGGTATGACTGCTGCGATTGAGCAGGCAATACGCGAAGTAAAACTGCGTGTACCTTCCAAAATTCAGCAATGTTGTAAATAAGGAGCCACTTACGTGCCCATCGGTTACGTGTTTCCAGGTCAAGGTGCTCAAGGTGTCGGCATGCTTGCTGATCTCAGAGCGACATATGACCATCTTGATAAACGATTAATCCAGGGATCCGATATCGTCGGCGAAGATCTCGTTAAGCTTGTGTCGGAAGGTCCGAGCGAACGCTTAAACGCGACTGAAATCACACAACCGGTCATGCTTGCCATGTCGGTAGCCTTGTATGAAGTTTGGCGCGAAGCTGGTGGCGAAGCGCCGCATGCGGTTGCTGGACATAGTCTCGGCGAGTACTCGGCATTGACTGTCGCGGGTGTATTCGAGTTTAGCGATGCAATCAAACTGGTGCACGAGCGAGGCAAATTGATGCAGCAGGCGGTGCCGAGTGGAGAAGGGCGTATGGCGGCTATCCTAGGTGTCGAGCTAGACGATTTGCAAGCGCTTTGTGATGCGACGAGTGCGGTTGTAGCCCCTGCCAATATCAATGCACCAGGGCAAGTGGTGATAGCGGGTGAGACATCTGCAGTACAAGCGGTAACCGAGAGCGTGCTTAGCTCTGGTGATAAGCGCAAACGAGTTGTCCCGTTGGACGTGAGTGTACCTTCGCATTGCGAGTTGATGAAGCCTGCGGCAGAGGGTTTAGCGCAACTGCTTAGGGCATCGACGATGCGTGATCCTGTATGTCCTATCTATCAAAACGTTGATGCGCAACCTGTCGTCGACATTGAAGGTATTCGCGCTCGTTTGATTCAACAACTATCTTCACCCGTTCGATGGGCTGATTGCATGACGCATATGCATGCAAACGGTTGCGATCGTTGGATTGAGTGCGGTCCGGGTAAAGTGCTCACGGGTCTGGCGCGACGGATTGATCGGCGCATGAAATGTTTATCGATCGGGTCGCTGGATGATTTCAACGACGCACTTGCGAGCGTAACTACATGACGCGTCATATTGCACTTGTGACAGGAGCCAGTCGCGGGATCGGGGCAGCCATTGCGAAACGCCTAAGTACAGAGGATAACTTCGTATTTGGGTCTGCTACCAGCGCTGCAGGGGTGCACCAGATCAACGCTGCTTTGGGGGCACACGGCGCTGGCATTGTCCTAAGGTTAGAAGATCCGCAATCCGTCGCTCAGGCTGTCGAGCAAGTTTCTGCGAAAGGCAGCCCAACGATCTTGGTCAACAACGCAGGTATCACGAAAGATAACTTAATGTTGCGCATGTCGGATGAAGATTGGGCAGAGGTTATTTCGACCAATCTCATTGCTTTGCATCGTATCTGTAAACCATTATTGCGAGGCATGATGCGTGAACGTTGGGGGCGGATCGTCAATGTAGGATCCGTCGTAGCTCGCACTGGTAATGCCGGTCAAGCGAATTACGCCGCGGCAAAAGCGGGTATGGAAGGGTTTACAAGGAGTTTGGCACAGGAATTAGGCAGCCGGGGTATTACGGTTAATTGCGTTGCGCCAGGTTTTATTGAAACCGATATGACATCGGCTCTTCCAGACAAGGCGAGGGCACAATTGCTAGAGCGCATTCCGCTTGGCCGAATGGGAGAACCTGATGAGGTCGCCGAAATGGTCGCATTTCTTACGAGTGAGAGCAGTTCGTACATCACGGGTCAGACCATTGCCGTAAATGGGGGCATGCTGGCCTACTGAACTTTCAAGTTCGCGATAGATTGGTCATCGCCAACCTATGCGGAGGCGCGATTAAAATACGCGCACTCATGGACTGAGCTTTGCGCTTGGTCTTTTTTACACACGTAAACCGTTCTGCCGGTCAAACCTAACAGAACGTTCGTACAAGTCCTTGGTTATGGAGTGAATTCGGCTTATGAGTAGTTCATTAATGGAACGGATCAAAAGCATTGTGGCTAAGCAATTAAAGGTCGAAATGGACGAGATCAAGGAGGAGTCTTCGTTAGAGGAAGACCTTGGTGCCGATTCGTTGGATCGGGTCGAACTCGTGATGGCTTTTGAGGAAGAATTCGAGATAGAAATCGTTGATGAGGATGCCGAGAGTATCACTACAGTTGCCGAAGCGCACAACTACATTAAGAGCGTAGTAGGCGAAGACTAACGAACTTGAGATTTACATTTCCTAAAGGGAATACAGGCATCTCTATCTAATTGACCAGTTGAACGCATATGAGTAAACGGCGCGTTGTAGTAACTGGCATTGGTTTGATCACACCGATTGGGCTAGATACCGCAACGTCATGGCAAGCCGCGTTAAATGGGGTGAGCGGTGGCAATCGATTAGATTCCTTTGATACAAGCAATCAACGCGTAAAAATCGGCGCGAGCATCAAAGGATTTGACGTTACTCAATACATGGATGCCCGTGAAGCGCGTCGCCTTGACTTGTTCTTACAGTTAGGGCTAGCTGTGGTAGATCAAGCGGTGGAAAATGCGGGCATTGCCGATCCGCCCGACCCGGAGCGTATTGGCGTTGCAATGGGGTCCGGCATTGGTGGCATCAAGACCATTGAAGATACCCATAGCGTACTGATTGAGCGCGGCCCGCGGCGCGTATCGCCCTTTTTTGTGCCTTCTAGCGTGATCAACATGATCTCTGGCAATGCGTCAATCAAGCACGGCTTTAAAGGTCCCAATATTGCGATCGTGACGGCTTGCACATCGGGAACCCACAATATCGGATATGGGTACCGCATGATTCAATATGGCGATGCGGATGTGATGGTTGTAGGTGGTTCGGAGTGCTCGACCACGCCGCTCACCATTGCTGGGTTTGGAGCGATGCGTGCGCTTTCGATGCGAAACGACGAGCCGGAAAAGGCGAGTCGGCCATGGGACGTTGATCGCGACGGTTTTTTACTCGGCGACGGCGCCGGTGCATTAGTCATTGAAGAATACGAACGTGCCAAGGCGCGTAATGCGGACATTATTTGCGAAATCACCGGCTTTGGGGTGAGTGCCGATGCACACCACATTACCAGTCCGCCAGACGACGGACATGGGGCGGTAGCATGTATGAGAAACGCGGTTTCGGAAGCCAACATTTCGCTGAGTGCGGTTCAGTATGTGAATGCCCACGGTACGTCTACGCCGCAAGGCGATATTGCTGAAACGCTTGCCATTAAGGAAGTGTTCGGCTCGTCGTCCCCTACACTTGCCGTGAGTTCGTCCAAATCTATGGTCGGACATCTTCTAGGGGCTGCAGGCGCAGTTGAAGCAGGATTCTGCGCACTATCCATTCGCGATCAACGGGTTCATCCGACCATTAACCTTGAAACCCAGGATCCTGCGTGCGATTTAGATTATGTACCGAACGCGGCGCGCGATATGAAACTCGATCACGTTTTGTCGAACTCATTCGGCTTCGGCGGCACGAACGGTAGTCTAATCTTCAGTCGCATTTAACTATCGACATGCCATGCGGTGGTTTCTACTCGGCGCGGCGATTCTTTTAATATCTCTCACGGCTGCTGCGGTCTATGGATATCGATATCTTCACGTGCCGTCGCACACTGTAACCAAGCCGGTCGAATTCATCGTTGCGCACGGCGATTCGCTCGCCGTAGTGGCAGAAAACTTGGTGACGCAAGGAGTGCTTGACAGCGCGTGGCCATTTGAGTGGCTAGCGCGGATTCAAAACCAAGGCGATCAGATTAAACGCGGCGAATATCAATTTGAAGGGGCCGTCTCACCGCGGAGCGTACTTGATAAACTGGTTAGAGGATCGGTGATCACTTATAGCGTGCAATTGAAGGAAGGTGTGCGCTTGGAAAAATACCTTGCTGTCTTGCGTAGCAAGCCTAAACTCGAGAACGACATTGAAGGCATCACACCGAAAAACATCATTGAACGATTACAACTTCGTATTGAAGAGACTCATGGCGAAGGGTTGTTTTTTCCCGAGACGTACCAATATCGTGCCGGCGAAACAGCCAGTTCGATTTTGCAGCGAGCCTTCGATCTCATGCAAAACGAGCTCAATGTAGTCTGGCTTCATGCTTCAAAGGACATTCGAATAGAGTCGAAGTACGAATTGCTCATCGTGGCATCTCTGATCGAACGCGAGTCGCATATCATGGAAGATAGGGCACGGATTTCGGGAGTGATTCATAGACGGTTGGGATTAGGTATGTTGTTGCAGATTGATCCCAGCATCCTTTACGCGCTCGGCGATGACTTTGATGGCCGACTTCGTCGTCGACACTTGCGCATAGATAGTCCTTACAACACCTATCGCGTGAAAGGTCTGCCGCCGTCGCCGATTTGTGCGCCGAGTCGCGGAGCTCTACGGGCAGCAGCGAATCCGGCACCTGGCAAAGCTCTGTACTTCGTTTCGCGTGGCGATGGTTCTAGCCAATTTAGTGAAACGCTTAGCGAACATAATCAGGCTGTAGCCCGTTACATTACAAATCGCTCGTCGCCTTGATTGCCATGGTCGAAACATTGCTAACACCGGTGTGTTGATGAAGGGCAGATTCATCACTTTCGAAGGTATTGAAGGAAGCGGTAAAAGCACTAGCATTGCATGGACGGCTGAGTATTTGCGGGCTCGCCACGTTGACGTCGTGCAAACGCATGAACCCGGACGTACCAGGATTGGCGAAGAATTGCGTCACGTGCTGCTGCGTAATCGCAGCGAACGACTGATGCCATTGACTGAACTTTATTTGATGTTTGCGTCACGGGCACAGCTACTTGCCGAGGTGATAGTGCCGGCATTAGATGCAGGAACCTGGGTTTTGTGCGACCGTTTCGTAGATTCTTCCGTGGCATATCAAGGCGGGGGTCGAGAATTAGGCGTGGAGCGAGTTAAAGCGCTGATCGCTACGCTAGACGATAGTTTCGTCGAACCGAATTTGACTGTCTTGTTGGACTTACCGGTGTCGCTAATAAACGAACGGCTGGCGCCGAGTGTGCGGGATCGATTTGAGTGTGAAGAGCAACCGTTCTTCGAACGTATTAGACGCACCTATCTTGATGAGGCCGCGAAAGAGCAGCGCATAAAAATCGTTGATGCGACCCAATCGTTCGAGGCCATTCAGAACGAAATCGCCTCGTTGCTTACACCGATGCTCAAGGCTTGGGCCGAGGCGTGAGCGACTTATCGCTCCCACCTTGGTCGCGCCTTGTCTACGAGGCGATTGAAGGATGCTTTTACGACGACCGATTGACGCATGCCATCTTGCTTGATGCGTCGCCTGGATGGGGCGTTTTTGAGCTTGCCGAGCAAGTCGCTAAGTTAATCCTTCGGCAAGTGCCGGATTTCAATCTTGAACGACATCTTGATTTTTTGCAATTCGATGTTGAAAAAGGCCGGGGTTTTATCTCAATTGATCAGGTTCGTTTCGCGACAACGTTTTTGAGTACAACGGCACGCGAAGGCGAACGCAAAGTTGTCACGATCAAGCAGGCTGATAAATTGAGTATCCCAGCTGCGCAAGCGTTACTCAAGGTCTTAGAAGAGCCACCAGTAAATAAGCACTTAATACTCGTATCTACCAACAGCGCATGGTTACCACCGACTATTCGTAGTCGCTGTCAGCGTTTCGTCATGAGACACGGCACTAAAGAACAGGTAACAGCATTCCTTGAATCGCAAGGATTAGCGACCGACGAGTTTACCGATATGCTTGCGGAGTATGGTGGTGCGCCGTATACAGCACTAGAAGCGTACCGCGAACAACGTGCCAAGCTCAAAGACACGCTAGAAAAATGGTTCCGTGATCCAGATCAGATGTCTTTAACCGCCATTGCTCGACAATTGAAAGAAGAAGACGCGGACGATTTGCTGAGGCGTTGGCAATACATCTCATTACGATCGGCGCGCAAGTTGGCGCGTAACCGCGCTGTAGTCGAACCGGTTGCCAGCTTTTACGACTTACTGTGTGATTTACGCCGACAATTCCGCGAAGTACCCGGATTAGATCGTGAACGGCAGTTTTTACAGTTATTAATCAAGTGGCGAGAGGTGCTTCCGCAACGTTCGCGGTCAGCTCGTTAAGCGCATCCCGCGTCATATTAGTGGTTGCAGCGTTGGTAACGTACACGTTATCTTCAATTCGAACGCCGCCGTACTTCATGAAACGGTCGATCTGCGGCCAATTGAAATCTCTATGCGATCGCCAGGAGTCCAGCAAACTTGGGATGAAGTAGATGCCAGGTTCAATCGTGAAAACCATGCCTGGTTGAATTGTTCGAAGTAACCGTAGGCTGCTGTGACGCTCATGTGGGGCCAGGAGATGCCCGTTGGGGTCGCCAGCGTGTCCACCGACATCATGCGTCTGCAAGCCCAGCAAGTGCCCTAAGCCATGGGGAAAGAACGCATCGGTCATACGTAGTTCAATAGCCGACCCCGCCGTGCACGATAGGAAATGTAGGCGACACAGGATTTCAGCAACCCGTTGGTGCATGAGTTCATGTAGGTTAAGGAATGGTTTGCCCACCGAAATGTCATTGATCACCGCCTGTTGAGCTGCGTCGACTTCATAAATTAACTCGGCAAATTCGTCGTTATTGTGACCAGCGTACGTACGCGTGATATCAGCGGCGTAACAATTCGACGAACCGCCGGCATCAATCAACAGGCTGTATATGAATTCAGGCGGCTCTCGATCGTAGTTTTGGTAATGCAAGGTTGCAGCGTGCTCGTTCAGCGCGACGATATTTGGATACGGTAGTTCAGATTCTGAGTGCTCGCACGCACTGAGGTAAGTAAGATGAATTTGAAGTTCACTCGCACCGTTGTGAAAAGCTTTTGCTGCTGCCAGGTGTCCTAGCGTGCCATGTTTGGTCGCTTGAGCCATGCATTCGAGTTCGAATTCGGTCTTGAAGGCGCGTTGATAGTCCAGTTGACGCTGAAGTTTTTGGGTTAGGCGGGTTGGTTCGCATCCAACCGGCCCATGACCCAACCACGCAACAGACGAGTACTTCCCTGTGGCGGAGATCAACGAATCATGAAGTCTATCAAGATTGTCGTACGTACGTACATCAAAGACCTCGTTCGCGTAATCGGGTGCGCTTGGTGCTAGATACCAGTAGTCCGTAGGTTTGTGCCAATAAAGGATAGGCTGTTGTTCGGTCGTAATAAGTAACACCGCATGCTCGCAAGCACGTTCGGGAACCCAGCGTAGAAAGTGACCAAACGCATGGAATGGTGGTTGCTGATCGTCGGCGAAGTATGTTGTATTCGAGCCTGCGTAAACAACTACTGCATCGAAATCATTCGATGCCAAAACACGACGCCATTCGGTTAACAAATGCGTGATATGATGAAGATAAGCGGTTAGTTTCATGGTGCTTTGCAGGGTAAAGTGCTTAATAACGTCGCGTGGTCAGAGATGGTTCATAACAAGTAGACGTTCGCATGATATAAATTCCCCTCAAATTTTCACGAAAGGGGCAATCCATGGGCGACTATGCGTATGCTGCACCGGCTTCGGTCGACAGCACCGTCGAGCTGCTAGCGAACAGTGCGAATAGCGGGACGCGTACCCAGGTATTGGCTGGCGGCACGGATGTTCTAGTCCAAATGCGTTCGGTCGACCGGGCGCCGCGTTTGATCGTTGATGTAAAGCAGCTAGCGGAAACGAATGCGCTGTCGATCGGAGAACAGGAGATATATATTGGCGCGGCTATTCCTTCGGCGGTATTAAACGAGAATGCTGAGCTTAAAAGCAAACTGCCTGGTTTAATTGAGTCAGCCGATTTGATCGGTTCAACGCAGATTCAAGGTCGTGCTACTATCGGCGGTAATTTGTGCAATTCCTCGCCGGCTGGCGACACTATTCCGGCATTGATCGCTAATGCTGCGGTTTGTCATATCGTCGGCGCCGATGGCGAGCGCAATGTCCCGGTAGAAGAATTCGTCACCGGTGTAGGGACCAATTGCATGGCGTCGCATGAGTTCTTACTCGGGTTGAAGATCCCTGCACCGAAAGGAAACACAAGCGATGCGTATTTACGCTTTATTCCGCGTACGGAGATGGATATCGCCGTGGCTGGCGCTGGGGTACGGTTGACACTCAGCGATGCTGGTATTTGTACGGCAGCACGAGTCGGTATCGGTGCAGTAGCTCCGACGTCATTGCTCGTGCCAGCCGCTGCGGATGCGCTTATCGGTACGCAAGTTGACAATGACGCATTGGATGCTGCTGCCGCTGCTTGCTCAGCTGCGGCATCGCCTATTTCCGATAAGCGTGGTACTGTTGAATATCGCATTAAGGTTGTGGGCGTTTTATGTAAACGTGCTGGCGCTATTGCGCGCGACCGCGCGAAAGCATCGTAAACAGAGTAAGAGAGGAAAAATAACATGGCGAAAGTTCACATATCGACGTCAGTCAATGGGCAACCCCAGGAAGTATTGGTTGATCCTAATGAGTCGTTGCTTGACACGTTACGGGATGGTTTAGGATTAACCGGCACGAAGGAAGGGTGCGCGACAGGCGATTGTGGTGCATGCACAGTGACGCTTGATGGTCGATTGGTATGTTCCTGTTTGGTTCTTGGGGTGGAAGCCGATGGTAAAGAAATCGGAACCATTGAAGGAGTCGCGGAAGGCGAGGGTCTTCATATATTGCAGCAGAAGTTCCTCGAACACGCTGCGTTGCAATGTGGCATCTGTACCCCAGGATTCATCGTGGCTGCGAAAGCACTGTTAGAGAAGAATCCAAATCCTGATGAAACAACCATTCGCTATTGGTTGGCGGGTAATCTGTGCCGGTGCACCGGTTACGACAAAATCGTGCGCGCAGTCCAAGACGCCGCAAGTGAATTAGCATCACCTGCTTAAGAGATAAAGGAGAAACGAGATGGCTGAAGCAGTTGACTTAAAAGCGATCGGTACCAGGCCGGTTCGCCCTGATGGAGTTGAAAAAGTAACCGGTCGCGCTAATTTTGGCGCCGACCTTAGTTTACCCGGGATGTTGCATGGCAAGATTCTTCGGAGTCCTCATGCACATGCTCGAATTAAGCGTGTTGACCTTACCGAAGCCCGGGCAATGGACGGTGTGCTAGCCGCTGTTTCAGGTTCGGATATCCCTGGCGGTGGCGACCTCGGCATCAATATCCTGGCTAAGGAAAAAGTACTCTATCACGGACACGCGGTAGCTGCGGTAGCAGCCCGTTCAGCCTTTATTGCTGAGCAAGCGCTAGACAAAATAAAGGTGGAATATGAAGAGTTGGCGCCAGTGCTGTCGATTGACGAAGCCATCGCTGATGGCGCGCCGCTCGTAAATGAAGCAATGCACACGAACGGTGATACGTCGAAACCTGCCAGTAATGTCGCAGCCGTTACCAAATTCGAACGAGGTGATGTCGATCAGGGATTTGCGGAGGCCGATGTCATTGTTGAAGGCGAATATCGAGTGCCGACAGCTCATCAGGGATATATCGAGCCTCACGCATGTACGGCGACGATCAACGAAGAAGGTAAAGCCACGGTTTGGTGTTGTACTCAAGGTCAGTTCGATGTTCGGAGTATGACCGCACAATGCCTGAATAAGCCGGTGAGCGATATACGAGTCATCCCATCAGAGATTGGTGGCGGCTTTGGTGGTAAGACAACCATCTATCTTGAACCCGTCGCGGTGAAACTGTCAGAAATTAGCGGTCGACCCGTGAAGATGGTCATGTCGCGCGAGGAAGTATTTCGTGCTACTGGTCCTACTTCAGCGACATTGTGCCGAACTAAAGTAGGCGCCAAGAACGATGGCACGATGACGGCAGCTTCGGCGTGGTTGGCTTATGAAGCTGGTGCGTTTCCTGGGGCCCCAGTAGGCCCAGGTTGTATGTCCGTTCTCGCTCCCTACGACTTGGAGAATTTCCGTATTGAAGGGAACGATGTGCTAGTGAATAAGCCCAAGGTAGCAGCCTATCGGGCGCCGGGCGCACCTCAATCAATGCACGCCATGGAGTGTACGATTGATGAACTTGCACGAAAACTGAACATGGATCCATTGGATTTACGCATTAAGAATGCCGCTGACGAAGGTACGGTTGCTCCTTACGGTCCGCAGTTTCCAGCGATCGGCCTGAAGGCCTGCCTAGAAGCCGCCAAGGAACATCCGAATTACACCGCGCCGCCCGCCGAGGGCCAAGGCCGGGGTGTCGCGGTAGGGTTCTGGTTTAACATCGGGATGCAATCGAGCGCTGAAATTAGAATCGCTGAGAATGGCGCAGTTACGATTATGGAAGGGAGTCCCGATATTGGCGGGTCAAGAGCGTCTATGTGCCTCATGGCGGCTGAGACACTCGGTATCCCTTACGAGAACATCAATGCTCACGTTGGCGACACGGAAGCGACTGGGTACTGCAATACGACGGGCGGTAGCCGAACGACGTTTGCGACTGGCTTAGCAGTTATTCAAGCGTGCGAAGACATCATTGCGCAATGCAAGGAGCGGGCTGCGCTAACCTGGGAACTAGATGTTGAGCAAGTCGATTGGGAAGACGGTCAAGCGGTACCGAAACCTGGTGTAAATGCTGACGTCAAACCTCTGAGTTTAGCTGATATTGCACGATCTGCAGGAAGAACGGGCGGCCCATTACTTGGGCGAGCGAGCTTGAATGCGCAAGGTCCGGGCGCTTCATTTTCGGTGAATTGGACAGATGTCGATGTCGATAAAGAGACCGGTAAAGTGGATGTGAAGGCATTTACTGCAGTGCAAGACGCAGGCCGAGCAATTCACCCATCCTATGTTGAAGGACAGATGCAAGGCGGCGCTGTTCAAGGACTTGGTTGGGCGCTCAATGAGGAATACATTTACGACGCGAACGGTGTGATGGAAAACGCTGGATTTCTTGACTATCGCGTGCCCGTGACATCGGATATGCCGATGATCGACACGCAAATCGTCGAAGTACCTAATCCTTCGCACCCGTATGGTGTGCGTGGAGTAGGTGAAACGCCGATCGTAGCTCCTCTAGCGGCGACTTCTAATGCGGTTCGTGATGCCTTAGGTTTTAGGATTAATGATTTGCCGTTGTCCCCGCCGCGAGTACTGGCAGCGATTGACGAGAACGCTTAGGGTCTAACTAACAGTCTTATCTCAAGAAGACCAGCGTCACGCTGGTCTTCTTTTATCTAGTGACTCTGTCGAGAGAGCGTCTGTGGTGATCTTCGGTTGGTGCGAAAAACTTGAATCAAGCTAGAACTGCCTTGTTCAAGTCGCTTCCAAGATCGCGTAACTCTTGTTATTATTGGGTATAACAGGCTGTCAGAAATTACAGAACTAAATTGCTTTGGATGTTGTGCCATACTAGAAATTTAATAACATAAACCTCCTAAAATTAAGATATATTCAAAAAGGATATGTGCGATGAGTTGCTCCAAGCAGATTTCATTGATCAGATTAAGCGACCTTGATACCATCGCGATGCAAAATGGTTAGGAGGATTTTGTGAAATTCAAAATTGAAATTGACACCACTGAAACATCAAAAAGAGATCTTGAACAGCTCTCGAAGACATTGGTTCACACGTTTGATTTGATAAGCCAGAGACTTAATACCACACAGCATAACACCAAACGCCATAAGAAATACGACATAAGGATAATGCCTGACAATCTACCTGATTGTAAATTTAGTAAGGTGGAGTATGCAGCATTCAACGACCGAGCAATCCCTAATCCGAAATGGATAAATCTTTTAAGAAGAGTTATTGACGAAACAATTAGGATATATGGGTCGGCAACAGCCCTCGAATTACAAGAAATTGTTGATGTGAATATCGTTGATGGGCAGAAAGTAGAGAGCGGATTCAGATACATATCTAAGCACGATATCTCATTTCAGTCATTAGACGCGTTCCGCACGCTCCAAACAGTTGTGGGGGCGGTTGAGGCTCTAGAAGAAGTGAAATTCGAGCTATATCTTAGATGGCGGGATCACGAACGTGCTGCCTACCCCGGCAAAATCGGCTATCTCTGTATTGAGGGCAAGTAACATAATCCGGAAGTACTATCCGATTGCGAATCTTGGATTTTCTGCATGTGGATTCTGATAATTTAAAGGCATCTCTCAAAACCCAAATTCCACTGACTGTGATATCTATTAACTTATTGATTCTATTAATCAATTTAGATAATCAACTCCTAAGTCAATTTTAGGAGATTTTGAGAGGTGCCTATAAGTGTGCGGATAGGTTTTATACCGCCATGCACGACACGCAAAATACCAATGCCACTCAATCCTAGTACAAAGAAGACCATTGTGGATAACTCATTGTTTACCGTCGATTTATGATCAATGTTCAGGGTATAGGAAGGGTTGCGAATCTCATTTAAGTCTCCTTAAATTTATGAGGATTTTTATAGGTTCTTGCTAGCGAACAAATTTGCAGTTTAGGGGTAAGAGGCTCGCACAATACATCGCGAAGTTCAATGTGCGAGGCCAGATCACCTCGCGATATGAGATGTGCCGGCAATCAACCAACGGTCGCCTTGTAAACCGACGAGTACGACGCCATGTTCATCGGCGCCGTTGTTAAGTTCGGTGACGACTTGTACGATAGCGCCGCGTGTTCCGGATTGCAAGATCTGTATGTTCTTAGCAGCCACATGTCGATTTCGATATCCCATCAGCAAGTCGATCACTTCCGATTTTTGAGTCGCAGTAATAACTGCACCAATTCTTACAACGGTCAGCGGATAGCGACACAATGAGGCGCATGCTTCAAGGTCATTGTCGCCTAGCCGGTTGATGAACTGTTCGACAAGATTTTTTGCATGAGAAGCACTTGTTTGATCATTTTGTCCTTGGTACGAATCAACGCCGAATCTACCTTGAATACCCCATGAATTATTGATTTTGGTAAGAATATAGGTCACGCGATTCTCGAGGATCGGTTCGTCTGAAGCGTTGAATCTTGTCCAACCGCCCGCAAGATGGACTTTTTCAGATGTTTCTTGAATTCGGGATGGGGTAATGCCTTCGGAGCGAACCCATCCGGTGGCCTCTCGACTGGTCCAGTCAGCAGAAGTAGCATAAGATTCAGGCGTCTCATAACGAACCATGCCGCCGATCGCTGATACACGTACGTGCGGATAGCTCATTACAGCGGCCCATGCATGTGCGTTTTTAGCACTATCAGCACGAAAGAAACCTCTATAAGCTTCTTCAGGAGAGTTGAATGTAGAAGGGAACTCAGCCAAAATACTATCTCGTGTGGCTCATGGCGTTATCTTACTCTATCTCATCAGCTGCCGCTGAACGATGACTTTCGTTTTTTCTGAACAAAGCTCTTGCCAAATCTGAAAGATTCGGTTCTAGTGCATTGAGCAATATAACGCAAAAGGCGATCTGTCGCATGGCGTCAATTGCAGCTTCGCCTAGATCAGCAACACGATCTTCCAGCGCGCATCATGAACTGGTATACGAAGGAGCCAAGGCCCGGAAGTTGCTTGGGTGCTGAGGTATGAGCCTGTGGTGCCGTCGGAACCCTGGTCAGTCAAACTTTAAGCCCGTATTTCCATTCAATTCGTGGTAGATCTGCTGGCTCTAAAAGTCAACAAGAGGACATCGTTAAAGTAGGTAAGGTGAGTTCCATGCTACTGTCGCTAGAATAGAAGCAACTGATTTAAGCAATCCATTAGATAGACCTCGTTGTGGCTCGAGTTGTTTTCCCCGACCATCTTCGTCAATATACGAAAGGCACCGAAGAAATGTCCGTGGCCTGTGATTCGTTTCGGTCGCTGCTTCGAAAACTTGATGCTGAGTTTCCAGGCATTGAGGAAGTATTGTTGAAGACAGCTGTTGCAATTGATGGACAGATTTACCAGGATGCGTGGTTAGAGCCGATTCAACCCAACAGCGAAATATTTTTTATGCACCGGATTGAAGGCGGCTGAAACAGTTAGGGATACTAGGGAGCTGAGGTGCCCAAGCTCGTTAATTTAGGTTCGCTAGGCATTGATCATGTCTATGGCGTTGAGCGCATTGCCCAGGCCGGAGAAACTGTCTCAAGCGAAACTCACCATGTGTTTCCTGGCGGTAAAGGATCCAACCAATCTATCGCTGCAGCAAGAGCTGGCGCGGATGTCATTCATGTTGGCCGTATCGGTGCGGACGGGGACATGTTGATAAAGGTACTGAGCAATGCTGGAGTTGCTGTTTCCGGTATTCGGACTAGTCAGGAACCAACTCAACATGCAGTGATTCAAGTCGACAACGAAGGTCGAAATGCAATTGTGATTTTCGGCGGCGCGAATCGAACACTAACCCAGGAGGATCGGGATTTTGCGTTTTCGCAAATTGAATCTGGCGATTGGTTGCTTTTACAAAATGAAGTAAACGATGTGGACATTATTCTTGAGCAAGCTGCAGCTCATAACGTCCCGGTTGCATTCAATGTCGCACCGGCCGATGGCCGTGAGCAGAACTACGATCTGAAAAATGTCAATCTTCTGATCGTCAATGAAATTGAAGCAGCTGCCATCGTTCATGAAGATGCTCCACAACGCGCATTTGACACGCTAATTGAGCGATACCCCGACACCGTTGTTGTGCTAACGCTTGGCAAGGAGGGGGGCTGGTATGGAGGCGCCGGCGAGCCTCGAAAATCATATAAAGCGCATAAGGTGAATGCGGTAGACGAAACGGCGGCAGGCGATTCGTTTATCGGTTACTTTATGGCCGAATGGCTCAAGAATCAAAGTCTCGAAAAGGCGATTATGGATGCTAACGCTGCGGGGGCTATCGCAGTTACAAAGAGAGGTGCAGCGTCTGCAATTCCAACTCGCGCGCAAGTTGACGAATTTAAAAGACAGATTTAGCCTCGGTTGAATGTCAATCCGGTTGCGGCTTCGAGTTCAGCAAGCGCAAAATCGGGATCAACCACCTTTATTGTCACCATGCCCATCGCGCGTGCGGGTTTGAGATTGATACCCAGATCATCAAGAAACACGCACTGATTCGGTGCAACATTTAACCGTTCGCATGCAATTTCGTAGATTTTCGGATTTGGTTTGCGTACGCCTTCGATAGACGATTCGACAATCGTATCGAATATCGCCATGATGGGGCCGGTGTGAGTGAATTGACGATTCGCTGGCGTATCTTGAGATGGATCCGCGGGTTTCATGTTGTTGGTGATGCAGCCTACCTTGAAGTACTCTTTACATTGAGCCAAAGCATCAACCATTCGGGGTCTTAACGTCCCTGAAAGTAATGTGAGAACCTCCGCACCGGATACCGCGTGACCGAGTGCATGACTCTCGTTTCGAAACATGCCATCAAACTCCTCCCGGCTAATTTCGTTTGCTTCAAGTTTAGCCCATGCATTAGAGTCTGGGTTGGTTGAATTCACCGTGCGAATAAAGTCCTTGGGTAAGCCATTTGCTTGCTCGTAACGGTCGAATGCTTCAAATGGACTACTTGTAAAAACGCCGCCAAAGTCCCACAACACGGCTCGCACATTCGAGTTTGGTGTGTTCAAGGCAATGTGCCAAGTTAGTAGAGAGCGTGCGGAATTATCAAAACGAGGATTGAAACAGATTAAGGGCTGTTGGAAAAATACAGAATCTGCTTGCCTCGGCCACCCGACCTCTTTTTAACCCATTGAAATATAAGAACATATGAGATCAGGCTTTCGTCAAATCAAGATAGCTGAGGTTTTTTCGACGGGCTCTCATAGTAAGATAAGTTGCCTTTGCGCTGGTGCCAAAATGTAATCGGTCCAGCGGTAACCAGGGAAACCACCTGAGCAGAGATGAAAGCTATGACTTACAACAATATTGAATATGAAGAGGATGACCGTCTTGCGTTTGTTACTCTTGACCGACCACAAAAACTTAATGCATTGAGTCACGCGTTGCGTGCAGAAGTCTATGATGCCATGAAAGAAGCGGAGGCTAACCCCAATATTGGCATCATCATATTGCGAGGTAACGGTCGATCATTTAGCGCTGGTTACGACTTGGCCCCGGACCCCAACGAGACCAGTGAATTTACATCAGATCGATCCAAAATGCCTGATACGGGTACTACGCATCCGCAGCACTATGACTGGTCTCGGCATGCGTTAATGGGACATTGGGTTATCTGGGAACTCGCAAAACCTGTTATATGTCAGATTCACGGTTATTGCCTTGCTGGCGGGACTGAACTCGCTTCAATGTGCGATTTACGAATCGTTGCCGAGGATGCGTTGATTGGTTATCCGCCAGTGCGTGCGATGGGCACTATGGATATGATGTGGGCACCGTGGTTTCTACCTCCGGTTAAAGCGCGAGAGTTTGCATATACAGGCGATACGTTTACCGGTTTAGAAATGGCGCAATACGGTTGGGCTAACTATGCCATACCTAAGGAAGAGCTTGATGATTTCGTTGAAAAATTCGCTCGGCGGCTAGGCTTTATTGATAACGATCAGCTCAATTACAACAAACGTGCAGTCAATCGGCAATATGAGATCATGGGTATGCGCACTGGTTTGATGGTCGGGACAGATGTTGAGGCCATGTCGAAACATCGTCCTGCAGCTCCGGAATTCGGTCGTCGCGTACGTGAAGAAGGGCTCAAAGCGGCTCTTGAGTGGCGCGATGGTCCGTTTCGTGATTTTCGCGGTGCGTATTCTGACAAACACGCCAATAGGGCACTGGCCGGTAGCGAACGGCGCGACGAAAAGCAGGGCGATGCTGACTACAGTAAAAACGATTAGCGTTCAAGACGTTTGCGTTCTATGGCTGTGTGCCATACTTCGAATGAGACATGATCAAATGGATAACCACCGTCCCAGACTTTGCATTTCGCACAAACCGTTGAATCTACTAAGGTTAGCTGGATTGTGTTTAACTTAAACAGGCTCTTCTGAATAATGATTGAGCACGCCATATGGCGATTGAGCGAGACGACCAGTTTGCGTTCTTTAAGCGTGTTGTCATTCACCGCCAAGGTAACAGAATGAGCCTCGTAGTGGAAGGGTATGGTGTCGTCCGTCACACATGACGCGCCGGGCGCCTAGAAGAGGTGGGATGGCTTTTGCAGCGTACCGGTGAATGGAGGAACACTGATATTACTGACGATACCGTCTCTGTTTATTTGTTATCGCAAGGTCAATGTCTGAGGTGCGCTCGCCCGTTACCTTAGTGTCAGCCGCGCAAACGCCAGTGAGAAGGAGAGGCAGTACGAGCGATTAGGATGCACTGACGCAAGAAGATGGGTTAGATACAGCGGTAGTGCAAGTTTGTTGATGTGGCCCTTCGCCTTCGGATCTGCGTCCCTGTAGATCTCGCACTGGGTGCTGGCCTTGGTTTATAGCTGGTCAGAGGTATGGCATCGTGGTAATTCATAGGCCGCTCCAGGTCGGGAGTGGAAAGAGATGGCTGATGTCTGGCCAGTGGCGGGTTGAGCCAGTCAGATTGAATGTCCGCCCGGTGCTCCAGTCAGCCATGCTGCCGGTAGTCGGTGAAGATCAAGAAGCTTGCCACCCAGTATCACACGCCGCAGCCGCTCAACTTGACCTCTTATCGTCTTGTGATCGTGTTGCGAGTAGCCCTCACCTTTTCCAATTCCTTCGGGGTGACAATCGTGCCTGCACCTCGCGCCGACTGTTGTGCTTCGAAATATCGGCTTGAACGGAAACGATTTCGCCGCCTTGGGGTATACTGCTAGATGGTATAGCAGTCGTCCTTCAAGATCGTCGGTGCTTGGGCTAGGGTTGCCTGCATGATGTCTTGCTTCTTCGTGAGACGGATAGGGACGGCTCTCTTCAGAATGCTGCTCGCTGCCTCTTTCACGGCCAATTTCGCCCTCCTCGTAGCCGAGGAGGCTACAGGCAATGACGGCTGGTGTGACAGCCATGTGGATGATCCTCATGAGGACATTCAGGGTGCTATCAAGTTGTTGCTGGTTGATGTTGGTATCTGATTTCCGCAGCGCTCCTCTTTAAGCCGTCTTTCGCGGTAGCCCATCGGATTGAGGTGAAACGAGCGTTGCCTCGCGGGTTGTAGCTGATCTACGGCGTTACCTGTTTCGCCATGAGACTGCTAGTTGGAGGCAGTTGAAAGAGGCAAGTCAGGTTGCGGAAAACTCGGCTCGGGATGGGAAAAGAAAAGAACAAGCAAATATATAAGGCTACAGAGGTACTGGACAAAGCGCAGCTCGCGGTTAACCAAGGCGATGTGTTAGCAATGCTCAGGGCCCTCGGTACGAGTGGTTACCTTGACGGTTTGACGCGTCGTCTGCAGAAAAAGTGGAGCGGTTCTCTACCGTGGGAGGAAGTGAATGAATGCATCGCGCAGTCGGTGGATGCGGCGTGCGCGGCTGTGCGCAGGGGTCATGCTATCCGAACTCTTGATGCATGGTTATGGAAATCGGCGGACAAAATCGCAAACGATAGGTGGCGGTTCGACCTTAGCAAGCGGGTGGAGTTCAATGAAGACACTCTACTGGCCGTCTTAAATGCTTCGCAGGGAGATGAAAATGAGGTGGAAAAAGACAGGGAAAAGTACGAAGCGATCAAGATTGCGAGGTTGCTCCTTCCGAAGATCGGTGAAGGTCAGGTGCGCGATGTCATGGAGTTGGTGATCGACGCTGCTGAGGATGGGCTTCCCGACTTACCGCCATCATCTATCGCCGACGAGTTAGGCATTTCGAGTGACGCCGCCAGGGCGCTCGTTTCGAGAGGACTTAAGCGACTTCGCAGGCTCGCGGAACAAGAGAGTGTCGAAGTGCCGACAGCCCTTCAGGAACAGAAGAGAGGAACAGAACAATGAGTGACGAAAACAAAAAAAGTTTAGCAGCACTGCTGCATTCGGCGGAGACCATATCCTCCGATGTTAGTGCGACTGTCAAGGAGATCCTGCGAGAGGGGGTTGAAAAACCACTTTCGCGAGAAGAGATTCGTGTACTCCTCACGAGGATCGTAGAAGCCGTTCGAAAAGGTGGGTCAAGACGCGGTGACCAGGAAATAGTGAAGCTTCTTGACCGCGAGGCTGAGACCTTGATAGACGATGTCGAAGAGGTTCGAGTTCAGTTTTTTAGTGGTGCCGAGGAGAGCAGTGCAGGAGTCGCGATTTCAGATCCTGACCAGAAGAGATCAAAGCCGGACGGCAACGAACCGAACCTACGCTTGCAGGATTATGACGGAATCTCCCCGAGGCCTGTAAAACCTGTTCCCATGTTCCACGGGCGCCCCGTTACGGTGATGGAGGGATTCGTGCTAACTCGGCACATTGAACTTTGGGAGCAAAACGAACGATTGAACATCCACCTCGCCCAGTTTCAGCAGAAGTTTGGTCGCGATCCAGATCCTGAAGAGGTCAAGTCGATCATGAAGGGCCAAATGTCTTTGCCGGGGATTGAGGAAACCGACCAGTTCGCGATTAGCAACTTGGCCAAGAGTATAGCGGTCAACGGAGTACGTAAGCAGCCCATCATTGACATCAATGGCAAGCTTCTCGACGGGAACCGCCGGGTAGCAGCCTGCTACCGCATCCTAGAGGATGACAGCGGTGAATTTACATCCGAAGAGAAAGAGCGAGCTAAGTGGTTGAAGGTCTGGCAGCTCACGGAACACGCAACGAAACAAGACCGTGATGCTGTGATTGTATCTCTGAACTTCGAGTCTGACTTCAAGCAGGACTGGCCAGAATACATCAAGGCGCAGAAAGTTCACGACGCTTGGAAGGAACAGCTGACATACGAACTCCGTGCGAGTCCAAGTAAGGCAAGAGTGAAGGAGATCCGCAAGAACATTGCACGGAAGTTCGCCCTCTCGGTGGACGAAGTCACCCGTTATACCAACATGGTTGACCTCGCGCTCGAGTTTGAGGACTACCATGGTTGCTCAAAGGATCCTCACGCTGTGAAGCACCGCGCCTCGGATCGGTTCCAGTACTTTGATGAGCTGAACAAAGGAAAGAAAGCAGGAGGCGTGCATTGGTCACTGAACCAGTCCGACAGCTTCAAACACCTGGTCTTCGACATTCTTTACGACGGCAAGTTCAAGAACTGGCGGCAGATTCGTGATCTGAAATTTGTTTACGAGAACGAAGATGCGGTTGAGATCCTGAAGAAGGCACGGCAAGAGGCTGACGTGGAAGCGGCTCAGGAGTACGTGGATGATGCAATCAGCCTCGCTCGGGCGGCACGTATAGAGCAACGCCAGACGGGAGCGAATACGAGGATCCGGACGTTCACGGAGTGGTTCCTCGGACTTCCGGTCAAGGTATTTGATCAGAACGAATCTGGTTGCGTGACGTCAGAGAATCTGAGGCGTCTGAGGAACACACTGAACCATGTTGAGACTTACCTTGAAGCGAATGAGTCGGCAAAGCTCTAGCGAGATGGAGCCAGACCACATAGTTTGTGCCGAGGTCAGATTAACGGAGAGGCTTGATGCTCTATTCTTGGTGCCAGATCGCGGTCATGAGACAGCACTACTACGGGAGATGAGAGATAGTCTAGGTTCAGATGGAATTGGTCTAAGGCGCTCGGCTGAGGGGATCAGGATACCTGAGGCAATCGTGGGGCGACTAGATGAGATGGGTTCAGGTGTCCAGATGAATTGGACTCCCGAGGCGCGACGGTTCGTCGAGAATCGACGTCGAGTGGAGTTAATCCACTCTGAAGTGTTCTCGGCTCTCGCACAAATTAGACGTGAAGGTGTAGGCTTGGCTGAGCGAATGGTTGCCGATAGTGCAAGTCTTGGTGTGTTAGACGAGCATCAGGTCATAAACGTTGCAGCGATGACCTTGCCAGGTAGCCCGGGCCTCTGTGTGTTCGACGAGCAGGGTGCTGGCAAGACGGTGACTTTCATCTTTGCGTTTGACCTGCTTGTCGAGCGTGACGAAGCGGATCTCGCAGTTATCGTCGCGCCGAAGAGCATGATAGGTGAGTGGCCCAAGGATCTCGTCCGGTTTCGCGGGGACATCTACCGTACGATAATGCTGACTGGTTCTGCGAGGGAGAAGCGCCGCCTTCTCGCAAATGGCGCAGACGTATTCGTTACTAACTTTGAGACGGCGGTGTCCATGGAATCCGAACTCCGAGCTCTCATGCGCGCAAGATCGAACCGGACAGTGTTGGCTGTTGACGAGTCGTTCTTTATCAAGTCGCTTGATGCAAAGCGCACGCGTGCGCTGCGCCGGTTGCGAGAGTGGGCAGGCCGCGCCTTCGTGCTGTGTGGTACACCTGCACCAAACTCACCCTCAGATCTCGTCCAGCAGTTCAGCCTCGTAGACTTTGGGTTCTGTTTCAGAGGTATCGATTTGCCGGTGGATCGTGAACTGGCGGCTCCAATCGTACAGTCAGCGATTGAAGAGCGTGGGCTTTACCTGCGGCATTTGAAGAGAGACGTGCTGCCTGATCTGCCGGTGAAACGGTTCCAGCGTGTGATCGTCCCGATGCAGGAGGAGCAGGCACGTTTGTACCGCGCGAACCTTGAAGGCTTGGTTTCAGAGGTAGAAGCAGTGGACGAGCCTGGGTTCGTCCGGCAGCGTACGAGTTTCCTAGCGCGTAGATCTATGCTACTCCAGATCTGTTCGAACCCATCAGGTGTGTCAGAAATGTACACAGAGATACCCGCGAAGTTGGTGGCACTCGAATCACTCGTAGATCAGTTGGTTAGGCAACAATACGAGAAGGTCGTGATCTGGTCATTCTACACTGCATCCGTCGCGGCCATTGTGCAACGTTTCGCCCAATATGGGGTCGTCAGATACGATGGTTCAGTTCCAGACATTAACATGCGCCGAGAGGCGGTACGTCGGTTCCAAGAAGACGATGAGACGATGGTCTTCGTCGCAAATCCGGCTGCTGCTGGTGCCGGGCTTACTCTTCATCGAGCACGTGTGGCAATTTACGAGTCGCTGTCCAACCAAGCAGCTCATTATCTTCAGAGTCTTGATCGGATCCATCGGCGTGGACAGGCGCGCGATGTCGAGTACGTGGTCATGCTTTGCGAGGGCACCCTTGAAGTGAGCGAGTACGACCGACTCGTGCAGAAAGAACAGGCGTCACAGGATCTTCTCGGGGATGATGTCAAGATTCCATTGACACGGGAAACGTTCCTGGCCGACGTTCGCAAGGCCGCTTCGCTGCTGAATACAGATGGTCGTTCGAGCTAGCAGGTTCATATCAAACCCTAGCCTGGCCCACGAGGCACGGTGTGGTTTGTTGGAGACGATTGCTGATGCAGCCGGTTATAGCCTTAGATTCCACTTCCCTGACAAGAAACGCCCGGACGTGCTGCGTCTCCATCTCGACCGAACGGGCCTGTTCCTTGGAGAATCCAAGCACACAGAAGGGCCGTTCGACTTGTGCAGCGTCGATCGCCTCCGAGTTTATCTGGACTGTCTCCTACCACTCATCAAGAGAGACATCCGCGGCTTGCTCGCTATTGCGCATCCGATCGGACTAGAACGGCCTTGGCGGGATCAATTAGACTGGCTCTGCCAAGATACGCCGATCAGTGGTGCTGTTGGAAGCAATAACATCACGTCAACTACGACTGTCACGTTCGTTCGTCTTATTTGTGGTTGAGCTAGAGTGCCGTTGGACACAGCGAGGAGAGCACCACTGCCCACACCTCGGAGCAACTTGTGGGATAGGTGGCTTGTCCGTGCGCGGCCCGATTAACTTGGAAGTCAAAGCGTAGCCATGGCAGAACGACGATATCTCTCGGTTGACGGTTGTGTGAATGCGTGAAGAAGCCACTCTAGACGGGTGGTGAAGCGCGCCATATGGGTGTCCCACTAGCAAAACTTGATGCCAAGGCTGTACATTACCACCACTTTGCGGTCTTGGCACCGATACCTTGGAAGGAATTTAGATGCCTTATGCGATCTTATTATCATAATCAAACAACTTTGGTAAGGAAGAGACTTACCGAAGTCTTGATCAATCAAGTGACGATAAGTTTGAGGCATGTGCTTGTTGTCTATACAGTCCAGCGTTGGCGATCAGTGGCGGAAATGTCCGCCAGATGCCGCCAACGGGAATTTAGCACTTCAGACGGCCTTAGACACGTTTATAGATTGGATTGATCGTCATCTGTAAGAGGATCAGACTTATTGTTTAAGAATCGGCGAGCGGTAGCGTTCTTTCAATCGTCCGATGTTGTGTCCCGCGCTTCCATCTTGTCCTTATCTTAGTGTTCGAAACAGAAGTACCGCTTTCTCCCGTACGTTAGGAGTTCTGAGAGATGAGGTGTTCGAATTTCCCAATGAGTTGATCAGGGACGTAGTCATAGGCATCGTCACGCATGCGGTTACCATCTCCATACCAGTCTGCAATTGTTTCCTCTTCGCTGTCGTGTCTCATACGCGGCGGGTTAACGATAGTCTTAGGCCGCCGAGTGAGCTTGGCGAGGAGGTCAAGGTTAAATGTTTCGAATCGACCAAGCCGCTCTTCACGGGCATGACTGCGCGCTGCTGTGATCAGGGACTTCCCAATTGCAGTACCGAGGCCGATGGGTACGGCGTTCCCGACCTGTACATACTTCTTTCGGACAGTACCTTCAAATACCCAGTCGTCTGGAAATTGCTGTATTCGGGCGTATTCCCCTACCGAGAGCGGCCGAAGCTCCGTAGGGTGACACAACATTGTGGCCTTGCTGTCCGGGCACGTTGTAAGCGCTGGACTCGGACGTTCGCGAGACAAGCGGCGGAAAAAGCCGGATCGACCCCCCCAAGAATGGAAGGCGCGCCCAAGCGCTAGGCTCTTGAGATCCTCAGGTAACTGGCGCCAATTGCCCCCCTCAGGGATGAGGCTAAGGTAGCGTTCCTTTGTGGGACAAAATAGGTAGTAATCGGGTTCCTCTTCGTCAAGTCCCTCGAATGCTTCCCCGAGCGTGCGCCACTTCGGCATTCCATCGGTGCCTTCTGAGTCGTGCGTCGCCTCCGGCATTCGAAGCCTTTTGCCATCGCGGCTCCCGACAATTACAAGCCGCTGACGGGTTTGAGGCACGCCATAGTCGGCTGCGTTCAATACATCGAATATGCAGTAGTAGCCGAGATCGCGGAGTGTTTGAGCGACCACCCTGAAGGCGGATCCCAGATGCTCTTCTGGTTCGAGTGGAGGGTAACCCGGTCCTCGCATTCTCAGAGGCCGATGTCGCACTGCCGCTGAGAGCAAACCCCTCACGTTCTCCATGATGAAGAACTTGGGGCGTGTGTCCTTGATAACCCGGACGAAGTGCATGAACATCGTGCTGCGGGGATCGTCAAGCGATTGTCTCCGGCCTGCCGTGCTAAACGCTTGGCATGACGGGCCGCCGACGACAGCGAAGGCCTGGTTGGGCTTGAGCCCTGCGGTCTCCAGAATCTCGGAACTCGAAACTTCTTCAATCGGTTTGTCAATGAGTGGGAGTGAAGGTCGGTTGCGAGCTATCGTTGCTATTGGGGTGGTGCTACACTCAAGCGTGAGCGCGATATTGAGGCCGGCTGCTTCGAGTCCAAGATCAAGACCCATCGCCCCACTGAACAGCGAGATAACAGGCCGTTTCATTTGGCTCTTCAGGATCGGCGGCTCAGGCACGGACGTTTCTCGGCAGTTCGAGCTCAAATTGGCCACGGTCTAAGTTGTTGAATGGGTGCCTAAGGACAGCTCGACGACATAGCGTTTCGATAGCTTCGGTATCCTGCCTGCCATCTTGCGATCCAGCTAGTCGGCGAGCTGCAGGTCAATTGTCGTGTTGAGCCGCTGTAGAATCGGCATGTTGCAACCTTAATCAAACAGCACCACAAGTAAACTATAGCACATTTCTGTGCAAACTGTGCGCTGTTATGCACGGCAAGGCATGAGTGCTGTGATTTTTTGAATGGCGAGGTTGCGACGATATAGGAGCATGATTGCGCGGATATCTGCGATATTCCCTCTGTCGGCCGCCGGTCGGTCGTTGATCTGCTCCATCGCAGAGTGTGGGTTGTAGCCGTGCGCAAAGAGGGGTTCTCCACGGTGTAGAGGTAAGGATGCGCCGGTTATGCTGCCGAGATCAAGTGCACGATGCGGCTGAACTCGCCGAGTAACTCCGCCCGGTGTCCAGGGTCGAAGGCAGTCTGGCAACGGTACTTAAGCTTGCTGTAGGTGCTACGGTCGGCCTCAAAGCCTGGAAGGTATCACGGGGCTCGGGTAGACGCAGAATACCTGACCGTGCTCGTCATGGAAGATAACATCTACTCTGTCAGGGGAATAGTGCCGCGTGATTGGCTGCCGCGTGTCACCGCATCATAATTGATGCGTGCGATCAGATGAAGACCGTGTCCGAACTAGGCGAGCCTGCTTCCAGATGGCGCCGAGTTTGCCGTGCATTCCACCCGTCCTTGTATCTGCTCCAGTCGGTGTCGAGTTTTAAGGCACACTTCTGGCCTTGCCCACCAGAACCGTCGAGTGTTCGTGACCGACTTGCCGTAGTAGTCGAGAGGGCAGCCGAAGTCGGGTATCTACTCGAGCAGTGAGGCGCGCCGGATCTCAATCATGCCCGCCCCACCCTTGCTCCTCTTCAAGCCGGATCATGCATCCCTGGAATCGCGAGAAGCTCCAGTGGCTCGGCACCATTGAGCAAACCCGAGCTCATTGTGTCACGCCCTCAATCACCCGTGCCAAGCTCCGACACCAGCGCACCCTGAAACGGCAACGGGTTGAATCTACATCTGGATACCAGCCTCGTAATCAGCGATCCCACATCCACCCGAACCAGACAGTTGTTTCGGCCCAGCCATGTGCTTCTCTAGACCCTTGATCAAAAAAGATTCACGGCAATTTGTACGTCTCATATTTCATAGAACCTCTGGACGAAGTGGTCAATGACGGTCAGACCGTATTGTCCGGACTCTTCTCCTTGAATGTGCGCGAACCATCCGCTCATTGATGTTGGCATGAGCGTGTTTTCCGTTATTTATTTCCTCGGGTGCACCTGTTCTGAGGGAACGGATAACGCGTTTCGGGATCACGGCCAGAGGTTGAAACGATCCCCACTGTTGTCATGAAACGGAAAATTCTCAATTGGTGCAAGCCGATCTGACTTCGCTCTTTACACCATTGATGCGCGGGGTCTGATCCTTTCAATGTGAGACGTGTTTTAGGCACAGGTGCAATAGAGCGCAATCACCCAAATTTATCATTTATCAATCGCGTGTAAATGAGCCTGGCCGACCTATTTGGATCCCCTATGCGTTAGACCGCTTATGCGGAGGATCGGGAGTAGGTTAGGGAACCAAACGTAGCACGAGATTAAAGAGGTTTTCTCCTATGGATATGCAAAACGGCGTCGCCATTGTGACTGGTTCGTCTTCTGGCGTTGGCGCTGCTTGTGCGCGTCAACTTGCAGATTTGGGCGCGCACGTTGTAATTAATTACTCTCGCAATGAGGAGGGTGCTCGTGCAACCCAAGCAGCTTGCGAAGAGTTAGGTGCCGAAACGCTTGTAATTCAAGCTGATGTATCAGACGATGCTCAATGCCGAGCGCTTGCCAAAGCAACCGAGCGTCGATGGGGACGTATTGATGCACTAATAAACAATGCGGGGACCACTAAGTTCGTACCTCATAGTGATTTAGATGGTCTGTCGAAGGAAGATTTTCTGCAAATCTATGCGGTGAATACACTTGGTCCATACATGATGTCCCGTGCTGTGGTACCGTTCATGCAGCGAGGTAAACGCGGCAGCATTGTTAATGTGTCGTCGATCGCGGGCGTTATGGGAGTCGGTTCGTCCATTGCGTATGCCGCTTCAAAAGGCGCATTGAACACGATGACGCTTTCGCTCGCCCGAGCGCTGGGACCCTATATCCGCGTCAATACGGTGTGCCCTGGCTTCATTCAGGGCGACTGGCTTCGTACGGGGTTAGGTGATGAAGCGTACACAGCTGCCAGGCGCCGAGTAGAGGAATCAACGCCGTTACAGGTCGCGTCAACGCCGGACGATATTGCCGCGGGCGTGCTCTACTTTATTGTGGGTGCTGATGTTGTAACGGGCGAGACGCTCATCATGGATGGCGGCAGTCACTTGGCTATGGCGGGGTTGACGAAGCGTTAGGTGAGATTATTTGATTTGGTGGTAATTTGAGAGTGTCGAATGTCTTCGCCACGGACGGAATAGACGATACTTTCAGCGATATTTTTTGCGTGGTCCCCGATTCGTTCTAATGAACGCGCAACCCAGATCACGGCTAAGTATTCATTAACGCGTTCTGGATTCTGTGCCAGTCCATTGGTACATGAGTCGACGATTGAGTTGTAAATCCGGTCGACATGGCTATCTGCCTTGATAGTGTCGCTAGCGCCTAATTCATCTTTGCGCACGAATTGATTTAGCGATTCGCGCAGCATGTCTGTGGTCATATTTTCAAGGTTGGACAGTTCGTTGAGCGTAGGCATGAGTTCTTCCATCGAAGGACTATAAGGTGCGTCGTTTATCGTGATTTTTGCCACCCGATCAGCCTCATCGCCAATACGTTCGAGGTCGGTACTACTCCGCAACAATCCTACTAAAAGTCGTAAATCACTTGCGGTCGGTTGTCGTCGAGCGATGATGGTTGTTGTTTCTTTATCGATTTCAATCTCGTATTGATTTACAGTATCTTCGCGCGACCGAACTGATTTGGCAAGCTCCAGATCAATGTGCTTGAACGCTTTCATCGCTGTATGCACTTGCTCTTCTACAAGACCGCCCATGGCAGCGAATTTGCTCTGCAGGCTCTGTAATTCCGTTTCGAATTGTTCGGAGATGTGTCGATGTTCCCTCATAGTACGCTCTCGTTCAATGATTCAACAAGCCGTCTGGATTAACTAACCGTAACGACCTGTAATGTAGTCCTCAGTTTGCTTTTCATGTGGATTCGTAAAGATGATGTTCGTGGTGTCGTACTCAACTAACTTTCCCAAGTACAGAAAACCGGTATAGTCCGACACGCGCGCTGCTTGTTGCATGTTGTGGGTCACAATCAGAATCGTATAGTCACGTTTCAATTGATGAACGAGCTCTTCAATCTTCAAGGTAGAGATAGGATCAAGCGCTGATGCTGGCTCATCTAATAACAGGACATCCGGTTGTACGGCAATAGCTCTTGCGATTACGAGGCGCTGTTGCTGACCTCCAGACAGCCCCAGCGCGGATTCGTTTAAACGATCCTGCACTTCATCCCAAAGCGCTGAGTTTTTCAATGCCCATTGGACACGATCGTCCATCTCACTCTTCGGCATCCGACCCTGCAATCGCAAGCCGTAGGCCACGTTTTCGTAGATAGATTTAGGAAATGGATTTGGTCGTTGAAAGACCATGCCGACGCGACGGCGTAGCTGTGCGACATCAATCGCAGCGTCGTGGATTTCCATCCTATTCAGTTCGATTCGGCCAACGATCCGAACGTCGTCTACGAGATCGTTCATTCGATTGAAGCACCGCAAGAGCGTGGTTTTGCCACAACCGGAAGGCCCGATCAAGGCGGTCACACGCTGTCGTGCGATGCGCATCGAAATATCGGTTAGTGCTTGACTCTCGCCGTAGAAAAGCGACAAATCAGCGACGGTAAGACAAACATCCTCGTCGGTCCATTCACTAGGGGACACGATTGGTTCAAGCGGCGCAGTAGGTGAAAGTATCTCTGCGACAGGTGGTCTTAAATCTAGATCAGCCGACGCGTGATGTTCAGTCATTAATTAATACTCACTCTAAATCGCCTTTCCAGATGATTCCGTAATGTGATCGCGGTGAGGTTCAACACAATGATGATCACCACAAGCAATAACGCGGTAGCAAATACCAAAGGTCGTGCCGCGTCAACGTTCGGACTTTGAAAGCCAACGTCGTATATATGAAATCCGAGATGCATGAATTTGCGTTCAAGATGTAAATATGGGAAATTGCTATCAATCGGCAAAGTAGGCGCGAGTTTGACGACGCCCACCAACATGAGAGGCGCCACTTCGCCGGCCGCGCGTGCGACAGCCAATATGATGCCGGTCAGAATGGATGGGCTTGCCATCGGTAAAACTACCTTAAATATGGTTTCAGCTTTCGTCGCGCCGAGTGCTAGGCTACCTTCGCGAACGGCACGCGGTATGCGAGTCAGCCCTTCTTCTGTCGACACAATGACGACAGGTACCGTTAGCAAGGCTAATGTCAGCGAAGCCCAAATCAATCCTGGTGTGCCAAACGTAGGTGCAGGCTTCGCTTCGGGGAAGAAGAGATCGTCGATGGAACCCCCGATAAGATAGACAAAAAAACCGAGTCCGAATACGCCGTAAACAATAGATGGCACACCCGCGAGGTTATTCACAGCTATTCGGATTAACTGCACTAATGGACCCTGCTTAGCGTATTCGCGTAAATACAGAGCTGCAACCACGCCGAACGGCGTAACTAGTACCGACATCAACAAGACCATCAGCACGGTGCCGAATAGAGCAGGGTATATGCCCCCTTCCGTGTTTGCCTCGCGTGGGTCGTCGGAAAGAAAACTCCATAAATTTTTAAGGTAGAGTCCAATTTTTTGCCACGTTGTCATGTTATTTGGCAACCATGCCTGGATCACGGCACTGATGGCGATATCAATGACACGTCCATCTGCTAATCGGAGACTCACGGCATCTCGCTCTAACTGCGCGGTTAGGTCGAATACCTGCTTTTCGACACTCGCATATTCGGCTCGTAAAGTAGCTTCAGTTTTTTCGAGATCGCTGATGACGAGATTCCCGTCCAACTGACGCCGGCGTTTTTTAAGCCGAATCGCCTCAAGTTCGTAATTGATCCTGTTAATTGCGTCCTCTTGCAGCGCGTCGAGTTTTGTACGAATGGACGCGGCATACTTGATACGTTCCTGCAATGTCTTCCACAAATCGTCTGTTATGACTGGCGCCGAGGCTTCTTTCACGCCATCAAGAAAGCCGTACGCGTTGCCCCATTCTGTACGCTCAATCACGACAACATTGTCTGGCACGGTTTGATTGATGACATCGTGTGCAAACAACCAACGAAAATCTGGAGGATTTGCTTGTCTGTTGCCTGTTTTGATACGCCAGCGTTCAACTTCGTTCGGGAGGGCCTCGGTGTAGCCTGGATTAGCTTCTAGAAATTGCCGACGGGGAATCCATTCGCGTCCGCTCAATTCACCCAGTATCTTTGTTTTTGCGTTGAAGTGTTGGTATTCGATAGCAATCACTTCGGCCGGCCAAAAGTGCGCTAACCCGTTGAATGCAAGCAACCCGATTAAGCCGAGGACGGCTGTGATGCTTGCTGCGACTGCACCGGAGGTGAGCCATATCCAGGGGGCTCCTGACCGCCACCAGGTAAGCAGGGATTGGCGGTGGATATTGAGATCTTGAGCAGTCGTGTTAGAGGTTGCCATAACGCGTTCTCAAACGATTGCGCACGATCTCGGCGGCCGTGTTGAATATGAATGTGATGAGAAACAGCACGAGGGCCGTTAAGAAGAGGATGCGGAAATGCGTGGAATTGGTTTCGGATTCCGGCATTTCAACGGCAATGTTGGCTGCGAATGTCCGCATGCCTTGAAATAGGTTGAGGTCCATGATAGGTGTATTGCCGGTTGCCATAAGCACAATCATGGTTTCGCCAACGGCACGCCCGAACCCGATCATGATGGCGGAGAAAATACCGGGACTGGCTGTCAGCAATACAACGCGGACTAAAGTTTGCCAGCGGGTCGCCCCAAGGGCAAGCGAACCGTGAACCAGGTGCAGAGGAACGCCGTAAATCGCATCTTCTGCAATGGAAAATATCGTCGGTATCACGGCTAATCCCATCGCCATGCCGATGATCAATGCGTTACGTTGGTCGTACTCTAATCCCATCGTTTCGTACAGCCACGCTTTAGCATCGCCACCAAAAAAGAAGTTGGCTAGCGGTTGATCGAATTCAAGCGCTAGCCAACCAACAAGCAGCAATACTGGAATGAGGATTGCTGCAAACCAACCGTCGCAGACTCCGATGATTCGACTAGGCAAGCGCGACCATATGGTCGCGAATGCAAGCATGCCGATAGGTAGCACAATCGCGCATAGGAGTACCGATGTCAGATGATTCTCAACGATCGGCGCCAGCCATAAGCCAGCTAGAAATCCAATAATGACAGTGGGTAACGCCGCCATGATTTCGATGCCTGGCTTGACCCAGGCGCGCATGCCAGGAGCCATGAAATTTGCGGTATAGATTGCGCCGGCAACCGCGATGGGGATCGCCACAATCATGGCGTAGAAGGCAGCTTTTAGCGTGCCGAATAACAGGGGCGTGAGTGAAAATTTCGGCTCAAAGTCGGTATCGGCCGAGGAACTTTGCCATCTGAAGACAGGTTCTTCGTAGCCTTCATACCAAACCTTGCCCCACAAAGAGCCCCAAGAAATTTCAGGGTGCGTGTTATGGATTGCAAGAATGCGGATTCGACCTTCTCCGGTCGCCACGAATCGATCTGCGCGCGGTGAAAACGCGATGAGGTCTGGCTTAAATTCAAGTTCTGCGGATGCAAGCTTTCGTTCGGAGGTTGTATAACCCAGATGCATGACGTGTCGATCGTCAATCGCTGCAAAGCCTTTGCGTCGGTGCTCACTTGCCAATGCGATGATCGGAGCATTGAACATCGTATGCCGAATCGGTTTGAGAATGCTTCCTCGATCGGATGGTGAAAGTGCCCATTGCTCGACGGTACCCGATTGGTAACCTAGCAGTAACGAGTAGCGCCCAAGAAGTGGTTCAATCGCGGTTGGCGGCATGCCGTTGGTTGCGAACGTTGCTTGCTGGACGACTCGCGGGCGCGTCACAGAGGGTAAAAGGATCAAGCGAAAATCACCGGTCACTGCATTCACGTCGTAGACGAAACGTCCGCGCGGGCCAAACATGGTTCGAAAGGGACCGATTGGTCCGTTGATTGCGTGTTCGTCGGGGAATTCGAGCTCGAACGACTCATCAATCAACTCGAATTCCACAAACAGCAGCGAGCCATCCGTTTGGCGTGCCACGATGCGCAAATGGTCATCGTTCTTAAAGACGTCAAAGTTTGTGATGTCGCGAGGCAATTGAAAGGATGTCCCGGCGAAGAGCGATTCGACGTGTTGTTCCAAGCGTCTTTCCGCATTGGTATAACGAACCTGGTGTGTGATACGGAAAAAATGGAGGCGATCACTCATATCCCTCACCGCGAAGGTATCGCGGGATGGAAACACGGGAACGACTTCGCGCCATGGGCCGATCCCGTGTGCCACTCGGCGTTTTATGTCGAACGTTTTCGCATGCCGAAATTCAATGTGACCACTTGCTCGAATGAGGGTCAGGATCTCGAAACTGTCGTCTGAACCAACGTGTAGTACATCATCCGGTACATCTGCGCTCTCGTTCAAGTAGTCGATTGAAGAAGGGGTCAGAATCGGCAGCACCACCCAAAATAAGTAACCCATGATCAGGATGATCGCGGCGATGACGGCGATGCCTCCCGCGCCTATCATTTTTTGTGTAAGCACGTTGAACCAACGTCGACGCCTTGACAGCTTGGGGAGGTTGTAGGTGGTCATGCTGACGTCAGTTTGCGAGTCGCCTTAATTCGCGATCGACCATACGTGCTGAAAGCGGTACGTAGCCGTCTTTTTTAACAACCTCCTGGCCCGTATGCGATAAGACCATGCGGAGGAACTCGTATTCGAGTGGATTCAACAGCGTATCCGGTTTTTTATTGACATAGATATACAGATAGCGTCGCAGCGGGTAGCTGCCGTCTAGTGCAGTTTCCAGCGAGACCTCAATAGGCGGCATGGAAGCATCTTCGGCAATTGGTACGGACCGCACGCCGGACGTCACGTAACCCACGCCAGAGTAACCGATGCCGTTGAGCGAGGCAGTTACGGACTGCACGACAGATGCAGAACCTGGCTGTTCGTTTACGGTATTCTTAAAGTCGCCCGAACACAGACCGACCTGCTTGAAATAGCCATAGGTACCGGAGACCGAATTACGCCCGTAAAGCTGAATAGGTCGATTGACCCAAGAGCCTTCTAGTCCTAGATCGCCCCACGTACGCACATTCTGCGCCGCCCCACAACGGCGCGTGGTTGAAAACACCGCGTCGACTTGCGGGATCGTCAACGATTCAATGGGATTGTCCTTGTGTACGTACAGAGCCAGCGCATCAATCGCAACCCGCATGCCAAGCGGTTTGTAGCCGAACTGTGTTTCGAAGGATTCGATCTCCTTGTCCTTCATCTTACGACTCATCGGGCCAAAATTTGCGACCCCTTCCGTGAGTGCTGGCGGTGCCGTGGATGAGCCCGCGGCTTGCACCTGAATATTGACATTGGGATATTCCTTTTCAAACGCTTCTGCCCACAGGGTCATGAGATTAGCAAGCGTATCGGAGCCCACGCTCGTTAAATTACCGGAAACGCCGCTCACGCGCTCGTAAACCGGTAGTTCTTCCGCGACCATCTGCAATGCCATCGCTATGCAAAGGACTACGGTTCCAATCTTGAGGCGCTTTTCGGTCATGTGGTCTCTCAGTTCGTTTCCTCAGGCGTGAATTGCAGAGGCAAGTCGAAGAAGAAAACGCTGCCTTCCCCTACTGAACTTTCGATCTGCAACTCGGATTGATGGCGAATAAGTACGTGCTTGACGATTGCAAGTCCTAGGCCTGTGCCGCCGCGCGCTCGACTTCCTTTCATGTCTACACGATAAAACCGTTCGGTCAGTCTTGAGATAGATTCCGGTGGGATGCCTACGCCTTGATCTTTCACTTGGATACGTGCGCTCGATCCGCGGCGCACGCAGCTAATGTTGATTTCACCTCCGTCGGGGCTATAACGAATCGCGTTCGTTACTAGATTCATAAAGACGCTATGGATTTCGGACGGCACACATTCGATTTGCAGTTCGTCCTCTGCATGAAGCGTAATGAGGTGAGTACATTGGTTAAGCGAAGCAACTTCTTCAATAACTGCATTGAGTTGATCCTTCACGTTGATTTTCTGGATCTCGTCGGGCGTAGGCGGTGGAGCTGATTCGAGCTGGGTAAGAGTGAGCAAGTCGTCGACCATGAACCGCATGCGGTCGACGGGCGCGACAAGTCGCGTTGCGAGGTTGCGGAGATTTTGCTCGTCTAGATCGTCATTCACCATTGATTCGACATAACCGAACATCACGGTCAAAGGCGTTCTTAATTCATGTGATACGTTGGCAATAAATTCCTGACGCATTGAAAGCAGCCTATTGAGCTCGGTGACATCGCGCGCCAAAATAAGTTTGCGATCGTCATCAAGTGCGACCATGCGAATTTCAAGTCGTTTTGCATCATTGACGGGTGAAGCGATCTCAATTAATCCGACCTCTTCTTTCAACATACGGGACAGACTCGGATGGCGTACGAGCGTGGATAGATCTGTATGTTGATCTGATTGTTTAATGCCTAGCAGTTCGATGGCGGATTGGTTAAACATTTCGATTTGATTTTGCCGCTGCAAAATGATCCACGCATCTGGTAGAAAATTTGAGGTGGTACGAATGCGTTGTAACGCAGATAGCAACGCGCGAGACCGATCGCGAGAATGACGGATCGTTCGGGCAACGTTCATGGCGAGTTCCTGCCAGTTTTTATTTAGAGTCGGTCTGGGACGAAGTGGATTCGCTAGCCATCGCTTGATTTCACGTTCGATCAATAGGCGATGAGCGCACACCCCTGCAAGCGCACAGGCGACGACCCAGCTAAATAAGCCTGTCCCAAACCACACGACGATCGCAAGGATCGCGGAGCCAATCCCTACGAGAACTGTTATGGATGCTGACGTCACGCACTTGTGAACGCGGCGTTGAGGCGATAGCCTAGGCCGCGGACAGTTTGTATCAAAGGATCCATGTTGTACGGTTGGAGCGCTTTACGTAACCGTAGCACATGCACATCAACAGTGCGTTCGTCTATGTAGACGCTTCGGCCCCATACGAGGTCAAGTAGCTGACTCCGTTTAAATGCGCGCTTGGGATAGCGCAAAAACAGCTCAAGCAGTCGATATTCGGTCGGCCGTAGGTGAATGTAATCGCCTTTGACGCACACACTATGTGCTACCGGATCCAAATTTAACCCATTGACGGACAATTGGCTGGCTGTAGCCCCGCCGCCTGCTCGTTTTAGTAACGCCTTAATCCGTGCATTTAGTTCACGCGGCGAAAACGGTTTGGTAACGTAGTCATCCATACCAGCGTCGAAGCTCTTCAATTTGTCAACTTCCTCGCCGCGGGCCGTGAGCATGATTAAGGGAATATCTTGCGTGTATTGGTCATGTCGGATGCGACGAGCTAATTCGATACCTGACATTCCGGGTAACATCCAGTCAATGAGCACTAAATCGGGCAGTTCATGTTTTAGCTGCTCCATCGCGGACTCTGCGTCTGCTACAGTGGAAACCACATAACCGGAGCGGCCGATGGAATACTGCAAGAGTTCGCGAATCTCCTGCTCGTCTTCAACGACCAGAATGCGATGAGACTTCATTACACCTTAATGAGTGATAGCACTACGTGCATAGCATCGTTGTTGATATGACAACTTTGTTAAACCGTCGATAAATAGCCTCAGCCTTCAGTCGACCGTCGAACCAATGTCATGTTGTCAAGAACGGCGATTGAGTATTGAAAGAGGCACGCTATGTTACGGCGACATGGTGATCGGTGTTTTTGGAAGTTAGCCAAATGCATGCCACTATTTCATGCATGCTGTTGGCTGTCCGAATCAATGCAAGCTTACAATCCTGCGCTTGTTGATTTTGTCTCCACTTGACTTTACAGCGGTCGGGTGTACGTTGATAACGGCAAAAGCCGTATCTTCGTCATCACCGGATTAGCACACATCGAACGGACAATTAGGAAATATCCGTATGGGAATTCATCGTCAATTACGCGCCGAAGACGGTTTCACGCTTGGCGCATACGAAGCGATGCCGACTGACGAGCCGCGCGGAGGCGTCGTGATCATACAGGAGATATTCGGCGTGAATGCTCACATTCGTGATGTAGTTGATGGCTATGCAAAGGAAGGCTATGCGGTCATTGCGCCGCAGATTTTCGATCGGGTTAAACGAGATGTTGAACTAGGTTACGATGGTGAAGACCTGGCCGCAGGCATCAAATTTGCATTTCAAGATTCCGACCGTGCGAAAACACTCTGGGATCTGCAAGCGGCAGTCGAAGAAATAGGCAAGTGGGGGGAAGTCGCAGTCATCGGCTATTGCTACGGTGGTCTGCTGGCATGGTTGACTGCGTGTCAACTTCGCGGTATTGCATGTGCGATCGCGTTCTACGGTGGTGGTATTGCTAACGAAAGCGATCAGACCGCGCGCTGCCCAGTCATGATGCATTTCGGTGAATTAGACAGTGCAATACCCATGGCTGAGGTTGATGCAATCAAAGCTGGGCAACCCGAAGCCAGCATTTTTACGTATGCTGCGGATCATGGTTTTAACTGCGATCATCGTGCTTCGCACAATGCCGAGGCGGCCGCGCTAGCTAAAAATCGCACTCTTGCGTTTATGGCAAAACACCTCGGTTGAAATGCCTTCACAAAAATATGGGCGCTATCGTTATAAATGTCAAAGGGAAAGGTGCGGTAAGGCGACTCGTTTCTCCGATTGACCGTTTTCTTTTGCACTAATGCTGTCAGCACGAATCGTAAACTGAACTTGGGTGAAGAGCGCGATTGGTTTGACTCCGCAACAATTCAACGACGATCGCTGATCGTTAAAAAAATAGGACTGACATTGATGTTAAACGTTGATGTTGAAACGATTCACGGAGTACTCGCAATTCAATGAGTTTTTTTCTGAAGAAACCCGGTAGACAGCTGAGAAGCGTGTCAGTAGTCGTCTCTGCCATGATGGCTATGTCGATTGTGGGCGAGACCACGCTAGAGTCGGTATACGCCGTTGCTGAGTCTATCAATGAAGACGCACGCACGTCTCAAGCGAAGATCAATGATGTCTCGGATGAGACCAGTGCACTGCTTAGGGAATATAAGGCAGTTCTCAAGATCAACGATGGCTTGCGCGTTTACAACCGGCAACTAGAACGACAGATTGCCAACCAAGAACGTCAAATCAGTACGCTGAACAAGTCCATTGACGAAGTCACTGTTATTCAACGCCAAATCGTACCGCTTATGTGGCGTATGATCGATGGATTGGATCAATTCGTCAATCTTGATATGCCCTTTTTAATGGAAGAGCGTCTCGAACGTGTTGATCGCTTGCGCGATCTTATGGAACGTGCCGATGTCGCTGTTTCAGAACAGTTCAGTCAAGTGTTGCGTGCCTATCAAATTGAAAACGAGTATGGTCGTACCTTGACGCCTTATACAGGAGAGATTGAAGTAAACGGTCAAACGCGCATTGTCGATATCCTGCAGGTTGGACGAGTTGCGTTGGTCTATCAAACAACCGATGGATCGGAAACTGGTTTCTGGAATAAGAAAACTCGACAGTGGGAAGTCTTGGAAGATGCGTTCACTACACCTACGCGAAACGGTTTGAAGATGGCACGGAAACAACTGACAAGTGGCTTGTTCGTGGTGCCAGTGCATGCGCCGGAGGGCTCGTAATGAAACTGAATTGGTTACGCATCAGCGCAGCGGGTCTTTTATGCTTGGTTGGCGCCACGTTTCTGGCCCAAGAAGAGAGCATCCTTGAGGAAGCCGGACTTGAGGTTGTCAAGGCCAATTCCCTCGATGAACTACTGGAAAAAATCCAACAGCGACGAATCGTCGAGAACCGCGATCACACAGCCCGAGAAGCTGAATTTCAGCGTCGTAAAGACGACCAACAAAGACTGTTGAACGAAGCCAAGGCGGAGCAAGCGCGCCTTGAAAGACGGAGTGAACAGCTTGATACGCAGTATGAAGCGAATGAAGTTCGCATAGGTGATTTGCAGGAATTGCTAGACAATCGACTGGGTTCGCTGCGCGAGTTGTTCGGTGTGTTGCAGCAGGTTGCTGGCGATGCACGCGGAAATTTCGAAGGATCAATCATTAGTCTTGAAATTCCAGGACGCGAGAAATTCCTTGCGGACTTTGCCGCCCGTATGGGTACGGCGAGTGAGTTAGCATCAATTGACGAAATGGAAGAAATTTGGTCAATGTTGCAACAACAAATGACTGAATCTTCGAAAGTCGCGAGATTTAGCGCGCCTGTCAATATGTTGTCAGGGGCTCAGGTTGCCACTGATGTCGTTCGTGTGGGCGAATTCAACCTCGTGGGACCGGATGGTTATATCAATTTTGATGTCGATTTAAAGGCGCTTACGGAACTTTCACGCCAACCTTCCGCGGAATTCACCGGTTCAGCTGAAGACCTATACGATGCTAACCCTGGTGAATTGGTGGGCTTTGCGCTTGACCCCACGCGGGGTTCTTTGTTGAGCTTGGAGATTCAGCGAGCAACACTCGGCGAGATGGTCGGCACGCCGTTTGGGGGCATTGCGACAGGCAAGTGTTATTTACCTTTCTGTGATGGACAAGGTGGTTTAGTTGGTTCGATCATCATTCTCGTGGGTCTTGTTGGTGTTGTGCTAGCGCTTGAGCGCTTAATCTCGCTTTTCTTTGTCGCGCGAAAAGTCAATGCGCAGAAACAGAAGCCCGATGAGCCTGATGCGAGCAATCCGCTCGGCCGCGTGATTGGCGTTTTTCACAACAATCGAGACATTGATGTCGAAACCTTGCAATTGAAGATGGGCGAAGCCGTGTTGCAGGAAACGCCCAAAATCTCCCGTAATATTGCTATCGTGCAGGTTATTTCCGTCGTCGCGCCACTCATGGGTCTGCTCGGTACCGTTATCGGCATGATTCAAACATTCCAAGCTATTACACTTTACGGTACCGGGGATCCTAAAATCATGGCAAGCGGCATTTCGACCGCTTTAATGACCACAGTACTCGGCTTATGCGTGGCGATCCCGACTGTTTTATTGCATGCGCTAGCGCATCAACGAAGTCGATCGCTTATTCATGTGCTTGACGAACAGTCGGAAGGTATCATCGCTCTACACGCAGAACAAACGGGCGAAAAGATCGGATAACCCTGATGGATATCTACATATCAATTGTTCGTTTCTTTGAGCAAGGCGGGGATGTCATCTATCTCATTGCATTAACGACTTTTTTGATGTGGATGTTGATGTTCGAGAGGCTCTGGTACTTTCTGAGAGAGCATCGTGGTGTCATTCGTAATGCAATAGAAGAATGGGAATTACGCGATGAACGCCGTTCGTGGACCGCTCGTGTGATTCGAGAACGTTTAATCTCTGAGACGAATGCCCGCATTCGCGGCAGTATGCCCATCATATTGACGTGCATCACGCTCTGTCCGCTGCTAGGTTTATTAGGTACGGTTACAGGAATGATTCAGGTATTCGACGCCATGGCAACGCAAGGTGGCAATGCTCGCTCTATGGCAGCGGGCGTATCGGCTGCGACGATTCCCACGATGTCGGGCATGATTGCCTCATTGTCTGGTATCATGGGTTCCACCTTCTTACGGCGGCGAATCGACACGGAAAGCGAATTACTTGAAGATCACCTGACGTTGGATCACTGATGGCAACAGGCAAACGCCGCAAAAGCGATGACGATTCAGATATCAATCTGACGCCAATGCTGGACGTGGTCTTCATCATGCTGATCTTCTTCATTGTGACGGCTACCTTTATCAAGCAGGCAGGCATTGATGTGTTGCGGCCTGACGCTAAGACAGATCAACCCAAACCGCTCGTAAGCGTCTTGATCGCCATAGGACCAAACGGCGATATTTGGATTGATAAGAACCGAGTGGACGAGAACACGATTCGCGCCCATATTGAACGTTTGCAAGCTGAGAACCCCAAGGGTGGCATTGTGATTCAGGCCGATCGATTGGCATCGTATAAAAAACTGAAAGCAACTCTTGATGCCGCTAGAGGCGCCGGTGTAACCGAGGTTGCGATCGCAACCTTGGATTGAGCGAGAGCGGAGTCATGCCTACTACCCTAACATTTAGGTACGGCGTCGGGTTGGCTGGCGGGGTGATCGTTACTCTGGCCTTGTTGTACCTTATGCAGGCAATCATTCACACGGATGAAAATCCGTTGAACGATGCCACTTCGATTACTTTAATTGAGTTTCATAGAGTTCTTGAAGATGAGGTGCCGGAAATCAAGGATCTTAAACCGAAACCGCCCCCTCCACCTGATGAAGCTCCTCCGGATGTGCCAGCGCCACAATTCGACGCGGGCACTAATATGGGCATCGACATCGGCATGATCAACCCCGATGTGGATATTGATGTGAGTGCGGGTGGGTTCTCATCGGACGGCGAATACTTGCCGATCGTTAAGGTTTTGCCAATCTATCCGCGACGTGCTTTATCGCGAGGCATTGAAGGGTATGTTATCGTGGAATTCTGTGTGACGGAACAAGGTACGGTGCGCGATCCCGTGGTGGTCGAAGCGGATCCGTCGTCAATCTTCGATCGAGCTGCAATCAATGCAGCGTTGAAGTTCAAATACAAGCCAAAGGTGGTTAACGAAAAGCCCGTTGAAGTCTGCGGCGTACCGAATCGAATTACGTTTGAGATGGAGGATGGCTGAAGGCGCGCTAGCCCCTTCGAATTTATTGAATCCAATGAAGAGTCCAACTAAAACGATGGTGCAGTTGCTATGGAGAAGTTTGTCCTTTTGTTTAGTTTATGCCACGGTAGGTGTTGGCATGTTCGTAACTTACGAATCGACGCCGGAAGGGTTAACGCTCTCTCTCATGGGAGAAACGTATGCGCAGGGTCGTCGTAATCGAGATAAAGACAAGGAAGATCGCGAAGAACGACAAATTCCCACTATGACCTTGACTACTGCGGACAAACTTGGCGATGTGCAGGAGATTATTGATACAGAAAACGATCCTCAAGCAGGGTTAGAAATCCTGCAGCGCATGATAGATCGCGGTACGCGACGTTACAACGGCAACGAGCTTGCGAACATCTACAAGATGATGGCATATGCGTACTTCATCCTTGATGATATGCCTAACACGATCTTATACAACGAAAAAATCCTAGAACAGCGCGAATACATTCGAATTGGCATGGAGTCGACGGTGATGTTTACGTTGGCGCAGTTGTACTACAGCGAGGAGCGCTACGAAGAAGCGTTGGCTATGATCGAAGATTGGTTACTTATTGCCGACGACCCAGGTCCCAACCCGTATTTCTTTGTAGCCACTATTTATTATCAGCAGGAGAATTTTGACCGTGCGATAGAGTATGTTGAATTGGCGATCTCTATGGCAACAGAGCGCGGGATGTTGCCCATCAAGAAGTCTTGGTGGGGCATGTTGCGGTACTTGTACTACAAACAGGAAAACTTCCCCAAAGTTATAGAGATTCTCGAAATCATGGTACGCGATTACCCTGAACGGGATTCCTGGGTCCAATTAGCTGGTATGTACGGGCAAGAAGGATTCGAGAAAAAGCAACTATACGCGATGGAATCGGCGAATGTGCTTGGATTTTTTGACCGTGAAACCGACTACTTGCAGTATCAGGGTGTATTAATGAACGCCGAGGTAGCCATTCGCGCCGCATGGTATTTGCAGGAAGGTTTCGATAAGGAAATCGTTGAGGATAGTTATCAGTCGTTGAATTCGTTAGGTCAGTCCTATCAAGCGGCGCTCGAAGATGACGACGCTATCGAAAAGTTTGAAAAAGCTACCGAATTTGCAGAGGATGGCCGCATTTTCAAACGCCTCGCGCAGCTCTATCTGGGCAAAGAACGCTTCAAAACATGCTCTGAACGGGCCGATACAGCCCTAGAGAAGGGCGGTATAAATTACGTTTACGATGTGAAAATATTGAAGGGTATGTGCGAGTTTAATCGAGATCGTCTATCGGCGGCGCTAGAGATTTTCAAAGACGCGCGCCGGGACGCGCGTCAAGAGCGAGCCACAAATGCGGAGAAATCCGCGCGCGATTGGATTCGGTACATTCAAAATGAACAAAAGCGCCTTCGACAACTTGCAGCGGCAGAGTCGACCTAAATTCATTTAAGCAGAACTCGCACTTCTCCGTAGTGAGCTTGGTTCAATTGAATTTGGTTCACTTCCTTTACGAGACTAGCCAGCGCAGGTTTGCTGTATGCAACCCGGCCATGGCGCATATTTAGCAATTCGGCATCCTTACCATGTTCACGGGCATCGCGCACGGTAAATACCGCTCCAAAGTCAATCGCCGACGCGATGGCGTTATTGAGTTGGAACTATTGCTCGGCGATTACGGCAAATCGTTAGTTGTAGGCGCTTCCGTTGCTGTCAATGGCGTTTGTTTAACAGTCGTGGATGTTTCAACCGAGGCAGCAAGATTCGAAATCGGGCGCGAAACTGCTCGCATCAGTAATCTCGGCGAGCTGACTGACGATTCCTATGTGAATGTCGAACGATCGTATCGTGTCGGAGATGAAATTGGCGGGCACATTCTGTCAGGTCATGTGGCGGAAGTGGCGACGACAACGAGTATTTCGTTCAATGGCTCGGAGGCTTTGCTTGAAGTTGTGGTTCCCGCAGCGTGGCGACCTTACGTGATGCCTAAAGGATTCATCGCGCTCAACGGTTGTAGCTTAACCGTTGCAGAATATGATCGTTCAAGAGGCGTTGCGTCGATAAACCTTATTCCTGAGACGTTACGACGAACCAATCTTGTAACCGTCGAATGTGGGTCTCGGCTTAATCTAGAAGTTGACTCGCAAACGCAAGCGATTGTCGATACTGTTCGTGACATGTTGAACAACAAGCACTGGATGGCCGATCTTTAGTGACAAGCCGTTCGAGTTTTCACGAGCAAGTCAATGTTGCTTCGACAATGAACAACACCTTGTTATGCGTTGGACTTGACCCGAGAGTGGAATTACTGCCTGGCGTTGCGCGGAACAATCGACACGCCGTGCTGGGTTTTTGTAAGGACATTGTGGACGCGACTAGTGAATCGGTATGTGCATATAAACCTAATCATGCGTTTTTTGCTTCAATTGGGTTAGAGCACGATTTAGCCGATTTGATCGAATACATACATAGTCGGCACCCAGGCCTTCCAGTGATCCTTGACGCGAAACGCGGCGATATCGGTACGACTGCGGTGAAGTACGCGATGGAAGCGTTTGAACGTTATGATGCAGATGCAGTCACGGTTAGTCCGTTTCTAGGCTGGGATGCGATCGAGCCCTTTCTCGCATATGAGAATCGCGGCGTTTTTGTACTGTGTCGCACGAGCAATCAAGGTAGCGGCTGGCTCCAAACTCAGCCGGAGGCGAAACCTGCTTATCAACAGATTGCGGAGCGCATCGCTTCGTTGAGGATGCCAAATGTTGGGCTTGTTGTTGGCGCAACATATTTGGAAGAATTACGCAAAATTAGAGGGTTCGCCCCGCATACGTTTCTTCTCATTCCTGGCGTCGGGACGCAAGGTGCGAACGCGAAAGATGTGCTTGATGCCGGTCGCGCAGCAGATAATCCTAAGATCTTAATTAACGTTTCGCGAGGCATCATGCACCATGATCAAACGGCGAACTTTTTGCATAGCGTGAATACGAAAGCTCGCGAATACGCTAGCCAAATGAAAATTGTCGTCTAGGAGCCCGTGCCGTAAGAAGCATGAAACTTGGCGAATCGTCTGGAGCCGCAGGGACTGATATATCTTTGCTCGGTGCCATAGCTTGTCCGGAACTTCAAGGTAACCCGAATCGGCCCTAGACTTGCATCAGTTCTTGATCAGCTCCATGGCCGGACGATATCCTAGTCCGTTTCGGTCCGTGTAGTGTACATTAATTCGCGTAACCAATTTACCTTCAGTGGCGTGTGCCTGGCATACGAGAAATGCTGTCGGAACGGCGCTTGTCACTATCGATTCGGCACTTTGATCAGGGCTAACTCCCTAAAAACGCACGCAAGGTAATAAATAGAACCTATCCATAAAGCGGTGATATATCTAATTTAACCGGGGTACACTACAATATTTGCTTGGTAGATGGTTGGGTAATAACTATGGCGGATCCCATTAAATTCTTCATAGATAACAAGCCTTACACTACATACAAGTCTGCCCAGTCCGTTACAGACATACTTGATCTCGCTGACTTGTCCGCAGATAAGTTCTCCCTAATTGCTCCAAATGGAGTCAAATACGCTGACGTCAAACAACAAGTCAAGATAAATTCCGGCAACCATTTCACGACTAAAAAACGAGATCAGAACTTGAAACTCGAAACTTCCATCAAAATTCAGTATAAAGTCAACGGAGAACAACAAACAACAAACGATGCCACTCTCACTGTCGAACAGATACTTCGAACCGCTGGGAAAGCTGCCAGCGTTGATCTGCAGCAACTCGACAGTTACATCTTGGAAAACATCGGGACTAGTAAGAAATACGAACGTCTTGATAACACTGTTGAAATCTTGAATGACGATGAATTTTTGGCGGTTCACTCGGGCGCGACTCCCGTAGCACCTATTCTGGCCCTATGACACCTGTGGACTTGATCTGTGCCGAGTTCCGCGAGATGGGGATCAAGCCGCATATCGTTTCTGCCGACGGATTTATTCAAAACACAGCTGTTGCTTTAACTCAACAAATCCCCACGGGCAGACTCAAGGATCAAACGCTTACGCTGGCTATTGGTTTCCAGGAAGACAGTTATCCTGACTACCCTCCGCACTTTATCTATGTGGCTAATCTTCAAGACCCCCGGCTTCCTGTCCACTCATCGTTCGATTATGACAATCGCCACTGGAAAGCGTTTAGTGTTCCGCCAAGCGATTTTTGGGATAACCTTCCTGCATCGGAAAAGACCATGAAGACGTTTGTCAATAGACACCTGCTTCGGTTCTGGAACCAGATTTGATTTACGATGCTGTTCTTACCCAACTGGTCCATGACAGCGCGTCCGACTATCTGCTCCGTCATGTAAACTCTGGACACAGACAAGAAGATCTGTGTTTTGCTCTTTGGCGTCCTTCAACAGGTGCTAACAGGAAAGCTGCCATTGTGTTCGAGTTAATACTTCCAGCATTAGGCGACCGGAATTTACATAGAAGTGCGAGTTTTGAGCCTGCTTACCTGACGCGAGCTATTCGACTTGCTATTCAGAAGGGGGCGGGACTTGCGTTTATGCACAATCATTTCACCAGCGGTTGGCAGGATATGAGCATACCGGATGTTGTTGCAGAGCGAGATCGAATTTCACCAGCGGCCCGAGCAACTGGTTTACCTTTCGTTGGACTTACCCTTGGCACTGATCGAAGCTGGAGTGCCCGTTTCTGGAGTTGGGACGGCAATACATTTAGACGTAACTGGTGCGAAAAAGTACGCATTGCCGGTCGGAGGTTCCAGGTTACATTCAAGAATCGGCGGATCGGCAAGCGACACAGGCAACTGTGTCGAACCGTTGACACTTGGGGGGACAAGTGTCAACGGGACATTTCCGGTCTGCATTTCGGTATCGTTGGGGTTGGAAGCGTAGGCTGTGTGATTGCCGAAGCACTAGCGCGGATGGGGATAGAAAGACTCACAATCATTGATCCTGATCGTATTGAAGTGCACAATCTGGACCGCTTGCTCTACGCATCGCAAGAGGATATTGGCCGACTAAAGGTTGATCTGGTCTCTCGTAGTGCTAAGCGATCATCCACCGCAGCGAACTTTGAAATTATTTCTTGCCCCTTGCCAGTTCAAAATGAGCGCGCCTTTGCCGCCGCACTTGATTGCGATATTCTGTTTTCTGCTGTTGATCGCCCGCTTCCTAAGGATCTTTTGAACCATATCGCTTTTGTACACTGTATTCCCGTTATATCAGGAGGCGTATTCATCGACAATAAACCTAACGGTACTTTGGGCCAAGCTGCTTGGGGAGTCACGACCGTAGGCCCAATGTTTCGTTGTCTACGATGTGACGGTCAATACACCAGTTCGGATGTTGTGCTCGAAATGGATGGCTCCTTAGACAACCCAGCATATATCCGACGCTTGACAGAGACTGATCAAGCCCCCCGCAATCAAAATATCTTCCCCTTCAGTGCGAACCTTGCAACCTGTATGGTCATTGAGATGATTAGGCTTGTCATAGCTGACGCTTGGTGGCCTGATCGCGCTGGTCGACAGCATTACAGTATGATACCAAATCAACTCGATGTGGAAAATCTACAATGTAATGAACATTGTTCAGTAAAGGAAAAGACTGCACTAGGCGATGACTTTAGTTACCCATTCCTTCAATAAGATACTCACTCAAGGTGGTGCTCGGGATCTGTCCGTGAGTGCCCTGTGAGGTGGTGTGAACATATTCTTATCGTGTTACGGAGACCCTGAAAGGATCGGTGATGCCCCGAATAAGTGAACTTTCGATACAAAATGTTCGTTGTTTTGGTCCTACCCAGCAGGCACGTTTGGGTCGAATCACGTTGCTTGTAGGCGAAAACAGTGTGGGGAAGTCCACTTTTTTGGGATGTTATAACTCATTCGCTCGTCTCTCCAATTTGCGCACGGGTAATCCCTTTGACGTCCGTCCATTTTTTATGGGTAACTTCAATACGATAGCCCGATCAGGCGCGTCTGCCTTCACAATTGCCGGGCGATATGAAAATCATATACATTCAGCGGCCCAATTTTGCTTCGGATGTATTGATAGAGGACAACCGTTTGAGAAGAATGTGGCATTTACTTTTTCGAGCGCAGATACATCCCCTACCTGTATCAAGATGTCAATCAGCAACGGCAAAAAAAACGAAAGGCGACTATTGTTTCAGGGACCGAACTTTACGTTTGATATAGATTGGGCTGAAATTTCATATGTTCCTATCTCTACATGGTTATCTCGTAACGTAAGGCAAGGGTATCTTCCTTATAACGCTGATTGGGCAACTTTTGAGAAACGTGAGGGGGCTTTTACTGCGGCGAAAAAAGCCGGCGATTTCGGAAAATTCGTGAATTTCTTTCGTTCTGCAATGCCGCTGCCGAAGAAGAGGTCCTGTTTTGACATAAATGCCTTCGACCCAAGATTGAGACTCAGACTCCGTACATATACGAAGGCACCGCGTTACTTGGAGGATCCCAAGAAAAGGGCTCGCATCAGCCGCATCGGCAAAAAACTGGGTCTTTGGGAAGACATTGACATTAAAAAATTGAGTGCCGACGACTCAGGCGACAGGGAGGAGGTAACTGTAACTTTAGTCGATGGGTCATACAATTTAACGGATGTGGGCTACGGTGTGCATTCGCTGTTGCCGCTTGTTCACGCCATAGCCTTTGCTGATACGCCAAGTATTTTCCTGTTGCAACAACCGGAGATACATATCCATCCAATTGCCCAAGCTCAATTGGCTCAATACATGGCTGAAGGTCCACATGACTTTATAATTGAGACGCACAGTGATCATCTCGTTGATCGCTTTAGGCTCTGTGTGATGGAACAGGTATTGCGACCAGATGAGTTGTCAATCCTTTATTTTGAGAAGAGCAAGGATGGATCTGAATCAAGGATTCACAATATTTCAGTTGATTCACAAGGGAACGTTGTAAACCCGCCTGACAGCTACCGGGAATTCTTTTTGGCAGAGACAGAACGTCTCCTTGGATTTCGGTAGATAGGTCAGTCTTCCAATGTGCGTTGTCGCTATTGTGGATGCCAATTCTTTGCGAGTTCTTGCCACTAGGCAAGGTCAGGGCGACAGTCTGTTTCTTTCATGGATTAAAAAACGGCACGGTATTCTAGCATTTACCAATTCCGGCAAATACTTCACTGAGATTCGAAAGAATCGCGCGGTGATGGAACTTATCCAGCGGTATAACCAAGGGGGGCAACTGAGAAAGATATCTGCGGAGGCGCTAACAGACGCTGGCAACCGGCTAAATAAAAAATTATGCCTATCAAATGATCATCATATTCTGTCACTAGCGCTTGCCAGCAGAGCTAGGGTCCTGTGCTCAGGTGATGACGCACTCCGTAAGGATTTTAGGAATAAGAAAATTTTGCCACATATGGGGCGGCTGCGAAGGATATTATATCCTATCGATCGCAATCGTAATCGACGCCGAGAGTTTCTAAATCGACAACGCTGTGCTGATCGGCAGTAAAAATAGGAGGTATTCTTCCCTTTCTGCCAACATTATTGAGATATCGGTTCCTCCTGAAATTAGTAAAGGATCAATGATGGTGATAGATAAGGACGCGCGAGACCGAGGCTCCGCCAGTGCCGCTTGTCCGAACTAGGATCTTGCGCCGCGGGACGATTTGGCATGCGGACAGTAGGATAGTGCAGCATGATTTTGCCAATATATAGCTTCTTTGCTCCGGTTATCGCCACCAAATTTAGATATTTATCTAGTACTGTTCCAAAGGGTTTTCAACGGCTCAGACTCCTAGCCGCTTGTGTGGACGTATGACGCTTTTTCGTTTGAAGAATGCCTCCCCCAATTGTTCTCGCCATAGGCGGATTTGATGGTTCTGGTGGTGCCGGCGTATTAGCCGATGCCCGATCGATTCAGTTGAATGGCGGTTATGCTTGCTCCGTTCTAACTGCCATCTCGGCGCAAAACACAAGTAGCGTTAGAGAGGTTGATGCTGTTGATGGACGATTCGTCCGTCGACAGCTTGACGTGATTTTCGACGATGTACGGGTTGACGCCGTCAAAGTCGGTCTCATTCCAAATAGAGATTGTCTTGACGCGTTGGTCGAATTTTTGATAGAAAGAGTATTTGACGGACCTATCGTACTGGATCCTGTGTTTCAGTCGTCAAGCGGTACACGCTTTATTGACGACGCGACGGTGATTGCGATGCGGGATTTGCTCTTTCCGCGTGTTGAGATTGTTACGCCTAATATTGATGAAGCGGAGACCCTCGCTGGTCAGTCAATTAACGATGTTGCTGGCGCGATTCGTGCGGGAAAACGGATATTAGCTAGTGGTTGCGAGCATGTTGTGGTTAAAGGCGGTCATTTGACAAAGTCGCGTGGCACAGATGTTTGGTATCGCGAAGATTCATATGAATTACTACACGCGACGATCTCCTATGCAGGCTCCGTGCGTGGTACAGGGTGCATGTTCGCCTCTGCGTTGGCGACCTACCTTGCTAGGAAGGTGTCGGTTCGGAAGGCTATATCTTCTGCTAAAGTGTTCGTTGAACGGACGCTTGTGCACCGCTATGCGATAGGACATGGCATGCCTGTGACGACGGTAGGGATTCGCAGCGAAAACACGTGAAACCGGCTATACCGCGGCTACATGTGATCACGGACGAGGTGATGCAGTCGCAACACACGCACACAGCGTTAGCGCAGCTGTGCGTAAATGCCGGCGCGGATGGGATACAGTATCGCGAGAAACGAGCAGTATCGTCTCAACAGCGCATTCATACCGCGAAGGTGATGCAATCAATTTGCGAGGCGCATGGCGCTACGCTCATTATTAATGACTATGTTGATGTTGCAAGAAAGATACATGCCCCTGCAGTGCATCTTGGTCGTACGGATGAAAGTGTTAGCACCGCCCGCAAAAAGCTACCAGTCGACACGTTGATCGGCGGTACCGCGAATTCGATCGAAGAAGCGCTTCAGGTCAACGCACTCGATGTAGATTACATTGGCGTGGGGCCCATATTCGGCACGAAATCAAAGGCGTCGCCTGCGCCTACATTGGGAGTCGACACGTTGAAGGTCATCTGCGAAGCAGTTGAGAAACCAGTGGTCGCGATTGGCAACATTCAACTGGGGAACGTGGTTGAGTTGCTCTCGGCGGGCGCGCATGGCATTGCGGTCATCTCAGCGATTGTGTGCGCAAGCGATGTTGAATGCGCAACGAAGCAATTCTGTGACTTATTAAGCGATTAATGTCTTCAGTTCGGGCCGTACCAAAAGTGATTGCGATCATTGATCTCGACTATGCGGGAGATCACTCACACTGGCTTGAGCTCATACGCAGACTGAATCAATTACCGGAAGATCCCTCGTTTTGCATTCAACTACGAGTGAAATCTGCGACTTTGGAATCGGCTAAAGTATTAGCCGAGCAAGCGCGCAAAGTGTTTACAAACGATGGCGTTACGCTAAGTTGGAATGGCGATTCTGATATCGCGACGAATGCTGGTTTCGACGCATGCCACCAACCGCAGGCGAGCATTGGCAGGATGGCATCTGTTTGCTCGAAGCTGCAGTACAGTGCTTCGGTGCATAGTTTGGTTGAGTTGCAAAACGCGGAAGAAAAAAATGTGGACTATGTTGTGTTCGGCCCCGTATTCAAGCCGACTTGGAAATCGGTCCATGGGCAAGGTATAGAAACGCTCAGGCTTGTAACGGTAAGCGCTACTGTACCCGTGGTCGCACTCGGTGGTATCCAGCTCGATAAGCTATCGGCATTATTTGAAACTGAAGTACATGGAATTGCCGTTTTATCTAGTGTCATGGACGCGCCGAACCCAGTGAGACTGATGGTGGATCTTCTTACAAGTTGGCGACGTGTGAGTTAGCGTAGATCTGATATTCGGTCAAAAGATCATAGATTTATAATAAGTATGTCGGGGTACCTCGTTCGGTTGAGACGCTCTAGGGGCGAACCCGTTGAACCTGATCCGGTTAACACCGGCGTAGGAAACGATCCCCGATTCGAAAGCACCGCTTAATCGGGGAAAGTCATGTCAGAGCAATACGACCTAAATACCAACGCTGGTATTGATTCATCTCTATTTGAACCGTTGGTTGGTTCCCGTAAGGTTCATGTTGAGGCTGGATCCGGCTTGCGCGTGGGTATGCGCGAGATCTCGCTCACTCCTACACCGCACCACGACGCGGGCGGTCAGAGCAAACTTGCGGCTAATCCTTCGCTGCGAGTCTACGATACGTCTGGGCCTTATACCGACTCCAATGTGAAGGTGGATGTTCGGAAGGGCATCCCACGGCTACGCGCACCTTGGATAGAAAAACGCGGTGATACGGATCCGTTAACAGTGTTTACATCCGACTATACGCGAAGTCGTAATCAGGATCTGCGTCTAGATTCGTTACGGTTTTCGCATGAGAGAACACCTCGGCGAGCAAAACCTGGTCAAAATGTGACCCAGCTGCACTACGCTCGCGCAGGCATGATTACGCCAGAGATGGAATACATTGCGACGCGAGAAAATTTGGCGCGTGCAAATCCTGAGTACTCGGGCGAAGTGCAACACCGGGGGTACGATTTCGGCGCTCACATTCCTGCAGAAATCACCCCGGAATTCGTACGCGATGAGGTTGCACGCGGACGCGCGATCATTCCAAGCAACATTAATCATCCAGAATCCGAGCCGATGATCATCGGACGAAATTTCCTCGTGAAAATTAATGGCAACATTGGCAACAGTGCGGTGACTTCAAGTATTGAAGAGGAAGTTGTCAAGATGGTGTGGGCAACGCGTTGGGGTGCCGATACCGTCATGGATTTATCTACAGGTAAGAACATCCATGAAACGCGCGAGTGGATTATTCGAAACTCGCCTGTACCGATCGGTACGGTGCCTATCTATCAAGCGCTCGAAAAAACTAAAGGCGTGGCTGAGGATTTGACTTGGGAACTGTTTCGCGACACGCTCATTGAACAGGCCGAGCAAGGTGTCGATTATTTCACTATCCATGCCGGCGTACGCTTATCCTACGTACCACTCACGGCGAAACGCACGACCGGCATTGTCAGTCGAGGTGGATCAATCATGGCAAAGTGGTGTCTTGCCCATCATAAAGAGAGTTTTCTTTACGAGCACTTTGAAGACATCTGCGAAATCATGAAACAGTATGACGTCGCGTTTTCGTTGGGTGATGGATTGCGTCCAGGATCTATTGCCGATGCTAACGATGAGGCGCAGTTCGCCGAGCTTGAGACGCTAGGCGAACTTACTCAAATCGCCTGGCGGCATGATGTGCAAACCATGATCGAAGGTCCTGGACACGTGCCGATGCACTTAATCAAGGAGAACATGGACAAGCAACTGGAATGTTGCGATGAGGCGCCGTTTTACACGCTAGGTCCGCTCACAACTGACATTGCCCCAGGTTACGACCATATTACATCGGCAATCGGCGCTGCAATGATCGGTTGGTACGGTTGTGCGATGCTGTGCTACGTCACGCCGAAGGAACACTTGGGATTGCCTGATCGTGAAGATGTCCGTGAGGGAATCGTCACCTACAAAATTGCTGCTCACGCTGCGGATTTAGCGAAAGGTCATCCAGGAGCGCAAATGCGCGACAACGCGTTATCCAAGGCACGATTCGAATTTCGCTGGGAAGATCAGTTCAACCTCGGTCTTGATCCGGATAAGGCAACACAGTTCCATGACGAAACCTTACCAAAAGACTCGGCTAAAGTGGCCCATTTCTGCTCAATGTGTGGTCCTAAGTTTTGTTCAATGAAGATCACACAGGAAATAAGGGATGCGGCTGGCAAACTGCATGATGAGGTGAGTATGGTTGATGTCGAGGCTGAAATGGCGGAGAAAGCGCGTGAGTTTCGCGCCTCAGGCAGTGAAATCTATCACCGAGTTTGAGCACTTGGATATAGCGATCGTAGGTGCAGGATTAATCGGACGGCTATTTGGTTTCCATCTGGTGAAAGATGGTCACACTGTGACTATATACGAGCGTGATGCACGCGATAAACCAAGCAGCAGCTCATATGTCGCGGCGTCAATGTTGGCTCCTCTCAGCGAGTATCCTGAGAGCGATCCGTTGATTTGCACGCTAGCTCGGCGGAGCTTGCGTGCTTGGCCTGGCTTGTTGACGGAACTCAACGTACCACACGCATTCGACGGCTCGGTCGCCGTGGCGCACGCACAGGACCTTCCGCTTCTGACGAAGTTCCAAAGCACCTTGAAAGGTGCTGGTCTTAAAGGTGTTCACGAACTTACGGCCAAAGAGCTTGTTGAGTTAGAACCAGGCCTTGCAGATCGATTTAGTACCGGATTGCTTTTACAGGGCGAGGGTTGGTTGGACAACCGCGCATTACTTGATGCGCTCGAAAGTCGTTGCGGTGAGATTTCCTTTGAATGTCCCGTCAATCCATCTGACTTACGAGGTGATGTGGTTATTGATTGTCGCGGCGCGGATAGCGATGATCCGACACTGAGAGGCGTACGTGGAGAAGTGGTCAGGATGCGCGCCCCGGAAGTACAGTTGAAACGGCCGATTCGGTTGATGCATCCAAAATATCAACTTTATATATCGCCGCGTCCAAATAACGTCTTTGTTGTGGGCGCTACTCAGATCGAAAGCGCATCAAGATCCGCGATATCAGTGCGTAGTGCGCTGGAGCTCCTTTCCGCGGCATATACGGTACACCCTGGATTCGCGGAAGCTGAGATTCTTGAACTAGGCGTAGGGATTCGGCCGGCCTATCCCGATAACCAGCCGCGCGTGCGATGGCAGAAAGGTTGTTTGAGTGTAAACGGGTTGTATCGACACGGTTTCCTAGTTGCGCCAGCGATTATTCAGGATGCGATTGAAGAGGTTAGATCGCTATGCAGGTGCTCGTTAACGGCGAACCAGTAGCGGTCGAACCGGGTCCGCTCGACCAACTGCTCGTCATCCTCGGTTACGAGTGCGAGAGAGTAGCCGTTGCCGTAAATGAAACGTTCGTACCCAGACAAGAGTGGCCAACTCGACGGTTGATGGATAGAGATCGCGTCGATGTGCTTGCCGCCATCCAGGGCGGTTAGGTGACTAAGACGAATTGGTCGGTGTATGGTACCGAACTATCTAGTCGATTATTCTTGGGGACAGCTAGATATCCCTCACCTGCTGTCGTCGAAGCCGCGATCAACATATCGCAAGCAGACGTTATAACGACCGGTTTGAAGCGTCAAGCCCCGCGCGAAGGAGGCGGCAACGCGTTCTGGGAATTTTTGAAGCGACAGCCATGCCACATCTTGCCGAATACAGCCGGCTGTGCGACTGCGAAGGAAGCAGTCACGCTCGCTCAAATGAGTCGCGAGATATTTCAAACTGACTGGATTAAACTGGAGGTTACAGGCGATGAGTACAACCTGCAACCCGAACCGTACGAGCTTGTAACAGCGACGCGCGAACTCATTCGACTTGGCTTCAAGGTATTTCCTTACTCGACCGACGACTTGGTGGTTTGTACGCGCCTAGCCGATTTAGGTTGTGAAGTCATCATGCCTTGGGGATCCCCGATTGGTACCGGCAAAGGCTTGATAAATCCTTACGCGCTTACAACGTTGCGCCATCGCCTGCCTTCGGTCAAGCTCATCGTTGACGCAGGTATCGGTCTGCCGTCACATGCTGCACAAGCCATGGAACTAGGATTCGATGGCGTTTTACTCAACACGGCTGTTGCGAAAGCGGACAAACCAGTTCAAATGGCGTGCGCCATGGCATTCGCAATTCAAGCGGGGCGCATGGCATACGAAGCAGGCGCCATGGCGCCAAGCGAGACAGCCCAAGCCTCTACTCCTATCGTAGGTCGCCCGTTTTGGCACGCGAACTGACAGCACGCTTAAAACGTATCCATCAATCGAGAGATTTCTAATGCCAACGCCACCGTTCAATTGGGAAGACCCATTCAATCTTGATGCACAACTTTCGGATGAAGAACGTGCGGTTCGAGAGAGCGTGCACGAGTTTGCGCAGGATCGCCTTATGTCGAGAGTACTTGAAGCCAATCGTAACGAACACTTCGACCGCAACATCATGAACGAGATGGGGGAGCTCGGGTTACTAGGTTCGACATTGCCAGAAGAATATGGCTGTGCGGCTTTGAACTACGTGTGTTACGGCTTAGCGGCGCGCGAGGTGGAGCGAGTAGATTCGGGATATCGTTCGGCGATGAGCGTGCAGTCATCCTTGGTGATGCACCCAATCCACGCCTACGGAACAGAAGCACATCGTCGACGCTATTTACCGAAGCTCGCAACGGGCGAGTGGGTCGGATGTTTCGGTTTAACCGAACCTGATCATGGATCAGATCCAGGTGGTATGAAGACGGTCGCAGTTGACAAAGGCGACCATTACCTCCTAAATGGGTCGAAGACTTGGATTACCAATGCACCCATCGCAGATGTTGCGGTGATCTGGGCAAAACTCGAAGGCGTCATCCGGGGCTTTCTCGTAGAGCGCGGTGCCGAAGGGTTTTCGACTCCACGCATTGATGGCAAGATGAGTTTACGAAGTTCAGTAACGGGTCAGATCGTTCTCAATGACGTACCGATTCCTAAAGATGCCATGTTCCCCGATGTAAAGGGCCTCGCAGGTCCTTTTGGGTGCTTGAATCGAGCCCGTTATGGAATTGCTTGGGGTTCCATGGGCGCAGCGGAATTCTGTCTACAAGCAGCACGTCAATATACGCTTGACCGCATTCAATTCGGACGGCCACTTGCGGCGAATCAACTGATTCAGAAAAAACTCGCAGACATGCAGACCGATATCGCATTGGGGTTGCAAGGCGCGCTTCGAATGGGCAGACTGATGGATGAGGGTATGTGCCCTGTTGAAGCGATCTCCTTGATGAAACGCAACAATTGCGAGAAAGCATTAACAGCTGCGCGCGTCGCGCGTGATATGCATGGCGGCAACGGCATATCCGATGAATATCACGTGATTCGACACGTAATGAATCTCGAAACAGTAAATACCTATGAGGGTACGCACGATATTCATGCTTTGATCCTGGGACGCGCGATGACTGGCATACAAGCGTTTCAGTAGGTGCCGCTGTTGTCTGCCAATCCCCTTCCTCCGGTCGCTGGCTTCGATTACGAGTCGATGCTTAATTCATTGCCGACGAAATGCGGTGTATACCGCATGCTTGACGCAAGAGGCAGGGTCCTATACGTTGGCAAAGCAAGGAATCTGAAGTCTCGGGTTTCAAGTTATTTCAGAGGTGGCGGATTGGCGTCAAAAACGATCGCCTTAATGAATAAAACCTGCGATGTGCAAGTCACCGTACTTCAAAGCGAAGTCGAAGCGCTTATCCTGGAACAGACATTCATCAAACGCGAACGGCCACCGTACAACGTCATTCTGCGCGACGGCAAGTCTTATCCATTCATCATGTTCAGTGAGCACGACTACCCACGTATCAGTCTCCATCGTGGTGCAAAACGCTATGAAGGGCAATACTTCGGCCCATATCCTAGCGCCAAAGCAACAAGGGACACCATTCAGATACTACAAAAGCTGTTTAGATTACGCACATGCGACGATACGTTTTTTAAAAATCGCGCACGTCCATGTTTGCAGTATCAAATTGGTCGATGTAGCGGCTCGTGCGTTATGGGCGTGGACAAACAGGCATATCAGTCCGATCTCCGTCGCGCGAAGATGTTTCTGCGTGGTAAGAGCGATGAGTTGCTTAACGAATTCAAGCGCGCAATGAACGAAGCTGCAGCGAATCTTGAATTTGAACGCGCGGCTACATTGCGCGATCAAATTGCGGACTTGGTAAAAGTCCAACAGTCGCAATACGTTGAAACGAACACGGGTGATGCGGATGTCTTCGGCATAGCTGCAGCGGGTCGCTACGTTTGCATTCAAGGCATGTTCGTTCGGGACGGTCGCATGCTAGGTCATCGCACATGGTATCCGCGCAATGAACTCGACCGAAACGAGCATGAGTTATTGGGGGCTTTCTTGGCTCAGTTTTATTTGGGTGGGTTGGTGCGAGATTTACCGCGCGAAGTGCTGACCACTGTACCGATCGAAGACGAATGCACGTTACAGCAAGCGTTAACCGACTTGGCAGGGCGTCGAGTAGCGATTAGCTCTCACGGTATCACACAACGTGCGCGCTGGTTAAAGCTTATTCAGGAAAACACCGCGTTGGCACTCGGCGCATACATGGCGAAACGTAAAAACGTTTTCGAGAGGTATAGCGAATTACAGGATGTATTGGGTCTAGACGATATGCCGCAACGCATAGAGTGCTTCGATGTAAGTCATATTCAGGGCGAGGCTACTGTCGCCTCGTGTGTCGTATTTGATGGCGAAGGCCCGGTCTCATCGGATTACCGCCGTTTCAATATCAAAGCGCCAATTGGTGGCGACGACTACGCCGCGATGGCAGAGGTTGTTGAACGTCACTATACAAAGTTGAAGTCGAATAATGCTAAATTTCCCGATATCTTGCTTATTGACGGTGGCCGCGGGCAGCTCAGTCGCGTCTTAGATGTATTGGCCGAATTGCAGATTGATGCGATCAAAGTCCTAGGCATTTCGAAAGGGGAAGGACGCCGACCTGAATTCGACACAGTTTGGCTTGACGGTCAGACGCCGCTGGATCTTGATCCAAATAGCGGCGCTTTGCATTTATTGCAACAGATTCGTGATGAAGCCCATCGATTTGCCATCACTGGACATCGGAACCAGCGCCAAAAGCGTCGTCGCCGTTCAGAGTTGGATGAAATTGATGGCGTCGGCCCAAAGCGCAAGCGCGAATTGCTTACTCATTTCGGTTCGGTTGCTTCAATAAAAGGTGCATCACTCGAAGAATTAAGGAAAGTGCCTGGGATTAGTAGGATGTTAGCGAGCAAAATCTACGGCGTATTTCATGATGGCTAGTTCTTTTGCCGCGCAAGTGCCAAATGCACTGACACTCATACGTATTGGGTGCATTCCCTTATTCGTCATTGTTTATGTAGGCACCAGCGAATGGCATTGGGTCGCAGGCGTGTTGTTCGGTTTTGCAGCCGTTACGGACTGGTTGGATGGTTTTATCGCGCGTCGCTGGGACCTTCATTCTCACTTTGGTGCATTCCTAGATCCGGTGGCGGATAAGATGATTGTCATTACGGCGCTCGTATTGCTCGTAGGCGCTTATGCATCGGTGTGGATCACCTTACCGGCGATCGTCATATGCGTACGAGAACTATTCGTATCGGCACTGCGGGAATGGATGGCTGAATTGAATCGGCGTTCGGTTGTAAACGTTACCTTAGTCGGTAAGGTGAAGACCGCCATTCAGATGTTGGCGATATTCATGTTGCTTTGCAATCCGGTCGAACTTGACTTGCCACTCGTCATAACTGGCATATCCCTTCTTTATGTTGCTACCTTGATGACCATGTGGTCAATGATTGTGTTGTTAAGAGCGGCGTGGCCAGATTTGTCACTATCACAGAAATAGGCCGGATTTGTTATGATTAGCGCGCTTCAAATTCGCGGCAAACGGGCTGGGTGGCAGAGTGGCTATGCTGCAGACTGCAACTCTGTTTACGCCGGTTCGATTCCGACCCCAGCCTCCACTTTTCCTTTCATTGATACCGCTGGTTTATTCCTCTAACCAATGACGTCGAATGTCATTCGGTTGTTCGGAAACCTCGTCCATGGGGTGCAGATTGACGAGCGTAGTGGCTGTGCACACTATAGATCTTCGCTTGATATCGTTGCGATTCGCCACCATTGTTGCGGCAAGTGGTTCGCATGTTTCGAATGTCATACCGCGCTCGTCAAGCATCGTGCTTCGGTGTGGCCGTGTGACCAGTTCGACGTGCTTGCCATACTGTGCGGGATGTGTGGGACGAAAGTTTCAATCGCGACCTATTTGAGCGACCCCACTAGCTGTTCCGCCTGTTCCGCACGATTCAACCCAGGCTGCGTGCTCCACCACCATCTATATTTTGAGCAATAGACTCGCTATTGACGTCGGCGGTACGTTTACGGATGTAGTGCTTGAGCGAGGCGATCTACGCTTTGCTCGTAAAGTGCTCACATCGCACGATCAGCCGGCAGATGCCGTGCTCAAAGGCATTCATGCGTTACTTGCCGAGCAAAGGGTAGAACCGAGTTCAATCTCGCTTGTGCTGCACGGCACGACGCTAGCGACGAATGCGATTATCGAACGCCGCGGGGCAAAGACCGCGCTTCTCACAACTGAAGGGCATCGCGACGTACTAGCGATGGCGTATGAGAATCGATTCGAACAGTACGACGTCAACATTGAGCGACCCGAACCGCTCATCCCGCGGCATCTACGGATTCCCGTGCATGAGCGGATGAGTGCAGACGGCATGCCATTACGGACTTTAGACAGCGATTTGCTGCAACCTGCGATAACAACTTTGCGCCGCGAGGCTGTGGAAAGCGTAGCGATTGGCTTTTTGCACTCCTACGCGAACTCGATGCACGAAGAGGAAGTAGCTGAGCGCTTAGCGCATGAATTACCGAGTGTCGCCGTCAGTTTGTCATCGCTTGTTTGTCCAGAAATTCGTGAATATGAACGATTTTCGACGACATGCGCCAATGCCTACATCCTGCCTTTGATGTCAACATATTTACATGATCTTGCTACGCGATTGCAAAAGATGGGTTGTACTTGCCCTTTCTTGACGATGGCGTCTAACGGCGGCTTGACCTCGTTGGCTTCCGCTTCCAAATATCCAATTCGCTTAGTTGAATCAGGCCCTGCGGGTGGCGCCGTGCTTGCAGCGTGGAAAGCGCGTCAAATCGGCGCCACAAAATCGCTCTCGTTCGATATGGGAGGAACGACTGCGAAGCTGTGCCTGATCGACAATGGCTCGCCGTTGCGTTCGCGAGCATTTGAGGTGGACCGCCGTTATCGGTTTAAGAAAGGGAGCGGATTGCCGGTTCGCATCCCCGTGATTGAAATGGTTGAAATCGGGGCAGGTGGCGGATCAATCGCAACTGTTGACCAACTGAAGCGCACCCGAGTTGGGCCGGAAAGTGCAGGGTCTGACCCAGGTCCCGCGTGCTATGGACTGGGCGGCGACCTACCAACCGTCACTGACGCAGATGCGACGTTAGGTCGGTTGGAAGCCACGCGTTTTGCAGGAGGTCAATTAGCTCTCAATGTCAAGGCTGGGGAGACTGCCATCGCAACGCAGTTTGCGCAAACCTTGGATGTGGAACTGGAAGACGCCGCCCGTTCAATCGTTGAGGTGGTTGACGAAAACATGGCAGCAGCTGCGCGTAGTCATGCGAGCGAATGGGGCAAATCGGTTTCTGAGCGAGTATTAATTGCCTACGGTGGCGCGGCACCGATTCATGTGACGCGCCTGTTGTCGAAACTAAACTGCGATTATGCTCTGATTCCTGTTGGCGCTGGCGTCGGTTCCGCACTTGGTTTTCTGCACTCACCGATTGCGTACGAGGTGGTGCACAGCAAATACATGCGTCTTTCTTCGTATGATCAAATGGCAGTGGAATCGACTTTGCAGAAGATGCGATCGGATGCGGAGGAGGCAATAGCCGCAGCTGCGAGGGGCAGTGAACTGCAAGTTGCTGTGACTGCATACATGAGATATGTCGGTCAAGGGTATGAAATTAGCGTGCCCATAGATCTTAATGACCTATCGGTAGCGCGCATCAAAAGCGAATTTGAATCGGTGTATGAGTCGCTTTACGGCCGCTTGTTACCGATGTCGGACATAGAGGTTTTGAGTTGGACGCTTATGTTGATGACACCCATGCAGGAGCCAAAGCCATTGCAGGATGTCGCTACCCCAAGAGCATATACAGGTCCGTCGCGAGAACAACTTTTAACGGAATTGGAAAACGTATCCGTCGCTCGTTGCATTGATCGCGAATGTTTAGAACCTGGTCATTACTTGCGCGGTCCAGCCTTGATTACAGAGAATCACACTACAACGTTAATTTCATCTGGATTCGAAGTACATATTAATAGTGAAAGGGACTTGATAGTTAAGCGTATGAACGCATGAACGCGACAACGGATTTACGGCGGCAATTAGTTTGGGATCGTTTATTAGCCGTGGTGGAAGAACAAGCTCAAACATTGATGCGCACGGCGTTCTCCACTGTCGTTCGAGAGGCGGGTGACCTTTCAGCTGGCGTATTCGATACCCAAGGTCGCATGATCGCTCAAGCGGTCACCGGTACGCCGGGACACGTGAATGCAATGGCTGCTTCAGTGAGTCACTTTTTAAACCGCTTCCCGCTAGCGTCGCTCCATCCGGACGATGTGCTAGTGACGAACGATCCGTGGTTGGCAACCGGTCATCTAAATGACTTTACAGTTGTTTCACCAGTTTTCTTTAAAACAAAGCCCATTGCGTTATTCGCTTCGACTAGCCATATCGCGGATGTTGGTGGGCGGGGCTTCGGCGCCGACGCTGGCGACTTGTATGAAGAAGGTTTGCGCGTTCCTATCACACACCTCTTCAAAGCGGGGCAACGTAACGACGCGTTGATGGAACTCATCGCTGCAAATGTACGCGATCCGGTCGTGGCTGAAGGCGATTTGTATTCATTGACTGCATGCAACCATCATGGCGCTCAGCAACTCATCAACATGCTGATTGAATTTGAGATTGATTCGCTTGGTACGATCAGTAAGGAGCTGCGTCAACTATCACAAGCGGCCGTCGAGCGTGAGATCCAATCTTTAACTAATGGTCGTTATTGCCAGGCCATGCGAGTAGATGGCTACGATGAACCTATCGACATTAAGTGTGCGTTAACCATTCACGATCGGTCGATCGACATTGATTTTGCGGGATCGTCGCTGGAATCTAGATTTGGTATTAACGTGCCACTTACGTATGCACAGGCGTATGCATCGTTCGGCGTGCGATGCTTAATTGGGAACGATGTGCCGAATAACGCTGGATCCCTAGCGCCGATTACGGTGCGAGCTCCTGAAGGTTGTATTTTGAATGCGAAGCCACCCGCGGCGGTGTCTGCTCGACATGCACTAGGACAGATGCTTCCGGATGTAGTCATCGGTGCCCTTGTGCAGGTGCTTAAAGATGTCCCAGCCGAAGGCGCATCCTGCATTTGGAATCCGGTCTTGTTGAATACGAACGTCCCGAACGGTAATACGCCAAGCGGTCGTTTTGTTATTAATCCGATCTTCAATGGTGGTACGGGCGCACGGGCAGCAAAAGACGGACTATCTACCACCGCCTTTCCTTCAGGTGTGCGAACGACACCGACAGAAATCAACGAAGTTACCTCACCGTTAGTCTTTTGGCGTCGCGAATTCAAACCGGATTCGGGAGGGGCCGGTCGATTGCGAGGTGGATTGGGTCAAGTTCTTGAGATTGAACATGCACATGGCGTCGAATTTGCAATCTCGAAAATGTTTGAACGCGTACAGTATCCTGCTCGTGGACGCGAAGGCGGTCACGACGGAGCCTGTGGTCGGGTCGCCCTCAAACATGGTAAATCATTTCGCGGCAAGGGGAAAGAACGCATCCCGCCAGGGGCAACCCTCGTCCTAGAGACGCCAGGCGGGGCTGGCATAGGGTCGCCGCTTGAACGCGCCCGAGAACGTGTGGCTGCAGATGTCAAAGAAGGCGTAGTGACTGTAGCAGCAGCTCGCGAGATCTACGGCTGGAACCCCTCATAAGCCTTGGTGCCCGAGGCCGGAGTCGAACCGGCATGGATTAAATCCGAGGGATTTTCGTACTACTACGGTTTTCACCGCCGACTTTTGTCGTGTGTAGTCTGGACTTTCTCTTCGCCTTAGTATTTTTATTACCTTAGGCGGAGGCCGTTAAGTCTCTACACTTCCCGCTAAGAAGAAGCGGTTTAGCTCGGGATTGCCAGTCTAGCGAGTAAGGTTTCCCCGAATTTGACCTCATTCACGACGACAGTTTCCCGTCGTGTGCTCAATATTGTTTAAGTCCCTTGCGTCTACCAATTTCGCCACTCGGGCAGGCACTCTAATTATTACGATGGTGGCGGGAATGACATAGCGAGGCAGTCGCTAGGAGAGACTGCGTTGATGTTGTTCGTCTATTTGTTGATTCACGCAGTACATACCGCCGAGAATCAAGAGCACAGCTAAAAGTGCAGTCACGTGCACTGACTCCCCTAAAACCCAATAGATCAAACCCAGTGAGATGAGCGGCGACAAGAAGATTAGCTGACTAAGTTTCGCAACGCTTTGGGCAGTAGACATCGCGCGTTGCCAGAGTAAAAATGCAAACCCCATCTCAAGCCACCCTATCCACGCGCCGTAGCCAAGGTTCTCCCACGAAAGGTTTGGTAACCCTGCTGTGAAAAAACAAATCAAAGTCAATAGCGGAACTGCGACTGTAAATCCAAACCACATAAACCACCATGGTTGAAGTCGCACTGATACGGACCAAATCCAGAAAAGAGCCCAAAGCAGGGTGCTGAGCAATGCTAAACCAACCCCCAGGGGCGCAAACTCCAGAGCAAGGGACAGCTGACCTTTGGTAATCAGAAGTACGACGCCACTGTACCCCATCAACATGCCTAGGACCATTGAGAGGCGCAGCTTCTGACGCAACAGCGGTACAGCAAGTGCGGCTGTAACGAGTGCCCATGTGTAGTTCAACGGTTGAGCGACGTGAGCCGGCAGCAGATCATAGGCGGTAAGTAGTACAAGGTAATAGAGCAGTGGATTTAAAAGACCGAGAGCAAGAGCCTTGTGGACACTCTGCCGTGTGAATGGTTGTGAAGGGAGAATAGCTATGCAGATTGAGAAGAGAACCCACGAAAAACAACTGCCGATCCATAAAAGCTGTATAGGTTCCATCGTTTGCAACCCTAATTTGAAACCTACTGCAACGGTTGACCACATGAGTACTGCGGTTAACCCTAGCCACGTTGAATTGTTTAACAATCTGTATTGAAATAGGCTCACTTTTGAGGTAAGGCGATCGCGCGTAAAATGTTAGTCGTGTAGCCGTCTAACTATTAGTACGGCAGTTTATTTACTCAATCTTTCTTTTGGCGAGGATTCCATGACCATATCCCAAGGCGATAAGTTGCCTGATGTAACTGTGCAAGTAATGAAGGACGGACGTCCAGGTCCGGTGTCATTGCAAGAGTTAACGTCGGGCAAGAAAGTTGTGCTATTTGCGGTTCCGGGTGCTTTTACGCCAACCTGCTCGCAACAGCATTTACCAGGGTTTGTGCAGAACGCCTCGGCTATTAAAGCTAAAGGAGTTGATACGATCATTTGCACCTCCGTCAATGATGCGTTTGTTATGGACGCATGGGGGAAGGATCAATCAGCCGATGCAATCGTTATGGTTGCAGACGGTAACGGAAATTTAGCAACGGCGCTAGGACTTGAAATGGATGGTAGTGGGTTCGGCATGGGCACGCGATCGCAACGATACGCCATGGTGATTGACGATGGCATAGTGACTACACTGGCAGTTGAGGCACCAGGTAAATTTGAAGTGAGCAGCGCGGAAGCGATTCTCGCCGACCTTTAGGGGTTCCCAAACCGCCTTAGCTAAAGAATCCTCTTGGACAATCCCTGGGGCTAGAATCTCAGTGTCTGTTCTTTAGAGTATGGACGGTGCCTGTCGTATACCTGTTGGGGGGTTGACTCTTATATCTGCTAATGAACTATGTGATTCGTGAGATCCATTCAAAGGAAGAACTGGAGAACTTTGCAAATATTGCGAAGCTGACACCGATTGACAAAAAAATCCCCAAGTGGTGTCTAGGCGATTAAGATATCTTCGGGAGTTATACCTAGATGAAGTATGTATTTGTTTTTTGTGTCTGGTTGTTGCGTTCCATGCTATCAAAGGGCTTCCAATCTCGTTTGACTCGTTAGGGTTATTTCTCTTAATAAGCCTTTTTGGGGCAGCTATCAATTTCTATACCAGATACGATAGGTAGTCCCTAACACTTATAGGGTCACCTCACATATAGTTATCCCGAGATTGCGCGACGATCACCGAAAACGCGGTACCGAGTAGAAACCCTCTGCCGAATAGCAACATTGATTTCATTTGATCAGACATCAAATTCCTCTGTTGTAAGTTTATGTGGGGCGATTCTATATGGGCACGGCTACTCTGGTTCATGTGGGTTATAGTGATTTCTTTCGCGTGCGGGTCTTGATATGCATTCCATCGTATCTAAACTCTGTCCACACGCGCCAACGAATCTCCCACTCCATTCGCGATAGTCAATCGGCAGAACCATGCCGCACGGTGCCTATCGCGTGCCAGATTACGAAGTGCAGCCGAACATCAAGAAAGCGGGGCACAGTGAATGATTGCTTACAAGGTCTTTGAGGGCGAATATCAGGAACGGGTATTCCGCGAGTATCTGGATGTACAAACACCAAAGTTGCGTAACGTGATAATTCCCTTTCGTTTATATTGAGTGCTGATTACTGTTGCAGAATTGGCACACGATGTTGGTATCCGACTAAAACATGATAGGTGGCATTGCATGGCATTAGAAATCTTCGGTTTCGGACAGAGTAGGGCGTTTCGCACTCTCTGGATGGCAGAAGAAATCAAAGCTGCGACAGGAAGGGCATTCACGCACGAAGGCTTGATTCCACAACCTGGGCCTCAGTTAGATGCATTGCTCGCATTGAACCCAATGGGGCAGGTACCGGTCATTCGCGATGATGACTTTATTCTATGCGAATCAATGGCAATAAACCTTTATCTCGCTAAAAAGTACGGCGTATTGGCGCTTAATTCGCTTGAGGAAGAAGCACTGGCATGGCAGTGGTCATTTTGGGTCATGACAGCGGTTGAGGAACACACGTTAGCTGCGCTGAAATATTCGTTAGGTGTGCTAGGTGTAGAAAAGGACGCAGAGAAATCGAAGGAAGCAATGCAATCGCTCTCGCGACCGTTCAACGTTCTAGAAAATCGCTTGGATATTCATTCAAGTCTCGTTGGCAACGAGTTCAACGTGTCCGATCTGAATGTTGCGAGCGTACTGATATGGCTGCGGATGGCCAATATCGACATATCGCACTATCGTGCGATTGACGCATGGTTAGAGCAGTGCAGCAAAAGACCGGCTGTGATGGCTGCTCGCCAACACTGAGCGAACAACCACTGCCGCCAATACGCGTTAGTTGATCTGGACGTTGCGGATTGATTTGACCGTACGTATGTAGGAATCGTTCAACCCGTAAGTACTAGCCAACATTTCACTTTGCACTGTCGCTAGTTGCTTGTTCTCGAATGTACCGGCAATCACGATGTAGTACGTTTTTCCGCCTGATGCCGTCTTAATTTGAATGAGATCTAATGAGGGTAGCGAATTGATAAAGGCGGAAGATCGGTTGTAGTTGGCGAAAGCGCCAAGTTGCACAGCATAGTCATAGTCGCGACCCAGCCCGTCACCTGACGAAGAGTTGGATATTGGGTTTGGTGCCGTTTGCGCATACGTTACGGTATCAGTTTCACTCGTTGAGTTTGAAGATGGTCGTACAACCTCGGGTGTACTAGCGACTAAGTTTGGATTTGGTGGGACCATAGCTGGTGTTTTTTTAGTGGTCTGTGACAACCTAGTCTTCTGCAACGCTTGCCTAGCCGTAGTAGCCGACGGCGCGTCGTGGGGCGTAGATACAAGTGCTGGTGATTCAGTTCTACTCAGTTTGGTTTTAGTGGGCACTCCGGTACTTACGGCTTTCTGGGTTGCTGCTGCTACTTGATCCTCGCCGCGCCCGCGGAGACGAATGCCTAGAAAGCCCCGTCGATTACGTTTCGCGGAATTTGCGGTCGATTTTGTTTCAACGACCGCCGTCGTCGCTTGTGATTGATTTGAAGAAGTGGCTGATGCTTTACGATCCGTTTCGTTCAGGCTTTTTGCAGCGTTAGATGCTAGTGTAGGACGAATAGAGGCATCTGATTCTTTTGCACGACATTCCCAAGCTGAATCCCCTGCTTCGCATTCGTAAGAGGTGGCCGTTTGGGTCGCCGTTGGGTTGGTCGAAGTTGCGGCGCAACCTGCGACGAATAACGCGATGCCTGCAATGAAAGCCATCCCTGCGCTTACATTTTTTATAGTCATGTCTGTGGTACCGAAAGCAATCCGTTGCGTTTCTTAAGCACATTCTAGTCAATTTCGGCTGGATTGGCTTCGCCTTAAATTAGGTTGTCTGGTGAGGAATATGCAAATAAATGATTGACGTAGCTAAATTGAAGCAGGTTACGATGACATCCCACCTATTGTGGGACGCTTCGAAATTAGTCTAATTCCGCTCTTCATAAGTTTGTTAGCTAGGGTGCTGTAATAGGCGTCTAACGTATCCTTAATCGTTGCGTTTATGATTCACGCGCAAACTTAACAGTCATCCAACTAACAAGGACTGGGACGTGCTTGCAACGCTTGATCAATTTCCTCGAATCCCTCGTATACTGAGGTTGGACGTCTCTGGTCAGCCCCTCAACTGGGTCTCCTGGCAAGAAGCAGTTTGCTTGTATGCCCGCGAATTAGTGGTATGGAGCTTGGGCGACCTAGCGTTACGAATTTATGGCGGGATCTGCGCTGCAACGGGAAAGCGCAGCATGATTGACGTACACAGCATCATAGCCTGTGGCGGTCGCATTCACCCCGAAGCGTACTCAGCTACGCCGCCTTTAAGTAACAAAGCTCTGTTTGCGCGAGATAGAAACTTTTGTATGTACTGTGGATTGAAATTCAGCGACAGCCAGTTAACGCGAGATCACGTCGTGCCGATGTCTCGAGGGGGTACGGACGAATGGACGAACGTGGCTGCGGCTTGCCGTCGTTGCAATATTCATAAAGGCAACTGGCTTTTACACGAATGCAAAATGGAGTTGTTAGCTCTACCGTACGCGCCTAACCTTGCTGAGTATCTAGCGTTGACCAATAGCGGTCGGATACTAGGTGATCAATTGAATTTCTTGGAATCCCGCTTTCGCACTATCCGCACAGAACAGAATGTATTCGGTGATGGACACTCTATCCATTAGCAACTTAAAAATTTCCCCGTGTCGCTCACCGCGGCCGCGATGCACGCTGTCACCTTTTTAGCGGTCGGTATATCAAGAAATTCATTTGGGCCGTGCGCATTCGAGTGAGGTCCCAAGACACCTGTAACGACGAATTGGCAAGACGGAAACTTGCGTTCTAACATGCCGAGGAATGGGATAGTTCCACCGCATCCAATGTGACGTAGGGGATTGCCGAAAAAAGTGGTAGACGCGCGTTCAAGCGATTCGGTAAGGTAAGGATCTAGCGGCTTCGCAAACCATCCCGATTCTGCACTGTCAATCTCGAACGTTACCGTTGCATTGCTCGGTGGTTCGGTTTGTAGTGCATCGGTTAGCACCTCTGCGGCTTCAGTGGCTTTGATATTGGGAGGTAGGCGAAATGCGAGCTTTAGTTCGGTATATGGACGTAGCGTATTTCCTGCGTTTTGCGGTTCTGGCGCGCCTCCTATGCCTACCGTTGCGAGGGCAGGCCTCCATGTGTTGCTGATAATCAGCTCGGCTAAATCGCTTGAAGTAGGTTGAGTATCGGCATACCACGGATAACGATTGATTACGGTATCTCCTAACGTTTCTGCTGCGAGTTGTGCCTCAACGCTTACGCTGTGGGGAATAGGTCCGTGCAATGCGTCAAGGAGGAGATGTCCGGTTTTAGCGTCCTCAATTCGGTCAAGTTGCGAACGTAGTACGCGAAAACTTGATGGTACGATGCCACCAGCCGCGCCGGAATGCATGCCCTCGGTCAGGACGTTGGCTCGTAACGTGCCACTTATCATCCCTCGCAACGATGTGGTCAACCAAAGTTGATCGTAGTTACCGCACTCGGCATCAAGGCAAATGAGCAAGTCAGGTTCGCCGATCTCGTCGCTTAATGCCTCAAGGTAGAGTGGTAAATCGAAACTGCCGCTCTCTTCGCATCCCTCAATCAACACAAGACATCGCGGATGCGCGATGTCTTGGTCGTCAAGTGCACTGATCGCCGCAATGCTGGCAAACATCGCGTAACCGTCATCTGCGCCACCTCGACCATATAACCTACGGTTGCGGATTACCGGCTGCCACGGGCCTAATCCATCTTCCCAACCAGTGAATTCAGGTTGTTTGTCATAATGTCCATAAAAAAGTACGTTGCCACTACAGTCGTGTGTGGCTGGTATATCGATCAAGATCACGGGCGTTCGCTGTGGAAGACTCACGATGCGCGATGTTGCATTCTTTAACGGAATCTGCGGGATGGTTGCATGCAATAACTCAGCGGCTGCTTGCATATAACCATTGCTCTCCCAATTGCGGTCAAACATAGGCGATTTATTCGGAATCTCAATATAACGGATGAGATTCGGGACGATCACGTCGTCCCACAATACATCGGTGTGTTGCTGGATATTCTGTAGGTTCAAAAACGTACTTGTGCGCCTATGCTAAGTCGTCGCGGATATGACCGATAGCCGAATACTTGTTCATATTCGAGATCGAATAAATTTTCGACCCTACCGTGTAGGGTTAGTTTGTCCGTAAGGTCATATTCAATTGACGTAATTCCAATAGTGTGTCCGTCCAACGTTACGACCTTCGCAGGAAAAGAAGAGAAGTCTCGATCTAACTGCTTGCCGATGTAATGAAAAGATACCCGCGAACGCATACGTTGGCCGAGGTTTAAGAAGAGATTGAAATTAGCGACATGATGCGGTCGTCGGATCTCAGGCGTTTTTCCCTCGGTACTATCAACATAAGTGTAGTTTGCATCCATTTTGAATCGCTGAAACTCGCGCGCAATACGCAATTCATAGCCTTGGCGTTGACTTTCGCTAGTTAGGTTCTCAGCTGTAAATCGATTCGTCATCGGATCAAACTCGAAGCCATTGATTTCATCGTTCAATACGCTTGAGAACAAGGACAGGACGACCGTATGAGTGGAGCCTGTATGTTCAATCGCAACTTGGTGTTGGAGTGATCGTTCTGGTTTTAATCCAGGATTACCAAGAAACTGATCCGGCGCATAGCCAAATCGTTCGATAAATGTTGGATTTTTAACGCCAACGCCGACAGCGTACGACATACTCCATAGTTGATGATTACGCAAAGCGCTTACCTGCCAAGCTGTCGAGTCGCCGAATTCGTCGTTTAGCTCATGTCGCAGAGACGTATGCCATTGCCATTGATTGGACGAAATGAGATGTTCTGCTGCCACGCCGGTCGAGGATAGTGAGGCGTCGTAGTTAGGGTTACCAAATGATCGGTCGCGCACACGTTGTTCGAATGCTTCCACGGTGTGATCAAGTAGTAAATTGAGATCGTGGTTATTCGCTAATCGCATGTGACCTTCAATTGATAAGCGTATCAAGTCGCCGCGCCATGAATTCGTTTCATGTTCTGCGTTGAAGTTCGAGAGGCGGGATTGGGTGACGTTCGCGTTGGCGTCCAAGGTAATGTCCTCGGCTATCGTCCAGCCGAGCTGCTGTGCCGCAATCATGTCGTCCACTTCAATATGACGGTCGCCATCGTTTGGTATGGGATCGTACTCGGAAATGGATGAAGTCGTGCGAATAAAACCGTTTGTATGCAGTCTGTCACCATGGTGAGCGTAACCTGCATGGACGGTAGTTTGTTCGAATCCGTCCCGCTCGTCGCCCTGATAAGCCACGTTCGTGCCGTCGGTCGTACGTTTGGCCGCGTGCAGACTAACGGGTGCGTTACGGAATTTCGTGCTCAGGTCCACACCTATACCCTGTGTGTTATTTGTTCCTGTTTCGACATACCCCCGATTACCGGATTCGAGCGGCTGTGCAGTGAGATTGACGACACCGGCGAGAGCGTGATGCCCCAAAATTGCGCTCCGTGGTCCGTTCAGGGCATCAACACGGGAAATGCCTACTGGCGAGATCGTCGCGAAATTCAAGTTAGCGGCCAGCAAATTGATTGGGTGCCCATTCAGCAAAACTTTTATATGATCGGCCTCAGCGCCTCGTACCCTAACTTGCGAAAGCGACCCCACGTTGCCAGACTCTGAAATCGCCATGCCGCTTAAAGCACGCATTGAATCGGTCAACAAAAACGGCGGCGCCAGTCGGTCGAGCTGGATGGATTCGACGCCGATAACCTCTGCTGGAAGTCGCCCAGCTACGATTTTCACTTCCTCAAGTTTCGTTGGGGCTTTTGATAGGTCTTCTTCAGTATCGTCTGCGGCGTAAGTCGAACTAGCGCTGAGCGCCAGAACAGCAGCTTGAAAACAGAAGTAGAGGCTTGGCATTCTGCTTGGTTCACTGGGAACTTCGAACGTAACTAATTCGGGACGACCTTCCATTGGGTCCCTTCTCTTGTGTCTTCAAGTGCAATGCCACGGGTGAGCAATTCAGCTCGGATTTCATCTGCGCGCTCAAAATTTCCAGCTTTTTTTGCCGATGTGCGTTCCGCAATGAGGCGCTCAATGGCGGCTGTCTTTATTTGAGATTCACTCGTGAAAAAATGATCCACCGGTCGGGTAAGCAATCCAAGCAACCAACCTCCGCTAAGAAGCTGATCGCGTAACGTTGACGCCTCGGACTCACTTTTGCTTCGATTTAGACGAGTTGCTAATTCATGCATGCCGGCCAACGCGCGCGGGGTATTGAAGTCATCCGCAAGCGGTCCGATAACTTCCTTGGGCACATCCGCCGCTCGTCGGTTTGCGAATTGTTCGCTTGTGCTTGACCCAGCGCACAACCTATCAACATTGCGTAGCGCTTGATATAGCGAAGTCAGGCTGCGTTGTGATTGCGCGATGAGCTCGGCATCCCACCGTATGCTCTGCCGGTAATGTCCTGACAGAATGGCATACCGAAGCGTTTCACCAGCATGTTCCTTGAGTAGATCGTGGATTGTCTGAATGTTTCTGAGACTTTTCGACATCTTCTCTGCACCAAGATTGAGCATGCCGTTGTGCATCCAGTACCGTACGTAATCTGGATTTCGGAGTACACAACCGCTTTGAGCCATTTCGTTCTCATGGTGGGGAAACGCTAAGTCCGCACCAGCGCCGTGGATGTCGATTTCCGCCCCGAGATGTCGTCGAATCATGGCAGAGCACTCAATATGCCAGCCAGGCCGACCTCGACCCCAGGGGCTATTCCATCCAGGCAACTCGGGCGTCGAAGGTTTCCAAAGCACGAAATCTTTAGGATCCTTTTTATATGGCGCAACTTCGACCCGAGCCCCGTCTATTAACTGGTCGAGCGTTTTACGTGTCAACGAACCGTAGTTCTGATCGCTTGGGACCGAAAAGAGGACGTGACCTTCTGCCTCATATGCGTGGTTCCGTTTGATGAGCACTAGGATCATCTCAATGATTTCAGCGATGTGTGCTGACGCACATGGCTCGATATCGGGTCTCAAAACTCCTAACGCGTCGAAATCCTCATGCATCCAGCGCGTGCAATCAGCAGTCAGCTCCTCAATCGTTACTCCTAATTCAAGCGCCCGCTTATTGATCTTGTCATCGACATCGGTGATGTTTCGAACATATGTCACGCGATCAAATGCGGCGCGTAATAAACGTACAAAAACGTCGAATACGACAGCAGACCGACCATTGCCAATGTGTATGCGGTCGTAAACGGTCGGTCCGCACACATAAATCTTTGCTGTATTGGGTTCAAGTGGCACAAAGCGACGTTTTTTACGTTGCTTCGTGTCATAGATATAGATATCGAGTGTTTTCATGCGCAAATAGTTTTAGCTTGCTATGAGCGAGCTAGTGCGTAAATTTTTGCTGAAGATAACGAAAAGTGCTTCGCATCCCCATGGCTTCACCGCCCACTGGATGGGCAGGTCGTGTCCTCGCGTTGTAGCCATTGATATCGAAGTGAACCCACTTCGTGCTTCCTACGAAGGCTTCAAGGAAAAGCGCAGCGGTTATAGCACCACCTTCGCTGAAGGTGGCGATGTTGCACAGATCGGCTATTGAACTGCGTAGTCCGGCTCGGTAGCCATCGTATAACGGCAAACGACAAACGGGGTCGTCGCAGATTGCTGCGTGCTTTGCAATGCCATTGGCGGCAAGATTGCTATTCGAAAACATCGCAGCAATCTCAGTTCCAACAGCACTACGTGCGGCACCGGTCAAGGTTGCAAAATCAATCATGAGATCAGGACGATCCTCAGTTGCTAGGGCGAGCGCGTCACATAGGATTAACCGACCCTCCGCATCGGTGTTGCCGATTTCGACCGTAAGTCCTTTGTAGGTTCGAATGACATCGCCTGGTCGATACGCATTGCCGGCCACAGCGTTTTCTACCGCTGGGATCAGCAATCTTAGTCTCACAGGTAAGCTGCGTTGCATGATCAGATCGGCCAATCCTAGAGCGGTAGCAGCACCTCCCATATCTTTTTTCATGTTACGCATATTGCTCTGGGATTTTAGATCCAGACCGCCAGAATCGAAACAAACACCTTTGCCAAGGATCGTGAGTTTCGGATGTTCAGGATTTCCCCATGTGAGATCCAGGAGCCTCGGTTCGGATGTGCTGGCTTGTCCTACTGCGTAAATGGTGCGAAAGCCCCTCTTCAAAAGATCTTTGTCGAGCGTGATAACTAACTCTGCGTTGTGCCGCAAGGCTATCTTGTAAACCTCTGCTTCAAGATGGTGCGGCAACATGTCGGAGGCTGGCGTGTTAATCAGATCGCGCACAAGCCCGATGGCATCCACTTCGTCTTGAATCGCACGGTGTGTCGCATTGAGGTGGAGCGTTCGTAGTTCGCGCTTCGCTTTCGGTTTGTAATCTAGGAATTGATAGGATCCAAGTCCCCAGCCTAACGCTAATTCGTATAGCTGCTCGCTAGGTGGATTCTCTAAGCGATAAGAACCAGGTGCGATGAGATGTGGTAATGCGCCCAAGCTTCTGTGACTTGGCTGCCATCCGAGGCCTGCAACGATTCGCTCTGGGCTACCGAATTCGTCTGAGATTTCGAAATAACGATTTGCAGCGCCGTTAAAACGCGAGCGCTCGGCAAGTTGTCGCGTTTTTTTAGATTGCGCCGCCAACCAATTGTCAAAATCTTTTTTAGAGACAAGCTCTATGGGTATGGCATGAGGGTTCTCTTCGAAACTCAACATGAGGGTTCAGCTGCCTCCATTTCCTGCGCTAGTTGGACCAGTCGATCGGCGCGATAGCTTGAACGAACGAGAGGGCCGGACGCAACCTCCTTAAACCCATACCCCAATCCCCACTCGCGATATTGATCGAAATCATCCGGCGTAATCCACCGTTGCACAGGCAAGTGGTTTTTCGTTGGGCGCAGGTACTGTCCGAGCGTCAATAGATCGACGTCTTGTTCGCGAAGATCCTGCATTAACTTTCGCAAATCGCGCTCGGTTTCTCCGAGCCCGAGCATCAAACCGCTCTTTGTGAGCGATGCACCCATCTGTTTGGCATACGCAAGTACGTGTAGTGACTGTCGGTAGCATGCTCGCGGATCTCTCACGTCAGCCGTTAATCGCTCAACCGTTTCAACGTTGTGTGCAAACACCGCTAGCCCCGTTTGTACGATCACGTCAACGGCACTTTCATTGCCTTGAAAATCTGGGGTTAACGCCTCAATCACTATGTTGCTATCGATTGCTTGAATTGCGCGTATACAGGCTGCGTAATGATCGGCGCCACCGAGATGCAAATCGTCTCGATCCACGGAAGTCAGGACAACATACTTGAGCCCCATCAGGCTAACCGCATTGGCAACAGCTTCGGGCTCGCTTGAATCAAGCCAACCGTTGGGGTTTCCTGTATCTACAGCGCAGAACCGACAGGCACGCGTGCATACATCGCCCATGACCATCAGCGTTGCGGTACCATGCGTCCAACATTCGCCGATGTTGGGGCAGTGAGACTCTTCGCATACCGTAGTTAAGCGATTGGTTTTGACGATTTGTTGCACTTGCTTGAACTGTTCGCCACCTGGCAAACGAACTCGGATCCATGACGGTTTTCGGTCGCGTGTGAGATCAACGGTAGGCAGGAGATTCGACGTACGTTTCATACCGTTCTTAATCGCCATGTGACCTTGACGATGTCGATATTTCTCGCCATCCTGAAAAGGCTTTGTCATCTTCTGAGTGTGGTCGAGCCGACTCGGCGAGTGATCGGACATGAGTGTGCAGTTAACGACTTGATTTACAACAATTTCACTTCGACGATCGTTACATCGTCCAGTACTGATTCCAATACTTCATTGGGTTGCGGATGTCGCCGGGTAGGCTTAATACCGTGATATGCGGCATCGCCAGGAAATTGTGCTAGATATGCGCGGAATAGCTCAAGTTTCTGCGTTGCGCTTGATTCCAGGACGGCCGCCTGAGCGTTTAACGTCCTACCTTTCATGGTGATCGAAACATCAACCCCGCCGCGAAGATTGCGCCACCAATTCGCACTCGGCGAACTAAAAATTCGAATGACATCGCCCTCACGTAGGTAACGCACGGGAGTCGTGAATTCCCGCTGCGTCCTTCGTCCCCGAAAGGTAATCAGCAAGATACTCGAGCTGACAACGAAGTGGAGCGGCGACCGAAGGGCGATTTTCATCGCAAAGTTGATTAACGGGAAGAATGCCTCTGGAATGCGCACCTAAATGGCCATCCTCATATCTTTGGTTGCTTAAACCTAGTACGGTATTGAGTTAAAAATATAGTTCCATTGATTATCGTAATATCCAAAGGAAGCAACGACGATCATGGTGTATTGCTCTTAGCGTCATGTTAGATTGCTTAGCTATTTTGTTGCATTATTCGACAATCGACTCGTCATAAGAATAGTGCGTTGCGACTTGAGCTTGAGCTGGCGAGAGTAACGATTTGCTGTGCGTTTAAAACGACACGTTGTTAGGCACTCTTGGGAAGGGTATAACGTCTCGAATGTTTTCTATGCCGGACGTGTACATGAGCAGGCGTTCGAAGCCGACGCCGAACCCGGCATGAGGAACACTGCCATAGCGGCGTAAGTCTCTGTACCACCATAACTCATTGCGCTGCTGGTCGGTCAGGCGCGAATCCAGAACGTCGATTCGTTCTTCGCGTTGGCTACCGCCAACGAGCTCGCCAACGCCAGGCATAAGCACATCCATAGCAGCCACCGTTTTTTCATCATCATTTAAGCGCATGTAAAACGGCTTGATCGTTTTGGGGTAATTCATCACGATGACCGGCGCGTTAAAAACGACCTCCGTTAAAAACCGCTCGTGCTCGGATTGCAAGTCTGCTCCCCAAGTCATGGGATATTCGAATTTGCGAGATGATCGTTCGAGCTCGCGAACGGCATCGGAGTACTCAAGTCGAACGAATTCGCTTGCTATGACACCCTCTAGTCTACTAACAACTTGACTGTCTATCCGTTCCGCGAAAAATCGGTAGTCGTCTTCGCACCGCTCAAGCACCTCTTGAAAAATGACCTTCAAGAAATCCTCGGCTAATGTTGCGTTCGCTGACAAATCGGCAAAAGCTATTTCTGGCTCGATCATCCAAAATTCAGCGAGATGCCTGCTTGTGTTCGAGTTTTCAGCGCGAAACGTGGGTCCAAAGGTGTAGACATTCTTGAGTGCCAGGCAAAATGCTTCCACGTTCAGTTGGCCAGATACAGCCAGATAGGTTGGTTTTCCAAAAAAGTCTTCGCTGTAATCGTTTTGAGTTCGATTTGCCAGATCCAATGTTGACACGCGAAACAACTCGCCTGCGCCTTCGCAGTCGCTCGCGGTGATGATCGGCGTGTTGACCCATACAAAGCCGCGTTGATCGAAATAGCGATGCACAGCTTGTGCCGCTTGATGCCGCAATCGCGATATCGCACCGAAAGTGTTTGTGCGCGGACGAAGATGAGCGACATTACGTAAGTACTCAAATGTATGTCGTTTTTTTGCAATCGGATAGGACTCAGGGTTCTGGATGTCGCCGATGCACGTCAGGTTCGAACAGTGAATTTCAATTTCCTGCCCTTTGCCTTCCGAAGCAACAATCGTCCCAGTTACGCTCACCGCGGCGCCTGTCGATAGTTTCGTTATGGCATCGTAGTTCGGAAGGTCTTGATTCACGACGATCTGAATGGGGTCGAAGCATGAACCATCGTGTAGCGAGAGGAATGCGAAACCACCTTTTGATACGCGTACCGATCGCAACCACCCGTCAAGACGAACGGTGTTCCCCAAAGGTACCGAGCTCTTGAGGACACTACACACTGTGACGATTGGCGATTGGTCTCTCATACTCAAATGAGCTTTGTGATTAGGACTTGTTGCGATGTTGATCTGACAGGGTTATTCGAGCACCGCTTTGAACGGTGAGTGGGACTGGACATGTTGGATGTCACTTTCGACGTAGCGTTGTTCGCGGCGCAAAAAATCTGCGACAGCTTCTTTGAAGTTTTCATTGGCTAGCCAATGTGCGGAATAGGTCCTACGAGCTAAATAACCACGCGCGATCTTGTGCGAACCTTGCGCGCCAGCTTCAACACATCGTAGTTTGTTGGCGATAGCAAATTCAATCGCTTGGTAATAGCAGACTTCAAAGTGTAGAAATGGATGGTGTTCGACGCATCCCCAATTGCGACCGAACAATGTGTCACTGCCGATAAAGTTAATCGCTCCTGCAATATATCGTTCTTGACGCTTAGCCAGAACGAGCAGAATTTGATCAGGCATTGATTCGCCGATCAGACTGAAGAATTCTCGGGTCAAATAGCTTGATCCCCACTTTCGATAGGTCGTGTCTGTATAAAAATCGAAGAAAGCGTCCCAGTGTCGCTCCTTCAGGTCGGCGCCGGTAACCCATTCAATGTCAATGCCGTTATGGCAGGCTTCCCTTCGCTCACGGCGTATGTTTTTCCGCTTTTTCGAAGACAACTCGTTTTGAAATTGTTCGAAGTTCTCGTAGTCTTGGTTGTACCAATGGAATTGCGTGTCAAGGCGCTGAAGTAACCCGTTAGCCCCGGCGAGTTGCCATTCGTCTTTTGGCATAAACGTGATGTGGAGCGAACTGACCTTAGTCTGTTTAGCGAGTTGCGTGGCAACATCTAGGAGTTGTTGCTGCCACTCATGGCGCTGAAGTCCTTCCTTAGCGAGGAGACGGGGTCCGGTCGCAGGCGTAAATGGCACGCTTGATTGCAATTTAGGGTAGTACCGCCCTCCAGCCTGATGCCACGCATTCGCCCAGCTGCCATCAAACACGTATTCACCGTGAGAGTGAGACTTGAGATAGAGTGGCAAAACGGCAACCGTTTCGCCGTCGGCTTCAAGCGTGATATGAAAAGGCGCCCAGCCTGTGTCGGGACAAGCGCTCTTACTTGCTTCAAGCGCGGTTAAGAATCGGTAATCGACAAACGGATTGTAGGGGTTGGGTTCGGTGCAACTGGTCCATACCGACCGTTCAATTTCTCGTATACCGTAATGAACGCGACCCACGAGAGGTTTAGCTTGTTTGGTTGCCGATGCGTGCACAATATTGGTTGGGAGTTTGGAGCATTAAGCATATTCACACCGTGCCTGCACTTTGCATTGAGCACGAATGATGGAATACAGCTGCATGTTTGAACGCTTAATATTCTTGCCTATGTGTTGGCTCTAGTTTCGTTTTGTAATTGACTAATCGGCACTAGACGAACGCTACTCTATCTTCTTACGAGTGCTTCATGTCCGACGATCAAGCTACCGATCTCCAAAATCTCCGTATTGATCGTTCCGAACGTCCCCGATCCAGCTGGCGCATGATCTTGTGGTTATTGCTGATCGCTGGCCTCGGCGGTGTGTCTTTTATCGCATATTTCGCCTACTTTGTCGACGATACGCTTACCGTTAGTTCGGCGCTTGCCGTTTCAGCTGCGCGAGATTCGCGCGACGAAAGCGTACTTGATGCGACCGGATACGTCGTTGCGAGGCGTCAGGCGTCGGTGAGTTCTAAAGTATCTGGAAAAGTCACTTCAGTACTTATAGAAGAAGGCATGATGGTCGTTGAAGGCCAATTGCTTGCGACGTTAGACGATTCGATCAATCGTGCTCAATTAGCGCTGACTAGCTCGCAGTTGGATGCGACGAAATCGCAGCTAGCAGAACTATCACTGCGTTACAACCAAGCGATTCTCGACAATCAGCGCAACGAGCAACTATCCAACGCGGGTCTCATCAGTAAGACCGAGCTCGAACGGAGCCGCTTGGAGAAAGAGGCGCTGAAGAGTTCGATTGTTGTCGCGGAGGAAAGTGTTACCGTGGCTGAACGCACACTAGAACTTCAGCGGCAATACCTCGCCGACATGGAAATTCGCGCGCCATTTGCTGGTATTGTCATTTCTAAAACTGCACAGCCAGGTGAAATGATCGCACCGGTTGCAGGTGGTGGCGGTTTTACGCGAACCGGCATATGCACGATCGTAGATATGGATTCGCTCGAAGTTCAAATAGATGTCAATGAATCGTATATTAATCGCGTTCAGCCAGGACAGCAGGTCACGGTCCAATTGACTGCGTACCCAGAAGTGCGGATGCCAGCTGAAGTCATTGCCATCATTCCAACTGCCGATCGTGCAAGATCAACCGTCAAAGTGCGTGTTGGGTTCAAACAGCGCGATGAGCGAGTACTGCCGGATATGGCAGTAAAGGTTGCATTCTTAGAAGAAGGTAAGATTGCCGAGTTTGTCGAAGTGCCGACTGGTGTAGTCGTGCCTCAATCGGCGATTGATTCGACCATAGGCGAGGATCAAGTGTGGGTTATTAAGGACAGTGTATTAGGCAGTCGACGTGTGCGGCTCGGCGACCCACTTGAAGGCGGTCTCGTGCAAGTGGTTGATGGTCTTCGGAGTGGTGAACGGGTTGTCACGGATCTTACCGCAGAACTCGTGCGACAATTGTCGAATGGGCTAACCGTTTCAACGATTTAACAAACAAATAGAAAGAGTCTGATGGCATTCATTCAGTTAAGCAACGTGGTTAAGAACTACACGAAGGGTAGTGAGACGGTTCACGTGCTGCAAAACATCAACCTGACGCTCAAAACTGGGGACTTCCTTGCATTGATGGGTCCGAGCGGCAGCGGAAAAAGTACGCTTCTTAATTTGATTGGCGGGATCGATCAGCCAACTTCCGGTGAAGTGTCAGTTGATGGTAAAAGCGTTTCGAGCATGTCGAGCTCGCAGCTGGCGAAGTGGCGTTCAGAATCGATTGGCTTTGTATTTCAGTTTTACAACTTACTTCCATTTTTAACTGCCGAACGCAATGTCGAATTGCCGCTATTGCTAACTAACCTGAGGAAGGGAAAGCGCAAGCAAAACGCGTTGACCGCGTTGCGGACTGTATCGTTGGAAGAACGAGCTCGCCACAAACCGGGTCAATTGAGCGGCGGCCAGCAGCAGCGCGTTGCTATTGCGCGGGCGATTGTGGCCGATCCAAAAATCTTGGTGTGTGACGAACCGACAGGAGATTTAGACAGACAGAGCGCACACGAAATTTTGGCTCTCCTACAGACTCTTAACAAAGATTTCCATAAAACTATCATCATGGTGACGCACGACCCTTTGGCGGCCGATCACGCTAAGCGTGTGCTGCATCTAGATAAAGGCGTACTCGTAGAGAGTGTGGAGACAGGAGTTGCGGCAGCATGACAAGCTTTGGATTTATCTGGAAGAATCTCTTTCGCAAAAAAGTTCGAACCTACTTAACCTTTTTCTGCCTATGCGTTGCGTTTCTACTCTATATCGCATTAGGTTCTATCGCGATCATTTTTTCGATCGACTCACTCGGTGGTGATTTAGGCGCTAATCGACTGCAGACGGCCGCGAAGTACTCAATGATCGAGAGTTTTCCGAAGCGATATGTTGATGAAATTGCGCAACTAGATGGCGTGATGCATGTGACGCACATGACTTGGTTTGGAGGTTACTACCAAGAACCGAACAACATGCTTGTGACTTTTCCCGTCGACCCCCCATCGTTTTTCCAAGTCTATCCTGAGTATCAGATTAGTGACGAACATTTGATCGCGTTCGCCGAAACTCGCCGCGGCATGGTCGCACCGGTTGAAACGATTCAAAAATATGGTTGGCAAATCGGGGGTTTAGTGCCAATCGCTTCTCAAATTTACCCGCAAAAAGACGGCAGTATGTTCTGGGAATTCGAGCTTGTCGGTAGTTACACCAGTTCCCGCGAAGGCATGAACGCGGTCCTGTTGCACTATGACTATTTCGAAGAAGCAAGCGCATTCGGGCAAGGAACAGTAGGTTGGTTGGGGATTCAAATTGCAGATCCGGAACTTGCGCCGGAACTATCGCAGCAAATTGACAGGATGTATATCAATTCATCCGATCCGGTGAAAACCTCTACCGAGAGCGAGGCAAATCGTCAATTTCTTAAGCAATACGGCAACATTTCTCTTATGATGAGCGGTATCTTACTGGCCGTTTTCTTCACTATTTTGTTAGTCTGCGCTAATACGATGTCTCAAGCTTTCAGAGAGCGTGTCTCCGAGCTAGGCGTGTTGAAGACCATCGGATTTAATGACTACAAACTCGGGTTGTGGATGCTTCTTGAAGCGATATGCTTGAGTGTTCTTCCAGCCATCATCGGCACATTCCTGGGAATCGCCTTGTTGACGCTCGTCGGAGGTTCGGGAGTAGCTGCAATGTTTCTACCCATGCCGCCTATGGAAATACTGTGGTCTACTGCGGCATCTGCAGTTGCGCTTGCCGTTGCGCTCGGCGTGATCGTAGGTATCGTACCCGCGCTAACGACCGCTCAAATGTCGATTGTCGATGCCATGAACCGGAACTGAATCATTCGCGATGTTTACGCAAATCGTCAAAATTTCGTTGATGAACTTGCAAAACCTGCCATCCAGGTTTGGTGTTTCATCCGTTGTCGTGGTTGGCATTGGTGGCGTAGTAGGCGTATTGGTCGCGATTCTCGCGATGGCTTCGGGATTTGAATCCGTTTTGTCGAGCGGAGCGTCCAGCGATCGCGTGATCGTGCTACGCGACGGGGCAACTGATGAGATGTCCAGTTCGATCAGCCAGGAGGAAATTGCGTTAATTCAAACCATGCCCGGTATTGAGGCCATGAGTCCCGAACTGTATACGGTTGTCGATGTACCAAAGATGGACACTGGTACGGATGCCAATCTCATCGCCCGAGGGGTAGGTGTCGGAGCCTTTGAGGTACGACCTGAAATTGAAATTGTCAAGGGACGAAATTTCCAACCTGGCCGCACGGAGATCATCGCAGGCGTCAAGGCGGCGAGCGAGTTTCGGGGTTTCGAAGTGGGCAAAGAAGTGCCATTGCGAGATTCAACCTGGCAGGTTGTCGGACACTTCACAGCTGATGGTTCAGCCTACGAATCGGAAATTTGGCTTGATTTTCCAGCATCATTGAACGCGTTCAGGCGCTTTAATGCCACATCGCTGCGGATTCGACTTGATTCGCCAGGTTCGCTTGATTCATTGGTGCAAGCGATTGACAACGAGCCCCGCTTACAAGTGCGTGTGGAATCGGAAACCTCATTTTTGGACGGTCAATCGGCACAGTTGCGTCAAATCATTCGATCATTCGGATACGGCGTAGCAGTTATCATGGCGATTGGTGCGCTATTTGCCGCGCTAAATACCATGTATACGGCAGTGTCCACGCGAACCATCGAAATTGCTACGTTACGGGCCATTGGGTTCTCAAGCGTGCCAATCGTGGTTTCGGTCATGCTCGAGGCGATATTGTTAGCGGTGATTGGCGGTGGGCTCGGGGCGTTGTTTTCCTACTTCGTGTTTAACGGTTTTACGGTCGCAACGTTAAATCCGGCGGCTTTTTCACAGGTAGCTTTCGATTTCGATGTCACTCCCGAAATTGTGTCGCTCGGCATGCTATGGGCAGTCATCATCGGCTTCTTTGGGGGGCTGCTACCTGCCTTGAGTGCGGCGGTCATACCGATTACGACGGCATTAAGAGGCGAGTAGAGGAAGATAGCAATCTTCGTCATTTCTCACTTGGATCTAGATGCTTGATATCTAAGTCGAGCCAACGTACATCTTGAAGCTCGACGGCGTCAATAGCTTACTTGACGGTCCCATACCGCGCCAGCTGTTCCGCTTGACGGTGCCAATGCTCATTGGCATCACTTCAATGATGGGCGCGTCTTTGATTGACGCGTACTACGTCGGTCAGTTAGGCACAATCGAATTGGCGGTTCTAACCCTCACATTTCCTCTCGTGATGGGATTTTCAAGCGCGTCAATGGGATTAGGTATCGGTGCGACATCAATTATTGCTCGTACGGTAGGCGCTGGCGACTTAACCAAAGCGCATCGCATCGCGACGCATACGTTGATTCTGGTAGTTAGTTTTGTGACCCTGCTCTCAGCATGTGGGTTTTATTTCGCTGAGGGGATATTCCTACTTCTTGATGCGCGCAAAGAGTTGATTCCGATGGCGACCAAATACACGCAGATCCTGATGCTAGGCATTCCCATTATGGCGGTACCGATGGTTGGCGGCATGATGCTCCGTTCCCTTAACGACGTGCGGTCGCCGGCGATCATCATGGTTTCCGGAGCAGCGATTCAAGTATTAATCGCACCGCCGCTGATTTGGGGAATTGGTCAATGGGAAGGGTTTGGCGTTTACGGCTCGGCTTGGTCTTTCGTTCTCTCCAGGTGCGTGGTGGCTCTTTATGCTGTTGGCTTATTTCGGCTTCGTGGGTTTCTCCAGCATCCAGGAACCTTCGAGTCGTTTCTCGTGTCGACCCGTGAAGTTATGCGCTTGGCGTTGCCGTCAATGGCCAGTCAAGTGATGATGCCAGTATCAATGTACTTAATCATGATGTTAGTTGCGCAGTACGACAACCATGTCGTCGCGGCTTTCGGTCTCGCCTCTCGCATTGAAGCTATGGCAATGATCGTCGTCATGGGGCTGAGTTCAAGTATGGGTCCATTCGCAGGCCAAAATTTCGGCGCAAGGCGGTTTGACCGCATCCGCTCGGCATTGCGTATGTGTTACGTGTTTTCCTTGCTGTACGGCTTAGGCATTGCAGCGGTGCTTGGAGCGTTGGGTGGGGAGATTGCAAGCGTATTTCGTGATGACTCGGCAGTTACGATAGTGGCCGCCGAATATTTCTACATCATCCCCATCACGATTGGTATATTGAGCGTATCCATGATCGCAGGAAGTACTTTCGTCGCTTATGGCAAGCCTGTACCATCTTTTCTGTTGTCAATGTTTCGGATGTTTCTCGTGCTCGTGCCGTTGTGCTATTTACTCAATTGGTTGCTCGGTTATGTCGGTATTTTCGTTGCGGTGGCCATCACCAACGTCATTGTGGGGATCATCTCGTTCTGGTGGCTACGAAACCTGACAAACCGTTTGCAGAGTACGGTCGCTGCGACATCCCTACCGTTACACGATCCCGTCGAAACAAACGTGAATAGTGCATTAATAAATTCCGGCCTCAAGTCCAGCCGCCAACGCTAAGCCTAGTTCACGACAGGCCTTGAGCTGTTCAGCGCTTGCTTGACCCTTCACGATGATGGGTTCTTGAACTTCAATGAATGGATAGCCCTTTGCGATTCGTCGAATGGCGGTTAAAGCCCCTGAACCGTCGTTTCCCGCGCTGATGAAAATGCCGTAAGGTAACGGTTTAATCCTTCCTTCGACTTCGTAGAAAGTTCGATCCAGGAAGTCCTTCATACCACCTGACATATAGCCGAAGTTTTCTGGTGTGCCAAGAATTAGGCCATCTGCTGCAAGGAGATCCTCCGCATCAGCCTCAAGCGCTGCTTTCATCACGACTTGCGTTTCTTCAAGTTGACCGTCAGATGCACCGTCATACACAGCGTTTGCCATACTTTTAGTTTGGCCGTATTTTGAGTGATACACGATGAGCAATCGCGGCAAAGATCACACCAAGATAGGTAGTTGCTGAACATTATCGCAAGAACCGGGTTAACCGAGTAAATAGGCCTGAGAAGCTTAGGATCCTGAGTACTTTCATGTCCACCTCTGCTGCGACCTATGTGCAAAATCAATATATGGAGGTTTACTCATGACATTGACCAACGAAAAACTTCTAGATATTCATCGTCGTATGGTGCGAGTCCGTACGTTCGAAACCGAGGCTGGAAGGTTGGCTGAAGCAGGGAAAATCCCTGGGGCGCTTCACTTGTATGTTGGTCAAGAAGCCGTCGCAGCTGGCGTCATGGTACATCTCTCTAACGAAGATTGGATTACCAGCACGCATCGAGGCCATGGCCATCTGATTGCCAAAGGCGGTGAATTTGACAAAATGTTCGCCGAGCTATTCGGCCGCGCAACCGGCTACTGCAAAGGTAAAGGTGGCAGCATGCACATCTCAAATATGGCTCTAGGCATGCTCGGTGCGAATGGGATCGTCGGCGCTGGCCCGCCGATTGCAGTCGGCGCTGCGTTTTCGATTAAGTATCGGGAAGCGCCGAACGTGGCGGTCACGTTTTTCGGTGACGGCGCGAGCAACGAAGGCTCCTTTCACGAGGCGGCGAACATGGCGGCGCTTTACAAGCTGCCAATCCTTTTTATTTGTGAAAACAACGGCTACGGCGAATACACCGCGCAGAAGGATCATCAAGCAATTGTTGATGTCGCCGACCGGGCAGGCGGTTACGGTATGCCTGGCGTGGTGGTTGACGGGATGGATGCCATTGCTGTTTACGAAGCAAGCGAAGCGGCGATTGAACGGGCAAAGGCAGGGCAAGGGCCATCGTTGCTCGAATGCAAGACATATCGTTTCTTCGACCATGTCGGGGTGCGAGGAATGGGTTTGAGTTACCGTGCGGACGAAGAGCTAGCGGAATGGCAAAAACGCGATCCTATTCACACGTTTGAAGGGCGCCTAGCAGAACTTGGTGTACTGTCGCAAGAAGAAGCAGCGAAGGTGCACTCGGCGGTTCTAACGGAAGTAAAAGAAGGCATTGAATTTGCAGAGAGCAGTCCATTTCCGGATCCCGGGACCCTGCTTGAAGATGTATATGCTTGATCAGGCTTATTGCACTGGCAGGGGGCGATGGGTAGCGAACGCGAATTAACGTATATCGGCGCCGTCGCTGAGGCAGCGCGAACCGTATTGCTTGAACAGGAAAGTGCGTTTATTGTCGGGGAAGACGTTGCAGGCGCAGGCGGCGTTTTTGGTTCGTATCGGGGCTTGCTTGAAGAGTTCGGCGAACGGCGCGTCATTGACACGCCTATTTCGGAAGAAGGGATCGTCGGTTTAGGTATAGGAGCGGCAGCAACTGGTTTGCGGCCTATCGTTGATATTATGTTCATGGATTTCATGGGCGAATGCATGGACGAAATCGCGAATCAAATGGCGAAGATGCGCTATATGTTCGGCGGTTCTGCCCAGCTTCCTATGACGGTAGTCACCATGTCGGGCGGCGGCATGAATATGGCTGCTCAACACTCGCAAAGCTTAGAAGCTTGGATATGTCACTTACCGGGCCTGAAAGTCGTTGCGCCTTCCACACCATATGACGTGAAGGGGCTTATCATCGGCGCTGCGTGGGACGACAATCCTGTATTCGTGGTCCTCAATAAACTGTCGTTGCGAAATCGTGGTGTAGTCCCGGAAGAGAGTTACTCAATACCGATAGGCCAAGCGCGTGTCGTTCGTAAAGGCTCTGATATATCCATTGTGACTTACAGCCGTATGGTGGAAGAGGCACTGATTGCAGCCCGAAAACTTGACGACGCAGGAATCAAAGCTGAAGTATTGGACTTGCGTTCCTTGCAACCCATGGATACGGAAGCCATTGTCGCGTCGGTCAAGAAAACACAACGGGTCATCGTAGTGCATGAAGCCGTGCGTTTTGGAGGTTTAGGCGGAGAGATAGCAGCGCAAATTCAGGAGGAGGCATTCGACTATTTGGATGCGCCGATAGCGCGGGTGGGAGCGCCATTCAGTCCGGTGCCCTTTAGTCCAGTGCTTGAACAAGCATATATACCGAATGCCGAGCGCATTGTTTCCGAGGTAAAAACGCTGCTCAACGTGGCATCGTGACCTTGGAAATTGGCATCGTCGTTAATCCAGCATCCGGTAAGGACATTCGACGCATAGCCGCGAGAGCGTCCGTGTTCGATAATCAAGAAAAGTCTGCGATGATTCGGCGTTGTGTCGCCGCAATTGAAGAATTCTGTCCAGATGCCTGTATTCGCTACTATCCCGATTCATATCGCATGACTGAATCGGTGTTGGCCGACTCGAAGTTGCAGTCGTGTCCCATCGACATGACATGCACAAACAGTGCGCTTGACTCCTCGGTAGCTGCCGATCACCTTCTTGAAGCCGCTGTTGTCGTATCGCTTGGCGGTGACGGTACTAATCGGGCAATTGCGAAAACGTTGCACGAGGCTATTCCGCTCATTGCCTTAAGCACTGGCACAAACAATGCATTTCCAACGTTGTGCGAGGCTACTTCTGCAGGTATGGCAGCAGCTTTTCTGGCCATGGGCGAGGTGGTGGTTGAGGAAGTCGCACCGAGGACGAAAGCCATTCATGTGAAATTCGAGAATGGCGATTTCGATCTCGCGTTGATCGATATCGTCGGCGTAAAAAATCGATTTACCGGCACCCGGGCGTTGCTCGACGCAAATGATTTCGTGTACGCAGTGATGAGTGTAGCGGATCCTAGTAAGGTGGGCGTATCTGCTATTGGTGGGTGTGCCCACATCGTAGCTGATGAAGACGATTATGGTATGGCGCTAGGATTTATTGGGGAACATCAAGCAGCGATCAAGCAGGAGGTTCGCACTGCGGTCGCACCGGGCTTGGTCAAGACGGTTGAATTTGTTAGCGCTACAAGAATGCCATTCAACGATCCGTTCGTCTTTAGCAAGGCTGCAGTGCTCGCGTTCGATGGCGAACGCGAACGTTATTTGGAACCTGGCGAGTCGCTAACGATTCATATTGCACGAGATGGCCCACGACGAGTGAATGTCCCTCGCTGTTTGCGCCTCGCCTCAACGTTGAATCTCTTAGACTGGAATGACGAAATGGATGCGTCTCGCGATGCCGTCTGAAATCTATCTCATCAAAGTCGGTATGACAATGACCGAAGGCATTGTCGACGAGTGGTACGTCTCGGATGGCAATGCGGTCGAACAAGGTGAGCCACTATATCGACTTGAGACTGAGAAAGTTAATATGGATGTCGAGGCCGAGCTTGCAGGCATCGTTAGACACGTTGCGCCAGTAGGTCAGGTACTCGCACCGGGTGATGTCGTTGGGTGGATATTCGATAGAGATGAACCCATACCCGAAGTGTTGCCGCCGCCCATTGCAAATCCGAACATCGACATACTTGATCAAGACAAACGAGCTGAGCCATTTGCTGAGCGATCGACCCCAGCGTCAACCCCGGATAAAGGACGTGTAAGAGCGTCGCCGGCCGCTCGACGCTTAGCTCGCGAACGTAATGTATCGTTGGCTGATGTTGTCGGTACTGGCCCTGGCGGACGAATAACTGAGCGAGATATCCCTCAAGCGAAAGATATTGATCTTGCGTCTGCACACGGTGGGGGGCCGCGGGATCGTGTTACCAAGACCGACATTGAGCAGGCGGATCTTGAAAGCCAATCGTCGCAGGCGTCTACCGTTGGCCGCGTCATACCTTTGACAGGCATGCGCAAATCTATTGCGGATCGCATGTATAGGAGTTTGCAATCAACGGCGCAATTAACCATTGACATGGAAGCGCAGATGGATGACGCGATGAAATTGCGTTTGGCGTTATTGGATGAGTGGGAAGAGAGTGGCGTTAAGGTCACGTATACGGATTTAATCGTAGCAGCAGCGGTTAAAGCGCTGCAGCGGCATGAGCGGATGAACGCAGTGTTGAGGGATGACGCCATTCACTTAAACGAAAACGTGAATATCGGCATTGCTGTTGCGCTTGATGATGGCCTAATCGTACCTGTGATTCACAACGCAGAAAGCAAGTCGCTTCAGCAACGTGCTCACGAAGCGGCGACATTGGTAGAACGGGCTCGGGCGGGAACACTTCAACACGCTGATGTGACGGACGGCACGTTTACGGTCACGTCGTTAGGGATGTACGGTGTCGATGGATTTACGCCGATACTCAATGCATCGCAGACTGGCATCCTGGGCGTCGGTCGAATCTACGACTCAACACATTGGCTAAATAACCAAGCGTCCCGTGTCAAGTGTCTCAGACTTTCGTTAACTTGGGATCATCGAGTGTTGGATGGTGTGCCTGCGGCAGAGTTTCTGGGCACAGTGCGAGGATATCTTGAAGCGCCACACCGATTACTCGTATAACTTTTTTACGATTTAAGATGTATCAATAGGTTGTATCGCGTAGCATGACGATGCGACACCTAGATCAAGACTAGTCCTTGCAAGCTGCACATTGTGGTGGCATAGGTCTTCTTTCCTTAAAGGTATACATGGTCTTTGTAGCAAGTCGTGAGGATGGTGGCGATGTGTCGCTTGAATTAAGGCTGAATGCGCAAGCAAATTGTCTGCATTTTGATATGTGTTGGGGTCTTTAGAAAACTACGAAGTTATCGTAAAAACTAGATGAGTGAAATGACAGTCGATTTTGATCTGATTCAGCGCGTTCGTAAACAGATCACACCACACATTGAGCGGACACCACTCTATAGATCAATAACACTATCAGAAGTGTTGGATCTGGATATCCACCTTAAGTTAGAAAACCTTCAATTTACCGGTTCATTCAAAGAACGCGGCGCAATCGCACGTCTTAACGCGCTAACCCCAGCAGAGCGTAGCCGGGGTGTGATCACCATGTCAGCCGGAAACCATGCACAAGCTCTTGCTCGCCATGCAAAACGTATTGGAGTTCGCGCGACGATCGTGATGCCACGCACTACGCCGGTGGCAAAGATCGCACAAACTCGGTATTACAAACCCGAAATCGTGCTTACAGGTACAACCTTCGACGAAACACGAGCCTATGTCGATGAACGTCGAACTGCTGACAAACTAACGTTGGTGCATCCCTTCAACGATCCATACGTCGTGGCGGGCCAAGGTTCGATAGGATTGGAAGTTCTTGAACAGCTTGCCGATGTGGATACCGTCGTGGTACCTGTCGGTGGCGGTGGTTTAATATCGGGAATCGCGATTTCAATAAAGTCATTAAAACCCTCGGTCAGGATCATAGGGGTGCAATCCGAGCACTATTGTCCGGTCTACGCCCAATACAAACGTGAACCCTGGACGGCGAATCGGAACCAAATTTCTATTGCCGAAGGCATTGCAATTAAGCAGCCGGGGGCTGTGACGATGCCGATCATAGAACGGTTGGTTGATGACATGGTGACCGTGCAAGAATCGACTATAGAGACCGCGATTTTTCGATGTTTGGACATGGAGAAAACCCTCGTGGAAGGGGCCGGTGCGGCCACGTTGGCAGCAGTGGACAGCCATCCTCAGATCGCCAAAGGTAAGACAGTTTGCATCGTCAGCGGTGGTAATGTGGATCCTTCGGTTATCGCCGATGTCATTCAGCGGACGCTGGTTCGAACGGAACGCATCGTGCGCTTACATTCGACTGTTCAGGATATTCCGGGATCACTCTCCAGACTCACTAACGACATTAGCAGTACTGATAGTAATATCATGGATATATACCACCGTCGGTCCTTCGGCCATTCGACGCTCAATGCAACCGTCGTAGAGGTCATCGTGCAGCTACGGGGCAAGGACGATAAAGCATCTTTGATAAAAAAGCTACGCGACTTAGGCCATACGGTGAACGATCCGGACCATGCTTCGAATGCACAAGAACGAGATGTGAGTTGAAATGTACCTCATCTTGATTAACAAAGGGGAACTACATTCAGAATGAGCGCACAAATCTTGATTACGGGCATGAGTGGCCTCATAGGCTCACTCGTTCAGAAAGCGATGGTATCGAAATTCGAGCTGAGAGCATTAAATCGGAGTGTAGTTGAAGGCGTATCGACCGTGCAGGCGGATGTGAGCGATCTAGATTCGATTCGACCGGCGTTCGAAGGCGTGAATACAGTGATTCATCTTGCCGCAAAAGCAGGTGAACGATTCAGTTGGCAAGAACTACTAGATACGAACGTCGTAGGGACACGCAATGTCTATCAAGCGGCGGTAGATGCCGGGTGCAAACGAGTGATCTTCGCAAGTAGTGGCGCGACCGTGTCTGGCTATGAGCTGGAAGAGCCTTACAAGTCGTTAGTCGAAGCTCGATATAAGGATGCACCAACAACTTGGCCTCTCATTACGGCGGATATGCCGACACGTCCGACCGGAATTTACGGGAGTACCAAGGTATGGGGTGAAGCGCTTGGTCGCCATTATTCCGATACTACGGAGCTGTCCGTAATCTGTCTCAGGATCGGGTTTGTCAATCGCCAAGACCGACCTTCACGGCCGCGTGACTATTCAATTTGGTGCAGTCAGCGCGATATTGTGGACTTGATTGTTAAGAGTGCCGCGATAGATGAGACGGTCAAGTTCGACATCTTGTTCGGTACTTCGCGTAATCGTTACGGTTATCGTGATCTGTCGAGAGCCATGACCCTTACTGGTTTCGAACCTACGGACAGCGCAGACGCATATCGCTGAAGGTGCATCCGACAATGTGGTGCGGCGTTCGTATTGAGCTTAAGTGAGTACTAGCCACTGTGCATACCATAACTATGCCTGTCAGTGTTAACGAGACCTAGTGCATACAGCTCGGCTCTGTCAACTGGTTGAGCTTTGACGGTGTAAACTGCTTACAAATAAGGCTAATGGCGCAATTCTTCGACGATCGACCTGTAACGATCAAGATAAGGTAGCACCGTGTCTCGGTTTTCCGACGGCACATTGAAAATAAACTCATCGAATCCTTGCTCTGCACGACCTTGAATCTGATTTGCATCCGGCAAGGTGCCAAACAGCGCTAAAGTGAGATCGTTGAGATGGCGACCGCGTGCGCTAAGCGCATCTTTCAATCTTTCCATATTCCCGGTTCCAAGGCCGCCGATAGGCATCCATCCATCGGCATAGTCGGCGATTCGGTCAAAAACCCACTTCGAGTTCGCACCAATCCAAATTGGCGGCCCGCCTTTTTGAACGGGTTTCGGATATGACCAGATCGGCTCGAAATCCACGAATTCGCCGTGATATTCAGCTTCTTCGTTTGTCCAAATGGCGCGCATAGCCGCGACCTTTTCGCGAACGATCGTCCATCGATGTTTGTAAATAGCGCCATGGTTTTCCATTTCCTCTCGATTCCATCCGGCGCCGATTCCAACGATGGCTCGGCCATTCGAAATCATGTCGAGAGAAGCGATGACTTTTGCTGTGGTAATTGGATCGCGCTCAATGATTAGGCAAATCCCTGTACCTAATCGAATGCGCTCCGTTACGGCGGCACAAGATGCCAATGCGATAAAAGGATCATGTGCGTGCCAATACTGTTTTGGCAGTTCTCCACCACCAGGAAAAGGCGTTGCTCGACTGGCTGGAATGTGTGTATGTTCAGGGAAGAACAGACTATCAAATCCACGCTCTTCAACTGCTTGTGCCAGCGAGGCTGGCTGGATAGAGTAGTCCGTTGGGAACATCGAAATTCCAAACTTTGCATTTGCTAATCCTGAGAACGCCATTGTCGCCCCTCTATTAATCAAAAAATGACCGGAAGATTGTTTTTATGATACAGGCACAAGCAGGCTTTTGATTTCCAGTTTATGTCCGAGACGCTCAAATTAGGCGCTATGGCGCCGGATACGAAAGGCCAAAACTTTTTCGTTCAGGATCGAACGTTGCGAGATCTCGCGCAGATTTATCTGGACGATGGTTTATGTGAAGCGATATGGCCGCAACTTGAGGATCTTGGCTTTCGAGCGGCGAACGATCTAGATGATCATGCAATGCTGGCGAATCGTTACGTGCCAATACTTCACCAGAGGAATAAATACGGACAAGATCGGCAATGGATTGAATACCATCCTAGTTACCATGCCCTGGAACAGGCTGCATACGGGGACTACGGTATCCACGCTATGTCCCATCGCCCCACGCTGCGGCACTGGGATCAACCTATGCCGCTCTTTGCAAAGCATCTTCATACATTTCTCTTCAACCAAACAGAGTTTGGTTTAGGTTGCCCAATCAACGTGACCGACTCGGCCGCTCACGTGATCAGTCGGTTCGGCAACGCTGAGTTAAAAGCAAAAGTCTTGCCTCGAATGTTGTCAATGGACATGTCGATGCTATGGCAAGGGGCGCAGTTCATTACTGAACAGGCGGGTGGTTCCGATGTAGGCCAAATTGAAACGAAAGCGGTCTTCAAAGACGGCCAGTGGCGGTTATTCGGTGATAAGTGGTTCTGCTCAAATGCTGATGCCGATGTGGCGATGATCTTGGCCAGACCGACGGGAGGACCTAGTGGGACAAGTGGACTCGCTCTGTTCGCGTTGCTAAGACAGTTTGAAGATGGAACGCGGAATCGCATCCGGATAGTACGGCTCAAAGATAAATTGGGCACAAGATCTATGGCAAGCGGCGAGTTGCAATTTGACGGTGCCTTGGCGCATCTCGTCGGCGATGTTGACGCTGGCTTCAAACAGATGCTTGAAATGATCAATTGGTCGCGCTTGAGTAATGGAGTGAAGTCATCCGCACTTATGCGGCGCGCCGTACACGATGCAAATACCGTGTCTAGGCATCGAATGGCGTTTGGTCGTCCATTAATTGAGCTACCGCTTGCGCGTCGTCAGTTACTGAAATTATGCCTTCCTTCTGAACAGTCGATATCGATGTGGGCGTTCGTCGCTGAGCAGCTGGATATTGTTGAGAAAGGGGGCTTGGGCTCCAATGAAGCTAAGGCGGTGGCGAGGTTAGCAACACCGATTTTGAAAATGCGAGCGACACGCGACGCTCGTCAGGTTTGCAGCGACGCGATGGAAATGAGAGGTGGATGCGGATATATTGAAGATTTCATAAATCCTAGACTCGTTCGCGATGCGCAGCTAGGCTCTATATGGGAAGGGACATCAAATATCGTCGCGATTGACGCGGTACGCCGAGCAATTGGTCGAAGCGATTGCTTAGGGCCTTATATTGCTTTATTACATCAGCGAATTGACGAGTGCGAAGAGGCAGTACCGGAGTTTGCGTACGAGTTAAAGGGGTGGCTGGATAAAACCGAGAGGTATGCAACAGATACTGCAGAGGCTGGCAAAGAGATGCAATTTCGCACCGTAACTACAGCTCTCTACCATGTGAGCTCTGCCATACTGATGGCTTGGGAAGGCGTGAAACTAGCAATGAATAGTGGGGACGCAACGCGCTTACTATGGGCGCGTCTTGTAATTGACCACAAAGTATCGGCCAGTGGCCCTTTGAATCCACCCATTGAAAGAGCTGCGCTTTGTGATTTGCTTCTAACCGAAAATAAAGTCCCGATGGCACACACGCGAAAGTTAATCGCCTAGCAAAATGAACTGACGTCGTGTTGAACAGTAACTTAAGTATGTGACGTTACAACTTGGTGGGTTTTGTCCGTCAGATACCAAACAATAAACGATTGATGCGCCAAAGTTCAAGGTAAGCACTGTTACGTTGAATGACAACGACAATCATCATTCACGGCGTGCTGGACATGATTGCGATCTCGCGGCTATTCGGTCTGTGCCAGTGAGACGGTTTAGTTCAATGCTTTAAATTGCAATTGGCTCAAAGCATTAAGAACTTATTTCGTCAATCTACAATGTTAGTGAGAGTGAGTGACTAGAGGAGTGCCCAACATGTCATACGTTTTACGTGCTAGAGTTGCCAAACAGATCAACGGAAAATCCATGACAAGCGTAGGTTGGAATTCTGCGTATCTGCTGGTCCTGTTAAAAGGGTCAGTATGTGCGAGTATGCTATGCATTGCAATGGCAACCGGTTGCGCTGCGATTCCCAATCAAGCGACGTTAGTGGTCGAATCGGTTCCCAGCGGCGTTTCCGTAACATCTAATACGGGTTGGGAATGCACAACGCCATGTTCCCAAAGTGTGACACGGAACTCGACGCTTGACCTCACTTATTCGGCTCCCAATGGTGAAACACAATACCGAAGAGTTGAGATTCCCGAACTGAAGCGGTCGCGGACTGCAACCTATATCGGTGCAGGTCTTGGTGCAGTCCTTTTGTATATTAGTGCCGACGTTACAAGCGGACTTGGAGGCGGCATTGTTTCCGTATTGACAGGTACGAGCTCCAGTGAGAATATCCTTACCTCAGGCGAGAAATTCTCGGTTGCAGCCGCTGGCGCGTTGATATTCGGAGGAATTGGCTACGCTATCGACAACGCACGCGATCGACAAAAGGCTATACGACCCATACATACGAGTATCGTTATGTCTCAGGGTCAGCAAGGCAAGCAAGCAAAATAGCGACGATGATTACTTGATGGTGCGGCTAAGTTCTTAGCACACTTCGAAATCCTCAGCTCAAGGTTGCGCTAGTCATCGAACGTTATTCAGCATTTGATGCAGAAACTGCAAACCCGGCCCGCATGATCTGTTCAAGTAGGTCAAGTTTCATTTTGCGAAAATTGATAACTGTGTGCGGCTTTTCTTCAATTGCAAGCGAAGCATTGTTTTTTGTGGAATAGGCTGGCCAATCCGCCAAACCGTCGCCGTTCGGATTTCCGGTTTTCGCAAAATTGAGCCAGTAAGCCCGAATCTGCTGTGCAACCATTCGATCTGATTCATCCCATAGCACAGGCAATCCATCTTCAGTGTTTTCGCCTTCATGACTTTGGAAGATGTATTGAATTTCACTGGCATGGAATGCGCCCAGACTGCGACCATACTCTTGCAAAGGGGGGGCGTGGTTAAACACATATAGATACGCGTTGTTACCCTTTGCTTCAACAAGCTGCGCCCAGGTCCGCATCTCAGCTGCAAAAAGACTATCTGACAAGATTTCCTGAGTCGCTTTGATGGTCGAGGTTTCAATGTCACTCTCATAAGCACTTATGAGATCGTCGGCGTACCTAGGTAGGTTTTTACGTAGGTTCGCTTCCCAATCGTCACGAGACAAATCTGGTAGCCCGACAAAGAGGGTCGTGCTTTCGTCTCGAGTCGACCCTACTATCGTGTCAACTTGACTAGACTCACCTTCTGCGATCAACATGCGCATTTGTTTAGGGAACAAAACGCCATCAACGAATATAGAACGCCAATGAGGAGCCACCTCATGTTCTGCCAGCCGCGATGCCATTTCATCCGGCGTTAATTGGCGCATCATTGCTATGGTGTCGGACTCTTCGGACGTTGCGCCTAGCGCTGTGGCGATCTCATGACCTATCTTGTATCCAGCCTTGGTTTCATCTACAGCCAGTGCGCCGCCTTGGCGCCAATCGCCTGATTCCTCAAGGGTTGCATGCTTGGCAAAACAGCCTGCAGATTGACCAATCGCTCTCTGGAATAGCCCTTTAGCGAGAGGGGTCGCGACGAGATAGCAAACGCTTGCCGATCCTGCGGATTCGCCGAAGATGGTAACGTTACTGGGATCGCCGCCAAATGCAGCGATGTTGTCTTGTACCCACCTCAATGCAGCGATCTGGTCATGAATTCCCTGATTGCCGGAAACTCCAGACGAGGATTCAGCACTTAAAGCTGGGTGAGCAAAGAAACCGAGCACACCTAAACGGTAATTCAGTGTAACGACCACCACGCCTTCGTTCGCAAGCGAGCTGCCATGATAGACTGATAGTGAGCCTGAACCAGTCTGAAAGGCGCCACCGTGGATCCAAACCATCACAGGCAATCCAGCATTAGGCGAAGTTGAACTGGTCCAAACGTTAAGGAACAAACAGTCTTCGTTCATTGGATGTGGTTGTGAGGCGTAGAAACCTTCTTCGATTACCGGCTGGGGGCAACTGTATCCGAATTCGTCGGCGTCTCGGACTCCTTCCCATGCTTGCGGCGGTTGTGGTAGGCGCCAACGCAAATCCCCAACCGGCGCTTGCGCGTATGGAATCCCCCGGAAAGCTACGATATCTATGTGACTACGGCTCTCAATGCCCCGGACAGTCCCGTAACTCGTCTCAGCGATAAGGTTGTTATCAATTGTCTCAGCACTTTCGTCTGTTGTAGCTGAAATAGCGGTGAGCATCGTACCGCATATTGCAGTGATCAGTATTGCGCGACGAGAATTCGACATGAGATCCATCATGGCCCGTAGTTATAGGTTACGCATTATCCAATGATTGCGTAACCGAATCCACGTATTGTGCCTAAATGTCCTTGCCTTAGTATTCAAGATTCAGTGAGGATTCATCGCGTGATATGGGCATACGACGAGTAGTGGGTAGGTCTTGTGGAGAGATCATGCTTGTGTCATACTTTTCAAGTGTGCCAGCGCAGCATCATGAGTTTAGAGCAGGAAGCAGTCAGTTAGCGTTCATAGATTGGATTCGCACCAATGTAGTTCATCCTATCAGTCCTCTTCTGATAATATTTGAATAGGCGAATGCGCGTAGTAGCATGAGTAGTTGTGCTCTGGCTACTATGTCGCGAACCGATTGGGCCGCCGTGTAAACGGATGGTTGGTACAGTGGGTGCTGAGCCACAGGTGGGCAATGGCAATACTTGATCGGCAACAATCGTTGCTATGTTGACGAGGTTGAAATAAAAATGAATGAAAATCTTTAATTTTTTTCTAGCAATTACGTTACTTTGTTTAACTTACTTTGTCCGTTTTGATTTGTTGCTGGTCGTCGCACTTTGTACAACCAGTCTGCTAGCCTTATTGACGATTGTTCCGTCCGTTCGTGTGATGTTGATTAGGGGTTGCGCTTTAATCAACATGGTTTTCATGTTCTTCTACTTTTTTCGATTTTTTATTGCCGTACCGATGTTGGATCAGCGTTGGTATCTACAGGCGGAATATATCCCGATGTGGGTGGTTTTAGTAGGCGGATTCGTTTCCATGCACATCTTGGCCGACAATAGCTGTTGTTTGAAACGAGAGCTGGAACAATCAGCCCCACTCACCTTGCCGCGGCTGTGGATGAATTCGCACGAGCGACACGTGTAGTTGCAACGCTGACTACTCCCGAATACATATCCTGAGCTGATTTCCTATCAGGAATCCATCAGTTACCTTTACCACTCACCGTTATTCTCCATTGACTGCCATGGTTCTTCGGGTGGCAATGGCGCGCCGCGCTGCAAAATTTCCACACTGATGTTGTCAGGTGATCGGACAAAAGCCATATAGCCGTCGCGTGGCGGGCGATTGATCAAAACGCCGCCGTCCTTGAGACGTTTGCATGTGTCATAGATGTTCTCAACTTGATAGGCTAGGTGTCCGAAATTTCGACCGCCAGCGAGTGGTTCTGGATCCCAGTTGTAGGTAAGTTCAATCTGTGCGGCTTCATCACCTGGCGCTGCAAGAAAGACCAACGTAAATCGCCCACCTTCGTTGTCGATGCGGCGTAATTCCTTCAAACCTAAGAGGTCGCAGTAGAAATTCAGGGACTTGTCAATGTCGTTGACTCGAACCATGGTATGCAAATATTTCATGTTGCTCGTGATAGAGATTGCGTGAAAGGCATCATGTTAACAAACCTGTTCATAATGCACATTGTCTCGCTATACCTGAGTAGCATGGAATTCAAGAACAAGACATGCATTGTGACGGGAGGTGCGAGCGGCATCGGCGCAGCGTGCAGTCGCGTGTTCGCTGCACGTGGCGCTAATGTTCTCATCGCAGACATAAATGCAGCTGCCGCCGATAAGGTTGCATCGGAAATTAACGGTCGCGCGGTACCGTGCGATGTGGGTGTTCAAAAGGACATCGAAGCCGCTGTCGAGACCGCTCAGTCGGCATTTGGTCCTGTGGATCTATTTTTTAGCAACGCGGGGATCGCAACTGGCGGGGACCCACTTGAAGTAGAAGTGCAAGCTTGGTTCGATCAATGGAACGTCAACGTGATGGCGCACGTTTATGCGATTCGAGCTGCCTTGCCGAGCATGCTTGAGCGTGGTAGCGGCTACTTTGTCCATACGGCTTCAATGGCTGGCATTCTTACCACGCATGGCAATATGGTGTACGCAGCGACTAAACACGCGGTTGTTGCAATCGCTGAGTGGTTGTCAATTACCTATCACGACCAGGGCATTCGGACATCATTACTCGCGCCGCTGGGTGTCAATACGCCCATGCTCAGCAACCGAAGTTCCCCGTTCGCGCAAGCGGCTGCAGGCCCTATTAAGGAGCCGGAGGAAGTTGCAACAATGGTAGCCAACGCCATTGAAACCGAGCGATTTTTAATTCTGACGGATGCTATTGCTCAAACTTGGATGGATCGCAAGAATAGCGATATTGAAAGGTGGCTAAACGGTATGCGGCGCCTGCAGCGAAAAATGGACGATGCCAAACAAAAAGGCATTTAAGTGGTCGGAGTGACTGGATTTGAACCAGCGACCCCCGCCTCCCGAAGACGGTGCTCTACCAGTCTGAGCTACACTCCGACGGATGGGTAAATTCGACACCTTATGGCCATTAGGTGCGCTGTTAGATGGGTTATGCGGCATCAATTCTAGTAGGCTGCCTATAGATCTCGTTACTCGCATATGTTAGCTTGAGTCACTGGATACGATCGAGAGCTAGATCGGCCATCCTGTTTAAGCCATCTCGATATCGACTTGGTGGTAATCGATAGAGAGAACTTTTAGCAAGATGAGTCTGGGCGATCGCGTTTGCGCGGGTGTAGCCTAACGCTCCGGACTGTTTGACGATTTGCATGATCTGTTCCAGTTCAGACGCGGAATGATTACGGATCGCGGTGCGAATGGTTTCAGCTTGTTCGTCTGCACTGTAGCGCATGGCGAATATGAGGGGAAGCGTGGGCTTTCCTTCGGCAAGATCGTCGCCCACATTCTTGCCTAGTTGTACGCTGTCGCCTGCATAGTCCAGCATGTCGTCAATAAGTTGGTACGCTAGCCCAAAATGCAATCCAAACAATCGAGCAGCCTCCACTTCATCTTGACCTGCGTTGGCAAGTGTGGCGCCTGTCTCGGCTGCAGCCTGAAAGAGCAATGCACTCTTACATCGAATGATTTCCATGTACTCCGCCTCGCCAAGATCTGGGTTACCGACATGCTCGAGTTGTTTAACTTCGCCAGCTGCGATGAGATTCGTCGCTTCGCTAATGACGGCCATGATGTCCATGCGGCCGACTTCAACCATCAGTTGAAATGCGCGTGAATACAGAAAATCGCCAACTAATACGCTAGGCGCATTGCCCCAGAGCAAATTGACCGTTTTGCGTCCGCGTCGTCTCTTTGAGCTATCAACCACATCATCGTGAAGCAGTGTCGCGGTATGAAGAAATTCAATCAACACGGCTAAATGAATGAGATCGTGTTGTTGGTAATCTAACGCGCGCGCAATAAGTATCGCGGTTATAGGGCGAAGTCTTTTCCCGCCGGACTCAACGATATATTCGCCGATGGTGGAGACCGTATCGACATCCGTCTTTAGGTTTTCCCGGATTAAATGCTCTGCTGCCTCAATCTCTTCATGAACAAGGTAGGTAATTTCGCTAAAAGAATCAGCGACATGGGAATCGCTAATTGGAATCGGATTATTCAATGAATGATTGACGTTGAACAGATAGAGTTAATAGGATCAATATGCTATATATGTCGTCATAGGCCAGCAATTTAACGGTGCCGTGAGTAAAATTCTATCTGCACTTCGGTCTACGCTTCAGGCGGTAGGCGCTTCGTACGCTACCCGACAGCTAAACTACTGCGACCATGTTTGTGCATTGATTCTATCTAAGGTGTTGAGTTAGTGGTATGTTCGCAATCATTGAAACGGGCGGTAAGCAACATCGGGTTGAAGAAGGGGAACGGCTAGCAATTGAGAAGCTTGATGCCGAAGTTGGAGCGGATGTTGAATTCGATCGAGTTCTCATGGTTGTCAATGGCGAATCGGTCAAGATCGGCACCCCTCTGGTAGATGGTGCGCGAGTAACGGCCAAGGTATTGGAACAAGGTCGCCATGCCAAAGTTCGCGTCATTAAATTTAAGCGTCGGAAGCACTATTTAAGGCGTGCAGGCCATAGACAGGAATTTACTGCGGTGCAAATCGTAGGCATTACGCATTAGGGAGGCGTTATGGCACATAAGAAAGCAGGTGGTAGTACGCGCAATGGCCGTGACTCCGAGTCAAAGCGGTTAGGAATCAAGCACTATGGCGGCGAACGCGTTCAAGCTGGCAATATCTTAGTTCGACAGCGTGGTACGAAGTATCACCCTGGTGATAATGTGGGCTGTGGCCGAGACCATACGTTGTTCGCAACGGCAGCCGGTACGGTGGTTTTTCGTAAACACGGTGTGCATCAGCGAACTTACGTCAACGTAGCAACTAGCTAGATCCCAACATTTGTACCGCTGACCGGCTATAGCGAATGGGGTAGAGATGCCTTTTAACTAGTTGAGTGGTACCGAACCCCGTCACAACAAGTGTTGTTTAACACCGAAATACCAATCAATTTAGGTCAGGTTGCCATAAGGTTTTGAGGGGTCGCGGTCCACCCCGTTGACGAAAAGAAAAGCCAACAAAGATAGACGAGACCACGTACGCAACAAAAAAGACCCCGAACCCAAAAAAGGTATAGACCAACCCTTTACGCATTATTTCAAAGGATCGTACGATACCGTAGGATCACGACGTAAGATTTTTCCTGCTCTTGAAACCATACCAGATTTATAAGCTACCCAAGCCAGAATAGAAAGGGAGAATCCAAGAACCAGAAGCCATAATGGATTTTGGCATTTCAGAATATGGTAAACCACCAAGAACAAAGAGAGCGGTACCAGTAAGAATAAGTTCAAGCTGAGAACAATGCTAGCTTGTGTTAATTTCTTTTTTCTTTCTTCATGTTCAGTAACAACCATCACTAAATGTTAAAAGTATAGCCCTGCCTGCAACGAAAAGACTGACTCCAATAAGCGCAAGTCCTATTGCTGGTGCCGCCGTGGCGAAAGCAGCTACGGAGCCTAAGAGATTCGTTGGCATGCGTGGGCGGAGTTTTTAGATACGGCGTATCAAGACGCGCACGCACAAGAAACGCTATAAGCCACAGGAAGCCTATTGTCAGTGTCTAATGCGGCTGGTATCTGGGTGTGCCGATTGATCGCTCTTTTCTTTAAGTGTGGCCTCTTCTTCGAATATGTCATACCCAAGTAAGAACCCATCCCAAGCACTCGTAGCGACCCAATGAGCATACCCGCTCGTGTATATTCTTTTAGGGTTCCTCCTTCTAGTATCTGGTCCACACCAAAATACAAACCACCAACAAACAGAAGGACCATCCCCAGCTGATTTTTCCTTTTTGAAGAATAAGTATCTTAAATTTCGGATGTCCGCGTTCTTAAAAATGGATTCTCTTCTCTTGTTTAGCCCTATGAAGATGCAATAGAATAAGTATAATAATAAAAGCAGCTACAGTACAAAATACGCCGTACAACCACCTATTGCAGTAACCTCTTTGACGAACTCAGCTGTTGCAGGATACCAAGCCTTTTTCGCTCCCTATGCGGCATCAAACATAGCTTGCGCTTGGTCAAGTGAGGGCGCAGTCCACTCACGTCGGGCACCTACCTTGTCGTTGTTCTCATGATGTTTGTTGATGAGGTCACGCTAGAAGTAATCGCTGGGCGTGGCGGTGACGGCTGCATGAGTTTCCATCGGGGACCGAATTTGCCGAAGGGTGGACCTGATGGCGGTCATGGCGGTCATGGTGGCAACATTGTGTTTCGAGGCGATGCCGCGCTTAATACCCTTGTTGACTTCAAATATCGTCCTCTTCTTAAATCGAGCAATGGTCGCCCAGGCAGCAGCAGCATGAAGACTGGGGCTAGCGGGAAGGATTTGATCGTTGACGTCCCTTGTGGTACAAGCGTGATCAACGACACGACGCACGAGTACATTGCTGATATAACCGAACCGGGTCAATTAGTTGTTGTAGCACATGGCGGCAAAGGCGGTCGCGGCAATCACTCGTTCCGCTCAAGTACGAACCGCGCCCCGCGGGAAACCGAGACAGGGTTGGCTGGCGGGTCGAAACGGTTGCGGCTGCTTTTGAAAGTGCTCGCGGATGTCGGTTTGCTTGGTAAACCCAATGCTGGAAAATCAACTTTGTTAAGTGTCGTTTCAGCGTCGCGGCCGACTATTGCCGACTATCCGTTTACGACGCTCGTACCGAACTTAGGCGTCGTTCAAATTGATCCGGCCCGTAGTTTTGTGATGGCTGACATTCCGGGCTTGATTGAAGGCGCAGCCGACGGCTATGGTCTGGGTACACGTTTTTTAAAACACTTGAGCCGGACACGATTGTTATTGCATCTGATTGAGGTCTCCCCTGTAGATGGCAGCGATCCTTGCGAAAACCTTATCGCCATTGAACAGGAACTTAAAGCGTATAGTCCAACACTGGCAGATCGTGAAATATGGTCTGTTTTGACCAAGACCGATCTAGCCTCGGCGACGAACACGGCCAAAGTCAAGGCGAGCTTGCGCAAACTACATCCCGACCGCCCTATTTTTGATATCTCGGCAGTTGTGCATAAAGGGATTCGCGCTTTGATGGCCACGCTTATGCAAGCCATCGAACGGCAGCCCAGTATGAGTGAAAGCTATAGCGAAGCCTTAAACCAAGAGGTCTTGGACGACTTTCTGCGTCGAACGAAATCCAACGAGATGCCGGCCGCTAACGCTAGAGACACGCCCGAGGTCATCTATCGTCGTGGTTGAGCAACGACAAGCCTCAATGAAGCGCGCTAGGACATGGGTACTCAAGATAGGTAGTTCCGTCGTATCTGATGGCTTGGGATTAGCAGAAGCGCGTTTAGATGCGCTTTGCGATCAAATCATGGCATTGCGAAAAGCATCAATAAAGATCGTTGTCGTTTCGAGCGGCGCCATTGCCGAGGGGATTCATCAACTTAAGTTAACCGAGCGGCCACATGAGTTGCCCATGTTACAAGCTGTAGCATCAGTAGGGCAAATAGGTCTGGTGCATGCTTATGCAAAACGCTTTCAGCTTATGGGTCTACATACGGGCATGGTGTTACTCACGCATGATGATCTAAGGGATCGGGAGCGCTACCTCAACGCACGATCTACGATTAACTCCTCGCTCCAGCACGGCGTTATACCGGTCATTAATGAGAACGATTCGGTTTCTACCGACGAAATTCGAGTTGGTGATAACGATACGTTAGCGGCGCGAGTTGCTGCGTTGCTGCAAGCTGACAGGTTGATCATTTTGACCGATCAGGAAGGCTTGTTTGATGCGGACCCGCGCACGTCTCCAGATGCAAAACTAGTCATGTGCGAGTCGCCATTCAATAAAGCGCTTGATGCTATGGTGAATAGCAAGCCAGGACCCCTTGGCCGAGGAGGCATGGCGACAAAAATAGAAGCAGCCCGCTTTGCAGCTAAATCAGGTTGCGATACGTGGATTGCTGACGGACGCGATGGCAGCTCGCTAACGCGACTTTTGCGAGGCGCTGCAGTAGGTACTCATCTTATCGCGGATACTAGCCCTGTAGATGCTCGCAAACAATGGATTGCTGGACAATTACGCAGTCGCGGCAATGTGCAAGTAGATAAAGGCGCCGTGCACGCACTTGCGAACAACGGCGTCAGTTTATTACCTATCGGCATTAGGGCAGTGAGTGGCCAGTTCCATCGCGGGGACTTGATCACTGTAAGAGATGTGCACGGCAACGAAGTTGCGAGAGGACTGTCAAACTACAGCGATCGGGAAGCGCGCATCATCATGGGACACGCGTCGAGTGAAATCGAAACGCTGCTAGGCTATACGAATCAACCAGAAATGATTCATCGCGACAATTTGGCGTTGATCTAGCTAGCTAACGCTTTAACTTTAGCGTTCAATCGTGCTTTATGTCGTGCCGCTTTGTTTTTGTGAATCAGCCCCCGGTGTGCGTACCGATCAAGAATGCTTGATACCGATTTGAAAGCTTCTTCGGCTTTATCTTTCTCGCCGGCTTCAATGGCGTTTATGGTTGACTTAATTGCGGTGCGCATCTGTGACCGTTTCGCCGAATTTCGCTGATTACGGCGTACGTTTTGCCTTGCACGCTTTTTCGCTGATAGTGAATGTGCCAAACTGTTGTACCAGAGGCCGTCATGCCATTGCTTGAAAGCGTGAATTTTAGTGGCATTGGCATGAGCCCGAGTTTTTTGCTTGCTAGACGCATAAGTCGCTTTAAAGAGATCGATTGACCGTCGAGGACATCACTAGGAACGACCGCGACGCCACCAACTTGACCGGCAAAGGCATCGTGGTGGCGTCGTTGACGGGCCTGTCACGCGTGGGCGGACTCGTACGCGACATCGTTGTGTCCTACTTTTTAGGCGCAGGTCCTATCGCGGATGCATTCTTCGTAGCATTCAAGATTCCAAATTTTTTTCGCCGGCTATTTGCGGAAGGCGCATTTCAGCAAGCATTCATACCAGTGCTCGCTGACTATCGGCAGAATGAATCACAAGCGAATCTCAATGAATTTGTGCAACACGTGGCAGGAAGCTTTGCGCTGATCATGCTTGTGTTGTCCTTCGCTGGGGTGCTCATCGCACCGCAGTTGATTGATTTATTCACGCTGCGGGCATGGATTGGCGAACCACGCTATGATGCCGCGATCGGCATGCTCCGTGTTATGTTCCCGTATTTAGGACTCATATCGCTGACAGCATTCGCCGGCTCAGTGCTTAACAGTTATCAACGTTATGCTGTCACGGCAGCGGCGCCTCTGTTACTTAGTGTGTGTGTGGTAGTAGCCGCAGTGTGGGCTGCGATGATTGCTGGTCATGTGGCGCGGGCGATGGCCTGGGGTGTTCTCGTAGCTGGATTCTTGCAGTTAGCTGCGCATGTTGTAGCGTTGGGTCGTTTGAATTTACTCCGTTGGCCTCGAGTTGATTTCCGCCATCCTGGGGTGCGACGAATGTTCAAGTTGATCTTACCGGGTGTGTACGCTGCTTCTGCGGGGCAGATCAACATCTTGGTAGGTACGATACTTTGCGCACAGTTGACGATCGGTACCGTATCTTGGTTCTACTACGCCGATCGACTTATTCAGCTGCCCATGGCTCTCCTTGCAATAGCGTTACAGACGGTACTCCTACCGAATCTTTCACGCTTGCATCGGACTGAAAAACATGCGCTTTTTAGTGAAACACTAGATTGGGGCATGCGCATCGGCATCATTCTTGGGCTACCTGCAGCGGTGGCGCTCTACTATCTAGCTAAACCCATACTAGCGTCCGTTTTTTTGCGTGGCGCATTCGAGGTGACTGATGTTCAAATGACCGCGATCGCGTTGCAGGCTTTTGCGATCGGTCTGTTGCCCATGGTCATTACTCGCGTGCTTGGACCAGGCTATTTCGCCCGCGAAGACATGCATACGCCCTTTGTTTACGCCACGATTGGCGTTGGCGTGAATATTGTGTTGAGTTTAAGTTTGTTTTGGTGGCTAGGCTTACTAGGTATCGCCTATTCAACTACTATTGCGGCATTCGTACACGCGTACCTTTTACTACGTGGATTGATCATTAGCGGAGAATATCGACCTCAGTCGTCGTTGTGGCACGTCGTTTTTGCGAGCGTTGTCAGTTGTAGCGTGATGATGGTTTGTCTTACGTGGCTAAACTGGGATTTCGATACATGGACAACTACAACAGAATGGCGTCGCGCGGTACAGATTGGAATCATGGTGATTTGCGGTGCAGGCGTGTATGCGCTCTCGCTGTTAATTTGCGGCGTACGACTGCGCCACGTAATGCATAAGGTTTAGGAGTACATTTGGAACTCATTCGGGGTTTGCATAACGTGCGCGACAAGCATCGCAACGGTGTGTTAACGATTGGCACGTTCGATGGGATCCATCACGGTCATCAGATGCTACTCTCGCACTTGCGAGCGAAAGCTCATGAACTTCAATGCACGAGCATGCTCGTGACATTCGAGCCCCAACCGCGCGAGTATTTTCGAGGAGCGATCGTACCGGCTCGACTTACCAGGTTTCGAGAGAAAATCGCTATTCTGAGCAAAAGTCATGTCGACTATGTCTTGTGCATTCCATTTAATGAAGCGACCAGCGTTACGTCTGCGAGTACAGTCATCGAGGATTTTCTTGTACGCATTCTCGGCGTGCGTTATTTAGTGGTGGGTGATGATTTTCGATTTGGAAAGAACGCTGAGGGCGACTACACGATGCTTCAAGCCGCCGGGAAACAATATGGCTTTGGCGTCACGCACTTCGGTACGATGGTATTCGATCACGAACGCGTGTCGAGTACGCGGATTCGGGAGGCGCTTCATTGCGGGGACTTCGCACTGGCGGAAAAACTACTTGGCCGTAAGTACTTCATGATGGGTACGGTGGTCGTGGGTCAACGTATGGGTCGCCAGCTTGGCGCACCGACCGCCAATATTCGGTTGCAGCGATATCGGTCGGCATTAGAAGGTATTTTCGCCGTGACGGTCACTGGATTGGATCGTCCATATGAAGGTTCGGCGTACGTAGGAACGCGACCGACCGTCGACGGCGTCGAACCTTTGTTAGAAGTTCATCTATTCGATTTCAATGAAGATATCTATGGTTGTCGTATCACGGTCACCTTTCACCACAAGTTTCGAGACGATGTGTGCTTTGAGAGCGTGGACATACTTAAGCGCCAGATTGCGTTAGATCTTGAATTGGCTCGCGCGTGGTTTAAGGAGCATCGAGCTGAAATCGGTTAGCGTCAACCCGAGATGGTGGTGGGCGTATGTAGGTGTGGCCGGCACCTGCACTTTAGATCAATTTACGAAGTATTTAGCGGTTGATAAATTGATGTATCTTGACGGATTGCAGGTATTGCCGTTTTTAACGTTTCGTTATTTTTGCAATACAGGTGCCGCGTTCAGCATCCTACAAGGGTTCACCACTTTTTTGACGATTGTCGGTAGTCTAATCGTGATCTATTTCGGTTGGGAGATTTGGCGGCTAAGGCAGTTTAAGAACCCATTGGCTTTCTATGTGCTAGCACTTACGTTGATTATGGGAGGCGCCGGCGGAAACTTAATTGATCGCGTGATGTACGGTTGCGTTGTCGACTTTATCCACTTTAACTACGGTTGGTTCAATTTTCCGATATTCAATGTCGCCGATTCAGCGGTGTGCATTGGCGCTGCATGTTGGATACTTGCGGCGTTTCAAAATCGAGAGCGGGGCAGGCCGAGCCATTCTTGATAGTCGGGGTGTTTTCTGTATTGCTGGGAGGTTTAGGCTAACGGTCGGGTGCTTATCGAGGCTCCGTGATACGTTTTTAATCAAGTCTGAGACTACTCCAACCTTTATGCTCTCTTTCGTTTACTATGAGGGCAGGTTCGTTCAGTTTTGATTTTGATTGGCTACGGCACCTTGGGCTTCGGCTGTTTGCGGCGACTCGGGGACGAAGATTTCTAGTGGTGGTGGAACTTCTGGTCGATCCAACAGACCGAATGTCATGATATTTGCGAGACTCCTATCTCGATTTTTAATCGCATCGCGTAACACCAGCATACCTTCGTCGTTAAATGCCGTATAGTTTGGAAAATTCAATGCCAGTACACGCAAAGCATCGTTTGCCGGTTTTTCGAGTCCAAGCCTATAGTTGGCTTCAACCACGATTGCGAGGGCTTCTGGTACCGATGCACTAGAAGGAAAATTCTCAACGATACCGGAAGCACGATTGGCAGCGGCGATCCATGTATCGTTATTGAGATAGTACTTCGCTACCATCAATTCATGTTCTGCGATGATGTTTCGTAGGTGAATCATGCGTGCCTTCGCCTCTTTGGCGTATAAGCTGTGCGGATAGATGAGAAGTAATTCATTGAATTCAATGAATGCTTGTTTCGCTTCGCTCACGTCGCGGGATGCTTGCGGGGAACCAAGAAAACGATCAAAGAAACCGCGATTACGCTCATAACTTGATAACCCACGCATGTAATAGGCGTAATCTGCGTGAGGATGTTTGGGGTGTAGCTCAATAAAGCGTTCGGCTGCGACAGTTGCTGCTGCGTAATCGCTTTTCATGTAGTTTGCATAAATAAGCTCTAACTGGGCTTGCTCAGCGAACTGCCCGAACGGGAAGTGCGTCTCAATGGCTTGCAGACGTTCGATACCAGTCGTGTAATTGCCTGAGCGTATGGCCGATTGCGCTGCTTCGTATAGTTTTTGCTCACTGGTCAACTCCATTTCTTCTTTCGACTTGATGTTGGAAAGCGAGCTGCATCCAACCGTAAACCATGCTGCCAGTGTGAGCAGGGCGATAGTATGAGTTTTAGTCAATACGAGCTCCAGAGCGAATAGGGTATTCTAGGTAGACACGTGGACGATCAGTAAATTGGCACTCTATCGAAAAAAGCTCCGTTTAGCAGATTCCGAGATAGGCGAACGGCTTGATAGCGCGTTGGCACGTCAATTGACGGATGTCTCAAGGACGCAACTTACAAAATGGATTCGAGACGGCTCGATCACCGTAGCGGGCCATACCGTTAAACCCAACTATCGACTGAACGGTGGTGAGGTCATTGAGGTTGCTGGTGAGTTTCAACCGCGACAGGATTGGGAAACGGCGGTGGATCTGTCCGTCAAGGTTGTTTTTGAGGATGCTGATATCCTTGTAATCGACAAATCGTCTGGACTGGTAGTGCATCCTGGTGCAGCAACCGTAGCCCCTACTTTAGCGAATGGCTTATTGTCAATGCGTCCTAGTTTGAGCGAGCTGCCGCGGGTTGGCATCGTGCACCGGCTCGACAAGGATACAACCGGACTTATGGTTATTGCGGCCTCAGAATTAGCACGTGTACGATTGGTCGAGGCTTTATCCAAACGTGCCGTGTCGCGCTCATATGTAGCTGTGGTTAACGGTCATGTACGTGAAAGACGCGTTATCGATCTCCCGATCGGTCGAAGTTCACGAGATCGCACGCGCCAAACGGTACGGCACGATGGTCGGAATGCGACCACGATGTTGACGCCAATCGCTAATTTTCGTGCACATGCACTAGTAAACGCTGAGTTGCAGACGGGGCGAACCCATCAAATCAGGGTGCATGCTGCGCGCATCGGCTTACCGATTGTCGGGGATAAAAAGTATGGAATTAAGTCCACAGTGCCGGATGGATCAACTCCGCAGCTAAGAAGCATGCTTGTCAATTTTCCGCGACAAGCTTTGCATGCAAGGAGGTTGTCGTTTAATCATCCCCGTTCAGGTGAGCCCATGACGTTCAACTCGCCACTCCCGACTGATCTTTGCGAACTGGTGCAGGTACTTCGAAAGGATGTAGGACAACACGGTTAATCCTTGGTAGATTTTGCATGAAAAACTGTATGCCCGTTCAAGTCAGGTAATCGGAATTAAAATTTGCTGTCTTCTGCGAGTGCGCTTTTGTTATTGACCAGCACTCGTTTTCACTTCCTGTTTTATGCGTTGATTTCTTTCGTTGCACATTGGCCTCGGGGTGTACCGCCAGCCTATTGCAACAGTATTTATCTAATGTGCCATGACTGAAATGCTCTCGGGCGGTGAAATGCTGATACGTGCATTGCAGGACGAAGGCGTCGAACACATCTTCGGTTATCCCGGCGGTGCAGCGTTACACATTTACGATGCCATTTTTAGGCAGCAAAAGGTTGAACATATCCTCGTACGCCACGAGCAAGCTGCCACCCACATGGCCGATGGTTACGCACGCGCTACTGGTAAGCCTGGCGTCGTGCTGGTTACGTCGGGGCCAGGAGCAACCAATGCGATTACTGGTATTGCGACAGCCTACATGGATTCAATTCCAATGATCGTGATTTCGGCGCAAGTTCCGCACGATGTGATCGGTACAGATGCTTTTCAAGAAACCGACATGATTGGTATTTCGCGTCCGATCGTAAAGCATAGTTTTATCGTTAATTCGGCACGCGATATACCTGGTATCGTGAAGCAAGCTTTTTACATCGCGATGACTGGTCGGCCAGGGCCGATCGTGATCGACGTTCCAAAGGATACCACGGATCCAAACGAGCTGTGCGAGTATGAGTACCCCAAAGATGTAAGTTTGCGCTCCTATAAGCCGGTATTGAAAGGACACATAGGGCAGATTCGCAAGGCTGCGATAGCGCTGCTGAAAGCGAAGCGTCCGGTTATCTATACAGGCGGCGGGGTAGTGCAGGGCGATGCCGACAAAGAGCTGGTAAAAGTCGCCAAATTGACCGGGTATCCGGTGACTAATACGCTTATGGGTTTAGGCGCGTTTCCAGGCGATGATCCCCAGTTCTTGGGGATGTTGGGCATGCACGGTACCTATGAAGCGAATAAGTCGATGCATCATGCAGATCTGATTCTCGCGGTCGGTGCGCGTTTTGACGATCGGGTAACAAACAATCCGGCGAAGTTCTGTCCTGGGGCGACAATCATTCACATTGACGTGGATCCTGCCTCTATTTCTAAGGTCATTTCGGCAGATATTCCAATCGTAGGTTCGGCGAAACCGGTATTAATGGAATTGCTGGCAGCCCTCGAATTGGAATTGCCTAGTCGGCCTATCGACCGTGCGAGTATTGAAGCTTGGTGGCAGCAAATTTCGCGATGGCGAGAGGAGCATGGGCTTGATCACAACCAACGTGAGCGGCACAATTCGAATGGCACTTTATTGCCGCAGCAAGTGATTCAAGCCGTATATCGGGAGACCGAGGGTCAAGCATTTGTGACCAGCGATGTTGGTCAACATCAAATGTTTGCGGCGCAGTACTACCGATTCCAGAGAGGGCGGCAATGGATTAATTCAGGCGGTCTTGGTACGATGGGGTTCGGTTTGCCGGCGGCCATGGGCGTGCAGTTTGCAATGCCTGCTGCAGATGTAGTGTGCATCACCGGCGAGGGTAGCTTCATGATGAATATGCAAGAGTTATCTACATGTATGCAGTACGCATTGCCGATCAAGATTATTAATCTCAACAATCAAGCGCTTGGCATGGTGAAGCAATGGCAAGACATGCAATACGGTGGAAGATACTCGCATAGCACCTACCGAGACGCGTTGCCAGACTTCGAAAAACTCATTCACTCATTTGGCCATTGCAGCTTTACGGTGCGTACGCTGTCGGATCTCGATAGCGCTGTCGAGCAAGCATTCAGCTCGGCGATGAAACACAAGCTTGTGTTTATCAATGCCTACGTAGACCCTGACGAACATGTGTATCCGATGTTCGTGCGCGGTGGGTCGCTAGAAGACATGGTTCTGACTAAAGGCGTTGCTTGATGCGGCGTTTGTTAGCGGTCCTACTCGAAAACGAAGCCGGGGCGTTATCGCGGGTGATTGGGTTGTTTGCGCAACGAAATTACAACATTGATTCGTTAACCGTGGCGCCAACGGAAGATCCGACATTGTCGCGCCTGACGCTGCTGACCGAAGGGGACGACCAAAAAATTGAACAGATCACAAAGCATCTGAATCGACTCATTGAGGTCGTTAAAGTCAATGACCTTACCGACGGGGCTCATATTGAGCGAGAATTGATGTTGATTAAAGTTCGTGCGGAAGGCCATGCGCATCGCGAGGAGATTTTCCGCACCTGCCAAATATTTCGGGGGACTACCGTTGATGTTGCGCCGGATTCGTATACGGTGCAAATTACAGGTCCGACGGAGAAGCTGCTTGCGTTCATGCACGCTATAGGTGAGACATCAATAGTAGAAGTTGTACGGACGGGTGTTTCCGGCATCGGGCGCGGTGACAAGATTCTTGAACTCTAGCACTAATCATGACGGGGATTGCCATGCAAGTTTATTATGACAAAGATGCAGATTTGTCGCTCATTCAAAGTATGCGAGTCGTTGTTGTTGGCTATGGCTCACAGGGTCATGCCCATGCCAACAATCTGCGGGATAGCGGCGTCACCAACATCCTGGTTGCACTACGTGATGGTTCGGGCTCGGCCATCAAGGCACAAAACGCTGGATTTAAAACCGACACGGTTGTGAAAGCAGTACGAGACGCTGATCTTGTGATGATCTTGACTCCTGACGAGCACCAGCGCACGATTTACTCGAATGAAATTGAACCGAATATAAAGCAGGGAGCGACGATCGCCTTTGCCCATGGTTTTAACATACATTTTGGTCTGATCGAAGCACGTCAAGATCTCGACGTGATCATGATCGCGCCTAAAGGCCCAGGCCATACGGTTCGTTCAACCTATACCGAAGGCGGCGGAGTGCCGTCGCTTATTGCAATTGGGCAGAACTCTAGTGGTCAAGCTAAGGAAACGGCGTTGTCTTACGCGATGGCCATTGGTGCCGGTCGGGCGGGAATCATTGAAACAACATTTCGTGAGGAAACCGAAACGGATTTATTCGGCGAACAAGCTGTGCTTTGTGGCGGAGCCGCAGCGTTGGTTCAGGCTGGCTTTGAAACGCTCGTTGAAGCAGGCTATGCGCCTGAAATGGCGTATTTCGAGTGCCTACACGAACTCAAATTGATCGTCGACTTTTTCTATGAAGGTGGCATCTCGAATATGTGGTATACCGTTTCCAATACGGCAGAATACGGTGGCTTAACGCGCGGGACGCGAATCGTCAACGAGGCAACCAAAGCCGAGATGAAGCGTATACTGAACGAAATTCAGAGTGGGAGTTTTGCTCGGGAGTTTGTGACTGAAAATCAAGCCGGTGCAACAACCATAAAAGCGATGCGACGACTCAGCCAAAACCATCCTATTGAGCAAGTTGGTCAACGCTTGCGTGCCATGATGCCTTGGATAGACGAAAATAAGTTGGTTGACAAATCGCGAAATTAACTTGATGAGTCAGAAGCGCAGCAAATTCTCGGTGGTCAGTAAGACGAGATCCATCGCTGCACAGAAAGGTCGCAGAGGAGTGTTTCTCCTCCCTAATGTCATCACCAGCGGTGCACTATTTGCTGGTTTCTTCTCTATCGTAGCAGCCACCGAAAGCAAATTTCTGTTAGCTGGAATCGCGTTATTTGTTGCCATGATTCTCGACGCGCTGGATGGTCGCGTTGCCCGCGTGATGAAAGCGGAAAGTGATTTCGGCAAGCAATACGACTCGTTATCCGATATGGTTGCATTCGGGGTCGCCCCCGGGGTGTTGGCGTTCGAATGGGGATTGAATTCGCTGAACCAGATTGGTTGGGCGATGACATTCCTGTATATGGCATGCGCCGCCCTCAGACTTGCAAGATTCAATATTGCGGGCGACAGTACTTCGTTTAGCGGCCTACCTTCGACAATGGCATGCGGCGTCGTGGCCTCGGCGGTGTGGGTATGGGGTGATTTCTTTCAACATCCCCCGCATATATTCGTTGTCGTGTTAATGGGTGTGATCGTTAGCGCGATTGCGCTGTTGATGGTCTCGAACATTCGTTACTACTCACCGAAACTATTCCGTATCAAGAGGCGTGTGCCGTATGTGTCGTTCGTTGTGTTGGTACTTGTGCTTGCAATTATTTTTGTAAATCCGCCGCTCGTGTTCTTTTTGTGCAGTATCGGCTACGCGCTATCCGGACCGGTTGGATTCGTTTGGCGCCGTTTCGTTGGCTCTCCTGAGAGCGGCGACGAAGCTGAAACCGGGATGTGATCGTGTCGCTTTGGACGAATGTATCGCAACTTTGCCAATGAAATGTAATCCAAATTAATGTACTGAGAGAGCAAAGTCATGTTAATTCGAGTTCCTGTCAAGCATGAGCCCAAACCGTCGTCAATTACGCCAGAAGGTGTCTATCGTTCTCGTCGCGAGATATTAAAGAGCACCGGTGTAGCAATAGCGGCCACAACGGTTCTCCCGGTACATGCGCTACCTCCTGACTGGATCAATCGCCGCGGATTTACCAAACATGAACCGGTGCCGGAACTTGAAATTACGCCTGAGCCCTACACAACTCAATACAACAACTTTTACGAGTTCGGCACAGATAAAGATGACCCAGCGCGCTACGCCGGTGAAATGACGATTGAGCCATGGTCCGTGGAGGTGACAGGATTAGTCGCAAAACCTGGTGTGTACGCCCTTGAGGATGTTTTAGCTGGCATTCCACTTGAAGAACGAATTTATCGATTACGCTGTGTGGAAGCATGGTCTGCGGTCATTCCATGGGTTGGTGTGCCCGTTCATAAAGTGCTGAGAAAATTCGAGCCACTTGGCTCAGCTAAGTACGTTCAGTTTACGACACATTTGAATCAAGATGAAATGCGCGGAACTCGTTCGTTTTTTAGTAGCATCGACTTTCCATATGTCGAAGGATTACGTTTAGACGAAGCGAATCATGACTTGACCATCTTTGCAGTAGGGATGTACGGGAGCAATTTACTCAACCAAAATGGTGCGCCATTTCGGTTAGTTGTACCATGGAAGTACGGTTTTAAGAGTATCAAGTCAATTGTTAAGATCGAGTTTACGGAGCGTCAGCCGCCAACGACTTGGAATCTAAGTGCACCGAAAGAATACGGCTTCTACTCGAACGTTAATCCTGAAGTTGACCACCCGCGCTGGTCGCAGGCCAAGGAACGAGTCTTAGGGTCGGGTTTGTTCGCTCGCCATCAACCCACTTTAATGTTCAATGGTTATGCTGATCAGGTCGCGTCTCTCTATGAAGGTATGAATCTTCGACGTAACTATTGATCTTCAGTCGGTGACTCGTAACAGGGCAGTGGTTGTGTATCCTGATCTAATGAAAGGCTGTTGGGCGAAAGCACTGATACATATGACGCTGCAACGGATGCATGGCGCAGAGCCAAATGATTGACAACTCTCGCTAAATTACGCAGTAATGCCTGATGCAGCCCTTAAGGGCTGCATCAGAATAAATGTAGGCTAATTAATTCCTACCGGGATATGCCCGACAAGAGTTGTTAGTGAAGCATTAGCGCGACGGTCGTTCGTCGCATAAAACGGCAACACGGTGTAATTCGCGTTCTTCAAAGCCATAGTCGGGTGGGGCACAATGTTGTACACAGCGGTTATCCCAGATCGATAAAGTACCGACTTCATACCTAACGCGTGCTTGGTATCGAACGCGTGTGCAGTGTTCGTAAAGCATATTAAGAATGCCTTTGCTTTCGACTGCCGGCAAGTCTGCGAGCCTACGCGTGAAGCCATGATTGACGTATAGCGCTTTACGGCCTGTCTCTGGATGACGTATGACTACAGGATGACGGGAGGGTTTGCGTATTAAGTCGATGTCAAAGTTGCGACCGTCATGTTCTGCATCAAGCTTTTCGAGAAGTTCTTTCACAGGGGATGATAAATCTTCATACGCCAGATATTGCGATGCATACACTGTGTCGCCGCCAACAGACGGGATTGTCCGCGCAAGTAGCATGGAAATTTTCGGTGGTATTTCTTTCCAGCTAACGTCGGAATGCCAACCTTCGGCGCTCCCGCGACGTTTCGGACCGGATCGAATATTCAGCATGTCGTCGAATCCTTCGACCGTTGGCGAATAGCCGTGCACATCAAGGTTGCCCCATCGAAGTCCGAAATCACGTAGATCGTCATCCGATAGATGTGCTTGTCCATGAATAGCAAGAACTGAGTACTGCATCAACAACGAATGTACAGTTTTAAAACCATTGTCGTCAAGCGCATTGAGATCAAGACCGCGTACTTCAGCGCCGAGTGCGCCGCTTAAGGGACGTACGTCAAGGTCTAAATCCACGTTTTGATTGGTGTCATAAGCAGGTTCAGCCACGGGAATCTCCATAGTCAAATTTGTAACGGCCACTCAAAGGTTGCGCCGCGTTAGTTCTGCATAACAAGACGCGCGGTTCAATGACCGAGAAACTTGCCATTGTTCATTGTATGCACGGAAGATCGCGGAATTCGCGCTGTTTGTTATAACAAATGTTCGTATTTGAAGTCTAACCGTTAGTTGTAACTTGACCGGATGCCTTTGGTCTAATTAATCGTATAAGTAAAACGCTCAGCGGCGGTAAACCCAAGGGAAGGTGCCACCAGACTCCCTGCGACCAAGCAAGGAAGGCTTATGAGCTTCGACTGCCGCTGAGCGCCAAGGTTCGAATTCGTTCGTAATTTATGCCTCCTCGGTTAGAATTGATATAGAAAGAAGGACTGGCCATTCCTTGAGCTTCCGTTTACGACTTACGGCCGTTGCTCTTGACCGGGTGCCGCCTGCACCCGGCGAAATTGCGTCCATGCGGACCAGTCCAAATTGCATGAACCATGGAACTTGCTGGTCTATAGCAAGCATCTTCTCCCTCCATCGCTCATGCTGAATTCCATCTTTGTTTATTTATTGTCTAGTCTATCTTATAGATTGTGTCAAGCCTTGTCAAGCTAAATTTTACTCTGATGATTCTAAAGAAGCGTCACTCATGAGTTCTAAACAAGCAGCCAGTTCCTCGTGAACTGAGCGAAGCCGATGCGTCAATTGATTTGCATGCGGTTCTTTGACTACATGTTGGGAAGCTTCACGTTGAGCAAGACCGTTGATGTCCGCAATGCGCTGATAGAGATTCGCAATATCTGCAACGGCAATGCCGCCGATTCGCTCATTGGAGCGTGCGAGACGCGCTAATTCCACGGAAGGAATAATGGTGGACAAACTATTGACGACTTCGTTTTGCATCTCAAACGCTTTGCGAATTTCAGATAACACCGACTTCCAGGTTAGGTTTGTGCCGTCCAATAGAGAAACGCCTTTTTGTTGTGCTTCTTGTGTGTATTGGCTAAACGTCGTGGGATCATTCAAAAACGAAACAGCGATCAAATGGCACTCAGGATGATTGAGTTGGTCGATGCGTTCTCGCAGCGTTCTGATAAAGTGGAGATCCCAAACTGATGGGAGTTCTATGACGGCCATATTCAGACTATCGTGCTGTAGCCTGGCAACGTATTTGTAGAAGGTTTCGATATCATCAATATTCGGTGCGACGGTGTTAACTTCGTCTTCAATACTTGTATCACGTATCGCCATGAGCCTCCAGCCAACGATTACAGCGGTCGTGTTTGAGCGTAATTCGGGCATTGCCTGGAGTCCTGGGGTCTCATGCAATTCGGTGACATGCTGTTGAAGTTCTGCGTCGCTCTTGACACACAGTTCGCCAATGGAATAACCCATACCAGATTGGAGCAGTGTATTGAGCACTTTCATTCGTTCAACTTGAGTCGCGGTGTAATACCGAGTGTTACCTACACGTCGAATCGGTTCGAACTGCCCGCGGTTATCCCATGCGCGCAGGGTTTCAATGCGGATTCCAGACATCCGACTAGCCGTACTGATCTTCACTAGGTTTTGTCGGTGTCTTTCTTGCTGCATGACGCTTTATCAAATTGAACTGAGTAGATGGAATAGATTGTAAAGGATATGTTTACTTAATACAAGCTGATGTTTAGTGTGTATTTATATAGTATTCATTTGAATTAAGAACGGGGCTTTGTAGTTGTCGAGCTGACGATCGAAAGGTAGAAGATTCCCGGCTAGTTGTTAAGTCTGTATTTTATTCTTCTTGTTAGTTCGTAGTCACTATGTTACTAATATGATACAAACTCTTTGTTACACGTAGCTTCCCGCATGTATACACGAATTGGTGATCTGCTTGATCGTCGCGCTTTCCTATCACCAGAGCGAGTCGGCTACATTGACGAATTAGGCGAAAGATTGACCTACCGGCAGCTTAATGACCGCTGTAATCGAATCGGTAACGCACTATTAGCCCGTGGGATCAAACAAGGCGAACGCGTGGCGCTGTTACTGATGAACAGCAGTGAGTTTCTTGAATTATTTTTCGCACTCGGAAGAATCGGTTGCGTTGTGGTACCGCTGAATTGGCGTCTTGTGGCGGACGAACTTGAGTTTATTTTGAAAGATAGCGGGTCGACCAAACTTGTATTCAGCGATGAGTTTAGTGAAACTGTCATTGAGTTGCATGCTCGTGGGGATAAAACTGATGTTCGCGAGTGGTTGCATGTCACGGACGGCGACGTATTACCGTTTGCGACGAACTACCGATCCTGTCGAGACCAAAGCGGTAAAGATATGCCAAGTGTCTCACCGAGATTAGACGATGTGCTCTACATCATGTATACCTCAGGTACGACGGGATTGCCAAAAGGCGTGGTACACACCCACCGAACGGCATTCGCGGGTGCTTTGACAATTGCCGCTACGACATATTTCCGCGAAAGCGATGTGTTTTTATCACCCCTACCAATGTTTCACGTTGGCGCACTGACGCCTTTGACGTTAACAGTTTACCGCGGTATTGCGGCAGTGGTTATGCGGAATTTCGACCCGCTTAAGGCGTGGCAATTGGTTGAACGCGAGCAAGTCACCACTGGCTTACTCGTACCTGCCATGATGAATTTCATGTTACAGGTGCCGGAATTTCAACGATTCAAAATCGACCAATGGCGATGGGTTATGACCGGCGCTGCACCAGTACCTTATGCCGCCATTGAAGCGTTCGCGAATCTGGACATTGATGTCATGCAAGTCTACGGTTTGACGGAGTCGTGCGGCCCGGCTTGTTTGTGTTCTGGCGCGGAGTCGCTTACACGTATTGGTACGACGGGAAGATCATTTTTTCACACGGACGTAAAGATCGTGCGGCCCGATGGGTCGTTATGCACCCCGGATGAAGCAGGAGAAGTGCTCGTACGAGGCGAACATGTGATGCGCGAGTACTGGAATCGCCCCGAGGCCACAGCCGAGACGATTGTCAATGGCTGGCTGCACACTGGCGATGTCGGAACTATGGACGAAGATGGATTCGTTTATATCCAGGATCGGCTTAAGGACATGATCATTTCTGGCGGTGAAAACGTGTATCCTGCGGAAATCGAAAATCTGCTATTGGCGCTTGACGGCGTGAGTGATTGCGGCGTTATTGGGCAACCGAGTGATCGGTGGGGAGAAAGTCCGTTTGCATTGATTGTTAAGAGCGATGCATCAATGACGCAAGTTTCGGTTATGAACTATCTGGACGGAAAGCTGGCACGCTTCAAAATGCCTTGTGGCGTCGCGTTTGTTGACGAAATTCCTCGTAATCCAAGTGGCAAGATTCTGAAACGGATTTTGCGCGAGCAGTATCCAGGTCCGGCTCCGGTATAGCACTGTGCCCCTTGAAGAGTTGAAGCGTCGACTGATGCTATTTTGCGAGACGCATTTCGAAGAGGCAGTTATTAGCGTCGAAAATGTTCGCAACATGCCTGGTCATGCTGGATTCTCCTATGGGTTTGATGTCGTCACCGCAAGCGGTATAACGAGATGGTTTATCCGTCTGCCGCCACCAAACGTCAATTGGCGCGGAACAGCTGATGTGTTAAGACAGGTTGAAGTACTCAAGGCGTTAGATGCAACCAGCGTGCCACATTGCTCAGTGCAATGGTCAGGTGACGATCTGCAATGGTTCGGATGTCCGTATTTCATCGTACCTTTCCTGGAAGGGGACACTCTTAAAGTCGCGCCAGGCGAGTGGGCAAGCAAACTTGGCGATTCGCAATTAGCCGATCTCGGTCGTCAAATCATGAGTGCACTGGCCGAGGTGCACCGCGTGCCCTTAACGGATGTTCCGTACCTAGGTGAACCTGTGCCGTTTGATTACGATGTCGAAAGGTGGGATCGTTTTTACGAACGGGCGGCCGACCCGCACTTGCTAGCGCAAGCGCCGGCATGTCGTCAACGATTGCTTGAAACGCTCCCTCACAATGCGCCGGTTGGGATATTTCACGGCGACTTTCAAACATCAAATATGCTATGTTCGTTCGATGGTCGACTGTTGGCGGTGATCGACTGGGAACTTACGGGTGTAGGCGCAACGTTAAACGATGTAGGTTGGATTTGCACATTTAGCGATCCGCATGCCTGGTCGACTGAGCAAGGCGGTCGGCCGATGTTTCTCAATCCGTCAACTTTATCCGACTTTTACGTCGAAGCCTATGGCGCCCCTTTACCGGACATTCGTTGGTTTCGCGCGTTGGCGGCGTATAAGTTTGCGATCATCACGGGTTTCAACTTGAGCTTGCATCGGCGGGGGAAACGCCCAGATCCTAGTTGGGAACAGACTGCACTTTCGATAACCCCACTCATCAATCGCGCACTTGAATTGTTGGGGTAGCCGTTGCTTCCTTGAGCAGACAGAGTTTGAATTGTTCTCCTCAGCTAACCGTTCGCGTGCGTTGAGTGAAATTGAGCGTCATTCGTCTCCCGTCTTGTTCGGAGGATAAAAGCCACTATAGCAATTCTTCCGTTCGAAATCAGTAGTCACCACCTAGCCGTTCGTAAGTTGTTGTTGCCGTTGTTTTCGTAGTGCATATCCAAAATCAGGAGCACAAGGATTTCACCTAGACAAGCAGTACTTCAAATGAGTGATTACGAGAACTCCAGAATTGACCGACCTGCAATCTTTCCGTTCTCAAGTGCAGTCGTGGCTTCGTTGATGTCCTCAATTTGAAAGCGCTCAGTGATTAGCGAGTCCAGATCGAGACGACCGGAAGCGTGCCACTCAAGGAATTGCGGAAAATCGCGATCTGGACAACATGAGCCACCAATGGAACCGCGGAACTGTTTTTCCATTCCTAGTATTTCACCAGCATTCAATTCCACGGTTGTTTGCGGCACGCCTACGAGTACAGCCGTACCACCTTGTCTTGCGCCAAACTGACCAGGACGTACTGCGGGCACGATTTGTTCCATAGTCGCCTTAAGTCCGATGCAATCGAAAGCGAAATCTGCGCCTGTGACCGGCCGGCCATTGATACCAAACCCTTCGTGCGAGGTCATGGCGTGAATCGCCTCAACTGGATTTACTTTCGATGCATTGATTCCGTGCGTTGCGCCGAAACGCTTTGCAAATTCGAGTTTTTCGTCGTCCAAGTCGACCGCGATGATCGGATCAGCCTGACGAAATTTAGCTCCGACGATTGCCGATAGACCCACGCCGCCGACACCAAAAATTGCGACGGCATTTCCCGGCTTTATATCAACTGTGTTCATCGCGGCGCCCGCACCAGTCATGACTGCACAGCCGATGATTGATGTGACGTCTTTCGCGATGTTTGCATCTGCTTGTACGACGAATTGCTGATCGGCAATCGTGTGATCGGCCCACGTGAAAACGTTTTGCGAAATCGCATCGCCGAGTGAAGTCTTGAGCGTCGCTGCGGTCGGCCGATCACTAATCTTGAGGGCATTGCGCGGTACCCAGGTCACAAGAACCGTATCGCCTTCCGCTACATGCGTAACTTGGTTACCTGCTTGCAGTACGACTCCCGTCGATTCGTGACCGAGTAATACCGGCCCGCGGCGAGGGCTGTGCATTTGATGCAGTTGCGAGTGGCAGATACCGGACGCAAACTGCTTGATTACCACTTCGGTGGGTCCGGGATCGGGTATCGAAATTTCTTCAACCTGCAGTGGCGCTTGTTCTTGCGGTAATACGACGACGCGAGCTTGGGTGGGCATAGTGATTCGACCATCCGTGAGTTATTAGGGAATGCTAACGCAGATGAGCTCTACAGTTTTAAGGCTAATTAGGCAATGGACCAAGGAATACGGGAAACTCTACAAGCTGAACAACAGAGCTCTAGAGCAGTGAGTAGATATCGTCCAGCTCGCCAGCATCAACTCGGCATTGGATCCAGTGCGTAGCAACGACGCTTAGGTCGAGATCACCGATCGCCCGACCATATGAAATTTGATCTAATGCGTAGCAAAGCCCTTGGGTACGAATTTGCGCTAAATCGTTACGGTCTGGATCGCGAAAGTAATGCTCAAGCATTGTTCTTAGAACAGCATCTCCACCCCATGCCCATAAGCCGGCGAAGTCCACAAATCCGTTTATTGTGGCAGTATCGCTCCAATCAATGAGTCCTGCAACCTGAGTACGATCGTGCATCAAGATATGTTCAACCCCTAAGTCGTTATGGGCTGTTACCTGATGTTCGGTTCGTTCGCGAAGCTGATAACTACGAAGGGCGTATCCGATAGTTGACGCTACCTCTTCGCTGAATTGCGGTTTTGTTTTGGCAACCAATTCATCGAAATCGCGAAACCACAACGATACAGGGTCAACTGGGAGTAGAGGCCGGGTCAGTGATTGGCTATGAAGTTCGGTCAAAGTCTCGCCGATCGTTCTACCGATGTTTAGTAAGTTGCAATCAATGCTTTTATAGTTGAGTAAAGGCGAACCGCGTAGATAGACATAACCAGCGATTGGTTTATGAAACCCCTCGGGTTTATCGATCCATATCTCAAATCTAGGAGTAGGCACAGGTAAATTCAGTCTCGACAAAACCCGTCTCTCATGAACGAGCGTGTCAATGTCACTGTGTCGCTTTGGGAGCCGGATGACCCAATGGTCGTTAATGAGCCAGTTAAAGAAATCCCACCCGCTACCAAGAAAACGGACGGTTTCCACTATTAGGTCGGTGTTCTCATTAACGATCGCCCGTACCTGATCCTCTTCAATCTCGTAATCAGCATCCCAAGGTGCTCTGTTTTTATTCACTAAGTTTTTCGCGTGATGTAAGAGAGAGAACCAGTTGTAGTTGAACGCTCTGTTGTAAACGTGGCTTGCGTAACCAGCATCTTTTGCAAGTTTAGCTCGCGCTTGAATGAGCACCGTGCCGTTGAGTGGTGAATCGAACGGCTTTCGGACCTCACGCTGATCGAATTGTTCAAACCGGAGTTAGTTCTGGAACAGAAAGATTCTCTCTCCATCATCTAAGCGGATTCACTTAAAGAAATCCAAACGTCAGTTCGTAGATAATCGGTTATTACCACAGTTTAGTGCTAGGAAGGGAGAAAGTGGAATTAAATCGAGTCATTCTGGACATTGAAGACAGCGTAGCAACTCTCACATTCAATGATCCGCAAGTGTTGAACGCAGTCGGTCCAGCGATGTTGTCCGGTCTCCACACTGCGCTTCACCACATTCAGAAGCCGTCCAATCATGTCAGATGCTTATTGATCACCGGCGCGGGACGCGGATTCTGTTCGGGCGCGAATCTTGCCGGTGACGGTAGTGATATGAGTGCAGAGTCATCAAACGTCGGTTCGTCGCTACGATCAGGATATCATCCATTTTTACTTTCTTTGCGCGATTTAGAAATCCCGATTGTGACGGCAGTGAACGGAGCCGCCGCAGGCGTAGGCATGAGTTTTGCCCTTATTGGTGACATCGTGTGCGCATCAAAACGCGCTTTTTTCCTACAAGCCTTTGCCAATATCGGCTTGGTGCCGGACGGCGGTGCTACCTTTATGTTGCCTAGGCTCATCGGTTGGGCGAAAGCTGTCGAACTATCGTTACTGGCGGAACGATTACCCGCTGAGAAGGCGCTAGCTTGGGGCATGATCAACCGGGTCTATGAAGACAACGAAGCGCTTATGGACGGGGCGCATGAGCTAGCTGTCAAACTTGCTAACGGTCCCAAATCGCTTGGCATGATTCGAAAGTTGTACTGGGATACGTGGCACAACGCATACGAACAACAGCTTGATCTTGAAGCACGGATGCAAGCTGCAGCGGGATCTACCCAGGATTCGGCTGAGGGTCGTCAAGCTTTTCTTGAAAAACGTAATCCCAACTTCAAAGGCGCGTGAACATTGACCTAACCGGTCGAGTCGCGTTAGTTTCCGGTGGTGGGCGCGGCATCGGCAAAGCGATTGCGACGACGCTCGCCTCATATGGCGCGTCGGTAGTAGTGAATTACCGGGCAGATAGAGATTCGGCGGAAGCGACCGTCGAAGAAATTCATGAAACTGGTAGTCAAGCTATTGCTGTCAAAGCGGATATCGCCGATTTCAACGCGGCAAGCAAATTGGTTGCGGAAGCGGAAAATATCTACGGTTCGATCGGCATTCTGGTAAATAACGCGGGTATCCCAAGTCGTGGCTTATCGGTAGCTGATACCGACCCAAGTGAGCTGGTGAGGGTGATTAACACGCACGCCATGGGGGCTCATTACCTCAGTAAGCTCGTAATACCTAGGATGCGACGATTAGATCGCGGTGATATCGTGATGATTTCGAGCGCGGCAACGAAGGGATACTCCGCTAACGGCGCACCTTACAACATGTCTAAAGCCGCGTTAGAAGCATTAGCTGCGACGTTATATAAAGAAGAACGGGCTAATGGCATCCGCGTGAATACGGTCGCGCCTGGTTTGGTTGAAACTGAAATGGGGCGGCGTTTCATTCGTGCGACTCGCGGCATCCTCAACATGCACGATCTAGCTTCGAGCATGCCATTCGGCCATGTCTGTCAGCCTCAAGATGTTGCCGATGTCGTGGCATTTTTAGTCTCTAGTTCAAACGTTTATATCACCGGGGAACGGATCTACTGCGACGGTGGCGGTGAATTCAGCGCCTATTAGCAAGATACGGGCCGACCCTTTAAGGTCATTCGCTTCAAGATGATAAAGTAGGCGTCAAACATGTCACAAGACGTCTTAGCTGATTTTCATGCTTACTTAAGGGAGTGGTTCCTCGACGAATTCGAGTGTCCGACACCTGTTCAAGCAGCCAGCTGGCCACGAATTCGAGATGGCGAACATCTGTTAATTACCGCGCCGACCGGTAGCGGTAAGACATTAACTGCGTTTTTCGCCGCAATTGATGCGTTCTGCACGGAACGGTTGCCATTAAGCCGTACATCCGTGCTGTATATCTCACCTCTCAAAGCGCTCAATAACGATATTCAACGCAATCTTGAAGGACCTCTTGCCGCTTTGCAAAAGCGGTTTGAGTGTGCTGGTGCAACATGGCCAACTATCCGTGTAGCGGTACGCAGCGGCGACACGGCGCCGAGCGAACGGCAGCGCATACTTCGAAATCGTCCGGAAATCTTGATTACAACGCCTGAAAGTTTGTCGTTGTTACTTACGACGCAGCGTGGGATGCACATGCTGTCCTCTATCCAGATTGTGATTCTCGATGAAATTCATGCGTTGCTCGATAATCGGCGGGGCGCACAACTTATGGTGTCACTCGAACGACTCGTAGAGCTTGCCGGCGAGGTTCAACGGGTCGCCCTGTCGGCAACAGTCAATCCCCTTAGCCAGGTGGCGCAGTATGTCGGTGGGTTTCTAGCAAGCGGCCAACCTCGCGAAGTTGGCATCGTTCAGACATCAATCAAGAAGAAGATTGATCTGCAAGTTCGTTTTCCGCCCGGCGTGCGGGAATTAGCTACGGCTGGCGAGTCTATTTGGCCAGCGTTAGTCGAGGCGTTGCACGGTCATTTGCGAGAGAATAAATCGACATTGATTTTCTCGGCTTCACGGCGACAGTGCGAGCGAACGGCGCATTTGCTTAATGAACATGCCGAGTCCATGATTGCATATGCTCATCATGGATCGCTCTCGCGCGAGATCCGCACCGAGGTCGAAGCGCGTTTAAAGGTAGGCGATCTCAGTGCGATCGTTGCTACCAGCTCGTTGGAACTAGGGATCGATATCGGCACGCTTGATGAAGTGTTGCTGATGCAATCGCCTGTTTCCGTCGCATCAGCGATGCAACGAATCGGTCGGGCGGGACACAATGTCGGCGACGTGAGTCGCGCAACGTTGTATCCATTGTTTGCGCGTGACTTATTGGAGGCTGCGGTCATTACTGATGCGGTTGCATCGGCAGCCATTGAGCCGGTCGCGATTGTGGAGGAACCCTTGGATCTGCTTGCACAGACCCTGGTTTCTATGACGGTAAGTAACGATTGGCATGTCGACGAGGCATTTAACGTCATTACGCGAGCAATGCCATTCCACGCGCTTTCTCGTCGATTATTTGATTTGGTAGTCGAAATGTTGACTGGCAAATATGAACAGGGTCGGATTCGCGAATTACGCCCGCGGCTTGCGCTTGATGCCGCAACGCAAATGCTGAGTATTCGTAAAGGTGCGCCACTCGCTTTGTATGCGAGTGGCGGCACCATTCCGGACCGTGGCTATTACATGATGAGACATGCCGATACGAATGCCTTAATAGGCGAATTGGATGAAGAGTTCGTGTGGGAAACGCCCGTTGGTAAGCAGTTCGCATTCGGAACGCAGCAATGGGTGGTAACGAATGTCACTCGCAACGATGTGCTCGTGCGAGCTGCCGCGGCCAAAGAAACGATCCCACCGTTTTATCGATCCGATTTCATCAACAAGAGTTTTCATTACTCTCAGCAAGTCGGTCAGTTTCTCAAACAAGCGAACGACTTGCTAGAGAAACAACAGGAACACCTGCTCCTCGAAGATCTGCTGCATAGAGGTTTCGATCGCTCCGCGGCGGACGAGTTAGTTTGCTATCTAGGTGCGCAACGGGAGGCAACAGGCTGTGATTTACCGCATATAAACCATGTCGTTGCAGAAGAGATCGCAACGGGTCCAGGTGGCTACTCGGCATCAGGCCATGACCGTCAATTAGTCCTGCACACGGGGTGGGGCGGCACCGTGAATCGGCCACTCGCATTGTGTTTGGAAGCGTCTTGGGAAGAGCGATTTGCAACAGTGCCGGATATCGCGGTCGACAATCATGTGATTGTGATTCAAATGAAGGAAGATGTCCACCTATCGGAAATCATCGCGATGTTGTCGCCGAACGATCTGCTGCCAAAAATTCGGCGTTCCCTCGAAAAGTCAGGTTTCTTTGGTGCACGGTTTCGCGAATGCGCTGGGCGTGCGTTATTACTTTCGAAGAATCGGTTCGATAAGCGCATGCCATTATGGATGTCTCGGATGCAAGCAAAGGATTTGCTAAATTCCGTGGTATCGTACGACGACTTTCCAATTTTGCTCGAAACCTGGCGATCGTGTTTCCGTGACGAATTTGATATGAATGCAGTACATCAAGTTCTGAATGACCTTGAGACGGGCGAGATCGAAATTTCCGAATGCGAAACAGATATACCGAGTCCTTTCAGCGCAGCTATCGCGTATGATCAACTTAACCGTTACGTGTATGCCGATGATCGACCAGAGGGCGGCGGGAAGACTTCGTCGTTAAGCGACGAATTGCTCGCACATGCGTTGCGCGATGCCGCTTTGCGGCCACCAATTTCTCGAACGACGATAGATCTTGTCGAACGTAAGTTGCAACGTCGTGAAACCGGTTACGTGCCGTCGAGTGAACATGAGTTGATCGAGTGGTTAAAGGAACGGGTGTGGATTGCCGAGGAAGAATGGTTTGAAGAATCGACATTGCCTCACGCAGCTGTCCGTATAGAGAAGAACGATCGAACTTGGTACGCCCATGCAGAAGGCATACGGTTGGTTGAAACCGACCCTACTACGGCTATTGGAAATGCCATGCAGTTCTACGGCCCCCGTAGACGTGATGAGTGGATGCGACTGTTTCCCTTGGATCGAACCGAGCTTGACGAGGCGTTTGATGAATTGCTTACGACCGATTCATTACTAGGCGATGTTGTCGTTGAAGGTGATGCGGAGCCACACATATGCGATGCAAAAAACGTCGGCGTGTTGTTGCGATTTCAACGAGCGCGAAATCGTCCCCAAGTCGAACCGCATCCAATTCGCTCGGCGCCGCACTTCCTTGCAACTTGGCATCGTTTCGGTAACCCATGCACTGACGAGAACATTCTCAACAGTCTAGAGCGGCTCCAGGGATTTGTCGCTCCGGTTGACGTGTGGTTGCAGGATCTTTGGCGCCCGCGTATAGGCGAAAGCGAACTAAGTCGGCTCGCGTCCCTCTGCGAACGATTCGGCGTGGCATGGCGGGGACACAGTAAGGAACGTATATCGCTCGGCGTCAGCGACGAAGTGAGCGGTCCACTTGATATAAGTAAGAATCTGACGCCGATTATCGAATCTTTTCGAGATCCACAAGGCAGCTATGCCTATCTGCAATTACAGAAGGCGTCGTGTCTGGAGCATGAGGAGTTTAACGACCTGTTCTGGGCTGCGGTATGGCAGGGATTGATTACGAGCGATTCGCTCACGGCGCTCGCGCGTGCTCACGAAACAGGGTATGGCGCTCAAATTGAATCGACCTCAGCCATGCGTCACGGCACGATGCGACGGTTACGGGGTTTGCGTCATGAAAGATCGCATGGATTGTGGCGTCGCGCCCAAATTTCGTCGGCCAGGCTAGACCCGATTGAGCAACTCGAAGATGCCAAAGAGCGAGTTCGGGTTCTTGTTGAACGGTACGGCGTACTATGCCGAGAGTTGTGCAATCGCGAAGGCGATTCCTTTCGCTGGTCGCAACTCTTTCGCGCCATGCGCTTGATGGAACTGTCAGGTGAATTAGTATCAGGCATCTTTTTTGATGACTTGAGTGGACCGCAATTCATCACACCGAACGCACTGAAAACATGGTCGACTTATCGTGAAAACCCGATGTTCTTTTGGATTCACTCTCATGATCCTGCATCGCCTTGCGGGCTAGGTTTGAAGTGGGAGGGACTACCGCCGAGACGGTTAGGAAACATGCTTGCTTTTCATCGAGATGAACTTGTCGCGGTAAGTCGGTCTTTTGGTCGACAACTGCAATTTTTCGTAGACTGTAACGATGCTCGCTTCAACGATGTGTGTCGTACGTTCCACCAAGCTGTCGGTCAAAATAAACGTATGACGATTAAGTCAATCAATGGCGTGCGTGCACTTGTTAGCCCTTATTTACCCGTTTTAGCTCAACATATGCAACTGCATCGAGGCATGCAGGATGTTTACGTAGACGCAAAGATCCTGTAATCCAAATGTTGCAAGCGGTGGCAGTGAGTCGGTGTGCCGATTTGATTGAGGCAGTTGCCGAGTTACCAGACGATATCGTTGCCGATCTCCACATTGCATGCAGAAGGTCGATTAAAACAAGCGTTAGGAAACACGCATCATTGAATGGAATTCACGGGAGTTCGCTCCAATGCGTCGGACTCCCTTTGTGAGTCCGTTTTAGCGGCTATGCCGATTGCTTCGGGGCATGCTTGGTGTTCATTACAACCGGTATATCGAAAAGAGCCCCGTTTCAAGGTGATTCACCCCGAATGGGACGAATCTATCTCGTCCTGCTCTAGTTATAGGTGGGTCGAACTAGAAATCCGACTAATTACCTTGTAACAGAAACGGCCGATACCATGGCGCCATCCATGCTGTGGTATTTGGGTAATCTAGCCATTCGTTATCGAACGACTGATCCAATTCTTCTAGTGATTTTCGCACAGTCGTCATGACTGAGCGACCGTAGCTTTGTTCCCAGCGAGATTCAATTTCGGCAACCAGGTAGGGATAGGCGTCGCGCGATCGTCGCGTCTTTTGTGTTGGGTATACATGACGTGTTCCGTCGGAGTTTTTACCAGGTTCAAGCGCAATATAGAGGTGTCGTTCAAAGAACGACTTGCCGTTACCCGTAATAGGTTGATGTTTTCGGGCATCGGCTAAACTGAGCCCTTCGTCTGGTATGTGTTGCAGGAATAACGTGGTCAGCCCTAGCATACCGAGGCGTTCGGCTTCGTAATCAAGCGCGAATTGAGCTAATGTTTGACTAAGTTGCGCAGAAAGCGATAAGCGCTTACGAGGCTGATTCGGTACTCGAAATACAACTGGCCACTCCGTGCCGCGGCTAGGGATGTATGGTGGACCTTTCTCTGCCGGCAGGTACGGGCCGCCAGTGATGGATTCGTCGCCCAGCCCATAACCGGTGATTGAATGCGGCAATTCCAACTCAAAGGTATTAGTGATGGCATCTAAGCAGGTTTGTACCTGAGCTAGCGTCTTGCCGTAACGTTTAGACCATATCGTTTCAATTCGTTTCTGACGTCGGTTTCCTCGCTGTCGTATGCGCAAGCCTTCGTCAGTTAACGTCACCCGCGATGGTGCGCCTCGTTGTGCCGGTTTATCGATAGTCAACCAACCGAGCTCGGCGCAATGACGCAAGACTACGCGGGCGACTCGAGAGGTGATCACAGCTCGTCGTTCAAATGTTTTCTGTTCAAGTCCAGAACGCGGAATGATTCGCAGCACGTTTGAGAGAACTTCCAGACTTGGAATATCTGAACTTGAGGCCCCGCTCTCGTATTCGTTTGTAAACGCCAGAAGTGTGTGGGTTAATAAGCCCGGTAGCGATGTTTGGTCTTGTTCGGACCGGGGCGGCGCCGAGCCCATAGGTAAAGTAGAAGCGTATTTCAGGTAACGCTCGAATTGTTTTGATTGATTCAGGTCGCAGCGATAACAAATAGTGGTAGGCCGACCATCCGACGGCGTACAGCTTTGCACACCCACACGCTCTGCGACGAAGGCGACCGTTAACTCATCTGCGCGGTCGTACGGCGTTCGATTGAACGTAAAGGCCAGTTCAATGTATTCGCCACGATCAATGAGGCGGCTGCGTCGCCGTTTCTTCGCGGTAGATGGGTAGGCGGCTAGAGTTCGTGCAAGTGAATCGTGCAACTTAGTGGGGATCGCGGCTTTGACTTGACTCATGACAGGATGCTGCCGTACATATGATCGTTAAATGAAATGTAGCGCAAGACGCGTTTAGCCGCATCGCGCAGCGATTCAATGCGTCAGTCAGGTAAACCTAATACGCGCTTCGCAATGATGTTACGTTGAATTTCATTGCTACCGCTATAAATTGAAGCGGCGCGATTGGCCAACCAAGTTCGGGTGTCGCCAATAGAGCGAGCTGTGAATCCTTCGCCACTCCAACCTAATCCGTTGGTTCCTCGCATTTCGACGAATAGGGAAGATTTGTCCTGTTGCAACTCGGTACCGTACATCTTAAAAATGGATGTAGCGGAACCCGGCGTGTTGCCATCCGCGGATTCTTCGACTGTACGCCGTTGTGTCAACTGGAAGGATGCAGCATTCATATTGTGTCGAATGACGCGATTGCGGAGAGAATCGTCTGCGATGCGTCCGTCGGCTTCACCGGCGTAATTTTTCGCTTCCTGTTCTAGTGTGGGTCCGGGATCGCGCGTTGCGCCACCACCGACTAATGACGCCATGCTGCCGCGTTCGTGTTGGAGAAGGCGTTTTCCGACTGTCCAGCCTTTATTCAATTCTCCAACGAGGTCGTCTTTTTGAGCGAGCGCGTTGTCGAAGAAGGTTTGACAGAATGGCGATTCGCCAGATATCAATCGAATCGGTTTTACCGTAATGCCTTCTTGTGCCATATCCATCAGAATAAAGCTAATGCCATCGTGTTTGGGCACATTCGGATCCGTTCGTACAAGGACAAAGATCCAATCGGCGTACTGTGCGCCTGACGTCCAGATCTTTGAACCGTTCACCAAGAAATGGTCGCCCTGGTCTTCCGCGCGCGTACTAAGCGAGGCAAGGTCCGATCCCGCACCAGGCTCACTATAGCCCTGACACCATGCGACTTCGGCTCGTACGATACGCGGAATATGCCGTTGTTTTTGCTCTTCCGTACCGAATTCGAGGAGCGTTGGTCCGATAAGTGACGTCCCCATACCGGCTAGCGGTGTGCGTGCACCAAGTCGACGCATCTCCTGAATGAGGATCATATAGGCTTCATTGCTGAGTCCGCCGCCGCCGTACTCTAAGGGCCATGTTGGTGCTGTCCAACCCTTCTCAATCATGCGGTCCAGCCATATTCGCGTATCCTCGTGTGTTAACGGGATCTTTGAACTTCCAGACGAGATCGGTCCAGGTCCGCGCGCTCCAGGTGGACAGTTTTCTTCAAGCCAAGCTCGTGTTTCAAGCCGGAACTCTTCTGCAGTAGACATTGCGTTCAAGAAAATGAGATAAAGCCGTTGGCTATGTTACTTCCAACGACTAGCGCTAAGCTTATTCGCTAACTAATGCGAAGGTAGCTTAGCTGTTTATCTATGTGTGGTCGTTTCAACGTTATCTCAGATCTCATGACCGAGTTGTTTATGGACTTTGTTGGACAACCGTTCGAAGGTTCGACAAACTACAACACGGCGCCTCGACAGCAAGCTTGGATTCTGCGGCTCAATGAAGATACATGCCTTACCGCGGCACAAGCGCAGTGGTGGCTGATCCCTCACTGGGTTAAGGAAGCCTCGTATCAATATAGCATGTTCAATGCGCGGAGCGAAAACGTTGCACAGTCACCTGCATTTCGCGGTCCGTTTCAGTCCAGTCGATGCGTCGTACCGATCACTGGTTTTTACGAATGGGCAAACCGAAACGGTCAAAAACAACCATACTATGTGCATGCACCATCGCATCGCGGTCTATTGCTAGCAGGGTTATGGGATCGTTGGATTGATCCAAGTTCAAATGAACCACTGGACAGCTTTACGATCTTGACGACCAAGGCTGTACCGGCATTGGAGTTTTTGCATCACCGTCAACCTGTTTTGTTGAAGAAGTGCGATGCCTTGACTTGGTTAAACAGGCACACCCAGTTAGCAGCAGTTCAGAGGTTGTGTCAATCTAGCTTGCCATACGATGTGTTGGTATCGCCGGTATCGCCTTACGTGAATGACGTTCGAAATCGTGGCAAGGAGTGTATTGAGATCGTCGGCGACACGCTTGAAATTGCTGCGAGCATGAACTATGGGAACTAGCTGTCTTTCAGATTAAGCCACGCTATGTCCGCTTCGCTTAGTTCAACATGTAGCGATTGAAAACTACTTCTAGTTTCCCAGATAAATCGAGGGCCAATGAGCGGGAAGGTCTTAAACGGTTGCGCAAGCACATACGCAAGCGCAATGTTGATGGGTTGAACATGTTTTCGTTTAGCCAATTCAACTGCGCGTTTGCGACGCTCAATATTGTGATCTGAAAACCAGCAACGTTGCATTTCGGTATCAGCAGGCTGATTCCAATCGGTCGCGGCACTGCGATTGCCGTCAAGCACTTCGTCGAAGCGAGATGTGAAGAAGCCGCGAGCTTGCGAAGACCAGGGAAAGAGTGCGAGGTTGTGTTCGGTTAGAAAGGTACTGAATGCGTCAGAGTTAGCGGTTATGCAGCCAGGCCAAACGGGAATGAGCATTTTGGCGAGACTGAATTGGTTAGAGACCACGGCGAATGGCTGTTTACTGCAAGAATCCGCATAGTCGTTCGCAGCTTGAATACGGTCTTGCGACCAGTTGGAACCGCCGAATACGCGCATCAACCCTTCGTCCCTTAGCTCGTTTAGTGCATCAATCCACTCGCTGACATCCACCTCTAAGTTGTCTCGATGCAGAAAGTAAATGTCCACATAGTCGGTTTGCAGTCGATCAAGTGTCTCTTCTAGTTGAGGGCGGCAATATTCGGGTCGATTAAGCGGTGTATGCGCGCCTTTGCCGATGATCGCAATCTCGTCACGAACGCCTCGCGCTTGCAGCCACTGTCCCAGTAGGGCTTCAGTGCGACCACCGCCATAGATATAGGCGGTATCGAACGCATTACCGCCTGATTCGACAAAGTGGTCGAACATTGCGGCTGCATGAGGTAGATTAGGTTGGTTATCGCAACCCATGACGAGACGCGAGAGTTTCTTGTCGATCCCAGGTAGTGAATCACGGGGTAAGTCCGTATGGTGTGTGTTGAGCGGTCGGCCATAAACTGGTTGAGCTAACGTCTCAGGCGCTTCTTGCGGGTATATGACACCTATAGCCGCACGCCATTTGTCGAGCGCGTGGGCATTGCCTAGCGAATCCTCCCAATTCATAGCTGGAGATTCGAACAAGCCGGCCGCCAGGCAACGATTTACTTCATCCACTTGGTATACGTACGCGCTCTCTGCTTCGCCGATAACTTCTTGCGATTCGTTACCACGTTGTAACCTGATTTTCCATTCTGCGGGACACTGCCAAGGCATGGGTACATAAATTGAACCTTCGCTTCCGTAGATTGACACCGTGTTATCAAGCCGTTGGCCTACCCCTGTGGCAACATGCGCGCCGACGCCATCATCGAACGTCAGCAAAGCTGCGGTGTAGATATCGGCACCTGTTTGTGCCAGCTTACCCGTCGCTGTAATAGCCATCGGTTCGGATCCAGCGATTAGGCGCGACATTGAAATGGGGTAGCAACCAACGTCCATGATGCCGCCACCTCCAAGTTCTGCGGCGTACAGTCGACTTGCTACAGAGAAAGGGGCGTTGAAGGCAAAGGTAGCATGAATGTGTCGTAGCTCGCCAATGGCTCCTTCGGCTAGTAACGTCATGATCCGGTCTGTTTGAGGGTGCATCCGGTACATGAACGCTTCAAGGAGGAAACCGCGATTCACTTGGGCGGCATGCACCATGGTCATGACTTCTGCGTGATTCAACCCCATGGGTTTTTCACAGAGTACGGCTTTGCCGGCATCCAATGCTTTGATTGTCCACTCGACATGTAGCGGATGAGGCGTGGCTACGTAGATTGCATCTACATGTGGGTTGGCTAATAGTGCTTCGTAGGTGTCGTGCGCCTCAATATTTCCATACTCTTTAGCAAATTGTTCTGCACTGGACTGAGTGCGACTGCCGACAGCAACCAACTCAGCTGTAGTAGATTTAGAAATGGCTTTAGCGAGTGTGTGTGCGATACGACCTGTCGCAAGGATGCCCCATCGCGTGGTCATTTCTTTAAGTACTCAGATCGTGGTAGCTAATGGGTAGATAGTACTAACGAACCTTCGTGTCAGAGATACCATCAGGAAGAGATTGAGCTTCTTGTAATGGACAATCCGAGTGTGAGCTGCTCTTTACAGATCAGTCGCCTGCGTTAATTTCGAACGTCTTCTCATCCGGCCGCGCGAGACCTCGTTTGGATTCATCGGCTGCCTTGAGCATTTTCCGAATGTGATCGAAGTGTCCTAATTCGTGCTTCACGGTCTCAATCGCTTGCGCAAAAACCATATCGTTGACGAACAAGGTTCGAAATGCGACCCGCACTTGACGTATTTGCTCTTCCGAGTAGCCAGCACGCTGCATGCCTACGCGATTGACTACGCGCATACGGGCAGGTGAACCCTCTGCAATGGTATAAGGAAGCGCGTCCTGACGCAATGCCGAGCAGCCGGCAATCATGGCAGCTTCACCAACTGTACAAAACTGATGAATAGCGCAAAGGCCGCCTAGATTCGCATAGTCGCCGACTTGCACATGCCCGCCCACGGTTGCGGAGTGGCTTAGCACAACATGATCACCAACAGTGCAATTGTGTGCCACGTGCGCGTGAGCTAAAAATGCGTTGTGATTCCCGACTACGGTGCGAGATTCGGCTTCAGTGCCGCTATGAATGGATACGAACTCACGAAAGACATTGTTATTGCCGATTTCGCAATACGTTACGGTACCTGGGACATATTTCTGATCCTGCGACTGCACGCCAATGGTTGCGAAAGGAAAAATCGAACAGTCTGCGCCGATGGTCGTGTGCCCATCAACGACCACATGTGAAACAAGTTTCGTGCTATCGCCAATCTTGACGTTAGGCCCTATCGTACAGAAAGGGCCGATTTCGCAATGCGTCCCAAGCTCCGCTTTAGGGTCAATAACTGCCTGTGGGTGAATCTTGACGCTCACGATAAATCGCTATGCATGACTTCAGCCTCGTATGGGGTCATGTCCATTAAGGGGTATCGCTTTGATACCCCTTCAAGTGTTTCTTGCGTCCAATAGGGATGACCTGGCGCAGGGAAACCAAATAACGTGCGTTCCTCCGGCGTGGCCTTCGATACCCATGTAGCGAACTCGGGCCGAATGGCTTGCGCTGACCAGCCTACGATGCCTAGCCACTTCCAAGCAGCAGGCGCGTAGGTCACAAACATACCAATCCGGCCGCCATCGGCGAGAAACGGCGTGCCGCGATGGAAAGTGCGCATGCTATAGATGAGCAAGCCGCCGGCCGGCACGGTTACCTTGACTTCATGGTCGTAGATAGCCGGTCGTTGTTCACGCGTGTAGTGTGCGGGATAACGAATCTTTTCCGGATAGTGTGTCCACGAACAGACTGCTGTCGGTGCATGCTTGATAGTCACTTCTGTGTAATAGAGGAGGTACGCAGTTTGCCAGTATTCAGGTAAGTCTGGTGGATAGGCTAGCGTGTGATTGCCATAGTCGCAATGCATCGTTTGATCGACATCGCCGGCATGTCCCTTGTGCTTGTAAGACAAATGACTTTGTTCGCAGTACATCTCGGCGCCACCTGCGAAATATTTCGCGAAGGCTTGGAGTTCGGGGTGTAAGGTGATTCGGTTTAACATCGAACCAGGGTAGGGGAATACCAGCCGGCTAGCACGACGATAGGGAGGTGGTTTGTCACTCGGCTTTTCGTCCGTTTCTTGTAGGCAATATTCCACGCAACCTGGCAGACAGACGCGTAGCTCTTCGTACGCTTGGACCAATTCATCTGTCGTCAGAAAGTTGGGTACGATTGAGTAGCCGTGATCCCTATAGTGGTCGTAGTGCTCCTGCTGAATACCCATCAAGTTAGATTTAGAGGTGGCAGGCAAATTATCCAACTTAGTAAACGCTGGCATGTAAGGAGCATCGCTTGGCAACGCGAAGGTGTAGGCGGTCCCAGCGGTTAGGCGGTGTACCCCATAGGGTATTGAGAATCATGAGGCCATCTTGACGAGGATATTCCTAGGCACTCGCTCAACAAAAAGGAATGGTTGGTCGGTGAGGATTAGAGGGAATTACGATCCGCATACACAGATGCCGAGTGGATCGGTCAATGTTGGCCTAACTAGAATGAGTTGTTTGCATGTTTCTCGCGAAGTTCATTTGGCTTGTCGTTTCGCTTTCGTTATATGCGCGCTTTTCCTTGCATGTGCTAGCTCGATTGCAGCAAAATCGTCCGTTTCAGCAGACGAACTGATTCTCAGAATCATTGACCAGACGCGCGGTCTCAGTTCGTTCTCGAAAATGAGCATGACCATCAATCGTCCTGAGTGGCAACGCACATCCACATTTTCTGTCTGGACGCGCGGAAGAGAGGACGCATTGATTCGCTTTACGGCACCACCCAAAGACGCAGGTAACGCCACTTTGAAAATCGGTGAGAACATGTGGACTTATTCGCCCAAGATTCGGCGTTCAGTACGCCTGCCGAAAAGCATGATGTCACAGGAATGGGCTGGGTCGGACTTTTCATACAACGATCTCGCGCGATCGGATAAACTCATCAATTTCTACAACCATGCTATCGTGGACACAGTCGAAGAACACAGTTTAACGACCTATACCATCGAATCCAGGCCGAAAGACAATGCACCCGTGGTATGGGGATTAGAGCGTCTTGTAGTTCGAAGCGACAATGTGGTGCTGGAACAGACGTTTTTCGATCAAAACATGCAGCCGGTGAAGTCCATGCGAGCGTTTGAAGTTCAAGAGCTAGGCGGCCGCATGCTTGCAAAACGCATGCGCATGACGGACTTGGAAAATCCGCATAAGTGGACAGAAGTCGTATACGAAACTATCGATTTCGATGTTGAAATCGACGATCGACAATTTACTCAGTTCGCTCTACGGGGCGGTTAGAGCATCCTTTTACAGATCACTGCGTGACACCGCATCGCAGCTTCGCTCAAGGATTATTCCTCCAGGTTGGGTGGCGTAACCTTTGGCGCAATAGACGCCGCACGTTTTTAACGGTCGCGGCAATCGCATTTGGCATGCTCATCGTGCAGTTCGTGATGTCCATGCAGAGCGGCAGTTACGGTCCAATGATCGAGCTGGGTACGCGTATGGGAAGCGGTCACCTTCAGTTGATGCACGCAGCATTCCATGATGAGCCGCGCATCGAATACTCGCTTGGCGACGTTAGCGAGCGTTTGGAGAGGCTTGATGAGTCCTCGCAATTCAACCACGTGAGTTTACGCGCCAACGCGTTCGCACTTGTCGCGCACGACCCTCATAGCGCTGCAGCCTTGGTGAGCGGCGTCATACCTGATCGCGAACGGGTGATGTCAGATGTACCTTCCAAGGTAGTCGCTGGTGCCTACCTGACCGGTGACGATCAGGCATTCATAGGCGCAGCGCTAGCAAGAACTCTCCACGTTGGCGTTGGCGACGAAATGGTGCTGATCGGAACCAACTCGGACGGTGGGATTGCGGCAGCAGTGTTGACCGTGAGCGGGATTTTCGAAGCGACGATCGAGCTTGAGCGTGTGATGGTTCAAGTCAGTCTGCGAACGTTTCAGAATGCATTCGATATGCCCGATCAGGCACATCGCATCGTCGCGCTTGTGGACGATCCCATGAACTTGACAGAGGCGTTGACAGCATTTGAAGCGGTTCGGCAACCGAGTGAAGTGATCAAGGACTGGCAGGAATTAATGCCGGAGATCAGTCAAGCGATTCAAATCGATATTGTGAGCAATGGCATACTCCAGTTTGTGCTCATATTAGTAGTTGTACTTTCCATCATGAACACCTTTGTTATGACGTTATTCGAACGTACGCGCGAATATGGGATGCTATTCGCGATCGGTATGAAACGAGGTGCGGTATATCAGATGACGCTTGTCGAAGCAGTTCTACTATGGATTGTCGGAATGGTGTGCGGCGGTGTCTTGACTTGCCTTGTCGTTGTGCCGTTAATGTACACCGGCATACCAGTTCCGGCGTCGGAGGATGCTATGCAAGCTCAGTTCGCATTCATACCGCCATCCATCTATCCCGATCTCAGTTGGTGGGCCATCTTGACTGCGCCACTGGTGATCGGTCTTGGCGCTGTGATTTCCGTATCTCTGGCGTTCATCCGGCTGGCACGACTCGACATCGTCGACGCGCTGAGAACCGAATAAATGTATTTGGCGTTTCAACTTGCGCTACGAAGCATTTGGCGACAACGACGCCGTAATGCGCTCGTGATTTTTGCCATTGTCGTTTCAGTCGGCGGCGTGTTTGTTATGAATGCTTTCGCTCGTGGTATGGAGCAAGATTTTGTTGAGTCCTCAGTAGCAAATCTGCGAGGTCACTTAAAAATCTATGCACCGAAACAGCGCGAAGAACCTGGTCTACGGCACACAATTTCAAGCGCCTTAGATTGGTCGAAGTTAGATCAATCAGCTGTCAATGTGTGGACGCCTCGCACACGCTCACCTGTAGCTATCATGAGTGAGTACGAAACACGTGGTGCGGAGTTGGTCGGTATCGAACCGGCGTCAGAAACACATTCTTTTTTCAAGGATCTGCAAGTCGAAGGCGAGTCGCTGATTAGTGCGAACGACCCTAGTTTGTTGATCGGTCGGAAGCTCGCTGCGGAGCTCAAAACTGGCGTCAATCGCCGGGTAGTTGTCCTACTGGAAGGCCCAGAAGGCAATACCATCGAGCGCGGTTTTAGAGTTAAAGGACTATTCTCTGCCCCAAATAGTCGTTATGAAGAAGCGTACGTTTTTACCGGCTTACGTGCACTTCAAACAATCGTGGGTGTTGAAGCTTTTACTGATATTTCGGTCCATCTCAATGAACTATCGGATCTCGCTGTCGTGAAATCCGAACTGGAAAGTGAGTTTCCGGCGTTAACGATTAGTTCTTGGGCTGAGCTTGATCCGTTTATTGGTGAAATGTATAGTTATATTAGCTTCACACTATATATATTAATAGCGGTATTTATGTGTACTTTGGTATTTGGGTTGATCAACGCGCTCGTGACTGCCGTGCTTGAGAGGGTCAGAGAATTCGGGATGTTACGTGCTGTAGGTATGAAGAGTCGACTTGTTGTACTTCAGATCGTGATCGAGTGCTTGATCATCATGGTGGTCGCGTTGTTGATTGGGCTTGCGGTCGGTTTACTCATCGTGTTTTGGTTAAGCGATGGTATTGATCTTACGGCATTTGCGGAAGGCGTAGAAGCGTTCGGAATGAATACTCGGATGGCGCCGCACTTGGTCATGAAAGATTTTGTAACGCTGACGGTCGCTAGCCTCTTACTTGGTCTCATGGCAAGTTATTTTCCAGCCAGACGAATCATAAAAACTTCTGTTCTGCAATCGCTACGGGGCAGTTAACCGGAAACGTATATGAGACATCGCACTATACAAACTCAGGCCATTACTCGCGTTTATCAGGAAGAAGCGGTACCCGTTTATGCGATAAGAGGTGTGACGCTAGAAATTGAGCGCGGGGATTTCGTTAGTATCGTTGGTCCATCGGGATCCGGTAAGTCGACGCTATTGCAGCTTATCGGCGGTCTGGATCGCCCTTCAGAGGGAGAAGTCATCGTTGAAGATGTGGAGCTCGGTTCTCTTGGTGAAAGCGAACTGGCGGATCTTCGTCTCTTCAAGATCGGATTTGTGTTTCAAGCTTTCAACCTTATGCCAGTGCTGTCTGCCGTTGAAAATGTCGAATTTATCCTTCAACTTCAAGGCGTTGGTAAAAAAGAACGCCGTGAACGCGCTAGAGCCACGCTAAGTGCATTCGGGCTTGAGGCACTATTCAATAGACGCCCTGGGGATATGTCTGGTGGTCAGCAGCAACGAGTAGCGATCGCGCGTGCGGTTGTCGCGAATCCAGCTGTATTGCTTGCAGATGAACCGAGTGCGAATCTAGATTCGGAAACAACGAAAGAATTTTGTGAGTACTTGCAGCGTGTCAATGAGGATCAGGAATTGACCATCCTCACTGCCACGCACGATCCACTCGTGATGGGTTACTCGAAGCGTCGTATTGAATTAGTTGATGGGCAGATTACGGCATAGAAGTACGAGTTTTGAGCCTGCGGTCTGCGGTAGGCTATCGACTAACCCTCGTCGTTGGTGTATTCCTGCTCGTTGTAGCGCCTTTGACTAGCGCTTTTGAGACGACTAGCCGGCTTAAATTTTTTGCGAGTGCAACTAAATTACCTCATACTGATGTGCTCAAGCAAACAATCAGCGATCCTATGTCCGACTTCCGTGCCGACCTGCGTTTGCAATTTAAGCGAACCGTCGGTGCGGTGAACGTTGAATTCGATCCCACGTTTACGTGGACGGGCGGCGACGCCGTACAAATACAAAATCTCGACACATTCCCCCTCAATCAATTGCCGGGCACTGACAGTCATCGATATTTCGATTGGTCCGATGAAGTATTCAGTCGCGAAAAGCAACGGATCATCGCTCGTATTGATCGTCTATCTCTCATGTATCGACAACCTACCTGGTCCTTACAAGTAGGGAGACAAGCAGTGTCGTGGGGAAACGGGTTAGTCTTTCAGCCGCTAGATCTATTTGCCCCCTTTTCGCCTACCGCCATCGATCGAGAATTCAAACCTGGGGTAGATTCGATGCTATTCGAATCACTTGTCGGCGAAGCGGGCGAATTGCAAGTACTGTGGGTTGGTCGGCAGGGTGAATTACCAGAACGTTCAACCCATACGATTGCGTTGAAATGGCAAGCGCAATTACGTGAGTTCGCAATCGAATTGACCCTCGCGGAACACATCAGTGACGATTTTGCGGCAGTTTCGCTATCACTGCCGCTTGCCGGGTCGCTTTTGCGAGTCGAGGCATCCCGCCTTTGTCACATTGAGACGTGCTTCCATAGTGGGCTCGTGAACATGGATTACACGATCTCGTTGGGGTCAACATTACTGTATGTCTTTGGCGAGTTCTATCACAATGGGTTCGGTCTTAATCAAGCCGATACATTTGTGCCGCAAACGCTTCAGGAGCGTATATTACGGGGTGAAGTGTTTACGTTGATGAAAAACTATGTAAGTTTGGGCATGAACATTACTTGGCATCCACTGTGGAGCCAGTCATTTATCTTGCTGAACAATCTGGCGGATCACAGTGGTTTATTTCAAACTACCGTAAACTACGAACCGGGCGATGCGTCGCGTATGCAATTCGGTTTTGCCGCGCCGTTCGGCGACGATAACACTGAATTTGGCATCCGTCGGCTCAACGACACATCAACAAGCGGCGGCGGTTCGACTTGGTTCGTTTCACTCTCCTATTACTTTTGATTTAAGGGCATTCGTGCAAGGTCAATCCACGCAATCCACGTTTTCGTTAACCACCGAGGGCAAGCGACAGTGCATCAGTCGTTCGGCTAAACAATGGTTTGGTATGGTGTCGCTTTGTGTGGCTATGGTGCCGCTTCAAGCCAATTCGATCGAGGTCAAGCAGGCAGCTGTGTCATCGCGTTCGATGCTGGCGAGCGAAGCGGGAGTTGCTGTCATGCGGCAGGGTGGCAATGCTGTGGATGCGGCGGTAACGACAGCTTTTGTGTTGGCGGTTACGTTGCCGTCAGCTGGCAATATCGGCGGTGGGGGATTCGCGGTTATTCGTATGCCTGATGGCACTGTGTATGCGAATGATCATCGCGAACGGGCTCCCATCGGAGCCACCCGGGACATGTTTCTCAATGATAGTGGTCAATATGTTCCCGAGCGAGCACGTCGCTCTCATTTGGCATCTGGGGTCCCGGGTTCCGTTGCCGGCTTGCTCGACATACACGAGCGATTCGGTTTACTTGCTCGCGATAAAGTGATAGCTCGAGCCATCGAGCTTGCGAACGATGGTTTCGAGTTGCCAACTGATATTGCAGCACAATTCAAGTCTCGGCGTGAGTGGTTCAAGCGTATCGCATCAACCCGGAAAGTATTTTTCAAGGGTGATGGTACGCTTTTTAAGGCTGGGGAACTATTCCAGCAGCCCGACCTCGCTGCGACTCTGAGCCGCATTCGAGATTTAGGGCGAAAAGGTTTCTATGAAGGTAAAACGGCCGAGCTCATCGTTGCCGAAATGCAGCGTGGCGGGGGATTGATCACAAAAGAGGATCTCTCGCGCTATCGTTCCGCTTGGCGCGAGCCCATTCACGGGCGTTATCGTGGATACGATGTGTATTCAATGCCACCACCTTCTTCAGGGGGTGTGCTGCTTGTGCAGCTGCTAAATATGCTTGAGCCGTTCGATTTCAGCGATCTAGGATTTAATACAGCTCCTGCAATGCATTTGATGATCGAAGCTGAGCGCCGTGCCTACGCAGATCGAGCGATTCATCTAGGCGACTCTGACTTTTACCCGGTTCCTATTGGCAAGTTAACGTCAAAGCGATATGCGCGGAGTCGAATGGCTGAAGTTGGGGCAACTGCAACCCCTTCAGATAAGGTATCCGCTGGGTCTTGGCCGCCCGAATCTGTTGAGACAACGCACTTTTCGGTGATTGATCCTAATGGTATGGCCGTTGCTTTTACCACCACCATTAACGGTGCATACGGCAGCGGCATTGTGGTAGAAGGTGCGGGCTTTTTGCTTAATAACGAAATGGATGACTTCAGCGCGAAGCCTGGCACACCCAATATGTTTGGGCTATTAGGGGATCAAGCGAATGCGATAGAGCCCATGAAACGCATGCTCAGTTCCATGACGCCAACTATCGTCTCGAACGGAGATCAATTTACCCTTATTACTGGTAGCCCTGGTGGCTCAACGATCATCACGACAACCCTTCAAGTTATTATGAATGTCATTGACCATGGCCATGAACTAACCCATGCGGTCAATGCACCGAGATTTCATCACCAATGGCAGCCAAATAATGTGCGATTGGAAAGTGGAATTTCGCAGGATGTTGTTGATCAGCTAGCTTCAATGGGTCACGTAGAGCTCAACCGGATGCGGAAAGGGACGGGTATCGGCGATGCTAATTCAATATTGAAGATGGGCAATACAATTTTCGCAACAAGCGACGATCGAAATCAAGGTGGCGCTAGTGGATACTGATGCTTCCAAGAGTTATGTTGAATGATGGACTCGAGGCAATTGCTCTTCCCGGGTACGTGCAATTAGTGTAGATTGATTAAGGAATCTCCTAAAATTGATCTAGGAGTTGATTATCTCAACTGATAGGGTAATAAAATCAATAGGTTAATAGATGCCGTAGTCAGTGGAATTTGGATTTTGAGAGGTACCTTTAAGTGACTTATAACCTTGACTACACATGAAAACTAACAAGGATTCATACTAATGGGTAACAGAACAAGAACCCATGCGTTCGGCACACCTACGCGCATTGGGCATGATTCAAGTAAGTTTTATGATCGCAAGATGTTTAACGGTCATGGTGCATCGGTACTGCCACCGACTGAACCTGACATATCGGTGCCGCCAGGGGCAGATACGGACGCATCAGTGCTGCCGGTGGGTGAGTTAGCGACGGATGTACGACCACCGTTGGATACTAATACGAGGGTTGCGCCGAATGACAAGGTAAATCAGATCTATTGTCATACAAGCGAGAGCATGACTGAACTACCCGACCACAGTGTGCATCTAGTTGTAACCTCTCCACCATACAACGTAGGAAAGGAATATGACGACGATCTAAGCATAAGCGAATATGAGGGGTTGCTATCAAGGGTGTTCTCGGAATGCCACCGCGTACTTGTTGAAGGCGGTCGTGTATGCGTGAACATTGCGAACGTCGGACGTAAACCCTATGTGCCGTTAAATGCGCTCGTGGCCATAACCATGATACGACTAGGCTACTTCATGCGCGGCGAGATCATCTGGAATAAAGGGGCAAGTGCCGGTGTATCGTGTGCTTGGGGGAGTTGGATGTCACCGTCAAACCCCGTGTTGCGTGATGTACATGAATACATACTCGTGTTCTCAAAAGGGTCGTACAGTCGATCGGCACAAACAAAGAAAGCAACCATTGAGAAGGAGGGCTTCTTGGAATGGACCAAGAGCATTTGGGATTTTCCAGCCGCATCCGCTCGAAAGGTTGGGCATCCTGCGCCATTCCCAGTCGAGCTTCCGTTGCGACTCATCAAGCTCTATACCTATCGCAACGACATAGTTCTTGATCCATTTATGGGTGCGGGAAGTACCGCGTTAGCAAGCCTAAAAACCCATCGCAAGTGGGTCGGATACGACACGTCGTCTGAGTATTGCGAATTGACTCGCCAACGCGTAGACGAATTGCTTGCAAATGAATCATTGTTTGATTGAGCTGTTTGATAAAGATGAGTTTAACTCTTACTGATGAACAAAGAGCGTCGTTTGTAGATTTAGGGCTTGTCAAGTTCGAAGGGATTTTGGACGCAGGTGAGGCGAAGCAAATCGAGGAGGAGTTATGGCATCGGTTCTCGAGGTGGGGTATTGAGCGCATGAATCCTAGTTCATGGAAATCGCTAGGCGAAGCAACAATTCGAAAAGTTATGAAGAGTACTCGTCACGTTCGTGGCCTAACTGCAATATATAACGAACATACCGATGCTGTAGCAAAGACCTTGACGCAAGAGATTTCATTAAAGAAGTGCACACCTTTACTACTTCTTACGTTCTCCAACCAGCACCAGTATCTGAAGGATGAAGTCGTACCGAGTTCGATGTGGCATACTGATACTCCTACCTTGCCAGGCGCAGGTATTCCCGGGATTATCGCATTAGGTTGCATAGCCAGGGTTAGACCTCAAGGTGGTGGGACCATGGTGCTTACTGGGTCACACAGATTGTTCGAAACATCAAGTTTTCCAATATCTTCTAAGCGTGTAAAGAGAAGCTTGAAACGTTATTCGTATATTCGAGACCTATTATCAAAGGACATGAAGAATAGAGAGAGATTTCTTCACGAAGCAGGATACGTACGAGACGTTGAACTCAAGGTTGTGGAGCTGACAGGGGATCCTGGTGATGTATATTTCGTCGATGCGCGGGCGATGCATACACTAGTGAAAAACTATCAAAGTGTGCCTCGTATGATGGTACGAGGTTTTTATGAAACTAGTAATCTATCAAAATATTATGGTCAGGCAATACATCGCAAAAAGAATCTCACCGCGGAGGTGTCTTCCTAAAACATGATAACAAGATAGGCTTACGGTGTCAGTTCAGCAGCGTATGTCCGATATATTTCCAAGTATAACTTGGGGCAGGCTGCCTATCCTTTTATTTCATGATCAGTGATTAGGAAACAGTAACCCAAGTGAATGATTTAAAGTATCTTCCCAAACCTCCTAAAAGCAGCTCAAAATATAGTATGCAGAAATGAAAATAACTCTACACATCCAGAGCACAAATATAAACGTGGTTGAGTACACTGATCACAACATAAGGAAACCTCTCAAAACCTCCTAAAATTGATCTGGGAGTTGATTTTCCAAAATGATAAAGCAATAAAATCAATGGGTTAATAAATATCATAGTCAGTGGAATTTTGATTTTGAGAGATGCCTATAAGTCGGCCTAAATACAAAATCAATACAATTATCCCGTTCGTGCGTAAAATTCCATCGTGTCTAACCTCTAATCGATTAGGAGGGCTCGGACACCATGCGGACAATCTGTAATACTCAAGGGGTTTCGATTGAGCTTAGACTCATTTCAATGCAGCACTAATTTGGTTGTCAATGAACGCACGTATGGCTATTTTGATCTAAATTTAGCCGCTCGAAACGGTGCGAGCGATATATCGCGAATGCCGGCTTCTTTAAAGGTTTTGTTAGAGAATCTGCTTCGGTGTGAGGACGGTGCCTCAGTTTCGCGAGATGATATTGAATCGTTTCTCCAATGGGATCCCTCAAACAGCAAGTCGGGTGAGATAGCTTATCGGCCGGCTAGGGTACTTATGCAGGACTTCACAGGAGTACCTGCTGTTGCCGATTTGGCGGCAATGCGCGGCGCGATGGTTGCGGCGGGTAGCGATCCGGCTTTGATTAACCCACTTGCACCAGTCGATTTAGTTATTGATCACTCGGTCATGGTAGACCACTTTGGAAACCGAGAGGCATTTGATGCAAATGTTGAAGTAGAGATGGCTCGAAATCAGGAGCGATATCGTTTTTTGCGCTGGGGGCAGGAATCATTCGAGAATTTTCGCGTTGTACCTCCAGGCACCGGCATTTGCCATCAGGTAAACCTGGAGTATTTGGCTCGGGTGGTGTGGATACACACGGATAAAGGTGTTTGTACTGCATATCCGGATACCCTTGTCGGTACAGATAGTCATACAACCATGATCAATGGACTGGGTGTCCTAGGCTGGGGCGTGGGTGGTATTGAAGCGGAGGCGGCCATGTTGGGGCAACCGATTTCGATGCTGATCCCCGATGTTGTCGGTGTCCGAATGATAGGGGATTTGAGTGAGGGAATCACAGCGACTGACTTGGTTTTACGCGTGGTGGAATTACTTCGACAACATGGCGTCGTTGGCAAGTTCGTCGAATTTTGCGGGCCGGCGATTAAACATCTCACTCTCGCCGATAGAGCGACGATTGCGAACATGGCTCCTGAGTATGGGGCGACTTGCGGTTTCTTCCCTGTCGATGAAGAAACCATTCGTTATTTAAGGTTGTCTTCTAGACCTGCGGACACAATTGCGTTGGTCGAAGCGTATACGAAGCAACAAGGTTTGTGGCGCGACGAAGCCAATGAACCGGAATTCACGGAGCTATTGGAATTCGATTTATCCGAGGTTGAACCTTCATTAGCAGGACCGAAGCGTCCTCAAGATCGGGTGTCACTTAGGAATACTAGGAACGTACTTGACGAGACCGTCGAACTGTCCGGTTCTTCACTTATGAAGGAGCCGGTAAAGGTACTCGGGGAAACTTTCGAACTGCAGCATGGTGATGTCGTGATCGCTGCAATTACCTCATGTACAAATACGTCTAATCCTGCAGTCATGCTTGCTGCGGGATTGGTCGCCCGGAATGCACTATCGCGTGGGCTGCAAGTAAAACCTTGGGTTAAAACATCGTTAGCGCCTGGTTCAAAAGTCGTCACGGATTATTTAGTGGAAACTGGTCTGCAGGATTCACTAGATCGGATCGGGTTCAATCTTGTGGGTTATGGTTGTACGACATGTATAGGCAACTCGGGTCCGCTATCAGAATCAATTTCCAACGCGATTGAACAAGGGGGCCTCACGGTGAGCGCGGTGCTATCAGGTAACCGCAATTTCGAAGGTCGAGTGCATCAGGAAGTACGCGCGAATTGGCTTGCGTCCCCGCCATTGGTCGTAGCTTTTGCGTTGGCTGGTACGACAAGAATTGATCTGTCCGTCGACCCAATCGGTCATGACACAGAAGGAAAGGATGTTTTTCTCAAGGACATATGGCCGACTAACAGCGAAGTTGATGAGGTCGTGCAACGCGTCTCGTCCTCCATGTTCTCGCGCCAGTACGACGATGTTTTCACAGGTCCGGATGCATGGCGCACTCTCCAAGTTGATGAGTCCAGCACATACAGTTGGGATGATTCAACGTATATCAAGCAGCCGCCATTTTTTTCGGTTGGTGGCAATCTAGACCAAGAGATCAACATTAACGACGCTCGCGTCCTTGCGATCCTGGGCGATTCAGTGACGACGGATCATATTTCACCTGCGGGCGCCATTCAGCCGACAAGTCCTGCGGGTGAGTATCTGCAGCAATGCGGCGTTCAAGTTGCCGATTTCAATTCGTATGGATCGCGTCGGGGTAACCATGAAGTCATGATGCGCGGTACCTTTGCAAATATCCGCATCCGGAACGAGATGCTGGAAAGCACCGAGGGTGGCTACACGAAACACGCGCCGACTGGCGACGAAATTTCGATCTACGATGCGGCGATGCGTTACGAACGTGAAGGCATTGCATTGATTGTCATTGCTGGCAAGGAATATGGGACTGGTTCAAGTCGTGATTGGGCGGCGAAAGGCACACGGTTGCTTGGTGTGAAAGCGGTTATTGCTGAGAGTTTCGAACGCATTCATCGATCGAATTTGGTCGGCATGGGAGTCTTACCGCTGAGGTTTATAGAAAGCGATTCAAGAAAAACGCTTAAGCTTGACGGCACGGAGAAGATTTCCATCGGATTTTTTGAAGGCGAAACCGTTATATCCCCTCGGCAGGAATTGAAAATGACCATCTCACGCACACATGGCAGTACATCGGAGCATCGCGTGGTGAGCTGCTTAGATACCGATAACGAAATCGAATATTTCAAGTGTGGGGGAATTCTTCAGTTTGTGCTGAACAACATAGCCCGCGAAGCAGCCTAATCAAATATTAAAGTAGGGATTGGACATTGCCGCTTGAGCATTCGGACACCATAAGTACCGAAACCGACGAAGAACTTTATCGTATCAGGCACAGCCTGGCGCATGTACTCGCGCAGGCTGTGTTGGAAATGCGTGAAGGCGCTACGTTGGGATTCGGTCCACCAGTTCAAGACGGTTTTTATTACGACTTCGTACTACCGGAACCGCTTACGGAGGCGGACTTTCCAGAACTAGAACGACGCATGCGCCGCATTCTCAAGAAAGGGCAAAATTTTTATAGAGAAGAACTACCCAAAGACACAGCATTTAAACGCATAGAGGATATGGGTGAACCTTATAAGCGCGAATACGCTGAGGAACTTTGTGCGCGGGACGGACTCGAATCACTTTCGTTTTATCGAAATGGACCCTTTCTTGATATGTGCGAAGGTCCTCACGTAGATTCAGCGAAAGATATCCCCGGGGACGCATTCAAGCTGCGAAGTGTTGCGGGAGCATATTGGCGGGGCGACTCTCGCAACATCATGATGACTCGCATCTATGCGTGGGCATTCGAAGACAAAGCCACACTGGACAGTCACGTACAGGCATACGAACTTGCGTTAGCACGCGATCACAAGAAACTCGGTAAAGAGCTTGACATTTACACGATCGACAACGAGATCGGGCGCGGTTTACCCTTATGGTTGCCCAATGGCACAGTGATTCGAGACGAACTTGAGAAGTTGGCGCGCGAACTTGAGTTCAAGGACGGTTATCAACGCGTAGCCACACCTCATATCGCGAAACAGGACTTGTTTTATCGCACGGGACACTTGCCTTATTACGCGGAAGACATGTATCCGCCAATCGAGCTCGTGGAGCAAACAGACCAGGGCGAGACCATCAAAGAAACGTACGTGCTCAAACCGATGAACTGCCCGCATCACCACAAGATATTCGCATCAGCTTTACGAAGTTACCGGGAATTGCCGCTACGCTTAGCCGAGTACGGTCATGTTTATCGGTTCGAAGACTCAGGTGCAGTCGGCGGACTTTTACGTGTGCGCGGCATGTGTATGAACGATGCGCACATCTACTGTACCGAAGAACAAATTGCTGACGAGTTTCGCAAGGTGATCGCACTTTACGATCGCGCGTACTCGATCCTAGGATTAACAGATTACTTTTTACGTCTAAGTTGCTGGGATCCCGACGACCCGCGAGGCAAAAATAAATACGTAGACGAGCCGGATGCTTGGGAGAGTTCCCAGAACGTGTTGCGAGACGTGCTTAACGACCTTAATTTAGATTTCGTTGAGGAAAAAGGTGAAGCTGCGTTTTACGGTCCTAAGATTGATGTTCAATTTCCAACTGTTACTGGTCGCTATGAGTCTGTCAGTACAGTACAGCTCGATTTTGCGATCCCCAAACGACTGGACTTAAAGTATGTAGGTTCGGATGGCAATGAACATGTACCGTACTGTATTCATCGGGCGCCGTTTTCGACACATGAACGATTTGTTGCTTATTTAATCGAACATTTCGGAGGGGCGTTTCCAACATGGCTTGCCCCAATTCAAGTACAAGTACTTACCGTATCGGATCAGTTTAACGCTTACGCCCAGGAACTTGTCGACGATTTACGTAATGATTTCGTACGGGCAGAACTCGGTTCTTCAAGTGATACGGTTTCAAAGAAGATTCGTGAAGGCACTTTACGAAAAATCCCTAATTTTTTGATCATTGGCCAACGCGAGGCCGAATCGAAAGCTGTGACGTTGCGACGTTACGGTGTACGCGAGCAGAAGACCATGACGTTCGTAGAGTTCAAGTCGAAGTTGCTCGCAACGATCAATGCTCGCGCCTTGACGTTTCTCAGCTAGTTCTCCAAAACTTTGTTCGGTTCAGCCACTCCGTAGGCCAAGGTTGGCTTGACAGTGACGTAATCCATCAAAATTCGTCCACTTTCTTTGACCATACCGTCTACTAGCTCGGCACGTTTTTGCGGTAGTTCGCGCATGATTTTGTCGAGTTCATCAATCGTTTCGACCGGCTTTTCACCTAACGAAACCAAGTATTCGTTTTCCGTCTTAAGACGCCAGGCTGCGCTCTCTTTACGCCGTGACTTACGTTCGTCTTCGTTGAGTGAGACATGCGTGATATCGCGATTTAAATCAATGCGTTCTGCAACCCGTCGATAGTAGTCAAAGTGTGGATCCGATTGTGTGCGTTCTGCATGGCGCGCGGTTAGGATGTCGATAACCCCGTCGATATCTGTTAGCTCATCGTATTCTGCCGGCTCAAGTGCATCAAGCCCAAGGGCATTTGTGTACGCACTCTCGCCAACTGCTTCCGAATCAATGAGTTCTGGGAATTCAATGTCCGGCACCACACCGTTGTGTTGTGTGGTTTCACCCGAGATGCGATAGTACTTACCTTGCGTAATCTTGAGTTGGCCATGATTCAGGGAGAGAATTGATTGGATTGAACCTTTACCATAGGTGCGCGTGCCGAGGACTAATCCGCGTCCATAATCCTGGATCGCGCCAGCGAAAATTTCGGACGCCGAGGCTGAGCTCCGATTTACTAGTACTGCAAGTGGTCCTGTATAGGCAATGGTTTTATCGTTGTCAGTCATGACTTGTCGATGTCGTCCCATTCCTTTAACGAGTACCGTCGGCCCTGTTTCGATGAAGAGTCCGACTAATTTGTGCGCTTCGGGAAGCGATCCACCCCCATTGTTACGAAGATCCAAGATCAAGCCGTCAATACCTTCTTCCTGAAGTTCATCAATCAAGATATCGACATCTCGGGTAGCGCTTCGGTAATCCTGTTCGCCGCGTTGCTCACCTGCGAGGTCAGCGTACATCTTCGGTAACTCAATGACGCCAATTTTTCGTTCTATACCGTCCTGGTTAAGCGAAAAAACCTTCTTTTTCGCAGCGGCTTCTTCAAGTTTTACTTTGTCGCGGGTGATGGATACGACTTTTGACGCGCCACCTGCTCCTACAGGTTCCAGCACTTCTAAACGTACGACGGTACCGCGAGGACCGCGAATAAGATCGACAACATCTTGAATGCGCCGTCCAACGACATCAATCATTGGGCCATCTGGGTCCTGACCGACCGCAACGATACGATCGGCGGCTTTTAGCTCCCCGTCAAGCTCAGCCGGTCCGCCTTTAACCAGGCTAATCACCTTCACATATTCGTCTTCGGTCCCCAGGAGGGCGCCAATACCTTCCAGTGACATGCGCATAGACATATGGAAATCCTCGGCATCCCTTGGCGAGAAATAAACCGTGTGCGGATCATAGATGTGCGTGAAGGAATTGATATAGTCGGCGAATGCTTCTTCAGACGTGTATTGACGATTCTGATTGCGGCGGTTCGTGTATCGTTTCGTGAGGAGCTCTTGAATCGTATCAGTGTCACGTTTGTTTAGCCTCATATGGATGATCGCATCCGTGAGGTTGTGTTCCCATCGCAGATCTGCAGCGGCGGCATCATGAGGCCATTGCAGATCGTTCGTATCCAACGGCAATTTGATTCGGGTGTTAAGGTCGAATGAATTGATGCCGCGTTTAAGCCGTTCGAGAACCCACGCATAACGGGTATCTCGTCGACTTTGAAGGCGATTGACCATTTTGAATGCGGGTTCTAGGCGACCGCGTTTTAGCACATCGTCGAATTGATAGCGAAACTGCTCAAATTCTTCAATGTCGCTGGCAAGAAAAAACTGCTTGCGGCGATCAAGCACTTCAAGGTAACGGTCGAATATCTGCGACGATGCTTCATCGTTTAGTGGTGCGTTACGGATCAAATGATTGTTTCGTACTTGATCGACGATAAATCTTGCCGCTCGTGGGTGCACAGGTAGGGGTTCTAGCTGTGCAATGTCGGCGCTAACTATGTCAGCTGGCGTTAAACTCGTGATGATTACCACAAAGAGTCCGGCCAGGGTGCGAATGAGTCGAGTCAAGGTTGATTCCTAACGAAGCGTTGTCGCAGCGATTTAGACCAGCGCCGCATTCAAAATGTTACAGATTACGAAGGTCTTTAGTTACTGTAAATCTGTAAAAAATCGACTTGGGCGTGGTAGAAAGTAATTGTTCGTATCGACTGAGAATGCAATAGCATACGCACGACCGAGTACGCGCTCACGCTCCAGGAAACCAAATTCGCGCGAATCCTTACTGTTATCCCGATTATCCCCCATAACAAAGTAGGTATCGGTCGGAATTTCAACTGGTCCGAAGTTTCGTATATGCGGATTGCCTCGGCGACTGGATTCCATAATGATTCGCGTGCTACCAAGAACGGATTCTTCAAGGATGCGATGTGTTCTAAGACTCCGGCGTTGAAGCTGCGAGGCGAGTTTCTTGGCTTGTTCGGGGTCGACTTCCCGATAGATCGCGCGTTCGCCATTGATGATTAGACGATTGTTACGCAATTCGACGACATCACCTGGAGTGGCGATTAAGCGTTTAACGTAGATCTCGTCGTCACGCGGATTAGGAAACGTCACGACATCGCCACGTTTGGGATCGCCCCATTGCGAAATACGCGTAAGTGTGAACGGGAAGCGCAGGTCGTAACTGATCTTATCGACAACGATGCGATCGCCAACCATGATATTGGGTTCCATGCTGCCAGAAGGCACTTGATTCCAGTCGGCAATCACTGAACGAAACAGCACCATGGCGATCACAAAGTAGATGAACGCACGCCACTCTCGCCAGAATCTCGCTAGACGTCCGACACGGCTATTGCTCTGGTTCGATTCGGTCACGGGTTGGTCAGTGAATCAGCGAGGCTCAGTTTGTTGACGCATTTTCGCGAGCTGCTCCGGCGTTGCCTCGCTTTGAAATTTGGTTTTCCACTCCGCGTACGGCATACCGTAAACGCGCTCCCGAGCTGCTTCATAATCAAGCGACTCCCCAGCTTTTTCGGCGGCCTCGACGTACCACTTTGCAAGACAATTTCGGCAAAAACCTGCTAGGTTCATCAGATCAATGTTTTGCACATCTTTACGCTCGTCCAAGTGTTCGATTAGACGGTGAAAGACAGCCGCTTCAAGTGTTTCTTGACTTGCCATGAGAGTTGTAGGCAGACGGTAATATACAAGTTCGATTATAAAAATGCCGTCATTTTGTCGATAAAAGGCAGATCTTGTTTGCGCGCCTGAAACTATTCACGAACTAAACTAAATCGAAAAGGACAGCCAAGTCGAGGTTTTGACGATGGAATTTATCCTGAGCTATGAACTCGTGGCGGCATTTGTGATGCTCACTGCGATTGAAATTGTGCTTGGCGTGGACAACATTGTGTTCATTTCAATTACGACGAATCAGTTACCTAAAAGTCAACGCCAGAGCGCACGGTTGATAGGTCTGTCGCTTGCCATGGGGTTACGCATACTGTTGTTATTGACGTTAAGTTGGATGATGGGACTAACCGCCGACCTTTTCTATTTGATTGGTTGGGGTATTTCTGGTCGCGATTTGATTTTGTTTTTCGGTGGTGGGTTTCTGGTCTTCAAAGCTACTGTCGAGATTCACAACTCGCTTGGCATGGCTGAAGAAACAGCTCATAGAACAAAGGTTTCGACATTTGGTTGGGTACTCACGCAGATCGCGCTCATTGACATCGTGTTTTCATTGGACTCTGTGATCACGGCGGTGGGTTTGGTCGATAGCCTGGCTGTGATGATTGCGGCAATCGTCACGGCGGTCGTCGTCATGATGTTTACGGCTGGTCCTATTAGCAAGTTCGTCGAAGAACATGCCTCCCTGAAGGTTCTAGCGCTTGCGTTTCTGGTTCTCATTGGATTTACCTTGATCGCCGATGCTTTGGATATACATATACCGAAAGGACTCATCTACGGTGCGATGGCGTTCGCGTTCTGCGTAGAGATGCTGAATTTAGTCAGAAACCGACGCAACAGTGGTTCGGTTAAATTACGAAAGGCTCAATTTCATGATCTGTTTCCGGACGAAACTGCGAGTGCAGTGACGGGTCAATAAACCATGTCGGCTATTTTTGTGCGGCGGGTGGTTCGTCGCGTAGAAATACGAACTTCGTTTTCGTTGAGCGGTCCGGTGCGTAGCGGTACCCCTGATAGTCGAATCGCTTTAGACCTGCGAGGTTTTCAACCTTCTGAGTCACGATGTAACGAGCCATCAAACCACGCGCTCGTTTACCGTAAAAAGTCATGAAGCGATAACCATCGCGAAACTTGTCGAGGAATTGGCACTTAACGACTGGAAAATTGAGGCGCGTTGGGTCGATCGCGTTAAAGTACTCATCGGAGGCCAGGTTAATCAGAATTGGATTGCGCTGTCGTTCTAGATCACGATTAAGACAGTCAACGATGCGGTCTCCCCAAAAACTGTAAAGGTTTTCGGCCCCTGAGGTTTTGATTGGCAAGCCCATTTCGAGCCGATATGGATGGATACGATCCAAGGGTCGTAGTAGCCCGTATAGCCCCGAGAGAATGCGTAGCCGTCGTTGCGCCGAGGTCAAATCGCCCTCGGTTAGCGTCGGCGCGTCCAAACCGAGATACACATCGCCTCTAAATGCTAGGATAGCCTGACGGGCGCCACGTAGATCGGGAACCCACGAACTAAAGCGTTCCTCATTGAGCGTCGCAAGGTTGTCGCTGATGTTCATCAGAGATTTGATGCCATTTGCGTCGAATTGGCGCATCACGTCAACCAATGACGCGGTTTGTTCGAGAAATAGAGGCTCCGTCTTCTTGCGCGAACCGACCCGCGACTTAAAATCAAGATTCTTGGACGGAGAAATGACGCTTAGCATTTAAAACGCGGTGAAATGCGTTCAATTAGGCAAGTTCGTTTGGATTATAAATTTAGGTTTTAGAGTTCGTGAGAATAGGTTCGTTCTTCATTGGTTTTCCGAACGATCCTTCCGCTATTGTCAGTTAGAAGAACATTTCGCGATTGATACTTATCGGTAAATCCTGGAAAGGTCGTGTCCGTTCTCGCAACGAGGATGTATATTGGACGCGCCCCGAACTGCGTCAGTGCGGCGTCGCCGACGGCATGGGGGGGCTTGATGCTGGACATATCGCTGCGCGCATGGCCGCAGACGCGGTCGTGCAAGGGGTTCGCGATCACGGCTTGGACGGTTTGGACTGCACTAGTTTAGAAGACATAGTCAAGAAGGCGAATCGGGATGTACATGCGAGGGCTCGTGCGCTACCTGACGTCAAGGCAATGGGCGCGACATTGGTGATGTTGCAGCTTGTAGACGGCAAAGGCTTCGTTTGTCACGCGGGCGACGCGCGGGCTTACTTACTACGGAATCAAGAATTTAGTCAATTAACGAGAGATCACAACCTGGTTAACGAACGCATTGATCGCGGTGAAATATCTCCTGAAGAAGCAACTGCAACGCGGACGGACACCCGCGTAACACAATCTATCGGTCCAAGTCAAGTAGTAAAGCCGACGGTTTCTGCGTTTGATGTGCAAGATAAGGATTTATTCATGCTATGTAGCGATGGTTTAACGGGTTTCGTTGGCAATGAAGTCCTTGCGCCGATCATGAATGAATGTCGATCTAACATTAATGTCATGTTGGATAAGTTGATCAATGCGGCTAGCGATCACGGCAGCACGGACAACATCACGGTCGTATTGGCGGAGGTCAATTGATGAGCGTTCAGGAAGCGATTACATCCAAACTTACGACGCTGGATCCGTTACATTTGGAAGTCATTAACGAAAGCAGCAACCATAACGTTGCACCGGATTCCGAATCTCACTTCAAGGTCGTCATCGTGAGTCCCCGTTTTGAGAACTTACGCCTGCTTGATCGGCATCGCTTGATTAATAGGTTGTTAGCCGATGAGCTGGATGGCCCGGTGCATGCGCTTGCCATTCACGCATATACGGCATCCGGCTGGGAACGTCGATTCGGCGAAGCGCCTATGTCGCCACCTTGCCTGGGTGGTTCAAAAGCTCGCTGACATCTTGAAGCACGTCGTTTCGTTCTATAAGTTCTTTTGCGTTGCAGACCCAGCGCAATGGGCAACTGACCTACACGCGGCACTCCACAGACTACATGTCGTTGGTACGGTTTTGATTGCACGAGAGGGTGTCAATGCAACGCTTGTGCACGAAAATCGTTTGACATTAGATCGCGCGGTACAAGCGATTGAAGAACATGATGGTTGCGGTTTACTGAAGACGAAATATTCAACTGCCCATCCGGACAATCCAGTTTTTCATAGGTTGAAAATCAAATTACGCGATGAAATCATCCAGTTCGGAAAAACGCTTCGGGTCTCTGATCCTACCGGCAAACATGTCTCGGCACAGGAATGGAATGAGCTCCTATGCGATCCTGAGGTTCTAACTCTTGATGTGCGTAACGACTACGAGCGAATGACAGGCGCGTTTAAAGGTTCAGTACCTATCGGCATGAGTCGTTTCGGCGAATTTGAACAACAGATCGACGCGCTTCTTGCAAGCCAAAACAACCAAGCCATTGCGATGTATTGCACGGGTGGCATTCGTTGCGAGAAAGCGTCAAATGCCTTGCTTGAGCGCGGCGTCGAACACGTCTATCAATTAGACGGCGGGATCCTTCGTTATCTAGAAAACGTACATCCCAACGAGAGCAAGTGGGAAGGCGAATGTTTCGTCTTCGATCAACGTGTCTCAGTCGACACAAACTTAATGCAGGGGCATTTTGACCAATGTCACGCCTGCCGACGTCCTATTGACGAGAAGGACAAGCAATCGCCTCACTACGTTAAGAGCGTGAGCTGCCATTACTGTGTCGATGAGACAAGCGTTCGGCAGAAAGAGCAATTTGCTGAGCGGGCAAAACAACAAGCGCTAGCCGAAGCGAGAGGAGTTCGGCATGTCGGCGCGCCACGCGGTTAGTTGCGAATTTCATTGGTGTCGTCCACATAGGGCCGCAATACAGACCACACATTGGCAAGCAACCCTGGTTGTCCTTCGACATTAGGATGCAAACCGTCGTCTTGCATGAGTAAATCATCACCGGCAACGCCTTCCATGAGGAAAGGGATCAGAGCAATATCTTGTTCCACCGCAATCTCTTCAAATAACAATCTGAAAGGGATGACCCACTTAGGGCCCCAATTCGGCGGCAACTGCATACCGGCTAATAACACATCCACATCTTGGGCCTGTGCGCGGTCAATGATCTCGATTAAATTTTTGCGGATTTCGTTCAGTGGGTACACGCGTAAGCCGTCGTTCGCACCTAACTCTAAAATCATGATTTGTGGTTTGAAATCACTGAGCAATCCATCGATTTTTAATAGTCCATCCAAGGTAGTAGCGCCGCTTACGCTTGCGTTTACGACTCGCCAATCTAGACGTTCTGCTTTGAGTTTTCGTTCGAGTAGTGATACCCACCCCAATTGGCTGTCTATTCTGTAGGCTGCACTGATACTGTCGCCTAGTACAAGAATCGTACGTTTAGCTGTAACGGGTTCTGCGTTCGCGTTACAGTAAGACCCTATTCCCAACACCAGGAGCAACTTGACAACTAGCATCGGAAACGACGAGGCCATTCTGCGAGCCGAAGCGCTTTGCAAGGATGTATATTTTGAAGGATCTACGCTTTCCATTCTGCGAGATGTTGACATTTCGATTGATCGAGGCGAAGCCGTAGCCATTGTGGGAGAATCTGGATCAGGTAAGACTACTTTACTTGGTTTGCTTGCGGGTCTAGACATTCCTACTCGAGGACGTGTGTGGCTTGATGGCGCAGAACTTTCGGCCATGGATGAGGATAAGCGCGCGCAGGTTCGATCGCGGGCAGTAGGGTTTGTATTTCAAACATTTCAGCTTATCGACAGTTTGACAGCGCTTGAGAACGTTATGTTGCCAGCGGAATTACGCGGCGAACGCACGGCGCGAACAGACGCATTACGTTACCTCGAACGGGTTGGTCTCAAGTATCGATTGAAACACTATCCGCGCCAACTATCAGGCGGCGAACAACAACGCGTCGCCATCGCTCGCGCATTTTGCTCGGAGCCTTCAGTGCTATTCGCGGATGAACCAACGGGCAATCTGGATACAAAAACGGGACAACGCATTGCAGACTTGCTATTCGAGCTTAATCATGAAAGTGAAACCACGTTGGTTCTGGTTACGCACGATAAAAGCTTGGCCGAACGATGCCAATCAAGTACCGAATTAGCAGCTGGAAGCGTCATCGCATGAACCTACGACTACTCTGGAATTTCATTCTTAGCGATTGGCGTTCGGGTGAACTGCATCTGTTGTTGATTTCGCTAGCCATCGCGGTAGGTACCGTTTCGTCAATCACATTAACCGTGGATCGGCTTGAGAAAGCAATGATCCGCGAAGCTTCCGTGTTTCTTGGTGCGGACCGCAGTATTAGCTCGCGTAAAGCTATTCCTGCCGCTTTTGTGCGCGAAGCGAAAAATCGTGGCATTACCACGAGTTCTATGATCGTTTTTAGTTCGATGGTTCTGTCGGCGGAAGATAACAGTCGAGCGCAACTAGCCAGCGTTAAAGCTGTTGAGGGCAACTACCCGTTGCGCGGTAAATTGCGAATCGCTGCGGAGCCATTCGGGCCTACGACCGAAACAACGGCGATACCGAATCCTGGAGAAGTCTGGTTGAGTTCAAGGCTGATGTATGGCTTGGGTATTGAGCTTGGCGACCCAGTTGAAGTTGGCTATGCGTCACTGATTGCGACCGGCATTGTCGAAGCCGACCCGGATCGCGGGTTCAGCATGATGGATTTATCGCCGCGCGTTGTCATGCGGATGGAAGATATTGAAGCCACACGTGTTATTCAACCGGGCAGTCAGATTGACTATCGATTGTTACTCGTTGGTGACGACGCGTCGTTTCGCGGGCTTTATGATGCGATTGAGGACAGCTTAACAGGTTATCGTTGGCGAAACGTCAAAGATTCGGATGAACGCATCGGTCGAGCGCTTGATCGGGCCGAGAGCTTCTTTTTGATTGGCGGCTCCATGGCGGTATTACTCGCTGGCGTCGCTATTGCATTAAGCGCTAATCGCTACGCCCGGCGGCATTTCGATCACGTCGGTATTCTCAAAACGCTTGGCACCCGTCCACGAAGCATCTTTTGGGGTTGTCTAAGCCTGTTGCTGATGATTGGACTTATTGGCATTGCGGCTGGCCTACTTATAGGCGCAGCAGTTCATTTTGGGCTAGTCTGGTACTTAACCGAAGTAGTTCTTGCGACAGCAGACACAGTACCACCTGCAAGTATCGCACCGTTGATCACGGGTGCTGTGACCGGTTTGGTTTGTTTGTTTGCCTTCGCACTGCCACCTTTTCTTGACCTGATTGGGGTTTCGCCGTTACGTGTCATCCGACGCGATTTCAGACGAGCCGGTACGTCTTCCGTGGTCACCTACGGATGCGCGACTGGCGGTATCTTAGGGTTGTTAATCTGGTACAGTGGCAGTGGGATATTTACGTTTTGGCTTCTCCTTGGCATTTTCGGTGTAACGATTGCTTTTGGCACGATCGCGATTTTGTTGTTGCGAGGTGGGCGCTTGGTAGGCATGCAAGCTGGTAGTTTCTGGCGTCTTGCCTTAAGCGGTTTGCAACGGCGCCGCATCGAAAACGTCGGCCAAATCGTTGTTTTCAGCTTAGTCATCATGTTGTTGTTGATTTTGTACTTGGTTCGATCGTCGCTGATTGAAGAATGGCAGGCGCAGTTGCCGTCCGACACGCCCAATCATGTGTTGTTCAACATTGCAGAATCGCAACATGACGATGTTGCACAATTCATTGATGAGTATGCGAGCGCCGGTGAACTAGCGGCTTTCTATGACGGTCGCGTCGTTGCGGTAAATGGGGTACCCGTCGCGGCATATCAAAAGCAATTCACCTATGATGTCGGCCCGCGGCTATCATCGAGAAGACAACTTACGTGGTCCGAGGAAATCCCAGCAAACAACGAAATTAGCATGGGTGAGTGGTGGCCCATCAATACGACAGAGCGACTGGTGTCAGTCGAACAGGAATATGGCTTAGCATGGAATTTAAAGCTCGGTGATACGTTGTCATTTCGGGTGCAGTCTGAAACTATCGACGTAAAGATCGCGAGCATGCGGGCCCTTGAATGGGGTGAAAACGCTCAATTCAATTTCTTTTTTGTATTTTCGCCGAACGTATTTGATGGCATTCCTACGAGCTATCGAGCGATGATCCATGTACCGGATGTGAATCGCCCGCAGCTCAGCCAGTTGATTGCGCGTAATCCCACAATGACTGTCATTGATGTTGATTCGATCATCAAGCAGGTACAGTCGGTTATTGATCGCGTGACCATGGCTGTCGAATGGATATTGATCCTGGTACTCAGCTCGGGAGCACTTGTTCTGTTAGCGTCAATCCAAGCAAGTCGCGACAATCGCATTAAGGAACATGCATTGTTGCGTTCAATGGGCGGTACGCGCAAACTCATTCTTGGTTCCTTAACAGCGGAGTTTCTAATGCTTGGCTTGATGGCTGGCTTGGTCGCTATCGTTGGGGCTGAGGTGTCGCTTTACCTGATTGAGGAAGAGCTGCTCGAATTCGACTACGGTGTGCGACCGGAGATTTGGGTTGCGGGTCTTCTTTTGGGTGGCGGAATCATTGCCAGCGTCGGATATCTATCCACGCGTAAATTAGTGCGCTTGCCACCAGTCACCATATTGCGTGACGCGGGTTGATGTTGACTGAGAACATGTCGAATCGGCGTTCTATTCACGAGAGGACCAGAAAACGAGAGCTTGACCATCACAAACTACGTAAGAAATTACGTCGTCTCGTTGGCCGGGCGATTAGCGACTACGCGATGATTCGTGCCGGCGACCGAGTCATGGTGTGTCTATCGGGCGGCAAAGACTCCTACACGTTGTTGGACAATTTAATGTCGTTGCAGCGCCATGCACCTATCGAGTTTTCATTGTTCGTTGTCAATGTCGATCAAAAACAACCGGATTTTCCACCACACGTACTGCCAACTTATCTTGCCGAACGAAATGTGGAGTACTACGTCATTGAAGAAAATACCTATTCAATTGTTAAAGCTAAGACGCCCGTAGGTAAAACCTTCTGTCCCCTTTGTTCGAGGTTACGTCGCGGTATCCTCTACACCGCGGCAAAAAAGTACGGTGCTACGAAGATTGCGTTAGGTCACCATCTTGACGATGCTGTCGAGACACTATTTTTAAATATGTTCTACGGTGGAAAAATGAAAGCGATGCCGCCGCACCTACGATCTGACAACGGTATGCATCAAGTCATTCGACCGCTGTACTATGTTCGGGAGAAGGACATTGAGCGTTACTCGGTGGCGGAGGGCCATCCGATCATACCGTGCAATCTCTGCGGATCCCAAGCTAATCTGCAGCGGCAGGCAGTTAAAGAAATGTTGTGCCATTGGGATCGGCTACAGCCAGGTAGGACTGAGAACATTGCACGCGCCATGCGAAAAATCGTATTGTCACATTTGGCCGATCCAGATCAATTCAATTTCGGCGCGCTTGAGAATTCAGTCATCGCGGAACCAATTCGGCAACTTCTGGTATCGTAAAGATTTGGATTGACCCGCGAATGCATCACGCTATATAACAAACCTATACCTTAGTCAGCATTCATTGAAAATCTCCCATACGTTGCTTTCTGCCGCCGCGCTGGAAGGGCTATTGGACGAATTCATCACGCGCGACAGCGCAATCTGGGATAGCACGATTGAACACAAACGGCAACGCGTCATTGACGACCTTGATAAAGGACGTGCGGTCATCGTGTTTAACGAGGAAGATGGCTCGACTCATATTTTGACAAAAGTGGAATTCGATGCTATGAAAGGGCAAAAAGGCGAATAAGCGATAAGCCTAGTTCAATGAGTCATTTTGTCGTATCCGCGCTATTGACCGTATCGAGATTAGATATTGAAGTTGGAGAGCGCGCACTTATCAAGACGTTCCAACTAAGTGTGGAGCCTGGTATGTTGATTGAGATTACAGGGCCCAACGGGTGTGGTAAAACGACTCTCCTACGTTACCTAGCAGGGATTCGTCGAGTAAATTCTGGGTGTATTGATATCCATAACACGCCGTATGTTTACATTGGCCAAAAACCTGGATTAAATGCGTCAATGACGGTTTATGAAAATCTTGCATGGCTCACATGCAACGCAAACCAGCAAGTATCGAAGGGCCAGCTTTTAAACGCGCTTGACCGTGTTGGTCTAAGCAAATTTCGTGACAAATCCGTAGGATCCTTGTCGGCGGGGCAAGCACGTCGCTGCAGTTTGGCATTATTGCTTGCAGTTAAAGCCAAACTTTGGTTACTTGACGAACCATTGACGGCACTTGATCGAACAGCGATCAATTGGTTGAAACGCACTGTTACCGTGCATCGTGAAAATCGCGGCGGGGCGATCATCGCCACACACGGCACGCTTGGGTTACCAGATACGACAACCATTGATCTTGATGCAACATGAACGCATTTACGGCGGCGTTCAATCGTGCGCTTCGGATCGGTGTCAGACATCCGCTTGACACACTAAATCCAATGGCTTTTTTCATCATGGTGACGGCGTTAATGAGTTTGGCTAATGCTCATGTGCCGATTGATGTACAGAGCGAGCTAGCGGTGGCAACTCTGTGGGTCGTGCTGCTGTTAGCAACGATGCTAACCTCAAACAATGCGTACGCACAGGATTTCGACGATGGGTCGTTGGAACTTCTGGTTGCACATCAACCGTTCCTCTATGGCTCGGTACACGGCACTTTTCTCGCCCGGTGGCTGTTAACCATCTTGCCGCTATTGGTGCTTGTACCGCTGAGTGCGTGGATCCTCAATCTCAATCTACATATCTATTGGATATTGATCGTGACGATGGTCGCCGGATCCATTGTTTTCACGCTTTTTGGCATGCTTGGTGCGGTACTTACGTTAGGAATTGGACGTAATGGGTTTCTTTTAGCTTTGCTTGTTTTGCCTTTGTATGTGCCAATGCTGTTATTAGGCGTCGGTGGATGCCAACGCTATGCGTCTAATGAGCCTTATGAATTTGCCCTGATTAGCGTATGGGCGATGGCGATAGGTGCCATTACCTTTTTGCCGTTTGCTATTAGCGCATTGTTACGCGTGAGCCAGGAATATTGAGATGAATTGGTTTACCCGTGTGTTTCACAAAATGAGTTCGCCGCCTTATTTTTTTCGCGGTGCACGACTCTGGGTGAATTGGCTCTACGCAATCGGGTTGGTTAGTCTTGCAATCGGCAATATTTGGGGCCTTGGATTCGCGCCGGCGGATCGATTACAAGGTGATAGTTTTCGAATTATCTATATGCACGTGCCTGCAGCCCACTTGTCCCAGCTTGTTTATGTCGCAATTGCAGTTGCCGGTTTTGTTTATTTGGTGTGGCGCATGAAAATGGCTGACATATTTATGCTGTCAGCAGTGTGGCTCGGTGTCTGGTTAACCGCCTTCGCATTGTTTAGCGGTATTGTGTGGGGCATACCCACGTGGGGTACCGGCTGGGTATGGGACGCACGCACGACATCTATGCTTATACAACTTTTTCTTTTTTTAGGTCTGATTGCACTACGAGTGGCTATTCCTCATTCGAAGCGAGGTGCATTGGCTGCTTCCGTTCTTGCGATAGTGGGTGTCGTCAATATTCCGATCATTAAATATTCGGTCGATTGGTTTACTACATTACATCAACCCGCGTCAATACAGATAGGGAGCCCGATTAGTATTGACCCATCAATGCTTTGGCCCCTGCTGATCAATACGATTGGCTTGTATGCATTAGCTGCAGGTGTGATCTTGTACCACATGCGAATTCACGTGCTAAGTCGCGAACGTGGGAGTGATTGGTTAACCGATGTATTAGGCATTAAATAGTTTGTCAGTTTTGGAGTGGTTGTGGATGGGTGGTTACGCAGCTTACGTGTGGCCAGTCTATGGCGTTGGATTGATTTTGATCGTGGGTGTCGCTATGACGCCTCGTTACTTGTACAGGCGCATGATTGCGAACATGCGCGACGAGTATGGTGACAACGAAAGCAATAAATATAAGTCGGAAGAAACGAACTGACCGACCTTCATCAGGATTTCCACAGTATTACAAGGCGCCTCTCAAAATCCAAATTCAGTGACTATAATATATATTAACTTATTGATTCCATTACTCTATCAATTTAAATAATCAACCCCCGGATCAATTTTAGGAGGTTTTGAGAGGTGCCCATTTATAGGGAGCTCTTAAAACTAAAACTAGATTAGAGCCTTAATTCATTGGTTTGCCAATACTTTTACTTGATCCGTGAAACTTTTAGTTTTTATGAGGCTTTCTTGATATCGTATATATTTCTTCTTTTATAGGGTTGTCGGAAAATATAGACTCCTCTTGCTTTGGGTCCTTTACCTCTCTGTTACCTATTGGAATATAACAAGGCATGTATGTGGACTTTTGTCAAATCAAGATGTCTGAGGACTCTTCAAACAGGCTTTTACGCACGATCTCGAAAAAGTAACTGTGATATATACTATTAAATGCTCGGGCTTATTTCGTAGCCTGGTTGCTCGTTAAAATTACGCTGCATTATGTCGCCCTTTTGTAACACGTAATAACCAAGCTCGTGAAGCCCATCCGCAAGCGTCGCCTAGGTATCGCGCTATTTGTGTTTTTCGGATCGACGACAACGCTTACGTTGGCATTTTACGCGATGCAACAGAATTTGGAGTTTTTCTATGTGCCTGAGCGCGTAGTAGGCGGTGACGCGCCGATTGGAACCCCGATCAGAGCAGGGGGTATGGTGGTTGCAGGAAGCATTGTGCGTAGCAATCACGACTTGACCGTTCGGTTCGTGTTGAGTGATATGAAAGGGTCAAGTTTTCCGGTCGTTTATACAGGTCTCTTGCCTAATCTCTTTGTTGAGGGGCAAGGTGCGCTTGTATCGGGTGTGCTGCGAGAAGATGGCGTATTCGATGCCGAACAGGTACTGGCAAAGCATGACGAAACTTATATGCCTCCAGAACTAGCAGAACTCCACAGCGAGGAATGATCCCCGAACTCGCGCATTTTTTCTGCGTGATGGCATTTGTAAGCTCGCTTGTACTAGCAGCTACGGGCTTTCGTGGAGCACAAAAGCGTCAACTTACCTGGGTACGGGTCGCAAAGCAAGTCGCAATCGCACAGTTCGGCTTATTGTGTGTGTCGTTTGTATTGCTTGATATTTCGTTCCTACGCGATGACTTTACGGTGCGATATGTTGCTGAGAACTCCAATGCGCTATTACCTTGGTACTTCAAAGCGAGCGCTATGTGGGGAGATCATGAAGGGTCGTTCTTGCTTTGGACGTTAGTTATGGCAGGTTGGACCTGCGCGGTTGCTTTACGCGGCAAAACGCTTAGCTTCGACATGCACGGCTATGTGCTTAGCATCATGGGGCTTCTCAACGGCGCGTTTCTTTTATTTTTGTTGAGCGTGAGCAATCCATTTTTAAGGATGTTCTCGCTTGAACCTGTTGATGGCGCGGATTTAAATGCCATTTTGCAAGATTACGGTCACCTTGTGCATCCACCTTTCTTGTATGTGGGTTATGTCGGATTCTCGGTTGTTTTCGCTTATGGCGTAGCGGCCTTAATCACGGGGCGCATTGATGCAGCATGGGCGCGCTGGTCACGACCATGGACTAATACCGCATGGGCGTTCCTGACAGTTGGGATAGCGCTGGGGTCGTGGTGGGCGTACTACGAGCTAGGCTGGGGTGGATGGTGGTTTTGGGACCCGGTTGAAAATGCTTCGTTTATGCCTTGGCTTGCTGCAACAGCGCTCATACATTCTCTGGCGGTCACTGAAAAGCGAGGCGCATTCAAGTCTTGGACGGTTTGGCTTGCATTGCTGACGTTTACGCTATGTCTAATCGGTGCATTTCTGGTTCGTTCAGGCGTGCTGACGAGCGTTCATGCGTTCGCAATTGATCCTGGACGTGGGCTATTTCTAGCTTCAATCGTCGCTGTAGTGGTGTGTCTATCTCTGACTCTCTATGCTCTTCGTGCGGGCCGGTTGCGTTCTCGAATTTCATATACCGGCGTTTCGCGCGAGTTATTGCTTCTATCGAATAATGTGCTATTGACGCTAGCTCTAGCAGTCATTTTCTTATATACGTTGTATCCCTTGTTCTACGAGTGGCTCACGGATGGCGAACGTGTGTCGATTGGACCACCGTACTTCAATCGAGCATTCGTTCCCTTGATGTTGATTCTTGCTGGATGTTTGGCGCTCGTCCCATTTTCAAGGTGGAAACGTACGCCTTTAATGCAATTTCGACCTGCTTTATATATGTTTGGTGGATCATTATTGTTAGGCCTAGTCATTCCTTTGGTTTATACAGGTGCGTTGCATATTGGCGTGTCGCTATGTGTAGCGTTATCTCTTTGGGTTATCGGCGCACATCTAGCAGACTGCTATCGATTTCGCAACAGTTTAACCCTGAGTTATCTCGGCATGACGGTCGCTCACATTGGTTTCGCAGTGACGGTCATCGGCATTGCGGTTACGACGGGTTTTTCCGTAAGCCAGGATTTAAGACTTGAGGTGGGCGATGAGGTGCGTGTTGGTGATCGCACTTATATATTTGAAGATCTTCGTACGATTCACGGCCCAAACTATGTGGCGCAACAAGCTCAATTCGTCGTTGGCGACATTAGATTATTGCCGGAAAGACGACAATACACGACCCGCAATACCGTAACAACAGAAGCGGCCATTCGACCCGGCTTTACCAACGACTTGCTCATCTCTTTAGGTGAGTCTGTAGGAGACGGTGCATGGGCCGTTCGTATTCAAGAAAAGCCCTTGATCCGTTGGATTTGGTTGGGAGCGATTCTCGCGGCAATAGCTGGAATATTGGCCATTTTTGATGTGCGATATCGTCGATTGCGCGGACGAGTGGCACGATCTGTAAACCCGAGTTAGATCCAATGGTTGATAAAAGACTCTTCTCCCCGTTACGAATGGCAATGTGGCTACCTCTTGCCGTTTTCGCAGGGTTGTGCTTTGTTTTCTTTGTGAGTTTAGATTTTTCGCCGAGGCAGAATTTGCCGTCTCCGTTGATTGATCACCATTTGCCGACGTTTGCATTGCCGGAATTACGCAGTGGTTCGATGCAAACCCAGGAGGACTTACCTCGCGAGGCGTTCTTACTTAATGTGTGGGCCACGTGGTGTTTTCCTTGCCGGGAAGAGCATCCAATCCTCATGGATATCTTCGCTGAAGATATCGCGATCGTTGGCTTGAATTACAAGGACGATGCACCTAAAGCAAGTGCATGGTTGGATGCGCTCGGTGACCCATATCGTCTGAATTTAGTTGATTCCTTAGGAACTTACGGTTTGGAACTTGGCGTTTATGGCGTACCTGCAACCTATTTAGTTGACGCCTCTCGAGTCATTCGCTATAAGCACATCGGACCTATTAGCGAAGCGCAATGGCGGCAGGAATTAAGCCCGTTATTCCACTCCTTGCAACAGGTGTCGCCTGATGCATAAAGGATTTACATGGGATACGTTACAAGCCTGGGCTTGTGTTTTCTGGCTGGCTGCAGCAACGATGACGTATGACACAATTCAAGCGCAAAACAATCAGGAAGTTGACTTACCACCCGAGCTCGTGACGCGTTACGAGGTTCTCATAGCGGAAATTCGCTGTCCGAAGTGTCTAAATATCAATATTGCTGACTCTAACGCACCCATAGCCGAAGACCTGAGAACATTCGTTAAAAAAAAACTGCTAGAGGGACAGTCGAACGCTTCTATTAAAGCATTTCTTCGTGATCGCTATGGCAATTTCATCGACTACAACCCACCCTTTAGCCCCATGACGCTTGTACTTTGGATATTGCCTATTGTTTTATTAATTTCCGCTGGTTTGGTATTCACTTTTATTGGCTCAAAACGACATAGTATTGAACTTTCAGATGAAGAGAAAGCGCGGCTTCAACGCTTGAAACCGCAAAGGCTCTCTTGACGGCGATCCTATTGCTGTTGGCGGTAGCTGGGCTTGCCGTCGCAGGGGCATTATCTCTTGCATTTCTGCGTAGCGCACGACATACCGAAGCCAACGTTTCGGACCGGGATGCCGTCAACCTATCCATTGCGGAAGAGAATCGGCTCATGCTCTCTAATGCTTTATTAAGCCAGGAAGAGTCGGAAATAGGAGATTTAGAAGTAGATATCGCGCTGCTTGAGGATGTGAGGGAGGAACCTATCCGTATCTCGACCGATGCAAGCTCCTGGCATCTGATATTCGTTGCAATCTTGATTCCGATTTTTGCTTTTGTGCTCTACTGGGTAGAGTGGGGCCGACCGGGCACAGTGCTTTTGCAAGAGGCGGTGCGGCAGCTTAACGGCGCTATGGATGAAGCGGCGACTGTAAAAGTTGTAGATCTGCTAGAGGCTTACGTTGACTTGCACCCTGACGATGCAGAAGCGTGGACGAACTTAATGTCACTTCAGTTGTACTCAGGTAACTACGAAGGGTTTCGTAGTACGCATAAAGCTGCTGAGATAGAAGGTCATGTTTCGTCGTTCGGCGATTCTTTATATCTACTTGACGCGTTTCGACAACGCCGAATTGATCTCTTGCCATATGACTTGCAAGTGCGTGATCGACTTCGTAAATCTGACGAGAATGCACAAGCGGTCGCGTTGATTGATGCAATCGAACACACTGAGCGTGGTGATATCGCAAGTGCGAATCGCGCCTGGGAAGATATCTTGAGTCAGCGAGATGTGTTTCAGCTGCATCCTATGGCAAGATTCGGTCAGCGAGCAACCAGAGTAAAGCTGGTAAAGAGTACTCACGTGCACATTGCGGTTGATATCTCTTTGGAGCAAATCTATCCCGATAAAAATTGGTTGTTCGTCTATGCTCGAACAGCCCACAATCAGTCGCCTCTCGCTGTCGTTCGGCGCCCCTTGAATGGGTTGAGGCGGTTCGAGTTGATCCTGGACGATTCGGTTGCGATGCAACCAACGCAACGACTGTCCGACGCGTCGCATGCCGTGGTGACTGCGCGGCTCTCGGCTACACCTGATGCGCTTGAACAAATCGGCGATTTAATCGTATCAAGCGATCAAGTGTCCGTTGGTGGACAACCGCGCGTGCAATTGCAATTTGGGCCGGTGAGGCGCTTGTTAACGGTATCCATTGCTTCCGACGAGCCTATCGGTCCCTTCGAGTCGGTCTATATAATCGTTCGGAAACGATTTGTTAGAGAACCACCGCTTGCAGTGCGTCGCGTCTTTGGTTCGCATACCTTGTCCGCACTTGAGATCACATTGGCCGATGCGATGATGCCGGTAGATAACGAACTGGATGTAAACGAACTGGAAGTGCTAGCCAGATTGTCGCGCCATGGTATGGCGATTGCGCGACCAGGCGATGTTGAGAGTGCAGCTGTGCCGTTTGAAGAAGGCGCCTCCGTTGTTTTAGCGCTCAATCGAACGGTCGATGATGAAACACGCGATTGACTTTTGCACTTACAAACGATCAAGTTAGCCGGATTTAAGTCTTTTGTCGACCCGACGGTGATCGACATCCATCCTGGCGTTACGGTTATAGTCGGCCCCAATGGATGTGGAAAGTCCAATATCCTTGACGCTGTGAGGTGGGTTATCGGTGAGAGCGTTGCACATCGGTTACGCGTCGACGAGAATCGAGATTTCATTTTTAATGGTGCGGGAACTCGGGCACCGGCCTCAAGGGCAAGCGTGGAGCTATTGTTCGATAATCAAGATGGTCGGGTAGGGGGTGAATATGCCGCTTATGCTGAATTGTCCGTGCGTCGAGACATCCTCACCGAAGGCCCATCACAGTACTTTCTTAATGGAAAACGTTGTCGACGGCGCGATGTACGCGATGTGTTTTTAGGTACGGGATTTGGTACGCGCGGTTACTCAATCATCCAACAAGATTGGATTTCCTCACTTGTCAATGCCAACCCGGAAACTTTGCGTGAGCATCTAGAGGAGGCTGCGGGCGTATCAAAGTATCAAGCGCGAAGACACGAAACGCTTAACAAACTTAATCTCACAATCGCAAACCTTGAACGCATCCGCTTGAAACAGGAGGATTTGGCAAAGGAAATCCGCACACTTAAGACGCAAGCTACGAAAGCGAGACGATTTCAGGAGATAACAGAGAAACTCAATTCATTGCAAGCTCGGTCCACAAGACATCGGTTGAACGAAAAACAGTCAGCCCGTGAGAACATTCAAGATGTATCTAGATCAATCGAACAACAATTAGATGAGATTGATTCGCGAAACGCTGCTTACGACGAAAAAATCAATCGATTTGACGCATTACTCTCAAGGCAACAAGAAGAACAGGATGCTATCGCAGAGAGACGCATTGAGGCGACGACATGGGTTAATTCACTTGGCAATCAAATTCAACAACTCAACGCCGCGCATGATGCGGCGAGTATTGATATTCAAGACAAGTGCAGCTTATTGAGCGAAGCGTTATCGACTTTGGAATCCGATGTGGCGGATCTGATGGACCTCAAAGTGCAACGGAATTCAATTGAAGGTGAACTAGACGATATCAAGAGTCGCAGAGAATCAGTAGGACATGAACTAGCGGTGGCGAATCGTGAAACGGAATCGTTGGATGGATTAACTTCGGTGCTTGAGGAAAAAGCGGCGGGCATCCGTAAGCGGATTTCAGACATTGAATCGCAATGTCGCATTGATGAGTCCGCAATCGCAAATCTAACGAACATGCTTGATGTAGTAGCCATGCCGAATGTTGAGTTAGGTGACCTAGAGACAAAAATTTCAGATATACAGCATTTAATTCGAAAAGATATGCAAGCGAAAAACGAGATGCAAGAGAAGCTTGCGCAAATTGAAGCAGACATTGGAGAAAACGAGCAAAGACGAGCTGAATGTAGAAACGCTATAGAGTCGTTAGACAAGTGCCTTCAGCCTTTGCGAGAGGAGCAACTCAGACTTAAGACACTTCAGAATATGCCGCTGAGCCAAAACTCTGCGTCAGAGCATCTGGATCAGTGGCTACTGAATTCACAGCTCGACCAGAATTTACGCATCGGTGCTATGTTGGAGGTTAGTGAAGGTTGGGAAACAGCTGTTGAAATCGTACTAGGCGCGCGCATACAAGCAATAGCAACTCGAGATTTTGACCAACATCGTCAAAGTCTTGCTGGTCTACAAAAGATTGATATTGCATTATGGAATTTAGAAAGCAACGAGAACCATACGGAGAACTTAGGTCCTTGTAGGCCACTAGCTTCGAAACTTGTGGGTGAGAATGCAAAACGCTTTACGTCGCTATTTAAAGGGGTTTTTGCCTGTGCTGACTATGCACAAGCGTTAGAAGTCGTTCCTTATCTTGAATCGAATCAATGCGTCGTAACCAAGGATGGCGCATGGATGGGTAAGGATTGGGTTTATCTATTCCGCGCGGAGCATGACGAACTTGGGGTTATTGAGCGAAATCGGCGCATTGTCGAACTAACCCAAAAAATTGACGCAATCGAGCTCGAAATCTCAATGTTAAACCGGCAACACGAGCAGGTAGCGGTGTTATCGGATCGACTTACAGGAGAAAAAGAGACCGTCCAAGCGTCCTTGAATGCGATTTCTGCGAATCTCATTGAAAGTCGCACATTGCTTAACCAATACAAGATGCAACACGAACAACGTCGCCAAGCGTTAGACGAACTGCTAAAGAATCGTACAGGTCGTCAAGATGAGATCGAAAAACTGCGCAAAAAATTGGCGGACGGGACATCGCAGATAGCTAGTATGAGTGAGAAACAGGAGGAAACTGAGAAAAAAATAAAAGAGAATCGACTGAAAAGTGTGAAGGCGGAGTGCAACCGAGCGGAAAAGCAACGTGTGTTTGACTCGGTAGTTGGTAGGTCTCAGCGTATAGAGCAGGGTCTAACACAATTAATCGTAAAGCAGGAATACCTTGAGCGGTCCCAGGATCGCCAGGAGTTAATCGTTCGTAGACTTCTGTCTGAGCTTAGTAGGCTCATTCAAGCGGATAACGAAAAACTTGGGCAGTTACCTGAACTGCAGATACAGCACCAAACGAGCCAGGAAGACCTTAGGGTTGTCGAGTTTGATTTAGTGGCTAAGAATCGCGAATTACGAGAGACTCAGCAAACTCTAGCAAATGCTCGTGAGGAGAAAAACCAATTAGTTCCGAAAAAAGACAAATTAATCGGTTCTTTAACTGAATTTAAAACCCAACAGGCCGAGTTGACGATTGAAATCAATCAGCTGACGGCTGAATTAGACCGATATAACGGAGCCACGTCGGCTGCTGAAGATCTGAACGAGGATAGTTTTAACAGCCACGTGATTGAACAAGAAATCGAAACCCTGTCTGCAAGTCTGCGTCAACTTGGGTTGATCAACTATCGTGCAACGACAGATTTGGAAGAGCGAATTGCGGAAAAGGAGGCGCTTGATCTACAGATTGAAGACTTAGCATCAGCTATGGCGACAATGCAGGAAGTTATGAAACGAATTGACAACGAGAGCAAACGCAGCTTGCGCGAAACATTCGATGCGGTCAATACGAATCTGAATAAATTGTTCAGCGTGCTTTTCGGTGGTGGTGCTGCTAAACTTGAATTCACCGAAGCCGACATACTTAAGGCAGGGATAATCATACGAGCGCAGCCGCCCGGTAAACGAAATTCGACTATCAATATGTTATCTGGTGGCGAACGAGCGATGGTTGCTATCGCGTTTGTGTTTGCGCTCTTCGAGCTCAATCCGAGTCCGGTTTGTGTTTTGGATGAAGTAGATGCCCCTTTAGACGAACGCAATGTCGCTATATTTTCGAAATTGTTGGCGGAGATGCGCTCTAAAACACAATTTGTCGTGATCACACACAATCCGGCCACGATGGAATTGGCTGGCAATTTACTTGGTGTTACGATGGAGGAACCTGGTGTATCAAGGCTTGTCGCAGTAAACCTTGAGGATGCGTATGCGATGGCTGCGAATCAATAGCAAACGTGCAATTTACGCTCCCGGTGCCGTATATCGTCCACATGCGAATTTATGGGCCTATTGATGCTGACTTTATCGCTAATCTTGTGAATAGGTAACGCCTTTTCACACATCATATATGAGTAGTCAATTTCTGTGTTCTGTTACTACCGTTGAACCGAACACGGTGTGTAGATCCAAAGAAAATGATTAGGAGATAAATACAAATTTTTTCTTGACTTCAGACATTTTGGCGTCATTGGGAAAATGAAAATACTTTAATAACAAGGAGTTACGTCCTGCCATTTCCAAAATGGCAATGTAGTGCCCTTTTACATTTTCCCCTTGACATGCGGTCTCAAAAAAAGATAATTCGACGCATGTTCATTCGACGCAAACAAGCCCCAGGCGACCGCACCAAGGTGCAGATCGTCAAATCCGTGCGCCACGGTGCCAAGGTCCGTCAGCGGGTGTTGCGCCATGTCGGTACGGCCACCAGCGCCGCACAACTCGAACAGCTCGAACAACTTGCCCAGGTGGTCCTGGAGGAACTCACGCGCGAGGCGAGCCCGCAGACTTCCCTGTTCTCGGTGCAAGAGGTCGCCGATCTGCTGCACCAGGCTCGACGAGCCAGATCGACCGGCGCACCGCTTGGCATTGACCTGGCCGACTGCCGGGAGGAGAGCCGGGTCGCCATCGGCGTACGGGAGGCCTTCGGCGCCGTCTACACCCATTTTGGCTGGGATCGGCTGTTGGGCGCACGCCGCCAGAGTGCCAATCGCATGATCAAGGAGTTGGTCCTGGCGCGGATCGCCCAGCCCCGGTCCAAGCGGGCCACTGTGCGCGAGCTCGGCCATCATGGCGAGCTGTCCCTGAACCTGGACTCGGTCTATCGCAGCATGGATCGGGTTGATGAAGCCCTGATCCAGGGGATTTGCCGGCGTTCGCGGGAAGTCACGGAGACCCTGCTCCCGGGGCCGCTGACGGTCGTTTTCTACGATACGACGACCTTGTACTTCGAGCGCGAGCAGGACAACGAACTGCGGCGCAAGGGCTACAGCAAGGATGGCAAGCCGAGCCGGGTCCAGGTGCTGTTTGCCTTGCTGGCAACCCCACAGGGCCTACCCGTGGGGTATGAACTGTTTCCGGGGGACCGTTACGAAGGCCATACCCTGATCACCGCTCTTGAAGCGCTGGAGCGGCATCATGAGGGGGTGCGGTTCACCGTTGTGGCCGATGCCGGGATGATCAACAAGGCGAACGAGGAAGCCTTGCAACGGCGGGGTACGCCGTACATGCTCGGCGCCCGGTTGAAGACCCTGCCGGCCACGCAACAGAGTGCGATCCTGGATCAGGAAGGCTACCGCACATGGCCCCGGCAGGCGTCTTCGGCATCCATGGGTCGCTTCCGGTGCCTACCGGACGGTAAGCGCACGCTCCTGGTCACGTGGTCGCCGCGCCGGGCCCGCAAGGATGCCCACGACCGGGCGCGGCGCATCGAGAAGTTGCAGGCGCGTTTGAGCAAGAACCGTGGGACTGCTTCCTACAGCCACCGCGGCGCAGCGCAGTTCCTGGACTTCCCCGACAGTCAGGTGGTGCTGAACGAAGACAAGATCGCCCAGGCGGCCCGCTGGGATGGCCTGCGAGGCATCATCGCCTGGGGCTGCGACCAGACTGATCCGGGCGAGTTGATCGTCCAGTACCGGCAGCTGTCGGAAATCGAAGCCTGCTTCCGCACCAACAAACATGACCTGAGCATCCGACCGATCTTCCACTGGAAACCACGCCGGGTGCAGGCGCACATCGCCATCTGCTACATGGCGTTCTGCTGTCTGCAACATCTGCGCTATCGACTGGAGGTGCAAGGGCAGCGGATGAGTCCGGACCGCATGCGTCGGGCGTTGAACGCCCTGCAGATCAGCATGCTGTACGACCCGAAAGGCTCAAGAAGGTTCGGCCTCCCCAGCGCCTCATCAGCCGATGCCCGGGCGATCTACCGCACGCTGGGGATGCACTGGCACCTTGCGCCGTTCCCCTACACGCCACCGAGGAAGCCGCGACCGACCAAAACGTAGCCGCCCTTCCCGACTTCCCCGCCATTTGATGGCGCGATAGTGCCCAGCATTTGTAGTGCCCTTTTTCAAGGTCGATTCATTTAATATCAATAACTTATGTGATAAAAAGTCTGAAGTCAAGTTTTCTTGGAGGGGCTGCAAGCGCTCTTCAAGATACTTATTGAGGGCACCTCTCAAAACCTCAGGTTTTTCGGATCGTCGGTCATATTGTGCGATGATGATGAATGCATATTGAATTTTGGGTGTTTAAAGTGGGAAAAACGCCCAAGATAGGAGTATATTGACCTAATTTTGGGCTTTTTTAGTGTTTTTCCCGAAGTGTAGGCGCAATGCGCCTACACTTCGTGGTTCAGACCATCGCCTCGCGCGCTAAAAACACCAGGCGGTGCATGTTGTAGAGCAAGTTTTGCAAGCCCATTTGCACCGAGGCCCGATCCAACCCGATGGTGCGGATGAATTTACCGCCCAGTTCGTTCTGGCAACTGGCAAACACATGTTCAACACGCACACGCACCTTAGCACGCCGCCGGTTCTCACGACGTTGATACGCCGTGAGGGCCCGATGCTTACCGCGCTTGAACATGATCCATGAAGTAAGACCCTGCGCCCGCAGCAGCGCCTCCACTTCTTGCGAACGATACGCCGCATCCCCATAAAAAGGACCCTCCCGTTGACGTCCGTCAATTAACGCATCCACCACCGTGACATCGTGATCATTGGCAGGTGTGGCGACATAACCCCGAATGAGCTTGTGGTCAACATCGACATTGACATGGTTCTTGTAGCCGTAGGCGACCTTCCCATGTTTCTTCGTCCAACGCGCATGCCGATCCTTTTGGCGCAGTTTGGCCGTCGCCTCGTCCTCCTTCCAGGCGTCCGGGGTCTCATCCTGCTGCAATGTCCTATTCTCCGCCCGGGTGTTGCGCTGCACCGGAACCAGGACAAAAGTCGAGTCGACCATCTGACCGCCGCGTGCCACGTAACCCCGCTCGCGTAACTGCGCCTCGAAATCCTCGAACAACTCTCGCATGCTGTTCTCGTCCAGCGCATCACGATACCGCGCAATGGTTTGCCACGAAGGTACCGGTTCTCCTGGCGCCATGTCGAGAAACCGGGCGACGCTACGGGAATCAAGCACCGCCCGGGCCATCTTCTTACACGACAGGTTGCCCTGCCGACCAATGAGTAGCACCTTGAACATCATCACCACGTCATACCCAGGACGCCCCCTGCGATGGGTCCGCGCCTTCATGACGCCAACACTCCTCCAGGATCGGCCGAAACCTCTCAAAATCAACCAATTGTTTCACCTGCTCCATCGGGTCGCCGAGTCGATCAAGTTCTTCGTAGACTTCCCATTCGCTAAAGCGTCTTGATTCGGTCATGATGGTAGAGGCTCATAGACAGGCAACAGGTTGTAAATATACGCTAACAAGGTGCCTTGGCCAAGCGCAAGTCACTTTTTGGCTCGCTTGCCCAGTTACATGGCATAACCATAAAAAGAGGAGGTTTTGAGAGGTGCCTTTGAGATGAACTCTGAACTGCAACCGGCGTTGAGAACGCAGGAATCTATGACTTTGTTAACACTATCGTAACGCGCCAGTGATGAGGGCGGAGACGATGCATTAACGGCGCTGCGGGATCGTACTCCTGCGTTGAGGCCGGTTGCAGGGTATCAGTACCTTAGTACGCCTATTCCATGATGTGCACAGGACGACGGTGTTGCTGATCAATGCATTGAAGCCTTCTGGGCGTCGTGGACCTGCTCAGGCGAAAGTGAAAAGCCGTTGCCGTTAGTGACGTATACAACGTCTATCTAAGAAATTTCCCTCATTTATATGGCAAGAGGCCATCACAATCAAATTAAAGCCTTATCAAATGCAGCTTGTTACGTTTTGAGTATCTAAGGTGTAAATTGGAGATGGATGGCGTCATGTGCATGTGGTCACGGACAGTGATGTGGTAGAATTCGGCTGTCTTACGTTGGTCAGGAGTTTGTCGACCGCGGTGATCGTTGTGTCGGCTTACGTCGCCTTAGTTCCTATGTTATCAATCTCTACCCGTCATGCCTGATATGGCGACGAAGCGTCGCACACGAAGGCTCGGCCTCGTCTTGATAAAAATCGAGGGGGGGGGGTACGCCTATGTAGCAGACGAGACCTTCACGGTCCTATCTACCTAAATAGACGATCTTTACGTCGCGTGAAGGTTCAGGATAGGTTGATTTGCGTGGCAGCGGCTCCAGGGTAAGGCATTGATCACTGGAGGAGAGATCCCTTGCATGGTTTCAAGTTAGACGCTGCTCATCGTCGAGCAGTCCGTATGTCACGAATCGAACCCAATACTGAGAAAGGAGAAGGGACGATGGTTCACAACACGACGCGATGCCGCCGGTTTGGCGGCAGTTTACTGGTCGCGCTACTCACCGCATGGTGTGGAAGTCAGGCATTGGCTGAGGAGGCCTTCGAGGCGGATGCGGTGAGTGTATCGTTTGACGAAGGTCAGTTTTTTTATGCCTCTCACCCGTCAGATCATGGGCCCTATATGCGCAATCCGACGCGTACGGCCGGCCTGCATCACTATACTGCGGACGGCGCGGGCACGCAAGGAGGCGCCAGTACGAACGGCGCTGCGAATAGTCTGATCAACCGTGAAATTGATGCAGCGCGGACGACGCCGGCCTTGGCTGATGCCTGTTATACGGTGGCAGTGACGGATGCTGCGGGCAAGGCCAGTGATATATTTGCCCTGGCGCAGACGGCCGATTGCAAGAGCGTGGCGTCCAAGAGTGCGAATGACGGCACGATGGGCGCGACGGGTGGCCACGTCAAGATGAAAGCCGAGTCGTTGTTGGATTATGAGACATCCTCGAAGTACGTGATCAAGGTTCATGCACACAAGGGCGACAAAGTGGTGGATACGTTGACGCTGACGTTGAACCTCAACGATGTGAACGAAGCGCCGGTCGTGTTGAAGCCGTTTACCTATGAGCGAAGCGGCAACGATCGTAGTGGCGACGATCTGCAACCGGTGGGCGCGTCCCGGGTGTATCTGAACGCGGGCGAATCGACCTCGATCAGTTTCAACCGGATGTTTCGCGACCTGGACGCGACGCCTGAAGCATTGGTGACAGATAAAAAACACAATGTGTGCGACAATGGCGTGGCCAATACCCCTGGAGTTGATGGCCAGATTCATTCGACTGCTGCGCCCTCGAATCTTTTAGGACGAGGGGCGGTCAGAGGATATTCATGGCCTGGATTGCGGGGGGTTCAAAGCGCAGGGGATGGGAAAGTGTATTGCGTTTACCACGACGTAGCTCGCGCCGACCCGCCACATCCGGGTCAACGCGTGGTGAAGGTGAGCGTGCAGGGGCAGCGCCTCATCCTGACAGCGTATGACCAAACCACCCAGGGCACGTATCTCGCGCAGGTGTATGCGAAGACGGGTTCGGGGACGGAAGAGTCTGGCGCGATCGTCCCTACAAAGGTGTCTTCGACGTATGGGAAGATCACGGTGATCGTGAAGAAAGGGGTGAACAACCCGCCGGCGTTTGCGGGCGGTTCGGTGGGTTTCCGCACGACGGTGAACGAAGGCACGGGTGCGGACGCGTTGGTGGCTTCGGTGGTGCCGGGGACGACGGCCGCGACGGCGGACGATTGGAATGCGGGGGATCTGGACACCCATGACACCGACGTGCACTACAAGGTGGTGGGGACGCCGTGTCCGGCGAAGAAGTATGCGACGTACACGCTGACGGATGGCGGCAGTTGCTGGAAATACAAGGACAACTCGGGGAACGTGTCGTTGACGGGCGCGCTGGTGGATTACGAGAAGTTGCCGGCGGGGAAGATGGCGACGGTGCGGTTGCAGGCGAGCGACGGGTATGACACGGTGACGATCCCGATCACGGTGACGGTGAAGGACGTGAACGAACTGGAGACCGATGCGGAGGCGGTGAAGGCGTTGGGGACGGTGCGGTTGACGAACGACGAGAAGTCGGATCCGATCGAGCTGGCGAGTCTGTTCATCGACCCGGAAGGTGATCCGCTGACGTTCAGCGCGTATTCGAACCTGCGCGAGGATCTGGTGAAGATTGATGGTCGCGACCTGATTTTGACAGGCAAGGGGGCGACGGCGACCGCGGAAAAGACGTACACCATCACGGTGACGGCGTCGGACGGCAAGTTGTCGAAGGATGCGACGTTCCAGCTGAAGGTGCGGGCGAAGAATGTAGCGCCGAGTTTCGAGCCGGCGGGGGTGCGGTCGTTCGGCATGAGCGTGGCGGAGGATGCGCCGGTGGGGACGTTCCTGGCGACGGCGATCACCTATATGGATGCGGACTCGGCGGACGAGGTGCAGGCGACGGTGGACAGCGAGTTGTTCGAGGCGGTGCGCGTGGGTCGTGTGGATGTGAACGAGAACGGCAAGATCGACGGTGGCGAGAGCAGTCTCTGTGCGTTGCCATTGAAGATGACGGTGAGCAAGCACTGTCGCAAGGTGGCGAGCGAGTTGGGGTTGCGGACGAAGGCGCGGCTGAATGCGGAACAGCAGGATCGTCATACGTTGACGTTGACGCTGGACGACGGATGGGACAAGAGCGGCACGGTACAGGTGCACGTGATCGTGACCGACGTGAACGACGTGCCGATGGTGAAGCTGGATGCGGCCGGGGAGCCGCTGACGATTGCGGAACAGGTGGTGGCGGTGGATGGGTCGCTGACGCTGGCGGTCGGCGGCTATTTCACGGACGAGGACGGCGATCGGTTGAAGGTGGATGCCATCTCCTCCATGAAGCAGGTGGCCACGGTGATGGTGAGCGGTCTGGATCAGGTGACGATCCGGGGTCTGAGCGAAGGGATGGCGACGATCACGTTGACGGCGGACGATGGCGAAGGCGGCACGGTCACATTGAAGTTCATGGTGAAGGTGACGACGAATCGGCCGCCGGTGGCGGACAAGGATGCATTCATGGCGCGGCTGCCAGAGGCGGACACGGTGAATGTCGGGTCGACGTTCGATCTGGCCTTGTCGGGGTTGTTTACGGATCCGGATGAAGGCGATATGGTGGGGCTGCCGCAGGCGATGACGTCGGACGAAGATGTGCTGCTGGTGGTGGTGACCAATGATGGCGCGACGGCGACGCTGGTCGGTCGGGCCTCGGGAATGGCGACGCTGACGTTGACGGCGACGGATGAGGCGGGCAACAAGACCTCGGTGAGTCAGGCCATCACGGTGAATGCGGCGCCGGCGGAAGCGCAGCCGTTGGCGGCGCGAACGCTGGATCGCGTGACGCCGCAGGCGGTGGATCTCGGCGGGCTGTTCACCGATACGGACGACGGCGCGGACGGCCTGGTCATCACGGCGACGACGGTAGGCGAGGGCGCGGACCGCGCGACGGCCACGGTGGCTGGCACGACGTTGACGCTGGCGGGCGTGGCGCTGGGCGAGGTGGATATCCAGTTGACGGCGACGGACCCGCACGGGGCGACGGCGACCTCGACGCTGATGGCGACGGTGGTCAATGTGGCGCCGACGGTGGCGATGGAGGTGGCACCGCAAGCGCTTGATCGGATGGACCCGCTGACGGTGGATGTGAGTGATGTCTTCGTGGACGCCGATGGCGAGCTGGCGACGCTGGAAGCGACGGTGGCGGATGAGCGTATCGTGGCGGTCGGCGCGATTGACCTGGCGGACGGTCTGCTGACGCTGACGGGGTTGGCGGTGGGTGAAACCGCCGTGACCGTGCATGCGACGGACCATGACGGCGATCAGGCGATGGCGACCGTGACGGTCGCGGTGGACAATGTCAAACCGGTGGTGGCGACGGCGGTAGGCCCCCAAACCCTGACCCGCATCCATGACCTGATGTATGATGCGAGCGCGCTGTTCCGGGATCCGGATACGGACGCGCCGTTGGCGCTGACGGTGGCGGTGGCCGACCCGATGATTGCGACGGCGGCTGTGGCGGGGCATCGGCTCACGGTGGAAGGTCTTCATGTGGGGTCGACGACGGTGACGGTCACGGCGACCGATGCGGATGGCGGCACGGCCGCGCACGAGTTTGTCGTCGCGGTCGAGAACGTCACGCCGACCGTGGCGCTGGGGCTGACGGACCAGACCTTCGACCGGCGGGCGCCGTTGGGGCTCGACCTGACGGGGACGTTCATGGACGACGATGGCGCGATTCGGCAGTTGACGGCGACGGTGGCGGATCCGTCGATTGCGACGGCAAGGGTTGACGACACGTTGTTGACGATCGAGGCGCTGGAGGTGGGGACGACGGCCGTCACCCTGACGGCGACGGACGATCATGGGGCGATAGCGGCGACCACGTTCGTGGCGACGGTGGTCAATCTTGCGCCGGTGGTGGCGCATGCGGTGCCGGCGCAAACGGGGACGCGCCTGACACCCCGGGTGGTTGATCTCGGGATGATCTTTGATGATCCGGATGCGCCGAATGCGGAACTGGCGCTGAGCGTGCGCGTGGATCCGGAGACTGTCGTCGCGGCGCAGTTGGACGGTGTCCTGTTGACGCTTGCGGGATTAGCCGTAGGTCATGCGGAGGTAACGCTCACGGCGCTGGATGCGGATGGCGGTACGGTGTCGACGACGTTTATGACGACAGTAGAGAATGTGGCGCCGGAAGTGGCCCAGGCGTTGGTTGATCAGAAGATGGATCGGCGTGCGCCGCTGACCCTGGATGTGGCATCTACCTTCCAGGATGCGGACGACGGATCGGCTGCGCTGAACTTGACGGTCATGACCGCGGACGGCGATGTGGCCGAGGCGATGCTCCAGGGAACCCGGTTGACGGTGACGGCGTGGGCCGTCGGTGCGACCGAGGTGACGGTGACGGCGACGGATGCGAGCGGGGCGAGTGTGACGGACACGTTCGAGGTGACGGTGGTGAATGTGGCGCCGGTGGTGGCGGCGGCGGTGATGGATCAAACGATCACGCGGGTGGCGGATGTGGCGCTTGATGTGAGCGGCGTATTTCGCGATCCGGATACGGCGGCACCCTTGACGTTGACGGTGACGACGGCCGAGGCGACGTTGGTGGCGGCCACGCTGGGTGCGGACCGTCGGTTGACGCTGCGCGGTCTGGCCGTGGGCGAGACGGTGTTGACGTTGACGGCGACGGATATGGACGGTGGTCACGTCATGGACGAGGTTCAGGTGACGGTGGCGAATGTGGCGCCGCAAGTCGCCAATGCGCTCAGTCCGCTGGTTCTGGAAGTGGGCGGTGCGGCCGCCACGCCGACGATTGAGGGTCTATTTAGTGATGATGGCGATGCGTTGACGTACACGGTGGCGACGGCGGATGCGGGCATTGCGACGGCGGCGCTGGCGGGGCCGCAGGCGCAAGTGCGCCCGATCGCGCGTGGGTCAACGACGCTCACGATCACGGCGACGGACCCGCATGGCGGCGAGGCGACGGTGACGGGTTCGGTCACGGTGGGGGACGGGGCCCTGAAGGCCGTGGCGGCGCAATCGCTGGCCGGGTTTGGCCGGGCGTTGTTGGCGAGTGCGTCATCCAGCGTGGGCGCCCGTCTCACGACGGACGCGCGCAGTGGGGATCTGACGCTGGATGCGTGGTTGGACGAGTGGGCGCCGCGGGATCCTGCGGCAGCCTCGCGCACGGTTGCGGAGCAGGGTGCGGCAGCCTGGCAGCTGGTGCATGCGGTCAACACCCCGGGATCAACCGGCGTGCTGGCAGGCGGCGATCTCATGGCTGGCATAACGTCAGGTGCGAGCGGGATGGACCAGTTGCAGTCGCAGTTTGGTCAACGCTTTGCGTTGAACCTGGGGTCGAACGAGGATGCCTCCAGGTGGTCGGTGTGGGGCGATGTGGACCGTCAGGCTTACGAAGGTCGTGGCTACGATGGCACGGCGACGAGCATGTACCTGGGTGCGGATGTGGCGGTGGCCGAGGATTGGCTGGTCGGCCTGGCGGTGGCGCGCCAGGGCGGCGACTCCGATTACGCCTGGGGCACGGCGTCACAGGCCATGGACATGCAGTTGACGACGGTGCTGCCGTATGCGAGTTACCGCCCGAGTGAGCGTATGTCGCTGTGGGGCGTGGCCGGCTTCGGTCGCGGTGAGCTGGATACGACGGTGGCGGGCACGACGACGCGTGATGTGAGCGACCTGCGTTCGCAGCTGGCGATGGTTGGCGGTGAGCAGGCCTTGACGCGGGTTGGTCGGTTCGACCTGGCGTTGCGCGGGGATGCGGCGCTGGCGTCGTTGGAGACGGATCAAGGTCCGGGCGCGGCGGATGGTCTAGCGACGGATGTGCATCGTTTCCGTCTTGGCCTGGAAGGGTCGTTCTCGACGGACACGGGCGAAGGCGGCATGCTGGAGCCGTTCGGGCAAGTGAACGTGCGCACGGATGGTGGTGATGGCGCGACGGGTTCGGGCCTGGAACTGGCTGGCGGTATCCGCATGACGACCTCGGCGTTCACGCTGGAAGCGCAGGGACGCACGTTGGCGTTGCACGGTGCGGACGACTATCGCGAGTCGGGCTTCAGTCTGCTGGCGACGTTGAATCCGTCGGCGCAGGCGACGGGCGTCTCGGTGACGATCGCGCCGCGCTGGGGTGCGGATGCGGTAGGCACGGGGATCCTGTGGGAAGATACCCTCCACGTCGGCCAGTCCTACGGCGCGCTGACGGGCATGGCCAGCGGCGGGGCGCAGGCGTCGCTGGAAACCCAGCTGGGCTACGGTCTGCTGGTGGCGCGTGAACGCTATCTGTTGACGCCGTTCGTGGATGTGCGCATGAGCGATGGGACCCGGCGCGAGCTGCTGGTCGGCGCGAGCGTGCGGCCATGGGTGCGCCAGGCGAAGGATCTGGATGTCCGTCTGGCCGCTGGACGCGTGGACGAGCGTCCGGGCGTCAGTCATAGTCAGGTCGGCTTACACGCGACGATGCGTTTCTAAGCTGACAGACCCCGCGTGATGATGGCGCTGCCGTCGTTGCGCGCTCTTCTCCAGCCCCGGTACGCGCGAGCGTGCCGGGGTTTTTTATGCCGTGACGCCAAGGACTTGACTTGATATGCTTGTGCTTAGTGAATCCTGGTTAGAGGTGTAAATTTTTGTCCTATCCTAAGATAAAACCATCGTAACCCATCAATGATGAGTGCGAAGATGATGGACCCGAGATATATCACGTCGAATTTCTCGCATCGCAAGAAGATGTGACGGTATGTCTTTAACCACGAAACAACCATTCGATGTCTTTGTGTCGCTTGTAACCTCCTATGATCATACGCTCAAGGTTTGACCTAGGCTGTCACAGCGGCGACAAAGGCTTATATCCCAGTATCCCCGGATCAGTTCTCGACCTTGGCGCTTTCGTACACCCAGTCCATGTAAGTGCGAGACCATGTATTGCCAACCAAGTCGATGCAGCAACTGACGATCCACTTGGCCTAGCCCGGCGAGTACAAGCAACGGAAGCAATAACAAGAGCCCGATTTGAACTCTGGAATGGATCGTCACGCCTATTCCATAAAGCAATCTGGAGACATATTAAGTAGGTGAAGAGGCGTTGTGTTAGCTCGTTGTCTGAACAGTGATCCCTATGATAAAACTCCTTGAGTGAGGGTGAGGTGATAGGCAGATTATTTTCTGTAAGCTTTCACCTAAATCTGGAATACAGTAGACATTACGACGCTGTGAATTCGAGTTATTCTGAACACCTAGGAAGCGCAGAGAATAGGAAAGTTCTGCGACGAAATCAAACGGCCAAACTTAGTCAATAGATACACCTTCTTAGGATGTTAGATGGACCCATCCGCTTTGCCATTGCATCTCGAACGACATGAGAGAGGTACAAACTTTCAGACAAGAGTGCTTTAGTCGGAAAACATCAACTAACAATCCAGCTCCTTCAAGTTGTGGATATGAAGTACAACGGTTGAATTCCGGCTATAACAGAGCTGATCTAGCTAGTGCTTATTCCTGTACACGAATGGAAATAAAGATCTGCCCAACTATACATAAAAACATATTTTTATATTGACCAAGTCGCAGGGATTTGATTAGTTTTTTTCTATGTGATACTATGTGCAACAGTCAAAAGGATTTGACTGTTAAAGACACGGAGGTCGCCATGCAGTTCTTGACTGAGCTATCGAGTAGTCAGCTCCTTGTTAGTGGAGCTCTGATACTGTTTGGATTAATTATTGTTTCTAGTATTTTTATTCGCGTTCGCAGTCATCATGGCCGCCGCAATACACTACCAAACCATACCAGGCAGACGATTTTTGGCTTCTTTCGTAGACGTCATGCCTCACTTGTAAAGCCACCTGCTCAAAATCATGAATTGGTTTCTCGCGCTAGGCCGAAAGAGAACAGTCTTTTCGATGGCGAACTCGCCTTTGACTTTGCTGCCTTCAACGCGGTGTCTTCGAATAGTGAGGAATCAGTTCAGACTGCTACCGTTAGCGAGGATGTACGACCAATTGAGATAACTAATGAACTGCCTCTAGAACGCGAAGGGAACGATGCTTCATTCAATGTCATACAGGGGGCGCAGGTAGCAGCTGATTTCGTGGATGAATCAGATCGACAAAATATTTTCAATGAGATCAATACCTATAGTAACGAACAGGGCGAGGATTTGAATGAGTGGTCGGATACGCAACAGGTTCATACCGAACCAGAAGGCGAATATCGTGAAATAGATGTGCAAACACAGGATAGCTACATTGAAGAATCGGGATGGTCAACTAGAGGCGAGGAAATTGAAGTAAGTGAAACAATGGACAATGAAATCCTAGAAGACTCAACCAGGCATGCACACGCGCACATCGCTGCTTCGAATATCGAACGTCAGAGTTCTGAGAGTTTCTATACTGATGACGAACCAGGCGGCTTAAGACTTAATGAGGAATCTGGGTCTGTTGAGTCGGTGATCGTACCTTTTAATGGTCGAACGGTCGGGATGCAACGAGCAAACGGAAACGGTCGAGATAATGGTCCCTCGCCAAGTCCATCCGTCGTATCGGTTTGTTTAGTCAGTGACTATCAGGGTCAGGTATACCGTGACATTCGAGGGGAGCAATTAGCTACTTTTTTAAATAATCGCGGTTTTATCCTCTTTGGTGAGGAATACCACATGCAAAATCAATCAATGGTTGAGAAAGGCGGAATTCGCGCACGTAATTTCGAAAAGTCAACCCCAATCAACGAGCTCGTGAAGCGAAATGAAGAGACTACCGGCTTTCGCCTTTACTTTTTCCCAAGTGAAAGCCCGGACCCACTGAGAACCCTCAGTGAAATGCTGAATATCGCACAATCTGCTATTGGATTTTTTGGTGAAGTTTGTTCAAAACCACTAGTTATATATACAGGTCATACACCCTTTAGGCCTCTAACTCAAGAAGACTACAACGCGCTGAAACACGATTTGAACGTCTCATATAAGAGAGAATCGACGTTGCTACGCAGCAGGACGACCCTAAGTCGCGTTGAATTCGCGCCTAGCGAAGAATTACCGCAACGCGCTGAACAATATTGATTTAAACGCTCGCGGGATTCGTTTATAAACATCGCAGGTAAGGGAAAATGTAGCACATTGCAGCAGTTGAAAACGGAATTGGAGGAGATCCGAAAAGAATTGCGTCATCACGACCATCTCTACTTCGTTTTAAATGAACCGAAGATTAGCGATGCGGAATACGACGCATTATTCGCTCAGCTGCTCGCAATAGAAAGGGAGAATCCGGAACTCGTCACTCCGGATTCTCCCTCCCAGCGCGTTGGGGCTCCACCCGACGACGCATTTCAGTTCGTAACCCATCGTAGGCCGATGCTTTCGTTAGGAAAGTGCACAACGATTGACGAGTTAAAAGGATGGCTAGGGCGATGCAAGTCTGAACTGGACCGGCCCGTCGGCGAATTGGTTTGTGAGCCAAAAATTGATGGTGTTGCTGTTAATCTGCTCTATGAAAACGGTGTGTTAATACAAGCTGCTACACGGGGCGATGGCACTAATGGTGAATTAATTACGGCGAATGTCAAAACGATTAGTGCCGTACCCTTGCGATTGCTTGGCGACAATGTGCCGCAATGGATTGAAATTCGCGGCGAGGTATATATTGCTATTGCCGATTTCGAGGCATATAACAAAAACGCGATGGTAGCGGGCGAGAAACTATTTGTGTCGCCTCGCAACAGCGCATCAGGGAGTTTACGACAGAAAGATCCAGCGAATACAGCTCTACGGCCTTTGTCAATGTTCTGTTACTCAATCGGTGCACATAGTGACGATTACCAGCCATCCAGCCATCTACATTCGGTCGAAGATCTACGGAGTTGGGGTTGCCGGGTAAACGATCGCATTGCGATCTGTTCCGATGCAGACGCGTGCGACGACTACATAAGGCAACTCGGCAACAAACGTGATTCATTGCCTTACGACATTGACGGTGTGGTGGTTAAGATCAACGATCTAGCACTACAGCGAGATCTTGGTACGCAACTCAGGCAGCCGCGTTGGGCTATTGCCTACAAATTCCCAGCGGTTGACGCTATTACGGCATTGCTTGATGTGGAATATCAGGTCGGTAGGACCGGGGCAATCACACCAGTTGCACGACTGGAGCCCGTTCAAATCGATCGTGTCACTGTGAGTAGTGCAACGCTCCATAATCAGGATGAAATTGACCGTCTAGGAATTCGTAAAGGCTCGAAGGTACGCTTGGAAAGAGCGGGTGACGTGATTCCAAAAATTTTCGAGGTCATTGAGGTGGGAAACGGCGCGATGATAGTGCCGCCACAAAATTGCCCATCGTGCGGTAGAGAACTCAAACGCGAGGTAGACGAAGCGATTTTGCGCTGCGCTGCCCAATTAAGCTGTCCTGCGCAACTTCGAAATTCGGTCATTTATTTCTGCTCGCGAGAGTGTTTAGATATTCGAGGAATGGGTGCGCAACGCGTTGAACAGCTGGTGAACGCTGGCTTGATTGAACGCAATTCGGATATCTTCACATTAAAAAAGGAGTCACTGGTTAAACTCGAACGCTTAGGAGAAAAAAGTAGTCAGAGTTTGCTGGATGCCATAGAGGCAGCCAAGGAAACAACTTACCCGCGCTTTATCAATAGCCTTGGCATCAGAAATATCGGCGCGGATACGTCGGCGATACTGGCGGCTCGTTTTCCTAAACTGGAGTCATTAATCCAAGCAACTTATGAGCAGCTGCTTGAAATTGAGAATATCGCCGAGACCATCGCGCAAGATGTCGTTACATTTTTCTCAATCAAAGCAAATCGTAATGAGATACGGCTGCTGGTTGACCATGGCGTACATTGGCCAGAATCCAAAGCACAGGTAGATGCCAAGCTTGAAGGTCAGGTCTGGGTCTTGACTGGCAAGACCTCCCGCCCACGCACTGAGATCAAAGCGATGTTAGTTGCTCGCGGTGCCAAAATGAGCAGCTCGGTATCAAAGAACACGACTTGCGTATTCGCAGGTGAAAACGCCGGATCAAAGCTGACTAAAGCCCAAGACTTGGGGGTTAAGGTTATTGGTGAATCCGAATTCAATGCGTTAATGAGTGATATCTAGTGTCGATTGGCCTAACGCACTAATTAATCGCCGTTGAAATAATACAGTGGTCGGGATGCTCGCGCATCCGAGGATGTTCTTTCGTTGCCTCAGCGATAACTCGATTGCTGAGTGTATTTGAAACGAGGATATGGTCGATTAAATCGGGATATCGGGCATCGCACCAATCGACTTTCTCGGTATCAACACGTAATGTTGCTGTTACAAGCGTCGTTGCAAGAGCAGGCGCAAGCAATTCTTCGGCAGCCCAATCGCCGGCAACCGCTAGTCGACGATTGAAGTCACCTAAAACGACAAATGCTTCGCTCGCTTTGTTCCGTGCGTGGATCCAATCGACTAAATGCGCCACTTGAGTTTGAAGCGTTGAGCAAATGTTGGATCGATTCACATTTTGATCTTCTCTCTGCCCCCAACAACCGGACGCGAGGTGTACTGAGAGTACTCTAAATGCGCCTTTTTCGGTCTTGATCGTTACATCGGTTCCCCACCGTTGATTCGGCTTATTGCCAGCAAGATTCGCGAAAGACGCATGTGCTTGGTGATGCACGTCGCGTCGGACTGCAATGCCAGTGGCCTGATGTCGAAGTCGTTTATCCTGCATTCCTCTACAAATAGGTCCGCGGTCGCTTCCACGGTTGTTCGGTCGATCAGACATGATGACATTCCAATCTGCTTTTGGAAATACTCGATAAGCTGCGGCTGCGCTCTCAATCTCTTGAATAGCAACGACGTCAGCTTTTAACTCGTGAATGCGGCGAGCAACGTATTCATAGTCATCATTCGTTCGCGGAACGCAACCGATATCGTTCGCTTCATTTAGATGTTCCATGTTCCAGGTCGCTATCACTAATGGCTCAGCCGACCAGAGTGTTGAGCAAACAATCGTCAATACACCGATTAATGTGAAATGTCCTAGCGAATGCATAAAAGTTGTACTCCTAGTAGTAGATCAGGATTTGAATTGGATGTAGATGTAGTGGGTATATAGGGTACGGGTTATTTTCCTATCGGAGTGGTAGTTGAAGTTTTGCGATGTAGTGCGGAACGCGGCCTGGAGACACCACGTGATGACGAATGGTAACTCAGCTATACTTTGGCGGAATTTATAGACATCAAAAACGCATGCGCCTAAGTTACAGCCAGGAGGAACTCCTAGCCGAGCACGACTATGCTCGCCTTCATCAAATCAATGGCCAACGCTTGCACGGTGGGTTCGCCGAGGATGGTACTTACTTACCACCCAGGTCCGCTATTCGTCCCATAGCGATCCAACATTGGACAACCGCGCTACGTCAACGCGCTGGCGAATTACTGAACGCCGATTCGTCGTTACTGAGTGGGCCCCGAGTACCAAATTTTGAACAGCAGTGTCTACTGATTGGGAACGGCTTAGGTCGCGTGTTTTGGAACAATCTAACGATCGCGGGCAAGATTGAAGGACGCGGACGTTTTCTTGCGACAACGCCATTCCCTGATCTTCAACCGCTAGTCGTTGAGGACATTAGTGAGATGGCGATTGGGCACTTAAATAAAGGCCTCTTGATAGCACACGGCATTGATGAAGGCGGTGTGCCGGAGAAAGGAATCGGCGGTCACGATGTGATGTGGTTCATTGCGCGAGATTTAGCATTTGGTAGGGATGCATATCCGGATGTCGAACCGCCGGAGCGAATCGCTCGGAATGAGGAAGGCAACCGCCGGATGCCAGCGATCGCGTTGCCCTACGAGGGTTTCTTGAGTTTTCTCATGAACCTCTTATTGATTGAATTCCGAGCTGAAATCGGTTTCGCGTCGGCACAACAGATTTTTCGCACAACGAGGTTGTTTCCTGGCCGAGAGCAACAAGCCCTTGAAGCTGCCGAGATCATTGAGTGTATACGCACGGATGAGTTGATTCACGTAGAATCCTTACGACTTTATCTCGGTGAACTCCGATCCGTAACTTTACGGGGTAAAGATGGCGACACCATCCCAGGTTACGAAATCATTGATCCGTTCTGGCACGACCTAGTCGAGTGGTCCGTTGGCGAACAACCTCGATTAGCCTCGACCCAGACTCACGGAACCATTGTCCGAATGATCAATGAGCGACCCGCATCGGAAAACATAAAACGCCAGTTCGACGAGCTGCGCGACACAGGCTACGAAGTAGAGGCTGCTTAAGTTAGTCACCCGTAGCTGACGTTCATTCCTTCGCGAACGTCATTGTTGATACCGTATTGGGGGATAGGGTAGCGCAGACCGTTTTTGGATAGATTGTGTAATCCCTCAATGACACCGGGTAGATAGGATGGTGGTATGGCCATGAGGAGTTCGTCTTCCATGACGCCGCCGTAGCGCCTCTCGGCAAAACACGGGATAGACAAGCTAGGTTTGCCGGTACTGAGCGCTCGACCCCAACTGTCCGCGCATGCACTCTCACCGACACATCCCCATTCCAATTTCTGATAACCTGTCCATTGGAGTCCATTGATAAACAGGATCATTTGGGCGGGCGTGGCGTAAATCATCGCGATGTCGGGCGGATTCAGTCGACCGGAAGCCAGTGGACTAACAGCCATTGCTTCGAAAGTCCCGTATGGAACGACTTCCATCGCCGCTTGATGCTTAGCTGATTCATCTTGGTTTTTGTACCACACACCAGCCATGTTCTTTCCGGCGAGCCAGTCATCGGATCGTGGTGCAAGTCCTATGACGGTTTGGCATTGTGCACCGACTAAATCTTGTGCAGTAATTCCGACTGTCCAGCCGTTGCGCGAAGCTTGGGCGACAATCTGATCTGTGGTGTGAACGTACTTCGGTCGTCGAATCCGCTCAATGGCATCCAACTCCGATACGTTCGCGAATAGTTTCATGCCGATTGGGGTAGTACGCAAGCGCAAATATTGATTTAGCTGCGAGACGATCTCGGGCCAGTCGAAATGTTGTGATTCGGAGGCTATGACATCCATAGAGACATCCCCTAATCGCTACTAATTCGAGTAAATTTCGGCGCGCGCTTTTGCACAAATGAATCAACGCCTTCTTTGAAATCGCCACGCGTTAGGCTTTCGTCCATCCATGTATTCGATTCCTCCATGGCGGCGTGCAGCTCTTTGTTGAGATGTTTGTATACCTGACGTTTCATGTACATCAGCGATGTTGGCGAGTTTGTTTCGTTCAGTTGATTAAGGAATTCAATCGCATCGTTCACGCACTCGCCGTCCTCGCACAAGCGATTTGCAAAACCTAGTCGAAATGCTTCTTCGCCATTAAATTTGCGCGAAGTCCAAAATAGGTCTAATGCGTTCGCAGGACCGATCAGACGCGGTAACATCCAACTTGTACCGTGTTCGGCGATCAAGCCTCGTTGCGCAAACGATGTCGTGAGTCGTGCGTTGCGATCAATGAAGCGCAAATCGCAGAACGTTGCCCAGCTAAAACCTAAACCAGCACATGCGCCGTTAATCGCCGCAATCAAAGGTTTACGAAGGCCGAGGAAATAAGCCGCGCCAATTTCAAAATTCGGATCGTTATCGGGATTACCCGGATCAGCGGCTAAATGGCCATAGGCGTTTCCAAGGCGACGACCAGCCTCACTCATCTTACCAAGCGCATTCATATCGACGCCTGAGCAAAACCCGCGCCCAGCCCCCGTGATCACATTCCCAAGAATATCTGGATCTTTCTCCGAGCGTTCTAATGCATGCCTGACTTCGGCTTGCGTCAAATCAGTCAGTGCATTCAAAGTCGTTGGGCGGTTCAGTGTGATGATCGCGGTTGCGCCGTTAATTTCGTAAAGAATTTCGTCGTATTCAAGTGGTTGAATTGAGTCGGACATGTCTTCATCCTGTAGAACGCAATGGAATCCTGTTGAATTTTGCACTTAGCGTTCTTTCCAACCATGAGTCTTTGCGTGTCAGTAAAGCGATTTGGCATCGCTTCGAGTGGTGCGTGTGCAAGCTAAAATCGTAGTTCCGCTTTAATGGACCATGTGCTTATGTCTGCGTTGTCGTCATATCGTGTGTACGAACTTGGGATCGGTCCGGTCACAGGTATCGCCGGCATGATCATGGCAGATTTCGGCGCGGAAGTTATCAAAGTGTCTCCGCCTACGGGCGATCCTTTCAAATCTATGCCATCTTACCCCATGTGGATGCGCGGTAAAACAGAGCTTTACATAGATTTGCACGACATTGACTCGGTACAAATGCTGCGCGACGCAATCATTGAGTCGGCGGACGCGTTTGTGACCACCTTAAAACCTCAAACGCTTTCTCGGCTAAAGCTCGATGCAGCGACACTACGAAACGAACGCATGGATTTGGTGTGCGGATATGTTTCAGGTTTTGGCACCATCGGACCGTACAAGGATTACCCGGGTTATGAAGGCGTAGTAGCAGCTAAATCGGGCCGGATGCTCAACTTTGCGGGGGTTGAGGGTCGACCAGGGCCGAACTATTCGGCGTTGCAGGTGGGGGTGCACGCTACTGCACAAAGCGTCGCAGCAGCTTTGATGGCTGGGCTTGACAGTCGCGAACGAACTGCCCATGGAACGACGTTTAACACCTCCTTATTGCGCGGCATGATGCCCTATGAAATGGGCGTCATCAGTATGGCGCAATTGCAGGACAAAGGCATCCTCCCGAAACCTCGAATGCAACGAGATCGCACGAAATCAATGCCAACATTGAACTACCACCCAGTGCGAACGAAAGACGGGCATTGGCTACAGTTAGGCAACCTCCTGCCGCACCTGCTCGACAATTTCCTACGTGCAGCGGGCTTCGATATGGTCTTCAAGGAGGAGAAATACTTCGGCGATCCGATGACGTGGGATCGAGAAGTGTTGGAAGAATTCAGAGATCTTTTACTAGAACACATGCAGACCAAGACGTTGGCAGAATGGACCGCGTTGTTTGTCAACGATGGCGGGGTAGTGTCGCATGCATACCAGACAACGCAGGACGCGTTAAAGGACCCGGATGTGGTTGCGAACGGTCATGCGGTTCAGGTAGATGGCGGCGTGCAGCTGGGTTTGCTTGCCAATTTGACGGGGACGCCAGGTCAAGTCGGGCGTGCACATAGCCAACTCCTTGATCTTAACGATTTAGAAACGCGTCCTAGGCGAGCGCCAACGCCAAAGTCCTCCCAAATGCCGAGTCGCCCGTTGGAAGGCATCACCGTCGTCGAGAGCGCTACCATCATTGCTGCTCCTTTGGGTGCAGCGACGTTGGCTGATATGGGCGCTCGCGTCATCAAATTGGAACCCCTCGCTGGTGATCCGTTTCGTAGCATGATGAGTTCATTAGGAGCTAGCAAGTGCAACACGGGTAAAGAATCAATTTGTCTTGATCTTAAATCCTCTGACGGTCAAGCTATCGCTCAGCAACTTGCGATGAAGGCCGATGTTTGGATCCACAACTACCGTATTGGCGTACCTGAGAAACTTGGAATTGGTTACGAAACGCTTGCCAAATGTAACCCGCAATTGGTCTATATTTCGGCAAATGGTTATGGTCCGAACGGTCCTGGGGCGAAGCGTCCATCTACCCACCCAATACCTGGCGCGGCATTAGGCGGGGTTGCTTGGCAAATCGGCGGATTACCTGACGCGAACGAACCCGCTGATATGCAATCGCTCCGTGAAACAGCGCGGAAATTACTTCGCGCGAACGAAGTTAATCCAGATCCGAACACGTCAATGGTTGTTGCCACCACGGCAGTCTTAGGACTGCATGCCCGAAGAGCTAGTGGTAAGGGGCAAAAAATCTACATCGACATGTTTGGGGCAAACGCTTATGCGAATTGGGATGACTTTCTATCCTACGAAGGCAAGCCGGAACGAACACCTGTTGACCAAGGCGGTTTCGGCTTAAGTGCTCTATATCGACTTTATGAGTGTCGCGAAGGTTGGATATTTCTCGGTGCGGTCACCGAGCGACAGAAGACGATGCTTAGCAAGTGTCTTGACATTGATGTGAGCTCGCCGGATGTAGCACAACGATTAAGCGATATATTCCAGACGAAGCCCGCACTGACTTGGGAAGCGAGTTTGGCGCCGCGTGGGATTGGTTGTGTAGTCGCTGATGAAGCGGCACCTCCTGCCTGGTTTCTACACGACGAGCACGTCAAGGCGGAGAGGTTGCTCGTACCTGCCATACACCCTGAGTGGGGTAACTATCTGCGACTTGGCCCTATGGTTGAATTCGATTCGACGGCGACATATGCGGGCACGGAGCTTGCTGGCGGTAGTACGTTGAGTTTGTTGCAGGAAATGAATTACAGTGACGAACACATTGATCGATTACTCGCTGAAGGCGTCGTGCGTGCAGCCTAAACGGGAGGCTATGGAAGGATCATGGGGATTTCGAGGTTTTCTGATATTTATTGCATTATTGATCGTTGGGTTTATTGCGTGGTTGATCTGGGCGGCAGTTGAGTTTGCGCCGACGGTCGAGAAAGATATCGCTCAATCTTTGCTTGCATCGCCGTTATTCCAACGCGGCGATTTTGCAATCTCGAATCAACCTTCGCGGTGTCGTGCATTAAGCGAGGTAAAAGCCAACATTCCGGCAGCTTTGTACGAAGCGTTTCAGACGGCCAATCGAACTGACACGGGAACCCTCAAGCTGCACGCCTTTCAGACTGAAAAGCGGATTCTTGATGCCAGTATGACGCCTTCACAGTGGTATCTTGCCCTAAAGCGTCCCGTCATGGGGATTTCCAATATTGGCGTAGTAGATACGCTAGCATTGGTGTGTTTGGAATTACACGCGACAAAGAGCAGAGGCATGTGGGTCACGCTAGAGCACACCGGCGCTGACTACTGGCGCATGATCCGTAATGAAACTGCATGGGAAGAGTTCAATGAAAAACAAGAAGAAGTGCCAGAACTGACGCAACCCAGCCTTGATTAGCTAACGATGTGAGTGCCCCTGCGCAAGGCCGGAAGTTGTCAGAAACTCGTAGCTTTTGCGCACTGCTTCAAGCATATCGGTGTCGCATTCGTCCAATTCGACAATGACCCACTCAAGCACGTTTGGATCCGAGGCTCGAACAATATCAGCGATATTCAAAACGCCATCGCCTACCGCAACGTGGGCTTTGCCGCGTTCATTAGGACCATCTTTGATGTGCAACAAGGGCGCCCGATCTTTGACGATTGCGACTTCACCGGCCGGATCGCGCGCACCAAAATTCGCTGCCCAGTAGGTATCAACTTCAAACTCGACATCTGCGCAGTGTTTGTAAAACGAGTGGTACGGCAGTTCGCCATTCACAGGTTCGAATTCCCAATAGTGGTTGTGCAAGAACAACGTTAAGCCGTATGGTTTGAGCGCACTGGTGAGTGCATTGATCGCGTCGATCGTGCGGGACACACTGTCGGCGTCTTTAACGTCGTCGGGACCAAAACCAGCTGCGGCTCGCGTAAGCCCTAGGGCTTGGATAGTTTCTACGACCTCGCTAAGCGAGGCGCGGTTCGCCCATGGGAAATGGCTCGACGACACGCGCATGCCGAGGTCTTCGACTTGGCGCTTAAATGCTTCCGGCGACTTACCAAATAAACTATATGGTTCGACGCCACTATAACCAATATCGGCGATGTCCGTCAACACTTGGTCAAAGTCTTTTTGGCTTTGATTTCGTAGTGAGTAGAGTTGGACGGAAATTGGTTTCATTGAAAGCATATTCTTGCGGAAATTGAATTCGCATTCTACGTTAATCGACAGCATACACCTGTCCGGTGAGACCCACCACCTACACCGATAGATCCTGCGGGCTAAGGCCGTTTGCGTCACTGCATATTTGTTTTGACTTGCGTGTTGACGAGTCGCGCTACTCATTCGTCAGTGTGCAGCGCAATAAAATCATTGCAGATATTGATTTTGCTAGTAACTAAATCGGCGTAGATCCATGGATGATCGCGATGGCTAAATTGAAAATGGGATTGGTTGGAGGTGGTGAAGGTTCGTTTATTGGCGCCGTACATCGGATCGCAGCTGAACTTGATGGGCAAATTGAGCTTGTAGGTGGCGCATTCGCGAGTGAACCAGAACGCTCGAAGCGATCTGGACAGACCATGTACGACTTATCCGAGGATCGCTGTTACGGTACCTTCGACGAGCTTATTGAGTCTGAATCGGCACTTGACGCTGCTGAACGAATGGATTTCATTGTCTTAGCCACACCCAATTACGTTCATTTTTCGCACGCGCATGCGGCGCTTGAAGCTGGATTTCACGTGATGTCCGATAAACCCATGACGTTCAATCTTGCTGAAGCCATTGAGTTGCGCGACACAGTACAGCGCACTCGGGGAGTTTTTGGCCTGACACATAACTATACGGGTTATCCAATGGTCAAAGAGGCTCGTCACTTGGTTCAAGCGGGCGCCTTCGGCAACATACGGCGTATCAACATTGAGTACATTCAAGGTTGGCTGTCGTCCCGGGAAGAAATCGGTGGTAACAAACAAGCGGAATGGCGAACGGATCCAGCGCGGTCTGGCGCAGCCGGATGTATGGGCGACATCGGAACTCATGGCGAAAACCTCGCGGAATACGTGACTGGATTGAGAATCCAATCACTTTGTGCCGATCTCACTACTTTCGTACCCGGTCGACAGCTTGAAGATGACGGAAACGTGTTGCTCCGTTTTGAAGGTGGTGCGAAAGGTGTTCTCTCTGCCAGTCAAATTGCCGTAGGTGTCGAGAATGGCCTGACGTTACGGGTTTACGGGGAAAGAGGCGGACTGGAGTGGTCGCAGATGGCGCCTAATTCGCTGATCGTTCGTTGGCCGGATCGACCATTTGAGGTTCGTCGAACTGGCGGTCCCGGCGTGTCTCCATCTTCCATTGCTGCCAGCCGCATTCCCGCTGGACATCCCGAAGGATTCTTAGAAGCGTTTGCATTGCTATATCGTAATTTCGCGGCGGCTGTGCGCGACTCTCATGCAGGCAAAGCCATTGATTTAGCGGATTACGACTTCCCCAACGTACATGATGGCGTTCGCGGTATGCAATTTATCGAAACGGTTGTAACAAGCTCACAGCGAGGCTCGGTGTGGGTTGATTTTCCTGTTGCTTAGCGTAACTAGGCATCAGGCAAGATGCGGCTACGTACATAAGTCATAAGGTTTAGCAGTCGGATAATTTCCAGACACGACTGAATGGGTAATAACAGATGAAGACACTTAAAGGACCGGCGATATTTCTAGCTCAATTCATATCCGACGATGAACCATTCAACAGTATTGATGCGATGGCAAGTTGGGCGAGCAATTTAGGATTTAAGGGCATTCAAGTCCCAATCGGTAGCCCGGCTTTCATTGATGTTGCCAAAGCCGCTGAAAGTAAACAATATTGCGACGACTTGCGAGGCAGAGTCGCAGATTGCGGCGTAGAAATCACTGAACTTTCGACTCACCTTGAGGGACAGCTCGTTGCAGTTCATCCCGCTTACGATGAGTTATTCGATGGCTTTGCGCCCGAAGAAGTTCGAAAGAATCCTCAAGCGCGAACTGCATGGGCCATTGATCAGGTCAAACTTGCCGCAATGGCTAGTCGAAATCTGGGTCTTATGTCTCATGTGACTTTTTCAGGATCATTCCTTTGGCCGACTGTGTACCCATGGCCGCAACGCCCAGGTGGATTAGTCGATGCTGGTTTCGCGGAACTTGCTAATCGCTGGCGTCCCATCTTGGATGTCTTCGATGAATGCGGCGTGGACTGTTGTTACGAAATCCATCCGGGCGAAGATCTGCATGATGGTGTAACCTTTGAACGATTTTTATCCGAGGTAAATAATCACCCACGAGCAAACATCCTGTACGATCCAAGTCACTTCGTGCTGCAACAACTTGATTACCTTGCATTCATTGACATCTATCACGAGCGAATCAAGATGTTTCATGTAAAAGATGCAGAGTTCAATGCATCGGGTAAGCAGGGTGTGTACGGTGGTTACCAAGATTGGGTTGATCGGGCGGGAAGATTCCGCTCGTTAGGCGACGGTCAAGTAGATTTCAAATCAATTTTCTCGAAATTAGCAGCGTATGACTTTGACGGCTGGGCAGTATTGGAATGGGAGTGCTGTCTAAAGCACCAAGAAGAAGGTGCGCGGGAAGGTGCGCAGTTCATTGCCGACCATATCATCAAAGTGACTGACAAGGCGTTCGACGATTTTGCTGCGGCTGGTACCGACGAAGCTGCTAACCGCCGTGTCTTAGGTTTTGTATAAGTCGAATTCGACCTTTTCGCATACGACAGAAGTAACGTTGTCTGAGATAGCCGTTTCGCCTTCGCGTTTTCGTGATTTCATGACGATGACGAAGCCGCGCGTGATATTGCTCATGCTCCTGTGCGCGTTGGTCGGCATGCTGATGGCGATCCCACCATTGCCTTCTAGCGGGGCGGTCATCTTCGGGTTGCTAGGTATTGCGCTCGTCGCGAGCTCGGCAGCAGCGGTCAATCACGTCGCAGACGCTCAGATTGATCGGGCCATGGCTCGTACGGAATCGCGCCCCATAGCAACTGGTCGACTACAGACAGTCGAAGGGCTAGTGTTCGCAGGCGCCCTTGGGGTGCTTGGATTGTTCGTTCTGTTTTTTTTCGTAAATCCTCTCTCGGCGTGGTTGAACTTTGCATCATGGTTCGGCTATGCCGTTGTATATACGCTGTACTTGAAGCACGCAACTTCACAGAACATCGTGCTGGGTGGCTTATTCGGTGCCGCTCCACCGTTGTTGGGTTGGACGGCTGTTGCCAACACAATCTCCATTGATGCGATATTGTGGGTCTTAATCATTTTTGTGTGGACGCCGCCGCATTTTTGGTCACTCGCGTTGGAGCGGCGCGATGAATATGCGAAAGCGCACGTGCCGATGTTGCCAAATACGCATGGTATCCGCCATACCAAACAACAAATCATGTGGTATACGGCTGTGCTCGTTGTGGTCAGTGTGTTGCCGACCGTGATCGGCTCTAGCGGTTTGATTTACTTAGGTTGCGTGGCCGTATTGGGTGGGGTATTTCTGGCTTATGCACGTGCGATGAAGCGACACGACGATGTCAAGTTAGCGCGTTTAACGTTTAAATATTCGGTGGTTTATCTTAGCTTGCTGTTCTTCAGTTTGTTACTTGATCATATCGTTCGCTTACAAGGTATACCGATTTAGTTATTCAATCTTTCCCACCATGCGCTTGTAATTTTCGTCTTTCGTCCTTGCACTAACTAAGAAGTGATCGCGCTCGTAACGACTTCATCAGGCGCAACTTTACGAACATCCCCTCGATGAGATTGAAGTTCTACGATGCCTTGCTGTAAACCTCGGTCGCCCACAGTTACTCGGTGAGGTATGCCAATTAAATCTGCATCCTTAAATTTGACGCCTGGTCGTTCATCCCGATCGTCCCAAAATACATCTACGCCGCGTTCCATACATTGTTCGTACAACCTAGTGGCGGCAGTCAGGACATCACGTGATTTTTGTTGATTGATCGTAATTAGATGCAGTTGTGCGGGAGCAACGCTAGCAGGCCATAGGATGCCGTGTTCGTCGTGGCACTGTTCTACAATCGCGGCGGCGAGACGTGATACGCCTAAGCCGTAGCATCCCATGGTTGGATATACCTCGTTGCCATTTTGCGCTTGGACCGCCGCTGCCATTGATTGAGTGTATTTCTGCCCAAGTTTGAAGATGTGCCCTACTTCGATCCCACGAGCGAATACTAGCGAGCCGCTACCATCTGGCGCAAGATCACCTGGTTCAACGTTGCGTAAATCTTCGACGCGATCCGAAGGTGCATCGCGACCCCAATTTACTCCTGTAAAGTGGTAACCGTTTTCGTTAGCTCCGCATATAAAGTCTGCTAATGCATTTGCACTGCGATCAACTATATATGGTATGTTCAATCCTACCGGGCCAATGAAACCAAGATTGACGCCTAAGTTCTTGCGAATTTCTTCATCTGTAGCAAACTGAATAGGCGCTGCGATACCGTCGAGGTTTGCCGCTTTAATTTCATTGAGCTGATGGTCGCCGCGTAAAACCAACGCCACTAAGCCGTTGTCGCCGTGCACGATCAATGTCTTAACACACTGCCGAGCCGAAACACCTAGTAACTCGCATACCGCGTTGATTGTGCGTTCATTAGGCGTTTCGACGCGTTGCAAGGCCTGTTGCGGTAAAGGCCGTTCGATAGCGCAAGTAGCCTCCGCTCGTTCAACGTTAGCGCCGTACGTGCTCTCGCGCGAGTACGCGATGAGATCCTCGCCAGTATCGGCGATCACATGGAACTCTTCGCTCTCACTTCCTCCCATCATGCCAGCATCAGCTTGGACGGCCCGATACTGTAAGCCTATTCGATCAAGCACGGCACAATACGCAGCGTGCATATCGTGATATGTAGCATCAAGAGATGTTTCATCCAGATGAAACGAATAACCGTCCTTCATAATGAATTCACGTGCGCGCATGAGGCCGAACCGTGGCCGAACCTCGTCACGAAATTTCGTGTTGATTTGGTAGACGCATAAAGGTAGATCGCGATAACTTGAAACCGTCTGCCGCATAAGATCGGTGACCACCTCTTCGTGCGTAGGGCTAAAACAGAAGTCCTTTTCGTGTCGATCTACCATGCGCAACAGCTCCGGTCCCATGATGTGCCAACGCCCACTCTCTTGCCACACTTGAGCTGGCTGTACCACTGGCATGAGTATCTCTTGTGCCCCGATGCGATTCAATTCCTCACGCACAATGTGCTCAATACGCTGAATAACGCGCAATCCGAGTGGTAACCAGGTAAAAAGACCGCTGCCAAGTTGCCGAATAAATCCAGCGCGAAGAAGCAGCTTATGGGAAATCACCTCTGCTGTCGCTGGATCTTCGCGCAACGTTGGTGTGAGAACTTTCGATGCCAGCACAATTAATATGGAATCAGATCGTAGTCTGGCTTGATTGATATCTTTGCGGGCGAACTAACTAGGGGACTTGTCTTGATGGATAAACATACCGCTATGGGTGAATTCAGCTAGAAGTAATGGCTTGGCGGTGCACACAAAGATCTCCACAGCGCCAAACCAATCGAGTTACTAACTCACCATTTGTTTGAGTTTTGTAAGTTTTTTTACTTTGACCGAGTTGTGGGCAGGTTTCGCCGGTATTTCAATCGGTTCGTTAGTTTTTAGATTACGACCCATACGCTTTTTTGTCGCTTTTCGACGATAGCGTTCGAATTTCACCAAGCTACCATCCTGAAACACACCAATACTTCGCGGTTTCAGCGCTCGTTCGATTAGTTCCTCGCGTTTCTCAAGCACTTGGCGTACTAAATTCTTAGGGATTTCCGTTTCCTCGGCGATCATGCCAATGACGTCGTTTTTACGAAGTTTGGTGCGTATAACAGAACCAATCTTGCGAGCGGCTTTTGGTGCAGCCTTAGCTTTTGTCGCCTTCGCTGGCGTAGCTCTTGGTTTTGCGGCGCTCGTTGGAGCTTTCTTCGTCGCTGCTTTTTTCGCCGGCGCGCGTGCGCGTGTCTTCCTAGCTGCCATGTATTTTCACCTTATATAGACAGTGGTTTAACTCAGCAAAACGCTGATTGTTATGCTGGAAACATGTGTATTTTACGCATGCGAGGTTACGATGACGATGTCGCGAATCGTATGAACTTGCGATCTTGTACGTGGTGTACAGAGAGCAAAAAAGTTCGATAGTTCGCCTGTACGTTTCGAAGATCTTTTTTGAGCGTTAGCAAGAACTTGAACGCCTATGGTGGCGTTCGGTGTCAACGCTAAGGAGTAATGTCTATGGTCGTTATCTTTTCTGAGACTTGATTGATGTGTTGATACACCGTGAAAATGCAACCGTAAATTAGATGTGCCCTTTAAACTAGGATGTAGCGCATTGACTTTGTGATTGTAGAATTCTCCGCCATCACAACACGCGTACGGTCTAGTCTGTGCCGATTTACGAATATCAGTGTCAAGCTTGCGGGCATGAGTTCGAAACGATGCAGAAGATGAGCGACTCCAAGCTCACCGATTGTCCTGAATGTGGCGCTTCAGCGCTGGTAAGAAAGATTTCGGTGGTTGCTTTCCGTCTCAAAGGTTCTGGTTGGTATGAAACGGATTTTAAGTCCGAAAATAAACGCCAACTCTACGAGGATTCAGCTAATAACGGAAAGAATGCCGAGTCGAGCGATAAAGGAGACGCAAAGGAAAAAGCCGCGGCTACCGACAAAAAAGCCGAGAGTAAATCCTCCGATTCGCCGAACTCAACGAAATCGCCAAATACTGCCTCACCCTCATAAATCACGCGTTAGCACGGCATTTTTAATGCAGTGCGTTTTCCTTTCTTTACGTCTGAATTTATAGCAATGCGAACTCACTATTGCGGCTGTCTTAATAGAGAACATATCGGTCAGCGCGTCCAGTTATGCGGGTGGGTTCATCGGCGCCGAGATCATGGCGGTGTGATTTTTTTCGATTTACGTGATTACCGCGGTCTTGTTCAAGCGGTATTTAATCCGGATACCGCGGAAGCCTTTGCAATTGCTGACCGCCTTCGAGGCGAGTATGTGGTTCAAGTAACTGGACGGGTCCGAGCGCGATTGGATGGCGCAACGAACCCAGATCTCAAGACAGGCGAGATTGAAGTGTTAGGCGACTCTGTGTCAATCCTAAATCGCGCACGCACTATACCGTTTCCACTTAACGAGTACTCACAACCTGGCGAAGATATTCGTCTACGTTATCGGTACGTCGACCTTCGGCGTCCTGAGATGCAGGCCAAACTTCGCTTACGGAGCGCGATTACGGCACACATACGAAATTTCCTTTTGAGTGAGGATTTCGTCGACGTTGAAACTCCTACGTTGACTAAGTCGACGCCGGAGGGTGCGCGCGATTTTTTGGTACCCAGTCGTACGCAACGCGGTCGTTTTTTTGCCTTACCGCAATCGCCGCAGCTGTTCAAACAGATGTTGATGATGTCGGGCTTTGATCGTTATTTTCAAATTGCGCGGTGCTATCGCGATGAAGATCTACGACATGACCGACAACCTGAATTTACACAGATAGACATTGAGGCGTCATTCGTTGAATCCAGCGATGTGATGTCTATTGCGGAACGCATGCTCGTGAGTCTGTTTAAGGATCAGCTTGGCATTGACTTAGGCTCATTTCCGGTTTTGACGTACGCCGAAGCTATGCAACGGTTCGGTTCCGATAAACCGGATTTGCGTAATCCCCTTGAATTGATCGACATTGATGACATTGTCAGTAACTGTGAGTTTGGCGTTTTTCGAGAGCCCGCGAACAATGCGGAAAGTCGTGTCGCGGCTATGAATGTGCCGGGCGCTGTTGACGCCTTATCACGCAAGCAGCTTGATGATCTCATCGAATTTGTGCAAGGTCATGGCGCTAAAGGTCTAGCGTACATCAAGGTGAATGACCTAAGCAACGGAACCGCTGGCATGCAGTCACCCATTCTGAAATTTCTTGACTCCAATACCGTCTTTGAAATACTCAATCGTGTTGGCGCCTCTGCGGGTGACATCGTGTTCTTCGGCGCCGACCGCCAGCACGTTGTCAATGAATCGCTCGGCGCTTTCCGCAATCATGTGGCGGAAATGACCGGCCTGATTGCCGGTGGCTACAAAGCGTGTTGGATCGTAGATTGGCCCATGTTCGAGCTCGACGGCGACAACAGGTTATCTCCTGCACATCACCCGTTTACACAACCGCTTTGCTCGCCGACGGCGCTGCGCGAAAAGCCGGGCGAACAATTAGCGCACGCTTACGATATCGTGTTGAACGGCTATGAATTAGGCGGCGGCTCGTTGCGCATCCACGACCCGGATATGCAACGAGCCGTGTTTGACGTGCTTGCCATGGGTCAAGAAGCTGAAGTGAAGTTCGGTTTTCTGTTGGAAGCGTTGGGTTTAGGCTGTCCCCCGCACGGCGGCATTGCGCTCGGTTTAGATCGTTTGGTCATGCTGATGTGTGAGACTGATTCCATTCGTGATGTCATCGCATTTCCCAAAACGCAATCGGCTACTTGTGTGTTGACCGAAGCGCCGGGCGAAGTAGATCAGCATCAACTGCGCGAACTTGGATTGCAGGCACGGTAACAGCATTGGCCGGGCATTCCAAGTGGGCGAACATCAAGCATCGCAAAGCGCGTCAGGACGCTAAGCGAGCCAAGGTTTGGACTAAACTCATACGCGAGCTAACCGTCGCCTCTAAACTCGGTGGCGGATCACCGGACGACAATCCGCGTTTGCGGGCGGCGATTGATAGTGCGTTAGGTGCCAATATGCCGCGAGATACGATTGATCGAGCTATTGCACGTGGCGCCGGTGGGGGCGAAGAGAGTCAACTCGACGAGGTGACTTATGAAGGCTATGCCCCAGGTGGTGTGGCAATTTTGGTCGAGGTGATGACCGATAACCGCAATCGGACGGTTGCAGAGGTCAGGCACGCGTTTAGTAAGCACCATGGCAATTTAGGTACAGACGGTTCGGTTTCTTACATGTTCGAACGGCGAGGCGTCTTGCAATTCGAACCAGGTATTGATGAAAACTCGATTATTGAAGTCGCGTTGGATGCAGGCGCGGAAGATGTCGAAAGCGAGGACGATGGTAGCGTGACGGTCCTTACGACATTCGAACTGTTCGGCACCGTCGTTGATGCGTTTCGCGCCAGCGACCTCAGCCCCGACCATAGCGAAGTCGCCATGATTCCAGACAATTCAGTGACTTGCGATACTGTCATAGCTGAAAAAGTGCAGTCACTTGTTGAAGCGCTTGAGGATCTCGACGACGTTCAAAACGTCTACACGAACGGAATCTTCGAACTCAAGCCAAGCTAACGATGTCGATAGTGCTAGGCATTGATCCGGGTTCGCGATTCACAGGCTGGGGTATCGTCCAGATGGTTGGGAGTGAATTGAGGCATCTTGATCATGGCTTGCTGAAACTCGGTTCGAAACCCATGCCGTTGCGTCTTCGCGATATTTACGCTGCAGTGTTTGATCTGATTCCTACTCATCATGTTGACCGATTCGCCATTGAGTCGTCGTTCGTTGCAGACAACCCTCAGACCGCCATCAAACTTGGTCAGGCACGCGGCGTTGCAATAGCAGCAGCAGCGGCTCGCGACCTTCCCGTCGAGGAATATTCGCCAAGAGCGATCAAACAAGCAACCGTAGGATCGGGCAATGCAACCAAAGAGCAGATCCAATTTATGATTCGTGTGCTGTTGAAACTCGACGAAGCGCCTGTCTCGGATTGCGCCGATGCGTTAGCCGTTGCCATTTGCGATTTGAATACGTTACGCTATCGTAGCGCATTGCAGCGGGTTCGATAATTCGGCGTCATGATCGGCAGACTGAGCGGCGTCCTCGCTGAGATAGAGGAAGACAACGCGCTCGTTGATGTCAACGGCGTCGGATACGAGGTATTTATTCCTCGTCGCCTAATTGACCGGTTAACGATAGGCGACTCGTTGGTTTTATATATTCACGTCTCAGTTGTGAACGAAGTTCAGCATTTGTATGGTTTCGACACAGCTGTTGACAGATTGGTCTTTCGCAAACTCCTTAGCGTTAATCGATTGGGTCCCAAATTGGCAGCTGCGCTGATTTCGGAATTAAGGGGTTCAGATGTCGCGACAGCCGTACAAGCTGGCGATAGCGCAACCCTATCGGCCGTACCTGGGATTGGTAAGAAGGTTTCTGAATCTATTGTCTTTTCCTTGCGAGACGAAGTGTCCAAGTGGCATTTACCCGTAGATGAGTCGGCGACTGCGCTGCGTACGGAGCCTATTGGGTCTTCGCCGGTTCGTGTTCAAGCGATTGTGGCATTGCGCCAGCTTGGGTTTCAACGCAATGAGGCGGAACAGGCTGTCGAGTCCGCTCACGAAGAAGGACTTGATGTCAGCGAATTGACGCAGCGAGCGCTGCGTTTGGTAGGAACGAGAATTTGAGTTCTAGTCGCGACGTCAATTCGCCTGTCACCGACGTTCGCAACGACCAAGACGATCGCTTCGATTTGACGCTTCGTCCCCAGACCTTTCGGGAGTTCATTGGGCAGGATCATGTCAAGGAGCTATTGACGATCGGTATTGATGCGGTCAAACAACGCAACGAGGCTTTAGAACATGCATTGATCTATGGACCGCCTGGTTTGGGTAAAACGACGATTGCCCACATCATTGCGAACGAGCGCGGTGTTCCTTTTAGACAGACTTCGGGCCCGGTCATTGAACGTCGTGGAGATGTAGCTGCGTTATTGACGCAATTAGAACCGTATTCGGTATTGTTCATTGATGAAATCCATCGACTTCCCTCGCACATTGAAGAAATACTTTATCCGGCTATGGAGGACTTGAAGTTCGACATATTGATCGGCGAAGGGCCGAGCGCGAACGCGATACGTATTGATCTGCAACCATTTACTTTGATTGGTGCAACGACTCGTGCCGGGATGTTGACTTCGCCGATGAGGGATCGTTTTGGTCACCAGATAAAGCTAGAGTATTACGATGACGCGTCGCTTGAACGCATTGTGAATGTTTCAGCACGCAAGCTAGATTTCAAGATCGAATGCAAGTCCGCGCAAGAAATCGCTCGTCGTTCACGCGGTACCCCGCGAATTTCCAATCGATTGCTTAGGCGCGTACGTGACTACGCGCAAGTCAAACGGAATGGCATAGGCGAGCTGGATACAACGCGAGCTGCTCTGGAATTACTAGGGGTGGACTCTATCGGCTTGGACGCTCTTGACACGAGCTATCTGAAAGCGCTTATCGAGAAGTTCAGCGGTACCGCGGGCTTAGAGACTATGTCGGCTGCGCTAGGTGAGGAACCGGGTACGTTGGAAGATGTTGTCGAGCCTTTTTTGATTCAACGCGGCTTCATTACGAAGACCGCGCGGGGGCGCACTGTGACTGAACATGCATTACGTCATTTCAATATCGAGCTGCGACCGTTGAGTGCCGATTTATTCCAAACTGGCGAAAGCTAACAACTAGAATCAGATCGTATGAACGAGCCGCTCTCTGTCTATTCTTTGATCGCGAACGCGTCTTGGCCCGTGCTGTTGATCATCGTGGGTCTTGCGATCGCTTCACTCGTAGCGTGGACGATGATCGTGCAACGTTGGCTCGCGCTTAGTCGCGCGCTCCGAGACCTGCAAGCATTTGAGGATTTTTTTTGGAGCGGACGCAACTTGCGCGAAATATACGATGATATTTCGCAAAGTGAAGCACGTACCGGTATAGAGACCGTGTTCGTTGCCGGTTTCAGCGAATTCGATCGTTTAAGCGAACGTCAGGCGGATCCGGACGCAATCATGGCTGGTGTGCAAAGAGCAACGCGAGTCGCCGTATCGCGTGAAGAAATCAGCCTTGAATTACATCTAGGGTTTCTTGCAACGCTTGGCTCGACAGCCCCGTATATCGGTTTGTTCGGCACGGTGATTGGCATTATCAATTCGTTTCGTTCGCTCATAAATCTCAATCAGGCGACGCTTGCTTCCGTAGCGCCGGGTATTTCCGAAGCATTGATTGCAACAGCCATCGGTTTATTCGTGGCGATCCCGGCGGTAATTGCCTTCAATCGTTTCTCAGCGCGCGTTGAAGTACTGACAAAAGGATACGAGTCATTTGTAGATGAACTCATATCCATCCTTTTTCGCGCATCGCAAGCTCGGAAGTCCTAGATGCCTGCACATCGTCGTCGGCCGATTTCCGACATCAACATCGTACCGTACATTGATGTGATGCTGGTATTGTTGGTTATTTTTATGGCTGTCGCTCCTATGCTAGCGCAGGGCATCCAGCTTGATTTACCCAAAGAGCCGTCAGATCTGCTTGAACGAAGCGAACAAGATCCTCTGATCATCAGCATTCAAAGCGACGGTTCTGTTTATTTAAACGTCGGTGGCAGCGATGCGGTAGAGTCCGAGAGTGTCTCGCTCATAGTATTAAAGGAACGTGTGATGAAGGTATTGCGCGTCCGGCCAGAGACGCCGGTTTTCATTCGGGGCGATACAACGTTGCCGTACGGAAAGATCGTGAATGTGATGACGATCATGCAACAGGCAGGTGTAGAAAGCGTTGGTTTGCTTACTGAACCGCCTACGACGTGACGATAGCGGCTGACTACTTTAGACGTTACGCGCTGGCATTCTTTGTTGCGTTTGCGTTTCACCTGACTTTATTCATCGTACTCCAAGTAGTAGTCGAGACGCTGGTGCCTGCAGCGCCAAAGTTCGTTATCGAACCCAAACCATTGAAGGCGCAGCTAATTCGTTTTCGTCCGCAAGTTGTCGCTCCAATAGATCGGACAGGATCTACCGCGCCGGCATCCGCGGTAAAAAACGAGAAAAAGACGGCAATAACAGAAGAATTGAACGCAGAAAGCGAACGCGAACAACGCGAGAGACTTCAACGCGAACGCGAAGTTCGTTTACAGGAACTGCGCGACCGGGCATTTCGCGATGCGTTAGGCGAGGAATTGACATCAGAGATGGTGAATGCAAGTCAGGATTTGTCGCAAACTTACATCACTGGCATCTACTTGGCCGTCGTAGAAAATTGGTCTCGCCCAGCAAGTGCCCGCAACGATATGTCGGTGATCGTACTAGTCGAATTGTTTCCGTCGGGCGATCTCAATTCTGTTGGTGTGATCGAATCGAGTGATCATATGGCATTCGATCGGTCGGCATTAAATGCGGTCAAGCGCGCTGCCCCCTTTGCAGTGCCTGACGATGCCGCACTGTTTGAGGCCAATTTCAGATCATTCACTTTGAATTTTCGACCTGAGGACCTTTTGCGTTGAAACGTCTACTAACTGTCGTATTTTTCTTGCTGTCCTGCTCGGTAAATGCGTTCGAGATTGTGATTGATCGTGGTGTTGATGTGTTGACGCCAATCGCGATAGTTCCATTTCGAGTCCTCGAAAACGCGGTGGATATCACCCCTGTCGTACATTCTGATTTAAGTAGCAGCGGACAGTTTCGACCAATTGACGAAGCCAATATGCTATCCCTACCTAGCCAGGCAGCTGAGGTTATCTACCACGATTGGCGTGTTCTTGGCGTGGAGTACGTCATCGTTGGGTCTGTTTTCATTGATGGCTTAGGTTTATTAGTAGCAGATTTCGAGGTTGTCGATATAACACAAGAACGCGTGATGCAATCTGCTCAAGTGAAGGGCTCGCTTGAACATCCACGATCATTGGCCCATCACGTTTCAGATGAAATTTATCGAGCCATGACGAATATTCCAGGGGCGTTCTCAACGCGTATCGCGTATGTGTTGATAGAAAACCGTGCGGGGCCGAACGAGCGTCACAATTTGATGCTGGCGGATTTCGATGGTGAACGTGAAGTCAAACTCCTGACATCCGATCAGCCTCTCTTGTCGCCTGTTTGGTCCGCCGACGGCAAATTCGTAGCGTATGTATCGTTTCAAGAAGGCTCATCGGCAATCTATGTGTTCAATCTTGAGTCGGGCCAATCGCGTTTATTAGCAAATTTCGAAGGTATTAATAGTTCGCCCGCGTTTTCTCCCGATGGGGCACGAATAGCTATGGTTCTTTCGCGCGACGGCAACCCCGATATTTATACGCTAGAACTTGCGACGAATGTCATTCGTCGTATTACCAATCATCGTGCGATCGATACGGAACCGGTTTGGGAATTAAACGGCGAAAATCTCATATTCACATCCGATCGAGGCGGTTCGCCACAGATCTATCGCGTAAACGTTGAATCATTGCGTGTTACGCGACTTACATTTAATGGTTCATATAATGCACGGCCTCGCGTGATGCCTGACGATGAAAATTTCATTTACGTGCATCGATCAGATATGGGTTTCCATATTGCCTGGCGCGATCTAGCCGGCAATCGTGCCGCACGTATCTTGTCGTCGAATGTATTAGATGAATCGCCATCGGTTGCGCCGAACGGCACCATGTTGATTTATTCAACGAAATTAGACCGAAAAGGTATACTATCCATTGTATCTAGTAGTGGCGAAGTAGAGTATAAACTTATGTCTGCGGTAGGTGATGTCATTGAACCTGCGTGGTCGCCGTTTTTACCGCTAGCTACAACATACGTTGAGCGATAATCGAAGCGAAACTGGAGAATCGTTTATGCCCTATATGAAGTACAGCACGTGGGTTTTCTTGTTGCTGGTTTGTGGTCTGCTGACCGCATGTGCTACCCAGACGGGTTGCGGTACTCCTACAACAGAGCCACCGACTATCGTCGACGAGCGGCCAGCTGCGCCTGAGCCAACTGTGCGGCCTGACCCTGAACCTAAACCTGTAGTCGTGGAGGAAGCCCCAGATTACATGGATTTGCCCAGTGGATCGCGAGTTGCAGTGGATAGCGAAGGCAGCGTTATTCGTTCAGTATTCAATTTTGAGTTCGATCAATCCGATGTGGTAAGCGGTGATTTTCGTACGCTTCAACAGCACGCGGCTAGGCTAAATCGCAATCGCGATCAAGGCGTGATTATTAACGGACATTGCGATGAAAGGGGCACGCGAGAATACAACCTCGCGCTTGGCGAGCGTCGAGCTATCGCTGTCCAAGATTTTCTCCTGGCGAATGGGGTTCGACCCTCGCAGATGACAACACGAAGTTACGGAGAAGAACGACCAGTCGATACTGGTTCAAACGAAGCGGCTTGGGCGAAGAATCGGCGCGTAGAGCTAGAATACGAGTGAAACCCGCAGTCGTTCCGGTAAATACCATAGCGAGGTTGACGTAAGCCGTTTCTATCTAGTTTTATTTGTACTTGCTACGTTTTTGGTTGTCGCCGGGGGTTCGGTCTCTGGCGATAACCATGAGCCTCGGGAATCGGATCCCGCTGAAGCCGAATCGTTAGATCGTTCGGACGAATTAGAGCTCGACGCTACTGAGTCTCAATTCGATTCGAAAAATCCTCGTGATATTCTCGTCGAATCACAAGTAGGGCGCATTCCGAACGAGCTTGACCCGTCAAGCCAAGCGATTGACGTTAATGACGCTCGTTTTTTACAGTTATTTCAACGCATCCAAGTATTGGAGCGTGAATATATCTCGTTGCAAGGTCGGATAGAAGAACTCGAACACCTATACCAGGAAGAGCGACATACGAATCGCCGTCGATTTTTAGACATGGACCGGCGCCTACGTGAACAGATGGGCTCTCAACTTGCGCCAGAAGATATATTGACAGAGGCTGATCTGAATACTGAGATTGGGTTGTATCGTCGCGCAATGGCATTTGTTGATGCAGAGGATTATCAAGAAGCCTTGGCATTATTTCAGCAATTAGTTGATTTGTATCCCAACGGTCAAAAAGTGCCTGATGCGATGTACTGGCTTGCTGAAATTTATCGAAATATTGAACCTATAAATCTTGAAAAGTCCCGACAATTTTTCGTTCAGATGGTCACACTATATTCGGACCATGCGCGAATTCCAGAAGCGCTGGCTAAATTAGGCATGATTTATCACTCGTTGGGCAACGAAACGCGAGCGTTGGAATATTTAGACCGTGTTATTGCAGAATTTCCAGATCATGATGCTGCTCGTTTAGCGGAAACATACGCACAAGAATTACGTTAGACTGTAGATAACCATAGGGGTGGTCAATGTACGGTAAGAACATATCCAGTTGGAAATCGCAGAGGGCTAAAGGTGCCACTCAAACTCTCTGATACATAGCTCAAGATGTGACTATCCACAAGTAAAACATAACAAATTCAATGTGTTAAAGAACTTTAGATTCAATAGGCCTTTGGTTACGAGAAATACCGTAAATTCGAACTAGCCAGATCTTAAGAAACAGATAGCAAGCGATAACCTGATGATCACCCACTACAACGGTACAAGATAGGAATGGAATCTATATGGTGGGTCGTCTGGGATTCGAACCCAGGACCAACAGGTTAAAAGCCTGGTGCTCTACCAACTGAGCTAACGACCCACTTTTCGAGATGCGGATTTTAAGAACTTTAGAACGAATTTCAGTCAATGCTTTATCAATTGCAGAGGCGTTTAATTCAACCTTCGTTCAAACTCGACATGGAGGTGCGTCCAGCATGGCATTAACAACGTTAAGTCGTTCGATAAACGGCAAAGTCGCATTGATCACGGGTGCCGCGAGTGGTATGGGACAGGCAACAGCTGAACTGTTTGCAGAACAAGGCGCAAAGGTCGCACTCGTCGATGTGGCCAGCGAAGCCCAAGAACGGATCGTAGCGAGAATCGCAGAGGCTGGTTTTATAGCTCGTGGTTGGACGCTGGACGTAACCGACAAAACACAGATTGAGACGCGTGTCGCAGCGATCGCGGAATATTTTGGCGGATTGGACATTCTCGTAAATAACGCGGGAATCAGTGTAGGGAGTGCGATCGATAGCGATGAATTTGAGGCAATTTGGGAGCGTGGTATCTCAACTCTACTCACAGCGCACATGCGTTTAATTCGTGCTGCGCTACCTCATTTGCGGCAAGCGGATAACGGGCGAATCATCAACATCGCGTCCACAGAAGGATTGGGTGCGACGAAACGGATTAGCGCCTACACTACCGCAAAAACTGGTGTCATCGGGTTGACGCGTGCGTTAGCAGTCGAGCTTGGAACAGAAGCGATCACCGTAAACTGTATTTGTCCCGGCCCAATACGCACAGGTATGACCAAGAATATTGCAGAAGAGGATAAGCGCGAATATGCCCGACGTCGTGTTGCGCTAAAGCGGTATGCGATACCAGAAGAAGTTGCGCACATGACGCTTAGTTTAGCGTTGCCTGCTGCATCGTTCGTTACTGGCGTTGCGTTGCCAGTTGATGGTGGATTAACCATTAAGAATGCGTAGGCATAAGCATGCAGCGGCAAATAAGCGCTGCTGCCAATATCAAAATCGTAGAACTGATCTCGTCAAGTTAGGTGAGCATACTTTGCTGGACGAGACCGACGAACGATTGCTCGAAATCGCTTGGATCAGTCCCTTTGCGACAATCGCACCTGTGGTTGAGCTATCGTATCAATGACTGCTCGGTAGTACCTTTCTCAGGATCGCCTTTAGCTCGGTCCCATGAGCGCTAACAAAGTGGTCCGCGCCATGAATCATGTGCAAGGTTCGGCTATCTCTCTGGGCAACCCATGCCTTTAAGATGCTTACAGAACTGATAGCATCGAATTCACCAGCAATCAAATCAACGTGAGCATCCAAGTTCGGCAGTGGGTTATGGGTTGGTGGCGCTACTAGAACTAGTGATTTCGCTATTGTGTGCCTCTCAGCGTAGCGTAAGGCTACCTGAGCTCCGAATGAATAACCGCCTATTCTGAGCTCGTCGAATTCGGCTTGAAACGCTTCTGTAATCGCAGCGAGGTCGTTTATTTCACCCATGCCATTGTCATGTGAACCGGCGCTAGCGCCAACACCTCGAAAGTTGAACCTTACGGTGGCGATGTCAAGTTCTTTTGCTACTTGACTGGCAATTTCTAACACGCCATCCAGCATTGATCCGCCGTATAAAGGGTGTGGATGGCACAGAATCATCCCTCGCGACGATTTTGCAGGTTCGAACATCCATTCTAAAGAACCCACCTCACCCTGTGTCGAGCCGTATTCCACAAGAGCTGATGTTCACTACAAAGGGCAATACTACTTGAAGTAAAACATCGCTAAAGTCAAAAATCTGTTTGCGTGTTGCGACTTGAACCGGTCCATAAAAGTAGGTTAGTAGGTTGTACGTCAATGTCTCTAAAATCAGGCACGCCGTAATTGACGCCGTCTCTGGTGTCGTTGTAAAGTGTTACTGTGTAGGGGAGGCGAAGTGGCAACTCGAATTGGATTGGTATCGGATACTCACATACCCGAAAGTCGTAAGGAGCTATGGCCACAAGTCTACGATGCGTTTCAAGGCGTCGACTGCATCTTTCACGGTGGCGACATCCATGACATCGCGTTGTTGGATACCTTTGAAGAAATCGCTCCGATATATTGTGCGAGAGGCAACGGCGAAGATGGCAGCGGTGGGAGACCCATTCAACCGGAAGATCCACGTGTCAAGTACGCTTGGTCTCTTGAACTCGAAGATCTTACGGTTGGATTGACGCACTACATTTCACTATTGCCAGGTGAAGACACGTTTTCTTTTAAAAAATCCGTCGCTCGTTACTTTCCAAAGAAGAGACCGGATGTTATCGTGTTTGGCGACACGCATACGGAATTAATTGAGGAAGTTGAAGGTGTGCTCTGCGTAAATCCCGGGTCACCTACGTACCCACACAATTACGACACGCAGTACGGGACGATTGGATTCCTAGATCTCAATGGAACCGATGCCGCAGCCTCCGTTTGGCTAATAAACGATGAAGGTATTGAGCCTTTTCAATGGCATGAAGCGCCACCATGGAAGCGGCGCTAGATTGCCTAACAGATAATGAAAAACGTCGAAAGAGTCTAGCCTTAAACCATACCGCGCATTGGGTTGATTGGCGGCCATGATTCCTTTGTAGCTAGGATTGCATCGCCAACCTCTGCGACATCCCACGCCCCATCTTCTTCCGGCTGACGAGCGATTTCTGTTAGATTCCACGAGAGCATTGACACCCGATTGCCGGCAACAAGCCAAGTACGTCCCGTGACTTCTTTGGCGTCGTCAGTACACAGCCAAGCGACTAGCGGTGATACTCGTTCCGGGGGGAAATTCTCTTTAACTTGATCGGGGAATATGTCTTCGGTTAATCGGGAAAGTGCCGTAGGTGCGAGGATATTTACCGTGATACCGTATTTCATGCCTTCTAGATAAAGACAACGAGCTAATCCGGCGATACCGGCTTTTGCTGCCCCGTAGTTGGTTTGACCGAAATTTCCAAGTAAGCCGGAGGTTGAGCTTGTCACCACGATCCGTCCACCTGATTCTTGTGCGAGCATTTGATCGTAGGCGGCTTTGATCGTTAGATAGGTTCCTTTAAGATGAACATTTACTACGACATCCCACATATCGTCAGTCATGTTCTTGAACGACTTGTCACGCAAAATACCGGCATTTGCAATGCAAATATCGAGTTTGCCGAAGTTCTCGACCGCCGTTTTAGCCATTGCTCTTGCGTCTTCCGCAACCGCCACATTGCCATAGTTTGCTACCGCTTTTCCTCCTGCTGCCTTGATTTCATTGACGACCTCATCCGCCATGCTGTGACCGGATCCTGTACCGTCGCGAGCGCCCCCTAGATCGTTTACCACGACGCTAGCGCCCTCCTGTGCCAACAACAAAGCGTGGGTTCGGCCCAGGCCCCCGCCTGCGCCTGTAACTAAAGCAACTTTTCCATCAAGTAATCCCATGTGTACCCTCAATTGAGACTAAATAGAGTATGACGACGATTTTAAGTAGCAAAACTGGTTTAGATGCCATTTCAGCTCAATGAACCGTGTTTGATCAAATGTGTTGTGCGGCGACGTATTTTCGATAATCCGTGCTGAATGATTGGGGAGTTTCTGATGGATGAGTTATTTCGATTCGATAATAAAGTCGCACTTATTACGGGTGGTAGCCGGGGATTAGGGAAGGCGCTCTCTCTCGCGCTCGCCGAACGAGGTGCTGATATTGCAGTTGTGAGTCGGAAACTTGCGAATTGCGAAGCGGTAGCTGCACAAATTCGCGAATTGGGACGACGATCCTGGGCTAAGGCTTGCCACGTTGGACATTGGGGCGAATTGGACCAACTGGTTGAAGATGTGTTTCTTGAGTTTGGGCGAGTTGACATCTTGATTAATAACGCCGGCATGTCACCTCTGTACCCGAAGCTCTCTGAGGTGTCCGAGGCATTGTTTGACAAAGTGGTCGGCGTCAATCTCAAGGGTCCCTATCGGCTCTCCGCGCTAATCGGTGAACGGATGATGGCACAAGACGAAGGCGGCTGTATCGTCAACGTCAGCAGTAATGCGGCAACGCACCCATCCCCTAATGCAGAACCCTATGGTGCGTGCAAAGCGGGCATCAACTCATTAACGATGTCTCTCGCACACGCTTTCGCTCCTAAAGTTCGCGTTAATTGCATTCAGCCTGGACCTTTTCTCACAGATATCTCTAAGGCCTGGGATCTAAACTCTTTTAATCGTAACGCAAAGACGAATATTGCACTGCAACGCGGTGGTGAACCTGATGAAATTGTCGGTGTGGTTCTATACCTTGCTGGACCGAGCGGCTCATATACGACCGGCGCCGTGATTCCAGTCGATGGTGGTAGTCGAAATTAGGCCGTATGATCAAGGAATAGAGGAGGTAGTTTTTCTGCGAGATTGATACCAGTCAGCTTTTCCATCGTCTCAAACCAACCAGGGTTGACGAAATTCACGTCAAGCAAGTAGGGGTACGCGATATCGACGGCACATGCGTGAATCCCAAGATCTAACAATTCGGTAGCAATCATGCGAACGAGTGTTGTTTCGTCTTCAGTAGGTTCGCATAAGCTTGATGTTGACTCCGCACCAATATTGCCGCGTAATCCTGTTTTGATTTTTTGATACGCACCGATCAATTCGCCCTTGGCCAAGAACCAGCGTTGCTCGCGGGCGGTCGAGATGCGTTGTTGCAATAAAACGTAATGTTGCCGCGCGAGATTTTCAATGATCTGTGGTAAGTTTGGGTCGCATGCCCTCAATGCAAACACATCTCTGCCGAAACTTCCCGCCGTAGGCTTTGCAACCCAGTCACCTCCTTGATATACGCGCTCAAGCAAAAATTTGACGTTTCTTGATACGACTTGAGGTGGTGAAACTTCGTGTAAACGCGTCATCGCAAGCGCCGCCTTGCTATGGTAGAACATGAAAGCGTCAATTGAATTTACGAATTTTGTTTGTTCAGCATGGCGCAAAAGCTGCATACGATCCAGAAAGGTTGCGCGGGGACCAAAGCCGAGCAACCAGATAAGGTCGAATGCGTCTACTGATAGTTCTTCATTGGTACCGCGCTGGAAGATTAAGCAACCTGAGTCGAGTACGAGATCGTTGTGATTTACAGTCTTGACGCTCCAGTCGGCATTGGTGAATGCCGAGCGAAAGCGAAGCGAGTTATCGGTATGTGAATCTTGTTCGTTACCGATGAGAAGTAGGCTTGGCAATGAGGTTGGGTTGCGGCGCGTAGCGTGGGAAGTGTAGTGGCTTGATTTGACTTACTTTTGCTACAAGACGGTCTAAACAGCACTAATGGCGTGCTAAACCTACAAATCAACATCGTATTTAGGGCATACTCCTAATAGTTGTGCTAAATCGCGTAAAACTTGTTAAAGTTAAGCAACTGAACTGACGTGTTACAGAGGGCTAGTACCATCCCCACAGTCATTGAAAGAGATTTTGGACTTCAACCTGACGAAGTACCGCTTTATTTCCCGAAGAATTACCGAGATGATGAAAGAGAGCAGCTGAAAACTGAAATCAAGCAGCTGCTAGCAGAACTTGATGCAGTTTTAATTTCACACTATTACGTCGCTTCTGACGTGCAGGATCTTGCACTGGAAACGGGCGGGTGTGTTTCTGATTCGTTAGAGATGGCCCGTTTTGGACGTGAGCACGATGCGACAACATTAGTTGTCGCGGGTGTGCGCTTTATGGGTGAGACTGCAAAAATCCTTTCGCCGACTAAACGCGTGCTCATGCCAACGCTTGCGGCGGAGTGTTCGCTTGATCTTGGTTGCCCACCCGATGAATTCAAGGCTTTCTGCGAACAATATCCTGAGCGTACTGTTGTTGTGTATGCCAATACATCGGTCGAGGTGAAAGCGCTGGCTGATTGGGTTGTTACCTCAAGCATCGGTTTGCAAATCGTTTCCCATCTTTCGAGTCAAGGCGAGAAATTGATTTGGGCACCAGATAAGCATTTAGGTAACTACATTCAAAGCAAAACAGGGGCGGATATGGTATTGTGGTCAGGTGCCTGTGTGGTACATGAAGAGTTCAAGTACCAAGCCTTGCTTGATATGAAAGCAGTGTATCCGAACGCAGGTATTCTCGTACACCCTGAATCCCCAGCGGCTGTGATTGATATCGCGGATCGGGTCGGTTCGACTAGTCAAATTTTGAACGCTGCTACCGAACTTCCAATGGATACCTTTATTGTGGCAACCGATCGGGGATTATTCCATCAACTACGACGTAAAAACCCTCAAAAAATATTTATCGAAGCGCCTACCGTAGGCGATGGGGCTACGTGTCGCGCATGCGCCCATTGTCCGTGGATGGCTATGAATGAATTGCATGTGTTAAGGGATTCCTTGCGCTCCGCATCGAATGAGATTCTGGTCGACCCGGAAGTTGGCGCGCGAGCGATGAAGCCGTTACAGCGGATGTTGGATTTCCCGCGTCCTTAACTTTCAGCAGCGCGTTCCGCTTCTGCGCGCACGTCCTGCAATCGTTGATCCAGAACCTGTGCTAAGCGGTTTCCTTCGTCCACGTGTTCGCGCGCCAGACGGAGTTGTATGAGAGTGTTTTTATAGTCGCCGCGTAACAGAAAAAACTCTGCGCGGGCCCGATGGACATCAACAACCATTTTCCCTAACCCCGCTGTTTCTGCTAACTGATACCAAATGTCGTGATCGTTGGGATAGCGCTTGGTAAGGTCCCATAGATAGTTAACGGCTTCATCGTTCCGGTTCGCTCGCGATAACGCCCGGGCCAAAAAAATTGTGAGTGGCTGATTGTTTGGGTATTTACGTAATTTTGATTCGAGTAGCTCAATGGCTTGACTATGACGATCGGCTTCTATCAATATGTCCGCGTAGCTTCCGATAACCACAATGTGATTCGGTAACCGTTCATAAAGCGGCTGGATGGTTTCGATTGCTCGTTCATGCTGCGAACTCATCGAGAGTGCGATCGCTTTTAGATAAGGCTTCCCTTGTGCTTCCGCAGTGACGGCCGTTTCCCTAGGATTGGTGATAAAACGACTGTCGACGCGTTCACGAATCACTTCGTAATCAATCGCATCGCGGAAGATGCCGCGAGGTTTTTTGGCGGCCTCGCTACGCATATCTGAGATCCGATTTTGCGTCATGGGGTGCGTGCTAATGTATTCGGGAATTTCGCGTCGAAAGCGCGCTGACTGCTGCATTTGTTCGAACATCCGCGCCGCACCGAAGGGATCGAACCCGGCACGTGTGAGTGTATTGAGCCCAACACGATCCGCTTCGCGTTCTTGCGCACGGGAATAACCTAGCGTAACAGCGTCCGCGAGTGCGTTGGCGCCGAGCATTGTTGCTAGGCCTGCATCGGTCGCACCGGCCGCAATGATGGCGACAGATGTAACGTAACCGACGAGATTGCGAAATGTAGAGAGTTTCTGCCTTTCCAATCGTCTCGCGTAATGTCGCTGGCTAAGGTGCGCTAGTTCGTGTGCAACCACGGATGCAAACTCGTGGACATCACCTGCCATTGAAATGAGGCCGAGATTAATGCCGATAATACCGCCTGGCGCGGCAAATGCATTAAATTCTGCTGATTTGACCACAACTGGCCGCAGCTCGACCAGGGACAAATCGGAATGTTCAGCAAGACGATAGCAATATTTATGTACGACGTACTTAATGAGGGGGTCGCTTTCCAGCGGTACGACGCTTCGAATTTGCTGGAGTACGATCTTGCCCATCGCCTCTTCTTCGTGCGGTGAGAGAATAGAAGAGCTGCCATCACCTAATGTCGGCAGTTGATGCGTGTCTGAACTAGTAGCTGTAGCTAGCAACGCAACGAAACCTAGAAGGACTGTGCGCCAGCCTTTGCGATGTAAGAACACTATAACTTTAACTTTGGATCCATTACCCTTTGCATCGAAAACATAGGGGTTGCATCATCCATTCATTGGACATAAGTTATAAGACTGCAATTAGACTTAATCGTTGTCATCGCAGTTTGTAAAAATTTCCAGTATGACGAATGTCGATGCAATCGTATTAGATGTTAAGGGATTGAATTGTCCCATGCCGCTGTTGAAAGCGAAGCGTACTCTGAACGGTATGGCTGTTGGCGAGCGGCTTCGTGTTCATGCAACCGATCCGGGCTCCATGCGAGATTTCACGGTGTTCGCTAAACAAGCAGGACATGATTTGCTCGAAGCTTATGAAGACAAAGGAGTTTTTAACTATCTATTAGTCAAAAACGCACGCGCTTGATGTCCATCGCCGACATTCTCCGAACTTGGACCAACCGAGTTTTCGGACACAGCGAAGCGCTCGTGCTTCTTGCGCTGATTGCGGTGGCAATGACGTTATTACTGACGGTCGGCGTCTACCTCGCACCCGTTATTGCCGGCATGATCGTTGCGTTTGCGCTACATAGCGTAGTAAAGCGGCTTGAAATCTGGCACGTTCCGCGTCTATTAGCCATAGTTGGCGTACTCTTGTTGTTTATAGGCGCAGTTATCGCACTGTTCGTGCTGATATTGCCGCTTGTATGGACGCAATTACAGAACCTTGTATCGCAGTTACCCCAATTAGTTGACGCATTGAGCATTGTTGTGACGGACTTTGCTGAAAGTTATCCGCAATTGGTTCCTGTTGCGCTTCTTGATTCAATCAACGTAACGGCGCAAGAACAGCTTACAAATTTAGGGGGGCAAGTAATACAGCAAATAGTGCAGCAACTACCGAATCTGGTTGGTTTGCTCATATTCATCCTGCTCGTGCCAATTTGCTTGTTCTTTTTTCTCAAAGATCATGAACTCATGGTTAACTATGTCAGCCGTATTCTGCCGCAAGACCGTCCCTTGCTTGACGCCGTCGGGCGAGAATCGCTCGCGCAATTTGGCAATTACATTCGTGGTAAATTGCTGGAAATACTCATCGTAGGCGTTGTTTGTTACGTTGTATTTGCGTTCTTTGGCTTGCAATTCGCTGCATTGCTAAGTCTGCTCGTTGGCCTATCCGTGATTGTGCCTTTTGTGGGCGCGGCTGTCGTCACCGTACCCGTGGTCATTGTGGGGTTGGTGCAATTCGGATGGACTTGGGACTTTTTCTACGTTATTTGCGCCTATACCGTGATTCAAGCGCTTGATGGCAACGTCCTTGTGCCGCTGTTGTTCAAGCAAGCGAACGATCTGCATCCCGTCGCGATTGTCGTAGCGGTCTTGACTTTTGGTGGATTGTGGGGTGTGTGGGGCGTTTTTTTCGCGATCCCGCTGGCGACCTTCATTCTAGCCGTCATAAACGCATGGCCAACTAAAATTTCGGCTAGCATGGAGGCGGCAGAGCCTCCCTCGGAACTTCACGATAAGCAAGCGTTGCATTGATGAGTCAAGTCGAACTCAAAGGTAGTTTAGTCGCGATAGTGACTCCTATGAAAACGAGCGGCGAAGTGGATTTCAGTTCGCTTGACAATTTGATTGATTGGCACCTGGCATCTGGCACTAACGGTATCGTGCCGGTCGGCACCACAGGCGAATCGGCGACGTTAAACGTGCGCGAGCACCTCCAGGTGATCGAACACACGTTACGACGGGTTGACGGACGGATTCCGGTTATTGCCGGCACCGGGGCGAACGCAACCGCCGAGGCGATCGAGTTGACACGCGATGCGAAGGTTGTCGGTGCTGATGCATGTCTGTCAGTCACGCCATACTATAACAAGCCGACACAGGAGGGGTTGTATCGGCATTACTGCGAAATCGCATCGCACGTTGATGTGCCCATCGTGTTGTATAACGTACCGCCACGTACTGCGTGCGACATGTCGGCGGAAACGGTGGCGCGTTTAGCGCCGATTCCGCAAATCATCGGTATCAAAGAAGCATGCGGTAGTGCAGAACGCGTGCGTGAAATCCGCGCCTTAGTATCAGACGACTTCATCATTTTGTCGGGCGAGGACGCGCAGACCCTGACCATGTTTTCCTATGGTGCGGTTGGAACCATTTCGGTAACGGCGAACGTCGTTCCTGCCATGATGTCCAACTTTTGTGCGGCTTGCCTTAGCGGGGATCATGCCTTGGCGGCGAGCTTGGATGCACAACTACAACCGATACACGAGATATTGTTTTGTGAGACAAGTCCAATTCCTACCAAGTGGGCATTGAATCGAATTGGACGGATAGCGGATGGCATTCGGCTTCCACTTACGTCACTTTCCGAGTCTCATCATGAGGAGATATGCAAGCGCTTACGTGCAATTGGTGCGTTATGAAGCGTAGGGTGCTGGCGGTAGTCACCGTTGCTTGCGTATCGCTGACTCTTATAGGTTGCGGGCTAGTCAAACGATCATTCGGCATGATGGTCAATGAGCGCGATAACTACCTTGAAGCCCAAGAAAACGAAAAGATTGATGTACCGTCCGATTTGGAAGGGTTGCGGATCGTAGACATTTGGGAAATTCCTGATATTGAGGAAATTCCGGCTGCGAAGTACTACCCCAACGCAGCTCCAAGGCCTGTTTCAATTGTTGGCGACGCCGACCCGGATCTCATCAGGATCCAGATGTTAGGGGATCGTCGCTGGATGGTTATTCAGCGAAAACCCGATACTGTTTGGCCGCTCGTCAGGCAGTTTCTCACGTTTTATGCGATTGAAGTGGAGTCTGAGAAACCCGCGGAAGGGGTTATTGTGACGAAACCGTTGGAACTCCTGTCGAGTAATAGCGACAGTATGGTTCACACTGCGATTCGCACAGAAAATCCTGATGCCGATGACGATGATCGCTTGATGTTTCGTGTCGAACAAGGTATGCGACGGGGATCGTCGGAAGTGCATCTGCAATACGTTGCGAGCGCCGATATGGTGAAATATGTCGACTGGCGTCTGCCTTCCAAGCAGAGCGAGGCCACCAGCGCGGTTTTGCGTCAACTTGCGCAGTTCGAAGTTGACGATGTGAGCGACGAGGCGGTATCAAGAATCGGTCAAGATGTTGCCACGCTACCCAAGATCGAGTTGTTGCGAGACGATCTTGGTTTCCCCTCGCTTCGTTTTAACGTCGACTTCGAGCGCGCTTGGGCAACCATACTTGCTGCGTTGGAACGAAGCCCGTACGGTATCGTTACAAGAGACGCGGATACACGGTTAATCGAACTTGATGTTGATGAAGATAAGCTTAGTCGCTTGCAACGAGAAGAACTTGATGTATTGTTGGACGAAATCAGAAAACAGAAAGAAGAGGATGAACCAATTGTTGTTCAATTGGAAGTAAGGCCTTTTGAGCAATCTAACGATATCAAAATAAAGCGGTCGGACGGCAAGGAACTGACGTTGGATCTAGCAGAGCATTTCTTACTGGCCATTCAGCAGTTCGCATTATGAAGACAAGGAGTGTCACGTGCCGAAAATGGATTTTTCATCGCTTGGAAGCGGCAGTAGCGGCAATGGAACAGTTATTCGAGCTGCCAATACGACTTTGCTCATTGATTGTGGTTTTTCGCGTATTGAAGTCGAAAGACGGCTCTTGGCACGGGGGCTATCAATAGATAAACTGGACGCGGTATTAGTGACGCACGAGCACGGCGACCACTTGAAGGGCATCGCGACCCTAGCTAGACGAGATGGCGTGCCTATTTTTGCTTCCCAAGGAACGATTGATGTGTTGCGTAGACGAGATCACCGGTTTGAAGCGATTGAGCAACTGGTAAACGAAGTTGAAGCGGGAAGTGCATTCCGAGTTAAAGATATTGCAGTGCATCCAATTGACGTACCGCATGATGTCAATGAACCCATGCAGTTTGTCTGTCGGTTCGCGGGCGTAGCCGTAGGCGTTCTAACGGACTGCGGCAGTTTTACGGACCGCATGGTTCAACACTATAGTGGTATCAACGGTTTATTACTCGAGTCGAATCACGACACCGACATGTTACAGAGCGGACCGTATCCACCACAGCTCAAACGGCGGGTCGGCGGTGATCTCGGTCACTTGAGTAATCGTCAATCACGTGAATTTGCGCAACGCATCCACCATCCCAATTTACAGCAGTTAGTGCTCGGGCACATTAGCTTACAAAACAACGATCATTCCCTCATTGCACAGGAGTTCAATGAGATTCCGAACAGTACTGCCATTAGCTACGCAACACAAGAATGGGGTACGGATTGGTTGAGCGTTACAGCTGGCGGAGAATACGCTTGAGCCCACGGTTTGTGAAGTGTCTCACGCTATAGCACGCCGAGGTGCATTGCTGTTCCTCATCGGCACTTTGGGCTTGCCGATCTTTGCTCAGGAATGTGAAGAACTAGAAGGCGAAGATCTAACTGTCTGTTTAACCCTGATGGTCTGTATGGCGCTGGAGAAGGATAAAGCGCGTAACCAGTGCTTAGAGGTAGCTCGGCAAGTTCTAGATAAGCACGATGCCCAGCGAGCGGCTAAAAAGCAAGAATCGGAGCCGAAGGATCCGCCAGCTGGCATGCATGAGACTGCCCAGGACGCGGTAGAGGACAAAGTTGAAGCATCATCGACACAGACGCCGGCGACGGAGCCACATGAAGAGAGGCCTGGCGCTTCCGCGTATGACGAGGAGAAGATAAAGGAAACAGTAGTGTCCGAGGCCAAGCCGGAATCAGAGAAGCGACGATGGTTTTCATGGATTCGCCGAAGCAAAAGGAATGATGGCGAAGAATCAGCAAACGCGAAATCCGACCCGGAATTTACCAGTGACGGTGTGCCGAAGCAATTTGCAGCAACGGTCGTGGATGTCACAAAGACGAGCTACAACGATGCACTGGTCGTTTTGAGCAACCGCTATGTCTTCGTTATTAATCGAGCGCTGCAAAGTCGAATTGAGCCAGGCGATGTGATTGTTGCGAGAAAGAAAGAAGGATTAAGCGGTCGACGTAGCTTTTTGTTCTATGGACGCGGTGCGAGTGTAGACGCACATCGTATCGACTGCAGTCACGTCGACCCGTCGAAACAGACCAGGGCGCGATGTGCATACGCTACACAACAGTTGGGCACTACTGCGCTTTAAGCAAGCTACAATTTCTGACATGGAGAGGTGCCAGAGTTGGTCGAATGGGCTTGACTCGAAATCAAGAGTGTCCTTTTGGGCACCCAGGGTTCGAATCCCTGCCTCTCCGCCATCCGCCACATTGGCATCATAGTTATCGTTTTGCAATGTAATGTATTGAGTAGGGACTAACGATACGACGATAGGCACATTTCCCCTTTAAGGTATTGATGTGTAAATAGATGCAGCTGTGACATCGTGAATTAGCTGAAATTTAGGATAATCTTGAAAACCTATGTGTGTTTCGGTTGGAGCATCGGATGTTGTAAGCGTTTCCAGTCCGGGGTGGCCCTGAAGTCCTATTTGTCAACACTATTGCAACACGACGACAAGTCCCGCAAAATATTTCACGCGATCATAGAAGTGGCCTCAAAATGGGACAGATCGTTAAGGTATATTCCATCGTCTGATAGAGGAATGTAGATAAGCGGGAAGCACAGCATCGGTCTGCAGGGAGCGGAAGGCGAAGATCGCGCTTGACCTGCTAAGGGACAATCGGACGTTAGATTTCCTCGCGACGACGGGTGCGTCCGAATCAAGGAAGTGATATCACAATCTATAGAAGGGTCTATCATACTTTTTACATAATATTTCGTTAAAATTGTCAATGAAGTCCAACACTTTCTCAATATACGGGCTATCCAATTGGACAATATACAGGCTATCTAGCCGCACTCTCTCTACCCACTCTCGAAATGGCAGTGTAGCAAAAGGGACGATCATTGAGATATGACTGATGTTCTCGTGAAGTAGCTCGTAGAGCGGCGAGAAACCTCGGTTAATATTTCCGCGTAGCGAGGAGTCGAGAACATCTTGCCATGAACCATGGACAGAATCCGAAGGGATGCTATACATCACGGCATACAGTTCTTCTCCCACCACTTCCTTGAAGATCTGGTGAAACGTTTTGCCCTGCACTCGCCAATCATTCTGGATCTGTTCTTCAAAGCTATGTTCGTCCAATTCCTCCAGCGCGAGTTTTTCATTGATTGAGAGCAAGAGACGCTTCCCTGCTTTGCTGTGATAGTACTTGGATCCAGAAGCTGCTTGTTCAAGCATCTTGAATCGGTTCCTGTAGGAGCAGCGCCGGTAGTCCTCTAACGTTGATTTATCTGAGCGGAGCAAATAAGTGGCGGTAACAGCAACTTCAATGAGCGATCGTTCGGCGACTAGGGAATTCTCTGCACTGTCCTCCTTGTAAATCCAGATGATTAGCTTGAGTAGTTTCCACGTATTGACCAGCAGACCAAGTATTGCAGCATCGTCGATTGAGAAGCCTGTTGGGTTCCTTTCGATGTTTTTCAGGCGGGTGAGGATGTTGAGAATCTTCCCGACATCCTCGTAGAAAGCCAATGCCAGCCGGTCTGCTTCTGGTAGTGTTGAAGCGGAGACCCGCTCTAAGTAGGTTTGGTCATATTTGATAAGAATGTCTTTGATCTCGTCCACATTCATGAGTTTGAGTGTGCCTCTCCTTTTATGGGGAACAGTGCCTACTGTGCATTGGGAGGAGGTGGAACCCGCAGCACCTGGGCTATCGTAGAGCTCGTCAAACCTAAGGTAGATCTTGCGGCTGTAGTTGTCTATACGATCGAATGTCTGGCGCATTGAATCGTCTTGTATCTGGATCCTTTCACTCCAAAGAACGTACGGGGGTGTCGCGTATCGCACCAAAGGCAGAACCCCCCGAGCATCAACATCGTGGTATAGAGCGAATGTGGAGAAAGTGCCGTCATCGTTCCTGGACAGGCACCAGTCCATAGAATTGTTCCACGAACCGTGTATGGACTCCGACAGGATACCGTAGACGAATGGATACTCGGCGGGACTGACTACCTCACTGAAAATGTCGTACAGAGACTTTCCTTGTAGCCGCCAACGATTGTTTTTCTGCACGGCGAAGCTCTCTTTGGATAGTCCCTCAAGAGCGAGGCTATCGAGCGCGGACCTTAGAACCAGCTGTCCTGCGGGCATACGAAAGAACTCGGAACCGCTCTCGTGAGCTCGAAGTATCCGGAGCGTATCCTTGTACGAACACCATCGGAAGTCCTTGACGGCTTCATCTCCGTTCCGCAGGAGATAGGTAGCGACGACCGCTGACTCAATTATTGGGCGAGAGAACACGGTAAGATAGTCGTTATTGCCCAACTTGTAGAACTTGCAGGCTGTTCGGAACAGCTTTGCGACGCGAGTCAAAAGTCCCACAATGGGCGCGTCAGTAAGATCGTATCCAGAGGGGTGTTGACTCCGGTTGCGACGCAACGTGATCAAACGGTAGGTGCGAGCTACATCCTCGCCAAAGGTCAGAGCAATCCGGTTGACATCGTCGAGCGACTCAAGGCCGTCAAGCAGACCGCGGTCTTGGTATTTGCACCAGATTTGGTTAATTTCGTTCATGCGTCGTCGGTTTAATCGCCTTAGATAGTTTGACCATCAAGGCAGTTTCCTTCAGTCACTGCCTGGGATTGTCTCGCATCGCAGTGAGAGGGTACTGCCGTTGTCGGAAAGTCGCCGCACTAGTCCCGAATGCTTGGTCATGGGGCTGTTTCCAGTAGCTACTAATGAGAATTTGGTGCGAGCCCGTGTCCTTATTAATCGGATTAGTTAAGAAATACCAATGAGTTGGCGACACACAGGCGCAATCCTGTGCAGCCCTGCGGTTCACAGGACTTGTTTCCGAAAAGGGCTGGGCGCGGCACCCGAAACCTATGAGCCTGTCGCCTAGGAGTTTGCGCCGTAGGATGATCTGATATTCGGTCAGATGTCAACACATGAAAAGGATCAGGCTGCATGGTAGCGCACTCAAATTCTGAGATAGTGAATATCTTATTGATGTGGATATATGTCGTCTAAATTGTGTCTGGGCATATTCCTGTCGAAAGGTATACGGTCAGGCTCTCGGGCATGTCCTATCGCGAAAGTTAATCCTACGGTATCACAGCTCGTCAATTTGGATCACCTTCCTCATATGATGTCTTGACCGGCAAAGCTGAGCCATTGCGACAAATCGTCGACACTCGCATTCTTTCGGTTTGCTAAATCAACGACTTGGTCTTGTTGTAGACGAACCGGGAAGTAACGAGCTTCAGGGTGAGAAAAAAACCAACCGGCGACTGAAGATACGGGGGTCATGGCGAAGTTTTCGGTTAATTCGACTCTAACACGATGTGTTGCATTAAGTAATTCAACCAGCGTTTGCTTTTCGCTGTGGTCGGGGCAGGCTGGATAGCCTGGCGCAGGTCGAATGCCTCGGTAAACCTCACGGATCAGCTCTTCGTTGGTGAGCATTTCCTCTTGACTATATCCCCAATGTTCGATTCGTATGCATTCGTGCAGATATTCTGTGAGTGCTTCAACGACGCGGTCACACAAGCCCTGAATCAATATGCGCTCGCCGTCGTCCAGCGCACCGGAGAATCGAGAACTGTCTCTTATTGAAACAGCCGTTACGAACCCACCAACAAAATCTTTAAAGCCACGCGGCGCAACAAAATCGCTTAGGCATAGATTCGGCCCCTCCTGCTGTTGCTGCTGGCGTACGTGATAAAGCGTTGCTAACTTGCTTTGACCATGGCTGTCATCCGATAAGACAATGTCATCGCCCTGACTGTTGGCCCGCCAAAATCGAAAACAAGCGCGGATATCCAATGCATCTTCATGCGCTAGTACATCAAGCATTGATTGAGCATCGTTGAAGATCTCTTGTGCAGAGTTACCAACGACTTTGTCGTCGAGAATGTTGGGGAACTTACCGATGAGTCCCCAGGTTTTGAAAAATGGCGTCCAATCAATGTAGTCGCGAACCGTCTGAATTGATACGTTAGATACGATCTGTAAATCCAATGAACGCGGTATAGGTGGTTCGTAGTTTTCCCAGTCCCATTTGAACGCATTTGCACGCGCAGCATGGAGATCTATATAAGTTCGACGTGGCTTGGAGGCTCGTCGGTCGCGAATCTGTTGGTAGGTCGCACGCGTTTCATGCACGAACTGATCACGCTGATGTGACGAGAGGAGTTTTGCCACTACGCCCACGACACGTGAGGCATCAGGAACGTATACGACTGGCTCATCGTACTTCGGTTCAATCTTAATAGCCGTATGAGCACGAGAGGTTGTAGCGCCACCGATCAATAGCGGTATCGACATGCCTTGACGTTGCATTTCCGAGGCAACATGCACCATTTCGTTGAGCGATGGCGTGATCAAACCAGATAACCCAATGACATCTACATTTTCCTTTTGCGCAACCTGTAGGATCGTTTCGCAAGGCATCATGACGCCAAGGTCGATGACGCGGTAGTTGTTGCATTGCAGCACGATACCGACGATGTTTTTGCCAATGTCGTGTACATCGCCTTTGACGGTCGCAAGTACGATCGAACCTTTAAACTGTCGCTCTGCTCCCCCATCGCGCTGCGATTTGATGTAGGGTTCCAGATACGCGACTGCTTTCTTCATCACGCGTGCGCTCTTGACGACCTGAGGTAGAAACATGCGTCCGTCGCCAAATAGATCTCCTACTATGCCCATGCCGTCCATGAGAGGACCTTCAATGACGTCAATGGGTTGATCGAATTGACTCCGCGCCTCTTCAGTGTCTTCAACAATGAACTTATCAATACCTTGAACAAGCGCATACGACAAACGATCCTCAACTTTTTTTTCTCGCCATGCTAGTACGTCCCGCACCTCCTCGACCGTGTCTTGCAACGTACTAGCCATCTCAAGCAGGTGCTCGCCTGCTTCTGGATCCTCATTGAGTACAGCGGCTTCGACTACCTGACGTAAATCCTCGGGAATTTCGTCGTACGTCGTAAGCTGCCCTGCATTCACAATGCCCATGGACAAGCCCGCTTTGATCGCGTGATAGAGGAACACAGCGTGAATAGCTTCGCGTACCTGATTGTTGCCGCGAAATGAAAACGATGCGTTGCTGATTCCCCCGGATGTTTTTACTCCGGGTAAGTGCTCTTTTACCCACGCACAAGCGCGAATAAAGTCAATGCCGTAAAGGCGCGACTCCTCTTGCCCGGAGGCGATTGGAAAGATGTTGGGATCAAAGACAATGTCTTCCGGTGGAAAGCCAATATCGTTAACCAAAAGGTGAAACGCTCGTTGCATGATTTCGATGCGCCGGTCATATGTCGCTGCTTGACCTTTTTCATCGAAAGCCATGACGATGACTGCAGCGCCGTACTGCTTGCACTGTTGGGCGCGCTCAAGAAAGGCTCTTTCTCCATCCTTGAGACTAATTGAATTGACAATGCACTTTCCTTGAGTGCACTGCAGTCCTGCTTCGATTATTTCCCAATCGCTTGAGTCTATCATGATCGGAACCCGTGCGATATCGGGTTCAGCTGCAATGAGATTGAGAAATCGTCTCATGCAGGTAACGCCGTCTAGGAGTCCTTCGTCCATGTTGACGTCAATGATTTGCGCACCATTCTCTACTTGCTCCCGTGCAACATCTAGCGCTTCATCAAACTTTGAGGACTTAATCAGACGTTTGAATCGAGCTGAGCCCGTAACATTGGTGCGTTCACCAACGTTGATGAAGCGGCTGTCGTCATTCACAAAAAGCGGCTCTAGGCCGCTTATGACGAATTCGCGGTGTCGCTTGGGAATCTGTCGAGGGTTAGCCCGTTCGACTTCTGTTGCAATGGCTTCAATATGCGCCGGTGTGGTGCCGCAACAACCACCAACCAGATTGAGCCACCCCTCTTGAAGCATTTCGCCAAGGGCCGCGGCCATGCGTTCGGGCGTTTCGTCGTATTCGCCTAGTTCATTAGGGAGACCCGCGTTGGGATGCACCGACACGTAACTCTCTGCCCGGTTTGTAAGTTCTCGTACGCGAGGTCTAAGGGCCTCCGGTCCTAGTGCACAGTTCAATCCAAGAATGAGGGGATTAGCGTGTCGTACAGATGCCCAGAATGCCTCGGTGGTTTGACCGGTCAGCGTGCGTCCACTTGCATCGGTGATGGTGCCTGAGACCATGAGGGGCACTTCTCGGCGTTCTTTTCGAACGGCGTTTTGGTATGCGTAGATCGCAGCTTTGCCGTTTAACGTATCGAAAATCGTCTCCACCATAATGAGATCGACACCGCCGTTGAGCAGACCTCTGAGAGCTTCGCTGTATGCATCAACGAGAGACATGAAGTCAATGTTGCGATAGGCAGGATCGTTGACATCAGGCGAGATGCTCGCTGTTCGGTTGGTAGGACCGAGCACGCCTGCAACGAAGCGAGGTTTTTCAGGTGTCGTGAAAGAATCGGCCGCTTGACGCGCGATTTGTGCCGAAGCAAAATTGAGATCGTAAACTTGATGTTCTAGGCCGTACTCAGCTTGCGAAACCGCATTCGCGTTAAACGTATTTGTTTCGATGATGTCAGCGCCTACTTCTAGATAGGCGTTGTGCATCTCCCGTACGATGTCCGGCTGGGTAAGACTGAGTACGTCGCCATTGCCTTGTAGTGGCCGTTCGTGGTCGGCAAGCAACTGTCCTCGAAAATCAGTTTCGCTTAGCTTGTAGTTCTGCTGTAAAGTACCGGTCGCGCCATCAAGTAAAAGGATGTATTCGCGTAACGCAGTAGCGAGATAATGGGTCAATTGGCGAAATTTTTGGTGGAATTATCGAATGCGCGGAAAAAGATTGATTGCCGTTTCGACAATCGGAAGGAACGCTGGGCTAAATTTGATGCGAGTTATCGGTAAACTTTAAGTATGAATGCAGAAACTCCACGATCTATTTCGTACGTTGATATTTCAGAATCCGCTGAAAACTATCTACGTGAATTACTGGCTAAACAAGAGGGCGAATGCGGCATCCGTATATTCGTGACCAATCCCGGTACGCCTCATGCTGAAACATGCATTGCTTATTGTCGACCTAACGAAGTGCAAGAAGGCGATCAATCAGTTTCCTATGAAGGCTTTACGGCGTGGTTTGAAGAGCGTAGTCTTCCATATCTAAGCGATGCTGCAGTTGATTTTCAGCAGGATCGTATGGGAGGCCAACTCACGATCAAGGCGCCTAATGCTCGGGTACCCAATGTGAGTCCCGATTCATCCATTGAAGATCGAATCAACTACGTACTTTACAATGAAATCAATCCGGGCTTAGCGGCTCATGGTGGCCAAGTTTCGCTCCTCGAAGTGGTTGACGATAACGTTGCGGTTTTGCAGTTCGGCGGCGGCTGTCAAGGTTGTGCAGCAGTCGACATCACGCTAAAACAAGGTGTCGAACGTACGCTCATGGATCAAATAGCTGATTTAAAAGGCATACGAGACGCTACCGATCACACATTCACCGAAAACGCTTTTTACTAGTCTGCGATTAAATCAAGTCTTTTAAAGGATGGATCTTCATGCCAGGCTCTTCCGCAGTCTTCGAGCTGGGATAAGATGTCCCTTGCCGCTTGAGATATATCGACGTTAATGAGTTCACCGACATCGGTGAAAAAAATCGCCGCCTTGGTTGGCACATCCTCTTGTTGTTTAAGAATATCGACGTAACGCACTAGCTGCGCTTGATGATCCAACACTTTTTGTTCTAGTGGAATGGGCCGGTCATCAGGAATCTTTGATGTTTTGTAGTCGACAATCCAACGCGTACCTTTGCTAATAAACGTGCGGTCAATGATTGATGTGCGAGTACCACCTAGCGGCGTGGCTGCGGTGTATGCCACTTCAACTGCAGACTGCTCATGGTGAGGGTCAAGAAGCCATCGTCCTATATCGCTAGTTATGGTGCGTTCTAGTTGCTCCTGTACTGTCTCAAGCATTTCAGCAATTTGGGTTGAGTTGAAGCCGAAGCTCCGCAATTCGTTGCGCCACATTTCCACGCGATCGCTATTGGGAAGTGTTGTGCTTTCAATCTCCACCATGCGTTGGAGTTCAGAGTGTACGAGTTGCCCAATTGCCAGCGGAACCGACAATGCGTCCGTGATCAGGTAGGGTGTGTCTCTGTCGGAACGGTTTTCCGAGAGTATATTCGCGTCAAATCCAGGTAGTACCGCTTGGGGTTGAAAGTGGAAATGTGGATCAATGCGTTTCCAGATTCTGTTAATCGTAAGTTCACTTTCCGGTACTTCCTCAATGGTCTTTATGTCTTCTTCACTCGGCGGTCTGTTGCGATAAATGAGGTCTAAAAATGATCGCTTCGGCGGCCCTTTAGATTCATCTTTGATAGTGCCGTATACCCACAAGGTCGACTTCGCACGAGTCGCACCCACGTAAAGCAACCGCGAAATCTCATTTTTTGCTCGCTCCGCGGCATCCTTATACAACATGCTGTGCATTGGATCCAGCCTTAATTCATTTTGGACAGCGAGTAGAGGTCCGTCCTTCGTGTTTCGGGCATAGAGCGGTACCCGTTTCTCTGTGTCGGTTTTTTGATCGCAGGCCGGCAGAATGACATGGTCAAACTCCAGACCTTTTGCACTGTGGATCGTCATCACCTCAACGATAGCTCGCGAATCGCTCTGCGTCGCCCGAGACGCCTCCAAACGTTCCTTGAGCATATCTTCATTTAAGTGATCGGTGCTTATGCTCTCTAGGATGTCGAGAAAATGTTGCACGTTGTCTTTGGTGGTAACGAGGCGATTAGGGTCGAGATGGTCGGCGTATGAGTTGGCGCCCCCAAGTTGATACCATAGGCGTTCAACGCGAGAACGAAGGCTACGATGCTGGTCGCACATCGCCTCAAGCAACGGTTCTCGGATTCGATTCAACATCGTCACTGATTCGCTACTTAACTGCTCTGGTGGTTGTCCCAATGCCATATCCATTGCGCGCTCGGACGTTTTAAGCGCTTCAATGGCGGTAATGGGCAATCCCACCAAAGGGCACATCAAAAACGCGCCCCAGGCCAATTCGTTGTAGGGATCGATCAAGGCACACGTTAGAGAATAGATATCTTGGACTGCGCCAAGATCGGATAGCGGTTCCATATCGACAGCACGGTAATTGATACCGTAGTCGCGAAAAGCATCGAAAAACGTGTTAATACCAATGCGCTTGCGCACGAGAACCGCGATGCTAGCTTCAGGGTTCTTTTCATGCAGTTCAATAACTTTCTGCGCAACGAGCTCTGCTTCGGCTGCGCGGTCGTTTGATTCCAGTATCACCAAGCCATGCGTGGATTCATTCGTTGTGCGATTCATCTCCTCAGACTTTGCGAAAGCCACTTGACCGAGCTCCGCATCGTTAGTGGTGCCTAAGATCGGCGCAAATGTCTCGTTATACCAGTTCACGAGGTGAGCTGACGAACGGAAATTAGCGGTTAATTGAAGCTTCTCCACGTGACGATGACGAATGCCACCGGTGTCCGCGGTTAAAAAGTTTGTCAAGTCTGCCGCTCGAAATGTGTAGATAGATTGCATCGGATCACCAACGGCGAAAAATGTATTGCCGTCGTCTGGCTGCCATCCCTCCATCAAGAGATTTAGAAATTCGTTTTGAGAAATGGATGTGTCCTGGTATTCGTCAACGAGGATATGTCGTATTCGATAGTCTAAAGCGAGCGCGAGTTGGGTTGGAGCATCATCAACGCGAAGCGCTCTACGAGCTGCAATCGAGCGTTCTGTAAAGTCGACAACGCGACGCTCGTCAAAGATTTTTCGCAACTCCTGAACGCAAGCGAGCAAAGTAAGCGCGTAGTTGGTCAGATCTTGCCGTGTTGATGTGCTGAGTTCGGACGGCGGTAGCCCTCGGAGTTTGCCTAGTTGCTCAGGTGTTACGCATGTCTGAAGCGTTTTGCTCGCTATGAACCATAGAATTTTTTCATCGTCGCTATAGTCTGCCGGAAAACCTAAATTCTTATCGATCTTCTTGCGCCATCGGTTTTGTCCCGTGAGAAAGAGAGACACTAAATGATCCCAATCAGACGGATCTTTCATGTCTAAGTACTTGCCAGGATTCTTCGATAGTTCTTTCGAGTACTGAACTAAATATTTGAGGGTGTCCCATAGTTCGTTCTTGTGTGATAACGTTTCAATGAACGTTTTTATTCGCTTCTCGACGAATTTGTTACGCGCGCTTATCAGAAGTTTGAGTGCGTTCGTCGCTTCCTTGTTTTGAAGACTGATGCCAGCTACAGTTGGCAGAAACTGCAACCACTGGTCGCGTTTTGCCAACATATCCACGAGTAATCTAGCAACGCGATACGCATCGTTGTCGAAGGCCGCGACCATGGCCGCGATTTCTTCGCTAAAGTTGGCCTGCGATGCGGCGATGCGTTCAAGTGCGTTATGGACTGCTTCTTCGTAGAGTGAATCGGCATTTTCGATGGTTTCGTAGTCAAGGCTTAATTGACTTTGATAAGGGAGTTGTTGTACCAACCCTTGCTGAAAGCTGTCGATAGTTTGGATGCGCATACGCTGTGGCGAAGCGAGTAGATTCCAATTACGTGCAAGACCCCTTTCAATAGCGGCACGCGCCTGTTCCGTCACTGCTTTGTTCAACTCTGCCATCACGCGCACTCTCATTTCTTGTGCGGCTTTACGTGTAAACGTTATGGCGAGTACTTCTTCAGGCTCATTAACTGTCGCTAGCAAATTTAGATAACGCGTAACGAGTAGCGTGGTTTTTCCCGAGCCCGCGGGCGCTTGTACGATGAACGATTTGATGGGATTGATCGCAGCGGTTCGTTGTGTCTGATCTGGTGGTAGTGGGACACTCTTGTTAAGCGCGGCGTTCTGATCAGGCATAGTTACTCCCCGCTACTGCGGCTTGATCGCCAGCACGATTTTCGTAAATGCGACAAAGGTTGCTCAAATGGCAGTACCTGCACACTTTCGTTTCGTCAATCGGATTCACTAATGCTTTTCCTTCGAAATAGTCCTCCACAAGCTGCTCCAGGTAAAGCTGCCACTCTTCTTTTAGTTCAGTGAGCGACGAATACTTACCTAGATGATCGGTCCATCGCTTTGCCTCTGGCTTCGTCGCTGGTTTTCCAAGGATTGATGTGGGTTTGCCAACGCCATGCCACTCGGCGCGTATATCGGTAGTTCTTCTATAAACGTTCAAATAGGCAAGAGCATCACAGTCCTTTACAGCTAGAGCGTACAGCGGCATCTGGGTATCGACTAATTTATCAGGGTCCCAATCGATCGGTTTTTTTGGCGACGAGGTCGTTTTATGATCAATGATGACGTCAATTGAATTTTGTATGCGATCAATCCGGTCTACCTTACCGGTAAACGTCAAGCCATTAATTTCGATGGACACGTCTTTCTCCGTTGCAATCACTTCGAATGGTTTACGTTTTTGGTGTACTTCTATCCACGCGTTCATCCAGCGTTGTATGCGTTTCTTTTCATGTAGAGCGAATTGCTTCGGTAAGGCTTGGGCTGTTCTATCTAGCCGAAAAACCGTATCGATCGCTTGCTCGATACCTTGCTCTTCCTCCATCAGTGTCATTAACTGTTCTTTACTATTGGCGTTTTTTAGGATTTCTTCAGCAACCTTGTGAAACAACGTGCCTCGTGTCTTAGCATCTGGAAATAGTTGGGGCGGTATGAAAGGTTCCCTGAACTTTGCGTGATGGATCGCCCAACCTTTGAACGAACATTCAGCATGATGCTTAAGCAGGCTCGTGGACGCGTGTCCGTTGTCTCGATCAACAATAGAGAGGCCGTATTCTTGCTGATATTCGCGCACTGAGTCAGGTATGTCGTGCAATGCCCACGGATGACCTAGCTTGATCAAGTCTGGGTTGCCGAAGGTAGGCACGGCTTCAGAGATAGGTGGAGCGGTTGACTCGAGCGTTAATTCACAAAGCAATCCAGAGGGATGCGCTTCGACTTTTTCAACTTGGTTAAGGTAACTGAATACGACATCTTTTGCAGCTGAGCGCCAGTGAGCTGTAAGTTCGATTGCCTCTTTAAGCATTTGATCATGCGTGACGCCAGGTACCAGCGCACGTTTTTGCATTGTCCGTGGAATGAACGGATTAGGCTTTGGTACAGAAGGCCACTCCGATTCAGCAACCCCGGTGATCCACAATGCATCGAACTTCAAGCGCGCAGCATCGCGACGGTCCATGATTTGTATAGGCGCTGAAATGTGCCCAACTTTTATATATTGATTTGCCGCAACAGTTTCAATGAGATCAATGAAGCGGGACCATGAAATACTCGGAAAAATGGTAGCCGATCGCGTTATTTGGCGAACCATGTCGCTGAAAACTTTTGCAGCGTGGATATCAATAGGCTGCATGACGTCAATCGAACTTGGCGAGTAGCTACACGTGTCAATGAGTTCGCGCAGCACGTTCGTCATATCGGCAAAGTTTCTCGGAGCACTAGCACGTTTTGAAGCGAGTTCGTGAATACGTTGAAGGCATGTCTTGTCCTCTTTGTCGAGAAACTTAAGGTAGTAGCGCATCGACATCTGTTCTTTAAACCATGCTCTTTGTGGTTTGCAAAACAGTTTCAAGCGTGGAAAGTACGGCGACTTGGCAAGTTGTACCAATGCGACATAGGACATCGGTTCTCTCGTCCACTTTAATAGCGTGATAAAGTCGAGGTAGAGTCGATGTTGATTGAGAGGCTGACCAGCGTCAATCGCGATGAGCCGAGATATGTCTTCGACTTCAGGAAACATGTTTTCGAAACTACGTTTCACAATGTGTCGGCATTTGCCTAGACCGTTAACGACAATACCGATGGAGACATCGCTTCCGCAAGTCGCGAGTTTTTCACGCGCCCAGGCAGCAAGCGCACTAAATTCCTCTGTGGCTGTTTCATATCCCTGCAAACGATTGTCAGCGTCATTTTTGCAGTCCCCATCTTCTAGATCTGCTTCGTTTAGTAGACCGCGTTCAGCTAGGGCATGAAAAAGCAGCCGTTGCGCTGGATTCAGCTCTTTGAATCCAAATCTCAGGACGTTTTGTGGTCGCCAATCGTGACGCTCGACAGCATTCAAAATAACTTGAGAGATTTCGGCAGTGGTGATGAGATGTTCATGCTTTAGGAATCGGCGCAGCCGTTTAAACCAATCATCGCAGAGTTCACCGTTTTCGGTTGAGCGAATGTCCTGAAAGTCAACCCAGAGATTAGCGTCCCATGTAATTTGCCATGCGTCAGTTATCGCTGCCGCATGCATTTCCACTTCCTTGTCAGGCGCACGCTGTTGCGCAATAAGCGTCAACGTGTCGTTAGAAACGATGCTCCGTGCAGTTAGTTCCGGATGCACGGCACTTAAAGCGCGATAGCAACCTTGCAGCCACTGCTCGTAGGATTGAATTTGCGGTCGTACCCACACCTTCTGTTTGGACTGGGCTTTCTCGAAATCGAAACAGTAACGTAACTCACGTGCAAGTCGGAAGCTGGGAACCACGAGCGTAACTTCCTCGGCGATACTTAGAAAGTTGTCGGGTAATTTCAGGGAAGGTTTTCTCAACGTACGATTTTCTGCTCACGGTTTGTAACAAATAGCATCAATCTTAGTGTTAGGAATGGAAATCGGTAAATAAAATCGCGCCCTCTCAACCACCTTACTTTTCGATGTTCAAATCCCTCCTGAAGCATTTCATAGGTTCCAATTGGATCATGAAAATCATGCTTGTTTGGGCATGGGTTTCATCTTTAATCATGGTGTGTGCGTTGTTTTCGCCTTACTATCAAGCAGTTGTATCGGCGTGGCACTTTTAAGCGCCGCACTGTACTAGCCAGCAATGGCGCACGCAGTAGACACCTCAAAGATGCCAATTGAGACGCGTCCGAATAACTGTACTCAATCTACATGAGTGAAGTCAGTTAGAGTCTGGAAAAGAAAGAGATTTAAACCGAACTCTGGTTAGTCTCAAGTATTTCTTGGTTTGACGCTAGCGAAGCGATATCCCACAAGCATATTGCATCTGCCAGATTTGTCGGTGCGTCTGTCAGGCTGCCCTGATTCGGAGGCACAGCACATCCAGACGCGCGGCTATAGCAAGTCAAGCAATACTTGCTTAGCTTGATTTATCTCAGCAGCGATGTACTCGGAACCACCTCTATCTGGATGGTTCTTTTGCATAAGACGCCGATGGGCTTCAACGATATCCTCGCGGGTCGCGGCTTCAGTAACGCCGAGAATTTTGCGAGCGCGCTCCGGTGTGATTGCATCGGATGCGTTTACAGTCCCGTTGTCGCTTTCATTGGTGCCTTGTTCGCCTAAATTAGGGTGATAGCGGTTAATGTACGCAGTAAGCAACCGCTTTGAATCGTCTCCGACCGAGTTGTAGAGTTCAACGAGTTCAGGCTCGCTTAACGATTCAAGCGATCGGTTCTTGAATTTACCAGAAAGCACGGTACCGGTCAGCGTGCCCGAGTTGTGATCAAGGAGCATGCGTATTTCGTCGGTTGCAGTTTCACTCACGTTAGGCGCCGATTCGGCATGAGCGTTATCCGGCCGCGTGAAAGGATTAGAGAATTGTCCGCCGCTTCCGAATAGTTGCCACATACGCGTAGCGGTTCGACCGAGTTGCAACAAGCTGAAGGCGCGCCTTAGGAAAGGGAGTACCGCAGTTCCCGTTGCAGCAATCCAGTGAAGCCGCCCAGAAGCTGCTAATAAGCCCAGCGAACCAACCAATATAACGCTTGCAATCAGTATCGTATTGATTGAAAGGCTTGGTTGCGATTTAGACCAAAGTACCTTCATCAAGAGCATGAAGGCGAAGGCGGCCAACACACCACATATGACAATGACGATCATCGTTTTATTTGCGTAAGCAAGCGTTTTGCGGTCTGTGTGCCAATCCGTTCAATCGCATGCAAACCTTCCGTTGCATAGACGACAACAGCATTGAGTAATTCGGCAAGCTGTGCGGATGATCTGGCGTCGAACGGCATGTGGGCGCCGCCTGACCTCTGGGCTATCGATCGGAATACCTCAGTTGCATACCGGTCGTGACCTTCCTGGAATACGAAAACCGGCACATGACGCAGACCGAGTTGTCCGGCTGTATTCAAGATTTCGAGCATTGGTTCTTCGCACATGTCGCCTATATAGACCGCTGCTTTTAGTGAATGTCCATTTGTTGCTTCATTTAAAACATGAGACAACACGCGGCTGATTTGGGTCATCCCGCCTAGACACCTTACCTTCTGCATGGTTCGCAGTAATTGCTGGGGCGAGGTATTCCAAGCTGAAGCGCGAAACTGATTGAATCCACCAAAGTGAACAAGTTGAACTGCTAAGTCAGCAGACTTTGCTGCATTGAATAGTTCTGCATGTAAGCTCGATGCAAGATCCCACGTGAGTTCACGACTTGCCGTTGCGTCAAGGGCGAAGATGAGTCGGTTCTCTGTTATCTTACGCAGAGGATGGTTGTGAACTTCTTGTAAAAACTGCGCAACATCACTCTTGCGTTCTACAGGCGACTTGCTCGTCATCCGATGAGACTTTTGCGAGATGTCATAACAGGAGTAAGAATAGCGCAATTGATTGTCGAGTTGCAATGAGCCAATTGATACTCTAGCTCATTGTCAATGTTTTAGCGCAATCTTGCACGCGAAATAATTTACTGCTTGACACATTGGTTTGTCGCGCTTAAATTAGACTAAATCCATTGACGCATCAAATTGAGGTTTTTTTGGCTGAAGTCAGCAACGAAGAATCATTAGCGCATTTACGTGTTGAACATCGTGATCTCGACACGGTGATTAACTTTCTCGTAGAGAACGGCCATCCTGATCAAGATTTGACCCAACGATTGAAACGGCGTAAATTGAGTCTCCGCGACCGCATTGCACGTCTTGAAACGTCGGTTGCCGCGTCTGCTGGTTCTTAAGACACGTTTTTCTACGTTTCAAGTTCTCGCCCATGCATTGATTGAGAATTTCAGCAATGTGGTAGAGGCTTTGTTGATATCTGTTCGTATTAGCGAACGTAGAGTTACGTTTGCATTGCTAGCATTGGTACATTTCGACATGCGTGGTGCGAAATATCCAGCACTCATCTATGTTGTCTGTTGTACTTCGTACGACGGACCACATCAGTAGGTGTCTAGCTAAGGCAAGCTCGTCTCGCGAACTCATGTCTTGATATCTGCGCTCGCGCATGCAGCTTGTACGCATCACATTTGGTAACGTAAAAAGAAACTTGTGAAGTTAAAGCAACTTGAGTACTTGTGGGAGACCTACAACCACAATCTCAATATGTCTGAAGCAGCTCGAGCGCTTAACACGACGCAACCGGGCATTAGTACGGGAATTCGAAGCCTTGAGGAGGAATTAGGCGTTGACGTGCTGACGCGCACGGGTAAAAGACTGAGCACAACCCCTGCAGGTGAACGCATCGCTTTGTTGGCGCGGGACGTACTCCAGAAAATCGAATCGATTGAACGCGCGGCGGAGGAATTTCTGCACGAGGACCGCGGCTCGCTTCGCATCGCGACCACTCACACGCAAGCGCGCTATGTGCTGCCGGAACACATTCGCAATTTCCGCAACCAATTTCCCAATGTGAGTCTGCACATCAGTCAAGGTACGCCAGCGCAGCTTGCAGAGCTGACGCTTAATGGTGAGGTGGATTTCGCCATTGCGACCGAAGGATTCGAACACTTCTCGAATTTAATTTTGGCCCCATGTTACGCGTGGAATCGTTCGATTGTGGTTCCACGCGATCATCCGCTTGCAGATGTTGGCAAGATTTCCATAGAGGATGTTGCATGTGAACCTTTGGTGACGTATGTCTTCGGGTTTGCGGGTGGTTCGAGCGTTGCCAACGCGTTTGCGCGTGCAGGCTTGAAGGCGAATGTGACGTTTACCGCAACGGATACGGATGTCATCAAGAAGTACGTACGACTCGGGATGGGCATTGGGATCATCGCTTCAATGGCCCGCGAGGAAGGTATTGATGACGATCTCACATTTATTGATGCATCACATCTCTTTGAGCCAACTCTCACGCACATTGGTTTACGTCGCGAGGTTTTTTTACGCAGCTACATGTATGAATTCATCGAATCATTCGCTGAACACTTGACTCGCCCTTTTGTTGAGCGTGTCCTTGCAACGACTAACCGGGAGGAGCAAAATACCTTGCTGAGCGGATTCACGTTGCCTAGACGTTAGCCGTTTTACGCCATATTTGACGAGATACACAGCCTCAAATCTACTGGGAAGATTAGGACTGCAAAAGCCAACTCGTAGCGGGTAAAACTGTTCGCAACGGCTGAGCTACGAGGACGATATTTAGATGCAGCTCAGCCGGGTGTCGCGCAAGAAACGCTTGAGTCGTTTCCGTAGGTCGTTATTGGCTTTTAGATGTAATCCAAGTCAGGGTTAGCTCGAAGCGTATCCTCACCATCCGTACCGGTCGCTCGTAATGAGCTTTCCAACTCTTCTTTTACGAACTTAAAGTAAACAGTGTAGGTACGCACTTCATCACCGTCTTCTACAACGAAAAATGGCGCAAGATGAATGTCGTGTTTGGTCGCGATTTGCATGCCGTGCGATTGATCGTCGCGTTCGTCTGCGATAAGGATCTCGTCAATGCGTTCCATGTGCCCCGATTGGATAAGCCGCCGTTCAACATCTGCGCACTTGCGGCAGGGTTGGCCGTTCTTGAGTATTTTTTTGACAAATGTGATTCTCACGCGACGAATCTAGTCATGCTCCACATTCTGTGCATGCAACCCACACTCTTTGTCCTCCTCGTTCTCCCACCACCATCGACCAGCTCGTTCCGGCTCATTAGGGGCGATCGGTCGAGTGCATGGGGCGCATCCAATCGATTTGTAGCCTTGATCGTGCAACGGGTTGTAAGGTACTTGCCGCGTGCGAATATACGTCCAAACATCGTCCGACTGCCAGTCGGCCAGAGGATTGAATTTGACGATTTGATGCGACCGGGTTGAAAATGCCGCATCAATTTGCTCGTGAGGTATATTCGTGCGAGTAGCTCCTTGATCGCGTCGTTGACCAGTGATCCAGGCATCAAGATCAACGAGCTTCCGTTCGAGGGATGCGATTTTTCGAATACCACAACATTGGTTATGACCGTCCCGATAGAAGCTGAACAAACCCTTCTCGCGGACAAGCTCTTCGACTGCGAAGTTATCTGGAAACAACACCTCAATGGCAATACCGTACCGTTCGCGTACTTGGTCAATAAACCTGTAGGTTTCAGCGTGTAATCGACCGGTATCCAAAGTGAATACGGCGAACTCGGTACCCGCGATTTTCGACGCCATATCAATAAGAACGACATCTTCCGCTCCGCTGAAGGAAATCGCTACGCGATCTGGATCAAAGCGCGTAAAAGCGGTACTGATGACTTCCTCTGGCGAAACTTTCGCGTCAACGGCAATTAAAGACATATTCGACATTTTAAATGGGGTTGGATTCTACGATGCCGAGCTTTTACGCTGAAACTATTAGTATTTAGGTTCATCCAAATGCCGTCGTAATGAGGATGAAGCGCCCGTGCAATCGGATTGATCTTGATCTCAAGCGCTCACTGATTGAGTTTGCGTGAATTATTTGATCACTATTATGGGTATTTGTACATATTATCAAATGTTTGGGATTTCGTGATTTGGTTTGCGGCCATAGCTTAAGGAACCCAACCAAAAACCACAGTCATCCAAACATTGATCTACGGATGTCTAATCAAGCGCATTGGAGGTGTTCAAAGGGTTGTAAAATCTTATCTCGCCTTGAATTTTGCAAGGCAGTTCACATCTAAATAGTGCAAATGGCTGTAAGTCCGGTGACGCCTGGCGCGCGGCTGCGTCACGCGATTGAAAATGAGCGACCGCTGCAGATCGTAGGTGTCGTGAATGCGTACGCTGCGTTGCTTGCGCAACGCGCTGGGTTTAACTGTATCTATCTATCAGGCAGCGGCGTCGCGGCTGCTTCTTACGGTTTACCCGATCTTGGCATTACCTCAATGGATGATGTACTGGTTGACGCGCGCCGGATTACACAGGCGTCCAACTTACCCCTTTTAGTGGACATTGACACAGGGTGGGGAGGCGCGTTCAATATTGCGCGCACTATTCGCGAGATGGAAAAGGCGAATGTTGCTGGTGTACACATCGAAGATCAAGTGGCACAGAAGCGATGCGGTCATCGACCCAATAAAGTCATCGTATCGGTCGACGAAATGTGTGATCGGATCAAGGCTGCGGTAGACGCGAAATTCGACGCTAGTTTTATCGTGATGGCCCGAACTGATGCGCTCGCAGTCAGTGGCATGGACGCGGTTATAGAGAGAGTTCAGCGGTTTGAGGAAGCTGGCGCCGACGCGATCTTTGCGGAGGCAATGACCGAGCTGGACATGTATCGACAAATTACCTCTCGAGTCAACGTACCGGTGCTTGCGAACATGACTGAATTCGGTAAGACACCTCTATTTAGCACCAATGAGCTGAGTATGGTTGGTGTCGCGATGGCGTTGTATCCCTTATCGGGCTTTCGAGCCATGAGTCAAGCGGCATGCGACGTTTTTGCAAGCATTCGCAAGTGTGGCACGCAAGCCAATGTTTTGGATTCGATGCAGACGCGCGACGAGCTGTACGAGGTGCTTGATTATCACTCATTCGAGCAGAAGTTAGATACGCTTTTTAGCAAGGAAGAAGCAATTGGTTGACAAAAAACTCGGTGGCGCAGGATTGCGCGGCCAATCCGCTGGTACCACTGAACTATGCACGGTCGGTATGTCGGGGACGGGGTTAACTTACCGTGGCTACGACATTTCCGATCTCGCAGAGTCAACGACGTTTGAGGAGGTCGCGTATCTGATTCTCTATGGGGCATTGCCTAACAGTGAGCAGTTAGGTGCATATCGCGCCAAGTTGCGTGGATTGCGTCGTTTGCCGCAGGAGCTCATTGCTACGCTGGAAAGCATTCCAAGATCAACACACCCTATGGATGTCATGCGTACAGGATGTTCGTTGCTGGGGAATCTGGAACCAGAAGGTACTTTCGAACATCAGCATGAAGTAGCCGATCGATTATTGGCGGTATTGCCGTCGATCATCAATTACTGGTATCGCTTCTCCCGCGACGGCATTCGCATCAATGTCGACACGGATGCTGATAGCGTTGCGGGTCACTTTCTGACCACTTTGCTTGGTGACGAGGTTGATCCGTCATTTCAACGGGCAATGGATGTCTCGCTTATTCTGTACGCTGAACACGAATTCAATGCTTCCACGTTCACTGCTCGGGTGTGCGCATCTACGCTGTCAGATATGCATTCTTGTATTACCGGCGCGATCGGTTCGTTGCGTGGTCCTTTGCATGGCGGTGCGAACGAAGCCGCCATGGCGCTCATTGAGCAATTCGATTCGCCTGAAGCCGCGAGAACCCGTATTCTGGAAATGTTGGCTTCGAAAGAAGTGATCATGGGGTTTGGTCACGCCATTTATCGCGAATCAGACCCACGCAATAAGATCATCAAATCGTGGGCTGAGCGACTTGGGCAAAAGGTTGGCGATAGATTGCTATATCCCATTTCATGTGCGATTGAACAAACGATGTGGGACGAAAAGAGACTATTTGCAAACGCAGACTTCTTCCATGCTTCCGCCTATCACTTCATGGGGATTCCGACGAAGTTATTCACGCCTATATTCGTGTGCTCGCGGGTCTCGGGATGGGCAGCACACGTGATGGAACAACGCGAAAATAATCGGATCATTCGGCCGAGTGCGGATTACATTGGCGTTAAGCCGCGTCGTGTCGTGCCAATTGAAGAGCGATAAGTCTGCTCTAGTTACCTTCATCTAAATCTACGGATCGTTTATTGAGCCAGAACGTCGATCTCAACATTCGTCCCGAACCGGATCGGGAACTAGTGGCGATTGCCGATTACGTTAGTCACGCCGACATTGAGAGCGTTGACGCAATGAATACTGCGCGCAATTGCTTAATCGACACGCTCGGTTGTGGATTTCTTGCGCTACGTTTTCCAGAATGTACGAAGATGCTCGGGCCGCACGTGGCAGGCACGATCGTGCCTAACGGCGCACGTGTGCCCGGTACGCCGTACGTATTGGATCCAGTCAAGGCAGCATGGGATATAGGCTGTCTGATCCGTTGGCTTGACTTCAATGACACTTGGTTGGCGGCAGAATGGGGACACCCCTCGGATAACCTTGGTGGTATCTTGGCCGTAGCCGACTTTCTCAGCCGGCAGCCTGAAAGAACCGCGCTAACGATGCGCGATGTCTTGGTGGCTATGGTGAAGGCTCACGAGATTCAAGGTTGCTTAGCGCTAGAGAATAGTTTCAATCGTGTAGGGTTGGATCATGTTTTATTAGTGCGCGTTGCGACAGCAGCAGTGGTCATGGATTTGCTTGGTGGCACGCGCGATCAAATTGTGGATGTCTTATCTCATGCGTTTGTTGATGGATCAAGTTTAAGAACCTACCGACATGCACCCAATGCCGGGCCTAGAAAATCATGGGCAGCAGGCGATGCGACGAGTCGTGGGGTCCAACTCGCATTTTTTGTCAAGAAAGGCGAAATGGGTTACCCCAGTGCATTGTCGGCCCCTCAATGGGGTTTTTACGACGTAAATTTCAATGGGAAATCGTTTGCGTTTCAGCGCGACTACGGCTCTTACGTCATGGAAAACATCTTATTTAAGATTTCGTATCCGGCAGAGTTTCATGCCCAAACGGCTGTAGAAGCCGCATGTCAACTTCATGCTGAAGTAGCTCACCGCATTCACGAGATCGACAGAATCGAAATCACGACGCATGAATCGGCTATTCGCATCATTAGCAAAACAGGCGAGCTTAACAATCCTGCTGACCGTGACCACTGCTTGCAGTACATGACGGCGATTGGATTATTAAAAGGTAACCTTGTTGCGGAAGACTACGAAGACAATGTCGCTGCCGACCCTCGCATTGATCAATTACGCGAATTGATGGTGATTAGCGAAGACAAACGGTTTAGCGCTGAATACCACGATCCACAAAAGCGATCTATTGCAAATGCCGTTCAGGTTTATTTCAAGGACGGTACGAGTACTGAAAACGTGACAGTGGAATACCCACTAGGTCACCGTCGTCGGCGTGAGGAAGGTATACCGCAACTCGAAGCGAAGTTTCGCGAAAACCTAGCGACGCGTTTTCCGTTGAATCAAATCAATCGTATAGAGCGTATTGTTTTTGATCAGGCGACGCTTGAAGCGACATCGGTGAGTCAATTTGTCGATCTGTTTGTGTAATTAACCGAACGCGAAATCAGACTGAGAATTGTCCGTGAAATTCGAGCTAGAAGGCCAACGGGTCCAGACTCAAGGTGAGGTATTCATCGCGAGTACTGCCATTCTGATTGGAAAAGTACTTATGAAACACCAATCTTCGGTTTGGTGGGGCGCAGTGTTGCGGGGCGATTACGAATTAATCACACTTGGCGAGCGTAGCAACATTCAAGACAACTGTATTGTTCATATGGACGAGGACTTTCCGGTGACTATTGGCGATCAAGTCACCGTCGGACATAAAGCTGTGTTACATGGTTGTTCGGTTGGAAACAATAGTCTCATCGGCATCAATTCGGTCGTTATGAATGGCGTTCGGATAGGCAATAACTGCTTAATTGGTTCGAATACGTTAATCACTGAAGACAAGGTGATTCCTGACGGTAGTCTCGTATTGGGATCGCCGGGTAAGGTTATACGGCAATTAACCGCCGAAGAAATTGAAGCGAACACGGATTTTTCCGATCGCTACGTTCGTAACTCTACTAGGTATCGCAACACGCTTAAACCTCAAGTTTAACGCGTCAAACATGGTTACGCTCGGTACACCGCTTTCGCCTAGCGCTACGAGGGTGATGTTGCTGGGTAGCGGCGAGTTAGGTAAAGAGGTCGTCATTGAGCTTCAGCGCTTGGGCTGCGAAGTCATTGCGGTAGATCGATACCCTAACGCACCGGCGATGCAAGTTGCACAAAAGTCGCATGTTATGAACATGCTTGACGAGTTGGCGCTCTACGACGTTGTTCGGGCGGAATCGCCGAATCTCGTGGTACCGGAAATTGAAGCGATTGCGACAGCCGCCTTGGTGCGCGCCGAGCGAGAAGGTATCAACATCGTACCCACTGCGCGTGCAGTTGATTTGACGATGAACCGCCGCGGGATTCGCGAATTGGCTTCGTCAAGACTAGGCGTTCGAACCTCTTCTTATCGATTTGTGAAGTCGCTAAACGAATTGCGTCAGGCGATAGCGGCCTTGGGTTTGCCTTGCGTGGTTAAGCCGGTGATGAGTTCATCTGGCAAAGGTCAATCAACGATTGAATCCGAGGCTCAACTTGAACAAGCGTGGGAATACGCGCGTACGGGCACTCGCGGTGAGGCAGACACTGCGATCGTTGAGGGATTTGTCGACTTCGATTATGAAATCACATTACTAACGGTGCGGCATAGCGGTGGCGTATCGTTTTGCGAGCCCATTGGCCATCGCCAGGAAGGAGGCGACTATCGCGAGTCCTGGCAACCACATCCTATGTCGTCAGAGACATTAAAGGAGTGCCGTAACATCGCTAACCGCATTAGCGAAGCGCTAGGTGGTTTCGGGCTATTCGGAATGGAATTTTTCGTAAAAGGGAATCAGGTGTATTTCAGCGAAGTGTCGCCGAGACCGCACGATACAGGCTTAGTCACGCTCATCAGCCAAAATTTATCGGAATTTCAATTACACGCGAGGGCGATATTAGGGCTGCCAATTCCATCGATAAATCACTATGGACCATCAGCTTCAATTCCTTTGCTGGTGCGAGGCAAATCCAACGAGATCACTTTTGCCAACCTTGATCAAGCATTGTGTGAACCGGACACAGACCTTCGTCTCTTTGGGAAACCGGAAGTTGAGGGCTCAAGAAGAATGGGGGTTACGTTAGCGAAGCGCAAGACGATCAAGGAAGCGCGAGATGCCGCACGCCGGGCAGCGAAATGTGTTGTCGTAGGGCCCCAACAAACTGTATCAAAGGTTTAACCAGTGAAGGATTACTCGGCGTCTATGAAGCAATCCTGCTTCATTTTTATTGCGTCGGCGCACCGACAGCCGATGCAATTCTTCACGGACAGAGAGTTAAGTGAGGCGCTCACTATCAACAAAGCAGTACGTTAAGCCACATTCATACATATAGCTATTGAGATCCAGTGTTTCCTTGCCGCCAGTGTTAGTTTTTATAATTCGCTTGCTATGAACGTCATCATTGCACTGGGTCACGGACTAACCTACGGCACACCGCAACAAGCGCTAACGCGGCTACTCCTGCCGGTGTAGCCGGCACATCTATCTCGCAAGGGCAACAGTCCCACCGAAACCCTAATCTCTCGCTTTTGAGAATTACAAGATGCTGACGTCTCCAAATCCAGGTCGCCGCCCTGGTACGATGCCATTCGATAAGTACCGTGCCTTTCCGCCGGTTCAATTGCCTGATCGTACCTGGCCAAATGCGCAGTTATTGCATCCTCCTCGTTGGTGCAGTGTTGATTTGCGCGATGGCAATCAAGCGCTTGTCGACCCCATGAATGTCGACGAAAAAATGGCGATGTATCAATTGTTGTTGGAAATAGGTTTCAATGAAATCGAAGTAGGTTTCCCGGCAGCTTCGCAAATGGACTTCGACTTTTGCCGAACGATCATTGAAGACAACTTGATACCATCCGGCACCCTTGTGCAGGTATTGTGTCAAGCGCGGCCAGAACTGATCGAACGCACTGTTGACGCGCTGCGCGGCGCGGAAGGCGCTATTTTTCACCTCTATAACTCAACCTCAACGCTTCAACGCGAGGTTGTATTCAATATGGACCGCGCTGGAATCATTGATTTAGCAGTTGAAGGTACACGGCTGGTGCGCGACATCACGCAGAACCTCAGCGGCACGGCCGTTACATTTGAATATTCCCCTGAGAGCTTTACCGGGACGGAACTTGATTTTGCCATTGATATTTGTGATGCAGTAGCGGAAACATGGGGTGCGACGACGGATCAGCCAATGATCCTCAATTTGCCTTCGACCGTAGAAATGGCAACGCCCAATATTTACGCTGATCAAATCGAGTATTTTTGCCGGAACTTTCCAAAGCGCGGTCGCGCGGTGATAAGTTTGCACACACACAATGATCGAGGTACGGGCATTGCAGCGACAGAGCTTGCGCTGATGGCTGGTGCCGAACGTGTGGAAGGCACGCTATTTGGCAATGGCGAGCGCACAGGGAATTGCGACATCATGACGATGGCGATGAACCTGTATTCTCAGGGGATTGATCCACAACTTGATTTCCGCGATATGCCTCGCATTCGCAAGATTGCTGAGGAGGTGACCAAGATCCCCGTACATGAAAGGCACCCCTATGCGGGCGATCTTGTGTTTACCGCCTTTTCTGGCTCACATCAGGATGCGATCAGAAAAGGTATGGCCTCTGTTAGCGAAGACCATTGGGAAGTACCTTACTTACCTATTGATCCTGCCGACGTAGGGTCTTCCTATAAAGAGTCTGTACGAGTTAATAGCCAATCCGGGAAAGGCGGTGTAGGTTTCGTGCTTGAGCAGCATTTCGGTATTTCGCTGCCGCGTGAGATGTTGCAGGAATTCGCGAAGCAAGTCCAGGTTCTTACTGAAAACCTTGATCGCGAGGTAAACCGTGCTGAAATTTTGCAAGCGCTATTCGACACCTTCGAAGTGCAGGACGGACCCTATGCATTGATGAACTATGACCTCACCAATGTTGAAGGCGAATTATTGGTCTGTTCTGCTTTGATTCAGGTGTCGGAGAACGAAGTTTCGATCGAAGGTAAAGGCTCCGGACCTATTGAAGCGTTTGTCAACGCGATGGTCTCGACACTCAATGAGCCGTTAAACATCGCTGCTTATCACGGCCATGCTTTGCGTGAAGGTGATGTGGTAGGTAAGGACGCCCAAGCGATTGGTATCGTAGCGATTGAATTTACGGAAGGCTCGGTATTCGGTATTGGGCGGAGCAAGAATACGGTGACGGCTTCCTTGCAGGCGATTGTTTCTGCGATTAATCGGCGCTGGGCGTTGCGACAATAGATTAACGTTACGAGCCAGTAGGTAAAGCCAAAGCCGCGGTGTTTATCCGTGCTACCATCATAAAGAATTGATAGGGCCTAGCAAGCTAAGCTGACGCTGGTAATGATCTACGTCGCAGAATCGCTTTGTTCCGTTGATTTGGTAGTCGTTTCGAACACATCGAAATCGTCTTCGAAAGGTAATTGCGTTATCGTCGCTCGTTTGATCGCGTTTTTTTCCATTTCGTGAATCACGATGCGAAAGTTCTCAATGTTGACAGAGGTTTGACCTGAAGGAACTCGCCTTAGATGGTGAAGTACCCAGCCGTTCACCGTGCGCGGACCATCGTCAGGGAGTTTCCAGTTGGTGGCATGCCCGATTTCGTGTAACGGCGTCGCACCAGTCACGTTGCATGTGACTCCGTCAACAAAAGAGAATCTTCCGACGGGGTCTGTTTCATTTGATTCCGACGTAAACTCCCCGACGATTTCCTCAATGATGTCGTCGATTGTTATCAACCCTACGACCACGCCGTATTCATCCACTACGATACTAAATCGGCGACGGTGTTGCTTAAAGTTATGCACAAGTCGCGACAACGACACTTGGCTTGGCGTGAAATAAGCCGTTTCGAGAGCGTCAAGGACGGATTGCACATTCGCTTGGGAATCTTGTAGGAGGCGGTTTGCCTCGCGCATGTGGAGAATGCCTTTCAGGTCGTTGATACTGCCTTGATAGACCGGTAAGCGAGTATGGCTTGATTCGGCTATGTTTCGTCGAATCTCGTCCATAGAGTCATCTAAGTTGATGCCATTGATTAATTCCCGAGGTTGCATCACGTCGCCGACTGTTTGTTCCTCAAGATTGAGAATATTCAGAATCATCAACTGGCGATTGCGCGGCAATTTACGCGCTTGATCGAATACTTGTCGTAACTCTTCCTCGGTTAAATCGCTATCGTCTCCCACGACGTTGCGCGTAATAGGTTTTACTACCAAAGCGCCGCAGAAATTTATGAACGTCACTAGGTATTTCATGAGCGATTGAAGTGGCACTAATATGTAAGCGCTGGGGTAGGCGATTGATTCAGGGCGAACCGCTGCAATGGTCTTAGGTATGACCTCTGCGAAAATTAAAAAAAGCAAAGTCATCGACACCGTAGTGACCACGCCGCCAATTTCGGTGCCGAACCAACGTACGAAGAGCACATTAGCAACGACTGCTGCAGTGAAGTTGACCAGATTGTTTCCAATGAGGATCACGCCAAGTAGGCGATCTTTATGCTGAAGTAGCTTGTTAGCTCGACGTGCGCCGCCATGTCGACGCCGCACTAATGCGCGCATTTTGTATACGTTTAACTTCATCATGGCTGTTTCTGAGCTTGAGAAATACGCACTCATTAACAACAAAGTCAAAACTGAAAGGACGAGTACCCAGGCAGGCACGGCGAAAGATTCCATGTGATTAAAGGCTAAGTTCCATACCCCAAGACAAATTTAAGCCCGAAATAACCGACGAGCAACATCGCAAATGCAAGCAGAGATAGGCGTGCGGAGATGAGACCGCGCCAACCGAACCAGAGTTGACCGCAAACAAGCGCTAAATACAAGATCCAGCAAGTTACAGCAAGCCCCATATGCAAACGGTAATCCTCTTGTTGCACAAAATTCCAGCGCGAATAAAACCCCGTCACAATGGTCATCGTAAGCAACGATACACCTAACCAAAGTAGATGCATGTTAGTTGACTCAACGGTTTGCAACGGCGGCATCCAATTCATGAATGTGTTTGATTCGCTCTTCTTCAATTGGCGGTGCAAGACGATGATTGAAAGCGCCTGGATTGCCGCGAGAGCTAATGTTGCATATGCGAGCATGCTAATGAGTACATGAACAATTGCGCTGGGTTGGCTAATGGTTGCACCCGCGCTTGGCGTGAATAGCAGACCGCAGCAAAGCGTCAAGATCGTCAAGGGCACGATCACCAAGGCGAGTACGCGATAGCCTAAGATGAGGTATAGATAAAAAGTGCTGACTGTCGCAACGAACGAGACCACGATAGCGCTAGACCACACCGATAGATGAATGCCTGTGTCTGCACTAATGAGCAGTACGACATAGATGAGGTGCATACCCATGGCGGGCACGGTAAGGGCCGCAACGCGTCGATTCGGGAAAGATTCGACAGTGCGCGTCCTTAACTGCAACCAGAAATAGAGTAAGTAAAGAAGCGCTGCCATGCCGCCGTAGAGATCCGGCGTTAGCATCGTTGCCATTCTCTAGTCTGAAACCGTTCAAAACTACAATCTCCGCGTTGATCTTCATCGCCCGTGCGGACATGCATGTTTGACAATCTAACGAACAAATTCACCCAGGCATTTGCCGGTATTCGAACGCGGAAACTTACCGAAAGTAACGTCGCTGACGCCATTCGCGAGGTACGCACAGCGCTGTTGGAAGCAGACGTTGCGTTAGAAGTAGTTATCCCCTTCGTGGAGGCAGTCCGCAAGAAGACTGTTGGACAAGAGTTCGTCGCCTCGGTACGACCAGGTGATATGTTCGTGAAATTCGTCCACGACGAGCTTGTATCGCTCATGGGGACGGAAGCCACCAGACTTGATCTCGATAAGGTTAGTAAACCAGCCATCATTTTAGTGGCAGGACTACAAGGCACGGGTAAAACCACGACGGTAGCTAAACTCGCCAAGTTTCTGTATACAACGACTCAAACGAAAGTTATGACGGCATCTGCCGATGTCTACCGGCCGGCCGCGATTGAACAGCTACGCATTTTGTCTGAAGCGGCCCATGCGTCATTTGTCACTGCATCGTCGGACGAACAGCCGCTTCAAATCGTACAGCGCGCGATCAAAGTGGCAGAGACCGATGGAACCGACGTGCTCATTGTCGATACTGCCGGTCGCCTAGCCATTGATGACGACATGATGGCGGAAATCAAAGCGTTGCACGACGCATTGAAACCGGCTGAGACTTTATTTGTGGTTGATGCCATGACAGGACAAGACGCTGCAAGGACGGCAAGAGCCTTCGATAACGCACTGTCACTCTCTGGCATTGTGTTAACCAAGGCCGATGGCGATGCCAGAGGCGGCGCGGCTTTATCAGTACGTTCGATAACGCGCAAACCGATTAAGTTTCTTGGAACAGGCGAGGATCTTGACGGGTTAGAGTTATTCCATCCCAAACGATTGGCGTCGCGCATACTAGGCATGGGCGACATCATCGGCCTGGTTGAGGAGGCTGAACGAAAAGTCGATATTGCGAGCACCGAGAAGACGCTAGAGCGTCTCATGCGGGGGGCGACTTTCACGTTTGATGATCTATACGCGCAAGCAAAGCAAATGGAAGAGATGGGCGGTATTGAGAGCATCGTTGACAAGCTGCCGCAAGCGGGGCAGCTGAAAAAGAACGCCATATCGGATGCAACGATCCAGCTGCACAAGGTTATCATCGAGTCCATGACACCGAAAGAACGTGCGTTTCCAAATTTAGTCAACATAGCATCGCGAAAAAAGCGCATCGCTGCAGGAAGCGGGACGCGGGTTCAAGACGTCAATCTAATGATTCGTAGTCTCAAGCGAATGCAAAAGTCGGCAAAGAAGATGGGGCGGATGAGTCGCTCCGGTAAGTTCTCGCAGCAATTGGATCGGCTCATGGACGAGTCGTGAGTCTTGGGTATCAGCACGCGTACTCATGCAAAACCCAATATGGGGTTTGTTGGCCAGCAAAACTACATGCTTGAGTAAAATCCACGCCTCCCAATTTATCTTGATAATGACTTAAATGGTTGTCATTCGCCTTGCCCGACACGGATCGAAACATAGGCCGTTCTATCATTTGACCGTAGCGGATCGACGGGCGCGGCGTGATGGAACATTCGTCGAACGTGTTGGGTTCTATAACCCGATTGCCAAGGGTCATGCTGAACGTCTGCGCGTTGATTTAGGTCGTGTGGACTACTGGATTGGCCAGGGAGCCCAGACTACCACTACTGTTAATCGCCTGCTCAAGGAAGCTCGTCGCGAGGCTCAGATTAAGGCCGCTCAGCCTGCCAAGGAACCTGTCGCCGATGAGGAGAAAACGGTACCTGCAAGCGAAGGAGTGCAGCCAGCTGAATCTGCAGATACTGCAGCAGCGCCAGTTGAAGAAAGCTCAAGTACGCTCGCCGAAAAGAGTTCCGCTGGAGAGGATGCCAGTGAACCCTCAGAGCAACCCCAAGCGAATGCCGCTTCAGGTGCGACTACAGCTACAGACGAAGCTAAAGACACCTCCTCGTAGCGGTTGGGCGCTGACCGGATCGTTGTTGTTGGGCGTATAGGACACGCTTTTGGCATAAAGGGTTGGTCTCATGTTCATTCGTTCACTGACCCTGTAGCTAATCTACTTGATTTCGACGAACTTTATGTGCGTCTTGTTGGTAATTCGTGGTCATTAGTTGAATCGACATCGTTTCAACGACGCAACGAGGGGCTAATCGCGCAATTCAACGATTGCGCGGACCGATCTGCCGCGGAGCGTTTGACGAATCTTGAACTAGGTATTCGCCGGGAGCAACTACCCGAGCTTGCGTCGGGCGAGTTTTATTGGATTGATTTAATAGGGTTGGATGTAGTTAATCTCAATAACGTAAAGCTCGGCGAGGTCAACCGAGTAATCGAGAATGGGGCATCGTCGGTTTTAGATATTGAAGGGCAAGATGTTCGCTACCTCATACCGTTGGTGAAACCGATACTGGATTCCGTCTGCCTGGGTTCGCATGTTCGTGTAGACTGGCACGAATCGTGGAAGGCTTAGCATAGTCGTATGTGGATTGGCGTAGTGACAGCATTGCCCGAACTGATTGAAGCGGGCCTTGGGCACGGCGTGATTGGTCGAGCTACGTCCGAAGGGCAAATAGACATTGCAACCTATAACGTGCGGCGACATGCGTCTGATAACTACGGTTCAATTGATGATCGACCGTTCGGCGGGGCGCCAGGTATGCTCATGACGGTCGAACCACTTGCGTCCTGTACTGATGAAGCCTTGCAGTCGGCCCCAGTTGAAAAACCATACAAGGTGTTATTAAGCCCTCAAGGCGAGCGCTTGACGCAAGAGCTAGCGCTAGAGTTGTCCGCGCACGACGGACTATTGTTGGTTTGTGGTCGATACGAAGGCGTTGACGAACGCTATGTTGAGACCTATATTGACCGAGAAATTTCCATTGGCGACTATGTGATTTCCGGCGGTGAATTACCAGCTCTGGTCGTCATTGATGCCGTAGGTCGACTTGTCGAAGGAGCGCTAGGAAATGCGAAATCAGTTACTGACGATTCATTTAGCGATAATTTACTAGAAGGGCCGCAATACACACGTCCTCGCTTGTGGCGTAATAAACCGGTTCCACCAGTACTGACTTCCGGTAATCATGCCGAGATTGTCCGCTGGCGACACGAGCAAGCATTGTTACGTACATGGCAGCGTCGGCCGGAAATGCTGGCACAAAGGCTGTTTAGCGCGGTAGAGAAAGAGTGGCTGCGACGCCATGTTTCCGAGGCATTTAAGGGAGAAACACGCGATGGGTAGAAAGGGATTTGTCGAACTGGTCGAGAGTCGCCACTTAAGAGAACTGCGTGAGCGCAGTTCAAGTGGCAGTACATCCGCGAAGAGCGAATCGGAAGCTCCCATACCGGAGTTCTCAGTTGGCGATACGGTGGCAGTGCAAGTGATGATCACAGAAGGCGAGAAGAGTCGACTACAACGTTTCGAAGGCGTGGTCATTGCGAAACGTAATCGAGGTTTAAATTCCTCGTTCACGGTTCGAAAGATTTCGCATGGTTTTGGCGTTGAGCGCACTTTTCAGCTGCATAGTCCTTTGGTTGACAGTATTAAGGTGAATCGACGAGGCGATGTCCGTAAGGCAAAGATTTACTATCTTCGTGAACGATCCGGTCGTTCTGCTCGTATTAAAGAAAAGATCTAGAAGTTGTACCTTCGCCAATCGTGGCTATCGGTAGTAAAGTGCCACTTGGATTATCCAAGCCAGCTCAAGAATATCTGGATACCATCTGCTACGAGCGCAATCTAGCAGTTAATACGGTTACTGCCTATCGTCGCGACTTTCAGTTATTCGAACAATGGCTCGATAAAGGGTTGCTTGAATGTACCCGTAACGATCTTTTAAGTTACCTTGCTGAACACACGCTTGACGGGAAGGCATCAAGCAGTCGCATGCGTTTCCTTTCCAGCGTACGCGGATTCTTCAATTACGCCGTAGAGAACGGACTCGCGCGTGATAACCCTATCGCCAATATTGAAACGCCAAGACGTATGAAGCGCTTACCTGGTTTCCTGACGGAATCCGAGGTTTCGTTGTTACTTCATGCGCCTCAACCTGACAGTAGTCCGATCGAGTATCGCGATCGAACCATGCTGGAAGTGCTATACGCGACAGGCGTGCGCGTATCGGAACTGGTAGAACTAACGATCGAGAGTATCAATCTAAATCAGGGATCGGTACGCGTGATTGGTAAAGGGAATAAAGAACGGATCATACCGCTCGGCGATGAAGCGCTTGCATGGGTCGCGAGATTCCTTGAGAATGCGCGCATTGAGTTGTTGGGCGATCGTTTTAGCGCTGCACTATTTCCAAGCAGGCGTGGGCGAACAATGACTCGGCAGACTTTTTGGCACGCGATCAAACGCTATGCGGCACGAGCTGGCATCGTGCGACCTATTTCGCCGCATACATTGCGGCATGCGTTCGCTACGCATCTTATCAATCACGGTGCAGATCTCCGAGCTGTTCAGATGATGCTCGGTCATGCGGATTTATCCACGACGCAAATCTATACTCAAGTCGCCAACGAGCGCTTAAAGACATTACATGCGATTCACCACCCGCGAGGTTGAATGGTAAGGCGCTTCCTTAACTAACTATGGAAATCAATAGATTGAACCCCTTAAACAGAGTGATTGCCACCATCACAATCATTGTCGGTTTACTGGCAACGTCCACGCTCAGCGCCAATGACAACGTAGCGTCTTTCGTTAGATCTGTATTGGGCAATTCCGTGGAAGTCATTAGCGTAAAGCCATCCGAGCTAGACGGCTTCTACATTGCAACGATGCAAGACCTTTCAATTCTCTATGTTTCAGAGGATCTGCGTTGGATTCTGATCGGCGATTTGATCGAAGCTAAACCAGGTGCAGAGCGCGTTTTTCTACGCCATACCGAAATGCACCGAAATGCTGTACGACTCGAGAAAATCAATAACCTAAAAACCACGGACGTGATTGCTTTTGCACCGCCGTTCGAACAACCGAAAGCGGTAGTTCACGTATTTACGGATACGACATGCGGTTACTGCCAAAAACTGCACTCAGAGATCGCTGACTATCACAGCAAAGGTATTGAAATTCGATATTTGGCCTACCCACGATCGGGCATTGGCAGCGAATCGTATGACGCCATGGTATCCGCGTGGTGCGCGTCGAATCCTCATGTTGCACTGACGCAATTAAAGCAGGGTAGCGACATTGAGCGTCTAACGTGCAAAAATCCTGTGGCGGCCCAATTTCAGCTAGGTCAGCAATTAGGACTGCGCGGGACGCCCATGATCTTATTAGGCAATGGAAAAACGGTCGGTGGTTACGTGAATGCGGATGAGCTTGCGGAGATACTTATAAGTGAAGGTCTCCTGTAGAAAGTAACCCTTATATCTTCTTGAATATGAAGATCCCTTGCAAGAGGAAATTGAGTCACTACGCCACGACAATACATCTTCTGGTGGAAAGTCTGCGTATCATTCGTTAGTGGATAGTTGCCGTCACATAGGGAGAAGGTAACGCTTGGCGGCAACGCGCGAGACAAGACCAGTCAACCTAAACCTTACTGCATTTCGATTCCCGATTGCAGCTATCGTGTCGATTTTGCACCGAATTTCTGGTATTGTCGTTTTTATTGGCGTCGGATACCTCACCTACTTACTTAGTTTAACACTTGAGTCGCCAGAGTCGTTTAACTGGGTCTTCTATTCTGTCGGGAGCAGCTTTCACGGTTTTCTTGTTTGGATTGTTTTAAGTGCCATTCTTTATCACTTCATCGCTGGTGTGCGCCATCTATTGCTAGATTTTCATATCGGTATGTCGCTTGCCGCCAGTCGTAAGTCATCTTGGACTGTACTCTTGCTTAGCTTAGTCGCATCCATCGCGCTAGCCGTATGGATGTTTGCGTGAGCTCATCGCGTACCTCAAGGCGGGGTGTTTGGGATTTCATTATCCAGCGACTATCAGCTGTTGTTATCGGTACCTACGTAGTCCACCTTGTGATTATTTTTTCGTTGAATGGGGACATGGATTACGCAGCATGGCGTAGTTATTTCGGATCGGGTTATGCGTTATTGCTATCTTCGCTCACGGTGCTTGCATTAGTTGTGCACGGTTGGGTCGGGATGTGGACTGTAGGAACGGATTACATTCGCGGCCAGGGTCGTGCTGCGAAAGTACGGCTTTTTTATCAAATGATTGTTGGCGGTGCATTATTCGCCTATCTCGTTTGGGCGTTGAGCTTGATTTGGGGTCCGCTATGACGGCGATTCGATCCATGGAATTCGACGGCGTGATTATTGGCGGCGGCGGCGCTGGGATGCGGGCGGCCATGCAAGTTGCGCAATCGGGACATCGCACGGCGGTCATCTCGAAAGTATTTCCAACTCGATCGCATACGGTTTCGGCTCAAGGCGGCATTACATGCGCAATCGGTAGTGAAGATCCTGAGGACGATTGGCGCTGGCATATGTATGACACCGTGAAGGGTTCAGATTACATTGGCGATCAAGCGGCCATCGAATATATGTGTAGTGTTGGGCCGCAAGCGATTTACGAGCTGGAGCATCTTGGTCTGCCGTTTTCTCGCACTAAAACAGGGCGTATTTACCAGCGGCCGTTTGGTGGTCAATCGAAAAATTTTGGCAAAGGCGGTCAAGCCGCGCGTACTTGTTGCGCTGCCGACCGAACGGGTCATGCTTTGCTGCACACGCTCTATCAAGCGAATATCAAGAACAGCACAACGTTTCTTTCCGAGTGGTTTGCGGTAGATCTGGTTAAAAACCAAGACGGGGCAGTTGTAGGGACGCTTGCTATTTGCATAGAAACCGGTGAATTGGTGTACATCAAATCCAACGCTACGGTTCTTGCAACCGGTGGTGGCGGTCGTATCTACAACAGCACTACGAATGCCTTGATGAATACAGGCGATGGGTTAGGCATGTCGTTACGTTCAGGATTTCCTGTGCAGGACATCGAAATGTGGCAATTCCATCCAACCGGCATTGCGGATGTAGGCATTTTGATTACGGAAGGCGCTAGGGGTGAAGGTGGATACCTTATCAATAGTGATGGTGAGCGATTTATGGAGCGTTACGCACCTAACGCGAAGGATCTTGCCGGACGCGACGTAGTTGCTCGGTCAATGGTGCTAGAAATTGTTGGCGGTCGCGGTTGCGGGCCGGCAAAAGACCATGTGTTGTTGAAGTTGGATCACCTCGGTGAGGACACCTTGTTCGAACGTCTGCCCGGCATTACCGATTTGGCGCGTACATTTGCCCATGTAGATCCCGTACGTGAGCCCATCCCAGTCTATCCTACATGCCACTATCAAATGGGCGGTATACCTACGGATTTGACTGGCCAAGCGCTTACCCAAGACGCGGACGGGCAGGATAAAGTCATTGATGGACTGTATGCTGTAGGCGAAGTTGCTTGCGTGTCCGTACATGGTTCAAATCGACTAGGGGGCAATTCGTTACTTGATCTGGTCGTTTTCGGTCGGGCTGCAGGATTGCATATCGAAGAAGTTATGAAGCAAGGCGTTGCGTATCGCAACGCAACGCCTGAAGACATTGACGAAGCCAATAGGCGCTATCAGCGGTGGGAAGATTCAACGGACGGCGAAGCGCCGCTGCAATTGAAGCGGGAACTCCAAATGTCGATGCAGGAAAATTTCGGTATTTTTCGAACGGCCGAACCGATGGAACGAGGCAGAACTAAACTTGAAGAACTACGCGAACGGATTGAACATGCGCATCTTGCAGATAAGAGTAAAGCATTCAATACGGCCCGTCTTGATGCGTTAGAGTTAGACAACCTACTCGAAATCGCGGAAGCAACGGCCTATGCGGCAATCGGTCGTACCGAGAGCCGAGGTGCACATGCTCGCGACGATTATCCGGACCGCGACGACGAGAACTGGTTGTGTCATTCGATGTATTACCCGACCGATAAACGAGTGGCCAAACGCGATGTGAATTTTTCACCGTCGGAGGTTAGTGCATTTCAGCCTGCGGTGAGAGAGTACTGAGATGCGGGTAAGTATTTATCGTTATATCCCGGACCAGGATGATGCGCCGCGTATGCAGGACTACGAAGTCACAATGCCTGAGAATCGTGATTTGATGGTGCTTGACGTACTTGAACAGTTACGTTTGGAAGACCCCACGATTTCGTATCGTCGCTCCTGTCGCGAAGGCGTTTGCGGCTCTGACGGTATGAATATGAACGGACGCAACGGATTAGCGTGCAAAACGACGGTTTCGTCAATCGTACATCGAGATTCGTTAACGTTGCGACCTCTACCGGGATTGCCGGTGATTCGTGATCTTGTTGTTGATATGTCGCAGTTTTATGCGCAGTACGAAAAGATTGACCCGTACCTGATTAATGACGAAGAGCCGCCTACCAAAGAACGTCTACAGAGCATCGAAGAACGAGAAAAGCTGGACGGTCTATACGAGTGCATCCTTTGTGCCTGTTGCTCAACGGCCTGTCCCTCGTTTTGGTGGAACCCAGATAAGTACATCGGACCGGCAGGGCTACTGCAAGCGTACCGATTCCTAGCAGACTCTAGAGATCAGGCGACGCACGAACGACTTGAAAAACTCGGCGACCCTTACAGCGTGTTTCGGTGTCGTACGATTATGAACTGCGTTGATGCTTGCCCGAAAGATCTAAACCCAGCTCGAGCCATTGGAAAAATTCGGGCCCTGCTCATAGAAAGTTAATAACTGAAAGTAGGAACGGGGTCGAATCATGGGTATAGATGGCTCAAAACACAGTAATATGGCTATGTTCAGAGGTACTCTTTAGGTCGAACGTATTGCACCTAATTTGAATTCCGGCCTTGATGCCTATTGTAGGATCGTGACCACCTTTGCTGTCGCGGCCACACAGGAGACGGCAGCATTTGCTGATGCGATGGCGGATGCCTTTCGCCTGAAGGCTTATCCAAGCGTGCCAATTCCACCATCCTGATGTGTTCGTGGCATTGCGGATCCCTTCTTCCCAAAGGATATGGCATCCACGAAAATGAATTAACTCCATACGAATCTTCGGCGCTATGGATCAACGGTTCCGTCAAGAAAAGCGGTTAGGCGGCTTTCGACGGCACCTATGTTGATGAGCTCGCACTCCCATACAGTAAGGCTCATCCAACCCGCTGAAGTCAATTCTTGGAGCTGGTTCGAATGGCGTTCGACGTTACGTGTAATCTTTGCTTGCCAATATTCGGCGTTGGTTTTTGGTAAGCGGCTCCCATGCTTGCACGAGTGTCCGTGCCAGAAACATCCGTGAACGAATATCACTTTCCGACGCGATGCGAAAACGATATCTGGCGTACCTGGCAGGTTCCTATTGTGTAGGCGATAGCGATAACCCAATTGATGGAGGAGACGCCGAACGATCATCTCTGGCTTTGTGTCTCGATTCTTGACCGCACGCATAATGCGGCTGCGCTGTTCCGAGGGAGTTACTACGCGCACTGCTAATACGCGCGAGGATTTCCGTTGGAGAGGTTTGATTTGCCATAAGCTGGATCAATCAAGCTAACGGGTTCAATCAGGCATATTGGTAGAGTTAGCGGTGTTGTCTTGATAGACAATCCGATCAAGACAACAACCCGCCGCGCACCGTAGACGTTGCGGTTATCCGATCTTCTGATAGTTGATCAGTCAGATCAACTTTTGGCATTGAAGGTGCGCTTAGTCGTTCTGTCCAACACGCTCCACCGTTACGTGAATGAACTGGACCCGGGTAGAGTTTGATACCGTGTGGGTTGTCATTGTTCGCCCAAACGACGTTAACTTCGTTCGTCTTCCAATAAGAGAATAGAAGCTGGTCAAGTTTCAACCCCGTTTGCGATACGATGTAAGCTATCAGCGCGTCCTGCACAACCCCAATTCCCTATTGCATGACGATCTTGGATTTTACGATTATCTGTGATGCCATCATGCCAAGACCTGCCTCACGATTACGTCTGGACAGGACCGTAATTCTTGAAGCACACCGTTGGCATACTAACAGAATCACATAGGCTAATTGCAATCAATTCTTTTGCTTTTGGAACTATACGCTTGGCTAGTCTGCTGAGATCCAGTTCGGCTCGTATCGAATCAGTTCCAAGATTTGCTCCTGCTGAATTAAGGGGACGTTGGGAACAATCGTGAATCGGCGAACCGACCCGGGCACAATTCGTTTGATTGTAAATTGGCTGCCGTGCGGCTGCCAAGTGAAGGTATGCCGGCCTGTTGCTTTATTATGCCCCTCTAAATTCCCCTGTTTGTTGAAACTCCATTTGAATTCATCTGCTGGAAACGGCGTTACCGGTTGTTCAAAGAGGCAGAATTCTCTAGTCGCTACGTTACGAATTAGCACGGCAATGCGCAATTCTTCGTAGTGGTTCAGCGACTGCTTGACTCGCGAATTCCAAATGTCCAGGACAGCCCGTCCGGTTGCTTGAGGATCCTTTCTAGGGTCGGCGATACCTACTGAATAGTCGGGCGAATTTCGACCTGAAATTAGCCTCACCACCTTGGTATCGTATGGTGTTTTGTTCTTGATTGTCTTTAATGACCAAGCGGTACCGTTGGCAACAATATCCGCCAAGCCTAATGAGCTTACCCGATGCTCGCCTTTGACAGCAGCTGCGAAAATCGTTCCGAAGTCGTTTCCTGCTATATCTATATGACCAATGGCCAGTCTATGAACCAATTGTTTGCCAACATCATGAATCACTCTGTCGGGAATAGAACCAACCGGCCATGGTTCCAAGTGGGTGTTTAAGCTATCTCTTAACTTTATTGCCATGCGCGCACGCAGCTAGTACTTGTCTGATAACGGCTCGAACCATAGGTACCGGAACGGCGTTGCCAGTGAGCCGCCGCGCAGCGGCATCGCTGGATGGCATAGAGTACGAGTCAGGGAAGCCTTGAAGTCGGAACATCTCTCTAGGCGTTAGTCGCCGCTTGCCATCAACCAGAAGATAGTTATGTGAGGCCCCGGCTCGCAGTGCGCATGAAAAGGGGTGGCTGGCGATGTTTCCGGCCTTGTTTTCGTGCCATATCATCGGTGATGTTTCCGCCTGGTGCGCGTCTTGCCGTGCCTTGCGGATTCGAGTGGAAACGAAGTGCCGTGCTTCTGGATCTGCTTCCAACAGATCATCCAGAGGTCGCATGGAAGCGTCTTTGTTCGGCCATACTATAGCAGAATCCCACAGAGTGGCGACAATCAGTATTCGCTCACGTTTTTGAGGTAAGCCGAAATTCAACGCATTGAGTATTTGCCAGTCCACCGTGTAACCCATTGCTTCAAGTGTCGCCTTGACGCACGCCAGTGGTTTTCCTTTATCAATGGTGGCAAATTGGCGGACATTCTCGATTATCACGGCTTGCGGGTGCTTGGCGGCAATGATCCTGGCGAGTTCTAGAAAAAGGTTCCCGCGTGCATCCGCAAATCCCCGCCGATTCCCTATGATGCTAAACGGTTGGCATGGTAGGCCTGCAAAGAGAACATCGTGATCGGGAACGGTATCAGCGCGAATACCGATTATGTCACCATGTGGGCGCATACCGAAGTTGTGCTCGTACACATTACAGGCATCGGAATCAATGTCACTCGCAAAGACACATTCCAATCCAAGGGATGCGGCAGCGAGATGAAATCCTCCTATCCCGCAGAAAAAATCGGCGAAAGTTCGGGGAGCCCTGATTAATTCGGGTTGATCCTTTTTCATTTTGGCTGACTCTTTTCTCTTGCGTGAGGGCTGAACCAACGCTTCCGCCACACCGTTGAGCTTGTCGTACATCGGATTTTCTTGACACTACCCTTCATGCTGTTAATGCTTTGTAGTTCAGCTGCCGCCCAACCAAGCCGGGAGCAATGGCACCAGACAGTATATAGCGCCCCATATCTTGTTTAAGCCTTTTGGTGAACTCATTGACGCAGCGGTGCAGATGCTTTTCGCTGATGTGGCGGGACGTTTCGTGATGGCCACCCTTAAGCAATGCCAAAAACGACTCAATTCCGTTTGTGTGGGTACTATCACGACATACTCATTGGAAGTGCGGTCAACAGTGGCGAATAAAGCCGAGACTCATCGATACCTTTATGGCCATTAGTAAATAGATCGGAACCCAATGGTAGTTGGCGATCCCCGTGGCAAAACGATCGGCGGCTCTATCTTCTGCAGAAACATTGCGAAGGACTGCAGTGCAAGCAAGCTATCAAAGCAGCTGAACGATTATTTCAATTGATTGCATATCGCGTAAAACGTCGACAGCAACAACATGAAGTAGATCAAGTAAATCAGCAACGTCAGCACGAAGTGGAACCCCGCAGGCGCGCGAGATTTTGATCTCGGGCGATAGTTATCCTGATGTTTAGGCTTGGTAAGCCCTGCCGGACATCATGTCCGTCAGGGCAAAGTTACATCAGTTCGCTGATGCATTGTGTTAAACCTTAAAAGAAAGTCCAAGCATATTCTTACTGACAGTTAATGCTGCTACTTGCAGGAAATACAAAACATCCTCTCGACGCACTAACGAAGTTACCTGAACAATCTTTGAATACGATAGTCCAACACTATCGGATCGTGCCGTCACTGTTCCTAAAGCAGGAGTCTTCTGCAACTGCGCTTACTATTGGACAATCATTAGTACCCATACCACCCATCATGGTTTGATTGGATAAATCGAATCGCTCTTCCCAGCAAAAGCTACTGCACTTGATCCCGTCCCCCTATATCGAACAAGGCAGCGAAGGCGTGTTCACCGAAGAAGATAAAGTTCAATCGGTTCGATAGCGTAATTTCAACTACGGGTAATCGATTTAAAACCCCTGTTTCCGTACTTAATGGAAATGGTTGAACAGTGTAGCGACCTTGTTCATCTCGTTTTGCAATAATCATCGTATCACCAACGAGCACCTTGATATCGCAACTAGTGTGGCAACCTTTGATTGATTCTTGTTCTGTGATCCAGAAGAATGATGCGTATCCATTCGGTATTCCATCACGTTCCATCGGGATAACGGATTCACTCACACCGTCCTTTAGCAGTCGGTCGCCTACGTTAAACATAGTGGAGTGATCTTCAGACGATGCAGAGATTGACATTGAGATCAATAGAAAGACTGGTGAAGTCTTCAAGATTTCCAAGAGCTTCATTTCTAACCCTCTAAAAAGCTAGTCAGCCCGATAACAATCATATATTGTCATTACAGGAAATGCTTATTTTTAGTAGCTATTTACCGATATAAACGCCACAAATTGCAAAAATATAGATGATAAATGAATAAAAATAGGAAATTATTTCATGTCCTTCCTAAGGATTTGAGTAGTACCCTTTTACAAGCGAACGCTTTAAAGTGATTGCAGAAGCAGTACAAAGAACTGCAGCGCAAGCTATTGAAGCAGCTGAACGATTATTCCAGTTGATGGCTCATCGTAATGTAGATTGAGTAAAGCGGCAACGCGAGTACGAAGCGGAACCCCTCAGGCGCGAAAGGGATCTTGACCCCAGACGGTAACGATCCTAGTGGTTGGGCCTAGCAAGCCCATCCTGATGGGAGCCCAACACTTTTCCAAAACAGGAATCCTCCTCCTTCAAGTACCTCCAAAATCTGCGACCAGTCTTTGAGAATAGCGAACCATGTTTTCTACTTCTTGTTTAAATTGACCGGGTACCCACATAAAGTCAATCACCATGCTCTCAAACGCTCAACTGAGGAATAGGTGCCTCTTGGACGTCAACAGCCGAATTCGTATTTTGCGTTCTGGAAAGTTCAAATCCACCACTGCTAAGATTGATGGCAGACACTAGCTGTACGAATCGAAGCGCCTGGGCTGAACCGGTCAAACGTTAGTTTCGACAATCAGTGGCGAACAGCTAGTGCAAAGGCATAGACTAGGGGATTTGAATTGAAACTCGGTTTTTTCGGTATCGGCTCTGGCGGCTCGGCGAATCCTTCAGTCGCAATTAGTTTGGCGCAGCACGCTGAATCAGTTGGCCTAGAGTCGATGTGGACCGGCGAACATGTTGTATTACCTTCGCCCCGTCAGCCGCCGTCTCCAGCCGAGCCAGGTCATCCCATGCTACATCCTAGCACGGTGTTGGCATTTCTAGCTGCGAAAACTCAAACGATTAGATTGGGCACCGGTATTGTGTTAATCGCACAGCGTAACCCCTTGGTGCTTGCGAAAGAGATGGCGAGTTTAGATGTACTGTCAGGTGGTCGACTCATATTAGGTATCGGCGCTGGGTATCTACACCAGGAGTTTGCCGCATTGGGCATACCGTTTCAAGAGCGCGGTGCGCGAACTAACGAGTACATTGAAATTATGCGAGCTCTTTGGAATCAGCCGCGACCGTCTTTCCTAGGCCGTTTTTACCAGTTTGAGAACATTGACGCTCAACCTCGTCCCGTGCAAATGGGTGGGCCACCTATTGTGGTAGGTGGTACGAGTCAAGGTGCGCTGCAACGTGCCGCAAAATATGGTCAAGGTTGGTACGGATTCGCAATGAATGTCGAACAAACCGCGGCTGTTGTCAATCGTTTGCGCGCACTTCAAGGAGGCGAGAATCTAGAAATAAGCGTGACGCCATCAATGCGAGTTGACGCACACACTATAGCCGCTTATCGAGACGTAGGTGTTGATCGGATTATTTCGTTACTACCGCACGATGAAACTCGGGCGAAGCAAGCCATTGACGCGCTCGTTTCTGAACACGCCGTAGTCTAATCAGCTTTGATTTAGGTTTGCTGTAGGAAGCGAATTTGCCCGCTCGTTTCAACAACGACTTTCTTAGTTAAGGTTGGACTTTCTGACAGTACCGGCTCTGTGTTATCAATTTCCTGATATTCGCCGATAGCGTCATACGGCCAATGGTGTGAAACACGGCGAAGTTCCAATGTATGGGGTCCGGGCACAGGGCCGTGCGTTTTTGGAATGCTGAACACACCGTTTTGCTTTGGATCAAGTCTTGCTCTAGCTATTGGTGAGCGACTATCTTCAGGGATAAGCGTGAGCCAATACATCCCGAATGGCCATTCGATAGTGTCCCGTAGATTAAGTGTTTGATCAATCGCAACCCGGGGTGCCGTTGCTAGAAATCCAGAACGTCGAAGCCAGCGTACGAATAGCGTGAACCATTGATGTGTGTCTGGATCACCGGATGCCATGCCTACGCCGTGCTCGCCATACCCAAAGATATGCAGCTCGGCGTTAATAGCAATACGTTGTAGCGCGTTATAGAACAAGGTCGATTGCGTTGACGGAACGACTGCATCTTCGTGAGTGTGTGCGAGAAAAGTTGGCGGTGTGTTCGGGGTGACTTGCGTATCGGTCGGTAGATATTCATCCGCTTTGCGTCCGCGTACGATGCCGTTGCTCACGCCGTAGATTGACGCAAGAAAATTAGGGATGGACGAATTGCGATCAATAGGATCCGGTGAATGGGGCGCTTCTTCAAGCTGGCTCGTACCAACAGCAAGCGTTAAATGTCCACCAGCAGAAAAACCGAGCATGCCGATTCGATTTGAATCAACGCAAAACCGATCCGCGTGATGGCGTACGTAACGTACAGCACGTTGACCGTCAAGTAGCGAAACAGTAGAACGGTACTTTGGCCCGACGCGGTAACGCAACACAAACGTCTTTATGCCGAAGCGATTCAGTGCTGAGGCAACATGCAAACCCTCGTGGGTCGTCGCTAAGATGCGATAGCCACCACCGGGACAAATAACTATAGCTGCACCGGAGTCAGGTGCGTCTACATTAATATGCGCGGAGAGTGCTGGAATGTCGATTGGGTCATGACCGTTTGCCTGAGGTGCGCCGTTAGGCCAAAGACATTCGGTGAATTCGCTCATTGCACAGCCGAACTCTATGTTGCGGCTTGCGTAAGACTCTCGGTAAGACGGTCATAGCGTATAGGCGCTGGAATGTTGTAGAGCTTGCGCACTTCTTCGATTGATCGTGCAAGCAAGTTCTCCCAGTCTGCACTGATCAGCCAACGGCAGTTCTTACCATCTCGATAGGCTCGCCACAAAGCAGAAAATATCGCGGTTCCTGCGGCTCGGTAGAGCCGTGTTGCTGCCGAAATGAGAATAAACACAAATGCGATATTTCCTGTTTGCCCATAGGTGAACGCCAGCAAACAGGCTTCTCCCAGCGGGTCTCGTCCGTAACTCGTCAATACGTGAAATAGGTCGTGCGAAGCACGCGTTCTTCTCACGAACAGATCAAGATCTGGGTCAAGATTCTCGTAACCTGCTTCGGCACTCGCTTGCTCTAGCCCGCCTGCTGATATTTCCTCGCGTTGGATAAAGCGCAGATATAGATGTCCAAGTGAGTGCTCAGGTTGACGTCTCAAGTAGTCCGAGTCACTCAGCTTTTCAACGAGATTCAATCGCTCCTTTAGCACTTGTTGGCCTGTTGGAGTCGCGGCAAAACGCTTGAAATTGCGCCGTAACGACGGACCGCTGAGTGCTTGTATGACGCGAAATACTTGAGCGGTCTGCTCTGGGTCGTTTACTACTCGCCGAACTGCACGTAAAGCGACAAGCGGTCGTAATTTACCATGCGGATTGCGATTTTGAGAGTTGGCTTTTGTCTTCATTTGAGCATTCTACTATAGACATAGAACGTGTGAAATAAGATCCAGGTGTTGAGCGAAATATAACGAAATTAGCACCGATTTGACGTGTGGCGGTGTTTCATAACGCTAAGGACAGTGGTGTCGGTATGTTGGCGAAGGTTGTAGAGGGACTTACTTGCCGCGGTGTTTATCCGTACCACCATCGTATCAACGGCGAGGCTGTGGTCAGCTTTCGGCGAGCAGTCGCGTTTTTTGGGCACATCGCGACACAGGACTCAATTGCTATGTCGTCTCAGGCTTGCACATGTGTATCACGATAGTACCAGTATCGGCGAGCAAATTCGCTGCCATGAATTGACCGGCTAGGACTTTCCAGTGTGCGGTGGGCCAACAAAAAGAAATATGTGTCACCGAGATTTAGTGTTGTCATGCGAGGTCTCCACTTGAGAACGTTCATTGTTGGCCAGTGAACGCCCGGCTATGTGGCTTTCTTGCTACTTGATCTTCGGGTTCGTCTAGTTCTCGATTTCGCGATCTTGATAGCTTCCAGTGGTGTGCGCATCTTCTCGTACAACATGAACAGGTGTTCGACCCGTTCGCGTTCGGAGGCGAAGCTGGTACGGCGGTAGAGCCGATCCACCCCGCGGTCAAGGGCCTGGTGCGCCCGGCGCAGGTCAACGGGCATCAGGTCTGGATCGTAGAGTTGGGCGAGCGTCGCACGCGGATACACGGCGCGGGCGTCAAGCACTGCCTGTGCGAGCGGTTCCAGTTTCGACCGGTTCCGTCCCTTGGGCGGCATCGGGAAGGTGTTGTAGACGACACCAATGGAATATATGTAACGGCTCTCTAGTCTCCCGCCGACATGGCGTAGCCATGCCATGTGCATCGCCGAGGTCAGCAACGCGAAGTCTATGAAGGTCGCATTCTCCATCAGACGGAGTCTGTTGCTTGGTATAACTGGCGGTTCCAGCCAGCCAATAGGTACATACTCCCGTCGTTCCGAACTGACTTCAGGGATCACCAGAAACGGTGCCGTAGGAATGACATTGACATGGTAGAGCATTGGCATGTCGGCAAGTTTTCTCGTTGATGGGCTCTTGCTCTCTTGCCGGTAGGCGCGAACGGCTGCGATGCGCTCTCGCACGCGCGGTAGATGTGCCAAGGTATCGGGCGGTGCATCGTGTAGTGCCAGGATCCAGCGTAAGCTGCCATGCAGGTATTCCCGCGCACCGACGAACGGTCGAAGGAAAACAGCCGCCTCTGGCTCTGTTTCCAGAAATGTGGTACGTTCCTCCGCGCCGAAGATGTAGTGGCCTCCGTCAATGGGTTTGGAGCCGATGATCAATTTACCCATCCCGTTGATCGGTCGGCTTTCTTCCCGGACCGTTTGATGCGGATCTGACAGCCCGTCGGCATCAAACAGGTAGGGCGATAGTGCTGTGTGGAAACTTTCTTCTGGATCACCGTTGATGTCGGGGTAACTGAATAGCTGTTTTTCGGTGCGCGCAGTGTCTCTCCGGTCGAGCCCGAGGATGACGACATGTACGTGCGCCTTGCCGCGGGCATCTGACCCCCAAGCGAAAGTCCGGTGTGCAAAAGCGATTTCCAATTTGCAGTGCCCGAACAATGTCGGCCAGAGCTGCTCGACTTGCTCGCCCTGAGTGATTGAGTTAGTCGCGACGAAGCCGATTCTGGCGTTACCACGCTTGATGTATTCCCCCGCCTTGATGAACCACGCCGAGACGTAATCAAGCGTGCCGCCACTCCCGCCGAGCGCAGCGATTCTGCGAACCTGAGTGCGCTGCTTCGTCGTCTGGAATTTCGCGCCGACAAACGGCGGATTACCCAGAACGAAGGAACAATCGGAAGACGGAAGAAGGTCTGCCCAATCAATCTCCAGTGCATCGCCGTGCCGTATGTGCGGTGATTTCTCAAGCGGGATGCGGGCAAAAAACTGGCCGAACTCCAGGCTCAGCCGGTTGTTCATGATGTGGTCCATCATCCACAGCGCGGTCTCCGCGATGCGCACCGGGAACTCGCCAAGCTCGATTCCATAAAACTGATCCACATCCACTACCGACTTCCATGTAGCCTCGAGCAATGTATCTCCGGTCGTGTCAGTCGCTTTCCGAATCTCGCGTATAACTTCGATTTCAAGCAGCCGCAACTCCCGGTAGGCAATGATGAGGAAGTTACCACATCCACAGGCCGGGTCGAAGAACCTCAGGCCTCCCAACTTTTGCTGAAATTGCTGGAACGCTGCAAGACGCCCCAGACCTCTCCGCGCCCGCAGTTTGTCAAACTCCGTGCGTAGGTTATCCATGAACAGCGGCTCAATCACCTTGAGTATGTTCTTCTCGGTGGTATAGTGCGCCCCCTGAGCCCGTCGTGCGTGCGGGTCCATCACCGACTGGAACAGTGCACCGAAAATGGCTGGAGAGATGTTTGACCAGTCGAACCGGCAGGCGTCAAGCAGTGTGGCGCGCATCGCCGCATCAAAGCCCGGAATGCGCAGCGCGTCTCGAAACAGGTCGCCGTTGACGTAGGGAAATCGTGCAAGATCTTCATCAAGCGTGTGCTGACGAGTGGCCTCCGGGGTGTCTAGCACCTCAAACAATTGCGTGAGCCAAGGGCCAAGATCAGCCCCGTCTGAGCTGGTGCGCTCTTCCAAGAAGTCCAGAAACAGGTCGCGCGTTTCAAAGATGCCGGTGTCGTCGGCAAATAGGCAGAACACAATTCGCACTAGGAAGCGCTCTAGATCGTGTCCCACGTACCCGATATCACGGAGTGCATCGTGCAGTCGACCGACTAGCTCCGCGGCTTCAATGTTAGCCGGATCCTGATCGCGGAAGGTTCGGTGCTGGATGCCGCGAATGAAGCCGAATTTCTCCACATGGTCGGGCAGTTCCATCAGCGCGAAAGTGGCCTTTTGTCGCTCACTCAAGTCGTGAAGCTCGAAGGTCTGGAAGTCGCTCACTAGGATGTAGCGCGGGCGCTCACGCTCGTGTAGAGCGTCAAAATACTCACCAGCCTGCTCGTAAGCCTCTCCTAGGTCGCGACCAGCACTCTTCTGCTCCACAATGAGAACCCCTGGCCAGAAAAGGTCAATGTATCCCGAGCGGTTGTCGAGTTTCGCGACATGCGCCTCGTAGCGTGCCACGCTACGCCGGCGCACCTCGAATACCTCAAAGAAGTCGTTGTAAAAACTTTGCGTCTCGCTCTTCTCGTAAGCCGCGTCCTTCCACTCATTGGCGAACCGGGCAGCACGAGCGCGAACTTCGTTCCACGACAGGCGCATCAGGCGATGCCCATCTTACATCGCCTACCGGATGATACACCGTTGATCCTAAACGAACGACAGTCAGAAGGCCGGCTCCCGTCCGGTTGCACGAGTGCGAAGCACTGATCCTGCGAGCAAGCGCTCACGCACTGTTCGGTGGCCTGATCCCTTCGTGCCTGTGCAACTCGTTGCTCGCTTGCACCCGCATTCTGTGCTGGTTGGTGCCACAGCCGACTGTCTCCGTCACCAACGCCATGATCACCGATACTTCCGCCTGACCATTCAACAGGAGCGAGAGCGCTGTATGATCGGATCCGCGCCGCCGTCTCCGTCATGTTGTGACCCACTTCATCTATGCTTTCACGAATCTGTTCACCCGGATGCGACAGACAGGTCATTGAACCAACTTGATTATCTGCAACATCATTTATAGTCAGCATCTCTCTTTGGTCTATGATCGTTGATCAATCCCACGACCTCAACACGTTCAGAGCGCACACCACGTCTTCGTTATCCACTTGTCAATCCGGTAAGCTACAGAACGATCGGTAGATAGGCAACCTCAGCATGACGTCAAGCCTACTTGTTTGAGACCACGATGCTGGGATTTGTGGGGCGCTCCTAGTGTCTCGCGGCGTAAATAGACTGGCACACTTGTGCTTATATGCTGCGCTTGAGTCTTGAGTTGGGAGTAATCGGTAGGCTTGAGACATATGCTGATGCATTTCGCATAAGGTGGGATTTGCGGTGATAATTCCCTATCTTTATACGTGTAGAGGCATCATGCCTAGTCTGAAATGCAGGTTTGATAAGTTATAAGTAGTAAAAGTACTTGCGCCGATTGATTGGGGAACGTGCGGAATTTGACGCGGTGTGGTTTGCTGAACTTAAACATATGATTAAAAAATCAGTAATTTATCTCCGCCATTGTCGCGTCCGTATACATTGATGCCTTAGTAGAGGTGAAGACCGTGAGTGCAGAGGCAACGACCGAAGAAACACAGGTAAAGCGAACATACGTCCAACTCTAAGCCGTGTGCACTTAAACAGATTGAGTACATTCTTAACTTGCTCAAGGAAAACACTAGCCCGTGCTGAGATCATTGAGGTTGATAGTTTCTTATACGGCTGAGTTAGTTCTCTGTATCGTATTCATTGATACGCTGAAACACATTCCCGCGGCTTCAATTGTCTCTTAGCGCCACGGAAACTTAGCTTGCCTACCCGAGGGGTACCCGCCTCACCGAAAATCTACCACATTGTTCATGTGAATAGACTCCAATCAATCGCTGAAGAGGGGCATCTTTGGTGCGACGCTGAAATACGCAAGCGTTCATCCTATTTGAGACTTGGGTCATCTATTGGTTTAGAGAGCATTAAGGATCGGCGTTTGAGAAATCCGATTCGGTGCCACCATGAACTAAACGTAAGACACTGCGTACCGTTCTATTTTTGTTATCGATCAGTTATGCTCTATGTGATTCATAGAAGATCTGATCCAGAACTGCCATATAAAGGTGGGCAACAGCTCATCGTGCACCTAGAGGCAAATTTGTATGAAACAGTCGCTTGGGCGAAACGGAATGGACAACGATGGGCATTTACATTGTCCAATGCTGGTTCGGCATACTTTGACGCCCGGAATGACCTAGCTCAACTCAATGAACTTGATTGGGAAGTCATCTACGCAAATGATTGGAGAGACCGCTCGGACGGAAAACAAGCAGAATTTTTAGTTGAGCAATCATTTGCATGGTCATTAGTACGACGTGTCGGTGTGTTTAACAACGAGACGCATGCATTGGCGTTAAAAGCTATAGCTTCTGCTAAGCACCAGCCTGATGTTACGATTAGGAAAGATTGGTATTATTAGAAGACGCACGGAGACGCCATGATTCGCTTTGAGGTCAGCGACATTCTCACTGCGGATGTTGAAGCTCTTGTAAATACCGTCAACTGTGTTGGTGTCATGGGTCGCGGCATCGCACTTGGCTTCAAACAGACATTTCCTGAGAATTTTGAAGCTTATGCGAAAGCATGTGCGGATGGTGATTTACGTCCAGGACGCATGTTCGTCTACAACACGCAGTCGCACTCGAATCCGCATTACATCATTAACTTTCCTACCAAGCGGCATTGGCGTGAATTTAGCCGCATTGAAGATATTGACGCTGGATTGGAAGATCTTGTCAAAGTGATTCGTGCATTGTCTATCGGTTCGATTGCTGCACCGCCTCTCGGTTGCGGACAAGGTGGACTACTTTGGGATGACGTGCGGCCACGTATCCACAAAAGTTTGAGTTCCATTGACGGTCTTGATGCGGTCATCTTCGAACCAAGCCTTGAATTGGAATCCTTGTATTCAACCAAGCAGACTAAGCAAGCGAAAATGACTCCCGCACGAGCCGTGCTCATTCTGTTGATGAAGCGTTATCTAGATCTACGCCTTGATCCGTTCATAACGACATTGGAAGTCCACAAGTTGACGTATTTCATGCAAGTTGCGGGGGAAAAGCTCAAACTTGATTACGCGCCCCACCATTACGGCCCGTATGCCAAGAATCTTCGACACCTATTGGAAAAGATCAATGGCTCCTTCATCACTGGTTTTGAGTCCGGCAAGGACGGACCTCACACAGAACTAGACATTGTGCCAGGTGCAGCGGACAAGGCGGAAGAGTTATTAAATCAAGCGCCAGCCACCAATAAACGTTTCGCACGCGTCACCGAATTGGTTTATGGTTTTGAATCGGCTTTCGGTCTAGAGCTGCTCTCGACAGTCCACTGGGTTATTGAACATGCGCGACCCAACTCAATGGATGCTCTTGTTACCAAGATCTATGCTTGGGGTCCGCGTAAGAAACGATTCTCTCGCAGACAAATTGAGTTGGCAGCCCAAGTGTTGAAAGAAAAAGGGTGGCTCTCGCATAGCTTCAATGCAATGGGCGGAATGATCGATTTCGTGCCATAACGTGGATGGTTGATTGCTTGGTGCTGTTGAGCACCAAGCGTTTACATTTAGCATTGTCCAAGCCAACGGCGCAGGACTTAGCCTGCGGGAATGGTCTATCGCATAGATTTTTACCGGCGGCGTAACGTTCTATTGACGTGCCACAGTCTCTCGAAGAATCTGTCAACAGTGTTATGACAACTGAGTCCTGAAGCGGAAACTGGCTTTGCCGTCTGCCCATGTGGTTGATTTGCTTGATGAGATCGTGAGTGCCACAGGCGCCCGCGTGTCCTGGATGCTGTCCGACCATGGGCTGATCAAGGACCAATTCGGGCTGCCCTGAGGTGCCTGGCAGCCATGCCACGGTCCGAAGGCTGACGGTGCCCGAACAAAGATGCGGCAGTTCCTGGATTCCGGACGATTCGCCAAGCATCATGCTTTCTTATTCTTATGTCGCAGGCTTCTAGCATGGTCCGGGCCTAGATCATCAACATAATAACAAGGGACTGCATGTAAACTATCTGAAGTTACATATCAACCCTTACATTGAAAAAATCAAGCTATTCCGGCAAGCTCTTTGGGATGGTCAATTGACCACTTGGGGCTCAAGTTGCCGTTTCAAAGCCATTTAACTCCGTTTCTTGACCTTTGTAATGTTCACATAACTAAATGGCCCATCTTTTTCAACGGGCTCTACGCTACTAAAAACCTCGTTCAGCGCATTGACGATTGATCTCGTCAATAATTTCGCAGACTCGGATGGACTCCGCCGTAGTCCATTGCGGCAATTCGCTCAACCCTGCGGCCATACAACGGTGCACCGCTTGGGCTTGGTACGTAAAACCGTGTTGATTGCCTCCATGCCATGTCCATCCCTTATACCGGGTTAACCGCTCGCCGTTCCATCGGGCGCCAGCTGGTTGTCCGCGTGTGATAGGCGCAGGTGTGGGTACCGGGTACTCGAAACGGTCAACTTGATTGAACGGCCCGTTGCTTGGATTGCGATCTTGATTCCAGTGCGTTTCAATCCAATCACCTGTCCAACCTTTCTGTGGATCCAGTTCCATGACAGGTTTACCTTCTTCGCGCCGAGTGCCCCGACGGCCTGGTCTACCGTTGCGAACCGTCACGGCAGACGGGTGATGGGAGGGCGTTTCAACTGTGATCCTTCCCTTAGTGCCGATGTACTGCGACTCTTCAATGAAGCGGCCGTTGGGAAACGTTATGACAGCAATGCCTTCTTGTTCGCCATATTGCAGTATGGCTGCACTTGGCGATGCGCCGTGAGCAGAGAAGACATCGTTTGCATAGGGCTGCGGTCGGGTTTTGCGCCCTGCTGCCGCAATCACCGGCATCTCGCTTGCGCCGAATCCGGTAATCGCGGGATTTAAAGCGTATACGCGGTCCGGGTAATCCGCTTGGACGACGCGGATATCGCCAATATCTCCCCGCTCTATTGCTGCTCGGGTATGTTCAACCGCAGGAAAGAATCGCAACCACATGCCTTCCCAACAAACGACCCCAGCTCTAGCGGCCGCGTCGTATGCTTCTTTTGCCTGATCGGCGGTATCGGTAAATGGCTTCTCGCAAAGGACATGTTTTCCCGCTTGAATCGTTTTCATAAGATCGCGATGATGATCCCAAGTCTTTGATGCTATGTAGACGATGTCGACATCATCATCGTTAACAAGAGCGTCGTATGAGTCGTATGCCTTGGGAATCTCATGTGCATCGGCAAATGCCTGAGCTCGATCTAGATCGCGAGCGGCAATGGCGGCGAATTTAGCGCCAGGCACATCCTGTAACGACTTTACCCAATCCGACGAAATTGATGACGCACTGATGATGCCCCAACGAAGTTCGTGATGAATGCCTTCCTGCTTAGTTAGTCCAAGGCGAATATCCATTGGCGTGTTCATCGGGAACCCGTTGAACATATAGGGATCGTCGTTCATGGTATCGCCAGGCATTAGTCTGTCTCAAGCATTGGAAAGGCGCCAAGTTTACGGTCACGAAAAGTTGGTTGGCAACATGCGATTAGCTGTAGGTTTCTTGGCTCTAGACATTCACGTGTATCAAGTGGAAACACGGGATGTAGATAGGGATGCATGAAAATCAAGAAACGTTTGGATCGCCAAATCCGGATGTTCTAGTATCGCGTTATGTCCGACATGCTCAAACTCCACAAGATGGGCTTTGGCCAGGCGCGCCGCAATACGCCGACTTGAGGTTAGGTTAGGATCTCGGTTTCCGGTCCCAATAAGGGCTGGCATGGTCAAGTCGTCAATGACATCGCCTAGTTCAACCTTTCGCAACGCGCTCGCGGTGAGACGCGCTGCATCAGGATTGACATGTTCGTTAAACCCGGTAGGCGCGGGAGCGGATTGGATGCCTAAAGACTGACGTTCTTCAGCGGCTTGTTTTGTCCCTTGCCGTTGGGCTGCAACGTCGGGTAGATCAAGGTTTGCTGCATAAAGCGCGGCAGACAGTACGATATCGCGGTTCATTGTGCAGAAAACGATCGCCGCGCGTGTACCCCACGATTGCGACCAGACATGTACTGTGGAGTGGCCGAGTCGGTCAAGCACATGGTACGCATCACGTGCGTACTGCTGAAACGTGAATTGTTCTTCGTGCAAATCTTCAACTTTGCTTTGTCCGTAGCCCCGCACATCGATTCTTACGGTGTGAAATGACCTCTCTAAAGTAGGTATGAAGTGATCCCAGACTCGAATGGTGCTACCACCAGGAGGCCAAAGTAGCAACACCGGGTGAGATGGGTCGCCGTTCGTTTCAATGTATAGCTTTGCACCCTCGAACTGAATGAATTGGGCTGACATGAACTAGCTCGCTCCTGAGCAAAATTGATTGGCAAAATTTTTCTGCCAAGTAAAGAATGTTTTAATCACACCACCACAATGGCGAATCCGACGATTTCGATAGGTGCATCGTGTCATGTCGTGCTGGGAAGGACAGGCAACCGAAGCGATATATTGTGTCAGTCAACGGTGCAATGCTCTTCACATATCTAGTTATCATGAAAATGGCAAGTCGGATCAAATGAAAGCTAAGTTAGTATGGCATGAAAACGTTGCAGAAACACTCCCGATGGATCTGCAAGTGGGCATCTCGACAAACAGTATCGGACATGCTACATTCTTTAATAACGGACTGTACTTAGGGGCTTTTGCTTATGACTGAATCGTTACTCGAACGCATGCTGGGCAGCTCGCATTTATCTGGCGCTAGCGCTTCGTATATTGAAGCGATGTACGAGCAATACATCGAAAACGCGAATACAGTACCACAGGAGTGGCGCGATTATTTCGGCACACTGTCAGCCCGTGCGTCGCGCGGCGTAGACATCGCGCATAGCACCGTCGTTGATCATTTTGAACGTCTTGGTCGCAATCGATTCAAAGCACAGGTTGAACGGGAGAGCAACGAGTACATATCCGATCACGAACGTAAGCAAATTCGCGTGCTTGAACTTGTGAACTCGTATCGTAGCCGTGGTCATAAACGCGCGAAGATTGATCCGCTTGGAATGCTTGAACGAGACAAGTGCGATGAATTGACACTTGAGTGGCATCAGTTGTCCGCCGCGGATCTCGACACGGAATTCAGTACCGGATCGTCGTCCTTTATTGACCGCGAAACGGCGCCTTTACAAGAGATCATTGATGCGCTAGAAGAGACCTATTGCAGCTCGATTGGAGCTGAATTCTCCCATATCAGCGATGAACAACAAGAACTCTATTTACGTCAAAGACTCGAAACCGTCCGATCGAAAGCCGAGTTCGATGCCGACAAACGTCTTGAGATTTTCGAACGATTGACTGCTGCTGAAGGGCTTGAGAACTATCTCCAGAATCGATATCCAGGTACAAAACGGTTCGGGTTAGAGGGCGGAGAGAGCCTGATTCCTATGCTGCACGAAACGTTACAACGTCTTGGGAATTGGGAGGTGAAAGAGTGCGTTATCGGCATGGCACATCGCGGACGCCTCAACGTGCTGGTCAATATCCTAGGAAAGCGGACAGCCGATCTCTTTGATGAATTCGAGGGCGCTATTCCGCCAGACGCGAATAGCGGCGATGTGAAATACCATCAAGGTTTTTCATCCAACGTGTTAACGCCGAAAGGCGAGATGCATGTCGCGCTTGCATTCAACCCATCGCACCTTGAAATCATTGGTCCGGTAGTCGAAGGATCGGTACGCGCCAGGCAGGATCGACGAAACGATCCTATGGGCACCTTGGTTGCGCCAGTGCTGATTCACGGCGACGCCTCGTTTGCGGGGCAAGGCGTTGTGATGGAAACGCTACAGATGTCACAGACTCGCGGTTATTTCACCGGCGGAACGGTACACATCATCCTGAACAATCAGATCGGATTTACGACGAGCGAACAAACTGATGCCCGTTCAACGGAATACTGCAGCGAAGTCGCAAAGATGGTGCAGGCGCCGATTCTTCATGTCAATGGAGACGATGTTGAAGCCGTCGTGTTTGCAGCGCAGATCGCTGCCGATTATCGAAGTGCGTATGGTGGCGATTTCGTGATTGATTTAGTGTGCTACCGTCGCCGTGGCCACAACGAAGCGGAGGATCCGTTTAAGACTCAGCCACTGATGTACGAAAAGATTGCTCACCACCCGACAACTCGAAAACTATATGCTCAGCGGCTTGAATCGCTTGGCATCCTGCCGGCAAACCGGGCTGACGAAATGGCCAGAGCGCTGCGCGATCGTTTAGACGCCGGTGAGACGGTCGCACTCTCGCTAGTCCATGAACCCGACGAGGTGCTCTTCGTGGACTGGAAACCCTACCTAGGGCACGATTGGACGGCGCCGGCCGACACATCATGTAGTCGCACAAGATTACGTGAGCTGGGCCGAGTCCTTGCATCGACTCCGACGGGATTTGTAGTTCATCGACAAGTGGCGAAAATCTTGGAAGATCGTGAAAAAATGCTAGCGGGTGCAGCGTCAGTTAATTGGGGTTGCGCTGAGGTAACGTCTTACGCGACGTTGTTGGACCAAGGGATCAATGTGCGCTTGGCAGGGCAGGATGTTTGTGTCGGTACGTTTAGTCATCGACACGCAGCGGTTTACTGCCAACGCACTGGTGCGGAGCACATCGCGTTGCATGACATAGTTGCTGACGGTGCGCGCCTGTCGCTTTACAACTCGCTGTTATCCGAGGAAGCAGCGCTCGGGTTTGAGTATGGCTATGCAACGACGACGCCTAACGCGCTCGTTATTTGGGAGGCTCAGTTCGGAGATTTTGCTAATGGCGCGCAAGTCGTTATCGATCAGTTTGTATCAAGCGGTGAAGCGAAATGGGCACGTCTTTGCGGTCTCGTCATGCTTTTGCCGCATGGTTATGAAGGCGCTGGTCCCGAGCACTCGTCGGCGCGACTTGAACGATACTTACAACTATGTGCAGAGCACAACATGCAAGTGTGTATCCCTACCACGCCTGCACAAATCTTCCACTTACTGAGAAGACAAGCGCTCCGCATGATGCGGCGCCCGTTAATTGTGATGTCACCGAAGAGTCTCTTGCGCCATAAATTAGCCATCTCAACGCTTGAAGAATTAGCCGATGGCCAGTGGCAAAACGTGATCGGCGAATGCGATGACATTGATGTAGCGAAGGCGACGAGTGTGGTACTTTGTTCAGGTAAGGTGTTTTACAACTTGCTGGAGGCGCGACGCGATGAAGCGCTTGACGATACAGCTATCGTGCGAATCGAGCAGCTATACCCTTTCCCATTGGAAGAATTGAAATCTGAATTGTTGCAGTTTCCGCGTCTTCGGGACATCGTCTGGTGCCAAGAAGAGCCGCAGAACCAGGGTGCGTGGTACGCAATGAAACATCGAATGGAGCAAGCAATTGCTCAAACCCATCCGACTTTGAAGCTGCGCTATGCTGGCCGTGAGCACTACGCAGCGCCCGCGAGCGGATTTCAGGTTCGTCATGCTCAACGCCAGGAAAAGGTGGTGGCGGACGCACTTCACGGAGGTTAATGCATGGAAATCAAAGCGCCAACTTTTCCCGAGTCTATCTCCGACGGAGAACTTGCTACGTGGTACAAGCAGGAAGGCGAGTACGTCGAGCGCGACGAGCTGCTTGCCGATGTGGAGACCGAAAAAACGACGATTGAAATCGTTGCGCAAGAAAGCGGTCTTCTTGTACAAATCGCAAAGCAAGCAGGCGATACGGTCGAGAGTGAAGAGATGTTGGGTGTCCTTGATACGTCAGTTGAGAGACCGGCTGTTGAGGCTACGGAACAAGCTCAAGCTAGCGAAAAGGCCGCTGCGGATGTCGTTGTCGCGCCGGCTGCCAGAAAGCTCGCGACGGAACACGACCTCGACCTCAGCAAAGTCAACGGCACAGGTCGAGCGGGGATGATTACGCGGGACGATATCACTCGTACGCTTGACGAGATACACCATAAGCCGGCTGAGGAGGCTACATCCAAGAAAGAACTTGAGTTGGCCGGTTCTGAAGAAACGCGTACATTGCCTGTCGTTGATACTGGTTCGCGTGTTGAACGCCGCGTACCTATGACTCGACTGCGTGCGACGATTGCTAAACGCCTAGTCGAAGTGCAGCAAACCTCGGCGATGCTGACAACGTTCAATGAGGCTAACTTAGAGCCGATCATGCGTATGCGTCGGAAGTACCAAGACGATTTCGTCGCTCGACATAACGGTACGCGCCTCGGTTTTATGAGTTTTTTTGTGCGCGCAGCCGTTGAAGCGCTGAAACGCTTCCCGTCTGTTAATGCGTCTATTGATGGAAACGATGTGGTGTATCACGGTTATTACGATGTCGGCGTCGCTGTGAGTACCGAGCGTGGATTGGTAGTACCGATTGTGCGCAATGCCGACGCGCTCGGGTTGCACCAGATCGAGGATCAGATCGTCGAGTTCAGTCAGAAAGCGCGCGATAACAAGCTGTCGATTGATGAAATGATCGGCGGTACGTTCACCATATCGAATGGCGGTGTGTTTGGGTCATTGCTTTCAACACCGATCTTGAACCCACCGCAAACGGCCATCTTGGGCATGCACAAAATTCAAGATCGCCCTGTCGTTGAAGACGGCGAGATCGTTGTTCGCCCCATGATGTATTTAGCGCTTTCCTACGACCATCGTTTGATTGATGGCCAGGAAGCTGTACAGTTTTTGATCACCATTAAAGGGATGATTGAAGACCCCGCCCGGATTCTTCTTGAGCTTTAAACATAGGTTTTTCGTATGAGTCATTCCTACGATATCGTGGTAATCGGCGCTGGGCCAGCGGGATATCACGCTGCGATTCGTGCGGCGCAGCTCGGTCTGAGCGTTGCATGCGTTGATAAGACGCTAAACGCCGACGGCGAACCGTCGTTAGGTGGTACGTGCCTCAATGTTGGGTGCATTCCCTCAAAGACATTACTTGATGTCTCGCACCGATTTGCGGAACTCAAGCGTTATGGCGATATCGGTTTACAGGTTGGCGACGCGAATCTTGATTTGGCCGGTGTATTAGCGCATAAAGAGCAGGTCGTCGCCAAGCTCACTGGCGGCGTGGGGATGCTGTTCCAAGGCAATGGGGTTACGCCCTATTTTGGTGTCGGATCGTTATTGCCTGGGTCAAACGTGAAAGTGACCAAGCATGACGGTTCTGAAGAAATACTTGAGGCGAAGCACGTCATTCTTGCAACAGGGTCGGAGCCGAGCCGTATCGGCGCTACGCCTATCGACAACGATCGTATCGTTGATTCAACCGGCGCGTTGTCATTTACCGAAGTTCCGCAACGGCTTGGCGTCATCGGTGCGGGCATCGTCGGGTTGGAACTCGGCAGCGTTTGGGCACGTTTCGGATCGGATGTGGTCGTGCTTGAAGCGCTAGAAAAGTTCTTGCCTAGCGCGGACGAAAGGATTGCGCGAGACGCCCTACGCGCGTTTTCACGACAAGGACTGGATATTCGATTGGGTACGCGCGTGTTGGAGAGCGAAAACCATGGCGACGGCGTCAAGCTCACCTATCTGGTTAACGACGAAGAACATACATTAGAGTGCGACAAGCTCATCGTCGCAGTTGGACGGACGCCCTATTCGGAGCGCTTGCTCGACGAAGATAGTCCGGTGAATCTCGACGAACGGGGTTTCATTTTTGTGAATGACCAGTGCGAAACGGATGCTTCCGACGTGTATGCTGTAGGCGATGCTGTGCGCGGACCTATGCTGGCGCATAAAGGCATGGAAGAAGGCATTATGGTTGCGGAACGTATCGCAGGATTCAAACCAGCTGTGAATTACGACTGTATTCCTTCGGTGATCTACACGCACCCTGAAATTGCATGGGTTGGGCAGACTGAGCAAGCATTGCGAGATGCGGGCGAGAACTACAAAGCTGGGACGTTTTCGTTCGGCGCGAATGGTCGTGCACTGGCGGGAGCGGACGCTGAAGGCATGGTTAAAGTGGTATCCGACGCTGAATCGGACCGCATACTCGGCGTGCACATCTTCGGTCCGCATGCTTCAGAACTTATTGCACAAGCTGTCATTGCCATGGAGTTCGGTGCAACGGCCGAAGATCTCGGACTCATTATGTTCGCACACCCGACATTGTCCGAGGCGGTTCACGAAGCCGCATTAGGCGTTGCCGGCCATGCGATTCACGCGGTAAATAGACGAGTTAGAAAATAAATGCCATATCTTTTGAATGGCGTAGTAATAGCGTGATGCGTCCATGAATCTTCACGAATATCAAAGCAAAGCGTTATTCGCTCAATTTGGCTTGCCTGTTTCCAACGGTCGTGCAGTGAGAACCGCGGATGAAGCGGTTGCCGCGGCAAAGGAACTCGGCGGTCATCGTTGGGTCATTAAGGTCCAAGTCCATGCCGGCGGGCGCGGCAAAGCCGGTGGCGTCAAAGTGGTCTCAAGCCATTCCGAGATCCGGGAGTTTGCTGATCAATGGCTGGGAGGCCGGATCCAAACCGCACAGACCACTGAAGCAGGGCAGCCTGTCGATACGCTCTATGTCGAAGAGATTATCGGTATTGAAACGGAACTTTATTTAGGTGTCGTTATCGACCGTGCAAGTGCGCGGGTTGTTGTCATGGCATCCTCCGAGGGTGGCGTTGAGATTGAGAAAGTTGCAGCCGACTCGCCAGAGAAGATCTTGCGGGTAACGATTGACCCAGGACTTGGTGCGCTGGAGTTTCAGGGCAGGCAATTGGCTTTCAAGCTAGGCATGTCCGGGACTCAGGTGAGTCAGTTCACACAACTATTCCTCAATCTCTGTCGGCTGTTTGAGGAACTTGATTGCACACTCGTCGAGATCAATCCTCTTGTAATCACGCGCCAGGGTGACATTCACTGTCTTGACGCGAAGGTCAGTATTGATAGCAATGCCTTGTTTCGACAGGGTGACCTAGCAGGGTTAAACGATCCAAGTCAGGAAGACGTGCGCGAAGCTCAAGCTGCCAAGTTCGGACTCAATTACGTAGCGCTGGATGGCAATATTGGTTGCATGGTCAATGGCGCGGGACTAGCCATGGGAACAATGGACCTCGTGAAGTTGCAGGGTGGATCACCCGCAAACTTTTTAGATGTGGGTGGTGGTGTCACCGTCGATTCCGTATCTCGTGCATTCAAGATTCTTGTTGAGGATCCCGACGTCAAGTCAGTCTTGATCAACATATTCGGCGGTATCGTATCTTGCGCCGATATCGCCGACGGGATCGTGCGTGCGGTTCGAGAAGTAGGGGTTACCTTGCCGGTGGTGGTGCGATTTGATGGCAATCAAGCCGCCGAGGGGTCGCGGATGCTTGCTGATAGTGGACTGAACATCATTACTGCCGAGACATTGCCCGAAGCTGCTGAGAAAGCAGTTGCCGCTACCAAGCTGGAGGCGGCCTCATGAGCATTCTTGTAGACCGGTCGACGAAAGTCATTTGCCAAGGTATTACCGGCTCACAAGGCACGCTGCACACTGAACAAGCGCTGGCTTATGGGACGCAAGTCGTTGGCGGTGTTACACCAGGCAAAGGTGGAATTGAGCATCTCGGGTTACCGGTCTTTGACACGGTGGCGGAGGCGGTGGCAACGACGAACGCGACCGCGTCCGTGATCTACGTGCCGGCACGTTTTTGCTTCGATTCGATCCTTGAAGCAGTGGATGCCGGCATTGAGCTGATTGTGTGTATTACCGAAGGCATTCCGACGTTGGACATGCTTCGCATCAAATACCATCTGACTGGGACGACAACGCGTATCATCGGTCCGAATTGTCCCGGCGTCATCACACCTGGTGAATGCAAGATAGGCATCATGCCCGGCGAAATTCACCTACCCGGGAAGATTGGGGTCGTGTCCCGTTCCGGTACGCTGACCTACGAGGCCGTAAAGCAGACAACCGATATTGGTTTAGGTCAATCGACCTGCGTCGGTATCGGCGGAGATCCCCTCCCTGGCACACATTTCGTTGATGTGCTCAGGATGTTTCAGGACGATCCGGACACTGAAGCCATTGTGATGGTCGGGGAAATCGGTGGAACCGCAGAAGAAGAGGCGGCAGCTTTCATTGCGGACTACGTGACTAAACCTGTCGTCGCCTATATCGCTGGTGTCACCGCGCCGAAAGGCAAGCGTATGGGTCATGCTGGCGCGATCATTTCTGGCGGTAAGGGAACTGCCGATGAGAAATTTGCCGCGTTACAAGAGGCAGGTGCTCGAACCGTCAATAATTTAGCAGAAATCGGTCATGTATTGGGGGACATGGAACTCTAGATGAACTCGTAGAGCTCTTCCTTGACCGCTCGTACATTTCTCAACCATCGCGTGTCGCACACGCAAGAAATCCAACCACTACTTTGTAACGATTGTGACGACTGAAAAACACTCATTTCAAACTGAAGCGCAGAAACTTCTGAGATTGATGATCAACTCCTTATATTCCAATAGGGAGGTGTTCCTTCGCGAGTTAATCTCAAACGCTGCCGATGCCATTGACAAACTGCGATTTGAATCGCTTTCAAACGCTTCGCTTCTCGACGAAGACGGAGATTTGAGCATCCGTATCAAGTTCGATAGCGAGTGCAATGCGCTCACGATCGAAGACAACGGGATCGGGATGTCCAGGCAGGAGTTAATTGAGAACTTAGGCACGATTGCGAAATCGGGTACGGAGCAATTTTTCGAAATGCTTGATGAAGGGCAGCAAGAAGCGTCGCAACTGATTGGCCAATTCGGCGTCGGGTTTTACAGCGCTTTTCTTGTAGCCGATCAGATCAATGTCACAAGTCGCAAAGCAGGTATGGAGGACGCGGCGAAATGGTGTTCGTCAGGTGAAGCGGAATTTACGATCGAAAGCGTCGATAACCACGCGCGAGGGACGACGATCGAGTTAATTCTCAAAGAAGACGCTAGTGAATTTACGGACGAATATCGCCTTCGCGACATCGTCAAGCAATACAGCGACCATATTGATGTGCCTGTATGGTTGGAAGATCTTTCCAAAGACGATGCCGAGCCGCAGCAGATTAATACGGCGACTGCACTATGGAATCGCTCAAAGAACTCGATTAGCGACGATGAATACAAAGAGTTCTACAAAAGTGTTTCGCACGACTTTCAAGATCCACTGCTTTGGGCACACAACAAGATTGAAGCGAAGGTGGACTATACAAGCTTGATATACATACCTAGTAAAGCGCCGTTCATGTTTGGTATGACAGAAAAATCCAGCGGCTTGAAGCTCTATGCCCAACGAGTATTTATTACAGACCAATTAGACCTGTTTCTACCTGATCACTTCAATTTCGTGAAAGGTGTCGTCGATATTCGCGACCTCCCGTTGAATATGTCGCGCGAAACGATTCAAGAGAACGACCAAATTCGCAATGTACGGAATGCGGTTGTTAAGCGTATTGTGGATAGTCTGATTAGCCATGCAAAAAAGGATGCGGACAGCTACAACAAATTTTGGGTCGAATTCGGACACCAAATGAAAGTTGCTTACGATTGGAGCCAACAGTACGATGAGAGCTACTACAAACTGATGCGATTTGCATCAACGCATAGCGAAGGTTCGGAGCAAACTGTGTCGCTCGCGGATTACATCGAAAGGGCGGGGGATACACAGAAAGAAATCTATTACCTGGTCGGCGAGTCGGCCGTAAGTTTGCGCAATAATCCCTTACTTGAATACTACGAAAATGCAGGGATTGAAGTGTTGCTCCTGAGCGACGATTTCGATTCATATGTTGTTGAGCGGTTTCAAGCGTTTGACGGCTACGAATTCAAGGATGTTTCCCTGACCAATGTCGAATTGCCACAAAAAGCCGAAGAAACCAACAACGACTCTCAAGAGGAGACCGATAGTAAGCAAGACGAAGCATTGTTGGAACGCGTTAAGAAGTTGGTTGACGAAAACGAGATTTCAGATGTGGCCGCGTCGAAACGCTTGCATGAGTCGGCATCATGTCTTGTACGCGAACGGCCATGGGTGAGTCGAGGCGTTCGCCACATGCTAAAGGACACGCACCAGCTCATGGGCGAAGAAAAGCTCAAACTTGAACTCAATATGTCGCATCCTCTCGTACAGAGGCTTAAAGAACTTGAAGACGATCAGAAATTCGAAAATCTCACACGGACGTTAATTGACCAAGCGCGCCTCGCGTATGGCTCGCTTGATGTTGATACGGCTGTTTACGTGCGAAGGGTTAACGGTATCTTGATGGAATTGCTTGGCTAGCAGGCATGATTGCTGCCGTTATCGGTGCCGGTAATTTTGGCACCGTTATTGCCAATATATTAGCTCGCAACGGTTGTAAGACGTATCTTTGTCTACGAGATGAGCAGCAGCTGCAGGATATGCTCGAGCTACGCGAGAACCGCCGCTACTTGCCAGATCATAAACTTGCCGAAGGAGTCCTCCCGACTTCAGATTTAAGAACCGCTGTATCGTCCAGCTCCATGCTGTTTATTACGGTACCCAGCGCTTCGTTTCGTGCAGTTGCCAAAGCCATCTCGAAGCATGTTGAGCAGGATACCTATGTGATCAGTGGCACCAAGGGCGTTGAAGGTGTCAACTTTCGGTTAATGAGTCAAATTCTTGAGGAGGAAATTGCACAGGGCGTGGTGGGCGCCTTGAGCGGGCCAAATCTGGCAGAGGAAATCGCAGCAGGAAAATTTGCAGGAACGGTTATTGCGAGTGTAGACGAGGGGCTTGCTGCAACAGTGCAGAAATATCTGCAAAGTCCGCGCTTTCGAGTGTACGGAAATACAGATATCTATGGGGTCGAATTGGGTGGCGCGTTAAAAAACATATACGCGATCGTTTGCGGCATGGCCACGACACTGCAGGTAGGTCAAAACGCATTAGCCATGGTGATCACCCGGAGTTTAGCCGAAATGAATCGTTTTGCTCAGTCCATGGGCGCTAATGCGATGACCTTTTTAGGCTTGGCAGGAGTAGGTGATTTAATCGCAACGTGTACCTCGCCGCATTCTCGCAACTTTCAATTAGGCTCGCAGATCGCAACGGGTTTGACCCTTGATGAAGCGCAAGAAAATCTGGGCAAGTTGGCTGAAGGAGTCAACACGTTAGAGGTTGTTTATCGCAAGAAAGAGGCATTGAATGTGTATATGCCGCTTGTGGATGGTGCGTATCGTGTGTTGTTTCAAAACGAGAACATTTTGGCAGTGATTGGCGAATTAATGACGTCTCAACAACAACCCGATGTGGAGGCGGTAGCGTCCATTTGAGCTCATGGCTTGATCGCCCCCTCTCTATAATCTCTCGCAACTATGAAACGTATGATGTCGCTTGCTCTTTCAATTGGAGCAATTGGAGCATTTGGCGATGTTCCAGGTTCTACTGATAGCAATTTACTAGATAGATATACAGCATCTACGATCATAAATTACGGTGTTATTGAAGGAACCTACGAGTTCATTTACGCACCGGTCGACAAAATCAAACGCGATGTATCGTTCGAGAGTTCTGTCCGTTTCGTCGGCGAAGGGAGAAAGATTACATATGAGATACCGCGAGGCGTGAGTCGCGAGGATGCCTTTCGTTGGTACATTACCCAGCTTGATCGGTTAGGTGGCACGATGTTATTTGCTTGCAAAGGATCTGATTGCGGGCGTGCTACGGTCTGGGCGAGTCAAGTATTTCGTGTGCGTGATTTATCTGCTCCGAACCGGCAGCAAAGTTACGCGGCGTACACATTAAACGAGGGTACTTCTCAAACGCTCGTTGCGTTATACGTGGTAGAACGCGGGAACAAGCGCGTGATAGCACATATTGAGGAAGTGAGGCCAAGCGAAAACGTTACATTCGATGAAAATCAGGGCTTCCTGGATCGACTAACCGCAAAGGGTGTCGCGGTCATTCGGAATGTGACCCCTGGACGCGACGGTTCTATTGATGACGCTTCAGGTTCAATCATTGACGCCATATCTGAACGCATGTCAAGTGTTGTATCGCGTGATATTTATGTCGTGTGCCATGTACATGCTTCCGGGGCAACTGACCCCTTGATTGAAGCGAGCGAACGCTGCGCGACGACGGTTGCCAATCGACTAGCTGACAATGCTGCCATCCAACCCAAATCTATCGGTGTGGGACCGCTTGTACCAGTTGAAGGGCGCAAAGCCAACCGTGTCGAGATTGTGGTTCCAAGTTTGATGCGTCAGGTATTGCGTTAGCGACGTACGGCAGGTAGAGGCTCTTTGATGGCCGGCAATACGATTGGCCAACTGTTTCGCGTAACAACCTTCGGCGAAAGCCATGGTCCAGCCCTTGGGGCTGTAGTCGATGGTTGTCCACCCGGGCTTGAACTATGTGAAGCGGATTTGCAAACGGATTTAGACCGACGCAAACCAGGCCAATCAAAGTACACCACGCAGCGGCGCGAAGACGATCTCGTGCAAATATTGTCGGGTGTTTTTGAAGGTAAGACCACTGGAACACCCATTGGATTGATCATCCACAATACCGATCAGCGTAGTCGAGATTACAGCGCGATCAAAGAATTATTTCGCCCGGCTCACGCGGACTATACGTACACGAAAAAATACGGGATTCGAGACTATCGTGGCGGTGGTCGAGCATCTGCGCGGGAAACTAGCATGCGAGTAGCCGCTGCAGGCATTGCAAAAAAATACCTTCGAACCAAGTATGGCACGGAAATTCGTGGATTCCTTGCGCAGATTGGTCCATTACGGGCGGAGAAACTTGATTTTGATGAGATTGATAACAATGCGTTTTTTTGTCCGGATGCCTCGTTAGTACCCGAAATCGAATCGCTGGTGAATGAATTACGTCGGGACGGTGATTCCATAGGAGCCCGCATTGGTTTGGTCGTGACCAGTGTACCAACAGGATGGGGCGAACCCGTGTTCGACAAACTAGATGCCGAGTTGGCTTCAGCGATGATGGGCATCAACGCTGTAAAGGGCGTCGAATTTGGTGAGGGGTTTGCCGTGATCGAACGCCGAGGCAGTGAACACCGAGATGAAATGGACTCGGACGGGTTTACAAGCAACCATGCTGGCGGCATATTAGGCGGCATTTCCTCGGGTCAGGACATCACGCTTAGCGTGGCGCTTAAACCCACTTCAAGCATCGTAAAAACAGGTCAAACGCAAAAAGTTTCGGGCGAAGTCACGGAAGTAAGTACCACAGGTAGGCACGATCCTTGCGTCGGAATTCGCGCGACCCCAATCATTGAAGCGATGGCAGCGCTTGTGTTAATGGATCATTGTCTTCGCGATCGGGCCCAGAATGTAGATGTGGTGCGCTAACCGCAATCAAGCTACTGCATCCAAATGAGGTATTGTGATTGCGTGAAACGAGGCGCAATCACTACGCTCGGTTTTACGACGGCTCATTCAGAAGTCTTGGTCTATTACTTCGGTGGCGGTATCGTTGAGCGGATACATCCACCACGCTTTACCGCCGGCCCTGAGGCCGTTTAGTTCAGTCTTTAGCGACTGTAGGTCGGCGACGCTCGTTCGGAGTTTTCGCCCGTTGAATTAAAAAAGAACACGTCCAGCGGGGTGATAACATTCAAGGTCAATCCAACGGAATTAACGATATGACTTCCTTTATTGACCGACACTTCCGCCCTCTCATGCTGCTTCTGGTTGCGATCGGCTTCGTTGCGGTGGGCTTGGCAATGGCGCAAGGTCAAATTGACTCTGATTCAACCGACGAGACGGAATGTAAGTGGATTGTGAAGCCTACAAAACAGCCTAACTACGATCTACGTGACAAGCAGGGCGACAGAATCATTCCGTTAATGCCAGCTCCCCACCATGCAGTTCAATATAACGAATGTACTGGTATAGCTTACGGCTTGACTAGGATGTTGGATTCCGAAGGAGCTGATGTATTCCGCCCCGAAAAATTTGATTACGAGGTAGACCGACTTAGGGCTTACAACTCGGTTCCTCGTTCACCGGATTGTAAGTGGAATGTGGTGGCGACTGAATTCAGCCAACCATCTTATCAAAGTGAAGGACTGTTCCCCCCCACAAACGCCCATGCGCTTCTATCCAATGAATGTAGTAGTATAGTTTTTAGCTTAGAGGCTATATACTATGAGCGCTGGGCCAGAGGGGAGCAATGGCTTATGCTCGCTGTTCCATATTCAAACTCCCCAAGGGCGATCGGAACAGAGCCATTAGCAATATTAGAGCAATACCAATGATTGATCTAATCAATCGGCACTTCCGTCCGCTCATGCTGCTTTTGGTGGCGATCGGAATCGTTATCGCAGGCGTGTTCGTTGCGAACGCGCAGACACAGCCACCGCCGAATCGTCAACCTGCCGCTATGTGATGTCTGAGCACGGCAGCTACACACAATCACCGCACGACGGTGTTTTTCTGTATAGCACCTCTAAAGGGCTCGTGTATAGCCTCAAGGAGAATCAAGGCGAGGACGACGATACATTCATAGCCTACCCCGTCGCGTTTCGGTAGGCAGGTCCTCGTTTTCGGAGGCGGGTCGTTCGGGTGGCTTCTCAAGGTTTAGCTACCTTCTCCCAGTACCGCTAAATCGTGAGCAATAGCACCCATGAGCGCGGCGACTGGGGTCGCGGGCGTGACTTCCGCAGCCTGCCACGACATCACGAATACCCCTAATATGTTTTGAACGGGTGAGATTGCAAATTGATCAATCGTCGAGCGATGTTTTGACGATCGGTCGTCGCAGATGCCGGCGGCACTAACGCCGGTGGTTCCCGTCTTTTTGTTCAAGGACAGTACTGGCCCTCGTCAACCACCGACTAACGAGGTCACGTTTATCGAGTTCAATTGGTTCAGGATGGCTTGGAAGGGGCAAGATTTCCTATAATCTCGTGCCGAATATCCTCTTCCTTTCGTCTTGGCGACCCTTTACGACAAGATCTGGGACGCTCATGTCGTGTGTCAACGTGACGATGGTCTCAGCCTACTTTACATTGATCGTCACCTCCTTCACGAGGTAACTTCGCCGCAAGCATTCGAAGGCCTGCGACTAGCTGGCCGTAGTCCCTGGCGTCTGGATACGAATCTTGCGACTCCTGATCACAATATTCCCACACGGAATCGAGCATTGGGAATGGCCGGCATTAAGGACCCAATTGCTAAAGAGCAAGTTGTCACACTCGACGAAAACTGTAAAGCGTTTGATATCCGCCAGTTCGAGTTGCTTGATATCAGGCAAGGTATCGTTCATGTCATCGGTCCCGAGCAAGGGGCGGTTCTACCCGGCATGACTGTGGTTTGCGGGGATTCGCATACATCAACCCACGGTGCATTAGGGGCGTTAGCACACGGCATCGGGACCTCGGAAGTGGAACATGTCCTAGCAACGCAGTGTCTTGTGCAGCAGAAGAGCAAGAATATGCGTGTTGAAGTCGCTGGGTCGCTTCAATCCGGGGTGTACTCCAAAGACATTATTTTGGCGCTGATTAGAGCGATTGGTACAGCCGGGGCTACCGGACACACGATCGAATACACAGGTCAATCTATCAATGCGCTTAGCGTGGAAGGTCGTATGACCGTATGCAACATGTCGATAGAGGCTGGCGCTCGTGCAGGATTAGTAGCAGTTGACGATGCTACTTTAAGTTATATTGAAGGTCGTCCTTTTGCACCCAAAGGCCGCCTCTGGGATCAAGCTGTTGCGTCTTGGCAGAATCTTCGATCGGACCAAGACGCTTACTACGATCGGACCGTCATATTCGATGCGGAAAACTTATCGCCTCAAGTATCTTGGGGTACGAATCCGCAGTTAGTGATTGGGGTGGATGAAGCCATTCCTGATCCTGGCTCATTTGATGATCAGGCAACTGCTGAAACGGCCGAGCGCGCGTTGAAATATATGGATCTACGTCCAGGTCATTCGTTGCGCGACATGCCGCTTGATAGAGTCTTTATAGGTTCGTGTACGAATGCGCGCATTGATGATCTTCGTGCAGCAGCTCAAGTGGCGAAAGGTCGTAAAGTTGCATCGAATTTAAAGTCCGCACTAGTTGTTCCCGGGTCAGGACTTGTCAAACGTCAAGCAGAAATGGAGGGGTTAGATCAGGTTTTCTTAGAGGCCGGTTTCGAATGGCGAGATCCTGGATGTTCAATGTGCCTAGCGATGAATGATGATCGACTGGCACCACACGAACGCTGTGCGTCCACATCGAATCGGAATTTTGAAGGACGGCAGGGATATCTTGGCAGAACCCATCTCGTTAGCCCTGCAACGGCAGCTGCAAGCGCAATCGCTGGCGCCATCTCGGATGTTCGAGAATATCTGCAATGAGTACGAATCCGCTGCAATTTCTGAGCCATCATGGAGTGGTCGTGCCGTTAGATAAAGCTAACGTCGACACAGACCAAATCATTCCGAAGCAGTTTCTCAAATCCATCAAACGTACGGGCTTTGGGGACAATCTATTTGATGCGTGGCGATTTAGCGACGAAGGCGAGATTGGTAAACCGCTGAGCGCACGCCAGCCGATTGCAGATTTTGTGTTGAACGATCCCCGCTATGTCGATGCGTCCATCTTGCTCGCGCGCGAGAACTTTGCATGCGGTTCAAGTCGAGAGCACGCTGTGTGGGCGTTACTTCAGTACGGTATTCGGTGTGTGATTGCGCCCACATTTGCCGATATTTTTTACAACAATAGCTTTAACAACGGTTTACTACCCATTACCTTGCCTAGCGAACAGGTAGACGAGCTGTTTCAGCTCGCGACGCGGCGCGAACCTCTTGTCTTGGACATCAACTTAAGTAACCATTCGGTTACTTCATCGCCGGAGGGTGTGGTCTATAGATTCCGTATTGACGAAGTACGGAAAAAACGCATGTTGAAGGGATTAGATGAAATCGGGCTGTCGCTCGAACACGCGGCCGACATTAAGGCATTTGAATCTCGCCATCAAGGCTTAAACCCTTGGTTGTTCGAAGGGTCTGCCACATGAGGTCGGCAATCATTCTTGTCCTACCAGGTGATGGTATCGGCGCGGAAATCATGCCGCACGCCGTCAGGGTTTTACGGGAAGTGACCAAAGATTCGATTGAGCTGCACATCAATGAAGCGGAAGTGGGTGGCATCAGCATCGATAAATATGGTGAGCCCTTGACGGATGAAACGTTACGTTGTGCGCAAGAAGCCGATGCGGTACTCCTTGGTGCGGTAGGTGGTCCGAAATGGGATAACTTACCTGTCGACAAGAAGCCCGAGAAAGGTTTACTCGGATTGAGGTCAGGGTTGGATGCGTATGCGAATATACGCCCGGCGATTCTGTTTGAACCGTTGGTAGCAGCCTCCTCACTGCAACCGCAGTTTGTGAGCAATCTGGATCTTCTTATCGTACGCGAATTAACAGGCGGCATCTATTTCGGTGAACCGCGCGGCGTGCAGGTCGAAGGGAACATACGTCGCGGCATAAATACCTATGTGTACGACGAGACCGAAATTCAGCGTATTTCCCGTACGGCATTCGAATTAGCACGCAAAAGAAGTCGCAAACTTTGTTCAGTCGATAAAGCCAATGTACTGGAAGTTACGCAACTGTGGCGAGATGTTGTTACGGAGGTGCACGCAGACTATCAAGATGTCGAGCTCACGCATCTACTCGTGGACAACGCGGCGATGCAGTTGGTGCGTGAGCCGAAACAATTTGACGTGATCGTCACCGGCAATATGTTCGGCGATATCTTGTCTGATATCGCTGCTATGTTGACCGGTTCGTTGGGGATGCTCCCGTCGGCTTCGTTAAACGCGGACAATCGCGGCATTTATGAGCCGGTACACGGTACCGCACCGGATATCGCAGGACAAAATCTTGCCAATCCACTTGCTACGATTTTGTCTGTAGCCATGATGCTACGCTATGGATTGGATGCAGGGCCGCTGGCCAGCCGGATCGAGCATGCAGTGGATGCCGTGTTACGTCAGGGTTTTCGAACTGTCGACATCATGCCGCTGGTAACTGACGAATCCATTCGGGAGGTTGGCACGGATGCCATGACGGATGCCGTCTTGCAGGAGTTAACTTAGATCATGGAAGCAATAAATGTTGCAATCGCCGGTGCTACCGGCGCTGTGGGCGAGGTGCTACGCGACATGCTTGAAGAGCGCCACTTTCCAGTGGGACGTGTGAGCCTTCTCGCGAGTCCCCGTTCGGTTGGCAAGACGTTCGAGTACCAAGGACGTACGATCAAGGTCGAAGCGCTTGACGATTTCGATTTTGCTGATACGCAAGTTGCATTTTTCTCGGCGGGTGGCTCGGTGTCGAAGATCCATGCACCGCGGGCAGCGGAAGCAGGTACCGTAGTCGTCGATAACACATCGGAATTTCGTCAGCAGCCAAACATTCCACTAGTCGTACCGGAAGTAAACCCTCATCGTATTAAAGAAGGCTTGGACACCGGCATCATTGCGAATCCAAATTGCTCGACCATCCAGATGGTTGTTGCGTTGAAACCGATTTACGATGCCGTTGGCATTGAACGCATTAATGTGGCGACGTATCAAGCAGTGTCTGGGGCGGGCACTTCGGCAATTCGAGAATTGGCTAATCAAACCTCATCAATTCTCAACGGCAAGCAGGCCGAATCAACGGTACATCCTGTGCAAATCGCCTTTAACGCTATTCCACAGATCAATGACTTCAAGGAGAACGGCTACACCAAGGAAGAATGGAAGATGGTCGTTGAGACGCAGAAGATTTTCGAGGACGAATCAATCAAGGTAAATCCCACATGCGTGCGCATACCGGTGTTTTACGGTCATTCCGAAGCAGTACATATCGAAACGCGGGAGCCGATTAGCGTTGACTTTGCCCGTCAACTGTTAGAAAGCGCTGAAAACGTCACACTGCTCGACGATCGTAAGCCCGCAGGTTATCCCACAGCTGTTGATCATGCGGCCGGAACGGATTCTGTGTTCGTCGGACGCGTGCGAAAAGATATCTCGCACCCGCGCGGACTCAACATGTGGATCGTTTCTGACAACGTACGCAAAGGCGCAGCTCTGAACAGTATTCAGATCGCAGAAGAGCTGCTCCCGATCCTAAACTAGGCGCGACCTTTCTACGCGATCTAGCGTTGAAGCATTACGCGCTTGGTGTGCAGTATGACGGTTCCTCATTCGCTGGGTTTCAGCGACAGCAGGAAGTACGTACGATACAGGCTGAACTGGAAGACGCGCTAAGTTCGATTGCAGCCGAGCCGATCGTCATTGCGGCAGCGGGTCGTACAGACCGTGGTGTGCATGCAACCCAGCAGGTGATCACCTTTGGAACATCCGCGCAGCGTTCTGAACGGGCGTGGTTAATGGGTACGAATTCATTGTTACCGAATGCCATTGCGATCGTGTGGGTACGCGAAGTGCCAGCTTCATTCCATGCACGTTTTTCTGCGCTATGGCGGCGCTACCTCTACATATACGGGCTGCGATCAGATCACCAGGTTTTTTTACGAGACTACGTCACGTGGATCAATGAGCCCCTTGATATCGCGCAAATGCGGTGTGCGGCTCAACATTTGCTTGGCGAACACGATTTCAGCTCACTGCAGGCGGCTAAATGCGGGTCAAGGACAGCTTGGCGATACATTTACCATCTCAATGTACAAAGCGTGGGTCGGTGCGTGGTCATTGATGTTGCTGCTAACGCTTTCTTATTACATATGGTTCGCAATCTCGCGGCAGTGTTACGCGCCGTGGGTAGTGGCAAGATGAACGCCAAAGATGTGTTGAGTCTCTTGGTGAACCGTAATCGTGCTTTGGCGCCCCCAACTGCCCAGGCGAAAGGACTATACCTTACCGCCGTGGGATTTGCGGAAGAGCTCGATCTGCCTGTCTCGGTTCGGATACCTGCGGCGCTTGGTCTCGGCATGGGTACGGAGCGTTTCTGTGCAGTGCAGCTACCACCGGACTACTATCGACGCGCGGTACGAACGTGACTATCGTAAAGTTCTGCGGGATTCGCAATCAGATTGAACTAGACCATGCGATAGGCGTAGGTTGTGATTTAGTTGGTCTCAACTTCGTGTCTCACAGCCCTCGGGTCGTAGATGTGGAGGCGGCATCGGCTATGGTTGCATCCCGTAGAGACGCATCACTTTTCGTCGGCGTCTTTATGGATCCCGCGGAATCCGAAGTGCGTCGAGTTTTAACTGAGGTTGATCTGGATTTCCTTCAATTTAGTGGTAATGAAACCGAGTCGTTTTGTGAGCTGTTCAATCTACCATACATTAAATCGTTCAAGATGTTGAAATCGCTCGATTTTGTGCGGGAATCCAAGAAATATCCCAATACGTTTGCCTACCTTTTGGATTCGGCTTCAAAGATGGGGGGTGGCTCGGGTAAGACGTTTGACTGGACGCAATTCCCAGCGAGCAGCGATCGGCGTGTGTTGCTTGCGGGGGGCTTGACGCCGGAAAATGTCGGCGATGCGATAGCGCAAACCAATCCGTGGGGCGTTGATGTCGCATCTGGAATCGAGTGTACAGGATATCGAAAGAGCTACAAACGCATGCAACGTTTCATATTGGCAACGCGCCGTGTTTGACCGTCCGGAAGGGGCTAACATGCTGCCGGATGCTCATGGGCACTTCGGTCCGTACGGTGGCAGGTTCGTCGCGGAAACGTTGATGAGTGCGTTGGATGAATTGACGCAAGTCTACGAAAGTGCCTTGGGTGACCCGAAGTTTTGCGAGGCATTTCGTGAGGATCTTGCACGTTATGTAGGAAGACCTTCGCCGCTTTATGAGGCGAAACGCTTTGCAGCAGAGGTGGGCCAAGCGCGCATTTTTCTCAAGCGGGAAGACTTGAATCACACCGGCGCACACAAGATTAACAATACGATTGGCCAGGCGTTACTCGCGGCGCGCATGGGTAAACGTCGAATCATCGCGGAAACCGGCGCCGGTCAACACGGCGTTGCAACTGCAACGGTGGCAGCTCGTTTGGGCGTGGAGTGCACGGTCTATATGGGTGCAACGGACATTGAGCGCCAGAAACCGAACGTTTACCGCATGAACATACTGGGTGCACACGTAGAAGCCGTGTCGTCAGGGTCCAAAACCCTCAAGGATGCTATGAACGAAGCTATGAGGGATTGGGTCACGAATATAGATACAACCCACTACATCATCGGCAGCGTTGCGGGTCCGCATCCTTATCCCGCGATGGTGCGGGACTTTCAAGCAGTTATCGGCGAGGAATGTCGTGATCAATGCTTGGATCTATTGGGTCGCATGCCGAATGTCCTCATCGCATGCGTGGGCGGTGGTTCGAATGCTATGGGATTGTTCTATCCGTTTCTCAGTGATCCTGATGTCGAAATGATCGGCGTGGAAGCAGCAGGTGAAGGATTGGATACAAAACGACATGCAGCACCACTCAATGACGGTTCACCTGGTGTATTGCACGGTGCGAATACCTACCTGATGACGGATGAGAATGGTTTGATACTTGACACGCATTCAATTTCGGCTGGTCTTGATTATCCTGGTGTTGGCCCGGAACATGCGTATCTAAAGGATACGGGAAGAGTGCACTACGATGCGGTAAGCGACGACGAAGCGCTCCACGCATTTCGTTTGCTATGTAGAACCGAAGGCATCTTGCCCGCGCTCGAATCTTCGCATGCGCTTGCACAGGCGGCAAAAGTCGCCGCGCAAAGCGATGGCGATACGGCAATCGTGGTGAATCTTTCCGGACGCGGCGACAAAGATCTCGAAACGGTTGCGCGCATTGATGGGGACCGCTTTTGAGCCGGCTTGAAGCGACGTTTTCACAGCTCGCGGCGGCTGGCGATAGAGCGCTTATTACGTTTATTACGGCGGGCGATCCGCAACAATCGGTGACCGTTCCTGCTATGCACGTTCTATCCGAACACGGGGCTGACATTCTTGAACTGGGTGTGCCATTCACTGATCCTGAGGCCGATGGGCCGGCGATTCAACGCGGATCCGAGCGTGCATTGGCTAACGGCATAACGCTGCGCATAGCGTGTGAGATGGTTGCTGGATTTCGCAAATCCAATACAACGACGCCGGTAGTGCTCATGGGCTACCTTAACCCGATTCTGGCGATGGGCGTTGAAGAGTTCGCACGGTTGGGGAAGGCCTCGGGCGTGGACGGTTTGATTGTTGTTAATTTACCACCGGAAGAAGCCGATGAAATCGCTGCAATCCTTGCAGCCAACAGTATTGATTTGATTCTGCTTATCGCCCCTACGACACCGGAGGACCGTATTAGGAAACTTGCAGCAAAAGGCAGCGGGTTTCTTTACTACGTTTCGATTAAAGGCATTACAGGTTCGGACCGTCTTGACGTTTCAGATGTGGCACATCGCGTTGCCGAGATCAATGCGATCACCAAGTTGCCTGTCGCCGTGGGGTTTGGGATCAAAACGCCTCAAATGGCTGCTGCGATCGCTAAGGTTGCAGATGGGGTAGTTGTTGGCAGTGCATTAGTCGACATGCTAGGCAGCGCACAATCAACCGAGGATGCGTTCGCGTCAATGCGAGCATTAACGTCTTCAATTAAGCAAGCCATCGCGCAAGGCTGAATGCCGATGTCGGTATCTGGTCAACGAGTAGAGTCGGAAGTTTCAGCCATCGCTTCGCAGCGTGCACGGGTTGAAAAGTCGCGCACGTTCGAATCCGTGCGCGATTTTGCGCATCAGCATGGGCTACAGCGCGTGGCGCCTCAACAGATCGTTGTAGGAGGTACGAACGGAAAAAGTACAACTGTGTCCTATCTTCAGCAAATACTATCGCGGATAGGTCTACGCGTAGGCAGTACCACATCGCCACATCTCCACGATTTCTGCGAACGCATCAGACTTGATGGCGTCAATGTAGCACCACAAGAATGTTTGACGGCCGTTCTAGGTATTGCGTCTCTATCTGATACATTACCTTTGACCTATTTCGATTTGACCACACTGGCAGCACTTTGTTTATTTAAACGTTGGCGCGTAGACGTTGCAATCGTTGAGGTCGGTCTAGGAGGCCGACTAGATTGCGCTAATGTGGTTGATGCTGATGTGGCAGTTATTACCAATGTCGATCTGGATCATAAAGAAATTCTTGGCGAGAGCATTCAGGCTATTAGTGTAGAAAAGGTGCCGATCGCGCGTGCTGGTAAGCCCCTTGTATATGGCAGTACTCGCGAGAATAGGGTCATTGCACAGTTTGCGCTGGAACGCCAGTGTCCCGTGTTTCAGTTGGGTCGCGAATTCGGGCGTGTTAGAGACGGTACGATCTTTATGACGACAAACAATAAGCAGCAGTCGGTATCTGGTCGGTTCAAGCCGAACATAAATCATGAAGCGTTCTTAGCAGCTGTGCAAACAGCAGCATTGCTACCCCACGTTAACGATCAAGTATGGTCATCCTTGGGGTGCTTGGCAAAGCCACCGGGGCGATTTGAGCACATTCGTGCGCTTGAGCGCGGTTGGATACTGGATATTGCGCACAACCCAGCCGGTGTGAGTTTCCTTCTAGCTGGGCTTGGCAACGAAAATATCAACGAGTGCGTGGCGGTTTTTGGATGTTTGAGAGACAAGGATGTTCGAGGCATATGTGAGGCAACTTCGTCGTTGGTTCCTGATCAAGCTCGGATAAGGGATTGGGTTTTTACTGATTCTTACGGTAATCGCGGCTTGTCGGCCCACTCGCTTATGAAGATTTTGCCTCGTTCGCCTGACCGAAGCTATGTCGAGCCGGCATTAAGCGGAGCTTTAAATCGAGCCGTAGATCTCGCGAAAAATGACGTACCGATTGTTGTATTTGGATCTGTCGATGTCGTTTCACGGGCAAGGAATTTCTTGATGGCTCGCACTATGGTCAACGCCACGTAATGCAAATCCGGACTCGCGATCGGATCGTCGGTGGCGTTGTCTTAGCCGCGCTCGCCGTGATTTTTGTACCGATGCTGTTTGATGAACCTACCGGCCCGTCGTTAGAGATTGAGCCCATGGCAGAACTTGCGATCGAACCAGTAGGCGACATACCTTCGCCCGATGTGGGCGAAGTGATAAAAAGGCGCGGCGAACTGAGAGAAATCGTCAGTGAGGACGGTTTTCTGGTGGAGACCGCTACACGCTTAGGAGATGTAACTCTTGACACTCCAATATCGGAGACGAAGACTTGGGCCGTTCAACTCGGCAGCTTTCGGAATGAAGAAAGCGCGAACGCATTACGCGAACGACTCAAGGAGGACGGGCAGCGAACTTGGGTGTCTCGGGCTAAGATTGACGGGAACATAATGACCCGCGTTGCGGTGGGACCATTCAGTGAGCTTGTTGCGGCAAACGAATTCCGCGACCTCGCTAAGACCCGTTACGAACTTGATGCTGTAGTCGTAGCGTTTAGACCTTGAGCGTGTTCAACTTTTGGGATCTCGGCTTCGGTGTGCTTGTGCTGATTTCAGCTTATGTGGGTTACTCTCGCGGAGCACTCGTAGATACGGTCGAGACGCTCGTTTTTTTTATTGCGATAGTTGGCGGCTTAGTTCTAGGCGTACTCGTGGGTGATTTGATTTTTGGCACTTCCCCTCAAGATCGGAGTCCATGGGGGATGCCGGTTGGTTTTATTGTCGTATTCAGCATCGTAACAATCGTTGGTGGGATCATAAGGAAACTAATCAAGTCCATCATGGGCGAGAGCGAGCTGCGAGCCGCGGATAGAACGATTGGACTGGCGTTAGGTGTTTTTCGTGGTTTTTTACTCGTGTTGGTCATCATTGCTTGTGTGTTGCGTTGGTTGCCGAACTCGCCGAAGCTGGTGGCTTCGTTTTCGTATAACTGGCTTGCGGTATTTCATGAAGATACCCGCGCGCTTATAGAGTTTTTAGTTAGTTGGGTGAATTAGATTCGAGTAGCACTATGCAAGAGGGAGTCTAGACGTGTGCGGTGTGGTTGGCATTGTCGGTGGAACGCCGATCAATCAAGATCTTTATGACGCTTTGCTGATTCTTCAGCACCGCGGTCAGGACGCGGCCGGGATGGCAATCTCGGATGGTGATCGACTCGCTCTACGTAAGGCCAATGGCTTAGTCACCGAAGTCTTTCAAGAGCGTCATATGTTGCGCGCCCGCGGCAATCTGGGCGTCGGGCACGTGCGCTACCCCACGGCAGGTACTGCCACATCGGCTGAAGCGCAACCGATGTACGTCAATGCTCCCTGTGGTATCTGCATGGCACATAACGGCAATATCACCAACGCTAGAACACTACGACACGATATCACAACGAAATACAACCGCCATCTTAATACACGATCCGACTCTGAAATACTGCTGAACGTATTCGCGCACGAATTACAGAATAGCGATCAGGCGGTCAGCGAACCTGCTAGCGTTTTCAATGCAGTGACCGCAGTGCATCAGCAGTGCATTGGCGCTTATGCAGTCGTAGCGCTCGTCATTGGTAGCGGTATCGTCGGCTTTCGGGATCCTCGAGGCATACGTCCGTTGGTAGTCGGTCAGCGTAGAAATGCCGAGTCAGGGCGAATGGATTACATCCTCGCGAGTGAAACGGCCGCGCTGGATATTTTGGGATTTGAGTTGCTGCGGGATGTTGAGCCTGGCGAAGCTTGCTACATCACGGAAAATGGCGAATTGCATATGCAGCAATGCGCTGAACAGCATGCTTATACCCCATGTATATTCGAATACATCTACTTGGCGCGACCAGATTCTGTATTGGACAAGATATCTGTTTACAAGGCGCGCTTGAGTATGGGCGAAGCGTTGGCTGACCAAGTCGTAAAACGCTTCCCTGCAGGCCAGCACGATGTTGATGTGGTCATACCTATTCCAGAAACGAGTCGAACTGCAGCATTGCCACTAGCGCGACGCCTAGATGTCGCCTATCGCGAAGGATTCGTCAAAAATCGCTATATCGGACGAACCTTCATCATGCCCGGGCAATCCATTCGGAAAAAATCGGTGCGGCAGAAACTCAATGTGATCGAACTCGAAGTACGCGATAAGGTTGTGCTGCTTGTAGAAGATTCGATCGTACGAGGTACGACAATCCTCGAAGTCATTGAACAGTGTCGCCAAGCCGGGGCTAAAAAGGTTTATCTTGCAAGCGCGGCACCACCAGTGCGCTATCCGAATGTGTTCGGTATCGACATGCCGAGTACGGACGAATTCATCGCCACGAATCGTACCGAAACCGAGATTCAGGACATTTTGGGCGTCGATTTGCTCATTTATCAGAAACTTGACGATCTCAAGCGCGCGGTGAAGCGATGGAACGACGATATTACTGAATTCGAGTGTTCAATATTTGACGGACGCTACAACTGCGTAGGCGTTGACGATTCTTATCTGAGTCAGTTATCGCTTGAACGCAACGATTACACTAAAGCGATTGACGACGGGTTCGATATCGACTTGCCCGCCGACGAGCAGATAGACGCTCACATCAATGGCTGAAGATCTGTCCAGGAAGCCGGGCAATGCACATCATGCCAAGCATTTCCTAAAACCGCGACAACGCTCAACCCCTTGCGTAGGAATCTGTTCGACGTCACACGGCGACTTTGTATGTCGCGGCTGTAAACGTTTCTTTAATGAAGTTCGTGACTGGCAGAGCTTCTCGTCGGAACAACGGGAAATGGTTCTGTCTCGCCTAGGGGCATTGAAACGCGACAGTGTACTAGCAGTTGTCCGTATAGACAACGCGTCGTTACTTTTTGATAAAACGAATACGCTTGTAGCCCAGGATGATTCGGATCTAGCGTTGCGCGTTTATGAAGCGTTAGCAAGGTGTGAAGGCGATTACGCCGGTTGGGGACTTCATCGTCCATACGATGTTGCTGGTTCGGAAGACCCGCTGAATGTGCTCAAGCACATTGAGGATTTCTACTACGAAGCGTCGCGCAGCACATTCGAGCAAATTTACAAGATTCGGAGTCGCTAACGTTGCTTGCCACCACTAATTGAAGCTTGTGCGCTGTAGAACGCCGGTATCATGGATTCGAGAAGTCCATGAGCAGATTGATCTGTTGTTTTTAGATCAAGCAAATTGCGAGAAAAAGCAGTAGCTTCGGTTATGTCTTTGATTCACCAGTGTGGAACGGATTGGGCCTTTGCCGCAGGTTTGCACGGATCTCACGAGAAGAACTCAAGCACTTCAATGGGCGATGAAACTTGAAATGACCGTTGATAAAACAAATTCGGGGCCCGCTAGTCATGTGCGATAACGCTCATTGCATGGATTGCCAATCAGGAACCAGCTCGTTTAGTTGATCAGTTGCTTTTTCATGTGCGACATCAAACCACGATCTTGTGAACATATTGCAGCATTGCTGACGTTATCGACATTAGCCCCTTGGAACGCCAACTGGCAGTTGGGACCATGTGATATCCAATGCATGGTTTATCGAAAGTTGATAAGGCACCGCAGGTAAACGAGGTGACGATGTACAATCGAACTACTTTGGCAGTAGTGCCCTGCTCAATTAGGTGTCTCGGTGAATTACTTGCGACTAGCATTGGCGGATCAGACGCATGAGAAGGTTTGTGTCTCTTCTACACATCACCGTCAATCCGTTGAGGCGCAATATTGAAACTGAACGTTGCTGAAAGCATGCCTTGGCGTAAGTAACTCGTTTACGAGGTCATGGTGCCTGATCTGACAGGGCGAAGCCCTGCATTGAAGCAAATGCTGGATAGTTGCATGGACATGGCCACGGTTTTACATGATTATGGCTTTAAATGAGCATTAGCTATTTGACGGGCGCAGATAAAGATAAGGTGGTTAGCTCGGCCGAAAAAATCGAACAATGAGATTCACAAGTACCTATCGGAGACCGCTGAAGGCATGTGGCACCCAATGCCGACGAGGGGGAAGCATAAGCGAGAGAGCTTGCTACATGTCAAAGGAGGCCGCACAAATTCCAAGCCGAAATGCCTATTGAAAGGGGCTTATATACCTAAGTTGACAGGCACGAACCTGTCAACGGTTTGCATATCTCGTTGACGGGTACCGCGTCCTTGCTTACGCAAAGCCACATCGGAGAGGCCAACGCCTACGCTCCTGAGCCGCCCAGATGCCCCAGTCCCCAGGGCCTTGATATTCAACGCCGCGTTCATATCGGCGTTGCTCTTGAAGCCACAATGCGCGCAGTGAAAGCGGGATTGCGAAACACGATTTGCCTTTGCTGCATGACCACAAGATGAACAGGTCTGCGACGTATACGCCGCGTCAACCTGCACCACCCGGTGCGTCTTGTAAGCCAGCATCCACTCGAATATTGACCATCCCGTGTCAAGGATGGACCGGTTCAGTGTAGCTTTGGCGCGTACGTTCACGCCGGGATTTGCTACGGTACCTTTCGCAGAAGCTGTCATTGCCTTGACATGCAGATCTTCAATACACACCGTACCAAAGCGGTTGCTCAAGTCACGAGTCGCATGGTGCAGGTAGTTTCTACGGATCATCGCCAATTTCTTCTGCGCCTTCGCGTAGCGGTGTTTGGCAATCCCTCTCCGGTTGGATCCCTTCTTGCGGCGCGCCATGCGACGCTGATAGCGGCGCGCTTTCGTGTGCAAGCGGGAAGCATCAGGCATGACGTAAAAACGTCCGTCACTCGTCGCGATCTGACCACAGTTGCGGTCCACGCCAACCGACAGGCCGTTGTCTGGAAGCGCGACTTCCCCAATGTCGTAGGTCACAAAGCAGCGCCATCGGTTCAGGACGCGTTTGACTACCACCTGCTTTGGCTTGGCCTCGGCATACGGATGACCGCCTGATCGTTGAAGTCTATATGCCCCGGTTTTAGGAATCGCAAGGTATGTCATACCTTTGGAGTCGGTACGAATGCGTACCTTTTGCGGGATGGTGAATGCATCGCCATGACCATACGACTTGAATCGCGGTCGTCCCGCCGATGGCTCCTTGAAGAAGCGTTGCCACGCGTCAGCCTGACGCTTCAAGGCGTAGCGCACTTCGTTTGATGGTAGTTCCTGTAACCAGGGCGTGTCTTTGCGCAACGCGACGAATCGCGCGGCTAGACCGGGACGCAGGATGTTGCCATGCGCGTCCTTGACCGAATGGAACGAGAGACACGGCTTGTCCTTGCCATCGTGTTTGAACGCGAGATACGCCGCATGCGTTTCCGCCAGGATTCGATTCCACACCCATCGGTTCGCGCCGGCCAGTTGGTTCAACTTGCTCGCTTTACTCCGAGAGCCAGGGAGTAGCATGAACTCGACAACGCGGTAAGAAGACACGGGATAGGGTTGCTTTAACCAGAATAAAATTTTAGGCTCTTATATTGTTATATGTGTATCCGATCCGACCTGCTCAATCATGAAGTTCGTGTCGGTGGTTTGGTCGGGATGGAAATCGTGTCGTTGTAGCCACCGCATGTCGTTGTCAAGGTATTTGGTCGACACGCCGCGGTGGTCATGATGCAGGCGTTTTTTCATGAACCTATGGCGGTTATTGACGGTATTGATGTGCCACATGTCGTCTCGCACCGATGCGCCGCGTTGGCGATTGATCACCTGGTGATGGCGCGCCGCCTCGCGCGTGGCGGCGCGATAGCTGGGGTAGGCATCACTGACGATCGCTGGTCGTCCAGGTCGCGATGTTCTCCTGGAGCATGGTCGCCGTGGTGTCGGGCGCCTGCTGGGCGTACGTGGCACCCCCGCGGGCCACGGCCGTCAGTGCCGGCCGATGCGCCTGGCTCCGACCGCGGGGCACCCCGCGACCACCGCCCCGCTTACGCGGCTTACGGCGTTGTCGCAAGCTGCGACTGCCTTTGCAACTTTCCAGGACATAGGTTTCGTCCATTTCCACGATAACCTCAAGGGCCGTCGGCGTGCGCGCGTTGGCCAGGAACCGATGTCGCCAGAGAAACGCCGTGCGGTAACTGATCCCACATGCCGCGGCCGACTGATGTAGCGTCATCCGCGTGCGCATGCACGCTTGATAAGCCATCCAGGTCGACTTGAAACGCAACCGTGCCAACGGCGTGCCCGTCAATGCCGTGAAGGTCTTGCCACAGGTGCCGCGCGACAGCAAAAACGCACCAGACCAGCACTCTCCCATGCCGTACCACCCCCTTGCTGCCACAGTGGGCGAACGTCCGCGACGCGGGCAGCTCATCAGCCTTCTCCGTTTGGCGCGTCTTGACCGTCTGCCGCTTCTACGCAGCCGTCAACGCGGCGGTTTGGGTTAATCAGGTCTCGAACGCGCTTCTCTTCATCATGCGCAAAATCAATAGGTTGAACATCATTTTAGCTATATGTTAGATCAAATCAACATTTGATTACATAAGAGCCAAATGAAGCTATCTTGCTATGTCAAGTTAGGTATATAAGCCCCTATTGAAACTGAGACTTCGTAGGATACATTTGAGGTGTTCTGGCACTAGCTAGGGCCAGCCCTAGTCCTTGGCGACAGGCACTCTAGAATCAGCTTTTTGGTCGGCTTCCTGAAGTTTGCGTTGGTGCTGATGTGCGTACATAAATGTACGACTGCAAAGAATGCCAAGGGTTATATAGAAGCTGATAAACCAAGGGTATTCAGTGAAAAATGACTTTATAGTTTGTTCTCCAACATGGCCACTATACGCATAGATATAGCTACTGTACATATAAATGCCACTACCCAGCGCGATGGTTGCAGCTGCATAGGCTGCTATAATTGACACAGAAACCCTAACGCCAGCAATCAGAGTGCTGTAATTTTTGTTATCAGCGATTATTGCTACCCCTGTCACAAGGGCTGCTACAATACCGGTAGCGTAAGTGATGAGCTCATTACAGGCGAGCAAATTGTCCATATAGTTCGGAGTCGGAATTAATCGGATCGTAGGGGTAGTCGTCCCATATTTCAATCTTAGCGCACGATCACTACCAGCTCCATATTTTAGAACATCATCGCCCTGGGAGGAGTGACCTACGGAACCATAGATCTTGTTACACCATTTCTGCTATCTGCATGGTACACGAATTCCTAACTTTGGGTTCTTTTGTGCGTATCCTTCCTCTTAGTTAATATACTCTGAGCCTTCGCAGCTATCACTCACGGAATAAACGAAAGGTTCCTCTAGTGTTAGGTGAGCTCTCGTCGTCCGGGTTACCGCAGACAGTGGTACATTTATCGGGTTCGGCGGCACAATCTGGGCATTGTCGTCTCACTAACATAAGGGCTCATGGCACAGTTAGGCGGCTATTTACTGTTACTATACGAAAAGTTGCCGAGACGAAAAATCGGCACTTTGAGTTCTATCTACATAAGGGTTGGCAGCTCGGTCCGGATAGAGGCACAAGTCGGTTGGACCGCTAATGGATTATATTGTGAGTTGGTGAGCAACCATGATGATCATTTAAATTCCACAGCAGTATGCCGATACATCATGTCGCTTAAATAGCAAAGCGTTCAAGGGTGAATTCCTCGCCGCATTGGCTGAGCAACCACCCGCAATCGTCCCAATCACCGAGCACTACACGTGTCATGCCATGGTGCAACGTGTGAACGCCAGCTCGATGCGTGTGGCCATGGATCATTTTTGTGCATTTGTGCTCGTGTAGATCGTTTTCTATTGCAATTTCCTCGACATCGGTGATATTGGCAGGTTTTAGCTGATTGGCTTTTTTACTTTGTTCGCGTAATGAACGGGCAAATACGCGACGCTCTTCAAGCGACGAAGCTAAGATGTGATCTTGCCATGAAAGGGAACGAAAGAGCGTACGCAGCTTCATGTATTCGGCATCGGTAGTGCAGTATGCATCGCCATGTGCGAGCAGGATTCGTTCATGTAAATCCGATGCTTCAAGGACAAATGGGTCAGTAAGAAGTTGCGTTCCTGATCTTTTCGCAAACGTTTCTCTATATAGGAAATCCCGATTGCCATGCATCAAGAAAACAGGTATGTGCTCGGCACAATGGCGTAAGTCGTTGGTCAATCTATGCGCGAACATTGAATCGTCGTCATCGCCGACCCAAACTTCCACTAGATCTCCGAGTACGTACAGCTCATCGTAGCGTTCCGCGGTATAAGAAAGCACAGCCTGGAACGCTTGGTACTTAGCGCTTCGTTCCGAATCTAAATGTAAGTCTGAGATGAACGCGCGCGTCATTTCGACGCACGATTAACCGAATCAAGAAGGTTCTGTAGTAGCGATACTCGAGTCATGGGGCCAACGCCACCAGGTACCGGTGTGATCCAACCCGCGACCTTTGAGACGCTAGCAAAATCAACATCGCCAAGCAAAGAACCATCCGGTTGGCGCTCAATACCGACATCTATGATCACGGCCCCCGGTTTGACCCAATCTGCCTGAATCAGCCCTGCTTGGCCCGTCGCCGAAACTACTATATCGGCTTCGCGCACAACTTGCTTGGTATTAGTTGTAAATTTGTGTGCGGTGGTGACCGTGCAGCCTACGAGTAGCAATTCCAAGCCCATGGGCCTGCCAACATGATTTGACGCGCCTACAACGACTGCATGAGCGCCAAGTAGCTTGACCCCGGTATGCTGCAATAGTGTCATGACACCTTTAGGCGTGCAGCTTCGGTGGGCTGGATGGCGAAGCGTTAACAACCCCATATTGTGTGGGGATACGCCATCAATGTCTTTCCGAGGCTCAATCTCGCCGATAACGTTCAGGTCATTGATGTGATCGGGTAGAGGAAGTTGGACGAGAATGCCATCAATCGCTGGATCGGCATTGATTCGCTTGACCAATGCACAAATTTCGATTTCACGAGCGCTTGCGGGTAGGTGATAGACATGACAGTCAATACCTACTTGTTCGCAATCCCGTTTCTTGAGTCGTACATACAGCTCGGAAGCCGGGTCTTCGCCGACAAGAATGACGGCAAGTGAGGGTAAGCGTAGGTTACGTTGACTGCGTTGTGCGACTTTTTTTTTGACTTCGGCCCGAATTTCTTGGGCAATTTTTTCGCCGTCAAGGATGTTGGCTGCCAATGGCAAATACACGCTGTGTGAGCGACCTGACGCGCAAATTGTAGGTTGCTTCGATCAAGCGTTCGTCATGGCAGGATGGGTAACGATTTGATGGATTGCCAGCCATGGTGGACGAAATGTAGCTTACATCGAGAATCTTTGTCGATTAGGATTAAGTACAACGCGTTGAGCATGCAGATTCTTCTGAATTTTCGTGCGTTAATTCAATTTGAGGTAAAACATGTTCGAAATATTTAGTGGTTTGTTTAGTTTTTTACTGGCAGCATTCTTTGCAATTCCGTTTTGGTTTATTTGGACTTATCTGGGTGTCGGCGCGATGTTCAATTTTTTACCCGAGCCATTGCAGGGCCCTGGATTCTGGGCTACGGTGGGCATCTTCATGTGCCTGAGCATACTCAGTGCTGTGGTATTTTTATATGCTTAAGCACACTCGGTGCTATGGCATTGCCTCACGACTTGAGTCGCGGGAGCGACAACGACAAATAGATTTTGTTAACCCTATCGCAACGCATTGATGACGAGTGCGCAGACGATGCGTCCGAGGCATATCACGTCGAGTTTCATGCATTGCGAGAAGATGCAACGGCATCTCTACAACCGACGAAACAACCGCTCAATGTCGTGGCATCGCTTGTGCCTCTCATGGTTATTTGCCTAGGGTTCGACCCAGTTCACCACGGCGGTACCGAGGGTGCATACCCCAGCGCCGAGGCCAGTTGCCTAGTCTTGGTGCCTTCGTACGTCAATTCAATTTGAGGAAAAACATGATTAACGCGATCCCAATCGTTGGTTGGTTGTTGAGCTTTTTGCTGGCAACATTCCTTGCGATTCCGTTTTGGTTTATTTGGACTTATCTGGGTGTCGGTGCGATGTTCGATTTTTTACCCGAATCATTGCAAGGTCCTGGATTCTGGGCCACGGTGGGCATCTTCATGTGTCTGAGCATACTCAGGGCTGTGGCATTGCCTCATGGCTCGAGTCGCAGTAGCGACAACGACAAATAGATTTTGGTTAACCCTATCGCAACGCATTGATGACGAGTGTGCAGACGATGCATCCGAGGCATATCACGTCGAGTCTCACGCATTGCGAGAGGATGTGACGGCATCCTTGCAACCGACGAAACAACCGCTCAATGTGTGGCGCTGCTTGTACCTTTCATGGTTATCTATCCAAGGTTCGATCCAGTTCGCCGCGGTGGTACCACGGGTTCATACCCAGCGCCGACATCTGAATCTTGGTAGTCTAGCTGTTGCGAGACTGGCCGATGGATTGGATCATGCCTTTCAGCACCCGTTCCAGCGGGATGGCTCTTAAGGCGTGCTGTCGATCAACATGGTCTCAAGCTTCATGCACACCGTACGATCTGTTCTCGTTGCAGGTGCTCGAAAACCCGGTTGAGCATACCGTTATTCGAGCAGAGATTTAGCCGGGCGTAGATGGTATGCCGGTTGCTAAACTGTACCGGTAACCCGTACCATGTGCAACCTGTTCGGCGATATATATGATGACGTTGAGCGCTTGGTGGCTAGGTAGCTGACATGGTTGTGCTATGCCGATCAATGTGGCGCGATACGTTCATATTTAGATAATTGGTGCGTCGGGGTATAGCGCAGTCTGGTAGCGCACCTGCTTTGGGAGCAGGTCGTCGGGAGTTCAAATCTCTCTACCCCGACCATGAAACGTGCCCGGCTGTGAGTATCGGTGTAGTTTTCTTCAGTTCGTTACTTGGGCCGGCGCGGTGCTTCCCCGTGGCTTAGAGACTGGCTTTAGGCAGAGGATATGAAGGCTTTTTGAACGCTAGGGCACTGGTTCGGCTAACTTCACTTGGCGGTATCAAGATGAGATGTAGTACGCCTCACGCGGCGAATGTTGGTTGTCAGGAAGATTAGCGAACACAGAGAAGAGAAGAAAAGAACCGAAAGCGCCTGTAGCTCAATGGATAGAGCATTGGCCTTCTAAGCCAACGGTTGAAGGTTCGAGTCCTTCCAGGCGTGCCATTCATAATTTTGGTTCGTAAAATCGCTTGGAGTGGTGGATGTAGCTCAGCGGTAGAGCCCCGGATTGTGGTTCCGGCTGTCGAGGGTTCAAATCCCTTCATCCACCCCAGATTTATGCAGTGCAATCAACTATGGATTTCGATTACGAGCAAATTGGCGTTTTAACTCGCGAATACACCATATCCGTGACCCATGAAACCTTATTGGATCGGGTTCAGAACTACACCAACGAAGTCGCTGCTGTAGCGAATCTGAAGGGGTTTCGAAAAGGAAAAGCGCCGCGCAAGGTCATTACGCAGCGATATGGATCTGAGATCCATCAGGAGATGCTTGATAAGCTCGTGAGTGAACGCTGCAGGACGATACTCGAAGAAGAAAAAGAACTGACGGCAAGTTGGATAGGCAGGCCATACCTAGTTGAATCTCAAGAGCATGTTTCGTACACCTTCAAAGCAAGAGTAGAAAATTTTCCAAAGGTTGAATTAGGCGATTTATCGGAAGTGGTTGTTGTGCGTCCGGTGGTAGACCTTTCGGAGGCGGCAGTCGCATCCGCAGTTAATTTAGCGCGTGAAGGATGTATTGACTGGTACGAGCTGCGTGGTGAAGGGGTCGAGATTCAAGCGGGTGACCGCGTTGAATTTACGTGGCAATCACGTCAAACGACCGCTGGAGAAAGCGCGAATGAGGATAAAGACAAAAATGAACAGAGCGATCAATCTGACAGGCTGAAGATTTCACTGCTTTCGCCCCGGAATGATTTGTCTCGCGAATTCCATGAGAAATTCGTCGGTAAAAAACTTAACGATCGGATTGAGGTTTCACGCGAGGAGCTACTTAACGAATTTCCCGAAATAGAGCGTGACTTATCGGAAAAGCCATCAATAGAGATCATTGGGATAGAGATCGGTGACCTTCCGCTTATCGAATCGAATCGTATAGCGAGTTTAGGACTAGACCCTTTTATACCGGAACATTTAATTGATACTGTAGCTTCTCTAAATGACTTTCAGGTTGCCGCGAAAGATGTCATGGCGGATAGAGGCAAGGAATATGCGGACCAGATTGTTCGTACTCGGGCTATATGGGAGGTAGTGAAGCGAAATTTAACTGTATTGCCGCGCAAAACGTTATTCGAGGAATTTAGACGAGCGCCTAGCTTGCAACAGGCGGGAATTGGACATCCATTGTTGTTAGAGCAGATCTTTGATTTGTTGTTGGAAGGTAGGACAGGCGAAGACAACCAATCCATACACGGGTCCACCGCCCACGATGATGATCGCCAATCAGAAGAGAAAGAAAGTTCAGACCAGCTCGATCAAGCAGCGATCAATGAAATTGCGAATACGATCACTGAAAGAGATCGATCACAGTTAACGACATTGATTGATTCGACGATGAAACGCATGTCGCTTCGATTGATGCAAGAAGCAGTTGCCGAGAAATACGATATCGAACCTGACCAAGATTGGGTTTCGGAACGAATCAAGATCCAAGTGGAGAATGCGAGTAGGATTTTCAACGATAACCAGGACTACTTGGACTGGGTTTATAGTGAAGAAAACTATCGAAATCTTGCCAATGAAAGTGTTTGGAATCAGTGCCTGAATCAAATCCTTGAGGAGGTAACTTTTGAAGAGCAGACAGTCACATTGCGCACTCTGATCTGGGAATTTGAAAAGGCCGAAGAAGGCGTATTGGCAAGTCTTAAAATCGCCCCTTCGATTCCGCTGCCTAAAGCAGCAAGCGTAACAGCTGATCGCCCGACTGAAGAGCCTGTGGTGAATGGGTCCGAGGGAGAGCTAGTCGATGCGAAGGGATCGGACGAGGCGATAGGCGTTTCTGAGTCAATGCTGGAAGATCAGAACCGATCGGAAACGTTGCAAGAGGAGACAGGATTTTTCAAGAGACTGCTCCTTAAGGTTAAGAAAAAGAAAGAGAATAGCTAGTATGGCCCTTGTACCCATGGTGCTTGAACAGACTGCCCGGGGCGAACGCTCCTACGATCTGTTCTCGCGCCTGCTCAAAGAACGCATCATTTTTATCAACGGTCCCATTGACGATGCAGTTGCGAGCGTTGTTGTCGCTCAATTGCTATGGTGCGAATCAGAGAACCCAGACAAGGATACTCACCTGTATGTCAATTCGCCAGGTGGTTCGGTAACCGCCGGATTATCGATCTACGATACCATGCAGTTTGTGCGCTGCGATGTTGAAACAACGTGTATTGGACAAGCTGCAAGCATGGGCGCATTCTTACTTGCCGCCGGCGCTAAGAAAAAACGTTTTGCCTTGCCTAATTCGCGGATCATGTTGCATCAGCCATCAGGCGGCTCAAGAGGTGTCGCAGCGGATATTGAGATTGCCGCTCGTGAAATCCTTGCAATAAGACAAAAACTTAACGAGCTCTTAGCGTTGCATACCGGTCAGAGTATGGATCAAATCGCGCGAGATACCGACCGAGACTATTGGATGACGCCGCAAGAGGCGGCTGATTACGGTCTGATTGACAGGGTACAAGAACCGCGTGATAGATTGCCGAAAGCAGCGAACGGATAACTCCGCTACGATCTTGATGACAAAATTCGTCGTACAGTTGCATAGTATGCTGCGTTACCGGTGTGCCGGCCGTAGGTCTAACATGCTATTCTTTGAATCTGAGGTAAGAGGTTTAGTGAAAGCAACCATGGGGAAATCAGCAGTATGAGTGATCGTGAAGGCGGATCGGACAATGTTGCCGAGTGTTCGTTTTGTTTTAAGAACGGCAACGAAGTCGACAAACTAATAGCAGGTCAGGACGATGTCTATATCTGCAATGAGTGTGTCGAGATCTGCGCCAGCATTATTAATCATCCTCGGCAATATCAAACCAAGGAAGACCAACAAGATGCGGACGAACTGCCGATCCCTAAAAAAATCAACGAGTTTCTTGACGGTTACGTCATAGGCCAGGATTACGCGAAACGTATCCTATCCGTCGCCGTCTATAACCACTACAAGCGGCTAAACAGCAGTACCACGCACTCGGATGTAGAGCTTGCCAAGTCCAATATCCTGCTTATTGGGCCTACTGGATCGGGTAAAACATTGCTTGCAGAGACCTTAGCGCGTATGCTTAAGGTTCCTTTTATCATAGCTGACGCTACTACATTGACGGAAGCTGGCTATGTTGGCGAAGATGTCGAGAACATTATTCAAAAACTGCTACAGACCTGCGATTACGAGGTGGAAAAGGCGGAACGTGGGATCGTGTATATTGACGAGATCGACAAAATTTCGCGCAAAACCGATCACCCGTCAATTACGCGGGACGTATCGGGTGAAGGCGTCCAACAAGCGCTGTTAAAGCTCATTGAAGGCACAACGGCCTCTATCCCCCCACAAGGCGGGCGTAAACATCCCCAGCAAGAATTCGTTCAAGTCAATACGGCTAACATCCTCTTTATCGTAGGCGGTGCATTTGCCGGTTTGGAAAAAGTGATTCAAAATCGCACATCCAAGAGCGGCATTGGGTTCAATGCGACCGTTCAAAGTGGAAACGATTCGGACCAAATCGGTGAGTTGTTGAAGACAGTTGAACCGGAAGACTTAATCAAGTACGGGCTCATTCCTGAATTAGTTGGTAGATTGCCGGTTGTAACGACACTGCAGGAACTCGACACCCAAGCACTCGTCAAGATTCTCACCGAACCGAAAAACTCGCTCGTCAAGCAGTATCGAACCATATTTAGCATGGAAGACGTTGATCTGGTGTTTAATCACGATGCCTTGGATGCCATCGCTGAGCGAGCTGTCGAACGCAAGACAGGTGCGCGCGGTTTACGTTCCATACTGGAGGAAGTTCTACTCGACGTTATGTACGAAATTCCATCTAAATCAGATGTCGTTGGCGTCGTTGTTGATGCAAAGATGGTGCGCGATTGCAAAACACATAAACCGATGCTCAAGTACAAACCGTTAGAAAAGAAAGTTAGTGGTGGTGATACGGTATAGAATCGCGAATCATTTGTTTCTTGACCCAGTGAGCGTCAAGTTGGGTTCATTGCAAACCAATCCTCGGGCTCTGCGAGTACGAGACAATTCAAGGAGACACTGCATCGCAGCGAGGTGTCGCGTGGTTTTTTCCTACGCGGGTCTTGCTGTACGCTCAGTCTCCTTTCATTTAAATCAACTACGGAGACATAGTAGTGAATAAAGCGGATCTCATTCGCGCAGCAGCGGCAAAGGATGAGGAACTAACACAAGGCAAAGTAGAGAAATCACTCAATGCAATACTTGATGTGATTTCCGATTCGTTGATCAAACACGATCCGGTCATGCTCATTGGCTTCGGTACATTCGAAGTTCGGCATCGTTCCGCCCGAACGGGTCGGAACCCTCAAACAGGCGAAACCATGGAAGTGGCTGCGTCCTACAATGCGGTGTTCAAACCAGGCAGCCGATTGAAGGAACGCTTAAACAAATAATCAACATCGTTGTGTGTTGTGCGCACCGCCTAGCGTTGCGTGCAACTCATAAAAAAATTGTAGGTTGCCGTTTCGTGTTGACGCGGCATCCTATAGTCTCTCGCTAGTAGGTGCGCTAAAACATCATGTTGGTCAAAATTCGTAACGCATCACAATCGTGGGCTGCCAAATTCGTGGCAGGATTAATCATTGTGGTTCTGACGCTATTCGGTTTCGGGGCCTTCAATCTATTTGCCGTGAACGAGCCGGCCGTAGCAACCATCAACGGCAAAGACATCACCGAACGCCAATTGGCAGCCGAAATTGAGCGCACGAAACAGTCGTACCGAGATACTTATGGTGAATCAATTACCGAAGAGCAGTTGGATCGGTTCATCAACGAACAGTTTGCATTGCAGCGGCTCATCAATACAGAGTTATTTATGCAAGCTGGCGATGAGTTGGACTTGACTTTATCCGATCAGCAGTTCGAGAAATTACTGCTAGAAGCTCCTGAATTCCAAGCTGACGGAAAGTTCGATGAAACGTTGTATCGCGAATCTCTAGAACGCGGTGGCATGTCTACGCAAACCTTGCGGGGACAGCAGCGCGATTCGAGAGTGCGAACAGATCTGCTTCGCGCACTGGAAGACACTTCGTTTGTTACAGGTTCTGAAACGCGTCTAAACGCCAAGTTCGATAAACAAGTACGTGACATTTCAGTGCTTGAATTCGATCATAAAAATTTCGAAGACCCAGACAGCGTAACCGACGAAGATATCGCTACGCACTACGATCTCAATCATGATTTGTACATGACTGATGGGACGTACGACTTCGAATATATTGAGATTAATCGAGAGCGCTTTTTGTCCAACGAGGAACTCAGCGAGGAGGAACTCCAGGCTCTTTACGAAGCGGAAATGACGGCGTTAGAGTCCAACGCCAAACGTCGCGGTAGACACCTGCTAATCAAAATCAATGAAACTCGAACGGATGAAGAAGCGCTTGAGCTGATCACTGAAATACGCGAGCGCATTGATGCCGGTGAGTCGCTGGGCGATCTTGCGACTGAACTATCCGAAGACGCGGGTTCGAAAGCTGATGGCGGTGACCTTGGCTTCTCGGATCGTGATCAATATGTCAAAGAGTTTTCGGATTCATTGTGGTCACTCGAGCTGAACGAGATTTCTGCACCAGTTAAGACCACATTCGGCTATCACATCATTGAGTTGCTTGAAGTTGAAGACATAGAGCATCCGCCGTTCGAGGAACGACGGGATGGGCTACTCGAAGCGCACCGTTTAGATCTAGCGGCTGGCAAATTGAAAGACGCATTTGACGAAGTTGATAAGTTGGCCTTCGAACAATCGAATTCGCTCGCGCCGATTGCGGATGAATTCGAAGTTGACATCCAGATGCTACAGAGTGTTAATCACGAATCCATTGAAGGCATTTTTGCGGATACCAGTGTTCGGAGTGCGTTCATGGATAGCGATGTCATTGATAGCGGGTTCAATAGCCGGGTTGTTGAAGTCGGCGAGGAAGCCATCATCGTTGGGCGTTTAACTGATCGAACGGAACCGACGCTTAAACCGTTAGAAGAGGTGACGGCTGAAATCAAGCAGCAGCTCGTTTCGGAGGCGGCGTTCGCAGCGCGAGACGCTAAACATGCGGAAGTATTTGCGCAGTTGCGCGAAGACAAGAATTACGATGCTGCGGCGCTTGCCGCAGGCGCCGAATGGGGAGTGTTTGAGGGTGTAAAACGCGACTCTCATACGTTAGATCCCGGCATTCTAACGGTTGCTTTTGCAGAACCGTTGCCTGTTGATGGCGACCGGGTCATTGTGACGGCAGACTCGGAGTATCTGCCGTCAAAATACATCGTCACAACGGCTCGGCAGAAATTGGCTGATTTCGCTGTTCTTGAATCAAGTGAGCAGGAAGAGTTGGAAAAAATGGCCAGAGACAATGTAAAGGAACGTGTATTAACGTCATTCCTTGTCAGTTTGCGGTCCGAGGCTTCAATTAAGACAGACGCACTTGTCGCCGACCCATAACTCTCCTACTTTAGGCCCGCGGGTCGTCCTATTCACCGACGGTTCGTGTGCGCCGACCAATCCAGGCCCCGGCGGTTGGGCGTACCTCCCAGTGATTGACGATACGCCTTCAATGGTTGTCTCTGGGAGCGAAGAACATACGACCAACAATCGTATGGAGTTGACTGCCGCAATTGAGGCTTTGCGTTCATGCGATAGTGGCGAGCGCGTAGTGATAAGGACGGACTCTCAGTACGTACGTCGCGGTATGACCGAGTGGATAAGCAATTGGAAGCGGCAAGGCTGGCGGCGCGGCAAAGGGCAGCCCGTTTTGAACCACGATTTATGGATGGCGTTAGACGCAGAAAACGAACGCGTGAGCGTAGACTGGCAATGGATTAAGGCACATGCCGGCAACGAGCATAATGAATCGGTTGATACGGCTGCGCGAGACGCTGCTTTAAATCGATATCGGGTCAAGAATTCATCCTCAAAGGGTGAATCCATCGCTGAGTCGACCATTCAAGCTGAGCAGCACAAGCGCTACGACTTCGAATTCTTTTTAGCGGCGTCTAATGTCGGCTCGATCGCAAGTGCGTGGGCGTACATTCGTCAAAAGGAAAGCGCCAAAACGAGTACATGCGAGGTATTGCATAACGCAACACTCAATCATGCGTTGTTGTCAGGTGCAATTTCCGCGGTGCAGTCATTACCTTCGAACGCCTGTGTGTCAATAGCTACCGAATCGGAGTATTTATTTCGAGGCGTTACTCAGTGGCGACATGGCTGGCGTCAGCGCCATTGGCGTAAAGCCGATGGCGGCAAACCACAAAACATTGAGTTGTGGATGGAGTTGGATCAAGAACTAACCCGTGTAGAAGTTGATTGGCGCTTAGCTACTGTGCGGGCGCAAGCAGAAACTTTTGCGATGGTCAGGCAAGCTCGAACGGACGCACGCGAGGAACTACGAAGGTTATCGATTGCAAATCCTAAGGCTAAATAGGTGATTCAGGTCTTTCTTGATACTGAAACAACCGGGTTGGATCCAGAAGCTGGTCATCGGATCATTGAACTCGGTGCAACGGTGGTTAAGGATGGCATGCATACCGCTGAAGAATTTCACCGCTTGTTGAATCCAGAGCGTGAGATTGACGATGCGGCGACGGAAATACATGGTTTTACGCTAGATGATTTGATTGAGAAGCCTCGTTTCATTGATGTTGTAAGTGAATTCATCGAATTCATTCGTGAACGGGAGGTGCTGATCCACAACGCTGCGTTCGATATCGCATTTATTGATGCCGAATTCGAGCGTGCCGATCGGTCGGAACGCATGCATGATCTATGTCAGATCACTGATACTTTGAAGTTAGCTAAAGAAATCCATCCGTCTGGCCAAGTGAATCTGAACGCTCTTTGCAATCGGTACTCGGTAGATCGGAGTGATCGCGATAAACATGGTGCACTGCTTGATTCGCAGTTACTAGCCGAGGTATATCTGCGAATGTTGGAATCTAAGAACGATCTGCTGGGTGAACTTGAAGAAACAGAAGAGGTATTCGAACAATCACGACTGCTCAATATTCAACGCGAAAATCCAGTCATTGTTCGAGCGACCTCCGAAGAGCTCGAAGCGCATGCCGCATACATGGCAAAGCTAGCTGAACCAGGATTGAATTAATTCAATCCAATTAACGCAAATCCAGCCTACCGTTCCCATGGTAATGAAATAAGGTATTGCCATGACCACCATGCGACCGTAGCTTAAGCGAATTAACGGCGCGAGCGACGATGTCAGCAGGAATAGAAATGCAGCCTGCCCATTTGGCGTCAAAATGCTTGGAATGTTTGTTCCTGTATTGATAGCGATGCCGAGGAGATCAAGCTGTGTTCGGGTAATCTGGCCATTTGCAAAGGCATCGGTGACTGTTTGAATGTATACTGTTGCGACGAAAACGTTGTCGCTTATAACTGACAATAACCCATTTGCAAGGTAGTAGATACCAGGTTGTATATCTGGCGGCAGGCTCAGTACCCAATCGGAAATGGGTTTGAATAAGTGGGCCCCTTCAATGACAGCCACGATGGCGAAGAAAACGACCAAGAGCGAAGTGAACGGCAGAGCTTCTTGGAACGCTTTGCCAATGTTGTGTTCTTCCGTTTCGCCATTAAACGTCGTCTGTAACACAATAATCAATAAACCGATAAATCCAACCGGTGCGACGTGAAATGCGAGTGCTAGTACCAATAACACCGCCGCGATGCCTTGGACGATGAGTGCGCTGTTTTCTGCGGGTGTGCGTCTTAACGTGTCTTTTTCGTGTGATTCTTTGAGTATGTGGTAAACGGAACGTGGGATGTGTGCGCCGTAACCGAATGAACGTGTTACTTCTAATAGCAGACAGGTTATGAGACCGGTAAATAGAACCGGTATGGTAACGGGCGCCATTCGAAACACGAATTCCATGAATTGCCAACCTAGGCGATCGGCGATCAACAGATTCTGTGGCTCGCCTACGATCGTCATCACGCCGCCGAGCGCCGTGCCGACAGCCCCGTGCATGACGAGCGAGCGTAGAAACGATCGAAATTGAATGAGGTCTTCTTGATATTCTTCAGCCAACTCAGGAATCGTGTATACGTCTTCCGGTACGTCCTTGAGATTAGCCGCGACGGCGTTGTAGATAGCGTAGAAACCTAACGTGACGGCAATCAGAACCGCCATGACGGTAAGTGCATCCAGAAAGGCAGATAAAACAGCCGCGGTTAATGAAACGAGGAGTGCGAGTAGGATTTTTGATCGCACATAAATGAGGATTTTGCTGAAGATAAATATCAACAGGTCTCGCATGAAATAGATCCCTGCCACCATAAACATGAGGAGCAAGATCACTTCGAGGTTGCCTTCTACTTCGTGGTAGATAGCTTCTGGCGTGGTGAGTCCAAGAATCACAGCTTCCGCTGCTAATAAGCCGCCCGGTAACAATGGATAACACGTCAGAGCCATGGCGAGCGTGAAGATAAACTCCAGAACCAGCACCCATCCAACGACTGTTGTGCCGAGACCTGGCATCCATAGGAGGATTGGATTGATAACTAAAAATGCGATGATGGTGTACTTGTACCAGTCGGGCGACGAGCCGAGAAACTTAAGCCAATGGGCATGAAGAATGGATGATGCATTTATCGTAGGACTCGAATGTAAACTCACTTTATCTTCCATACATAGATGAACAATATTTCAACGCTAGCAGATTAATTCACCGGTTGGTCAGTATCACCTGGCGAGCTAGCAGGTACATTGTATTGGCTAGTGCGAATCTAAAATCTCCGCCATTAAAGGAGCAGTTCGTATATGTGGCCATTTGAACCTGACGATTTCATATCGTACCCGCCTCAGCACGAGAATCGACTCCGTGAGGACGCACTGTTCTTTTGTCTCTTGCAAGATCAGCTACTCTCCATAAGCGAGGGCGGTATACCGCGGCCTATTGATGCGGATGAATTTCGATGGCTTGATGTCGAAGTTCATAGTAAGACGTATCTAGGAGCATGGCGTGAACGGCCTTGCTTTGCCTTGGAAATTAGTGGCGAAGTACCCCCAGGATACGCCGTCTCCAACTTACGTGGTTGGCTAGGTCGCGTTGAACCTGGGATGTTTTATCTTGCTGGTCGCGCCAAACAGATTGTTAATTTGGTGCGCACCAATCAGTTTTGTGGACGCTGCGGCGAGCCTATGACGAACCATGTTTCCGACCGGGCGCGACGTTGCCCAGCCTGCGGTCTCGTCGCGTACCCCCGCTTAAGCCCTAGCATCATTGTGTTGGTGCGGCGCGAAGATACGATGTTGCTCGCGCGTAACGTGAATTGGCCGATGGGTATGTACAGCACGCTTGCGGGTTTCGTTGAGCCAGGCGAATCGATAGAACAGACAGTGCATCGCGAGGTCATGGAAGAGGTGGGCATTCGGGTTAAGAATTTACGTTATCTAGGAAGCCAGTCGTGGCCATTCCCTGATTCGCTGATGTTAGGGTTTCACTGCGACTACGCATCGGGTGAGTTGACCTTTCTTGATGAGGAAATCGCGGAGGCGAAGTGGTTTCGCTTCGACGAGTTACCGAATGTACCAGGCGGCACTGCGATTTCACGTTGGTTAATCGACCGATTTATTGACGAAAAACAAACTGCTGGTTAATAATCCAGCACAAGTTTAGCTCAACCTGTAGAACTGTACCTCATGTCTTGGTATGCATATGTTCGTTTTACTGCGCGTAAAGTCGGAATCTACAGATAAACGCGCCGAGCATGAGAACCATGAACTCGGCGCATGAGACGATTCGAATTAGTTTTTGGCCGCGCCTCGAACAAGTTCTTCAATATGTGACTCAGGGGTGTCAGGCCCATCTGTCGTGGAACTGAATTGCGCTTCTTCCGTGGAGCCAGTGAGCGCGGTAACGGATGATTTACCGCCCTGGATGACGTTTGCCACTTCATCGAAGTAGCCGGTGCCGACCTCTTGCTGATGGCTCACGAATGAATATCCTCGTTTTTCCGCGGCAAATTCTTGCTCTTGCAGTGCTACGTATGCAGTCATTTGATTTTCGGCATATTTTTGTGCGAGATCAAACATGTTGTACCACATACTATGAATGCCGGCTAGGGTGATGAACTGAAAGCGATAACCCATCGCTGCAAGTTCGCGTTGAAACTTTGCGATGGTCGCGTCGTCAAGATGTTTCTTCCAATTAAAGCTCGGCGAACAGTTGTACGCGAGCATCTGATCCGGATATTCCTTGTGAATAGCGTCGGCAAATTCTTTCGCTTCATCAAGATTAGGCACGGCGGTTTCGCACCAAATCAAATCGGCGTAGGGAGCGTAAGCCATCCCGCGGGCGATCGCTTGAGCTAAGCCGGCCCGGGTGCGGTAAAACCCTTCAGGTGTCCGTTCGCCGGTAATAAACGGCTTATCGTGCTCATCAATATCACTCGTGAGCATATCGGCGGCGTTTGCGTCTGTACGTGCCATGAGTAAGGTTGGCACATCGCAAACATCGGCTGCCAACCGCGCTGCGATCAGTTTCTGTACAGCTTCCAGGGTGGGCACGAGTACTTTGCCACCCATGTGTCCACATTTCTTGACGCTTGCGAGCTGATCTTCAAAGTGGACCCCGGCGGCTCCGGCATTGATCATTGATTTCATGAGCTCGAATGCATTAAGTACGCCGCCGAAGCCAGCCTCTGCATCAGCGACGATCGGTGCGTAGTAGTCAATGCCGTCATCAATACCTTTGGACCACTGAATTTCATCGGCACGACGAAACGCATTGTTGATGCGATTGACCACAGTGGGCACCGAATTGACGGCATAGAGCGATTGATCGGGGTACATCGTTTCGGATGTGTTGTTGTCTGCGGCGACTTGCCAACCCGATAAATAGATGGCCTTGATGCCCGCTTTGACTTGCTGTACCGCTTGTCCGCCGGTCAGCGCGCCGAGACAGTTAATGAAACGTTCATTTTGTAGCAAGTCCCACAGCTTGTCCGCACCGTGCGCGGCGAGCATGCTTCGATGCGGAATGGTCCCTCGAAGACGCACGACATCGGCTGCCGAATAGCCGCGTTTGACATCGTTCCAGCGTGGGTTGGTACGCCATTCTTCTTCCAATTCAGATATTTGTTCAGTTCGAGAGGTACGCGGCTGATAGTGAAGCGCCATGGTTGTTCCGTCTAGCACGAGGGTGAAGCGTGAATTCTAGGAATCGATTCTCAAGAAAAAAGAGAATAGATAGCAAGAAATACATTCTAAAATGGAAATATATACGGGGGTCTTCAGCTCCTGTAACGCATGGCGCGATGGGCAATACCAGCATCAAGAAAGATCCCGCCATAGGCGACGAATCCGTTTGCTTGGTAGAAGTCGAGCGCGTGAGTTTGGGCGTGTAAAAATGGCCGGTCGCAGCCTTGCGCCTTCGCCTCTTCGACTGTAGCTTTTAGCAATAAGGCACCGATGCCACGCCGCCGAAACTGCTTCAGCACAGCCATACGACCTATCTGTCCAGAGGGCATGAGCCGAGCGGTGCCGATCGGTTGATCGTCATCGAAAGCGAGGAAATGAGAAGATACCTCGTCCATACCGTCCAGTTCTTCCTCAATCGGTACAGCTTGTTCTTCGACGAATACCTTGAATCGGATCGCGATCAGTTTCTCGCGCTCGGTCGCCCAGTCTACGCGTCGAATCGTGACAGTCACGAAATGGCTTGCGCTAATCGTTTTGCCAAGGCTGAACGTTCGTTCGAAAAAGCGACGTTGGTGCGTTATTAGACAATAGGCGGTGATATCGCCCGTCTGGGTATCCCGCGGCTATGAACTCAACCATAAGCACGGTAAACGTACTACTCGACCTTCAAAGAGCTTCAAGGCGGCGATTGATTTCGTCAATGCCGGTTTCCGCCAGTTGTTGAGACAGGCCGATGTAAGTATTCGGTTGTAAGTTTTGCAACTGTGTGCGTACCGAAGAGGGCACCTGCAGACTGTCGAGCATGTCGAAGAATAGTCCTTCGTCGAATTGACGACCGCGCGTGATGGCTTTCACAGTTTCATAGGGATTGGGTAAGCCGTGCTTTCGCATCACCGTCTGAAGGGCTTCGCTTAGTACCTCCCACGCGTCTTCCAGATCGGATTCAATTTGATCGCGATCGACATCCAGCTTGTGCAAACCGCGTAGCGTGTTGCGAATGGCAATCGCAGTGTATCCGAATACGGCTCCTACATTGCGCAGTACGGTCGAATCCGAAAGATCACGCTGCCAACGCGAAACCTGCAGTTTATCCGCGAGATGGCGAGCGATCGCGTTACCGACACCGATGTTCCCTTCGGCGTTTTCGAAGTCAATTGGATTGACCTTGTGAGGCATGGTGGAACTGCCTACTTCGCCGTCCATCGGTCTTTGTTTGAAGTAGCCGAGAGCGATGTAACCCCAAATATCGCGTACAAAGTCGAGGAGCGTTTGGTTGAATCCAACGATGGCGTTCAAATATTCAGCAATCCAATCGTGTGGTTCGATTTGAGTTGTGTATGGATTGGCTGTAAATCCGAGCATGCCGATAAATGACGCAGATGCGGTTGGCCAATCAATTTCCGGCGACGCTACGACGTGAGCGTTAAAGTTACCAACGGCGCCATTCATTTTCGCTTGAATCGTGACGTTCTGATACGTTTCTGCCCAATGCAAGAGCCGGGCAGCTACGTTGATGAGTTCCTTGCCCAGCGTCGTCGGCGATGCCGTTTGACCGTGGGTGCGAGATAACATGGGGGTCGCAACATGGCGAGCCGCAAGCTCGACTAGCGCACGCATGAGGTTCGTCATATGTGGGAGGAGCGTATCGCGTCGCACATCGCGGAGCATCATGGCATAAGCCAGATTGTTTATGTCCTCCGAAGTACATGCGAAGTGCACATACTCCTTGAGATCGCTCATACCGTGGCTTTCGAGTGATTCTTTGACGAAGTACTCCACCGCTTTGACGTCGTGATTGATCGTCCGTTCGATCGCACGAATTCGTGCGGCGTCCGAGGAATCGAAGTTTTCCTGGATCGATAACACCTTGCGTATCTGAGTCTCTGAGAGAGTGATGCCAGGTACGAGCTTCAGGTCGTTAATCAGAAAGAGCAGCCAACGAACCTCGACGATGGTACGTCGATGAATCAATCCAAATTCGCTACAGGATGTTGCCAACTCTTGGACATGCTTCCGATATCGCCCATCCAGCGGCGATATGGCCAAGAGCTCATTGGTTACGCTCTCTGGGACAGGATCAGGTTGGGATACTGCTTCAGCTTGCATTACGTTGTGCCAACAGCGTCGATCTTTGCGCCGCCTAAACACCGGCTCCCATCGTAAAAAGCGATGTACTGTCCCGGTGTAATCGAGCGTTGCGGTTCATCGAAATGAACGTGGAGTTGCGATTGCTTCGGATCTACGCTGCATGGTTTTGGTTGGGACCGATAACGGACTATCGCTGTACAGCGTTGGAGCTCGTCCGGTTCATCCACAAAGAGATTCGGTTCCACAGCGATCAGGCTAGAGGCCTCGAGCTGCTTTTGATCTTGTGTAACTTCCAGTTCGTTCGATGCTATTCGTTTACTTTTTACGTACCACGGGGCTTCGTCTGCATTTCGCACACCGCCTAACCGAAGACCTTGGCGCTGGCCGAGTGTGTAGTAGGCTAATCCTTTATGCTCACCGAGAACACGCCCCTGGGTATCTTTGATCAATCCCGGTGTTTCGGGCAAAAATCGATTCAAGAAGTCGCTAAAACGCCTCTTACCGATAAAGCAAATACCGGTACTGTCTTTTTTGTTGTATACGTGCAATTGATGTTTTTTAGCGATCTCACGCACCGCGTTTTTCTTAAGTTCTGCGAGCGGGAACAGACATCGTTCGAAGCGGTCGCGCGGCACAGCAAGGAGAAAGTAGGTTTGATCCTTACTCTCGTCGGATGCGCGATGCAACTCAAGTGGATCCGTATCTTGATTGATACGTGCGTAGTGGCCCGTAGCAATCAAATCCGCACCCTGCATGTTGGCGTAGTCTTGAAACACGGCAAATTTAATATAGCGATTACATAACACGTCTGGATTAGGCGTACGACCGGCTTCGTACTCGTTTAAGAAGCCCGTAAAGACTTCATCCCAATACTCTGCGGCGAAATTAATCGCATGTAGTGGGATATCAATGGAGTTGGCAACGCGTTGTGCGTCCTCAAAATCTTGCACAGCAGTGCAATATTCCGAGGCATCATCCTCATCCCAGTTCTTCATAAAGACGCCCTCTACTTCGTAGCCTTGATGCTTTAGAAGCAGGGCCGCAACAGCAGAATCGACACCGCCGGACAATCCAACGGCGACTCGAGTAGAGTTCACTTTCTTAAAATGAAATGCTTCTGAGAGATCGCATGCGTTGACGCGGTAGCGTCAAGGCGATATTCGGGGTCATTTTAGCAATCGTTCATGCCGCAACTCAGTCATATTAATGCCGCCGGCGACGCGCAAATGGTCGACATTTCCTCAAAATCGGTCACCCAGCGAACCGCCGTCGCGGTTGCCAAGGTCCGTATGGAACCATCTACCTTGGAACAGATCATGGACGGTGCACTACCTAAAGGTGACGCGCTCGCCGTGGCGCGCATTGCAGGCATTCAAGCGGCTAAACGCACAAGCGAACTTATTCCTTTGTGTCATCCTTTATCGTTAACCAAAGTCGGTATCGAATTTGAGGCACAGCATCGCGACCTGTTGTGTATCCAGGCTCAAGTGAGCGTGAACGGTCAAACAGGCGTTGAAATGGAAGCGCTTACCGCAGTGACGGTGGCTGCGTTGACGGTATACGACATGTGTAAAGCTGTACAGAAGAGTATTTGCATTGAAGATGTACGCTTGCTATTGAAGACCGGTGGTAAATCCGGCACATGGCACGCCGCATAGGGGTAAGCGTACTCTTCTTTGCATCGCTTGAAGAGGCGCTCGGTTTGCACGGTCTTGATTTAAAAATACATGCATCGGGCAGACGCGAGGACTTAATGACAGCGCTCGCTGAAGAGTTAGGTTCAGTTTGTATCGAGCCTCTATTAGCCGACAACGTATCTCTCGCGGTTAACCAAACGCTAGCCCAAGGATGCATTACGCTACGGGAAGGGGATGAAGTCGCGTTTTTGCCCCCAATCACCGGAGGCTGAAATTGGACGAGATTCGCGTCCAACAGGAGGACTTTTCGCTTGCCGACGAATACAAGCAGTGCCTAGTGGCAGGCGGTCCGGACTGCGGCGCAGTCGCGACGTTTGTCGGTATCGTGCGACATGCGGATCAAGCGACCCAGGTCGCTGGTCTGCACCTTGAACATTATCCTGGCATGACCGAAAAATCCATAGCAAACATCGTAGATTCCGCGCATGAACGATGGTCATTACAACACGTACGAGTGATTCACCGAGTCGGTTCAATCGAACCGGGCGCACAAATCGTGTTTGTAGCCGTTGCGAGTTCGCATCGCCCTGATGCATTTGCGGCATGTGAATTCATCATGGATTATTTGAAGACAGAGGCAGTCTTTTGGAAGAAAGAAATTCGCGCGGACGGGCAGAGGTGGATTGCTTCAACTGAGCAGGATTACGAGCGTCGCGACGATTGGAGTTAGTTGGATGCCGAAGCCATCCTAGCACACGATTCTCGCACTTAATTTTTAAATTTCTCTTCCTATAATCCGCCCCTTTTATATCTCCGGTTCGCTTACATGGGCTACCAACATATTGTCGTTCCGTCCGAAGGCGAGCGTATTACAGCGACGGAAGACGGTAGCCTAAGCGTACCAGACAACCCGATCATCCCATTTATTGAAGGCGATGGGATCGGCGTAGACATCACGCCAGTCATGAAGAAAGTCGTTGATGCATCAGTTACGCGCGCATACCGCGGTATCCGCAAGATAGTATGGATGGAAATTTATGCCGGCGAAAAATCACTTGACGTCTACGGGGCTGACGAGTGGTTGCCGACTGAAACACTTGACGCGATGCGAGACTTTAACGTGGGCATCAAAGGTCCCATGACCACACCTGTCGGCGGTGGCATCCGCTCGTTAAATGTCGCCCTACGTCAAGAGCTCGATCTGTATGTGTGCCAGCGTCCGGTGCGCTGGTTTCAAGGCGTTCCAAGTCCTGTGGTCTCGCCGCATAAGACGGATATGGTGATCTTCCGCGAGAATACGGAAGATATCTATGCGGGGGTCGAGTGGGAAGCGGATAGTCCCGAAGCGGAGCAGGTGATTGCATTTCTTCGTCAGCAAATGAATGTGCACAAGATTCGATTTCCGCAGCATTGCGGCATCGGAATCAAACCTGTATCGGTGGAAGGCTCTCAGCGACTGATCCGTAAAGCGCTGCAATATGCCATACAAGAGGATCGCAATTCGGTCACGTTCGTGCATAAAGGGAACATCATGAAGTTCACCGAAGGTGCATTCAAGGATTGGGGATACGAGCTTGCTGCCCGCGAATTCGGCGCAACGCCCTTGGACGGCGGGCCGTGGCACCAATTGACCAATCCAAACACTGGCAAGCAAATGGTGATTAAGGACATGATTGCCGATGCCATGTTGCAACAGATTCTGACCCGTCCGGACGAATACGATGTCATTGCCACCATGAATTTGAATGGCGACTATATTTCAGACGCACTCGCCGCCCAGGTAGGCGGGATCGGCATTGCCCCCGGTGCGAATATGGGCGATCGTATCGCTCTGTTCGAGGCGACTCACGGCACGGCTCCTAAGTATGCGGGACAAGATAAAGTCAACCCGGGCTCATTGGTGCTATCGGCGGAAATGATGCTAAGACACATCGGTTGGCGTGAAGCCGCAGACTTGATCGTTCAAGGTATGGAGGGGGCGATTGGGGAAAAAACGGTCACGTACGACTTCGAACGTCTCATGACTGGGGCTACGCTGCTGAAATGTTCCGAATTCGGCGATGCTGTCATCGCGAAGATGTAGGATTCATGCGAGCGACTATCTTCCATGATCAGCAATGACTCCATGTCGGTGCGAGATTGCTACTTTATTAGGTTCGATATAGTTTCGTAGACGCTTCGATTTCACTGCATGTAGGCGCTGCGATGTGTAAACTACTTGAAAATAAGTTCTCGTTTTCTTGGTGTGTAAAGCAACTCCATGAGTGTTGATACTGATGACGATTTAGTCATAGAACGCGGTGTAGATGTTCAACCTGAGAAGCCGAAGCTTGAAAAACCCCCGATGTATAAGGTCATTCTCCTGAATGACGACTATACACCCATGGAATTTGTCGTTCATGTACTCGAGACGATATTCGGTATTGAGACCGAGCGCGCGATTCAGCTCATGCTGGCGGTGCACACCCTAGGAAGCGCTACCGTTGCGATCTATCCTCGGGAGATCGCTGAAACCAAGAGCGAACGCGTGAACGCATACGCCCATGAGAATAATCATCCCCTGCTGTCTAAAATTGAGAAAACGGATTGATTTAAGGTCAGTTTACTTGAAATTAGCGTGGGAAGTACCATATTAGCTACGTGAGCGTAACGAACGATTTGATGCGAATAGCACTATATCGGCAACTTCACGGAGTATCCCTCGCGATTTAATAAGCGGAAGAGAAAGCAAAACCTAATGATTGATAAAGAACTTAGCGAAGCCATCAACAATATCTCGGTACACGCGATGCAGAAGCGTCACGATCTGCTAACCACCGAGCATTTGCTGTATGCTCTTCTCAGCATACAAGATGTTGTCGATATTCTCGAAAATGTGCTTGTAGATATTGAATTACTAAAGAAAAATCTGGAAAAGTACCTTGACGCGCACATCACGATGCGCTCGCAAAATGATCCGGATAAACGCCCTGACCATTCGTTGGCTTTTATGCGCGTCATGCAGCGGGCATTATTTTCGGTAACTCAAAACCAGAAAAATGCTATCGTTCAAGGCCGGCATGTGCTTATTGCACTGTTCACTGAACGGGAAACCGAAGCGTACAAGATGCTGCAAGCGCAAGGGGTAGATCGTACCGATGTTATTCGATTTGTGACCCATGGCGTGTCGAAACGGCGTGAGGACGCCATGGCCGAGGGTCGTGGCGAAACGTCAAGCAGAACCGATGAAAACGAGGGGGAAAGCGAATCCGAGTCTGCTCTGTCTCGGTTCACGCTGAACTTGAATGAGCAAGCGCGAGAAGGCAAGATTGACCCGCTCATAGGTCGTCATACGGAGCTTGAGCGCGTACTGCAGATCCTCTGTCGTCGCCGCAAAAACAATCCATTACTTGTCGGTGAATCAGGGGTCGGTAAAACCGCTATCGCCGAGGGTTTGGCTAAGCAAATCACCGATGGGCAAGTACCCGATATTGTCAAAGACGCGGTGATCTATTCACTTGACCTCGGCTCATTACTTGCGGGAACACGCTATCGAGGCGATTTCGAAGAACGATTCAAAGCAGTTCTCAAGGAATTGACTGACGAGCCGCGGGCGATTCTGTTTATTGATGAGATTCATACGGTCATTGGCGCTGGTTCGGCATCCGGATCTGTCTCCGACGCATCGAATATGCTCAAACCAGCGCTCGCGAACGGTGATATTCGGTGCATGGGTTCAACGACCTTTAAAGAATTTCGTGGTATTTTTGATAAAGATCGCGCCTTGTCGCGACGCTTTCAGAAAGTTGACATCGGTGAACCAAGCGTTGAGGACACGTACAAGATTTTGCGTGGCCTCAAGAGTCGCTACGAAGATCACTACGCTTTGCGTTACACGGACCGCGCCTTACGGGCAGCTGCAGAACTGTCCGCGAAGTACATCAACGAACGCTTCCTGCCTGATAAGGCGATTGATGTCGTCGACGAAGCTGGCGCCTACCAAAAACTTCAAACGGCCAGTCGGCGTAAAAAGTCTATTGGTATCGCGGATGTTGAGCAGATCGTATCCAAGATCGCTCGCATACCTTCGGCGCAAGTGACGTCGACAGACAAGGAGAATTTGCAGGACCTGGAAGATAAGCTGCGTATGGCAGTCTTCGGACAAGACGAGGCGATCAAGACACTCTCGGCGGCGATTCGGCTGTCGCGTGCAGGGTTGCAAGTTGACGAAAAGCCTATCGGCTCGTTCTTGTTCGCGGGGCCCACGGGCGTAGGCAAAACCGAAGTGTGCCGACAACTTGCCCGCATTATGGGCGTCGAATTGTTGCGCTACGACATGTCGGAGTACATGGAGCGGCATACAGTTTCAAGATTAATCGGTGCGCCTCCTGGTTACGTCGGTTACGATCAGGGCGGACTATTGACTGAAGCTGTCACCAAGAACCCGCACTGTGTCGTATTGCTTGATGAAATCGAGAAAGCTCATCCCGATGTCTTCAATCTGCTACTGCAGGTTATGGACCACGGTACGTTGACCGATAACAACGGTCGCAGCGCGGATTTTCGTAATGTGGTGCTTGTCATGACCACAAATGCCGGTGCTCAAGAAGCCAGTCGGTCGTCAATAGGTTTTTCCCAACAGGATCACACGACGGATGCAGGTGAAATCATCAAGAAATTGTTTACACCTGAATTTCGCAATCGGCTTGATGCAATCATTGACTTCAATGCCTTGCCAATGGACGTTATTCGTACGGTTGTTGATAAGTTCCTTGACGAGCTACAAGCGCAACTCGACACTAAGAATGTTGAGCTAGAGGTCAGCGATGAAGCGAAGGAGTGGCTTGCGGTGAACGGCTTCGATGAAAAGATGGGTGCGCGTCCTATGCAACGGTTAATTCAGGATCAAATCAAGCGAAACCTGGCCGATTTCATTTTGTTTGGCGAGTTGGCTGATAGTGGTGGCATTGCGGAAATCAACATTGAGCATGACGAGATCAAGATCACGACTCGTCCGCATAAGAGCCGCCCATCAGCGCCTAAGAAAGAACCCGCTAAAACAACCGACTGACTGACGGCACAAATACACGAGCTCTATTTACGGAAGGTAATCCTACCTTTAGTGAGGTCGTATGGCGTTAATTCAACTTTAACTCTATCGCCTTTAAGGATACGAATGTAGTTGCGTCGCATCTTGCCGGAGATGTGAGCTGTAATTACATGATCGTTGTCGAGACGGACGCGAAACATGGTATTTGGCAAGACTTCCTCAACTTGCCCTTCCATCTCCATAGGTTCTTGTTTGGGCATGTAATATCTGATTGCAAATGCGGCGCAATTGTAATTGCGTAAGACCGCTCAGGTTGCAGTCACTTAGGTTGCTTCCCCGTCATCGCTCGCGGTGTCGAAGCGAACCCACTCGTCGTTGATGAGACGTTCTTGAGGAAAAAACTGTTTTTTATAGCGCATATTTTTGACTGAATTGAGCGCGAAACCTAGATAGAGATAGTCCAAGCCATGTTTGGCAGCTTGCTCAATTTGCGAAAGGATGGCAAAAGTACCGAGGCTTCGGTCATTGAAATCCGGATCGAAAATGGTGTAGTTGGCAGAAAAACCGTCAAGCAATTGATCAGTTTGAGCGATGAAAACCAATCTATCCTTGAGAAATCCATGTAGATGAAAGTCCGATCGATCCGATTCCAGGTGCAGTATTGTTCGCATCGTATGAGGATCGGGTGGGTACATGGAGCCATCTTGATGGCGTGCACGGATGTATTTAGCATAAAGTTCGAACGCCTCAGATTCGCTTACGAGCGTGTGGCGACTCGGTACGATTGAAAGATCCTCATTGATGCGCATGATGCGCCGAAACCGGCGTTTCCAATGAAACTCATTGACAAGTACTCGTGTTGCAATGCACGCACAGCAATCATCACAACACGGTCGATAAATCAGGCGGCCTTGGCGTCGGAAGCCGTGTGATGCGAAATCGGACCAAAATAGTTCGGAAAGGGCATCTTTGAGCTGTGGCTCTGAAAGATCCGGCTCTTGCGGAAACTGAACGTGAAAGAGTGTTTCGGTTTTACCTTGAATGTACGGACATGGCTGCTGCGACGCAAGTAATTTTGGGCCGGCAGTACTCATAATTTATTCCGCACAACCCCATACAGGCATCGGCATCGAATCTCGCGCTTTGTTTGCTAGCTCGTAAAACATGCGTCTTGATATGTTCCGGGCTCCGAACGAATGGGTGTGATCGTTGAGTACCTGACAATCAATCGCCTCAAAACCGCGAAGTTTCAAATGTTCGACCAACTTGACCAGGGCGACTTTCGAGGCGTTCGGCTCGGTGTAGAACATGGAATCACCAATGAATAAACCATCAATCACCATGCCATACACGCCACCGACCAATTTGCCGTTGAGCCATGATTCGACCGAATGAGCAATGCCGATCTCATGTAGTTGTTGGAGCGCTCCGATCAATTCGTCATCTAACCATGTGTGCTCGCGGTTAGCACAGCCTAAAACCGTACCTTGAAAATCCCGATCGAATGTCACCTCAAAGCGCTTCTGCCTGACACACCGCGCGAGCGAATGCGATACATGAAATCGGTTCAAGAATAACACCGCCCGAGGGTTTGGTGAGTGCCAAGTACGTATGTCACCCGGATTATTCCACGGAAAAAAGCCATTCTTAAGCGCAGTTAGGTAGAGGGAAACCGTCAGTGGCAAGTCCAGTTTGATAACCGTTTTCGATTTCCAGAACTCACGCTCATCCAAAAGTTGTAGGAGTAATTTGTTGAGCGTGTACGGTTCTACGGGTGAAGAATTCTTCATGCGTTCCGCGCTTCTAGGTATTTTTCTGCATCAAGTGCTGCCATGCAACCGAAGCCCGCCGATGTGATAGCTTGACGGTATACACTATCGGCGACATCCCCAGCGGCGAATACGCCGCTTACGCTTGTCGCCGTGGCGTTACCACTTTGTCCGCTTTGCGTTACGATATAGCCATCTCGCATATCAAGAAGCCCCTCGAAAATACTCGTATTGGGCGTATGACCAATGGCGATGAATACGCCAGCCAGGTCAATTTCACGGGTTCGGTCCGATTGTACGTGCCGTAATTGAATGCCGGTCACGCCTGCTTCATTGCCAATCACTCGATCCAAGACATGAAACCAAATCGGTTCGATTTTGCCTGCATCGACTTTTGTGAAAAGTCGGTCTTGAAGCATTTTTTCGGCGCGCAATTCATTGCGTCGGTGCACTAGCCAAACTTTGCTACAGATGTTAGAGAGGTAGAGAGCTTCTTCAACGGCGGTGTTACCGCCACCGATGACAGCAACTTCCTGATTCTTAAAGAAAAATCCATCGCATGTTGCACATGCGCTAACGCCGCGACCCATGAATTCCTGCTCGCTTGGTAAGCCAAGGTATCGTGCTGAAGCGCCGGTTGCGATGATGATCGCATCGCCTTCAAATTCAGTGTCGTCACCGTACAACACCAATCGATTATTTGAAAAATCAACGGCATGAATATGTTCGTGAATGACTTCGGTACCGTATTTTTTCACATGATTGAGCATACGAACCATGAGATCGGGTCCTTGCAAATCCTGGGCGTCGCCTGGCCAGTTATCGACATCGGTTGTTGTGGTCAGTTGTCCACCTTCCTCAATGCCTGTTATGAGAACCGGTTGCAAATTAGCGCGAGCGCCGTATAACGCAGCCGTACATCCGGCGGGGCCGGAGCCAAGTACGACCAAGCGATGCTTCGCCCGTTTTGTCATGCCTTCAATACCTGTGCCGATTCGATCGCTTTGATGAACGGTTTGGCTTTACGGTGAGAACTAATAAATGTTGAAATGGTTTGTTGCCGACCGTTAGTTGCGTGAATATTGCCGCCAGCCTGAATGAAATAAGAAAGAAATTTGGAAAAATCTTCAATGCGCATAGCCTGATAAGCGCGTAAGAGGACGTAAAAATCGCGATCGCCAGGGAACGACTCGCTGGATTGTGCTGGGGTTATTGTGTCGAGAAATTCCTTCACTCTCGCATCGGTCCAAACTTCATCAATCACTTTCGCTTTATCGCGTCGAATTTTTGGTGCTGTTTTCATGGACGAATAACTGGTGTTGTGTTCTAAATCTTATCAATGTCGCAGTGGCTGTGCAGTCAATCATGGAAAAGAAGACCTATTCACGTAGGTTGTAAATTAATCAATACTGAGAACAAGTGAGATATACGGTCAACATACCGGTGCAATGGGTCAATTTGGTCGTTGGGTGCGCAAGTAGTTGTCGGACCTCTACATGTCCTTAATCGGTTCGTTGCAAATGAAATGTCGTAAAAATTGAGTCGGGTACCTGGTTGAACGAGAAAGAACGCTAGCCGCAACTTACGAAAGGAACTCGCAGAGGTGAGAACTGCGATACCGAACCGGTCATGCTTAAAACTGCGTCCTAGTTTTAACGTAACGTCAGTGGATGCAGTGAGTGCGAACCTACATCTACTGAGTCTACGTTGCGACAGACGGATCCATACGCGTACCGTTGTCCTAATTCGCTGCTGGAGCAACAACACAACCCCAACTCGTCTTCATGATTTTGATGGCTGCAGTCACAAGGATATCTCTGTTTGTCTCGGCACCATGAACATCTAGGAGGTCGCGCTGATCCCCAGAGATGGGGTATTGACGCGTCCAGTGCGAGTTGAGCTACATCTGGTGGCGCAACGCGACGATGAAGGTCAGCCGACTTTGGCCATGCATATGGGATTATCGCCGCGGAACGTCTGAGACGATCCGCGCGAAAGCGCTGCGTCGCGATCTTCGGATCGCGGCGCCATACGCATTTTTGCGGCGACCTTCGGGTCGTCGCGTCACCTGGCTGAGGCATGTTTCCCCAGCCAGGGCAGGCATGGCGCAGCGTTACTTTTATAGGATGTTGCTATGTCAACCCCTACCAATTCGGCGCCGATGCGCCGCCGCTGGGCTCCGCCCGGCGACTCGTTGCCGTATAAACGCACAACTGGAATCTGTAAATCCCCGGTAATTGATTATGATTTCTCGCGGAAAGCAGCTGATGGCGTGATGATGGCGACGACTTCCACAGTTCAGCTCGCGTTGGACTAGTTTGACATGTACGAAGCGGATCTTGACGAGAGTCTGAACAAACGTTTTGACGGCATTGATAAGCGTTTTGACGCAGTTGACAAACGTTTGGATGGTCTTGACAGAAGCTTGCACGCCGTCTTGACGCAACCTGACGACCAGAAGAAGTCGGAAAGGCTGCAGAACATAAGCGTCATCGCCTTGGTCTTCGCAAGTGCGGCGGCGAGTGTGCTTTCGCTACTGCAGTTGATCCTCAACTAACGTGTCAAATGAAGGCAGGGGATCCATGGATCCCCTGCCCGTTGGTTTTCTTTCTTCGCCGCGCCGAACGCGCTTCGGCAAACGACCGGCAGATACCGAAGCGGCATCGCTTACGTTTTATGCGACGGACGATCCAAGTTGAGAAGCTTGTGGCGGGTAACGCCAACGACCAGGGGCAATTGACCAAGCCGTTGGATGAGTTGCAGGCGGTCCATGGCAAGCGTCCGGCGACGGTGCTGGCCGACGCGGATTATTGCAATGAGGCGGATCTCGAGGAACTGGAGGCGCGTGGGGTGGACGGTTATGTGGCGTTGGGTCGAGGGGGTCGTTGCCAGGTCGCGGTTGACGCGCGCAGGTATCCGGTGCGGGCGTGCATGGCAAGGAAGATGGCAACCAAGGCCGGCCGCACACAGTACGTGGAGCGTAAGTGGCTTGCCGAGGCGCCGATCGGATGGATCAAGCAGGCGCTAGGATTTCGACGGTTCAGCCTGCGTGGGCTTGACAAAGTGCGCGGCGAGTGGGACTTGGTGTGCCTGGCGTTGAATATCAAGCGGATGGGTGGATGTCTTGCCGCCGCATGACCGGGATTGACCTGGATGCCTGTCGGTCATGGGGCTAATCAAGGGCTGATTTAGGGTCCAAGGCCGGTCAGGGCCGCCTTGAGGTGCCGGACAGCCATGTCATGACCCGAAGAATGACGATGCCCGCACAAAGATGTCGCATGTATTCGACACCGGAAGATTCACCAAGTCTCATGCTTTCTTACAGCGCAGGCTCCTAGGATTAGGATGTCTATATACGATCGCTACGTTTGTCGATTGGTCTGTGGCGTGATCCCCTGTCGACTATGGCGCGCGTAGTCGGTGTCGGCGTTTCGGTTGTGATGGATTGGTGTCTGTCCGTCGCTTCGTTACAAGCCGTGAAAACTCACGCTGACATTAAAATTGGCGTGTCATTCATGGAGGAATGATGCTATGGCGCAGTCTAGCACGGAGCCAACGACTGTCAGCTTTTATCTCCGCGAATGCAGCGCTATCGTTGTTGGTGCGCTCGCGGTTATATCGTTTCTTGCCCTCGTAAGTTACGCACCAAACGACGAGTTATCAATCTTTGCCAGTCGCGGATTCGCAAATCTAATCGGCACCATTGGCGCGGCGGTGGCCTTTGGCTTTTTTTGGCTGCTCGGCGTCGTCGCGTTTTTGATCCCAGTTGGCATGTTCGGCGGCTGTGCTGCAATGATGGTTTGGCGGGGTGATGAGATCCATTGGCTAAACATTGCTCGCCGAGGTGGTGGTGCTTTACTTTTCACTGTTACCACAACGCTTTTTGCAGCTTTGCACGTAACAGGGTATGCCGCGTTACCCGCAGGGCCGGGTGGTCAACTAGGGGTTACAGTAGTTTCTTACACGGTTGCTTTCGTCAATAAGGCAGGATTGACGATTTTTTCGTTAGTGGGTATGTTGATAGCGTTGCAACTGATGCTAGGTTTTTCTTGGCTAGATGTCCTGGAGGTAATAGGCCGCGGCGTTACGCGCGTTTCACGGATTTCGTTGAAGGCGGCTATTTGGCTGTGGCGATGTGCAGCTACAACCCTTGCATCGTTGGAAGCATGGCGCGCGCGCCGCAAAGACGATCGAAAGGATGCTAAATCCATTGGGAACATGACGCCGCCGGATCGTCTGGAACCGACATTTTCACAAACGGCTTCGGCGCCTACGGTCTCAAATTCGGAATCCGCGGCTGTTGTTGCCAAGCCACCGCGAGCTGCTGAGGTTTTACCTAGAAGCAACACAGAACCGATTCTGATTGATACGCTACCAAGTTTGGAGATACTTACAACGCCATCGCAAAACAGTGAATTCGATGACGCGGAAAAACAAGCGTTGATCGAATTAGGGGAGCGTTTACGGACGATTTTGGCCGACTACGGCGTTTCCATTGAGGTAGAGTCGATTATTTCAGGTCCGGTGGTCTCGCGTTTTGAGCTGTTGCTCGCCCCGGGTATAAAAGTTAACAAAATCATTTCACTATCGAACGATCTCGCGCGGGAGATCGCGGTTCGTTCCGTACGAGTTGTACCGGTCATACCAGGTAAAAGTGTCGTTGGGGTTGAGATCCCCAATCGTGTGCGTGCGATGGTTACTCTTAAAGAGGTTTTGGCTTGCGCTGAATTTAACGACGCAAAGCATCCGCTAACGCTTGCGCTAGGAAAAGATATTGCCGGCGATCCCGTCTACGCGGATCTTGAACGCATGCCACATCTGCTCGTTGCGGGGACGACTGGATCGGGTAAATCCGTCGGTGTCAACACCATGTTGCTTAGCTTGCTCTATCGCTTAACCCCAGACGATGTGCGATTGATACTTGTGGATCCCAAGATGCTTGAGTTGTCGGTGTACGAAGGTATCCCGCACTTACTTACGCCGGTCGTAACGGATATGCAAGACGCTGCGCGTGCGTTACAGTGGTGTGTCGGTGAGATGGAGCGCCGTTATCGTCTCATGAAGGTGCTTAAGGTGCGCAATCTAAGAGGCTACAACGAAAAAATAGCGGAAGCCGAACAGGTTGGCGAGGTACTGGCGGATCCGTTGTGGGATCCCAAGACTGGCCTTGATCAAGAAAATCTCGGCAAGCTACCGCTCATTGTCGTGGTCATTGATGAATTCGCCGACATGATCATGATTGTGGGCAAGAAAATCGAGCAACTGATCGCACGCATTGCCCAAAAAGCTCGGGCTGCTGGCATTCACTTGGTCCTCGCGACGCAACGTCCATCGGTGGATGTCATCACTGGTTTAATCAAAGCCAATATTCCTTGCCGAATCAGCTACCAAGTATCGAGTCAGGTCGATTCCCGGACGATTCTTGATCAGGTGGGTGCGGAGCACCTCCTAGGTCATGGTGATATGCTCTACCTGCCCCCTGGTACCAGCGTGCCGGAACGCGTTCATGGATCTTTCGTGAGTGACGAGGAAGTACTCGCGGTGATTGAAGACTGGCGTCAACGAGGCGCGCCCCAATATGTTTACGACATGATGACTGAGGAAATAAGCAGCGATTCGATTGATATGAGTTTCGGCGACGAGGACGCTGAAGACCTCTATGCCCAAGCAGTGAGTTTCGTTTTGGAATCAAGACGGGCTTCGGCGTCTGCGTTGCAAACGAAATTTCAGATCGGTTGGAACAAAGCTGCTCGCTTTATGGATCAGATGGAAACCCAAGGCATAGTTTCGGAGCCTGACCGTAAAGGACGGCGTGAGGTACTAGCCGCTGAGGAATAGGTTTATATGGTCAAGGTCGTTGCTTGGGCGACTTTTCCCTCTTCTAGCGGTTACAGTTTGTGCGCTGACCGGGTTCGCTGAGGCCAGCCCAACCAATCCTGGAGCGGCGTTGTTGAAGCGCTTTGAGCATATTGACACGTTAAAAGCTCACTTCATTCAAAGGACGTTAAGCGATAACGGCGAAGAACTGCAAAAACTCGAAGGTGAGATGCTGATACGTCGGCCGTTGTACTTTAAGTGGGAGGTCAAAAAACCTTACAGCATGACCTATTTGCTTCACGAGCTCAACCTCACCGTTGTGGATCCCGATTTGCATCAGGTCTCTTATCAAACATTGGCGTCGTCCGATGAAGTGCCCATGGTTGCTTTGCTGTTACATAGCGACATGTCCGTATTGGACGATTTCTCCGTTGTTCAAGCGCGAAATCACTTCAAGCTTGAACCGTTAGATGCAAGGCAGTTATTCAATTCGATCACTGTATATTTTGACGGTACCCGCCTTGATGCGATTGATGTGCGCGATTCGCAAAACAGACTAACCGAGTTTACGTTTAAGGATATGGAAGAGAATCTCACCATTCCAGATGAACTCTTCTCGCTAGATATTCCAGACGATATGGAAGTGATTGGCGAACGCCCAATGGATGTCGATTAGGCTTAGTGACCGTTTGCTAATTTTTGGCGGCGACCAACATGAACCCGGCAAACAGCTCGTGATACCCTTAGCGAACCGATTGCGCCCGCAAACGTTCGATGACTTTGTAGGTCAGGAGCACCTACTAGGAGTTGGCCGCCCACTTGCGACACTCATTGAACAACGCGCTATTCATTCCATGATCCTGTGGGGACCGCCTGGTTCCGGAAAGACTACGCTTGCACGACTGCTTGCGGCGAATTCCGACGCTCACTGGATTTCAATGTCGGCCGTTTTAGCCGGTGTGAAGGAAGTGCGGGAGGCTATTAGCCAAGCCAAAACTCATCTACCGCGTCAAACGGTGTTGTTTGTCGATGAAGTCCATCGGTTTAACAAATCGCAACAAGATGCCTTTCTTCCGCATGTCGAATCGGGCACGCTCACGCTCATCGGCGCGACGACAGAAAATCCCGCATTCGAGGTTAATTCGGCTTTGTTATCGCGCACCCATGTGTACGTGCTAGAGCGATTGAATCCTCAGCAAATTCATGAGATCGTGAATCGAGCCCTGCGCGAAGCAGCGCCGACATGCACATTGACGGATGAAGGCCTTGCTCAATTGGTTGCACTTGCCGACGGCGACGCTCGCCGGGCGTTAAATGTCGTCGAAGCTGCGACTCGATTGGGCGTCCAAACACTAGATACCACAGCTGTGGAACGCGCGGCAGGGCAGGCGTTCCGACAATTTGACAAAGGTGGCGATGCGTTTTACGATCAGATTTCGGCGCTGCACAAATCGGTGCGCGGGAGTGACCCTGATGCGTCGCTTTATTGGTTTACGCGCATGATTGATGGTGGTTGCGACCCACTATACATCGCGCGCCGACTTGTAAGGATTGCAACTGAGGATATCGGTACCGCAGATCCTCGGTGCCTGCAAATCGCCATCGCGGCGCGCGATGCTTACCGATATCTTGGATCGCCGGAGGGTGAACTAGCGCTAGCGGAGGCTGTCGTGTATTTCGCCACAGTACCGAAGAGTAATGCCGTTGAGGTGGCGTTCGAGCAAGCCAAGGCATTCGTACGGTCCCACCCATCCTATGCTGTGCCGTTACGTTTTCGAAATGCGCCGACTGGCCTCGCTAAATCACTGGGGCACGGCGAGGGGTATCGATACGCTCATGACGAAGAAGGTGCGTTTGCAGCTGGCGAACGATATTTCCCCGATGAAATGGATGACGAGCAGTTTTATCGGCCGACAGATCGTGGGGTTGAGAAACAAATTCGGACGCGTATATCTAAACTTCGCGCCTTGAATCGACGCACCAAGCGCTAAGATTTGCTAAAGACAATTCTGATCGTAGCTGGTGCTGGGGCGCTCGGCGCATTATTGCGGTACGGTGTTGTATCGTTTGCAGCGTGGCAAGACTTGTCACCGTGGGGTACATTTACCGTTAATGTGTTTGGTTGTTTCCTTGTGGGTGCTCTTATAGCCTACACGCAAGATCAGATATGGTTTCAGAATTACGGTAGGAATTTACTCGTCGTAGGCTTTTTAGGCGCATTTACGACATTTTCTGCGTTTTCTATGGACACTATTCAATTGGCGCAAGACGGCAAATTGCATGTCGCATTGATATATGCGACGTTAACGGTGAGCGGCTGTCTCGCCGCTACCTACACCGGCTTGAAACTGGCGAACCACTGATGCTAGATCCTCGCTTGTTGCGTCGAGAACCGGACGCGATCGCTCAAGCGCTGAGCAAGCGCGGTACAGCATTTGATGTGGCGGCATACAAAGAACTTGAAACTTCGCGTCACGACTTGCAAACCGAACTGGAGAATCTCCAGCACGAGCGGAACGAATTGTCGCGCACGATCGGACAAGCTAAGCGTGATGGTCTTGATATTGAACCGTTGCGATTGGGTGTTCGCGAGATTGGATTTCGTCTGGAGGTCGTTAAACAAGAGTTCGGTAAAGTTCGAGATGAACTCAACGATTTTTTGCTCTCGATCCCGAATGTGCCGCATGAGTCTGTCCCGGATGGCACGGACGAGGAGGATAACGTTGTTCTTCGTTGTTCGGGTGATCTACCGTCGTTCAACTTTGAAGCGAAAGATCATGTCGATCTTGCGCCAAACTTCCTCAATATGGAACTTGCCGTCAAGATTAGCGGTAGTCGATTTAGCGTGTTACGCGGCCCGCTTGCCAAACTACAGCGCAGTTTGACGCAGTTTATGCTGGATACACACACAGAGTTACATGGATATGAGGAGGTGTACGTACCGTATATCGTCAATGCTGCATCTATGACCGCGACGGGGCAGTTGCCGAAGTTCGAAGAGGACGCCTTCCATGTCCGTCATACGGAACCGATGTATTTGGTCCCGACCGCCGAAGTACCAGTTACGAATTTCGTGCGCGATGAAATTTTGAACATGTCGGCGTTACCGATGAAATTCGTGGCACACACGCCGTGCTTTCGCAGCGAAGCCGGGTCTTACGGTAAGGACACACGGGGCATTTTTAGACAGCACCAATTCGAGAAAGTTGAACTCGTGCACATTGTCGCGCCGGTCGATTCGTGGGATGCATTCGACCAGCTTCTCGGTCATGCTGAGATCATCCTGAAAATGCTTGAATTGCCATATCGAGCGAGCATCCTATGCGGTGGCGATCTGGGATTTGCCGCGGCGAAGACAGTTGACCTGGAAGTTTGGCTCCCAAGCCAGCAGCGCTATCGGGAGATTTCGAGCGTGAGCAACTTTTTGGACTTTCAAGCCCGTCGCGCCCAAGCGCGATTTCGACGCAAGGCCGGGGAACGACCAGAACTCGTTCACACGTTAAACGGATCAGGTCTAGCTGTCGGTCGATCGTTAATTGCGCTGATGGAGAACTTTCAAAACGGCGATGGCTCTTTTACGATTCCAGATGCCTTGCGTCCGTATATGGGAGGCGTGGATTCGTTGAATCTTACGGTTCGCGACAGCACAGACTAATGGCGCAGCTGCCGCTGTTTCTCAACAGTGCAAAGCTGCGTTGTTTACTGATTGGCGGTGGGAGCGTCGCAGCTCGTAAACTACAGACGTTAATAGATCGCGGCGTCCCCTGTAGAGTGGTTGCGCTCTCAATCAGCGATGAAGTGCAGGCGCTTGCAACGAGTGCCAGCATCCTTGTCGAAAAGCGATCTTTTGCACTTTACGATCTTGATGATGTTCATTTTGTCATATCGGCTACGAACGACCGAGAACTAAACGCGCATGTCGCGGCTGCTTGCCAAGCGAGAGCTGTTCTAGTAAATATTGTCGACGACCGCGAGCTCTCGACCGCTACGTTTCCAGCTATCGTTGATCGAAAACCGGTCCTTGTTGCAGTTACCACGGATGGACGCTCGCCAACACTAGCAAGGCGATTAAAGTCAATGCTTGAGAGTCAGCTGAGCGAAGGATTAGGTCGTCTTGCGGAATTTATAGCGGAAAAGCGCCATCGGCTTGGTGGACAATCTGCGCGGCTTTTATGGGACGCCGTGATTGATTCAACTATTCCCGAACTGTTGGAACGCGGTGACGACCGAGCTGCTGAAACGCAGTTTCATAAGCTACAAGCCGATGCCTCTGTGTCACAAGGATTTGTATCCCTTGTGGGTGCCGGTCCTGGAGACCCGGCCCTGTTGACCGTGAAAGCGATTCGTTGTATGGAACGTGCCGATTCGGTGTATTACGACAATCTCATTTCGCCAGCTGTACTCGCACGCGTGCGGAAAGATGCCGACAAAATATATGTTGGCAAGAAACGCAGTTTCAAAGGTATCCGCCAAGAAGAAATCAATCGGATGATGCTTGACGATGCACTGGCTGGCAAACGCGTCGTGCGACTGAAAGGCGGTGACCCTTTCATGTTTGGACGCGGCGGCGAGGAGATCGAATCGCTTCTACAGGAAGGTATTGGCTTTGAAGTTGTACCGGGCATTACCGCAGCGCTAGGGTGTGCTGCTTATGCTGGGATTCCACTGACGCATCGAGACTACTCTCAATCGGTTCGATTTGTAACCGGGCACTTGAAGAGTAACGAGATACATCTTGATTGGCCCGAACTCGCAAAGTCCGATCAAACGCTAGTCGTATATATGGGGTTGGCAAATCTCAAGCTATTCACTGAAAACCTTATGGCTCATGGTTTGCGACCACAGGTTCCGATTGCTGTCATTTCTCGGGGAACGCTTCCCGATCAGCGTGTGATCAAATCAACGGTCGGTTTGATCGGCGATGAATTGGATTTGCATGCCTTGGAGAGTCCTACGACGGCAATCATTGGCGATGTTGTCGCGTTTGGCGACCGACTTCATAGGGATTCCTAGTACTTACCGCCGAGTTTTCGGTGATCCCAGCTAATGTACCGTTCAGGTGCGAATTGAAGTGCGACACGTTTGCGAGCGTTGGTTTGGACTGAATGACGCAACTTGGCAAGTTGATCTTCGGATAGATCGCGACCGCGCGAATTGATTTTCACGAGCGCATCAACGACCAGATCGAATTCCTCATGGATGTGGGTTTGTGCGTAGATCACAACGCCTTGTAACTCAGCGTACTGCGTTCCAGACTCAATTAATAGGCTTGCCTTAGGGTCGCGTCGCCAGTTTAATACTTTTTGACTCTTGGCAAAGGTAGTGCAGATAAAGTTTTCCTCATCGTCGACAGCAAACCACATCGGCATGGGATGGGGGAATCCGTTCTTGCCATTCGATACGATGATGAGCGTCTGAGCTTTGTCAATATAGGCCTTACGTTGAGTTTCGTCCATTTCAATGGATGATCGACGAGATGGCATGTCTCTCCTTAAGTGATTTTGTTTCACACAGTTGAGAACCGGGTAATCTATTGAACAAGATTACTCGTTTCCCGCATACATCTAATTTTTAGCGTATCAATCGAGTGGCTGGCCGTAAATGTCGACTTCATCGTAGCGCAGCAGCTTCGGGTCGTAGTCGGGATGGCGGTCGAATATTTGCGGTTTACCCCAATTTGCTTTGATGGTGGGGTCGTAGTCGGAAGGTAGTTCTCCAGATGTGCGTTTGGAGAGTTCATCGTGTAAGGGGAGAAAGACTCGCCCTAGTTCCGGCGGCATGGCACCGCGCCCAGATGGCTGGGTCTGCTCCGCGGGGCGCATATTCAATTCTTTGTCGAATCGAAACGCTTGTTTTTGATACGCTGTTTGAGCAGCTTTCTCCGCATCCGTCATGTTGACTACGACGGTACGACCAACTGGAATCACCGGCGTGTACATCGCTTTCGTGAGCGTATCGGCTGGTTGGGATTCCGACGGCAGAGGCCCAGCCCCAACAACGAACTGGCCTTGTCGACACCTTACCCAAAATCCGCCATGGGAACCGTCGGGAAACGCGTAGCGTGGGGTATGTGTGAATTCTTCGGCGAATGTGTAGTCGATTGTCTTGATGGTATCGCGATATTTATCTGACTGAGATCTGGAAGTCAGGATAGCTCGTGCACTGGATACCCATTCAGGTGTCATGAAGACGAAGCGTGGCATGGTGCGCACAGCCATCGCGTCGTTAACGCTTTGCCAAATCGCATGCAGCACTTGATCAGGCGGTGGCGTCCCGTACATTTGCCAGTTGCCGACGCTAAACAAGCGGTTACGTGCAGCCTCAACAACCTTTGGATCTTTTCCCCTAAAAATGAGGCGGGCCATATTGCTCATGAGCGAATGATCGCCGATCATTTTCATGTCGCATTGATCATCCGGTAACTCTTCCGCCATGATTTCTGCACTGCCGTTTTCGAACACGACGGAATACGCGAGCGTGTTTCCAACATGCAGAAAGTGCGGAGCGTTATGTGCGACTTGACAGAACGAGTGACGATTCGCTTGTTTAAGGGGCTCGCGGTATCGTTCTATTTCGGTCTCAAGTAGTCCGCGAGCTGCATTAACCCATGCTTTGGTCGCAAAAGTGAGATCGCCAATGCTCTCGGGCATCGCGGCTGTTAGGACTGAAACGGAGCCGTTTGCGATAGTCAAGTGGATTACTCAAGTGCACATTTATGCGGAATGATAAGTGGCTTAGCGATAAGCGGCCGCTTGCGTTTCATAGAGTTTCGCATAGTGCCCTTCGGTTGCCATGAGCTCTTCGTGGGATCCCGTTTCACTTACGGTAGCGCCGTCAAGTACCACGATTTGATCTGCCATTCGGACCGTGCTGAAACGATGCGATATCAACAGCGTAATTCGGCCGCTACCGTTCTCGTCCTTGTTATGAGATCCCTCGCGGATGCCTTGCGCATAACGTTCGAACAGTGCGTATTCCGTTTCGGCATCAAGAGCCGCGGTAGGCTCGTCTAGTAGTAACAGCAGTGGTTGTTCTCGCATAAAACCGCGGGCGAGCGATAGCTTTTGCCACTGGCCGAAACTTACCTCAACCCCGTCAGGCCAATCTGGACCCAGTTGCGTATCCAGTCCGTGTTTCAATTTGTCAACTACATCTTCTGCGCCAGCGCGCTCAATTGCTCTGCTCACGGCTGTGCCATCAGCCATATATGGCTCATCGCCGATACCTACTGTAGTCTTCGCAGGTAGCTCGAATCGGAAGAAATCTTGAAAGGCGCCGGCTAAGCGTGAGCGCCAGGCTGCCGGGGCCAATTGCGAAAGATCCTTGCCATCCACAAGAATCTGACCTTCTGTGGGTTGATACATACATGCGAGTAATTTCACGAGCGTGGTTTTCCCCGCGCCGTTTTCACCTACGATGGCAATGACTGAGCCGGCGCGGAGCGTAAGGTTGAGATTCCGCAAGGCGTACCGATCAGAGCCAGGGTATACGAAGGAGACATTCTTAAATTCAATGCTGTGTTTTAGACTTTCTGGAATAGAGCGTACAGCATTGACGACTTGCGATGCCGCGTAGTCTTCCAGCCAGGCTAAGCGCTTTGATCCATCCATCCAAATGCCGCGAAGAAATCCCAACTCGCCGACGGTTGCACTGATATAACCTGCAAGTCGCGATCCGGCAGCAATTAATAGTAACGTTTGAGCGGCTGGCGCTTCAAGGCCGTACACGACAAAGACAACTGAAAACACGAAGCCAAGACCAAATATGCTCCACGCTATGGACTGATACAAACCGCTGCCGTTCCTGGCTTTCGAAACAGGTCGATACCACTGTTCCCAAGTCTCCCGTCGCCGTCGAACGACATCGCGCGTAAAACCTGTGAGACGAACTTCTTTGCCTGGTGGGGCTGTCGTTGCGATATCGAACAGATGTCTCGCCAAGCGATTTGATGAAGCGTAGCGTTCTTCGACGGCACGTTCCAAACCCGGTCGCCATAACGAGGATGCAAGACTTGGAATAGCGAACAGAACCAGCGCTAACAACGCTGGATGTATGACAGCCAAAATTGATACGGTCACACCTAATCTGAGTAACCATCCTGCGGTCGAGAAGATCGACATGTACATGTGATCAAGTGCAAATACTTGATCGCGTAAAACAGCCAAACGATCTAAATATTCTGCGCGCTCATGGATCTCCACACTCACAACGCTCGCTTGTAGTTTTGCGACATGTGATTCGAGCGCGATGGAAACTCGATCTCGAAACCTTCGTTGCGTTCGATCACTCATTACTCGTAACGCCCAAGTCAAGGTGGCCGATGCGCCCATCCCGATCGTGCCGATCCAAACGAAAGTATGGTTGGATTCGATTAAGCCATAACCGAGCAAACCCAACCAAACGGCATAGAGTGCATCGGGTAGGGCAGCGAGCAAAGCGAGTGCGAACGAGATCAAGAGAAGGGCTGGCTCTGCGACATAACCGCGTTTTAGAGCACGCCACATTGATTCGAGCGCACCTGGCATGGCATCAAGCGAGGACATCAAGATCCTTGTCGCTTTCGTCGAAGTGAGAAGCCTGCAAGTCGAACATGGTTTGGTATCGTCCACCTAGTGCCATGAGTTCCTCGTGTGATCCGAGTTCAATAACATGCCCTTGTTCTAGCACGCAGATGAGATCAGCCTTACGTACGGTTGAAAAGCGATGGGAGATCAAAATCGTCGTGACATCTTGAGTTTCTTCCATCATGCGGCTGAAAATCTCCGCTTCGCCGCGTACATCAAGCTGTGCAGTTGGTTCGTCCAATAACACCAATCCCGCGCCGAGATAGACTTGGCACAACGCTCGCGCTAGGGCGATGCGTTGCCACTGACCGCCGGAAAAATCGGTGCCGTTTGCATACGCTTTATTCAGTACGGTATCAAGCGGGACTAGATCTTGCATACCAGCCTTCTCAAGCGCCTGCAGAATGATCTCGTCGGAGCCTTCACCGGTGGGGCAAACGTTTTCGCGAAGCGTTAGTTCAAAACGAATAAAGTCTTGAAAAACGGCGGTAACCCTTCTACGCCAGGATTCAATTGAGAACTCGCGAAGATCAATGCCGTCAATTTCGATTGCGCCTTCTTGCGGGTCGTATAACCGACATAGCAGTTTTGCAAGCGTTGTCTTACCAGCGCCATTTGGGCCAACGATGGCAAGCGTCGTACCTGCCGGGATGGTGAGATTAAAGTGATTGAGCGTCACTTCCCCAGTAGTTGGGTATGCAAACTTCAGGTCTTTGAACGCAAGATCACGCATTGGCAATGCGTCGGCGGGACGGGAGCCGTTAGGGAGATGGCCTGCTTCGGCCATGGTGCTCTGCAATCGCATCACAGCGCCTGCAGGCGCAGCAGCCCCGTCAAGCGCCCACGAGAGCCCGCCGAAAGCGATCATGCTAGCTGTCATAGCTGCGGCAGCGAAAACGACCACCTCCTGCAAATCAAGTAAACCGTTGGTCGCATCGTAAGCAAGCGATACGAACACGATGACGTTAGCAGCCGTGACCAGCGTCAGACTTAATGCCATTGGACGCTGTCGAAGTCGCGTGGCCTCCCAACGCAGATCGTGCAATTTACGACGGTGCAGAGCAAATCGATTAACGACCCAATTCGCTATACCGAAGAGTCGTAATTCCTTGCTAGCGGGTGGATTGACGGCCATCCGATATGCGTAATCGGCATGTCGTTGGGCCATACGAACTTCAGCTGTCTGACGATCCCGCCACACGCCGCTTTCGCGCAAGAGGTAATGGGTCAGTAGCCATGCCCCGCCGATCAGAATAGGCGCCCACCACGAATAACCAAAGAGCAAGCTGGTTGCAACTAAGCCTGCGATCATTTCAACAAGCCCTGATGCGATGAAATCCATTGATATAAACAATGGCGGTCCGCTAATGCCCAGATCGAAATCTCGGGCCATCGTGAGATCGTTTGTTGCTTCGGTGTCTTCAAGGTGGCCTATACCTTCGGGTTGAATGCAGGCGAGTGTCAGACGATCGTATAGGAACGCGGCCATCCTGCTACCAAGGTTTTGACTTACCATCAGATGCAAAGGTGAGAGTACTTGCACTAACACGAACATGCCACCTACAAGTACAAGCGGATAGAGTACGGATGTGCTGTTTTGTACGGCGCCGACCAACATGCCCATAGCGACGACGAATAACGCAGGCAATAGGCCACGAGCAATGAGTAACAACCACCATGCCAGCGTTAGCGGCAAGGATGCCTGTGGAAGCATTGTTAGGTACTTCCATTCGTCGCGCTGAGTGAGTTTGGTGAGCATCGAATCTATGCGAAAAGTAATTTCTCTAGGAAGGCTGATCGGGTAGGGTTATTTTGCTTAATTCTGACGCGAAATAGAGTCAGATGCAATCGTGCGGTTTCGGCAAACCGCTCAGCATCGCAACGTGTCTTGATGTCTGTTTTCCGAATAAGCGCGCGAGGGCAATAGAAGAGCCTAATTGCTTGTCGATGTCATTGCGTACTACTCGAACTAGCGTCCGCATGGTCAGGCCACGACCTGTACGATCGTAAAACTTACGTATGCCTAGGATGACTCGCCAATGATCTTCTGTTAACTTGATGTCTAGATTATGCGCGATAACCTCGGCGAGAGCGAACGACCAGGTATTTCGATCAAGTAGAAAGCCATCGTGAGTGAATGTCGAACGATTCCAGGTAATCATGGATCTGCTCTCAATAAGGCATAGCGGCCTATGCTGTAAACGAGATCAACCGATCTGATTCAAGCATTGCTTCAATGAGCTGTCCTAGTCCGCTGACTACAAACCCGTCGGCGACGGTGTTGTAATTCTCATCGCAACCGATACCACGGCGTTGCGCTGCACTTATACAAATTGCTAGTTCGACGTCATGATCTTCGCTTAAGGTGAGCCATGCTTTTTGTAAATTGGGTTCGTCGTCAGGCATGGTTAAGTAGCGTGCACCGATTGCTACAGCATCTTGATAGAAGAATACGCGGTAGATGCTATGCTCGGACCTTGTCACGGCGTACGCAAAGTCCAATGCGGTATGGCAAGCGCGAGTGGTCGTTGGCGACCCCTGAACTAAGATGCTAAATTGCATGGCTTGAATTTTGACGACGATCGATAAGTTTGGTCGGGGGAGGTCCTTGTCGTAGTCGCTGGATTAGTTTAATTCACAGGGATGCATTGAGTCATGTCAAATGTCGTCGTTAGACGGGCTACCATCTACGTTGATCTAAAGCAAGCTCATGCTTCAGTATGCAGGAGGTGATATGACATGTACAAATCGCCTCGGTAACTGAAGGTTGTTAAAGTTATGTAATGATGTACTTTGCATCCAAATATTGGAACACGGATTCAACCACCAAGTGCAACTTAAAGAAACCTCTCAAAACCCAAATTCCGCTGACTATGATGTTTATTAACCCATTGATTTTGTTACCTTATAATTTTGGACAATCAGCAGGCAGTACCTCAGTGTCTTTGGGTCGGTTGTTGGGGTCGTAAAAATCCATGATTTCTCCTAGTTTAATGGAAAGACATTTGGGAAGATGAATTCTAGAGGGTAGTACATGGCCATTGCTATGTACTTTGATACGGGTGGGACGACGTAGGTAAAGAAAAGGATGACATATATAAGGAAAAGCCATGCGCCGAATCCCCACTCGTTTGTTTCTTTCACTACTTCTTCGTAGAAACCCACATTGTGCAGGTGTTCACGTGCGACTTCTTGAAGGCTGTTTTCGAGCTTACTCACGAATTCATCGATCATTCTTAGCTCGAATCGACTCACAGCCATACCTTCCGCTTGGCGTGTCATGTCAAGCACTTTGATTTTGAGTTTCGGGTCAGGCTTGGGTAGTGATTTATGCCATCTATCAAATTCTTTGTCGTTGTCTACGTGTTTGAGATATTCTTCCACTGGAATTTCGTATTCGCTAGCCATAATCCCTTTGATGGCGGCGAATTCGTCCATGAAGGCAATGAATTCCTTTCGTGCGAAGTTGTTGTTTGTTTGGTCGTTGGGGTCATACCAACCTAATTTCTCGAATATCCAGTAATGCAACTCCATAAACCACAACATAGGCATGACGATAGGGTGCATGATTTTTAGAAGCACGGTATCGCACTCAGCCCAATCGGACCAAAAATCTTTTGCTCTTTCTACCACGGTAGTTCTCCTTCGGGGTTAGGGTTCTGGTCAAGCCAGTGTATTTGGGGTGGGTTGGGAATTCGCTTGGGCTTTTCGGTTCTGTCCCAAATGTACCAAGCGAAGGCGAGTGCTGAACCTTTGCCGTCGCGTGTGCAATTGACGCGGCGGACGAAAGGGCATACCCATTTGGGAGGGTTGGTGGACCAAATGTGGTTGTATCTTGAGACTCCTTTGAGTAGTTGCAGGCGTGCGAAGATGGCGACGCCTTTATCAGCTATAGATAGAGACTTGCTGATAAATTCCTCAACTAGATTGAATGGAGGGTTAACTATCATCCAGTCAGGTTGATCATTGAATGGACATGTCGGCATATCTCATACTGTTGACTTCCAAATCAGACAGTACCTTCGGAAAATTGCTTGGAAATAGTTGGCGGAGGAACAGGTAGTACTTCGAATTCTTTGGGTCGGTTGTTTGGGTCGTAAAAAGCCATTGGTTGCTCCTAGTTGTAGTCGAAGAAAAAGCCGGATTCAAGACCGTATCCGACGCCTGTGGTGATGATGTACAAATAAAGCAATCCTAAGCAGACGGCCATGAATTCATGGGGATTCTTTTCCTTTTTATTCAGTTCCTCATAGAATCCTTCGTTGCGTAGATGTGTTTGGGCTATCTTTTGTAAGCTATATTCTAGTTCCCATGTGAATTCGCTCAATGCTTTAAGCTCAACCTTGTACTTAGCCATACTGTACGCTTGTCTTGTCATATCAAGGACTTTGCTTTGCAATTGCTTCGATGGTCTAGGTATGGAGTCAACCCAATCCTGCCATACTTTTTCCCTGAATTTCTTTGATAGACGCTTGTTCGCCCAGGCTTGGTCGGCTTTGCGGGATTTTTCCGCGACCTCCGGAGTCCGAGGATAATCGCTCTCTCTGATACCTTTTATGCTAGCGAATTCTTCCATGTGTTTTCGGAAGCATGGTTGAAGGTCTTTTTGTGCGTAAAACGGGTTTGGTTTATGTGTGAAAACATAAGTATGACACTTCCAAAACCATACAAGGGCGTCGCGGATGAGGCTGAGAATGACTAAAAAAATCACCATGGTAGTTCTCCTTCGGGGTTAGGGTTCTGGTCAAGCCAGTGTATTTGGGGTGGGTTGGGGAATCGCTTGGGCTTTTTCACTTCAAACACCCAAATTTCAATAGGCATTCATCATCATCGCACCATTTGACCGACAAACCGAAAAAAACGAGGTTTTGAGAGGTCCCGTAAGTCTCGGGGTGTTCTGGATCGGGCCAGTCAATAATGATTTCTCATGAGAACTTTTCATGCTGCTTTCTCCTGTTCAAGCGCTGCGAGATACTTTTCATCGGCGTAGGCGAGCGCATCCGCCATGCTCTTGAAGCATGGCCGATAACTTTCGTCGCCGTCAACAGTAAGCCAAAAGCCTTCATTGCTGTCGCGCCCGCGACTTCGGATAACAATCCCGACCCATTTATTGTTCAGCGCGGGATCTCGCAAGGCCCAAACGTTCTTTCTACGTAAAAAGGCTTCTAGCCGATCAAATTTGAATTCATTCGTCATCATCTACTCTCCCTTTAATAGTTGATAATGCGAAGCGCGCGATCTACTGGATTTAGTTGAAACAGTATCTCGTCAACACAATGACCGCATACGTGTTCACCCGCCATAAGCAGTTCTCAAGCCACTTCTCAGCTGTAGCTTCGTCTGGAATACCATCTCAGCGGTGAGTCCTATTTGATAATTTTGTCTTGGACTTGTCGTCATATCTCATACTTTTGACTTCCAATAGAGGTAAGCATAGTAATATATGCGACAACTTGTGCCGTATCAAGATACTATATATTTATATAGTATAACTATATAGTATTGCCAATTTTGTTAAGAATTAACGCCGAGTTATTAGTATTCCTAATCAGGCAGTGTTCCTTGGAAATAGTTGGCGGAGGAGCAGGGATTCGAACCCTGGGAGGCGTTAACCTCGCTGATTTTCAAGACCAGTGCTTTCGACCACTCAGCCACCCCTCCGGTTCGGCTTGATTATAGAAAATTTGTGCCCTTTACGAGTTCTAGTCATTCAATAGCTAAAACTCAATTTTGCTAAGCCGAGTCTTGGAGTCAATCGCGATCGGCGATTTGCTTGGCCCATTTGTAGTCGGCTTTACCGCTTGGGCTTCGAAATACTTCGTTTACGTAGATGAAATCTTTTGGAAGCTTGTATCGAGCGATGTGTTGCTCACAAGTTTTAAGTAATTGAGCGGAATTTGGTTCCTCGCCATGCCGCAACTGAACAATGGCAACAACCTCATTTCCCCACCTTTCAGATTTACGAGCTGAGACGACTGCATCAAAGACGGTCGGGTCGTGTTTTATAGCTTGTTCGACTTCCTCTGCGAAAATCTTCTCGCCCCCAGAATTAATCGTTACAGAATCTCTTCCGTGAAGTTCCAAAGAGCCGTCGTTGAGTAGTCGAACACGATCGCCTGGGATTGAATAACGGGTGCCATTTACTGTAGCAAATGTGCGTTTGGTCTTCTCTTCATCGCCGAGATAACCAAGCGGTATATTGCCGCTCCTAGCCCACCAACCGAGCCCGTCATGTCCGGGTTGGAGTTCTTCGGTCAGATCCTCCGATAAGACAGCATTATTTTCCGTAAGCGTGAAGCGACCGGTGCTGATACCTTCTTTTGCACTGCTTAGATGTGAGGCCTGGCCACCAGTTTCAGACGATCCGGCGGAATCAATAATGTTCAAATCCGGTAGCAGGGAAATCAACTCTTCCTTGACCTTTGCGGTCATGATCGCGCCGCCAGTAATGATGTTACGCAGCGTATGCAGATCGCTTCGCATATATGACAGTTGATCGGCAAGCGGACGTCCGAAAGCGTCACCGACCAATAGCAAATTCGAGACGTTTTCGCGCGCAATGGTGTTGATTACATCTTCGGCATCGAATTTCCTTACATTGTCTTGAATAACCACAGTGCCGCCGGAGTTCAGCATCTGCAACGCGTTCCAATGACCGGCGCCGTGCATAAATGGCGGGGCAGGTAAAGAACGTCGATCCATTGGAATCGCTCGTTTCACGAATTCCTCAATTGATGTTAAGACGGATCCATTCGTTCGACGTCCACCAAGCGCCGCAATGATGATGTCCTTTTGGCGCCAAAGAACACCTTTAGGCATGCCAGTTGTACCGCCAGTATAGAGAATGTAGAGATCGTCTTCGGAAAGATGTACGTCGGGCAGTTGAGAAGCCGAAGTAGCGAGCGCTTTCTCGTAATCAACTGCGCCTTCAATTAAATCGTCATCCGAATCTTGAACTTGCAGCAAGACTGAAAGGGTCGGCACCTTACGTCGGACCGCTTGTACGCGGTCTCCTAATGAACTATGAAAAATAAGCGCTTTTGCTTTGGCATCGTTTAAGAGGTATATGAGCTCTTCATCTACATATCGGTAATTTACATTGAAGGGTACGGCACGTGCCTTGAATGCGCCGAGCATACCTTCAAGATATTCGTTACCGTTATATAGGTACATCCCAACATGATCTTGCCCCGATTCCCATGGCTGTAAAACTTCTCGGGGTTGATTGAATCCTATGTCATTGTGGAGTAGGTAGTTCGCCAACCTTCTTGTGCGCTGCTGAAGATTGAAGTAAGTAATCCGTCGATCGCGAAAAACGATGGCCTCCCGTAATGGGACCGCGTTTGCGACTGCATCGTTGATGGCGGCAAGGTTGAGCGTCATCTACGACTCCTTCGATTCCTTCTGTACTGCACCGGAATTGTTGCCGTTTGCATGGGCTTGTGCTTTAAAGTTTTTGGCTGAACTGAGCTCAAGGTTGTCTCGGATAATATCGCCATGATCAGTGTGTCCGCTACGGACTTTCGCCACTTCGGGATACATCAAACGGAATAGTAGGGTGCTTCCTCCTACAAGCAACGCACTCACAAGCATCGCGGTTCGCATAGAGTAAGCCTCTGCTAGCCACGCAATCGGAATTATCGCTATGGGCATTAATCCGTGAACTGTCCAGGATATGGACATAACCCGACCGCGCAATTCAGGTGGAACTGCGAGTTGCAACATACTCATGTTCAGCGAGCCCATGGCGGAAGATGAAAGGCCGACAAAAAACAGGGCAATGGCTGCACTTAGCATAGTCGTGCATAGTGAGAAGGCAATAAGTGCAATTGACCAAAAGAATGACGAGATAAAGAGCGTACGACCTTTGCGACGTAGGTCGCCTGCTTGTGCGAATATCAATGATCCGCTCAATGCGCCCACGCCCATACTCGTGAGCAGAAAACCATAGTCCTCAGGCCGATTCGAAAGCACTTCCGCGTTGTAGACTGGCATGAGAAATGTCGGCGCGAATCCGAATGACATAGGAACCAGCCCGATCCAGATCAGTCCTTTGACCACTTTGTCGTGCCAAACAAATTGAATTGCTTCCGCGATATCGTCCCACACTGGCGGCTTACGTAATCGCTGCGGTTTACCGCGGTAATGAAGCAGAATGGTCCAAATCACTGAACCGAGATATAGTCCAGTGATACAGAAAAACACCAGGCCGACGCCAGTGGTTGATGTTGTATCGCCGGCCGCAAACCAGCCGATCAAGATTCCCGCAACCGACGGCCCCAGAATCCGTGCTGAGTTGTAGGTCGAACTCGAGAGCATCATGGCATTCGTCAGATTTTTAGGTCCGACGATTTCCGGTACGATAGTACTTCGAGCCGGCATGCTAAGGGCCAGTACGGTACCGTTGATCAAGCCAAAATAGATAAAGTGTGCATAAGTAACGTGACCGGCAAAGATGATCCACGCGAAGATACCGGTGGCGATCGCGTTTAGTCCCTGCGATGCCACCATGATTGGTTTCTTTTCAAAACGATCTGCAATGATGCCACCGACCGGCCCAATCACCATAGAGGGTGCCATAAACGCCAACATCACGCCTGATAAAGCGAGGGCTGATTCAGTGATGTCGTAAGTTAGCCAACCTCTCGCGACGATCTGCATTTGCATACCGAACGAGGCTGCCATGCTGGAAATCCAGATAAGGCGAAAGTCTCGATATTCGAACGCATTGAGCATTCGAACTCTCTGCCAGATCGACTTTCGGGAGGCAGAGGTACTCAAACAGTAGCTACATTAAAAAGAGCTCAAGATTTTAGGTATCCAAGCTGGGCGGTTTCGCTATTTTCGCGCTTTATTTAGTTGAATCAAAAGGATATGTAGAGTCAGTATAGCAAGTGTTATGTGTTTTGAGCGGCAATAAGGGCCTTGACATCAGGCTGATGGTGATACCGAGCCGGTATGGGGAACTTGAATATGCGCGCGGCGTTCAAGCCAAGTATCTTGGCTCGTTGAGCATCAGTGAGTTGACCCATGGTGCGTTCGATGGCCTGAGCTGAATGCGGCCAGGTACCTTCGTGGTGAGGGTAGTCGTTAGCCCACAGAAAGTTGTCGACTAGGTTGTGCTCGGCAGCCAAGTCCAATCCGGGTTTATCCTCCTGAAAGGTTGCAAAACCGTTCGACCGGAAGAACTCGCTAGGCATCTTGCTTAGTTCCGGACGAACGAACATGTGATGTTTACGATAGGCTTCGTCCAATGCCCAGATCGTCCAAGGTACCCATCCAATACCCGCTTCGACGCTCCCAAATCTCAATCCAGGGAATCGTTCGAGTACGCCAGATGCGCATAGGTTTGCGATCGGTTCCATGGTAGGCGCCAACGAATGCACGGCATAATTAATGACCGCGCCGCCATGCCCGCGCGAGGTACGGGGGTCTCGCCCGGTTGATACGTGAAATGTGATCGGCAATCCTGAGGCTTCGATAACCTCCCACAAGGGATCGAATTCCGGCAAGTTGTAGTTCAAGTGCTCATGGTCGCCGGGTCCCCAAATGGGCTTGCAAGGGAGCGATAATCCTCTAAACCCAAGTTGCGCTACCCGCTGAATTTCTTCAATTGCACCGGGTATGTCGGCACTTGCAACGCAAGCCATTGGTGACAGTCTGTCGTTGAAATCTGCGAATACTTCCCACGCCCAGTCGTTCCAGACGCGACACATCGCTTGACTAAATACTGGATCCGACGTTGCCCAAATGACTAAGCCTTTATTTGGAAAGAGAACTTCTGCGTCAACGCCGTCAGCTGCTAGATCCTTCAATCGTTCCTCGGGCGTTACCCCTGCACCGTTCCTCAATGCATCTTCGCCTTCGAATTTGATATTTCGAATGCGAACAGGTCGAAATCCCTCGGTCTTTTGGAATTTATTACCCATTTTGTCCGTGCTCACGCCAGGCAGGCGATGCTTGTATTTCTTGTCCATCCGTTTTTGCCAGAGGTCAAAGGGTTCTTGGACATGTCCGTCAAGAGAGACCATAAAGTACTTATTAGGATCATCCGGGCGGGCGGTACGCGTCCAACCGGCTGTCCCTGGTGTTTCAAGACGCCATGAGTTCTTCTGGTCGACGGTCGGCATTTCGGATGGCATGGACATCATGAAGAAAAACTGGAAGGGAAATGGTACTAGTAAGCCTGGACGCTAATATTTCGAGCGTTATGTAGGGTAGTAGTGTGGATTCTCGACACGAAGCGTCTGTGCAAGCGGAGATTTTGCGTTACTGGCTCGGTGACCCGCCGCATGATCCATTAACTGTTAAAACGAAGCAGAAAGTGTGGTATGCAGGCGAGGAAAACATTGATCGCGAGATACAAGAACGATTCGGCGCCGTATTCGATCAAGCTTGTAGCGAATCGCTTCTGCATTGGGGAGAAACAGCGGACGGCGCGTTAGCCTTAGTCATTTTGTTAGATCAATTCTCGCGCAATCTACATCGAGGGACATCAGCGGCATTCGGGCAAGACGCACTAGCGCGAGCAGTCGCCATGAGGGCCATTAATTTAGGTCTGGATCAAAAACTTTCAGTACCCGGACGGGTTGTCTTACTTCACCCTTTCCATCATAGCGAAAATCTAGTAGATCAGGAATTCGGGTGCGCTCAGCTTCGCGAGATGATAGCCGAAGGGCATACGAACTGGCAGGAATTACTCACAAGTTGCCTTCAATGGTTTGACGGCCATCACGCTATTGTTCGTCGATTTTTGCGATTTCCACACCGGAATAAGTGTCTCGGGCGTCCGTCAACCGCCGAAGAAGAGAAGTATCTTGCGGAATCAAGCAGTTTCGGTCAATGAAGTATCAACGTTGGTGAGATGCATCTTCAAGAATTGATAAGGATGTACCGCTAATTAGGGATGCGTTCAGAAGTAGATTCAGTGATCCTCATAGGTATGGAACGCCTTGTGTTTCGACGTAAAGTGAATAGAGCGAGTGCGAAGCACACATGAACAGACGATTCCGCTTGGTACCGCCGAAACACAAGTTCGCGACACCCTCTGGTAGATGTATCCTACCAATATTTTTGCCGGTAGGATTAAAGATCATGACGCCATCTAGATACTGATCGCCCCAACCCGAGGCTGCCCATACGTTACCATCAATGTCGCAACGTATGCCGTCAGTGGATGATCCTGCACGCATTTCGCAAAACACCTGGTGGTTATCAATCGACTTCGCGTCAAAACTGACGTCGTAACGATGGATTTCACGCGGATGACCTCGCTTATGAGAGGCTCCCGTGTCAACGATGTAGAGTGTTCGATAGTCAGGCGAAAAACACAGACCATTTGGCTTCTCAAGCTCTTCATCAACGACGGTCGAGGTTAAATCGTCAGGATTGATCCGGTACGTGCGGGTTGGAAGCTCGAACGGCGCCTTATTACCTTCATAGTTACCAAGGATGCCGTAGCCAGGGTCGGTAAACCAGATACCTCCGTCTGGATGGACGACAACATCGTTTGGTGCATTTAAGCGTTTACCCTCGAATGAATCCATGAGAACAGTGATCGTGCCGTCATGTTCGGTACGAGTTACCCGACGCGAACCATGCTCACATGAAATGAGGCGACCTTGTCGGTCCCGAGTGTGACCGTTAGCATTATTCGACGGTTGACGAAACACGGTCGTCTCACCAGTGATTTCATCCCATCGAAGGATACGATCGTTTGGAATATCGCTAAAAAGTAAATACCGCCCGTCGCCGAACCATACCGGCCCCTCAGCCCAACGCGCACCGGTATAGAGCCGCTCCAACGAAGCGCTACCCAACACATACTTGCGAAAACTATCATCGCGCACTTCCACAGCTGGGTCAGGATAACGCATGGGTTCTTGCCAATCGCGTTCAACATGAAAGTTATTTATCATCGGTATAGCTCCGTTAATTTAGGCGTTCGATGCGTCTTTAGTTGCCCGGTCGAACACTAAGATATACGTTAAAAGTTTAGCGTGTTTTTGCTTCACGGTGACTTTGATTTCCATCAAACCGGACTTCTCCAATCTGAATGCGTGGGTGACGCGTCGCGATGTGGATGAATATCTTTCGGATAAATGGCGGTTCGAGAATTTAACCTTGCGTCCATGAATATTGCCTATAGTGAATTTACGAGGCTTCAACAATTCTGGACAGGTTACGAGAATGTCTGAACCAGCTTTGGTTAGCGTCATTGACTGACATGCTAATACCGCCGGTAGCCTTGCGGTAGCCCCACCCGGGTTCGATCTCGTGTTTCCGCCAGGAGTTGGTAGGATCACGCCTCCGATACCGATTGAACCGAATCCGCTTGAGGTAGATTTTGATTTGGGTAATTTAGGGCGCCGTTGTTCGGTTAGCTCTCGATTGAGCTGCCAGCCTCCCAGTAAGCTAGGTTTTGGCTTAGCATATAGTCCTAGGGATGAAAGCAATAAAACGCTTGCGGCGCACATAGCTGTGATCCGACGTAAGGTACGGGCTCTTGACTTTGGTCGCTTGGGCGTCACGAACGACCTCACAGACCTGCGGCCACAAGGTCTTGCATTCGTATCAATCCAATGACGCGATCCTCGTCCAAAACTACAAGCGATGTAATCTTGTCATCTCGCATTCGACCCAAACAATCGTAAGCGCGCATGTCTGATTGAATCGAACCATGCACATCGCTTGGTAAGGTATCCTCTCGGCGGCTTAATCCATAGCACTCTTGTCCGCTCATGGATAAATTGAGCTTGTGTCGCTCGGCGAGGCGGCGGATGTCGCCGTCCGTCAACATACCAAAGAAACGCCCATCGGGGGTCATCAACAGTGCGAGCCCGAGTCCTTTGGATGAAATTTCGTAGATGACTTCGTTCAGTGATGCAGCGGCTGAAATGAGTGGTAGTGCGTCACCTTCGATCATGAGGTCTTTTACGCTCAGTAGGAGTCGGCGACCGAGTGCGCCGCTTGGATGAAACTGCGCGAAATCATCAATGGTAAAGCCCTTTGCTTGTTGTGCACATATTGCCAATGCGTCGCAAATTGCCAGCGTTGTGCCGCTGCTAATCGTAGGCGCGAGATCCCATTCGTCGATTTCAGGTAGTGCCGGGATGGTTAGCTCAATATCAGCAAGACCTGATAGTTTGGAATTTCTTTCAGATAAGCTAATCACGCTGCCCTTTGTTACGTGCTTGAACTGTCTGACGAATTCAAGTGTTTCCGCATTGCTGCCACTCTTTGAAATCGCTAGCATTGCGGTACCATCGCTCACGATGCCAAGATCGCCGTGTAAGGCTTCGACCGGATGGACGAATACCGATCGAGTACCGGTGCTATTAAATGTCGCGACGGCTTTCTTCCCTATAAGGCCGCTTTTTCCAATGCCCGTGACCACCAGAATCGAATGTAGTTCGGATAACAGTTCGACGGCTGTGACGAAATTGCCATCAAGCTGTGCTTCTGTTTTAGACAGCGCTTGTTCATAGGAACGCAACATGCGCTTACCCTTCGCCAGTGTTTCGTTCACGGGCTAGCTCGCGCAGTTGAACACCTGAGCGGCGTTGTCCCAAAAGATCTTTTTGATTGAATCACGGCTGAGAGGTTGTTCTTCCAGATGCAGCATACCAAGCGGCCACGTGCCGTCTGGGTGTGGGTAGTCCGTGTTAAAGGCAACGTACTTATCGCCAACCAGCTCGCAAACTGAGGGGAGTGTCATTTCGTCGCCGCGGCAAGCGACGAGAAAATTCGATTTGAAATACTCGGTAGGTCGTTTTAGCAATTGGGGATGTTCGGCACAGCCCGAGAAATCGTAATGCTGTTCCATGCGTTGCAACCAATAAGGCAACCACCCCGCGTCAGCTTCCACATGTACGACCTTAAGCCGCGGATGGCGCTCAATCGTACCGAACCAGATCAAGCACATCATGGCGACCATCGCTTCGAATGGGTGCGCTGCGATGTGACCTGACGTATGGGTTGACATCCGATCGCCATACGAAGGTAAATACGGCGAGCCTGAATCATGCAAGCAAATCGGCAAATCGAGTGTCGTAATGCACTCCCACAGCGGATCGTATGCTTCGCTACTGAGATTACGACCCGCGGCTGGATTGGGTCGAATGTAAAAACAACGCGCGCCTTTCTCTGCTGACCGGGTGGCCTCTTCAATGGCGAATTCCGGCGATTGTATCGGTAACATCGCTGCCATGAGCAAACGCGCCGGATCTTTCGCGCAGTATTCCAAGCTCCAATCGTTGTATGCCCGACAAACAGCCCAAAGTAATTCCGGATCTTCGAATGGCTTACCAAGTATTTGTCCGCCTACCGTTGGATAGATCACTTGAGCATCAACGCCGTGTTCGTCCATGTCGGCCAAGCGAGACTCATTGCTAAACCCAGCATCTCGCGTCCTGGAGAAACGCATCATAGCTTTGCGCGTCGCTTCGTGGAATTCCACGGAGTTCATAGGGTACGAGCCGTCTTGTTTAGTGATCGGTTTGCGTTCAACCATCATGCCGCGTTGACCATTTCCGTAGTTGCCGATGCGAGGTGCACGATCTGCAAACGGCGGATCAATGTACTCCTGCCAGATAGAAGCAGGCTCCATTTGGTGGGCGTCGGTGTCAAGGACGCGTAAACCTTCGCGCATGATCGCGCTCCGAGTAATGACTGCTAGGTGGAAACTTTAAGATACACTGAAACCGTTTTGAGGATGAGAACCGCCTTAGCCTTGAATAATGAAATGCTTCAAATTTGAATATCAATATGAAAACCGAGTACGAAGAAGGGTTACGCGAGCAGATTCAGCGACACGCCAAAGTTGTTAGAGGTGGCTGGAAAGTCGGTTTGACGTCCGGCACAAATCGCGATGCCATGGGTACAGGGTTCCGTCCATTCGGGCACATTGCACGGGAACGCATATTCGAATCTGGCGTCGAAATCAAGCTTCGGGATGTAGGCGATATGGGGGTCGAGAATGAATTGTGCTTTCATTTCGGTGAGGCGGTACCACCGAATGCAAATGACGAGCGCCTTCAAGAATGCATCGACTCGCTTAAGCCCGGCTTCGAACTTAATGAAAGGCGGTTAGCAACTGCTTCCTCCGATCGCGAACGGCTTGCCGATAACTTATCGCAATACGGCATTGTTGTCGGGGCGCCGATTCCGTTCTCAAGAGACATAGCACTTGAACATCTTTCGGTTGCGTTGTATTGCAATAACGAGCATGTTGCGTCAATAGCGAGCACAGGTCATATTGATGACCATCTCGATTCTTTGCTCGCATTGGTGCGGACGCTATCGCATTTCGAGTTACAGATTCAGGCGGGAGATCATGTCATAACTGGTGCGTATGCGCGAGCGCGCGTATCCCATCCTTCGGTTTGGCGTGGTGAATTTACCCAGGACATAGGTGCAGTAGAGGTTTGCTTCGTATGAAAATCCTAGTGATTCCAGGTATGACCTTACCGGTGGTGACCGCTGAGGTGGTTGAGCAGATTCGCGCAGCTAGTCAAGGCGCGAATGTCGTTGTTGCGTCACCAGACGATGCTGTTAAGGAGGTTCATGATGCCGAAATCGTGCTGGGATTCGTTAACCGGGAAATGTTTGCACGTGCTAGCGTGTTAAAGTGGGTTCAGTCGATTTCTTCAGGCGTTGACATGTTCCTGTACGACGAGTTTGTGAGCAGCGATGTCGTTTTAACGAGTGAGAAGGGCTTGGTTGGCGAACACCTGGCGGATCACGGATTTGGCTTATTGCTCATGCTTACGCGGCAGCTTCGAACTGCTTTGCTATACGGGCCGGATGCGTGGCATCACCGCGCAGAGATGCGACGACAGGAAATCGAACTTACTGGAAGCATGATGGGAATATTCGGTTTCGGCAGTACTGGCCGCGGCATGGCAAAACGGGCTAGGGGATTCGGTATGAACGTGGTGGCATTGGATAGAGATCCTGTTGCAACAACAGCGGAGGTGAACGAAGTTTGGCCGTCGGGTCGTTTTGACGAGCTACTTCAGGAATCGGATGTACTCGCGATATGTTGTCCTCTTACACGCGAGACACGGCGTTTGTGGAACCGCTCGGCGTTTGAAAAGATGAAGTCGACGGCTTTTCTTGTCAATGTCACGCGTGGCGAGATTATGGTTGAAGACGATTTAGTGTGGGCTCTTGAGAACGGCGTTATCCGCGGTGCAGCGCTTGATGTGACTCCTCGCGAACCGTTACCAGCAGACAGTAAGTTGTGGCAGCTTGAGAATGTCGTCATGACGCCACATACCGCTGGTGCAAGTCAGTTTCGAGCACAACGTAATCTTGATCGATTTCTAAGTAATTTACAACGCTATCTAGCGAAAGAGCCGTTAGAAGGGTTGATCGACAAGGAATTGGGCTATTGAGTAACTGTTCGGTTCAACCTTGGAAACTTGGATTGAACTGCCCTATGGATACGCATGCACCCTAATAACTTAGCAATTGAGGTAGTCGATTTGCATAAGTCCTTCGGTACCGTCGAAGCGGTTCGTGGTATTGATCTACAAGTAAAACCAGGGGAGATATTTGCCCTGCTCGGACCGAATGGGGCAGGGAAAACCACGATCATTGAAATGCTTGAAGGATTTGTGTCACCAACTGCAGGTCGCATGCGCGTGTTGGATCACGATCCGTCAAGGCACGAACGAGCATACAGAGAGAAGATCGGCATCGTGTTGCAGGAGACGGAAGTTGAACCTCTGCTGTCGGTCGAAGAATCAATCGAACTCGTACGCTCTTATTACCCTAATCCACTGCCTCTTGAGGAAGTCTTGTCGGCAACTGGGCTGCATGCTATGCGGCGCGTCAGACCGCGTAAACTGTCCGGTGGACAACGTAGACGACTAGACGTAGCGCTGGGTCTCGCCGGTAACCCATCACTGCTTTTTCTTGACGAACCGACGACCGGTTTTGACCCCCGGGCGCGTCGCGAGGCATGGGACATGATTCGAAAGCTAAAAAGCCTTGGCAAAACCATTTTGCTCACATCGCACTACATGGATGAAGTCGAATATGTCGCGGACCGGGCTTCGATCTTGGTTCAAGGTCTTATTGTCGCAGAAGGCACGCCGGGAGAGCTCGCACGAGCATCAAAGACCAAGATTACGTTTCGCTTGGAGGCAGAGAAGGATCTCCCACAAAGTCTCAAGGACCAAGTCGGACTAGTCGGTTCACGTTACGAGTTCGCGACGCCAGAGCCAGTCCAAATGCTCCATGTACTAACTGGTTGGGCTCTAGCAAACCATATTGAGCTGCAAGATCTGCATATTGAGCGTCAATCTCTTGAAGATGCCTATGTGCAATTGACCCAAGACACCAATTGAATAGTTGTGACATGCATGTAGTCAGATTGCTCGAAACTCAGTTTATGTACGAAAATCGGATTTTTTGGCGTAGTGCGGTGGGTGCTTTCTTTACTATTGCGATGCCGTTGTTTTTACTGGTTTTGCTGTCCATTATGCTCGGCAAAGAACAGCTAGAGATAGGTAGTGAGGTTTTTCCGTTTGCGCAGTTTTACGTTCCGGCAATGTCCGCTATGGCCGTAGTTGGGGCATGCTTTACGAACGTTGCCATGACCGTTGCTATTCATCGGGACAGTGGTTTGCTCAAACGCTACCGTGGGACACCGCTTCCTACATGGGTGTTTGTATTCGGCAAACTCAGTCATGCGGTGTTGATTGGATTGTTGATGGTTGCTGCGATAGTAGGCGTGGGTATTCTGTTTTTGGACGTGTCAATAGCAGCAGCTCGAATGGATGTGCTCTTGATAACCTTGGCTCTTGGTGCAGCAACCTTTTGTACACTCGGACTGGTTATGTCCGCAGTCGTGCCGAATGCTGAAGCCGCTCCTGCGATCGTGCAAGCGGTAGTTTTACCTTTGCTGTTTATTTCGGATGTGTTCATGCCAATGTACGACGCCCCGCAATGGTTGCAAAACATCGCAACCGTATTTCCAATCCGACATTTCTCGCTCGCTCTGCAGGGGGCATTTAATGGCGAGATTGCCATGCAAGGGGGCTTGGGGATGCATCTAGGCGTATTGGTGATCTGGTTTGTGGTCTCCTTGCCTATCGCGATTCGTTTTTTTCGGTGGGAGCCGAAACGCTAGACTCGGGTGTGGCTCATCTTGGCTAACAAAATCTCATATGAGGCTGCCTAACACTCTAAAATTCTCACAGCTGCGCTGCTGCCAGTCTAACAAATAGGCAGTTTTTGCAATCGTACAGCGAACGATCACTCTTTGATAGCCAGAAATCTATGCCTTACTCGGAAATTGGTACTAAGCCAGGATTTTTATTAGACACCGAGTATAAGCACAACTTTCATACTCATACGTTTCGCTGTAAGCACGCAAAAGGCGATGCTGTGGATTATTGTCGTTATGCGGTCGAGCATGGCATGGAAACGCTCGGTTTCTCCGATCACACGCCGTTACCGGATGACCGTTGGCTTGGGGTTCGAATGCACTACGCGCAGCTTGACGAATACGTTGACGCGGTACGTCTTGCTCAGCAGCGATATCCGAAATTGCGTGTACTGTTGGGGATGGAATGCGAGTACGTACCGAAATTCCAAGCTTTCTACGAGGACGAATTATTCGGCGAACGGGAATTCGACTATCTTGTTGGTGGGCCGCACTTTTTTACTGATGACTACGGCAACTGGTCCGGTACCTATGGTGGCACGGTTGATTCCCAGTCTTTATCGGACTACGCGCGTTACGTGACCGAAATGATTGCGAGTGGATTGTTTGAGTTTATTGCCCATCCTGATTTATTTGGAAACTGCTATAAGGATTGGGACGTTAATACCATTGCGGCGAGTCGCGATATATTCGAGGCTGCTGCCGAATGTCGTGTTGGTTTAGAAATCAATGCGCTCGGATTACGCAAAATCGCTAAAAAACGGCAGGGAAATCCGTATCCCTTGTATCCTTGGCGCCCGTTTTGGGAATTGGCGTCAGAATACTCGGTTGAGGTCATCGTGAATGCAGATGCTCATCGGCCCCAGGATTTACAGGGCATGACATCTGATGCGGAAGCATTACGTGTGTCCTGTAATTTGCGTGCGATGGACCCGAACGACATTGGAAGATGTCCACGCCTACGTAGTGTTTAACGCGCAATTTCTTGGAAATGACTTTGTGTAGGCATTCGTTTAATTCACAAAACATCGACACGTCTCTCACCTTGGCCAAAAGGAGATTTCATGATGGCTGAAGCAATTGACTATCAATATATTGGTACACGTCCTATTCGGCCAGATGGCATTGAAAAGGTCACTGGTCGGGCTAAGTTTGGTGCAGACGAAGTACTGCCGGGGATGCTTGTAGGCAAAGTCTTGCGCAGTGAGCACGCGCATGCCAAGATTCTGTCCATTGATACCAGCAAAGCGGAGTCAATTCCAGGGGTTTTTGCGGTTATTACAGGAAACGACTTTCCGGAACGAGCGCCTGGACGCGGTCGTGGAGGTTTCTCTGAAAACATCATTGCGGCACACAAAGCTCTCTATCACGGTCATGCGATCGCTGCGGTTGCAGCAGTTTCGGACGCTGTCGCTGATGCGGCGCTTGAAGCTATCGAAATTGATTACGAAGTGCTTCAGGCTGTCACGGACCCCATTGCTGCGATGGCAGACGAGGCACCGATTTTGAATGAGAAGCAGTTCACGCGAAGTCCTGAAGGGACTTCAACACAGCCTTCTAACATCGCTGCTCATACGATCACAGCAGATCGAGGCGACATTGAGCAGGGTTTTCAAGACGCAGACGTAGTGGTTGAGCGGACGTTTACAACTCCCATGGTGCATCAAGGTTATATCGAACCGCATGCGTGTACTGCTAATTTCACTGAAACGGGTAAAGCAACGGTTTGGTGTTGCACGCAGGGACATTTCGGGGTGCGATCAATGACTGCGGGTATCTTGGGAATGAACTTGCACGATCTAAAAGTGATTGCAAGTGAAATTGGTGGGGGATTCGGTGGTAAAACGATTATTTACCTTGAGCCGTTAGCGTTGAAGCTTTCTGAACTCAGCCATCGGCCAGTACGTATGGTGATGACTCGTGAAGAGGTTTTTCGTGCGACGGGTCCAGCCTCCGGATCGGTGAATACCATAAAAATAGGCGCTAAGCAGGATGGCACCATCACATCGATGTCCGCGAAACTGATTTATGAGGCGGGGGCATATCCAGGTAGTCCTGTAGGCGCAGGGAGTATGTGCGTTTTTGCACCTTACGATGTGGAAAACGTCCGCATTGAAGGTTTTGACGTTACGGTAAATCGACCTAAAGTTGCGGCCTATCGGGCTCCAGGCGCGCCGCAGTCCATGTATGCGTCCGAATCCGTCCTTGATGAAATTGCTCAGAAAATTGGTATGGATCCCCTGGAACTGCGATTAAAGAACGCGGCTGAGGAAGGCACGCAATCGACCTACGGTCCGAAGTTCCAAGCGATAGGATTGAAGGAGTGCATTCGAAAGGCGATGGCACACCCTAACTATCGCGCTTCGTTAGGCGAGGATGAAGGTCGTGGTGTTGCGGTAGGATTTTGGTTTAACGGGGGCAACCAATCAAGTGCGGAAGTACACGTTACCGACGACGGTCATGTCCTCATTGTCGAGGGAAGCCCAGATATCGGCGGTAGCCGCGCTTCCATGGCATTGATGGCAGCTGAGACTTTAGGTATTGATTACGATCGCATTGGTGTTCAGGTTGCCGATACCGATTCCACTGGTTACTGTGCTACCACGGGTGGTAGTCGAACAACCTTTGCCACTGGTTTAGCCGTAATAAACGCGTGCGAGAGCGTGATCGTTGAACTTAAAAAACGCGCTGCTGCGGCCATGGATCTTGATGGCGACCAAGTCGAGTGGAATAACGGCGTGGTTTCACCGAAACCGGGCGTGAATGTGGATGCAAAACCGCTTTCACTTGCTGATATCGCGCGCGAAGCGGCGCGTACGGGTGGCCCAATATCTGGCCGTGCATCATTGACTGCGCAAGGTCCTGGTCCCGCATTCTCGGTGAACATGAGCGACGTTCACGTGGATCGTGAAACTGGCCGGGTTACCGTCAAGAGTTTTACTTCAATTCAAGATGCTGGCAAAGCAATTCATCCCGATTATGTCGAGGGGCAAATGCAGGGTGGGGCAGTACAAGGCATTGGCTGGGCTCTCAACGAAGAGTACATCTACGACGACAACGGTATATTGGAGAATCCAGGTTTTCTGGACTATCGTATTCCAGTCGCTTCGGATTTACCAATGATCGACACTGAGATTATTGAAGTTCCAAACCCAAACCACCCCTATGGTGTGAGGGGTTGCGGTGAAACACCGATTGTGGCACCGTTAGCGGCGGTAGGTAATGCGGTAAGTCGGGCATTGGATATGCGTTTTACAGAGTTGCCGATGTCGCCCCCGAAGGTGCTTGAGGCTCTTTCGCATAACGCATCGTAACGGTTTAAAGTTGCCGCGAGACGAGTCTGTCGCAGCCACTGATGCGTTAGTATATTCTTACTAAATGAAACTCAGAATCTGACGAGAGATCCCTGACATGCAACCCATATCTGCTGATTCGCACGTCGTTGAAGCCGACGACGTATTCTCCGGCTTACCTGAACGGTTTGGTGACGATGCACCCCGAATCATGTATGCTGGTACCGACAAAGACGCGATCGTTATTCCATCGAAAGGCACCGCTGGTATCCGCCGCCGGATTGGCATTGCAGGCTTGCGCATGCGCGATGGCGCTGAGGTTAAGCGTCGCACGGGTTATAAACCAAACGTTGACGATATGGGTGATCAAGAAGTAGTCAAGATTATGTCGAAAGGCTATGACGGGTTACGCGAGGGAATCCGTCATGGCGCCAAACGTCAAGTTGACCAGGAAATTGACGGTGTGGAGGCGGAATTTTTGTATCCGGGATTTTTTGGATTGTTTAGTTTTGAGAATCTTGATCTGCTCTTGGCATGTCAAAAGAATTACAACGACTGGTTACACGATTATGCAACCAGCGCTGGTGGACGACTCTTCGGATTGGCGGCGATCCCGATTCAAAATCCCGAGGTTGCCGTAGAGGAGCTACAACGAGTTGTCAGCATGGGATTTAAAGGCGGATGCATTCCTTGTACGTCGCCACCTGAGCACCCGTATCACGACGATATGTACGACCCAGTGTGGGCAGCGGCAGAAGAAGCTCGCTTTCCACTCTCCATGCATGTCGGTACTAATGCCTACACTCCCAAAGCATATCGCCAAAATCGCGTATTGCGAGACCCGGTAGGGGATTACGCACAGTCTCAGATCACTATTCAACGCACACTTGTTGAGCTAATCGTCCACGGTGTAGCAACAAAGTTTCCGGAGCTTCAATTTGTTGTCGCTGAATTTAATGGGGGTTGGATTGCACATTGGCTTGATCGTATCGAACAGGGTCTTCAAAGGGAATATAGCTTTAAGAACAAGGGTTCATATACAGGAGAGCGACCGCACGAGATCTGGGCACGCCAGTTTTGGGCGACCGTAGAAGACGATCGTCCTGCAATACTAACCCGGGAACTGATCGGTGTCGACAACTTGATGTGGGGCTCTGATTACCCACATGTTGATTCGACGTGGCCGTGTTCGTTACAAGTTTTAGATGAAGTGTTCGCATATGTTCCTGATGAAGACCGTAATAAGATCACGCGAACTAATGTTGAGCGGCTTTATGGGTTGACTAATTAGGCTCCATAGTTCCTGACCGAGTGCCAAGACAGGTTAGGTTTACCTAAACCGCTAAGTATGTTCAACATACTCTTAAGGTAGAGGTTTAGTAGCTCCTACCAGGTACGGTTCCATAGGTTAATAGAGAGGTTGTCACTAGCGAAGCAAGACGACGTGATTGCCACCATAACAATACACCGTCATGGTTGAACCTCTCTAGGAGTCTGTGCCGTAGGACGATTTGGCATTCAGTAAATAGGATACATTATCGTATTTATTCTTTATATAGATTATTTTACCTAGCATTTCTACATGAAGATATATTCTCCTAATTTTATCCTAAGAAATTTTCTACGGCGGGGCTCCTAGGGTGCATTAGCACTATCGCAACGCATCACAATGGTGTTAACACGCCTGGATGGATAGTCGGCGTTGCTATCTAATGACGCAGTAAGTAAAATTCGTCTTTCTTACATTGGATAGGGAGTTTGTTGGCCGCGAGCATCGTTGTGTCGGCTTACGTTGCCCTAGTTGCCATGTCACCAACCTACTCCATGATGCCTGATGTGGCGACGAAGCGTCGCACACGAAGGCTTGGCCTCATCTTGATAAAAATTGAGGGGGGGGGGTACGCCTATGTAACAGACGAGACCTTCACGATCCTACGTATCTAAATAGACGATCTTTACGTCGCATGAGGGTTCAGGATAGGTTGACCAGTGTGATGGCAGTTCCAGGGTAAGGCATTGGTCACTGGAGGAGAGATCCCTTGCATTGTTTCAAGTTAGGCGCTGCTCATCGCCGAGTAGTCCGTACGTTGTCAGCCTACAAGGTGGTTAGACGGCGCGTGTCATATCTGTTTGGAGGTGTGTCAAGCCCGCAGTCTGACGCTGGCTGTATTCCACGAATCGAACCCGATACAACAAGAGGAGAAGGGACGATGATTCATAACACAACCCGATGCCGCCGGTTTGGTGGCCGTTTACTGGTCGCGCTACTCATCGCATGGTGTGGAAGTCAGGCATTGGCCGAGGAGGCCTTCGAGGCGGATGCGGTGAGTGTGTCGTTTGACGAAGGCGTGTATTTTGTTGCCTCTCACCCGTCAGCTGCTGGACCCTATGTGCGCAACCCGGCGCGCACGGGTGGCGAGCATGGTCATACGGCGGGTGGCACGGGGACGAATAGCAGTACGAACGGCGCTGCGAACAGTCTGCTCAACCGTGAAATCAATGCGGCGCGGACGACGCCGGCCTTGACGGGCGCTTGCTATACGGTCGTGGTGAAAGATGCGGCGGGTAAGGCCAGTGACCTATTTGCCCTCACGGGGACGAAGAATTGCAAGAGCGTGGCGTCAAAGAGTGCGAATGACGGCACGGATGGCGCGACGGGCGGCCACGTGCAGATGAAAGCCGATGCGGTGTTGGATTACGAGACGTCCTCGAAGTACGTGATCACGGTCCAGGCGCACAAGGGCGACAAAGTGGTGGATACGTTAGCGCTGACGTTGAACCTCAATGATGTGAATGAAGCGCCGGTCGTACAGGCGCCGTTTACCTATAAGCAAAGCGGCGCCGATCGTAGTGGCGACGATCTGCAACCGGTGGGAGCGTCCCGGGTGTACATGAATGCGGGCGAATCGACCTCGATCAGTGTCAACCGGATGTTTCGCGACCTGGACGCGACGCCTGAAGCGGTTGTGATACTGGTTAGTAATTTAGCAGTTTGCGACAATGGCACGGCCAATACCCCCGGGGTTGATAGCCAGATTGATTCGGCTGCCGCGCCCTCGGGGCTTGTAGGACAAGGGGCGGGCAGAGCATATGCCTTCCCTGGATTGCGGGGAGTTGCAAGCGCAGGAGACGGGAACGTGTATTGCACTAGAATCAACGTAGCTCGTGGCGACCCCACGCCGCATCCAGGTCAATACGTGGTGAAGGCGAGTCACCAGGGGGCGCGCGTCATCCTGACGGCGTATGACCAGACCACCCAAGGCACGTATCTCGCGCAGGTGTACATAGTCGCTGGGAGGAACGAGCCTGGCGCAGTCGTCCCTTCAACTATGGGCTCGAATTGGGCGAAGATTACGGTGATCGTGAAGAAGGGGGTGAACAATCCGCCGGCGTTTGCGGGCGGTTCGGTGGGTTTCCGCACGACGGTGAACGAAGGCACGGGTACGGACGCGTTGGTGGCGTCGGTGGTGCCGGGGACGACGGCCGCGACGGCGGACGACTGGAATGCGGGAGATCTGGACACCCACGACACCGACGTGCACTACAAAGTGATGGGGACGCCGTGTCCGGTGAAGAAGTATGCGACGTACACGCTGACGGATGGCGGCAGTTGCTGGAAATACAAGGACAACTCGGGGAACGTGTCGTTGACGGGCGCGCTCGTGGATTACGAGAAGTTGCCGGCGGGGAAGATGGCGACGGTGCGGTTGCAGGCGAGCGACGGGTATGACACGGTGACGATTCCGATCACGGTGACGGTGAAGGACGTGAACGAACTGGAGACCGATGCGGAGGCGGTGAAGGCGCTGGGGACGGTGCGGCTGACGAACGACGAGAAGTCGGATCCGATCGAGCTGGCGAGTCTGTTCATCGATCCGGAAGGTGATCCGCTGACGTTCAGCGCGTATTCGAACCTGCGCGAGGATCTGGTGAAGATCGAGGGTCGCGACCTGATCCTGACGGGCAAGGGGGCGACGGCGACCGCGGAAAAGACGTACACCATCACGGTGACGGCGTCGGACGGCAAGTTGTCGAAGGATGCGATGTTCCAGCTGAAGGTACGGGCGACGAATGTGGCGCCGAGTTTCGAGCCGGCGGGGGTGCGGTCGTTCGGCATGAGCGTGGCGGAGGATGCGCCGGTGGGGACGTTCCTGGCGACGGCGATCACCTACCTGGATGCGGACTCGGCGGACGAGGTGCAGGCGACGGTGGACAGCGAGTTGTTCGAGGCCGTACGCGTGGGTCGGTTGGATGCGAACGAGAACGGCAAGATCGACGGTGGCGAGAGCAGTCTCTGTGCGTTGCCGCCAAAGATGACAGTGAGCAATCATTGTCGCAAGGTGGCGAGCGAGTTGGGATTGCGGACGAAGGCGCGTCTGAATGCGGAACAGCAGGATCGTCATACGTTGACGTTGACGCTGGACGACGGATGGGACAAGAGCGGCACGGTGCAGGTGCACGTGATCGTGACCGACGTGAACGACCTGCCGATGGTGAAGCTGGATGCGGCCGGGGAGCCGCTGACGATCGCGGAACAGGTCGTGGCGGTGGATGGTTCGCTGACGCTGGCGGTCGGCGGTTATTTCACGGACGAGGACGGTGATCGGTTGAAAGTGGATGCTGTCTCCTCCATGAAGCAGGTGGCCACGGTGACGGTGAGCGGTCTGGATGAGTTGACGATCCGGGGTCTGAGCGAAGGGATGGCGACGATCACGTTGACGGCGGACGATGGCGAGGGCGGCACGGTCACATTGAAGTTCATGGTGAAGGTGACGACGAATCGGCCGCCGGCGGTGGACAAGGATGCGTTCATGGCGCGGCTGCCGGCGGCGGACACGGTGAATGTCGGAGCGACGTTCGATCTGGCCCTGGCGGGGTTGTTTACGGATCCGGATGAAGGCGATATGGTGGGACTACCGCAGGCGATGACGTCGGACGAAGATGTGCTGCTGGTGGTGGTGACCAATGATGGCGCGACGGCGACGTTGGTCGGCCGGGCCTCGGGGATGGCGACGCTGACGTTGACGGCGACGGATCAGGCGGGCAACAAGACCTCGGTGAGTCAGGCCATCACGGTGAATGCGGCGCCGGCGGAGGCGCAGCCGTTGGCGGCGCGGACGCTGGATCGCGTGACGCCGCAGGCGGTGGATCTCGGCGGGCTGTTCACCGACACGGACGACGGCGCAGATCATTTAATCATCACAGCGGCGACGGTGGGCGATGGCGCGGCCCGAGCCACGGCCACGGTGGCTGGGACGACGTTGACGCTGGCAGGCGTGGCGCTGGGCGAGGTGGATATCGAGTTGACGGCGACGGACCCGCACGGGGCGACGGCGACTTCGACGCTGACGGCGACGGTGGTCAATGTGGCGCCGACGGTGGCCATGGAGGTGGCGCCGCAAGCGCTTGATCGGATGGACCCGATGACGGTGGACGTCAGTGACACCTTTGTGGACGCCGATGGCGAGTTGGCGACGCTGGTAGCGACGGTGGCGGATGACGGCATCGTGGCGGTCGGCGCGATCGACCTGGCGGACGGTCTGCTGACGCTGACGGGGTTGGCGGTGGGTGAAACCGCCGTGACCGTGCATGCGACGGATCATGACGGTGGTCAGGCGATGACGACCGTGACGGTCGCGGTGGTCAACGTCGACCCGGTGGTGGCGACGGCGGTGGGCCCCCAGACCCTGACCCGCATCCATGACCTGATGTATGACGCGAGCGCGCTGTTCCGGGATCCGGATACGGACGCGCCGTTGGCGCTGACGGTGGCGGTGGCCGACCCGATGATTGCGACGGCGGCTGTGGCGGGGCATCGGCTCACGGTGGAAGGTCTTCATGTGGGGTCGACGACGGTGACGGTCACGGCGACCGATGCGGATGGCGGCACGGCCGCGCACGAGTTTGTCGTGGCGGTCGAGAACGTCACGCCGACCGTGGCGCTGGGACTGACGGACCAGACCTTCGACCGGCGGGCGCCGTTGGGGCTCGACCTGACGGGGACGTTCATGGACGACGATGGCGCGATTCGGCAGGTGACGGCGACGGTGGCGGATCCGTCAATTGCGACGGCGATGGTTGACGACACGTTGTTGACGATCGAGGCGCTGGCAGTGGGGACGACGACCGTCACCCTGACGGCGACGGACGATCATGGAGCGATGGCAGCGACCACGTTCGCGGCCACGGTGATCAATCTGGCCCCCGTAGTGGCCGAAGCGGTGGCGGATCAAACGACGACGCGGGTGGCGGACCTGACCCTGGATGTGAGCGGGATCTTTCACGACCCCGATACGGATGCGCCAGTGACCGTGACGGTCGTGGCGGCGGACGGCGGCATCGTGGAAGCGGCGTTGCGCGAGCGGATGTTGACGCTGCGGGGTCTGGCCGTGGGGTCGACGACCTTGACGTTGACGGCGCTGGATGTGGATGGCGGCACGGTGTCGACGACGTTTATGACGACGGTAGAGAACGTGGCGCCGGAAGTGGCCCAGGCGTTGGTCAATCAGGAGATGGATCGGCGTGCGCCGCTGACCCTGGATGTGGCGCCGACCTTCCAGGATGCGGACGACGGATCGTCGACGCTGACCTTGACGGTCATGACTGCGGACAGCGGCGTGGCCGAGGCGATGCTGCAGGAGAGCCAGTTGACGGTAACGGCGCGGTCAGTCGGTGCGACCGAGGTGATGTTGACGGCGACGGACGCGAACGGAGCGAGTGTGACGGACACGTTCGAGGTGACGGTGTTGAATGTGGCGCCGGTGGTGGCGGCAGCGGTGATGGATCAAACGATCACGCGGGTGGCGGATGTGGCGCTTGACGTGAGCGGCGCATTCAGCGATCCGGATACGGATGAGCCGTTGACGGTGACGGTGACGACGGCCGAGGCGACGCTGGTGGCGGCCACGCTTGGGGCGGACCATCGGTTGACGCTGCGCGGTCTGGCCGTGGGCGAGACGGTGTTGACGTTGACGGCGACGGATATGGACGGTGGTCAGGTCATGGACGAGGTGCAGGTGACGGTGGCGAATGTGGCGCCGCAAGTCGCCAATTCCCTCAGTCCGCTGGTTCTGGAAGTGGGCGGTGCGGCCGCCACGCCCACGATCGAGGGTTTGTTTAGCGACGATGGCGATCCGTTGACGTACACGATGGCGACGGCGGATGCGGGGATTGCGACGGCGGCGCTGGCGGGGACGCAGGCGCGGGTGAGTCCGATCGCGCGCGGGACGACGACGCTCACGATCACGGCGACGGATCCGCATGGCGGCGAAGCGACGGTGAGGGGGTCGGTCACGGTGGGTGACGGGGCCCTGAAGGCGGTGGCGGCGCAATCGCTCGCCGGGTTTGGTCGGGCATTGTTGGCGAGTGCGTCATCCAGCGTGGGCGCGCGTCTCACGACGGACGCGCGCAGTGCGGATCTGACGCTGGATGCGTGGTTGGACGAGTGGGCGCCGCGGGATCCTGCGGTAGCCTCGCGTACGGTGGCGGAGCAGGGTGCGGCAGCCTGGCAGCTGGTGCATGCGGTCAACACCCCGGGATCAACCGGTGTGCTGGCAGGCGGCGATCTCATGGCTGGCACCGCGTTAGGCACGAGCGGTGCGCTGAGCGGCATGGATCAGTTGCAGTCGCAGTTTGGTCAACGCTTTACGTTGAACCTGGGGTCGAACGAGGATGTCTCCAGGTGGTCGGTGTGGGGCGATGTGGACCAGCAGGCTTACGAAGGTCGTGGCTACGATGGCACGGCGACGAGCATGTACCTGGGTGCGGATGTGGCGGTGGCCGAGGATTGGCTGGTCGGTCTGGCGGTGGCGCGTCAAACAGGTGCATCCGATTACGCCTGGGGCATGGCGTCGCAGGCCATGGACATGCAGTTGACGACGGTGCTGCCGTATGCGAGTTACCGCCCGAGTGAGCGCATGTCGCTGTGGGGCGTGGCCGGTTTCGGTCGCGGTGACCTGGATACGACGGTGGCGGGCACGACGACGCGTGATGTGAGCGACCTGCGTTCGCAGCTGGCGATGGTTGGCGGTGAGCAGGCCTTGACGCAGGTTGGTCGGTTCGACCTGGCGTTGCGCGGGGATGCGGCGCTGGCGTCGTTGGAGACGGATCAAGGTCCGGGCGCGGCGGATGGTCTGGCAACGGACGTGCATCGTTTCCGCCTTGGTCTTGAAGGCTCGTTCTCGACGGACACGGGTCAAGGTGGCATGCTGGAACCGTTCGGACAGGTGAATGTGCGCACGGATGGCGGCGACGGCGCGACGGGTTCGGGCCTGGAACTGGCTGGCGGTATCCGCATGACGACCTCGGCGTTCACGCTGGAAGCGCAGGGACGCACGTTGGCGTTGCACGGTGCGGACGACTATCGCGAGTCGGGCTTCAGTCTGCTGGCGACGTTGAATCCGTCAGCGCAGGCGACGGGCGTCTCGGTCACGATCGCGCCGCGCTGGGGTGCGGATGCGGTGGGTACCGGGATCTTGTGGGAAGATACCCTCCGCGTCGGGCAGTCCTACGGGGCGCTGACGGGCATGGCCAACGGCGGGGCGCAGGCGTCGCTTGAGACCCAGCTGGGCTACGGTCTGCTGGTGGCGCGCGAACGCTATCTGTTGACGCCGTTCGTGGATGTGCGCATGAGCGATGGGACCCGGCGCGAGCTGCTGGTCGGCGCGAGCGTGCGGCCGTGGGTACGCCAGGCGAAGGATCTGGATGTCCGCCTGGCCGCTGGACGCGTGGACGAGCGTCCGGGCGTCAGTCATAGTCAAGTCGGCTTGCACGCGACGATGCGCTTCTAAGTTGACAGACCTCGCGTGACGATGGTCATGCCATCGTTGCGCGCTCTTCTCCAGCCCCGGTACGCGCCAGCGTGCCGGGGTTTTTTATGCTGTGACGCCAAAGATTTGGCTTGAGGCATCCTAGGGAGGTCGAAGAAGAACAGGCCCCCTAGTGCGGGCTTGCAATAATTTGAAGTGAGTTCATCATATCTTGATGAACACGTTCCACTATCGTATACCCGACGGATCATCGAAGATGAGAGCTCAGTGCTATATGTGCAGGCAGCGATTGCATGGTCTCAACTCAAGTTGCTTCGTATGAGGAAAGGCTTTTGCAATACATCGGGCAATTTCTCCATGAACTTGCTTCTTGTCTTTAGTTCATGAGTTCATGCGAGAGAAGATTAAGACGGGGCGATGGTGGATCCGACATGCGGCGGGCACCCCGACCTATTCAGCACGATACGTGGAATGAACATTAGATGCTGAACAGGTTGACTGAGCATCAAGCTTGAGGCCATGTTGATCAATAGCACTACCGTCAAGATCCATCCAGGGTACGATCTCTAGAAATACGCCCCCATCCATCGGCTAGCCCTGAGACGACAGACTATCAAGATTCATAACGGCGGCAGATTCAATGGATTCATGAGAGGCTACTCAATGCTGATCCTGCCTCGTCAACTGAAGTTTTAAAAGAAATACATAAACGAACTCGCACAGGTGCACAAGCTGATTGATCACCAGACACCGACCGCAATCGCTACGGTCATGGTTGCGTATTTACTGACAAATACAACTATCATTCTAATACTGCTGATGCTCTATGCAGAAGCTTTGCTTGCTACACATATACACCTTCCCACACACAGAATAGTCTAACCTGCCTTAGACGTATTTGTCCACATCAATCCTATATGTGGGCTCCCTGTGTAGTTGCTGGACGCATTTCAGTTCGGCCGGCTGTTACGCCGCGAAGGGCTCTACAGTTCGCATCTGGCGGCGTGGCGCAAGGCCCATCGTCAGGGTGCGCTACAGGACCTGACGCCGCGCAAGCGGCGCCAAGCCAGCGCCGTCCAACGCTGCCAGCGTCCAGGTGCGCCAGCTCGAAGCGAAAGTGGCGCACCTGGAGAAAGAACTGGCTGCCGCGCATACGATTCTTGAAGTCCAGGGAAAAGTTGCCGGGCTGCTGGGATTGAGCCTCAACGGCGAGAACAACTCCTTAATAGCCGCCACCCACTTGCAACGCAAGTCGGCATCGTGCCGGCCTGCCGGGCGTTGGGGGTGTCCAGGGCAACGTTCTATCGCCGTCAACGGCACGCGGCGCTCCCGGGTGCCAGCAGCCCACCAGGACGCCCGCCCGGGCGCTCACTGAAGACGAGCGCACACAGATCCTGAATGTGCTCGCCGGTGAACGATTCGTTGATCGCGCACCGGCCGAGATCGTCGTAACCCTCCTGGATGAGGGGCGATACCTATGCTCGGAACGCACGACGTATCACCTCCTGGCCTCCGAGCGGCCCGTGAGCGAGCGGCGTCATCAACTTACCTATCCGCGCTACGCCAAACCCGAACTCGTGGCCAGCGCGCCGAATCAGGTCTGGTCATGGGACATCACGCGCCTGCTCGAACCACGGCCCTGGACCGGCTTCTACCTCTATGTGCTGCTTGATATCTTCAGCCGCTATGTGGTGGGATGGATGGTCGCCGAGCGCGAGAGCGCCGCATTGGCCAGCCGCCTCATTGAGCAAACATGCGTCAAACAGGGCATCCAGCCCAGGTGCTTACCTTGCACTCCGACCGCGGCGCACCCATGACCAGCCAGTGCACCGCACAACTCCTTGCCAGTCTCGACGTCACCCGCTCGCTCAGCCGCCCCAGGGTCAGCGACGACAACCCCTTCTCCGAGGCGCAGTTCAAGACCCTGAAATACCATCCCGGCTTCCCCGCGCGCTTTGAGGATATCAACGCCGCCATCGCCTTCTGCCGAACCTTCTTCCCTTGGTACAACGGCGAGTATCGCCATGCTCACCCCCGAGGATGTCCATCACGGGCGCGCCCGACACCGCCTTGAGCAACGCGCACGCACGCTACGCCAAGCCTGGAACCGCCACCCAGAACGATTCGTGCGCGGGCGTCCCAAACGCCAAGCGCTTCCCGAACATGTCTGGATCAACCCGCCAGACCCAAACACTACACCGAAGGTTGCACACTAAATGACAACAACCGCTGTCTCAATGACGTTGACAGGTTCCGGTTTTTTCCGAACCTGTAGTGCTTATTCGGTGGTTACAGAGTTCTTATATCGCCGTGTTTTGCTTGCTGCCAGAGAGCAGATATTCAGCTTTGACTGTGCTTAGTGACAGCATTGTCCTGATTAAGAGCAACTCTGAACCGAGTAGTCATGACACTGCTGTAACTAGTTGCGGTACGACTTGATTCTGTGCTTCATAAGGGAACGGATCGTCGAATCCAATCAATTCTTTCATGGCTGCGGGGTCGTTGCAGTCGCTCCACGGCTGATCGCGCATGGTTACTTTCATATTCTCTTGAGGTAACACCGCGTGATGCCGGTAATACGCGACCGCATTGAGTCTCAACCCTTTTGTTTGTTTTGGATATGCACCGTGCCATGTAGTACCTGGCCAAATAATGACTGAGCCCGCTGGACACTCTGCAGCGACTGCACGCTTTGAAGCATAGGGATGATTTGGATGTGCATTAGATTTATGACTTTTCGGTACATACGCCAATGCGCCGTCCTCTTTCGTGTAAGGGGTTAGCGTCCAAGTAGCATTAGCCGTCAACGAGGTGTGTCCCCATGGTAGAGGATTCGCGCCTTGATCACAGTGCAATCCTAAGTGCTCACCATATCCGTAATCACCTTGCCATTTCACGAAAGAGTTTGTGCTACTGTATCTCCAGTTTCGAGCGCCGTTTGGTGTGCGGCCGAATAAGTGACCTATCAGCGCATCAGTCACCGGGTTCACGAACAGATCGCGAAAACACCGATCAAGCTGCAACAGTTGCTGAATTAACATCTGAGTTGGTTCAGGTGCGTCCTTCGGTCGTAAACCACTGTTTGACGGCGTGGGCCAATGAAGCTTGTCGACTGGGCCATCCTCAAGAGTGATATCGCATCCAGCCGTAATCTCTCTAAATCGGGCCAACAGGACTTTCGTACAACGTTCTAACTGTGCTGCATCAACTCCTGTTACTTCGGCCGGAACGATAGTGAGTCCCTCAGTATCAAGTTCAAGCGCATATCGCTCAAGAGATAGCTCTTTAATAGGATCTGGATCTGACATTGAAAGTTTGCGTACAGCTTCTAAAAATAAACATGCTTAGCGCGACTCAATCATACCACCAAGAGTCAATCAATAAACTTTCACAGCATGAGCTATGCCATACCCCAAGGAGCACTAGACAGCTTCGCAAAAGACGGTTTCGCAATTTTGCCGAACGCAATTGAAGAAGAAATGCTTGCGATGTTGCACATGGAGTGCGGTTATTTCATCGGCTACATGGACGCGTGGATGTCGAATAAAGGGATTGACGTGATGGGCATTACGCACAAAGGTAAGCGCTACTTCATTAGCAATCGATATCGACAAAGTCCTGACTTGCACCGTTTTTTATTCGGCGAGCTTATGCGGGATATCACGGTGAGTTTTCTAGGTTCCGAGTCATACCTGTTCGTTGAGCAATGGGTTGTCAAAGGCGCGGAACAAGGCATGAAATTTGCGTGGCATCAAGACAGTGGTTACGTAAAGTTCATTGATCCTGGCAACACACATCAACCATACCTGACTTGCTGGTGTGCACTGGACGACATGTCGTCGGAAAATGGCACCATTTCGGTCTTACCACACGGCACTGTAGGAACTCGGGATCGCGTGCTTGATCATGTGCAAGAGGAGGGTACGAACGACTTAGTCGGCTATCATGGCAACGAAGCGGGTATTGAGATCAGTGTGCCGAAAGGTTCGATCGTCGTGTTTTCAAGCACAAGTCTGCATCGCAGTAGCGCTAATAGAACCAATCGAAGGCGTAGGGCATATCTTGCTCAATATAGTAGTGAGCCCATTTATAGCTCAAAAGGCAAACTTTGGTCTCAGGCGGTGCCTTTCGTAAAAGGCGGCAACATTGTTTACGACCGCGAGAAGGATGTTCGCGATCACCAACTGCAACATAGCCGTTTAAGAGAAGTTCAACACGAGTTAGAGACAACGAGAGAGTAACGATGTCTGGACCACTTGACGGCATTACAGTCATTGATCTGACCTCCATTTACTCGGGACCCATTTGCGCTTCCATATTGGGTGATCATGGGGCGAATGTCATTAAGCTAGAAGCGCCGGACGGCGATACCATGCGAATGGGTGGTCGCAACTCGCGCAATGGTGTACCCGGTCCTTTCGCCATGATGAATCGGAACAAGCGTTCGATTGTGCTCGATTTGAGATCTGATGCGGGCAAGAGTGTTCTTCGTCGTCTGTTGGCAAAGTCCGATGTCGTCCTCGAAAACTACCGCCCTGACGTCATGGATAGGCTAGGTTTTGGGTGGGATCGTTTGCAGGAGATCAACGAACGACTGATCTACGCTTCAATTAATGGGGTGGGATCGGTCGGTCCGTACGCGAAGCGACGCATGTATGACGCTGTGATCCAGGCCATTTCAGGTGTTGCTGCACTACAAGCTGACCCTGCCATGGAAAAACCGCAGATGATCAACACCCTTTTATGCGACAAAGTCACTGCGATTACTGCAGCGCAGAACATTTGTTCGGCGCTCTACGCGCGTGAACGAACCGGTCGTGGGCAACGCGTGCAAGTGTCTATGCTTGATTCGGCATTATTCTTTATGTGGCCGGATAGCATGGCAAATTTCACTTTTATCGGCGATGAGGTTCCGCATGGTTCATACGGTAATCATGCGTACTTTGTGCGCGAAACGAAGGATGGATATATCGCGACGATGCCGGTGAAACGTGGCGAATGGCAGGGCTTATTTAATGCGCTGGAACTATCTAACCTTCTCTTGGACGATCCAAGGTTTTCGACGCCGCTGGCTCGCCAAACGAATAGTCAATTATTTCAGCAAATCCTCAACGAGAGCTACCAAAAGTTTACGACCAAGGAATTGGCAGAGCGGTTAGAAACGAACCAAGTGCCTTTTGCTGAAATCAACAGCAGACCGGAGGTTATCGAAGATCCTCAAATCAAAGCGATGGGCGCTTTACTTGAGTTCGATCATCCGCTAGGCGGGCCGATGCGACAACCACGACCACCAGGTCGTTTCAGCGATACTGAAACGGACATCTTTTGTTACTCTCCCCAGTTAGGCGAGCACACTGATGAAGTGCTGTTGGAGTTTGGTTTTTCGGAAGCCGAAACTGAATCTCTGCACGAGCAGGGTGTGACAAAGCCTCATGCGAATTAGCTTGAACTACATCGCGTAGGCTAAACTCAAATCACGCCAAAAATGTGTATATGTCTTGTTGACACAACGGGGATCAGTGATCCGACAACCTTTCGATTTAGTAGCTAATACTGCGAATGACATGGCCATACGATGATCGTTGTATGTTTGAAATTCCGCCGCAGCTGGTGTACCCGGCCAGATTTTCATCCAATCCGATCCGTGTTCAACTCGGATCCCAGCCCGTCTTAGTTCGCTTGTCGGACATGTAATGCGGTCACACTCTTTGTGCGGAAGCGTGGCGAGCCCCTGTAGTTCGATTGATTCATCTAGGTAAGGGCTTATCGCCATGAGAGTGAGTGCTGCATCAGGGATATCAGACATATCTACTGTAGGTATTGGTTGTAGTTCTTCAGGTCCGCATACAACGGTCGATTCGTTGCATTGGGTGACCTCCGCGCCAAGGTCCTTGCAAATCTCGGCAAATCGACAGTCCGGTTGCCAACTACCCCTTCCTACATTGCTTATATGCACTGTACTTTGATGAAGCGTCGCCATTGCCATATGGTACGTCGCGGCTGACGCGTCGCCTTCAATGCGTATCTGTCCGCCGTGATAGTTTTGGGGCTCAACGACGAATTGCTTTGCGTCATGCTGGCCGTGAATAACGACGCCTCTCTTGGCGGCTTCGTTGATGGTTCCCAATGCATAAAGAGTGCTAGCAACTTTACCCTTCATGCTAATTGTCAGTCCATGTGACAAGAGTGGCGCAATGAGTAACAGCGCAGACAGGTATTGACTTGACGCGCTAGCATCTAGTTGCACATGCGAATGAAGCGATGGTCCTCGGATCGAAATGGGTAACTTACCATTCTGCGATTCAACATGACAACCGAGTTCTTCGATCGAAACCAATAGTGGACCGTTCGGTCGCGAAGCCATTGAAGCATGGCCGGTGAAGTGCGTGATGCCAGTTCGTAACGCAGCAGCGGCGAGCAACAGTCGTAGGGTGACGCCACTCTGTTGCACATCAAGCGTAATGTCGTCAACCAGATTGAATCCAGGTCGTATACGCAATCCGGAGGCTAGAGAGCCGCTAAATTTCGCACCGAGGCGTCGCAAGCAGTCTAGCATGGCGTCTATATCGTCGCAGGGCGGTAGTCCGATCAACATCGATTGTTCGTGCGAGAGTGCAGACATGAATAGTTGTCGAAGCGCGATGCTCTTGCTTCCTGGTACCGTTACCTCATACTCGAATGGGTTTTCAATAGGCAGGATCAATTTAGACAAGCTAGCAGTAGGATGCCGCATGGCAATGCACAAGAAGAGTGAGAAATTTTAGAATGACAATACACGGTTGTATCACTTACGCTGAGAAAATCAGTGCGAACGGTCTAGTTTTCAAGAATTTGTTTGCGCCAACTCTAAAATGATCATCATCAATTCGATGCTAATTTGAGGAATTAACATGGCAGAAGCTGCCGTTCAGCCAGACCTTGAAGCCGATCTAAACAACCTTACGATGAGCGTGGAAGCCGAGCCGCTACTCGCATCTGTAAAGACGTTCATCCAAAATGAAATCGCACCCCAAACACCTGCGTTCGAAGAGGCTGCAGGCGAACATGGCGACCGGTGGAGTCTCTCCCCGCGCCAGGAAGAAATCCTTAATGGATTGAAGGACAAAGCCAAAGGCAACGGCTTGTGGAATTTCTTCCTGCCTGACGCTGACACTGGTGAAGGTCTTAAGAACCTTGATTACGCCTACATCGCGACTGAGCTCGGCAAGAATCCCATCGCGTCCGAGTGCTTGAATTGCAGCGCGCCTGATACGGGCAACATGGAAGTGTTGGAACGTTACGGCACAGAAGAACAGAAAGAACAATGGCTTAAACCTCTGTTGAACGGCGAGATTCGTTCGGCTTACGGCATGACTGAGCCCAATTTAGCCTCGTCGGATGCGAAGCAGATTGGCACTCGAGCTGTGCTTGAAGGGGATGAATGGGTTATCAATGGAGAAAAGTTCTACATTTCTGGCGCAGGCGATAAGCGATGCAAAATCATGATTTGCATGGTTAAAACCAGCCCAGATGCTGCGCCACACTTACAGCAAAGTCAAATACTGGTGCCGCTCGACACTCCAGGTGTGAACATCATCGAACCGATGACTGTTTTCGGTCATGACGATGCACCGCACGGACACATGCACATCATGCTTGAAGATGTGCGAGTGCCCAAAGAGAACATTCTTTTAGGCGAAGGTCGCGGATTTGAGATCTCCCAAGGACGACTGGGTCCTGGACGCATCCATCACTGTATGCGCTCTATCGGGCAAGCTGAACGAGCACTTGATCTATTCGTGACACGTGGCATGTCTCGAGAAGCATTTGGTAAGACGCTCGTGCAGTTAGGCAAGAACTTAGAGGTCGTTTCGCGTGCGCGCATCGATATCGAAATGATGCGACTTTTGGTTCTTAAAGCTGCGAAGGCGATGGATGTGCTTGGTAATCGGGAAGCACGCGTGTGGGTTCACATGATTAAAGCGGTAGTGCCAGAACGCGTGTGCCGAATTATTGACGAAGCCATCCAGATCCATGGGGCAACAGGCGTGTCGCAATGGACGCCATTAGCTCGTATGTATACGGGGCAACGAACGCTCCGCATTGCCGACGGTCCGGATGAAGTACATCACCTAGTCGTCGGTCGTAACGAACTTCGAAAGTACGATGTCGATTTCGGTCGTGGTTAAGGCTAACTAAAGGACGCTTCTCAGGAAACCAACCAATGTACTATATCCTTTAGGAAGTTTGGGAGGTGTCTGGAACTAACCATCCGTCGCTGTTTCGCTAGGTAGCTCAAACGTTAGCATCACATTGCCAGCCATTTGACCGAACATGTCGTAGCCGGACATCACTATGACCTGATTTCCTGCAATCGCGATGCCAGGATTGTCGATTGATCCACCCTGTGTATCAGTGTCGTTGATACCTTTGAACTCACGATTGGTGTCGTAAGTCCAGAGAATTTCGCCGTTCTCAACGTTAAAGGCGAATACACGACCGTCTAATGCAGCCGCGAATGCGACATCGTTAGTCGCTGCCGGCGCAGCTGAAAAGGCATAGTGCCATGGGCAAGTTGGCCGCTCCGACGAGGCAAATGCCCTAAATGGACTACCGCTGAACTCGCATGCACGCGATGCTTCATACGCCCAAACAAGCTCGCCTGATGTAATGTCCAATGCGAATACACCTGGATTAGCGCCTTTGACGAAGTCAGGATCGGCAATTGGTACGATGAGCGTGTCACCGACGAGAGTCATGCCCCAGTGTACGCCGCCTAAGGCTGAGCCAGGCGAGAGTCTATGTTGCCAAACGAGCTCGCCGTTGTCTGGGTTAAGAGCCCATACGTCGCCCGATTTCTGACCGGCGAGCACAAGCTCGACATCTTTAGACGTCGTAGCGAGGATAGGAGATGCGCCGAAATCAAAATCCGGCCCCTTCTCTTTGGGGCAGTTTTGGTTCATGCGCCGGTCGCAAGCCATGTTGTACGCGTCGTTCTGGGTGCCTTGGAAAACCCATTTGACCGCACCAGTATCTAGATCGTAAGCGATGATCGCGTCCGACTTATCGGTAGCTGGCGATGAAGTATTCTCGCCTGTGCCGATATAGAGCTGATTTCGTTTGACGTCAATGGCCGGCGTCGTCCAAATCGGCGCGCCGGACGGTCCATGCATTTGTGTACCGACTGAATTCTTATAAGTTGGTTTGGCATCCTCCGTGGTGTGTGCGGTCCAGCGAATCGACCAATCTGCCATATTCACAGCGCTTATGCCCCCATGGGATATGCAACATTCGTACGTTGGATTCATCGCGAGCGCCACATCAATGGAAGAAATGGGCACGAAGAGTTGGCCGTTGTGTGCACGCTGGGATCCCGTGACCATGGACTGTTGAAATAACGCCATATTCTCCCGATGTATGAGGGAACCGTTCAACGCATCTAAGATGATCACATTGGCACGGTTTACACCGATGGAAATCACTGGTTTACCATCAATCTCGAATAAATGCGCTGCGGTTCTAATTTCACCTTCCGCATCAAAGTGCCACCGCACACAACCGGATTCGCGACTGATCGCATAGAGCTTGCCGGTTGTATTGGGCAGAAAGATTGTGTCTTTAGAAACAGCCGGATAACTTCTCATAGTGCGACTCCCAGGCACGCCGAACGCCCACTTCAATTCCAATGATGCGACGTTAGCGGCGTTGATACTGCTATCAGGTTGGAATCGCGTGTTTTGCTTATCAACGCCCCAATGGGCGACGACTGGCGCTGGATCAATGACCTCGTCAGGACACAATTGCAATTGATCTACTTCCTTCGAATCAGCGACACGGCTTGTCACAAAACCGACAATTTCCTGAATCTCACTGTCGTTAAGACCTACTACGAACGGTGCCATGCGTCCTGTTGTAAGGGCTTCTTGAACACGACTTTGATAGTAACCGCGCATGATGTTGCGTCCAGGCACCTTCGGGTCGGTGGGGTTTTCATGGCATGATGCGCATTTTTCGTTATATATGGTTTCGCCGTTTGCGAGAACTGTGTTTGTCATGAGCCAGGCTAAGAGGAAACCAGTCCACCGAAAGGTGAAGATCAGGTACCTGGCAGTAGAGTTGATCATTGCAATGCGCCATCCATGTGGTGTCGAGCCTGAGTGTTACTGACCATAAAATCGCAGATATAAATCGGCATGAGATCAATCTATGAGTGAATTTGACAGCATACTTTACGAAGTAGAAGACGGTCGTGCTCGCATCACATTAAACCGTCCTGAAAAGCTTAACGCTCTGACATTGAAACTGCAGTCTGAGCTCAACGAGGCATTGTGGGAAGCCGATAACAATACGGCCGTCCACTGCGTTATTCTGCGTGGGGCGGGTCGTGCGTTTTCAGCAGGTTACGATCTGACCGGCGCCGACCGCAATGTGCCTGTTTCTCGGATCGCGTCGGAAGAAAACAACTATCGTGGCGGCAGCAGTATTGATGACGACGCTTGGCAACTTGAACGCGCGCAGCGTTATCGCATGGCCATTTTCGATATGCATAAACCGGTCATCGCGCAGTTACATGGTTATTGCTTGGCAGGAGGTACGGACATCGCATTGATGTGTGACATGATCATTGCGGCGGAAGATACGTTGATCGGATTCCCTCCCGCTCGCGATCTCGGTGCATTGCCGAACAATATGTGGATTTACCATGTGGGTCCGCAATGGGCGAAGCGTTTGAACTTGACCGGCGACTACATCACAGGAAAAGAAGCGCAACAAATCGGGTTGGTGATGAAAGCGGTTCCGCACGAGTTCTTGGAAAATGAAGTTGAGCAGCTCGCTGATCGTCTGGCATTGATTGACCCTGATCTGCTCTCGACCAATAAGCGGATCATTAATATGGCGCTTGAATTGATGGGTGCGCGAACCTTACAACGAATGGCAAGCGAAAACGATGTACGCGGGCATAACACCAAAGCCGCGGGCGGTTTTCGTCGCTCGGTCGCAGATATTGGGCTTCGCGATACGCTACGCCATCGCGACGGTAAATTCGGTGATGGGCGAGTTCGTGTCAATGGTCCTGAGCTACGCGACGACGATGGCAATCTCAAGCCAATTGATTAGCGCTGCTTAGATATTAATGCTTTAGGCAGTTGGGGTGTTTCTGCGCGGATAATTCGCGCGTTCCGTTCATCATTTGACTGCGTTTTTTGTAGGGATCTGCGTTGGATTTCATGAGTCTGGGTACTTTTATCCAGTTACTCGTTGCCGGTATTTCGCAAGGCTGCCTTTATGGGTTAGTCGCGCTTGGTTTCGTCTTAATCTATAGAGCGACCGAGATGGTGAATTTCGCCCAAGGCGACATCATGATGCTGGGTGCATTTGTGGCGTTTACGCTTTCTAGTGGCTTAGGGTTAGGGTACGTGCCGGTGGTGATTCTCACAATCGCCTTCATGGCATTGTTTGGTCTAGCGATCGAACGAACGATCGTGCGCCCGATGATCGGGGAGCCACCGTTCGCCGTGCTTATGCTCACGATTGGATTAGGGTTCGTGTTGCGTGCGGTCGCAGGCATGATTTGGGGTCAGGACGAAAAAGAATTCAACACGCCCTATTCGATTGATCCATTGGTGCTCGGCGAGATTTCGCTTGACTACGAACAATTAGTCGTAGTCGGCTGTACTATCGTTCTTTGCTTGGGTTTATATATCTTTCTGCGTTTTACGCGGTTTGGCGTAGCTATGCAAGCGGCTTCACAAAATCAGCTCGCGGCGGCCTATGTGGGTATACCGGTAAAACGTGTCGTGGCAACGACTTGGTGCCTTTCGACTGCCATCGCGGCGGTTGCTGCACTGTTGGTCGCGCCATTGCAGTTGATTTTCCCGAACATCGGCTTCGTGGTCGGCATCAAAGCGTTTGTCGCTGCAATTGTCGGCGGGTTCGGAAGCCTCGCTGGGGCATTGCTGGGCGGCATTTGTATTGGCATCGTTGAACAGTTCGTTCACTATCTCATTGAGGGAGCATATGGTGAAACATCGGTCTATGTGCTGCTCCTGCTTATGCTGTTCATTCGTCCGCAAGGGCTGATCGCGACGCTACAACGTAAGAAAGTCTGATGCGTTTCGTACTTAAAACGAATTACGTTCAGGACATCAACCTATTCCTACATAACGGCCAAAGATTCTGGTATGGACTGCTCGTCCTTGCTCTGGTTTTAGCGCCATTGGCGCTCAATAGCTTCTATATAGGAGAGCTCACCCTCCTATATATTTGGGTTATCGCCGGGACCGGCCTGATGTTATTGATCGGTTATACCGGACTCGTGAGCATGGGGCATGCGGCATTTATGGCGATCGGCGCTTACGCTCACGCTGTACTGTTCAAACTAGGCGTACCGTTCGCGCCCTCCCTGCTCATGGCCGCGCTCATCTCCGGTGGGTTAGGGGCAGTGATTGGCGTTGCCGCATTACGCATGACCGGGATTTATCTAGCCGTAGCAACGATTTCATTTGCGTTCATTATTGAAAAGGTTATCGGCGAATGGAAGTCGGTAACTAATGGTCATCGCGGCCTTATCGTTCCGGAACCCGTGATGTTCGGAATCGATTTCAGTTCCGATGTCGCGTTCTATTTTTTGTGCCTTGCGATCGTTATCGCTGTGATGATGCTTGTGATGAACTTGCTTAGATCGCCAACTGGGCGAGCGATGGTTGCCGTGCGCGATTCTGAAATCTCCGCGCAAGCGATGGGTGTCAATCTCGTCCGAACGAAGACGCTTGCTTTTACCTTATCAGCCATGTTTACGGGCTTAGCGGGAGCTTTGTACTCGCATCAACTCGGCATGCTATTCCCAGAAAGCTTCACGATACTTCTCTCGATCCAGCTACTTATACTGGTTGTCGTCGGTGGTATGGGATCGGTTCACGGCATCGTATTCGGTGCGATATTCGTTTCGATTCTGCCTCAAGTAATCGCTATAGTGCGCGATTTTCTACCGACGATTATTGCCCAAAGAGGCGGCTTACAACCTTTAGTATACGGCGCTATTTTGCTTTTTTTCTTGATTTACGAACCGCGAGGTTTGTACGGGCTATGGGTGAAGATACGAGCATATTTCACGCAGTTTCCACTTTACCGAAGGGCCACCTTTAAGCGTCAAAAATCCTATCTTCGCACGGAACGGGTTCATTGAGTCTCTTTGAAGCGAGAGATATAGGCGTCAGTTTTGGTGGCGTGCGGGCGCTGCATGACGTTTCGTTTACGGTCGAACAGGGCGAAGTTTTCAGCATCATGGGTCCGAATGGCGCTGGTAAGACCACCGTCTTCAATCTCATTAGCCGTTTCTACGATCTTGATCATGGCGCGATGTACCTAAACTGCGAGCAGATCAGTCGACTGGCGCCGCATCAAGTGGCAGCGAAAGGTATCGCACGAACCTTTCAAAACACGGAATTGTTCGAAAACGAAACGGTGTTGCAGAATTTGCTCACAGCCCACCATACCCATCGACGTACCGGAGTTTTGGCTGAGATTCTTTTCTTGCCGCATGTGCGGCAGCAAGAACTTCGGTTTCGCAAAAAAGTTGAGGACATTATTGATCTACTTGATTTGCAACGCTATCGCGATCAACGTATAGATTCGTTGCCTTTCGGCACGCGCAAGATTGTGGAATTAGGTAGGGCGTTGAGCTTAGAGCCCCAATTGTTGCTACTAGATGAGCCCTCGTCTGGACTTAATCCAGAAGAAACTGAAGATCTTTCGTTTTGGATTGAGGATATTCATGAGGAACTAGGTGTTTCTGTTGTGATGGTTGAGCATGACATGAATTTGCTTGCTCAAGTCTCTCATCGCGTCATGGTGCTATCAGATGGCAAGTTCCTTACTATTGGTCGGCCGGACGAAGTTCGGGTACATCCGGAAGTGATTAAGGCGTATCTAGGCGATTAAGCCATGACGTTGCTTGCAGTCCGAAATGTTGAGTCCTACTACGGTCCTATCATGGCGATTCGTGGTGTGTCTATTGACGTGCAAGAAGGCTCTATTGTTGCACTGCTCGGTGCAAACGGTGCGGGTAAAACAACCGTTTTAAAGACCATTTCTGGAGCGATTGAACCGCAGAAGGGTACGGTGACGTTCAATGGCGAAATCGTGACGGCAAGAGAACCTGACTGGATTGCAAAACGCGGCGTAGCTCATGTACCGGAAGGGCGCGAAGTCTTTCCGTTCTTGAGTACCGAAGATAACCTGCGCATGGGGGCTTTTACGCGAAAAAAGGCTGACATTGAAGTCGACCTAGCGATGGTTTACGAGTATTTTCCTCAGCTATGTGAACACCGAAAATTAGCGGCGGGTTTCCTATCGGGAGGCCAGCAGCAGATGCTCGCCATTGGACGCGCACTCATGCTCAACCCGAAGGTCATGCTGCTAGACGAGCCATCGTTAGGGTTGTCACCTCGATTAGTGCACGATATTGCCGAAGTTATCGTGAGATTGAAAAAGGAACAGAATGTAACCGTTTTGTTAGTTGAACAGAATGCCAACATGGCGCTGAGCATTTCGAGTTACGGTTACATCATGGAATCTGGTCGCGTAGTTATGGAAGATACCAGCGAGCGGCTGGCTCAGTCTACGGACGTACAGGAGTTCTATTTAGGTATGAAGTCAGAAGGCATACGTGGGCGACGCCGATGGAAAAAACGCAAGACATGGCGATAGATATCTCCGCAACAGTCGACGGCCACCAGACTGTATCGGCGCTCTTTGCGGCGCGAGTAGCCGAACTCGGTGATAAGGTCGTCATTCGAGAGAAAGATTTCGGTATCTGGAACGAATACTCTTGGGCGGATTGGGGGACGTATGCAAAGTTCGTCGGTCTAGGATTAAAAGCGCTTGGCTTGGTACGCGGAGATGTATGTTCGATTGCGTCTGAAGTGAACAAGGAATGGCTATTCGCAGATCTAGGCATCATTGGCATTGGTGGGGTGTGCAATGGCGTGTATCCCACTGACGCGCCTAATCAGGTCGAATACTTAATAAACGATAGTGGGACTCGTTTTTATTTCGCTGAAGACGAAGAGCAGCTCGACAAGGTACTTGAAATAAGGGCGCGGACGCCTTCGCTCAAGAAGATCATCATTTTTGATATGGAAGGCTTGAGGCATCTTGACGACGAGATGTGCATGTCATTCGAAGAGCTCGTTGCGTTAGGTCGCAATCAATCTGCTAAGGACGATATGTGGGAAGCTGAAACCCACCAAGCGCGCGCCAGCGACCTCATGATCCTAACGTATACCTCAGGTACGACCGGACCGCCTAAGGGCGCCATGATCTCGCACGAGAACATGCTATTCATGATGAACACGATTCAGAGTGCACTGGGTATGTCGTCAGAGGATAGGCAGCTCGGATTTCTCCCGCTTGCTCACGTAGCGGGACGTATGCTCTATACATTTGCGGTTATTGAGTCGAAATCAATCGTGCATCTCGTGGAGAATCCTGAGACGATTGCCAACGACCAGCAGGAAGTTGCTCCAACGGTGCATTTCGCGGTACCACGGGTATGGGAGAAACAATTTTCGCTTGTTTCAATCATGCAGAAAGAGACGACACAACTGGGACGCGCAATGTACAAGATGGCCATAGGCATCGGTCGGCGTCGCGCGACGTTTATGCTCAAAGAGCAAAGAGTACCGTGGCACCTTGAATTACTGTTCGCCATAGCAAGTCTAGGTGTGCTACGGAATATTCGCGTGATGCTTGGAATCCAAGAATGTCGATGGCTTTCCACAGCCGCCGCGCCAATCGCACCGGAGCTTGTAGAGTGGTATTGGGCATTGGGGCGACCTATGTATGAGTTGTACGGTCAAACCGAGTGTACGGGCGTCGCGACTTCAAATATTCCGGGAGCAATGCGAATCGGTAGTGTCGGTAAAGCGATGCCAGGCATTGAGGTCGCACTGAGTGAAGAAAACGAGATTTTGATACGTGGTCGTGGCGTGATCTCCGGTTATTGGCAACAACCCGAGAAAAGCGCTGACACAATCCGGCAAGGTTGGTTATACACGGGAGATGTTGGTCGCATTGATGACGACGGTTTTGTGTATATTGTCGATCGTATGCGCGACATCATCATTACGGCCGGTGGTAAAAACATTACGCCGAGCGAGATTGAAAATCAATTGAAATTTTCGCCGTATATCACGGATGCGGTTGTTGTCGGCGATCGGCGTCCATACTTAACATGTTTGGTGATGATCGATTTGGAGAATGTCACTTACTATGCACAAGAGAACGATGTGCCGTTTACGAACTATACGAGCCTTTGCCACACGCGTGAGGTTCAAGATCTCGTCGAGGGCGAAATCGAAAAAGTAAACCAACGGCTCGCTCAAGTAGAAACCATCAAGAAATTTCGATTGATTGATCAATTGTTGGATCCTGAGGACGAAGAGCTCACGCCGACTCAGAAACTTAAGCGCAAGGTCGTCAATGAGAAATATGCGGAACTTATCAATGAAATGTATTGAGCTGTGTACTGCTTCTGTAGACAGATTGTTACCTAGACTGGAGAATCAAATGACCTATCGAATGTTGCGTACCTATTTTCTTGCGATCTTGATTGTTCCATTACTGTTATCTACTAACGGTTGCGCGCAAGATGCTGGTGAATCGTCAACAAATGTTGATGTTCAGTCTGAGAAAATCGATGCGGTCACAGATGATGCTAGCCCCGATAAAGACATAGGCGGCACGCGTGCAGAAGGAATCACTGATACGGAAGTGATATTTGGTACGCACACGGACTTAACCGGACCGATTGCGCTCTATGGTGTGGAGTCGGTTAATGGTGTGAACATGCGATTTGATGAGATTAATGCCGAAGGAGGGATTCACGGGCGTACGTTACGATTAATTGCGGAAGATACGCAATATCAAGTGCCTGATTCGTTACGCGCGGCAAACAAGCTCATTCACCGCGATCGAATCTTCGCTATGCTGGGCGCTTTGGGAACGCCGAATAACAACGCGGTTTTTCCTGAGCAATTCAAGGCTGGTATTCCTAATTTATTTCCGTTAACGGGCTCCATTCAAATGGTTGAGCCGTTACATCCACTCAAATTCACCGCGCGTGGCATCTATTACTACGAAATGAGAACCGCAGTTCGACATTTCGTCGGCACGGTCGGTCTGCAGAGACCGTGTGTGATTTATATCGACAATGATTACGGTCAAGAAATCTATGATGGTGTTTTTGATCAGGCTGAGGAGATGGGCATAGAAATCGTGGCCACCTCTTCGCATCGGAGCACCGAATCGGAATTCACGGCGACGGTGCTGAAATTAAAAGAAGCAAATTGTGATTTAGTCATACTCGGCACGGTTGTACGCGATACGATTCTGTTATTTGAAACCGCGCGCAAGATGGCTTGGGAAGGCGTGACGTTTGTCGGTAATAACGCTGCGGCAGGGCAGCCTGTCGCAAATATTGAGAGTGGTGCATCGGAAGGCTATTACGCGTTTTCACACATGTCTCAGATTTATCCTGAGATAGAGGAAGATCAATCGCGAATTGATTGGCACAAGCGTTATGTAGAACTTTACGGCGCTGCACCGGATGTTCCTGCCATGGAATCTTATCGCAATGCCGACTTAGTCGCGTTGGTGCTTGAACGCGTAGGTCGCGACCTCACGCGGGCTAAATTCCTCGCAGAACTTGAGGCATTGAGCGAATACACCGGCCCATTTGGTTATACGTTGAGATTTGGACCTAAGAATCATCGCGGTGTGGATGCGTCGGTGCTCGTTCAGGTTCAAGACAAACGCTGGGTTAAACAAGATTTATTAGTTTCGTACGAGTAGAACCATATTGAACCAACGAAGGGCGCACGCGATTGCGTGCGCCCTGCTTCAACAAGGTTCATATCTACAGATCTCAGTAGATAGTCTTTCATTCACTGGGGTTGTTTGGAATGTGTACAGAATCCACTTGTTTTCGATGTTTTATCTTTCTGTAAGCTATTGAGATATGACAATATATGAATTTGGACTTTCGTTAAATCAAGATAGCTAAAGGATTTTCTAACAGGCTCGGATCTTTGCACAAATACAGATTCGGGCACTTCTCAAATCAAATTCCTGTTGTATTTGTTCTACTCTGAGGTGTTAACGTGACTGTTTTATTATGATCTAAATCGTCGAATTATTAGGAGTCCGAGGGGCGGAGGTCCACGATTACGCTAACAGTTGTTTATACCATCAATTCAATTCGACTATGCTAGTGTGATCCTGGGTCATGGTGATCAACATGACAATAAGAAGCGGCGCGTCAACCCTCCATTAGAAAAACGAGCTAACTCGCTTAGATGCTCTACGCGTCTGGTTGAGGTACGATCCGGATATAAGGTTTTGGCGCTCGCCAGCCTTCTGGGAAACGTTCTTTAGCTTCTTCATCCGATACAGCAGGAACGATTATTACGTCTTCGCCTTGTTGCCAGTTTACAGGCGTGGCCACTTGGTGCTTAGCGGTGAGTTGGCATGAATCAAGGATGCGTAGCACTTCATTGAAATTTCGACCGGTACTCATCGGGTAAGTGAGCATCGCCTTAATGGTTTTATCCGGGCCGATAACGAATACTGATCGAACCGTCGCATTATCTACCGGTGTGCGACCATCGCTCTTGTCACCAGTGTCTTCGGGAAGCATGTCGTATGCTTTGGCGACAGCTAACGTTGGGTCGCCTATCAACGGGTACGTCACGATATTCCCTTGCGATTCCTCAATGTCTATTAACCATTCGTTGTGGCTTGAGACTGGATCCACCGATAAGCCGATGATCTTGCAATTGCGGTCGGCGAATTCCGACGTGAGTCCAGCCATATAGCCAAGCTCAGTGGTGCACACCGGCGTGAAGTCCTTAGGATGGGAAAACAGAATAGCCCATCCATCACCTATCCAATCGTGAAAATTAATCTCGCCCTGGGTCGTTTGTGCAACAAAGTTTGGTGCAACAGAGTTGATGCGTAGCGTCATGGGGCTGATCCCGTGAAATGGCCACCTGAGGTTACTTGAATTCTAAACAACCTGTACGTACTAACCTTTGTTTTCAGGTTAGCGTAACGCTTTTGACGAGGGCGTACACACTGTCTCCAATGTGTAGCCCGAGTTGATCAAGCGAAGCGCGAGTAATGCGCGCTCTAAGACGGGTAGATCCTGTTTGCACAATGCAGTCGACGCTAGGTCCGCTCTCTTTAGCGTCAATCTCGACTAGCTTGCCGTATAAGGTATTTCGCGTACTAATAGCGGTGGGTTCGATTGTCGCTAGCGCTACATCTCGAGCACGAACGCGCAAGATCAATGAAGACCCGCGAGGGGCTTGGACATGTATGGGTACCGACCAAACACGATCTTCAACTTGAAGTTCAGTTAGGTCGTATCGGGCATCGAAAGCTGTCACGCGTGCCTTGACTAGCGAACTCGAATCAATGTCCCCCAGCACTTCATCCAGATCACGGCGTTCTAGCATCTCTGAGGTCGGTCCTTGGGCACGAATTCGGCCCCCCGCCATCACAACGGTGTGAGGGCAAACAACCGTTACTTCGTCTACGGCGTGACTCACATATAGTGTAGGGATGTCATACGCCGAGAGCATCGACTCAAGGAACGGAAGGATTTCTGCTTTTCGTTGCATATCCAGACCTGTCAGTGGTTCGTCAAGTAGTAACAACCGCGGCTGAGACAATAGCGCGCGCGCGAGTGCGATGCGTTGCGTTTCACCACCGGAAATCTCGTGTGGTTTACGCGGTAGTAGATCCGAAAGTTCGAAATCGGCGACAACTTGTTCAAACTCGAACTCGCTCCCTCGACGTAAGGAATGACGAATGGGATAGGAGAGGTTCTTCTGTATTGAAAGATGCGGAAACAATGACGCGTTTTGACGTACATAACCGATTGCACGCCTATTGGGTTTGACATTGACGCGTTGCGCTGAATTTAGCCACTCGTCTCCGTTGAAACGAATCGTGCCACGCGTTGGTTCTAGACCGGCGACTGTACGAAGCATTGTTGATTTTCCTGAGCCACTCGGTCCGAAAACCGCCGTCATGGCCTGAGGAAATGTCAGATCAACCTTGACGGCAAATTGGCCAGTGGTTTCGAAATTGAGTTCTAACATCGCTCAATAAGTGCGTATCGGTAGTCGCCGATTCAGCGCGAAGATGCTAAGGAGCGTAAAAAACGAGAACGCGAGCAAAATCCCGGCTAGCAAATGTGCGTTTGCGTAGGCAATGGTTTCGACATGCTCGTAGATCGCGATCGAAATGACACGCGTTTCGCCCGGGATATTGCCGCCGATCATGAGTACGACGCCGAATTCGCCGACGGTATGTGCAAATGTTAGAACAACGGCGGTTAAAAATCCTCGCCGACACTGGGGGAATACAACTGTGAATATAGCTGTGAGCTTTCTCACGCCAAGAGTGTAGGCGTCCTCTAATAAACTGCGTTCTTGCGCGCGCTCGAATGCACCTTGCAACGGTTGCACCGTAAACGGCAGCGAGTAAATGACCGACGCCACAACTAAGCCGGTGAAACTAAATGTAAGTCGCGTGCCAGTCAGCTCGAAGATGAGCCTTCCAATACTTGAATGGGGGCTGAGGAAAATCAATAAATAAAAGCCGAGGACAGTTGGCGGTAAGACCAAGGGCAATGCCGTCAATGCTTCCACGGTTGGTTTGAACCAACGGTTGGTCGTGGCCAACCACCATGCAAGAGGCGTACCGAGTAAAAACAGCACGAGCGTAGTAACGAACGCTAGTTGCACAGTTACCCAAATCGCCGCGAGATCGGCAGGAATCATTCTGTACTGTAGCCGGCTTGCCGTATTAGCTTCTTGGTTAGCGGGCGAGACATGAACTTGAGAAGCAGTTTGGCGTCAATTGGATTTGAGCTGAATTTCAATACAGCAGCATCTTGCTTGATAGGTAAGTGACAACGGCTCGGTATGACTTCAAACGATCTAGGTGGAATACGCGATGCGGTTTTGATACTTGCCAATGCGACCAATCCGGCATCTGCGTTACCGGTGGCAACTTGTGCAAATGTTTGGCCGATGTTTTCGCCATACACGAATCTCAGCTTTTGTGGATCGTATTGGAAACATTGGTTGAGTGCTTGGGCGGCGGCTGTACCGTATGGGGCTAAAGCAGGTTGCGCCATAGCTACAGTCCGAATGGATGCTTCAATTGGAATCATTGCGCGCATATCCATGTCTTGGATGGATTTAACATGAGGATGCCACCAAGCAAGTCGTCCGATTGCGTACGTCATGCGCGTATCGGACAAGATGAGATCTTTTTCACCAAGCAAATCGACCCGCTTTCTGTCAGCTGCAAGCAGTAAATCTACATGCATCCCGTTCACGATCTGGGCGTAAAGTTTGCCGGTAGAGCCAGTAACCACTGTTACAGCAATTTGTGTCTCAGTAGAAAATATCGCTGTAATTTCATGAAATGTACGTACGAAATTCGTAGCTACCGCGACTTGCACTGAATCGGGCCCCGTGGCTTGTGCTTGAATTGAGACGAAACATGCAACAACGCCGAGAGCATAGGCTAAACGGCATGTTAGGATACCCTTATAAACCATCAAGCTGTTTTCGAACTGGTCGCGTTGACAAACCGTGCTATTCGTTGCTGGTACACTATCTAACTTAGCCTGGGCATCGCCAAATCCATGACTTCCTATGCAGCGGTCGAGTGGACCGAGCAACGCGATTTGCGCGTTGTTGAACGTGTTCCCACGACGCTAGGTGTAGAAGACATCACAATTGCAGTAGAACGGGCCGGTATTTGCGGTTCCGATCTGCATTTCTTTCGTGGCGATCTTTCGCCACAGCCAAATACCACACCAGGTCACGAATTCGCAGGCCGAGTTATCGAAGTTGGTAGACAAGTCCGTGGCCTCAGTGAAGGTGACCTCGTTGGCGTTGAGCCGTTATTACGATGCGGATTATGCGAGTTTTGCCTCACTGGGGATTATCACGTTTGCCAACAGCGTAAACTTGTTGGCGAAGGGCGCGATGGCGGTATGAGTCAACGCGCAACGATACCGGCAAGCATCGCGTATCGCGTACCTGATTCCGTGGATGCGGAAGCTGCAGCGCTGGCAGAACCACTTGCGTGTTCGGTACACGCTTTTCGCAAAATACGTCTGCAAGGGCACGAAACAGTTTTTATCGTCGGTGCTGGTACGATTGGATTGATGGCAATACTGGCTGTCCGAGCGCTCGGCGCGAAGGCCATCGTTCTTGCACGTCACGCGCATCAGCGGGAAGCTGCGACCCGGTTAGGAGCGATCGAAACGTTGGGCGAAGATGAAGCATCGCAGGTGCGCATAGATGACCTCATCAAATCGTATGCAGTAGATGTTGCGGTAGAAACTGTGGGCGGTAAGGCTGAAACCCTCTGGCAAGCTCAACGGGCGCTACGCCCAATGGGTAAACTCGTTGTTCTCGGTGTGTTTACTGGTGGATTGGTTCCAATTAACGCACTGCACTTGACGCTGCGAGAAATCGAAATGATCGGTTCAATGACTTACAATGCTGCGAGCGGACATGTTGATTACAAAATTGCACTTGACGTTGTTAGTGAATTCTTAAGCGAAACGAAGTCTCTTGTGTCCCATCAATTTGATTTATCTCAACCCAACGAGGCTTTCCGTACAGCAGCGGACAAATCCAGTCAATCTCTCAAGGTTCACTTCAATCCCACGATTTAAATGCTGCGTTAGCAGCGTCGTAACCTTCTAATGTACTAATTGCCTTTCTTGGAGCAGAAATGTCAGACGAATTGAAAAAGTATCAGTGTATGACTTGTGGTTTTATCTACGATGAAGCCGAAGGATTGCCTGATCAAGGTATTGAGCCGGGCACGAGGTGGTCTGAAGTTCCAGACGACTGGCTCTGCCCCGAGTGCGCCACACCCAAGAGCGACTTTGAAATGGTGGAGATTTAAACGACGTACGAGAGCGATACGCGAATGATTACCGCTTTAGGTCTAACGTGTATTGTGTCATTCGACGGTTGCCTTACGTTCTTTCGCATACGACGACTGGGATCTCTCGATCTCCTGCGCGATCTTGATATTCGTCATACGTAGGAAAGATTGAACACATTAAGCGCCAAAGCCTGGATCTTTCTTCTCCCTGCGCTGTTCGCGCTCTTGCCTTGAAACGATCCGCTTTTACCTGCAATTCGACTTGCGGGTTTGCGTCCAGATTCAAATACCAGGAAGGGTGAAATGCGTGGCCACCTTTAGATGCAACCAGAATGTAGACACCTTCGCGCTCTCCATAAATTAGCGGCAGTTCTCGTCGTTCGCCCGATTGTCGACCTAGTGTAGTCAACAGTAAAGTAGGCATTCCATTCCACATGTGTCCATCTGCACCGTCTGTTTCCAGATACCGGTCAAGATGGGTTTGAATCCATTCTGGGAGTTTTTGGTCGGACACAGTCTTGCTCCTCAATTAGTTATGGAATTGAGTATACATAGCGGATCTATCACGACTAGCGTGTCTGTATTCGTCGTGATTTTGGTATATAGCGCGAAATGAGTAACTTCCCCCGTATTGGTCAGGGCGTTCGAGAAAAGCAACCGCCATTGGATTGTGGTGTGGAACCTGACTCATCGCAAGGAGATCGTCCGGCGTATGACGCGGTGATGATGTTCAAAGTGCTGCTCATTGGTCGGAAGGGCAGCCTGTCGTGTGAGAAAATGGCCGTGTGGTGCTTGATTCCCGTAGTGTCACCCGGTTTCTCGACATGGTTCAAGGCCAACCGCTACCTTCGTGGCAGACCATTGCGCGGTATCGTACTACGCTGGATGAGCATACCATGCGGGAGTTGTTTGAGGACTTTGAGGTACAGTTGTGCGAGCGGGGTTACGAGGCGCGTAGCGATCAGGAGGTGGCGGACTCGACTTTAGCCTTGGTCCCTGTCCAGCGCAACACCTGGGAAGAGCATAAGCAATGACAGCAGAATGACACCCCGGATGCTTGGAAAGAGGACGAGGCGACTACCAAATGGCGCCAAGAAGATCGGTATGCGCGTTGGACGAAGAAACATGGGAAGGTAGCCTATGGCTACCACAATCATGTGCATGCTGATGTCGAACACGAGCTCATTCGGGGGTACATCGCCACGTTCGCCAATGACCACGATGTTGGAGGCGTTCATTGATGGACGCCAATGCGAGGGTCCTTTTTATGGGGATGCGGCGTGTCGGGCGAACGAAGTGGAGGCGATGCTGCAGGCGCAGGGTCTTACTTCACGGGTGATGTTCAAGCGCGGTCGACATCGGGCCCTCACGGTATATCAACGTCGTGAGAATCGGCGGCGGGCCCAAGGTTCGTGAGCGTGTTGAGCATGTGTTTGCCAGCTGCCAGAGCGAACTGGAAGGTAAATTCATCAGCACCATCGGGTTGGATCGGGCCTCGGTGCAAATTGGCTTGTAAAACTTGCTCTATAACGTGCACCGCCTGGTATTTTTAGCGTGCCGCGCGAGACGATGGTCTAAACAACGCAGTGAGGCACATGTGCCTACACTGCGTGAAAAACGCCAAAAAGTCTAAAATTGGGTCAATATGCCCCTATCTTGGGTGTTTTCTCACTTCAAACACCTAAATTTCAATATGCATTCATCATCATCGCACAATATGACCGACGAACCGAAAAAACGAGTTTCGAGAGATTCCCTTAAGTCTGAACCTGCCTAGTCCCCCATATATCGTCTTTCTTATTCCAATGCTCTCTAATCATCTCAAACCGTTTAATTCTATTTGTGATTTTATCTATTTCTTGTGGATAGAACGCCATCATTTCATCACAAAACTGCAACATCCATTCCTTCCGTGAATTTTGTGGTATTATTTGAATATTGTTTGGATCAGCAATTTGAATCTGTCCCCAACCTAAAGCCCCTATAGTCAAACATTCCCAATTTAGGAATTCTATCGGCACAAATAATACGTCATTAACATTTAGATCCATTTCTATGACCGAATATTTAATCATAATCAGAGAGAAAACATTGGAATCTGATTCATAGAATCTTGACAGCCGTTCCACAGATGTAAGATTGGGCATATTGAATTTAGTATCCTCTCTATGAGTCTTTACATCTATTACAGAATATATACCTTCGATGTCGGTGAATGCTAAATCAGCCATAGCGCGGCGCGAAAATGTGCTCGAATATTCGCTACACCAGTCTTCCAAAAAAGTATCAAAACTATCTGCCACAAGAGATTGCAGTGCATCTCCAACTGCTCTTGGACTATGGGATGTATGTGAAGTAAGAAAACTATCCAAAGAATTAAGATGATCTTTTATCCTGGTTGCCACTTGTTCGTGATGCCCTTCATAGTAAAAGCGAGACTTCATTGATTATTTAAAAAGTGTTCTTTGTGAAGTACTTTCTTGTTTATCTGTAATAGATGAATGTCGCTGTTTAGGGAGAGAATTTCGTTCCCAAAAAATACCTGAGTTATATCCTTGTATACTAGTATCTTCGTCAGCAATAAGAACGCGTTTCATAGCCCAGCATAAGTACTCAGAATTAATATCAATGCCACACCATTTCCTACCTAATTTTTTCGCAACTACCGCAGATGTACCGCTGCCCACAAACGGATCAAAGATAAAGTCATTTTTTTTGGAGCTCGCAAGAATCAACTTTGCGAACAATTTCTCAGGTTTTTGGGTTGGATGTGAAGTGTTTTCTGGCATAGACCAGAATGGAACGGTTAAATCAGTCCATATATTTGATGGGTACGTTAATCGGTAGTTTCCATCGTTCTCCTGTTGCCAATCTTTTGGTTCGCCTTCCACTCGGTACGGCGCTAAAACTTTACGCTTTAACTTTACTGCGTCTACATCAAAGTAATAATCCCGAGAATTTGTACAAAACCAAATATCTTCTGTATTGTTCTTCCAATTACTTTTTGCACCTCGTCCTTTTTCTCGTTCCCAAGTGATTCTGTTTCTTATGAAGAATTGCTCCTCTAACACTGGCAATATCAACGTTGATGTCATCCAGTCGGAACACACATAGATGCTAGCACTTGGTTTCATCATAGGAATAAGTAACTTTACGACCTGACGAAACCATGCAGTATACCTGTCTTTTTCCAATCTCTTAAAGTGGATACCGTTGTAGTTTTTTGATAAGTTGTACGGTGGATCTAGAATAAGCAAATCAACGAATTGAGTAGGAAGATTGGCCGCTATCTCAAAGAAATCCCCTTCAATTAATTGGCAATCTATGTCCTCTTGTCTTTTGATCGCTCCATCAACTCTCAAAATCGTAGCAGAGAGATCAATCAACTCCTCTTTAGTACATGTAAGGGTTCTATTTCTAGGGGCGTACTTAGACATTGAAGTGAGCTGTGATGGGTTGTCGATTAACCGTTACCATGGAGAATATAAAATGGTATCAGCTCAAAATAGAAGTATTGATCACCTAGTCCATCTAAAAGCAGCTTTTGATCGTTCTCCTCATGGGGTCTTGGCATATAGTCGTGATCTCTCATTGTCTTATTTTATTGACTCCTTCTTTCCTCGATATTCACGTGTTAATTCTAACACTGTTTCCAGCTTTGCGTAGAAAAACCATTTCAAAAGTCAAACTGAGGCACTACCTATTTTTGACTGGATCGGTGGATAACGGATCAAATAAAACGATCTAGAAGTCTTGAAACGGTGCTTTAGAGCGCTTGACGTGTTATTAGATGGCTCCCAAAAAAGCAAAAAGCACCGCAGGAAACCTGTTTGAACCCCAAAAGTCTGAAATTTATCCAAGATCATCTCTTTTCTGCGGATTGGAAATGTTGGAATGACGTGTCATTAGGTACGTACAGACAAACTTGCAACCCCTATATAAATCTCAGTGTACATAAGATCTTTCATCCTTCTCCTCCCGAAACAGAATTTGCTTTTTCGCGGATTGCAAGATTCCCCTCGGAAAGTCCCTGACGAGGTAGATTGGCTAGTTCGGATTCAATAGGTCTCGGTTGACGCCTTACCATGCAGTTATTTGTAATTGTTTTCGTTCAATGCCTCTTCGTGTCATACTGATACAGGGCATGGCTTCAAATACCCTGAGAAAGCGACCATCTAGTTCTTCACGCGGGTGGCTCGGGAGTAAAAGACACCGTTTTACCAAACGAGATATTGCTGAAGGGCTCGCCCTTGTTATCTCGTTGTTAGCAGTATCCATCGCTGTTGGGTGTCTTGGAGTTCGTTACGTAGTCCCTCTTTGCCTTTGTTTTCGGCTCACACTGTGTAGCAGTAGCAACAGGTTGTGTTTCGTGCCATCAATTAGTGCGAGCAGAAATATCACCAATGGACATTCCTTCTAATATGAATCTCCGCTTCGGCTAATCCCGATAGGTATCGCGTTTCCGAAACTGATTGTCACGCCAATCAACCGCAGCTCTAAACCCTAACTCGCGCATTTTCTCTTGCCACAGATAGGCGAAGTCAGTCATTTGTGCCATGGCATCGTGTTCCGTGCTACTTCGCACCGACGAATAGATTCCCATGTTTTCGTAAAACCGGTTCATGTTAAGTTTGAGGATGGCCAAATGATCCGCCGACATGATGGCCAATCGATCCGCAAATGCGGTAGTACGTTCTTCCAATTCGTCCTTGGGCCAGCAATAGTTGATCATCCCAATGCGTTCCGCTTCCGAAGCAGAGATGCTTTCGCCGGTGTAGGAGAGTTCTTTTGCTTTCCGCATGCCGATCACCAACGGCCAAATCACGCCATTGCGAGCGACGCCAAGTCCCCGATGACCGGGGTGGCCAATCTCGGTGTCGTCAGACGCTACAACTAAATCAGCCATCATGGCTAATTCGCACCCACCGGCAAGTGCATACCGATGTACGCAAGCAATCGTGACTTTCGCCATGTTCCAGAAGTACATCTGAATATCAGTGATTTGCTGCATACTCGTTCGAACCCCCATGATGAGCATCCGTCGCTTTTCGTCACTCGACTTGTAGCGACGATTCGGTCCGCCGCTACCGCCTGGATTTGGGGTGAGGTCATAGCCCGCACAGAACGCGCGACCAGCGCCGCGCAGAATAATGACCCGAATGGAATCGTCCGCCTCCATGTCGTGCAGCACATCGTTGAGTTCGAACAGTAAGCCGCTCGACAATGCATTCAGTTTTTCAGGTCGATTCATAGTGATGCGACCAACGCGATCATCGGTTCCAACGCGGTCAACCAGCAGATTGTCGTAGTTCTTGTATTCGGGCATTAGCGGATCACTCCTGCAGGAATTGCTATTAAAACCGTTATTTTGCCGATTAGCTGGCCGCTATCTCATATGACGGTGGCGAACAATGAAGTCAATACATATGGAGGCATTAAAATCCCGCTTCGCTTTTTGAAACGGTTTGGTTCAACAACATGAGACTTGAACACATTCGACATGTAGGCGTGTTAGGAGGCGGTGTCATGGGCGGTGGTATCGCTCAAATCATGAGCGCCATCGCTGGTTACCAAGTCACAGTGAGGGACTTGACACAAGAAATTCTGGACGATACGCGCGACGAAATCGTTGAACGGAAGTGGGGTGTGAAGCGAGCAGTCGAGCGCGGCAAGCTAGGCTTTGATCAGGCTATTCGTGCCATTGAAAATATTTCTTATACGCTGGAATTGGGAGATCTTGCTGATTGTGACCTGATCATCGAAGCAGTACCGGAACGGCTCGAACTGAAGCAGGCGGTCTTCAAAGAACTAGACAGCGTGGTCAAAGCAGACTGCATATTTGCGTCGAATACATCGGGCTTCGTGATCAAAGAGATTGCGCAAGATGTGAACGACCAACGGAAGAGCAAATTCGTGGGTATGCATTTCTCGAATCCGGTTCCGATAATGAAAATGCTTGAAGTGATTACCACCGACGAATCTGATGCCGAAGTGGCAGACATCTGTAGGGCAGTTGGAGAATCTGCCGGTCGCGCAGTTTCAATGGTTAAGGACAAAGAAGGCACTTACGGCTTCATTCTCAATCGCGTGTTCGCGGCGGCGGCTCGTGAAGCCAGGAAAATAGTCGACGATGGCTTAGCGACGCCAGAGGATGTGGATAAAGCGATGATTACAGGTCGGAATTGGCCTGCAGCGTTCTTTGGCTCACGTGGTGGTATCGGTAAGCGATGGTGACCAAAGCGGAACTAGGTGCAAGGTTTTAGGTTGCTCAAGCGATTGACCACCCAATCACCCCTTGGGATCTAGCGCTTGATCCGATAGACATCAGGAAAGCGGAATGTTGTGCCTTTCGATCGTTCGTAAAGTGCTTGGCTGAATTCCAAATCGTACTTGCCATAGTCCGTGTCAGCTCGTTTTTGCAGCGTGCCGTTGGCTGGTTCTTCGTCGAATAGGCTTAAATACGGCGGTATGTCGTGTTTCGACTTTGCCTTAAGCGGCTTGGTAGGAGATTTGCCGAATGGAAAAACACCGCCAATATCCATAAGTTGACCGAAGCGTATCGGATTGCGGTCAAGCGCTGCCTGCGTTACTGTGGAGCGAAAAGGTTCTTGCGTTTGCATATGCGGTCGACAATATGTCGCGAGCATCATTAAGCGCAGTCCATCATTCTTACGCGGAAAAGATCCGTGCCACGTGTGGTCTCCCCAGATAATCATGGAACCCATCGGTGCTTCGACGGGTTGCGCGCGATCAAGCCAATAGGCGGATTCTTCGGGTGAGGGCCAGCGACGCCAGCGGTGGCTGCCTGGTACGAACGCTAAAGCCCCATCGTCCTTCGAATAATCTGACAGCAGATAGTTGAAGTTTGCTGTGAACGGCTCCGGCGGAAACGTCGGCATCTCGAATTGAGCCCAATCAGCGTGGATGCCGGTGCGAGTCTTGCCTTTTCCTTTTATCCAACCGTCGCACAGGCTCAGTATGCAGTTCGTACCAAGTAGGTACTGAGCCAAGCCGAATCCTGCAGGATTGAGTACGGTGCGCTCGAAAAGGACATTGTCCCAGATCGTAAATCGCATGAGTTCTTGGCCGTCAGTGAAAATGTCCGTGAGATCTTTTTCGGTGCATTCTTTGCGACGACAGGCTACTTCAATGAGCGCTTTTCTGGCTGCGTCGTGTTGTTCCTGGGGTCCTACCTTTGATGGCGGTATGACTGTGTAGCCAAAAGCTTCGAGTTCCGCGATGTTCTCTAACAGGTCTAGTTGTTTGAGTTCGCGATACAGTTCGGGTAGATGCCGGGCCGAGATCCAATCGTTGATTTTCATAGATTGACTATTCTGTTTGAAAACGGTTGCGTTACGAGACGGTTAGATTTTTGCGGCAACGCCGCCGTCTACGTTGATGATCTCGGCGGTAAGGAAACGCGATGCATCCGAAACCAAAAATAACACCAGATTTGCGACATCCTGGGGTAAACCGGGACCAGGAATGATTTGGTGAAAATCGAACATCTTCTCGAATACATGATGACCACCATCAGGATCCTTTGAGGAGCCGCGGGTTGCACCTGGTGTGAGAATTTGACCTGGTCGCACGCAGTTAACGCGGATGTTGTGTTTCCCGCCAACCCCTGCCATGTAGCGAGTGAGTGCGTCAACGCCTGCCTTGGCTGCGTAATAGGATGCTGAAGTCGTGCCGTACGCATCGGCCATGGCGGGACTAAAACCCCGCTGTGCCGCGAGCGACGACATATTCACAATGGCTCCGCCGCCGGCTGTCACCAAATGTGGCCAAACGGCTTTGCTCATGTAAAACGTGCCGGTCAAATTCACATCTATGACACGTAGCCATTCTTCATCAGGTTCATTCGGAAAATGGCTTCCCGCGCCACCGCCAGCGTTGTTGAAGAGTATGTCGATTCGTCCGTAGGTGTCGACCGCGGTGGCGACTGCTTGCTTAACGGAATCATTACTACGGACATCACATGGAATAAATGTGGCATCACCGCTATTCGCGCGGATGGCCTCCTCAACGGCCTTCCCTTCTTCTTCGCGCCGTGCCATCAGGACAACTTTTGCGCCTTCTTGAGCGAACGTGTGAGCAGTAGTTTCTCCAATTCCGCTGTTGCCGCCTGTGACAATCGCCACTTTCGAACTCAATTGGTCAGTCATGATTTTTCCTTAAGTAAATGAGAGAGCTTTGCGTGTCGGTTAGTCGTACGGCGCGATAGTCTAAGGACGGCGCGACGTTCGGTTGGGCCATTCGGAAAGTTTCGAAACAGAAGAGGTTTTTGGCGCACGGGACTTGGTCGCAACCTCGCGGCGCGGCAAGATGACGTTTCGTTGATATCTTGCAGTCTATGCAATTGAACAAATTTACAAAGTTGCATAATTCTTTATTCTTGTGCCCTCACTAAAGACAGTGAAATTTTTCGTAGGAACGTGAATTCAATGTCTCGGGCACGCGTTCTCAACGGTGGCTTAGCAGTTGTCTTTGCGTTAAGTCTCATCAGTTGTGCGACGGCTAATTTACCGCATATTTCCAAGGCGGAACTTGATCTTGAACGTCGTTCTCAACTTGAGCGCACGTTGACGGTTCAGCGCGATCAAACAAGCCGTTTGCACAATCTTTTGTGGCCTTTGATTGCGAAAAATTCGCGATTTTGCAAAGGTATGTCTCATCAGACGCTTGGCATGCTCTTTGCTGGGCCGTCCACTAACAGTTCAAAGAGCATGAAACAGGCTGCCCGTGCCGTGGTCTATGCTCACGAAAACCAGCCTGTGATTTATGCTGTAGCGGAAGGCTCACCTGCGGCAATGGCGGGGCTTCAGACTGGTGATCGCATTGTGCGGATCGGCAATTGGATTTGGTCGGCGGAGAAAGCAAAAGAGTTCAATAGCTCAGCATCGGGACGGATGAATTCACTGATGAACCAAGGTGCTGTTTTGCTTGAACTTGAACGCCGTGACGAACGCATCCAAGTCTCGCTCAATCCTGTGGCCGCGTGTAATGTCACCCTGCGCGTGGAACCGACACTTGACGTTCAAGCTCGCACGAACGGCAGAGTCATAACCGTAACTCAAGGCATTGCGGAACGTTTAGACGATGAACAAATTCGTACCGTTCTTGCCCACGAACTTGCACACTGTGTTCAACGTCATACACGACATGCATCTTTGCATGCAAGTACCGGTTTGCTCATTGATCTTGCGATTCTCAGTCAACGCATTTGGATGGGCGGATTGTTCTCTACGGTGACGCGTAATGCAAGTTCTATCGGTCTAGAACGGGAAGCAGACTATGTTGCGATGTATCTTCTCGCAAACGCCGGCCTTGATACAGCAAATCGCGGTGAGATATGGCGCGAACTTGCGGATGAGGTATCGTTCGAATCAACATTTTTAACAACGCATCCATATAGCCCTGAGCGGTATCTATTGATGAATAAGACACACGAAGAAATCGAGGCCAAGCGCCGGGCTGGCGAGCCGCTTGTACCGAATGGCGTACGTATGCGCAAGTGACGTATCAACTAGGTTAACTGAACTAAGAATATGAGAGGGTTGGTCGAATGAAAGCAATCATGATCATGTACGATTCCCTAAACCGGCATATGCTCCCCAATTACGGGTGCGATTGGACCTTGGCGCCGAATTTCAAACGCTTAGGGGAGCGTACCGTGACGTTCGACAATCACTACGTAGGTAGTATGCCGTGCATACCAGCACGCAGAGAACTGCACACAGGACGCCACAATTTCCTCCACCGGTCGTGGGGTCCTTACGAGCCGTTCGACGACTCTACGTTCGCGATATTGCGCGCTAACGACGTTTACACGCACCTTGTGTCCGATCACTACCACTACTGGGAAGACGGTGGGGCGACGTATCACCATCGCTATTCCAGTTGGATCAATGTGCGTGGGCAAGAAGGCGATGCCTGGAAAGGCGAAGTCAGGGATCCTGAACTCCCCGATCACTATGGACGTGTGGTAAGGCAAGATTGGATTAACCGCAAGTACATGCAGGAGGAGCGACTGACCCCGCAAGCCCGCACTTTTGCTGCGGGCCTTGAGTTTTTAGAAACAAATTGCGACGAAGACCACTGGTACCTGCAAATCGAAACCTTCGACCCTCATGAACCATTCTTCACGTTAAAGCAATGGAAAGATCGCTACAACTACGCGTGGGACGGTCCGCACTTTGATTGGCCGAAGTACGAACGTGTAACTGAAGACCCTGATGCTGTCGAGTATGTACGTCATCAATACGCCGCTCTGTTAACGCAATGCGACCACTATCTCGGAACCGTCATTGATTTCATGGATCAACACGATATGTGGGACGATACGATGTTGATGGTCGTAACCGACCATGGTTTTCTCTTAGGCGAGCACGACTGGTGGGGGAAGATGCGGATGCCGTGGTACAACGAGACTGCGCACATTCCGTTTTTTATTTGGGATCCACGTACCGGTAAACGGCATGTTCGGCGCACCAGTTTGACGCAAGCGATTGATGTAGGTCCTACCTTACTTAGCTATTTCGGCGTCAAGCAACCGCAGGACATGCAAGGATTCGACTTGCTGGGCGTGATGCAAGATGATAAGAAGGTTAGAGAAGCGTCGATTTACGGGATGTTCGGTGGGCATGTCAACGTGACCGACGGTAAATATGTCTACATGCGTGCGCCGCGCGAGGGTAACGGACCGCTTAACCATTACACGCTTGTGCCCATGCATATGCGGAGTCCGTTTAGTACGACCGAATTAGCCAACATGAAGTGGCATGAAGGGTTTAGCTTTACCAAGGGTTGTCCAGTGATGCGAATTCCTGCACCAGGTATGGCTAGAGTAACGACTGAATTTAAGACTCAATTGTTCGATCTGGAGCAAGATCCAGGCCAAGTGAATCCTATGCAAGATCCGGAGATTGAGCAGCGCATGACTGATATGATGCGTGATGCCATGGTTCGCAATGATGCACCACCAGAACAGTTCGAGCGGCTTGAGATAAATTAAGCGGAATATGCACTCAAAGGGCTACCCGCGAACTCTCATTTAATAGGCTGATGACATCCGATCTCACAGGGCGAACAAGAGCGTTTAAGCAGCTAGTCGAGAATGGCAGAACTCAAGAATGACAATCCTCAAGATCTAGGCATCTAAGTGTGACTAGCGACATACTCAAGTTGGCGATGGTTGGTTGCGGCGGTATCGCAAAGGCTCATTGGTACGGTATTCAGCAGCATGCACCGTCTATTGAGGTAATAGCCGTTGTCGACGTGAATGAACAAGCGGCACAAAATTTCGGCAAACGCGTCAACGCTCAATCATTTACTTCGCTTGAGCGCTGCTTGCGTGAAAGTGCAGTTGATGCGGTCGACCTCATGCTTCCCCACCACTTACACGAATGGGGCGCCAATCTGTGCTATCGCGCAGGAAAGCATGTCGTACTTGAGAAACCGATTGCGATGGACATTTTGACGGCAGAGTGTATTTTGAATGGGGCAAAGAAAGCGGGCGTTAAGTTGATGGTTGCCGAGCAGGCGCAGTACTGGATGGATGTTGTCGAGGCACGTAAGTTAATTGATGCCGATTCGATCGGTGATGTCATTACAGGCAAGGCTTGTTTTTACGATCCGCTTAAGCCATTCAACGCCAGCAACTTACCTTGGCGATTCAAGCTTGCACAGGCAGGAGGTGGTATCAGCATAGATGGCGGCGCTCATTGGATTCGGCCGATGCGCATGATGCTTGGTGAGATTGATGAAGTTATTGCCTCCACTGCTCGATTTATTCCTGAAATGGAAGGTGAATCAATGGCTCAAGCGCTATTGCGTTTCGAAAGTGGCGTTATCGGCACCTTTCAAGCGATACAAAGCACCGGCGCTTTGGCTCCTATTGAGGAATTTCGCATCACAGGGACCAAAGGCGAGCTAGTTATTGAACGAGGGCGCGATGGCAGACTTATGCTTTATAACAATATATTTCCGGATGGTAGGGAAGTGATGAGTGCGTTTGAAAGCAAAGCGGCTTCGTATGGCATGGAGTTGGCTGATTTTGCCGCACATGTATTGGAGGACACACCACTAGCAGCACCACCGGAATATGCGTTGGGAGAACTCCGCACAGCAATCGCAATGTATCGCAGTGTGAGAACCGGTCAATGGGAAAAAGTTTGGTAGCGTGATAACCTCGTTCCTAAAAGTTCAGTCTATTAGGTGAGCTTTTTCCAAGACGAACTGTAGTCTTGGACGTACGCTTGCTCTAGTCGTGGCCAGGCGTTATCCGACACTGAATGAGTACAACTCTGTATTTGAATTGTTTGCAATACACTCAAATGCGAGCACTCCACGACCAATCTCGCTGGTGCCGCTCACCGACAAGCCCAGAACCAACGTATCGGACTATCGCTTGAATACCGCGCCCCGTGTTACTTATGCATGTGTTGATCTATATTGACTCTAGCAATTTCTTCAATCCGCTTCCTAAGCGGGAAATCGCAGCACTGTAAATAAACCGATCCCAGCCAATACAAAAGTGTCGCACACCTAAATCGACATACCGTTTGGCTTGCTCAACTTCGCCGATTTCGATACGTGGTGGTACGTCATACTCAATTGATTTTTTAATTACTAACTCCTCATACTCGCGCATCTTAGGGCTACCTTGTAGGGAGGGGTCGCCTGTTGAGAAGCTGAAATCCGCTGGGCCCCATTGCGTCATGTCAATGCCGCGTTCTTTTGCGCGTTGGAGAACCGCGTCAATATTGTCTACGGTTACCGCCTTTTCTATCATGATCACTGACACGATCGAATCAAGATCAACACCGTAGGTCTTGATGTTGTACCCCGATAACGCTGGTCGACGCAGCTTGACGCCCATTTTGGCATCGTTACCAGGTTTGTCCGGTCGAATGGCTTCGTGACATAGATCAACATCTTCAGCAGTACGAACATCCGTGAACAATACGGACTTGAAGCCGGCGCCAAGAGCGACTTGTGCCCAGAACGCCTGCGCTTCTTGATCAAGTTTGATCATCAATGGGAGATTTCCGCACTGACCAGCACGTGCTAGGTGGTAGAGAAGGCTCATATCAAATGTGGAATACTCGCCTACGAATTCGGCATAGTCGAAGAAACCCGAATCGCCGATCATTTCTGGAATATCAGGTTCAGCGAAAAGAAAGTGCGTGCCGATAGTAGGGAGACCTTTATCCAATTTTTGACGAAAGGTGTTTTCCATGATCATGAGGCGATTCCTGGGTCTGTCATGCGGGTTCCGCTACACCAGAGATGAACGGTTGGGAAATGTTACGAATGCATTAACAATGACGAACTCACGGTCGAGCATTACCGTATACGCTCAAATATCATCTCCGTCTAGACATAAAGATCGTGTTATAAGAGGCTTTACATATCTTCGTGTAAGAACGGCAAGCGCCTATCGGAATGCCATCTCATTTATTTGACGGTCTTTTATCTCACGATTTTAAAATTGTCAATGAGGGTGCTTTTTCCAATTTGGTTCTATTGGAAGGCAAATACAATCAGTTTCGAGGCAGCATGCTGCCATTGACAGCTAGCGATAAACACCAATTCGAATAAATTTCCACGGGATAAACCATGTTCTTAATTCGAGTCATTTCAAGTTGTATGCTCGTCGTCATAACTCAAAACTTGTTAGGACAGAACGACGAAAGCAGTAGCAGTGACGATCGAACCATTGAGGAAGTCGTTGTACTTGGTACGCTTACCCGTCTTGAGAGCAAGGCTGAGGAATTACCAGTACCTGTTGATGTACACAATGATTTTGAACTTGATAGCACGGGTGAATTCGATCTTGGTGCAGCACTTACCAAATTAGCGCCTTCCTTTAATTACTCGCGCCATGCTGTCGGGGACGGCGCTCTGTTAACGGCCGCAACGCTTCGTGGTATGGCCCCGGATCAGACACTTGTACTTGTCAACGGTAAACGTCGACATAGCATGGCGTGGTTACGGGTGTTGGATGGCGTTGTTGGTTACGGAACGGGCGGAACGGATCTACGGTCTATTCCAACGGCTGCTGTGGCACGAGTTGAAGTCATGCGGGACGGCGCTGCGGCGCAGTATGGTTCCGATGCGATAGCGGGTGTGATAAATCTCGCGCTTAAGCAAGATACGGACAGCGAACTAAACCTGCATGCTGGTCAAGCTCCGGGTGCCGATGCTGGGCGTGTTGGCATGTCTTTTAACGGAGGGATGAAGCTTGGTTTTGACGGCTACATTAATCTGACCGGCGAGTGGTACGACAACGATCCACTGCATCAATACGGTGGCAACGGTGGGTTTGATCCCAACTATCAAGATGAGCTAGTAACGTACAGCTCGCCTGATCACACGGGTCAATTGTTCTTTATCAATGCTGCGCTGCCGGTCGGAGAAGCGGGCGAACTTTATTCGTTTGGTGGTGCTTCGTTACGCGAGGGCACGTCAAGCGGAGCTGCGCGGTTTAGGTACAAATACTGGGATGGCATTAAGACAGGTAGTGACACATTGGATTTCGTGTTGCCGAACTTTATTAATTTTCATGAACGCAATGCTCACCCCGTATATCCGAATGGCTTCGTACCATATGAAGAGTCTGAAATAAGTGATACGTCCTTGACGCTAGGATGGCGCACTGCTATGGGGCATTGGAACTTAGATCTGAGTCTAGGTTTCGGTAAAAACACGTTCGATTTTGGGGTCTCAAATTCAATCAATGCGTCAATTGCAGCTCAATACGTTTTATTGAATCCAGATGCAAGCGTTTCCGACGTGATCGCCCATTCTGGGCCCACGGAAGGAAGCAGCGGGGGTATTGAGTTCGCGCAAACGACCTTTAATGTAGACATTCGGCGAACATTTACAGATAGTTTCGTGTCTGCGTTTGCCTCTGGATTAGAACGCCGGCAGGAATCGTACCAACAGAATGCAGGTATAGAAGCTTCTTGGTCCTGTGGTCTCCCTCATGCGAGAGACTATGGGGCGTTTGCGATTGGCCCGGACGGAAAACCATTAGATGGCATCGTTGCTGCTTGCGGATTTCAAGGGTACCCTGGATACAGCCCCCGTAATGCTCAATTGAGCGATGATAGTCGTGATAGTTCGGCGGCTTTTCTGGAGATAGAAAGTCAACCTTTCACGAATTTCACATTGGGTATAGCGCTTCGTGTAGAAGATTACAGCGATGCCGGTGATAGTATGACCGGCAAACTCGCGGCCAGAATGCAGTTGTCGGAAACACTTGCAATTCGGAGTGCGATTTCAACGGGATTTCGCGCGCCCAGTTTGTCGCAGCGACGATTCAATTCAATCCTCTTCGTGGCAAGCGATACTGGCTTATCTACTACATTCGCAGCTAATGAAGGTCATCCAATTGCCAGATTATTTGGCGTGGAAGCTCTAAAGCATGAAACGGCTACTAACTGGAGCGCGGGGATCGTCGGTCAATCCTCGAATGGTCAATTCCGTTATTCCATGGACTTCTACAACATAGACATTGACGATCGCGTCGTCAGGTCGGCAGGACTTGCATGTGTGGGATTAGCAGCTTGTGACAATGAGCATACATCAACTGCGGCGTTCTTTTTTAATGGCGTGGACACAAAAACTCAGGGCATAGATATATCGACTTCGTGGGGTATGCCATTCGTTGACGGGTATCTGTGGTTATCCGCCAATGGACATAGGAATAAGACTGAAATCACGGATCGCCATTTACCCGCAAAGGCTCCTGCAGACCTTAGTTTCGACGATTACTATGGAGGCTGGGCAGCAGATCTACTTGAGCGTGGACAACCGCGATTGCAAGCAAACGTTAGCGCCAGTTGGCAACGCGATACTTGGGGTGCCCTATTGCGTATGAATCACTTTGGCGAAACCACACAGCACCCTCTAGCGACAGACCCAGTGGCGGTCGCCGCAGATCAGACTATGGACTTAGAAGCATGGCTTGAGCAAGGTGCGATCCGTTTGGTGCTCGGTGTAAATAACGCGTTCAATACATTGCCTACCGAGTTATCAAAGCTTCACACGATGAACGTGCTCTGGGGTATACGCTATCCAACGGATACACCGTTTGGACTAGAAGGTCGCTATGCTTACTTGAACCTGAAATATCGCTTTAACATGTAGCGGTTGAATCAAATAAGGTGAGTAGTTATCGGCTGCTAGCAGTAAGTAAACACCACTTTTGAATGCATCTCCCAAGGTACGTTGATGTTGCGTATCATGCCGAGATGATAGAGGAGATCCTGCTTACGTAATGTATTAAGCAGGTGTGATCTATACAAGTCGGCCAAATCAACCATGGACGGCCGCGTAGCGATGTGAGAAGGCATCTCCCCCCCCCCCTCTCGTTCGTGCACGCGTTGAACATGTTTTTGCCTGTGGCAAGACGCATTGCGATAACGTGAATCCACATCATCGGTCTGGACTGCGCATTGGTGCGCTTGAACCGTTGACAGCGGCTTGTTTTGAAACGGCTAACCCGTCCTAGCGCGTTTGCAATCGCCCAAAGATGAGGTACATACGCTTTACCCAGGAGGACGGCATCCGGCCTTGATGTATGAGTTATTTTCAATATAGATAAGGAAATTAATTACTTGTTCTATAAGTGACAAACTAGTTATATAAATTACTTAAAATTAAGCGTTATGAAGTTAAAACAATGCGATACGTCGAAGCCATGTACAAAGTATGCCGTGCGTCAGCGATACGATAGCTATACAAAGTCAGAGCATGAAGTTTGGCGTATAGCTCTGACGGCGCTCGTAAGCGTGTTGGAATCGCGCTGCGCCGTGCCATATTTGTCATCGTTGCGAGCTTGTGGGCTGACTATTGAGCGGCTTCCGAGGCTCGCCGAAATACGCGACGCGCTGCGACGTTTTGGTTGGAACGCTGTGATGGTCGACAGTTTCATCCCGACGCCAGCGTTTATGGTATTGCAAGCCCAATGCACTCTGCCGATCACACACCAAGTACGATCTGCGAGTCAAGCAGGTTACACACCAATTCCAGATATTGTCCATGAAGCAGCCGGTCACCTGCCAATGCTCGTCGACTCAGAGTATCGAAGGTTTTTGAAGCGTTTTGGTTATGAAGGCCAACGCTTGCGTTATTCCGCTCTTGACCGGCGCATCTACGAAGCGCAAAAATCTTTCGCCGAATACCTAAGCTCATCGAATCAAGACCCAGTCGCGGTACAAGACATGCAAGCTGAGTTAGAAGCATTACGTCAAAAGCAGCAAGATGCTGTAACGCCTGCTTGCATGGTAGCTAGGTTTCAGTGGTGGACCATTGAGTACGGGCTGATCGGTCCTCACGCACGTCTGTATGGAGCTGGATTGTTGTCTTCCTCAAGTGAAGCGCTGGCTACCTCTGAAACGCCGAAATTAGCTCTGTCACTTGATTGCTTGAATTTCGATTACGAAATATCAAGACCGCAGCCGCAGCTCTTCGTTACGGAAGATTGGGTTCATCTCAACGACCAACTTGATCAACTTGTCGAGCATGTCTCTTAGCTATCAGCCTCGTCTCGTAGTACAACACGGGTTTTCGTCTCAGCAAAAATATGCTTCGGCATCACCGAGTGAACATGCCCACAACTGTCGCAATATACGACGAAAAACCATGGTTCTTTGGTTTTACTTGACTGCACACTGCGCTTGCTTGCAAAGTGATTGATACCCTTGATCCCGCATTCTGGGCATTTGGGTTCACTCGTAGGCATCGTCGGATCTTGCTAAATCAAGACGCTGGTCCATATCCAAAGCTGGATCGTTAGCGCTAGGGCGTCCAACAATCTTCGCCGGCACGCCAGCAACTGTTACATGTGGGGGAACGTTTTCAAGAACCACGCTACCTGCGCCGACTTTCGATCCCTCACCAACAGTGATATTTCCAATAACTTTACATCCCGCACTTAGTAGCACACCGCGTCGAATTTTTGGATGACGATCGCCGGACTCTTTGCCTGTGCCGCCGAGGGTCACAGAATGTAGCATAGAGACATCATTGTCAATGACAGCGGTTTCGCCGACCACGATTCCCGTAGCGTGATCAAGCATGATGCCATGGCCGATGTTTGCGGCTGGGTGAATATCGACGCCCAACCCTATACTGATCTGACCTTGGAAGAATAGCGCTAATGTCGTGCGTTTGTGACGCCAGAGCCAATGACTGATGCGATAAGCCTGTATAGCGTGGAAGCCTTTATAGAACAGGAATGGTGTAGTCAGATCCGGACAGGCAGGATCTCGATCAACGGTTGCCAACATATCGGCGCAAGCCGCGTCAAGAATTGAGCCATCGTCGGTCAGCGCTTCCTCAATCACGTCGCGGATCAACATCGTTGGTAGCATTGGATTGTCTAACTTGCTCGCCAAGCGAAAGCTCAATGCCTTATCAATACTGTGGTGGTTGAGGACCGTCGCGTGAAAGTAACTACCTAAAATTGGTTCTTCAATGACTTTGGCCTCCGCTTCGTTGCGCATACGGAGCCAGATTTCCTCTTTCGTATCCTTGATTTTCACGAGAGGCGCTAATTCGAAGTATGGTCAAATTTTGCACTCAAACGTATCCCGGTGTTTGATTTTTTCGTTTTCATATTAATTCAATAAGTTGGCTTCGTTACCTTTCCACCGAATCGGGATCATCGGCCGTCAGGGTAGTCCCTACATCAAAGATTCGCTCCAGACTGTCGACGAGATGCTCAGGAGTCGCGATTGCGAAGTTCTGATTGAGGCCAAATCAGCATCGCTCTTTCAAGCGCAAGATATTGAAGGTGTTCGTAAAGAGGAAATCTGCACCTGCGATCTCATCGTTGTCGTTGGCGGCGACGGAAGCATCCTTGGGGTAGCAAGGGATTTCGCTGAATTTCAAATTCCTGTCGTAGGCGTCAATCGTGGCAGTCTTGGATTTCTCGCCGATATTTCCCCGGAGAGTATCGAAGAGCAATTACACCGCGTGTTGGAGGGTGATTATCGCATTGAAGAACATTTCTTACTTCAACAGACCGTGCTTCGTGGCAATAAAGTCGTTCATAGAACCTCGGCCTTGAACGATGTGGTAGTCAGTTCAGGATCGCTATCCAGGATGATGGATTTTCGACTTTCGATTAATGATGAGTTTGTCTATGAACAGCGGTCGGACGGTCTATTAGTTTCGAGTCCAACTGGATCCACCGCGTACTCCCTATCAGCTGGCGGTCCGATCATGCACCCGCGTTTAGACGCGATTACAGTCATCCCAATGTACCCCCACACGCTTACGTCGCGGCCTATCGTAGTACCCGGCGATTTCAAGTTGCGTGTGACAATAGGTGAGGAAACGCACGGTGCGCGAACAAGCTCTGATTCACAGGTGGATTTCGAACTCGAAGCGGGTGATAGCGTTGACATTAATAAACGACCGTATCCGCTACGATTAATCCATCTGTCAACACACAGCTTTTACGAGGCTTGTCGCAGCAAACTTGATTGGGGTTCGCGGCTTGGGTTGCCGCGTTCTTAGTGTTTTAACTGATTTGGCGAATCGACATCGCGTATGACACCCGGGTCGGATACCTGAAGATTGATTAATTGATCCCCATGTTGCTTAAGCAGATTTTTGGCACCGATATCGCCGCTAAGGTGCTTCATGTCGTCTATGAAGTTAGCTGTAAATGCCACTGGATGTCCAGGTTGACCGTGATAGCTTGGCCGAATGATCGCGTTCTTGAGTTCCTTAATGCGATTCGATAACTGGCGAATGGTGTTATGTTGAATCCAGGGCATGTCAGCCAAGCCCACGAGCAACCATGGAGTCGATATGATGTGGTTGGCTGCTGCTGCCAAGCTGTGCCCCATACCGAGGTAAGCATCAGATGCTTCGACGGTTATGCATTTTGGGGGAAGAAGATCCTGGGCAGGATCGTTCGGTTTTAGCACCACATAAACGTGTGTGATGCCGTCAAAATCAAGGTAAGGTCGGACTGACTGCACGAGCATGGGTTGTCCGTCAAGCCGCTCGAAACGTTTATCCGAGCCGTATCGCGTCGAGCTTCCGGCCGCGAGAACGATAGCGATGCCTTTGTTTATTTTTAGCCTGACTTGACTAAAGGTAAGTTCTGGTTTTGATTCAAGGCGGCCTGATCCTTGTTCAGCTTTGCTCGTTCGGCAATGATCTCTGCCAGAATTGAAATGGCTATTTCCGGTGGCGTTTTGCTTCCAATTCGCATGCCTATCGGAGCATGAAGTCGCTGAAGCGAAGCTTCATCAACATCTAGAGCAAGCAATCTTTCGCGACGACTCGCAGAAGTGCGCGACGAACCCATGGCCCCTATGTAGTACGCATCTGTTTCAAACGCTTCCAGCAAACCCATATCGTCAATTCGAGGGTCATGGGTTAAAGCGATGATGGCAGATTGAGAGTCATAGGCGTGTTTACGAATCGCGTCATCCGGAAAGTCGCAAATTTTTACCGTGCCTTCGACATGCAATTCATCCAGTTTTTCTTGTCGTGGATCGCAAACGGTTACTTGATACTCAAGCATGCTTGCCAGCTCGGCGACGTACTGCGTGACCATGCTTGCACCTATGATGAACAGATGGTGACTCGGTCCATGTACTTGTCTAAGTACGCGTGAGTCGTAGTTGTAGAAAAATGGTTCATGCGCGTCGGTTTCCTGAACTTCCCGATTCGCTGAATCGACGTGTAGCACACGTTTGACCAGTTTCCGCTCGCAGAGCTTTGCGTTGAGTAGTTCAAAATCGTCAAGCGTAGGCTGGTCGCTTTGAAGTGGTTCAATCACGATATCAAGGTGACCGCCGCAAGGCAGACCAAGCTGCTCGGCTTCTTCATCCGTTTCGCCATAGCGGAAGAACTGGGGATGCGTTTTCGCAAGGGTGCCATTCTGTAACTTGTCGATAAGGTCTTCCTCGACACAACCGCCGGAAAGTGAGCCGACCATATAACCGTCTTCGCTGCAGACCATCATGGACCCTTCCGGTCGCGGTGACGAACCGTAGGTAGCGACAACCGTAGAGAGCCAACAATGCTTTCCAGTGTGTAGCCAATCGTAAGTCTGGCTAATAACTTGGTGGTTGGCTGCTTTCATGCAAGAACGAACGCAAATGAGCTTTGATTATAGAAAGCGATGAACTTTTTCGTATACCGCAGGGGAGTTAGTTCACGATAGAGTGAAGACCGAATTCTTTTTCCTTAGTTACTGCGTTTTCTGCAATAGAATCAATCAATTGCTTTATGTCTTTAAACTCGAAATCAAATTCGCTTATTGATGAACCGTATACTAAATCGTCAAGTTTCGTCATGAGATCGACGCCACTAGGCGTTGAATTTGCAACTGCTCTTGCGACTACGCGATTGATATTAAGTCGTTGTGCCAGTAAGGACAGAACAGCTTGACGAAGGGCACTTGCGTCCTTCTGAACGATGGCTTGACGGATCGCGGCGTCATTAACTTGATGCGGTGACTTTTGATGAGTTTTTTTAGCTTTGTGAAAACTGTTTCTGAAAACGATCACTCCCAAAACGAGCACCCAGCCTGTGATTGCAACGACTGCGAGCGCGATAAGCCATGAACTTTGATCATGTGAAACGGGTACAGAATCATTTCTTACTAATACTGGTTCTTGAATCGGGACGATTGATTCGTCAAGTTCTTCTCCACCAACAACGGATGGACTAGGGATATTGAAAGACACGGCGGGAAGGGTTGTGGTGCGTACTTGCTCCGATTGGATGTCCCACCAAGTCAAGGTGAATGCCGGTAATTGAACTATCCCGGGCTCTACAGCTATTAAGTTAAAAACGCGCGACTTGGTGCCCCAAACGACATTGTTCTCCAGTACAGTGTCTGTTGCAGATTGTTCTGGGTAGATTCGTAAGCCCAGGATCTCTCCTAATTCAAGAGGTAGAAGCGCTGATTCGTAACTGTTCTGAGCCCTTAATTGAATCGTTCGTGTTATCGCTTCGCCAAGCTCAAGGGTGTCAAAAACTGTCGGATTAAATACCTGAGAAAGTTCGATCTTTGAAGCAGGAAACCAGGGTGAGTCATGGGGAAATTCATCTGGAATTGGCAATATGGTGATATTTTTTGCTTCCGCGGTAATGGTTCTGAATTGGGGACGAAATTGATGGTTATAGATTGCGATGCGGGCACTTTCGCCAGGAATATGTAGCGTACCGCTCTTTTCTGCAAATACAACGAAGCGCCATTGCATCACGTAGTACATCTCGCCATTTCGATTTTCTTGCAGCGATTCGACGCTAGCGAGAGGTATAACCGTCGCATTTTCGATCTGTAGCGCTTTATCCTTCGGGACCGATGGGATTTGCGCTTGTGCTGTGTACAGCATCCTCCGAGTGATGTAAATCGCGGCTTGTGGGTACTGCGTATCGTGTGATGTGATTGTTTCGAAGAATGCTGTTTTTCCGACAAGATCGCGCTCTGCCTTGGACACAGGCCTGACGCTCAATCGCAGTCCATTGGTTTGCTGATTGCCTACGGGGATTGGCTGGATGTTGATGGTTCCGGATCGTTTTGGCATGAGTACGAATGTCCACTGCTTCGAGCTATTGAAACGACCGTTGATGATTTCAAATCGTGATTGCGTGCCCGAGCTCGTAATTTCAAAATCGCTTTCTAACGCGCTCATATCGGGTTCGGCATCTTCGTTGCCGCGCGCGTTAATAGTCAAAGTTACTGGCTCGAATTCGCCTACGACCTCGGCGCTCAGCGATGCGCTGACCTGCCCAAACGCTCCTTGCGAAAGAACGGTCATAGCCAACGCTAAAACCAATGGGTGCTTAATCCATTTCATGTACGTCTCACCACGCCGACCCGGTATCTTTTGTCGTTAGTTCGCCGCGTTCGATTCGAGCGTTTGATTCCGCTTGAAACTTACGGCGCAGTAATCCGCTAGGATCTTCGGGAATGCGTCGAAGCCACCGTTGGTGAATCTCGCGTTGTTCGCGCGCTTCATTGGATTCACCAGCATGAACTTGGCCTCCTTCGTTGGTCAATGCCTCTTCGTCGTTTTGCTTCTGAGATCGCGTTTGAGATTCAGATTTCTGTGCTTCCTCTTCTTTTAATTCACTCTTTTGGGCATTTTGCTCTGCAGGCTCTTGATTTTGATTCTGTTGGGAAGCGCTTTGGTTCTCAGCGGCGCTGGAATCTTGGGAATCATTGGATGGCGCAGCTTGAGTGTCTTGTTGTGACTGATCGCTCATAGATTCTTGCGATGCATTCTGCGCTTGACCCCCTTCGTTTTCCTCTGATCCGCTGTTTTGTTGCTGCATTGTTTGCAGTAATTCCTCAAGCACCGATCTGTTATGTTTTGCGTCTTCGTGGCTTGGATAGCGTTCGAGCACGTTGTCGTAGGCCTGAATGGCTTCTTCGAAACGACCCTCCCAAGCGAGCGCGTTCCCTTGGTTGTAGGCAGCGTCTAACGATTCATCTTGGGCGAATAATTCGCTCGCTGCTTCGAATTCACCGCTTCGGTATTTCGCAATGCCGCGCCACTGAGGGTCGTCGAACAAATCAGCCGCAACGTTGAAATTACCGTTTTCGTGGGCTATATGACCCTGTCGATCGCGCGGGATCCATAAATCTTCTAACCATCCTGCATCAACGTTGAGACCCACTGCAAGTAGCACAATGACTAATCCGCCTCGACGCATGGAGAAAGATAGCAAAAGAGCGAGTGGCACAATGAGCAAGAAGCCAAGGTCGTACCACGTATCGAACGTTTCATTTTCAAGCGTTTCTGCCTCGAACAAGGAATGGTCTTGTATCAGGAAGTTGATATCGCTATCCGTTCTCGAAATGGTTCGGTAGCGCCCGCCGATCACCATCGCAAAATCTTTTAGCAAATCAACGTCAAGCGATCGGTGTCTGCCTGTGGGTTCTGGGGAATTCGGCGCGCCGACACCAAGAATAGAAATTGAGTGACGCTGGTCAATGGCATCGCGCAGCCCGGCAAAATCGTCTATTCCGTCAGTGATCAACAACACAGTACCGTGATCTTGATTCAGCGAATCTAATAGTTCGCTGGCGAGTCTGAACGCCGCGACGGCATTACTTCCCTTGACAGGCATCATGTCTGGGTCCAAAGAAGGAAGCAAGTTCAAAATGTTGCCGTTGTCGCGCGTAAACGGCGTTACCACGTACGCATCACCCGCATACGCGACGAAGGCTGTTAAACCTTCTTCTCGCTGTGCGAGAATGTCGCTTACTTTAAATTTTGCGCGCTCAATTCGACTGGGTTGGATATCCGTTGATGTCATGCTAAGCGTTAAGTCAAGCACGATGACGAGCGGGTTACTTTTAGTTTTCACAGGTTGGGGTAGGCGTTCGAAGGTTGGTCCAGCCAATGCGAGTGCAGCGAGCAGAAGCGCAAGTGGCGGTAGAACCAATATCGCGCGACCTTTAGGCGAGCCCTTCGACTCAATCAATGCGTCAAACAACGCTGGAGCAAGCACCTTGTGCCAATTGTTCGAACGCGCTGTGAATCTCATGTGTAAAAACACAATAAAAGGGATCGCAGCTAAGAGAAGCAACCACCAGGGTCGAAGAAAGTGAAATTCGGCAAACTGTTCAAACATGACGCCGGATGTTGATAAACCATGCTAGCGCGAACAATGCAAGTGCTAAGGCGAGAGGGTAGTGGAATAGTGCACGAACAGGTCGCACGACTAACCCTTTCTGTTCGATAGGTTCCAGCGCTTCTATTTCGTTGTAAATGGCAAGTAAACTGTCGAGATCTGTCGCCTTGAAATACGCGCCGCCGGTTGTTTCCGCAATTTGCTGGAGGAGTTCTTCATCGACGCCCGATTGGCGTTGCCACGGCAACCAAAAACCGAGCGAATCGTTGCCTGGAACGATCCCTATCGTGTAAACCGTCACATCGGACGCCGCTGCGAGTTCCGCGGCATCCATCGGTTCTAATTCGCCAGCATTATTTTCACCGTCCGTTAACAATACGACGACACGGTGGTCGACTGGATGATTGAGAAGTTGTTTGATAGCGAGCCCCAGCGAATCCCCAATGGCGGTGGATCTTCCAGCGATGCCGATTGGTGCGTTCTCTAACATCCGGCTAGCTGTCCGTACGTCCGGTGTCAAAGGTACGTATACATAAGGCAAGCTACCGAAGAGCACGATTCCGATGCGGTCGCCAAGGCGACGCTCGACGAAATTTTGAACCGCGTGTTTAACGACCGCTAGACGAGTAAACTGCCGCCCAGTGACGTTCATGTCCTCCTGCCCCATACTGCCGGATATATCTATGGCGAGCACGATATCTCGCTTAAGCGTTGGGATTGAGGTTGCCTCGCCCGACCATTGGGGGCGAGCCAGCGCAGTCACCAATGCAAGCCATGCAAGACAAGCGATACCTAGTAGAAAGAGTGATTTGACGCTTCTGCTCCTACCATCCTTGGCTTGTTTGTCAAATTCGAATGCCTTGACGTGAGGTACGTTTAGAGCAGCTTGCACTATAGTCCGAGGTGGCAGAGCAAATCTGACTAGGAGAGGTAGGGCAAGAACGAGAAAGGCCCATGGCCAGAGCAATTCGATCATTGTGAGCCGCTATGACCCTTCAGCCGCTTAACTCTGCAAAGCGTTCTTGACACCAATGTTTCAAGTTCATTGTCGAAGAATTCCACGGGTGTGTAACGAATAGTCCCCAGACATTTACCAGCAGCGGTCACAAATGCATCATCGTTAAATCGTTCTGCCAACATGGTTAGCCAAGGCATACCGTCTGCGTGATGCGAACCTGGTATTGACTCGGAAATGAGCAAGTGCTTATATAGACGATTGACGGCTAAAACGTAGTCGGATGTAGAAATAAGATGCTGATTGAATTGCAGTTGGAGTTGATTTGCGGTGCGACGGATTGCTCTATAGGGTCGATCCTCAATCCGCCGTCTGCATTGCCACCAGATGAAGCACGCTATAGCTGCGATAACGCATATACCCAAAAGCCACCAGCCTAACGGGATAGGCCAGAACATCGGCGCGGCCGGCTCATGAACATCGCGTAACTGGGCGAGCGCTTGATTGATTTGTTCATTCATAGCTTGCAACTTGCATGCTATCTTCAATCGTTGTGAGAGAAACGAATCGAATTCCGCGACTTCGGCAGGCTTCTTCAAGCCGTTCGCGACGTTGTTCGAATCGGGCTTCGTAGCTAGATTGGCTTCGCGGACTACCGCTAGAAAAGGAAACCGTTTTTGACCCGTCCGTCACGGAATATCTGCCGCTAGGTGGCAGATTGCGTTCTAGCGTATCATAGATATGTATTAACGAAACTTCGTTATGGTTCTGAAGCACTAAGAGCTCGCGTAGATCGTTATCGCCGATTGATTCGAAATCTGATATGAACACCAGGCGATGTCCATTTGGTGTTGCCCGCCGAAGATTCAGTAAGACATCTTGCCAACGCGGTTCTGCAGTCTCGTCAAGGTGATGGCTCGCATCAAGCTGGCGATTGGCGTCACAAATAGCGCCTAATAAACGTATAACGTTTAACTTACTTCGTATCGGCTTGCGTACACGTAAACCGTTAGTGCCAATCACGACGCCGCCTACACGGTCCCGAGCGTTAAGAGTCTGCCATGCCATTCGCGCTGCAACCTCCGCAGCTGCCACGCTTTTTAATCGCACTTGACTGCCAAAAAACATTGATGATGTCTGATCAACGATCAACATGGTCGGTCGTTCACGTTCTTCTCGAAAGATTTTGGTGTGCGTTCTCTGCTTTCGTGCTGTAACTTTCCAGTCAATGTTGCGTACGTCATCTCCGGCTTGATAGAGTCGCACTTCGTCCAGGTCGACTCCACGTCCTCGCATACGAGAGACTAGCGACCCAGAATGACCGCCGGTCGAGCGCCGAATACGTCTCTTTGCGATGGACTCTGTCGCTAAACCAACTAGATCGGCAACTGAGACATATACGCCGGAGAGCAACGTCACGATGCGTATTAGGTTAAAGGCACCTGATCAATCATTTTGTCGATGAGGTCGTCCGTCGTCGTACCGCGTGCCTCTGCTTCAAAAGAAAGTATGAGGCGGTGCCTAAGCACATCGTGGATGACTTCGAGGATGTCTTCAGGTATGATATAGTCGCGGCCAGCTAACCAAGCCAGTGTACGCGAACATTGATCCAGTGCAATGGTCGCACGTGGACTTGCGGCATATTCGATGCCTTCTAAACCTGAGCGCGTGTGCGCGACAAAATCTATGATGTAACGTTCGACAGGTTCAGACATGTGTATGGAACCTAAATCGTCCCGAATTCCAAGAATTTCATCTTCGCTAAGTTCGACAGGCGGCGGTTGATCGACATGACCAAATTCTTCGCGAGCCAACTGCAGAATTGCTCGTTCTTGCTCTGGCGGTGGATAGTCAATTAACACATGCATCAAGAATCGATCAAGTTGGGCTTCCGGTAATGGGTAGGTACCTTCTTGTTCGATCGGGTTCTGCGTTGCCATGACCAAAAACAATCGAGGGAGGCTGAACGTTTCGCGCCCCACCGTAACCTGTTTCTCGGCCATGGCTTCAAGCAAAGCGGATTGGACCTTGGCTGGTGCGCGATTGACTTCGTCGGCAAGTACTAAATTGTGAAAAATTGGGCCGTGCTGAAATTGAAAGCTGCTGGTTTCAGGTCGAAATATCTCCGTTCCAGTTACGTCGCTAGGTAGCAAGTCGGGGGTGAATTGAATACGATGAAAGTCCCCTTCAATGCAGCGCGATAGCTCTTTTATGGCACGAGTTTTAGCAAGCCCCGGTGCGCCTTCTACGAGCAAATGTCCCCCGCAGATCATGGCAATCGTGAGTTTCTTCGTTAGATCTTCCTGACCTACAATGCGGCGATTCAACCATGCAAGCGCTTGGTGAACTCTCTCATACGTAGACTCTGCGTTTACTTCTTCGTGGTTAATAGGTGCGGTTTGTGTGTCCATATACCTCCTTTTTCGATGCAATACGATTTGCCTATAACCGCTATGCTCACGGCCAATCGGATCGAATCATTTTTCTATGACAAAGAAGAATTGAATTAGTTTGAACGCGTTGTACCATGTTATTAAACCGTTGCTTTCTGTTTGCGAAGCGGAACTTGCGCATGAGTTAACCATACGCTTGTTGCAATTCATTGGTAGGTTCTCGGGTTCCTCTCAATTGAATTCTCATCCAATTAAAGTAGCGGGATTGACATTTCCAAATCGAGTCGGTTTAGCCGCAGGATTCGATAAAGACGGCAGAGCCATAGCTGGGTTGAATCGTTTGGGGTTTGGCAGTATCGAAATTGGCGGCGTAACGCCACGTGCACAGGCGGGGAACCCTAAGCCGCGCGTATTCCGATATCCGAAAGAAATGGCAGTTATCAATCGTATGGGTTTTAATAGCAAAGGCATACCCCATCTCAAGGCTCGCCTTAACCAGACAGCCGATATATATCCGACGATTCTCGGGGCCAATTTAGGCATCAATAAGGACACGCCTTTGGAACGAGCGGTTGATGATTTTCTTCATGGTTTGACATCGCTTCTAAGCCGTGTAGATTATTTCACGATCAACCTCTCGTCGCCCAACACCCCTGGTCTACGTCATCTCCAGTATGTTGATCGACTGGATGGATTGCTACGCGTGTTGGTTGCCGAGCGAAATGCACTCCTTGTTCAAAGCGGGCGGGCGGTACCTGTACCGTTATTCGTCAAAGTATCGCCTGATCTAGATGTCGTGTTATTACGCGAGACGGTGCTTGCAGCGCAAGGCGTTGGTATTGACGGCGTTATCGCGACCAATACGACGATTGATCGGACTGGACTGCATCATCATCTGGCTAATCAAGCAGGCGGGCTCAGTGGCCGTCCCTTGCTGCGGAAATCCTTGCGCGCGGTGGAGGCTATTCGGGAAGCCGTCGGTAGTACTTGGCCAATCATTGGTGTCGGCGGTATTACGAGCGGGGAAGATGCCCAAGCTATGCGAAGAGCAGGTGCGGATCTCATTCAGTTGTATACGGCATTGATTTACCGAGGTCCTAGACTCGTCAAAGAGTTAATTGACGCAACAACTTAATACATACGATGGGTTGTCAAGAATCTCGTGAAGAAACACTAAATATCAATAGGTTACATATAACAATAAGTCTATTCTTCCAAGCCTATGGACGATCGTAAATCAATATCTCTGTTGATTTCATGTAGGTTGAGCATGACATTCGAGGAGTACCTAAAGCGGCGGTCATTTTTTGAAAGGAGGATTACAATCCTGACTATACAACCTGATGGTAACGGCGACGCTATGACGACGTGACCGTGGCGAGTGCTTGGGCAAGTGAAGGAGACCAAGATGGAAAGCTTCGGCACGGGGTCGCAAACCGCATGATGGCGTGCGGATTCAACCCGTGCCGGTAGTGTGTCAAGGTATCCCGAGCGGCATCGCGGGTGATTCTAACCGCTAACTGAAGCGAGTTCGAGCGGATGAGCCACGCTTGATGAGGCTGATGTTGGGCTGGAGTGACGCTTCGGTGTCATTGATTATCGACTTCAACCAAAATGGGAGACGTGGACTTTGAAGGTACGAGGCTTGGCTCTCTGATAGCTGATCGGGAGTGCTCGCTGGCGCTAAATTCTGGTTTCACACAAGGTGGGGTTTTGTCGACGAGATGAGAAAGCATATGTCGCGCGCCTGGAGAGGACTTAACCCGACCGAGTCAGTTGCGGGGCGTAGCCATAGTAGGCTGCCGAGATTGAGAGGTTCGCAGACATCACCTATCATGTTCACACCCATTGCCATCATTGAATGTCTGTCTGTTTTCATCATGACTCCTTTCTACCGCCCTACAATCATTCCAAGGATAGTCGGTGTCTCAACAATGTTGGCAGAAAGGGGAACGGCGAAAACTATGGTCACTAGCAAAATCAATTAGAACCCCATCCTTCGTCCAAATAGCCTGCTTGTCCTTATAACTCATAGGACTTTACTATATGTGAGTCCTTCTTGGGCCAATCGCGATTGGCCATGCTGCTGATGTAGTACTTTATGCGGTCACTTTAAATGTCCGTATTTCCTCTATTAATTTTTGTAATTGACTGCTAGCGCTAGACGCCTCAAGGAATTTTCCGTAAGCTACGAGCGCGTTGTCAATTAACTCATCATATGTAACCACGCGAATTCTGTAAATGCTTAATGACTGCTCATCCTTCTTTCTTGTCTCTTCATTATCCCACCCTTGAGGTAGGTTTCCTACAACACAAACAACTTCGATCGGCAAGTCAGCATGACCCCGATTGCCTTTGGCTAATTCGGCTTTAAACACATCTATATAGTGGCGAACCTGCCCTTCCAACTCCGTCTTAGTGACTGTGACCGAGCTACGTTTCAACTCTACAATTACGTGAGCTGCTGCGACGCGACGATACCTAGTGTATTTGATATCAGCTCTACTCTTATCGGAAAAGACTTTTTCCATTCGTTTCTCTATGTCTCCAAATATAGTCGCTCTTTCCCACGCTGGATCCAGCAAAAATAGATGGTCAAATATATATTCTTGGAGTACTCGCTCTTTGGCATTTTTGTCGACAATATCTCGGAGTTTTTGAATTATTACTAGGCGCTCCTCGACGATCTTACGATAGTGCTCAGCCTCCAAGGCATCGACATCGCGAAGATAATCCAAGAAATCGTTTACCTTCGTGATATCAATTTTCTGCAATAGGTGAATGACATGATTCATCTTCAGATGTTCAAAAAGCAGCACACCGTTGGCGTAAGCTCCCTGACGCTCTTTCTCGTCAATCCCAGCACGATCAATGTCACCAAAAATTTTCTTAGCAAATTCCTTTAAATGGGCTGGTCGAAGTGAGTTGTACCACTCACTTAAGTGGGGGTTAGATAGAAGAGCATGACGAAGACCTGAACGTTCCCTCAGCTTGTTGGTTTTGGACCATATTGCTTTCAATTCAGATTGAATAAAATTTGCGAGAGCCCGATAACGTTTGTCATCCTCTGATATAGATTGGCGGCTAGATGTGGCAATGTCTGGTAAGCGGTCGTCATCAAGAAAATCCGCTTCGATTTCGCCGAACATATACTTTGTGATCATGCCCCCGAGGCGGAATTGTTGAAGGATGTCTTCTTGGGCAACCTTGCCGCGAACAACCACGGTAATCTTGTTCAGATTATCACCTTCTAAAGTGTCGTCGCCGTCTAAATCGTTTGATCGCCAGGCAATACCAATCCAGCCCCGAATGCGATAATTACCAGCCGTGCAGGCAATACCGTGCTCGTTAAATTGGTAGGGCCGAGAAAAAGCACCGATATCAGTTGGGCTAGATTCGTTTTTGTCAAGCTTGGGGCAGTTCTTCGCGAAGTCATTGTCGTACTGAAAGATAAATCGGATCTTATGAAAGTAATCTCGATCAGCGAGGGTAACGGGTTGGTCGTTAATCCTTATATTGAAGTTATAAGTTTCGCCGAGGACGCTGAAGCGTCTTGCAATCCGGCGCCGCAGTCCATTTACTGACGCTTGGGTCAGCCTCAATGTCTTCAGGTCACTAATATGAACACACGTGCCTTGGGGACTGGGAACCATGTCATTTGCGGATATTTGCTGTGGTCGATATTGACGCTCATTAGTAGGATTTTCCTCGTCAATCATAGCTCTAATATCATCGGCGTTCATAAGAAAAGCCTCGGCTTCGCCACCTTTTACTCTTGTATAGACATGAATCTTGTTGGCGATTGAAAACAGCGAGAGTTTCCCGATTCCCTTTCTGCCCATCGGCATCCTATCATGCACGGGAGTACGGATCTCCTTAGAAGGCAGCCTTGCATCCCCAGGGGCACTGTCCTTGAGAGGTCGTTTTCTATATCCGACATATAGATATTTTCTATTAACGTCTTCGCGATTCATCCCAATACCATTGTCGGTGATGGTGATAGTCTTGTTGTTGATATCGAAGTTGACATTTACCTCTGTAGCGTCAGCGTCCCATGAATTGGCGATGACCTCGGCGAGCACAGCAGGGGTATTGCTATAAAGATTGAGCCCCATGTGGTTGAGCACATTGAGACTGATCGTCATGTAGTATTTTGAATCCTGTTCAGGCATGGGTCGTAGCGTCCAATAGTGAATTGCCGACAAGTTCGCCGATCTTTGCCGGAACCGCATTGCCAATATGGCGCGCTAGTTTGTGGATCGGCAGAGGAGTTTTTGGATCAACGAGTTTGTAGTCAGGTGGAAAGGTTTGTAAAAGAGCGGCTTCCCGAACCGAAATGACGCGATCCTGAATAGGGTGACCGAACCGCCCTGTGCTATAGTAGCAGAATTGGGTGGTAATCGTGGGGGCCGGTTCATTCCAAGACATGCGACCATATGGAGCCGGGTAATAAGCTCTGGTATGGCAAGCGTTGACAAGTGACTTATCCCAGTCCTTCCAGGTGCCCCCTGGTTTGGATTGGCGGATCCTGGCCAAGTTGGTTGGAGATAGTGGAAGGGTTTTGTGTGCAGGATCGCCCGGCGATGTCTGGCCTGCAACAATAGGCTCAAGATTACTGATGAAGTCAGAAACCCTGACAGTTTGGTTAGTGGGAGTAGGCAGCGCGATTGGGCCAAAGCGGGATGCCAACATGATCAACCGCCATCGGTGTTGAGGGACACCAAAGCGATAAAAGTTGAGGACATCAAAACTTACCTTATAATCAAGGTTCTCCAGTGACGCGATGAGTTTTTGGAAGGAATCGTGTTTTGCAAGACCTGGAACATTTTCCATGCAAACGAGCTCCGGGAGTCCTTCTTGAACGAGGCGCGCGAATTCGGCGACAAGTGTGCAGTCTTCAGTTGACGCGCTTCTACGCGTATGCGCGGAGAATGGCTGACAGGGGGCGCATCCGACCAATGCTCGGATATCTTTCTGGCTGTAATGCGACTCAAGGTCGGAAAAACTTACGTCGCGTATGTCTGCCTTGATGAAGACTGTGTTTTTGTTATTGGTCTCATAGGCGAAGCGACAGGACGGGTCAATGTCCAAGCCCGCAGTAACAGGGATTCCAGCAGCACTGAGCCCGCAGGTGAGACCTCCAATGCCGCAGAAAATGTCCACTGCTTGAATGCAGGGAGTATCCACTTTTTCTGCTGACTCCCGGAGCTCTTGACTTCGGAATCCAATAGGAATCATTTGTTGCTCTGAGGCAGTAGACTGTCGATCAGATCCAGTATTCTAGGCGACCAATCTAGCTTGGCTTGAGAAAGGATCGTATTTCAGCGGATGGAGTTAATTTTTTCGTCGTAACTGTATTGATAATTGTTGTAGTGAAATAAGACGAGGTCCAGCGTGCGGAATCACGGCGGGTCAAAATATAATGTATTAGCATAAGACCTCATGTTTAATGGAGATATGTCAATTCTATCTCATCGTATGACATGTTGTGTCGCCATGGGAACTATAGAAGTTTGGATAGGACTCTAAGCATCTTCGTTACGAGCGCGGATAGATATGAAAATACATCATAGAGAGACGTAAAAAATTGAAACTAAGGCCTAAATACCTTGAATAGTATAAACTAAATATGTTGGGTATTTGTCAAAGAACTGCTCGGTTATCGTGATTCGACGAAAATCCAAATTCATATATTGTTGTTATATGTCAATAAGCTACATTACATATAGGTATAGCGTCCAAAGTAGGCGGATTTTGTATTTTCCAGCCGCCTCTTCCTTAAACGGCTCATTTTATGCAAGAACATGGAACCTTATGGGTGTGGAGGGCTTTCATTATCAAATTTAGGGCATGATGAACGCCGCTTTGCTACATGTCTGAATCCCTTCCAAATTTATAATCGCATCAACGTTCAAGCGGTACGCAGTTTTGTTTACGAACAAGAAATTGTGGTGCACAATCATGGCACTACTAGCAACGCCTTTGATGGCAGAAAACTTGGATAGCGGCGATACGGCTTGGCTGCTTACCTCCACCGCGCTGGTATTGTTCATGACCATACCTGGCCTGTCGCTTTTCTATGCGGGTTTGGTCGGTCGTAACAACGTTCTCAGCATCTTGATGCACTGTTTTGCGATCACATGTCTCATCACGATTCTTTGGGTATTGGTCGGTTATAGTCTCGCTTTTACCGGTTCCGGTATGGTAATCGGGGGCGACTCTTTTCTTGGTACGTTCAATAACTTTCTCCTCGGTGAGATCAAAGAAGCCACAATATCGGGTACGATCCCGGAGTCTGTCTTTGCGACATTTCAGCTGACATTCGCGATTATTACGCCTGCTCTTATCGTGGGCGGCTTTGCAGAGCGTATGCGTTTTTCTGCGATGCTTATTTTCTCTGCGGTGTGGTTTTTTCTAGTTTATGTTCCTATCACACATTGGGTCTGGGCGGACAAAGGATGGCTTAATGAGTTTGGCTTTTTAGATTTTGCAGGGGGTGCGGTCGTACATGTGACTGCGGGTACCGCAGCGATTGTGGCGGCGTTATACATGGGGAAACGCAAAGGGTATCCAGAGGTGCCGAATTTGCCGCATAACGTACCTCTAACTGTCATGGGGGCCGGCATGCTTTGGGTAGGCTGGTTTGGTTTTAATGGCGGTAGCGCACTGACCGCGAGCGGTGATGCGGGGATGGCGCTGATGGTCACCCATATATCCGCTGCGACGGCCGCTTTCACCTGGATGGTCATCGAATGGATTCGCTTCGGCAAACCAACCGTACTTGGTACTGTCACGGGCATGGTTGCTGGGCTCGGCTGCATCACCCCAGCGTCCGGCTTTGTTGGACCAGGGGGAGCTTTGATCATCGGATTCCTCGCCGGCTGGGTTTGCTTTGAAGCCACCGGATTGATCAAGCGTCGACTATTTATAGACGACTCTCTAGATGTCTTTTCAGTTCATGGTGTTGGCGGTTTTCTTGGGATCTTGCTTACTGGCATCTTTGCGAGCACCGCTCTTGGCGTATTCGGTGGTCAGAAAGACATCGAGATTGGTTCGCAGCTACTCACGCAGCTCACCGGTGCCGTCACTGCGTTAGTTTGGACAGCGGTATTGACGTTTGTCATTCTTAAGCTAGTGGACTTGATGGTCGGCGTTCGAGTTACGGAAGAAGAAGAAGACGAAGGTCTTGATTTGACTTCCTTTAACGAACGGGGTTACACCCCTTAAATTCGCTTGAAGGCGAATGGAAATTAAATGTGACGCCAGGGCTGCTGGCGTCGCGACTTTCATATATAGGCTTGTCGGATATGTTGGCAATTGCCAATGAGCATTAGTTTTGCTTGACGACGCTGTCAAGGTTTAGCAACGGCAAGGAACTACCGCCATTCACCACTGGTAGTTTGCCATCCCATTTTTCAGCCAGTCGTAGCTCGATTAGTTCTGGATTGTCGCGCAACGCGGCAGCTTCTCGTTTGATCGCTTCAGCCTTAGCAACGGATGCCTGCGTGATTTGATACGCCTCAGCATCTGCAGCTAACTTGCGTTCTTCGGCAGCGGCTTCAGCTTGCGTTACGCGCCGGAGTTTTTCATTTTCCGCTTTTAAAGCTTCTTGCTCCGCTTGAACCTTTTCTTCAATGGCCTTGTTGAATTCGTTGGAAAACTCGAAATCAGTGATGGCGACATTATCGAGGTTCAGTGCGCCCTCCGCGCCTTTTTGCACAAGCGTGTCGTTGATGAAGCTTGCAATAGCTGATTGAATTTTCTGCTTGACCTCTGAACGTTTGGTCACAAGTTCTTCGGCTGTGTATTGGGCGGTAACAGCCTTTACAGACTCTTGGATGGCTGGTGCAATGACATTCGCCGCAACTGTTGTAGAACGACCGATTGCCTGATACGTACGTGGCGCGACTTCGCCGATCAGCGAGTATTGCACTGCAACCCGGGTAGATACCACTTGCAAGTCTTTCGAGGCAGCCGTCGCAGCGGCATCGCTTTTCTGCAATCGTACGGATATTTCCTCAATGCTGTCAATAAATGGTTTTTTGATATTGAAGCCTTCCGGCAACGGTACCGGTTGTACAGCGCCAAGCATTCGTACCACGCCTACGTGACCACTATTAACGATAGTGAAACAACCCAGGAGGATGACAATAACTAGCAGTGCAACGATGCCTGCCGAGATTTTGGCAACCATTCTGCAATCCTTACGGTAGATTGAATTTCAGCTATTCTAGATGCAGTTTATCGAGTTGCAGAAAAAGAATGTGTGTGTTTACTCGAGACAACCATCAAGCAATTGACCTTAGGCGAGCTACGCGTACGGTTTGGACAAATCTAATTCACTTGAAGAATTCGACCGTGCGTGTCTGTCTTGTATCACTAGCAACTGCGTTGCAGGGCGTTGTTTACGAGCAAATTCATCAGGTCTTGGAACTCAATGCCAGCTGCACGTGCAGCATCTGGGTACAGGCTAGTCGGTGTCATACCCGGCATCGTATTGATTTCTAAAAGCCAAATATTTTCCGAGCCATCCAGAATGAAGTCGGCTCGCGATAGATCCCGGCACCCAAGCAAACGATGGGCTTCAACTGCGTGATCTTGAAGCGAGTCTGCGACTGCGGTTGGCAGGTCGGGTTGGATGACATGGCGAGTTGCCCCAGGTTTGTATCGATTCGTAAAGTCGTACCACTGGCCTTCGCCTTTAACTTGAATCTCAATGATTGGTAACGCCGTCGTATCGCCTCCAGTTCGTTCCAAGATGCCAACCGTGATTTCACGCCCTTCGATATACGGCTCAACTACTAATCGGTCATGCGATTTGAATGACTCTGCTATGGTTGCTGAGATGTCTCCGCCGGAGGGTAGCAAGTGTACCCCAAGTGCCGAACCTTCTGTGCACGGTTTAATCACAATGGCATCGCCAAGCCGCTCTCGCAATTCGGTACATCGTTTTTCGTCCCAGGACTGCTTCTCTAAACGCATCATTGACAATACTGGAATGTCGTGTTCGCGCCAAAGACATTTGGCTTGAAATTTGTCGATGGCCAAGGCAGAGGCTGTCATACCGCTTCCTACGAAGGGATAGCCTAGAATCTCAAGAAATCCTTGAATCGTGCCGTCTTCGCCTGGCGAGCCATGAAGCACAGGAAAGACAACGTCCGGGTCAAGTTCGGTTAGATTCGCGGGAAGTTTCCTATCGAACTCAATGTAATGCGTGTCATGGTTGCGACGGAGCCCCGCAATGACTTGCTCGGCAGAATCTTTAGATACGCTTGCTTCAAGCGAGGTTCCGCCGCCGATGACTGCGACTTTCACATGCAATCCAAGTGCGCTGATTCTGCCCCTTCTAAGGCGGTCGCGTCAATGCTATAAGGATCGAACTTAAACACACGCGAAAAGAAGAAATACTCCGCTTCTAGACACTTTATGCGTGTTTCGAGCTTACGAAAGCCGTGATATTCCCCTTCAAACATAAACAAAGCAGTAGGAATCCCCTTCGTCCTCAGGGCATCGAACATCATTCTGGCTTGGCTAGGCGGGACGACTTTATCCTCCGTGCCCTGCGTGAAAATCACTGGGCAATTGAGCTTCTCGACATGGTTGATAGGCGAACGCTCGTCAATGGCATCTAGGGGCACGAGTTGCTCTATGTAACGCGATTCGAATTTATGCGTGTCGTCAGCTAACGTGCGCAAATCGGCAATCCCGTACCGGCTTGCGCCTACCTTGAATACATTGGTTACGGTCAAGGCACGTAATACGGTATACCCGCCGGCACTACCTCCTGCGATCGCAACGCGTTGCGGATCAATCAGATCTTGGGCAATAAGGTAACGTACTCCTGCCGCTAAATCTTCTACATCTCGGTTACCCCATTCATGTAGCAGGCGATCTCGGTATGCGCGTCCGTATCCGGTGCTCCCGCTGTAATTCACATCCAGTACGGCCCAACCTCGGGAGGTATAGAACTGTACATTCGCGCGAAATGCCGCGGATGTGCTGCTTGTTGGTCCACCGTGCGCCTGTACGAGTAGGGGAGGGCGCTCGGTTGCATCGGGGATAAAGTGAGGATTATGAGGTCGATAAAAATAGGCGTATACCTCCTCACCGTGGCTACCCGGATACGCGATTGATTCCGCTCTCGAAACGTACTCCGTTGCAATTGGCGACGGACCGGCGACGGTAACGATCTTGGTTGCATCGTTAAACGTCTCGCGAACGCAGAGGGTGTCTGGCTTATTGTCGAACGACTGAATGAAGGCGAAACCCATTCGATGTGGAGTTATGTCTCGGTATGCAACAGCCCCTTCCTCAACAGGGGTGAGCATACCTGTAAACGTATCGACTAGAGTAAGCTCATTGTGATTAGGCGCAGCTAGAAGAATCTTGTCGGTCAGGGTGACGTACTGTGTCGAGCCGAGTTGCCACATCGCGTGTCCGTACTCTCGTTCGTCCGGTGCAATCGCAGTTGAACCTGTGTCGTTGTGCAGGTAAAGGTTGTAGAAACCCGATCGATCGGAGCAATATACAAGCTCTTCTTCGTTCAGCCACTCAGGCTGGCAAATTGATTCCTCCTGTCCGCCAGTCACGATTGACGCACTGCCAATGGAGATCCCAAGTTCTAGCACATACAACTGCGTACCGTTCCAGGGCATATTGGGATGGTCCCAGGCAAGAAATGCCAAGCGTTTCCCATTTGGCGCAAGGCGTGCATGAGCGTAAAAATCGTGACCTTGGTGCAGGGTATCAATCGCTCCTGATGGGATTTGGATCGCAACCAAATCGTTTATCGCTTCTTGATCCTTTGCATGACACTCGCGGATGCAGATCAACCGATGTTCGTTGCGGTCATAGATTGGGTCTGCAAAGCGCTCGGAAACGGTCGAACGCGTTATTTTTTGCACGCTCTTTGGGTTCGTTAACGATTGAGCATAGAGGTTCTGGTCATCCGCATTGATGAAATACACAGTATCGTCGGATACGCAATACGCGGCACCGCCATATTCGTGTACTCTGGAAACTACAGAGTACGTGGGCGGTGTCAGGTCCACGGTCCCCATCTTGTTATGGCGCACAATGACGCAACGGCCGTTCTCGTGCGCCCTGCTCTCAATCCAAAACAATGCGTCACCATTACTCCGCAGTTGGCCTAGGCCAACTGCGGAATCAGACGCGAGTTTTGCGGCCGTTAGCGGCGATTCCCACGCACCATACGGTTGCATCTTTGATGGATTCATGAGGATATCTTCGGTGTACGATGAAGATCTTCGCGGTTGTCAAGCGCAACCCAACGTTCATGATCCCGCCAACGACCGCTGATGAACAATAACTTGGGTGAGAATCCCTCTAATACAAAACCGCAGCGTTGTACTAATTTACGAGACGAGTCGTTACTAGGTTGAATATTGGCTTCAACTCGATGTAGACCGAGTTGGTTGAACGCGAAGTTCAACACTTGCTGCAGGCCTTCGGTCATATAACCGAGTCCGGTATATTGGGCCGATGAGTAGTAGCCAATGGTCGTACTTTGAAAAGATCCGCGAACGATGCCGTTGAGATTGAATATGCCAACAATTTTGTTCGTCTCCTTCAAACAGCAAACAATGCCTTCATGGTCGTCGCGAAGAGTGCGTCGGAAGTAACTTCGAAATGAATGACTTGTCAAGGGTGTCGTAATCCACGGCGAATGCAAACTAATACTTGCTTGATTGAGCGCAAGAATTTCACGCTTGTCGCGGGATTCGACACGTCGGATGTGGACGCGTGGCTCTAGTTCATTCACCTACGCAAATTTTTCATCGGAATGTTCGGTGACGAATACTCATGAGAGGTAGTTGATATGGTCTCGCGTAAGTGCGTTCTATATCTCACCGATGATTGCTCGTTGTGCGATGAAGCGCTGAACATGCTATTCGGCATGGATAGCTTGAGCGGTGTGGTACTGACAACAGTGGATGTGGCGACAGACGAACGCTTGTTTGCCAAATTTGGCCATCGCATTCCAGTGCTTGAGAGTCGCGAGAGATATCTTGACTGGCCCTTCAGCGCCCATGATGCGATCAATTTGATTGGCGTGTGATGAAGCAACGTGATGAGCGGTGTTGGTGCAATCAGACCCTAGACTCTCTAGTTACCTTGAAACACCGGTTCGCGCTTTTCAACGAACGCGCGGAATGCCTCGCGTGAGTCATTGCTTGCGCCGGTACGCATGTGCCGCTCGGTTTCTAGTTCGATGTACGCTCGAAGTGGCATGTTCTCTGCGTCGACGAAATTGCGTTTCATTTCACCAATGGCTAAAGGGGCCATTTTCGAGAAACCGACGGCAAGTTGCTTGACTTCCTCCCGAAAAGATTCTGTTGGTATGGTCTTAAGCACGAGACCAATGCGTTCTGCTTCGTCAGCGGGGAACTTTTGGCTTGAGAAAAACAGTTCACGCGCTTTTGTGGCGCCTACGATGCGCGGTAGTAACCACGGTCCCGCCATATCGCCGGAAATCGCGACGCCTAAGAATGCTGAGTTGAATACCGCGCGTTCGCTAGCATAGCGCAGGTCGCAGGCGCATGCCCAGCCGAATCCAGCGCCGGCGCAGGCGCCATTTACTGCTGCAATGGTTACTTTCGGCATCTCGTGCAATAGCGACGTAATGTGAAAATAATCCTTGCGATTCGTTTCCTGGGGAGCTCCGCTGGTTGATGCCTTAAGATCAACACCTGGGCAAAAAGCGCGGCCTGCACCAGTGAATAGCAACGCTCGAATATTGGCATCATGCGCCGCCTCGTTCAAGCATTCCCAAAGCTCTCGCATCATGGTGTTCGTGATCCCGTTCATGCTGTCGGGTCGATTGAGCGTAAGCGTTGCGAGTGTATCTTCTACTTCGTAGGTAATGGTCTCGAATGTAGACATGGCGATCCTTTTATGCAGTTGATGACTTTACTGATAGTTTAGCGATTGTCCCTTATTCAAATTTATCGAAACGGAAAAATCGCATGGCGTTGGCCGTGGTGATGCGATCGACATGCTCTTCGGTCTGACGACGCAGTTCAGCGACCTTTTGGCGTACATAGACTAAATTCTTCGGTTCGTTGCGCCGACTCGAAGGGCGCGGGTTGATGTTTCTTGGCATCAGATAAGGCGAGTCGGTTTCTAGCATGAGTCGGTTGTCGGGAATGCGATCGACAATCCCTGCTAATTCAGTCCCTCGTCGCTCATCGCAAACCCAACCCGTAATGCCTATATAGCATCCAATGCCGAGATAGGCATCAAGTAAAGCGCCGCCGCCCGTAAAGCAATGCACGACGACATCAATCCCTTGGTGCTGCTGCAAGATGCTCAGCACATCGCCGTCTGAGTCGCGATCGTGGACGAACACAGGTAGTTGAAGTTCTTCGGCAAGTTCAAGTTGCGCACTGAATACGTTTCGTTGATTTTCCTTTGAAGAGAAATGGCGAAAGTAATCAAGTCCGGTTTCGCCTATGGCAACAGCGCCCTGACGGGCAAGCGACGTCATGGTGGCTAAATAGTTATCAGAAACCCGGTCTGCGTCATGCGGATGCACGCCGGCAGTGCAAGAGAGATGTTCCGGATTCGCCATGGCGATTTCCAAAGCACGGTAGCTTGTTCTCTCGTTTGTCCCCGTGACTACGATGCGTTCGACATGTGACGCAACGGCTCGTCGAATAACTTCCACTACATCATGGCTAAACGACTTATCCGTGAGGTTTGCGCCGATATCGATCAATTGACTAGATGAGCCGGAAGCTGCAGTTCGTGGTTCGCTAGAAGCTGCGCTTGCTCGCCGTGCCTTGAAGCGTATACAACCGCGAACGCCAGGATGCCTTTGACGTATTCACGCGTTTCGCGAAATGGAATGATCTCAACGAAGGACGCCGTGTCCTTCACTTTATAGTCTCGTAACCAGGTGTACGTTCGCATTTTTCCGGCATTGTAAGCGGCCGCTATAAGTACCCGATTGTCATCAAATTCAGACGCTAAATCCGCGACATGAAAGGAGCCCAATGCAACGTTGTGTCGCGGGTCAAGTAGATCGTCGGCGGTCGGTTTCGTAAGACGATGTTTTCTTGCGGTGGATTGAGCTGTACGCAACATCAATTGCATCAAACCGCGTGCGCCAGCTGTAGAAATCGCCCGGTGGTCGAATGCGCTTTCTTGTCTGGATAGTGCGAGAAGGAAAGATAAAGGAGTGTCGGTTACGAACGCTCCCTGCTTGAAGTAGCTGAGAAACGGGGTAGGAAAACGGGCCTCTAGAAAATTGAGCATTTCGCCGCGGTTTGCTGCGTAAATCGCTTCGCCAGATAAGCCGTATGCATTGAACAGCTGAATCATGACCATTTTTTCGGCGTTGTTCAAGGACTCAGCCAACTTTTGCCACTCACGACGACCGTTAGTTGGTTCGCCTACGGCAAAAAATTCCAGGACCATGCGGGCATGCGGATTGGCATCTAGTTGCGCTTCTAACGTCAGATCGGGTACATATCGGCGTTCATTCAGATTGATTGGCTGACCGAGTTCTTGCGCGGCGAGAAAACCATAGTATGTGCGAATTTGAGCAAGGGCTTGCAAGGGTTCGCGCCATGTGTCGTTTCCGAGCGTTTGCTCTACCTTTGCACGCCAGTACCGCCACTCGTATTTCGCAAGTTCTTCCTCCGGTAATTGCTGTAGCCATGCTGCTGCTTCTTGCCATGCACCTTGAGATATGGCACTATGAATCACGCGATGGAGCGCCTGGGAGGTCAGCCCCTCGTGTGGCGGCAAGCCGATGTGTCCCTTCAGTCCGAGCCATAAATAAAGATCGCTTACCGAACTTCGCGTTTGAGATTCGTTGAAGGCCCGTGTTGCACGATGTTTAGACCAAAGCGAGAATGCTGTCGTTGGTTCATTTCGTGCAAGTCGGCTTAAACCGAAGATATAGGCATCATTCCCCCAGCGATCATTTGGGAAACGATGGATATTAGACGCGAACTTAGGATTGCGGCGCACCTTGTACATGGCGTCTGCGCTGGTTCGAACCTTTTCGGGTAAAAAGCGAAAGAGGTAGCGACTTAATTGATATTGACCTGCGGTTAAGGTCTTTTTCAGACGCTCCCATGCTAGTTCCGCCGGTATGCCTGCATCTCGAATCCAAACTTCGAATGCCGGATCGCAGGACTTATCCTGACTCTTTTCAACATTCCAAAGCTGAGGTAGCAACCTATACGCAGCATCTCTTTCACCGGTTCGAATCAATGCCATTGCGTAGCGACATTGTGCGACGATGTCGCTCGTCGGATGATAGTAATTTGCATAGTTCTGCCAGTTTCCCAGACTGGCTTGAGTGCTAAGCCAAAACGACATGTACCGTTTGCCGAAGGTGTACTCACTCATTGCGTCCCGGAAGGCAACCGCGTCGGAAACGCTGGTTCTTCTGACGCTTTTTAATGCATGTAGATACTTGAGATACGGTACGAGGGGGTAGTCTTCTAATTCGGCAACATGCTGTTCGAATTGAGAGATGCGATTCGATTTAAGTGCGCTCAAGGCTTGTTTATAGAGGAAGCGATCCTCATACAAACCAGCTTGGGTTGACACTCCGAAGAGCGCTGAAAATACTACAAGGATGGATACAAGGCGCCGCAGCGTCATGGATGTTAGTCCGAGAATAGAGGTAGCGGAACTCCTAAGTTGCTTGGTGAGCATTCGTCCTCAAGCTTGCGATCTAAGACTAAGTCGCAGGGATGTATTTGGAATAAAAAGACTTCCATGTCCCTGCTGTGCAAGCGTATACACAACCTATGCGTCAGGTCCGTAGACGCAAGAGACAGGATTTTAGTCTCGTTAAACCATTCAATGCTTTGAAACGTTCGCTAAAAGACGCGATGATGCCATGTTGTATTCGCATCCTTACAGAATGACTGTAGTTAAGCCGCGTCTCGTAGTGATTTTTGAACGCCTACGCGAACAGCAACAATATCGCAAGGCGCCCCGTGGAGCACGCCGTTCGCGGTCGAACCCAATAACAATGCTAAGCCATGTCGTCCGTGAGAGCCAACCACGATGACATCAACATCGTTTTCCATCGCAAAACGATGAATTTCTCGTTCTGGTCGTCCGTAAACGAGGTGCTGGTGATCGTACGGGATGTTGTACTCTGCTGAAAACGTTGCGATATAAGCCTCGGTTTGATCGGTAATCGATTCTTGAACCGACGAGACATCCATGGGTATATCGCCGCCATACGATAATGCAATGGGTTCAATGACGTGAATAAGGTGTAAATCGGCATCGCTCAGCTGTGCAATCTCTTGGGCGCGATCGGCGACAAGTTTGCATTCCTCAGTGAGATCAACCGCTACTAATACGCGAGAATAGAGACTCATAACGTCGAAATTGCCACGCTGTTCACCTTATTGTATGTAAAGATCGACTCGTTCGTTCATGCTTAGCAAACGGCTGATGATGACCTTGGAATCGAACGAGCAGAATCATGTTTGCGTGATTGAAATGTAGTAGCCCAGCGACAAACATACTAGAATCGTTCAGGTATGCTGATTATGTTGAGATTTGAGCAAGCGTGTGGCTGAGTGGCTTTTGATCGCGTTAATTCTTGCTGCCGCGTTCGGCGGCATCGCCTACGTGATACCAACGAAATTCCAGCGGCGGGTTAGCCATTTGCGCCTGTCTGCACGCAAACAAGGTCTGATCATTTCTGCGACTACATTACCGGATTTAGACGCACCCGCGGAGGATCGGGTAACTTCGGGTGGCAAAAAACGTCAAAGGGAACAACTGGCTGTCGTGTATGAGTTGGCGTATCTTGGGCCCCTCGAACATGTGCCTACATGGCAGCTTGTACGATACAAGAAATCGCAAATCCCTATTCCCGGATGGTTACTGAAAAACAACGAGCTCCACGGCGTTCAGTTGTCGGATGCCATCTATTGGGGAACCGTCGCTTCGCACATCGGCAGCATGCCACGGCATTGCGTAAGCGTAAGTAGTCACCGTGGTGGAGTGAATTGGATCGGTCATGAGGAACAGACTGCTGTGCTTGAAGATCGCTTCTTACCGACACTGATTGCCGAATTAGGAAAACTTCGCGCTTTGAATATCGAAAGCACCTTGAAAAACCAGTAAGAAACCGCATAGATTGAGGAAACACACCGCCATCGTTTTAAAATCGCAAGCAATTACAACTCTACGACGCATCGGTTTCCGTACCGAACAACCATTACAGTGAGGCTTAAGCACGGATGCAAAAGCACTTAGTTATCGTCGAGTCGCCAGGGAAGATCAAGTCCATTGAACGGTATTTGAAGAACTTTGTACCGGGTCGCAAACCGCAAGAATCGGCTCAAGAGCGGGAATCGTTCAAGGTTGTTTCCAGTTACGGTCATGTACGCGACTTACCCAAAAGGGGATTGAATCTTGACCCTGAGGATGATTGGGCGGCAAACTATCAAGTCATGCCGGACAAGAACAAGGTAGTTGAACGACTTCGTCAGGAAGCGAAAGACGCTGCGTTAATTTTTCTTGCTACTGACCTAGACCGAGAAGGGGAGGCGATTGCCTGGCATCTAGCGGAGGTGATCGGCGGCACCCAAGATCGCTTTGTTCGTGTCGTGTTTAACGAGATAACCGAAGCTGCGATACATAAAGCGTTCGAAGAACGTGGTCGGATCAATCAAAATCGAGTCAATGCCCAGCAAGCGCGACGCTTTCTAGATCGTGTCGTAGGTTACAAGCTCACGCCGTTGCTCTATCAAAAGATTGCGCGAGGGCTATCAGCTGGGCGAGTTCAGAGTGTCGCGGTTCGTTTGGTCGTAGAGCGAGAGCGTGAAATTCGTGCCTTTAAGCCCAAGGAATATTGGGATGTGTTCGCGGATCTTGCGACGCATGATGATAGCTCGCCGCGACGGTTTCAATTGACGCTTCGCGGCGACGAAAAATTCAATCTCAATTCGGAAGCAAAGGCCAACGATGTCCTAGATGCTTTAAAACAGGCTCAGTTAACCGTTGCGTCGGTCTCGAAAACCAATAGCGTTTCGCGTCCTAGTGCGCCATACATTACGTCGACGCTACAGCAAGCTGCGTCTACTCGATTCAGCTACTCGGTGTCCCGTACGATGCGACTCGCCCAGATACTTTATGAGGCTGGGTTGATTACCTACATGAGGACCGATTCGACAAATATATCCGAATACGCACGCACAAGTACAGCGAATCTAATTAAAAGCAAATTCGGCGACCGCTATCTGCCGGAGAAACCAAACCAATTTTCGCAGAAAGCGAATGCCCAGGAAGCCCATGAGGCAATTCGACCTAGTGACGTAACGGTCGAACCTGAGGCCGCGATGTTGGCACTGAGTGCACAGACTAAAAGTAAAGAGGATCGCGCCGCAGCGGTGCGCTTGTACGAACTTATCTGGCGTCAATTCGTTGCTTCGCAAATGACACCCGGGAGGTACGAGAATACCACGGTCTCGGTTAGGGCAGGCGACCACGAGCTTAGCCTTCGTGGCCGTCGGGTCTTATTTGACGGGCATATGCGGGTCGCTATGTCTGGCAAGGGTGAGGACGCTGCGTTGGATCTGCCTCATTACCGGGAGGGCGAGACACTCGAACTCATTGATCTAACTAAAAAGCAACATTTCACTAAACCTCCTGCAAGATACAACGAAGCGGGTCTAGTTCGAGAATTAGAACGGCGCGGCATTGGTCGGCCGAGCACTTACGCGTCGATTATTTCGACCATCAAAGATCGCGGTTATGTAACTATGCGAGGCCGACGGTTCTATGCCGAGCGCATCGCCGAGATAGTCACGGATCGTTTAGTGGCTTGTTTCAAGGACTTGCTTAGTTACGAATTCACCGCTGAGATGGAAAAGCGATTGGATGAAGTAGCTGTTGGGGACAAAGAGTGGTTAGAAGTACTCAATGACTATCACCACGATCTCGTTGTTAATCTTGACAGCGCTAGCAAGGAAGACGGGGGGATGCAGCCAAATCAGGCGATTATGACTGACATCCCTTGCGACGCTTGCGGCAGGCCGATGACGATTCGAGTCGCAGGAACCGGCACTTTCCTCGGTTGCTCCGGTTATGCGCTGCCCCCAAAGGAACGATGTCGTAATACAATGAATCTGATTTCAGATGAAAACACGGTTCCGGTAGGAGCTAGCGCTTCGGACGAGAACGACGAAGACGAAAGCCGACGCTTGCTCGCGAAACGCCACTGCAAGAAGTGTGGTAGCGCCATGGACGGCTACATGATGAATGAGCACTTTAAGATCCACATCTGTGGTAACGCGCCAAATTGTGACGGTTTTGAACTTGAAAAAGGACACTTCAAAATCGCAGGCTACGACGGCCCGATTGTTGAGTGCAATGTGTGTGGTAGCGACATGCAACTTCAGGTCGGTAGATGGGGTAAGTATTTCAGCTGTACCAACACATCTTGCAAGAACACCAGGAAACCACTTCCGGACGGGAGCGTCGCGGCACCGCCTATTCACATGGAAGAGCTTCGAGTTGATGGCGAAGACGACTACTTCGTGTTACGCGAAGGGCGTGCCGGGATTTTTTTAGGCGCAAGTAAATATCCTAAAGTCAGGGTTATTCGACAACCGCGGGTGAAGGAATTGATTTCTCATGCGAACGAGGTCGATCCTAAATTTAGCTATCTACTAAAAGCGCCTAGTGAGGATAACCAAGGTAACGACGCTTTCATCCGTTTCGCACGGAAAACGCGTGAACACTATCTCACCTCCATGGTTGATACCAAAGACACAGGTTGGCGGGCGTACTTTAAAAATGGGATTTGGGAACCCAAGGTTGCGGAGAAGAAGAAAAAAGGAAGCGCTAACCAAAAATCAAGACGTAGTTAGTCGTTTTGTATCCACGCTGGTGGCGAATTGCGAACATCCAGTGATGTTAAGTCGTGGTGATTAGAAAACAAAGACTCGATCTTTAGGGAATGCAGATAATCGCCTGCTTCTACGCAGGCCAAAATTGTTATGCCCCTGATTAACGAATATCGCGCGCTTCTTGATCAACTTGCCAGCGCCGAGACGCCGCCTTTAACCGACATGTCGGTTGCCTCCACGCGGGCCATGTTTCGTACCGCCCAACCGCCGCGACCAGACATTACAGTCGAGCGCATAGAGAATCGAATAGTCGAAGGGCGTAACGGTCCAATTCCAATCCGAATGTATGTGCCTAACACCTCGGAATCGTTGCCCATCACCATGATGTTTCACGGTGGCGGTTGGGTTATCGGTGACCTAGACACGGTTGATGCGCAATCGCGTCAAGTATGCAATCAAGTTGGTTGCATCGTCATTGCTGTGGACTATCGACTCGCACCGGAACATCCATTCCCTGCGGCGGCAGAAGACTGTTACGACGCGACGGTTTGGGCGCACGCCAATGCCACGGAGTTTCGTGGCGACCCATCCCGATTAGCAGTTGCGGGCGATAGCGCCGGTGGTAATCTGGCAGCCGTCGTCGCACAAATGGCCCGTGATCTTGATGGTCCGCCATTGGTATTTCAGTTACTGGTCTATCCCGTGACAAACGGCCACGTATTCGACACCGCATCGTATCAAGACAATGCCGAGGGCTATATGCTGACGGCTGCTTCCATGCATTGGTTTTGGGATCAATACGCCCCATCCCATGCTCGAATCAATCCATACGCCTCACCGTTATGTGCGAGGCATCTTGCCGATCTTCCGTCGGCTTATGTCCAGGTCGCAGAATTCGATCCGCTGCGCGACGAGGGACTGCAGTATGCCGAAGCGTTAGCAGCGGCAGGCGTGTCGGTTCAATCGCATTGCTACGAAGGATTTATTCACGGCTTTTTCGGACACTTCGATATCGTGCCGCCGACGCGACGGGCCATGGACGATGCGTGCGAAGCGTTGAAACGAGCATTGGAACTGTAGGCATCGGCGTCAGCGCAGACCTTCTGTACGGAACGTGGCTTTTAGCAGGCGAGTTTTCTAATGCTTTTCGGTCGTTGCGAGACACGAGTTCCTGCCCGATGCGCATATAAGAACTAAAGGATCTAGATGGCTACCGATCAGCCAAGCCATGTAGCGTCAGGCTTTTAGCGTGGTATCGTCAAGTTTTTTCGCTTCCATGTTCGCGCAACATGTTGTGCGACTCAATAATGTGGTTCATTAGAGAAGGAATGCCAGGCTGAAACAACAACGGTCGTCCCCGAGTTTCCCATAGAAACCCTTGCTCAATGAGTTTATCAAATATGCTCTCGGGAGTTCGCTGGATATTTTCTGTTGATGTACCCGCAATGCATTCGATTATTTCATTTTTCGAAATGTAGCCGCGAGCGTCTGCATTGAAGAGTCTGGCTACTGCCATTGCCTCTTCGAACATGCTGTCTTTGTCCAGCTCGCGTTCCCTGAGGAAATACATATTGTTCTTACCATCTTGAAAGCTGCAATCGGCGACTGCCATGACCTCCGAATCAATTTCAGAACGACCGAGGTCGCTTGCTGACTTCCATATCGCTGATCCTATCAGTTGAACGAAGTATGGATAGTCATCGGTTTTGGCCAGTGCGTCTCGCCAGTCAGGATTGGAGTCATCAACTGAAAATCCGCCGCGCTCCAATGGTTCTTTGAGCGCTTGTTCAGAACTTGCAGAGTCAAGTCTTCCCAGAGGCATGCACATTCCTCGACTGATAAATGTTGCATGCATGGCATTGAGATGATCAAGAAGCCCTGGCGTTCCTGATAGAACAAGTCGAAGGGATGGTTCGCTCGCAGTTCCTGTGATGCCAAGAGGAGATCGTGCCCAAAATTCACGTCAAGCGTATGAGCTTCGTCAATCATGAGTAATGTTGGCCGATCGCCCACAGCTTGCTTCATGGTTCTCGTCATGTCCATGTCGCTGAAGTTACAGTTGGTCAATCGGCCTCGGCGGTGTTCCATCCCCAGTAGATGCTTCAAGCTGAACCCCGTTTTCTTTTCCCTGCTCTCGCCTGTAGGCATGGCGTTTCCCAAGATCAATTCAACGAGCATTCGAGGCGTTTTCATAGATACCGGCGTTGTACTAATCGTCCTGACTTTCCTGGCGGTAGCTCTGTCGGGGAAATTCAATCCCAACGATCCGTCAATGTGGCGAATCAGAGAGGTTTTTCCGTTTCCTCGCGGACCATAGAGAATAACGTCAGCATGGGCTCCGCTACCGTCCGCAAGCATCTGGAAGAGCTCGGTAAATCCATCCAGCTCCCTTTCTCGACCTACCAAGACAGGCGGGTGTATCCCGGCCCCAGGGGTAAATGGATTTTTATGCTTAGTCATCTTATTGGATTGAAACAATCCATTGAAACGCTTGGCGTTTTAGCTAGGTGGTGCCTTAGAAAACATCGTTCCGGGGGTATGGAACATGTGATTACGAATTGATCAATATTCAGCTGACGATTACGGATTCCAACGTTTCGTGTGGCTGTGGATGTCGGTGACTTAACTTTATGCCGTGATATACGGTATCATTAGGAAATTGTGCTAGATCCATGCGGAATAGTTTGAGTTTCTGCGCTAAGCTCGATTCAAGGACGCTCGCCTGAGCGATTTGATGCCTGCCTTTCATCACACCATTCCACTGCGTAGATTTTGTCCCCTTTCGTGCTCGGAGAGCTAAAAGTCGAAGAACGTTTCCGTCGCGTGTGTAATGGCCGGGGAGGGGAGTTGTAAACGCCTTCCGCGTCTTTCGCCCTCGGAAGGCGATAGGCAATATACGTGCCAAAGCACAAGACATTGATCTCGGGGTGCCTTGCTTCAATTCGATGGCTAGTTGACCGTGACTCACATTCTCATTCGGATCAATCCAACACTTACTCCCTCAATTTGAAATTCACGGTTTGATTCACTGACTCGAATCGTTTGGTATTCTTGATTTTCTGGAACCAGAAGAATATCTCGGTTCGCGCGATCAAATCGGGTTGTGCGATCAAGCTTGAACCGTTTCACAGTGATTTCAGCCGCAAGGCGCGCGACGACAATTTGATTGTCGTGGGCTTCGTACGTGCGATGTATGGCGAGCAAATCACCGTGGAAAATACCTGCGTTAATCATGCTTTCGCCTTGAACACGTAGTAGATAGTCAGCGCTTGGATCGAACATGTCGCCGAGGATTGTGCTATCGGACTCAATGTTCTCTTCAGCTAAAATGGGGGAACCTGCTGCAACCCTACCGATGATAGGAAGATGCTCACCGGCAAACCCGTTAATGACGATTCCGCGCGATGTGTTGCGTTGAAGTGTGATATATCCCTTCCGGTCCAATGCCCGTAGGTGTTCTTCAGCCGCATTTGGTGATCTGAAACCAAATTCGTCTGTGATGTTGCGACGGGTCGGTGGGTAGCCATGAGAGCGATGGTAAGCCCGAATGAAGTTGAGCACCTCGGACTGCCGTGATGTAATTTCTTTCAACTTAACCTCCGTAATTAGTTGTCAAGACGTTCATGTATGTAAATATACACATTCTTATTGGTATATGCAAAAACAAAATTGACGATTATGGAACCGCCTATTAGCGTACTCGGTAGCGAATGACGCAGGGGCACTCTTGAGATTCAAATTCAATTGTACCTGAATTATTTAACTTATTGATTTTAAAATAATTTGAATGGATCCCACATGTGATGTATAGTAGCGATAGGTAAAAATGCTGTCGTTTTCCTGTTCTCGGTGCTACATAGATGGGGTGGCTCTTGAATGTACAGTAGACCGTTTGATGACTAAATAACCAAAAAAGTACGCGCTTAAACTACTACGAAATGAGGGCGCGTAAGGGTTTATCTAATTGAGCAATTTCATCCTCGCATAATCCTAACCCCATCCCACCTACTGGTTTTAGCAAGCGACTACTGTAGTAGCTATTTAGAGCCTTACGGTGTCGATTGAGCGTCGTATTAGCGCCGTTATTGTGCCAGAGAGAGCCGTCAATCAGCAACATGGATCCTGCAGGCATCTCAACGACCCGGAAGTCTGTATCTTGCTCGACCGGCCGTTGCCATTTGTGACTTTCAGGTACAACGAGCGTCGCGCCAGTTTCCTCAGTGAAATCGTCCAGCGCTAGTAGTGTATTAACCACGATAGTTGTTTTCGATTTGTCCATCGGATATAGACCGTCGTCTTGATGAAAGTATCTTGGGGCTTCACGTGGAACGACATCCTTGAGCATTGTTGAGGATAGTTGGGCGACGCCTCCCCATAAATCAAATCGGTGGCGTTCGAAGTTTCCTGCGAGCACGGCTTCAATGACCGATAAAACAACAGGATTGACGTATAGGTCGTCAAACGCTCGCGTTTTTTTGAATAGTCCCTTGCACATACGACCGTAAATCGGGCCATCAATGCCAGGCATGCGAATAGGCGTGGTTTCCATGAGAGCTTCAGCATCGCGTGCTGCGCGACTTAATCGATCGCCTTCAATCAATCCTTGAAGAACCGCGAACCCTTGCTCTCGTAGTTGATTGACCGCAGTGGCGGCGTCAGTGTGTTGTGTCACTCGCTCGACCTGGATATTTACAAATAAGCGTTAATAAGGAATAGTAGCGAATCGTACTACTTGGAAACGTCATAATCGACATGAGGATATGAGGATTTTGCGCGTTGACAACGACGAATAGTGGCGAAAACAATGACGCTGGATGGCGGCAGGACGTTGATGAGCTCAATCGCCAGATTGAATTTGCTAAACAGCTCGGTGGGAAGGAAAGCGTTGATTTTCACCATCGCCGAGGCAAGCTCACCGTACGAGAACGGATCAAGTTGCTTGAAGATCGTGGCAGTTTTCACGAAATAGGCGCGATCGCCGGTACGGCGACTTGGGCCGAGAATCAGGTCGACACTCTTAAACCAGCTAACTCGGTGATTGGAACCATGCTGATCAACGGTCGAAAAATTGCGTGTGCAGGTGGCGATTTCACCATTCGAGGCGGTGCGTCCGATGCCGCGATTGGTAATAAAAGCGGCTATGCGGAATTGTTTGCATTGCGCACGCGCATTCCATTTGTGCGTTTGCTTGATGCAACAGGCGGAAGTGTGCGAACGTTTGAGCAGATAGGTCGAACGTATTTGCCTGGCAACTCAGGAACGAATGTATCGGTTGAGCTCATGCAGGTTGTGCCGGTCGTATCGGCTGTGCTTGGCTCGGTAGCAGGTTTGCCGGCTGTGCAAGCATGCCTCTGTCATTTCAACGTCATGGTGAAAAATACAAGCCAAGTATTCGTCGCAGGCCCGAAGGTTGTCGAACAAGCGACCGGGGTGGAGATAGGCAAAGAAGATCTGGGGGACGAACGAATTCAAGTAAAGAATGGCGTCATTATGAATTTGGCTAAGGACGAAGCCGATGCTATTCAGCAGATTCGCAGGTTTCTTTCCTATCTACCAGCTAATGTTTGGGAGGAACCGCCTATTGAACCGACTCATGACGATCCTAAAAGACGGGATGATGCGTTAATTGACCTAGTGCCGCGCAATAGACGACAGATTTACGATCCGAGACGGATTCTCAATGCTGTCTTGGATTTGAACAGTTTCTTTGAAATCGGACCACACTATGGGCGTGCCCGAATAACCGGCTTAGCACGCGTTGATGGATATCCGGTGGGCGTGATGGCCAATCACCCGAAGTTTAACGGCGGTAGCATGGACATCTCGGCCGGAGAGAAAACGATTCGTTTGATTGAATTGTGTGATATGTTTCATTTACCTTTGGTTTACTTCGCTGACGAACCCGGGTTTTCCGTAGGCCTAACGCAAGAAAAGTTAGGAATCGTGCGGGCAGGGGCTCGTGTTGTAACGACGCTCGCGCAAAGCCGCATGCCGTATATCTGCTTTGTGATTCGTCAACTCTATGGCGTCGCTGGTGGTTTACACCAAAGGGCAGGCGATACGCTTTATAGACGATATTGTTGGCCTTCGACGCACGGTGGTTCGATGCATATTGAAGGCGGGACGGCAATCGCTTACAAACGCGATATCGAATCGGCCGCTGACCCCGAGGTTAAACGACGTGAAATTGAGGCTCGGTTGCAATCAATCTCTTCACCGTTTCGTAATGCCCATGCATTTGGGATTGAAGAAATCATTGACCCAAGGGACACACGGCCACTTCTCGTGGATTTCGTTCACGATGCCTGGCGGATCGTTCGTACGCAAGTAGGACCGAAATCTGGTCCTGCATACACGCCATGAATGTCTCTACCAAGCAACGAACGCATCCGCCCGATTGCCACAGCTACGGCGAGATCCACTGGTGGTAAAAAAGAGACTTCAATAGTCATGGCTGCAACCCTTTGGGGTCAGCTCCAAATTGGATCGAGTCATCGGTCAAGATTAAGCAAAATAGCGTGCTATCCGCCGCCGAAGGCACTCGTGTTAGAGCGAGCCGGGTTACGCTTAGGCCAGTTTATCGTCGAGAATCAAATGAAAGTAAACAGATGCTATTTGAATTCAATCCTGTTTTGTTTACTTTGCTTGATGGCATTGATTAACGGCTGTAGTTCGGACACTGTTTCGGATAACGAGAAAGTTACAAGCACAGCATATCTCATGGATCCTAAGCTAAACGATGCATCAGAAGTATTTTGGGACTCGGCGGGATTCATCGATACTTATGAAGGCACTACGGATTTGAGTCCAACCACTGAAGCAGGTTGGCAACGCGTCGTGGAGGCAGCCGACGAGATAACGCGGCTCAGTGCGGTACTTCAAGAAGAGCAATATTCGCTCAATCGTCCAGCGTGGAATGTATTTGCTAAATCATTAGTTACCGCGTCAGATCGCGGTCGACGCGCGGCTGAAAACCGCGATAGCGCTGAACTATTCGAAGCGGGCGCACAGTTATATCAGGTCTGCGTTGCCTGTCACCAGGCTTTCTGGTCGAACAATCGATTTACGGTAGAGGCAGAGCAAGCGCAGTAGCAGTTGCCAGTTAGCCTTTAGGCTGGCCCTTCATTTAGTTCTTCCTGAAGCATCTCAGTATTAGGCTCAGTCCCCCATCCTGGCCTTTTTGGAAGTTGGAGCATGCCATTGATGAACTCCGGTTCGTGTGTAAAGATGCTTGCGTCCTCAGGAATACGATCTATGTCCGTTTCCATGATTTTTAGATTGGGTACGGTAGCGCAGAAATGCGCGCTGATCATGGTCGAAAGATGTCCGTAATAGTTATGAGGCGCCACATTCACTTGAAATGCATCCGCTGCGGACGCGATCTTTAACGATTGCCATGCGCCGATCCAAACCACATCAATGATTGCTACATCAAGCGCCTCGGCTTGAAAGTAAGGTAAAAATTCGACCAAGCCGGTGAGCGATTCGCAACCGCTTACCGTAAACGGGCTTTGTTGGCGAATGGTGGCAAGGGCGCGCGGATAGGGCGTGTCAATTTCAACCCAGAATATGTCTAGATCTTCCAATGCGCGAAGGATTTTTAGATAGCCTTCGGTGCGAGCGTTGTAATTCAGATCAAGCAGTATGTCTACATCTGGGCCACAGCCTTGACGAAAAGCTTCAAGGTACTCCACCAAACCATCAAGTACATAACGGGGTGGAGTGCGTGATGGATCGTCGTTGCGGTTGAACCCAGGCGACCAGCCGACCAGTCCGCGATCGGTTTGGCGATAGATATTGGTTTTTAACGCGGTGAATCCTTTCTCCGCAACTTCGCGTCCAAGATCCTTTACGTCTTTTAGATCCTTTACTGCAGTGCGATAGTCGTTCGGTCTGGAGATTCGCCACGTACCGCAATGGGACCAATAGACTCGAATCTCGTTGCGGACTTTGCCGCCGAGTATTTCGTAACAAGGCACGTCGAAATACTTGGCTTTCGCATCAAGAATAGCGTTTTCTATCGCGCCGATAGCACGCGGTAAAACACCGTACAGTGACTGTCTTGCCGTTGCTGCGAGACGGGCATAGATGCCTTCGTGATTAATCGCATCCTGGCCGACGGCAACTCTCGCTAAGCGGTTGATTGCTAGTGTAACTCCGACGGCGTCGAACCCTTCATCGTATTCACTCCAGCCGGTTGTACCATCCTCAAGCGTTAGGCGCACGAAATGGTAGTGACGCCAGCCAGCAGGACAGTGAAAGGTCTTGATTTCTTTTATTTTCACGACACGAGTGAATTCATACTTATTCGTTGCGACATAGCAAGACCAGGGGTGATCATACAGAGATCGCCGAGGGGTCACTACCAGATCATTTTAGTGTAGCCGCTGGCTCTTAAAGCTGATGGTCAAAGGTATTACTCGAATGCTATTTCTTGAGCATCAGGCTCAATATGCATTATGCATTCTGGAAAATAGTTACTTCCTAACTCGAAGACAATCATTGCTAGCTCCCAACATGCTGAGCCAATGGTTCGCATATTTGGCATATTCCATATCTTTGGCAAGCATACGATACACGTAAATCTTGCTTTTCATATACGACGAGCAATCAACATCGTACAAATGGTCATCAACAGCCAATTTACAGTCGAAGCCATCATGGATCATCCTAGGTCGCACGAAGATGGTAGCTGTCGCGAAATATTCATAGTCGTAGCCGAACTCCTGACAAATGACAAACTCGTTTGAGTCGAATTGAATGTGTTTTCCATAATCACAGCCTTCAAACTCCTCAATACGTTCACTGCCTACGATGACGTACCCAACCATATCTTTCAAGTCATCTTCAAGGCCTATGGGATATGTATGCACAGCCGCAAAAATAGCCATTGGGACTACAAGCCATACGATGGGTGATTTCATCTTGCTCCTTTCCATTTCATAACCTGTTTGTTTAGGGGGAACCTTTCAAAACGTCACGAGCGATTCATAATCAAACGACTCATAACGAAAATTAATGAAATCAAAGTATTATGCGATCACAGAGGCAATGGGAAATGGCATTTGACTGGGTCTGGGATGTGGCGATAAAACTTGAATGAAAGCGATGAGAAAACCAATTCGCATCTCAAGGCAAATAAATTACTAACCTTAACTCATCAATCCCCTCTCACTGATACATGACTTCTAGGCACAATCAAGCATTCGCAGCAATCAGTCTATTTCAATTGACGCAGCTGGATAGAGTAAATCGTTGAATCAAACTCGCATGATCATTGATACGGATCCCGGTCATGACGATGCAATCGCGCTCGTCCTTGCTCACCGGTATGCCGAAGTGATCGGTATCACTACGGTGGCCGGTAATACCAGTATCCAACATGCTACGCGTAATGCTCTACGCATTTGCGATTTAGTAGGCGCCGATACGCCTGTATACCAGGGTGCCACTTCACCTCTTAGCGCTAAGGCCGTGTTTGCTAGCGAAGTTCACGGTAAGGACGGCCTTGGCAATATACCTTTGCCAGACCCTAGTCGTCAAACAGCAGGTGAAAATGCGGTAGAGTACTTACTGGACATGGCCGAACAGGATGTTTGGGTGGTTGCCATCGGTCCGTTAACGAATATCGCCCAAGCGCTTATCCGTGACGCCGACTGGTTGAAAAGACTTGCGGGTATATCCTTGATGGGTGGGTCCACGCATATCGGCAATGTCACTCCGTGCGCTGAATTCAATGTGTATTTCGACCCTGAAGCGGCTGATGTCGTGTTTAGCGCAGAAGGCAATCTCATGATGTCTGGTCTAAATCTCACAAATCAGGTGCAGATCTCACAGACAGATATATCCCAAATACACCACAGTACCTCGCCTTCACCGCTTGCGCAATTTGCTGAACAGAATTTCACCCAATTGCTCGCAAGTATTCGCCAGTTGACCGGTTCGGATGAAGTGGCTATGCATGACCCATGTGCTTTGCTTGCGGTCACCCACCCTCATTGGTTCCACTTCGAGCCTAGGGATGTAAAGGTTGAGTTGGTTGGTACCCACACGCGAGGTATGACAGTCGTAGATGAGAGAAGCCGGCCCAGCGGGTCTCTAAACCAAATTCAAGTTGGCTATCGCGCAAGTGCCACTGAGATTAAACAACTGATCTTTCATGCGCTTTTCGATACGTAGAACTGCATTCACCCTATAGCCATTTGTAAATCCGATAATAAAATCGAACGTTCGATTATTGCGAACAATGCACTATCAATGCCCATCAAACGACTGCTCATCGCCAATCGTGGTGAGATTGCCATTCGGATCGCCCATGCTGCAAACGATTTAGCAATTTCTACGGTCTCTGTCTTTTCTACCGATGACGCTTCAAGCCTTCATGTTCAATCAACCGATGAATCGATTGGGCTCAAGCAGTCTGGTATTGCGGCGTACCTTGATATTGAGCAACTAGTGGCCAGAGCGAAGAAAACGCATTGTGACGCAATTCACCCGGGCTATGGTTTTCTGTCTGAAAGTGCCGATTTCGCGCATGCAGTTGAAGATGCTGGTCTAGTTTTCGTCGGTCCTTCTCCAGCGACGCTCGCCTTATGCGGGGATAAATCCAAGGCGCGCAAGACGGCTGCTGCCGTCAACGTGCCAGTGCTTCCTGGCACAGAACAGGCTACCTCGCTCAAGGAGGTAAAAAGTTTCTACCGCTCGCTTGGCGCCAAGCGCCCCATCATGATTAAGGCGATTGCTGGCGGTGGCGGTCGTGGTACGCGAGTTGTTGCCGATATTGATGAAATTGAAGAGGCTTATAAGCGTTGTCAGTCTGAAGCTGAAAGCGCATTCGGCAATGGGGATCTCTACGTTGAACAACTCATTGAGAACGCACGCCATGTCGAAGTGCAGGTGGTCGGCGACGGTCGGGGTCATGCTGTGCATTTTCATACACGCGAGTGTAGCGTCCAACGACGCCACCAAAAACTCATTGAGGTTGCGCCCGCATTCGGCGTAAGCGCCACAACGCTTGCTGCTATCGAATCGGCTGCAGTCAAGATCGCGAAAGCTGTGGAGTATCGAAATCTCGGTACATTTGAATTCCTGATTGATGCAGACAACCCTGAAAAGTACGTATTCATCGAGGCTAATGCACGGTTGCAGGTCGAACACACCGTCACTGAAGAGGTCACGGGTTTGGACTTGGTGCAAACCCAACTCCGTCTAGCCGGAGGTGAAACCTTCGAAGATCTCAATCTAGATGCGTGGTCGGAACACGGCACGATCGGTTTTGCCATACAGTGCCGCATTAATATGGAAGAAATAACGGCAACTGGCGATGTTCGACCTGCTGGAGGAACTATTTCACGTTATGAAATGCCCACCGGACCGAGAATTCGCGTGGATGGATTTGGTTATAGCGGATACACGACTTCACCTAATTTCGACTCATTGCTCTGCAAGATTGTCGTTTCTAGCCGTTCTGATGACTTCAATCTTGCTGTAGATCGCGTCAAACGAAGTTTGGCCAATTGTCATATTGAAGGTATTCGGACCAACCAAATATTCCTACAACAAATACTCGAATCGGATGGCTTCAGTGAAGGACGCATAACGACCCGATGGATCGACCAGAACATCGCGAATCTAGTCGAACGTACGGAGCAAGCGCAACGCGAGGCGGAAGCGGAAGACGACACGACGGCAGGCCTTGCAGGAGGTCAAGTCGATACCAAGGATCCGCTTGCATTATTTGAATACGCCGATGCTGTCAAGAAGGCGAAATTAGCGCGCGCGGAGCAAGAAGAAGAATCTAACGATGCAGCGAGTTTGTTGGCAGCCGACGGTTCGATAGGGCAACCTGCGCCGATTCAAGGCACCATTGTCGAAGTGAAAGTACAAGAAGGGGACGCTGTCGCCGCGGGCCAAGAACTTGTCGTCATGGAGGCTATGAAGATGGAACATGTCATAAGCGCAAGCACGAGCGGCATTGTGCGACGGGTTGCCATCGAAGTCGGCAAGGTGATACAGGAAGGACACCCACTGGTGTTTGTCGAGCAGGCTGATGTTGATGTGGAAGGGCAGGAGGGCGAGACTGCTGTCGATCTTGATCTTATTCGCGACGATTTACAGGAAACCTTTAACCGCCGCAAGTGGATATACGATGAAAATCGCCCGAAGGCGATGGAACGACGAGCACGCACGCAACAACAAACGGCGCGGAAGAACATCAACGATCTTTGCGACGAGGGGAGTTTTATCGAGTATGGCCCGTTGGTATTAGCGGCACAGCGTCGCCGTCGCTCCGAACAGTGGCTGCGAGAAAACACGCCAGCGGACGGTTTGATTTGCGGCGTAGGCACTGTAAACGCAGATAAATTTTCAGAACACGACGCACGATGCGTGGCAGTGGCTTACGACTACACAGTATTCGCTGGCACGCAGGGTCATAAGAACCACTATAAGCAGGATCGCATCTTTGAACTTGCAAACCGCTTCAACCTGCCTGTTATTTTGTTTAGCGAAGGTGGCGGTGGCCGCCCTGGCGACACCGACGGTAGTGGTGGCGTTGGAATGGATACCTACACGTTTACGCAGTGGTCCAAGCTCTCAGCGCGCGTGCCGCTTGTTGGTGTAAATTCTGGGCGGTGTTTCGCCGGCAATACCGCATTGCTGGGATGTTGCGATGTGATCATCGCAACAAAGCAATCTACTATCGCGATGGGCGGCCCAGCCATGATTGAAGGTGGTGGGTTGGGCATCTACACGCCGGAGGAAGTCGGCCCGATGTCGTTTCAAGTACCGAATGGTGTGGTTGACATCATCGTTGATGATGAAGCCGAATTGATCAGTACGGCGAAGAAATATATCTCGTATTTTCAGGGATCCGTAGCCGACTGGGAGTCGCCAGATCAACGCAAGCTGAGACACGCGGTGCCAGAAAACCGATTGCGTATGTACAACGTTCGCGAAGTCATCCACACGCTTGCAGACATCGACTCAGTTCTGGAGATTCGCGAAAACTTTGGCATTGGCATCGTGACGTGCTTTCTACGCATCGAAGGAAAACCTTTCGGGTTAATCGCGAACAATGCACACCATCTCGCAGGTGCAATCGATTCTGATGCCGCGGATAAGGCAGCTCGGTTCTTGCAGCTTTGCGATGCGTTCGACATTCCTGTGATCAGCATCATGGACTGTCCCGGCATCATGGTTGGACCGGATGTCGAGAAACTAGCGTTGGTGCGCCATAGCTGTCGCCTCTTCAATACGGGTGCGAATCTCACGGTGCCAATCTTTGGTGTCATCATCCGGAAAGCGTATGGACTTGGCGTACAAGCTATGTGTGGCGGCTCATCCAGGGTGCCATTCTTCTGTATAGCATGGCCGACTGCCGAGTTCGCAGGTATGAATATTGAAGGTTCGGTAAAGCTTGGTTATCGCAACGAGCTTATGGCATTAAAGACTGCCGAGGAACGTATCGAACGATTTGACGAGATGGTGGCCAGTTCTTACGAGCGCGCGAAAGCCGTTAACTCCGCGACGTACTTTGGGGTTGACGATGTCATTGATCCTGCTGAAACGCGCAGCTGGATCGTCCGTGGTATGAAAAGCTTGCCAGAGCAAACCCCGCGCGAAACCAAGAAGCGACCGTACATTGACACTTGGTAATACGCTAAGTTCAATACCAGCCAACCGTGGCGGGATCGATATGGGAACAACCTATCGTTTCAAGATCAGATGTCTCGTATACCGGTGTATCGCGAAATGTGGTGATGTATGTTCGACAGTAGGTGTCTTTGTTATTGAACGAGGTGTCGTTGAGCATTTCTTCGCGCAATGATGCGTAGGTCACCCTATCCTTCATCATGCGAATCCCGCCGTCCGCGGCGGTGTCCAATAACAGCGTAGTCAACTCTTTCTCGCCGAATGGCGTCCACGGTACTTCGGTACCATCGCGCCCTCTTCCAGGATTGCCGTTATAGGCGAATTCGGCCCAATATGACATCATGCTTTCACTTAATGCGAACTGCGCGGCATCGTTTGGAAAGAAATTCGAGAGCATGGAAAGCATGGAAAAATCGCCAAATACAAACGGGATTTCGATCGCGTGGCCAGCGCCTAAGGCAAGTGATAAATCAAAGAAGAATGAACTCGGCTCTTCGTCCCAGTCGAAGCGGTACGCGTACACCTCGCTATGTCCGCTTGAGCGCATGACGGAGGCAATGTTGTCGACGCCGCGCACTTTCCATGCTTGAGCGCCGTAATAAACGACCCGTCGGTAGTCGTTTTCGTCTTCGATTGATGGAAATACGCCTAGAAAATAACTCACGTATTGCGGCGCCTGCATCATGAATAACGTTGGCTCGTCGCGGTTAGTGCCAAGAATGATGGGGACATCGTTGAAGTTGCGCGTGTTACCGAAGATCTCTTCGATATTTGCCATCGGCAACACCGTGTTGTCGCCAAACATGGCAGGAAAATCCATAAGCCCCGATTGATCGTCGTTGAGCGTTGCGTACACCTCGGCTGCCGATTTGGATTTGAGATATTTGGTTAACTCTTGTGGACCCCATTCGGCCTGCTTTGTCGCCGCTTGCGCTTCGTCAACCGCTAGTTTGTCTGCCACCATCAGGCGATTCGCAATTTCGCGAGCGCTATTAGTGTGACCGCCTTCACTTGATAATAAATAGCCTTCTTTTGGATCACTAGCGCCGAATGCGCCGCTTTGCGAAATGGCACGGTGAAATAGCCCTCGCGCACGATCAGTGATCACAAGAGACAGCGTGTTGACCCCTCCGGCTGACTCGCCGAATACGGTGACGTTATTAGGGTTGCCGCCAAAGCTACGGATGTTGTCTCGAACCCACTCAAGCGCTCGTACGAGATCAAGCGTGCCAAAGTTGCCGCTTGATTGTTCACTCATGGCAAGTAAATCCGGATGGTTGAACCATCCAAAAATGCCAAGCCGATAGTTGGTCGTGACTACGACGATTTTGTGCTTAGCAGCCAATGTCGATGCGTTGTAAACCGCCGCTTCGCCAATCGAGTTGCCGCCGCCGTGGATCCAAAACATGACCGGTGCGTCTATGGCGTTCGGCGGTGACCAGATATTTAAATACAGGCAGTCTTCGCTTCCGACGATACCTTCCGTAACTGTACTTCCAGTACGGAGCGTCGGGTTAGGGTATTGCACACATGGGTCGCTAAAAGCAAGCGCCTCCTGGATGCCCGTATGACTATCGGGAGGCTCCGGCGCGACCCAGCGCAAGTCACCTATCGGCGGTTTTGCGAACGGTAATCCCAACCATGCACGCGCGCCATTTTTATCCATGAATCCCACATACTCACCTTCGGTTGTAATCCGACTCGTCGTTGGCTCGGCGACCTTGGGTAGTTCGACCACTTGCTCTTCGGGCCACAGAAGATAGATAACGAAAAGTGCGATTAGTAGCGCAACGATAAGCCCAATGGCGATTTTTTTCATCATGGCAAACGGTGAGATTCTGTGACGGTAGTGGTTCAGTGAACCGCGAAGATGTGGGCGGCGATATCTTGAATCGCTAGCATTGCACGCTTATTTCGTGCTATGAACTCAGACAGCGCTAACTTCTCATGATGAAATTTCGTTCGCGCCTGGCATACGCAGTAGGCGATGCAGGCATCAATCTCTATTTCATGTCGACGCTGTCTTTCCTATTATATTTTTATACCGACTTCTACGGCATCTCGGCAGCTGTCGCTGCGGGTATTTTTCTCGTCGCGAGAGTGGTGGATGCCGTAACCGACCCATTCATGGGTTACTTAGCCGATCGCACGCGAACCCGGTGGGGTCGTTTTCGTCCCTATCTAGCCTTTGGCGCCGTGCCGCTTGCGGTCATTTCCGTCGCAACCTTCACCATACCTGATTTTGGTGAAACCGGAAAGATTGTCTGGGCTTATGTCACTTACGTACTGTTCGGCATGATCTATACGGTGGTGACTATACCGTATGCCGCCATGACGAGCGTGCTAACACATGATCATAACGAACGTGCCACCCTGACTTCGTTGCGCATGGGTGGCGCTTTCTCCGGCGCCATGGTTGTATTACTTGGCATGATGCCACTCGTTGGCTATTTTGGCGCCGAAGACGGTTTTCAATTCACAATGATCCTGTTCGGCCTGATAGGCTCACTGTTGCTCTGGTGGTCATTTGCCGGGACCCAGGAACTCACCGAATTGGCCTTGCCAGAACGCCATATTTCGATGCCGGACGCGATGAAAGTACTGTTCAGAAACTCGCCGCTGTGGATCGTCATCACGTTATTCATTCTTGGTATGTTGGCCTTTTCATTCCGGCAAACGGTTGCACCTTACTACTTGAAATACACGATGGAACGACCGGATCTGCTAAGCAGCTTTTTCTCCATCACGTTGGCCGTGATGTTTCTCGGACTCGTACTGATACCTTATCTGACCAAGCGATTTGGTAAGGCCGGCACAGTGCAGATCGGCGCGGTCGTTGCCATGATCGGTGCGCTTGGTTTTTATTTCAACGACCCCACCAATATAGTCATGGTTTTCGTCTGGGGCTGTACCATGGCGTTAGGCGGCGCGCCGATTGCCGTTTTAGGTTGGGCAATGCTCGCTGACACCATTGAGTACGCCCAACATAGGCATGACATACGGGCGGATGGCGTGATCTATTCCACCGCAAGCTTCTTTCAGAAACTGGGTAAAACAATAACGGGTGCTGCTATTCCAGCAGTTTTGGCGTTGACCGGGTATGTTGCCAATCAGGTTCAGTCGTCTGAAGTCTTAGGTGGCATTCTGTTCTGTATCGCGGTCGTGCCGTTCATCGCTAACCTGGTGTTGTTTTTAGTATCGTTTGTCTACAACCTTGATGCGAAGGCACATGGCCGGCTTGTGCGCGAGTTGAAAGTTCGGGTGGGTGATTCTTCCACCTCGATTTAAGCCTCTTGCGCTCGTCTGAATCCTTCGCGTTCTCCTAAAAGTCTGAGATAACGCATTGCATTGGGTTGGTCTGAGGTTAACACGCCAGTGCGCTCGGCTAGCATGAGTGAATACCCCATCATGATGTCAGCTGCTGAAAACGATTCGCCGAGTAAATACGATTGATGAGCTACGCACTTCTCAATCGCGTCTAGACACAGCATGGCGCGTTTCTGTGCATCTGGAATGACTTCTGCGATCCGTTCTTGAGGTGGCTTGATGACCGTATGGTGCATGATATCGCCGAGCGGCCGAGCAAAAGTCGCCTCCGCGAACCAGCACCATTGATAGTAATATGCGAGTTCGGACGGCTCCTTCGGTACGAGATCCCCTGCGCCGTACCGAGCAAGGATGTACTCAATCATCGCGCCGGATTCGAACATCGTGATCTCGCCGTCCTCTAGTACAGGTATCTTGCCAGTCGGCGACTTAGCTCGCCACGTTGGGGATGCTTTGAATGCGGCATCAAAGGTGGAAATGGTTTCGATGTCAAGCGGGATCGAACGTTCATGACAAAGCCAGATGATTCGAACGGACCGCGATCCTCGAACGTGATAGATCTTCAAGATGGAGCCTCGTGTGTTCAGTTAGTGTATTGTTGCGACGTTAATTTTTCCAGGGTGTTACCGAGGGCAAGACCATGAGTGACGCAATTGAAGTCTACCAAACGGAAGAGCTCGAGCTATTGCGCGAACAGATTCAGCGTTTTATGCGCGAACACGTGAAACCGATCGAAGACAAGCTACCGTACAACGCGACTGGTTGTGGTCCCAAAGAAAGGCAAGAGCTCAAGAGCATTGCCGAGAAAATGGGGTTAACCCGCTTATCGGTGCCGGAGCAATACGGTGGTAATCCCGTGAGCGCGCTGACGCGTGTCGTGATCGCGGAAGAGTCGGCAAAGTGTCGACTTGGCGCTTACGCGCCAGCGCTTGGTGCATTTGGCGGTGGGCCACCTAACGTGATATGGTCAGGCACTCCAGCGCAAATCGAAAAGTACGGCGTGCCTTGCGTCACTGGGGGCAAACGAGCGTTCGTTGCTATCACCGAACCGACTGGTGGCTCGGATCCTAGGAACAACATTTCCACGCGAGCGCGAAAGGAAGGCGACGTTTGGATTCTTAACGGTCGCAAGATGTGGATCACAGGCGCTAAGGGGGCCGACTACGGGATCATCTTTGCGAAAACCAAAGAGGGGGTTGATGGTCATCCACCTCAAATCACGGCATTTATTGTGGAACCTACGTTTCCTGGTATTTCCTTCAATGAGATTAAAGTGATACGCGCACTTTCTCCCTATGAGATCGTACTCGATAACTGCGAAGTGCCTGCGGACAACGTGCTCGGCGAGGTCGGCCAGGGATTCGGCGTTGCCCAGAGATGGTTGGTCGACGCACGTATTCCTTACGCGGCGGGTTGCGTTGGGATCGCACAGGAAGCGCTCGACATGGCTTGCGGTTGGGTTAAGCAACGACCGGCGCGCGATGGGATGCTTGCAGACAAACAAGCCATTCAGTGGATGATCGCCGACTCCGAGGTGGAATTGCGTGCGGCGCGGCTATTGGTATACGACGCGGCGGCCAAAGTCGATGCGGGAGAGCCCGGCAAAGTCAATGCGTCCATCTGCAAACTCGTCGCCACGGAAACGGCTGGTCGCGTCGTGGACCGCGCAATGCAAATGTTTGGGGGAATGGGTATGGCGCAGGACATGCCGCTAGAGCGTTGGTATCGAGAACTACGCGTAAAACGCATTGGCGAAGGTCCATCCGAGGTGCATCGCATGGTCATTGCGCGCGAAAAACTACGAAATACGGACGGCGGAAGTTACTTCGGCTAAGACTCGGGCCGACGTTACACAGTAGCTTTTCGTACGATACCCTCGGTGAACAGTAGCCGAAGCGTAGGCAGTAACGAAGTCGTGAGCACGTCGCGTGACCATCCTCGGCGCAGTAATTTCTCGTTTACCATAGCGGACGTGTGAGGCTTCGATTGCAACATGTTGATCGTCTCCGCGACAAATGGGGCGATAGGTATGTCGTCTAACTGTTTGCGGCGAATGACTTGTCCCAATTCGAATGCGTCGCCGGTGAATATCGCAGAATCCACAACTTGCAGATTGCCCTTGACGGATAGCAACGTATCGGAAGAAACTCGATCGAAGTCGAGTTGATTTTGTTGCCGTTTAAATTCCCATTCGTGTAATGCTCGCGTAAAGCTAGCAGGCAATTCCGCGTGTGCGAGCGTTGAACGTTCATAGCCCCTGGCAACTTGCCCCGATAACGCTCGCACAAAGGCGGCCCTTGGTTCGTATTCGCTTTCGCCCGTAATACGACGGGACTCCCAAAAGTACGAATCTAGCGAGCGATTCGCACCGTAGAACAGGCGCGCTAGTTCGCGGAAATGTTCGTAGTGCTGGCGAAATTGACGTTCGAAAGCTATCGCTGCCATCGCAGCTAGGGCAGGGCGATGTAGCGTCGTTGCGATTAATGCCGCTGCCATGGTTGCGCTATAGATTGCGAGGTGCACGCCTGTCGAGAACAATGGATCGATAAAACACGCTGCGTCGCCTATCAAGCAATGCCGAGTCCCAGCGAAACGACTTGCTTGATAAGACCAGTCTCGCGTCGCTTCACACGGTCCTACAGATTCGGCATCGGCTAGCAGCTTTGATGCGTAACGTGAAGATTGAATGATCTCGCCAAACCATTCAGTCATCGAACGTTTGCGTAAGGCTGCGACTGCTTCGTCCCGATCTGCCACGACACCGACGCTTGAAATACAGTCTTTGAGCGGGATCTTCCAGAGCCAGCCAGCATGAATGGATTCGACCAGGATGTTGCCAGCGTCGTCTCCTTCCAAGTGCTTCCCACCGCGGTAGTAACGATAGACAGCAAGATTCCGAAACGCTTTGTCCCATCTCTTTATCTGTAATTGCGAGGCAATCAGTGACCGTTGCCCGCTGGCATCAACGACGTAATCCGCGGGTCGAAACTTCCCTTCCAGTTCAATGCCAGTCGCACGATCGTTCTCAAAACGAACCTTGGTTACGCGAGTATCTTCGCAGACTTTGACCCCGCACGATGCTGCATGATGTAGCAGAATATGATCGAACTCATCGCGATTGACTTGGTAGGCGTGCGGTTGTGTGGTATTCGTTTCGCGGAAATACCAAGTCCAAAGCGCTTGATCAACGCCCCAAGCCATGGTGGCGCCATGCTTCACCGTAAAGTCGGCCGCACGAACCTTTTCCGCAGCGCCACTAAGCGACAACGCTTCAATCGTCGCGGGGAGTAACGATTCCCCAATGTGTGGTCGCGGAAAACGGGCCGCCTCGTACAGCTGTACTTCGAATCCGCGTTGGGCAAGTAGTGTCGCTACGGTGCTACCTGCCGGGCCACCGCCTATGACGGCGATGTTGACCATGAGTGATTAGGTTGGCGCGTTTGAATGGTCGGTGTCGGTAGACACGCCCTCCGAGGTGTCTTCAATGGGTTCGTTGGTCTGTGGGTCGACTTCGAAAGGCCCTTTCAAATCAAGCTCCTTGGCCATTTCGCGGACCGCCGGAATGACTTCGGACCCCATTAAGCGAAGACTGCGCATGGAATCATCATGAGACATCGCGCCGTCGCCATCCCAAAAGAAAATTGACCCAGGCCTTAATGTTTCGAGCACATGTCTCACGCGCGGGATGACCGTATCCGGCGTGCCGGAGATGATGCTGTATTTCTCCGTTTGGTCGACGTAAGTATCTCGCGGCGGCTCGGGTTGCGATGGCTTGGTTTTTTTATCTGTCTTCGCCAGTTCTTTCTTATGTTGATCGGCGCGGCCTCTTGAAGCCGCCGCCGCAAAACTTCGCATCGTTGGAAGTAGGTTGTTGCGTTGCGTCAGACCTGGAAGATTCTGTATGAATGGCCTCACATTGCCTTGATTGCCTTCCAGGAATGGATTACTTGGACCTTGGACGAACTTTCGTCCAACCTCATCGGCTAACTGCTGGTTTTCGTCAACGTGAACTTTGAATAGGTAACCCCGATGCTGAGTGCCAGTTTCATAACCTTCTTGTTTAGCAACTTCCGTGTAGTACTCGTAGGACTCACGCGTTGGTTCGAGTTCGGTTGCGAGCATGACGTATGGGTACCGGTGTTTCGCTGCCCATGCTACCGTGTTGCGGCTCATGACGCCAGGAATCCAAATGGGTGGATGAGGATCCTGATAAGGGCGCGACCAAGGATTGACGTAACGAAAGTGGTAGTGATCGCCTTCCCAGCGATAGGGACCTGGTTGTGTCCATGCTTTGATTATGAAGTCGTGCGCTTCTTGAAAACGCTCCCAGTTGTAAGGTGCGGCTGCATTGTGGGCGACGCTTTCGCGTCCCGTCCCGCGGACCCAACCCGTCACAAGACGCCCGCGGCTAATCATGTCAATTTCCGCGAGCTCTTCTGCGAGGAAAAGTGGATCGTCCCAGATTGGAAGGATGTTACCCAGCAATACAATCTTTGCGCGTTGAGTAATACGCGCCAGGATCGCAGCCTCTAAATTCATCACACCGCCCATGCAGAATGGCGTTGAGTGGTGTTCATTGAGCATTAGGCCATCAAAGCCCATCTCCTCCGCGTAGATCTTCTCGTCAAGATATCTGTTGTAGAGGTCTGCTCCCAGCTTGGGGTCGTAGCTTCCATTCGACATCGTCAGATCAGTAATGGAACGTCCCGTTGCCCCGAAGTAACCGGAGCTTTGGTCTTGATAGGGTCGTTCGGTAAAGTAACCAACAAACATGGTTAACCTCCGTGAGAAACTTGCGCGAGTTGGGCGTCGCAGTGATCGGTAATGAGCGAACAAACGTGATCAGGCTCTTCGATCTCTACCACATGGCCAGCGCCTTCAACTACGTGCAGCGATGAATGTTTTAGTGCTTCTTGATACTGGTTTGCCACTGCCATCGGCACAACTTTGTCTTGATCGCCCCAAATCAACATGGTCTCTATATCAATATTTTGAAGTAATGCGCTCAAGCGTCGATTGAACATGTACGGTTTCCAAGTCACGCGTGCCGTCATTTCGCGCGAGTGATCCCAAAGTTCACGCATGCTTTGGTCGGGTTCATCGCCGAAATAGTTCTCGTAGCTATCACGATCACGAAAGCTTTCTTCAATGTACTGGCGATGGGAGTACATCATTTGATCCATGATTTCACCTGTGGCTGGCTGTAGACCAGCGGCGCCTACCAATACGAGTTTTGCAAGGGATGTTTCATGCATCGTGGCGATTTCCGCGGCAACATAGCCACCCAACCCAAAACCCACGATGTGGTAGGGTGATCGTGCCACTTGATTAGCGAAATGCGAGATAAGAATGGCAATGTCGCGAACGGTGCGAGCCCACAGGGGACGGTCGGAACCACCCCAGCCGGGCATGTCGGGAATGAAAACCCGAAAGCGGGAGGCTAGTTGTCGATGTAGTTCGAGCGCGCCGGGACTGCCCCAGCTGTGGTGGAGACAAACGATTGATGGGCCGGAACCGCCGCTTAGGTAGGAGATTTTGCCCGAAGGTAGATCAAATGTTGCATGATCAAAGAGTTCAGAATCTGCCATATGAATTAGTCTTCTTGTACTATTGATTGAGCAGTTCCAGTAGACGCAGGCTTGGAGGAATCCATGGCACGAATTAGCCAAGCAGATCTAACGCAGAGCATAGCAGACGCGCTGCAGTATATCTCGTACTACCATCCACCTGATTTTATAAGCGCCATGCGCGCTGCTTGGGAAAAAGAGGAATCGCCCGCCGCAAAAGATGCTTTGTTGCAAATATTGGTGAACTCACGCATGTGTGCGCTAGGCAAACGCCCCATATGTCAAGATACTGGTATTGTCAATGTGTTTTTAGAAGTTGGCATGAATATTCAGTGGGCGGAGGATTTTGACCTTGAGTACGCAGTAAACGAAGGTGTACGACAAGCCTATCTACATGCAGACAATCCGTTGCGCGGTTCGATATTGGCAGATCCGGACGGGGAGAGAAGCAATACGCGCGATAACACGCCGGCTGTCATTCACATGAAGGTCGTTCGCGGTAACAAGCTCGGCGTCGAAGTGGCAGCGAAAGGCGGCGGTAGCGAAGCGAAGGCGTGTTTTGCCGTGTTGAACCCGTCAGAATCGGTAGTCGATTTCGTCTTGAGCCAAGTATCCCAGATGGGAGCAGGGTGGTGTCCGCCGGGCATATTAAGCGTCGGAATAGGGGGCACGCCGGAGAAAGCCATGTTGCTTGCGAAGGAAGCCATGATGGAACCCATCGACATCCACGACCTGCAGGAACGGGGTGCCAGTACTCGCGCCGAGGCATTACGGCTCGAACTATTTGAGAAAGTCAACGCGATGGGGATTGGTGCGCAAGGCCTTGGTGGTCTAACGACAGTGCTTGACGTTAAGGTCGTTGACTATCCCACGCATGCAGCAAATAAGCCGGTTGCCATCATTCCAAACTGTTCGGCCACGCGACATATTCATTTCGAACTTGATGGGTCTGGGATAGCTCATTTTGAAGTGCCTGATTTGAACTTATGGCCAGATCTCAAATACACACCGAATGCAGCTGCACGGCGCGTTGATTTAGGATCAGTCTCCAAGGATTCCATCCAGACATGGCGAGCCGGTGACACCTTGTTATTGAACGGCAAGATCCTAACTGGACGAGACGCGGCGCACAAAAGGCTGTTCGATTTAATTGAGAAGGGCTCCGAACTGCCTGTTGATTTCACCGACCGCTTCATTTATTACGTTGGGCCTGTAGATGCTGTACGCGACGAGGTTGTTGGACCGGCAGGACCTACTACGGCGACGCGCATGGACCGGTTTACGGAGGCCATGTTGTCCAAGGCTGGTTTGCTTGGCATGATCGGAAAGGCAGAGCGAGGTCATGTCGCCATTGAATCTATCAAGGCAAACCGAGGAGTTTCGCTCATTGCAGTAGGCGGCGCTGCTTTTCTTATTTCACAAGCGATCACCCATGCAGAAATGCTTGCATTTGATGATTTAGGCATGGAAGCGATATATGAATTTGAAGTTAAGGATATGCCGGTAACTGTTGCCGTGGACTCTCAAGGAAACTCGGTCCATAAGACGGGCCCTATTCAATGGCAACGCTTGGATATCGTGAACGCTTCATCTTAAATAATCTGTGTTAGCATCGTCATATTAGCTTGTGTGCACAGATGATCAGTATTTTAGTGCTATCATGTACAATCCATACTCTTACGCTGATGTTGGATCAGAATACATGGCATGAAATATAGTGAATCCCCAAACAATATTGAAGAGTACATTGAGAGAGTGAATGCTTGAAGAACTTGTTAAAGTCATTTCGCATATTCAAACGAGAATAGAAAAACATCAAAGCTACTTTTCTAAGGGTGGACATCCTGAGTGGCGCACTCGAACAGGTCTAATTGATCCTTTGTTGCAAGCGCTTGGCTGGAATGTCTCCAATCCTATAATGGTTGAAATCGAACCAGAGACCCGTAAAAGGGGTTGGGCAGATTATGTCCTTCTAGATGACACTAGTAGGCGCATCTGTTTTATTGAGGCTAAAAATCTTTCCGTCAAAAAAATTTCCGACTACCATCACCAAATCGGCGGATATATTATGAGTGAGAACTTTGATGTCCCCGAATCGCAGCAGGTGAAGTACTACATTATAACGAACGGGGATTCTTGGCACGTACACTCGGTTTATCCTCCCAAGACTCTCATTGACCTCACGTTATCAACTGTAGCCGCTGAGAAGTGTGCTCTACAGCTATTGAGTCTCTGGCGTCCGATCTTTGTTACTGGTGGATTTTCTAAGTATTCCCCAATTAACCAGCCGGATGAACCATCACCTCCAATAAAGGGCATCGCGATAAATGAATTAAATCCGACGGGTAAACTACCGGCGACTATCTCAATGCCATATGGTTCCAGCGTCTCGGTTCAGACTTGGAGGGATTTACTAGGGGAGGTTATAGCTTGGTTAGTCGGCAATGACTTACTTAAGGTGAACGGTACACTTGATTTTGGTAGAAAGGTATTCCGCTTGTCTACTGATCCAGATGAGATGAAATCTCCTAGCCAGATTAAGAAAACGGGTATATTCATTGAGAATAGTGGATATAGTGCAAAAGGAGTTTTGGAATTTTCTCGCCGGATAGTTCGATCAATTAATCAAGATCCGAGTGACTTCAAGGTAACGCTTCGTCAGCCTACTCACAAGCGGGGCACGTAGGCCGACCCGTTGTGTGGCCTGTTCGCGACAAGGATCAACAGCAAGTCCACCGTGTGGAATACGAACCGGGCAGCGACCCGCGCGATGCCGAGAAGATTCCGCTGTAGGAAAGAAGGCGGCACCGAAGCCATCCTGCGACGCGAGGTGCTGCCTTGGCGTACAGTATTGATAGCGTCAAGTTCGGTTACGAGATCAGCTTCAACCGCTACTTCTACAAGCAGTCACCGCTGCAGTCGCTGGAGGAGATTCGTACCGATATTCTTGCGGTCGAGAGGGAAACCACAGGGTTATTTGACGAGATCATAGGAGGAAATGTCTGATGAAAGAAATTCGCGCCGGTGCCAAGAATCTTCGTTCCTTGCTTCGCGGAGCAAAATTTGCCATTGATTACTATCAGCGGGAGTATCAATGGGAAACGAAACAAGTAACAGAATTGATTGAGGATTTAGCGGGAAAATTCCTGGAGAGCTACAAGCCGTGTCATGAACGTCTCAAAGTCAAAACTTATGGCCACTACTTTCTGGGTTCCATAATTATCAGCGATAAGCAGAACCAAAAGTATATTATAGACGGACAACAGCGACTGACTACACTTACCCTACTTCTCACTCATATCTATCGGTTACTTGAAGACAATGAGCAGAAGGGGATTGTCGCCGAGCTGATTTTTTCAACACAATTTGGCTATCGTTCGTTCAATATGGATGTGGAAGAAAGGGCCGAATGCATGGAGGCGCTATTCACTGGCAAGCCTTTCTACGAGGAAGGGCAGTCCGAGTCGGTCATCAATATTATTCGTCGCTTTCAGGACTTAGAAGATTTATTTCCTAATGAACTTATCGATCATGCACTTCCTTACTTTTCGGACTGGCTGATCGAAAATGTCTATTTGATTGAAATTACCACCTATTCCGATACGGACGCATACACCATCTTTGAGACCATGAATGATCGAGGGCTCTCTCTTGCCCCCACGGATATGCTCAAAGGCTATATTCTGGCGAACATTCAGGATTCACACCGTCGAAACGAAGCCAATCAACGCTGGCGAAAGCTGATATCTGACTTGAAAGACATTGGCAAGGAAGAAGACTCCGATGCCATCAAGGCATGGTTGCGCAGCCAGTATGCGGAGACTATCCGGGAGCGGCATCAAGGCGCAAGGCCGCGTGATTTTGACTTGATTGGAACGGAGTTTCACCGTTGGGTGCGCGACCACCGAGATACTTTGGGATTGTCTTCACAAAGTGGGTTTGTGCGTTTCATCGAAGAAGACTTTAACTTCTACGGGAGTTGGTATTCGCAGCTACTCAAGGCTAAGCAAGAGATCACACCAGGACTGGAGGCTGTCTACTACTGTTGTGCACAGAGTAACTTTACATTGCAGTACCCTGTGCTCTTGGCATCTTTGCGCCGCACTGACCAGGAACGAGATCTTCTGCGTAAGCTACGCATTGTATCTGCATATCTCGACATCTTGATCGCGCAACGTATCTGGAACTGGCGTTCGATTAATTACTCTACCCTGCAATATAACATGTTCTCAACCATGCGCGCTATACGCGGCAAGGATGTGCCGTCTCTTGTGAACACACTCACGGACCAACTTGCACAGGAAATGGATAAATTCACCACCAATGAACGGTTTTGCCTGAATAGAAACAATGGACCTCGAATCCATCTATTGCTTGCTCGCCTCACCGATTACGTGGAGACCTCGTCGAGACGTCATTCCCTCTATCAGGAGTACGTGCGTCGCGGTGGCAATAACGGTTACGAAATTGAGCACATCTGGGCGGATCACTTCGAGCGCCATTACGACGATTTTGAACACGCCACGGATTTCGCAGAATATCGAAATCGAATTGGATGTCTATTGCTCTTGCCCAAGAGCTTCAATGCGAGCTATGGCAATCTCCCCTATGAGGAAAAGCGCAATCATTACTTGAAGCAAAACCTGCTGGCGTCGAGTCTCCATGAAAATGCCTACGAACACGATCCTGGATTCAAGCAGTTTATTCGCACCAGTGGATTACGGTTTGGTCCGCATCGCCAGTTCCGTAAGGACGATCTCGAAAAGCGTCAACGCCTGTACACGAAGCTTGCTGAGAGGGTTTGGAATCCGGAGCGCCTCGCGCACGAGGCCGAGTCCTGACAAGTATTAGGACAAGTGTAGTGAGGATCGAACAGGCAGTGCATGGCTATCCATTAGCCAAGTCGCGGGTAGCGGCCAGCGGGAATCGTCTTCAAGGTCGTAAAAGCGGATGAAGGCGAGCATGACGCGCTTGGCCGCCACCACGGTTGCTGGGGGCAATTCGCCAAGCAGGAGATAGCCGCTTACCTTGCTACGGCAAAGGCTGTTATTTATATTTAGTGCTAAAAAATGAATAACGTTCCGCGCTATTCAACTTTGATGAATAAGGGAACGCCCGATGCAACGTGGGGGAACGGCAACCATACAGTCACCAGCGCCGGGGGCGAGCAGGTTCGCGCCTTCACGCCGAATCCGTTGCCGCCCGTCCCCGCTCTGTCCCTCGAAGGCGGGCTCCAGCAAACTTTCGAAGCGGCCGTGTTGGCCCTTGGTCGCCTTGACGGCATCTCGGCGTTGCTGCCGGACCGCTCGCTTTTCTTGTATGCCTATGTGCACAAGGAGGTGGTTCTGTCCTCCCAGATTGAGGGGATGCAGTCGCCGCTGTTCGAACTGGAGGGAGTGCTCGGGGTGCCGTTCGACGATGTGGTCGAGGTCTTGAACCATGTGGCCGCGCTGGAGCGCGGCACGCGATGTCTGGCCGAAGGTTTGCCGCTGTCGAACCGGTTGATCTGCGAAGTCCACAAAGTGCTCATGTCCGGCGAGCGAGGTCGCGGCAAGACCCCGGGCGAGTTCCGCCGTTCCCAGAACTGGATTGGCGGAACGCGACTCGGCAACGCGGTCTTCGTACCGCCGCCGCATATCGCCGTGCCCGACTGCATGGCCGCTCTCGAACGCTTTCTGCATGCCGAGGAGGACGGGATTCCCGTGCTGATCCGGGCGGGACTCGCGCATGTGCAGTTCGAGACCATCCATCCTTTTCTCGACGGAAACGGACGTGTAGGAAGACTGCTTATTGTGCTTCTGCTGCATCAAGCCGGCGTGCTTCGGGAACCACTGCTATATCTGAGCCTGTACTTCAAGCAGCACAGAAGCGTTTACTACGATCTGCTTGATCGCGTTCGCCGCACCGGCGACTGGGAAGCCTGGCTCGCTTTTTTCTCGAAGGCGTGAGGATTACCGCCGATAGCGCGGTCGGCACATCAAGTCGCCTGCGGGATCTGTTCGCGTCGGACCGCGCCCGGATCGAATGGGAGGGCCGCCGCGCCGGCTCGTCCCTGCGCGTGCATGATGCGTTGAAATCGCGACCGATCCTGTCGCTGCCCGAAGCGTGCAACCGCGCCAAGCTGTCTTTTACCGCCGTCTCAACGGCGATGAACACGCTCGCCGGGCTCGGGATCGCGCGGGAAATCACCGGAAAGTGCCATTCCCGACTGTTCGCCTACGAGCGCTACACTTCGATACTCAATGAAGGGACGGAAAGGTAATTGCGGCATGAAAGGCGATCTTGAACCCCATCCGCGGCCTACAAGCCCTCCGGCATCAAGTAGCTGGGGAGATGTGCCGGCACATTGGGGGACGTGGCGGCTTTGCAACGTAGCCAGAACTTACTTCAGCAACGTCGCGGACATAGCCAGCACTTGTGGTTTGACGGCGCGCCGTTGACTAAAGCGTTGCGGTGGCAGGAGATGCTTCCCGACTTGGTGCAGTTTATGCGGGAGCAGCGACAGCGGAATCGGCGGGGCGACGAACGAAGGGGTTGACTCGGTAAGCTTGCGGCACTCTTATTCGCGTTCGTCATTGTTACTTTGTAATATTTAGTCCTTAACGTCGAATCAGAACCCTTAACGGGGCCGGCTAGGGAAAATCAATGCGTATGTACGAGAAAGGAAGGAGCGCAGGCGACATGTCAGAAGTTGCCGTTACGCCGGTTGAACCATCGCCCGCCTACACGGATGACTACTACTTGTGGTGGGAACGTCAGTTAGAGCTCATGCAAGCTGGGCGTTGGGGGGAATTGGACTTTCATAATGTAACGGATGAGTTTAGGGATTTGGGAGTACAGCATCGTCACGCCGCCGAGTCATTTATAGAACAAATGATTGTGCATCTTATCGCGATTGATGTATGCAGTTCGAATCATCTTGTCCGGGCTGAAACCATTGTGTATTGGAAAAAAGAAATCCGATCGTTTAGGCGCAACTTGCTTAAAACGTTAGCCAATAGTCCTGGATTAAAGAGTGTGTTAGCAAAGGATTATCCGCGTTTGTGGAAGTACAGCCTGTCGTCGTTATTAAGCAAGGTAGAAGACATTGAAACAATCGACGAATCGCGCGCAAGAGAGATCGTGAAGCCCTTTGATCAATCTCCTTACTTTTCTATTGAAGAGTGTGTTGGTTTTGATTTGAACAAGCATAAGCGAAGCATGACCCCCTATGATTACGAGGGGAAATGGCTCTATCCTGCAGGCGTGCGGGACGCGATAGAGAGGGCGGAAAAGAACACTGAACGTCGTTCTAGAGCATATCGTGATGATGGGTTGACGCGCTGATATGCGCGTTGTTGTCGCAGGCGCCCATCCATCGCTCACAACCTAGCGCGCCATATTTCCGTGCGTTACGGGGTACACGATCCCACTCAATGATTGAATGCAAGAAAGTGGCTGGTTCTCGGGCAGGCCTATGCCGCACGTATGTCGTGGAAGGTATTAGCCGGTTTCGATCAGGCAAATACGGTGGGAATCACCTCGCCGGCTTCATGATAGGCTATCTTTTGGTTAGCGATGCTCAGCTCAATTAGCAGTATCGGCATGAACCGGTACTTGAAGCGCAATCATGCATTAACGAGAGTCTGAGTCCATCAGATCTGGTATCGCGCCATGGTCTTGGCAGAGTGCTCATGCGCGCAGCAATGGTTCGCTGATTAGGTTGCATCATGGATCGCCTGTTCGCTGCTGCCGAGCTACGCCTCAGAGAGGAGCCGCAACAGGTTCGCGCATCCCCGCATTGACGGGTATCCGACCGTGTCAAGCCGTGAACGGACGAATTTACAAGTGCCGATGGCATGTTCGAAGTGGAGAACATCAATGACGCTACGCGCCGAAGGTCGAACTCGCAGTGCAGACGTGTAAACGGACTTAGTCGGCTGGTTGTGGTATAGCGGTGCACTGTTGATTAACGCGTTGCGGTGGCAGGAGACGTGTCATAAGCTGCCGTTGTGCCGATTGAAAAGTCGTCAACTTACACGGACGATTACTACCTGTGGTGGGAGCGTCAGTTGAAGTTGATGCAAGTCGGGTGTGCACGGAACTGGACTTTAAGAACGTAGCGGATGAATTTAGGGATTTGGGAATACAGCATCGTCACGCCCTGAGTCGGCTATAGAACAGATGATTGTCCGTCTCATCGTGATTGACGCATACAGTTCAAATATGACGCGTTTGGCCACAGCCGCCTGGCACGGGCAATCCGCCAGGCAGGAGATAGCCGCTTACCTTGCCACGTCAAAGGCTGTTATTTATATTTAGAGCTGAAAAATGAATAACGCTCCGCGCTATTCATTTTTGAGGAGTAAGGGAACGCCCGATGCAACGGGGAGAGACCCGCAATCATACAGTCACCAGTGCTGGAGGCGAGCAGGTTCGCGCCTTTACGCCGAGTCCGTTGCCGCCCGTCCCCGCTCTGTCCCTCGAAGGCGGGCTCCAGCAAGCTTTCGAAGCGGCGGTGTTGGCCCTCGGCCGCCTTGACGGTATCTCGGCGTTGCTGCCGGATCGTTCGCTTTTCTTGTATGCCTATGTGCGCAAGGAGGCGGTCCTGTCCTCCCAGATCGAGGGAACGCAGTCGTCGCTGTCCGACCTGCTGCTATTCGAACTGGAGGAAGCACCTGGGTGCCGCTTGACGATGTGGTCGAGGTCTCGAACCATGTGGCGGCACTGGAACGCGGCACTCGACTTCTGGCCGAAGGTTTGCCGCTGTCGAACCGGTTGATCTGCGAAGTCCACAAGGTGCTCATGTCCGGCGGTCGCGGCAAGGCCCCCGGCGAGTTCCGCCGCTCCCAGAACTGGATTGGTGGAACGCGACCCGGCAACGCGGTTTTCGTGCCGCCGCCGCATATCGCCGTGCCCGACTGCATGGCCGCTCCCGAACGCTTCTGCATGCCGAGGAGGACGGGATTCCCGTGCTGATCCGGGCGGGACTCGCGCATGTGCAGTTCGAGACCATCCATCCTTTTCTCGACGGAAACGGACGTGTAGGAAGACTGCTTATTGTGCTTCTGCTGCATCAAGCCGGCGTGCTTCGGGAACCACTGCTATATCTGAGCCTGTACTTCAAGCAGCACAGAAGCGTTTACTACGATCTGCTTGATCGCGTTCGCCGCACCGGCGACTGGGAAGCCTGGCTCGCTTTTTTTCTCGAAGGCGTGAAGATTACCGCCAATAGCGCGGTCGGCACATCAAGTCGCCTGCGGGATCTGTTCGCGTTGGACCGCGCCCGCATTGAACGGCAGGACCGCCGCGCCGGCTCGTCCCTGCGCGTGCATGATGCGTTGAAATTGCGACCGATCCTGTCGCTGCCCGAAGCGTGCAACCGCGCCAAGCTGTCTTTTACCGCCGTCTCAACGGCGATGAACACGCTCGCCGGGCTCGGGATCACTCGGGAAATCACCGGAAAGCGCCGTTCCCGACTGTTCGCCTACGAGCGCTACATTTCGATACTCAATGAAGGGACGGAAAGGTAATTGCGGCATGAAAGACGATCTTGAACCCTATCCGCGGCCTACAAGCCCTCCGGCATTGAGTGGCTGGGGGATGCGCCGGCGCATTAAGAGACGCGGCGATTTTGCAACGTAGCCAGAACTTACTTCAGTAACGTCGCGGACATAGCCAGCGCTTGTGGTTTGACGGCGCGCCGTTGATTAAAGCGTTGCGGTGGCAGGAGACGCTTCCCGACTTGGTGCAGTTTATGCGGGAGCAGCGACAGCGGAATCGGCGGGGCGACGAACGAAGGGGTTGACTCGGTAAGCTTGCGGCATTCTTATTCGCGTTCGTCATTGTTACTTTGTAATATTTAGTCATTAACGTCGAATCAGAACCCTTAACGGGGCCGGCTAGGGAAAATCAATGCGTATGTACGAGAAAGGAAGGAGCGCAGGCGACATGTCAGAAGTTGCCGTTACGCCGGTTGAACCATCGCCCGCCTACACGGATGACTACTACTTGTGGTGGGAACGTCAGTTAGAGCTCATGCAAGCTGGGCGTTGGGGGGAATTGGATTTTAAGAACGTAGCGGATGAGTTTAGGGATTTGGGAATACAGCATCGGCACGCCGCCGAGTCAGTTATAAAACAGATGATTATCCATCTCATCGCGATTGACGTATGCAGTTCAAATCATTTTGTCCGGGCTAAAACTATTGAGTATTGGAAAAAAGAAATCCAGTCATTTAGGGTCAGCTTGATCGAAACGTTGGACGATAGTCCTGGTTTAAAAGGAGTATTAGCAAAGAAATATCCGCGTTTGTGGAAGTACAGCCTGTCGCCGTTATTAAGGAAGTTACAGGACATTGAAACAATCAACGAGTCGCGCGCAAGAAAGATCGTGAAACCATTCGATCAGTCTCCTTACTTTTCTATTGAAGAGTGTGTTGGCTTTGATTTGAACAAGCATAAGCGAAGCATGACCCCCTATGATTACGAGGGAAAATGGCTCTATCCTGCAGGCGTGCGGCGTGCGATAGAGAGGGCGGAAAAGAACACTGAACGTCATTCTAGAGCACGGAGTGATGATGGGTTGACGCGCTGATATGCGCGTTGTTGTCGCAAACGCTCACCCATCGTTCACAACTTGGGTGCTATATTTCTGTGAGTTGTAAGTGTAGTTCACCGTAACACAGGCACCGCACTTTGTCTACTCCGCAAAGAAGCAAAACTTACAAACTTTTCTGGTGCTGCGTGCAGTTTCTCTACGCGCGTGTTGCTTGCATATCTCCGGGCTTGAAAATTACACGATAACTACGCTTAGGAAATTGATGATTCAATTGAGATGGAAAAACAGTCCATAGATTATTTGCGACGGTACTTGGAAATTGTGCCACCCACGAAGAGGAAAAGGGCATGGCGCAAGATTGCCGAGCGCTGTCGTGTGAGCTGAGACACTACTGGAGAGATTCGCGCTCTCTGCGAGGTGGCCTTGATTCCTGCTTCGAATTCTGACGAGTTAGGCAACTACGCAAATCGCTTGAGCAGCAAAATTCGAGAAATGAAATCGGAAAATGTTGAGGAGGAGCGGTCGCTTGAAGCCCGCGACCGATCCACAAGGTAACTGAAAAATGGAGCACCATTTGAGCACGCTGACGGCGATAAATTGCTCTCGTCTGATTTGGCTTTATTTGAACGTGGGAAATAAGGAGCGCGTCTGCGATGGACTCGGTTGGAATTAGATCAAGATCCTTACAACGAGTACTGCCAAATCCTCGTTCAACGCCTTGACGTGTAGTCAGGTGAACACACCATGAATTTTTTAACCTGATAGTTCTTAACTCTATCCTGTACGTGCCCTGCAGGGACACAAGTGGTACGGACAGCGCGCGCATGTCTCTCGGAAGAAATGCACAATTCACCTGAGACAATCAATCCTCACGAAACGACCCATGCCGAGTTGTTGAAGGAGCTTGAGCGAGTAGACACCGCTACGAGGAAAGCCGAGGAAGTCGCGGGGTTTGAGCCACAATCATTGACCTGCCTATGAGAACTGCCAAGCTGCAACATAGCCCTCGGCGACGAGCAGACGACTTGGAAAGAGAAGAACATCCATGAACCTTCAGGCGCACGACGAGCTCAAGGCCAGGATCTGGGAAATTGCCAACCGACTCCGGGGACCGTACCGACCTCCGCAATATCGACTGGTGATGCTGCCCCTGGTCGTCCTGCGGCGGCTCGACTGCGTCCTGGAACCCACCCTGGACGCAGTTCTCAAGAAGTACGAGGAACTTGAGAAGAAGCAGATCCCCGAAGCGGCCATGGATCGCCTGCTCGGCAAGGCCGCCGATCCGAACCGGAAACATCCGCTCTACAACACCAGCGGCTACACCTTCGCCCGGCTGCTCGAAGACGCCGAGAACATTGCACCGAACCTCGTGTCGTATATCCACGGCTTTTCCCCCATCGCGCGGCATATCTTCGAGCGCCTCAAGTTCGCTGACCAGATCGAGAAGCTAGACACCAACAACCGTCTCTTCGCGATCATCAAGGCAATGGCCGATGTCGATCTCCACCCCGATAAGATCGACAACATCCAGATGGGCTACCTGTTCGAGCATTTGGTGATGCGCTTCAACGAACAGGCCAACGAGGAAGCCGGGGATCACTTCACGCCGCGCGAGGTCATCCGCCTGATGGCGAATCTGATCTACACCAGCGAAGTGGATGTCTACAAGCCCGGCATCTACCGCACCATCTACGATCCGGCTTGCGGGACGGGCGGTATGCTTTCGGAATCCGAAAGGCTGATCCTTGATCAGAACCAGCAGGCGAATCTCGCGCTCCACGGGCAGGAGTACAATGACGAGTCTTGGGCGATCTGTTGCGCCGATATGCTCATCAAGGACGAGGATACGGCCAACATCGTCCTCGGTGATACCTTGGGCGACGGTAAGACCGGGGACGGTTTCGAGGGCAAGCGCTTCCACTACTTGATGGCCAACCCGCCCTTCGGTGTTGAGTGGAAAGATCAGAAGGAAACGGTTCAGCGCGAGCACAGGGTCATGGGCTTCTCGGGCCGATTCGGTGCCGGACTCCCAGCCATCAACGACGGCTCGCTGCTCTTTCTCCAGCACATGATTTTCAAGATGCACCCCTATGAGGAGGGGGATGAGAACCGGCCTGGTTCGAAGATCGCCATCGTCTTCAACGGCTCGCCACTGTTTTCCGGTGACGCCGGTTCAGGCCCGTCCAACATCCGCCGCTGGATCATTGAGAACGACTGGCTCGACGCCATTGTGGCACTGCCGGATCAGCTTTTCTACAACACCGGCATCTTCACCTATATCTGGCTGGTGACGAATCGCAAGCCGCCGGAGCGACGCGGCAAGGTGCAGCTTATTGACGGCACCCGCTTCTTCGGGAAGATGAAGAAGAGCCTCAACAACAAGCGCAACGAGATCGCCGAAGAGCAGATCCGCCTACTGACCCGCGTGTACGGTAACTGCCGGGACGGGGAGACAGCCAAGGTGTCAATCAACGGCGAGGTCGAGGCCCGCGTCATCTCCCGCATCTTCGAAAACCGGGAGTTCGGTTTTCTCAAGGTGACGGTCGAGCGTCCCCTGCGGATGCACTTCGAGGCGACGCCGGAGCGGATTGCGAGGTTGAACGATCAGACCGCGTTTGCCAATCTGGCGAAATCGAAAAAGCGCAAGGATGCGGCGTCGGTCAAGCGCGAGATTGCGATGGGGCGAAAGTATCAGGATGCCATCCGCGCCGCACTTGCGACGCTTGAAGGGAAGGGGCGTTACATGGGCCGGAAGGCGTTTGAGGCCGATGTGATGGAAGCTGCTAAACAGGCTAGTCTCAAGATTTCTGCTTCGATCAAGAAGGCGATTTTCGCGGCTCTCGGCGAGCGCGACCCAGATGGCGAGATTTGCCTTGACAGCAAGGGTCGGCCCGAGCCAGACAGCGAACTCCGGGACACCGAAAACATTCCCTTGCCGCCCAGCACGGAATTGCCCCTGCCGATGGACTTCGGACCGAACAAGCCCAACGACCGTCTGGTTGAAGCGTTCCGGGATGAAATCAACGCTTGGGTGGCGCGAGAAGTGCTGCCCCATGTGCCGGATGCTTGGGTGGACTACGAAAAGACGAAGGTCGGCTACGAAATCCCGATTAACCGGTACTTCTACGTCTACAAGCCGCCGCGCTCGATCAAAGAGATTGAGGAGGATATCGCCCAAATCGAAGGGAAGATCGCCGGGTTGCTGAAGGGGTTGGTAGGATGAGCACGGTAACACAGAAAGCATACTCGGCATTTGGCGACTTGCCGGAAGACTGGACGCGCCGCCGTCTTCGGTATGACGTGCGTCTGAACCCGAAAAAATCTTCACTCAATATGGAACCAGACGAGCTCGTCTCGTTCCTCCCGATGGATGCCGTTGGCGAGTATGGTGGATTAAACTTGGACGATGTGCGAGAACTGGCCGATGTCTGCGACGGCTACTCCTATCTTGCAGATGGCGATATTTGTATTGCGAAGATCACACCCTGTTTCGAAAATGGAAAAGGTGCTCTAGCCAAAGGTCTTACTAACGGCGTTGGGTTTGGGACAACCGAGTTGCATGTGGTCCGGCCAGGACCGCAGTTGGACCGACGCTTCCTGTTTTATGTCTCGATTGCAGACGATTTCCGAAAGCTCGGAGAGTCTGAAATGTACGGGGCTGGGGGACAGAAGCGAATCAATGAAAGTTTCATCAGGGATTGGAAACTACCCCTTCCCCCGCTCAATACACAACGGCAGATCGCACAGTTTCTAGATGAAAAAACGGCGCTGATTGATGAGCTGATCGAAAAGAAGCGGATGCTTCTAGACCTGCTCGTTGAGAAACGCCAGGCACTCATCACTCGCGCCGTCACCAAAGGGCTTGAGCCGGGTAGCTCCATGCCCCAACAAGATCCCGACCAGGTGGCACTTCTGCATCTACAGAATGCTCGAAGGAGTACTCGCCTAGTTACTGAAGGGGTTGGCGGGATGAGCTTAAGCGAATGGCTTGTAGCTCACATTCAGCCTGCTGGATGGAAGATTATTCGCCTTCGCTGGCTTGCTAAACTTTATGCAGGAGGAACACCTGACACAAAAAACGTAGAGTATTGGGAAGGTGGGACTATTCCATGGTTAAACTCTGGGGCGGTGAATCAGTGCATCATCGCCAAGCCATCCGACTATATCTCCGAACTTGCATTGAAGGAATCTAGTGCAAAGTGGATTCCACGAGGTGCATTGGTTATAGCTCTTGCCGGGCAAGGGAAGACCAAAGCAATGGTTGGCTATCTAGATATTCGGACTACTGGAAATCAGTCGCTGGCAGCTATTGTGCCCGAAAGAATTAATGGGAAATATCTTTATTGGTGGCTCAGAAGCCAGTACTTAACGCTACGAAATCTATCTAGTCAGGACGGTCGAGATGGTTTGAACTTGAATGTTATTGGCAGCATCTTATGCCCAGTTCCTCCACCTGAAACTCAAAGAAAAATCGCACGATTTCTGGATGAGAAAACAGCACAGATTGACGAACTGCACGGTCTGATCGTTCAGTCGGTCGACAATCTCGCCGAATACCGCTCGGCCTTGATCACAGCAGCCGTTACAGGCCAACTCGCGGAACTGCAATGATTCTCAATACTGCCCCTTTTTTCAGGCGTTTCGGCGACCGGATCAATGTTTCCGTGGGGGAGGCTTGAGACATGTTTGGCCATACCGAACGTGATTTTGAGGCGGCGATTGAGGCCGGACTGATTGGTTCAGGAGGCTACCAGAAGCGCCATCCGAACGCCTATGACAAAGTGCTTGCCCTCTTTCCCGATGATGTCACCGGTTTCCTGAAGGATAGTCAGCCAGCCAAGTGGCAGGCGCTGGAAAATTTGCTCAAGGCGAAGACCACCGCTACAGTGCTGGATAGCCTGTCGAAGGAACTGGAACTCAAGGACACGCTGCATGTCCTGCGTCACGGTTTCAAGTGCTACGGCGAGACTCTGCGTATGGCCTGGTTCCGCCCCAACAACGGCAGGAATCCCAAGGCAGCGGACAACTACGCCAGAAACCGACTTACCATTACGCGCCAGGTTACCTTCACCTCAGCCATGAAGGGAGCCGGCGGCAAGAAGCGCCGCTGCGTCATTGACGTGACGCTGGCCGTCAACGGCATCCCGGTGGTGACTGCCGAACTCAAGAACCCGCTGACCAAACAGCGCGCTGCTGATGCGATTCGCCAGTACCGGAACGATCGAGACGGACGTGATCTGCTCTTTGCTTTCAAGAAGCGTGCGCTGGTCCACTTTGCCGTGGACCCGGACGAGGCGTGGATGACGACCCGACTGGAGGGCAAGGAGACTCGTTTCCTGCCCTTCAACCGGGGCCACAACCACGGCGCGGGCAACCCGCCGGTCGAAGGCAACTGGAAGACCCATTACTTGTGGGACGAAGTGCTACAGGCTGACAGTCTGCTGGAAATCCTGCAACGCTTCATGCACCTGGAAGTGAAGAAAACGCAGGTCAAGACCGATCAGGGCGCGCGTACCTTTCGGCAGGAGACGATGATCTTTCCGCGCTATCACCAACTTGACGCGGTGCGGAAACTTGTTGCGCACGCCAAGGCCAACGGCGCGGGCCGAAACTACCTGATCCAGCATTCGGCGGGGTCAGGAAAATCGAACTCCATTGCCTGGCTTGCACACCGGCTGGCCAGCTTGCACGACGAACGCGACGAGAAGGTGTTTCACTCTGTCGTGGTCGTGACCGACCGGCGTGTGCTTGATCAGCAGTTGCAGGACACGATCTACCAGTTCGAGCACAAGACCGGCGTGGTCGAAAAGATTGACGAGGACACCCGGCAGCTTGCCCGCGCGCTGTCGCAGGGTACGCCCATCGTCATCACGACGATCCAGAAATTTCCCTTTCTCTCGCAGACCCTTTCGACTCTTGAGCAGCAGGGTGCCGGCGTGACGATTGACACGGCGGGCAAGCGCTTCGCTGTCATCGTTGACGAGGCGCACTCGTCCCAGAGCGGCGAGACCGCGACGACCCTCAGGGGCATGCTGAACAAGGACGGGATCGAAGCCGTCATCGCCGCGCAGCTTTCGGAGGAAGAAGACGACCTTTCTGACGAGGTGAAGGCGGCAGTGTTGCGCGACGCGCTGAAACGCGCCCGACAGCCAAACTTGAGTTTCTTCGCCTTCACGGCCACGCCGAAATTCAAGACCAAGGTTCTGTTTGACGAGCCTGGTTCATCCGGCGCCTCACCCTTCCACGAGTACACCATGCGACAGGCTATTGAGGAAAGGTTCATCCTGGATGTGCTGGCAAACTACACCACCTACCAGCGCTTCTTTGGCCTGATCAAGCAGGTCGAGGGTGACCCCGATGTCCCGCGCAGACAGGCCGCTAAGGCTCTTGTGCGCTACCTGGAGCTTCATCCCTTCAATATTGAGCAGGTCGTTTCCGTCATTGTCGAGCATTTCCGGTTGCATGTGATGCAGGAACTCGGCGGGCGCGCGAAGGCGATGGTCGTTACCGAATCCCGCCTAGCCGCGGTGAAATACAAGCTCGCCTTCGACCGTTACATTGCAGAGCAAGGCTATACGGGCATCCGTTCGCTGGTGGCTTTCTCGGGGACGGTGGAAGACCCGGACGCCCCGGGATTGTCGTACACCGAAGTGGCGATGAACAACGGACTGGCCGAAAGCGAACTCCCGCAAGCCTTTGGACGCGAGGATTACCGGGTGCTACTGGTTGCGGAAAAGTACCAGACCGGCTTTGACCAGCCGCTGTTGCAAACGATGTATGTGGTCAAGCGCCTGGCCGGCGTTCAGGCGGTCCAGACCCTCTCGCGGCTCAACCGCATTGCGCCCGGCAAGTCGCGCACCTTCGTGCTTGATTTCGCCAACAAGGAAGACGAGATCCGCAAGGCGTTCAAGCCCTACTACGAAACCACGCCGACTGGCGAGAACGCCGACCCCCAGCGCTTGTCGGAACTGCAACACCGCCTACTGGAATGGGCAATATTCACGACGGATGACGTGGCCGAGTTCGCTAAAGTCTGGTATCGCGGCCGGCGCAACCACTCGGCGAACGATCATCGCAAGATGAACGCCATCCTTGATGCGATCGTTCAGCGCTTTGAGGATCACGAGGAGCAAGAGCAAGAGGCGTTCCGCGGCCAGTTGAAAGGCTATCGGAGCCTATATGCCTTCCTGTCACAGATCATTCCCTATCAGGACAGCGATCTCGAAAAGCTCTACAGTTTCGTGCGGAATCTGCTGGCGAAGCTGCCGCCGTCGGGTGACGGTCACGCCTTCATTCTCGACGACGAGGTGGCGTTGCGTTTTTTCCGACTTCAGCAGATGTCCCAGGGTTCCATCAACCTCTCGGAAGGTGACGCCTTTCCCCTGAAAGGACCAACCGATGTCGGTACTGCGGGTGCCAAAGTCGAGGAAGTGACGCTTTCGAGCCTCATTGATCATCTCAACGAGCGCTTCGGCACCGACTTCACCGAGGCGGATCAGTTGTTCTTCGACCAGATATGCGCTTCGGCGGAGAGTGACGAGAGCATCGCGGAAGCCGCACGAGCCAACAGCCTCGCGGACTTCACCGCTTATTTGGATCGCAAGCTGAACGATTTGTTCATTGCGCGAATGGAGGGCAACGAAGAGATCTTCGACAGAGTAATGGCGGACGACGAATTCCGTGCCGTCGCACATGAGCACTTGGCATCCGAAGTCTTCTGGAGGGCTCGCGAGGGGCAAACTGCCGAATAATCAATAAATTTAAGAAAGTTGAGACCATCGGACGATTCGAACCTATAAATTAGTGCGCCAATGCATCGTGTCCTTTGAATTGATCAAGACATTCCGGATTTTCCAATGCCGATGTATTCTTTACTTCGCGCCCATGGATCACTTCGCGAACGGCGAGTTCAGCGATTTTGCCTGACCTTGTACGAGGGACATCTTGGACTTGCTCAATCTTTGCAGGCACATGTCGAGGCGATGCGTGATTGCGGATTGCCGCACGAATCGCTTTTCGAATGTGCTTGTTGATTTGCATGCCATCCTTCAATACGACAAACAGCACAATACGGGTATCTTGTTCAACTTCCTGTCCAACGCATACGGCATCCATGACTTCGTCGACTCGCTCTAGCTGTCGATAAATTTCCGCTGTGCCAATACGAACGCCGCCAGGGTTTAGAACCGCATCACTACGCCCGTGAATGACGTATCCACCAGTGGATGAATTGATTTCAGCAAAGTCGCCGTGCGCCCAAATTCCCTCAAAGCGGGCGAAGTAGGCATCGCGATAGCGCGAACCGTCCGTGTCGTTCCAAAATCCAAGTGGTGAACTCGGAAACGAACTCTTACAGACTAGCTCACCTTTTCGATTAAGAATACTATGACCAGACTCATCGAAAACTCCTGTATCCATACCTAATCCCGGTCCTTGAATTTCGCCTTGATAGACTGGCGATAGTGGATTGCCTAAAACAAAACATGAAATGAGATCCGTCCCACCGGAAATCGAAGCCAGCCAGATGTCTTGTTTAAATTCGCTATATACGAAGTTGAAGGACTCATGCGACAGCGGCGAACCGGTGGAGAGAATTGAGCGTAACGAAGTTAATTGGTTTGTATGTTGAGGTTTTACATTGAATCTTTCGATGCTTGAAATATATTTCGCACCAACCCCAAAAACCGTGATGCACTCTTGATCAATTAAGTTGATCAATGAGTTGCGATGAGGATAGAACGGAGAACCGTCATATAGAACCAAAGTACAACCCGTTGCTAACCCTGACACGAGCCAGTTCCACATCATCCAACCGGTCGTAGTAAAGAAAAATAGAACATCATCGCGGGTCAAGTCGACATGTAGTTGATGCTCTTTGAGATGCTGGAGCAACGTGCCTCCCGCACCGTGAACGATGCACTTTGGCACACCGGTCGTGCCGGAGGAAAACATGATGTAGAGTGGGTGATTGAATGGGAACGGCGTGAAGCTCAAGCTTGTTGATCTCACCGCAAAAATACGGCGAAAATCGCACTTTTCTTGATCTTGAGAATGCATTAAGACATGCCTAATGCTCGGAATCCGAGATCGAAGTTCATGAGCGTTATGGGAAACGTCGAATTTCTTGCCGTTGTACTGGTATGTTTCGGAGGCTAGAAGTAGCTTCGGATTGATCTGACTGAATCGATCAAACGCGCCCTCGACTCCAAAATCTGGCGAGCAAGAGGACCAGATAGCCCCAATACTGGTGGTTGCCAACATTGCGACTACTGTATGGATGTTGTTTGGAAGCCATGCTGCCACACAATCGCCTTTATTAATATCAAGCCGCGTCAACTCGTTAACAAAGGCGGATACGCGACTGTGAAGCTGACTGTAAGTTAACGTCGTTCGTTCGCCGGCTTCATTAATTTCGATAAGTGCTACACGATCGTCAGAGTATTTAAGAAGGTTTTCAGCAAAGTTGAGATGCCCTTCAGGGAACCAGACGCTATCTAGGAAAGGCTTCGTTTCTTGTAACGGGGTGTCGCCAGGCGTACCGATGACCTCACAGAAATCCCACACGTGACGCCAAAAAGCTTCTCTATTCTCAACCGACCACTGATGCAACGGAGTGTATGTTTTCGGCAATCCGTATCGGTTGGAGAACGCAGTCATGTTTGCGCGCGCTACCGCTTCTGAGCTAGGTTTCCATAGAGGTTTTTCAGTTTTCAACTTAAATGGCTTCGCAGGGCGAAAAGGGAACTAACATGTTGATCCAGTTTCATTTTGAAACAGCTTTTTTCGAGCGAAAGCTTTAAATCGCGCGTAAACTACCGTCCCTTTAGCACATGCGTCAATGTGACGGTGAGTGAGAATTTATACGACAGGCTAATTCAGGTCGCGCAAGTACATGGGGATAAACCATGTCTATTGCTGCCTCATAGTAACCAGCTGACGTATAGTCAACTGTTTGATCAATCATGTCGGGTCGCTGCTGTACTTGTAGATTGCGGCCTGACCCCCGGCGACCGAGTGGTCGCACATTGTGAGAAAACGCCGCTAACCGTTGCGCTTTATCTCGCATGTCTGCAAATTGGTGCCATCTATGTACCGCTCAACACCTCTTACACTGAGAAGGAACTCGCTTATTTTTTGGCTAACGCTGAACCAAAAATTTACGTTGGAATCAAGGAAATTGATGACGTTGAATTAGAAAGTCTCGTTCAGTTTACGCTGGAGAGCGATGGTGGCGGTACTCTCTTTGATGCGATAGAAGGGAAGAGTTCGACGCACTCCGGTGTGGTATCGCGTGCTCACGACGATACCGCTGCGATTCTCTACACATCGGGTACGACCGGTCTTTCCAAGGGAGCGATGCTTACGCATGGCAATTTGCTGAGTAATGCTCTTGCGCTGAATGAGGTATGGGGCTTTCGGTCGAATGACGTGCTTCTCCATGCGTTACCGATCTATCACGTACATGGCTTGTTTGTAGCGATTCACTGTGCTCTACTAAGCGGTAGCACCATGATTTTTCATCAGAAATTCGATGTTGAGCAGGTCATTCAGGATCTACCAAACGCCACCGTATTCATGGGTGTGCCTACCTTTTACACGCGCTTGTTATCCCGAGATGCATTCAGTCCAGAAACGGTCCGCAACATGCGTTTGTTTATTTCAGGATCCGCACCGCTCACCCAACAAACATTTCATCAATTTGCAGACCGGACAGGTTTGGAGATTCTCGAGCGCTACGGCATGAGCGAAACGCTCATGAATACCTCAAATCCTCTAGATGGTGATCGAAAAGCAGGAACCGTCGGTTATGCATTACCCGGCGTATTGATTCGCATCGCTGACCAGGACGGTAATGCATTGCCAAGAGGTGAGATTGGTGGCATTGAATTGAGAGGACCAAACGTTTTCAAAGGCTACTGGCGAATGCCTGAGAAAACGGCCAAGGAGTTTCGTTCCGACGGCTACTTCATCACTGGCGACATGGGTGTACAAGATGCCGATGGGCGCATTTCAATTGTTGGTCGCGAAAAGGATCTCGTCATTAGCGGCGGGCTAAATGTCTATCCAGCCGAAGTTGAGACTGCCATTGCCAATCTTCCCAATGTAGTGGATGTTGCTGTGATCGGTGTACCACACCCGGACTTTGGCGAAGGAGTGGTTGCTGTAATCGTCCCGGTATCCAACTCGACACTAACGACGACCGATGTCCGGGAACAATTGAAAGGGATACTAGCTGGATTCAAACAACCTCAGCTCGTTGAAACGATAGACGAACTCCCCCGTAATGCGATGGGAAAGATCCAAAAAAACCTATTGCGCGAGCGCTTTCAGGATGCGTTCGCCACAACAAGGATGTTACATAGGAAATCTTCAGGATGAAGAAATTAGCAAAGACCATTTTTCATTGGGTTCTCGCAACCGCCATGGTGTGTACAGCCGTGTTTCTCTGTTTTGCGCTGTACCTTATTTACTTGATGTATATCTCTTAACTCCAAGAGAGGATAGATCCCAGCGGAGCCAAGATCCAAGATGGTCGGAGCACTTTTACATCAAGCGCTCTAGCGCCCTTATAGGCCTGTAACAACAGCGCAACGGATTGCCCGGTGACGTTTGGCTTATCGAACAATCCTCAGCTATGGGGTTGCTCTGTTTGTTCGCCATGGCTAAAAGCACGGGTTTAGATTGCGACCGCAACCATGGCCAATAAATTCTTCTAAAGGCTAAAGGGCGCTACCCAATTCCGTCAGAAAGGCGTTCTTTTTCGAGAGTGAATTGAAGTCGACGTGACAAACTGAATTCGTGACATTACTGTTCGTCAAGATGGTCTTGAATTTCTCCGCACACAGTGATTCGAGGGTTCGTTTCATAGTTGAACGATTCTTCTTACTAGCGAGAGCAGCCCAGCTATTTCCGTCATGCCAAATGGAATCGCCTACAAATAAGACACGGCTTCCGTGTGACTCGAGTAGGTAGCTCACTGCGCCGGGTCGATGACCTGGAGTCGGAATGGCCACGACGCCAGGCGCGATTTCTGTCCGCTCGAAGTGAAACGTTGCTACATGCCGAACTTTACGGCGTACATCTGGTTCTTCTATTTCACTGCAGTATGTCTTTGCACCGAATTCATCGAATAGCACATCGTTGTGTTTCGTTGCAAAGTGCATATCCCCAAGCAATTGTTTGGATACGCCGCCAAGCTCGTGAATCTCTGCCCAACTGGGCATGAAAGTACTCGCACTTGCCAAACAAGGGAATAGGAGATTTCCCTCCTTGCGTTGTACGAAAAAGCTGATGTACTTCGACGGGGTGATTTTGCCGGGTTCTATCTTGTAGATGCCGGGCATGATTTCGAGCATCGTTGGTACTCTACCAAACTCATGATTTCCAACAGCTAATATACACCTTCGCGTTGATATAGGAACCCGTCGTGATTGACTTGTACTACTGGCCTACGCCAAACGGTTGGAAAGCTTCCATCATGCTCGAAGAGTGTGGGCTGCAATATAAGCTCATTCCAGTAGATATTGGTGGCGGCGATCAGTTCAAGCCGGATTTTTTACGCATTAGTCCAAACAATCGCATGCCTGCGATCGTTGACCACGCACCTGCCGATGGGGGTGAACCTATCAGCATTTTTGAGTCGGGTGCAATCCTTGAATACTTAGGCGACAAAGAAGGCAAGTTCTTACCTGCCGCACCGCGAGATCGAGTCCGCGTCATGCAATGGGTGCACTGGCAAATGGCGAACCTTGGTCCTATGATGGGAAATGCCAACCATTTCAAGAACTATGCAAAAAACATTGCAGACGATCCGAAACAATTGGAGTACGGCGAGAAACGGTTCGTAGGCGAGGTTGATCGACTATGCGGCGTGATGGACGCACAGCTGTCCGTCAACGAATATTTGGCTGGCGACGAATACTCCATTGCGGATATCATCACGTGGCCGTGGGCATTTCTTATAGGCCGTGTGTTAAGCGAGGAGATGTGGGAACAGTTTCCTAACGTTAAGCGATGGGCCTATCAATTGCGTGGTCGACCTGCGCTCGAACGCGGCTACCGCGTTGGTCAGGACTTAGGTAAGCGCAAGCTGACTGAGGACGAAGAGAAAGCCCGGCGCGATCTTTTGTTCAATCAAACCAATGAAAAGGTTAGAGCGGCACGTGAAGAAGCGGTAAAGGCAGCAACCTGATGGTCTCTTAGATAAATCAAGAGATTGACGACCTAGGGCGGTTCATGATTTTGTGCCTTTCGAAGTTACCCTAGGTGATCGTTGTCGCTCCGCCGTCACAAGGAATGGTCATACCAGTCACGTAACTGCCAGCCTTCGAAGCAAGGCATATCGTCAAGCCAGCGATATCTTCCATCGTGCCCCAGCGCTTCATAGGAAAACTTTCGGTCACTTCGCGATCTTGTTTTTCGGTTGCAAACATTGGTGCAGTCATTTTCGACTTAAATGGGCCGGGTGCAATGGCATTCACGTTGATATGGTCGTTCAGTAAGTCTCGGGCTAATTGCGCACTCAGTTGACCTAAGCCGGCCTTTGCTACGACATATGAGTAATTGCGCAGTCCACCAGGTTTTAGCCCATTAACGGATGTAATGTTCACGATACTCGCACGATTTTCAGGGGTTGCTGCGCGACGAATTTCCGGAAGTAGCGCTTGCGTTAAGAAAAATGGGCTTTTAGCATCGAGATCCATGACCTTGTCCCATGCTTTCTCGTTAAATTCATCAATAGCCATGCTCCACGTCACACCGGCATTATTGACGAGAATATGCAATTGACTTTCATACGTACGAAAGTCGTCAGCAAGTTTTCGGCATCCCTCAATGGTGCTTATATCTGACGGGAGCGCACGGCAGAATCCATGCGCTGAAAGCGCTTGTTCGGTATCTTGACATGCTGCGACTTTTCGCGACGCAACGTAGACACGTGCCCCGGCACGCACCAGACCCTCGGCAATCATCAGGCCAATGCCTCGAGTGCCGCCTGTTACAAGCGCGATTTTGTCTTTGACGCCGAATACGTGTTCGTAGAAATTCATGACTGACACCAAATATGAGGTTGAATGTAATGACGCAGTGCAATGCGCCATTCTAGGTGCGTCTAGAAAGCTCAAGCCCTTTCATAGAACACTTGCGACCAGCGTGGAACGATGCAGGTCGCAGTTTGTTCGGCCGTTCCAATCCATTCCAAATTGATGACATGCAAGGTAACGTACGAAATTACCTGAGCACGCACAGCTTTTTCTTCACCACGTTATTTATGACGGCGCTTGTGCTAGGTTCGATTCTGATTTATTCGCTCTATTTACCGCAAGCAGCGCCGAAGCAGATTACTTTAGCGGTATTGCCATTCGCAGACAATGATGAATTCACCCCTTTAGGTGTTGGTTTTTCATCGGCTCTGCGAGATTCGGTCGCGCTCAGTCGCGATGTGGCTGTCGTTGATGCCGTCTCGACCAATGCCGTGATGTGGGATAGCGAAAAAGCCTCAGGCATGTCGCATATCCTGGCGCTTACGCACTTCGTTGATGGTTCGCTAGTCAGTACGGATGACAACATTGAGCGCATTGAATTCAGGTTGGTAAACGTCTCACAACCGAATTGGAAGGAAGTTCTTGCTGGATCTGTTGAAGTAGGGCAGGACTCGGCTACGCCGCTACAGTTGGCAAGAGACGACATCACTTTGCAAGTTCGCAAAGCGTTGTACGATAACAGCGCGCTCCGTACCGAATCACACCAATATAACGCTCAGGACTATCGCGAGTACGCGTTCGCGGTCGGTAGCTGGTTTCTCGATTACAAAGAAAGTTCGCTATTGTCCGAGCTCCATGAATCCTTCGTAGAGAGATCCTCGAAACTTTACAAGCGACTCGACATTGCGACTGACCCTAATCGCCTTTTCTGGAATGCGACAGCCAAATTTCAAGAAACAGGCGATATCGGTCAATATGCCGATACGGTCGCGTCGTTGGCAAGTGAATACCCTAATTCGCTAGCAGTTCAGGCGCTCGGTGATCTTGCGTACGATTTAACGAAGTGGGAACTCGCTGAACATGCGTGGCTTCGCGTGGCGCGAGTTCAACCGCAATCAACTTTTGTTGCACTTGATATTGCTAATGTCCGTCGCATCCAAAGTGATATTGAAGGGATGGTACAGGCCTTTCGTATCGCAGAACTACGCGATGATCTTCAAATTGCTGAATATTTCCAGCAGCTCGTTCAGCCGGATGGCAAGTTGGCCCCTCCGTCTCAACATCTCAACCTTGCGTTGTTTGAGTCGTTAGCGCATGCGGCAAATAACTGGAGTGCCAACGATCTGATACTTGAGGCTTATATTCACGAAGGCGTGCTTTGTTCTAGACCGCTAGTTGATAGCGCTACCGCCAGGCTCTGGCGAGAACCACCTCTTTTCATGTCCATTGACGATCCTCGATGGCACGAAGCTAAGCCATGTCTTGCTGACCGCATCTCCTCGGCTCGGATTGAACTTGACGAAAACCAGATACCGCTGTCGTTAGAGAAAGACGAGATTGAGCAACTGTTTGCGCCACAGCGAGCGGACTAGACATTGAACACTTGAGCAGGTAGTCTTTATCTTGGGACGAGCTAGTCTCATGCGCTCGCTGTGGTAGGTCGATCGTCAAAAATTTCGTCTACGAATGCCTGAGGCAGCGGTTTTGACAATTTGGATACGACAAACGTTAACGACACTGCTATAAGCTCGCCAATAGCCGCACACGAAAACGGATTTGGACCCTCGTTATAAAGCCAGTTCACCACCGTGAATGCAACGCCACTGTCGCCGAACCAGCTTGGATCAAGAATTTGCATATGAAGGACGATGAACGATCCAAAACCTCCAAGTAATCCTGCGAATGCACCATTCTTCGTCACTCCTTTCCACAATGCGCCGACTACAAGCGGTCCTGCAAATGCAGCCATCATGCCGCCCGTACCGATCATCACAATGAGCGCAATATTCGTGTTTTGAAGCGACCAAGCCATACCGGCGCACAATAACAACACGATCACCGTTGACACTCGACTAATCGTCAGAACTTGTTTGTCGATTTGTGCTTCGGAGTGCGTTCTTGCAAATCGTGTTCGAGGTAATATCGAACGTCGGTATAGGTCGTTGGCAATGATTTGCGAAGATGAAACGACCAAACCGTCAGCGGTCGACATGATGGCGGCGAGTACGCCAACACCAATTAAAGCCGCTAACCAAGTTGGAAATATCTCGATAAATAACAACGGCAACGAGGCGTTCGGCGACTCGCCGGTTTGCAATAGGTCGTCCCCTAGCAAACCTCGGGCAAGTAAACCGCCCAAGGACATCATGCCAAGTGTCAAACCGCATCCGAATGCGAGTTTTACGAAAGATTTTTGTTGACTGGTAGATTTGAGCGCCCATAGCTTGTTGCCTAAATGGGGCAATAGTCCCAGCGGTATGTGCGCCAGGAAAATGGCGACTACCGACCACCAAGAGTGCGCTAAAGGTGTCGTAACATTTAGAGGCTCGGTCAGGTGCTCGTCTTGATCCGTCAGATTGTCGAATAAGTCAGGCAACCCACCTTCAAATCCGATCGCGAATAAGAACAAAATGATGACTGCTATCGCTAGTCCGAGCATCATCATGCCTTGAATGCCGTCCGTGAGAATGTCGGCGTGTGCACCACCCATGACGACGTATATCAACAGGACTACCGTGGTAATGATTAGAGCCCACATGGGGTCGAAGCCCAACATGGTCTCGAACATCACAAGTCCGGACACCAGCTGACCTGCAATATAGAAAAATAGCACGAGTGAGATCAGCGATACAGTGATTCGCAACGCATCGGATTGAAACCGGTCCCCAAGGTATTCCGGTACTGAGCGATTTCCGAACCGATGACCTGCTGTCGCGACCAGTCGCATCGAAATAAGCACGCCGAAGTACGCGCCCATGGGGTAGAGGAAACTTCCCCAGAGCATTGATGCGCCATAGGTATAAGCGAGTCCTGGTCCACCTAAAAACGTCGCGCCGCTAGCGGTTGTCGCAGCAAATGCAAAAGCTAGAAATACGGGACCATATGACGCTCTCGCCGTGGCGAAATCGTCGGCGTGCTTGACTTTAAACGTCCCCCATACGCCAATCGCAAGCATTGCGCCGATGTAAACGACGAGAAAAATCCACGACCAAGTGACGAAATCCATGAGATCTTAGGCGTCCCAGCGATCCCATCGCATCGTATCTTCCACCGGCAACCGCGTGACGGGACCGAAATTACCCATTGGATAGCCCACAGGGATAAGGCAGAACGCGGCCATATTGTCCGGTAGACCGAGAGTCTCCTTTACCGCGGAGGGATTGGTTAATCCAAGGGTCGTCGGTGCGGCACCCAGGCCTAGTGCGCGGGCGGCCAGTAGTACGTTTTGTATTCCTGGCCAAACGGAGCCCGCAGCATGGGCTGGATTGGCAACCGGACCTGGGAATTCATAGCATGCAATCAGTAATACGGGTATGTCTTGCATGTTGTCGGCTTGCCACAGAACCGCATTCAACATCCGCTGTCGTTTGTCGGCCGGTTGATGGGCTAGACTGTCAAGTCGAGTGGATTCGACGCCTGTGTAAGCCTGTACGGCGGATTTGTTGAGCGCGGCGAGTTTTTCCTTTTGCGTTTGATCTTTAACTGCGATCCAACGAGCGCCTTGCTGATTCGAGCCACTCGGTGCCTGGTTACCGGCATCAATCAGTTTCAGTATGAGTTCGTCTGGAACCGGGTCGCTCTTAAGCCGTCTCATCGCGCGACAGCTGTAGAGAGCATCAAAGAGCGATATGGAATCTGCAGAGGTCATAACTTTCTCCTTTTACTGGGTATCGGTGTTACGTCGTTTCCTGGGTTGCATGGAAAGCAGATGTACTACAACATCAAACGCAGTACCAATCCAACGACATGAATCGACAGAATTGATCACATCATCAACGGCGAATAAAACTCCATCAACGCATGCTTCGCTGCGTTGATGTGATGTATCAACAAGCGTATCGTAACGCATATTACGCGACAGGATGGTCAATCGCTGCCAATTCATGGCGGAAACTAAATTTTTCTTGAACTTCACGTTTCATTTCGTTGTATTCTGCATTGGATCACGCAAAGACATTGTGAAATGCGCACCTAAAAGACCTGGATGCGTTTGAGTACAGCTTTTCGTATCAAATGGTGCTCATGCAATTGCCGGCATCGGTCTATTTTCGGAGCTTTTACAGTGCTTCCGCGAGTGAAAGAAACGTGTGAGTTCCGAAACCATGTGGTCGAGAATGGCGTTGGTGTAAAGCGGCCTTCGTCATCAGTGCGAGTTTCGCTGGTAAAACTCTATACGGAGCGATGATTAACGACGGGTCTCGTATGCGTTTGTAGCCCTCTATGACTGAGATTGACTTTAACTTAACTTATTGATATGGAATGTTTTTACTAGATCAATGTGCCAAAATCCAATCGTTGCAAGACATCCGTGTATTTACTCACAGGTGCCATAGATAATTTTGCGGACATACCTCTACGACTTTATTTGGAACAATTTAGTGGCATACGATAAACCGATCCCGCGTCAGGGTCAACACAACAAGCCGTTCTGGGAGGGTGCTAAACAAGGCAAGCTTGTGCTTCCCCACTGCAGAGATTGCAACCGGGTTCACTGGTACCCTCGCCTGATTTGTCCGTTTTGTCACTCGAATCGACTTGATTGGATTGAAGTAAGCGGCGAAGGCACACTCTACACCTTTGCCGTTCAACATCGCTTGGCCGCAGGAAATTGGCGCAACGAACTACCGTTTGTCACTGCCTTTATCGACTTAAAAGAAGGCGATCGTATGCAAACGGTGTTGCGCGGCGTTGATCCCAATAAACCTGAAGATATCAAGATCGGTTGTAAAGTAAAAGTTGAGTTCGAGCAGGCGAACGACGATACGTTTATCCCATTTTGGAGGGTCGTTGAAGCATGAAGATGCCAGATCTATCGTACCAAGCTGCATTGGTAGGCGCTTGCGAGTCCAACCTCATTGGTTATCCAGGAGGCGAGGAGCGATCAATTCGTTGTACGTCGTTGCAGCTGCATATTGAAGCCATAAAGAACGTGTCGGAGTACACGGGCATTCCCATCAGTGATATTGATGGCGTGTTTTCTGCTGGTTGGTCTTCGGAGCTTGCAGAACACCTAGGACTGCATCCTTCATATATTGATACCACGTCTGTCGGCGGTTGCTCGTTTCAACTTCATGTGCGCCATGCTTTGGCCGCAATCGCTACCGGCATGATTGATACTGCGCTCATCAGTCATGGCGAAGCTGGATGGTCGTATCGAGGTATGGGTGGACGCGGGGGTGGCGGCCGCGGCGAAGTTTCGCCGGCCGAAGAGGCGACCGCTGCCTATGGCATTGCTGGCGCGCCAGCGCAATATGCTCATGCGATGGTTAGGCACAACCACGTATACGGTACGACGCCGGAGGACTTCGCGCATGTGAGTGTGGTGACGCGAAAGTGGGCCATGCTGAACCCGCGTGCATTGATGTACTCCAAGGAAACCAATCCGTTCGGCGGAGAAATTTCCATCGAAGACGTGATGGGGGCTCGACTGATCGCATGGCCGATGACGCTCTACCATTGTTGTTTGGTCACTGATCACGGTGGCGCCGTGATTCTCGCGCGACCAGAGATAGCCCGCACGCTCAAATCGAATCCAGTTTGGGTTGTTGGCGCGGGCGAGTCAATGGGACATGCGAATATGGTGGAAATGGAGGACTTTACGGCAACTTCTGCGCATCGGTCCGCGAAGATCGCGTACCAGATGGCGGGTATGGGTCCAAATGACATTGAGATGGCGATGATCTACGATTCCTTCACCATTACGGCTGGAATCACTGCCGAGATGCTCGGGCTTGCGCCGCGTGGTCGCGGCTACACCTTATGGAAAGAAGGTCATGCCGCCCCTGGGGGTCGTTTGCCCATCAATACCAATGGTGGTGGATTGTCTTTCAATCACTCCGGTATGTATGGCATGCAACTATTGGTTGAGGCATACCGTCAAATGTCGGGCACAGCCGAAGACGGGATTAACGGCGATCCTGGCAAACAGACTGAAGCGGCGAACTGTATCGTTAACGGCACCGGCGGCACGTTGTCGACGACGGGCACGCTGATCTTAGAACGCGATTAAGAGTAAGAGGTACCTGCAAGATGGCCATCTACAACGCGCAAGCAGCGCTGCCGAATGGCGAACCCAGTGCGTGGGGTGAACCGGTGTCCATCGCGTACGATCGACGCGATGTGCTACTTTATGCAGTTGGTATCGGCATTGATGATCTGCGCTACATCTACGAGTCCCATCCAGACTTTGCGGTGTTTCCTACGTTTTCGATTCGATGGGGCGGGGCCGGTGCGCCGGTCAATAGCTCGCACATTCCAAACTCGCCAGGTCCGCTGAACATTGATGCCGAACGATATCTTGAGGTACTTAAGCCATTGCCCTTGCAAGGCAGCGTAACGGTTAGGTCGCGCTTGATCGGCGTACATCCTCGCGGGCGTGGAAATGGTTTCTGCGAGTACGAAAGTATCGTAACGGATTCAGACGGACAAGGCTGTGTTCGCATGGTGAATGGTTCTTTTCGCCGAGGCGTTGAGCAATTAGGCGATATTGAGCCGTTTGAAGGCGTAGGGCAGACCTTTTCTCAAAAGATTGTTGCGCCGGAACGTTCGCCCGACTTCAACATAGCAGTGTCGATCGGTAAGAATCAAGCGCATGTATATCGCTTGTCGGGCGACTACAACTCACTGCACATTGATCCTGACGCTGCGAAATTCGGGGGCTTTGAGGCGCCGATCCTGCATGGATTGTGTACATTCGGCCATTGTGCGCAAAGTCTGCTCGGCGAACTATGCGACAGCGATAGCGTCCGTTTCAGAAAGATCAAAGTACGTTTTTCTTCACCTGTATTTCCGGGCGACACACTGAATATTCGAGCGTGGCGCGAAGGCGAGGGGAGAGTTATTTTTGAAGGCGCAGTGGACGGGCGTGTCGTCGTATCTAACGCGTACTTCGAGTTTGCCTAAACGCTCATTGCATTAGTCGCGCGGCTTTCGCATCCAGCGGGACTTGGCCGAAGTAGCCTCAATCTCGCGGCCAGCTGCCGTCCAGCCGGTGAAACCTGCTTCAAGGTGTGCGACGTTTTCGTAGCCAAGTTCTCTTAGCGCTTTAGCCGCGAACGCCGATCGTCCGCCTCCTGCGCAGAACAGCACGATGCGTTTGCCCTCTTGAAAGTAGTTGCGATAGTAGGGACTCGCCGGATCTGCCCAGAACTCAAGCATCCCGCGCGGGGCATGAATGGCCGACGGAATGGAACCAAGGTCAACGTATTCCTGAATCTCTCGTATATCCAGCAAAAGTAAATCGTCGTTTTCTCGCATTTCTTGCTCAAGATCTTCAATCGATAGGTTTTCAAGTTCCTGCTTTACATCTTTGACCATATCGAATACGTTCTTAATCGCCATGGCAGTCGTCCATACGTTAGTTCGCAAAATTAAGGGTTCGAATAACTAGATTCTAGCCCAATTCTTATGCGTACGACCATCCATGATTTGCCCGATCATCAGAACATTTCGGCTGACGAAATCGAACCGTTTGTCGATCGACTCATTGAGACTCACGAACGTGAGGTCGATACGATCGTCGAATCAGCGGCAACGCAACCCACATGGGATAGATTGATGATGCCGCTTGAAGCCCTTGATGTTGAACTCAATGACGCTTGGGCGCCTATTTCACATATGAACTCAGTGGTGAGTCACGACGACTTGCGAGCTGCTCACGACGGCGCCTTGCAGAAATTAAGCGAGCATCAAACCCGCCTGAGCCAGTCACGGCCACTTTACGAAGTTGTCGAGTCGTTAGCTAACGATGAGTCCTTCGAAGCGTTAAACGTTGCCCAAAGAAAGGTAATTCGCGATTCGATTCGCACATTCAAACGCAATGGGGTCGCTCTGGAAGAAACCGCGCGCACCCGTTTCAAAAGCCTTCGTCAAAAACTAACGCAATTGAGCAGTGAGTTTTCCAACAACGTACTTGATGCAACCGACGCCTGGACCAAGTTTGTTCCAAGCTCGAACATGCTTAGTGGAATTCCAGAGCCGAATCTTGCCGTTGCCAAAGCTGCTGCTGAACGCAAGCAGCTTGACGGTTATGTCTTAACGCTTGATATGGCCTCTTACGCCAGCACCATGATGCACTGTCGGAATCGCGAAATACGCGAGGAGATGTACGAGGCATACGTTTCACGTGCGTCCGATGTTGGACCTTCGGCTGGCACTTACAGCAACTTGACCATCGTCCAGGACATTCTTACCGCGCGTACCGAGCTAGCGCAACTCGTCGGTTTCGAGAACTTCGCGGAGTACTCCATTGATCCAAAGATGGCAACTTCCGCGGATGAGGTAAAGACATTTCTGGACGATTTGTTACAACGAGTGCTACCGCAAGCCCACAAGGAACTCGCGCGTATGAACGAATTCGCAACAAACGAATTGAACTTGGATGCTCTTGAACCTTGGGATCTCAATTTCGTTGCCGAACGTATGCGGGAGTCGTTATACGACGTATCCGACGCGCAATTGAAACCTTTCTTTCCTCTTGATCGCGTCATCAAGGGCATGTTTGACATCGCCGGCGAGCTTTTCAATGTGGCGATCAAACCTGCCAAAGGCCCTTCGTTGTGGCACACGGATGTGAGGTTCTACGAAATAAGTCGTCAGGGTGAATTGATCGCCAGGTTCTATTTGGACGCATTCGCTAGAGAAAAGAAACGTAGCGGCGCTTGGATGGCCGATTGTCGCAGCCGTCGGGCCGTTGGGAATGCGATTGCTTTACCCGTGGCGTATCTGACCTGCAATTTCACCCCTCCGGCAGACGGCAAGCCTTCGTTGCTCACGCATTCTGAGGTTGTCACGCTATTTCACGAATTCGGCCACGGCCTTCATCACATGTTGACCCAGCAGTCCTACGCGAGTGTTTCTGGCATCAATGGCGTCGAATGGGACGCCGTGGAACTACCGAGCCAGTTCATGGAGAACTGGTGTTGGCAACCGGCATCGCTTAAACGTATTTCTGGTCACTTTGAAACTGGCGAAGCGCTACCGTCAGAACTGCTTGATCGTTTGATCGAAGCGAAAAACTTCAATTCGGGTATGGCGATGGTACGTCAGCTAGAGTTTGGCTTATTAGATCTGAGCCTTCATACGCAGACAGAGAACTTCGATCCGCTGAAAACCATGCGCGAAATGAGAGAACGCACAGGCATGCTGTCTAACAAACCGTATGATCGATTTCCCTATGGATTTGGGCACATTTTTGCTGGTGGTTACGCTGCCGGCTACTACAGCTACCTTTGGGCCGAAGTGTTATCGTCAGATGCTTTCGCAGCGTTTGAAGAGGAGGGGTTGCAGAACTCGGCAACGAGCTCGCGATTTCTGCATGAAATCCTTGAGGTTGGTAGTTCAATCGAAGCGGAAAAGATGTTTACCAATTTCCGTGGTCGGTCGCCGCAAATTGACGCGCTGTTACGACACAGTGGCATAGATTCTTAAAGCGCTACGACGCGTTCTCGTTGACGTCAATCGTACCCAGAAAATCGTCAATGCGCTGAATGGCCCGTGTGATTTCATCAACGGAAGCCGCATAGGAAAAACGGATGTAACCTTCACCGTATGCACCGAATGATGTGCCCGCAACAGTGGCAACACCGGCCTCTTCAAGCATGCGGTTTTGCAATTGGGCTGCACTTAGTCCGGTTCCGGTGATGTTGGGGAACGTGTAGAAAGCTCCCATCGGTTCAGTGCAAGATATACCCGAAAGTCCGTTTAAACCATCGACAATGATCTGGCGCCGCTCTTCAAACGCGTTCACCATCGTATCAACGAAATCCTGGGGACCTTCTAACGCGGCGATCCCCGCAAATTGCGCAGAGGCGTTGACGCAAGAGTGGCAGTTGATGGCGAGTCGAGTGGCGTGGTCAATGAGCGAAGCCGGCCAAACCGAGTAACCCATTCGCCAACCCGTCATGGCATACGTTTTGCTCCAGCCATCAAGCAAAATCAACCGGTCGCGGATTTGCGGATAGCTTAAAAGTGATACATGATCTTCGTCGCCGTAGCAAATACGCGCGTAGATCTCGTCGCTCAAAATCACTGCATCAGGAAACGCTTCTAGCCCCTCAACGAGCTTGTCGATTTCACGTTTCGTTACGGCGCCGCCTGTTGGATTAGCTGGTGAATTGATGATCACCAAGCGTGTATTCGGCGTCATCAAATCGAGTATGGTGTCCGCACTGAAAGAAAATCCCAGCGACTCAACTAGTGGAATCGGTACTGATTTTGCCCCGGAAAAATTAATCACCGATTCGTAGATTGGAAATCCAGGATTGGGGTAGAGAATTTCTGATCCAGCTTCGCCGAACATGAGTATGGCGAAGAACATGGTGACCTTACCACCCGGCACCACAAGTATGTTGTCTGGATGCACCTCGACGTGACGCCACGTCAAGATGTCTTTGGCCACCGCTTCTCTTAGAGCGGGGATACCCGGCGCAGGCGTATAGCCGTGATGGCCGTCGCGTAAAGCTTTGATCGCTGCATCAACGATGTGAGGCGCTGTTTTGAAGTCGGGCTGACCGATACCGAGATTAATGATGTCTCGTCCGCTGGCTTTGAGCGCTTCTGCTCGCGCGAGCACTTCAAAGGCGGTCTCCGTGCCGAGACGGTTCATTTTGTTAGACAGAATCATTGGCTGGATGCGGTGACGTCAGGTTGTTAGGGTGCGCATGATAGTGAGGCGGTCAATGCACGAGAGATTCAATGCAGTTTGCTGTACATCGCGCTCGCCTTTTATCTGGATTTTCTTCACTGGCACGAAATAGTTCTGATAATTGCACACGCTTTGGTGCCTGCCGGCTCACCGCGAAATACTTCGTACGGGAAGGTAGACGCCCGATTCAATGCGTTTTTGTTCTTTCTGTCGCTCTGTATCCTCATGAATGGTCCTGACTTTCGAAAAAGTGAACTCATACCTGCCATCGCGCAGAACGACCATGACGGCAAAGTACTCATGCTTGCATATATGAATGAAACAGCGTATGAAGAAACGCTGCGGACGCGTCAAGTGTGTTATTACTCTCGCAGCCGGCAATCGTTATGGCGAAAAGGTGAAACAAGTGGCAATGTGCAGAAACTAAAGCACATCTACTACGATTGCGACGCCGATACGATACTGGTCAAAGTAGAGCAAGTCGGCGGTGCGGCTTGTCATGAAGGTTACGAAAGTTGCTTTTTTCGAGAAGTTGATCCGGCCTCTGGGGACGAATCAATTGTTGAGGAACGTGTCTTCGATCCAGAGAAGGTTTACGGTAAGAAATGAACTCAGAGGCACTCAAACTAGGTCTGCCATCAGGAAGCTTGCAAGAAGCTACCGGCGAGTTGTTCGGTCGAGCTGGCTACGTCATTTCATTCTCCTCACGATCCTACTACCCGAACATCGACGACCCTCAAATTGAGTGTTTACTCGTTCGTGCGCAGGAAATGGCGCGTTATGTCGAGCTAGGCGTGTTGGACGCGGGGATCACTGGCTTAGATTGGATACAAGAAACCGGCGCAGATGTTCGTCAAATTTGTGAATTGGTTTTCTCGAAAGTAAGTAGGGGACCGGTTCGGTGGGTCTTGGCGGTACCCGACGACTCGGAGATTCGGCGCATACAAGATCTGAATGGCAAGCGGATTGCCACCGAAGCGGTCAATTTGACTAGGCGTTGGTTAAAAGAGCGCGAGGTGACCGCCGATGTCGAGTTTTCGTGGGGTGCAACTGAAGTCAAGCCGCCTACGCTCGTGGATGCAATCGTTGAAATCACTGAAACTGGAAGCTCGTTACGTGCCAATAACCTTCGCATCGTCGCCGAGGTCATGCAGAGTACGCCGCGATTGATCGTCAATCATGGTGCCTACGAATCGCAGTGGAAACGTGAGAAAGTCGACAACCTGGCATTGATGCTCAAAGCCTGCCTGAACGCGGAAGGAAAGGTCGGTTTAATGATGAATGTGCGTAAGCAATCGGTCAACGATGTCGTGGCGATTTTGCCGGCTCTTCAACAACCTACGATGTCGGCGTTAACCGATGAAGACTGGGTCGACCTGAACGCAATTGTCGACGAAAGCACCGTGCGAACGATCGTGCCTCAATTGCTGGCTGCTGGTGCGCGAGGAATCGTGGAATATCCAATCAATAAATTGATTGACTGACCGTTGGGCTGCTCTGTCTCAGGAACTACAGGACAACATCGAACAACCAACGCGTGTACGCGCCCAATCCGGGCGTTTCGCAGCGAAGTCTTCCTTACCTGGTTGTTCGGTATAGGGTCTCTTGAGTACTTGTAACCAATCATCAAAGTACTGAAGGTTACCTTTCTCGATTTCGTCAATAGCTAACTGCGCAAGGTAATTGCGCGGAACGTACAACGGATTCGTTGCGTTCATGCGTTGGATTCGCTGATCCTTATCTTGATTTTGTCGAATAACGAGTGCAGCGTAATTCCGCAACCACCGGTTGATTTGCTCGCGTTGCTTCGCAGTGACGCTTGAAACCGAGTAATACGCCGATTCGATCGCTTCCATCGGATCTTCGGATAAAAGTACCGCGTCTATTTCAAGGTTGGCTAGCAGACGGAAAAACAAGGTTGTATCGGTCTCGGAGAGTCGCAAGACGTTTTCCAATGTACTGACGACTGAAACATCGGTATCGGTCGAATCGGCGAGTCCTAGCTTGTCGCGTACAGTGGATTCCCAACGGCGCTGGTATGCCGAAGGAAATCCATTCAGCACATCTTCAAGTGGCTTCGTTTCGCCAACTAATGGCACGAGCGCATTCGCGAGCTGGAGTAAATTCCACTGGGCGATCCAAGGCTGCTGCCCGTATCGATAACGACGAGTGGCTGCATCTGTTGTATTCGGCGTCCAGTCTGGGTCATAGTCTTCCAACCAACCGTACGGCCCGTAGTCGATCGTCAAGCCGAGAATCGACATGTTGTCTGTATTCATCACCCCATGAACGAAACCAACCCGCATCCAATGTACGACCATTTCTACCGTTCGATCATGTATGTTCTGAAACCATTCGACATACCTTGCAGGCGCTTCTTTCGTCGCGAGTTCAGGAAAATGAGTTTCAATGGTGTAGTCGGCTAGCTTCTTCAGCAATTCGATATTTCGCTGTGCAACGCAGATCTCGAAATTGCCGAACCGAATGAAAGATGGTGCGACCCGGCATACAATCGCCCCGGGTTCTGGTGCTGGATGACCGTCATACATGACATCTCGAATGACGGCATCGCCTGATCCAACGAGTGTTAATGCTCGTGTCGTGGGCACCCCGAGATAGTGCATGGCTTCGCTACACACGAATTCGCGGACTGACGAACGCAAGACCGCAAGGCCGTCTGCAGAACGAGAGTAGGGGGTACGTCCTGCACCTTTCAGTTGTAAGGTCTGATTCACGCCGGTGCGATCAAGGAGCTCTCCAAGCGTGATGGCGCGACCATCGCCAAGTTGACCGGCCCAGTTCCCAAATTGATGACCGCCGTAGCACATCGCGTACGGTTTCATGCCAGCCAGGAGCGCGTTGCCGGCGAAAACGTCCAAAAACTCGCGAGAGTGGCAGTCCTCTTGGGAAAATCCAAGGCTTTCAGCAAGCTCTGTGGAAACCGCTAAAAGTTGGGGCTTTCCGGCCCGAGAAGGTTCCACAAAAGAATAGCAAGCCCCTCTAACTTGTCGTAGGTGGTTACCTTGAATCGGATCTGCCGGGAGGGAATCGACGAAATCGCTTGCAACAGATAGATGGGATAAAGCCACGGAAATTCCAAGTGTTGTCGAGCAGGCTAATAAGCGAATTATCACAGCGGTAATTCGCAGTCATATGCCCATTTACCGGTATATTGTTCACCATGGTGCTCACTGACCTTCAGAAACTCAATATGAAAAACGTGTCTAATAGTTCAATTGGCTTTATCTATATGCGGCGAATCCTTGAATCTACCGTGGGGACATAAACCACTGACCGCAAATCGAACGCGACGCGCGCTCACCGCAGGTGTTTTTTTGTGGTTGGTGAGTATCCCTCTTGCGTCCCCGCTTATCGCCCAAGAAGTCTATGTACCACCAGAGCTTGAAACTTGGAAAGACTGGGTATTGGAAGCCCACCCGGATATTAATTGCCCGTTGAACGATGTAACTGCCGGGCGATTACCTTGTATCTGGATGTCAGAGATTGACTTCCGTCTCACCAAAGGCGATCAAGATCGACTGGATTTTCGCATCGAAGGTCATGCGAATGCAGCCGGATATCTTGAACTGCCTATAGGCGACGCGCGCCCGGTCGAGGTTGAAGTCAACCGGAAACCGGCGAGGATAGGCCTGGCGGGTGATATTGCTCGCGTGTATCTAGACCAAGACCCCTTTGTTGTGACCGGTCGGATGTACTTTGATCGTGCCCCTCGAACGATCGATATACCCCAAGGCGCAGCGATCGTTAAACTGAGCATAGACGGTCAAAACGTCGCCGTTCCAAAGATCGAGAACGGAAAGCTTTGGTTAACGCCGCAAGAGAGAGACCGAGCGTCCGAGAATTCGCTGCGCTTGGATGTCTATCGGCGCCTGATTGACGGCATCCCCCAAACTCTTGAGACGCGTATTCGATTGACGGCCGACGGCATGGACCGAATCGAATCACTGGGCAAACCCATCTTTGATGAGTTTCGCGTTGTCAAGGTGACGGCTGACGTACCTGTTCAACTGGCGAACGATGGAAGCGTTCGCGTCCAAGTAGCGCGCGGCATCGCGTGGATAACCATCTTTGCAACAAGTCTGCGCACGGTCGACGAATTCAAACCTGTTGCGAATGGCAGCCATTGGCCAGCATCTGAAATCTGGGTGTTCGAATCAGATCCGCAACATCGGACGGTAGAAGTCCAAGGCGCATTGCCGATTGATCCTATGCTGGTGGATTCACCCTTCGGTAGTGCACCTACCTATCAAGTAGACATTGGCGAATCGTTGCGGTTAACTAACGAGCGTCGCGGTAATCCCCATCCTAAGCCCGCATTGTTCAACATCATGCGTCAGATTTGGCTTGCTTTCGATGGCAGTTCCTTGATTGTGGCAGATTCAATTGCAGCCGATATTCAAACCGAAACTCGACTTTCCGCGGATTACGACCTCGGTTCCGTCAAAGTGGATGGTGTGAAACGATTAGTGACGGTTCTGGCTCGCGAACCTCGCGCTGAATCAGGTATCGCGTTACGACCATCCGAACGCCAAATTGAAGCCGTCAGCATGCTCAATTCAAGGCATGAAATCGCTGCCAACGGCTGGTCGGTCGAAGCCGACTCACTAGCCATTGATATGCACATACCTCCTGGTTGGAAGCTCTTATGGACAAGAGGCGTAGATAGCGTCCAAGGGTCGTGGGCGTCCGCGTGGTGGAATCTGTGGGACATTTTCATTTCCGTATTGATTGTGGCCATCGCCTATCGGGTGGGTGGCATACCGGTTGCTGGCGTGGTATTCGTAGCGATCTTGCTTAGTTTTCAAGAGTACCCTGAACCGGCGCTCGGTTGGTTGCTCCTAGGTTTATTGCTGCTACTTGATCGGCAATTGCGTTCGGAGCGAGCCAAGCAAGTCGTGCAGATCTTCTATTGGGCACTTATGGTGCCAATCGCGGTCGCGACGATATACGTAGCGGCAAGCAATGTACGTCAGGCTGTATACCCACAGTTAGATGACATATTCAGCAGTGATCAGATCATGGGAGCCAACCTTTCACCGACCGCGTCAAAGCTCATTGACTTGAGCGAGCATGACATGGCTTTCATCCAGTCCGCGCCGGCGCGATCGACTGTCCAGGAGCGCAAAACCGTCGTGAACGAACGTCTTGCTGCTACTAAAGCTGTCGATGTGCCCCAATCCAGTACTGGTGTCGCAGTTCAAACCGGTCCTGGTAAGCCCGATTGGCACTGGGATACAGCTCGATTTAGGTGGTCTGGTCCAGTCAGCAAAGATCAGCGTATAGGACTGACATTCCTACCGCCTCCGGCAACAAGGCTAGTGTTCGCCTTGATTGCGGTATTGCATCTGGTCGTTTTATTCATATTTGTTGTCGCCAAAGCGAGGGAGTCGGAATGGATTCCGCGTTGGCTGAGTAAAGTGCTACCCGCGCTCCTACTGTCCGCAACCGCCATGTCTACAAGTGCTGCGTTTCCGGAAGGTCGATTACTAGCGGAACTGGAAGAGCGCCTTACGGCTTCTCCAGAGTGCCTGCCAGGTTGCGCAAGCCTGGAACGCGCGACACTCAGCATGGCTAGCGCCGACAAACTAACGCTTGAATTGGTTTATCTCAGTGCTGCGAACGTTGCTGTCCCCCTGCCGAAGACCGAACCGTACACCACACTTAAAGAAGCGACGCGCGACGGGTTGAGTCAGCCGTTGCTGCTAGGTGAATCGGGCACGATGTTCGTTCAAATCCCTAAAGGGCAGACTCAATTTCGGCTTCAATATGACCTCAATGAACTCTACGATATCGTTCTCAGTTTCCCTTTGGAACCCGCAACCATCGCCTACCAGATCTGTTGTTGGGTCATCAAGGAAGATGTGGATGCGAACGTACACCGTATCTTATTGCAACGTCAACCCGACCATGTCGAGATGGTCGAATTGGCTGCGAGTTCCTATCAATTTCAACATCAAGTTGTCGTTCAACGTGAATTAGATCTTGCGTTCGAACCCAGTGCTGTCACGACAGTGCGGATCGACAACGATCGAAGCGAGAATGTGTCGATCGCCATCCCCCTGCTGCCTGGTGAGACCGTTGTATCTGAGCAGATCGAAGTGCAGGATCAGCATGCGGTAATCAACGTGTCACCGGATACGAGCCATGTGAGTTGGCGGAGTACATTGTCCCTCAATGATGCACTAGAGCTTGTAGCGCCTACTCATAACCGATGGGTCGAGCTTTGGTTAGTACACGGTAGTGACTTCTGGCATTTCGAGAGTCGCGGTGTCACGCCTTCTCGTACCACGCAAAACGCGACGTTGTTTAAGCCTCGTGTGGGTGAGTCGTTGACTCTTCATCTCACGCGACCGGTCCCCGCGCCAGGCGACACCGTCTCCGTAAAACAGATAAGACTGGCGACCTCGCCTGGCATCCGAGCAATGACTACATCGTTAACGCTTAAGATCGACGCAAGTGTGGTTGATGATGTCACTTTGAATCTGCCGCCGGATTCATCTGTTGAAGTATTGACATTAAATGGCGAAGAGCAGCCACTAGGTGTCACGTCAACCGTCAAATTACCTATCGCTCATGGCGAGAACTATTACACTGTCGAATGGCGTAACGAGACCGGTCTAACTTGGCTCTACAGAACGCCTCAAGTCACCCTCAATCGCGATGCAAGAAATATTCAGCTAGCGGTTACCTTGCCACGAAATCGCTGGATTATGCTGCTTGGCGGACCATCCATAGGCTCAGCCGTGTTATTCTGGGGAGTCGTGCTAGTGACTGTGTTGGTTGCGCTCACGCTTACTTTCTTACCGAAATTTCCGTTAACTAAACTCGATGCCGTGTTGGTTGCAGTCGGCGCTACGCTAGCGAATATCTGGGCTTTGATTTTCGTCGTGTTGTGGATTGTGGGTATCTGGTGGCGCTCAAGGTCGACGTTAGCGCTACTTCAGCAGAGTTCGTATCGATTAGTGCAGCTTGGCCTAGTTCTTCTTGCGGTTATCGGCATACTCGCACTATTCATTACGGTACTGAACGCTCTATTTACGGCTCCTGATATGTTTATTGAATCCTCCCCGTTGATTGGCAATGTGTCGTACGTATCGGCCGCTGCACAAAGCCTGAATTGGTTTGCCGATCAAAGTCGAGGCGAACTACCGACAGCGTGGGTCATATCGTTACCTTTCTGGCTATATCAGTTAGCGATGTTGGCATGGTCTCTGTGGCTTGTCTTCGCGCTAAGTAAGTGGGTGCGAGCAACTTTTGTAACGCTTAATCAACCGTCATTCTGGTTCGTCAACGACCGTGATGAGGAGACTCGGGACAACTTACAGGATGCCGACGATGAACGCAATGACGATACCCCTACTATTGCATCCGAAGAGGACCATAGCAAAGATACTCGTTAAATAACTCAACTCGCAAATGACCAGTGGAAAGACCATGCTTGGTATAGCGCGAACCATAACGAGTTTGGTCAAAGCACGTCCTGATCAGACCCCCCATGCGCGTATTCCCTCAATTGCTACCTGACTTGTCTGTTGATTGACTGGTATGTTTATGCGATATTTCTAGTTGCAACCGCTGTTGGCACTTGGATTCAAGCTCTTTCCGGTTTTGCGCTCGGTCTTATGGTGATGGCCATCGTGCAGGCTGCCGGTGTGCTGTCGGTCGCTGATACAGCCGCAGCAATAAGCGTACTAGCTTTTTTAAACGTATTCGCTGCGTTAATTAGCTCATACCGACACATAGATAAACGTATATTCATATGTCTTACGCTTGGGCAAGTACCCGCCATAGGCATTGGGCTTTTCCTGCTTGATTACGTTGGTGATCAGTCCGTAGCTACATTAGAAATCCTCTTTGGTGTATTCCTTATTGCAGGCGGTTTCACCCTTGCGAGAGATCCAACCCCCAAGCAGCATCAATCATCGCGTGTTGCGACAGTCAGCGTAGGTTTTGTAGGTGGCTTGTTTGGCGGCCTCTTTGCTGCTTCTGGTCCAATCGTTGGTTGGTTCGCTTACCAGCAACCGATCCTCATAGCATCAATACGCGCTTCCCTGCTAGCGATGTTAGGCGTTACCACGTTGACACGCACCACGATCGTCGCTATAGAAGGTGTGTTTACCCAATCGCTCGTCTTGATGATCTTGGCTGCCGTACCCGTAGTTGCTGTCGTGACTTACTTCGCGACCCGTTTCCCGCCCAAACTATCTGATCAAAAATTTCGTCAGGGAATCTTTTCTTTTGTCTTTCTCATTGGGCTTTGGATCTTGGGTGCTGGCGTTCTCGAACTTACTAACGAGCTACTATAACCACCATACCGTCTTTTCAGGGGACTCCTTCCGAGTGCATAGTATTCGTATAATTATTTATATATATCAATAATTTATAAATAATACCTATAACCCAACAACATCATTTCGACGACATGTCGTAGGTAGAAATTGTCTTCACGTGTAAAATCGTTCGAGCAGATAAAAACGATGATTCCATATGGCTAAAGCCGCGCTAAATGTCGTACTTGTCGGCGCAGGGGGGAACATGCGCAATGCTCATGTTCCTCGCATATTGGCAGATAAGCGTACAAAGATCGTCGGAGTTGCCGACCCCGAAGAAGATCACGCAAAGCAACTGCAGGAACGAGCCGGGTACGCTATCCCGTATTTTTCTAATTGGCAGGCGATGCTAAAAAACGTCGAATCCAACGGCGTCATCATTAGTACGCCTCACAAGCATCACAACCTTCAAGTCAAGCGCAGTCTGGAAGACGGTCGACATGTGCTGGTTGAGAAACCTATGGTCATTCAATCAAAGCATGCCAACTCGTTGATTCAATTAGCTTCTCGCGTGGAATGCCTTCTTATGGTCGCCTATCAGCGACATTGGATCCCTGAGTACGCATATGCTCGTGAACTTATCGCTCGCGGCGAGTTGGGTGAGATTCGAGGCGTTGTCGGTTATATCACTCAAAATTGGGAAGCATTTGGCGGCTGGCGGCTTGACATTGAGTTGGGAGGTGGCGGCATGTTCGTAGATACAGGCAGCCATTTAGTCGCTTCCATGCTTTGGGTTACCGGCTTACGACCGAAGCGAGTCTGGGCCACACAGGATCGTAATGGTCAGAAAGTCGACATCAATATGGTATGCAACATTTCCTTCGACAATGGCGCCATTGGAACAGTTACGGCCGTTGGCAACGCTGGACAGCACGATGAACAGTTAATCATTTCTGGCACCGAGGGTAGTCTAGCGTTGCACATGCATCAATGGCGTGTCCAAACGTTGTTTTTGAACAACGAGAAGGTCGAAGTACCGCGCCGTATTCGTGCATCAACGCCGGATGCTGCATTTTTCGCTGCGATGCGCAAGGGCGTTGACTCGGTGGAGCCGCCGGACTACGCGATTCAAGTATCGCAACTCACCGAAGCAGCTTATAAGTCGGCGAACGAAAATAAGCCCATTAGCATCCGGCAGCTAGTCAAGAAGTAGCATGGCTCAAATCCAAACTGTTACGGGTCCTATCGACAGTAGCGAATTGGGTTTCACGCTCATGCACGAGCACGTCATGGTGAGCGCACCGGGGATGTTTCGACAGTTTCCCGATCTTTTCGGTCCGGAAGATCGGGTACAACGAGCGATTGATACCTTTAAGCGAGCCAAAGCAGCTGGCATCGACAGCATCGTTGATGCCACAACCTACGATCTTGGGAAAGATCCGGAACTATTGCGAGAAGTCTCGCTCGGTTCGGGCGTTAACATCATCAATACCACGGGTTGGTGGCTTGATGTCCCTCGATTTCTACGAGGGGTATCTCCCAACCAGATGGCTCGCGAATTTATCAAGGATGTCCGCGACGGTTTTCGCGGTACGGAGATTAAAGCTGGCATTCTTAAGTGCGCTGCCGATTTTCAAGGCGTTACCGAAGATCTCGAGCTCATGACGCGCGCAGTTTCACGCGCGCATAACGAGACCGGATTGCCCATCATGGTGCATTCCTACCCAACGGGTCAAGTAGCTCGACGTCAGATTGAGATTTTCAAGGAAGAACGGGTTGATCTCGAGCGTGTCAAAATTGACCACTCGAACGATACCACGGACACCGAATATTTGAAGTGGATTTTGGACCAGGGATGTTTTCTCGGCCTGGATCGATACCCTGGTCGGTTAGTGAGTCCGCATATGCGTACTGCGACAATGAAATCACTCATTGATGACGGTTACGGTGACCGTCTTTGTCCCGCTCACGACTGCATCTGTCTTCATATACATAAGGAAGCTCCGGACGGCTCAATTCCCCTTGAGCATGAATTCACGCGTAGCAATGTGGACCAATACCTCTATATCCACCGTCATGTCATCCCGGATCTTCAAGAAATGGGTGTCAGTCAAGCGAAGATCAATGACCTATTCGTCCACAACCCTCGCCGATTCTTTGAAGGTAGTAGCTAGGCGTAGGTTGAACCACGTTCGGAAGTTTGCCCCTAGTTCACAAGCGTAGACATACCCCGGTTTTCGATCTTCCTCATCTAAGTTCCATTTTTGTTGCTGTCGCGGCCGAATCGCTGGTTGTGGTTCGTTTAGCCAGCAGCTGCAAGCTTTTTAAGCAATTCGTTCGTGCGCGCAAACGATCCTCGGCTGTCGTCCCCAGCAGGAAATACGCTGGCTAGAACCTCAGTCGTGCCAGCGTCGAAGAAGCCCTGAAGCTGACTTGAGACTTCGTTCTCGTTACCAACGACAGCGACTTCACCCGCACTCGAAAGTCCTTCGTTATCAAGCTGACGACGATAGTTCGGTAAACTGTAATAGTGTCCGAACACTTGATTCGCACGCACGATAGCTTGTTCTTTGTCGTCGTGTACGCATACCGGCAATCCGACAATCACGCGTGGGTCGGCACGACCAGCGTCAGAGGCAGCTTGGGTAATACGCGGCACAGTGTGCTCGGCAATAGTTTTGCGACCGACCATCCAGGTCACGGTACCGTCCGCGACCTCGGCAGCAGCCTTCAACATCAAAGGCGCGAGTGCTGACATAACGATAGGAAATGCTTGGGCATCAGGGCATGCGACCGCCGTTTTGACGTGAAATACCTCGCCTTGAAAGTCAACCTGACCCTCGGTTGTGAGCGCTTTTAATACAGTGACGTATTCCCGCATATGCAGGGCGGGGCGGTCATATTTCAACCCAAGCGCTTCAATACCTGGCGCATGCGAAGGTCCTACGCCTAAAACTAATCGGCCATTCGTCAACGCGTTGACTGTTGCAGCTTGCTGCGCTAAAGCAGATGGATGTCGTGGATAACTGGGTACAACTGCCGTGCCTAATTCAATGGTGGACGTTTGCTGACCGGCTAGCGCGATCATGGTCAACGCATCGAACATATGCACTTGCGGCATCCAATAACTACTGAAGCCTTCGGCCTCTTTCTCAACAATTTCGTCAACAAGGCTCGTTAACGGACGACCACGTCGTACGTTTCCGCCATAGATTCCAATTCGCATGTCGAAACTCCCTTAGATCAAGCTCGTCATTTTCTTAACCCAGCGCATCAATGGCTAGGCAACGCTTATTTTCTATGAATGGGCCGTATCAATATCAGCTGCTAGCAACCAATTACCGAGAACACAAACGACTTAACGAGTGTAATTTCGAGTTTGCCAAGGATCGCGAGTAGCGCATGAACGATATATTGCAGGTGTACGAGAGGGCAGCTCAGGACACTATCGCTATTGCGAGTATTGACGGCGAACATATCACATACGGTTCGTTATGCCAAAGCGCGGAAGATTGCGGCAATGCACTCGCTCGCCTTGGAGTCTCAGGCAACGATCGAGTCGCAATCGTCATGCCCAACGGTGCGGCCATGGCTATCGCATTCGCATCTTGCGTGCCATGGTGTGCTTGCGCTCCACTTAACCCTGCGTATACCGCAGATGAATTCGAGTTTTACCTTAAGGATCTCGCGGTCAGTTTGCTTCTAGTCGACGCTCAAGCTGACTCTCCCGTTGTAGGGGTTGCAGCGAAACTAGGCATAGAAACCGTCGCCATTGATGCCACGAAAATCGACCATCAATGGAACTTTGGATCCGGCGTTGCAACTCGTCAACGTCGTTCGCTTGATGAGATCGCGTTGATATTGCATACCTCGGGTACGACATCGCGACCGAAGATGGTGCCTTTAACGCAACGAAATTTGATGGCATCGGCCCAGAACATTGCAGTCACACTCGAACTTTCACCGTCAGATCATTGTTTGAACATCATGCCGTTGTTTCACATCCATGGCTTGATGGCTCCAATCATGGCGACGTTGTACAGCGGGGCGTCAGTACAGTGTGCGCCCGGGTTTGATGCGCTTCGCTTTTTTCGTTGGATTGATGAAGCGAGTCCGACATGGTACAGTGCGGTACCGACCATGCATCAAGCGATTCTGGCTCGTTCAAAACGCAATCGGGACATCATTGAACGCAATCGCTTGCGGTTTATTCGCTCGTCGTCTGCGTCGCTGCCAGTGCAAGTATTGAAAGGATTGGAGGAAACGTTCGACACGTGTGTCATTGAGGCCTACGCAATGACTGAAGCGGCTCATCAAATGTGCTCGAATCCGCTGCCACCGGGCAAGCGTAAACCGGGCACAGTCGGTCCTTCTGCAGGCCCGGAAGTGAGAATTTCAGATCCATCAAAGTTGAGTTTCCTCGAAGACGGCCAAGAGGGCGAGATTGTCATTCGCGGTGAGAATGTAACGGGCGGCTATATTGACAACCCCCAAGCTAACGCTAGAGACTTTAATCAAGGATGGTTCCGTACCGGGGATCTTGGCATCAAAGATGCAGACGGCTATGTAAAAGTAACGGGTCGACTTAAAGAGATCATCAATCGAGGTGGTGAAAAAGTTGCGCCACTTGAAGTAGACGAAGTACTGCTAGACCATCCTGCTGTCGCTCAAGCTTGTGTATTCGCAGTGCCGCATGAGAACCTTGGTGAAGAAGTAGGAGCAATAGTGGTATTGGCAGAGGGTACATCCGCGACGGCGGGCGAACTCCAACATTTCGCACGAGAGCGTCTGGCGTTTTTCAAAGTTCCTCGTGAGATCGTCTTTTTGGACGAAATACCGAAAGGTCCTACAGGGAAAGTACAGAGAATTGGCATGGCAGAACGCTTAGGAATGCAGTAACGAAAGATATGTGCTGCACTTGAATTTAAGCCTATAGTGCGCTAGTGCATAATCAACTTGAACAAGAATTTGTGCTTAACTAAATCCTAAGCGCTCGCCGTGAACGCTACGCGGCATGTAAAAGAGGACAATCTATGGCATATCAAGACGTTATCTATGAAACTGATGGTCGCGTGGCGACGATTTCGCTAAACCGACCGCAAGCGCTCAATGCACTCAGCAATAACCTGCGTGGTGAATTGATGGAGGCCATGCGAGATGCGGAAGCAGACGACGAAATTGGCGTCATCATTTTGAAAGGCGAAGGTCGGGCGTTTAGCGCCGGTTACGATCTAACGCCAAATCGTTCGGCCGAATCCGACCAGTATGTCGATCCCCGATCCAAGTTACCCATGACCGGTACCACCCACCCGGGCGCAACCCAATGGGCTCGCCATGTCGTTATGACCAATTGGACAATCTGGGAACTTGCCAAGCCGGTCGTATGCAAGGTTCATGGCTATTGCTTAGCGGGGGGCACGGAACTCGCCTCGGTCTGCGATTTTCGAATCGTGGCTGAAGATGCGCAAATTGGGTACCCACCGGTTCGTGCCATGACCACCATGGACATGATGTGGGCACCATGGTTTCTGCCACCTGCACAAGCACGTGAATTCGCATATATAGGAAATTCCTTTTCCGGCGCCAAGATGGAACGTCTAGGTTGGGCGAACTACGCGCTGCCGGCAGACCAACTGGATGAGTTCACCGCTGACTTCGCGTTCCGAATGGCCCACATTGATAATGAAATGTTGATGTACTCAAAACGTGCAGTTAATCGACAGTACGAAACCATGGGTATTCGCGAAGCGCTGCATTCTGGTACGGAAATTCAGGCGTTAAGCGCTCAACGTGCGGCGTCCGCCGAATGGGGTCGACGCGTCCGGGACGAAGGGTTGAAGGCAGCGCTTGAATGGCGAGATGGACCGTTTCGCGATTTTCGCGGGGCTTATACGGATAAACATGCAAACCGCAGCGTTGCCGGCATGAAGAAGAAAGCAGAGTGAAACGCAAGACGTTACTTGATCGTAAAGCGCTTGTCACTGGCGCGGCACGGGGAATCGGTCGGGCAACGGCTGAACGTCTTGCTGAGGAGGGTGCCTGGGTGATGTGTGCAGACATTGACGCAGTAGGCGCTCAAGAGACGGCGAACACAATCCAACAGCGCACTGGTAAGGCCTCGTCGTTGCACTTGGATGTCACGGAACAAGAATCTATGCGTGAAGCGATGGACCGAACTGTCCGTGAATTCAACGGATTCGATGTCTTGTGCAACAATGCTGGTATCGCAGGTGGAGATTGGGATCAAACGATCAAGGTGAACCTGTCAGGAGTCTATTACGGTCTCGCGCACGGTGCGTACTTAATGAGTCAGAACGAACACGGCGGTGCGATTGTTAACACCGCATCAGTTGCGGGCTTAGTCGGTTTAACTGGCCCTCGCATCGGCGATCTCGCCATGGCACCGGACGCATTCTCCGGTGCGGCAGGCTACATAGCTTCGAAACATGGCGTCGCTGGTTTAACCAAGCAATTCGCACTTGCGTACGCTAAACAAGGCGTTCGCGTTAATGCGATTGCGCCTGGATACATTGAGACGGCTATGACGGCAAATGTCCGCGAGTCTGATGAATTTAACGATTACATCGTTGGATTGCACCCACTCGGTCGGATGGGGCAACCCGAAGAGATTGCCGCTGCAGCAGCATTTCTTGCGAGCGACGACGCAAGTTTTATCACTGGTGTCATATTGCCAGTCGATGGGGGTTACACCGCGCGGTAGATCTTTCCCCGAGCTTTCACAGGATCAAGCAAAGACCAATCTCCTTGTTCGACTTCATGACCGCTGGGGAAAGGTGAACGTGCTTCCAGTCCTAGCGATTCCAGCACCTGATCGTTACGGTAGTAGCACTGTAGCAGTATCCCACCAAGTAACCTCACAATGTGAGGTTTGTCTCGTTCTATATTTGTAAAGGCCTCCCATCGGGCATCGAAATCACTCTGTTCAAATGTCATACCGGGGGTGCTTCCGTTCAGTTCTTTCAAGAGCTCGACGAGGTGCTTAGAAGCATCGCTTGAAATGCTTGCTATCACATCGTTCACTATCTCTTCCGAACCTGCGCTAGGCGCGCAGATCGCTTCGTTCACCGGAATCATCGTATCCAGTAAAGCAGCAAATGTTTTTCGGAGATTCGGATCAAAGCGCTCTTGCGCGATAAGCGTGTCATCCATAAAAGAGTCTCCTAATCGAAGAGTGTTGCCAGCCGTTGTTTCATAGAATCGGTAACGTACAGCGCTAACGCGCCGATCGTTCGAGTGGGATTAACGCCCGCACTAGTTACGAACAAACTGCCGTCTACGATGAATAGATTCCGCACATCGTGACTGCGACCCCATTCATTCACGACCGATCGTTCAGGATTCGTGCCCATGCGTGCAGTTCCCATAAGATGCCAGCCGCCACCAGCAATTGGCGCATCTGAAATGACGTCATGGGCGCCGGCAGCTTTTAGTACTTCTGTGGCGCGCTCGATCGAAAAGTTGAGCATGTTGCGAGAATTTTCGCTAAGGGTGTAATTGAGCTTCGGACACGGTATCCCATCTGGGTCTAGCAGCCCCTCGTCAATGGTTACGGTATTGGTTTCTTCAGGAAGATCCTCGCATATTGCGACCATACCGGTGATTCGGTCAACCATCCGTCGATAGTGTGAATGATGCTCTTTTCCCCATGGAATCCTACCTGAAAACACCCCTGTATACGCTGTGCCCACAGGACCTCGACCGCGGTTGATCTCGTAGGTGAATCCGCGAACGAATCCGCGACTTAGGTCTGTCTCATAAAACTCTTGGCTCCAAATGCAAACGCCTGGCCCTCGCGCACCGTCAAGCGGTTCGTCAAAAATACCCTGAATTGATGCATATGGATGAAACATCAGGTTTTTACCAACCAATCCACTACGATTAGCAAGTCCGTGCGGAAATCGATTCGACTTCGAGTTCAAGAGTAGACGTGGGGTGCCGACGCCGTTGCACGCTAGGATAACGACCTCGGCAGGCTGAAAACGCTCAATACCATCCTTATCGAAATAAATTACGCCTGTTGCCATGTCGTTCTTGTCTACCGTCACTTCACTGACGCGAGCCCGCGTTTGCAGCTTGACCCCTGCGCGGATGGCATGAGGCCAGTAAGTAACGTCGGTACTGCCTTTAGCCCCCTGCGCGCAACCGCTCGTACAAGCACTGAGATTAATGCACTGCGCTCGACCGTCGTATGGTTCCGTGGCCACGGCTGCATCCGATGGCCACCAGTGCCAACCTAATTCGTTAAAGCCTTTGCCAAGCGTTTGTCCAGCTCTCCCTAAAGGCACTGGTCTCATGATCGCAGTTTTTGGTGGATATGCTGGATCTCCTGTCAAGCCGCTTACGCCCATCATGCGATCATTTTCGTCGTAATAAGGCTCTAGTGTCTCGTAATCAATGGGCCAATCATCTGCAACGCCATCCAACGTACGCACTCGAAAGTCCGAAGGATGAAATCGCGGGAAATGCGCGTTGTAGAGAATAGTGCCTCCACCAACGCCGTTGAAATTTGCGATTGCGATCGGGGAGTCTGTCTCATTAATAGGGTAGTCGGTTACTCGACCTCGTCGATTCGGACTAGCGCTGAACTCACCAAAATGTCGCGCTTCCCAGTCGCGGGTAGTGCTTGGATATTCGCTGGGCTTCGTCCATTCGCCTTGTTCGAGGCAAAGAATTTGCATACGTGTGTCTGCGAGATTCCATGCGGCCGCAGCGCCCGATGCTCCCGAACCGACAATGACTACGTCAACACGTTCTTCCTGCTTGGCCACAAAAGGCATCCTTCACAATCTGTCGTGAGATTTTAGAGCTGCTTAGATACTATTCAGCTGGGAGTAGGTCAATCAATATCGGTGTCACTTTCCTATATACTAAAGCAAGACCTCGGATGCATTAACTCATTCGCGAAGTAAGCCTCGAATTAATTCGAATTCGTTTGAGAGTTTGAATGCATGTGAGATATATTTCTATAGGATATTACTTTAATTCACTGATATATTAAACTATTCATTTAGAAAATCATTCACGATACGTATCAGTCAGCTATTCTTTGTTCCATCAATAGGTGTTGCAAAATACCCCGTCTAGCATTTGATTCAGGGCATGTTAACACTATCACAACCATTAACGCATTAATAATGAGTGCGAAGACGATGCATTCAAGGCATATCCGTCAAGTTGCCCTCTCGCGAGAAGATACAACATCCTCTTTTCATCTAACGAGACAGCTTCTCAATATTATTGCGTTGATGGTACCTTTCACGGTCATACACCCGAGGTTCAATCCGGCTCGCCATAGAAAGCTCTGCATACCAAAAAGAATCGGCGGCAGACTGTGACATTGATATGATTACAAAGTGGTTCAGGCTATGAAATCAGGCACCAATGACACGGAACGTGCTTCGGTTATGGTGAGAGTCCTGGAACACATTCTCAAGCAGGTTGACGTATCCCTTGACCAGGGAGGACATGCCGGCTTCGCGTAATCACTGAGGCGCTTGTGGAGAAATTCAGACGAACTGACGCTAGGAGTGAATCAAATGGCGCGCGGTGATCTTCTAATAAACCTTGTAAGAGCAAGCGTTGCGGGTAACAAGAACGCGGTGCGCTCGACGGTCGAAACAATCATCGCCGAAGAGAAGAGCAAGCAACACACGGTGCTTGCGGACAGACTCTCCAGAGCGATGCAGACCAACGGGAACGGTAGGAGCAAGTTTCTCTCGGTTTCGGAGACTGCACACAAGGGGCGTGAATTTATTGCTGAGATCACGCCCAAGCGAAATCTGGGCGATATGGTTCTGTCCGATATTTGCTTCACGGCTGTTGATCAGTTGATCCAGGAACAGCAACGGTCCAGTCTGCTGCGCGCGCACGGTCTTGACCCGCGGCACCGCCTTCTTCTTGTCGGGCCGCCAGGTAACGGCAAGACTTCGCTGGCCGAGGCAATCGCCGAAGTGCTGGCCGTGCCGTTCTTCGTGGTGCGTTACGAGACCATGATCGGCAGTTATCTCGGCGAAACCGCCACCCGTCTCAAGCATGTTTTCGACTATGTTCGAACCACGCCTTGCGTCCTGTTCTTCGATGAATTCGATGCCGTCGGCAAAGAGCGCGGTGACATTCACGAAACCGGAGAAATCAAGCGCGTCGTCACATCGCTGCTGATGCATGTTGATGAATTGCCGAGTTACGCAGTCGTCATCGCTGCGACCAACCATTCCGAACTGCTGGACCGCGCCGTATGGCGTCGATTCCAGCTTCGTTTGGGGTTGCCCGCGCCGAGCAAGAAGGAACTGACGGAATATTTCAACAGGTTTCTCGCATCGTTCGATAAGCGTCCGGGTGTTACAGCTCCCACTATTGTCAAACATCTCGGTGCAATCAGCTATGCCGAGGCAGAAGAATTCACACTTGACGTGCGCCGTCGCGACGTGATGATGATGAAAGAACGGTCGTTAAAGAAGACGATTGAGGAACAACTGAAGCTCTGGCAGGAGCGAGTCCAGCCGACCCGTACTGAGGACGCGGAGCAAGAATTGCCCAATGGCTGAACGTCCCCTCTTGGCGATACCGCCTCCAGAGCGGCGCGCAGCTGCGGCTGGCCATCCGCCCAGGGAGAACATTCCACCCGTTGATGTAGGCAGGCAGGCTGATCGTCTCGGCCCGAAATTCGAGCGTCTGGAACGGGTGCTCGGCGACCCTAACGCGCTCGGTGAACTTCGCGACGATCCGTCTGCAATCGTCCCCGAACGCGCCCTCGTTTTCGAGGTCGCCAGTACAGTCGCCGACTTTTACCGCGCAGTGCGCGGCATGAAGGGCCTTGAATTTCTCGGCGAAGACGAAAGCGACGTCGCCCCCGATGAAGACTTTTATGTGCTGGACAGAGATGGCAAGGCCAGAAGCGACAAGCGGGTCTCCCGGAGATTCTATTTCACAATTCCAGATCGGAGTGCGCTCAGGGAATTAGTGAGCCTATGGCAACGATTCCGACGCGGCGAAGCCCTTAGACGCGGCTTCTCGGCATGGGGCAATGTCTTTAGCCGCCTCGCGGATATGCGACCCTGGGGACCACAGGATCGTCTGACCGAAGAAGCGGTTAAGGATTGGCAAGAACGCCTGGAATTCGAGCCCGACACACCGATCAGGTTTGAGGTTGAGTTCTGGTATCGCAACAATATAGTGCAGCGCGAGACAGCTGAAACTAGTTTCACGGATAAACTGCGTGAACTAGGCGGCCGTGTGCTGGACCGCGCGGTGATAGGCGATATCCGCTACCATGCTGCATTGGTCGAAGTATCACCCGAGGCGATTAGGGATGTGCTTGATCACCCTGATGTTGGTTTAGCCGCATTTGACGGCGTGATGGTATTGCGGCCCCAATCCATGATATCTGGGCCAGTCGAAGGCGATCTTGAGGATGCTGTCGAAGCAGGCGGCGCGGAACTCGACGAAGGCAGCGTGGAACTTGACAAGCCGATTGTAGCCTTGCTTGACGGCGTGCCGATGGCACGGCACGACCGTCTTGCAGACCGGCTGATCATAGACGATCCGGACGATTTTGCTGACAAATATGGCAAGGCTGCCGAACAGCGCCACGGCACGTCAATGGCATCGTTGATCCTACACGGCGATCTGAACGCGCCCGTACCCGAGCCGCCGGTTAGGCACCGCCTTTATGTTCGTCCCGTCATGTACCCACAGTCGGACGGTTTCGGCGATGCTCTGGAAATCATGCCGCCGGACCAGCTCGGCATTGACCTGATCTGGCGTGCTTTCATTCGCATGTTTGATGGCGAAAGCGACGAGGAACCGACAGCACCGACAGTGTGCATCGTTAACCTGTCACTAGGTGATGCCAACAGACGCTTCGCCGGGGTGATGAGTCCATGGGCGCGCCTAATTGACCACCTCGCCTGGCGTTACAAGGTCTTGATCCTTGTGAGTGCCGGAAACATCACGGAACGTATGCCCCTTAAGGATATCGTTCAATGGGCGGATTTCGAAAACGCAAAGGTCGAAGATCGTCAGGCAACGTTGCTTCGCGCGATACTACGTCAACGTGCAAAACGTCAATTGCTCGCGCCTTCCGAAGCTGTCAATGCACTGACGGTCGGAGCTGCTCATACCGACAACATCGCGCCGAACGGACAAGGTACGATGGCGGTTGATCCGTATGCAAGTCCGTTCCTACCGAATTCGAGTTCGGCGTTAGGGCTGGGCTTCAAGGGCATGATCAAACCGGAAATCCTTTTTCCGGGCGGAGCGGAACAGGTTTTCGCGAGTTCGAGCCATGCCCCGATTGAGGTCAGTCCGATCACGCAACCCGCCTATTTCTTCGGCATCGGCGTGGCCAGCCCCGACTCTACCGGTTTGACGAACTGCGAACTCAATATGAGTGGCACGAGCGTCGCCACGGCTCTCGCGACGCACAACGCCTTGCGCATCCTTGAAGCGTTGGAAGAATTGCCGGACGACCCGGCGCATCCGAAAATTGACCCTACATATCATGCCGTCATCCTAAAGGCGTTGCTTGTTCACAGCGCCCGCTGGGATAGCAATACCGCGGACACGCTCAAGACGATCATCATCCGAAACGAGAAACGAAAACTGTACTGGGAACATGTGCGGAACGAGATCAGTCGCTTTCTCGGCTTCGGATCTCCAGATATTGAGCGCGTGGTTGACTGCGCTGAGAATCTCGCAACCTTGATCGGGTGGAACTCAATCCATTCGAAAAAGACGGATCGTTTCGCGGTACCTCTCCCCGTCGAGCTGGAAGGAACAGTCGGATTTCGGGCGCTATCGGTCACGATCGCTTGGCTGACGCCGATCACGCATTCGCACTGGATGTACCGCCTTGCGAAATTCAAGGCCGATCCGGGCAGCGACAAGAAATTCTCCATCGGTGCTAGCAACGCGGAGCAACAGCCGTCGCACAACTCTCTCGGCAAAGGCACGGTCTATCACCATCGCTGGGAAGGTAAAGACGCTGTGGATTTTGTTGATGACGGCAATCTCGTGCTGGACGTGACTTGCTCACCAGCAACCGGTAAATTGGACGATCCGATTGCCTACGCCCTTGTCGTGACCTTGGAAGTCGGACAGGATGTCGCCGTGCCGGTCTACGAGGGCATACGCGAGCGGTTGCGAGAAATCGTTCGTGTCAGGGCATGAAATATTCTTGAATTGCCGCATCTTCGAAAAAGTCAGCGTTTAATACTAACGAGCACATATCAAAACTCATCTACTCATTCTCGCTGTCCAATTGGTATGATGCGCTCTGGCTGATTAGTGAATTTGTTCAGGCGTTGACGACATCCTCGTAAGTCTCGAAAACGAGGTTTGAGATCTAGTTATCGCGTATGCACTGCCCAGACGTTCTCCATTTATTGAGTTCTGTTTGGGGATCGGGGTGTAGGGCCTCACTTCACGGATCATGTTTAAGCGCGGTAAGCATCGGGCCCTCACGGTATATCAACGTCGTGAGAATCGGCGACGGGCCAAGGTGCGTGTTGAGCATGTGTTTGCTAGTTGCCAGAACGAACTTGGCGGTAAATTCATCCGCACTATCGGATTGGATCGCGCCTCGGTGCAAATGGGCTTGCAAAACTTGCCCTATAACATGCACCGCTTGGTGTTTTTATTTCAAACACCCGACATTCAATATTCATTCATCATCGCACAATGCTACCGACAAATCGAAAAAACGAGGTTTTGAGAGGAGCCCGATCGTGAGTGGTACATGCGGTGCCACGACATTGAGCAGTTGTTTCGTTGATTGAAGGGATGCCGTCGTATCTCTCACAATACAAAAATTCAACGTGATATGCCTCGGACGCATCGTCGGCGCACTTATTTGATACGTTGCTGTTAATATGCCTTAGTTTTTCGATTTCCATATGGAATGACGGCCGCGATTTATTAATGCCAGGCCGCTTGACACCATAACCAGTCAGAATGCAATAGCAAGATCAATTATCTGTTGATCTTCATTACCCGACGTATCTCTTTAGTAGATAGACGGTACTAGCTTATATCGTGGCTGGATTATCAATGTCGTTTACGACAAAGGGTAGGTGAGTGTTCGGCCGCTTTTAGACATGAACTGACTTCATGGCAGAACAGCGGATATTTCAAAGTTGAAGGAAACGGTTTGGATAATTTTGCGCTCTTGATAAGTGCCTAACACAGAGGCGTTTCTTGGACGAAGATATCCAGGGTTTGCGCGATCAGTTTCTCAATCGCGAATTCGACGAAGTTAAGTTAGAGGTCAGCGGCAAGCGTTTTTCGGAGTACGCAAAAGCATGCGGCGAACTTGACGAGAAATTCACAAATCCGGATCACGAGGATTTTCAAGCGCCGCCAACGTTTGTAGCAACTTTGGTCGGCCGTCGAAATTTGCCTGAAGATTTCCCACAGCTTAATGGGGTCGGCATGGACGCAGGGAAGGCTGTTGAATGGATAGCGCCAATACGGGACAACGTCACGTTGACAGGTAAATCGCACTTGCACGATATTTATACCAAGACTGGACGCTCAGGTCGCATGGTGTTCTTGGTAACGCGTATGGAACTATACACGGACGACGGAACCCATGTCGCAAATGCAGATACCCGTACTGTCATAAGAGAGAGACCGAGTGGCTGAACAAATTGCAAAAATCGCCGATGTCGAATTCGGTGTTGAACTACCTGCATTCGACCCCGATACAAGTCTTGAGAACGTACGTCGTTTTGGCAAGCATGTAGGGTGGGACGGAGGCCGATTTACTGATCATGAATCTGCGCGCAAAGAGGGTTTTCCAGGCGCAATCATTCCCGGTGTCATGAGTCAAGGCTTTCTAGGTGCGATGATTCACCGATGGGCTCCAACGGCACAGATAAAAGTCATCGACACGATTTTTCGCGCCCCTGTGTTGGTTGATCAGCCTCACAAAATCACTGGCGTCGTAACAAACATTGAAGAGGACAGTCACCAAGTAGAGATTGACATCACGATCACCAATGAAGCGAACGAAACGCGAGTGCAAGGCACAGCCACCATTGAGCTACCTAAGTAGCTGAGTCATGACTGGTAAGCTGGATGGTAGAGTTGCCTACATCTCAGGCGGCACGAGCGGTATTGGTGCCGCGACGGCAGAGGTATTTGCGCTTGAAGGCGCTCAGGTTGTAATCACTGGCAGGTCGCATGAAAAAGGCACGAAGCTAGCGGAGTCGCTCGGATCTCGCGTCAACTACCAACATGCCGATGTATGCGTAGAGCGTGATATCGAACGCACAATTGAATATACGGTTCAGCGCTTCGGTCGTCTCGACATCTTGTTCAACAACGCGGGTGGTCCAACTGTTGGTGAAGTCGCTGAAATTACAAGCGAGCAGATCGACTATGGCGTGAAGTTACTTCTTAGTAGCGTGATGCTCACGACGCGCTATGCGGTTGAACCAATGAGCCAAAGTGGTGGTGGCTCAATCATCAACAACTCAAGCATCGCGGGATTGCGTTACAACCAAGGCAACATACTGTATTCCGTACTCAAGGCGGCAGTCACTCACTATACCAAAATGGCGGGCGTGGAGCTTGGACCGAAAAAGATCCGGGTCAACACGATCTCACCAGGCGCGATAGCAACGCCGATATTTTGGGGTGGATCGGCACGGGCCAATGCTCTACCAGATGCAGAAAACGAGCGGAAAATGAAAAAACTGCAAAGGAATCTTGCACGGGCCACGCCGATACCGCGCAGCGGGCTTGCCATGGACATTGCAGAAGCTGCCTTATTTTTAGCGAGCGACGCTGGAAGCTATGTGAATTGCCACGATTTTGTAGTTGATGGCGGTCGTACCTCAATGTTCTTTGAACCGCCGGTTAACTAGCGCACTGTAAATATCCGTTAGTTTTTTCTAACGTCTTTAAACGGACCCGTGTCAGTACGCGGTTCCTTCGGCATCCCAAGAACTCGTTCGCTAATGATGTTACGTTGAATTTCGTCCGTGCCTCCTGCAATTGAGATAGCCGGAACTGATAGCAAGATTTCAGAAATGATTCCGCCTTCTGGACTATCTTCGCCTGCAGTCATTGCATCAATCCCAGTGATCATGGTATGGACTTTTGAAGCTTGTTTCGCGATGTTGCTCCCAGCCAGCTTTCCTAAAGATCCCTCTGGACCTTGAGGTTGACCTTGTTGATGAGCCGCATGGGCGCGTAACGCAGTCCATTCCGCGCAGCGCGAAAGAATAAGCAATTTGGCAATTTCTTGCCTGGTCACCGGATCTTTGATAGCGCTGGTTTTAATCGCCCGCGGCATGACGAGATCCACGCGCCCCGCGCGTTGCGGATACCACGTATATGGTTCCAAGAGAATCTTGTTTTCGTCAGCTACTTGCTTGTAAATGCTGCCTTGGTTATGGTCGGGACGACTTGTATCGCTAAAGATATTACCAGCGTTTCGACGTTCATGCATCAGAGTAGTCATTGCAATCTGCCAACCGTCGCCGTTTTTTCCGACTTGATCGTCTCGGTGTACTGTCGCATCGTTGAAAAACACTTGGTTGAATGATGCATGCCCATTCATTTGTTTTAGTGGATGGACCGCGACGCCTTCCTGACGAAGATTCAGAATGAAATAGGATAGTCCCTGGTGTTTGGGTAAGTCCCAATCATGTCTCGCCAGTAATAACCCGAAATCGGCGTGATGCGCCGAGGTTGTCCACACCTTCTGGCCATTAATCACCCAGCGATCGCCTTTCAACTCGGCACGCGTCGTTGCACCGGCCAGGTCCGACCCGCTCCCGGGTTCGCTAAATAACTGACACCAAGTTTCTTCTCCCGTCAAAATCTTGCGAAGATAGCGTTCTTTTTGAGCGTCGTTTCCGTGAGCTAGCAATGTTTCTGCAGCTAGCAATCGAATGCCTGTCCGTGCGACGGAGACCGCTCCCACGCGAGCGAATTCCTTGACCACGATACTGAGGAGAGATTGGGGCATATTGCGTCCGTACCATCGCTCAGGCCAGCTGGGCATGCCCCATCCAGCGTCGATAAGTCTATTTCGCCAATCTAATAGATCCGCGTTCGGATCCCAGTTTGCCTCAAGGAAGGCTCTGACTTCACTTCTTACCTGAGACGCTTCCCAATTCATGCTATTGGTGATTCTCCGAAATTCCGTTCATCCGATTGAGGAGTTCCTCTCGATGCCATTCCGAGGTACCAAATAGCACTTCCGAACTTTTGGCTCGCTTAAACCAGAGATGCGTGTCGTTTTCCCACGTGAAGCCAATCCCGCCGTGAATTTGAATCGCGTCGGATGCGGCTTGCATATAGGCATCATTAGCTGCAGCTTTTGCAATAGACGCATATTCGTACATTTCGTTCTCGTGCAAGGCGCAAGCTTGGGCCGCTCGATAAGCAGCAGACTTAGCAAGCTCGGTAGTCAACAATAAGTCGGCACATTTGTGTTTGATAGCCTGCATCGAGCTGATAGTTCGTCCAAATTGCACACGTTCGTTGGCGTAAGCAACCGAACTTTCAAGTAATTGCTGTGTACCGCCAGCCATTTCATTTGCGAGCGCAACATATGCCAATGCCAGGAATCGGTAAAACGTTTCGGATCCACGGTCAGTCGCCGATAGCAGTTCAACCGGTACAGCATCGAACTCAATACGTGCGATGCGCCGGGTTGAGTCGATGCCTTGTAGCAGGGTTTTGGATATGCCTGAATTTTGTGTTTGCGCTAACCAAAATTTCGGCGGTCCATCCGGTTGGTTTGCGTCCTTTGCGATTAATACGAACTGATCAGCTGCCATACCGTCAATAACGTTATGTTTAACTCCTGAAAACGTTCCGTCATGCACGACCTGCTTGATGGCATCAATGTTCGTACGATTGCTGTCTTCGTATACACATACTGTAACGACGGTATCTCCCGTAACGATCTTTGGGATCAGTTGCGACTTTTGAGTCTCGGATCCGGCCAACAGAAGCGCATTGACAGCTAAAACATTGGACATGAGATAGGGCGATGGGTACAGCGCCCGACCCATTTCCTCTAGGACAATGCACAACTCGACGTAACTAAGACCTACACCTCCGAAATCTTGCGGCACATGCACGCCCCCGATGCCAAGCTCGGATAACAGACGTTGATAAATCGTTCGATCGTAACCAAGTGGATCATCCATCAACTCACGTGTGCGTTTGGTGTTCGCATGATCATGCAAGAATCGGCGTGTCGAATCACGCAGCTGCAATTGCTCATCCGAAAATGCGTAAGTAGTCACGATTTACGGCCTTTTAAGAAACATCACCGGCAGAAGGCGATGCTCTACAGCATCTTGCCGATTGGCTCACAGTCCTAACGCGTACATGTTGTAGTTCTTAAGCAAGGATTCACGCGTTGACGGATTGAATCGATTCTCTTCAATCTCGTCCTTCAAAGGTTGGTAGCAGTATGGTTTCTCATGGGCGAAATGTTGTCGTCGCGCGTCAACGGCTAAAGGGATCAGGCGTGAACTACGATGTATATGCGCTTCGTCATAACGTACGCGGCGATTGGAACCAAACGATGTTTCAGCATTCAAAACGGCGTGGCGCATATGAAAACCGTGTACAACGGTAACCCGACGTTGAGTTGAAGTATTCGGAAAACTGCCATGCAACGCTTGTCGATTGCAAATCGCCACGTCACCAGCGTTGCATAGCATAGGTACTGCTTCGGGTAACCTATCGGTACCCGCATCTGCGACCCGTTTGCGAATGTCGATCTTGCCCAGCTTATGGGATCTCGGTACGACCCATAGCGCGTTTTCAGCGGTTGTGTCGTACAGTTGCGTCATAAAGTTGAAACCATGAATGTCCTCATGCCAGTCCGGCCGGTGCCACAGCGTGGTGCCATCCTGGTGCCAGGACACAGCGGTACCTAGTTGAGGTTCTTTGATCCAGATCGCATCCGTGAAGGGCGTGAAGTCAACACCGTTCAACGCTTCAGCGACCTTGAGCAATTTTGGGTTGCCATAGTGCCGCAAACATGAGTCCATGAGTTGACATATTCCTGCAATAAAGAATATCGTCTCGTTGGGTGCATCTTCGGCGGGAATCGGCTCGCTCATCTTCGTCTCGTAGCGACCGTTCGCAGCGTCGGTGCCGCCGTACGGATCCGATAGCGGCTTGGCGAATTTGAATGGTGGGAATTTGAAATCCAACCCTATGGCCGGATCGCCATTTGCATCAACGCTGGATTTGGCATGAGTCGGCGCTCGGGCAAGAACTGCGTTGAATTCTGTACGCATTTCTTCTAATTCGACCGGCTTGATCGGTTGCTCGAATATATAAAAGCCGATTTCTCGGTAGATTCGAATGATGTCGCTCTTGACATAGCCCTGTCGGTCGAATTCGAGCGGTCCGCGATTGTTTAGGGCGAGGGCGCGCTCGGCGCCACGCGCACAATAATCGTCGATTTCGTTCCTAGAGGGACTATGAGTTGTGCCTGAATCAGTTTTCATTACGAACCTTGCCAATCTGGTGTGCGTTTTTCAGCGAATGCTCGCGGGCCTTCAATGGCATCGTTTGAATGAGCTCGTCGTCGTTCCCATTCATACGATGTGTAAAAAGCTTGAGCAAGCGGCATGTCCAAGCCGCGCATCGTGGCTTCCTTCGTAGCTCTTACCGAAAGCGGCGCGCATTTCAAGATATCTTTGACGTAGGCATCGACAGTGGTTTGTAGTTGCCCTGAAGCACAAACTTCGTTGACTAAGCCAAGTTCATACGCTCGCTGCGCCGGCATGTGGCGACCGGTAAGCAGATAGCCCATAGCTACTTTCAGCCCAATCTGCCGAGGTAATCTGTGCACACCGGCAGCACCCGCGATGAGTCCCCTGCGCGGTTCAGGTAATCCCAATTCCGCGCTTTCCACGGCGATGATGATGTCGCATGCCATTGCTAACTCTAATCCACCGCCGAGGGCGTAACCATTCACGGCGGCAATGACTGGTTTTGGAAAATGCCATCGTTCTGTCAAAGATGTCGTTTCCGCTTCCATACGTTGCCACTTTTCGCGCAAAGCAGGCGTTGCGTCACGCGCTCTAGCTCGGTGCTTTAGATCAGCACCGGCGCAAAACGCACGATCCCCAGTTCCTGTGACAACTGCAACCCAGATATCTGGATCCGATTCAATGGTATCCCACCGCTGCGATAACTCCCACCGGATCTCTGGATTCAGTGAGTTCATCGCTTCGGGTCGATTGAGCGTGACTCGAGCTACGTGCTTGTCGATCTCAAACTTGGTAACTGAGAATTCATGGTCGATCATTATTCGGTTTCAACGGTAGGTTGAGTAATCTCTTGGTAGTTACGACGGTTCGACGCTTGTTGGGCCAAATCTTCTACAACTGTTTCGCGCCAATCCTCGACGTTTTCGGTGCAACGCAGCGATTCGAGCGCTGGTTCGCTTGAAATATCACGACGCAGACTAGGATGGCCGGCGCGAGTCATTTCGTTACAACGTTCAAGCATCTCATCATAACCAACTCGCGAGTAACTGTCAGCTTCGAACGCGAGAAATCGACAAACACAGCTTTCAACTTCAATAGGATACTTACTTTCGAGATTACCAACGAACCCGTAAACAGATATTAGGGTTCCTAAACCAAACAGGGCTATCAGGGCTCCTAAGCCAATCAGGGCATATCCAAATGCACGTTGCAATTTAGCTTGGCACGTCGCCTTTCACGACGACTCGATGCATGGTGCGAGGTTCATCGTAGTCCAGAATCGCCGTATGCATCACGGACCGATTGTCCCAAATGACAAAATCGCCGGGCCGCCATTGATGGCGATAGCAAAACTCCTCGGTTATCGCGTGGAGCCAGAGCGGAAACAAGATATTAAGTGATTCCTGTTCCGGCACACCGACAATATGGGTCGTAAATTCTGGGTTGACATAAAGGGCTTGCCGTCCGTTTTCATTGTGCGTCCTCACGACCGGATGGACGGAATCGGGTACGTTTGGCCCGAATCCCTTCCCAGTATGGTTCGCGCGCAACTTGAGTAATTGCTCCGATTCGGGTAGATACCGCCGATGGGAGCGTCGTCGATCCTTTCGCACCCGTTCGAGATGTTCCCAGGCAAGGTGTTGATTGGTGTAGCCAGTGTCGCCGCCAAAACTCGGTATCTTGCGCGCATGAAGCATGGTAATCCAAGGTGGTGTAGGGTGCCAAGTCATATCGGAATGCCACGCACCAAAAACTTGATTCTTGGCTCGACCATTTCCTGCTAGTACTTGCACATGCGGATTGCTACGCTTAAGCGACGCCGGGTGGGTCAGCAAGTCGCCCCACAACATACCGAAAGATTGTTGCTCTTCCTCGCTTAAGTCCTGATTGCTAATACAGATGAGATGGTGCTCGTTCAATAAACCTCGAAGCTCCGCAGCCATAGTGGCGTCGGCGCGTTGTAGATCAAGATGTCCAATACGCACGCCCATGGCGGGCGAAAGTCGCTCAATCTGCATGACGTTCATATAGAGGCATAATGCATTGAACTTGTCAATATGAATGAATATCCAAGAGCTTTATACATAAGTCAGGATCTTCGTATCGAATGCTTAGCGCGACGGTCTCTATGATTGTTACTTCGCATTGATCTCAGAAATCGAAAAAACCATGGCCGATATCGCCAACGACCCAAGAATTGACCCACGTCTCAAGCAAATGCTGAGCGCTTTTCCGGCGGTCCCTAATCCCGGTGACGTATCGGATCGTGAGACATTGTTAAGGGAAGCGAACACACCGGAGGCGATCGCAAACATGCGTCAAGTCGAGGCTGCTTTCGCTGGGATGGATGCGGCGCCGATAGCACCCCAAGAAGGTATAGAGTTAACCACGCGTACCGCCGTTTCGCAACCAGACAGCAATTCGGTGAATCTGCAAATCATTCGTCCCAAAACAGATGCTGTGTTGCCGTGTGTGTACTACATCCATGGCGGCGGGATGGCATCCATGTCATGTTATTACGGCAACTATCGGGCTTGGGGAAAGATCATTGCATCGCAAGGAGTCGTCGTCGTGATGATCGATTTTCGAAACTGCTTGACGTCTTCGTCCGTACCAGAAGTTGCACCATATCCTGCCGGTCTGAACGATTGTGTTTCGGTTCTTCGTCAATTACCGAGCTTGGCCGATGAGTTGAATTTCGATAGTACATCTATCATCATTGCTGGCGAGAGTGGCGGCGGAAATCTCACGCTTGCTACAGGCCTTCGGCTGCTTAAAGATGGTGACATTGACATCGTGCAAGGGCTCTATGCGTTGTGCCCATATATTGCTGGTCGTTGGCCTATGGAAGAAAACCCTTCGTCAATCGAAAATAACGGAATATTGCTTGATTTGCACAACAACCGAGGCGCGATGGGTTACGGCATCGCTGAACTGGAAAACAAAAACCCATTAGCTTGGCCGGGCTTTGCACAAGAAGACGATGTCCGCGGATTACCACCCACCATGATTAGCGTGAATGAATGTGATCCACTTCGTGATGAGGGCATTAACTTTTATCGATTGCTGCTGCGTGCCGATGTGCGTGCATTCTGTCGGCAAGTTATGGGAACAACGCACGCTGCAGAGATATTTCCTGTTGCATGTCCGGAAATAGCGCGAGAAACTGCCGTTAGTATCGCAGCGTTTGCGCGTGGTGATACGCGCTAGATCCGATTTTGACTAAGCGCCTATCGTATCCCTATGGTGTTCGTTCATGCGAGAGACGGTTTGCTTAATCGCTAGATTACGTCTAACGGTTTCACGCATGCCATGCCACTCGTGCCACATATTGCACATGGCGTATTTCGAGCGTTCCCACGGGTTATTACCGGATTCGAACGCTAGCCACTGACCGCGTTGTCCTCGATCTGGATGATCGGTCACGCCGTTCACCATCTTATCCGGTTGGCGAGCCTTGTTTCGCAGTCGAAAAATGACGGTCTTACGCGACTCCTTCCCTAGTTCGTTGCGAGTGCCCGAATGCGGTATGTGGTACATCGCGATACACACATCGCCTGGTTCCATGAGGATTTGTGTCGGTCGCGGCCAGAACTTGCCATCGGGCGTCGATTCAGCATCCGAGTCGATAAATTTGCTTCGAACCGCCTCTGGGAGGTAGACCAGCCCGCAGCGATTCGGAGCTTTGAAATTCAAACGTGGCCAACCGGGCCCTTCGACACCTAAATGATTATTTGTGTCTCGCTGCCACCGAAAGAACCTTTCGACTTCGTGATGCGATCCTTTCAATAATGACGTTTGACCGCAGCCTTCTTGCGTCTGGTCGTTGAGACAAACGAATACGAATGCAGTAAAACTTCCGAGGCCGAGCGTCATGTCCGGATCCTGAAACATGGGGACCATGTTATGTCCAATGACGTCAGGACTCCTTCCAAGATCGCCATTCGGTCCGCTAGCAATATAGCGTCGGTAAATTTCTTGTTCAGTGCCTTGCTGTACTTCTTGAGGGACAGCGATGGTCATACTGCCGTCGACATGAGACTCTGACCCGAAATAAGGCATATCTCGGTCGCGATATCCAAGATTGTTGAATCGATTGCTAGGCTTTCGAACGGGCAAAATGCCCATTTGACAGACTTTTGGCGGATCAAAATAACCCATCGCCTCCTGCAAGATCGGTGCGACCGATGATGCATTGACAAGATCCGTCATAGCTTGATTCGTGCCCACAACCTGCGGTTGTTCCGCCTGATTGATGCAATTGAGAGCGGCATCTACCAAGCGTTCGTCAACCGCGTGCTTAACGACTACGTAACCGTCGTCATAAAGTGATTGTTTTTGCGTCGCTGAGAGATGCTCCGCCATGGTCTTTGTTGCCTACCTTGAATTGCGAAGCGTTATACCAGCCATTTCCCCGGTATGGACGCCGTCCGCCAAGAAGTGCTTACCGTTCACGAGTGTGTGTTTGTAGCCTCGCGCTTTCTGTACATAGCGACCTGCACCGCCTGGATAGTCGTATTGATAAGTCGGTACGTCCATGTCAAGTTCATCAAGATTAATCACATTTAAGTCCGCGTATGCGCCCGGTTTTATACGACCTCGGTCTCTAATCCCAAACAAATCCGCCGTATCCGAAGTCCACCGCCGTATAGCGTCTTCAATAGTGAGCAATTGTCGTTCGCGCACCCAGTATGCTAGTAGCCAAGTAGGCTGGCTCGCGTCCATAATCTGTCCAACGTGAGCCCCGGAGTCAGCCAAACCCATGGCGACGACCGGCATTTTGATCATATATTCAATGGGGTCGAGTCGTTGATTTAAGAAAGGGTAGTAGAAGACGACCCGGCCGTTCGACTCTATATTGAGATGGAGAAATGACTCAACAACGGATTCGCCTCGCGTTCGCGCGATATGACCTAGGGAATCCTCAGGTCGCATGTCATACCGTACCCGATGAGGCGTTAATACGAATAGACGGTCGAAGTCCAGTTCGACTTCTTTGATTGATACATCGTTAATTAAGCGCTGTCGAAAATCTTCGTTACGAATTTGTGCTAATCGTTCAATGAACGTTAGGTTCATTAACTCTTGCCAAGCCGTACAACGATCGAACATCGTCCGATTGTGAATACTGTACAGGCTACCGATCGGACGCGATGTGGTCTGAGGCCGCAAGCGGGCGCCTTTGGCGTTCTCCTGGATGGCAAAGTCGATCACTGAGCGGTAGAGCATTTCTCGCCGTTCGCTATGGGCTAAACCGAAAGTAACGTTTACGTCGTTTGTTCGTGACAATTCACCCATCCAGGCCACTTCTTTGCGCGTGTTGGGCAGATCGGGCGCATCCCGCTCGCCCAATCGAGCTGCAGCTTCAAATACCCCGCGCTTATGTTTTCCGAGTACGCTGCCGATCCTAAGTAATTCATCCGGCTGCGCGTACGTTCCAGGTACCGGTCGCCCATCGGGTACTCGATGTAAAAACGTCCGTGAGGTCGAGAAACCCAATGCACCCGACCTAATCGCTTCATCAACCAATGCGCACATTCGTTCGACATCCTGCGTGCTTGCGGGCGCTTCATCAAGACTTCGCTCGCCCATCACGCTGTATCGTACAGCACAATGACCGACCATACCGCCTACATTGATCCCTTTCGTTAAGCGATCAAGCGCTTTTAGGTAATCGCCATAGGTTTCCCAATCCCAACTCAACCCATCAAGAATTGATGTACGAGGGATATCCTCAACCGATTCCATAAGTTCGGCGAGGTATTCTCGATCCTCCGGTTTACAAGGCGCGAAAGTAACGCCGCAGTTCCCGAGCACGACCGACGTGATGCCGTGGTAGCATGAGGAGGTTCCTAGTGCATCCCAACCGAATTGAGCGTCTAGGTGTGTATGGATATCGACGAAGCCTGGAGTGATCAAGTTGCCGCCGGCATGGATTTCTTTGGCGCCGCTTGAATTGACGTCGCCGACAGCGGTTATACGATCACCATCAATGGCCACATCGCCGTGGAATGGTGCTGATCCTAATCCATCGACGATCTCGCCGTCGCGAATAACCAGATCATGGCTCATGAAACAACCCTCTATGGATGTACACATTAAGTACGCGAAATACGCGTCGTAACGATTCCTGAGGTTTTAAGGATACGGTTAGGGAAACGGTCATTAGGGTCAGTCAAGGTTCGCTTGATGCTCAATGGCAAAATCATCAGCTCCTCTACGAACGCGTTGCTCAGCTCACATCATTTTTTGGGAGAGCATCTTTGATGCCATACAATAGCGAATAGATAGGACTCGCTACGCTATATCCCTGTGATTCTGGCTAGTGGTTGTATCAGAAAAATACACCATGAGTCACTTGAGGTACGTCGGCCTTGGACTCGAGTTTAGTCTTTGTGATCGTAAGCCCATCTATTGGGTGTAACTCAACGTGGGCATAGAAGCCGCCATGACTTGACGCAAACGCATGCACGGGGGATCCAGAATAGCAAGCAGTCACATCGCCAAATTCAAACGTGTTCCACACATGCACATGTCCGAGCGCTAGGTAATTGAAACCTGAGCTTGAAATCTCATCATGCGTTATTTGTGACGAACTACCATGGACGCGCTTGCTCACTACTTGCCCATGCGCTAAACCAATATACCAGTGATCTTCGGTAAGGATCGGCGAGCCCTCAAGGGGTATGTAGCTTGGTGAATGTTCGTCCATGGCTTTACCCCAAATCGATGTTTGTAATGCGTCAAAACTGAGCAGTTCTCCTTGGTGATTCATGATTGGATAGACATGTGTACCAAGTTCGTTTACATCAAACTTTTGCCATACGGAAGTGTCGTCATGGACATCGTGGTTACCTGGTATTAATACGACTGGACATTGAATCCTTGCCAGTTGAGTTTGTACGAATTCAAAATCGTGATGATTGATCCGTGCACTATCAAAGAGGTCGCCAACGATCAAGAACATGTCGCAGTCGGAGCGGTGCACTGCATCAATTACCTGGGCGAAGGCATATTCTGCAGGATTGCGAAATCCTTCTACATCACCTCTAGATGCCGTGCTATCAAGGTGAACGTCGGATGTGTGAATAAACCTCAATGGTCGATTTGGCATGGCTGTTCAGCTTAATAGTTGCAGGAATTCGCTTCGGGTCGCGTGATCGTCCCGAAAACTACCTAAAAGCACAGAAGTTTTCATCATTGAATGTTGTTTTTGAACTCCCCGCATTGACATGCACAAGTGTTGGGCTTCAATGATGACGCCAACGCCCATCGCACCGGTCGCGCTCTGTACAGCTTCGGCAATTTCTTGCGTTAGTTTTTCTTGAATTTGCAGGCGTCGAGCGAACATATCGACGATACGTGCAACTTTACTTAACCCTAAAACCTTGCCATTCGGTAAATAGCCGACGTGACAGGTTCCAATAAAAGGCAACACATGGTGTTCGCATAGCGAATAAAGCTCTATGTCCTTGACTAGCACGATCTCACTTAAGTCCGAAGGGAACAGTGCGTCATTGACAACCTCAGCTAAGGTTTGTCCGTAACCACGCGTCAGAAAGTCCAAGGCTTTTGCAGCACGGGTAGGTGTGTTCAGTAAGCCATCGCGCTCAATGTTCTCACCGATACCTGTGATCAACTCTCGATATAGATGGGCGATATGCTCAATGTCTCTTATGTCGTTAGGCATAGTTTCGGTCACGTTTCCATTGGGCACGGTAAGTCATGCGGTAATAAATCACACTCACGCACCGCGTATAACCCCGTCAATCATCATGAAGTCGAGATGTCTAATCTAAATCTAAGCAGTGCTTTACCAAAGATCGCACGTTAAAAAATAAGGCACCATGCACGTGCATGGTGCCTTGGGGTTAGTCGAAATTATGCTTGGTGGCGTAATACCTCACCTGCTCGTACGCCGGTATGTTCGCCGTCCTCTAGACTCACCTGGCCATTGACGATCGTAGCTTTGTAACCGAATGCCTTTTGGATATATCTCGGTGCACCACCCGGAAAATCATGTACAAGTATCGGTTGTTGTTCTGCAACCTTGTCCACATCAAAGATGTTCACATCAGCTCGCATGCCTTCCTTTAATGTGCTGCGGTCGCTTAGACCGAGTACGCGGGCAGGCCCAGAGGTCAACCGTCGAATGCCTTCCTCAAGTGTGTAAAGGCCTGTTTCACGAATCCAATGAGCGATTGTGAAACTCGCCCATCCCGCGTCCATGATTTGAGACACGTGAGCACCAGCATCGCCCAAGCTTGGGAAGATGTGATCGCTCTTGAACAAATCACCGAGCTCTTTCATACTCTGGTTGAACATACGGAGATTGAACAGCCCCTTACCGTTGCTTTCGCGCGATATTCGAATGAACGTCTCAACCCAGTGTTCATCTGCTTGCTCGGACATACTTTGCAAACTAGCTTCTTGACCTGCAGCGTAATTCGGCACTGGACCGTTACCGAGATAAAACACATTGTTGAGCGGAAAGCGAGAATCAGTCGCTTTGCCTTCTTCAATTAATTTGGCACGTGTATCAGCATCGTTAAGCGCGTTGATGCGACCTTCCAGATCCATAGTGCGAACTTTGGCCCACGTTTCACCCGGCACCGGTAGGTTGGACTGCAAGCCGAACATAAACCCTGAACCACGTACTTGCGTGATCGCAGTGATGTCACGGCTTTTACACAATTGTGCCAATGCCTTGGCTTGAGCTTCCCCTGAGCCTTCTTGTGGTCCGGTCCCGTAACTGAACAGCACGCGCCCGTTGGTCGTGTCGCTGATTTGCTTAAGTACGTCGAAGTTTGCGCCAACGGCTTGCATGAGACCATTACGTGGACCCACGGCGCCGGCAATCGCAACGAGTTCCTTCGGATCCGCAAACGTGCCTGGAATTGAGCGACCGTCGGGCAGTTTATGGGGTGGGTAACGATTCGTCGAAAAGCCGATCGCACCTTTATCAAGCGAGTGACCGACCACTTCAGACATTTGTTTCAGTTCGTCGTCAGTGGCTTGTTCTTCGACAGCGCGCTCTCCCATCACGTAAAACCGCACCGCGCAATGACCTACCATGCCAGCGACATTAACTGCCGGCTGCAATCGCTCAAGCGCGTCCAAGTAGCCTCCATAGTCTTCCCAATCCCATGGCAAGCCTGTAAGAATCGCGTGTTTGGGAATGTCTTCGACAGTTTCCATCATGCCGGCGAGCAATTCTCGATCGGTTGGTTTACACGGGGCAAACGTCACGCCGCAGTTACCCATGAGTGCCGTGGTAACGCCGTGCCAACTTACCGGCGTCAGCAATGGGTCCCAACCGATTTGAGCGTCGAGGTGGGTATGCAGATCCACAAAACCAGGGCTAACCACATGCCCTGTTGCGTCAATCTCTCGCTGGCCTTTGCCGTCAACTTCGCCAACTGCTGTAATCAGGCCGTCGTCAATAGCAAGATCGCCTTGGTACGCCTTGGCGCCCGTGCCGTCAACGATTTCACCGCCGCGAATGACAATGTCATGTGACATTAAATGTCTCCGAAAATAGAACTTCGTACTCAAATAGTACTTGAGTGTTTATGTACAGTCAAGGGAGCTAACAATCCAACTCAGGACTAGTTAGTCAACTTTTCCTTAGCGAAACGCGGATAGGATTTCTTTTTCGACGCGTTCGTAAGCCTCGACATCGCCGGTACGAATGCCGCCGAACATGATTTCCGCGACACCGGCTTGTTCGAATGCGCCAATGCGGTCAATAATCTCATTTTTCGACCCAGCCATTGAACCTTGGCCTAGGCGACGCTGGAAACCTTCGATCTGTTCCTTGTCCTCCGTGATAAGCAATGGCATCAGTAGCGTTTTTTGAATATCTGCAGGGTCGCGCCCGACATCTATACAGTGTTTCTCTAGCACGCTGACCTTGTGCTTATATATTTCCATCGACATGCCTTGACCTGCCCAACCGTCCAAATTCATGATGTCGCCAAACATGGCGAGGGTTCTCAGTGTTCGACGTTCACCCGTGCCACCGACCATGATGGGGGTATGGGGTTTCTGGTAACAGCCAGGGCTTAAGGGAGCGTTATCGAGTTGGTAGTACTTGCCGTTGTAGTTCACCGACTCTTCCGAAGTGAACAGTAATCGGATCAATTCGCACGCCTCTTGAAACCGATCCTGGCGCTCTTTCATGGACTTGAATTCCCATCCGTAGGCTTCGTGTTCGCGTTTGAACCAGCCAGCGCCAAGCGCCAAGGTAAACCTGCCTTCAGACGCCTGGTCAAGCGTCGTGGCCATCTTCGCGAGCAACCCTGGACTTCGATACGGATTCCCGAGAACGAGGTGGCCCATACGCAGTTTCTTTGTCATGCCAGCTGCAACCGCAATCAGCGTATAGCCTTCGAATGCGGTACCTTGTTCGGCGTTGGGTCTGTTTGGCGGAAGAAAATGATCTGCGAACCAAATGCTGTCCCAGCGACCTGTCTCCATGGCATTGATGGAAGTTTTGATGTCGTCCCACGTTGTGAGATAGCAATTCACTTGCACGCCAAATTGCATGGTTTTCCTTATGTTTGTAACTAGCGACTTAAGCCGTAAACAGTATCTTATTCATTCGCTCAAATTTCGATTGTGTGCTTGGATTCGAAACTGAGGCTTTACTTTGACGCGCTAACAAACCCTGCAAGCGAAGGCAACAAAAGTTCAACTTGGTATAAACACGATACCCACATGGTTCGCTTGTTGAAGGTAAACCGCCTCGGAAGATGGTAGATTGATGCCCCGGTCGAATTCATATGTTTCGATTGATCCGATATGTTTGATTCATACGGACGATTAGGTAGACGACATAGCTGCCGCTAAACCTCGTTCACGACCTGGATTCATTCGACGCTCGATCGAGGGCATGCGCGTCGACAGCGAACGCATTCGTCGCATTGAACCCGATAAAGTCCACTTCGCCGATGTCGTAGGTATTTTCCTGCGGGGATGGCCATACATTCGACCCATGGCTTGGCACGTGATTGGGTTCATCAGTATTAGCATCTTCGCGACTGTCTGGAACACCTTTTGGGGCATCACGGTTTTGACGCTCATTTATCAGAACGTGATTCTCGACGACCCTGTCGCGGCAGTGTCTGCTTCATTGCTATTCCTAGATCATGATGTCTGGGTCCATGTTGAAACACTTTCGGTGGACCAGCGATTTCAGCTCGTACCACCCATCGTGGTTCTCGCCGTGATATCGGGCACGTTAGGTGCGTTAATCGAAAACGGTGGTGATTACTACCGGGTATGGGTGATGCAGAACATCAATCAAAACCTTCGAATGCACTTAATGTCGCAGCTTCATCACTTGTCATTGAAGTTTCATGCTGATTCGAAAACGGGCGATGGCATCTATCGACTGTTTCAGGATAGCGCGATGGTCACACAAATCATTCAATCGTTGCTTATTGACCCGCTTCTGATGAGCGTGCGTTTCTTTATTGGTATTTTCGTCGTGTTTTTCTTTAGCCCGCTGTTGGCGCTAATGATTCTCGTAACTTGGTTGCCTCTGATCGTCCTCGCCAATTTCATGTCGACGAAATTGCGTCATCTATTTCTCGACGCACGTACGCGTAATTCGCATCTCACTTCGACCATCCAGGAATCAATTGAAGGTATTCGGACGATCAAAGTAAACGGCCTGGAACGCGAGCGTCAACTGATGTTCGAGAACGCTTCGGTAGCAGCGTTCGTCGCTTCCCATAACGCTAGGGTTCGGTTACTCCTCTATGGCTTTATCGCATTTATGCTCGCGGCGCTCCCGCTCGCTTTTATTGAACTTTACGCTGCGATACTAGCTTTCGAGGAGGTTCCCACATTCTTCAGTTCGCTACTCACCATATTTGGGTTCGCGGTTTGGGGACTAGGTGCGCAAGACAATGTGCGAGCGCGTGCAAGGGAAGGCGTATCGAATATACAGCAGCTCTTCCTTTTATGGGGTCGGGCTCAGGATATGGCGATGGGCCTTAATCGGGTTTATCAGATCCTTGACCTAGCGCCCGAAATCCAAAACCGTCTCGGCGCAATCGAGCTGCAGTCTGTTGCCACCGACATTCGCTTCGTCAACTTGAAGTTTGCTTATCCAGAACGTGAAGTGCTTTCTAACATCACATTCGATGCGAAATTAGGGGAAGTCACAGCCATATTGGGTCCAACGGGATCAGGTAAATCAACACTGATGATGTTGTTGCTCCGACTGTTTGAATTTCAAGGCGGCAAGATCGAACTCAATAACCGCAGCATTCGTGAATTTACATACGAATCGGTGCGGGAAAAAATTACCTTGGCAACGCAAGAAAATATTTTGTTCTCGTTGAGTGTTCGTGACAACATTGCTTACGCAAGGCAAGATGCGACACTTGACGAGATTAAAGAAGCTGCGCGAGTTGCGTGCGCGGATGAATTTATCGCGCAACTCGCTAATGGGTACGACACTTTTCTCGGCGAACGCGCCAGCAAACTTTCTACCGGTCAGCGTCAACGCCTGGTGATCGCTCGCGCGATTTTGAAAAACACGCCAATCTTGATACTCGACGAACCGACAGCGTCGTTAGATGCCGAAACAGAACGGCGCATCATGACGAATCTAAAGGAATGGGGGGGGGGGGGCTGCAAATCGCACGATATTTCTGGTCACTCACCGCCTATCGACTATTCGGCAGGCGAATCGAATCGTGTTCATTCGAAACGGCGAGGTAGCGGATTACGGTACACACGACGAGCTCATTGCAAAACCTGAGGGTCCCTATCAGAAGTTCGTCGCTGCCGAAGTCGCAACATCGCAGTTATTGGAGTCCGCTGCGTGAGCGATTCCATGATTAGTGGTCGTGTTGCCATCCAAACGGTTGTTCGCGCATTGCGCTATTCGTTGCGCTATGACTTCGAGTTAGCGGTTAAAGGCATGACTCAAGCTACCAGCATCTTCTGGATTTTGCTGTTGCCGTTAACGGGTAAAGCCATCATCGACTTTATCGTCGTACGAGACATAAGTCCACCGACCGACGCCAATGTGCCCTTTTTCTTTTTACCCATCACTGAGTTCATGTTGACGTTGTCGGTTTACGAGACAGCGTTCTTTCTCGGCACTCTATTCATCGTCATGCTCGTATTGGTCGGTGCATATGGCACAGACGGCGCGCAGCGTTCCAGTGCCGTAGCGTCATTAGCCGAAGGCGAGGACATCGCGACACGCTCTGAAAACCTGGCAAACAGCATGCATTCGTTAGTCAGTGGGCTATATGGGTTGTTCGAGTCGCTCTGGCACATTCGTGTCGCGCATCGTCTCAACCATGCGCTCCGCAGCGACATCTTCCACCGTTTTAAGTCTCAAAGCATTACCGAGCTATCCAATCGGGCGAATGGTGATGTCGTATACCGGGCTATGTATGACACGCCAGGCGTCTCCAACATCATTTTCAATTTGTGGGTCGGACCGATCACATCGCTGGTAAATCTTGTGACCACCATATTGGTGATGTTCGTTATCTTCCGCAATGAACCAGTCGTAGTGTGGGGCGCTATTGCAGTTGGGCCATTGAACTTTGCATTGATGCTCTACATCGCAAAGTTGTCGCGTAAGTACGGCACCTTGGCTAGGGAAGCCGGATCGAAAGCAACGGCAGTTATTGAAGAAGGGCTTGCCAATATGATGGCAGTGCAAGGGATCGGCAGCACGGATGTCTATGTAGAGAAATTTCGCAAAGCGAGTTGGTTCTCGTTTTCGCGCTTTCGGCAGGTCGTACTGGTTAGCGTCAGTGGCAATTTCATTAGTTTTGTAATTGGCGCAAACATGGTCTACATTGTCTTCTACTACCTCGCGGTTCCCTTTATCCAGCAGGAATATTCCCCTGGCGATTGGTTCGTCATCTGGGGTTACTACGGGGCCATCGCAGCTTCCGCGGGCTGGCTTGGTAGGTTGTGGTTAACGCTTCAGGAAGGAATCGCAGGCATGCATCGAGTCTTCCTTATTTTGGATAGCGAGCTTGAACAGGTTGATCCAGTAAGCGAACTGCAGACCGCGGATTCCAACCTCAAGCTAGAGCGTTCGATAAAGCTTGAACACGTCTCATACGCCTATCCAGGTGGCCGGGAAGTCTTGTCTGATGTTGAATTTGAGGCCAATATGGATGAAATGATCGCGATTGCAGGCCCCACAGGATCAGGTAAAACCACGCTAGCGTATTTGATTCCTGCACTGATAACGCCTTCGCAAGGCCGGCTACTCGTCGACGGTAAAGAACCGAAACCGGAAGATCTCATCAATTTGCGTGAGCAAGTTTCGTTCGTATTTCAGGAAACGTCGGTTTTTAACGACACCATCACCAATAACATCCGTATGGGTCGACGAACCGCTGCTCAGAATGAAGTCGAGGATGCCGCGCGTGTTGCCGGTGCACACGACTTTATCATGGCGTTGCCTGATGGCTACGAAACTAATTTAGGCAAAGCCGGCGCCAAACTCTCCGTAGGGCAGAAACAACGGATCGCGATCGCCCGTGCCTTGGTGTCAAAGAAACCAGTATTGATTCTGGATGAACCGACTGCGGCGCTTGATCCCCAAACCGAAAACGAGCTCGTGAATAATCTTCGTTCGGCTCGCGAAGGACGCATTGTCATTGTGATTGCTCACCGACTTTCGACAATCCGGGCTGCCGACCGCATCTATGTGATGGATGAGGGACACATTGTCGAAAGTGGTGACCACCGAACTCTTGTGGACCGAGGCGGTATCTATGCCCGGTTCGTATCGCTACAAACAGCCTGAAACTAACATGGATGAATTCAAAAATACCGTAGAACCGCCGCGCCAACCATTTGCGATGAAAGTCGTCGGCACCGGTGTCATTGTGTCGTGTCTACTGCTCTGTACGCTGTTCGCTTGGGGAATCTATCTGGACCTCGAACGACAGGATTGTTCGTACGATCCTGCGTCGGCTACAGACAACACGCAAATTTTGTCTTGAGCATGTGGCGGAGTCCTGCAATCGCAGGCTTGGTTAGCTGCGTTGCGGTGATATTCGTCCTGATTTTTAGCTACTTGGTCATCGGCATGGATGTCGTGGCGCCAATGCTTGAATTTTTCATTGAGGGAAGAAGAGCTTCTGGAGAAAACGTTGGAGTCATTGAAGCCGTATCGGTATTTATTTTGGTGATGGGTTATATGTTGGTTGTCACGCTTCTTGTATGTCTCGCGGCTCTATCGGGGTGGATCATTAGTAAGTTGACTGCGGCGGGTAGATTCTCTTTTCAAGGTGCAATTTCTCTATTTCGAGTGGAGCAAGAAGATTGAAGAGATCTTTAATGTAAGTCATATCAATAAGTTACTCAATATATTTTTGAAGTTGCTTATGTGCTTTGTATCGTCCAAACGACCTATGTTGTCATGCGTGTTTTAGCTGATTGTTTCTGCGGCAGGTCGTCCTACGACGCCTGCAATCGCGTTACGCTTCTCAGTTGAAGAGGGTAGCGATGGTTTCCCGCGCGCGGCGAAGTTAAACGGTTCGGTATCCAGGTCTTCAAGCGTTAGCTCGCCACTTAAAACTGCAGCCTTCCACGCTTCCTGTTCGGCGTGACGAGCTTGAAATTCAGGCATAATCTCATGCGCGAACAACGTCAGACTTGAGCAGATATCTTCGTGTGTGTTTTTACCTGCTTGATTCAACAGAATAACTTGATCGACGTTGGCTTTTTCCAGTTCGAGTAACCGCTCTCGTATCGTGTCAGGCGACCCAATAAGTTCGCTTCCAGACCTTTTCTGTCCAGCGGGCGTCTGCTTCCATTCCTGATAGCGTTCCCAGAAATTAACCGTACCCGGTGCAAATGGTCCTTCCTTGTTGTAAAGTTGCAAAGCGAATTGAAAGAAAGTCCAACCATCCGCTTTCTGCCAAGCTTCCTCATCGGTTTCAGCGCACATGAATCCGCTGACTACAGCAATGTTCGGATTAGTGTCGTACGCCTCCAGTTTTTCAAGGTGATTTACGAACGAGTTGTAATAAGCGTTTACCCATGCTCTCGCCGCATCCAAACTGACGAATTTAAAGCACAAGGAACCCATGCCACGATGTGCTGCGTACTTGATGGTGTCGAGTTGCGAGCAGGCGATCCAAAGGGGTGGGTGTGGTTTTTGCAGCGGTTTGGGTACCACCGCGCGTAACGGAAACTTGAAGAATTCGCCGTCGTATTCCCATCCATGATTCCAGAACATAGGCAACGTACAGCGAACCGCATCTTCCCAAACGTCGCGTTTGTCTCGAAACCGTACATTGAAAGGATGAAGTTCAGTGACGGAGGCGCCTTCGCCTAAGCCAAGTTCGACTCGACCATCCGAAATTAGATCAAGTGTTGCAACTTTTTCGGCGACGCGAGCAGGGTGATTAGTGGTCATTTGCACGATACCATGCCCTAACCGAATACGCTTGGTGCGTTGGCTCGCCGCGGCCAAGAAAACTTCAGGTGCAGATGAGTGGGAATATTCCTCTAGAAAGTGATGCTCGACTTCCCAGGCATAGTCGAAACCAAGTTCGTCGGCAAGTTCTATTTGAGCGAGCGATTCTTTTAGTAAGCGATGTTCGCTATGTTCGTTCCAGCCCCGCGGAAGCTGGTGTTCGTAGAAGATGCCGAATTTCATTGATTGAACTTCATACTGTTTATTGGCGGGTCAAGTATAGAGGCGACGCGGTTTCTCTCATCGTTCGCTAGTCGGGATTTTGCGAACAGCGTTTCAATCTGTCTTGCATAGTGGATGCGTCTGATAGCATTCCACGTGTTTATAAGCAAGAGTACGTAGCGTGTCACTTGACTTGCTAATCAAAAATGGCGTAGTGGTCGACGGTTCCGGTAGGCTTGGCATACAAGCCGATGTCGGCGTAAAGGCCGGTCGCATTGCAGCGATCGACAAGTTAAACGAGAAAGCCACTCGCACAATCGACGCAGAAGGGCATGTCGTATCACCTGGATTTATTGATGGTCATACGCACATGGACGCCCAGGTGTTTTGGGACGAACTGGGCTCGTGTTCCTGCTATCACGGTGTTACAAGCGTCGTCATGGGCAATTGCGGATTCACGCTTGCGCCTTGTCGGGAGAACGAAGCGGATCTGGTATTTAGGAATCTAGAGCGCGCTGAAGATATTTCGCGCGAAGCCATGCTTGAAGGCATTGAATGGCAGTGGGAAACCTATCCTGAGTACATGGACGCTGTCGCTCGGACACCGAAAGGTATCAACTACGCCGGTTACGTGGGGCATAGCGCTTTACGCACTTATGTCATGGGGCAACGTGCTTTCGAAGAACAAGCATCTGAACAAGATATCAAAACGATGTCTTCAATCGTTCAAGAGGCGGTCAAGGCCGGGGCTATGGGGTTCTCTACGTCGCGAACGCGCAATCACGAAACCGCGGATCGAAAGCCTGTCGCCAGTCGACTCGCAGATTGGTCTGAAGTGAAGCAGATCGCGACGCAAATGCGAAAGACCGGCGCCGGCATCTTCGAGATTGCATCAGAGGACACCGGACGCAATCAGGAACGTTTGCAGGATTACCAACGTCGCTTGCGCGAACTCGCCGTGGATTATGGCGTGCCGGTGACGTTTGGTATGTTTAGCTCACGGCGCGCGCCTAACTATTGGCGCGGGTTTCTTGATTTTGTCCAAGACGTCAACAACGCGGGCGGGACGATGTTTACGCAAGTGCACTCGCGGGCATTAAATGTCATCCTGAGCTTTGAAACGCGTACGCCGTTCGATAACTGGGAAATCTGGCGAGACATTCGTCGCCTATCGAAAGCAGAACAAATGATGAAGTTACAGAACCCAGAGATCAAGGCGAAGCTCGTTGAGGTCGCTTCGAAACCCAGCGAGCGACATAGGGCGATCGGCGCCGAGGTTCGTCCCCCAGACTGGCACTGGACGTACTTACTTGACGAGCCTTCAGGTGGGATCCAACGGATGGACGAGCTGGCAGCCGCCAAAGGGGTATCTCCTGTTGAGCTCATGATTGATTTAGCGGTGGAATCGGACTTCAAGGTCATGTTCCGTCAGCCGATTGCTAACGAAATCGACTCAGAGGTTATTGATCTCATTAAGACGCCCAACACAGTCTGCACGTTCTCAGATTCTGGAGCTCATGTATCGCAAATCATGGATAGCTCGCTGCAAACCCATCTCTTTAAACACTGGGTCAGATCCGAGCAAGCGTTATCAGTTGAAGAGGCTGTCCGGTTGCTTACGAGCGTTCCAGCCGCTCGCTGGGGGTTGCAAGATCGCGGGTTATTAAAGGTCGGTAAGGCAGCTGATATGACGATTTTCGATCCTGATACGATCGGACCAGATATGCCTGAGGTCGTTCACGATCTACCATCTGGCGCGTGTCGCTTGAAACAGGTAGCACATGGCATTAAGTCGACCATTGTGAATGGCGAAGTATTTCTAGAGAACAATGTGCATACGGGTTCGCAAAGTGGCCAACTGTTACGCGGTCCACTCGCGCAATAGCGATTTCTACCTCGGGCAATGGTCGTCCAATTGAATGGCGTAGGGACTTTGTTAAGCGCGAGGCAATCGTATGAGGTGTGAATGAACGTAGAAACTAACCGTTGCTAAGGTAGGTAACTGTCCATAGTCAATGTCTGATTAGAACAGGGAACGAGCTATCCGTCAATCAATGCTCGGTACATAACGAGATGTGACATGCAAGCTTGCAGGTTACCTTTGACGCTTATGAGGCAGCGACTGCGCCGCCATCGCACGTAATGGTCGCGCCGACGGTATACGCGCCCGCGCGTGAGCTGAGAAAAATCGCTAACCCAGCAATGTCCTCCATGGTGCCAACTCGGCCGCGGGGATTGCTTCGACCGACCGACTCCCAATCAGCGCCTTCAACCTGACCGCCGAATCCCACGCCAGCGCTTAGCATCCAAGAAGGGAATGGGCCGGGTGCAATGGCGTTCACAATGATGTTTTCCTTTACAAGGTGAGCCGCCATCTGGCGCGTAAGATGGTGGACGGCTGCTTTGGAAGAGCCATAGGAAAAGTTGTCGAACCGAGGCGTTTTGATCCCATCCACAGATCCGATGTTAACGACACGAGCGGGATCTTCGGCAGTCGCTGAACGACGTAACATCGGCAAGCACTTCTGGGTAAGAAAGAAAATACCTTTCACATTAGTATCCATTACTTTGTCCCATCCGATTTCTGGAAATTCATCAATCGGGTCGCCCCAAGTCGAACCCGCGTTGTTTACGAGAATGTCCAACTTAGTTTCGTGTGTACTCAGCTCATCTGCCAGTGCAGTGATGCCTTCTAATTTCGATAGATCTGCTGGCAGCGAGGTACATATTCCACCGTACTCTTCTTGGAGACGCGCTGCCGTAGCATCGCAAACATCACTTTTACGTGAACTGATATAGACTTTGGCACCGTGTTGAAGAAAGCCGGATGCAATCATCTCGCCGATACCCCTTGAGCCACCCGTGACGAGTGCAACTTTGCCTTTAATCGAAAACCAGTCAGACATTCATTGAGTCAAAATTCGTAGAACATCCGCAATTTAACACCTTCAACTGGCCTTAAAGTTACTTGACAATTGTGACAACTAGGTGGACTTTAGGCTAGGCACAGCCCCATGAATGTTTCTACTCATTGCAACCTGCAAAATAGACTCCTGAAATGTCAGGTCGTTCGGTGGACGACTACCACGTGGTTGTTGTGATTGCGTTGATGTCGTCGTATCTAGGGTATCCATTCCGATTTCATCAAGGAACCAGGACGGTACTCAATGCCTTTTTCCTGTTTGTAACTGCAGGGTAGGGGTGGAAGGTGGCTCAATGACGCTAGGTCAGTGCTTGTGCTAGTTGTTAACTGGTTAACTTACTCGATAAAGTGGTGCTTTTATCGATTAGACGGGGCGTTTCGAGTTCGACGGTTTATACATCTCGCTAAAAAACCGCGACAACTACAACTAGCGCTATTGAAGCGGATTCTGCGAGACAACAACGAATCGCAGGTGGGGCGTGGTTATCGATTCCAGTCTATTGCTGATGTTCAACAATATCAATCATATGTTGGTATCGCCACTTATGAGGATATCCGCGAAAGATTGCGTGTGCAGGAATCAAGTGGTCAACATCTGCTCTGCACTCAACCGTTCGTGCATGTCAATTGCGGCGATCAAGGGGTTGACGATAAAGCATTTCCTTTTACAGCTGACGCACTAAGCGACTTTCGTCGCGATACTGAACTAGCAGCACACGTCTGGTCGAAGAGTTATAGCCTGTGGCGTGGTCGCATATTCGCTATGTTGGCTGATGAACATGAATCAGTTTCTACGACAGGGCTTCATCAGTGCACTGTTTCGGGACTTATGTTCCGATGTTTACCGAGGTTCGTGCGTCGGCACTGCTATATACCGAATCAGGTGTCGTCGATTAGAAATCCACAAGATCGATACTTGGCTTTAGCCATCCTGGGACTCGCTGAATCTAACGTTACTTGCATGTTAACTGCGAATCCTGCCGTATTTGGTCAACTACTGCATACGATCGAGGCTCATTTTGAAGAAATTTGCAAATCAATTGAACTTGGTGTTGTTCCGACCAACCTGCGTCAAGGAGCGATTCCATTGCCGAACTTCCGCCCCAACCCTAAACGCGCTTCGCAGCTCAGAGCATTAGTTAAAGAGGGTTCTCCATTACATTTCGGCAATCTTTGGCCCCATCTTAAAGGGGTGATCTGTTGGACCGGAGGCAATTGTCGCATTGCTCTGGCCGCTTTGCGCTCTGTGTTACCTGCTGGACTGCCAATCTATGAACTCGGATATCAGTCGCGAGTCGGCATATATACGCTTAATGTCGACGCGAAATCCAATACATGTTTGCCGATCCTCCATCGAATTTTCTTTGAGTTTGCTGAACGAACCTCATGGGAGGCGGGCTTCGCCCAATTGAAGCTACTGGACGAGATCGTTGTCGGTCAGGAGTACTACATGCTTGTGACGACAAAATCCGGGTTGTATCGACTTCAAACCGATCAGATCGTTCGTGTTACAGGCAAGATTCACGATACGCCGACGCTCGAATTCATCCAGAATAGCTCGAACCATGTCAACATGCGGGGCGAGAGGTTGACAGAGACGCAGGTCATAGACGCAGTCGAACACATCAATGAAGCGCATGGAGTTGGCATTGACCGGTTTATGCTCGTTGGTGATATTGAAAATCGACGTTACGATCTCTACGTTGAAAGTGGCAGAAACTGGGAAACTGAGTTAGTCGAACAGCAATTCAACGACGCCCTGACTGAGCGAAACCCGCGGTGGGCAGTCAAACGAATGACGGAACAGTTGCAAGCGCCGAAGGTTCACCGTATTAAAGTGGGCACGATTGATGCCTTCCGGACTGGACAGACTCGAGATGGCTTTACCGATCCTTTGCTCGTTCTTCAACACGTGCACAATCGAGACCAGCTCGAGCTGGATCTTGACGCAGCAAGAATAGACGCGAGTCAGGTGTCGTGAGTGACCGTTCACACGCTTCTATCCAAAGGGAATCGAACCAACACGTCAGTATTTCCGTACTTGATTTAGCACCGATCGTCCAAGGTAGCAGTGCTGCGAAAGCCCTGGCAAATACGATCCCATTGGCGCAGGCTGCCGAGCGGCTCGGTTTTGTGCGCTACTGGCTTGCCGAACACCACAATATGCAGGGTATTGCCAGTAGTGCGACAGCAGTGGTTATCGGTCACGTCGCCGCGGCTACGAAGCGCATTCGAGTCGGGTCGGGTGGCGTCATGCTGCCGAATCACGCCCCATTGGTCATTGCCGAACAATTCGGTACGCTCGCGACGCTATTTCCTAATCGCATTGATTTGGGTTTAGGACGCGCGCCTGGTACGGACCAGCAGACTTCCTACGCGTTAAGGCGTAACTTGCATTCGAGGGCTGATAGTTTTCCGCAAGATGTCCGCGAGTTACAGTTTTTTCTTGGTCCCCATCAGGAAAACCAAAAAGTGCATGCTATCCCAGGTGTGGACACCAATGTGCCGATTTGGATTCTCGGTTCTAGCCTTTATGGTGCACAAGTAGCGGCAATGTACGGCTTGCCATTCGGCTTTGCGTCGCATTTCGCACCAGCCATGCTTCACGAAGCCATTGCAATATATCGCGATAAGTTTCGTCCATCCGAGCAACTTGATCGTCCTTATGTGATGTTGGGCTATAACGTCTGCGCGGCGGAGACCTTAGATGAAGCGAACTATCTGCGTACCTCAGGGCTTCAATCGTTTTTACGCATGCGCACAGGTCGTCCAAGTCGATTGCCGCCGCCAGTTAGAGACTTCGAAACGACGCTGGACCCAACATCCCGTAACATGCTAAAAACGGCCCGGGCTGCATCGGTCACCGGCGACCCTGAGACCGTTTGTGCGGGCATGCAGCGATTCGTAGAAGAGACGCTAGCTGACGAATTGATTATCGTGTGCCAAATCTACGACTTCGAAAAACGGGTTCGATCCTATGAAATCGTAGCTCAAGCTGCATCCGAAATCTCGCGGCCTGACGCCCCAATCGCTGAACAATCGCCTTCAAAAAAAGCTGCATCTATCTAAGTCTAAGAATATCGTATAACTTGTATGGATATAACGTTACTTGATATTGTGTATGGATCAATTAAAAGAGACTTATAACTAGGCTAAACGCAATCCAGCATAACGAACTTGACCTAGTTCGTGAGAAGTGCCAATACCAGAATCTTTGTAGTCGCTTGCCTATGCGCTCCGTTCTGGGTGCGTTCATGCGCTCGGCAGCGACTTGTGTGGGAGGGGGACCAACGCTTGCGTTGCTGGGTTGTGGTTGATGCTTCCAATATTCAATCCATCGGTCTGTGGCCAACTGTGATGGTACGTTTGGTCCAATCAACCCATGTTCACTTTGCGTCGTTGAGGTTTCGTAGCGTTTCAGAGCATTGCTTGTGATGCTCAGGTTGCAATAGTTAGTGCTAGCGGCAGTAAAAACTTGCTATAAAAGAAAATTAGTCTTATAATTAGTTTTCCTAAATGAAAACTGTAGCTTGTATCAAATGTCTTTCAGCCCCCGAGTCGTATCCGTTCTATCTCGTCCGATGGCTGTCATCTTATCTTGCATATTGAGTGCAGAGTTAAGTGCGCAGTTGGAGTCGCTGGTTGAGATACGTCAAATGGACGAGACCTTCCTACAGCTTTCTGCTGACAAGCTGAACGAGCCGGTTAAGACGCCTTCAGGTACGGAGTTACGAGTAGAGTATCACGGCAAGCATGTGCGCTACGTAGCAACCCATAGTGACCACACCGTATATTCCAATTGGCATCTACTGACACCTACGCAACCGGTTGTGGTGTTTAGTGCTCGGGATAAAAAATTCCATAAAGTGACGAATAGGGTCTTGATTCGTGTGAGCGACGTTAAAGCACTCAACCAAATCGCTAAGGACACTAACGCAATAAGGTCGAAGTTCTACGAGGGTTTGGGTTATTCCATTTTGTGGCTATCTGCGGATCGGGACCCGGTTCGCATCGCAAAGCGTCTACAAAACGATTCCCGTGTTGAAAGCGCTGAAATTCAGTTTGAGCGACCCCGCTATTTTCCTATGTGACTGTCTGATTCTCATACTGATTTTGTTCAAATCGAACATCATCCAATAAAATGTGTTATAATTAATAGGAATTATTGTGTTCTTACGTAAATACATCGTTTTTTGGCTTTTAAAGATTTGAGAGGTATTCTGAGCGCATGAGATTGTGCCGGCGGTTACTTATCTGTATTGGTGTGGTCGCAATGGGGTCCTACGTTGTAGCCAGTGATGTTGGATTGACACCAGGCGACTTGACGCCTAAAGATCACGCGCTGCTTAATCAGTCGGTAGTAAAGCTCACGACAGACCATGCATCCGTCAGAGAAGGTTTGGACAGAAGTATTGATCTTTGGGTAGAGTTAACGCCGCCGGTTGCTGAAGAAGTGCAAGTGCGATTAGCCATAGATGGCACGGCAACTGTGGGTCGGGATTTTGGTATTGATGACTTAACGATTCATTTCAAACCTAATCAGAATAAGGCTCGCACACGCATTCAAATTTTTGACGATTGGATGCCGGAGGGTGACGAACGGATAACTGTTCGGGTTGCCGAGGTTTCATTGGCTAGCGCTTCAAACTCGGATGCATCTCTGGAAATAACACTTCAAGACGACAACGACCGGTTGCATAACAAAGAACTTGCCACGGCACATGTGGATCTTTATATACGTGATTATGAAATTAGTTACGACCGAATTCTGTTAACAATCGTCCTCTACAACCAGGGGTTGCGAGCCTCATCGGCAACCGAAATGTCCATCTCGGTGGATGAGTGGCTTGCCCCGGGCCAGTTTAATCGCAACGTTGATGTTCTACCTGAGATTAGCGTACCGTCCATACGGTCTCTTAGATGGTTTAGTACCGAAGCGAGCATTGACCTCATGTATCCTCCTAATTCGATATATTGGATTAGGGTTAGTGCAGGTGCGAGTTCGGACTGGGTGGCGTTTGAGATGGACGAAGTTGGCCGCATAAAAACTCGCTGCGAACCACCACTTCAAAGACCTTCACGTGAAGGTGAGGATCCCTTATTCAATCATCAGTGGCCACTGCACAATGTTGGACAAGCGGCGTTTGCCGAAAAAGGGGGTAGTGCGGCTGAAGATCTAGGTATGACGTTTGTATTGTCATCGGAGTCGCCAACTGGCCGCGGCGTCAATGTTGCAGTCGTTGATACAGGTTTGGTGATCTGTCATCCGGATCTGGCGGCGAACATCGCAAACAATGGTTCGTTCAATTTCAAATATATGGATTCAGAGAGACCGTCTTGGTTCGGCGCTAGGTGGTCGGATCCTTATTTGCCAGATGTCGCTGGCGACCATGGCACGAGTGTAGCTGGAACAATAGGCGCAATTGGAAACAATGGCATTGGCGTTCGTGGTGTTGCGCCTGATGTACGCTTATTTGGCTTCAATTATCTAGCTGAGCAATGCTGCGAGGAAGATGCTTTAGGTGGTAGTAATTCGTATCCTGACTCCAGCCAAATAGATGTGTTCAATTTGAGTTACGGTGGCCGGTATGGCTCGCAATACAACGAACCTGACAATTCAATCGTACGTTATGGCACGGCACAATTACGTGACGGTCTAGGTGCAATCTACGTGAAGTCAGGAGGCAATAGCTTTTTCACGTGTATTAATTCCAACCATGATTTGCATGATGTTGTCGGTTGTAGGAATTCCCATGGTGACGGACTCAATGATCAACCATACGTTATTGCGGTGGGAACATTAAACGCGAACGGTGAAAAATCATCATACGCGAGCACAGGTAGCAACCTTTGGATTTCTGCACCAGCTGGAGATCGGGGCGAGCCAAAAACCCTAACCACCGATCAGATTGGATTAAGTCGAGGTTATTCGTCTTATGGTAGCGACAGAATAACAAAGGATCCTAGTGCAGTGAATGGGGACTATAGAAGTGGCTTTCAAGGTTCATCCGCTGCGGCTGCGCATGTGTCTGGTGTGGTTGCGCTTTTGCTGGAAGAAGAGCCGTTGCTTACTTGGCGCGACGTGAAGCACATTTTGGCAAGCACTGCACGACGACCAGCTGCGGATAAGACCCGTCATACGTATGTTCAGATAGCAATTGATGATTACTTGACGACCTTTTCCCGAGATTGGGTTACCAATGCGGCGGGATTCAGCTTCCACAATTATTTTGGGTTTGGCGCGGTAGATGTTGACGCAGCATTGTCGTTTCTTCGCAATGAATACAAACCGGATGGCCTAGGTAAACAAACGAGATCGGACTGGTTTACCGCCACGAGGAACGTTGTTTATATACCGGACTACGATGGGGAGGGGCTTGTTCTTCGGCATTTCGTCGATTTACCGTCACGTGTCTCCATTGAAGCTGTGCAGTTATGGGTTGATATCCAACATGACTACTTGGCTGATCTGAGCATCGAATTGACATCACCCGAAGGTACACCCAGCATCGTAAGCCCGGCGTTCAATGACATGTTGGTCGGAGCCAGCGAGCTTAATTGGGTATTGCTGAGCAATGCGTTTTACGGCGAATCGCCACGAGGGATGTGGACCTTGCATGTAGTGGATGCAGCGATGGAAGATATAGGATATGTTGAATCTTGGGGTGTCCGTGTATGGTACGGAGAGTAACTCTAATGCCTCTCCTAACACTTGTTATTACATCCTACAGATTGCGTTTCCCCAATTCGTTTGTTGCAGTCAATTAGTCTGGTCTTATGCCGTTGCGGTCATGTTCGACTGTGTACCTGTTAATTGATTGGATCCATTCATGACATCTTTATATTATTTGTTATAATGATTCACTCAACGAGATCATTGATTGCTGTTGCTGCCATACAGCCAGCTGAGTGCGATGAGTCTTATGACCAAAACAACAAGAGGAATGTCATGACCCAGTGCCGGGCGACTAAAAGACGCATGGTGGTTGTGTCGGTAGGACCGTCAGGGTTGACTGTGGGTGGATCTATCAGTTCCACGTGCGAATTTGATCAGCCAAACTTGTCATTAAGGATTTGGGGGATTCAAGAATGATTGGGTAGCGTTCGCAATAATTCCAAAGAAATATATGGTATTGATCATAACAGAAGCATAAATTTATGAACGAAGCCCCAACTGCCAAATGGGTAAAAATAAAAGGCTTTGACGTTTTAAAAGGCGAGTATATCCGTCTTAACTGTGACGACTGGCTCATAAATCACAAGATAAAGGAGGAAGGCGAGGAACGAGGCAAATTAAATCAGCCTAGTGCTGATGCGTCTTCGCCTGATGAGATGTATGAGAATATTCTCGCATGGGTCAATGGACGTGCACTTGACTGCAAGGAGAATGTTAAACAATACATTGGGGACAAACTTAAACATCTCACTAGTCTCAACGCTTGGTGGGATAGAAAGAGTACTGTACCAAAACTAGAAGCTTTAGCTAGGAACAGCTGTGTAAACCTAGAAAACCTTACTGCCAAGTGCATTGATGGTCTTTTAGAACCGCGTACTGATTACGAGCAAGCCGAGCGCGATCTGAGAGAATTTTGCCAACTGCACCAACTATCTAGGCCAGCAGATTATCCGCCAACTCGAATAAACCATTGGCTGTGGATCATAGGTTTTCTGGTATTTGAGAGTTTTGCTAATGCTAACCTTTTGGGGAGTGTTGCTCCCGGCGGGGTAATGGAAGGGTGGATGATCGCACTTGCACTCAGCATTGTAAATGTTATTGCTGGGATTGGTGCTGGGTTGAGCTATCGATATACTCATAAAAAGAAGCGTGTAACCAAGATTTTCTTCTATTGTTTTGTTGCTTTCTGGATTATGCTCGTATTGTTCTGGAACGCAGTGGCAGGACACATGCGAGATATCTTCGCCGGCGCAGCAGACGCACAAGAAACTAGCAATCTTAGCAATCTAAATGTCGCATTCGCTGACGCTTGGGACACAATGATGGAACAACCCTTGCCTTGGGAAAGCATCCAATCAGCCGGACTTGCTGCTATTGGATTGGCCGTATTCTCTCTTACGGCGTATAAGCTATATACATCTGATGATCAATTTCCCGGCTATGGCCATAAGGATCGAACAGTTAAGCAGCTTAGTAAAAAATATCAAGATATGCTGGATCGCACACGTCAAGAGCTAAAAACGGCACGTGACAAGGTAAACTCAGAGCTCGAAGATTGGGCGGCTCGCTATGATATCGAAAAGGCGGCACATAAAAACACGCTTGATGAAATATCAATGGTTATTAATACTTATTCTGAGAATCTTCGGCAATATAACTTGGATCTCCGTTACATCATCTCGGCTTATCGTACTGCAAACGAGACCACCCGTACGGAAGCAGTACCGAAATTCTTCAGTGTGGCACCAACGATCGACGAAGACCTACTTGAGCCCCCTGAGTTTGTAGAGCCCGAACATCCGGATTGGGGCGATATACCAGCAAAAGTGAAAGAAGCGTTAGATGAGGTGGCTGATACCTTTGAGAATCAATGGCAGCAAATTCCTAGATTAAGTGACATAAACAAGCAAACGTAGCAATTGACAGATGGGATCGGACTTTCAATTAGCAAAATGGCCATTGGCATTCCTCGCGCTCGCCGTCATCTTTGTGGCCGGGATATATCTAGTTGGCACTGATGTTCCAGACACTGATGAGAGATCCTGCCCTAAGGATACGGGTCCAAGAGCTGCTACCGTGTTGTTGCTTGACACAAGCGACCCTTTAACTGCAAAGCACCAGGAAGAACTCAAGCGCCTTGTGGACCGGATTGGCTCGGAACTCGTCGCAGGTGAGCTCTTGGCGGTCTATGAACTGACCCAGGACCAAGGTGCCCCCAACAAGATAGTTGATATCTGTCGTCCATTCATCAACCCAAACGAGAGCGGCTGGCGAGATGAAATTTTTCGCGGTCGGTATCACCACATCCGAGATTGGAATCATTTTTCCGAAGAGCTTACTCAATTATTCGCCAAGACAGAAAGTGGTTCGCAGAAAACTTCGCCGTTGCTAGAGACTATCGCGGTGCTTGCGGCTCGCCATGCGCAAAGCAAGCATGGGGACCAAGATTTCAGGGTTCACTTTGTCATTTTTTCAGATCTCTTACAGCATACTGAGCGCCTCTCGCATTACAAAGAAGACTATCCACATGCCAAGACTATGCGTCGTTACGCGCCCGATCTCCTAACTGATTTAACAGGCGTAAGGGTAAGTCTCTTGCGATTAGCGCGGCCCGGCAAATCTCAGCAGTGGCAGACTCAAGACCACTATTACTGGTGGACTGAACTGATTATGGAGCAAGGTGGTACCATCGAAATGCAGGACTCAATATGACCTTGTGTCACAACTTTGAAACAGATCATTCTTTCAGTCAGAAATTTGAAAGTCGATTTTATTAGGTGTATCGCTAGGTGATCAGAAAGGATCAACTGCCCTCTCAGTTTCGCAATGTAATTTGAAGGGCACCTCTCAAAACCCAATTCCACTGACTATGATATATAGTAACCTATTGATTTTATTACTCTATCAGTTTAGATAATGAACTCGAAGATCAATTTTAGGAGGTTTTGAGGGGTGCCCAGAAGCAATGCCTTTTGGTTTGCCATTGCATTTGTCTTCGGTAGCCTGCTTGTCTGGTTTGCAAAGGACGCCGATAGTCATATGCTTGCGGCGGGTATTGCAGTATCTGTCGTAGCTCTATTGACGTTCTATTACATACGAAGCAATCAGAACACACGGGAGGAGCAAGCCGACAATGTTTACTACCTTGGGCTCTTATTCACACTTCTTTCGCTTGCGTACGCGTTGTGGGATATCTTTGGAGATGGTGACAGTAAGGATGACATTAATGAATTGCTACGTAATTTTGGTATCGCCTTGGGTTCCACGATCGCTGGCATCGTATGCCGAATTCTTATATTGAATTGGCCTCGTCCTGGGGCGACGACCAACTCGGAATCGGCAATTTCTGCAGAAGACGCTAGAGACCCTCTTAGAGCTGGCGGTCAGGCACAGGAAGAGCTTTCTGATTTAGACGCAGAGTCCATGTTGCAGCTAGTTGCGAATGAAAAGCTTAAAAAGTTCTACTATCTTGTTAACGAGCTTATTCGCGAGTTCAATCTAAGTGTGAATGCACTCTCGTGGTTTCATAGAACTGTTAGAAACCATGCCAATGACGCGGAAGAGTTTTTGAAAGACTACAGTAAATCTTTAAAGCAAGAGAGCGATAAATTTGAGAGCCGCCTTCAAAGCAGTGCCGAAGCATTTACTGAGGAGCTCAAAGAGAAAGCGAACATTACGCTTAAAGAGGTCGGAGATTCCTTTGAATTTGTTTCAGCGCAAGCGAAAGTCCTACTAGAAAAACTCGGATCTGCACATGAAGATCATCTGACTAAAGTTCGCGCGACGACTCGTTCATTTGTTGACGAAGTACAATCAAAGAGTAACGATGAATTAGATACGATATTACGACAACTCGGTATTGCCGCAACGAGAACACATTCATTAGTACAAAATGTTTCTGCCTTGCATGACCAAATGAATGGATTGTTGAATGAACTCGCATCTCACAGTTCTAACTTAGGTAGTGCAGGTGCGGTATTAGAGAGCAATGCCAATAAAGCGGGAAAGTCATTTGACCGGTTATCGGTGGATATTGGAACATTTCAAACGGCGCTTCACGAAATTCATACTGGTGCAACAACATTGACGGGCACACTCAATTCAATGCGTGAACAGCAAGATCAAATCAAAAAAGTTATGAATGTGGAACAAACTACTACGGCAGTGCAGCAGATCAATGAAACACTTCGCTCTATCGCCGATGAAGGGGCTAATGCAACCAAGTTTGTTAGAGACGGAGTAGATTTGTTTGAAGCGTTCGCGGCGAGTGCACGCGGATTAAACGAAGAAACAAGGCGCGCGATAGAAGCGCTTCAAAGTTTTGCCGATGTGGCGACAAAGCAGACTGAAATGTTTCAAAACGAAAAGCATTCTAAGTTATTGTTCTGGCGGCACAATCATGAATAGCTATCGGCGGGGCGCTGTTCTTGGTTTAACCGTCGCCGAAGTATTCATTCTTCTTACGTTTTTGTTACTTTTCGCTTTTTTAGGATATGCTCGACAGCAAGATCAAGCCGATGTTATCAACGCTGATGGGAATCCTCCCAGCGTGTGGGAACGGCCGGAGGACATAGAATCACTAACGAATGAGGTTCAGCAGGCACGGATAGCTGAGAAAGAAGCGAAACAAGCTCTCTCTGAAGTCAGACAGGCTCTGGCTGAGGCTAGGCATGAACTAAAGGAGACGGGAGGACGCTTGGAGTTCTCGGAATTACTGCGTCGTAAAGGCGAAGATCCCCCGTGTTGGTATCAAATTGTGCCGGATGGCGATGGCGGGAAGACACGCGAGTCAGCACGTTACGCATTTAATGTGGCGATATATGAAAACCATATTGAGCTGGCACAGAGAACACCGCCACCAGGTGGCGCTATTGATGATGGTGGTGGTAGTTATCAAGACGAGTGGGAACGACTACAGGTTGATAGATTGCCTTACGGTGTCGCGTTAACAGACAACGAATTTAACGAGGCTATTGAAAATCTCGTTTCTGCGGGTCGAAACCGAGAGGTACGTACTTATGCATGTAAGTTCTTCGTCCAGGTCTGGGATAAAACCCCTGACGGTGCGAAGAAAAGATGGAAGCATGCACACGACAGCATTATTGAAGGGTCGCTCGGTGCATATACGGTAAAGGATTTGGAATGGCCCGGCTCCAATGCTCAAGCTTCTGGAGACTGCGCCGTAGAAAACTCTCTTAGAATAGAACTAGGTAAATATCGCGATCTAGTTTCGATGGCTGGGGCAGATATTAGCGAAATCCCGCTATGTGATCCTACTGACTGAATACCAAATCATCCTGCAGTGCAGATTCCTTCTGGTGAATGCAGCCTTCCGGAACCTGTCAACATCATTGAGACAGTGGTTGTTGTTATTTACTGTGCAGACTTCGGTGTAGCGGTTGGGTATGGCGGGTTAATCAGTATGTCATTGAAACGTTGAACTGCACAACGGACAGAACCACCCGTCCCCCTTAGGCACTCCTACACTATTTACGTTCTATTTGCAACATGCGACTCATATTACCGCGTTTAGTCAGGGTTATATAAATCCTAATCAAAAGACCGTAATTGCGAATGTGTATGTGGGTCTTGCTCTGTGACATGGCTTGCCTAGCCTTCCGAATGCACTTCTTCGAGCTGGTCAAGGTCCACATCGTAAACGAAGCCGTGTACTTCAACTGTACAAGTTAAAAACGGATTCTGCTTCAACGCAACAATGGATCGGTCTACATTCTCATGTACATCCTTGAACGTTCCAAACTCGAAGTTCGGTTGTTCGCCAATCTCGCGTTTGGTTTCAACCTTGACTTCATCCTCCTTAAAAGTTTTCATATCACACTTCGTATGCGGTATCAAGATGAATTCTATAGTATTCAGCAAACGCTGTGATATAATAAGAGATCTTAGAATATCATCCGTAATAATCCCGCCGGCGTTGTGCAAGATGTGTACGTCGCCTTCGCTTAAATTCAAGATGCGATAAGGATTGATACGCGTATCCATGCAAGTCTGCATGACTGTTTTGGTGCGGGGTTCGCCTATCCGAGGAGCGCATCACTAGTCGTTTTTGTGGCAAATCCTCTTGCCAACAAGCCATCTATTTCACTTTCTGAATTTAGTCCCGTGGTCGTATAACACTGTAGTTGATGGCCCGGCAATTTTCGATATGTGGGCACAACGATGAATGTGCACGGATACCTTTTCCACTGTCTAGTCAATGCATTCGTAAAATCGCCAAAATTCAATGGTAAGTTCCGATATATCCGTGGATAGCTACAAAATTGACCTCATGCGAAGGGGTAGTGGATTTATCGCCGCATTGGATCAGAGCGGCGGTAGTACACCCAAGGCATTAGAACGGTATGGCATTTCAAGCGATCAATACACGAACGAGGATGCTATGTTCGATCTCGTTCACAAAATGCGCGTTCGCATCATGACTAATGTGATGTTCGGACGTCCCCGGGTGCTTGGGGCGATTTTGTTTGAAGGTACACTACACCGAGATGTGGATGGCTTGAGATCTAGTCAATACCTTTGGAAACGAAAAAATATCTTGCCATTTTTAAAAGTGGATAAAGGGCTTGCTGAAGAATCGGACGGTGTGCAACTGATGAAACCGCTCGGGCATAGTTTAAGTTATCGGCTTGAAGAAGCAGCCCGTCTGGATGTTTTTGGAACAAAAATGCGGTCGGTGATCAAGTCGAACAATCTACGAGGTATTCGAAACGTTGTTGAACAACAGTTCCAAATGGCACGTCAAATAATCGCTTGCGATTTGGTTCCGATCGTTGAGCCGGAGATTGATATTGAAGCGGAAGATAAAGCTGGCTGCGAAAGAAATTTACGCGCTAGTTTGCACGATGGATTAGCGAGTCTGGCTAAAGACTCGGCGGTCATTTTCAAATTAACATTACCTGAGGAAGCGGGTTTCTACAGTGAATTCAGTAATAACCCAAGGGTATTGCGAGTCGCTGCACTTTCAGGTGGTTATTCCCAAACTGAATCTAATGAGCGTTTGATACGAAATTCAAACATGATTGCAAGTTTCTCTCGTGCCCTAACCGAACGGCTGCGAGTAACGCAAACCGATTTGGAATTCACAACGGCGCTGGATCAAGCAATCAACGATATTGCTGCCGCTTCGGCAACTTAACAGAGGAGCTGCGAATTGGAATTCGATTACATTGTCGTCGGTGCTGGGTCGGCTGGTTGCGTAGTCGCTAATCGACTATCTCGTGACAGTCACAACTCCGTACTGTTATTGGAAGCAGGTACGCGCGACTGGAACCCATTAATCCACATCCCTGCTGGATTCTGGTATCTGATTGACAGACCAAGCGTCAATTGGTGTTTTGCCACCGAGCCTGAAGAAGGTACCTACAACCGACAAATCCCCATCCCACGGGGGAAAGTGTTAGGTGGGTCAAGTTCGATCAATGGTATGCTTTATGTTCGTGGTCAAGCACACGATTACGACCTTTGGGCACAGCTCGGGAATGCGGGATGGTCATACGACGAGGTGTTGCCGTTTTTCCAAAAATCGGAATCGTTTGAGCGGGGCAGTGATGAATATCGTGGCGACAGTGGTGAGTTAAACGTCGCCGACATGATCGAGAATCATCCCCTCCTGGATGCTTATATTGAGGCTGGTGTAGAGTTAGGCTACGAGCATAACCCTGATTACAACGGCGCGAAACAAGACGGATTCGGAATTTATCAAGTAACTCAAAAACGCGGCCGGCGTTTTAGCACTGCGAGGGCATTTCTTGATCCTATTCGCGGCCGTAACAACTTAACAATTAAAACGAATACGTTATGTCAACGAGTCATATTTAATGATCGAACGGCCGTTGGGATCTACTTTCGTGATGGCAACGGCTCAATGCAAGAAGCAAGAGTTCGAAAAGAGGTTATTTTGTGCGCTGGCGCTGTGCAATCGCCTCAACTTTTGGAACTCTCCGGGATCGGTCAACAGGAACTACTTGCTGAGCATGGTATTACTCTGGTTCACGAATTGCCTGGCGTTGGTGAAAACTATCGTGATCACTATGCATCTAGCGTTGCGTGGCGGGTCAAGGGTAGCAGTTCGCTAAATGCCTCCACGCATGGCTTCGCGATGGTACGTGAAGCGGCGAAGTGGTTATTGGCGCGGCGTGGAACCATGACGTACACTGCTGGTATCGCACACGGCTTTGTTAAATCTCGACAGGATCTTGAAACGCCAGACGTACAGTTTCATTTCGCGCACGGTAGCTATCGTCGAGGAGGGCGACGCACGCGACTGGAAGATGAACCCGGCATGACGCTTTCAGTGTGTCAGTTACGCCCTGAAAGTCAAGGATCCATCCACATTAAGAGTAACGATCCAGCGTCAAGTCCAGCGATCAAACCTAATTTTCTCAGCAAGGAAGTCGACCGCCAAGCTTTGATTGGCGGTATGCGCATTGCACAGGAACTAGGCCGCACCCGGGCGTTAGGGAAGTTTGTTGATCATGAACTTTACCCCGCTGACCAAGCTGCATCGGATGATGATCTCTTAACCTTCTGTCGGAAAGCCGGTGGTACGGTGTATCACCCCATAGGAACCTGCAAGATGGGAAGCGACCGTGATGCGGTTGTCGACGAACGACTTAGGGTTCATGGGGTGCACGGGCTACGCGTGGTTGATGCCTCTGTGATGCCGACGCTCGTCTCAGGTAATACCAACGCACCAGCCATCATGATCGGTGAAAAAGGTGCTCACATGATCCTTGAGGATTGATGGCATAGATCGCATAACCCATCTTTGAATCTATCTCAACCCTCTGTGAGTGGGTTAGGCGAGTTTGTGACGATGGAGACTGTTTCCACACTCACATAGACGATGCGCGCGATCAGCCCTGAATGGCGACCGCCACGTTGCGGTCTCCGGGTGGCTCAGCGTCTCGGCGAGCCGCGCCGCCTTGTGACGGTAGAGGCCGGCGACGTTGTGGTGGATGCCCGGTAGGTCGGCGTGCACAGTGGCGAGCAGAGTGATGACGCTGGAGAAACTGGGAAGTGGTGCTATCGGGGCGACCACTACCTTTGTACATTGAGGGCACGATGATGGCGACCCGGAAGACGCGCTGGACCCGTAGCGAGTGCAGCACCGAGAGGTTACCGCTCACCGGCGCCAAGGCGATCCGACGTTGACAAAATCGAAGACGTTCCAGTCGTTGGTGAAGTAGCGCCAGCCAAAGGCGAACAGTTTGGCCGGCAGTTCGGCGACGAAGATTGCGAGCACGGCCTTGTCAAGAAACAGGAATAGCGTCCGGCGCGTGACATCACGCTGGCCGAGGTTTCAAGTCCCAGAATGATTGCGTTGAAACGATAAGCGCAGTAACCACGCAGGCTTTCCATAAAGGTGACGTTATCGGCAATGGGTCACGGCTTGTCCGTAGACAGGGCGTTGAGTTCGCACATCCTGGACTTGAGGAGCAACGGACCAGGCGGCCCAAGCCCCCGGCTTGCGCCGGTCAGCCTGTTGTCGGTTGCCGAGCGGGTCTTGCGGAAAGCTATTCCTCTGGTCTCCGCCGGCATTGTCAATACCGCTTGCCCATATCGGAACCATGCCGCGGCTGTTCAACATCTCGACCGATCTTGCCATGGCCCTTCCTTCGCCGCTATGGAGGCGGCTGCGGAAGTTCCGTATGCCTGGTCCCTGCAAGCCAGCGCAGGACCGTATAGCCGACGATACCAGAAAGCAGCGAGCCTGACAGTACGCCGAGCCGCACGGCCGTTTGGAGCGTCGGGTCTTCGAAGGCGAGCGTCCCGATGAAGAGGCTCATGGTGAAGCCGACGCCCGCTAGTGCCGAAGCACCGTAGACATGCAGCCAGGTCACCCCCGCGGGCAGCTGGCCGACCCCAAGCCGCACACCGATCCAGGTAAGACCGAAGATACCCAGCTGATTGCCCATCAGCAGTCCGACGGCGATGCCGAGCGGGATCGGTGAGAGGAAGTCGTCAATCGAGAGGCCGCCTAGATGCACTCCGGCATTGGCGAAGGCGAATACCGGCATGACGAACAGTGCCACGAAACCGTATAGGCCGTGTTCTGCCCGCACCAGGGGCGGCGTTGTCGAGGCGTCTCCCGTGCGCAGCGGGATAAAGAACGCAACGACCACACCGGCAAGGGTCGCGTGCACGCCCGATTTGAGAACCGCCACCCACATGACGAGACCCACGAGGATGTAAGGCAGCAAGCGCGTTACCCCGGTCAGGTTGAGCACCAGCAGTGCCGCCGCGGCAGCGCCTGCGATGCCGAGCGACATCAACGACAGATCCGCCGTATAGAAAATCGCGATGATGAGGATCGCTCCCAAGTCGTCAATCACCGCCAGCGTCAGCAGGAACACCTTCAGCCCCGCAGGCACACGGCGGCCGAGTAAGGCCAGTATGCCGACGGCAAAGGCGATATCTGTCGCGGCTGGAATTGCCCAGCCGCGCAGCGCCGCCGGATCGTCCGCATTGAAGGCGACGTAGATCAGAGCCGGCGCTGCTATGCCGCCGAGCGCGGCGAGTGCCGGCAACACGGCCTGGCGCCGCGAGGAGAGGTTACCCTCCAGCAACTCGCGCTTGATCTCCAGCCCGACCAGCAGGAAGAACAGTGCCATCAGACCGTCGTTGATCCAGAGCAGCAGCGGCTTCTCCAGGGCCAGCGCGCCCACCTGCACGACTCCAGGGGTTGTCAGCAGGGCGTCGTAAAGAGGTGCGAGCGGTGAGTTGTCGATTACCAGCGCCGTCGCGGCAGCTAGCATCAACAACACACCGCCGGCAGCTTCGTGCTTCAACAGTGCTAGCACGCGGCCGATCCAAATGGACATGAACGCTCTTCCGATATTGTGGAAACGACAGACAACGACCTGTGTTCAGGGATTGGGAAGCCGGTCATCGGAAGCTTACCATATCCGCGATCCAGGGAACGGCCCGGCGGGAACGGCCTTTGCTCGTGTCCTGCGATGCCGCCCAGGTCGGTATTGCCACTGCCGACGGTGGCTTAGAAGCAGCCTTCCATGCCTGCTTCTTCGCGTAGCTTTGATGCGCGTTTTAGCTATTTATGGCACCGAAACGATGTTGAAGAATCTCAGTCAATTCAGGGAACGGCGTAGGCGATATAGTTTAGATAGGTAAGTAGTATCAAAGATATATTTAAATATCAATAAGTTAAAGAGAATAGTACACTAGCACGATCATCCTCTATGCTTCTGCAGGCATCTGACCGTGAGCGTGTATGATGTATCAAGTTCAAAAGCTGCATTGGACCGTAAGGACTCAAATACGTGCCCCACCAGCATACGAACCATCAATTAACGTGTGAACAAAATATATAGTTAGGAAAGTCTGGATTAATGTTCAAAATTGTCCTGTCTGCTAGCGGATAAATCTCACTAATTGCAGCATTCCCAATTTCTCTTAGGTAGCACTCATGCTTGATCACGCCTCTCCAGGTCTGGCTTCTGTACACCCACTTGACCCACTGACGGTACAAGAAGTCGAGAAAGGTGCACGACTGGTTAAGTCTCATCTGAATGAACGAGCTGCATTCTGCTCCGTTCGTCTTGTAGAACCTAATAAAAAGCTACTCCGAAATTACAAGCGAGGTAAACCGTTCGCACGTGTCTTGAGATTCGACGGATTCGACTATCCAGAGCGCGGCCATTTGGACGGTGGCTTTAATGCGACAGCCAATTTATCGACGGGTGAAGTGGTGATCAAACGAATTGACCACGGGCAAGCGCCTATTGGTTTCGTTGATTATGTGAATGCTGTAAGGATTACGAAAAGCGATCCAGCATGGCTAGACGCCATGCGCAAACGTGGGGTAGAGGATGTCACCCACGTACAAATTGATCCGTGGCCGGCCGGTGGCTATCAACACCCTTCTATCCCTCAGGGTCATCGAGCAAATCGTGCAATCGCATTCATTCGCGACGATGGAACCGATAACGGATATGCTCATCCCGTGCAAGGTTTAATCGCCCACATTGATCTGACGGAAGAAAAGGTCGCATATCTTGAAGATTGGGGCGTAACGCCGATCCCGCAAGCGCATGGGCGTTATGACAATGCTTCATTCGAGAAACTCCAGCAATCGCCGAGACCTTTAGAAATTACCCAACCGCAAGGGCCAGGCTTTTCGCTAGACGGTAACCACATTAAGTGGCAAAACTGGCATGTCCGTGTGAGTCTGCATCCTGTACATGGACTTGTGCTACACCAACTCGGATACGAAAAAGACAGCAACCTTCGGACGGTGTTACATCGAGCGTCGCTTTCCGATATGGTGGTTCCCTATGGCGACACAGATCCTATGCATCGCTGGAAACATGTACTGGATGCCGGTGAAGCGAGTATTGGCAATTGCGTGAATTCGCTTACACTCGGATGTGATTGCCTCGGTGAAGTCAGTTACCTGGACCATGTCTGCGTTAAGCCGGATGGGACGGCTAGACTCGTCGAACGAGCCATTTGTATTCACGAAGAAGACTATGGTGTCCTATGGAAACACTACAACGGTCTCTCGAAGAGTACCGAGGTTCGACGATCACGTCGCTTGGTGGTGAGTTCCTTTCACACAGTGGGCAACTATGAGTATGGGTTCTATTGGTACCTATATCTAGACGGCACCATTCAGATGGAAGTAAAGCTGACAGGCATTGTGGGCATTTCAGCGATTGCAGATGGCGAGGAACGCCCAGAATTTGCTCCTCTAGTCGCTCAAAACCTTACCTCACCCATTCACCAGCATCTATTTTGCTTCCGATTGGACTTTGAACTGGATGGGGAAAACAATAGCGTTTACGAGATCAACACTGAGGCAGTACCCCTCGGGCCTGACAATGAGGATGGAACGGCATTCGCAGCGCACGCTACTTTATTGAAAAGCGAGCTTGAAGCGAAACGTAATGTTGACGTAACTAAGGCTCGAACCTGGAAAGTGGTTAACCATCAACGAAAAAACGGGCTTGGAAAGCCTGTAGGTTATCGGTTAAGTTCGCAAAATGCTCCGACGCTCTTTGCCAGAGACGAATCTCAGGTAGTAAAGCGCGCCGGTTTCGCGAAGCACAATCTTTGGGTTACGCCGTATGACGAGTCTGAACTCTGCGCTGCTGGCGATTACCCTCATTTGAGCGCCGGTGGTGGACTGCCTTTCTGGACGGCGCGCGATCGTTCAATTGAAGATACGGATATCGTTGTTTGGCACACATGCGGTGTTACCCATTTACCGCGGCCGGAGGACTGGCCGGTGATGCCGGTTGAGTACACCGGTTTTACACTGCACCCAGTCGGCTTTTTCGATCGCAATCCTGCAATTGATCTTCCGGCCCACAAGCACGGTTAGCCTGCATACCGGCGATAGCATACTCGTATCGAAACAAGATCAATTTAAGAGTGGGACTACCCGAGAAGCGGTTGTAGGTGTGTTCTACGCGTCCTCAACGGTACTTTTCAATCGCTCCGTGGCGTTAAGGTAGTCTTCCATAAACTCGAACACGACATCCCGCGTTGATTGGATTGAATTCATCAAGCCAACGCCCTGACCGACGAATGATGTTGCTAAGTGTCGTGCTCCTTCATGCCCGCCTTCGGCCAACTTAGTCACTCGAGCTAGAGGCGCTTCCGAGACCAATGATTGCAGTGGCATCGGTAACGGTTCAGGGGCTTCCTCGGATTCCCACGCATCGGTCCAAGGCGAGCGCAACTGTCTTGAATATTTGCCTGTTCGATACTTGGAACGAACGGTTTGGCGCGAACTGGCCTGTACGTACTTTTCTTTGATGACCGGCGAGGTCTCTGCTTCAATGGTGGTAAGCCACACTGAGCCGGTCCATGCGCCGTCGGCTCCCATGGCCATGGCTGCAGCCATCTGTCGACCGGTCACAATGCCACCGGCAGCGAGAATCGCCACATCGGCATGCTTCTTAACCGCTTCAGCAACTTCGGGAACTAAGACCATGGTAGATACTTCGCCGCAATGTCCTCCTGCTTCCGTGCCGGCCACGACAAGCAATTCGACGCCTGCTTCGACTTGCTTGACGGCATGCTCTTTAGCGCCTACAAGCGCTGCAGCGACGACATCGCGTTCTTTGCACATGTCAATCATGTATCTGGGCGGTACGCCAAGAGCATTTGCGATAAGTTTGATTGGATGCGAGAATGCCACATCAATAATGTTTGATGCTCGACCTTTCGTAAGAAAACCACCGCCACCGCCAACCTGACCTTGATAAAGGTCGCGCGTATCAATGTTGTGTTGAGCCAGAATGCCTCTCGCATAATCCCGGTGCCCCTCAGGCACCATATCAAGCGTCTCGTTCGGCGTTGTATCGTCCGTAATCGCGATGCTGGTAGGCGCAATCAAATCAACGCCGTAAGGCTTACCTTCAATGCGTTCATCAATCCAGTTGAGCTGAAATTCCAACGAATCCGCACTGTGACCGGCTGCCCCCAACACTCCCATACCGCCTGTTTTGGAAACTTCCACCACGACATCTCGGCAGTGAGTAAACGCGACGAGTGGAAAATCTATACCGAGTAAATTGCAAATTTTTGACTTCATGCCAGCCTCTAAATACCCGAATAGGTATTCTTTCTAATGAACCGTAAGGAGAAAACTATGTTTTCGTCGCAATTGTATAACCAAGCCACTTCATGGCCTGAGATAGTAGCCGTCCTCGAAACGATGGAGCAGGGGCGTTGGGAAAGCGTCTATTTCTATGATCATTTCGTGCCGCCGTGGAGTCATACGGCCGAAGTGCGCGATTCGGATTTGATCGACACGCTGGAAGGAATTACCTTGATGGCTGCCGCTGCGGCCGTTACGAACCGCCTGAAACTTGGTGTGCTCGTGGCGGGAAATACGTATCGCAATCCGGCGCTTATGGCGAAGATGGTCGCGACGATGGACATGATTTCAAACGGGCGCGCCCAGTACTGCATTGGCGCGGGGTGGAATGTTCGCGAGCATCAAGCTTACGGTTGGGATTTTCCTCCCATGCGCGAGCGCTCCGATCGTCTTGAAGAAGCCTGCGATTTAGTGAAGAGATTATTCACCAACGAAGGTATGTTCGACTACAACGGTAAGTACTACCAGCTCAAGTCTGCTCCGTTCGCCCCTAAAGGCGTACAAAACCCCATTCCGATCATGGTTGGCGGCAATGGCGAAAAACGAACATTGCGTACCGCCGCGAAATACGCAGATATTTGTAATCTGGTCGGTGTTAGCCCTGATGATATTCGACATAAAAAAGCAGTTTTACATAGACATTGTGAAGCCGTAGGGCGCGACCCCGCCGAAATAAAGATGTCGGCGCACGTGCCAATGAGGATTGAGCGCGATGAAGCAAAAGCGAAAGAACGTCGCGGAGGGCGAGACTATTTAATGATTGGTTCGCCGCAGTACGTTATTGACGCATGTGCGGAGTACATTGATGCTGGCACTGAAGAATTTATGCTTCAATCTATTCTGCAACGTCCCGACATCTACGCCGAACTCAATGACGAGATTTTCCCTGCGTTTGCTTAAGGCTAAATTCAGGTTTCTGTTCTGAACGGGGCATACTCTCTTGAGATGCCCCGTTTTATTCTCTGGACTTAACGCAGTACTTTCAATCTTGTGGTATCCACGACGCCGGACGCTTTTCCCGAAACGCTGCCATGCCCTCCGCACCTTCATCCGAGCGGAACATGCGACCGCTCCACTCCGCCGTCTTGGTGAACGCTTCCTCGCGTTGCCATTGCGGTACGGCGCGCACGAGTTTTTTGCACTCGACTACGGCATTCGGTCCGCCAAGATTGATCATGTCAATTTCTTCCTCGACAGCTTGGCGCAGCTGATTCGCTGGCACAGCCCGATGGGCGAATCCCATGTCTACGGCTCGCGCACCCGTAAATCGCTCACCGGTGAGAAAAAGCTTCATTGCATGATGCGTACCGAGTTTTGGAATGCAGACCACAGAAATGACTGCCGGAATGACCCCAATTCGCACTTCGCTAAAGCTGAACTGTGCGTCTTCGCGCGCGATCACAATATCCGCCGCACCGACAAGACCTAGCCCTCCCGCAAATGCGGCGCCGTTCACGGCCGCAATGACGGGTTTATCGCTGTCTTGAATGCGCGTGAGTACTTCTGGATAGGGTACGGACCGCCGTCCTTCTATGGACCCACCTGGAGGACTTTTAAGATCAGCGCCGGCGCAAAACGCCGGATCCGTACCGGTGATCACGATGCAACGTACATGCTTATCTTCATTCGCGTTGCCTAGATGTTCATACAACTCGCTCACTAGAACGGCAGATAACGCATTGCGGTTTTCAGGGCGGTTGAGCGTGATCCACGCCGCACCTTTCTCGATGCTGTATAGTGTGGCTTCGGTATTAGCCATCATTGTTCTCCTGGCTATGCGTCTGTTTCTTCAAGGTCGACAAGGACGACATCTTTCTCGACTTGCTCGCCTACCTTGACCAAAATCTTGGTAATCGTACCGGCGGTGGGTGCGACAATGCGATGCTCCATTTTCATCGCCTCAAGTACAACGAGCAGCTGACCTGCGCTAACTTGCTCGCCTTCAGTTACTTCAGTCGCTAAGACTTTGCCAGGCATCGGCGCGGTTAAACCACCCGAAAGTTCGGCTTCATCCGGTACGACAAATCGAGGCAGCTCTTCAATTTCAAGATCCCCAGCGGGTCCATGCGTCTGCCAGTTCGTACCGTTCGCTCGCAAATGAAATTTCATGCGTCGCGTGTCGATCACAAGGTCAATGCTGTCGCAGTCGCTATGACGCATGGCAACTTCGTGTTCCCTATCGTTCACCACAAATGAAAATGAACCGTCGCGTAGGGATCTGTACTCAACTTGAATGGCCTGTCCGTTATAAGCGTATGTCACGCGCTCAGGTGGCATGAGCGAATTTCGCCAACCTGTTTGAATATAGTGCAGAACCCGGGCCGATTCGCGTCGTTGACACTGCGAAAACAAGGAAGCAGCGATAACGACATCAACGAGTTCGCTCTCGGTGGCTTCCCGCGAACGAGGAGGTTTTACTCGTTCAATAAAGTCCGTCGTCGTGTCGGCCGCCAGGAACTCGTTGGTCCTTAACGTCGCGACGAGAAAGTCGCGATTGTTGGCGATGCCGTGCAACTGCGTCATTTCTAAACCACGCGCGAGTTTCGCAGCCGCCTCGCGACGCGTCGGTGCGTGACTGATCACCTTCGCGATAAGAGGGTCAAAATAAATGCTCACTTCGCTACCCGATTCAACACCTGAATCAACTCGGACGCGGGGCGATGGTCTCCATACATCAATCTTGCCGGGTGAGGGTAGGAAGTTATTAGCAGGGTTCTCGGCATACACGCGTGCCTCAATCGAGTGACCGTTTATTGAAATATCAGCTTGCGTATAACCGAGTGGTTCGCCTTCGGCAATGCGGATCTGTTCGCGAACCAGATCAATGCCAGTGATTTCTTCAGTGACGGGATGCTCGACTTGGAGACGCGTATTCACTTCAAGAAAATAGAACTCGTCACCGCTCACTAAGAATTCCACCGTACCGGCTGACGCGTAACCGAGTTGTTTTGCAGCTGCAAGCGCGGCTGCGCCCATCCGCTCGCGCAATGCAGGCGACACTGCCGCCGAGGGCGCTTCTTCAATGATTTTTTGATGACGACGTTGAATTGAGCACTCGCGCTCGAACATATGTACCGCGTGACCGTGCAAATCTCCCATGATTTGCATTTCGATATGACGCGATGACGTCAACCATCGTTCAAAGAAGATCGTGTCGTCGCCGAACGACGCACCGGCTTCGCGACGGGCGCCGGCAACTGCGTCTGCTAACTCCGCTTGATCTAGCACGATACGCATACCTCGGCCTCCACCTCCCGCAGAAGCTTTGACTAGTACTGGATAACCAATTTCAGCTGCCGCGGCGGCTAGATCGGTGTCTGCATGGATCTCTTTGGCTGGGAGTGTCGGTACATTGGCTTTGGTCATGAGCGCTTTGGCCGCCAGCTTATCGCCCATTTGCTTAATAGCTGCAACCGGGGGACCGACCCAAGTCAAGCCTGATGCTTGCACAGCCTCTGCGAATTGGGCATTTTCAGAGAGAAAGCCATAACCAGGATGGACGGCATCTGCGCCCGCCACCTTACAAGCAGTGAGCACCTTGTCAATGTCAAGGTAAGTCTGCGTGGCGGTGGCGCCATTCAATGCTATGGCCAAATCTGCGTCGCGCACAAACGGCGCATTCGCGTCGCCGTCTGCATAGATAGCTACCGTCGCAATGCCCATATCCGACGCGGTTCGAAACACACGACGCGCTATCTCGCCTCGATTTGCAACGAGTAGATGCCTAATGGGGTTGCGTTTTACATCCGCCATGTGCCGAACTCCTTCGTGCCTTTGACTTCTTTGTTGTGGCAAGCCGAGAGGCTGAAACCGATGACATCGCGCGTATCCCGAGGATCAATCATGCCGTCGTCGGTCACGCGTGAACTCGCGAAGAGACCTTTCGAACGTTCTTCGAGCGACATTTCAATTGATTGGACTCGTCTGTCGTTGGCTTCCTCATCGAACTCTAATCCGCGCCGTTCTGCTGCCGCGCGCTGCACAATCGTCATGACGCCTGCTTGCTGCTTCGGACCCATGACTGCGATTTTTGCGGTCGGCCAGGTATACGTGAATCGTGTTCCGTACGCGCGCCCACTCATGCCGTAATTACCCGCGCCATAGGATGCACCCACAATCACCGTGATATGAGGCACGGTCGAATTTGTTACCGCGTTGATCATTTTTGAACCGTTCTTCGTGATACCGTCCGCTTCGAAATCGGATCCCACGATAAAACCGGTGATGTTGTGAAGAAACAACAACGGCACGTCAATTTGATTGCAGAGCTGAATGAACTGCGATGCTTTCTCCGAGGATTGCGACAACAACGGTCCGTTGTTGCCGAGAATTCCAATTGGATATCCGTGAATAGATGCCCAACCTGTGACGAGGGTCGGTCCGTATCTTGGTTTGAATTCCTCGAATCGAGAGCCATCAACGGTCCTCGCAATGACTTCGCGAATATCGAACGGGATGGTTAAGTCTTCGTTAACGATGCCGAGCAATTCTTCGGGATTGAAGACTGGTGGATCGCTTGGCATGGAGGGTCCAGGGCCTTGTTTGCGCCAATTCAGATGCCTCAGCACTTCGCGACAGAGTCTGATACCGTCCATCTCGTCCGCGGCAATGTAGTCGCCTAAGCCAGAAATCGCTGTGTGCATATCAGCGCCGCCGAGTTTTTCCGGGTCAGTGTCCTCGCCAGTTGCCATCTTCACGAGTGGCGGACTGCCGAGCGCAACCATCGCTTGATTCTTTACAAATATGTTGTAGTCGCTCATACCCGGCTGATATGCCCCGCCGGCCGTTGATGCACCGAAGACCACGGACACCGTAGGAATGCGCATTTTCGAGAGTTCGATGATCTCGTAGAACAATCGTCCGGATTCCGCAAAATGTCCCGTTTCTCCCAGCATGCTGTTAATCAATGCTTGTTTCGGGTCAACGGGTTCGCCGCTGCGGTTACCGCCTCCCCCTCCGCCGCCACGTAAATCCGCTCCGGCGGACTCGACGAACTGGACGTACGGCATGCGATTTTCTCGGGCGATTTCTAAACCGCGCATCAGCTTTTTCGAATTGAAACTATTGAACGCGCCGGCACGAACCGAAGGGTCGTGTCCCAGGATCACGCATTCGACATCTTCAATCACGCCAATGCCTACGACAAAACCGGAACCTACCGCATAATGAGACCGCCATGCGGCTAACGGACTGACTTCAAAAAACGGCGAGTCGCGATCTAACACCCAAGCAATGCGCTCTCGTATCGGCATCTTGCCGCGTGAGGCCAGTCGGTCCATGGCTTCCTTGCCGCCGCCTTTTGCCGCTTCCGCGTATTGTTCGTCCAGATACGAGATTTTTGCAAGCATCTGATCCCGATTCTGCATGAATGCGTCGGATCGGGTATCCAATGTGGATTTGAGGACCGCCATGTAGACTCCTTCTTTATAACTCGTTTGCGCGCTGAAATGCCGCCCGTTCGTTCATTCGATCCCAGTACTTCTTGACGGCAGGTGTGAATGCCTCGTCAATCGACAAGGAATTAGCCAGTACAAGCGCATATGCAACACATATGTCTGCAATCGTGAACCGGTCGGCGACTAAGTAATCGCGATCCCCTAGTGCGCTTTCGACGCTACGCATGCGACCGACAAACCATTTACGGTAGTCGCTGGCAACTTGTGGATTTCGTTTTTCTTCCGGTTCGAGTTGGGTATATCTCAGTACCAGGGTTTGCGGGAAAGTTAGGGTTGCGTCGCTGCGATGCAACCAATTCAAGTATGCCGGGTAGTCGCGGTGATCCGGCGCTACACCTAGGTCTGAAGGTCCGTAGCGTTCGACAAGATATTGACAAATTCCAGCCGATTCGGTCATGACGATATCGCCGTCAACGAGGCAAGGTACGGTACCAAGCGGATTGATGTCCAAATAGTCTCGAGCTAGGTACCGAGGCGGAAAAGGTAGGGTCTCAAGCTCGTAATCCAGACCCATTTCTTCCAGGGTCCACAAAGGGCGCATAGAGCGCGCTCGGGTGCAGTGATAAAGCTTCAAAAGAACGAGCTACGCTGCGCTAGGTCGCGTAAGTGCGTCGCCTTCCCGCCAAGGCGAAATTTGCCCTTCGTAGACGGCTGGCCCGTTGCGGAAATGAGCCGCTTCGCGAAGGGTCTCGACAAAGGGCATGTCAGCAGGATATGCCTCGTTCTTTGAGGGTAGGGGACCAGCTTTCGATACGTGTCCCCATAGAGCATGTCCAACCACTTCCTCAGCAATGCAAGCCGCCTCAATCACCTTATCTAGATCGTATCCAGTCTCAATGCCCATTTGGTGGCACATGTGAACCATATCTTCGGTTGGTACATGGCCTGCTGCGCGGCCGTTCCCGCAATACGGACAACCCCCCATCCCGCCTAACGATGTGTCGAATTCCCTGGCGCCTAGTGTCAATGCTTCGTAATAGCTAGCGATGGTCGCGCCGCGTGTGTTATGGAGATGCATATGGAAATCGACGATCTCGGGATACTTATCGCGAATAGCTTTGATGAATTCGGCCGTCGTATGTGGCATATTCCAACCCATCGCGTCTAAGAATGACACACGCTTCACTTGCAGCCCGCCGGCGTGCCATTGATCCACCATGAAATCCAGTAATTCCATGCGTTGCGCGAGTGAAAAAGGCCCTTCGAAGTTCGATCCGAAGGGATTACCTAGCGCAACAGAGCCGTGCTCCGCTCCTGCCTTGCGTGCATTCTCGACAGCACCTGCAACCGATGCCATTTGTTCGCCTTTGGTCCTGTTGTAATTACGCCGGGCGAAGGTATCGCATAGTTCAACGTGGGAACCAAAACTGCGTCCTCGAACATCTAGTTTGGGGTAATAAGCGTCTGCGCGTTCGAACCCGCGCTTATTGAATACAGCCGCCGTGTATTTAATGCCAGGTTTCGGTTCGAATTGTTCTGCAATCTCGTCGACACAGGCCATTGACGGGGTCCATTTCGGATGGGCGAAGGATCCAATTGAAATGGTTTTCGAACCCATTTCGCCAATTGCATCCAACAACCGGAGTTTCTCAGAGACTGGGATGTCGGGACTTTCAATTTGAAGACCCTCGCGCATAGTGTCGTCAACAATCTTTACGGATGTAGGCAAGTTGCTCATGGTTTGTTCCAAGACCATCGAAAGGAAGCGATACGCGAATGCACAGAACTTCAGCTTAGCGTAAATCGGGATGCACGCGAAGCTGAGTGAACTGTGCAAATCGCAACTTTTATTCTACCAACAAGAATGTGTAGTTCGAGACTGAGTTGCCTTGTCGGTCGCTTTACCCCATGGCTCTATCACGGAGAAATACCACTGGCACTGGATTAGTGTTGTTGTTCATCTTGGTGTTTCTGCTGGTCTCATTTTCGGTTTTCGTGTCGTTCGTATGTTGGTGTCAAAACAATTATTCGATATCGTCGTTTATTGATTAGGATTTGTGCTACTTTACGGAGTAATACCTATGACTGACAGAGGCTTTTGGATCTTATACGTTGTGTTGCTTGTGTCGTTCGTCTTGATTTCGGTACTGGTTCACTTTATTAAACATGATAACCAAGATGCGACCCTCTCGGTGGATTGCAAATGGCATTTATCCGATCCGTTTATATATAACGAATGCAGTGGCAATTTTTACTCTTTGATCGAATATGAGATTGAGAAAGAAACAAGAAGTCCCGGAACAATTACGGTTGGCACAGACACATACAGGGCTGTACCAGTCGATTTTCCATAACCTCTAAAACGGAGAAAGCCCAATGACCGATCTAATCAATCGACACTTCATAAGGAGCGAAACGTGCTTGTAGAGCAGATCTGGACTGGCAATAGTTTGCGCAATTTCAATTACCTCATCGCGTGTCCCGAGTCGGGTCAAGCGCTGGCAATTGATCCGTTGGATTCCGAGAAGTGCCTAAATGTAGCTAAAGCTCGAGGTTGGGAGATAACTCAGGTGCTGAATACGCACGAACATGGTGACCACACCGGCGGAAATCAAGCGGTAATCGAAGTGACCGGCGCGAAATTACTCGCGCATCATCGTGCAACTGCAAAAATCGCGGGCATGGATGTTGGGCTTCAAGCAGGCGATACCGTTAAAGTGGGGACGACGGTAGAACTCGAAGCGCTGGATACGCCGGGTCACACCATGAGTCATGTATGTTTGTTATCACGCACGGATGAACCTGCACTCTTTTCCGGTGATACGCTTTTCAACGCAGGCGCTGGAAATTGTCATGGCGGCGGGCATCCTGAAGAACTCTACGAGACATTCGTTTCGCAATTGGCCAGATTGCCCCCAGAGACACGAATCTATCCAGGACACGATTACCTTGTTAACAACCTAGCGTTTACCATGGATAGAGAGCCTGATAACGTCAACGCCCGAGCGTTGTATGACGAACTAGAGTCGACGCACGACCCAGCCCACTGTCTGGTCACTTCGCTAGCACAGGAAGAAAAAATCAACACGTTTCTCAGATTGCGGAGCCCGTCGGTTATTGCTAAACTCAGAGAATCATTTTCGGACCTCACAGACGATCCATCACCTAAAGAGGTGTTCTTAAAACTACGTGAGTTACGTAATAGTTGGTAAATGCAATGCGACAAACCGGTTACCGGCTACCTCTTTTCTCGATATTGCTATTGACGACCATTGAAGTTTGTTCGCAGGATCAGGATTCTATGCTGAATGACATCGCGTCAATGGCCGAATACACCGCCGGATACACCGGGTTTGATCAACTCGATGAATCTGTGATGGAAGCTCTAAGGCAGGTCAATCGCGCCGATTTTGTGCAGTCTGAAAATCGTCGGTTCGCTTATGTCAATCGGCCCTTACCAATCGGTCATGGACAGACCATCTCGCAACCGTTTATTGTCGCCTTGATGACTCACGTCCTTGAAATAGAGATCACGGATAAGGTGTTAGAAGTTGGGACGGGCTCGGGCTATCAAGCAGCCATACTAGGAGAACTGGCCGATCGGGTATTTACGATTGAAATTGTCGAACCGTTGGCGCTTCAAGCGCGTGAACGTCTTGCCGATCTAGCTTACGACAACGTTTTCGTCAAAGTGGGAGATGGGTGGTTTGGAATCACCGATGAGGCCCCGTTCGACAAAATCATGGTGACTGCTGTGGCGCCGTCAATGCCGCAAATGCTTTTGGATCAACTCAAAGTGGGTGGGAAACTCGTCTTGCCGATCGGAGAATACGATGGCTTCCAAGAGCTGGTACTCGTTGAAAAACTAACAAGCGATCGTACCGAACAACGCTCGATACTACCCGTGCAATTCGTCCCGATGACGGGAGAAGCGAGCAAGCACCGTTAATACTTCGGTGGGAAGTGCATTTAGTTATCTCGTCAGATATTCCCCATAAGCATTGTTCACATGTTCATCGGTGGCTCGGCGAATGGCACATCGTGCGTATGAGTCCTTGCGGTGTGAATGCAGCTTCTGGTCGCGGTTATTCACACCACGACGGGGCGCGTCGTGGTGTTTTGACATCCTTCATGCGCGGTCAACTCGACTAGCCCGAGCAAACATGAGGCGCCAGTACAGCGATACCTACACCAGCGTCTAAGGCGATCTACAACAATTCTTCTGCCATAAAAGTGAGCGTGTCATGATTGTTGGAGCCGACATTAATCGTCGTTACAGGACTTTCTTTCCAAGCTTGTAAACGTTCTCGGATACGTTCCTTCGGCCCGACTAATGAGATTTCATCGCAAAGTTCATCGGGCACGGCAGCAATTGCTTCATCCCGACGTCCATTCATAAAGAGATCCTGAACGCGGTTTGCTTCTTCTTCGAAGCCCATTCTTGAAATGTGATCTTTGTGTACGTTGAATGATTTCGCACCCATACCGCCGATGTAGAAGCCTACGTTTTGCTTAATGGCATGGATCGCGGTTGAAATGTCATCCGTGACGATGACAGTTACCGGTGCACAAATGTCGAAATCAATACTCTTTCGCTTGAGCGACTCGCCGTACAGGCGGTCCATCCGATAGGGCGAAAGAAACATCGGAATCCAACCATCGCACAGTTCTGCTCCAAGCGCCACGTTCTTAGGTCCTTCCGCGCCTAGGTACAGAGGAATTTCGTCGCGAACCGGATGCAATATCAATTTCAATGGTTTACCGAGCCCAGTTCCACCTTCCAGCGGTAATTGGTAGTGATTGCCGTTAAAGGACACAGGGCCGTTTCGAGATACGATGTTCCTAAAAATCGCTATCCATTCGCGCGTCCGCGCAAGTGGTTTGGGATACGGTTGTCCGTACCATCCCTCAACCACTTGCGGTCCAGAAACGCCAATGCCAAGTTTTAAGCGGCCGTTTGACAAATAATCAAGTGTTACAGCATGCATCGTCGCACTCGCAGGGCTCCGAGCGGAAATCTGCATGATGGATGTACCAAGATTGATTTTTTCCGTATTTGCGCCAATCCAGGCAAGCGGCGTGAAGCAATCCGAACCATAAATTTCAGAGGTCCAGACTGTGTCGTACCCCAGCTGTTCGGCGAATTTCGCGTGCTTGACAATCATGTTGCCACCAGGAGGACCCATCGGTCCCACACCTACGCTTAGTTTCATGAAAACTTCCTTTTCCTCGAAATAGTGAAACGGGATTTACATTAGTGTCAGTTCTAGTTTGATTTGCTAGAAGATCCTTCGAATGAAGCAAATCGCATCAACCCTTCCTGCATGCAAGTTGCTACTAATCTACCTTCTTGATCGTAGATTCGACCCGATGCTAACCCACGACCGTCACCAGTCCACTCCACAGCTTGATCGAACAGCAACCATTCATCTGCGCGTGCAAATCTGTGAAACCACATGGCATGATCCAAGCTTGTGCCATCAAAATCCGAATCTTGCCAACGTTTGCCGTGAGGCAAAGTCACGTGATCAATCAGGGTCGAATCCGAGAGGTACGCGATACCAACATGGTGATCATGGGAACTCGTACCCATATTGCAAGTCAATTTCATCCACATGAGTTGGTTCTCGACATGTGCAGTCGGCTTGAATTCGGTGGGCGGGTTGATGTACTTAATCTCAAACGGTCTGCTACTTACATGGCGAATATAGTCCGGGTCAGGCATTTGATCCCGGCAGAAATCGCTGTAGGTATAGGTAACCTCGCTGGGCGATGGCACTTGCGGCGCGTTCGTTCCAACGAACTCAGGACTTGGCGACTCTACCGCAAAAGAACAAACCATGCGAAATAGCTCTTTGCTACCCTGAAGTGCGTGTACCTCGCGATGAGAGTAACTACGCCCATCTCTGGTTTTTCCTACGCGATAATCGACTCTGTAGGCTGTATTACCCGGTCGCAGAAAGTAGCAGTGCAGCGAATTGACTTCGCGGTCATTTTCAACCGTGCGTTGACATGCGGCGAGCGCTTGTCCAATCAAGAGTCCACCGTACATGCGGTCCGCTTGGTCGAGGCTTTTTACACCGCGGAAGCTACACTCCTCAATACGCTCCAGACCCGCGATTTGATTAAAACGCACTAATTAATACGTGGTTGCCGAGAAAGAACAACATATGATAGCTTGACTGTGAGAGTAGATTTGACGCAATTTCGCTGTTGGCGCAGAAAACCCGGCTCTTTGTACTTCTCATGTACCTCTAGATACGCTAGACAAGACATTGATCTAGTTAAACAACGTGGCGAGAAAAGAGGTGCTCGCAGTCGTCAGCAGTAACACCATTCGAACTTTCATCCAGAGTAATAGAACATGAACGATGCGCTGAATGCCACTTCGTATCTTATTAAGTTGAAGCGCCTGTGGAAAGGGACGTTGTTCATTGGCATTGCAGCGCTTTACATCGCAGTCGTAACTGGCTCATTTTTCATTATCGACTGGCAGATTGCATTGTTATCGTTCGGGATGATCGTGTTATCGCAATTTTTCCGCTATGTATCTAACGAAGTCGATCGAATCGGCTGGATCTTACGCGATCAAACCAATAAGACAACGCTAGATGCACGACGCTGGCGGCGTTCACTACTTGGGTTGCTCACAACGCTCACTTTACTACCGATCATCGCGTTGGTTGTCTATCTGTACTCTGCGTCCAGTTGGCTGTGGAGCGCTTCGTGTCTGATGATGTTTTTTAGCGCCGAGGTGTTTTACTTGGAAATTCGGCGCGTCAATCGTCAGGTTTCATACCGTGAGGCGAGCTATGGTTTTCCCGAGCATGCACCGCTCAATGCTGCAACTGTACAGGCCACGGTTGCGTCCAGAGGACAAAAAGAATTGGAGGAGAAGCTTGCGTTGCTTGAGTCTCTTGCCAAGGAAGGCAAAATTTCATCAAAGGCGTACGAACGTGCACGCGATAAGTATTGGATTCAGCATGTCATGAATTCGACGGAGTAGTCCGTATGCCGAGTCAATATAGTTTCTTGATGACTTAGGAATCTGTCATGCCGATTGAAGCGAACCCACGAGTAAAAATGATCTTCCTAATCAAGCGCCAGCGCGGTACGTCAAGAGACGAACTGATCATGCAGTGGTACAAGAACCATATGCCTGCTGTCATCGCGGCGCAAGAAAAAGCAACGCAAAGTGGTCGTGATGCTGCGTCGCGCTACATCGCCCAGCTGTTCAATGCATCGAATAGATCTCCGAACAGTTGGGACGGCATGGCGCAGCTCTGGTTCGCCGTACCGCAACCACCGGAGCCGCTCAATCTTGACCGAAAACCTACAGACACATTCCAACAGAAAGCCGCACCCTATTTCTCTTGGGCGACGCGTGAATACATTGCTATGGATGGCTCGGAGCACTTAAATGCTGATCCGCTTACGTTGAACGAACCATTTCCATCCACGCGCTCAGGCTTTTTTCGCGTCAATTACCTTGTACCTGCGCTAACTGATATTGATTACGAGTCTCTCTACAAACACTGGCTTGAAGTACATGTACCAAACATTCGAGATTGGATGACGCAGGCCGGTGGATTTCGCTATGTTGTAAGTCATAGCATCTATCCTCACGCTGCGCCATACGCAGGGATGGCAGAACTGTATTTTCACGATGAAGCTGCCTGGCTCGAATGCCAGTCGCTCATGCGCCCAGACGGGATGGAAAACTATATTGACGGTAAGCGTATGGACATCATGTACGGCGATACTGAAATGATTGGTATTCCTTAGTAAACCAGTATTGAGTGGGGACGCTTCTCGCCATGTCGGCGCGCATGCTTCATTCTTCAGTCATACTGGCAAGACGATCCGTTGCAGCGGCGTAGTCTTCCATAAACTCATAAACAACGGTTCGCACATTTTTAGCTTCGTTCATCAAGCCAACGCCTTGACCGACAAAATAGTTGGCTAATTGCTTTGCTCCTTCGTGACCGCTTTGAGCAAATTGATTGATCTTGCGAAACGCTGCGTTAGCAACCACGCCCTGCAATGGCATGGGAAGCGGTTCCGGACTCTCTTCAGCTTGCCAAGCATCAGTCCACGCACTGCGTAATTGTCGTGTGTACTTACCGGTACGGCTACGCGAGCGTACCGTTTGACGCGAGTTCGCGACCAGCATTTTCTCCTTCACGATAGGCAGCGTTTCAGCTTCTGCGGTGGTAAGCCACACTGAACCGGTCCAAACGCCATCTGCTCCCATGGCCATACAGGCAGCCATCTGACGCCCTGTCACGATGCCTCCGGCTGCAAGCACTACCATGCCGGAATCCTTAACTTCATCAATCACTTCAGGAACCAGCACCATCGTCGACACTTCGCCGCAATGGCCACCGGCTTCAGTGCCAGCGACAATAATCAAATCAATCCCCGCATCCGCATGTTTGATGGCGTGTTCCTTTGCGCCAGCCAAGGCCCCGACGGCAACGCCGTTTGCTTTAGCACGTTCGATCATGAAGTCTGGCGGGACGCCTAAAGCGTTGACCACCATTTTGACAGGGTGTTCGAAGGCCGCCTCCAGCACCGCGTCTGCGCCTATTTTTCGCATGTTGTCACCGATGCTGTCCTGCATAACATCTTCCCAAAGATCGGTCGTGTCGATGTGATGACGTGCGAGCAACTCCTCAATGTAACGTTTATGCTCGAACGGGATACGGTCTTCTAATTCTTGACGACTTAGTGCTGCTTCTTTGCTGTCCATGCTCGTCGGCACCAAAAGATCAACACCGTAGGGCTTCCCGTCACAGTGTTCGTCAATCCATGATAGTTCGATATCGAGTGATTTTGGATTGTGCCCTACCGCGCCAAGCACGCCGAAACCACCGGCAGCGCTAACTTCTGCCACCACGTCGCGACAGTGACTGAAAGCAAATAGGGGAAACTCAATACCGAGTAATTCGCAAGCGCGTGATTTCATGCAAGTCCCTTCAGAGGCAGTTCACGCATTATGCGAATGCTAGACATTTTGCCATCCGTACGACGATTGACCTTACGCCTCTACAATGCGTATGACCAAGTGACACACACTGCAGACGTTTTATGGGAGAAACCTCTTCGACTCATCGAAATGACATATACGGCGATTTTGAGAAAGGGGAGACAACAAATCCTGCCGTACCTGCTGCAACCGTCGCGCTATTGCGAGATCGCGATGGCCGTAGCGAGGTTCTCATGCTTCGTAAGAACTCAAAGATTGCTTTTGGCGGCCTATGGGTATTTCCTGGCGGTCGAATTGACGAAGAGGACTTTCGAGGGACACGCGATCTTGAAGAGGCAGCAAGAAACGCCGCGGTGCGCGAGACATCCGAAGAAGCAAATATGTCGTTAGACGGCGATGCATTCCATTGGTTCGCGCACTGGACGCCTCCAGCGAGTACGCCAGTGCGTTTTGCTACCTGGTTTTTCCTAGCGTCTGCGCCAGCGTCAAGTGAGGAAGTTCAGGTTGATGGCGGTGAAATTGAAGAACATATCTGGATTGACCCTGGGGATGCACTGAAACAACACGCGCGCGAAGAGATTGATCTAGCGCCGCCGACCTGGGTGACGCTTTACCACTTGTCCAAGTACAGTCCTACGCAACGTACGATTGAACATTTCAGTGCCTTGGAACCACGTTATTACGAAACGCATTTGGCTAAGAGTCGAGAGGGTACGCGGATCGCTATGTGGTCCGGTGATGCTGGCTATGAGGATTACGATGCCGATAGAGAAGGGGCAACCCATCGGCTAGTGATGGAGCCATCAGGCTTTAAGTTCATGCACTCTGGCGTGTCATATTGATCAAGTCCATCTAGAGGAAACGCATATGCTCTCGGCGACCGAGTTGACACGCTATCACGAGGATGGCTACGTTATTCCCGAGTTTCAGTTGTCCAGCTCGACCATAGACGCTATACGATCAGACCATGCAAGGCTGATTGAGAAATTCCCGAAATTTACCGATTATTGCCCATCACTGCTGATGTACGATGTGAGTTTCCTGGATTACGCTCGCGACGATCGGATACTCAACATGGTTGAGCAAGTCCTTGGTCCAAACTTTGCGATATGGAATTCGAGCTTTTTTGCTAAACCTGCCAATGTCGGTACGCGCACGCCTTGGCATCAAGACGGTGAGTATTGGCCGATTCGTCCGCTTGCTACATGCTCGGTTTGGATTGCGGTCGATGATGCCGATGAACGCAATGGGTGTCTGCAGGTCATCCCGGGCTCGCATCAAGCGCAAAGGTTAGCTGCGCATCATGTCAACAGTGCGGACGGTCTCGCTTTACCGCTCGAGCTTGATGCGGATGCCTTCGACGAAAAAGACGCTGTACAACTTGTGCTTAAAGCTGGCCAGATATCGTTGCATGATGTCTTCTTAATGCATGCATCTGAGCCCAATCGCTCAGAACGCCCGCGCCGAGGTATGACGCTACGCTTTATGCCAACCTCATCAATTTATCGTCGAGACCTTGAGATGAAAATGGGCGGTAGTATCATCGAACAACAGCGATCGTTGTTCCTTATGCGTGGTGTAGACATATCCCAAGAGAACGATTTTCGGCTCCGCCCCGTACTCAGCAAGTAAGAAGGTTCGGCATTATGACTCCGCGTAGCCAATACCATAGGGTCGGCCCCAGCTCAGCCCTTCAGCTAGACTCTCTTTAGGTCGGTATTCACATCCCACATAACCCTGGTAAGACAAGCTGTCGAGCAAACTAAACAAATATGCGCAATTAACTTCGCCGTATTGAGGTTCATGTCGTCCAGGCAAGCTAGAGAATTGCACATGCGCAATTCGATCAATGTGCTTCGATATCGTGTGACTTAAGTTACCTTCCATGATTTGCAGGTGATAGAAATCGAACTGCAGACCAATATTAGCGTCCGCTAGATCCATAAGTTCGAGCGCTTCGTCAGTTGTACTAATGAGATAGTTGGGCACATCGAAACGATTTAACGGTTCGACCAGTAATTGCGGGGACCCGTTGTCTAATTGCTTCGATGCCCATGTGAGATTAGCGGCAAAGGTATTTAGATAGTGCTGGCGTGTGTCTAAATTTGGGCATTGCCCTGCCATGACGTGGATATATGGGACATTCAACGTTCTTGCGTAATCAATGGCTTGAGTCATAGCCGACTTGAACTCCGATTGGCGCTCGGGTAAGGCGCCTATGCCGCGGTCCCCACGCTTCCCGTCGCCTGCTGCCGCATTGATAAGAATTAACTTTAAGCTCAGCTCCTCAAGCTTGCTCGCGATGGTGCGTTTCTCACAGGAATATGGAAAGAGCCATTCAACGTATTGAAAGCCTAGACTAGCCGCGTGCGCGAGTCGGTCCATCGGATCGTGTTCATTGAACATCATTGAAACGTTTGCTGCAAATCTTGGCATCGTGCTACCGTCCCTTGAAGCTAGAATAAAGGCATTTTCACCAATCTTTGCCATAAGTCATACAACCTATGTAAACGAATTGTTGCCCTCGTACTTTTATGAGCCCGAAAATCAACGAATTGACATGGCTATCGGGTAGGGTATGTATCTGTCAATAACCTGAGTTACGGCACTTTGTAACTTATAATTTTTACCTAGATCAGTAGATCTATAAAGAAAAGAAAAATTACTTATACCGGCGTGACTTAGGCTGGTTTTATTACAAATAGCGTTCGCGAGGTTCGTCTGTTGAGCGATCATGTTGGTGTCTTCATTGACGGTCGATACTTACTTACAGCTGGCGTAGAGACACTGGTTCAAGAAGGGGTGCCTAAGGTCGTCCCCTATCGATTCAATGTTCTGGCGTTCAAGAGTAGTGTCATGTCATTGGTCGAGCGACTGGTGCCAGATTCCCGTATCCTCAGAATCTACTGGTATGAGTGCGAAGCCGAGGATTCTGACGACGAATATCGCCGCCGTGTTATTCTTGCTAAAAATGGCATAAAGATGCGCACATCCCCCTATGAAAGAGATGAGGCGGCACTTGCCACGGCAACGCGAGATCGAATTTCCGACGATATACAAAATCTTACGGATCATCGCGCTATGACCGACGCGCTGATCGTCAGTGACATCGTTGACTACGACGACATGATTGACGATGTCCAAGCAAAAGGCGTTCATGTACATGTTGTGGAAATTCAACGCCGAAAGCTCTATCTCACCCTTGATCTTAGGGCCAAAGTTGACACATTTTCACCGTGGACTACCGATAGTCTGAAGAGCTTTTTACTCCCCGACGACGGTCATTTTCGTGACGATCAGGATCGTGTTCTGGACACACCGGTACAGGAAAAAGAACAACCCCTGGTGTCCGATGCTGTCCTGGAGTTAGAGGACGAAGAGAGCAGCGAACGGTTTGAACTCCATATGGCAACAGCTGGGGAGAATGAAGAAACCACCGAAAACTGGGCCGAGGAAGACGACTTCGACGCATTCGAGTCCGAAACTGCGGAATATGCAGTTGATTCGTCAGTACCAGAAACTGCTGATATTTCTCCATCCGTTCGCGAGTATGTTGAGAAAATGCTTGATTCACAAGTACGTGCTTGCGTCCAGTATTGGAGCATCGGTCGACGTGATGTCCCTACGACGCATGATAAGATCGTTCTTGCTGCCTGTCGTGAGGGCGTGCAACGCAACCTGACGCCAGATGAGCGCAAGGTGATGCGCGATGAATTTATGCGGATCGTCAATCAGCAGTTCGTGGAGCGGGGACTTGAGACCACTCCTTCAAAGCCAGCCCCACCAGTCCGATATAGCCTCGCTGAGAACCGTTTTCAACTAGGCGGCGACCCTGGTCGGCAGTCCCTTGGCAGTCGCTTCGGTAGCGCCCCGTCAGAAGAAGTAGACGATGTCGCTCAAACTGAAATTACTGAATACGTTGAGATATTCGTTGCTGAACTCAATGACGACGAATTGCGTTCCTGTCTAGACTATTGGGAGCAAGGTCAATATGGCGTACCTTCTATGTTCGACAAAGCTATCATGGCGATGTGTCGGCAGGAACTCGGGCGTAATCTCGGCGAGCTGGAAAAATACTTCATGCGCGCGGAGTTTAAGCGAATAACGAACGAGATCGCAAATGATCGAGGAGTCGTATAACGCATCCTGTTATCGGAGCCGGTACAGGCGTAGAGAACATTTCGTAGGTGTTCAGTCGTGCGCGCGCAGACCGGCTATGAAAATAAAAGTACGGCTACAACAACGATGTCACGACGTGCCGAGCGATAGCAGATTGTCAATAGGTTGATAGAGATCCTCCAGATACGCGTTGTCTTCCGGGCTTAATTCGATTGACGCTGCATCAATAAGTTCGTCAAGCTGGGAAACGCGCGATACACCAACGATTGGCGAAGTAATTTCCGGTTTATTCAGTAGCCATGCAATGGCGATTTGAGCCGGTTTTTTGTTGAATTTTTGCGCCACTTCGACCACGCGCTCAGCAATCTTGAAATCGGCTTTCCCCCGATACAAGCTTTCGGTTCTCACTCGATCTCGACCAGTCGATCGTGCGGTCGATCCGCTTTTAAAACTACCCTGATAACTACCTGCAAGAATGCCTCGCGCTAGCGGCGACCAGGGGGTTAAGGCAATGCCTGCATTCAAACAATAGGGATTCATCTCGCGTTCTTCTTCGCGATAGATGAGGTTGTAGTGGTTTTGCATTGATATGAACTGAGCCCATCCATGTTTTTCCGCGGTGTGTTGCAGCTCTGCAAATTGCCACGCCCACATGGATGACGCGCCCAGGTAAAGCGCTTTCCCGCTTTTCACGACATCGTTCAGAGCTTCCATGGTTTCTTCGATCGGTACCTTGGGGTTGGTCGTAACTCCGTGTGGATGTCGGTGGATCACTAAGTGATCGACATAATCGTGCCCCAGTCTTCTCAGACTTGCATCGACACCTTCGAAAATATGCTTGCGCGATAGACCGCTGAAATTTGCGCCGCGACCCATAGGCATGGCAACTTTCGTAGCGAGGACATATTCTTCCCGCCGCGCTAGCTCCTTAAGTAACTTACCGACAACCTCTTCACACGCACCTAAACCATAGACATCAGCGCAATCGAAGTAAAAAAGACCCTGTTCAAGCGCTCTTTCGAAGATCGGTCTCGCTTCGTCCACTCCTAAGGTCCAATCACCCTGGTGACCACGATTTGGCTGTCCAAAATTCATGGTACCGAGACACAGCTCCGATACATTCATCCCGCATCGACTGCCGAACGGCACAGCTTTAAGCATGAATCAAAATATCCCAAAGATCATAAATTCGCAAAATAGTACCAATCAAATATCAACTGAATCATGTCAACCCCCTGTCAAGCATTGCGAAAGACCCGTATCGTTGATCTTTCTGACGACAAATCCATCTACGGCGTCAAGCTGCTTGCTGATATGGGTGCGGATACGGTACGACCGGAGACGCACGCCGGCGACCCGCTGCGTAAACGAGGCCCGTTCGATAAAAAGAGCCAAGAATCGCTGTGGTATGCATTCTTCGGCTCAAGTCGTCGGCATTTCAAGGTCGACGAAGACTCGTCTGCTTCGCTATATGAACTTAACGCTCTCTTAAGTTGTGCGGATTTGTGTTTTCTTGGAAAAGAAAACCCACTAGCAACGAAAGTAAACGTTGAATCAGCGCAAGCAAGAAACCCGAGCCTAGTGGTCGTTGAGGTATCGCCATTTGGAGATACAGGACCGTGGTGCGATTTCAAAGCGCCAGACTTGGTAGCTGGGGCATTAGGGGGTTCGGTCGGCGTCACCGGCGACGCTACGACGCCACCGCTTAAACTGTTCGGCGAATTAAATTTCACGATCTCGGGGGCATACGCAGCAACAGCTGCGATGGCTGGATTGCGTCATGCACGGGAAACCGGAGAAGGCCAACGCATCGTTATTCCGGTCCACGAATGTATCGCATCGTCGCTTGAGCATGTATTCATGTGGTACTTCTACCACCAATATTTCCCCAACGCCCGCGGGCGCGCTCTAGAGCGCCGTGGTAGTTTGCATTGGACGAATCTCTACGAGGTCATGCCAACGAAGAACGGCGCGATGATGGTCACACCAGCGCCCAATATGGAGGCGCAACTCGCATGGTTGATTGAGGAAGATGTATTTCAGGATCTACTTGATCCGATGTATGAAGAACCGGAACAGCGTCGCCGTTACTTCGAACGCATGATGGAGGTGATTAGAGAGTGGGTGGCGAGCCAAGACACGGAAGAACTCTTCTTCGCTGCCCAAGATCGCCATGCGCCATACGGTTGGGTCCAAACCATTAAGCAGGTGGCGGACAATCCGCAGCTCGAAGCGCGATCTTGGTGGCAACAGATGCGCATTGGTGATCGAAGCGTGAAAGCGCCAGGTGTGCCATGCCACTTTTCTGATACGCCGGGTCATGTTGCGGAATCTGAGCAGCTATCGGCGGATGCATCGAATGTGTTAGATGTTGTGGGGTGGGAAAACTGACATGCGACCGCTAGAAGGACTCAAAATCCTGGATTTCACGCATGTGCTGGCGGGACCGTTTTGTACAAGATTACTCGCGGATATGGGAGGCGATGTTGTCAAAATCAATTCGCGTGCTCGGGCAAACGCGAACAACGCGCCTGGCTCACCTTATTACGTGATTTGGAATCGCAATAAACGTGCCCTCGCGTTAGATATGAGTCGGGATGAGGCGAAGGAAGTTGCTAAATCGCTAGCTATGCAGGCCGATGTCGTGATCGACAATTTTTCGCTTGGCGTATTAGACCGCTGGGGGATTGGATTCAAAGATATCCGCCCACTGAACGATCAAGTAATTTATATTCAAATGTCTGGTATGGGTGGCGGTGGTCCCTGGAGCAATTTCGTCACCTACGCGCCGACCATTCATGCGTTAGCCGGATTGACTCACACAACGGGCGTACCGGATGGTAATCCGATCGGGCTTGGGTTTTCGTACAACGATCATCAAGCAGGATTGCATGCAGCGGTCGCTATTTTGACCGCTATTGAAGCACGGCGTCAAACCGGTCAGGGGCAGCAGATTGATCTCGCGCAATTTGAAGTTGGCACGTCTGTTTTGGGAACGAGCTTGCTGGACTATATCGTGAACGGTCGAGATGCCCAACCATGCGGTAACCGCCCGCCGTACGATCTATACGCTCCGCATGGATGCTATTCCTGTCAGTCGTCTGGTGAGGATATCCTGGATGAGAAATGGTTAGCTATCGTATGTCGCGACGACGAGGAATGGCTTGCGCTCTGTGACGTCATGGGCAATCCAGATTGGTGCGCGGCTGAATCCTTCACAACTCCGGAACGCCGTGCTGCAAACGCAGAAGCGCTTGACCACCATATTGGTCAATGGACTAAGAACCTAGATGCGACTCGGTTGATGTACGACTTACAGCGCGCCAACGTACCGGCCGGCATTGTGCAAACAGGCATTGATTTAGTCGAATCGGATCCGCAGCTGAAAGCTCACGAATTTCTGCGCATCCTGGATGAACCTCACCCGGTATTGGGCGAGACGTTTATCGATCGATTACCGATCTATTTTGAGAAAACGCCGTGTGACGAATATAAACGGGCGCGCTTACTTGGTGAGGACAACGCTAGCGTGTTGCATGATTGGCTCGGGATGACTGGGCGAGATGTGCAAGCAGGTGAGGACGCTGGCTTCTTGGTCTAGGGCGTGTCAACACTAATGAGGCGGTAGGGTATACCTATTAAATGGAACTTACCCAAGCTCAGTACGAAGGCATCGCGCCCTATCTACCGGTGCAGCGCGGCAATGTCAGCCTCTCCAACCGTCAAGTGCTCAATGCCATTCTGTATGTCGCCGAGCATGGCTGCACATGGCGCGGGTTACCGGAACGATTTGGCAACTGGCACACTATCTACATCCGGATGAACCGCTGGTCAAAAAAGCGGTGTACTCGCCCTGGTTTTCGAGCATCTGCAACGGGAACAGATCGTGCACATCAAATTTGAGACCATGCCGTTCGGCAACGTCATCGCCAAGGTCCGTCCAGAGGGGACGGATGCGCTAACAACACAGCCTCTAACCCATCGGCTAGTCCTGCTACGGCAGGACCACCAAAATTCATATGGCTACCGGTGCTACTTGAACCGTCATCGCCTTCTCGCATCACCGGCCAGAATCTTGACGCCCCAACGAGCCGTAAGTTACCGCATCGCCTTGATCAGTAACACAATCGTCTCGCATGCATCATAGACTTGGTGTGCTGAGGCGATAACACCCGGCAACCGGCCTAGGCGCTGAGTATGACCCCGTATCCCGTCGTCGAGAGTCCAGGTCGAACCTTGAGTGGCGCATGACCGTGAGAGGTACCATCAGCGCCACGACATAGAGCGGTTGTTTCGTTGGTTGAAGCGATGCCGTCGCATCTTTTAGCGGTACGAGAAATTCGACGTGATATGCCTCGGATGTATCGTCTTCGCACTCATCATTGATGCGTTGCGATAGAACTGACACGCCAAAATCCAAACGAGGATTTCGAACTTTAGTCGAATTGCGCCAGAATATCCTTGTCAATGCGCTCAAAGTATTCAGCGCGCGTTGGGACACCAGCAAACATAATCTCCTCAGCCCCTGCATCAATGTATTGCTGAATGAGATCCGCGATGTAGGAGGTTGTCCCGGTTAACGTCCACGGTCTCGGCCGACGTAACTCTTGACCGCGCGATTCATCGTCTTCAATTCGCATAGGGATTAGGACCGTTCGACGAATCTCGCTTGGATCTCGATTGATTGATTCGCAATGTTGTTCGAGTACTTGAATTTTTTGTTTAAAGATCGCCGGTGAGCCCGGATTATTGAAATCAATGTTGCATACATCGGCATACTTTGCGCACGTTAGGAGCGTGCGTTTTTCCCCGTTGCCACCAATCAAAATTGGCGTGTGCGGTTTGGTCGTGCAACTGGGAGAGAGTGGGGCTTGATCCAAAGAATAGTACGTGCCTTGATATGTCACAGGTTCGTCCGAAGTAAACAGTAATCGGATAAGTTCAGCAGCTTCCTCTAATCGATCGCATCGCTCTTTCAGACTAGGAAATGTCCATCCGTACGCCTCGTGTTCGCGCTTGAACCAAGCGGCGCCAAAGCCAAGTATGTAACGACCGCCTGAAATCTCGTCCACAGTCGTTGCCATTTTGGCAAGCAGACCCGGGTTTCGATAGGTATTTCCGCTTACAAGCAAACCTAATTCAACTCGTGATGTGATCGCAGCAGCGGCGGTGATGAGTGACCAGCCTTCCAGCGCTCCACCATGCTCCATATTCCCACCTACGGGCGGCAAAAAGTGATCAGACCACCACAAGCTGTTGAATCGTCCAGCTTCTACTGTCTTTATCGTTGGTAATGTTGCTTCCCAGGTGGTGAAGTAATTAACCAGTTGTGCACCGAACTTCATTGTGCTTTACTCGTTTGATAAACTCATGTAAATTAGACAATACGCTGCCACACGACAATATCTTCGCTTTATTCCAATGACCAGCCGGAAGTCTTTGTATTTAGCCAATCACTATGGCTTTAGTACTCTTGATAAACACGGCCCGCTGCCTCAATTGGTCAAGGCGCTGGAGGCTTTAGGTGCCGATGTTTGGGAACCGTTTGAACGCAACAATCAGATTAATTTTGCCGAGAATGGATGGGCGTATCGAGTGGGTCAGTCAGACTTCGCTGATGTGCGAAATGCAGATGGCATTTTTGCAGTCGTGAACGGTTGTCCGCCCGATGAGGGTGTCATGGTCGAGCTGGGGATGGCTATTGCGCTCAACAAAGCGGTGTTTTTGTTCAGGGACGATTTTCGTCGAAGTACCGACAGTGAAGATTACCCCTTGAATCTCATGCTCTTCACTGCATTTCCCGAAGGGACCTGGCGTGATTATTACTACACTTCGATTGATCAAATACCGGATCCTAACAAGGAATTAGTTAAGTGGTTAGCTACGAAGTAACCCCTGAATACGGCACTCGAAACCTAAAACGCTTTCTTTGCTCAGCTTGAACGACGATTAGCCCTGAATGAAATTCGTACGTAGACAAAATATAGGTGTGTTCAAGCTAGAACCTCAGTAGATTCTGCTTTAAATATTTGGGAACTATATTGGCCTAGCCACGGCGAATTTTTCCATCGGTCCATCGCTCAACTTCGGCCATGGGCTACAACCCTTACGATACGCTCCTGTTCTTGGCGGTCGCGAGTTGGCGCGCTACCCTGGTATGCGAGCTTGCTCTACATGTGTCTGCGGGCAGTAGGGGACTTGAGCGTGGAAGAGGCCTCGTATCATGGTCGAGCGGACACAGTGTTGCGCGTGGCGGGCAGATCTTCGTGCTGGAGTTCAAGATGGCGGATGGTGAAGACGACCGTGCTACCGCACTGGACGCGACGATGGCGCTGTGAGCTGGTCTCTAAGGCAGCCCACCTAGATTTAGGAGGCTATGTGCAGCTTATAGAAGTAAATCAGCGGCGAAAAAAGCAAAGAAGCCGCCGACAAGATAAGCTACGCCAGCCACCGAAAGTACGATTGTCCCTATTCGACGCGATCTTGCGCATGCCTTTGCTTGCTTGGGATCAACAGGACATGGCGCGTTACGCGTCTTCCATTTCACAACGGTTGCTAAAGCAAGCAAGCCGCCTGAAATCATAAATAAAGTAGCTTTATGCTCAGTCAGCCAAACTAGTCCGGGCACTGACGATACTAATCCCGCCATCACAGCACCTGCCCCAATAGTAATTAAGAGCGCTGGGAGTGCACAACAAACGAGTGTTGATAGGCTAGCAAACAGTGCTAATGTGGGAGCAAGTGTTTCACGAATGGTTTGATTCATCAGTTACCTCCGGTATCACATCGTCTCCACGATGAATATTTTTGACTTTGTATCCGGCCTTAGTTACGAGGTCAGAAATGGTTTCATCAGAGAGTGTACGCTTGGGGTGAAAAACAAGGCTCAGCATTTTGGTTCCCAGATCAACATAAACTGCTGCAACCTCTTCGCGCTTACCAAAAGTCTTGTTCATTGCGATAGCGCAGAAATCACAGACTACTCCCAAGATTTCGACCACCACTGGTTGTCCGCCAGCATCAAGTGCTGCGTTGATTTCCACTGTTCGTGTTAAACGAACAGAACCATTCATTATCTTGTTGCTGTTTGCTGGGTCTTCATCATGCTCATGTTGATGCATATGTCCATGATCCTGCTGAGCAGTGTTGCCATGATTTTGCGCGAAAGCTGCCGGTGTAAGCAGAAAACAGACAGTCAGTAGAAAAAATGTTTTCATCGGGTTTTCCATTTAGGAGTCTGTGCCGTAGGATGATTTAGCATCCAGCAGATAGGATATATTATTGCATTTATTCTTTATATAGATTATTTCACCAAATATTTCTACATGAAGATATATTCTCCTAAGTTTGTCCCAAGAAATTTTCTACGGTACAGGCTCCTAGAAGCGGTATGTGAAGTTAACGAGGGGTTGATTGTCGGTGAGGCTCCAACCAGCTTCAAAAAGGGCAGATCCCTTGAAAAAGCGTACAAGCGGTGTAACACCAACTTTATCGTCATTGTTGGGACGATGATCAACTTCAACCATCAACCATGTATGGAGATCGCCTGTGTCCCCTTTATATGGGGCAAAACCGAAACGTGCCGCTTGCATGAACCCTGTCTCGACTGACTCAGCACCTAAATATCGCGCTCTGTATGACGCGAAGAAGCGCCGCGTTTCCCAGTCGGCCAATATGCCGACAAAACCAGCTGCTTCAGTTCCAATATTATTGTCTTTAATGCCACTTAATACACCCGCGCCTCCAAAAGCATAGACATTGGCTTGATAGTCCTCTCCAAACCATCTCTTTACAAGATACGTTGCTTGAGGGGCGCTTAAAATGAAATCATCTTGTCGATCCCATTCACTTCTCCAACCTATGGAAAGACTTGGGTTCAATGTGTAATGCACCCAAAGCGCACTCATTTGCCGGTCGGTTTGTTCGATAAATGTCCATCCACCTACATACGACACAGGCCTAGCTTCAGCACTTATGGAGCTTAAACCAATGATCGCTATGGTGATGAACGTGCTAATTCGCATTTTCATCTTTGATCCTTTCGCGATTCCATGATACAGTTCTCAAATATTTTGTGTAGAAACGCTCACCCATTCGAACATAACCCGCAGGGTTGGGATGCAGGTCGTCTGGTAGGTCGGCCCGGTCTTTCTCATTGAAAAGTTCTAGACCATCGAAATACTGAAGATTTGTATCCCCGCTGGCTTGGCGAACCTGAACGATTTCCTCAAGTAACTCGCGTACCCGTTGAAGCGTCAACGAACCGTTTTTTTCTCCCGATTCCTTCGTCTGAAATCGACCGTTCTTATCTGGAATCGTTGGTCCCGCGCGTGTTTCTGCACTGGGGCAGAAGATGGGAGAAATCACCAAAATGGGCGTCGTGGGTTTGCGTTCTCGAATCGTATCAAGAAAACCATGTACCGCAGGCGTAAACACGCGCTCCTTCATGGAATCAAGATTGATGATATTAATGCCAACCTTCATACTGATGAAATCGCACTGCTGATCTCGAATCGTTCTAGCCATGAATTGATCAAGATGGCACTGACCGCCGACGCCGAAGTTTGTCAAACATACCTTTCCAAGTCGAGCTGCAACTGCGGGCCAGGTTTCGGTGGGAACTCTTGCTTCCATGCAATGACTTATTGAACTGCCGTAATGGACCCAATGTTTGCGTGTATCTTGCGGAAGGGGATGCAGCGTTGCACCGTCGTTGATTTGTAGTGCTTGTAACTCGACATAGGTGTGATGCGGTAACCAGATTTCACAGAATTTCACCGAATCGCCTAAATCGCTGAAGGTGATCGTATCAGAACTTCCTCGAACCAACTCGAAGCCGTTGGTAGCAGAAGGGTTCGGTTTAATCGCGTTGCCGGTTGCCATAAATCGGGTAGTGACCGTATCCATGGCTTCAAGCTGGAATGGAACTTTGGCGGGACTGCCATCTTCATAGCGAAATGTTGTAGTTAGCGCAGTCAACGAAATTTCCGCTGCATCCGTGTAGAGTTGCACACGAACGCCGGACGGCATGCGCGCCATCACATCCATGCCTTGTGGAACTTGAGGATGGGTCCATGAAGGCAATCGACGCACTCCGATCCCGTTCGGTCGCATATCGAAATCAAGCGAGCCATGGACGCGCATAACTTTAGGATTGAGCGTTAGGAATGAAAACGACTGCATGTGAATATCTTACGGGGTTGAAGCTGCTGCTGACAAACGCTATGAGGTGTTTTATAGCTCGAAATTAACTCAGATGGTGTGCGAGTAAATTCGCGAATGCATGTTCGACCTGCTCATCAGTTACTAAATCCGCCTTGGCATGTAACGCAGCATGGTGAGAAATCGGTTTTGGATCCCGCACTTTTAGATGAGCTTCTGCTACTCGTTCCATCAAAATGAACCACACGATTGATTCCTTAGGGGTCTTGCCGACTGACAACAATCCGTGATTACGAAGTATGAGGCCTCGATGTTGTCCTAGTGCGTTTGCAATACGATAGCCGCAATCGGTGTCTTGTACTTGAACTTCTTCATCGTCAAATACAGCATGATCGTCAACAAAAATGCAAGCCTCTTGTGTAATAGGTTCGAACTTTTTCGCTTCAGCCGCGAATGACGTTCCAAACGGGCTATGCGTGTGTGCAACGCTGTTCACATCCCATCTGCTCGAAAGTATTGGGTAGTGAATGTAAAACGCAGGCCAGTTTGTGGTTCCTTCACCTTCTACGACGTTTCCTGTCGCATTGATCCGTACGAGCTTTGATTCTTGAGCGCAGATGAATGGCGTATTTGCATCAAGCAACCACATTGTGTCTGGTTCGTTGGGATCACGACCGCTGATGTGACCATCGCCGAGGTCGCCCCACCCAAGTTTTGCAAATAATCGGTAGCCTTGCGCAATCTGACGCTTTAAATCGCGCAAATCGTTGCTTATGTTGTTGTTCAAGGTATATTCAGCGAATCAAAAGTCGAAACTGTTGCGTACCGCGTAGTACTCGAAGCCCCAATGGACTGGTATTTAAATCAATATTTTCAAGATCTGATATGTGAGAAATACTCGTGCGATTTATTTGCAAAATCACATCGCCCACCTGTAATTTGGTGTCTTGAAACCTCGTATCGACCGCAGATACCACGATGCCTCTAATTCGACCATAGTAGGGGTGACTAGGCGGAATATCTTCAACGTATATTCCAGACAAAAGTTCAGTGCCACTTTGGAAATCTTGAACTGTTCCTTCTATCTGGATTTCACGACCGCCGCGATAAATGGTTAGATCAAACTTCTCCCCAAGGCGCAACAAGGCTATTTTGGTAACTAAATCAGCGGCATTGACTACATCCTTGCCATTAATTTTCCGGATGACATCGTCTATCCGGATCCCTGCCTGGTCGGCACCAGAACCGGCAATCACCTTGACGACCACAACGCCGTTCGCATTAGGTAGATCCAATACATCAGCCACATCTTTCGTGAGTTGTTGAATCTCAATTCCAAAAACGCCGCGACTAACGTTACCGTGGGTGATTAATTGCTCAGCGATCGCGCGCACCATATTCGATGGAATAGCAAAGCCAATACCGCTGCTGCTACCGGACGGACTGATGATCGCGGTATTAATGCCAATCAGATTCCCTTGGATGTCAATGAGTGCGCCGCCCGAATTACCGGGGTTGATTGACGCATCTGTTTGGATGAAGTCCTCAGCTTTGGTGATGTTAAGTTCATTACGACCAAGTGCGCTCACGATGCCGGAAGTAACGCTCTGACCCAGGCCGAAAGGATTGCCTATCGCTACGACGAAGTCGCCTACGCGCAAACGATCTGAATCCGCCAACACGAGCTCTGTCAGTTTGTCCGCTTTGATTTGTAAAACGGCAATGTCAGTTTTAGGATCGCTACCGAGTGTTTTCGCTTCAATCGTGCGGCGATCTTGCAACGTTACCACCGTGCGTTGCGCTTGTGCGATGACGTGATGGTTGGTGACAATCAATCCGCGCTCAGCATCAATGATCACCCCGGATCCTGCGGCTTGAACATCATGGTAGTTTCGGCGAGGGTACAGCCGCCCCCATTCAGCGTACCATTCGATGGTGTAACCCTGACGCGTGGTCACGCTTATATTGACCACAGCATCCTTCATACCTTCAATGATTGGCGCTAGAGAAGGCTTTTCACCATCGTCAAATACCGGTATATGAGCAACCACGTTCATACTGCCAAGCAATAGGACTAGTAAGCTGAATAGGCGTGCCAGAAGCTTTACTGTCCGGGCGTCATTTTTCAATAGATTGATCATTTCTTGGCGATTGAACAAATTTCGTTGGAACATACGGAACTTACCAATGTTTGATAACCAGAATCAGTTCAAGTTCACGTTTGGCTATGGTGTTGGTGTTAATCCTTGTGATTGTGTTCTGCTTCAATTGACGGTGATCAATGCGAGTTCCTAACCCGATTGATGTGGCTATGTTATGGCATGAGCCCTCTCGCAAAAGCCTGTCGGAAAATCCCTCGGATATCTTGATTTGACGGAAGTCTAAATTCATCTATTTTTATATTTCAATGGGTTACATAGAAGTAAAGCGTTCAAAGCAAACGGGCTCTGCACCTTTCCGACAACTTTGTGACACGTTTTCATAGTGGCACATACTGTAGTGTAATCGCCTGTGATATTGGCGCCATACATAGGCATGATGTGCGCTAGATTCATATGCTCAAAGATATTTTGATATGGGTCAATATGCATCGAACGGATATAGCTTTGACGAAGTTGTATTGGGTACGGTCGTTTCGTTATACGTGCTGTTGATTCAGTCAGTCAAACTCAGTAGCTTGGTACGAAAAGAGTTGTCGCGAGACCCATTCGAATCCAATCTGTGCACCCCAATTCCTTATGCGTCGCAATAACTCATTTTGCAAGTGATAGAGGGTGCGATTTCTCGACGAGATTGATTGCACTCGGCGAATTCGAGGAATGCGACGCTTCTCGTATAGGGTCAACTTTTGATTGACAGACGTTGATTGAGGTAGCCGAAGGCACTTCGCTATTTCAACGGCATCCTCAATAGCAAGCGCCGCGCCTTGTGCGGCAAACGGCAGAGTTGTATGCCATGCATCGCCCACGAGCGCGATCGGATATCTCGTAGCTTGCCTGACCCGTATAGGCGAAAACTGGTACAAGGGCCATCGATAAAGTGATGTTTCGTCCACTAGATCAATGAGTTCGCGCAAGTTCGGGCTGCCTTCCGCCAAAGCTTGTCGCAATTCGTGCCTGCTAGCTTTCTGTCTATGCAGGTCATTTTTGTTGTCATGGTCATTCGTATCAATGACAAATACACAATTTAAAACCGGTGTTACACCGACAGGGTAGGTCACTACATGAAACTTTTCATGTAACCACACACGTGTTGCACTACGAGTATCACGTTCACGAAGCTGTGTGAAGGGAATCGTTGCGCGATATGCGCAGCCGGCGACATGATGTGATGGCAAGGTACAGTTGGCATAGCTTCGGACCATGGAATTCGTGCCGTCTGCACCGATGCATAGGTTCGTACTCATACTGCCTGATGTCGTAATTACTTCAACTATCTCAGGCGTTAGATTAAGCCGTTCGGTGGTAATGCCTTGATTAACTTCAACGTGCTTGGATTGTTTGCACGCGGCTTCAAGTATCTTGATTAAGTCAGATCGAGAAATTTGGAGGAGGGGGGTGCCGTATCGCTTGCATATCGCATCTCCGAGTTGGAATTGAGCAAGCAGTTGATCAGTTTCACCGTCAAGCCACTCCATGACTTGCGGGATTCGTGCGAAAAATGCGAGGTCCATTTCAAGACCTAGTTGATACAAACATCCGGTCGCGTTCGGTGTCAGTTGAATGCCTGCTCCGACATCGAATCTGCGCTCGTATTTCTCGATCACGTTGCAGTCAATTCCCTCTCTCGCGAGGGCTAAAGCGCTTGTCAGACCGCTAATGCCGCCGCCGACAATGACAGCGGATTGAGGGCTGTTAGTCACATTCGGTGAGGATGGCGCGGGGATTGCCAGCGTTAATGTGGCCAACGCCGAAACGACTTACTGAGAGCCCAACGAGGTTTTGCAATTCGGTTGAGAAAGATGCAAGTCGTTGGCGCGTATGCGCCAACATCAAATTTTCTTGTTGACGCTGCGATCCTGCACAGTAGTTGATGGTCAGCGCCCACCGACGCTGATCGCTCGTATTGGCGCCGCCAGCATGGTAGCAAGTTCCTACCACGAAGCAAACGCTTCCCGCCGGCATGACCGCTTGAACACATGCGTAATTCTGATCGGCCCCAGTTGGATCAATGCTTAGCCCACGGTGGTTATCGAGATGCTGGTCAGGGTAGAACTTGAATTTGTGACTTCTGGGGACTAAGCGCGTGGCCCCGTTTTCATGCGTGAAATCTGAAAGAGCCCACATCGTGTTACACACCAAGTGGGGATGTGGCCGTTCAATCCCGTACAGGGCGTCGTCGCAGTGAATCCGTTGCGTTGTCTCTCCAGGATCAATCACCGCAGTGCCCATGGTCGACAGTAGACAATCTTGTCCGAGGATACCTCGTATGACTTCAAGTACTGGAGGATAGACGGCGACTCGTTCCCAAACTTCACTCTCGTTCAATAGATTGAAGTATCGTAGAGTCTTGTAACCGGTAAATTCATTTTGAACAATAGCCGGCGACCCTACTCGTTCCAGGCGACTAATTTCGGCTTTAATTTCCTCGCAAAATGCTGGTTCGATAATCCCTTCTGCGACGCTATAGCCTTCCTTTTCGATGTTCTGAATATGTTCTGATGCGTCAAAGGACATGTACGATCGTTTCCCAGCTACGCGATGCGAGGCATAACTTCATCTACGAACTTTACAAATGTTCGATGGCTCAATGGCGCGGCAAGCAAATAGTTGAGCGAAATCATTTCTTCCAATTCCAGCAATCGATCAGCCACTCTCTCTGGGGTGCCCCAGATAACCGTGTTCTCAACGTAGTCATTCATGCGTTTTTCAGCGGCATGCGCGGCAGTCGAACCACCCTGGGATTGATTGAAATAACTGCCAAACATCCACGCTGAGCCGCTACGGGCAATTTGCTCGGCTTGTTCTTCTTGATCTGCGATGGCGAGCAGTCGCGCCATCGGAGTGACTTGATCGTTACTGTGTCCATGGGCTGCAAGCTTCTCTCGGTACGATTGGTATTTAACTCCGATGTCGGCACATGAGGCATGCGGATCCATCAGAATAGCGTAGCCTTTTTCTCCTGCCCACTTTACTGCTTCGGGCGATGTCGCCGCAACCCAAAATGGCATAGGTCGTTGTAATGGTTTCGGTAGCACCTCAACATCGTGAAAACTGTTGAATTGACCTTCAAAACTGAATCGATCGTTTTGCCAGGCTTTGAGTACGATTTCGACATGCTCGTGGAAACGCTCTTTCGATTCGGCACTATCAACTTGGAAGATCTCCATTTCTTTGCGGTCGAAGCCCCTACCAGCTCCCCAATTGATTCGTCCGTGCGTTAGTTGATCAAGTAGGGCTACTTCTTCCGCCAGGCGCAATGGGTGATAAAACGCGGCCAAACTCACCGCAGTTCCAAGGCGAATATTTTTGGTGATCCCGGCGATGTGCGCTGCCATGACGTGAACCGAAGGGCATACGCTATACGTAGAAAAATGGTGCTCCGCGAGCCACACTGCATCGAAACCAGTCTGATCCATGATCTTGACGCGTTCCAACGCCCGCTCGTAAACCGTGCTTAACTCACCCCGACGATTGGGCCAAGAGAAAAACTGTAGGACACCGAATTGCATAACGTGCGACCGAAGATTAGCGCGCTGAGTGCTGTTGAGTCGTAAACACGACTTTGTTTGAGATTAAGGACTCAATCTCATCAGACGATCGATCCAGGTAGGTTTCCAGAACTTCGACGCTATTTGCGCCTACATCGGGCGCGCGTTTAGGACTAACTTTCTTCTCGGCGTCAATTTGAATGGGGGACATCACCGTGTGCGGATAGTCGGGACTTTCAGTTTCAGCGGTCACGACGATTTCGTTTTCAAGCACCTGCTCATCGCTCACTACCTCCCCCATCGGTTTGACATGGCTGTGCGTTATTTCATATTCGACTAGCTTAGGAAGGAGTTCGTCTAATGTGAATTCGCGAACTCGCGCGCGGGTTAAATCAATGAGATCGTTTCGGTTTTCTATGATCTTCCGGAAGGAAGTGAACCGTGGGTCTTTGAGCCAATCGACTCGATTTAACGCGTGCGCCACTGCTGGCCATTCTCGCGTCACGTTGACTATGGAGAACAACACAAATGCCCCGTCTTTCGTCTCGTATACCGTGCTGAACGGATTGCGAAGCCCCGTTGCCTGTTTTCGGGCGCTTAGGTCCATACCGGCAATCACGCCTTGCAGCGCCATACCGTTGGACCAACAACCATTGGCGAGTAGCGATGTTGCTACGTATGAACCTTCGCCATGTCGTTCGCGTTTATATAGTGCACAGGCGATTGCGCTAAACAATGACATGGAGGTTGCATGATCACCCATGCCTGGTGCTGAAGTTACTGGTACGGCGCCTTGGTCGCGCACGAATTCCATCAATCCTGAACGCGCCCACCAAGCTGTAGCGTCGAAAGATCGACGGGTCGTATCCGGCCCTTGCGTGCCGTAGCCAGTTACATGTGCATAGATCAAGCGCGGATTGATTTGCTTCAATCGTTCGTATTCGTATTGATAGCGCGTTACATGCTCGCCAATGAAATTCGTGATAAACACATCTGCTATCGCGACAAGCTCATGCACGAGTTGAATGCCTTCTGATCGCTTGAGATCGACTGCGATGCTTTTCTTGTTACGGGAAGTAAGCAACCAGTTGTAGTCGACTTCGTAGTTTCCGTGTAAGGTTCTATACCGATCGCCTTCTGGTGGTTCGATTTTTATCACCGTCGCGCCGAAGTCGCCCATGACTGTCGCAGCGCCTGGCCCCGCTAAAAACGTTGCGGCATCAATAACAACCAAATCATCAAATAATCGCTTGATGGTTTTATCCTCGAACTTGACGTTTTAGGGAAGGCAGAAAGACAAACAACGGCGCAGCGCAAGCATGTAAGAACGAGACTATCGAATGTCGCTGCCTTGGTTGAACAATTTTCTCTACGAAGCGTTGCTTATCCTATTCGCCATTTGCCAACTAGGGACTACGGATGTATCCGGGCTATTGGGCTGAGCGTTTTCCTAACAACGTTGCAGCTGTCCTCACTTCAACCCAAGAATTGATCACGTACGCTGAATTAGATGCGCGATCCAACCAATACAGCCACTATTTAAACGCAAATGGACTAAGTCGCGGTGACCATATTGCCGTATTTATGGAAAACCACCTGCGTTTTTTCGAGGTCGTGTGGGCCGCGTTGCGTTCCGGTTTATACGTTACAACCATTAACCGTTACCTTACAGCTGACGAAGTTGCATACATTGTCCTAGACAGTGGCGCACGATCACTTGTATCGACCGTGCAAATGCTTGAAGTTGCCGAAGTAACGGCATCATTGATCCCAGCGTGCCCATTTCGCTTAATGATTGGCGGCGAAGCAACTGGGTGGGAAAACTACGAAGCGACGATTGCCGATATGCCGACCACGCCACTTCAGGAGCAATGGATTGGTGGCGCCATGCTCTATAGTTCCGGCACCACGGGGAGACCGAAAGGCATTATTCGTGCACTGCCAGAAGCTCAGATCACGGATTTACCTGAGCCAAGCCAAACGCCGACTGGCCCCTATGGTTTCAGTCGAGATACAAACTATCTTTCACCCGCTCCTCTTTATCACTCCGCCCCCTTCGGCTTTACAACCAACATTCAACGTCAAGGCGGTACGGTGGTAGTGATGCCACGATTTGATGCTCTTGATGCGTTACGTTGCATTGAGGAGTACAAAGTAACGCATAGTCAGTGGGTACCCACGATGTTCGTGCGGATGCTGAAATTAACCGACGAAGAGCGTACGCGCTATGACCTTTCGACGCACAAGGTGGCCATTCATGCCGCGGCGCCGTGTCCTGTAGATGTCAAACGCCGCATGATTACTTGGTGGGGACCAATCATTGAAGAATACTACGCGGGCACGGAAGGCAATGGTTCGACCCGCATTGGCAGCCTTGAATGGCTTGACCATCCAGGTTCTGTTGGTAAATCGTCAATGGGCACGATTCATATATGCGACGAAGAAGGCCTAGAGTTGCCACCTGGCGAAGCGGGGATCATCTATTTCGAACAAGAAGCAATGGCCTACGCGTATCACAATGCCCCTGAAAAAACCAGCGAGGCACAGCATCCGCAGCACCCAAATTGGACGACATTAGGCGATGTAGGATATGTGGACGAAGAAGGTTACCTGTTTCTCACCGATCGAAAATCATTCATGATCGTATCGGGAGGCGTCAATATTTACCCTCAAGAAATCGAAAATGCGCTCATACTTCATCCAGTCGTGCATGATGTCGCCGTGTTTGGGGTACCTAACGAGGAGTTTGGCGAAGAGGTTAAAGCGGTGATTCAAGTTGCTGAGGGCGTTAGCGCGACCGACACGTTGACCGATGAACTTATTGACCACGCGCGGGAAAAACTCGCCCACTATATGGTACCCCGCTCAATTGATTACATTGACGAGATGCCGCGCTTACCGACAGGGAAACTCTATAAACGTATATTGCGTGATTCGTACTGGGGCAAACACGATACGCGAATCATCTGACGTAGGCTAAATTGATGACATCAACCCGAAGCGAATTTTCTTTCGAACTACGTACGGATTTCAATCCAGCAGGTGATCAGCCGAACGCTATCGTCGAGCTCGCGGACGGCCTTGAGGCTGGTCTGCAGCATCAAACGTTACTCGGCGTGACCGGCTCCGGGAAGACGTTCACCATGGCAAACGTCATTCAACGTCTGCAGCGACCGACGATTGTGATGGCGCCAAATAAAACGCTTGCCGCGCAACTGTACGGCGAGTTCAAAGAGTTCTTCCCCAATAACGCGATTGAGTATTTCGTCTCATATTACGACTACTACCAACCGGAGGCCTACGTACCAGTCTCGGATACCTATATTGAGAAAGAAGCAACGGTCAACTCGCACATCGAACAGATGCGCCTGTCTGCCACTAAAGCGCTGTTGCAGCGTAAGGACACCGTCATCGTAGCGTCGGTTTCGGCCATTTACGGACTAGGCGATCCTACCTCGTACCACAAGATGGTCTTGCACCTGGACCGTGGGGATCGTATTGATCAGCGCGTGATTATCAAGCGTCTGGCCGAGTTGCAGTACACCCGCAATCAAGCGGTATTTGGTCGTGGTACGTATCGCGTGCACGGCGATGTCATTGATATTTTTCCGGCCGAATCCGAGCGGGATGCGGTGCGCGTCGAATTATTCGACGATGTTATTGAAGGGATACGGATCTTCGACCCATTGACCGGACAGATCTTCAACGACTTGGCACGCTACACGGTATTCCCGAAATCACACTACGTAACGCCGGCAGAGACTATTGAGAATGTCCTTGGCGATATTGAGCAGGAAATGTTGGAACGCCGTGACTATTTCAGGCAAGCCAATCTACTCATTGAAGCCCAGAGGATTGAGCAACGTACGCGTTTTGATCTTGAAATGATTCGTGAACTCGGATACTGCAATGGCATAGAAAACTATTCGCGTTATCTATCGGGACGCAAGGAGGGGGAGCCGCCTCCAACGCTGTTCGAGTATCTACCCCAGGATGCCATGTTGTTCATCGACGAATCGCACGTCTCAGTGCCGCAAATCGGCGGCATGTATCGTGGCGACCGCGCGCGCAAAGAAACACTCGTTGAACATGGTTTTCGCTTGCCGTCTGCGCTCGATAACCGACCCTTAAGGTTTGAAGAATGGGAAAACTTAGCGCCTCAAATGGTTTTCGTGTCAGCAACGCCAAGCGACTACGAAGCATTGCACTCCCTCCAAACAGTCGAGCAAGTCGTTCGTCCGACCGGGCTCGTTGATCCTCATGTTGAAGTCAGGCCAGCGATTTCACAAGTCGATGATTTACTCGAAGCCATTCATATCACGGTGGATCGTCAAGAGCGCGTGTTGGTGACGACCCTCACAAAAGCGCTAGCTGAGGATTTGACCGAGTACCTTAACGATCATGGCATTCGCGTGCGTTACCTGCACTCCGACATCAACACCGTCGAACGTATGGAAATTATTAGGGATTTACGACTAGGTGAGTTTGACGTACTGGTCGGTATTAATTTATTACGTGAGGGTTTAGATATGCCTGAGGTGTCACTGGTCGCGATATTAGACGCAGATAAGGAAGGGTTTCTCCGGAGCGATAGATCCCTGATTCAAACGATTGGTCGGGCGGCCCGCAACGTTCGAGGCATGGCCGTGCTTTATGCAGATGTTGTAACCGGTAGCATGCAACGCGCTATCGGCGAAACGAATCGGCGACGAGAAAAGCAGTTGCAATTCAACGAAGAGCACAACATTACGCCAATGACGGTTGAGAAAGATGTTGCTGACATCCTCGAAGTAGGGCAGAACATGAAACCAGGCGAAGCGCGCGGGCGACGAGGTGGAAACCGAGATGCTAAACGTGTGCGCCCCAAGCCAACGTCCGTGAAAGAACTTGGACGTTTACTCGAAAAGCTCGAAAAAGAAATGCTCGAACATGCAGCCCAACTTGAATTCGAGGAAGCCGCCGCTGTACGCGATGAGATCCAAAAGCTTAAGGAGGATGCACTGGTCGAGAGTGGTTGATTTGGTGGGCGTACCAAGGATCGAACTAGGGACCTCTACGATGTCAACGTAGTGCTCTACCGCTGAGCTATACGCCCACAACTTAATTATCAACTAGAACTCAACGGCAGTAAAACAGACGATGTATCTCAGTGCTCACTCTAATCATTTTTATTGATGTTATGTGGTGATTTCCAGTAAAATTTCCTACGAGGAAAGGAAGACCGATGTTTTTGCACCGGAAAACTTCCGCCATCGTGTTATCTCCGAGGAGTCTAGCTGATTAACAAAAGATTTGAGGTTTGCGCCTAGCGTGGCGGCAAGTTTGTCACGAGCGCCACGCGCGTTACTAAATGAAGACATCAAGGCATTACAAGTGCGATTGGTTGGGTCTGATGGCAAACAGGTGGGCATTGTTCCCCGCAGTAAAGCGCTAGCTGAGGCTCGTCGAGAAGGACTTGATTTGGTGCTGATAGCGCCTGACTCGCATCCTCCTGTTTGCAAGATTCTTGACTACGGCAAGCATGTCTTCGACCAGAAGAAAAACAAGGCTGCACAACGCAAAAAACAAAAGCGCACTCAAATCAAGGAGCAGAAGTTTCGCCCCAACACAGATACCGGTGATTACAACATCAAACTCGGTAGATTAATGCACTTTCTTGACGAAGGTGATAAAGTCAAAGTGAGTTTAAGGTTTCGTGGACGCGAAATGACCCATCCAGAGATCGGTATGGCATTAATGCAACGAGTAACTGATGACCTTAACGACTGGGCAAATGTTGAGTATCCGCCAAAGATGGAAGGACAGCAAATCACCATGATTCTCGCACCCAAAAAGCGTCAGAAAGGCGCCGCCTAGTCAACAAAGCCTATTTTCATCACTGTAGACACCGATGCCAAAACTGAAAACGCACAAAGGCGCGTCGAAACGATTTAAGCGTACCAGCACGGGATTCAAACATCATCGCATGGGCAAAAATCACATGAACATGAAAAAGTCAAATCGTCGTCGTCGAGCGCTGCAAGGATTCAAGGATGTCGCAGCAGCCGATAGGCCTAAACTTGAAAAATTACTGCCAGTGGAATCCTAAGTTATGGCTCGAGTAAATAAAAGTGTGGCTTCTCGCGCACGCCGGAAAAAAGTACTGAAGCAAGCGAAGGGTTATTACGGCGCGCGGAGTCGAACATTTAAGGTAGCCAAACAAGCAGTCATTAAGGCGGGTCAATACGCGTATCGCGACCGTCGACAAAAGAAACGGCAATTCCGCGCGCTATGGATAGTGCGGATCAACGCGGCTACGCGTCAACACAACATGTCCTACAGTCAGTTTATGCACGGTTTAAAAGCGGCATCAATTCAACTGAATCGAAAAGTTCTAGCCCACTTGGCGGTCCACGAGTCAGTGACCTTTGCCGCGGTCGTCGAACGCGCTAAAGCAGCTATAACGACCTAACCTCGCTGCAACGCAGGCCGTCTTGCGTTGCTTCCATTCCAGCATTCCAATTTGTCTCTAGGGTAGGCTGTGGTGACCATTGATCTTGATGCATTGCAAATTGAAGCGTCGCAACTTGTTGCAGATGCCGATTCAACCCAAGCGCTAGAGGATTTACGTGTTTCGCTTCTAGGACGTAACGGCCAGATTACCGCACAACTGAGGTCGATCAAGGCATTACCAAAGTCAGAGCGGCCGGCTGCAGGGGCGAAACTCAATGTTATCAAGCGAACTGTCGAGGAGGCATTGAAGGCGCGGGTTGAGACATTACTGCAATCTATTCGCTCTAGCAATCTAACCGAAACGATCGATATCACTCTGCCCGGCCGACAACGCCATCCGGGCGGCCATCATCCGGTCAATCGAACCATCGCTCACATCGAATCGATTTTCGTTGCAGCTGGGTATCGAATTGCCGTTGGACCGGAGATCGAAAGCGACTATTTCAATTTTGAAGCGCTCAATATCCCAGCAGACCATCCCGCGCGAGCAATGCATGACACGTTCTACTTAAAGGATGACACGCTTTTGCGTACCCATACATCTCCGGTGCAAGTTCGCGTCATGCAGTCGATGTCGCCGCCGATTCGAATCATTTGTCCTGGTCGCGTATACCGCAAAGATCTCGACCGCACGCACACACCTATGTTTCATCAAGTGGAAGGACTAGTGGTTGACCGGGGGATTTCCTTTGCGGACCTTAAAGGCACCGTTCTTGGATTCTTAAACGAATATTTCGAGCGTAAAGTCGAAGTTAGGTTTCGTCCTTCCTATTTTCCGTTTACTGAACCTTCGGCAGAGGTCGACATCAAAGGTGCCAAAGGTTGGACTGAAATCATGGGTTGCGGCATGGTGCATCCGAATGTGCTGCGGGGCTGTGGCATTGATACGGAGATCTTTACCGGATTCGCGTTTGGCTTCGGCGCAGACCGTATGACGATGTTGAAATACGGGATTGACGATTTGCGCGTGTTGTTCGAAAACGATATTCGCTTTTTACAGCAACTCGCGTAATTTTGGCATGAAAATCAGCGAAAAGTGGCTACGGAGCTGGGTTGATCCTTCGATCAATACGAACGAGCTGTGTGAACAGTTAACCAACTTAGGGCTTGAAGTCGACAGCTATGCGCCGACCTACGAACATCTTACAGGTGTTGTCGTAGCAGAAATTGAAGTAGTGACGCCTTTAGACGGCTCAGCTGGGAATACCCTGACACAGTGCACGGTCAATACAGGATCTCGTCAAGTCAAGGTGGTATGCGGTGCCCCGAATGTACGGGTCGGTATGAAGACGGCCTACGCAGAGGTTGGGGCTAGCCTGAATGAACAGAATCACATCCAAAACACCCGGATTCACGGGGTCGAATCCGAAGGGATGCTGTGTAGCGGTTCAGAATTAGGAATCAATTGTGACGCTGGCGGCATTCTGGATCTTGCTGCCACAAGCGAGCTTGGTGCTGACATCAAACACGCTTTGAACTTGAATGACCATACGATTGACATTGATCTTACACCGAATCGCGGCGATTGTCTGTCGCTACGCGGTATCGCTCGCGAGATTGGTGTCATCAATCGTCTAACGGTTCTCGAACCCAAGCTTGCTCCGGTTAGCGCTCGTACTGAACAAGCGTTATCGATTGAGCTAGAGAATCCCGTGGCGTGTCCGCGTTATCTCGGTCGGGTGATCACAAATGTTGACTCATCTGCAGCCACGCCAGATTGGATGGTACAACGCATTACTGGATGCGGTTTACGCCCTATCAATCCTATTGTCGACGTCACGAATTACGTGATGCTTGAACTTGGGCAGCCGCTGCACGCATTTGATTTATCGAATGTCCGTAAGGGTATTGTCGTCCGTAATTCGAGGGCAGGGGAGCAGCTGAAGTTACTTGACGGCGCAGAAATTGAATTTGAGCCAGATACGTTGTTGATCACTGACGGCGAAGTTCCGTTAGCGATTGCAGGCGTCATTGGTGGCGAACACAGTGGAATTCAACCGGGCACGACAGATGTTTTCCTGGAGTGTGCTTACTTCGCGCCAAGCGCAATCCTCGGTACCCCACGCATCTACGGTCTTCAAACAGACGCATCGTTGCGTTACGAGCGCGGTGTGGATCCATGTTTGCAACATGAAGCGATTGAGCGAGCGAGTCAGCTCCTTTGCGAAATCGTTGGAGGCGACCCTGGTCCTATCTCAATAGCTGAATCGGTAGGGAATTTACCAGCGAAGCGCAGCATTGGTTTACGCCAATCCCGTCTTACGGCGTTGATTGGTGAATCAATTGGCTCGGATGAAGTCGAAGATATCTTCGCCAGACTAGGCCTTACTGTTTCAGTGACACCCCATGGTTGGACCGTTGAGGTGCCTTCCTATCGATTCGATTTGGCTATTGAAGAGGACCTCGTTGAGGAAGTGTGTCGCGTGTACGGTTACAACCGCGTCAAGGCCTCTCACCCACTTGCTTCATTGCCGTTCGTCAGTCCGCTCGCCAGAACTTCGGAATCAATGTCGCAGCGTAACCGAGTGGTAGAACGCGGTTACTACGAAGTCATCAACTACAGTTTTATTGATCGAGAAGTAAATGATCGTTTCATACCGGAATTCGCGGCGCTTCTTCTCAAAAATCCCATCGCATCTCAGTATGAGTCGATGCGAAAGTCATTGCTTCCTGGTCTTGTAGTCAGTGCTCGCGCCAATTTAGCTCGGCAACAAGAGACTGTTCGTCTGTTCGAATATGGTAAGTGCTTTTGGGTAGACCGAAACAAGACGGTGCAGAGGGATCGTCTAAGTGGCATAGTCATGGGTTTAAGCAACCCTGAAAGCTGGGCTCATGATCGAAAAGAAATCGATTTCTTCGATATAAAAGGCGATCTTGAGCACTTGTTAGCTTTGCTTGGAACCGATGTTCGTTTTGAACGCTCTAAGCGAGCTTACCTGCATCCTGGCGAAGCCGCGCGGATTCTCACCGCTGATGATGAAATTGGTCATTTCGGCAAACTTCACCCCGAATTGTCTCTCGATTTCGATTTGCCAGACCGAACATTCGTGTTTGAACTCAATGCAGATCCGTTTAAACAAAGCCATCATCGAATAGCCGAAGTCGTCGCACCGTTTCCCTATGTTCGGCGTGACCTCGCATTGCTGCTTGCAAATGAGGTATCAGTACAAGATCTTTGCGTGACTATTCGCGATGAGTTAAAGGACTTGTTAGTCGAGCTCACTGTTTTTGATGTTTATGAAGGCGATAGTCTAGCGAAAGGCCAGAAGAGCGTAACTGTCGGCTTGCTATTGCAAAATAAGCATGCAACACTGACCGACATGGTGGTAAACGATCGTATTGGCCAAACGTTGATACGTTTAAGCGAAAAGCTACGCGTAAATCAGCGTTGACAATCTATCTAGTTACGCTAAAATGCAAGTATTTCAATGGTTTGAAGCCACATTATGGCAGGCGCGAATGCAGAGGATGAATTTCCATCCTTCACTGAAGAAAACGCTGTAGCTGATCAAGCGCGCACACGAAGAAATTCCAACCCGTCAAGCGGCAAGGTGACCCGAACAAAGCTTGCGCACGTCATCAGTGAACGCATTGGGTTGAGTCACAGTCTATGCGACGATGTCGTTTTTATGTTCTTTGATACCATTAAACACGCATTGATTGCTGGTGAAACTGTCAAGATCAAAAATTTTGCGACATTTTCGCTGCGCGATAAAAACGCACGCCCGGGTCGAAATCCAAAAACTGGAGAAGAGGTTGAGGTTTCGGCCCGGCGTGTCGTTAGATTTCGCCCTAGTCGTCGGTTACGCAACCTTGTAGGCGATCGTGCCCGAGAAATCCATAATAAGTAACGTTTCTACTGAAAAGCTCTATTACCAAATAAGCGAAATCTCTCAGCTTACTGGTATCAACGAATCAACGCTTCGGAATTGGGAAGATCAATACGAAGAATTGCGCAACGTTCGTCGTATCAACAATCGTCGACACTATACAACCTCGGATATTGAGACTATCAAGCAAATAAAGCAAAGTCGGTTAGCTAAATCGATAAAGCCACAACCGCATATTGATACCTCAAAGCTCGAACCATCTATTCCAGAATCTACAGAAACCAGTACAACTGAAATAGAATGTCGGCAAGCGATTAATGTTCATCAGATCATGGAAGATCTTCTTCAAGTTCGAGACGAACTCCGACGTATTTCACAGCAATTGACATAACATCAATCACTTCGTTTTTACAACATTCTCATCTGGACATAGTTCTAGATTAAGTGCGCAATCGATAAACTCTGGCGGCTGTTAGCCTGTCCCCGGCAGTAATTGCCGGAATGGGCAGTTTCACATCCAAGTCATCGTTAGCCTGCACTTTGGCAGACCATACTTCGCTGCCAGCGTGGATTGAGGTGATCGCCGCATAACCGTATTGGGTCAATCCAAGATCCGTATCCGCGGCAGGAAGATGGGGTGGAGAGACCATGGTTAACTTGACATGATGCTTCGTCTCTTCGCTTATCTGGCTTCGAACCGCGTTGTACGGTGCCAGTGCACCCCAGCGTACGCCTTTCAGATCTTGAAGCGGAAGAGCTGGTACATTGAGATTGACTGCGCATTGAGGCGCCGCATGCTCTAAACACGAAAGAAGTAAAACCGCCGAGTGAGCCGCCGAATGCCAATGACCGGGCTCAGTTTGAGAAAGACTGACAGCTAAGCCTCGCAGCCCGAAATTCTGTGCTGCTAAAGCCGCGCCTACTGTGCCGCTATGCAGCACTGAACGTCCCGTGTTCAATCCCTCATTGATACCCGATACAACAATATCAAAGTTTCCGCCGAACGCGCCTAGTTGAGCAGCCAAAACACATGTTGCAGGGGGCGCGTTAAATGCGTACACGTTACCGGAGAATCCAACGATTTCTTTTTGTTGTAATTCGATCGGTTGCCCTGATGTAATCGCACCTAGCGAAGTCCCGACGCCAGATGCGTTATAGCTGGGCGCTACGACGGTCGTATCGTAACCAGCTTGCTCAATCGCAACAGCGAGTTCATGTAAACCCACATGCTCAACGCCATCGTCATTAGTGACGAGTATCCGAATCGGTGATCCCATGGCCTGCATTATGCTATGGATAGAACGATATGTGGATCAAGATTCTCTTGCCGATGGCATCGTATAGTTACTGTTGTATAAAGACACACATCATGCCATCACAAGATCATGCAATATGGGTAAACGTGCACACCTAATTACCGGCGGTTTTCCACTCGGTACGAACGCTGGACATGACATGGATTTCGTTCGCCTACAACTCTTACATGTACTTTACGAGTTGGGTCTCCAAACCTCGGTCGCGAATAGTTTTGACGATGTGGCGATGCATCTACGCGATACCAAATTGCTCGTGACTTACGTAGCAGGACCATTTCCAAATCCTATTCAATGCGACGCCATCAACGAGTGGTTAAGGAAAGGTGGGCGTTGGTTTGCGCTGCATGGAACAAGCGGCGGCAAAGCAGCCAGAATCGAATCGGATGCCCGAAGGCGACAGATGGTTCGGCTGCCACACCACGATCTTCTTGGTGCGTTTTTCCTTAACCATCCTCCGATTCGGCGATTCAAAGTGCGCGTGCAACAGGCTGATCACCCGCTGTTCGCCGGGTTACCTTCGGAATTTGAGGTTACAGACGAACTGTATTTGATTGAGCCGATGAACGATACGAAGCCGTTGTTGACGACGGCATTGCGAAAGGATCCATCGCCGCCTGGATTTGGTTTTGTATATGAAAACGATACGTCCATTCAAGCTGACGGAATGACGCGCGTGCTAGGCACAGAACGACGGGTAGGGAAGGGGAGCATCATCTATGTCGCCCTGGGCCATACTCATGCACCAGAGAACAATAGTCAGCCTTTTGTTGATGAATCAGTGGTTGCGGATGGAACCACACCAACGACTTTTAGAGGCGTTTGGAGCGACGCCAACTTCAGTCAAATGGTTCGCAATGGCATCATGTGGGGTGTTGCCGCTTAATACTTGGTAGGGTTGAACTGATTTGGATTTACGGCACCTTGATCACCGGCTAACGAACGAAGAGCGCGAATCCTTTGAGAAGGACGGTTACTTTGTCGTTCCACAAGCCCTTGGTTCTACGACGGTTCGATCTCTATTAGAGGCCGCTGACGAATTGGAACAACGACAACGGCCTGAATTCGAAGCGAAAGGTCTTAAACCTCACCAACCTCTGAATGTTTTAGATTTCATCGGTAGAGATGAGCGTTTTCTACAGCTCATCGACTGGCCGAAGACATTTATGAAAGTCGTTGATCTGCTCGGTTGGCACATTCAACTCTATCACTCTCACATCATCTTTACGCCACCTCTGCCTTATGCGTCGTCGGCAACAAAGCGTCGACTGGGATGGCACCAGGACAGTGGCCGTATCAACATTGATATCGAATCTGTCCCGCGGCCGCGAATATCGTTGAAAGTTGGCTTTTTCCTTACTGACACTACCGTATCAAATCGCGGTAACTTTCATGTCGTACCAGGTAGTCACTTGAGCAACGAATTAACGATGCCGGAAGATCCAAGCGCAGACCCAGCGACTGCCGTGCCGATTTGCACTAAACCAGGCGATGCGGTGTTTTTTGACCGTCGACTTTGGCATGCGGCCGGGATCAATCGGTCAACGCTTACGCGTAAGGCATTGTTCTATGGATACAGCTACCGTTGGTTAAAACCCCGTGACAACATGACGGTATCGCACTATATGGCCAACGCAGATCCAGTGCGTAAGCAATTACTAGGCGCTAGTCCCAATGGGGGATTCGGCTTTACGTCGCCGTCGGACGAAGACGTGCCGTTGAAGACATGGTTAGAGGAACACCTCGGCTCCGAAGCCGTTGTGCGCTAGCTCACCGGTACTCTAATCGCTACGCAAAAAACCGTGTAGCCCATTACCGATTAAAGCTTGACTGATATGGTCAATATGTTGCGGCGAAACCGTTGTATGTTGACGAATGACGCGAATATCTCGTGCGATCTTTTCGAGTGGATGACCAAGAAAGTTTGCGGTGGTGCCAGCCGCTTCTAGCAGGGATTCCACAACATATACGCAGCCAGTCGTTGCTTCGCTAGCGAGAAGATGCGCAATAGCGATGTCCTCATCACTTAGAGGACACGATCTATAGCAAGTCTGCGTTACGTGTTCGGTGTGTTCATACACCGCAGCTCGATGTGCGCGCAAGCGCGCTTCGGCTTTCGCCAATTGTCTTTGGGCAAACGGTCGTTCTTTTAGTTTGCTATTGGCAAATCGCGGAGTTTTACCGTGGGCCAGTTCGATAAAACCGTCCACAGCTGCTCGCGCGATCCCTAACGCTACAGCGATTTTGTTAAACGTTAAGCGCACATTGAGTGGGATCGTCAGTTGCTTCGAAGGCATGCTCCCGCGTCCTAGCGTAGCAACGAGGTGCATATCGTCAACGAATACATTGTCCACTCTTACATCGTGTGACCCCGAACCGCGCAAACCGGCCACGTGCCAGGTATCGACGATTTCGAATTTCCCTTTGGGCAGTATTGCGTAGTAGCGCATTTCAGCAGGTTCGTCTGCAACGCCAACCTTTCGTACTGTCGCGCCGAACACGTGTGCATTGTGAATGCCGCTCACGAATTGCCATTGCCCATTGATTGACCAGCCACCTGCACAACGAGTCGCTTCACCAACTGCGGCTGTCGAGCTGGCCATGATCACCGCTGGGTCTGCCACAATTTCCTTGCAGCTAGTCATTGAAGGTCCAACTAGTGCAAACGTTTCGATACCGATCATTAAATTCCAGCCAGCACTGCCATCGGCCCGTGATATCGCTTCGATTGTTTGCATCTGCGTGATAGGTTCGGCATCAACGCCGCCGATCGCCTGCGGGGCTCCTAATCGATAGAGGTTTTCTTTGGCGAAACCTTTTGCGACTGCGTTCGGTAAGTGGCGGAGCCGTTCAGCTTCTGCCGCATGAGTTTGAACCAACGAGGTTAGGGCATGTGCTTTCTGTAGCCAATCGTCCGAATTTTCCATTGATGTCACCGTTTCGTCCTATTCAATGCGCCGCATATTTGAAGCATACGATTAACAACACGATGGTCGTATAGTGGCTTTATTGCGAAAAGCCAAGGTAAACAAGTATTGAATTGATCGAAGTGAAAATGAATAAGATGCATCTTCGTATTGTGCTATGGCTGTGGTCTGTGTACTAGCGCTACGCTTCCGATTGCACATGCTCATACACCAATAGGTCAATTGACGTTAAACATTCTCTACTAAAACGCAACGTAGCGTTCAGTCGTGCTTATCCTACTAAGACAATATCGCCTTCAAAGAGATTGCTTGAGTGGGGCTAAATAAACTGTTATTTGATATAGCTTCAATGACGCAGACAGTGAGTTGAACGACACCATTTGCCCTAACTGCGGCTCGTTGAGACCTGGCGCATTCTGCGGCCAGTGTGGTCAAAATAATCGCGATTACAACGCCCCGCTATGGGTCATACTCCGTGATGCGTTTGGCGAAATGTTCGAGCTGGACGGCCGTGTTTTAAGATCGCTGAAGAGCATCGTCTGCCATCCGGGAGCATTGGCGCGTGCGTTCGCCGACAACAAACGAGCAAGTTTCGTTAATCCTTTTCGCTTGTTCATGTTTACCACGATCTTATGGTTTTTCCTGTTTTCGATTACTTTTCCAACGCCGGACGATCAACGACCCAATGGAGGGGGATCGCGTGAGGAAAGCAGAGCAACGTTAGAGCTCCAGACCGAATTCAACGAATTCAGTGCATTGGATGAGGTGACCATCACTGAAGGGATGAAACGCTTGCGCACATTGCTGGAAGGAGATCGACTGTGGAAGTTTGATGCTTTAGTCAATGCTGACCATAAACCGCGCGGCATGTTTCTCATTCACTCCGTAGCTAATTTCTTGTATAGTCAGCCGACGATGCCAGTATGGTTGCAGCGCGTCGTTGCTAATGTCGTTGTAGATCTCATTGAGTCACCGCAATTTTTGATCAACGAAGCGCTCGACAATTTGCCGCTCATTATGTTCGTGCTATTACCTTGGTATGCCCTACTTCTTTTTACCTTTTACGCGCGAAAAGGATATCGATTTATTCACCACTTAGTATTTGCCATTCATGTACATTCCTTTTCATTCATTGTCCTTTCTATTGTTATCCTGACCCCCGACTCAAGAGGTCCTGACAGCAATTCAATCTGGTATCAAATCGCAGAATTCATTGATGCCTGCTTAGCCATTGGACTGTTTATTCACACGTACTTTGCTTTTAAGAATTTCTATGGGCAAGGGTACGGTAAAACTGCTTTTAAGTATTTGAGTTTGGGTGTACTTTATTCCTTTGGATTAATCCCTTCGTTTGTCCTCCTTCTGGCGCTGTTGTTGTCGGAGTACCTCTATTTCTAGTTTAACGCGGCATGCACTTGCTCTAATACGTCAATAATCGCATCAACTGATCGCGCTCCTGACTGAAAGATTGCTGTTGCGTTGATGGATCCGTATTCGAAACCCCATCCTTCGACCTGGTCGGCTCGCGCTTTGACTCGGTCCAAATCCCGATAGAAAAAGCGCCCAGCATCGTCGCGCGGAGGCACATCCAGCATCATCTGAAGCCCAAACGAAGTTCGGTCCTTCCCGGCTGCTTCAGCGCAACCTAATACCAGAGCTTTCGATCGTAGCGCTTCCGCTTCATCTTCAATAGCATTGGCTAACCAACCATCGCCCAATGTACCTGCCCTTTCGAGCGCAGCATCGCTCATGCCACCGACCCAAATAGGCAAATTGCCGCCTTGCGGCGACTTCGGTTCCATTGCCATATGGTCTGCCGAATAGTGTTTGTAAGAATATGAGACAACCTCATCCTGCCAGCACTGCCGCAGAATCTTTATTGCATCGTCCATGCGGCGACCGCGATTGGTAAACGATTCCTCTAGCATGTCGTACTCGGACTCTTGCCAACCTACGCCTACTCCTAAACGCACCCGACCACCAGATAGCGTATCAAGCGTTTGTACCTGCTTTGCGACCAAGACAGGTTGACGCTGAGGAAGCACAAGGACTTCCGTGCCCAATCCGATACGAGTTGTGTTCCCGGCAATAAACGCAAGTGTTATTAGGGCTTCCATAATCGGCATCTTGGATGGGTACATCGGTGCGGCACGCATTTCAGTAGGAAATCCCATGATCACGTGATCGAAGATTTCCAGCCGGTCGTAGCCAATGTCCTCAATGGCCTTGGCGAGCTTTATGACATTTTCAGGACCTTCACGGTAACTGACGCTAGGGAATTCGACACATAGTTTCACGGCACAGAGTTATTAATAAAAACGGATTAACGAATCGCGTCGATTTTAGATACCGTCACGAGATAAAAAAGAGGCAGAGGGGATGAGCCTCTGCCCACTCAATGAGAAGGTTGGAACCTTAAGAGCTACAACCCTCAGCCATTGATATTTCCACGATTACCCCCTTTGTTCATGCCCCGATAAAACAACTTTAACAAATTTTGTGAGTGGATGCAAGATGATGCGACTTTCTTAGGTTGGCGATGTGGTTCCTATATTGAGCAGTATTGCCGTTACTCGTCGTTGCATGTTGTGCAATTGATACTATCCTAGAACTCAACTGCTAGATAGTGCGACAGTAATCGTACCTTCGGCTGTACGCAGTCCTGCTTGGTTTTCGTTCCAAACGTTCAACTCCACGAGATCCTCGCCGTCCTGTTGAAAGCGACGCTTGACATTGCCATACACCGTGTTGGTATCGCCAACCACATTCGGATGGCGAACTCGCGTATTCATACGCTTTATTTCTGCATCGTCGCCGCCCCAGTCGGTCGCAATTTGGCACAGCCAGCATACCCGTTGCGGTCCCCAATCGAACTGTCCTGGCATGTTACGTCGTTCTTTAGCGTGTTTTTCGTCGTATCGTCCGCCACCGCCTAGATCAGTGGAATCCTCAGCTTCTAACGCCGCTCGTGGCGAACGTCCTGTACCGACAACGCCATGCGTAAACAAAAACAGCTCAGTAACCGTGTAGGTGCCTTTAGGGAGTGTTTCGATGGCTTCGCCGTCCACCACATCGCGCCATGTACGAGCTCGCTTACCGCGGCGAATGCGTTCGTGTACGAGAGGATCAGGAGCCGTCTCCGTCACGTTCGTTTTGACTTCACGATCGTATTGAATGGTTTTACCCCCACCGAGATTTTTATAACGCGCCATGTTTGTTTTCTTGGTCGCAATGAGTTCCTGTCTTTGATTGAAGTATTCGACCATAGCCGTGCAAATAAGAAAATCGCCAATTCGTTCCGAATATTTGCGCGTTGATCCGATAACTGTTTCTTGCGCTCGGATTTTGTCCCCGCGCCAAATCGTCTTGTGAAACGTAATTTCCCCGCCTGCGTAATTCATTGGGAAATTCGCCGATGACAAGCGACGACCGTCAATATTGCCGTTGATCGCCGCAGCGATACCCAAACTTGCACCGTAAATGAACATCGGCGGTGCAGTGATGTCCTCAAATCGGCTCTGTCGGGCGTAGGCTTCGTCACGCCAAAGTGGGTTGTAGTCTCCAACCCCATCGCCAAAGCGGTGGATGTTGTCGAGACTTGCTTCGCGAACCCCTCGAGACGGCAGCGCAACACCCGCACCGGCGTTGTATTCCGCCTCGAATTCATCCAGTGTTGTGATCTTTGCAGACATATGCATATCTCATCTAGTTTGATATTGGATTATCGCTAACTTGCCTTAATGTACGCCTTCATAGGCTGCCTTTAGTTGTCGTGTTTCTTACCATTGCAGCTTGACAACCGAGCGGGTATGACCTTTACTGCCATGTCTGATGCAACGCTTTATGTGCCTGGTTTGCGTCGCCAGCCGGAATCGGTGACCCGGAAAATGGCCGCAGCACTGCCTGGTTTACGAAGCGTCGCTGCGCAACGCGGTCTCAAGATCCATCACTTAGGCGCCGGATATCCGCATCCCGAAGTCACGAATCCTCAATCGTTCATAGATCGGACCGAACGATGGTTTGAACATCTGGCGAAACGTGAAGGTGTTAACGATCCCAAGGATCTACCAGGATTTCTACGCGATGCCTATGCATATACCGACACGATGGGGCCTTCAAGTCCTCGCGAGAGTTTCGCACACGCGTACGGCAACGATTGGGGCGTCGAACTTGATCCCACGCGCATGATCCCGACGATCGGCGCAACAGGAGGCATCTCGTTATTGTGTTCCGTTTTCGAACGGATGGGGATCGAAATCGCCTACATTACCGATGCGCCGACGTATGCAGGATTCCTTGCCCGAGCGACTCTCAATCAACGCGCAACAATCTACAGCATCCCCATGGACCGTCACGGTGCCGATCCTGAGGCGCTTCGCGACCGCATTCGGCAAGCACGAGCCGACGGAAAAGTCGTGCCCTTCTACTACACGATACCCGACGGACACAATCCGGCCGGATTTTCCTTTACCAATGAGCGAAAGCGAGAACTTCTTCGCGTGGCAGAGGAGGAGAACATTCTCATCGCGGAGGATGCGCCTTATCTCTACATCAATTACAAAACTGATCGCAAGAGCAATCGGCCTTTTGTGACGTACGATCCGCAACGGACTGTACACCTATTTACTGGTTCAAAAATCGGTTTGCCAGGTCCGCGCATTGGATTTATCTATTCGGAAGCAACGCTTAACATTGACGGCGAGTCCAATATGTCGCTCACCGATTTGCTTCTATCAGAATCAAGCGGGGCCATTTTGTTCCACAACCCACTCTCGCTACTGAGTTTCGAGGCCTTGTTGCGTCACGCGGATGGGAGCATAAGCCACACGCTTTGGCCGCTGGCCGAAGAAAAGCTATCCATTTATCGCGAGAATCGTGAAATCGTCCTGAACGGGTTGGATCAGGGGTTAGGTGAATATCGTGACGTGTTCGATTGGACGCATCCAGATGCTGGATTCTTTAGTGCATTTACTGTATCGCATAGGTCCATTCGCATTGACGAAAAATTCACGAACAAACTCGTCGAACGCTACGGTGTTGTGGTTGTGCCGATGTATGGCTTCTATCCTGCAGATTTTCTCGATCGTTCGCCGCAGGCTGGATTCGATCAGATGAGGCTATCGTTTTGCTTTACCGAAGGGCAGGGTGAGGACCGCCGTCGCGATTTACACGAGGCGGTCAATGCGTTTTGTCAAGCCATGAAAAAGGAATGTCATCTGGAGTAGCAGATGTACCTACAAACTGGTGACTGTTACTTTCTGTGTTGCCGTTCGGCCCTCGTCAATCGCTAAGGCGATGCCGCCGGTCATTAAGGACGCATCATGAGCTTCGACCATTTTCTTGTCGTTGACATAACCGGTGATCGACTCACCATTGACTTCAAGACGTAATTGATAGGTCGTACCAAGCGCGACATTGAAGCCCGATTCAGCAAGTACGCGCGTACCGTCAAGCTCTTTGACAAGTTGTACTTGATTCTTTGCCGTAAGCAATAACCCATAGTAGCGTCTCAATCCCTGCGTTCTCGCCGTGATCCCAGCGCGCTTCGCGAGGTGCGGCGTAACATCCGCTTCCACCGCGTAATTTGACCAATCACGACTGCCGTACAGGAGTAAACCAGTACCTTTATTTTGAATGAGCCTGTAACTTTCAGGGTAGAAGGGGTGGTAGGTATCGACTGCATTCACCCATGCACGACCCCACATCGAACCTTTTCGCCGTCCGAGCTCAAGTTCAGGTGTGCCATGCCAGTCAAGATAGTCCATATATATCGTTGAATCAGAAGATGCCGAGTGAATCTCGATGCCCACGCTTGACACCGGATAACCATCCGTTGAAGGCACCTGCCACTCCAATGCCGCACGTTTACCCGGTGAGAGCTTGTTTGAAGGGCCTCTCAGAACAACGATCTTGTCTTCTTCATTGAATACGCCAATGCACAGAGCGACATCCGCTGAAGCCGAAGCATCTTCGTTGAGTGCAACGACAGTGCTCAGCGTCTGCCCGGGATTCAGATTGGGGCTTGTCATTAGGCCGTAACCTCGTCGTTCGAAAAACTTAGCCGTATCAAGTGAATCGATAAAAGTATTCGTAAGCGCTAGTGCCTTATCGCCTGATTGCATTGGTTCGACGTGAATCGCTAAACTGCGTGCCCCGTCTGGGCGCGCTTCGTTGGTAATAGCGCAGTGCGTACCGCGGAAGCCTTGAACTGAACCAGGATACGAAAAATGGAAACGAGCGCCGTTCTTTGGCTTGGTCATGGTCTCGCCATGGAGGGCACTGCCGATTTCAACGATTCGTTGCGCTTGTGTAACCGCGTCGGATACACCTCCGGACGCGTCGGCGGTGGGAAGGTAACAGATATCCGCGAATGGTCCACGCCAATCAATCGTCGTATCAATACCGCTTAGACCATTGCGAATCCCCATGAGGCATCCTAAATTACCCGAATTGCAATCGGTGTCCCAGCCTGCCGTATTAACGATTTTGAGCGCTTCGCTAAAGTCGCCGTCGCTGTGCAGCAGAGCCATGATGATCAGACCATGGTTAGGCATGATGTGGCAATTGCCGCCAAATTTATCGTAGCCGTAGTTTTCTTGAATTTTTCTAAAAGTCGCTCTCCAATCGCCCGGATTTTCGCCATGCCATGAACGTATATCGCCAATCATCTGCGCCAGTGTGCTGTCCGTTGGGATCTGCGCCAAACCGACATCAATGAGCTTATTGATATCGTCTTCAACGAATGCTTGCGCTTCCATGGCTGCGAGAACTTGTGCGCCGTACACAGCTTCGCCATCGTGCGAGACTGATCCGGCTCGCCGTGCGAAGTCCGCGGCGCGGGCAGGATCGCCTGGACTTACCATAGCCCAACCATCAATAAAGATCTGCGCGCCGATTTGCTCTGCGACCACTTTACCGTTCGTTTCTATCGCGCCGCTTTGCGGTGCGTCAATGCCTTCGCGTAAACGCAGATATGCTGTGTGCTCAGTGGAATTGCCTAAGCCGCCCCACCACAGAACCGAACGTCCTTCAATCAGGTAGTTGAGCCAAGTTTGCCCGATCTGTTTAGGGGTAAGCTGCGGGTCATAGTCGTAATCTTCAAGAGCCCGAATAAACGTAAACGTGCCTGAGATGTCGTCATCCGTCACAATCAACGGCACGCCAACTTTGTCGTGAACGTAGTAGTTGATGTCCCCTAATTGCTTCTCAATGCGTTCGTTAGTCCAACCTTCGAATGGCCGGCCTAGGTATACGCCGATAATCTTGCCAAGTACGCCTGCGTACACGCGTTCTGAGTAGTCGGCTGGAAGCATGATTTCCCCTATGTAGGTTTACGAATAAGATTGAAGCCCAATTACAAGAATTATTAGCAGGAGACATTGATATGTCCGACAACCTTCAAAATGCTTACGAAAGTCTTAAAGGCCGCATAGGCGAATCGTCTGCGCCTACCGACTGGTTCGAAATCACGCAAAATCGCATCAACGATTTTGCCGATGTCACCATGGACCATCAATGGATTCATATTGATGAGGATCGCGCAAAAGCCGGGCCATTCGGAACAACCATCGCTCACGGGCATTTGACTCTATCGATCATGGGTCATTTACCGCGCTCGGTTGTCGAGACTGGCCCTCGTCTTGAAGGCCAAAAACTAGCTATTAACTACGGATTCGACAAAGTACGATTCCCTTCGCCGGTTCCGGTCGGTGCCAAAATCCGTACACAAAGTACGCTCAAGCGCGTGGAAATCAAGGGCGGTATGATCGAAACGATGAGTGAACTTGTCGTCGAAGTCGAAGGACAAGACAAGCCTTGTTGTGTAGCGGAAAGTTTGGGACGCTTGGTTTTCTGACTCGTTCGTGAGCGTGTTTCATGCATCGCCTGTTCAAAACTATGCATGAATTTGCCGCATGACTGCATCAGTCACCTACCGTAACGTCCGAATTTGGGACGGGCTTGCCGAAGGCTATCGTCATGAGACTTCGGTAACTATAGCTGACGGTCGAATTAAATCGATTGGGGATCACAACGATGCCTCGGCCGTTCAAGACTGCGGTGGTTTGACGATCATGCCAGGGTTAATCGACAGCCATGTTCACATGGTTCTTGATCCATCCATTGCGGATGTTGGCAAGCAGCTTGCACAAAGCGACGACGAAATTAGGAAGAAGATGCCAGTCCGGGCCAAAGCCATGCTAAAAGCTGGTATTACTACCGCTCGCGATTTGGGCGGCGGAAATTGGCTGGAACTTGAACTCCGTGATCGTATCAACCGCGGCGAAATAGCTGGTCCTCGCTTACTTTGCGCAGGGCGTCCGATTACCTCGGTCGAAGGCCATTGCCACTTTTGGGGTGGCGAGGCCCACAGTGCTGAGGCTGCTTGTCGAATTGTCGATCAAAATCGTATCAAGGGTGTTGATTTGATCAAAATCATGGCGACTGGCGGTATGTTTACGGCCAAAAGTCATCCTGGCCGCGCGCAGTTTTCCCAAGCGGAAATGAGCGAAATCATTTCCTATGCTCATGCGAGAGAGTACGACATTGCGGCGCATTGTCATGGCTCGGAAGGTATTGCACATGCTGTGTTTGCAGGCGCTGACACCATTGAGCACTGCTCTTGGATGGATAAGAATGGTCAACGCGGTGAATACCTCCATGATGTTGTACTAGAAATGGTTAAGCGGGGTACAGTTGTATCGCCAACGGTCAACGCAAATTGGTCACGCTTTATGAAATTCAATCCGTCTCATTTAGACATGGTGCGCCAACAATTCCGAACAATGCAGGCAGTTGGCGTGCGCTTCATCGCTTCGACGGATGCGGGCATTCCAAATGTGCATCATGATGATTTGCCGCGTGCGCTACCTGTGTTCGCAACATATGCAGATATGCAACCTTCTACTGTGTTGCAAAGCGCAACAAGTGTCGCTGCCTCTGTACTTAACATTCACCATGAGACCGGATCTATCGCAGTTGGATTAGCTGCCGATTTGTTGTTTGTAGATGGTGATCCGCTGCAAGATTTGAGCGTCCTGCAAGATCCAGTACGAGTCGTTGTACGCGGCCAAGAGTTTCACGATTAGGAGAAAGCGAATATGGCATTTAGAGCGGAGATTCAATCCTTTATTGCGGAAAACTGTCCCGATAGCATCCGTGATCCTGATAAACAAGCGACTCGGGAAGATTGGCAAGCGTGGTCGCAAAAGTACTTTGAGCAAGGTTGGTCTGCGCCTACATGGCCTACGAAGTACGGCGGTGCTGGATTAGACAAACCACAGATTGCAGTCCTACAGGACGAACTACGCAAGAATCATGCGGTCGTTGGGGTCGGCGGCATGGGTTTGACCATGATTGGCCCGGCATTGTTAGAGTTTGGGACGGAAGAGCAGTGCATGCAACACTTGCCGAAAATCGTGCGGCAGGAAATCGTGTGGTGTCAGGGTTACAGCGAACCTGGATCGGGCTCTGATTTAGCAAGTCTGCAAACTCGTGCGGTCTCGGACGGTGATGACTATATCATCAATGGATCGAAGATTTGGACTTCTGGAGCAGACCAATCCGACTGGATGTTTTGCTTGATTCGTACCGACCCGAACGTACCAAAGCACGAGGGTATCAGTTTTATCTTGTTCGATATGAAGTCCCCTGGCGTTAGCGTAAAACCTATTCTGTTAATTAGCGGTGCATCGCCGTTCTGCCAGACATTTTTTGACGACGTACGAGTACCTAAGAGCCACATCGTAGGGGAAGTTAATAAAGGATGGACTGTTGCGAAACGTCTTCTTCAGTACGAGCGTACATCAATTGGCGGTATCGGAGGAGGAGGGGGTGATCCTCGCGCTAAGACCATTGATGAAATTGCCAAAGAGTGCGTGGGTGAAGTTGGCGGCAAAATAGCCGATTCCGATTTACGCGATCGCATCACGAAGCACCGAATTAACGATCACGTTTTCGGGTTGACCACGCGCCGTTCAGGCGAAGAGACGAAGGCTGGGGTTGCACCAACCTTCATGTCGTCAATGTTCAAGTATTACGGTACTGAACAAAACAAAAATCGTTACGATTTGCTTGTTGAAATGATGGGCGTTAACGGTTTAGGCTGGACGGGTAACGAATTCGACCGTGAAGATCTTGGTGTCACTCGACAATGGTTGCGATCCAAGGCGAATTCGATTGAAGGCGGCACATCCGAAGTTCAGCTGAACATCATCGCGAAGCGCATTCTCGGTTTACCCGACTGAAAGATCTACAGCCAGTCTGAAAAATGCGTTTTAGGAACTCATCTCACGCAATCAAGATGAAATTGATTGGTGAAAGTGTGATTTTCAATACTTATTACTGTTGATCACAAAGCCGAAGTTATTGTGCAGGGCTTACATCAAACTGTTTTCGAGGGCGATAACCTTGACGTGCTCCGCGGGATTGATAGCGACTCTGTTGACTTAATTTACCTTGACCCGCCGTTCAACTCGAATAAGACCTATGCCGCGCCGATTGGATCAGAGGCAGCTGGTGCTGCATTTAAAGACGCTTGGACGTTATCCGATGTTGACCTGATAGAACACAATCGAATTAAGCGTGAACACGAATGGCTTTACGCGTTGGTTCATGCGTCCGCCAAGACCCACTCAAAGGGGATGTTCAGTTATCTCTTAATGATGGCGAGCCGGCTGTTTGAACTCCACCGCGTGCTTAAGCCCACGGGGTCAATTTACTTACATTGCGACCCGGCTGCAAGTCATTACTTGAAGTTAGTAATGGACGGTATATTTGGACGTCAAAACTTCCTAAATGAAATTATTTGGTCTTATCGCACGGGGGGGGGTGTCGAAAAGATATTACCCAAGGAAGCATGATATTTTGCTGTTCTACCAATCAAGCCCAAAGTACAAGCACCATGCCCTCCAAGAACGGATTTACTACGATAAGCCCTTTTTTAACGAAAATGTCGATGATCAGGGTAGGTACTACGCGGATGTTTACATTCGAGATGTGTGGGATGACATAAAGCCATTGATTAATGTTTCGAAGGAACGCACAGGCTACCCGACGCAAAAACCACTGGCCTTACTTGATCGGATTATTAAAGCCAGTAGCATGGAAGGGGACTTGGTACTTGATCCGTTTTGTGGATGCGCTACTACGATGGTTTCAGCCGAATTCTTGGGTCGGCAATGGGTGGGTATTGATCTTTCGCCGAAGGCCGCAGAGCTAGTCGTTAGTCGGATCAAAGAAAAGCGTGATATATACTCGTTCAAGACTATTTACCACCGTTCCACCATCCCGGTCCGCACGGACATTCAACGAGAGATGGCTAGCACACCTACCGAACGATTACAACTAAAGAATTCGCTCTACAGTGATCAAGATGGGCACTGTAACCTGTGTCACATTTGGTTCGACAACATCCGCCACTTCGAACTCGACCACATCTTCCCTCGCGCCAAAGGTGGAATGGATTGGGTAGACAACTTCCAATTACTTTGCGGCAGCTGCAATCGAATAAAGGGGGATCGGACGCAAGAAGAAGCTCGCGCTGCTTTGGTGGCACGAAAAGGTATTGATCTAACTGTATTTGACAGTAATTATTGATTAGATACAGACTGCTGAAAAACAAAATCTGGTGCACTGTAGGGCTTCTCGCGGACGGCAAGTTGACCTAAATTAGTCCGTTCTCGGCTATTTTCGAGGAGATCACGCATAATCTACCCTTGTTAGTTGTCAAGGATCGTCAAGGTTATAACCCTGACAAAACTATATGATCTTGTCATCTGAACTAAGAACCTAATCAACAAAATAATATGCAAAAATATGAGATCGTGAATGTCAGGCTTTGATCATCAAACACGTTTGACTGCGGAAAGGCAAGGAACGCAAACTCTGTTATCGGTTAGAGTCCAACGCCTATGCAACAAGGCTATGAGGATGGAGATATATGCATACCGGAAAACAAATTGAACTTTTTTCACTCCGGTGCATGTTTGCCAACTTTTCAATGACCAGCGTTCATTTGTCGTGAAGACTGACTCAGTGATATCGCGGTTTGCAATTCTCATAAACAAACGCATTCGTACGCCATTTGCGTTTCTGGTCATCGTGAGCGTTGCTATGCCGATTGGCATGTCTGTCTGGCAAGCGTTGCTCAATAACTACGCCGTTGAGCAAATAGGAATCAACGGCTTTGAGAACGGCATCATGCAGAGCATTCGTGAAGTACCAGGTTTCCTTGCGTTCACAGCTGTTTTTATTCTGTTCCTATTGCGTGAGCAAGTTTTTGCCGTCATTTCACTTGCGATTTTTGGACTAGGCATCGCCATTACAGGTTTCTTGCCATCAACATACGGTTTGTATTTCGCCGTCGTGTTAATGTCAATCGGTTTTCACTATTTTGAAACCATACGCCAATCACTATCGCTGCAATGGCTCCCAAAACGAGCCGCACCGAGGCTTCTAGGCGCACTTATTTCCGTGGGTTCAATCACAGCCTTTTTTACCTTCCTGATCGTCTTTGCCCTCGTGAAGTTGCTTGAAATCGAATATGTCGTGATTTACGCGATGGCAGGGTCCATCGTGTTGATATTAGCGGTCTTCCTTGCAATTGCGTCGCCGCGATTTAAAACCCGTGTTGAACAACGCAAGCAAATCGTGTTAAGAAGTCGGTATTGGCTCTACTACGGCCTTACTTTTTTATCGGGCGCCCGGAGGCAGATTTTCGTTGCGTTTGCTGGATTCCTCTTAGTCCAGCGATTCGGATTCTCAGTCGCCAATATGACATTATTGTTGCTCATAAATCACCTCGTCAACTCATTCGCGGCAGCAAAAATCGGCGCATGGATCGGGCGGATTGGGGAGCGACGGGCTTTGACTATCGAGTACACAGGCTTGACCGTCATATTCTGCTGTTATGCGCTCGTTGAGACGCCGTGGCTCGCAGGGTTCCTGTATGTTCTAGATCATCTGTTCTTCGCGATGGGGATTGCTATCAAGACCTATTTTCAAAAAATCTCGGATCCTGCTGATATTGCTTCTACGTCCGGTGTGTCATTTACGATTAATCACATCGCCGCGGTAATCATCCCAGCTATTCTTGGCGGTATTTGGCTTGAATCTCACGCTGCTGTTTTTCTCATAGGGGCTGCGTTTGCATGTTGCTCGCTCGCTTTAGCGCAAAACATCCCGAGCGCTCCTGCACCCGGCAACGAAGTTCAATTCAAGCCTGCATTTTTGAGAACTCGTACCTCCTGATCCTTCATAAATTTAGAGCGCACAATGACATCACTTCCACTTACCGGCATCACAGTACTTGATTTGACGATTGCACGCGCTGGTCCAACCGCTGTGCGCCTACTAGCTGACTGGGGCGCAAACGTCATCAAGATTGAACCGCCGCCGCTAAAAACCGGTTCCATCACGGGTGGTAGGCACGGCCCAGACGAACAGAATTTACATCGTAACAAGCGAGGGGTATGCATCAACCTCAAACATGAGCAGGGGTACGCTTTGTTTTTGGATATGGTCAAAAAGGCAGATATCGTCGTTGAAAACTTTCGTGCGCCGGTTAAACACAACCTCAAGATTGATTACGATACCTTAAAGCAAATCAATAGGCGACTAATCTATGCAAGCATTTCCGGATTCGGCCAAGACGGCCCATACAGCGATCGTCCAGGGGTGGACCAAATTGTGCAGGGCATGTGTGGGCTCATGTCAATTACAGGTCATCCTGGTAGCGGTCCCGTGCGGGTTGGTATTGCCATAAGCGATACCACGGCAGGTATGTTCTTGGGACAAGGCATCTTGCTTGCTTTGCTTCAACGAGAAAAATCGGGTGAAGGACAGTGGGTACATACTTCCTTATTAGAGGGCATGCTTTGCAAACTTGATTTTCAAGGAGCTCGTTTTACTATGTTGGGTGATGTGCCCAAGCAACAAGGGAACAACCATCCTACTAGTTTTCCGATGGGTACGTTTACGTGCAAGGATGGATACGTCAACATTGCTGCGCCTACCGAGCGTATGTGGAAAAGTTTTCTTGATGCAATTGATGCCCAATCGTTAGCTCAGGACGCACGATTCAAGACGCCTCAAGATCGTATCAAACGTCGAGCTGAACTTGAGGTGGCGATTAACGATGCACTCGTTGATTTCTCAGTCGATTCACTGGTTGAGAAACTCAACGCAAATGGCGTGCCGTGCGGACCTGTATACGATATAGAGGAAGGTTATTCGAACCCTCAAGCAAAACACTTGGAAATGGTGAAGCAAGCGCCGCACAGCGAATTAGGAAATATCAATTTAATTCGCTCCCCAATCAATCTATCTTCACATCCGCAGCCGGCGAAATTCGCACGTGCCGCACCTAATCCTGGCGAACATACACGCGAGGTATTAGTGGAGTTTGGCGTTGAATCGGACCGCGTCGACGAGCTCTTCGCAGCCGACGCGGTCGCATAAAGTTACTGTTGAGTTAGCGCTGCAACGATTTCGTCGACGCAAGCTTCCGCTTTCGAGCGCATTTCAAGATCTGTTGCATCCTGAATTGGATGTGGGACGAACACACATTTAGCATCGTCCATGCCTAATGCATGTGCCTGCGTTGCAGCCGCGTCAATAAATTCGGTCGAAGCAATACTGACTGCTGGAATCCCCTGTATCTCAAACCATACCGTGTCATGCAAACTGCACGTAGTACAGGATCCTCAGTCTGCCAGCCCTTCTACGACGAGATCCGCCTTTTCCTTAATGGTCTGGCGAACTTCGGCCGGCGCTGGTTTGGTAAACGTCGGTTTTTCGAATCGTGTGATTTCAAGTTTTGGATAGCGTTCCGCCAACAATTCCGCCAAACGATCTAGCAGAATGTTTCCTCTTGGCTTCCGAATATCAAGCAATGCAAGCCGGCCTGACAGTTGTTTCGGACGTTCGCTAGTCGACCGAACGACTGGCGTACGCTCGTCGGTTGGGTCAAGGATAGTGTTCATGTACAACCTCCTAGGTTTTACACATCAATTTTGTGCGACACCGGGATTGATCCCATGCTGCCGCTTGCCCAGCCGTGAAACACAGCTGAGAATTTTCCTGCTTCGGATCCAGCGACCGCAATATGAATGCGATCTTCTGACGCAAATTTCGGTATTGGCTTATTCAATTCCGCTTTTGTCATGGATGCAGCAACTTCTGGTGATATGCCCACACCGCTGGTTGAATCCGCAATTAATTCTTTAAACGGTACACTTGATACTTCCTGAATGCGTGCGCGTATATCGGCTTTTGACCAGCCATCGCGCTGTATCGTATCGACATGCTCAGGACTGATAACCAATACTGTATCACCTGCACGGTGGTTTTTAACGTGCTGTATGGCGCGCATTGATAAGGCAAAGCTACCAACTAAAGCCTCCGCCGAGCGTGATGTTTGATCAACGATTTGTGCAGGGCCGCTTGACATAGCGAATAACGATACCACCGAATCGCCTAGTTCAAAGCCGCGTTCGACATGCAAAGGATCCCACGGACTGCGTTCTTCCCATTCAGGAAAACACATCGTGAATTTCATTGGGTTACCCAGCGTTGATCGCTCCGTACCGCCAGGTTTCGCACCGCCTATATTTCTCACGGCAAGCCGCACCGCTCGCCCAATTGCTGCATTAGCGCGCGTGCCTTGTCCGAGGGCGCCGAGCTTCATGTTCATACTCAACGTATGCCGCACGGGACCGTTGAGAATCATCACCGGCGTTGCGCCCATGGTCGTTGCGAAGACCCCATGACAATTGAATTCGTCCGTGCACATGGCTTCAATAGCCGCAATGACCACCGGAAGATATTCTGCCTTGCATCCCGCCATAACCGCGTTGATAGCAATCTTTTCAATCGTTGCCGGTGCCAAGTTCGGTGGAATCGTTGCCACCACATCTTGAGGATTACGCTGCGTGCCACTGAGCATTCGAATGACGCGTTCGGGGGTTGGGGGCACAACGGGTAGTCCGTCAGTAAACCCTTGATCGAACAAAAACTCATGAACGTCGTCGTGCGCGCCGATTTCGATACGTCGTGCGCGCAACGGGCTGTTTTCTGCTTCTGCGCGAAGGCGTTCTGCAATCGTAGGGTCTTGCGTAAGCGAACCACAACCTGGCCGCCAATCGGGTAATGCGTCCCAATCGATATCTGTAATCTGTAGGTCTTCTTCAAGCAATGTACGCCACTCAGTTTTGTTAAAACCAATGGTTGTTTTGCACAATTCGCCCGCTTCATCAATCAATATGGCGTGAGGTACGGAATCAAGTTCATACGTGAACGACACGATGAGCGTTGAGTCGTCAAGTACCGGAACTGTCAACTGATGGTTGGCGACAAGTTGCTCGTTTCCTTCCGTGGTTTGACCGACGATCAGAACGTCTGCATTACCTTGCCGATGCGTCACTTCTAATAGCGGTGCAACTAAGTTACAAGTAGGGCAATCCTCTTTAACGAAGCACAACAGCGTTTTTGCGCCGGTAGGAACGCTACGATCAACGCCGTGGATATCCGTCAGCGAAAATGGATGGCAGGCTGTCATAACGTTGAATTAGTGAACTTCGGCCGCGTCGCCCCATGCTTTTTGAAGGCGCGCAAAATTAAAACCATCCTCTTGGGCTGCGTTGATGATCACGCGTTCACGGCGTGCAATGGCAGCAGCTGCGTCGGGTACATCTTGAGCTTTGTCGATTGGAATGACGACTGCGCCGTGTTGATCGGCGTGAATTAAATCACCGCTCACAACACGCATACCAGCGACGTTGATACCGCCGCCAAAAGATACCGGATGCACGAATGCATGCGATGGCCCTACGCGGTCGGCGAGCATTTGAAATCCAGGAGCAATGTCCGGTATATCGCGTACGCTACCATCAGTAATCAATCCTACGCAACCTAAGCCGCAGTGGATATTGCTATTGACCTCGCCCCAGAATGACCCATATCCACGAGATTCTCCGTCTAGGTCTTGGATTATGATGATGGCGGGCTTAGGGCCTTCGTCAATATATTGGTAGTACCCGTGTTGTAAATCACGAGCGGCTTCACCACGAACATCTGAAGGATGCATAGCGCGAATGCAAGCTGTTCGCGCATACCCAACCATGCTACCGAGCTCGGGACGAGTGCAGACCAGCGGATGGGTCGTATAACCATATCCTCGTCGTTGAGGTATGACCGACTCCAGAGCATTACATACGGTAGGTGTATCAAGTTCCTTGAGTTGTTCAATCAGCTCTGCGGTGATAGTTGACATCGGCTAGTGAATCCTTTCAGAAGATGAGGTGCGAAAGCGACTATGTTAGCGATAGGCTCCTGCGTTTTATCGTTGTGAAGCTCGAAGCCAACTGATTGGAGAAATCATTTCTTGACGAATATCGAATTTAAGATTGGTAGAATACGCAAATTATGGGTGTTTAGCTCAGATGGGAGAGCGGTGGCCTTACAAGCCACAGGTCGCAGGTTCGATCCCTGCAACACCCACCAATCAAACTTTACGCTGAGGATACTCAGTCGGAATTGTTGGATGGAGCGGTAGTTCAGCTGGTTAGAATACTGGCCTGTCACGCCAGTGGTCGCGGGTTCGAGTCCCGTCCGCTCCGCCATAATTGTTTAATTTCAATCAGATAGTCAGAATACCTATCAATATTACGATAACCATAGACTTGATTTCTTGTCAATGAGATGATGCGTTACAGTTTGTCTCGAACATTGAGCTTCGCGTAATGAATCAATTTCAAATAGAGTAGGTGCACATGCGGATCTACCACCATAGAGGGCCTCCTGGTTAGAGCTCTCGTAGAATGGAATCGGTCCACATGGATTGTTAGTTAGCAAATAGCTGGCTCGCTACAAAACTTCTTCCGTAACGCAGCTACTGAACCCAGTAGCCGTTCCGACATACCTAATACGTCGCCTAGCAAGCGGTGATCAAGTTCCTTCCTTACCACATCGTTGCACATTTGATTAAGTGGTTGTAGCGTTTGCAATTTGAGATCCTTAAATATTTGATCAATCTTTGTAAGCTGAACGTCTGAAAGCGCAGTTGGATCTAGCCAAGGTAACTCCGCAATGCTTGATACTGTCACAATGCTTCGCCGAACTTGCTGGCGACTGGATCTATACCAGTATTGAATAGCGCCTAACGTTGAATTACCCCAAAGTACAAAGGCCTTTTCGTGATTTGCTTCCTTAAACTGTATATTGGGCCACCCTCGACCTCCTATGACCTCTGTCTCAGCGTAGCCTGTGACTAACGCTTGTGATTTCCATGCCACTTCACGAGCGATCAATGATCGGCTCCGCCTGGCCCAGATGCGAAAAGCAAGTTCATCTCGTCCTTGAATTACGCGCCCTTCTTGGTCCGGTGCCAACAGCATGTTGCGCTGATTACAAGACGAATTCTGCCAAATCATCGGAAATGTTGCTGCTTGTCCAACTCGTGTTCTACGAAATGCAGCTCGTTGATTGTTTGCTACATTGTTATCCGCAAAACCAATCGTCGCAAATGCCCCGAGTTTACGAATTGGTAACTTTAGTGTGGCTGGCCGTTTTCGCGTGGGAAACCACAATGTACCCGCAGCTAAATGACGTGCACATTGGGCTATCGAAAAATCGCGAATACCTACATCTGGCCATGGTTCTTCGGACCTCGGTATCGAAATTAACTCACCGACTGGCTCACCACCAATCTCAAGGATCGTGCCACCCCTTGGCGCACTGCTTATTGATTGAAGATTTTCTCTGTTGATTATTCGGCGGATGCGCGCTGCTAATTGTGCTGCGAGCATCGCATTGGCAGGTCGCGCAAGCAAATTCACCAGTACGATCCACGCATTGTGCCGTTTTGTTCTTTCCTTAAGTGATTGCTTTCTTGCGACAATCAGCACTTCAGCGAGTTTCGTATCTGCGGACCAGGCAGAATCAGCCGCTGTCTTCCCCGCAATACTCACGACTAAGATATCTCCGTATCTACTGCTCAGCATGGCCCGAAAGCCACGCCACGAGATACCTTGAAGAGAGGTTGACGGTAACACGAATGCGAACATGCCATCATCTTTAAGCAGGTGGTCAGCAATTCCGCAAAACGCCGACGGCATGGATTGATAGCCGTTGTAGCAATCAATATTGCGGGTGATAAATTTTTCCCGCGCTCGCATGCGTTGCTGTGTTTCAAGTGTGTTACCTAATGCCTTAAAAGGTTTCCATGAGCCATGCGCTGAGTCTATCCAATCGGACATAGCACGAGTAAAAGGGGGATTCATAATCACTAAATCTTGTGATCCAGGCGATACCAACAAGGAATAAGGTAGCCCCGTTGCTTCCTTAGGACCAAGAACGATGGTGTCCTCAGCGTTCGGGAACACAGTAGAGAAGGAACCTTCCTCGGCCAGTAACTCCAAGGAGCCCAAATTAACTTCTTTGCCGTCGTCGGACAGCCCGTAACTGGGCACTACGATTCGTGAATCCGAATACGTTTTCTCAGGGTAAGTCGACGACATTAGTGTGGCTGTTAGGTGAGCTGCTGACGGAACGATGTCGGCAGCGGTGATATTGTTTTCCATCATGTGTGCGTGATGGCGTTGTGGATCACCGCCTTGATACTCACAAAGAAATGCAATCCTTCGATATACGCTGTATACAAGTGCTCCTGTTCCGCATGCGAAGTCGGCAAATTTGAAGCTTCTATAGACTTTTTCGTCTTGCCAAGTTCTTTCCGGTATCGCGAGATATGCTAGAAGTGTCGCTGATTCTGGTCTGGTGTAGAAAGACGCTAAATGTTTCCGTTCGGTCATAAAGCGTTGAAAAACAACACCGCACAGATCGTGCGTATATACGATTCCAAGCTCTAATAGTTTTTGAGTTACGCTGAACAGGCGACTGACGAACCTAGCCGCGACCCATGGATCGGCTATCGCGTACATAACAGAAATCGCGACTGAGAAAACCGGCCAATAGTTTATTTTTAAGATGATTTTCCATTGCTCAATCAGTCCCGCTTGGTTTAACGACTCATTTGCTTTCATTTGGGCCAAACTCAGAACTTGAGTGTAATGGTGCGAGAGGCGTTGTTGAAATAACGTCGCATTGATAATCACGGTGACGGCGATACCGAGCCCTTGCTCTAAGTCCTCCTCTGAAAACGCTTGCATCATCAAATTTGCAATCTGGACTTGCAGTTGTTCGTTCGATTTTGCTAGCTCGCTCAGGATGCCGATGGAATCTTTGACGCCGAAATCCAGTTCGCGAATGGACTCCGCGAGTCTTATAGAACTTAGGCCAGCATTCGCTAGGAAGTCAGCGAGCGTTTCAATAGAACCTGAGAGATAGCTATGCTCGTTGGCAGGGATCCTTTCGACACGTTGATGCGTGGTTTCTGCATCAAGATGATCCTCAACGACTTGCAGAAGTGCGTATTGAAACTCTACGACATGAAGCTGATTTTCGACCTCTTCAAAGGTTCGACAGTCCCGGATGCTCCTTGGCGTTACAAGTTCGACGACCTGAGTTATTAAAGAGCCGTCAGCATTGAGTGTCTTGCCCAGTCGGCTTCGTGCGTCCGAGTTGACCGTTCGTGCTGGCTCATATTCGTTTTCGATTACGACAGCCCCGTATCCGGGCGATTTAACCAGGATGTCGATTTGATAACTTTTGTTCTCTCGAATCTGCCCAGTCAATTCCGCTGTTGCTTCCCAGTTCACGCGCATGCGATTGAGCACGTCAGCCAGGGCCGTATTTACTGTGGATTCTGGAATGGACAATATTGAACTTAAGCGTCGTTGAGGTTAAATATAGTGGCGGCTATATTTATTGGGTAATGAAATTTTGATCATTAAGCTTACGTATTAAGAATTCATTTGGGAATTATTAAGTAGCTTACCCAGCCAAGCATGGCAGGAGATTATGCTACATATGTAGCTTCGTGAAGTCGCGAAATGAACGCGTACGTGTGGTTTTAGTAGCACGACAATCCAAATTCGCTCAATAGAGGCCATGTGGGAAGGCCAGACATGCGCCCCAACCATTTTGATGGCGATGTAGAAAAGTGGCCGGTAAAACCGGTCTAGGCTTGTCCGCGGTGATCAGTGCGTTGAAGACTAAACGCTTACTACCATACGGCTCATGAGCAGCAGCAGTCGCTTGTCTGTGTCTTAAAGTTCGAGGCTATGCTGCCCCGACGAACTCTTGGATGTAGCGGTTTACGGGCTTGCCGACATGACGCGATAGAAACCCTCAATACGATGTTTTAAGGTCGCCCAGGGCAACTCGAAGCTGTGGAGGAGGGTGATTGTCTGTATTGCGAGACGGGTGATGCATGACGATGGCGATCGCGACCACCGAAGTAGGTTTCATTGACTTCGACTGATCCTTGAAAACTGCTCAGCAGAATTCCGTATGCATCAAGGATGCAGTGCACCAAGAACCAGGCACTTCTTTCATGATAACGAGATCACGAGTAGTTCGTACTGCACACGCCTTTGAATGAGGTGGACATGAGATAGCGTGCGGTGACTCAGATGCGTCAGCTGAACTTTGACGCGTGCATGATGGCCTGGCCTTAACCGAAAAATCCTTTTGAAAGCGCGATTTGGCAGTCGTCGCCGTCGGGTATCCGCGAAAGACAATCCTCTCAATACTCCACGTGAAGCAAGCCTGAAAGGCACGGGGCGTCTCTTCAGCCTAAAGACATACTCCGAAGCTAGGCAAGGCGACGAGCAGGCTGACCAAACCATAGCTTTGTCTAGATGTTCTACATCAAAGAAATCACACGCAGTCAGTTTCCGGTTGCACTGAATTGCTCACATGACGTTACCGATATGGCGATGATTGTTGTCCTTGAAACAGTTAACCGAATGTCCTACTTGTGATACGGTTTACCTTTGCATTAACGAGAATGCGTTGAAGCGAAGGTATCTAGCTAGAAAAGTGTAGTACTGTCAAGGGTAGATATCGTCCAGCTAAGTAACTAAGATTTTTTTGATTCGTGAAAAAAATCCATTTTTCTCCATAGTTATGTAATAATATGTAACAATCAAACTGACTCGACATATGTCGGCGTCAAGCGGTAAACTCAAGGGAGTCACTATGGCATTGGTTTCGCGAACCCTCGTAGGCTTAAAAACAGCAGGGTTAGGCATCACATTGTGCTTCATTCAAAACGGGTATCTTCTGGCGCAAGGAGAAGAGGCGTCAGAGCTGCCCATTGAGGAAGTCATCGTTACAGGTTCTCGCATCGTGCGCTCGAATGAGAGTGGCTCGACCCCTGTAGTTCAAGTTGATCGTGACGAGATCAACTTTCAAGGTACTGTGCGTATTGAGGATATGCTCCGTAATTTGCCGCAAGTCTGGTCTAATCAGAACACAGGTCAGTCCAATGGCGCAACTGGTACAGCTACTGTCAACCTACGGAATTTAGGCGACCCTCGAACGCTCGTCCTTCTCAACGGGCGGCGCTTGCCACCTGGGTCCCCTATTGCAGGAGGAATCGGAGTTGACGTGAATCAAATACCAGGCCCATTGGTGAAGCGAATTGAGGTGCTCACGGGGGGGGCATCAGCGACCTACGGGTCAGATGCCGTTAGCGGCGTTGTTAATTTCATCATGGACGATGAGTTCGAGGGCTTTTCTTTCGATTTTCAATCGAGTGGCTATGGGCATAGCAATAGCGATGATGATATGCAGCAGATCGTCCGTTCAAGCAATTTCGCAGTTGCAGACGATAGCCGGTCAGACGGTGAAGTCACGCAGCTAAGTTTTGTAATCGGTGGCGAAATCGGCGATCGCGGCCACGCAACGGCTTACTACACCTGGCGCGATGTCAATGCGGTCCGTCAATCTGAACGAGATTACAGTTCTTGTGCATTGGACAATAATGCGACTTCGTGTTGGGGTTCAAGTACGATCCCAGAAGGCAGGGTAACTAATTTCAACAACGCCAATACGATTGGGTTCGACTACAAAGTGGACGGTTCGCAGTTCGTGCCAAGAGCAGGCACGCTCTTCAATTACGGCCCACTAAATTACTTCCAACGACCTGATACCCGACATAGCTTTGGTAGTTTTGCTAATTTCGATATTTCCGATAGCCAAAACATTTATACCGAGCTGATGTTTAAGGACGATCATACGGTATCTCAAATTGCTCCATCGGGAGCTTTCTTTGTAACGAGTTCGCTCAGTTGCGCCAATCCGTTCCTTAGCGATCAGCAATACTCTATGCTCACAGAAGATCGCCTGAGTGCAGACCAGCGCACAGCGTTAGACGAGTACATCGCTAATCAAAAAGAAACAAACCCAGGCTTTGACGAGGAGGGTTTTCTTGATAGTTCCTTCTGCCAAAACAATGTCGATGACACACTAACTGCTTTCATCGGTCGCAGGAACATTGAAGGAGGCGAGCGGCGCCAAGATCTGCGGCACACGAGTTTCCGAGCTTTGATCGGTTATACAGTCGACATCAGCGATGCCTGGAGTTTCGATATCTCCACCCAAAAAGGTGTCGTCAGCATGGAAAATACCTATTTGAACGATTTAGGCACAAGTAAGATTCGTCGAGCGCTTGATGCAGTTCGTGCGGATGATGGTAGCGTCGTCTGTCGCTCCGTCATTGACGGGAGTGATCCTAATTGCGTACCATGGAACATCTTTACAAGTGGTGCAGTTACGCAAGATATGATCGACTATCTTGTGTTACCGCTATTTGCTCGTGGTACCACTGAGCAGACGGTTACAACGGCATATTTTCAAGGCGATTTAACCGATTCGGGTGTGGTATTACCAGGCGCGAATACTGGAGTGATTGGCGTGTTCGGGTTCGAGCGGCGCGAGGAATCGCTTGACTTTAACCCAGATAACGGGTTCCGCAATGGTGAAGGTGCAGGGCAAGGCGGCGCAACGAATCCAGTTGCAGGTGGATTCAGCGTTGACAGTTATTTCTTCGAAGCCAACGTACCTATCGTTGAGGCCGCATCAATGGCAGAGCTGATTGATTTGGATGTAACGCTACGTTTCTCCGATTACTCGACAGGGGTGAATGCAGAGAGCTACGGATTACGCGCAAGCTGGCGAATGACACAGGAATACACATTGCGCGCTAGCGCACAACGGGCGGTCCGCGCTGCAAACGTTCGAGAGTTATTCAGCCCAACTGGCTTCAATTTATTTGATATGGACGAAGATCCTTGCGCGGGTCCTATCACAAACGGCGAGACCGCAGCAGGCAAGACCTTTGAAGAGTGCGCGCGCACTGGCGTGACCCAACAGCATTGGGGCAACATTCAAAATTCGCCTGCAGGACAATACAACTACTTACAAGGCGGTAATACCGCGCTCCAACCAGAGATTTCCGATACGTATATTCTCGGCTTGATTTGGGAGCCACTGTTCCTTGAAGGTCTATCGTTCACTGTCGACTATTACTCCATTCGAATTGAGGACGGCATAGATGCAATATCACCTGAATTTACGCTGACGCAGTGCTTAGAAGGCAATGATTCGCAGTGTGCAAAAATCAAGCGCAGTCGATCGCTAGGAGATCTTTGGGTAGGGTCAGATGTAAACAATAGCGGACATATCGTCGCTTTACAGGATAATCTTGCGATTGAAGAGGTTCAAGGTATCGACATCATCGCGCGTTATTCAGTTGGTATTGGCGACCTTGGCTCTTTAGATTTCGAGAATGTCCTAGCGCTTATTCAGAAGTGGGATCAACAAGAGTTGGCTTCTGCACCTGTAATTGATTGCAATGGGTATTGGGGTGGTGAGTGCCAGATCCCAACGGCAAGTACGCGCAACAACCTTAGGGTAACTTGGCAGACACCATGGAATGCTATCGTATCGGCTATGTGGCGCTACACGGGGGAGATTGAGGCTTACGACGACGGTCCAGTTGACCTTGACGCGATAAATTACCTGGATCTCGCCGGGGTTTATGATATCGGCGAATCGTATTCGATTCGTGTAGGGTTCAACAATGTCCTAGATACTGCACCGCCTATCGCAGGTAACGGTGCAGGTCCGTCCATAGGTGGAAACGGCAATATCTTTCCTGGCCTTTACGATTTTCTTGGTCGTTATTCCTATCTTGGCTTGACGGTAAACTTCTAATAAGGTAAGACTCAAACGATTCTAGAGCCGGTGCGCGATCGCGAGCCGGCTCTTTTTATATTAACCTAGTTTTTAAACTGTTTCGCAGCTAGTTAACGTTCACCCAGTATCTATGAAGCTGATGATAAATTGCAATAGTCTACCGCGATAGCATAATTGCACTCGGCGTGAACGCACCGTTAGTCCTGCCCGTTCACGAAACGTTGCCACAACTTTTCACTACATTACGCATATTCGTGTCGCAAGTTACCGCGAAACTCGAGACAAATCTGTTAGATCTGCGACCGCTAGCGCGCGCAAAAGCGTTATATGACGACATCGTAGCAGCAAGCGACCAGATTGACCAGGATCGTGAAATTCCTGAAGAGCTCGTCGATAAATTAAAGAACGCAAACATGCTTCGCTTGCTTGTACCTAGATCAATGGGGGGCGATGAAATGGATTGGTATGAGTACTTAGACATCATCCAAACCATTGCCCACGCAGATGGCAGTGTGGCTTGGTGCGTCAATCAAGGTTGTGTATTTGCTACGAATGCAGGTCGCGGCCCGGCAGAACTAGCAAGAGAGATCTGGGGCGTTCCGATCGGTAGTTGTGGTAATGGACCACCTATCGGTGCGTCATCACATGTGGTATCGGGAGGCTTTAGCTTATCGGGTAAATGGATCTTTTCAAGCGGGTGTAGACACGCAAACTGGCTTGCAGCATTGGTAACGAATGCGAGTCATCCGCCTCGTTTGCACTATCTACCTAAGGAGGATATTGAGCTAATTGATAACTGGCAGGTACAAGGCCTGCGCGGGACTGGAAGCTTTGGATTTACGTGTGAGGACTACTTTGTACCCACTCGTCGAGTCATGCGTATGGACTTACCTCATGTTGAACCGGGACCGCTCTATAAAGTCCCGCAGTCGTTGCTATTTGCATGTGGGTTTGGTTGTGTCGCGCTGGGGGTAGCTCGATCAGGACTGGATAGTGTGATTGATTTAAGTCGAACCAAGAAGCCTCAGTTCGTTGGCAAAACCCTAGCGCAAGATCCAATTATTCAAAGCAAAATAGGCCAAGCGGAAGGACTGTACGGCGGTGCGAGAGCTTTCCTTTACGAAACCGTCGGCAACGTTTGGGAAAACGTGCAGAGAAACGGTGAGATCACCATGGATGAACGCTTACGTTTACGTCTTGCAGGAACCCATGCGATTAGACAGGCAGCTCAGGTTGTCGATATTGCTTACAACCTCACAGGCTCAACCGCAATTTTCGATTCGACCACTATCCAACGGAAATTTCAGGATATTCACGTGATTACGCAACAGGTGCAAGGCCGAGAAGCGCACTACCAAACGGTTGGCGCACATTTGCTGGGGGAATCAACCGAAGGCGGCGTTTTTTGATATACACGCTGAGTATTTGAAGACAAGCAGGGTCTTATTTTTCATTCAGTCTCAGATGCCGCTTTTTCGACTTCATGTGACGCGTGAGCCTGGAGTGCTGTTGCAGCGCGAGAATTCTGTACCGCTTGCATGGCTGCTGCGGCTCGTTTGTTCTCCTGAATTTTTGCATTGATCGCTGCGCCTGCTCGCATCCAGGTTTCCCGATTTTTGATCACGTAGGTATTCGATTCGCGGTAATCGTGTAAAAGTCCGTTGACTTCCGGAATGACATAACGGGCTACAAGATCCCAGCTATTCAACGTATCAGCGCGATTCGCCCAATCGTGAGCGAAGCCAATGACACAACCGAATCCACCTGAAAGTTCTTGCATTTCATAAATCTTCGCTACTAAATCGTCAGGCGTGCCGATCACGCTCACGCTGCCGTCGCTGAAAGCCATCACGTCAACGGCCTCATCGGGTGTCTTGAATATCTGACCTTGTCCTGCTGCGAGCGTACCGACTGTGTACTCATTGTTGTGTCGGAATAGACCGTCGCGTGCTTGTTCACGAGCTTTATCTCTTGTTTCTGCAATATGCCAATTCAAGACCAAGCGCCAGTTCTCGCGATCTACCTTGTTGCCATGTTTTTCTGCCGATTCTTCAGCAAAACTCCATTGCAACGGCAGGGCTTGAATTCCGGCTTGAGATGTTGATCCGATAGAAAGTACACCAATACCGTGTTTTCCAGCAAGTGTCATGCCGGATGGACTTACTAACGATGCCACTGCAAATTCCATCGGCCGTTGAATAGGTTTTAACTGTAGTTTTGCGTCTTGAAGCGTAAACCATTCTGACTCTACTGTGATGCGCTCATTCATCTCGAACAGTTGACGAATAACGCCGATGGCTTCGTCCTGACGATCCCGAAGTAACATAGGATCAACGCCGAGTGTATGCGCATCGCTTGGCAAAGCGCCTGGTCCCGATCCGAAAATCACGCGACCGCGAGATTGGTGATCAAGTTGTGCGATTCTTTGCGCGACCATAAACGGATGATGGTACGGCAACGATACGACACCTGTTCCGAGTCTGATTCGATGGGTGCGTTCAGCCGCTGCCGCTAGAAAGATTTCTGGTGATGCGATGACTTCCCAACCGGTAGAGTGATGTTCTCCACACCAAAATTCATCGAAACCAAGACGGTCCATATGTGCGACGAGATCCAGATCGCTCTGGAATTGCAGAGTAGGGTGTTCGCCGATTGGGTGGTGAGGTGCAAGAAACGCGCCGAATCGCATGTTATTCATTGAATGGGGTAGTACTATGCAAGAAATAGTAGATTCTACTAAGGCTAAGGGCGAAAGAGATTGAACGATACCCCTTATGACGGAATGATGTCACACCGTTCGGGGAAATCTCCCTCTCTTCAATTGCGCGAAGATGGCGATCAATTTATAGAGGACATGGTTACTGGTTTGCAGTAAGCGGCTTCGGTATATCTTCTACGGTGTCAAGATCGGTACTTTGTCCAAGCGTGAGTTTTCGGTCATCTAGGGCTTTGGTTCGTTTTTTCAGTTCGGCAGTATCGTCTTTCATGAACACCAGGGATTTCACGTCTTTCCTGATTAGGATCAAACTAGGTACGATAAACAGAATCGTGACGGATGCGAATACCGTACCGGTAGCAAGACTTACTGCCATGGGTATGAGAAATCTAGCTTGCATACTTGTTTCAAACAACATAGGCGTTAAACCTAGGGTTGTCGTGGCTGTCGTTAAAAAAACAGCTCGAAAACGGCCGCGTACCGCTTCGGTTATCGCGTCCCTGAATGCAACCCCCGCTGCTCGCAGCCGCAAGAACAAATCCGTTAGGACGAGCGAGTCGTTAACAACGATACCGCTCAACGCAATAATCCCAAAAATTGATACAAATGACAGAGGGAAACCTAATAGCCAGTGTCCAACTATTGCACCGCATGCACCGAAGGGTATGCCTGCTAAAACTACCCACGGTAGCGAGTAATTTCGTAATTGACAAGCTAAAAGTATGTAGATCAATATGATAGATGAAAGTGCTAGTAAACCAAGCTGTGTAAAGTCCTCACTCTGCGCTTGAGCAAAACCGGCTTCACGAACCAATAGGCGCGGGAATTCCGCGTTTAGAACGGGTAGTACAATTTCGTTCACTTCGGCGATCACTTGATTAGAAGTGCGATTCGAAGAGTCGATCCGAGCTCTAACAGCTACAACGCGCCGTCCGTCGATTCGCGTGATAGATGAGAAACTGCGGCTCTCGTCAACTCGCGCGACGGTAAACAAAGGCACTTCGGTGCCATCATTCAACCGAATGCGTGAATTAGCAAAATCGCGTGTACTGCTTCGCTCATTGCGTGGAAAGCGAAGCATGACTTTGACCTCTTCGCGATTACGTTGAATGCGTTGAATTTCCTCGCCAAAGTAACTTTGTCGTAGCTGTCGAGAAATTTCGAGGTTCGTCAGCCCAGCTGCTTCTCCGGCGGGCGTTAGTTCAATGTCCAGCTGACGTTTGCCAAGATCGAAGTTGTCAGTTATCTGCTCAAGTCCGTCGACTTGCGCTAGGCGATCCTTCAGAACGTTCACAGCGCGGAGTAGGGTAGCGCTATCTCTATGACTCAATTCGTATGACAGGTCCGAACCGCCCATGAAGGCTGATCGAAATCGCAGCGAATCAGCACCGGCGATCGTACCGACCTCACTCCGCCAAAGCCTTTCCATGTCAGCGCTACTAAATTGACGCGTGTCTTCGTCCGTCAGTTCCACGATTACTTGGGCGCGACTACTATTTTGCCTCACTCCGGGTGAGGCGCCCGGTCCGCCACCAGTGCTAAGAGTCCCTCCAACCATGAGGCTCAACGATTGGATTTCATTACCTCCGGTTTCCTCATTAACACGCAAAATGGCGTTTCTTAGCCGCTCTGCGCCTTGTTCGGTGACGTGATAGGGCGTTCCAACCGGAAAGTTCAAATTCGCGGATACTGAATCTGCTTCGACAGATGGAAAAAATTCGAAACGAACGGCATTCGTCAACATAAGCCCGGCGCAGGCAATGAGAAAGAACACAGCGAATAGCATCGTGAGATATCGCATGCGGATGGCCCATGTCACTGCTGGTATCAACATGCCATCGCGAAACTTCTGAAGGCCGCGTGCAATGACCGACTGAACGGTACTTAATGGCCAGCGACTCCATTGGTTTGAGTGTGAAAGGTGGGCCGGCAGAATCATGAACACTTCAATCAGCGAGATAACCAGAACCGTAATGACAACATAGGGAACTGCTGCAAGAATCTGCCCGAAAGTACCTGTCGCAAACATTAATGGAGCGAATGCAGCCATTGACGTTAAAACACCTATGGTCACGGGGGAGAACACGCCTTTAGCGCCTGCAATAGAGGCTGCAACCCCACGTAGCCCCGTTTCTTGTACAGCGCCAATATTTTCACCTACGACGATCGCATCGTCAACGACAACGCCGAGCACCATGATGAGACCGAATAATGAAACCATAGTAATTTCGATGCCGAGTGGTGCAAAGAAAATCATGGCGCCAAGAAACGAAATCGGGACGCCCATGGCGACCCAAATGGCAAGTTTCAGATCCAGCATGAGAACCAGAAACGTCACGATGAGCGCAAATCCCAGAATCCCGTTTCTCACGAGAAGCTGAATCCTTGCAGTAAGAATGGCCGATTCGTCTTGGAAAATTTGAATGTCAACATCGTAAGGTACGACGATGTTGTCGAGATTAGATTTGATAATCTCAGCGATTTCCAATACGTCTTCAGATTCAGATTTGCTTACTAGCACGAAAATTGCTGGTTTGCCATTGAATTCGTTGCGAATCTGCTCATCAACGAAGCCATCGCGTACGATCGCGATGTCCTGCAATTTCAATGTTGTGCCATCCGGTAGAGATTGAATGGGAATATCTTCAAACTCATCCCCGGTCATCAGTTTCTTGTTCGTGCGGATGAGTAAATCGCCTGCATTGGACTTGATCTCCCCTGCCGAGAGATTCACTGAATGTTGGCGTATGCGATTAGCCACTTGTTCAAGCGTAAGTCCGTATTGACGTAGTGTGCGTTCGCTAATCTCAATAGAAATCTCGTACGAGCGAGCGCCTTCAATTGACACTAAAGAGACGCCTTCAAGGTCAAGCAGTGCGTCTTGTAGATATTCCGCAGCGCGCCGTAAGTCCACCTCAGGCAATGGACCAGACAAAACCAACTGCATAACGGTTCCAGTTGTTTCAGCGATTGAGATTTCCGGTTCTTCTGCACGTTGCGGAGGAAAATCGACGATGCGATCGACCGCTGACTTAACATCTTCGTAGACTTCATCCTCATCGGCGAAATCCGTTAGCTCGACTTGAATGACCCCGCTTCCTTCCGAAGCGACCGACTCAACACCGTATACCCCCTCAAGATTCGCTACTGCTTCCTCTACGCGTCGCGTAATACCTTCTTCAACTTCGGAGGGCGTCGCGCCAGGATATGGCACGCTAATTACGACAATACCCGGCCTGATGGTCGGAAAAATTGACGAATTCAGGTTTATCGCAGACCAAAGTCCGCCTATCAGAAAAATCGCCATGAAGAGATTTGCTGCAACCGAATTGCGAGCGAAAAAGCCTAACGGGCCGTGGTCAATTGATTGCTCTCGAATTTGTTGGGCAAGCGGTGTCATGTGTGAAAATCACCTACGATCTGAACTGCATCGCCTTCTTCAGCATTGGGTAGTGATCCTTTCACAATACCCTCAAAAAAATCGAACGCATCAACGAGTAAACCGTCTTCGCGTCGATCACGAATCTGAATTGATCGGCTAATTAACTGGCCGTCTTTGACTAACCATACCGCACTTCTGAACTGCTCGGTTTCTTCAGGTAACACGAAGGCTTGGTCAATTTGCTGTCCGAAGATTTTTGCACGAATGAAGTTTCCTGGCACTAGCCTGTGTTCAGTCGAATCAATCGTTGCGTACAACGTGGTTGTTCGCGTACGTTCATCTAAGGCAGCGCTTTGACGTTCGATCACTGCCTCTACGGTCCCAAAATCAGACTCTAATAAGGCCTGTCTGCCAACGACAGGTAATAATGTAGTTAAGTCCATACTCGAAACAGGAATAACGGCTTCTAGTTCTTCATGGTTATATACCTGACCTACCGATTGATTCGTACCGAGCAATTGACCGACACCAACGTTTGCACTGAGAACGCGCCCCGCAAATGGAAAACTGAATTTCGTGCGTTTTAATGCGAGCTCCGACGCAAGCAGCCTTGCCTTCGCACGATCTATGGCAGCTTGGCTACGATCGATTTGAGGTTCTTGGGCGACGAGGGGGGGGACTTCCTCACCGGGATGCAATAACTGATAGTTTTCGGAGGCAGCGTTGCGTTGCGCCTGCGCCAGATTCATCTCGGCGATTGATGCTGCTAGATCGGCTTTAGCTTGACGAATGCTCAGTTCAGCATCAATGGGATCAAGCGTGAACATTGTTTCGCCTGCACTGAATTCCCCGCCACTTCGAAGATCTGGCGATACCCACATGACGCGTCCGCCTACTTGAGGCACGATGGCAACCGCGGTGCGAAATGAGATTGAACCTGTAGCATCTACCTCAATGGTTACGCTAAGGGGTTGAGGTCGAATGACTTCAACGGAGACGCTAGGCGAGGGTCGGCTACCGGATGGGTCCATCCTGAAAGGAGCGTCCGAATCCGATCCTGTGTCCGGCCCACATGCAACGAGTGCGGCTACTGCCACCAATGCGAGCACTAAAAGGATCTGCGTAACGCCAATTACACGTTTCATGTATAGATACTATCCTCTAAATTTTGCCGCCAGCTTGTTACAGGTGGTTTAGACATCCACCGAGGTCCATTCATTCATTGAGATGTTTCAAAAGTAGATTAAGGCTAGCAGCCAATGGCAGGGTGTTAACTCCCCAGTGCCTCGTATTTATCTTCTAAATAAAAACCGCAGAGGGAGCATCCTCATAGGTAATCTTAACATCACGGCTTGAAGGATTGTTACACAGTCGTTCAGTTTTTCTGAAGGCCTTTCGGTAGTCATGCCAGAAGGTGTACATGTATCTCTCAAACATACGCTTCAAATCTAGACGGAAGCGTTACCTGAGGCGTATGGTTTACCGGTACATCGGAAGGGGAGAGCGTAACGCTTTCAATGCAAGTAAACAAACGCCAGGTAAATACCTTCCCCACAATAGGAAGGTATATCTTTTTCGCAGCCCTAGGAGCCTGCGCCTGGTCATTCAGCAAGTAGGATAGTATATCAGAATCTCGTAGTATATAGCTTCTTATCCTAATTAATATCATTAAATTGAGATATTTGAGTTATGTAGTTGTCGTTTTCTTTTTATGTATCTGGTTGGTATTATGCCTCCCGCGCTCTATCAATCACTTTCAATATACCGACTAGTCAACGATTTACGAGTAAGATGCCATATGGTACTATCCCAATTTTCTGCTTTCAATTTCAAAGGAAGAATTGTATGTGGAAGACCATCGGGAACTAGCAGGAGGATTGACTGTCTATCTGTTTAGGACAGGGTAAACGAGGCCCTTTGAAATGAAAAGATTTAGCTTGCTCATAATGAGTCTCCTGACCATAGGTGTTTGGGCTCAGTCGGGAAATGAACAAAAATTTTCGATTGAAATAGGCGTAACTAGCTTTCTTTTCGAATCTTCTTTAGGTGAAATGCTAGATTCACTCGGATATACTGACTTTAGTGGTTGGGAAACGAGTGAGGTTATTGCCTCACCTTATATTGGCGCGAATGTTCACTTTAAAGAATGGGCTTTGGGTATTGGAGTGCAAGACAAGAAAACTTATGATATTGATGTCATTCGCACCACCAATGCGCACGTTGATCAAATAAGCAGTTCTGATTCATGGTGGTCGGCGTATCTGGAACGAGGGTTTAAGTTGGAAAGAAAAAACCAATTATTTTTTGCTGGGGGTGTTACCAACGCAAAAATACGTGGATTCGTACGAAGATCGGGAGATATTAGACGCTTCGAGATGAACGAAACAGAGCCGTTCTTTAGGTTTGGGATTTCCCGTAAATTCAAAAATGTGCAGACTCGCATTGACTTGATTAAGCGCTTTACTGATTCCGACACGGATAATCTTATGAGAGTAATGTTGAGGGTTCCACTTGGGTAGGTGCCGGCGGTTTTAGGACCGTTGCCCTATATCTAACCTAAACACACGTAAAACACCTCTACAGGTGTTGGCTTTTTATGGTCAGTTGCGGCTTAGCGGGTTATCTTCTGTACTAAAGAGTAGTCTATAGGGAACTTCTCAATGCCTCCTAAAATTGATCTGAAAGCTGATTGTCCACAGAAATAAACAATAAAATCAATGGGTTAATAAATATTACATGCAGTAGCAGTTGGGTTTTGAGAGGTCCCTTATAAATTTGTTGTTGGCCTTGTTCCAAAGGTTGGGCTTCTCAAATAGTCTTCAACGAAAATCAAGCAATTTCGCACCAACTAGCTCTTCGGGTGTCAAAGACTTTAAATTACTCGTTAGGAGCCTCCGTCAATGCAGGAAAGCAAGGGCAAACGTTTAACTGCTGCATTATTTGCGTGTGCGATTATTTCGGGGACAACCATGGCAACTGAATTCGAACAATCAGTAAAGCAATTCACAGAGATCAGATTCACTGTAGGTGGTAATCTACAACTGATACCTAGCGGGGAACACAGAGTGTCTCTGCGTGTGATTAAAGGCGACCCCGACCATTTCAAATTCGAGGTGAGAGATGGCGTTCTGCGCTTAACCCAAAAGACAAAGGACCGAGTTCGATTTTGGCAAAAGAAATTGCAGATTGAGGGAACCGTACACTTCCAGGAACTTGACCACATTGCTATTCTCGGGAGCGGAAACATTGAGGGGCGGGACTTTGAAACCCCTCGGCTTAGAGTCAATGTGAGTGGTTCTGGCGATGCTCAAATTGATGGCATCCGCAGTACCAAGCTTGATGTAATAGTAAACGGTAGTGGTGATGTTGACCTTCAAAACGGCGAATTCGTAGATCTATCGGTGACCATTCGGGGTAGTGGCGATGTTGCGATTAGCTCTGCGACTACAGCAACCGAGAAAGTAAATCTCGTTGGCAGTGGTGACTTTAACGGTATGGGTCTTCAAGCTAAAGTTGCGGAAGTAAACGTAGTCGGGTCGGGTGATGCGCACGTTCATGCTACCGAAATGCTGAATGCGTCAATTGTGGGGTCCGGTGATATTCGCTATATGGGAGATCCGGAAATATCTAGCAGAATCATCGGTAGCGGAGATATTCACAAACACTAGTCCTTTTACTGGTTTTTCTAGATCCTCTGTGGACGCGGGAGTAGGGTAACGGAGCCTGTCAACGTCATTGAGACAGCGGTTGTTGCCATTACTGTGCAACCTTCAGTGTAGTGGTGGGTTGATCCGGATCTGTTTAGGAAGCACTTGGGGTTTGGATGCCCCTGTTCAAGTCACGATTGTTCAATGAGTCGGCTAGCCAACGCGGACACTCGCGCCCGGCGACCATCCATCCCACCACATAGCGGCTAAAGATATCGAGTACACAAAGAGGTAGAAGCTGCGATCCAAGCAGGCGCGCGATGACCCATGACCAGACCTGATTCGGTGCGTTGGCTACGAGTTCGGGTTTGACATCACGCGGTTGGGTGAGTTGGTGGTGCTGTTCTCGCACCGATTACTCGGCAGCCAGCAGGCGATACATCGTGTATTCCGAGACAGGTATCGCACTTCACTAATTCCAAGGGTAGCAGGTGTCTCAACAATGTTGGCAGAAAGGCTAATGTGTTGCATGGTCTCTTTCGACACAGAAGCCAATCATTGGTGTTGATACACTATATTTAACATAATATACATTATGCGAAATTTAATCAGGGTCGCTAATTAGGTTGGTTAACTATTTGATTCAGTTCAATTTATGTATATCTAATCGCACGGCGCTTCGCGTGTATTAGGATAGCAAGTGTGACCGAAAACATTGCCACGCACGCAACGAATAAGGTCATTTGCAATCCAATGATCTCAGCCGTATAGCCCCACAACAAGGCACCAAGCGGTCCTGCACCCATAAACGAAAACGAGAAAAATGACATAACGCTTCCGCGCTGGTTGTTCGGCGCTTGTTCTTGCATGATCGTCCTTGACATACTCATTGCGATGCCACCACAGGCGCCCCAGCAGAACATTAATGCGAGAAAGACAGGAAAACTGAACCCAAGTGAGGCAGTTCCTAGAATCACGGCACCTAGTCCATGCGCGATGAGCAATGCATTACCTTTATGCCTGATCTCACGGAGGATCAGTTGCAGCAAAATGGTTACCACCAAGCCAGTCGAGTTTACAACGTTGACCAATGAAAAATCGCGCGATGATCCGTGATACAGCTCGCGGATTAACAGCGGAATGGTTACGACATACGAACCCATAAAACAGATGCCCATGGCAACGTTTTGAATGACAACCATGCGCATTGACGGGTTCGACCACACAGTATGAAAGCCATTCGCGATGGATCTAAAAAGCGTCGTAAACCACGGTTCGCGCGCTAACGGTACCGTGCCCACCTGTCGATTAGGTAGCAAACCTAATGCAACGGCACCTGCGAGAACGATAACGGCTTGAGTAGCAATGATGATAAAACCACCGATTGCGTCCGCAGTTCCTGCGAGTGTAAATCCCCCCATTTGCACAAGAAATTGAATCAACGTGACCTTTACCACGGTTCGCTGGATATTCCCGTCCGCTACTGCATTCAACATACCATCGCGCGCTGGTGTAACGAATGCTTGTAAACTCCCAATGCAAATTGCGTATGCAATCATGACCTGAAAGCTCAAATGGTCGAATAACAGAAACAGCGCGAGTACGCCAATTGGAATGGCAGCAAGACTTTGAGACACGACTGCTACGCTTTTGCCGCCTAATCGGTCAGCGACGCTCCCACCAACCAGCATGAGTAACGTGGCTGGAAACAACAAGGCGAGCTGGGCTACGCCTACCATGACCGGCGATTCGTTCAAAATAATCGTCACGAGCCAGGCAAACATCACGTTTTGAATGCCGTGCGACGCAAACCAAGTTCCAGTGCCTACTAGATAACAAACTAGAGGGTTAAATCGGCTGAACTCTCCTCTACTCTGGCCGTCGAAAAGCCTCAAGCGTTAACGTAATACCGCAAGTTTGTTACGCTCAATGAGTTCGAAATCTATCTTCGCACCAAGCCCAGGTTCACTAAACGCATGAACAAGACCCTCTTTATCCACCTCGATATCTTCAATTAAGCCGTGCTTTTGCGCCTCGGCAGGTAGTAGCACTTCAAAATATTCGCAGTTTCTTATTGCCATGATGAGATGCAAGTTGGCGGCATTATTGAGCGAGTTACCGCCGTGATGAACTTCGTAATTCATGTGAAACGCTTCCGCAAGATGAGCTGTCTTGAGACAGGACGTCAAACCTCCCTTGATGGCGACATCACCTCGAAGGAAATCAGTCGCTTGGGAAACGATCCATGGTGCATAAGAAGTGGGTCCAGCCTGAGGGAATTCTGTCGCCATGATTGGAATCCCTAGTTGTTGGCGTAGTTTGACGTAGTTGTAAATATCGTCCTCAAGTAACGGATCTTCGTACCAGTAGTAGTTCATCTCTTGAATTGCCTGCCCTACCCTCAAAGCTTGCGGGTAGTCGTACGACCATGTAGAGTCAAGCATGACTCGATGCTTATCCCCTACGGCGTTTCGCACGCTAGCACAAATAGCAATGTCAAACTCTGGATCTGCCGGCGGATGAATTTTGTATGCAGTCCAACCCTTTTCCTTTAGCTCTGTTGCTTCGTCCGCATACTCCTCTGCTGTGTCGTATACGGCTGAGCTAGCATAAGCCGGAACGCTGGTGCGATACGAACCCATAAGACGGTGTATCGGTACCCCAGCAGCGCGTCCGGCAAGATCCCACAACGCGACATCAACGGCACCAATAATGCGCATCAATGTGCCTCGAGTACGTCGCATCATGGTTTGCCATAGCCTCTCTCGAGCTAATGGATCTTGACCGATTAACATCGGTTTGATACGCGAGATCAGTATTTCACTGTCGCCGGCGCCCGAGCCTAAAGCGGAGCCGAGAAATGCAAACCCGTCCGTGCCATCGTCCGCCAGTATGCGGACAAGCCCCATCTGCGTGGTCATGCTTGATGAACTCGCAATCGTTTTTGTGTAACGGGTTGCAGGAATTTCTCGCCATTCCCATAGAGTTACGGTTATGTCTTTGATTTTCATAGATACAGTTCTCTCTAACGATCTGCAACCGACCATTTGGTATCGATCGCGTAAGTATGACGTTAAGGTATTTAGACCCCGGACGGTCGCGGACCGGAAGAACCTGATGTCCCACCGCCCATAAACCCAGAACCGCCGAGGGGTTCGTTTCCAAATGTTTCTGATTGCGGATCGGGGTTCATGTCGACCCAACGCCGCCTACGTTCAGCCTCAATCTGGTCTGGATCGACGGTAAGTTGCGCGGCGGTTGCACTGTCTTGAAATTGCAATTCGTGCAGCGTGTAGTAAATTCCTTGCTTTGCCAGCAACTCCTCATGCGTACCTAATTCACGAACTTCACCTTGATGGAGCACGAGTACCCGATCACATTCTTGAATGGTTTGTAGGCGATGCGCGATGATGATCGATGTTCGATCTTTCGTCAGATTGTGAAGCGCATCCTGAATGATCAGTTCCGTACCTGTGTCAATACTTGATGTGGCTTCGTCAAGCACGAGAATTTCTGGATCGGCAGCAAGCACTCGGGCAAATGCAAGGAGTTGCTGTTGGCCCTGTGATAGGTTGTGTCCACGCTCGGCTAACTCAGTGTCGTATCCGTCGGGCAGCTCTTGAATAAATACATGTGCATTAACTAAGCGCGATGCCCAAATGGCACGTTCTCGCGATACATTGGGATTCGAAAGCGCAATGTTGTCCAGAATCGTTCCGGAAAAGATATGAAAATCTTGCAGCACGACACCGATACGGCGACGCAGATCGTTCGTGCGGATTTGATTGACATCAATACCGTCAACGAAAATCATGTTATCTTCAAAATCGTATGACCGAGCGAGTAAGCGAATGATCGTGCTTTTACCTGAGCCAGTCGAACCAACGATGGCAAGTTTTTCGCCGGGCTCGATCGAAAATGAAACGTTTTTTAGGATTCGTTCGCTTCCCGGGTAAGCAAAATCGACGTTTCGAAATTCAACCGAACCCTTGAGCCGATCAGGGAGCGGGACAGGATTGGTGGGTTCATGAATCTGCTCATCCCAATCCAAGGCCTGAAAGATACGTTCGCCTGAAGCCATGGACCGGAATAACACATTGAAAAATTGGCCGAGGCCCATGATCGGAGCGACCATGCGATTGAGAAATTCCATAAATAGGTAGAGCATCCCGAGACTTATCTCGTCCTGAACAACCTTGCCACCTCCGTACCAAAGCACTGCTGCACCGGCAAAACTGGTCAAGCTCGTGTTAAAACTCTCGTAGATAACTTCCCAATTGATAGCGCGAAACTCTTGTCGACGGTTTTCCTGGTTTAGTTTCCTGTATTCACTGATGTTGTACTCCTCACGACCTGAGAGCTGCACTACTTCAATTCCAGTTAGATCCTCTTGCATGTATTGATTCAGCTGGGATACTGAATCACGTATGCGTCGAAAAATCTCACGCATGATCCAACGGAATAAAAAGGTTGCTGCCGCCGCGAGCGGGACGATCATCATGCCAACGAGCGTGAGTTCGAAATCGAACGCGAAGCAAATCGCCACGACGAATATGAACGGCACGAAATCGCCCGTGTGCTGTACGAAGCTCGTAATGAGATTGAATAGATTTTCAACATCGTTTGTGATACGAGTCATGACCCGACCGACGCCGACATGGTCGTAAAACGAGGCTGGCTTGTGCTCAAGTGATGTGAATAAATCAACACGTAGATCACGCAGCGTTTTCAACGAACCGCTTGTGAGCGTGAGCTGTTGTGCAATACTCATCAATGAGGTGATGAAGAATATGACCAGGTACATGCCCAACGCGATAAACAACGGGTGCCATGCAGTCGCATCAAGAAGCCACTCAAACGCATCAACCACACCAAAATCAGGAAAGAGCGAAGGCTCATGAGTCGGCACTAAAACCGTGTCGATGACTACCCTACTCTGCACGATTGGCATCAACACTGATAGCGCCGATACCAGCGTAATCAAGACAGAACTAGCAATCAATGTCAGCTTATATGGCTTGGTCCATGTCAGTAAGCGCATCAACATACGTAGGTTGAGCGCCTGGTGCGTTAATTCCTGGTCAAACGCGGAGTAATTCCGTTTTTCCCTGAGTGTCGTCTGCGATCCTGCAGCTGATTCCGACGGGGCCGCCCCTGCCGGCGAAATGGTTTCGCTCATCAGGTTTGAACTGCTACCTGCAAGTCGCTCGCTGAATTCGATGGGTTAAGTCGCTCAAGAAGTTTCTGTTTCTCCTGAGCGGTCTGTTCTTGATTGCTCTGAACTTTTTCGAGATTTGCGTAATAGCCGTCTAACTTGAGCAGATCTTCGTGCGTGCCGGCTTCAACGATACTCCCATTATCAAGCACATAGATATAGTCGGCGTGACGGGCTGTCGAAACTCGATGGGAAATAAGAATTGTCGACTTTCCTTTTCTCATCCGCTGTAAACCATCAATGATGATTTCTTCTGTTCGGGTATCCACACTTGAAAAGCAATCGTCCAACAACAGGATCTGGCTTTCGCGAATCAACCCGCGTGCTAGAGTCGCTCGTTGTTTTTGTCCACCGGATAACGTGATACCGCGCTCCCCAACTACGGTATCTATGCCATCATGCAAGTCGCTTAGCGCTTCCTCTAAACCAGCGGACCTGGCGGCGCGCATGACATCTGCATCGTCCCGTTTGGGCTGGTCATAGGTGATATTTTCTTTCACTGTCGCTGAGAAGAGAAATGCATGTTGAGGTACGAGGCTTATAACTTCGCGGAGCCGCTTCACGCCGTAGTCGCAGATGTCACGTCCGTCCAGAAACACTTGCCCGCGAGGCGTATCTACCATTCTTACCGCTGTTTTTAATACGGTCGATTTACCTGAACCGATACGACCCAACAGTGCGACGGTCTTTCCATCCTCAAGCGTTATGTTGATATCGCTTAGTGCATCCATGCCAGTGTCTGGATAGCGGTATGTCAGCCCTTTAAACTCCAGGCGCCCTTTGATGTTTTGCGGGACAACCGCCGAGGCTTCGTCGGATACCTCGGGTTCATTTTCAAGTATCTCAAAAATGCGCGAGGTGCCCGCAGCCGCCGCAACGAACATCGCTAGTGAAAAACCGATTGATGAGACTTGTCCAACAAGCATCGTTAAATAGGCTGAAAAGGCTGTAAAGTCGCCGATACCGATCTCGCCGTTCATAACTAATATACCGCCATATACCAAAATAATCATCGGCGAAATCATCGTTAGCGCGCCAATGTATGTATTCATAAAAGTTTGATATCGAGTCGCACGATAAAACTTTTTTATATACATCGTGCTGGATTCTCGAAAGCGCATAATCTCGTTCGATTCCTGGGCCATCGCCTGAATTGTGCGGATACCATTGAGGTTTTCTTGTGTGAATGCAGTTACGTCGGCCAACGCCTCCTGACGCTCGCGGTAATACGGATATACGCCGCGGGCCATGAAAAAACCAACTAAACCTACGAACGGTAAAGGTATGATCACGGCCAATGTGAGTTTTGGTGACATGGAGAGCATGAATGTGACCGACGCGAACACAGTGAACACGAACACCATGAGATTGACCCATCCAAATGAGACTGCCATGCGTACCATGTTGATGTCGTTCACAGCCCTTGACATAAGGTCACCGGTACCGAACTTGTTGAAAAAACTAGGTCCTTGATACTGAACGTGGCTGAAGAATCGCTGCCGCAAATCGTATGTGACAGATATCGATAACCGACGAAGCGCGCGTCGAGCGGGCACGTAAACGATGATGGTCGCAATCGTTGTAATAATCATGCCGACCGCTTGTTTCCACGTTTCCGCAACAACGGTAGGATCGGCTAGATCGTTGAGAGCCACCTTCATGAATTGCGGCATATAGGCCATCAAACCACGATGACAAAGGATTGCGCCTATACAAACGATTAGTATCCATTTGTATTTGGCGACGTAAGGGAATAGTTTGGTGAGATGGCCAAGATGCTTAAACGAAGATCTTTCACGCGTGATGCGTCCACCGACGGTCCCGCCCCATCGACCTGAACTGCCACTAAAACCGCCGCTACGCACTGCGGGACCCTCTAAACCACCTTTTTATGCGTCCTTTTTGGTGCAAACGTATCTGAAAGCGATACTGGTGGCTACTCAAATTAACAAGCGAATACTGCGAAGGCGGAATTATAGAGGTCGTACTTACGACAAATCTGGAAAATACTTAAGAACAATGCTATATTTTGATTGCGCCTGGTTTATACACTGACCTTGCTCTGTATTCGTGCTGTTAGTGGGATCCGCTTCTAGAGGGCCCCTCTCAACACCCTCTAAAAGTAGCTTAAAACATGGCCATTAGAAGTGAAAATATAAACAATTCAATTGGTTATAAAAAATTGTTAGTACCTGTATAGATTGTCCCAGAGATATGCTCAGCTGTGGTGTCTGCGATCGGTTAAATCAAGTAATTTTCATTAGTTCCCCTTTATAAGTATTGACTTTGATATCATCGCGAAACGGCATACCTGCAATGATCCCGGATAGCCGGTAGAAACCTTGAAGTCCCGTTGCCACCGCGACAGACAATCCTTTACCTGTTGCGTCCAGTGATGCAGAGTGGCAGGCAAAGAATCTCATGAGGATGCCTGATCCGTGATAAGACATGTGACCACAGTGGAAAAACATCACCCTGAGGGTTGAAGACTCGTCTCGGTGTGCTGGTCGGCACGCCTCAAGTTATACCTCGGTCTTGAGCGGCAGCTCCCTGCCAACTGCTAACCATACCCTACACTGAACTTATCTCAAAGACCGTTGCACATACAAAAAAGCGCGGGAAAACCCGCGCTTCAAGTTCTATGGAGATTGTAATTCACATACGATATTGGAATCGCATGTAGTATGCACCACCGAAGAAGCCATAGGGTGATTGCTCGGGATAAATCAAGCCCGACGCTCCTCCTGCGCCCCGATCATCAACCGGCCCGTTGGGGTTCTCCATCGGATAGTGATCCAATGCGTTTTCGATGCCGAACACGGCTGTGAGGTTGTCTGTGAAGTCCCTCGCGATTTCCAAATCAACCAACATCGCCGGGTCGGGTCGATAGGAAAGGCCTCTCGAATTTAGCGTCGCGTCGTAGTGCGAGCCGTAGCGACGAACGCGGAGGAATCCAGACCACTCATCATACGCATGCGACCAAGTCGCAGAAATCCGATTGGCCGGACTTCCGTCTTCTATGGTATCCTTCAAGTGAATATTGGTATAGCTTGGATTGAACTTCACGAGCTCAATACTCTTCCAGTTACCTGCGATGACAACCTTCGAATCACCGCCTTGAAAATCAAAGGGAACGGAAAGCACTAGATCAATGCCCGACGCATGTGCATCCTGTTGATTGGTGAAGTAACGTACAGATGTAAAACTGCTTGCATCCTGTACGCCTGCTGCAACTAAGGTTGTAATGTCCTCATCCGTAAGTGTAAATCGGCTGGTAAAGGCGATCCTACCTTCCATTTTGATTCGGTAATAATCAAGCGTGATATCGCCCCAGTCGAATTCCCAAACGCTACCAATGGTGGTGTTGGTTGATTCTTCCGGTTTAAGGGGTATGGCACCTTTCTGCTTGGCAACTGGATTGGTCGGGGGTAACGTGGCAATATCTGCAAGTTTGCCCGCTGTAAATTCCGTTGTTACGTTGCGAAGATTCGATTGTCCTGCCGTCGGCACGCGGAAACCTGTGCTGTAAGCACCGCGGACCGACAAGGTATCGTTGATTTGCACTCGACTGGTGAATTTCCAATCAAGTGTCGTGCCAAACGCGTCGTAATCTTCATATCGAAGCGCTGCGCCGATTTTCAAAGCTTCGGTCGCGTCACCTTCTAAATCAATATACGCTCCCCATGCTTCCACGCTCCGTTCGCCAGCATCTGAGGCAGGAAATCCAGGGAATCCATTTGATCCAATACCGAAGCCTTGACGGGTTAATCCGTCTGGACTTGGGTCAATGTACCAAGCATTGTCTTCACCCTGAATAATCTCGAACGTTTCACTACGAAATTCCAATCCCGCAGCTACATTCAGTGGGCTGTAAAACCTATCTACGTCAAATGGTTTCGAGACATCCAAATTAAAGACTGAATCCGTTTCCTTGTAAGTCCCTGGATGGTACTCCAATTGGACCGATGCTGGATCTTGTCCCGCGTCATATAACTTGGCCCAAACCTGTGGATTGACGGTGTTATGGATAAAGTAAATCGCTTCGCTCACCCCGTGAACATAGCTAAGATCCCAAAACCAACCGTCGCCGTAACCACCTCGAACGCCAGCTGCGAACGATTGGTCCGTAACGTCGCCGCCAAATTGCGGTGTAAACCCACCGGGTTGAACTTCTTGAAACATGAAGCAATGGCTTGGTAACCCTGCGATGACCGACGCGTAATCCGCGCTCGCGTTCTGTTCTGCATATGACACTAAAGAATTCGGATCCTGGATCGTGGCAGGTCCACAATGGCCTTTGGTTGAATCTAAATTGGCCACGCGCACCGAATCGGCCCACATTTCTGCACCAGGCGTCCCCGCGTCAACAACGAGCCGTGTCTCAGGGTCAAAGTAAATATTTGATGCACCGTTGAATACCCCGTTCCGCGTGTTCGGATTACGGAAGTAAAAACCACCTTCGACGGTCCGTACGGAATGGTTCGCCCATCCATAAGCTTCCACGTCAGCGGTTAGATCAAAGCCAAAATTACCGAACAATTTAACGTCGTCGCGAATTTCTGGTCCACCCCATACCATCGCATGAGGTGTGCGAACCGCACTGTTTCCGGCGTCAATAAGATCCTGTGCGTCACTTCGCTGCACAGCCCGATCGGTTGGATCTACAGCTTTGAATTCGCCGCTCAGGTTTGCGTAACCGTTCGGTCCCAACGGCAAGCCTATGTTGCCAGCGAAAATCATGCGTTGACCGTCGCCTTCGAATGTATTACCTAGCTTGGCCTCGAACAGTCCCCCACTGCGGTCTCGCTTGAGCACGAAATTCATGATACCTGCAATGGCGTCTGAACCGTATTGGGCGGAGGCCCCATCTCGAAGTACTTCTAAACGATCAATCGCAATGCCTGGGATTGAAGATAGATCCGGTGCTTGCGAACCTCCTGACAAACCTGAGCCGAGTAAAGCAATCACTGCCCCACGATGCCGACGTTTGCCATTTAGGAGTACTAAGGTTGCATCAGGAGACATACCCCTAAGTGACGCCGGTCGCATGATGGTCGCCGCGTCTGAGATAGGTTCTTGAGACACATTGTAGGACGGAACGAGCGCCGCAACAATAGCGTCCAAGTCGCTTGCACCTTGCGCTATGAAATCGTCGCCTTGAACGACATCCACTGGTACTGGCGATTCAGTCTCGCTACGACCCCGCACACGAGAACCGACCACGATAAGTTCTTCCACGATAGGAGTCGAACTTCCCTCTGCCCCATCGGCGGAATCTGATGCCTCGTCTTGTCCAAAAATATGCCCGCAAAGCACGATGAACACAGTTGCGGTCAGCGGCACAAAATAACGTGCCACGTTCCCTTTTTTCAAAAACATCAACAAAGTTTCGTCCTTTTCTGCAGCTTAAGGTTTGCGTATTTTATTTTGAAGAGGACATTCACTTGTGCTTTGATAGCCATGTGCGGTTAAGCGATGCGATGATCCGTTTAGTCAAGTGCCAAACCGCGTCAATATGAGCCTAGCGCGAGCTAGACGTTCGAACCTCTTTTAAAACAACCAGTCCAAATCATGATCTCGTCACGCACGCAGCCATTCCTTAGGTCTTATCGACGCCTTCACCGTACTTAAGAGTTACCAACTGGTTCAGTTCGGTTATAGGAAATGCCTCGCTCGTGCCGTCAGGCCAAAGGATGTCGATGCTATCAATATGTGTAGATTCGCCTAGCCCGAATTGAGCAACTGCATCAAACTGAGATAGGTAACTCCGGGTCCTAGTAATGTAACGAATTTGCGTGATCTTGTCTGAAACAAGCCGAACTATTGAGCCGATACCATGTTGATTTCCTCCGCGGTAGATTAGTCGAACGCCAAGCCACTGATTGCCAGTCTCTAGGTCGTTACGAAGTACCCGCGGTTTGTCGCCAACATTCGTCATCACAATATCCAGATCACCATCGGCATCCAGGTCGCCATACGTTGCACCTCGGCCAACGCTTGGGTGCTCAAGGGCGGTGCCGGCGGTTGGTATGGGTCGAAAAACTTGTGTGCAGTTGTCGCCGCAATTCCAAAATAGCTGTGATTTCTGTGCATAGGCTTGACTGGCTTGGACGGTTGAAATTTCAGGCTCAATGTGTCCGTTAACGTTAAATAAATCAAGTCTGCCATCTAGGTCTGCGTCGAAAAAGAATAAACCAAAGGTTAATACCTTTCGCGTCTGAGCACCGATACCCGCGACAATCGCATCGTCGCTGAATATACCGAGACCTGGTTCGCTGACGTAGAAAGAAGACATTTCATTCGCGAAATTACCTATGGCTACGGCGATTCGCTCGTCATTCGCAAATCGGGCAGCATCTAAGCCCATCGCGCCAGTAGATGCCCCGGATGCATCAAAAGCGATACCGTATTCGATGCCGCGTTCCTCAAATGTGCCATCCGTTTGATTAATAAATAAGAAGTTGCGAACGGTATCGTTGGCAACGATCAGATCAGACCAACCATCGCCGTTCACATCTACCGCGGCGACCGCAAGGGCTTTACCTACTGGATTATCGGTTTGCTCCTGAACGACTTGAATACCAGAGGTAGCCGTAACATCCGTAAACCTCTCGCCGTCATTGCGATAGAGCCACGATGTCGTGCCTGGAAAATCCGTGGGTGGTCCGTAAGCCCGGCCTACCCCCGTGAGTCGAAAGTCTACCGCCTGATCAATTTCAATTGACCAACCGATATAGTTGCAGACGAACAAATCCAAGTCATCATCACGGTCATAGTCAAAAAACGTCGCACATGAACTGAACGCATTGGCGTCGCCGCCTACGCCGAATTGTGCTGTCTTATCAATGAATTGACGGCCGTGATCGTTAATGAATAGGTGATTGCCACCGACTGAAGTTACAAATAAGTCGGGAAACCTATCGCCGTTTACATCGCCAATAGCTGGTGCCATACCGTAAGTGGATAGGTTCAGGTGCGTGGCGGAGACATCAATGAAATTCGCACTCCCGTCATTTTCATACAAAACGGAACGCGGTGGGTTGTGAGAATCAAGCGTCGTATCGTCTAAAAAGCGCGAGTTGATGAATAGCAGGTCCAAGTCGTCGTCAAGATCGAAATCAAACAATGCAACTCCTCCGCCCATGGTTTCCGGCAGCAAGCGCTTGCCTGTTGCCCCGTTGGCGTGTTCAAAGTAAACCCCCGACGACTCCGTAATGTCGGTAAAGATCACTTGAGGAACATTAATGGTTGATTGAGTTATGAGCGCGGCCGGCACAAGTTTTTCCTCAATGACCTTTTCGCCAGCCTCGCGTGAGGAGAAAAATAGCCCGACAGCGACGACGAAGCCAATGGCTAATATCGCGAATGCTGAATATGTGACCGAACGTCTCAGTTGCGTTTCTGAACTGCTCTCGCTCATTGGATCGCGGTCAGGGTGAACTCTGTGGCTTGATGTAAGTCATAGACAACGATTGCTTCGCTCGCGTAATTTGCCGCTGGATCTTTGTTGCGCGCTGCCCGTACCGCCTTATCTTTCGCATTGTCGTCAATTCGATATTTTTGATGTTGAGAACGATGAAAAGCGGCTTTCTCTGGTTCGTTGAGTCGTTCGTAGGTTTGCATCAAGCCATAATGCGCTTCCACATTCTCGGGATCCTCTGCCAAGGCTGCTTCGAAAGCTTCTATCGCTGAGGTCAATGATTCGTCTCGTTGGTGTTGCGATCGTGCCGTCTTCGCCAACTCAAAATAGGATCTTGCTAACTGATTAAGCAAGTTGTAGTCGCGCGAAAAATCGAAGCCGCGCGCAGCTGCTTCGGTAAATTCGGTTCTTCGCAACTGCTCGAATTTAGCGATAGCTGCTTCGAAATTGCCAAGTTGCTGATCCACTAATCCGGAAAACCACGCAACCGACCAGGGATATGCTCCCTCTGCGTATGCTTGTGCCAGGGCGACGGCCGCTTCCTCAAGTCTACCTTCCTTGAGCCATACGCGAGCGAGATGAAGTTGTCCCTCAGGACGCCCTATTGCCGCCACCTTTAGAAAAGCTTGCTCGGCCTGACGTAAGCCTGCTCTCTTCGATTTGAGAAGCATGCCGATACCATAATCGTTCCAACGTTCCCATTCAGGCACTTGATGGGACGCGACCGTTACGACTTCAGCATCTGTCCTGACGGGAAAGGTCATCGTATCCTTGGCGATCGCAACGATGGGCAAATCGTTCCTGCGAGTAGGATCGTTGCTAAACAAGCCAAAGTAGCGCTGATCGAATTTGCGATAATTTAATGCAATATCAATCGTTAATTCGTTATACCTCGCATCTTTAGGGATTGCTAGACGGAAGAATACGACATCGGCAGATCCCGGTCCGATTTGATGGTCGTAGAGTTTGACGAATATATCTTCTGCGTTTCTCCGATCAATTCGATTGCCATCTTGATCAATGACATAGCCATTCAAAAAGTGAGCCCAAGGGTCGACAGCAGCCGATTGGGGCGCTAATCCGCCACTCCGACCAATGATCGCTTGATCGTTCGTGCGGGCTTCAATGGCCAACCAAACTTCGTTTGAATCGATCGTTCCTTCAGTGAATTTATGACCTACGCGCAAGTTCCGCACAACGACCTCAATCAGATATTCGTTGCCAGGTACTAAACTCGGTACACTTGGTCGCAATGGTGCGAAGAGCGGTTTTGTAATGTCGTTTCCGTGCCGTAAACCAAAGATATCTAATCGCAAAGCGCCTTCTAATAAAACTCGGTGCGCATCATTGACCTCGTCGTTGAGCCCAGCCATCGCTTGAATAGCAGTGTTCGCAGCCGGAAATTGATGACTGTGGATACTGAGCCTGCCCGTACCATCGAAATCAGCGGCTGCAAAATCGTAGGATTCAAGCAAAGGCATATGGCATTCGTTACAGTTAGTCGATGCGCGTGCCGGGTAGTAAAAGCTCGCAACGCCGTGTCCAGATACCCCACTCACGAGAAATGAGTCGTAGTGGTTCTGTCCTCGTAACCACTTGTACTGGTTGAGTTCCTTTGGAAGATGTACCTTGTGGCAAGTACTGCAGAACTCAGCTGTTCGGTGAAAGGGTTTTAAATAGGATGTCTTATGAAGCTGTGGACGACCTTTCAATAGCACACCGTGTATCCACTGTAGAAGTTCGTTGTCGCTCGTTGCGAACGGGTACTGTTCTGGTATTCCTATGGTGAATTCAGCGTTCCCCCTAACCCCATTCACTTGCTCAATCGCATGGCAACTAACGCATGTGATACCGGCTTGACCTGTGGGATGGTGTTCAAAATCAATCGTTGGGTCATCAAACAAGCCGGTAAATAAAGGCACTGGATCGTGACACCCGGCGCAGAAACGAGATGCGTGAACGTTGCCATCGCGTGTAAGGACCTTGGCTCGAGTGTTCTTCACCGCAAAGGCATATGCTGGGTTGTTGAAAGAGGCAAAACGATGAGCGCTCACCGACCAAGAAGCGTGTACATCGGCATGGCAAGATACACACTGATCGTTGGTCATCAAATCTTCAGATTTCAAGTACCCGCCATGCGCTGTCCGGGCTAACGAAGGCGAGAAATCAGCCGCTACGGTACGAGTTTCGAAGTCCATGTGTAAGGCGATAACGCCACCGCACGCCAGCGCTAGGCTTATGCCACCTACCCATATCCCCGACTTCCAACGAATTCTCGGCCCGACAAGTCGATGGAGTAAAAATAACCAAATCGCAGCCACGGGAGTCAATATGTGGAGCCAATATACGATCGTCCGAGAGAATTCGTGCTTCAGCTCAAACCATGGTAAACCTCGCGTAAGTGCGATACCGCTCACGAAAAGCAACAGGATCATGACGAATAAGCCAAGACCTAGCCGTATAGCGATTCGATTCGGTCGAGTTAACGCGCGTCGTAAGTGCATCGCAACAAAAATCAATGTTGGTACGATCACGACGAGTCCCAGGACCAGGTGAACCAAAAACATCACCTGATAAAAGGTGTTTTCCACGAATTCACCCGTAACCCACTGGACAAAACTCACAACGCCTAGATAGACGGAGTCGACGACGAGTAGCGAGACAATCACCAGGACAACTGCGAGCAATCGCCGCATGCCATGAGTCATGACGGGTCGAGGGCGTCGAGAAAGAGCGTCGGGCATCAAGGTGCGCACATTAGCCGATGATCGAGTTTTTTATGCAGTGGATCTTCACTGACTGGCAATAAATCGATGGGGTGACAAGGAAGGCCAACTCCCTTTGCAGCTAGGCTGCATCGTCAGCTCGACTAGACACCTACCCATCAAAGGCCCATACAAAATGCCTTTGCGACCTCCACCCGTGCCTATGAAAGCATTTTTAAAGTGATTTACCCGACCAAGTATCAGTTCGCCATCAGGCGAGATCGGCCGAAGACAGGCAGTTTGTTTTTCGATAATAAAGTCGTCACTGGAAGGAATTATTTTTCGTAAGACATCCTCAATAGCCTGACCTCCTTTTTTCGTAGGCAACTCGTCGAATTCCGCCATTTCTTCCGTTGTGCCCGCCCACAGCAAACCATCCGGCTTTGAACTCAGGTAATTGCCGTGGGTGGAGAACGAATGTTCAAAGGGGCGACCGGGATAGCGCAATCGAAGTATCTGACCTTTAAGAGGAGTGATCTCGACTTGCAAGCCTAGCCACGCGAATGCCCGCGTAGACCAAGGCCCCATTGCAAAAATAAAGTTGTCACCTTCAATGAGATCGCCATACCGGGTCTTCACCCCCACAATTCGGTCGCCCCGTAATTCGAGATCAATTGCTTCTGTATGCAAATGTACAGGTTCTCCCATGTTGCATAGGGCACTTACGAGCGAATGTGCCGAAACCTCCGCGCTATTCGAAGTCATCAAACCACCGTGCGCCTCGCTCGAAATCCTCGTTTCGAGTTCTTTCAGCTCTCTACGGTCTAACCACTTCATTGTTGCAGGGTTTTCACAAGCCTGTGCTTGAAGACCTTGAGCTTCGGCTTCATTCCAAGCAAGCGACACACTAGAACGCTGACGCCAAGTTGAAAGCTCGCGCTCACTAAGGCGCTCGTGAATGATTCGATGCTCTGAAAAACTCGCGCTTGCAAAACTCGACATCGCGGACGAAGTAGTTGATTCGAGCCTAGGATGCAGGCCACCGAAGGCAAATCCGGATGCATGTGCAGCAATGCTATCTCGCTCAATGAGCGTGCATGTTGCGCCGCTGTCTTGCGCATAAAAACATACGGCAGCGCCGACGATGCCTCCACCTACGACAATAAGGTCGCTCACGGTGTGGGAGTCCTATACGACTGCGATTTCAAAAAGAACGGCCTTGATTGACTGAGTTACCAGTGAAGGATTATCGAAAGGAGAGACCGAAACTACCAGTTCCACCATAAGCAATTCCTCAATATGCCACTTATGGTGTTTAATAACTGTTATCTGAGGGTAAATTACTCAGCATTTTCAGTCCGATAAGAGTTAGTCATGAAGCATGGCAAAATCTTAAGTGTAGGTCTATTGCTTGTAGTGAATGCAACGGCCTACGGTGCTTCCGAAGGTGAAATTGCATTCACTTTCAACACATTTGCTTTCCTGCTCTGGGGCGCACTAGTCATGTGGATGTGTGCAGGCTTCACGATGCTTGAAGCAGGTTCAGTGCGAACTAAGAATGCGTCCGTCATTTGTATGAAAAACATTGGGTTGTACTCCATTGCGGGTCTGATGTACTACATCATCGGATACAACGTGATGTACGGGGATGGCAACGCGTGGTTTGGCGTATTCGAATTTGGTTTCCACTCGACCGAGGCAGAAGCGGCAGTATTCAATGGGGACGAGGGTGCAAGCATTGATACGGTACTTGATGATCAGAGTGCTAGCACGATGTCCGGTTGGTTCTTTCAAATGGTGTTCGTTGCGACGACTGCATCAATTATTTCAGGCACTTTGGCGGAGCGCGTACGCCTTAGTGCATTTTTTGCATTCATCGTGGTATTAACTGGTCTGCTCTATCCGATTATTGGCAAGTGGACATGGGGAGAAGGTTGGCTCTACGGGCTGGGCTTTGTCGACTTCGCAGGATCAACGATCGTCCACTCGACCGGCGGTTGGGCGGCTCTTGCTGGTACGCTGATCGTGGGTGCGAGAACGGGTAAATTCCGTAAAGACGGATCGGTCAAAGTAACCCCCCCATCAAACGTGCCGATAGTCACTCTAGGCGTGTTTATCTTGTGGCTCGGTTGGTTCGGATTCAACGGCGGCTCACAGTTGGCATTGGGATCCGGGTTTGATGCCATCTCGATGAGCGTCATCCTTGTCAATACGAATCTAGCTGCAGCGGCAGGCTGCCTTATTGCCATTGCGATTTCACGTCCGATACTCGGTCGACTAGATCTATTTGCTGCGCTCAATGGAGCCATTGGGGGATTGGTGGCCATTACGGCGGCGCCGAATTTCGTCGATCATGTATGGGCAATTCCCGTGGGCGCTATCGGCGGCGCCATCTGCGTTTGCGGAATGCGTTTACTTGAAGCGCTCAAAATAGATGATGTCGTCGGAGCCATACCGGCTCATTTATTTGCGGGGATTTGGGGGACACTTGCCGCGACGTTTACCGTAGGGGCAGATTTCTTTACCCAGTTGATCGGCATCGGCGCGATTGGCATCGCGGTTTTCAGTGTGTCCTTGTTATTGTGGTGGCTCATTGATCTTGCACTTAGCGCGCGAGTTTCGGCGCAGGTTGAAGAGCTTGGCCAAGACGTAGCCGAACTGGGCATTGAGGCCTATCCGGAGTTCGTCCTGTTGCCTGAGGAAGACACAGCTGCCGAGATGAAGCAATAAGCTAATCGTCGCGAAGAACATGATCGTCGTTCCGGGTAATCACGGAACGGCGATTGAGCCTCAATGCTTGAATCTCCTGAACCGCGCCATCCGACCATCGCACCGTCGTGCGTAGGACGACGGGAGCGGCGTGAAATGTCATATGAATCGTGCTTGAATTGGCAGCTAGATAACTGCCGCCAACTTGGACTTCGCCGCGATAGAAGCCAAGATCAGTATCTAATAGAAGCTGGGCGTTCAAATCGGGACTACCAGATGGGTTGTGCAAATCAACGCTTAGCCAGGTGCCAGTTCCATTGGTGAGATTGTGAAGCACGTAGGCAGGTGCATCGCGATTTACAACAACTAAGTCAACTGCGCCGTCGTCATCAAGGTCGCCGGCAGCGACACCACGGCTTGTGTGTATCAAGGTTTGTGTGTGCACATTAGCAGGGGGTACAAACTCGAACTGAGCGTTCCTGCTGCCTCGAAAAAGCGTGTTGGGTTCAGCGTAAGGATCGTCTGTCGCTGATTCAGTCGAAAAGGTGACACGTCCGTTCCCTTCATAAAAATCAAGACGGCCATCATGATTGAAATCTACCAGTGCGATGCCAAATCGAGTGTAGCTTCTGCTAAATCGGGTCAACCCAACTTGGGCCGCAGCGTCAGTGAAATAATCGCCGTCATTTCGATAGTAAGAGTCCGTCTCGCCCTGAATGTTGACTACGATGATGTCAACATCTGTGTCCTGGTCAACATCGCGAGCCACGACGCCCATACCTGCTTTCGCGATACCGTGGTCGTCAATTGCCGCATTGCGTGCAAACGCTTCGTTGCTGAACGTGAAGTCACCTTGATTGATCCACAAATGATTAGGGGTCTTGTCATTCGCGACGTAAATATCAAGTAAACCATCGCCATTGACATCGGACACAACCACCCCAAGACCATTGCCCCGACTTGATGCAATTCCCGAATGGAGTGTAACATCGATAAATGTGCCATCGCCGTTATTCCGGTATAAGGTATCTGGCGTTGGTTTGTCATAGTTGCCCGGGTCGCAGTAATTTCGCGCTCCCGTGCCGTAGTCGTAACACGCACGCTCCGACGTAATGTCCCAATGCACGTAGTTGACGACAAATAGATCTAAATAACCATCTGCATCAAAATCACCGAATACCGATGCTGTGCTAAACCCATCCACGAAAACTTGTGCTTGTGCGGTTACATCGGCAAATCTGCCGTCTCCTACATTACGAAAAAGCCGGTTCTTGCCAACATTCGTTACATACACGTCAACCAGTCCATCCTTATCGTAATCGCCTGTCGCTACACCCATGCCGTAGCCAGTGTCCTCCAATCCCGTAGATTCCGCTAAGGTAAATAAACCAGTGCCGTCGTTGAGATACAGCTGATTGCCTCTTCGATCATTTGCCGTGAACTGACCGCCCGATTGCACGAAATAGACGTCTAAATCACCATCGTTTTCTACATCAAACAAGGCGACGCCGCTGCCCATGATCTCCGGCAATAGGAATGCATCGGAGGCGCCGGAAATGTGCCGAAAGTTAACGCCAATGTCGTCGGCAATATCGGAAAACCATGGCCTCGTTGCGTCGATTCGAGCATCGTCCGAACCGCATCCAATTAAGGCAAACGAGAAACAGAGTGCGCAGAACTCAAGGCGTACGCTAGTTAATAACTTACTAGATTCCACCAATCTGTGTGCAATCAGTTACGGCAAGCTGACTGAGAAAATCCACGCCTTGTAATTCCTGCAGTCGTTGAAGTTGGTTTAATGCCGCGTCGAAGGTAGGATCAAGTTCGAGTGCGCGGCTAAGGTGACACCCTACGCTTTTCCAATCCTTGAATTCAGCGTGGGCATTTGCTAAATAAAAGTGAGTTGCACTAGTCTTCTCGATCGCAAGCGCATCTTGTAGCATGGCGATCGCTTTTGCGAAGTCGCCTTGTTGTGCTAGCAGGATACCCCGCTGTTGCAATGCCCATGCGTTTCGCGGCTCTCTGGTTAGGACAGAGTCTAGCAATTTAGATGCCGATCGAAGATTGCCTTGGTCCATTTCAAGTTCTGCTAGTCCTACAGTGAAAATCGACTGATCTGGCCACCTCGCGTGCGACGCTTCAAGTAGTGTTCGAAGCAAAGAAAGATTGTTTCTTAATCTCACACTATGAACTTTCGCGATGGTTACCCGCTCGCTGTGGGGATGTTTCTCGTAAAGTGCATCAATCACAGCGAACGCCTGTGAGCTTTGCTGTGAGTGCTGAAGCAAGGTACGGAACCGTGTTAATTCTGCGCTAATGCTCACCTCGAATGAGCGCTTTTCATCGCTCCATGGGTCCCGGAAGCCGACTTCACCGGGAGATATACCAAGAGGTGGTATGTGATTGGCGTCGACTAAACCAAGTCTTGTATTTGCTTGATATTGCAAATGATCTATTTGAGGATGCGATAGGGTCGCTGCAAGTTTTTGAAGAAGATCTAACGCTTCTTCATTTGCTCCTGCGCGCAGTGCGACCTTCGCCAATCCAACGACGCCTGCATTTGATGCGTCTATCTTGACCGCGGTTTGGAAAGCTTGTTTTGCTTGCCGCAGATCATTGAGCTCAAGATGCCATCGCCCTTTCCAGATCCAACCTGCGCTGTAATTTGGTTCAATATCCAATGCTTGTTCGATCATTGCCAGTGAACGTTCGAATTGACCCTGACTTGCTAATACAAGTGATTGAAAGTACGGCCACCAAGGGTTCGATGGATCTATCTTTGTCGCATGTTCGTAACCGACGAGTGCGGCATCTGGATAGCCGTTCATCTCATAGGCGATAGCCAATTCACCGATCGCCTGAGCGTTTGCCAGGTCACGCTTCGCGTTGTTTTGCTGTTGGACTAGAAATTCTCGAACCTCTGAATCTACTGACGAAAGATCAATTGCGAACATTGGCGAAATATCTGTAGCTTTTTCACCAACAGAGCCTTGATCGCATGCAAGCGCGCTAATGAACGCAACGATTGACACACAGAGCGCGCGTGTAAACCCCATAAAAGGTATAGTCGATTACTGTGGGGTAGGAAGTCCGTCTTGAAAGCGGAGGTTGTGTTTAGAGTGAAGTGCATGACGTCTTTGCAGTTGTGCTGCATCGACATCGCTTAACGCAGGTATGGGTTCTACTCTATCGCCAGTTTGCGTATATAGATCCATATCCTTTGCCCAACCACGAAAATCTAATGCATAATAGCGGCGAAATCCAGGTTTTGGAGCCGGCGGTACTTCGAATTCAAGATGGATTTCCTCCCCACTGCCAATGATCGCAACCGTGCTGTCCGTTTCTTCAACCAATGCTTTGGCATCTCCCATCGTGGTATAGAAGCCAGTGGCGAATTTGGCATCCCAATACGGTAACCGGTTATCATAATCGTAGTAAGGCGTTCGTTGTGGGCCAGTCGTCCGCCGTGCGAATCCAGGCGCGCGAACGATTGCCCTGGACAATGCTGTCCTACCCTCATTTAAGTCAGCTGGCGTCGCCTCTCGAACGATTCGAATTCGGTCCCAATAGAGCTCAAGATTGGTGCGTAAGCGCAATGCCTTGACGCCCTCAGGTAGTTCGGGAAGCCGGAGCGCCATTTGTCGTGGCATACCAGCCGGAAACCCAAATTGCTCGGCGACGAGATGCCAATTGCCATTGCCGTCTTGCGCTTCAAGCGTAGGCGCTTTGTATGGAGTCGCGGCTTGATAGGCGGCAAAAGATGTTTGGGAATAGGGGAACTCAACCCAGCCCTCGGCAACTAATACGGCGTTGGTTCTTGGTAGTATCTCGCTGAATTCCATGGTTAGGGTGTACTCTTCAGCCACGAGCCCAATAAATCGCTGGTCCACCGGTCCCGGATCAACTGCAATTCGATCAAGTTCACTTAATTCATTCGTGACATCTGCGTCAAGTTGCGTATAGGCTTGATGAGGCGTATGAACCTCCTCGAAATAAATCGGTTCTCCTGTTGGCTGTGGGCTCTGCACATGGAGCCGCTCATCTAACGCCATAGACCAAATTTCTGGTATATCAAAGTACAGGAGTCCTGCTGAGTCGAGATACAAAACCTCTTCCATAGGTTCACCGATTTTGATTTCGAACTTGTCTTGTCTAGGCTGAAGAAATCCCTCCGGCAGTAACAATCGTTCATAGGGTCGAACTGGAGTCGTCGCATCTGGCTCGCTGAAATAACCAAGAGCCGCAACGCCAAGCACATCGCTCACGAATTCATACTTTTTGCCGTTCCAAGCGAACACGACTGGACAGCTGGCAAGCTGACGCTGAATTTCTTCGATCCGGTGTAGTTCGCCGAAATTGAGTGCGATTTCAGTTTGACTGACACCGTCTGACCAAAGCAACTCGATATAGTCTGCAGAACTAGCGCCACCTGAACCGAAACTTAACGGCATGAGACTCTGCGAGACACCAGAATGTTGGCTAAAGTTGCTGGCTAGACTCCAGCGAGTGTCTGCTCGAAGCTTGATATAGGTACCGATTCCAGATGCGTTCGAACGCATTTGATCTGCACTCGTTTTTCCGCTTAGGGCGATTGCGAGAAAGTTATACCTACCTGGACCTGGCGGATAGAAGTAGGTATCGCTCTTCGTAGCTGCGACTACACCTGGACCAGTGCTTGCACTGGTGTAAACTGGGGTGGCGGCAATAAGGTTGTCGAGCTCGACCTGAGCAAGAATGGTCGAACTTGATGGATCAGTAACCATGAATCCTTGAAGATGTGCGATGAATAGGTCGGTGCGGCCATCGCCGTCGAAGTCCTGTGCATCAAGTGCGATGACATCGCTAACGTGCAGATCTAAAGGGGTCTTAATCCAAGCCGGTTCGCCGTAAACCCATCGATAAAAGTTCCCATCGCTTTGTGCAGCATATAGCTCGATCCGTCCGTCTAAATCGCCGTCAAAGCCGGTGATCGCAACAACATCCTCGTCGTGCAAGCCCGCTAAGGCTGGATAGTCGGTGTATCGCCACGTCAATTCGTTCTGCAGTACGAGATTGTTCGCGTTTCTGCCGAGTATGACCAGATCGACATCGCGATCTCGGTTCAGATCCTCGGCGAATACTTGTTGTACCGCAGGTTCGCTCCATGTCGGATGTTCTAGCTCTAAAAAGGGAATGAATTTTCCAGCCAGATTGTTGTGGTAAATTTTTAATCCGTCATTCCTCACGCCAACGATATCCAAATCACCGTCGTGATCCACATCAATAACTCGCAACGATTGACAAGAAGTCGAATCAATCGTCTCTTTGCTCTGGATGGTTAGTCCGGAGAGCATCGACATGGTCATGCCGTCGTCGGCACAGGTTAGAAGCTCAGTTGAACCATTGTTGTTCATATCTCCCCATGCGCTGGCAGAATGGGCGTCAATTGAGTTGGTCGTTTCTGATACGGTGAAGCCTTTTTTGCTCCCTATGGCGGTAACCGTATGTGTGCCATTACTTAGTAGCAGATCCCACTGGCCGTCCTGATTCATATCGAAACTTGATATGGAACTAAATGCTTTTTCGCTCGTATCAAACTTAGTTGGTTCAGCGAACAACGGCCCTGGCGGTTTTTTACTGCGGCTTGTTATGTTCGCAATAACCGATTTCGCTTCCGCTTTCGGACCCATCTGCTTATAAGAAAACCCTGCTGATACGCTCAGTGGGTTATGCTCAAATGCTTGGTACTGCTCAATTAACGATGTCGTTCGCTCAAGATCGCCAAGTCGCCGTGATGCGGTTGCTGCCGCCCAATAGGCACTACGTATCGCATCGTTAAGTTCAAGAGTTTTAAGAAGCCACGTCTGGGCGTCTTTGTAGCTACCATCTTGAAGATGTGCTTGACCAAGAAAATAGGCTGCAAAGGCGTCATTTGGATCGAGTACAACCACCTGTTCAAGAAATTCAATGGCTTCTGCAGTTTGTCCAAGATAGAGATTGACGATGCCGGATGTATACAGGGCACGAGTATTGGCTGGATTTATCTCCAGAACAGATTGAAGTATCTCAAGCGTGCGGAGTTCATCATCTGGATTTTGACGATTTAGAGTCGCTATGGCTAAATTCACCAGACCGACTTCCCAGGTTGGGGATTGAGCTACAACCTCAGTAAAGTCCTTGTGCGCTGCAGCGTATTGAAACTGCCCCATCTTCGAAACACCGCGGTCATTGAGTTCGATAGTGTCAGGAGAAACAGCTTTTGGATCTTCGGCGCAGCTGGCCAGGATGAGGCAACACATTGCGATGGGAAGGGCGACGTGACTTGGTTTTAGGAGCCAAGCGCCTAGTTCTGTCATTTTTAATTTGGATGAATCATTGTGTGACAATGAGGTCTTTTCCTTCTAGTTATAGGGTGAAATTTTGCCGTTTCGAATAGGGAATTTCGATCGGATTCAGTGTCTTAAAGTACCCAATGTAACCGCGCCAGTAAAGTCAATTTGATTGGTTGCATGACATGGCCCGTTTGCAATGTCATATGGTCGGCGTTCGCTAGATCTCATAGCAGCAACATCAACTATTTGTGTGCAATTTCTTGTGAATTACCGTGCTATCAAGTATTGTTGCTATTCAAATATATAGTAAAGTCCATCTTCTAGTTGCTACCCGGTTTTCGATAGCTCGTCATAGATACCATGAGAGATACATCTCACGAATTCTATCTGGGCTGGGGGTGTATGTATTTGGCCCCTGTGACTCGGTTGTACTAGGAGTTCCCTTGGCTTCACTCAATCTAGCTTGGCGAAATGTGAAACTCTCAAGAAATGAACAGGGAAGATTCAGAGGAAAAGTCAATACGCAAATGGCGTCCCCTAGGGGAGTCGAACCCCTGTTGCTGGGATGAAAACCCAGTGTCCTGGGCCACTAGACGAAGGGGACGCCGGATATTGCGGCGAGAATTGTAGTAGGTTAGGTGTACGTTAGCGCGCATTCGCACTCTGTGAAGCTCGTTTTGCTCGAAAAATTAGAACGAAAGTCCAACTCCTGCCACATACGTGATGTCAGTTTTCTCGACCCCCTCCGGCACATTCGTGTCATGCTTAAAGGACGCGAGCAGGTTCAGATTGATATTTTCAATCAGTGCATATTTCAAGCCGTTCGAGCTGCTCAGAACAAACCCATCGTTAATTGCAGTAAGCAGTTGATGTTCGTGGAAAGCTTCAAGCCGTCCGCCCCACATACGTTTGCTGAAATCAAGTTCCCAGCTTAACGCAGGCAACTCTTGGGAAGTATTGTCGGATTTCTCATAAATGGCCGCAATGCCGGCTTCGGTAGTGAGCCTTCCGTACGTGTGATCCCAAAATCGATGACCGATGCCCAAGGTCGGGGACAGACGCAGATCAATGGATTTCAAGGGGTCGCGATAGCCATCCGCATTGAACGCATAAAACCATTTGTTTCGGAAGAACTTACGCGTCTTATATCCAACATTGAACTGGTTCTTTAATTGCTCTCCTTCCGCGATATCGAAAGACAACCTTGACGTAAAGACATGCTCGGCTTCAGGCCTCGTGAGCTTCGACTCTGTTGTAAGAAGAAAAACCTGCGTGGATGTGTTCCCAAGAGAGTAATTTCCGGATAGGTCAATCTCGTGCGCCAATTCGGCAGCTTCGCCAAGAATCAATCCAGCGTTGTTTCTCGCCATTTTCAGCGAATCAACTGCCACGGACGCGTCAATCTGGCGTTTCCTCTGCTTTCCGTCGCTTGAGATCAACAGAAAAGCATCGTGCGTTTGTATTTGTAGTACTTCAGCTTGTTTAATGCGGAGAATTCCAGCATATGTTGTTTTAAACTCGACCAGCTCGCCTGCAATGCCTCGAAGTTCGCCAGTTATCCGATCGCCGTTCTTCAAATGCAGCATATCGCCTTGGACAATGAACGAGTGGCAACATGCGAGAACGCAAGCTAGCAAAGAATTAAGTCGTTGTTTCCTGGTGTTCAAGTAGTGTTTTTCCTAAGGTATACCGAGCAAAATGATTCGCAGTACGACCGCTGCGAACACCGCGATTCATTGCCCATATGACCGCTTTTTTTTGCAATTGGTGCGTCCAGTTCACTTTTACGCCGCATTCTTGAGCAAGCTTCTTGAACCAATATTCGGCAACGCGCAGGTATTGATCTTGCTTGAACTGATGAAACGAAAGCCATAGGCCGAACCGATCGGACAGAGAAATTTTCTCTTCGATCGCTTCAGATTCGTGAAGCTCGCCGCCCGATTGTGTTGAATTGAGATTATCACGCATATGTTCTGTGATTAGGTGACGACGATTCGACGTAGCGTAAATCAATACGTTCATGGAACTCGTGAATACGCTACCTTCGAGCGCACTCTTTAGTTGCTTGTAACTATCATCGTTTTCATCGAACGATAGATCGTCGCAAACGATCAAAAAGTGATATCGGTTGTCGGTCAATTCAGCAGCAATCCGGGCTATGTCCGCCAAGGCTTTTTTATCAACTTGCACAACCCGCAATCCATCTGGAGCGAAGCGATGCAAAATGGCTTGTATCAATGAGGATTTACCAGTGCCGCGCGCACCCCATAGCAGTGCGTTATTAGCAGGCAAGCCGGCACAAAATTGGCGCGTGTTAGTAACTAATTCAGCTTTCTGTCGATCAATTTCTAGTAAATTGTCAAGATCAATAGTCGGAACTACGTTGATCGCATGGAAACCTCCTCCGAATAAATCCGGACGCCAGTGGGCCGCAATGGTTGTTGACCAGTCAATCTTCGATCTTAGAGGTAGAAGTACTGAGATTGTGCCAAGCAGTTGCCGAATGCGAGATTCAAGCTTTTTTCGTGAATTGGACATGGCAGGTGAATATTAAAAGGGTTCGCGGTACCCTATCTTGTCAAATTGACGCCTTCTGCGGCATGCGCTTGGTTATTTACCATACCCTTCCATGAACGAATTCAGTCTCGGGTTTGCTTTCTATTTTGCAATAGTAGGGTATATTGCATTCGTTGCCTATCGCCGTACCAGAACCGATTTCGATTACGACCTCGGTGGGCGTTCACTGTCAGCACCAGTCACCGCCCTTTCCGCAGGTGCGAGCGACATGTCTGGCTGGCTATTGCTTGGTTTACCAGGAGCGATTTATCTATCTGGCTTGTCTGAAGCGTGGATAGTCGTTGGTTTACTCATTGGTGCATTCTTCAATTGGCATTTGGTCGCGCCAAAGTTACGTCGATTTGCGAGTACGTACGAAAAAGAAGTAGCGACTCTACCGCAATTTTTTAGCTTGCGTACAGGTTATCACGATCTCCCGTTACGAATCGTTTCGAGTTTGGTGGTCATCGTGTTCTTCACGGTGTACACGTCGTCAGGATTCGTCGCCAGCGCCAAACTATTCCAGTCAACTCTAGGATGGGACTATCAAATGGCTGTTGCCGTCGGCGTCGGCGTCATTATGGTGTACACGGTTGCCGGGGGGTTTCTCGCAGTTAGTTGGACTGACACGTTTCAAGCAGTTTTAATGCTTGTTGCACTTATTGCATTACCTATCGCGGCATTGCAATTCGAGCCACAACAAACTATTGAACTACACTTCACGACAGGAGGATTCCTTGCCTCTATCAGTCTTCTAGCATGGGGGCTGGGCTATTTCGGCCAACCGCATATTCTTGCGCGATTCATGGCAATTAAGCAACCAGCTCAGCTCGGTCGTGCGAAAACTATCGCGATGACTTGGATGTTGCTCGCAACGCTAGGCGCAATCGGTATTGGTTTAACTGGAGCGGCCATCGTCCCTGGCCTAAGCGACGAGGAAACCATCTTTATTCGTGTTGCCGAAATTCTGTTGAATCCGTGGCTGGCCGGCATGCTCATTGCCGCCATTCTCGCTGCCGTGATGAGCACGGTTGATTCGCAACTCATTGTAGCGTCCACTTGTATCGTTAATGATCTGTTCAGAGTTAAACAGCACAAGCTTTTTGTAAGTCGCCTAGTCGTCATCGGTGTTGCCTGCGGTGCAGGCGTGATTGCGTTTGACGAGGAGAGCGTCATTCTTGATATTGTGGCTTATGCGTGGGCTGGACTTGGAGCGAGCTTTGGACCGGCGATGTTGTTCGCTTTATTCTGGAAGCGTACGACTGGCGATGCAGTCGTTGCGGGCATGGTGATTGGCGCTGTTACGACGCTAGTATGGCATAACCTTGGTGTTCAGTACGATGGCAGTATATTCTCTAACATGTACGAAATAATCCCCGCGTTTCTACTGGCAAGCATCGCGATCGCTTTAAGCTCTTACATGTTCCCAAATAAAGTAGCAGAAGAGCGCTTCAAAACGCTAGACGAGCTTAAGGATTCTTCGTCTGATGCTCGTGCAACTTGATGATATTTGATACGCGCTTTTTGCGGTAGATTTGCCTAACACGATTAGGACCGTCGATACCAATCCGACCTACGTCAAATCGTCGCAATTCATATCGTTGAGGTTCGCCTTCATTCGGTTCTAAAACGAGGCAATAACTTGATAAGTACCAGCTACCCGATTCAAGCGTGTCGTCGGTACTCGCTATATAGTTTCCGGCATCCCCGCGAGTGCCAATGAATTCAATGCGCTCCTTGTTGACGTTTTCACCTTCAAGATCCCATTGGCCGATTAGATCAAGCTCAGCGACCCATTTCTTCCGCGCGGAGCGTGTTCGGATAATCCAGGCCAGAATGACAAACGCAACAGCGCCGAAAACTAGAAGTGTGCTCATTGATTGGTATTTACAAACGTTGAAACCGAACCATATGGGTCAACATGAATCAACCGAAACCAGTTTTTGCGACATCGCTAGGGATCAGTGGGTAGCTGATTCCAGCCCACTTTTGTACCACGCGAATCACTTGGCAACAATAACCGAATTCGTTGTCATACCAGACATAAAGTACAACCCGCTTGCCTCCGTCTACGATGGTAGCCTCGCCATCAACGATACACGCGTGACGATTACCAATGAAATCCGATGATACTACTTCGGGTGTTTCAATGTAATCAATCTGTCGTTGTAGCGCTGAATTTAACGCCGTATCCCGTAGGAAGTTATTGAACGACAGGCGATCGGTGTTTTTCTCTAGGCGAAGATTGAGAATCGCGAGCGAAACATCCGGGGTAGGCACGCGAATCGCGTTGCCTGTCAGCTTACCGCCTAACTCGGGCAGTAGGTCTGCTACAGCTTTCGATGCGCCGGTTTCCGTGATGACCAGGTTGAGAGGTGCGCCTCGACCGCGTCTGTTTTTCCTATGGTAGTTATCAAGTAAATTTTGGTCAGGCGTATAGGCATGAACGGTCTCCATATGCCCGTGTGCGATTTGGAATTCATCATTGACAGCCTTCAACACCGGTACGATCGCATTGGTCGTACAAGATGCTGCAGAGAGTATCTTGTCATTGTGTGAAAGTAGGTGCGAATTGATACCTGAGACGATGTTCTTCACATCTTCTTTGCCCGGGGCAGTGACAATGACGCGATCGACGCCCTTAGCCTCCAAATGTTGCCGCAACCCTTGGTCGTTGCGCCATGCACCAGTGTTATCGATAACAAGCGCATCCTTGATACCGTACTCCGTGTAGTCGATTGTGCTGGGCGAATCCGAGTAAATTAATCGAATGACGTTGCCATTGGCAATGATGCATTGGTTTTCTTGGTCCACCCGAATCGTGCCTTTGAAGGCACCGTGAACGGAGTCGCGGCGTAACAAGCTCGCGCGCTTTTCGAGGTCTCTCTCTTTGCTAGGACGGACGACAATCGCGCGAAGTCGCAATTGATCGCCGCCGCCGGTTTTCTCAATCAGCAACCTTGCCAGCAACCGCCCTATCCGACCGAATCCGTACAGCACAATATCCTGAGGCTTACTAAGCGGCTTAACATCACGGCCGATGACTTCGCGACACTCCTGCGCTGCAAATTCGCGTTCCGTCGGTACCGGCTGGCCATTTTCCTGCAGTGCCATGTACTTAACAGTGAGCTTGCCTACATCGACATGCGATGGCCCAAGGTCAAGTTCGCCGAGCTCGCGGAGTAATGGAAAACTCTCATCTTCAGACAGCTCATTTTTCGCGACCTGACGTACAAAACGGTGCGTTCGCATGATGTCGGTTACACTCTGGTTGTACAGTGCGCGACCGTACATATAAGTAACTACGTTTTTTCGGTATAGCTTGCCAATGATTGGGATCATGGCCTCCGCTTTTTCTTCGCGACGTTTCCAATCAGGAAAATAGTCCTCAAGGTGTGGTAACGCCAACAGAAATACCCATATCGAACTTGTATGAACTGCGAATGATATAAACGAGTTCGTTTAGAATGTCACTCGGAAATAACCCTCATCAGAGAAAAATTCCCGCACATTTCGCCATGTTGAATTCTTAAGAGCGTGAGCATCAAGCAACTTTTGCCATTGGTGATCTTAGGTAGCGTCACACCCTTCTTCGCGCTGGCAGAAGACCAATGTCCTAGCTCGACTACGTGTAACGACGATCGGTACAAAACCGACGTACGTATTCGCTTCGCGAACGTAGACGATTCTGTTAACCGCGATGCCAATACATTAACAGGCAGAGTGTTTATGACGCTCCGCACACCACAGCTCGGGAATTTTCGTTCCGTTATTGCCGTAGAGCACGTAAACGATTTCGGGATTGATTCGTATAACGACGGGGGAACAAATGGTCAAACTGAGTATGCCGTTGAGGCAGATCCTTCCGGTACTGAAGTAGATGAACTCTATGTTGAGTACAAAGACGACTCCTGGCAAGCCCGATACGGTCGTCACTACATTAATCTTGGTCCTCATCCGTCTCGCTTTGTGGGGACTGTAGGCTGGCGACAGAATAATCAGACGTTTGATGGTCTGAGCATTGACGCGAAGATCGGTGACTCGTTCAGGATTGAAGGTGCGGTCATTGAAAAGGCGTATCGCTTGCTAGGTCGCGATCATCCAAATCGCTCTGCACGGGAGTGGGATCTTGATGGCTTAGGTATTCACGCCACTGTCGCAGTACCCAATTTGGGGAATCTAGCAGGCTACTACTACAACTTAGATTTCGATGACAACCCTGCCCTTTCTACTCGCACGATTGGATTCATGGCCGATGGACCATGCTTCACGGAAGGATCCGGTTGGTCAGGTCCCTGTAAAGCTGCCATTTCGATGCAGTCGGCATTAAACGACGCTCACGGCGCGGACGAACTAATGCATGCACAGATATTATTCGGTGTGGACTTTTCAAACTTTAGCAAGGACAACACGACAGGCAGCATTGCGTTTAGTGCTACGGTACTTGAAGGCGATGGGGTATACGCGTTTAAGACACCGCTGGCCACGCTTCATGGTTATGCCGGTGCAGCAGATAAGTTTTTGGTGCATACGCCGCCCGCTGGATTAATTGACAGTGAACTACGAATAAAAGAGCGAATTTTTGGTTGGGATACCACGATTGCGGTTCATCGATTCGTTCCGTGGGAGAGTCTCGGACCGAATCTAGGCTCATACGGCAATGAGTTAGACTTTGCTGCTACACGCACTTTCGGGAAATATAAGTGGCTTGTAAAAGCTGCCCACTATCATGCCAACGAAGCGTTTAAACCGTCGGCGCTAGGATTGAATGCAACGAAGTTTTGGGTAGCCGTACAGTTCTCTTTGTAGAAACGGCACAAGCGAGCGATCCTATCTATCATAATGCAACCACGAGATTGCCTCACACTACAGCCACAGTTGTACGAGTCAAGGGAACCTCTCAATACCTCCTAAAGTTGATCTGAGAGTTGATTGTTCAAAATGATAAAGTAATAGGATCAATGAGTTAATGGATATCATCGTCAGTGAATTTGAGTTTTGAGAGATGCCTTTAAGTAATTAAGGACCTCATTTGCGTGGTAGACGACGGAAGTGGATCAGGCGGCGACGAAAGTGGTTAAATTCAGTGCATAACATGCTGATTGGCTAGGAGAGTGTTAATGTTCTTCACAGTGCTGTTTTTCGGAACACTAGCGTTTCTGACCCTATCTCTTGTCTCAATGTGGCACTATAAAAAACAGTATGGCTCCCTACCCAAACCTCCACCTTTCGAATACTTCGCTACATTGAAAAGCCTTCCTCCGTTGTGGCGGAATGTCTCGTATGTGTTGGGTTCTTTCCTTGTGGTAGCCTATATCATTCACTTTATTACCTATTAGGAACCTCTCAAAACCCAAATTCCACTGACTATGATATATATTAACCTATTGATTTTATTACTCAATCAGTTTAGATGATGGACTCCAAGAGCAATTTTAGGGGGTTTTGAGAGGTGCCCTATTGAACATGCGCGGCGCGGCGTTTTTTTCGCTGCGTGGTGCCTAGCTTAAATAGGCAGCCACTAGGAAGCCGAGCATAGGCTTCCTAATGAATGGATGGTTCTCTTATCGTGGTTTATTAAAAAGCTAGTTCTAATAAGATCTACTATATCCATTTTCAATTGTTGTACACTGCTCCTAATGTTTTTACAATACCGAACTGGGCAGCACACCTGCGAATAAGATCAAATAGTTGACGAGCAAGGTGTCATTGGCGATTGCAGTTTAGCGTTCAACACCGTGTTTCGCTTCTTGTACAAGACCATCAAGCGTTTAGCACAATCATTTCGCAACCTTCATTCACTCAGCAACATATTGGCTTATGCCGTTCACGCAACGATTAGCCAAATCTCAAATCTATCTAAAGTTTGCGTTTATCGCCTCTAGAGCTTCTGCACCAGGACAAAGTGCTTCTTCCCCAAGCTGGTTGAGCGGAGTGTTCGTTGTCTCAAGTACTTCATGCAGGTCAGAGGAAACTGGGTCAACGTACAGCAATCCTGTCATGACATCGCCCTCTTCCTGCGCTCTCTGTACGTGATTCAGTGCCCCTACTCGATCGTGTGGGTCGTATGTCTCGGAGAGCTTTCTTAGTCGAAGTATGCTGCCATCTGGCATCTCGACTTCCTTTAGCGTCCCCGGCGCGTACTCAACTTTGATTTCCTCATGCGGCATGATCAACTGCGCATCAACCATAGATGCAGTGTGCTCGCGAACGTATTGATAGCTTTTCGTCGAACCATTGTGGTTGTTAAACATCACACAGGGTGATATCACGTCGATAAATGCAAACCCTTTGTGCATGATCGCTGCTTTAATCAACGGTACAAGCTGCTGCTTATCACCTGAGAAACTGCGTGCAACAAAGCTTGCACCAATTTGCAATGCCATGGACACCATGTCAATCGGAGAATAGAGATTCGGTACGCCTCTTTTGCTTGTCGAGCCTCGATCGTTCGTGGCGGAAAACTGTCCCTTCGTAAGTCCGTATGTACCGTTGTTGTCAACGATATACAGCATATTGACTTTACGTCGCACAATATGCGCAAATTGCCCAATACCGATTGATGCGCTGTCGCCATCGCCGGAAACACCGATGCAATACAAATCTTGGTTTGCGAGATTTGCGCCCGTAGCGACGGATGGCATACGTCCGTGTACTGAGTTGAAACCATGCGATGCGCCTAGGAAATAACTCGGGGTTTTGGATGAGCAGCCAATCCCGGAAATCTTGGCAAACCGATGCGGGGGAATCGACAGTTCATTGCATGCCATCACAACTGCTGCGCTCACCGAGTCATGACCACAGCCGGCACATAGCGTAGATACCGCCCCTTCGTAATCCCTGCGCGTCAGGCCGACTTCATTGAACTGCAGTAGGGGGTGACTTACTTTAGGTTTGGGAACGTACGTCATGTCGAGACGACCTTGATACGAGGGATGTTATGTGCCCTATAGTAAGACAGCACTTCGTCAACGATGAATTCCATGGAAATAGACATGCCACCGTAATACAGAACGGATTGAATGCTGGAAGGCAATAGATCAAGTTCGTTCACCATAAGCATTTTCATTTGCGCGTCTCGGTTCTGTTCGACCATGAACACGATCTCGTGGTTATCGATAAATTCAACAACCTCCGGTCCAAACGGAAACGAACGAATGCGCATCGTGTCAAGTTCAACGCCGTTTGCGTCAAGTACTTCAAGACTTTCGGTCATCGGCGTAGCGGTCGTGCCGAAATAAACGATACCGGTGCGTCGATTTTGACTACTGATTTCGGCGGAAGGAAGAAGACTTTTCGCTGTTTCCCACTTAGATAGCAGGCGATCCATATTCTTGCTGTACACGTCTGGATCTTCGGTATAGGTGGCATATTCATCCCTTGACGTGCCGCGGGTAAAGAATGCACCCTTTGATGGGTGTGTTCCTGGTAGCGTGCGAAAGCCGATACCATCCCCGTCCACATCAAGATAGCGACCGAACTCCTTTACATTTTCAAGATCTTCAGCAGTCAACACCTTGCCACGATCATATCGACGGCTGTCATCCCATTCAAACGCATCGCTAGTTGTCTCGTTCATGCCGAGATCTAAATCGCTCATGACAATGACAGGGGTTTGCAGACGATCTGCAAAGTCGAACGCCGAAGCTGCGAAATCAAAACACTCGCGCGGTGTCGACGGAAATAACAGAGGATGCTTGGTATCTCCATGCGATGCATAAGCAGACGACAACAGATCCGCCTGTTGCGTTCTCGTGGGCATGCCTGTTGACGGTCCGGCCCGTTGAATATCGAATAAGACAGCAGGAATCTCGGCAAAGTATGCTAGCCCTAAGAACTCGGTCATGAGCGAAATACCCGGGCCGCTCGTTGCCGTAAACGAGCGTGCACCATTCCACCCTGCACCTATCACTACACCTAATGCTGCAAGTTCGTCTTCCGCTTGAATGATGGCGAATTTACGCTTTGATGTGGCTGGATCAATCCGTAAGCGGTTAGCGTGTTGTTCGAATGCTTCTGCCATAGAGGTTGACGGTGTAATCGGATACCAAGCGCACACTGTGGCACCACCATAGATTGCGCCCAGCGCCGCGGCGGTGTTCCCGTCAATGAATATGCGGTTGCCAAGTTTCGTGGAATGACGTGCTTGAATGGGCAGCGGACACTCAAGATAGTTTTGCGCATACGAGCGTCCAATCTCAAGGGCGTGAATGTTCGGTTGGATAAGCTCATCTTTGCCTTTGTACTGCGTCGAGACCATGTTGGTGATCACGTCAAAGTCGATACTTAGCAATGATGTGAGCACACCGAGATAAACGATATTTTTGAAGAGCTGACGCTGTTTTGGATCGGTGAATTCAGATAGAATCAGACGCGAAATTGGTACCCCAATAGGAACGATGTCTTCTCTTGCGAGTCGGGGGTCTCGACCTTTTGTGCTATCGAAGAGTAGATAACCACCACTCCGCAAGGCGGCGACATCCTGCTCGAATGTCTCCGCGTTCATAGCGACCATGATGTCGACCTCGCTGCGTTGGCCGAACAACTCTCGCTCCGATGCTCTTACTTCAAACCATGTCGGTAAGCCCTGGATGTTTGAAGGAAAGATATTGCGCGATGCAACGGGGATGCCCATGCGAAATAACGCTTTCGCAAACATGCCGTTCGCGCTAGCAGAGCCGGAGCCGTTGACGTTCGCGAATCGAATCACGAAATCGTTGTAGGTTGTCACTCCGCGTAGGATCCAAGTTGCGGAATGTGAATGATTGATTTCTGCATATCCCAGGCATTTGTCGGACACCGCTCAGCGCACAAGCCACAATGCAGACATACGTCTTCGTCTTTGACCATGACCCGTCCGGTTGTAAGATCCTCAGAAACATATAACGCTTGCTCGAGGTTCCTTGCAGGCGCTGTCAGATACTCCCGCAATGCCGATTCTTCGGTGTTTGCCGTAAAGGTTATGCAGTCCATTGGGCAAATATCAACGCATGCGTCGCACTCGATACACAGTTTTTCAGTGAATACCGTTTGGACGTCACAATTCAGACAGCGTTGCGCTTCCTGGCTGCCGAGTAATTCATCGAAACCTAATTCGACTTCAACCTTAATGTTTTCGAGCGAGCGCTTTCGATTAGCATGTGGCACGATATATCGTTTGGACGCATCGTGCTCTGCGTCGTAGGACCATTCGTGCACACCCATTTTTTGACTTATAAGGTTCAATCCTTCCGGGGGTCGATCAGTTTTTGGATCCTTACCTTGACAAAGCAAGTGAATGGATATAGCGGCCTGATGCGCATGCGCGGAGGCCCAAATGATGTTTTCAGGACCGAATGCAGAATCACCGCCGAAAAAGATCTTCGGATGGGTTGATTGGAGTGTAACTTCATCCAGAATTGGGCAATCCCACTTATCGAATTCAATCCCAATATCCCGTTCGATCCAAGGGCAGTGATTTTCCTGACCAATGGCCATGAGGATGCGGTCGCATTCAATAAATACATCCGGCTCGCCAGTCGGAATGTACTTCAAACGGCCGTTTTCCTCAACTGGCTTGACGCATTCGAAGATAACTCCTTTTAGCTTGCCATCTTCGTGAACGAATTCTTTGGGTGGGCGATTGTTGATGATCGGAATACCTTCCGACATCGCATCTTCCTTCTCCCATTCGCTCGCTTTCATGACATCGAAGCCAGAGCGAACGACCACGGTCACACGCTCAGCGCCTAGGCGTTTGGAGGTACGGCAGCAATCCATGGCGGTATTACCGCCACCCATCACGATCACTTTGCCTTCGATCGAAGTTGTGTGTCCAAACGCAACGCTTGACAACCAATCAATACCGATGGCGATATGTTCGTCTACTTCCTTGCGTCCCGGCAAGTCCAAATCTCGACCGCGCGGCGCCCCGGTACCGATGAAATACGCGTCGTAATCTAAATCAAGCATATCTTTCATGCTTGTAATTTCATAGTTGTAGTTCGCGTTTATGCCCATATTGACGATCAGGTCGACTTCCTCTTCGAGAACATCAGCCGGCAGTCGAAACGCTGGAATTTGGCTTCGCATCATGCCGCCTCCAGCCGGATCCCGATCGAACATGTCGATTTCGTAGCCGAACGGCAGTAAGTCCCGCGCAACGGCAAGCGATGCGGGGCCTGCACCGAGTAACGCGATACGCTTGCCGTTTTTGATACGAGGTACGTGTGGCAGATATGACTGGATATCACCTTTGTGGTCTGCCGCGACGCGTTTCAGACGACAGATTGCGACTGGCTTTTCTTCTGTGCGAACGCGTCGGCAGGCAGGTTCGCATGGACGATCGCACGTTCGTCCGAGGATGCCGGGAAACACGTTGGATTCCCAGTTGATCATATAAGCCTCGGTATAGCGTTTGGCCGCGATCATGCGAATATATTCAGGTACGGGCGTGTGCGCAGGGCAAGCCCACTGACAATCCACGACTTTGTGGAAGTAATCGGGCTTGTTAATATCCGTTGGGTTCATAGTAGAAAAAATGCGCTGTCCAATTTCACGGCTTGTGCATGCAACCGCAGCCATTCATTCGGTTATTCCGACCCCAAACAACCGTTAATGGGCGTAGGTGAAATGCTGGGGTCTCAATTCGTGAGACGTTAGACAAGCAGATCCGTTGCGTGAAGTATGAGTCGATCGGTATTAGTCCCTTGGCAGTAAAAAAACGAGTCTTAAAGACTTTCCTTACAAGGACTTTAAGGCGAACGAGATGATGTAATTCTATCAAAATATTGTAGACTCGAGCCGAACTCTGGGGTGTAGAACATTATTATTCGCAAGAGTCTGTCGGTTCGCTGCTTTTCCATCGCGTAACGATAGCTCATTGCCGCACTTCTCTTTTCGTTTCGACATCGTCAGCTTATAAGGGATATGGTTCTTTCAATTGAGTTTCATGTCCACTGGCAGAAGTCAGAATTAGGGAGATGTGGTTGTTTCATGGCGAGAGTTATAACGCAATCACACAATTCAATATCTCAATCCTTAACGTTTCACCAGAAGCCGTATATTCATAACTACACACTCTATTTCAAGTCATGCGACCAGGAGCTTGAATTTCAAGGTTCCGATACTTTGCAAACTATGGCAACAAAAATGCAGTGGCACAGCAAAATCGGATGTCGAAAAGGAACGGGGCTAGATCGGTGAATGCTTCGATCAAGTCGCTTCCTAAAATTCGTGTCTCTGCGGATCAACCGAAAGCCGCCACTGCACGACTACGACAACAAGTCGGCGATTCAGCGGCTCGGCTTTGCTTTACGTCGAGAAATCTTTGATTTTCGCCTTTTTCGACCGCACGCACATATACGAATACAAGCAGCATAGAAAACTACTGTGACCATTTCATCACCTGAAATCGCATTCCCCGTTGCTGGTCAAGTGCGTAATTGGACTAATGTATATGGGTGTGCTGCAAGCCGCTATATAGCCGACTTAGCGCGCAGAACAGACGATCTTATTGTTTTGGTCGCCAACAACTCAGAAAACGCCCATCGTTACGAAGCCGAGTTGGCTTTTTTCGCACCAGAACTGGCCGTACACACGTTTCCTGATTACGAAACCCTACCCTACGATCGCTTTTCGCCACCAAAATCGCTAATCGCTGATCGCTTGATGATGCTCTATCGCCTACCCGACCTCAAGCAAGGCGTTCTCATCGTGCCCATTCGAACCATCCTCCACCGCATGGTTCCACCAGATCATGTTCGATCTCGCTCCTTCGTACTTAAAGTAGGCGATCAATTCAACATAGAAGAGCAGATCGCGCGTTTTACATCAGCAGGATATCGACGGGTCGACACGGTATATGAACATGGTGAATTCTCTGTTCGAGGGTCTATTGTTGATTTATTTCCGATGGGCGCATCACGACCGTTGCGCGTAGATACATTCGACGACGAGGTGGATACTCTCAGGTACTTTGACGTCGAATCGCAGTTGACCGTAGAGCGCATTGACCATGTAGCCATACTTCCTGCGCATGAATTTCGACTCGACGAAGAAGGCATCGCGCAATTTCGGCGCGCCTGGCATGCTAGTTTTGAAGAGGATGTCCGCTATTGTCCTGACTACCAGGATGTAAGTCAAGGCTTCTCACCTGATGGTATTGAGTGTTACTTACCTCTATTTTTTAAGGAAATCTCGACATTTTTTGATTACATTAGTGAACGCACACGGTTCTTTTTTGATGACAATGTTCACGATAGCGCTGATGCGTTTTGGGAAGAAATAGAACGTCGATTCGAGTCCTTTCGATATGACCCAAAACGTCCGTTGCTGCTACCAACTCGACTCTATGTACGGCCTGACGATGCCAGGAAGGTGTGGAACCGATATGCGCGAATACAGCTGGATACAAATGGCACGTCGCAACGACATACAGATACCCTTGTATCCGCCCCGCTGCCGAATATAACCGCAAATCGTCGTTCGAATCAACCGCTTGCCCGGTTGAAGGCGCATTTGACGAATGCTGCTAAACGAACGCTTTTCGTTGCTGAGACGAATGGCCGTCGCGAGTTTCTTACAGACTTTCTTCGAAAAGCTGATGTTTTACCTGTACATACCAATTCATTTCAAACCTATATTGAGTCATCGAATCAGCTCGGGTTAGCGGTTGCGCCGGTTGATCGAAGTTGCGCATTTTCCGACGTGGATCTGATTTGTGAAACTGATTTATTCGACTCGCATAGTGCAGCTGTCGCCTTGCGATCGCGAAAAAAAACCATTGATCCAAATCTAGTTATTCGAAATCTTTTCGAGATCGATATCGGAACACCGGTGGTGCACATTGATCATGGCATCGGTATCTATCGGGGGTTAACCTCACTCGTGATCGACGATATTGAAAACGAATTTATGTCACTCGAATATGCAAACGGCGACTTACTTCGTATACCTGTGACATCGCTACATCTCATCACTCGTTATGTAGGAGCGGATGACGAAAACCTAAAAGTAGATCAACTTGGCAGCGACCGTTGGCGCAAAGTACGTGAACGTGCGGAGGGTCGTGTTCATGATGTAGCCGCCGAATTGTTAAGTATGTCTGCACGACGCACGATGGGTCAAGGGTTTGCGTTCGCACCACCCGACGACCTGTACGAACGATTCTGTGATCAATGTGATTTCCAACTTACTGACGATCAATCGGCTGCAGTTGACGGGATTATTAACGATTTAGACTCAGAACGCACCATGGACCGCATGGTGTGCGGCGATGTCGGTTTCGGGAAAACTGAAGTTGCCATGCGAGCGGCTTTTCACGTCGCGTTGCAAGGTAAACAAGTATTTGTGCTCGTACCTACGACGGTACTTGCGCGTCAGCATTTTGAGACATTTAAAGATCGCTTTGCCGATTGGCCCGTCACGATTGACTATCTCACGCGTCATCGCACGGCGAAACAACGCAACACCATGTTAAAGCAGGTTGCACAAGGCAAGCTAGATATCGTGGTCGGCACTCACCAGTTGCTTCACGCGACGGTCAAACCGGCAGATTTAGGACTGCTCATAGTCGACGAAGAACATCGTTTTGGGGTACGCGATAAGGAGAGGCTGCGACAACAAAAAGCAAATGTCGATTTACTTACATTAACCGCAACCCCTATCCCCCGTACCCTTAACTTGACGCTAGAAGGATTACGCGATCTATCTTTAATCGAAACTCCGCCTGCGGCACGACTTGCCATTCGTACTTTCGTTGCCGAACACGATTGGTCCCAAATCGGAGATGCTATTACGCGCGAACTAGATCGCGGCGGCCAAGTGTATTACCTCCATAATCGGATCGACACCATTTTCAATGTCGCTGAAAAAGTCGGGGAACTCGTGCCTGTTGCGAGAGTGCTGGTCGCTCATGGTGGGATGCCAAAATTGCAAATTGAGCAAGCGATGTCCGACTTTTACCATCGACGCGGCAATGTACTCGTTTGCACGACGATTATCGAGAGCGGTATTGATGTGCCGAATGCCAATACGATTGTGATTGAACGCGCGGATACGCTGGGCCTGGCCCAGTTGCATCAAATTAGAGGTCGCGTAGGTCGCTCGCACCACCAAGCATATGCCTATCTGACAACGGCTCCTGAGTTTGTGCTCACGCCGAAAGCAAAGCGTCGTCTTGAAGCTATTGCACAAGCGGATGAACTTGGGGCCGGATTCAAATTGGCGTTGGAAGACATGCAAATCCGAGGCGCGGGCGAGCTACTCGGACAACAGCAATCGGGTGAAATCACGGATGTCGGTTACGACTTCTATATCCGCATGCTTGACGAAACGATTGAAGCGATGAAGAGCAACCGCGTACCTGATCTGGACAAACCGTTCGAATTAGGCCATGACATTGATATGAAAATACCCACATTAATCCCTGAAGATTACTTGCCGAGTGTTAAATCACGTCTGATTCTGTATAAGCGAATCGCAAACGCGCTTACGAAACTCGAAGTTGATCACCTCATGGCCGAATGCGTTGATCGATTTGGTCCGATACCTGATGCTCTGCAGAATCTATTTCGAGTAACCAAGATCAGACTGGACGCCATTGAACGAGGTATTGGTTCAATACGCCTCAGCCGACGCGGTGGTTCGATCGAATTTGTCGACTCACAATTGTTTGATATTGGCAAGCTTCTCAATCGGATTCAAACGAGCAATCCTAGAGAGCAGTACGAATTGGCAGATAGCGGTAGAAAACTAAGAATTCGACACACGTATCGTGAGGTGGAAGAGCGAATAACGTATATTGAACAATTTCTTCAAGCTATCGAGATGTCGCAACCAGCACAAAAGGTTGCGTGAACTTCAATCAACAAGCCGCGCTTGCATTTCTCGCACTGACTTGTTGTACCGCCAGCGCGAATCTGATTGAGTGGTTAGACGATTGGTACGAAATCGAAGTTATCGTTTTCCTTCAACCGGAAGCCATAGACAACTCGACCAATACTGATCGGTTGTTTTTTGATGCGGCCATTGATATTGAAGACTTGATTAAGGCGGCGCCGAAGAAGATTGACCACATCGCACGAGCATTTCCGTTAACTGAAAAGGAGCGCCAAGGCTTGCGCGAGCGATCTGCCGATATCGACCTCACTGTCGGTAGCGATCTTCGATTTAGCGTACCAAATCAATATCCAGACGTGCCAAGGAAGATAGTTGATGCTGCCAGTACCGATTTGTGGGGAACGTTTCCTGCATGGTTATTACCACCTGAGGAGAGCTACGACCTACTCTTCGGTCATGCATTCGCGCCTGTGCCGTTCGGTACCTGGTTTACCGAGCTCTCGTTGAATTCTTTTGTCGATATGGAAGACGAGATTGATGAAAATCTAGCGATCGTCGAAGGATCAAACTTAGAGGCACGAACGCCTGACTACGATCTTGAACTAGAGCTTCAGGAAGTTACCGCAGCGATTGAGGCATTTCGTAAAGAGCTGCGTGAGCAAAGTTTCACGATGAACGAGCGTGACATTCGCCTCCGTCGCACTGTCGCGCGCCTACGCGCTAGCGGCGCAACCATTATTAAGCACTTTAAGTGGCGACAAGCACTTCTTCCCCACACCAATACCCCAGAACGTGTGTTTTTCCAAGCTCTAGACCGCTTTCCCACGGAAGGCTATTTCGGGGTATCGAAAGGGCAGTTTATCCACTTTACTGTTCATTTATGGCTACATATAAGACAACAGGAGGGAGAACATCAATTCCCGGTCATTGAACTTAAAGAACAACGACGGATGAAACCCAAGGATGTGCACTATTTCGATCATCCAAAATTCGGCCTGATTGCCGAGGTACTGAAAGTTTCGCTTTCACCTGATTTGCAAAACCGACTAGATGCGCTGGACGATTTCTTGATTAAAACATCGGATCGGTAAGACTGCTTCATCCGTAAAGCGAGTGGAACCGGGAATGTCCACCGCCTCCCCGTGAATACCTGCGCCTGGGTTCATGACGAGCGCCAGTGCAGCGTACTCAAGTTCGATCTGGCGCCCGAGCGCCGCTTCGGGCATAAGAGTCATGCCAACGATTGAGCAGCCGTCTCGACGGTATTTGTCGATTTCAGCAGCAGTTTCGTATCGGGGTCCTTGGGTGCATGCATACGTGCCGCTAGCGAGAGGAGCAAGCTTTGCACCAATGGCTGCGTCAATCACGCTAGCTCGCAATGTTTGTGAAAATGGGAACGTGAAGTCGAAGTGTTCTTTCACACCATCCACCTGGAAACTACCGGCGCGACCGTTCGTGTAGTCAATGATTTGGTCCGGAACGACAAATGAACCAATCTGAATTTCCCGATCAATACTCCCCGTCGTAGCATAAGCGACCACCTGCGTTGCACCGGCTTCTTTGAGCGCCCACACATTCGCACGGTAATTGACCCGATGCGCGGCAATGCTAGCATCTCTGCCATGCCGAAACAACGCTAAACAGTGACTACCACCAACATTGTGCACTTCAAGGGGTGCAGATGGCGCGCCGAAAGGGGTCTTGATGTCGAGCTGTTCGAGCGCTTGGTCAAAAACGTCAAGCAGCGTACCGCTTACGATAAATGCGAGCACTTAAGTCTCAGTCATGGCATAAATATCCGGCAATTGGCGATACATGCCATTCATATCCATACCGCGACCGATCAAATATCTGTCTGGAGCATCAAGGGCAACGTAGTCCGCTTCGATTTCAACTTCACGTAGCGCTTTCTTGTCGCACAGAACCGCGCTCAGCACTTGGTCAGCGCTGCGTACTAGGCGATCGTAAAGCCTGCTAAGCGTAACACCACGATCTAGTACATCGTCCACGATAACCACGTTTTTTCCCGCTAAATCCAGATGGTGATCGCGTTCCGTGCGAATTTCACCACCCACTGTAGCTTCGTAACGATGTACACGAACGAAGTCGAGTAACACGTTGAACTGCACGCGCCGCATGAGATCCCACGTAAATGGCAACCCTCCGTGCATCACGCAAACGAATACGACATCTTTCCCTTCAAGATCAACATTCAATCGGACTGCAACCCGATCAATCGCATGCTCAATATGCTGACAGCTAAACAGCAGTTTGAAGTTTTTCGGTATTTCGATCACGGTGTATCGTTCGGTAATAACGCGGGATCTACGTGAAGTGTATGCGTCTGGAAAGCAATCTCACCGCCGTGACTTTCGATGATAGCCGCGATCTTCAGCAGGACATCCTCCTTAATTTCGTGAAATCGTGCCCATTTCGTCGTTTTAGTGAACGTATAGATGAAGAAGTCAGCCGATGACTCGTTAAATTCATTCAAATTAACCATCAAAATCTGATTGGTATCTATTTCTTCATGGTTAGCGAGCATCGCCCTTATGTCTTGCAGAATCGCCGGTAACACGTTCATATCATCGTAGCGCACTCCAATTGTTTCTTTGATTCGGCGATTGGTCATGCGACTTGGATTTTCGATCGTAATGCTTGTGAAGTTCGCATTCGGTACATATAAAGGTCGCTTATCGAACGTGCGTATTCGGGTAACTCGCCAACCAATATCTTCGACTGTACCTTCAATCTCCATCTGACTTGATCGGATCCAGTCGCCTACAGCAAATGGTTTGTCAAGCAATAAAGCAAGTGCACCGAAGAAATTCGCGAGCATATCGCGTGCTGCGAACCCCACGGCGATGCCGCCAATGCCGCCGAATGCAAGCACTCCCTCAATGCTAAAACCGAGTGACTGTAATGCAATGAGGAATCCGGTGATGAGCACAGAAATTCTCAGCAGTTTGCTGACTGCTGCAATGGTCGCTTTGTCTTCTGCATCGTCGTGAATTTCGATCAGGGTGTTCGCAACTTCCTGGAGAAAGCGGATGGCAAACCACGCTAAAAGACCAATCGTGCCAACTTCCCGGGCTTGTGAAATGTATTCGAGGATGCCCGCGCCGGTATGTTCCCGCACGATTGAAGCAGCCCAGAGGACGCCGTAGAGGAGAACCGCCCAGCCTAGGGGTTTGCGCGACACGCGAATGATTGCATCGTCATAGATGTTTTCCGTTCGGTGTGATGCCCGTTCGAGTCGATCGAACACGATCTTGAGAAAGAGTCTTGCAACAAGACTCAAAAAAACAATAACGAAGGCAGTACCTATCCAACTATTGGCGGTAATCCAAGTCGTTATGTCAGTCCAGAGCAAAGCCATATTCCCTTGTACTTCGTTGCAAAAACTCGAACGCAATCACCCTACGAAAGCGAATCAATACGCTGTCTAGTACATCGTGGGTAATGCGTCATTCATTGTATTTGCTTTGAAGTCAACCAATTCCGAATGCAGCTTCGTTGGACTGGTGTCACTGAGGTTTGAATTCCTGTTGGGAATCTGATGCTATTAAGCTGAAGATCGATAGATTCGTCGGCTGAATCATCAGACGCCAGCCCGTCTCACCGTGTACCACCCAAGGTGAGACTTGCCATCCTTGGCGAACTGTTCTTTAGCAAATTCCTTCCTATTTCTATAAGTAAGCACTGCTTTCTATAAAGGGCGTATTGAAGATACCTAACGAACCCATGATTAAATATTTCATTGGTTGTGGGATGCATTAGATTAAATTACTATATCTTAATGATTAATGGGAAAATATGCTACATACTGACTAAGCGATAATTCACGTACTAGTTTCCTTTTAAAAGATACAGGAGTATCCAGTGAATGTCGCGGACGGTATTGCCCATGTGCTGAAACAGGAAGGCGTTGATGTGTTGTTTGCCTATCCAGTCAATACGATCATTGAAGCGGCAGCCCGTGCGGATATCCGCACTGTTATCTGTCGCCAAGAGCGGATTGGATTGCATATGGCTGATGCTTACTCACGTCTTTCTTCAGGCGAAAAAATTGGTACGTTTTGCATGCAACACGGCCCGGGGGCGGAAAATGCGTTCGGCGGCATCGCGCAAGCGTATTCTGAGTCGTCCCCCATTTTGGTTCTTCCCGCAGGCTATCCAAGACGGCTTGCAAATTACTTTCCAAATTACAACTCAACGCTTAACACCAAGCATGTCACCAAGTGGTCGGAGCCGCTTACGATGGGTCGCGCCCTACCTGAAGTCATGCGTCGCGCTTTCTTTCAGCTTCGAAATGGACGACCCGGGCCTGTACAAATCGAAATACCAGTTGATTTGTTTGGTGAAGAAGTACCCGAGCAATGGGAATACAAACCGGCCTACGCTACGCGCACGACCCCGGATCCCACCGCGGTCGACGAAGTAGCTGCGGTTTTAAGTAACGCAGAACGTCCTGTCATATATGCCGGTCAAGGTGTTCATTACGCCAAAGCGTGGAATGAGCTGCGAGCGTTTGCTGAGGAATGGCAAATTCCGGTGACCACAAGCCTTGAAGGAAAGAGTTCGTTTAATGAAACGCACGAACTCTCGCTGGGTTCAGGGGGCCGCGCGAACCCTCGCACGGTTAAAGCCTTTCTCAATGAGGCCGATGTTATCTTAGGGATAGGGTGCAGTTTCGCGCTGACTGGCTTTGGCGTAGCCATGCCCCGTGGCAAAACTATCATCCACGCAACGCTTGACCCCGTGGATCTTAACAAAGATGTTGAGGCAGAGCATGCGCTCATCGGCGATGCAAAACTTACCCTTCAGCACCTAACCGAAGCCATGAGCGACCGCGATCATGCAAAAGCGGAAACACGGCGCGGTGCAGTTCAAAGTCGCATATCGGAATTGCGTAGTGCATGGCTTCACGAATGGCATGCTAAGCGCAGTAACAACGAAGCGCCGATCAACCCCTATCGCGTGTTAAACGAGTTACAGCAAGCGGTGGATATTGACAATACGATCATTACGCACGATGCGGGTAGTCCTCGCGATCAACTCTCGCCATTCTGGACGAGCACTACCCCACTCTCTTATCTCGGCTGGGGCAAGACAACGCAACTCGGTTACGGTTTAGGCCTTGCAATGGGGGCAAAGATTGCGCAACCTGACAAGACCTGTATCAATGTCTGGGGCGATGCTGCCATCGGATTTACCGGCATGGATTTCGAAACCGCGGTACGCGAACGCATACCCATCCTGTCGATTCTGATGAATAACTTTTCGATGGCGATCGAAATTCCTATCATGCAGGTCGCCCAAGAAAAATACGGATCGACAGATATTTCAGGAAATTACGCCGATATGGCGAAGGCCTTCGGCGGTTACGGCGAACGCGTCACCGACCCTAATGACATTCAATCGGCCCTGCAGCGCGGCATCAATGCCACTAAGGAAGGGCAACCCGCATTGCTCGAATTTATCACCGATAAAGAAATTCAGATTTCTGCCGAACGATAGATAAGCCGATGAAGCGCCGGGCGTTAAACCCGGCGCCCCTCTTGGGCTCTTGTCAGAGAGCGATCTAAGCGGCTAATGCGCGGAGATGGCGTTTACGCTCTTGCTCGGTGAGATAGCGTTTTCGAATCCGAATCGCCGTCGGCGTAACCTCAACGAGCTCGTCGTCTTGAATGAATTCAATCGCGCGCTCAAGTGAGAACTCAACCGGGGGCGTTAACAGAATATTCTCATCGCTACCGGCCGCGCGGATGTTCGTCAATTTTTTTTCCTTAGTCGGGTTCACGACCAGATCGTTTGCTTTGTTGTGCATGCCGATCACCATGCCTTCATAAACCAGGTCGCCAGGTGCGACGAATAGTTGTCCACGTTCCTGCAGCGAGAACAATGCATAACCGACGGCATGACCGGCACAATTTGAGACCATCGTACCATTCCGCCGTGCTGATTCAAGGTTGCTCTGCTTGGGCTTATAACCGGCTGAGCCAAATGTCATGATGCCGGTACCCGAGGTTTCGGAAGCGAATGATGAGCGGAAGCCGCTCAAGGCGCGTGTTGCTACCTCAAACGTCAGACGCACCCGGTCTTGTCCTTCGTTAGCGATGTCTTGAATGGTCGCCCTTCTTGCACCCATCAATTCCATGACGGTACCTTGGTACTGAGTTTCTACACTTAATGAAACCGTTTCAAACGGTTCTTCCACAACACCTGCAACTGTTCGGGTGATCACATTGGGCCGAGAAACAGCGAGTTCATAACCTTCTCGTCGCATCGTTTCAATCAAGACCGATAAATGAAGTTCACCCCGACCACTCACATTAAAAACGTCGGATGCATCGGTGGATTCAACGCGCAAGGCAACATTGTGCATCGCTTCTGTGAAAAGCCTTGATTTCAAGTGTCTGCTCGTTAGAAACTGGCCTTCTTTGCCAGCACGAGGTGAAGAATTAACATGAAATGCCATGGTTACCGTGGGTTCGTCAACGATCAACGGCGGTAGCGCTTCTGCGATTTTGGCGTCGCAGATCGTATCTGAGACTTTAAGATCGTCTATACCGGTCACACAGACGATGTCACCGGCGATTGCCGAATGAAGTTCGACCCGATGGAGTCCGTGGTTCGCCTGAATTGAGGCTAGCTTTGCCATTCGGGTCGTGCCGTTCTGTGAAACGACTTGCACAGGCATCTTTGCATTCATTGACCCGCGTCTAACCCGTCCTATACCAATCACGCCTACGTATGGCGAGTAGTCCAACGTACAAACCTGCATTTGGAATGGCCCTTCCACGACCGGTGGTTCCGGAACGTGATTGACGATGAGATCCAATAGTGGTTGCATTGAATTGACGAGATTGTCTGGTTCAGTGCCCGATTGTCCCAATAATCCAGATGCATATACCACTGGAAAGTCCAATTGTTCTTCACTGCAATCTAACGAGTCAAAAAGATCAAACACTTCCTCAACCACTCGCTCTGGCTCTGAACCGAAGCGGTCAACCTTATTGACAACCACCAACGGGTTCAAACCGCTTGCAAACGCCTTCGAGGTCACGAATCGAGTTTGTGGCATAGGTCCTTCGACTGCATCGACCAACAGCAATACCGCGTCTACCATTGATAGCACGCGTTCTACTTCTCCACCAAAATCGGCATGACCTGGCGTATCCACGATATTGATACGAACACCACCGTACTCAACGGCTGTGGTCTTCGATAGGATCGTGATACCACGCTCACGTTCAAGATCATTCGTGTCGAGTGCTCTTTCGTCCAATTTTTCTCTCTCGCCTACTACCGTTTCTTGTAGTAGGCGATCCACGAGCGTTGTCTTACCGTGGTCAACATGGGCGATAATCGCGACGTTGCGATTTTTCATATCGTCAACTGAATAACCTTGTAAATCAAAAAGATATATTCTTTTCTTAGCTAATTCTCAGTGTTATTGAAAATTAGCTAAGCGAGGCAAGCGCCTGTTTCAAACGAGCTGCGTTTGCCTTAAGGGTCGCGTCGTCAGCGGCTACTTCGCCATGAAATCCAAAGTTCATACCATCGTTCGAAGGTATGACGTGAAAATGCAGATGAAATACAGATTGCCCCGCTTCTGACCCGTTCAATTGAATGACCCGCACACCGCTGTCTGGGTAGGCATGCCGAGCCGCACGTGCTATGAGTTTGACTTGTACGATGACATGTTGCAACGATTCTTCTGAAATTTCGAAGATATCCCTTGCCTCAGCTTTTGGAATCACAAGAACATGACCGTCTGCCCTCGGCCTGACGTCCATGAACGCGAGCGTGTGTTCATCTTCAGCCACGACATGCGCCGGGATTTCACCACGCAAAATACGAGCGAATATGTTGTTGGCGTCGTAATTCATGAGTGGTAGACTTTGGCGATGCGAAATTTTAGTGGCAGGCTATATGAGGTTGATTTAGCCGCTGACTGTGACGCTTCGCGCATTCGACATCGGAGTTTTGATCAGAAATCGTTCCACAGCAAGCAGCGCTCTGCGATAGCGCTGCTTTTCCTGTTCGCTTGGCGCAAAATTTAAAGCGCGCTGGTAATTTTCACGGGCTTCGGTAAAGTGTTCGAGCTCCTGAAGGATCTTGCCTTTCAGTTCGAAGAATTGATGATTTCGATTATCAAGACGAAGTGATTGATCGACAAAATGAAGCGCGTCTTCCAGATGGTCTTGTGCATGTGCGCGCTGAGCTAAGGCGAATTGGTAGTATGGATTATTGGTGCGCTGTCGTTTGAGCATTGTCCTTGCACGACTGAGTTCCTCCCCGTGGGCGTGTTGAACCACGCCACTCAACGCCACCATGTGTGTTCGATCAAGTGAAAGTGCATAGCGATTAAGCTGTAACGCTTCCGTAGTTTTGCCCCGTCGCTTATAGAACGTTGCTAAGTTGGTCCAGTGGTCGGCATGCCGGGGTTCTAGCTTTATTGCTCGAACCATGTGTGAAAATGCTGCCTGGTCATGGCCATCGTGCCAGTATTCGACGGCAAGATTCGCGAGATGAAGCGATTTCGCGAATTGATCGGATATGACCTTACCGTCAAATTCGCGTATGTTTCGCCGATTGAAGTCGACCGTCAAGTACCGTTCTCGGTGACTTCGCAGAGGTAATTGCACATGAACCCGTATATGTACCTGATGTTCCAGCACACCTTTAGATACAGAGTACATTGGTGGGGTCTTGACGATCTCAAATTGAGCATCTAATCCCGCTTCGCGCGCTAATGCAATGAACATGTTCGTGTAGGAGAGACAATTGCCTTGCCTACGTGCGAAAGTATCAGCCGCGTCTCGACTTAGATCTGCATCGTAGAAATTTGTGTAATAACCGTATTCGCCGAGTTTGCTAATGAGCGCTCTGACTCGAAGGCGTTCATTTCGAATCTTGGCAATATCGGACGCGACGAAAGCGCGCATGTGATCATCTGTCCGCAAAGGCTGTAACAAAGGTGATGGTAATTCAGTAGCGCTATCTAGGTAAGCATGCGAATCCAATAAATGAGACGGCTCCTTGCGCAAGACATCAATGGATCCAAGAGACTGACACGCCGTGCCGAAAAAAAACGAACATATCGGCAAGAGTAGCCCTACTTGCGCAAAGCGAGCGATAACTATCGCTGGCTTGTGCGTTAGTTTATGTTGGACGATCACAGCTGAAATAAGTGTAACTATCCAACTACATGATTTGTTCGATCCCGAGACGCACGCCTTTGCCACCGCTGCTCAGTTGCCGAGCTGGGCCGGATTACTCAGTCGCATTGAGAACCAACGAAGCATTATTGATTCGTGTATCGCCGACCAAACGCAATGCAGTAGTCGATTGCGAGCCGTTCGACATGTACTCAAGCGGGGACACGACCTAACTCGCGAGCAACAAATTCGATTGGTTAATCGCTTCATCAATCGCTTTTCTCGGTATCGCCAGGATAAGCGTCGGAAGGTGCTAGTCGGCGACGCAGAAATCAGTATTAGTCAGGAGTGGTCCACGTTGCTCGAATTTCTAAATCGTGGCGGCGATTGCGAGGATTACGCTACAGCAAAGTACCAGCTACTGCGGCGATTTGATATTCCTGCGGATGAATTACGCGTACTCGTGGTATACGACCGTAAAGAACGAGAACATCATGCCGTAGTAGGCGTGGCTGAGGTCAATGGCGCCCCATTGCTTCTCGACACCGACAATCAAACCTACAAGCGTCGCCCGCCCATGTATCGATTTGTGTATGCGCTTAACGAGAAGCACATTTGGGACTTTGGCGCGCGGCAGACATTGCTGAAACGGGCAGTACGACGAGAACTGAAAGACCTTTATTGAGCAAAGATTCGACGCGCGTGCCCATCAATCTAGCCGTGATTTTGCATGGCGTTGACGATGGGACTCAAAGAGCATCACGGTGGCAGTCATTGCAGCGTTCAACGAATCTGCATATCCCTCACTCGGCAATTTCACGACTTCATCGCTTGCGCTTATCCACGCATCGCTCAACCCGGATTTTTCACTACCAATCACTAGGGCACAATTTCGTCCTAACGATGCATGTAAATAATGCGTGGTGGCATCAGGCGAAGTGCTGATGATTCGAAGCTTGGCCGAGCGTAACTGATCGAGAATTTGTTCACTCCTACCCACAGCGCAGGGCATCGTAAAGACTGTGCCGAGGCTGGCCCGTATGACATTTGGATTCCAAAGATCAACGACGGGGTTCGAGATGAGCAATCCATCACAAGTTGTTGCGTCGGCAGATCTGAACATATTGCCGATATTACCTGGTTTTTCGATCCCTTCGACTACTAGATAAACCCTGTCAGATCGTATTGTCAGTCGTTCAAGTGCGACGTTCGGCTTCTGAGCGATAATCAATAAACCGTCTGGATTTTGCCATTGCGAAACAGCGTTGAATAAGCTAGCTGAGGTTGAAAATACTTCAGCTTTGGAACGATCTTGGAGTCGTGTGAGCGTGGCACTGCTAAGAGGGTTAAAACGCGATAATGTGTCGCAGAAAATGACTTTTTCAATTGACAGGTTCGCGTCTAACGCACGATCAATTTCTCGTCGACCTTCAATGCGGAAGAGTTGCGTTTCATCGCGCTCTCGACGTCGTTTCAACCGCCGCGCTAATTGGAACGTTGCATTCTGGGTGGTTGTAATCCGCGTAATCCGTCGTGTCTTTACGGTCTTCTCCACACTCTTCATTCGTTTCGATAGTTTCTAGACGGTTAACTGGGTTAGGTATGCTTGCCAATGAAATACTTCATGTATCGAAATAAGTCTATGATCTATGTCTAAGCAGGACAGAGAAGTCGCAAATACACTGGCTTCGGAGCATGGGTTACGGCTCAGACGGGCAAGAAGTTGGGTCGACAAAGCGAAACAATGCATGGAAGCGGATGACCCTGACAGTGCATTTCTGTTCTACTGGATAGCATTCAATGCGTTATACGCAAATGAACAAGAAGTTGATCGGGATCGTTCACGCAGGGTGATACGTAAACAATTCATTAAGCAATGCCATCGATTGGAAATACGTCAAAATAACAAACGCTTATACGACTTTGCGTGGGATCACTCCAGTCTCATCAACAATCTTCTCAATAACCAGTATCTATTTGGTCCGTATTGGGAAGAGGTTACCGAGAGCATCAAAGATAAAACCTATCGAGAGAAAATGATTAGTCAAAATAAAGCATTTTGGCGACAATTTCGAGAACGGGCCAATGCCAATCGAGTGTACGAGTTGCTTTTTCATCGCTTGCAGCTATTACGCAATCAACTAGCGCATGGTAGCGCAACATACCAAGGTAGCCTAAATCGAGATCAAGTAAAGAGTAGTGCAAGATTTATGCATGAAGTCGTCCCAATGTTTCTCTCGATTTTTCGCGAGCATCCTGAGGAGGATTGGGGCAGACCTCCGTATCCTCCTCAAGATCAATAGCGAACCTATACACTAGGACTTACGCGCAACACGCAGTCTACGCTTTGTAAGCGCTCCTATTTTTTGTATGTGTCCATCTCGCGGAACGGTCCGTCGCGCCAATCGACCGCAGATCGGAACCCCAATTCACTGACTTTGTCCTGCCACGCGTAACTGAACCCAGTCATTTGTCCCGCGGCATCTAAATCCGTGCTAGACCGGACTGATGAATAGATTCCCATATTTTCATAGAACCGGTTCATATTGAGTTTGAGAATGGCTAGATGATCAGCTGACATGACTGCGAGGCGATCCGCAAAAGCGATTGTGCGTTCTTCCAATTCTTCTTTCGGCCAAGCGTAGTTAACCATGCCTATGCGCTCAGCCTCGATACCGGAGACGTTTTCACCCGTGTAATACAGTTCTTTCGCTTTACGCATGCCGATCACCAATGGCCAAATCACCCCGGTTCTTGACGTTCCGAGGCCTCGTAGCCCGGGATGACCTAACTGTGCATCTTCAGCCACGCATACGAGATCTGCCATCATACAGAGTTCGCAGCCGCCTGCGATCGCATAGCCATTGACTTGAGCGATCGTGACCTTGGCCATGTTCCAGAAGTACATGTGAATGTCGGTGATTTGCTGCATACCGGATCGAATGCCCATAACCAGGCGACGCCCTTTGTCATCTACGCTACGAAAACGCCGAACGACGCCGTCTGCCCCACGCCCTCCCGAGGGCGTCAGGTCGTAACCAGAGGAGAAAGCGCGTTCAGTACCGCGAACAATGATCACCCTTATTGAGTCATCCGCCTCCATATCATGCAGTACGTCGTTGAATTCGTAAAGCAGTTCCTGCGAGAGTGCATTCAACTTTTCAGGACGATGTAATTGAATTCGACCAACGCGATCATCAGTCCCCACGCGATCAACGATGAGGTTTTCGTAATTGTTGTAGTCAGGCATTGTCTTCCCTTATCATGCTCCCGCTAAACAAGCCTCTTGCGATTTGTCAGTGGAAGTCGTTCAATAGTCGGATGCGTATGTTAGTCGCACTTATTACCATTGTCTTCATAGCGAATTCAAACCCATGACTAAATCAATCGAAACCAATCGTCGCGAGTTTCTTCGGTGGACGGCAGCGACGGGCATCGTGGGGGCTGGCATCGCACTCACATCGCCAACCCACGCAAACGTCGCTGCTAAGCCTAACACGGTTCAGGCCTACCATCGACTAGGACGCACGGAACTAGAAATCTCCGATATTTCCTGCGGTACAAGTAATCTGCGGGCTGGCCAGGAGAAGCTTATTCACCACGCGCTTGATAAAGGCATTAATTACTTCGACTCGGCTCATAGCTACACTCGGGGACAGTCTGAATCGACGTTAGGAAATGCGCTTAAAGGAAAGCGTCAAGATGTCTACATCGTGTCCAAAGCGATCACCGAAGCCGACGCATCAGTTCATTGGCTCATGGAGCATCTAGAGACTTCGTTGCGGCGCCTGCAAACTGATTACGTCGACGTGTATATGTGTCATGCCGTGAATGAAGTGGAGCGCATTTCGTCCGAAAACTGGCATGAGTTCATCGCACGAGCGAAGGAACAGGGGAAAATCCGGTTTAGTGGGATATCGGGACACGCGGGTTACCTGGACCGTTGCTTGAGCTACGCTTTCGACCAGGATATGGCAGATGTCATCTTGGTTGCATACAACTTCGGCGAGGATCCTGCGTTTTATGAGAAACTCGTTAAACGTTTCGACTTCGTGTCGCTCCAACCGCAATTGCCCAAGCTACTTGAACGCGCAAACGAACTTGATGTCGGAGTGACGGTCATGAAAACGCTGCGGGGCGCGCGTTTGAACGACATGCGACCTTACGAAACTCCCGAAGGGACCTTTGCTCACGCCGCGTTCAGGTGGGTTCTATCGAATCGCCATGTGGATGCAGTAGTTGTCACAATGTCGTCAGTCGAACAAATTGACGAATATTTGGGTGCGTCGGGCTCCGAACAGCTTGAGGCAAATGACCTGAATTTGCTTGAGCAGTACGCCGCGCTAAACAGCAATACCTACTGCCGACCTTTGTGCAACAATTGCTACGGTGCTTGTCCATATAACGTTGAAGTGGGCGAGGTACTTCGTACGCGCATGTACGCAGTCGACTACGGTGACGTGCCTTTCGCGCGAGACGAGTATGCCATGTTAACGAGCAACGCGAGCGCTTGTATCGATTGCAGCGGTGAGCCATGTAGTCAAGCATGTACGTATGGACTCAATATTGCCGAACTCTGCGATTCGACCCATGAATTACTAGCGTAGCGATTCTTATATCCTGTTATGCCGAACGCACTTCTCTATGAATGTTTTAGCGGTATAGCAGGTGACATGCATCTCGGTGGCATGTTGGATCTTGGTATGCCGAAGGATCACTTACTGGGCGAGCTATCAAAGCTCGGTTTAGACGATGAATTTCGTATTCGCATTGAACCGAAAAAGAAGATGGGAATCGCCGGCACCCACGTATTCGTCGAACTTACGAAGCAACGCGCGCATGCGCGCAGGTTACCCCAGATCCAGGCAATCATCAATCATTCCGCACTCGCTCCTGGGGTGAAATCACGAGCCCTCGCGATGTTCGAATTGCTCGCGCAAGCAGAAGCTAAAGTTCACGACATCCCCCTTGACCAAGTGCATTTTCATGAGGTCGGCGCGGTGGATGCTATTGTTGACATCGTGGGTGCGGCCATTGCGCTTGAATATCTCAATTCTCCCAGTGTGTACTGTAGTAGCGTTGAATTAGGTTCGGGGATGGTTAAGTGCGCCCACGGACTCTTGCCGGTACCCGCGCCGGCGACTGCACTGCTACTTGAAGGTTACCCAACGACTCGAGGTCATGTCGAAGGCGAAGCGACAACACCTACGGGTGCAACGATTCTTGCGCACGCTGTCGACCATTGGCAACAACCTCCTATGTTTATTGCCACAAAGCACGCGTATGGTGTGGGTCGAAAGGATTTTGTACGGCCTAATGTTGTACGCATGTCATTAGGCAAAATTGAGGTAGCTGTCGAATCCGAGACGAACACGTACATTGAGTGCAATATTGATGACATGAGTCCTGAGGCGTTTGAACCTCTGACGGAGCGTCTATTCGATCTGGGAGTTAAGGATGTCTACTTCACTCCAATCACGATGAAAAAGTCTCGGCCCGCTACCAAACTATCCGTTATTGCCACTGATACCCATAAAGATGCGGCGATCGAATGTATTCTGCAGCACTCTTCATCAATCGGTGTCCGAGCTTGGCCGGTTAATAAAACCATGCTTTCGCGCTCAGTGAAGCCATTCGTGACACCGCTTGGTCAAGTTAGAGTGAAAATCGTGCAGTTACCGGATGGCTCGAAGCGCTGGAAGGCTGAACATGACGACATCCGCGACATTGCGCGACAACGAGAATTAAGCTACCTAGCGGTGCGTTCGACCATTGATCGCTCAATCGCTGAACAGCTTCACTGATCCAATGTCGATTGATCAAGCACTTCAGGCTTTCAAAGAAGGACATATTGGTCTTGACGAAGCTAAAACTCGAATCGGAGCCGAGTATTTCGAGGAAATTGAAGGGACGACGATTGATCATGGGCGGCAAACGCGGACAGGTCAAGCTGAAGTCATTTATGCGCAATCAAAATCTACTGAGCAAATTATCAGCGCCTTTGAACGTATCTCTGCAAACGGTAATAATGTTCTTGCAACGCGAGTGCGTCACGAATCAGCAGTGTCATTGAAACGTAAATTCAGTGCGTTGCGCTATTCCGAAACCGGTCGACTCGCCTCGCTCACGATCAAGCAGCCACCTACCCTAAGCACACAAGTAGGCGTTATCACAGCTGGTACAAGCGATCTGGCAGTTGCCGAGGAAGCTGCATTGACGGCAGAGTTCTATGGCAGTCCTGTCACTAGAATAAATGATGTCGGCGTCGCTGGAATACACCGACTACTTGCTCGGCTTCATGAAATTAAAGAGTGTCGCGTATTAGTCGTCGTTGCAGGCATGGAAGGTGCGCTACCGAGTGTCATCGGTGGCTTAGTATCCAAACCGGTCATAGCTGTCCCGACCTCGGTTGGTTATGGCGCTTCCTTTAATGGCATCGCTGCCCTTCTGGGCATGTTGAACAGTTGTGCCTCCGGCGTGAGCGTCGTCAATATCGACAACGGTTTCGGCGCTGGATTTCAAGCTCATCGCATCAATCTATTATGAAGAACGCACAGATAAAACTTGACGACCAGCTCGCGCGCAAATACGACGCGATACGAACCAGCATGCGGGAGATGCGTCGGGTCATTGTCGCATTCTCTGGTGGTGTAGACAGTTCGCTTGTAGCGTTTATTGCGAATCAAGAACTAGGTGACAATGCCCTCGCTGTTACTTCTGCTTCATCTAGTTTGAAACGAAACGATTTGCAATTGACGCGAGAGCTCGCGCAATTGTGGGGTTTGCATCACGAAGTGATTGTCACAGACGAACTGCAAAAAGACGCGTATCGGGCAAATCCGCTTAACCGCTGCTTTCACTGCAAAACGTCGCTCTACACGAGCTTAGAAACACTAGCCAAGGAGCGTCGTTACCACATCGTACTGAACGGTACCAATGTTGACGATCTCGGCGATCATCGACCCGGACTCATTGCCGCGAAGAATTTTGACGTTCGCTCGCCGCTTTGCGAAGCGGGCATGACGAAAGCAGACATTCGTACTCTAGCCGCCTATCTCGGTATGCCAAACGCCAACAAACCGCAAGCTGCATGTCTTTCTAGCCGTGTACCCTACGGGTCGCATATCACCGAGAACATTCTCAAACAAATTGAAGCGGCAGAGTCAGTCCTTGAGCACATGGGGATCAGTCAGTTTCGCGTGCGGCATCATGATGATGTTGCGCGTCTTGAAGTAGATAAGGCTGAAATGCAAAGAGTGCTGGACTGTGCAGACGAGATTCAACGAGAAATCAAAAAATGCGGATACCGCTTCGTCGCACTGGAACTGGGTGGATTCCGCAGCGGCTCGTTAAATCAAGGGCTTATCCAAGTCGTAGAGGCGAACCCGACGAGTTGAGTGCGCGTATTTGTGTGCTGATTACTCAACCTACCCTAAAATCTCTCGTCTTTATTTGATTGGGCCTTGTGGGTCAACGTAAGCCGCGCTCAATAAGGTTGGTATTTGGCCTCGTTTAGGGCACGGCTAAATCACATATTTCGCCCTCAAGGCAAAGTTTTCCACGGTTGGTGGATCGTACTTTCATCAGCCGGCATTCAATTCTCCTCCGGTCTGCTTTGGATGCACTCGTATGGGGGATATGTCGTATTACTGCAGGAAGAGTTTGCGTGGAGCGCTGCGATCGTATCTGGAGCATTTGCCTTAACGCGTGTCGAGAGCGGATTGCTCGGACCCCTCCAGGGATGGCTTACGGATCGTTTCGGACCGCGGGTTATTCTGGTTTACGGCAACATTCTCTTTGGAATTGGCTTCATGTTGCTTGGGCTCGTCAATTCCGTATGGAGTTTTTACGCCGTTTTCTTGCTCATCGCCGTAGGCGGCAGCTTAGGCGGCTTTGCTACTGCGATGGTATCGATCGTGCATTGGTTCGATCGCCATCGGTCCAAGGCGGTCGCGGGGTCCCAACTCGGTTTTTCCATCGGTGGACTTGCAGTTCCGCTGATCACGCTTGTATTGCAGTCGGTTGGTTGGCGGTGGACGGCTGTGTTATCCGGTATGTTTATCTTGCTCGTTACCACGCCGATGTCGTTGCTGATGCGACACTCGCCTCAAGAGATCGGTGAACATCCAGACGGCATTGCCGTACGCGAACGCGTTGCCGTTAGCAATGCCCTGCCGAAGCAGCTATTTACCGTGCGCGAAGCGCTTCGCACGAGTTCGTTCTGGTTCCTGGCGATCGGCCACGGTATCACACTTCTGACTGTGTCGGCGACGATGGTGCATCTATTGCCACATTTGACGCGTAGTTTCGGATATTCGCTTACCTTAGCGAGTGCGTTTCTACCTTTGATGTTCAGCTGCCAGATAGCCGGACAGCTGCTGGGCGGCGTATTGGGCGACCGCATTGACAAACGCTTGTTGTGTACCGGTTGTTTGATATCGCACGCCCTAGCCATGTTCGTCATCTCGTTTGCAGAAAACACGCTTATGGTGATTGCATTTACGTTGCTGCACGGGTTTGCCTGGGGGATACGGGCCCCTCTGCTCGTGGCGCTGCGGGCAGATTATTTCGGCCCACAAATCTTTGGCAGGATACTCGGGTATACTTCAATGATTACGATGATAGGCATGACCATGGGGCCGCTCATCGTTGGCCTGCTCTACGACGAGTTTCGAAATTATTGGGTAGGCTTTTCATCCATTGGCGCGCTTACGCTGCTAGGAGCCGTATTTTTCTACTTCGCAAAGCCGCCGCGTCCGCATGGTGAAGTAACTAACGATATACGAACTCCGAGGTCAAGATGATGAGAATCATTTCATGGAATGTCAATGGGTTACGTGCCTGTGTTAACAAAGGATTTCACGATTTTCTGGAGTCTTCAGAAGCTGATGTGCTCTGTTTACAGGAGGTTCGCGCGTTACCTGAACAACTTGATGAACAAACCTTAAACCCGCCTGGCTGGCATACTCATTTCTATCCGGCAGAACGTAAAGGTTATAGTGGAGTCGCCATATTTTCAAGAAACCAGCCGACGCGCGTGATCGTGGAATTACCTGAAGAAGAGTTCAACATAGAGGGTCGATTTATGGTGGCGAAGTTTGGACGCCTGTCAATTGCTTCGATCTATTTTCCTAAGGGTTCGGGTCGGGATCGAGACAACAGTCGCGTGCAGTACAAGCTATCGTTTTATAAGAGCGTCGAACATCAACTGGCGAAGTTGCGAGCGACCGGTCCAACTTTCGTCACGGGCGACTTCAACACGGCTCATACCGAGATAGATTTGGCCCGTCCGAAGACCAATCGAAAGACGAGTGGATTCCTACCTGAAGAGTGTGCAGAGTTCTCTAGATGGACCGAAAATGGTTGGATTGATGTCTTTCGAAAACAGCATCCGGATGAACCTGGCCATTACACATGGTGGCGACAGTGGGGTGGCGCGCGCGCGAACAATGTAGGATGGCGAATTGATTATGTGCTCGCATCAGAGTCGGCAGCGCGCAAGGTCACCAATGCGTTTATTTGGCCACATGTCACTGGAAGCGATCACTGTCCAATTGGAGTCGACATCGCTGATCTATAAGAATAAAGCGATAGGCATATGCCTACCGCTTCAGTGCCATTCAGATAAAGCGTTATGTTCCGGTTTTACGCGATCTAGTTCGTGTTGATGTGCGGGATGTAGCTGAGCGGGTAGTACCTGCGGTGTGTTTTGGTGCACGTTTCATCTCGGCGCTAGGACGAGCTTTCGCTACGGTTCGCGATGCAGATTTAGCGCGGGCGGGCATCCGGGTAGTTTTCGATTTCCCCGACTGAGCGCGATGATCGGTCTTTTTAACTTTCTTCTGCCAGCGTAATGCAGGGCCGGTAAAGAATTGTTGCGCCCGTTCTTGTGCGCGAGCTAATTCTTCGTCGCGTTTCTTTGCTTCTTGATATCCCTTACGGGTTCGAGGGAAGTATTCTTGACAAAGCTTGCCGTCAACCGATCGAGCTACGCGGTAGCTTTGGTAACTGCCTTGTTGATGTTTGTAGACGCTCATGGGTTCTCCTTGTTCATCATGTCCATCCGTGGACAAACCACAAAGTTGTCTATCCCTGCTAAAGCGAACCCAGCACGTCCAGCGTGCCAAATCAATGCCCCCTTTAGCTGAGAACTTTCGAAGATTCTAGCAGATATGTTTAAAAAACTCAATGAGTGGTTAGCAAATGCTTCTAACAACATGAACTATGAGGTTCATTGGTGTTTGTTATGGCGGTGCCTTCAGACTCAATTTACCTTGCTTCTGAACGGGTCAGTGCCTCTGTTAGTTGATTATGGTCAAATCAATTGCATGGTAGAATCTGCCTAGGTTTCACATCGCGTGACGTGCCATGACCCAACGTCGGACTTTTCTCAAGCAACTCGCTTTCACGAGCGTCGGTGCAACTGCACTATTTAAAACCGGCAGTTTCGCCGCTGCAATTGAAGCAACAGAAGTGGCCGAAGCCGCGAAGTTTCCTGGGATGACCTACCGCACGCTAGGAAAAACGGGCTTCAACGCAAGTCGCCTCGTATACGGCTGCGGCGCTGCACTGTCGCGTAACCGCGCTGATCGCGTCTTGAAACTTGCCTTCGATAGTGGGGTGAATGTATTCGATGTGGGAACTAGCTCTTACTACAATGATGCCCAGCGCAATTTAGCTTCGTTCGCGAGTGCTCATCGTGACGATATCTTCCTGATAACAAAGGATTTTGCAAACTACCGAGCGGATGGCGTTCCATCACTAGAGGAATCAAAGCGAATCGCAGCCGACTGGGAGAGCAAACTGGATGTTTGCCTGACCGACCTCAACCAAGAGCATGTCGACGCGTATTACATTATGGGTGCGAACAACCCAAGGATCGTTAATAACGAAGAGATTTTTAATTCATTCAATCGGGCGAAGCAGGCAGGAAAAGTGAGTTATCTAGGCTTTTCGTCCCATGAAAACGCTAGCGAGTGCCTTGCAGCCGCGACTGAATCGGGTCAATACGCGTTGGCCATGCTTGCTATGACACCAGGCGGATGGTACGATTGGGAAAGCAAATCGCTACTTAGCAACACTAAGCCGCTCACAGATTTACAACCGGAGTTACACGCCGCTCGAAAAGCCGGCATCGGACTGGTCGCGATGAAGGCTGGTCGTATGTTGGCGCCGCGATTCTGGGGCGGTCGGGGCAGTGAGGATGCGTTTGATGAGTATTACAGCGATAAATTGCTCAATGCAAACCTATCATCGTTTCAACGCAGTTATGCGTATGTCCTCGAACATGGTTTCGATGTCGTAAACGCTGACATTCAGAACTTTCACATCCTTGCTGAGAACTTCACTGCTGCTGCCACGTCAGCAAAGTATGTTTAGCTATTAAGCTGCTGTTCAATAAATTTCCATACGGCAGTTTCGCACCTATCGGTATCCGGCGACGCCTCATATGCAAAGGCATGCGGTAAACCAGGCATGTGTAGGTATTCGACCTCATGTCCCACTCCTTTGAAAGCGGCGAGTAAGTCATTCGTCATATATTGAGGCACGTTTTCGTCCTCACCTGGTTGCACGACAAACACGAACGGCAAATGCGTAAATTCACGATTGCGTAGTACGCGTTGCACACTGGCTTGATGCATCGTTTCGCGTGAACCGAAGTAGCCTTGATGGGCTCGTATCAGTTCACTTCTGCCTTGTTCAAGCGCATATTTGAACCGCTCTAGAGGATTCGACACGGGCCAAAGGGCAATAACGTATCGGACGGATGCGTCACAAGGCGCTTCAGGCTCGGCCCCATCGTCTGGGATGCAATGCATGGGTGCATTCGGTTGCAGCGCGGTGAAAAGCGTTAAGTGACCGCCGGATGAACTACCGATCAATCCGATCGTTTGGGGATTGATGCCAAATTCGTCTGCCTTATGACGGAAATACCGAATGCCAGCCGCAATGTCAGCAGATGCTGCTGGATGTTGGAACTGGGGACCACACCGAAAATCAAGTGAAAATACCACTAGGCCGCGACCGGCTAGAAGTCGCGACATCACTTGCGGCGTTACCCTGTCGTTTGCTGTCCAAGCGCCGCCATGAACCATCACGATACCGTGCCCAATAGGATGACTGGGGTAATACACACGACCTAAAAGCGTCTCTCCGTGCGGTTTGGCGAACGGGATATCGGTTTCATTCATTTGATTCATATATCCTTGATCCAACGCAGTTCTGCAATCCCAATGGCCGATTCACCGCCACCGGCATAAAGAAGATATACCCGCCCTTCTTCAACGAAAATACAAGGGTCGCGCAATTGGTTAACGCAGCCGTAGGCCGAACTTCGAACCGATGGTTTAAGAGGCGCATGAGACCCTTCCCAAGCTAATTCAGGTTTAAGAATAGGACCTAAGTGATTGATGTGAAATCCTTTATTTAGGAGGCCGAGATCAAGATAACTCGCTTTTATATGTTCGGGTGCTTCGCCAACCTGAGTCCAAAACACGAATAAACGCTGGCGGTTTACGAGAAGTGCGTGATGCCTAGCATCGTTTGTTAGGACTTGAGTTCCATTCTCAAATGGACCGTTTGCGTGATTCATTTCGTAGATCACGCCAGGCATATGCATGCCGATCAACCGACCCAGATAAGGTACGACGCGGAGGTATGTCGGGCACAAAATGGGCGCTTCGGCGAAGAAATCTATGCCGTTTTTCGAGGAAGCAAATCGAGTCATCTGCTTCCCATACGAAACCAATCCATGAAAGTACATATCAATTCGACGCTTTGCATGATTGACGTGTACGTCAGGCGAAGCGATATGGGGCGTTGAAGCTTCGTATGCAACGCTGTGCAGAAGTTTTGGTGCGCTGCTATCGTTCGTCATGTGCGTGCTCTCGGTTCTTGGCGGCGATTGCGTTGGAAAATGTGAATCTTCTAACTGAAGCGCGCCTGGCACATGAATATGCCAAGGCCCAATTAATTTATCGGCGTATGCCAATCGAATGTGGCGGCCTTTGTGGTCAGCGAAATACAAGTAATAACGGCCGAGTGCACCGTCTAACCACTCAGGGACACGAATGAGTGATGGGCCTTGAATGTTCACACCGATACTGGGGTCAAGGCCAGCATAAATCAATGGCGAGGTCGCCAACCGGCTCGCTTCCCACCTTCCATGTTGCGGGTCGCAATCAAGATCGTTGATTGTCGTGTGCGATTTGGACATGCTATCTCTTGCTATGGGGGATGATGGTGCGAGTTGAAGTGCTGTGCTGGCGCTGCAAAAATTCCAAGCATCAGAATGACATTATTCGCAAACCTTGCCATTGCTTAATTTAGCATTAGCCAACCTATAACCGCTGCTCTAAGATGTCGAAACGAACTCCTACCGAAGCCGTGCGAGACCTTTGTCTTTCACTTGAAGATACGGAGCAGACACAAGGTCACGGCTTGCCCGGTTTCCGTGTCAAAGGAAAAATTTTCGCGCACTATGCCGTTAATCATCATGGCGATGGGCGCGTCGCTCTATGGCTGCATGCTCGCGATGGCGCTCAACAGGAATGTTTGGCGATGGACGAAGAGAGCTACTTCGTTCCACCTTACGTTGGACCGAAAGGCTGGCTCGGCGTCAATCTTGACAAGCATCTTTCTTGGGATGAAATCCAGTATCAAGTCGCCGAGGCATACCTTCATACGAGTCGAATGGCGGCAAACATTGAAGACATCATGCCTAACGTCGAACCGCCGAATGCACCTATTGATCCCGTTGAATTCGACCCGTTTCACGACCCATTGTGTGGAAAACGTCTTGAAGAAATTCGTGACTTTTGTTTTACTTTGCCTGAAGTTCTTGAAGTGCCGCAATTCGGCTCGCCTTCTTTTAAAGCCGGCAAAAAAACCTTCGCGACTGCCTATGTGCGGCAAGGCATCCCTTGCGGTGAAATCTGGGTTGGAAAAGATCAACAGGATGCGCTCACGACTGACAAACGATTCAGTATTCCGCGTTATATTGGGCGTTACGGTTGGATTCAGCTGACGTTGCAAGACGACGATAGTATGGCGCTATTTCGCGAACTTGCTCTCGATAGCTATCGTCACTTCGCACTCAAACGCATGTTGACAGAACTCGAAAAAGTCCGATTTCGATCCCTTAAAGAAACCTAACCAGGATGACGCACTCGATATTTGCTCGACGGTGAATAACATACAAGATTAAGTCGAGCTCGTTTAGTACGAAACCTATGTCTTTCACTTTGCATATCAATGGAGCAGAGCATCAGCTAGATGTTGACCCCGATACGCCACTGCTTTGGGTGCTGCGCGATCATCTTTCCCTTCAAGGCACCAAATTCGGGTGTGGTCGAGGGTTGTGTGGCGCATGTACGGTCCAGATCAATGGCAATCCCGCTCGCTCCTGTTTGACCACGGCTGCAGCTGCTGTGGGCCAAGAAATCTCAACGATTGAATCGCTTGTCGAACAGCAACCGGATTTGATTGAAGCATGGGTTGTTGAGAATGTCGCTCAGTGTGGTTACTGTCAGTCAGGACAACTCATGTCGGCAGCTGCTTTACTCGCGAAAAACACCGCACCGACAGATCAAGACATTGACAGTGCCATGGCCGGCAATATTTGCAGGTGCGGCACCTATCCTCGCATTCGTAAAGCCATTCACCGCGTCGCAGCGAGCCGACCATGAGCGTTATCCCAATGCACAATCTCTCTCGCCGTAACTTTCTTGTATCTTCCGGCGCACTCGTTGTCGGTACCTACGCATACACGGGAAGTTTCAGTCCTGTGTATGCCGCGAGCACAGCACAAACGCTAGCGCCAAATGTCTACGTTGCTGTTGATCTGCATGGTATGGTCACCGTTACATGTCACCGCTCGGAGATGGGCCAAGGCATCAAGACGGCCGTCGCCCAAATCATTTGCGACGAACTTGAAGCCGATTGGAATAAAGTCATCGTGTCGCAGGCGGAAGGCGACGCTCGGTATGGTGATCAGAACACAGACGGATCGCGCAGTATTAAGAATTTTTTTGACCCATTGCGCCATGCTGGCGCTGCCGCACGCGACATGTTGGTTCAAGCCGCGGCAAACCGCTGGGGCGTGCTGTCTGCCGAATGTGAAGCACGCAATCACGCCGTTCACCACACTCCTTCCTCACGTTCGCTTCCGTACAGCGATCTCGTGAATGCAGCTAGTGCACTGGATGTACCGGCGAATCCAAAGTTGAAATCGCGTGCCGAGTGGAAACATATTGGTCAATCGCGCGTGCATGTCGACGCTCGCGCGGTGGCAACCGGTACGGCGCAATACGGAGCCGATGTAACTTTCCCCAATATGGCAATCGCAGTGATGCGACATGCCCCTGTACTTGGCTCTTCGCCGCTTGAAGTCCGAATACCTCAAAGTGCAAAAGACAATGCCCGTTTCATTGGTGTCGAAAAAATCCATGTGACACCGGGGCCTATTGGCTTTCATCCGGTTGGCAGCGTTGCAGTGATTGCACAAGACACCTATACAGGCATAAAGATCGCCAACGATATTGAGGTGACTTGGTCCGAATCACCAAACAGTACGTTCGATAGCGAAATATTTCAGCAGCGACTGCGAGGGGCCGTAACGACAAAAGGCAAGGTTTGGCATGCACAAGGTGATGCCGACGGCCAGCTGGAAGGAGCTGACGGAAAGATTGAGGCAATGTACGAAACGCCGTTTCTTGGTCATGCGCCGATGGAACCACCGACAGCAACCGCGCATGTGGTCGGCGATACCGTCGAAGTATTGGCCCCGGTGCAAGACCCTCAAACCACACGTAACACCATCGTGCAAGCGCAAGGATTCGCCTTGGATAAGGTTAAGGTAACGCCAACGCTTCTAGGCGGTGCCTTCGGAAGGAAGTCGAAACCGGACTTTGTGCTTGAGGCGGTCGAGCTATCGAAACGGCTGCAACGACCGATACGCGTGCAGTGGACGCGTGAAGACGACCTTCAATACGACTATTTTCATGCGCCGAGCGTACAACGATACGAAGCTTTGTTAGGGGATAACGGCCTGCCTACAGCATGGCGTCAACGTACTGCGTTCCCTTCAATCATGTCGACGGTCGCAGCGCCTTCTATGGTCGAACCAGCGAACTGGGAATTGGACATGGGTTTCACCAACACGCCCTATCGTTGTGCTCATCAATCCATTGAAGCCGCAGGATTAAAAGCTGGTGTGCGCATTGGTTGGCTACGTTCGGTGTGCAATATCTTCCATGCGTTCGGCGCTAATGTTTTCGTCGACGAGTTGGCAGAGCGCGCTGGCATAGATCCAATTGATTACCGGCTAGCAATGTGGGAAGGCATGGACGTAGTAAAAGGCGCGCTTCCCAGCGAGCCTGGACACGAATTCAAAGTTGAGCGATTACGTAACGTGCTCAAACGCGTTCGCATGAACTCGGATTGGGACGAGAAGATCGCCGCAGGCCATGCGCTTGGTGTCGCTGTACACCATAGTTTTATGTCTTATGTTGCGGTTGTGCTTGAAGTTGACGCAAAAGATCCTAATTACCGCGTGACGCATGCACATGTCGTACTTGATTGCGGCACATACGTGAACGCAGATACTTGCAAAGCCCAAATGGAAGGCGCGGTTATTTTCGGTCTGTCTGCCGCGCAACGAGCCAAACTCAGCTTTAAGGACGGTATGATCCAACAGAATAACTTCGACGGTTATGTAGTCGCACGCATGCCAAACGCGCCAAACGTGCACGTCGAACTTGTCGAGTCCACAGCATTGCCTGCTGGTGTCGGCGAACCGGGGGTACCGCCGATCGCCCCTGCCCTGAGCAACGCGATTCATCGTGCCGGCGGCGGACGTCGTCGTTCGCTTCCGCTAGTCTGAGCAGTTCTATGCAACAGATCGACGATTTTCGTGAGGAAGGCACGGCGTTACGCGAATTGCTTGTCACGCTGAAGGACGAGCAGTGGGCATTGCCAACGCCATTTAAGGCTCGAACCGTGAACTGGGTGGTTCAGCACCTTCATGATGCCGATCGCTGGGCTCTGCATTCAGTTACCGATCCAGACGGATTTCGCGATTGGATGCAAAACCGCGACAAGTATCGTGCATCGGAGCCCAAACCGCTTGAAGGTCGACCGCTTCTTGAACGGTGGTTCGAGTATCAACAGAATCTTTGTGACGCGTTCAAGCGAGTAGATCCCGAGATTCGAGCGCCATGGTTTGGCCCAAGCATGGGGCTACGCATGATGGCCACAGCGCGTCAAATGGAAACATGGTCTCATGGTCAAGACATCTACGACCTATTGCATATCAAACGACGCAATACCGATCGTATTCGCAACATCTGTCATATTGGCGTCGCAACCTATGGTTGGACGTTTATTAACCGCAAACTTGAGGTTCCTGATCCTGTGCCCTATGTGCGGTTAGCCGCTCCTTCTGGCACGGAGTGGAATTGGAATGAGCCGTCCGATGAGCATTTCGTGGCTGGTTCTGCGGTGGAATTCGCGCATGTAGTAACGCAAGGGCGAAACATCCGGGAAGTCAATCTTGATGTGCAAGGTGAATCTGCGACGCGCTGGATGGAAATAGCTCAATGTTTTGCAGGACCGCCTGAAACGCCGCCGGAACCGGGTATTCGGAGTTGGTAAGGTAGGAGAACGCAATCGTGGATTTCGGTGTATGTGTGGCATCGCATGTGAATGACATCGACTATATCGTACGAGCTGAGGAGCTTGGATACACGCACGCGTGGTGTGCCGATAGTCAAATGCTCTGGTCCGATTGTTACGCAACGCTCGCACTAGCGGCCAAGCAAACTACCCGAATCAAACTAGGTACCGGCGTGGCGATTACTGGGACAAGACCTGCACCGGTTACGGCAGGAAGCATCGCGACCATCAACGCGCTCGCGCCCGGACGCACTTTTTTAGGGCTAGGCGCCGGAAATACGGCGATGCGTGTAATGGGCTTACCACCCGATCGCGTACGTCATCTCGAACGCTACATTGAAACGCTTCGGCCACTCATGCGGGGAGAAGAAGGCCTCTATCGCGCCAACGGTCGGGAAATTCCCATTAGACATGTCATGCCGAACGATGGCTTCGTAAATTTCAAAGACGACATACCCCTCTACGTTTCAGGATTCGGACCGAAATCTCTTGCAGTTGCAGGCAAGTTAGGAGACGGCGCTGTATTGGCCCTTCCGGGTAATGCTGCGGTCATGCTCAACATCAACCGTATGTTGCAACAAGGAGCCGATGCAGCAGGCCGAAATCTCAACGACGAAAGTTACTACAAGACGGCTTTAACAACCATTGTTGTTTTAGAAGACGGTGAAGCCATTGATTCGGACCGCGTTAAATCGGAATGTGGCGCCATGGCGATGGCTGCAATTCACTACTCGTATGAGCAGGTGCGCAACTTTGGCCGTCAGCCGAGCGGTGCGTTGAAATTCGTGTGGGACGATTATGTTAAGATGATTGAAACCTATCCTGAAGACCGCCGACATCAACGTATCCATGCAGGTCACAATTGCTACGTTGTACCGGAAGAAGAACGATTCTTAACGCCTGAGGTACTGCGAGCTTCGGCTATGATCGGCACGCGCGACGAATTGATTGAGCAACTGCAAGTCTTGGCGCAAGCCAGCCTAGATCAAGTCATGGTGCTGCCGAATTTCGATACGCGTTTCCATTCGATTGAACGACTCGCAAGAGAAGTCATGCCGAACGTCTAACAGGTTTCCAGTCATCGCGAACGGACAGGATGAGCTTGTTCATCACGATGTTGATCACAGGTACATACATGCCATGAACCTAGACCAAGCTTCCATAAGTTGGCAAGCAGCCGACGATGGCGCGAAACATCCTACGCGCGAATTTGTGGCCAAAGTTGAAAACTCGCGACCGGTTACAGGCGCGCTTTGGATGCCTACGTCTAGAAGCCAGCCGAGCTCCTCCCTCGTAGCTTGTGGTCACGGCGCTTCCGGTAATCGCTATCAAGCGCCTATACCTTATCTAGCTGGCAAGTTCGTCAAACAAGGCCACATAGTTCTATCGATTGATGGGCCCGTACACGGTCTACGTCAAATCGATCCTGGTGGCCGTGAAGCGTTCGGCGTTGAAATGCGACGTAAGTCCATGATCGAAGACATGAATGCCGACTGGCAATGCGCCATTGAGCTGACCCAGGCAGAGACAGGCGTGGAAATAAAACAACTGGCATATTTCGGATTGTCCATGGGTTCGATTTTTGGTATTCCTATGCTTGCAGATAAAGCACGACCGTTATCCCTTGTTGTGGCGACGCTGGGGTTGTTGGGTTCGAAGGGCCTCGGTAACCATCTGGGTGCGCGTATGTTGCAAGACGCAGCGAAGGTCACTTGTCCGTTGCTGTTTCTCACACAACTAGAAGATGAGCTCTTTACGCGTGACGGTTGCTTGGAACTCTTTGATGCCTTCGGCTCGGAGGATAAGCGATTACACGCCAATCCTGGCCTACATGCCCAGGTACCGGGCGAAGAAATGCGTTTTGCGTTTAACTTTATGCTCAAACATATCGAAAAATCAGATCCCTAAATCCATCAAATTAAGGCTGCCCAAAAGTAAAATTTTGCCATTCGGATTCTGCGCGATTAAGAAGTATCTGCCTTGATAAAGTCCAGTTTGAGCGCAATTTTCAAACTTTTCGATGAGTCGGACAATTCACCGGAAGAGTTAGATGAGCTCTATAACGAGACGGTCTTAATGACCCTATCGCGCGCGACAAGCGTCGATTCCAATATTAATCCGGTTGAAGTCGGATTAGTCAAGGATATCGTGACTGAATTGACTGGACAAGAAGTGACCAACAGCGATGTACGCGTTGCAGCAAGTTCGCAGATTTATGAAGAAGGCTCTTTGAGCCGCTACTTAGACGCTGTAAGCTCGCGCTTGCCAATAGAACGCAGAGTAGCGCTCGTTAACGCCTTGGCAACGGTCATCAAATCGGATAAACGAGTTACGGAGCGCGAGGTGTTCTTCTTCAACATGGTTGTCGGTGACCTTCATTTACGTGCGTCTGATCTCGTTGACCTGCAACAAACGCAGTCATTCTGATTAACCACTTTGACACCCGATCAGAAACTATCGTTCTACGAAGATGGATTTCTGATATTTAGGGACATCGTCCCGTCCGAAATCATCGACAACGCGATTCGCACGCTTTATGGCGGCCTGTCAGCCATGTGGAGTTCGTCTATGGCTGCGGTTCCGCTTGATGGGAAATACGAGCCGTCGCTAGAAGCCAGACGAGTGAAAGCGGTTCAGGCAAATCTACGTGTGGGTACTGATCCCTCCATCCTCGAGCTGGTGAATCCGGATCACCCGCTCATGCGCTCAATTGTTGAAGCGCTAGGCCATCCCGTGCGAGAACCTCGCCGCGCGCAGCTGGCAACTATTTTCCCTCACCAAATTGAGTTTGGCATTAACGAAGCAGGCTATCCTAGCAACGAGGTGCCGTTCTACGGGTGGCATGGACACCTAGACGGCCTCTGGAATGGTGCGGCACCGGTACACCAACGGACAGATCGTGCGATGAACGAGCAAGAACTCGCCAAATGGAATCGGGACCCAGCACGCAATAGCGTGCATCGTACATATCCTGGTGAAGTTAACGTACTTAATTTCACTGCCCTACTCGGCATTCCGTTGTCCGATCAAACGACCGAAGGCGCAGGAAACCTAGGATTATTACGCGGGGCGCATCATGCAATCTCCGAGTTCTTTAGGTATCAGCGCGATGCGGGTGGTCCGCTCGGACCAGATGGTCCAGGCTGGGAACGAATTGATCGTGATGCACCTAATCGAAGCGGCCTTCGCCATTACCCGGAGCAGGTTCGAGCGCAATTTAAAGACGGTGCTGAATACACTGCGGACGGACGTATGTGGCCAAAACCGGAACTTATAAAGGTGAAGCCAGGCGATGCCGTCCTGACATTGCATGCGGTGCCTCATTGTGCGACTCGACTGGAGGGTCGAACGCCGCGGCTTATGGCTTATTTCCGACTCATGTCCGCGGCCCGATCGGGTACCCACCCACAGATATCACCAGACACATTATGTGATTGTTGGCTTGAGTGGGATGGCATGCGCGAGGTCGTCACTTCCACACCCGATGGATATGCATGATAACCTCTACTTATACTTCGACAGAGCGATAGTCGTTCAACCTATCTAGTCTAGCCAGTTAAGCAAACAAGGCGAGCGTACATGGATCTTGAATATAGTGCTGAATATCAAGCTTTTCGTGATGAATTGCGGAATTTTCTTGAGAAGCACAAGCACCTTTCACCAGGAGCAATTGCGCAAAGGCCGGAACACCGTGCCGATACTCAGAAGGACGGCCCCAACGCCGCCCAGCGGTGGCAGCAGCTACTTATAGAACACGGTTATGCCGCGCGGACTATTCCAAAGGAGTATGGAGGTTACGGTGCAGAGCCAGATCCCCTTAAAGCGCATATCATTGCAGAGGAATTCGCTAAAGCACGCGTCCGCCCTGGACATTCCGGTGACAATCGCTTAGTACCTACCGTATTGGAGTTGGGTACAGAAGAACAAAAGCAATGGCTTGTCCCCCCTTCAATCCGTGGGGAAATGACCTGGTGTCAAGGCTATTCGGAACCAGGCAGTGGATCGGATCTTGCATCTTTAACGACGCGCGCCGAGGTGGACGGCGACGATTTCGTGATTAACGGTCAAAAAATCTGGACTTCGGGGGCGCAATTCGCCGACATGATGTTCTGTCTGGTTCGGTCCGAACCAGATGCACCAAAACATCAAGGCATTAGTTACCTCGTGTTCTCTATGGACCGACCGGGCATTGAAGTTCGGCCGCTCGTCACTATGACGGGCGAAGCGACGTTCAACGAAGTCTTTTTCACCGATGTACGCGTGCCTAAGAACCAGATTATCGGTAAACGCGGCGAGGGATGGTTTGTTGCCAACAATACGCTAAAGCATGAGCGTGAAGGCCTGGGCGACCCTCATCAGGCAGAGAATCGTTTTCACGAGATTGTAGAGCTCATGCAACATGAGGAAGTTGACAGTCAGTCAATCATGCGCAATCCAGCTTATCGTGACCGATTGTTAAAACTTCAAGGTCGCATGCTCGCAATGAAGTACAACGGCATGCGGGTGCTCACTAGCCAGCGTAAAAAAGAGGAACCAGGGTTGCCAAGGTGGATTATCAAGTTGCAAGGTTGCGAGCTGAATCACCAAATGGCGGGCATGGCCATTGACGCTATGGGAGAATTAGGCACGCTCTATCACCGGAGCGAGCACATAAGAGCCGGCGGGATGTGGCAGCAGCGGTTCATGATGGATTTAGGGTTAATCATCGGTGGCGGTACCGCTCAGATTCAGAAGAACATGATCGGTGAACGTGCGCTAGGTTTGCCGAAAGAACCAAAAATAGAAGCCAAACCGTCTTAAACAGGAGCGTCGAAGCGTGGATTTCGCGTTAAGCGAGGAACAGCAGTACCTTCAACAAACCGTACACGATTTACTTCGCGACCGTTGCACGTTGGATGTGGTTCGTGCCGATGTGGCCGAAAACCAAACAAAAAACGCAACGCTGTTCCAAGCGCTTGTTGAACTAGGGATTCCAGGTACGTTAATCGGCGATGACCACGGCGGCGTGGGTCTACGCTTGCTTGATGCAGCATTGATTGCCGAGTCGCTTGGAGAGAACGTTGCTACCGTACCTTTCATCGGGTCGTTCGTGATCGCGCCACTCGCTATTGAACTGGCTGGCTCAGACGAGCAAAAGAATGATTGGTTACCGAAACTAGCCAGCGGCGATATTACCTGTGGTATCGCTTTGGGCGAGCATGTAGGCGCGCGCGATCATGATCCTATCGTGAGTGATAGCTCTCTATTAACCGGCCGAGCCATGTTCGCGTTTGATGTCCAGGATGCCGATGTGATGATGGTTGCAACTTCGTCGGGGCAACTGCATATCGTCGAGTCGAAAGACATAGAGGTAAAACGGCTCTACACGATAGACAAAACCCGTTCGATCGGTGAACTGATATTAGATAGAACCCCAAGCGATCCTTTGCCTAAGTCGGCGAACGCGTTGGCGAAAATGATTGATGCAGGACGCGTTGCGATCGCGGCCGATACGCTAGGGGCAGCCCAGACAATGCTAAATAAGGCTGTGGCATACGCTGGCGAACGACAGCAATTCAATCGCGTGATCGGGTCATTTCAAGCCGTGAAGCACATGTGTGCTGAGATGGCAGCCGAATTAGAACCGTGTCGTTCGCTTGTGTGGTATGCTGCTCATTCCTTTGATGCGATACCTGAGGAAGCTCATTTAATGGCGTGCCACGCGAAAGCACATTTAGCAGAAGTTGGACGTTTTGTAGCGCGTAAAGCGACTGAAGTACACGGCGGTATGGGTTTTACAGACTTATTGGGCCTACACTACTGGTTTAAACGCATTGAGCTCAATCGACAACTACTTGGTACGCCAGAGTTCGTTCGCGAGGAAGCAGCAAAAGCACAGGATTGGCTATGAAAACACAAATTAGCGTAAAGCATGATTTCTTCGAATCTGTTGAAGAAATTCAAAACGATATCAAAAAACACGCACTCTACGGCGGCAAGGAGGAATTCGAAGCGCCTGCGAGCGGCGGTACGCCGTTACATTGGCATGCTATAGGTCTATATGTCTATATCACTGACGGCAAGTTTCGGTTTCAAGACCCAGCAACGGGGATGGTCCACGAGTGCGTTAAGGGCACGCGATTCGTCATTCCTGAACGAGCACTTCACATTGAAGAAGAGCATCATGGTTACAAGGGTTATCTAGGACTTACACGCGAGGAATTCCCGCAGCCATTCGTGAGAGACCCCGCTGAGTTAAAAGATCTGGAACCTGTATAGGTCTAGATTAAAACTGAAATTCCGGTAACGTAACGACAAGACCATCCATGTCCTCGGTTACTGGGATCTGACAAGACAGGCGGGAAGTATCCGTTCGTTCTGGATTTAGACCGAGCATGGCGTCTTCGTTTTCACTAGGCTCGTGTAACTTGTCGAACCACTCGTCCGACAGAATGATGTGGCAGGTAGCACAGGAACATTCGCCGCCACAATCCGCATCTATGCCGGGCACATTGTTATTAATGGCATTTAACATAAGAGAAATGCCAATTTCAGCGGTAACCTCGTGAGGCGTGCCGTCAAATTCAACGTAAGTAATTCGAGGCATGTGTGTTTTTTGCTGGCGGATGTAGGAATTTTAAGAATGCCTAATGAGCTCAGAACAGGGCTACAAGGCCTGTGGCTAAGGATGTTTTTTGGCTTTTATAATTCCGTGCGAATCCGCCTTAGCTCAGTTGGTAGAGCAGTTGACTGTTAATCAACCTGTCGCTGGTTCGAGTCCAGCAGGCGGAGCCAATTTCTGTTTTATCGGTACGAGCCTATCTGTCTTTCGATCTAGGCAGATTTGTGACAGGCAAAACAAAAGCGAAGCTGCCGCGCAATCTGGGCACATGAGAATAGTTTGTTCCTACACGCCAGCCGATGTTGCGACTAAAACATCAATCTAGGAGCCTGCGCCGTAGAAACTGAATACGGGATAATACACATATAGCGCATGGAGTCTTCGAGATGCCGACGACGTTTCGCCCGTATTGTCCGGATCAACGTATGTTGTTGCCGCCGGATCTAAAGGATTGGCTGCCGGAGGGTCATTTGGCGCACCATGTCAGCGATCTGGTGGACGGTTTGGATTTGAGTGCGTTGTATGCGCCGTATGAAGGCGATGGTCGTCGCAAGTCGCCCTACGAACCGCGCATGATGTTGAAGGTGCTGATCTACGGGTATGCGACGAGCACGTTTTCCTCCCGCGGTCTGGCGCGCAAGATGGAGGAAGACGTGGCGTATCGGTTCCTGGGGGCGGGGAACTTTCCGAACCATCGGACGATCTGCGAGTTCCGCCACCGTCATCTGGCGGACTTCAAGCGGCTGTTTGTGGAGGTGGTGCGGTTGGCGTCCGAGTTGGGCGTGGCGAACTTTGGCAAGTTGGCGATTGACGGGACCAAGGTGCGTGCGAACGCATCCAAACGGAAGGCGATGAGTTACGCGCGCATGCAGGAGGAAGAACGTCGTTTACAGGCGGAGATCGAGTTGTTGCTGGAGCAGGCGCAAACCGTTGACGAGGCGGAGGACGAACGTTGGGGTCCGGCGTCTCGGGGCGACGAGTTGCCGGCTGAATTGCGTCGTCGCGAGGATCGGTTGGACGCGATCCGGGAAGCGAAGGCTCGTCTTGAGGCGCGTGCGCGTGAGGCGGATGAGGCGCGTGGTCGGCAGCCCGGGGACGAAGAGCGCGACCCGACGCGTGGGCGTGGCAACAAGCGTGCGTATGGGGAGCCGGAGGAGAAGTCGCAGGACAATTTCACCGACCCGGAAAGTCGCATCATGAAGACCTCGACGGAAGGCTTCCAACAGTGCTACAACGCCCAGGTGGCGGTGGATGGCGAGCACCAGATGATCGTCTCGGCGGAGGTGTCGTCGAATCCTAACGACCAGGGGCAATTGACCAAGCCGTTGGATGCATTGCAAGCGGTTCATGGCAAGCGTCCGGAGACGGTGCTGGCCGATGCGGGTTATTGCAACGAGGCGGATCTCGAGGAACTGGAGGCGCGTGGGGTGGACGGCTATGTGGCGTTGGGTCGAGAGGGCCGGCGCCAGGCCGCGGTTGACGCGCGCAAGTATCCGGCGCGGGCACGCATGGCAAAAAAGCTGGCGACCAAGGCTGGCCGTGCGCAATATGCTGAGCGTAAATGGCTTGTCGAGGCGCCGATCGGATGGATCAAGCAAGCACTAGGATTTCGACGGTTCAGCCTGCGTGGGCTTGACAACGTGCGCGGCGAGTGGGACTTGGTGTGCCTGGCGTTGAATATCAAGCGGATGCGTGGATGTCTTGCAGCCACATGACCGGGATTGACCTGGATGCGTCGACTATGGGGCTCATCAAGGGCTGATTTTAGGGTCCAAGGCCGATTCAGGCTGCTTTGAGGCGCCGGATCACCATGCCCTGGCCTGAAGCCTGACGATGCTCGCACAAAGATGTCGCATGTCTGCGACTCCGGACGATTCACCAAGTCGCATGCTTTCTTACAGCGCAGGCTCCTAGGGCAAAATTAGTAAAATATATCTTCATATAGATATGATTAAGAAAAAAATCTATATGTAGAACAAACACGATAATACATCCTATTTTCTGAGTGCCAAATCGTCCTACGGCTCAGGCTCCTAGGAGAAATTGACGGAAGTTGCTTAATCAACCTATCCCATACACCATTTTTGAATGACCTCTAATCAACCCTCCAACGCTACTTTTCTTTTAACACATCCCTACCCCTCTTTAAATCCACGTGATAAAAATCTAGAGATGGGTAACGTTCGTGCTTATGCTTTGCCTAAACTACCGGACACTATCTTATGAATCGATTAACCATACGCGCTCTTGCCTGTGTGGTGGCCATGATGAGTCCAATCGCGCTTTTTGCTGACGATCGCGCCACGGTCCGAACTCATTCGTTGACGGTCGAGCAAAAACTCGAGTTGCTCGAAACCATTGAAATTACTAGTGCGAAAGAGTTAAAGACAGTACCTGAAGAATCTAAAGATCCCTCGGTTGAAAGGATTCTTAAAGAACTGGATCAGTTTGATTCCAAACGTGCTGTCGATACGTAACACTGCCCAATTTCCACGAAGAGTGAACTGCCAACGTCAAGCGATGCTTCGCTTGGAAATGGCCAACTACCGATAGCGGCACGGCTAAAACGCATCGACTTGGGATTAATCATCAAGATATCCGATGGTGGCACGTTAACGCAACTATAGCCAGGTTCTCGATTCGCGCCTAAAACTGTTTTACAAGAAAATTCAATGAGCTCAATCGACTCTGCCATTTGCATCGTAATGAACAGACTGTTGTCGCCCTTGTCTCGAAGTAGTCCTCCAAGTGTTTTGTTTTCTCGCAATGTGAACGGTACGGATTTAAATCTAACCGGGCTAAATCCCCTATCCGATTCATCCTCTACTTCTGGTTCATCGTGAAAGCCAATCGTTTCAAGCGGTACGCATTGTGAAGGCAACCATGCATTCGAGTCAATCGTTACCGTATCTTGCGCAATAACGCATGAAGCGAAGACTGCGCAACTGCACCATAGGCGTAATGGCGTTCGCGTGTTGTTTTGCATTCGTTACTCCCCTTAAAGCAATGTCAATCATGTTGGAGTGGTGTCGATTAGCAACGGCGGAATTTGAAATGTACTCCTCGATGCCTAAGAATCAGATGGTAACACTTGCTCAATCGTTGCAAGCTCTGCATTCGATTGCCGTGGATCTCGTGCCTGGCGAATTCCCCCGCCAATCGCTTTTGAAAGTGATTGCGTTCGAAGATATTGACTCGTTCGTTAACGAATTTCAGTCTGACCAATACATCGGATATATGCAACCATCCATGCGGCAACATGTGCTCACCTTTGGTTTAGCAACGCATTCGAAACTACCCTATGAGATTGCATTTCACGAGTACACACACTATATCTCAAGGAGCCGATACGACCATTTCATACCAATGTGGTACGAGGAAGGGTTTGCGCAATATATGGGCTTACTTGAAATCTCTGGTGCGCAAGCTGAAATCGGTAACGTATCGACCCGACGCATGATTCGCGCAATTCGCCGTAACGCACCGAAATGGCGTACGATTCTTGACGGTGTTCCTCGCATAGACTGGCACAAGCGTGATTTTGCCGAACATTACGCTTTTGCGCATGCGGTGACGCACTTCTTACATCATGGCGTCGATAGCAACGGTCATGCTATGGCGTCAAAAGTACAAGATATCCTGATTTCTATAAGCGATGGCAGTAAAGCAAGCGAGATACTTCCAGTAGCTGCCGGTGTAAAACCAGAAAACTTTATCCGAACGTTGATCAATCATTTTCGTTTGAAAGGATTTACTAGCAATCGCATCGCAGTGAACGCCGAAGATTTTTCACCGCATAGCGAGTTTGATTGTCTAAGCGAAGTTGACGCACGGATTTTGTTGGCTAGTGCAACCGTGCGAAATAATCCCAATCGCGCGCTGTTTCACATTACCCGCGCTTTAAAAATTGAACCTCAAAATCCTCGCCTGCAAGTTTTGATGTCATACCTGCCTCAATTGGACACTGAAACGCCATTTGAACGCATTTCCAGGGCGCTTGAAATTGATGCAAGCAATGTCGATGCCAATATACGAATGGGTGATTTACTCGCCTACAACTGTTTAGATGCAGCTACTAAAGAGTGCGAAACACTGCGTCGAATTGCGACTCAACACTATCGACGCGCATTAATCGAAGATCCATTACGGGTTGATGCCGCTTTCGGTCTAGGCGTGTCACTTTTAAGATCTTCCCGCGCTGGCGACAGCCTGAACTACCTTAGGGTAGCCTATGAACGCTTGCCGTGGAATTCGCGCGTCAACCTCTTTCTAGGAGATGCATATCGACAAATCGGAGATCAACCTAAGGCCGTTTTTCACCTCAAGCGTACGGTTATGTGGGAAGTCGAAGAATCCGTCCGCCAGCAGGCTATCGAATTGTTGAACTAATCCCAAAAAGTAGCGTTCCATAAAACCACAAGACAAAGAGTGCAAGCAGCTCGCTTGCATCAGCGCAGTGCGATACGACTATCGACTACCCCTTCGGCTACTTTGTCCAACCGAGCATCAATAAGCACAAATCCTTGGTCATTTTCAAGCGAAACAAGCCATCGGATCAAAGATAAATACTCTTGTCCTGCGAGTTCGATATCGATCCGGTCATTGGAAGGCTGCAGCCGCTTAATCGAAACGTTATGCATATCAGCGCTACTTGATATCATCGATAGCCTGTTCTCGCTTTGTGCTGACGATCTTTTTCCTTGGGTGCGCAATTTGGCTTTTTCTTGATTCGCTTGCATCCAAGCGAGACCATTGGAGGCAGCGCTTTGGGCGCGTAGCATGTCCGATCGATACGCAAGCGATGGGGCTAAAACTGCGTAATACAGGACTATGCCGGTGATGAGGTATGCGGCGAGTTCCAAAAAGACACGTTCACGTGGACTCGCTGACGACACATGCCGGTACAACGGTGCAAGTGTGGGAAACCACTTGAGCAGTAGATTCATGCTGGTGACATCGTAATTCGTGCCCATACAAGGTCGTTTTGTTGCTCTGCAACGTTGACTTCGATCTTAAGCCCCTGATCCTTAAAGCGATTTTGCAATTGCTCAAACTGTTGAAAATTCTCTGTCGTAAACGTTATCGACAACTGGTTCTGAGCTTCGCTGAAATTGAGGCTGGTTATCGTCACCCCAGTGGTTAAACCCACGATATTTTCAAGCAGCGGTAGCCAACGACTTTGCTTCTCCATGCGTGCGCCCATGCGCTCTTGCATGATGAATACAGGATTACCTGCTATCTCACGGGTGTTGTAGACGGATTCGTAAACATCAAGCGCTTGCTTTTTAAGTTGCGTCGTCTGCCAATTTGCCCACAAGCCGTGGGCAAACAGCAAGCTGGCGATCAGGACTGCACATCCGGCTACAGCAGCGCCTGTCCTGCGCCACACCTTCAGCAAGGAGCTGCGGGTATCCTTTACAGCGAACTCGCCTTGTCGCAAATTCAGGAGTTTCGCAGGTTCAACAGAATCTACTAGGAATGTCTCAAAGGACGATTGCTTAATCTGGACATTCTCGTACTCCAATGAGGCAACCGTTTCACGCGTTAAGTTGACAAGACGGTCACTCCCCATGCACTGAATCGTGTTTGCTTGCAGATCATCGTCGAATGCAGTGCGAAGCGTCGCAGTTAGCGCCTGAGGCATCACTGCCACCATTCGATCGCCGACCCGTACGGATATCAGTGAATTGATTTCGATCAGAAGCGTGTCATTCGAGGAATTTACGAGCATAGCTGGTGTAGTTACATACTTTGCCTCCAGGTCAGCCTCATTCAAGCGCGCTAAATATTGCTTGAACTTCTCTCGGTTGATAACCAAGCATGAAACATCTTTGCCGTGCTCAATGCCGCCGAGAGCGATATGCACATCGCCAAGGTCTTCGGTTAAATGAGGTTCGACAGCAAATGGCGCGGCTTGCCGAATGCGTGCCTGACTACGGCCAGGTATCGAAACTGCTAAGAGCAAGACATCGCAATCAGGAATGAGCGCAACCGTGACAAGCTTGTCAAGCGTCATTTCCAATGCCGCTAATTTTTGATAGATTTCATGCAAAAGGGACGTCCCAGATGCTGAAATGCTTGATCCTTCTCGCAACCACCAATTGACTGCTGCATCAGCATCAGCAACATCGTTGAGTTCGATATAGAGTGTGCTCATCGCGCGCGCTCAGTCAGCTACGTTGACCATGCATGACGGGTACCAAACTCGCGCGCGAAAACGTGACATTCTCCCGATTGGTTGTCGCGCAGAATGTGACTTGTCAGATCCATGCGCGAATGTCCGTTGACAAGGGTTGCGCGAACTTCAAAAAACTCGCTGTTCACGCTTAATAAATCGCTGATTTCTTGAAATTCGGTGTTCAATTCTGTAAATGCCGCAACTGACCCGAAATTCCGGGTGCCACCCTGCCTTCCTAATCTCTTTTTTTCTGGTGGTAGCAGGGCGTTCAATACGTCGGACGGAGCCGTGTTCACGTTGAGCTTTTGTTTGGAATGAGGCAATACAACGACAAATTGAGCTAGTTCTTCGTAGACCTCCGAGGCAAGTGGAAACAACATGTTTATTTCGCTCAAATGTCCTGCTGGTCCATTCGCCGTTCGGAATGGCGTGGAATGACTCAGCCAATCCAATTCTTCGCGGCCTTGATAACCTGCAGCGATGTGACGCTTATCGTCAGCATCAACCCAATCTCGCCAGATTGGTACCAACTCACTGCTCACACCAACGCGATTCAAAATGTGATTGAATGCTCTAATCGAAACTTGGCCATGTGGGCCTGTAAGAGCGTTGAGATTCAGTTTCGCGGCTAGGTCGAAGACTTGAAAACGCAGGGAACCTGATACGGTCTCAATAGAGGCATACGATTGTGCCCATGGCTCAATGAGGTCGTCCCGCAATCGACTTTCGGGGTCTTGCCAATCTTCCCTCAACAATTCGATCGCTAATGCTTCGCTCGCAAGCAAAGATAGGCGCATCTGAGTGGCTTCTAGAGCTATGCGTGTTTGTGCCGTAGCCATAGACTGCTGGGTGTAGAGTTGGAAGGCCAAAGCGCTGAATAGAACTACGACAAATAGGATGCTGATCAACGCGATGCCGCGAGGCGAACGGCTCATGTGGTCAACCGCTCGCCACCATCAGTGATGTGTGACGGCTTCAAGATGAGCCAAAGGTGAGAGATCGTACCGAGTTCAGCCAAGTCGATTGTCATCCGTACTGCTACTGCGGGGCTATACGTTTGATTCGTTTCAGACTGGAGCGTAGGAGGCCAAAAATAGTGCTCCTTCCCTGCTTGGTCAATCACCTCGAATTCAATCGAATGCACATTGTGTAGAAGAATTTGATTCACGGAGGTTATGTCCACGGCTCGATCCAAGACATCCCAGTAACGCCGAACGAATTGATTTTCATGTAGAAAATAACCTACTCGTTGTAAATTGGATCGTTGATAGCCGAGTGTGTTAGGCCAGCCGCTTCGGGTAAATTCGATTTCGCCATTTGTGCGAATGACGACACTCGGCTGTCGGTCGCCGTATTCGTCTCGAATGGATCGGTGAGCTATTTGAACAAAATCCTGTGCCAGCACATTCATGGCACGGTGCCACTCACTGAGTACACTACTGCGATGCATGACCTTTTCCGTCGTGCGTACAGATTGCGTTAACAACTGGATCGCTATCACGCCGACGATACCGAAGATCAGTACGGTGACGACCATTTCGAGTAAGGTAAATCCTCGCGATTTCATTCGCTAACGCACCCAGGCGGTTAGAGATCCGATGGGTCCAACAGGATCACCATCGACAATACGGTACGCCTCCCAGCGGATCTGTAGAACGTCGTCGCTCGGCGAGGCTAGTCTTGTTGCGACTATCTCTAAATCGAATCCACCGATGTCTACCCGTTTCGGTGTGAGAGATGAACTGAACAAGGTGGGTGAGCTACCTTCATCAACCGTTTGCGCCAGCTGGTAGTAGGCTACTTGATTTGCTAGGGCCCATTGCGCTATGGTTTGTTCCTCAAGTCGAACTTGAGTTTGCAATGCCCCCGAGTTGGTGAAAAACACCGCGGATGACACGATCGCGAGAATGCCGACCGCAACCATCATTTCAAGTAACGTAAAGCCTTTCGAATGCCTGGGATTAATTGGCATCACCTTCCATGACCTGTCGATATGGCGTTTGGGAAACTACCGCTCTTCCGATCCCGTCGCTAAATACGTAGCGCAAGGCACGCGTGGCCCGGTGTTCCAACGAGACTTCGAATGATGTTACTTCACCTAGGGGAAAGATCAAAATGTCAGGCTCCGGCGGTTTTGAAGCAGATATTCTCATGCGATTCGAATTGCCGAGCGTGCGCATGCGAATAACGTAATCCTCGCCGATACGTCGATACTGAAAAGGCGCTTCGTCAATGGCATGCCATTCGCCATCGTCTAACAAACGGAGGAACTCATAGGATTCGAAACGAAATTTGACACCCCAAACCTCATTCGCAAGTGTTGCGCGTTGGCGCGCTAATTCAAACGTTAACATCAAGCGTTCGGCGTGAGCATTGAGTGTTCTGGATTCAGTTGAACCTGTATAACTCAATACGATAGCGCCTGCTAATACGCTAACGATGATCAATACCGTAAGAAGTTCGAGCAGCGAAAAGCCACTACGTCGTATTGAGTGGCAAGGCGTATACCGGCCTTTAGTCAAGAAATAATCGTTGACTCGTCTACAAATCGGAGTATTTAATGTCTGCGGCAATACCGTCACCGCCATCTTCGCCATCGGCACCGAGAGATACGATTTCGAACACAAAGCCAGTATTGGTATATGCGTACGCGTTTCCCCAAGGGTCTACCGGCAACTTGCGCATGTAGGGCTCAGGACCCCAGTTTCTAGCCTGCGGAGTACCGCTTGGTCGGGTAACAAGCGCTTGTAAACCTTGATTTGTCGATGGATAGAAGCTGTTATCTAAACGATAGGTGTCCAGGGCCGCTGCTAAAGTCCGAATGTCGGCTTTAGCAGCTGTTATCCGCGCTTTGTCCGCTTGCGGGAGTACGTTTTGGACGACGATAACTGCTAGTACACCAATAATGATGACGACCACCATGATTTCGAGCAAGGTGAAGCCGCGTTCTCTTGCACTGTTAAATCGTTTCATCGGCCTTACAGTACCAACGCGTTCATGTTGAGAATGGGTAGCAACATAGCAAGCATGATTAACAATACGACGCCCGCCATGACAAGCAGCATAAACGGCCGGAACAGTTGAGTCAACGTCTCCACTCGACGCTCTAGCTCTTTCTGCTGAAAGTCGGCTGCCTTCCCCATAAGTTCGTCCAATGTACCGCTTGATTCACCGCTTGCGATCATATGTAGAAAGATCGGCGGAAAATTGTGGGTTGCTTCTAAGGCATTGCGTAAAGACATGCCTTCGCTCACTTTACCGACGGCATCTTCTAGACGCGTGTTGATCCAAACGTTGGATACAACTTTCGCTGCGATGCGCATCGCTTCAACTAATGGTACGCCGCTCTTACCGAGAATGGCCAAGGTGCTTGCATAGCGCGATGCGGAACTTGATCGCACCAACCAGCGTAATACGGGTACACCAAGTTTGAATCGATCCCAAGTTTGCCGAATTGAAGTTTGTCGCAACAACAGATTGAAAACTGCGATAACGACGACTAAAGCCAATGCCATGATCCAACCATATGCTCGAAGCACGTCGCTCACAGCGATGAGGCTGGAGGTAATCGCCGGTAGTGTCGCTCCTGAGGAATCGAATACCCCGACGATATCCGGAATCACGTATGTCATCACCAAGATGACGATCGCGAACGCGCAGATGAACAAGATGATCGGGTAGTACAAAGCCATTTCAACGTTACGTCGGGTTTCGTACGAACGTTCCAAGTAGTTTGCAAGGTTTTCAAGTACAGTATCAAGATACCCGGATTGCTCCCCAGCGGCAACGGTAGCTCGGAACATGGACGAAAACGTTTGCGGAAATTCAGCTAGCGCAACGCTGAAAGACTGGCCTTGCATCACATTGCCGCGTACTGTCATCAATATTGATGTGGCCTGCCGGCTGCTCGATTGTTGTGCAACAGCTTGTAGAGCTTCCTCAATCGCTAATCCTGCGCCGACCATGGTCGAGATTTGACGAGTAAGAAGGGCTAACTCGAGAGGTGCAATGCGACGCCACCAATGAAAGCCATCGGTACTCTGAACGGTGGTGTGGGTAGCGCTAACTTCGACAGGGGTCAGACCGCGCTCGCGCAATAACTGGCGCACATGCCGCCCACTCTCACCTTCGAGGATGCCTTTCTTAGCGCTGCCTCGGTCGTTGAGAGCAACGTATTCGAACGCGGTCACGGGTCAGTCGATAAGCGTAACGCGAAGTACTTCTTGAACCGTAGTCACGCCATCAAGCACTTTACGTCGGCCGTCATTGCGAATTGAATGAGCACCGAGTGACGATACCTGAGCAAGTAATTGTTCGGAACTATTCTCATGTATCAGCTGCCGTAGCTCTCCGTCAATCTTAATCAGCTCATATATACCTGTGCGACCACGATATCCGGTTCCGTGACACCGTTCGCATCCAACTGGGTGGTAGATTTCACTGCCCTCAGGTATTTCAAGAAAACTGGTCTCGAATTCCTCTGCTACCGTGAGTTCACGACAGTCTGGACAAAGTACGCGCACGAGGCGCTGAGCCAGCACGCCGATCAAACTCGCCGCTAAAAGGTAGGACTGTAGCCCCATATCTATAAGTCGGGTTACTGCTCCAATAGCCGAATTTGTGTGTAGTGTCGACAGTACCAAATGACCTGTCAAACTACCACGGATGGCAATTTCGGATGTCTCGTAATCGCGTATTTCTCCGACCATCACGATATCCGGATCTTGACGTAGCATCGCGCGCAAACCAGTTGCGAACGTCATGCCTGATTTGATATTGACTTGCGTTTGGCCGATTCCGTGAAGGTTGTATTCGATCGGATCTTCTACAGTCAACACATTGAGGACATCGGTATCCAATTCTGAAAGCGACGCGTAAAGTGTGGTTGTCTTCCCGCTTCCTGTCGGTCCCGTCACGAGAAAGATGCCGTGCGGCGCGCGCATAAGTTCGCGCACGCCTGTTAAGGTTGAATCATCCATCCCAAGTGCAGGGAGCGTTAGTCGACTTGATTGCTTGTCTAAGAGTCGCAGCACCACACGCTCACCGCTACCGGTTGGCATCACTGATACGCGCACATCAAGCTCTCGCCCTCCAATGCGTAGTGAAGTCCTACCATCTTGTGGAATGCGGCGCTCAGCAATGTCGAGTTTCGACATCACCTTAATCCGCGATACGATTAAAGGTGCGAGCGCTCGTTTCGGTGTGCCAACTTCGCGTAATACCCCATCAATACGAAAGCGCACGCGAACGCTCGTTTCAAATGTCTCAATATGGATATCCGAGGCGTTCTCGCGCAATGCTTCGGCAATCAACGCATTGATCAATCGAATGACCGGCGCCTCGCCTTCTTGTTCAAGTAGGTCGCTTTCAGCTGGTATTGATTCAGCCAAGGCCGCTAAATCAATCTCCTCTCCTAGATCCTCCACGATCTGGCGAGTATCTGAATTGACGTCAGCGTATGCATTAGCCAATAACAGATCGAATTCGTCGTCACTAACAGGGCGAAATTGTGCAGTCGTACCTAAAAATCGTTGAATTTCTGCGATGACAGGTAGAAGCAGAGGTTGCTTGTGCAACACAACGGGAGAACCGTTATCCTGATCAACCAGCACTCCGAATCGCCGCGCAAAACCAAACGGTAATGTTCGAACGGTGGTCCCAGCCGTGCCGTTGGCCTCTTCAGTACCAGTCATTGACTCATCGGTCGAATATTGTTTCAACTGTTCAAACGAATGCAGCGGCGCGTTTTACGTCTTGTTTCAATTGTAATTTGGTAAGTGTTTTCTGCATACAAAGGTCAGAAACGTTTCCTAGCAATGCTGCTACACCTGAAACCTGAGACACCATGAATTTAAAGGTATGGCTCAAAACCAAACCGGATGAAACAAAACTTCTTAACATATTGATTTATTTATATTATCCCCGTAGCACTTCATAATTTGAGCTATTTGCGGTTGATTTGTGATGACCCGTAAAATACCTCTCGTATTGAAGAGCTCGCTCTTTCGCCTACTAAGCAACAGGGCTCAATCTGAATTTTCACGGCGACCACATCCTTTCGGTACAGCAGTTCGAGCGTACCGATGTCGAGGAAATTTTCGAGGTTGCTGACCGGATGCGTCCCTTCGCTGGTCGTGAACTGATCACACGTGCGCTTGAGGGTGCCATTCTTTCGAATATGTTCTTCGAACCTAGCACGCGTACGCGAGTTTCCTTCGGCAGTGCATTCAACCTACTTGGCGGCAATGTACGCGAAACCACCGGCATCGAATCGTCGTCCATCGTGAAAGGCGAATCAATGCAAGACTTTGCACGAGTGCTCTCTGGCTATAGCGATGCTATCGTGATCCGGCATCCAGCCATGGGGTCAGCCAATGAATTCGCTTCGGCATCGCAGGTACCCGTGATTAATGCCGGTGACGGTGCAAACGAGCATCCTTCGCAAGCGCTCCTTGATCTGTATACGATTCGGAAAGAGCTGGAATCGCAACATAAAAATTCCGATAACTTTCGCATTGCACTAATCGGCGATCTTGCTAATGGCCGGGCAGTTCATTCGCTTCTAAAACTTATGACACTGTTCAATAAAGTGACAGTGCAATTGGCGTCGCCGAAAGAATTAGCTGCCCCTCAAGATCTCGTTGAATTACTTCGCGAGCAAGGTGTCCGTGTTTCCGAGACCTACGATCTGCGAGAAGGTATTCAGCATGTCGACATTCTTTATGTCACGCGGGTGCAAGAGGAACGCTTTGCGACCCAAGAAGAAGCAGATTATTTTCAAGGCCTTTTTAAGCTGAATCAGGAGATTTATTCGAAGTATTGCGAATCCAACACGGTGATCATGCATCCGTTACCGCGTGATTCCCGTGAACAAAGTCAAGAACTCAATGTGGACTTAGACTCTAATCCGAACCTTGCCATTTTCCGTCAGACACAAAACGGCGTATTAGTGAGGATGGCGCTTTTTGCGTTGATATTCGATGTCGTGAAAGACATCGAACGCTATGCTGAGCCGTTGCGTTGGCGAAGGCCACGCCAACGCGCCAGTTAGCCTAATGCAGCTTCGAACTCGGGCAACGCATCGAATAGGTCTGCCACCAATCCGTAATCGGCAACTTGGAAAATTGGTGCGTCTGGGTCTTTGTTGATCGCAACAATCACCTTTGAATCTTTCATGCCCGCCAAGTGTTGAATGGCACCTGAAATCCCTACTGCAATATAAAGTTCCGGTGCAACGATTTTGCCAGTCTGGCCGACTTGCATGTCGTTCGGCACGAAGCCTGCATCAACCGCAGCCCGAGAGGCCCCGATCGCAGCACCGAGTTTATCTGCAATACCTTCAAGTAATGAAAAGTTTTCGCCGTTTTGCATACCGCGGCCACCTGATATAACCACCCCCGCTGCGGTCAGCTCCGGACGCTCGGATTTGGCTAATTCATCAGCGATAAATTCGGAGCCGCCCTGGACGGGTTCAGGCTCGACGTTTTCGATGGCAGCGCTACCACCCGTTGGCGCAACACCATCAAAGCCGGTACCACGTACAGTCAGTACTTTTTTTGAGTCGCTTGTCCGTACAGTAGCAATCGCATTACCTGCATAGATTAGTCGCTTGAACGTATCCTCGCTCTCAACCCCCATGATGTCTGAGATCATTTGTACGTCCAACGCGGCAGCGACGCGAGGCATGAAATTTTTACCTGTAGTCGTGTGAGCCGTAAGCAAATGGCTGTAATCGGCGCTTAAACGCACCACCAAGGGTGCGAGATTTTCAGGAAGCGCATATGCATAGTCTGCCGCGTCCGCTACCCGCACTTTGGTTACATTAGCAGCTTGTGCTGCTTCGTTTGCTACACCACTGCAGTTATGTCCAGCCACTAATACATCAACCTCGGCGTTGATGGCTGCAGCCGCGGCTAACGTAACGAGTGTTACGGGTTTGAGTACTTCATTGTCATGGTCCGCTACAACCAGAACGCTCATGCGATTACCTTTGCTTCATTGCGGAGTTTCTCGACCAATTCATCAACTGAATCGACTTTCATGCCGGCGGCGCGCTCCGGCGGCGGAGATACATCTAATACTTCGGTGCGGCGTTCAATGTCCACGCCAAGATCGTTGGGGCTGACCGTCTCAATCGGTTTCTTTCGAGCTTGCATGATGTTGGGTAATGACGCATAACGCGGCTCGTTCAACCGTAGATCAGTCGTTAAAACCATGGGAATTGAAGTCTTAATAGTCTGTAAGCCACCGTCAACTTCGCGTACCACGGTCGCCTGGTCACCGTCGACGGTTAATTCCGAAGCAAACGTTGCCTGCGGCAGTCCAACCAACTGGGCAAACATTTGACCGGTTTGACCGTTATCACCGTCAATGCTTTGTTTTCCAAACATCACGATCTTTGGTGCTTCAATTTCATAGATCGCCTTGAGTAGTTTCGCAATCGCCAGGGGTTCGACATCATCATCGGCTTCAATATGAATCGCCCGATCTGCGCCTTGCGCCATACATACGCGGAGCGTTTCGGGACACTTCGTCCCACCAACCGTGACTGCTATGACCTCCTCGGCTATGCCAGCTTCTCGAAGGCGCACGGCTTCTTCAATACCTATTCCGCAGAATGGATTGACAGCCATTTTTGTATTGGCTAGATCAATGCCTGTACCGTCGGACTTGACGACAACATTGACATTGGGATCGACTACGCGTTTGATAGCAACAAGTACTTTCATTGGAACCTAAAGGGAGTTAATAGCTCGCGTTACGAGCCAATCTCTTGCGGATATGGTGTTAAAAAGACCGCAGTAAGCGTCAATTTTATTCCGCAACTGCTCCTATAATCCCGCCGATTTCGGTTGGGCAGGCATATGGCTACAGAACGCGAAGCGATGGATTTCGATGTAGTCGTTGTGGGCGGTGGGCCTGCGGGGCTCGCAGCATCTATTCGACTGATGCAATTAGCAGGCGAAGCGGGTCAAGAAATAACTGTTTGTCTCGTTGAGAAAGGCAGCGAGATAGGCGCGCACATCCTTTCCGGCGCCGTGTTTTATCCACGTGCGTTAGACGAACTCATACCAGATTGGGACAAGCAGGGCGCACCTGTCAATAACCCTGTTACGAAGGACGAGTACCGCTGTTTGCTCAGTGAAACAGCGAGCGTCGCTATTCCCAGCTTATTCATTCCTAAACCTATCCGCAACGAAGGAAATCACGCCATTTCACTTGGCAATTTATGTCGGTGGCTCGGCGAGCAAGCTGAAGCGCTAGGCGTCATGACATTTCCAGGGTTTGCTGCGACTGAAATCTTATTTAATGAGCAAGATCAGGTGTGCGGTATTGCGACCGGCGATATGGGAGTTAGCAAGGAGGGCGAACAAAAACCGACCTTTCAACCCGGTTATGAATTGCGTGCGAAGTACACGTTGTTTGCAGAGGGCTGCCGCGGTCATCTAGGTAAGCAACTTATGCAAAAATACAACCTAAATCGTGACTCAAGCACACAACATTACGCTATTGGTTTGAAAGAGCTTTGGGACGTACCGCCGGAGCGGAGCGAACAGGGCAAAGTTTTGCATGCACTTGGTTGGCCGCTTGGTCTATCCAAGGCAGCGACTGGTGGAAGTTTTCTCTACCATCTCGAAAACAATCAGGTTTCGCTTGGCTTGATCGTAGACCTCTCCTATAAGAATCCCTACTTAAGTCCATTCGAAGAATTTCAACGCTGGAAGCACCATCCTGTGATTGCGAATGAAATCAAAGGTGGAACTAGGACCTCGTACGGCGCACGCGCGATTGTCAAAGGGGGCTTGCCCTCGCTTCCTAAGCTGACCGTGCCGGGTGGCGCGTTAATTGGCGACGATGCGGGTTTTCTTAATGTATTGAAAGTGAAAGGAAGTCACGCTGCCATGAAATCCGGCATGCTTGCTGCGGAGGCTGTATTTGAGAGCTTGGAGCGAGGCGACGAAGGTACGGAAGTTAATTTTCAGGAGCGGTTTGCCGACTCATGGTTATTCCACGAGTTGGACTCGTCTAAAAATGCCGGTCCAGCATGGCACAAATGGGGATTGTTAGGCGGTTCTGCTTATTGCTATATCGAACAAAATATATTCGGCGGCAAATCGGTTCTAAAGCTCGAGGATCCAACACCGGATCATGAATCCTTAGTGCGAGCCAGCGAAGCGACACCAATTGAATACCCTCATCCCGATGGCGTACTATCGTTCGATCGTCTAGCAAGCGTATTTCTTTCAAATACAAATCACGAAGAGGATCAACCCTGTCACCTAAAGCTTGATGACGAGTCGTTGCCCATACAGCAGAATTTGCCAGTGTTCGCCGAACCTGCACAACGTTATTGCCCAGCGGGAGTGTATGAAATTGTTACGGAGGAGTCGGGACCTCGATTCCAAATCAATGCGCAAAACTGCGTGCATTGCAAGACATGCGATATTAAGGATCCTGGCCAGAACATTACATGGGTAGCACCCGAAGGAGGCGGCGGACCTAATTACCCTAATATGTGAGAGGCCCCTTAAGTAATCGGACTATCAGGGGCGACGATGGTAGAGGTATTACAGAACGTAATCACGTGCTTTCGTCATACGAGGCTGTTGGAAAAGTACAGACCCGCTTACTTTAGAACGCTTTAGCTCTCTGTAACCCATTGAAAAATAAAAATATGCAAATTTAGCCTTTGGTCAAATCAAGATGCTGAAGGATTTTCTAACAGGCTCGCTATATACTTCAAAAGCATTGAAGTAGTTGGCGCAGCGCTCGCGTTGCTATCTGAAATGTCTTTCTCAGGAAAGAGATCGAATGTTTCAGGCGAATAGGTGTCACGGTCTTAATTCGTTTGACTGCAGCTCGGCTCATGCCGCAATTTCGACAGGAGGTGGAAATTGAAACTTTACGAGATATCCCGCTCTGAGCGAAACGCTCAGTCCTCGCCAAATCCAGCATACGCTACCGCCGGAAAGACGACTGCGCAATTGTCTGAATTTGGCCATGCAATCTGTACTAAAGCATCCTTATCTACGCACTTTAGCGATTCATGCCATTGGCGTATATGCGTAAGGTTGTTACAAATCATCGTCGTAAGTTTCGTCATTGGTCTGGCAATGACCAATCATGCTCAAAACACAAACGCGTTTGGTACAACGTCTATTACGAGGAGCATTAACGAAGATATCAATAATGCGGGGTTAAGTGGACTGAATACGCGAATCCAAAATGCGTTGAGAAGTGGGCCTGCGTATGGAGACTACACGTTTACTCTTGATGCCCGTGGTAAAACGAAGTTTGAATTCATTAACGTAAAAAACAATCTTCATTTGCGTTTCAAGGATGGGCAAAAGCTTGATTATGAAACGATGAGCACTTTTACGTTCGTCATTACTTCAAAACGTGATGATGGCAAATCAACTAACCAGCTACAGATTACCTTGAACATTAGAGACGTTAATGAACGACCGGAACTACGATCTTCATTCTTGGGAACGACCGGTCTAACTTATAAGGCGTACTACGTTCAATTTGGCCCTGGCCAACAAACTGCTTCCCAAATTCGGATCACTTCCAGTCAGGTGTTTCAGGATCCCGAAGGCAAGTCCATTCAGTTCAAAGCCTGTGCGGACGATATTCAGGTTACGGAGCATGACGATGCAGGCCAGGTGCTAACTTCGAGCACCTCGAATCCCAACCCAAGAGGGAGTTTTGATGAACATGCCAGTACGGATGCGAGCGCGACTGGCCAGGCCCTGCATTGCCCGCCGACGGATTCTGGAAACTACGCTGCCTCAAGAGACGTTACGCGTAATGGTCGAATCGTCAATGTGACGACGCAAGGGCCAACGATAGTTATTACACCACTTAGAGACAGTGTGTCGTCCAATAGGTATGCAGAGCTGCAATTTCGTGGTTGGGCCGGCACGCCGGACACAACAGCGTCCAGAGTTCCACAAAACAAGGATATCAGCAAACCAGCAACAGTTAGAGTCTATGTAAAAACGGGCGTAAACAATCCGCCTGCATTTGGTTCAATCGGTTTTCGAACGCGCGTTAATGAGAGCACAGCAAACGACATTGAATTTCTCATTGGCCCTAAAACTCCCCATTCCGCCGGTGCATGGAATGCCCGCGACATTGACGGGGATAAGGTCACGTACACGCTTGAAGGACCTACAGCGTCAACTGCATGTGCTACTGATAGTGCCGGAAAGAGACGGCCGCAGGTCGTCGCAGCGGGTCAAGGTTGCGTCTGGATCGTTATGGATGGTGATAACCTCCAACTTTGGGGAAAAAATCTTGATTATGAGAGTGCGCCACTTCCTAACCGCGAATACACGGTGACGGTAGTCGCCAACGACGGTTACACGAATCCGGGGACTGCAGGACGAGTGCCTATCCATCTGCAGATCGTTGATGTTGATGAAGGACTTGAATTTTCCGGTCCGATTAGGGAGATCTCACAGTTAGTCGTCGGTCGTGCAGGGCGTACAGCGAATCTCAGCAATTATTTCACAGATCCTGACGGTACAGCGATCAGCTATAGCGTATTTACCTCAAATCCCAACATTGTCACGGCCACTGTGTCCGGATCAATGCTGACTGTCAATCCAGCTGGCGGCACAGGCTCGGCCTCCATTACTATCACTGCGACATCAGGGACTACCTCCAATTCCCAAACCTTCACTGTTACAGTACGAAGTGCCAATCAGCCCCCGACGTTTGCGCAAGGTATAAGGACTGTCAACGCTGATCAAACCATAAGAGAGACCCAGTCTACAGGTCTCATCATTCGTGCCCGAGGCATGCGATACAGCGATCCTGACGGTGATAAGGTTACAGCAACAGTGACTAACTCGGCCTTATTCGAAGCGGTTGTCGATCCGAAGATAGATGGTCGAACATACAGTGGAGAAGTTGGACTTAAGCTCATTGGCGCGCTTGATTTCGAAACGATTTCTCAACACACGGTCACCATTCGACTAAATGACGGCTGGGATGACAGCCAGGCAACCGCCGACATCATCGTCATCGTGACCAATGTCAATGAGCCCCCGCAAGTCGCTACGGACGCGCAAGGTCGTTCTCTTACGATCCCCGATAAAACCGTATCTGTTGGCAGCACGGCATCTTTTGATGCGTCAATTTATTTCAAGGACCCAGACGGCGGACGCTTACTGTACGACGCAACGCCAATCACGGGCGCTACGTTCGTGGAGGTAACGATTGTCGGCGTGAGCACGGTGCAATTCAAGGGTCTTAAGGCTACCACGGGCACGCCAATTACCATTCGGGTAACGGTTACGGACACAAGTAGCGTAAGTGTCTCTCTTAACTTTAAGCTCACGATTGATTCGAATACCCCACCCCGTGTAGTACGGAAACCAGAAAATCAAACGTTGCGACTTGGACCTGCGCGCACGATTTCACTTGTGGGATCATTCAGTGACGATGATCCTGGCGACACCATTTCGCGCTACGAGGCTTCGTCCAATAACGACTCGATTGTCCTTGCGCGCGCGACTAACGACGGGCAGTCCATGGTGCTTATCCCGCGCGCAGAGGGCACGACAAGTGTTGTGATTACAGCCATTGATTCGCGCGGCGGAAGAAATACAACATCAATTACGGTGACCGTGCTAGGTAACTCGGCACCAGTGATAGACAGAGAAATCACCAGCGTAAATCTGCGACCAAACGGTCAAGAAACGATTGACTTAACGCAGCATTTCAGCGATCCCGATGGGGACACGATATCGTTTACCGCGTCGGTCAATCTTCCGAATATAGCGACGGCAACGCTTAACAATAACCGTTATCTCACGGTGCAGGCGCATGATCGGGGTACGGCTACGGTGTCCGTGAAAGCTACCGACCCAGATGCGGAGTCTGCCTCGACAACATTTCTCGTGTCAGTCGTCAATGATGCGCCAAGCGCTGAGGGCCGAATCTCAGTCGTGATCGAATATCGAGGCAATAGCGATAGCGTTGATCTCACTCCGATCTTTTCGGATCCGGACGGCGATACGTTGACCTTCAAAGCCGTCACTACTGATGGGTCCGTGGCAACCGCTGCCATCAACAACGCAACACTTACGGTCACTGCAGTTGGCGTTGGTCAATCTGAAATAACTGTCACCGCTACCGATGAATACGGTCTGACTGGATCCACCACATTCTCGGTTACAGTGGTGAATCAAGCTCCGAATGTGACGAGTCAGATAGCGAATCAAAGCACGTACCGAAAGGAATCCCTCATTTTTAATCTGGCTCGAACGTTTTCGGATCCTGATGACGACGAACTAACGTATTCGGCAACCATTACCGATGGTTCAATCGCACGCGTTGTAGTCGAAGGTTCTTCCTTGACCGTTATTGGCGTCGCGCTTGGGACTGCCGATGTTACCGTAGCTGCACAAGATGGACTCGGTGGAGAAGCATCGGACACTTTCAGCGTCACGATTCAGAATCGCGACCCGCAGACCGTGGGACAGATAAGCGATCAAACAACCATTCGCCAAATGTCTACTGACCTTGACCTTGAGCCGATTTTTAGCGATCCGGATGCCGACGAGCTCACTTACGAAGTAAACGTGAGTAATCCGCGTATCGTCTCGGCTGAAATAACCGGAAGCATGCTCACTTTCACCGGTACAGCTATCGGTACGACCTCGCTTACGGTGAATGCATCAGATTCGACCGGCGCTCAAGCGACAACGCGATTCAGGGTCACTGTTGAAAACCAACCTCCAATAGTCGTCATGGAAATCGAAGACGTTTCAACTCATCGAGGAGGCACCGAACGTATTGATTTAACGACGATCTTCAGCGACCCCGATGACGATCCGCTTCAATACTTGAGTACTGTTTCTGATCCCTCGGTAGCTATAGCCACGATCGCAGGCAATACGTTGACCGTTACGGGGCGCGAGGTCAAAATGACCACTGTCGAAGTCACCGCACGGGACGCATTCCAAGGTTCTATCTCTACTCGATTTAACGTCACCGTTGCGAACCGACCTCCTATGGTCATAGAACCTCTAGCGAATATGACGTTGAACCGTACCGAGGAACCTACTATCAGCTTATCGACAGTTTTCTCGGATGAGGACGGTGACTCGCTCGAATTTGCTGTAACGTCATCCTCTCCCAATGTCGCGACTGCAGTGATCTCCAATCAAAATCTCGTGGTGCAAACCCATACAGTCGGTACAACGGAACTTTCACTAACGGCAACCGACAAGTACGACGACTCGGCAATGTTGAGTTTTTCCGTGACGGTCGAAAATCTCCGGCCGCGAGTAGTTACAGATTTGGCGGATGTGGTCACCAATCGGACAAAAACGGCCACGATTGACCTGAGCAACACATTCATTGATGATGATGGCGACGCGTTGACATTAACAATTGAAATCGCAGATTCAAGCATTGCAACAGCGCTGATTGCGGGAGAAACACTGACGATACAAGGTATCGCCATAGGATCAACGACTATGACAGTCATGGCAACCGATACGTTAGGTGCTATGGCCTCTTCAATGTTTGGCGTTGATGTTGAGAATCTCGCACCGACTGTAGCAACAGAACTTGAAGGATTCGAGTTACAGGTTGGCGGCGACGCACAGACACGCGATGTTGCTACGGTGTTCGCTGACGATGGTAGCGAACCACTGACTATTTCAGCCTCTGTAGTGAATGAGAGCGTCGTGAGCGTGTCTGTTGCTGGCACGTCGGTTACCGTTTCACCGCTTGCCCGAGGCGCGACGCAAATTGAAATCACAGCAACCGACGCACAGCAGGCAACCGTGTCAACAACAGTCGGAGTAGTTGTCGGAGACGCCGACCTCAAAGCGGTTGCGAATACAGGATTCGCGACCTTTTCGCGGGCTGTGCTGAGCAGCGTGACCTCTACCTTAGGCGCGCGGCTTCTTGCCGATGCCGATGGCCTGTACACCGCATTTACGGCGTTTAGTCTCAATGACATTGCTCCTACCGAGCATTACGTCGCGCCTTTTGATCATGCCTTATCAACATCTCAATTCGGACGCGCGAACGATGGTTGGGTGGTTGACCCATTGAAAGCGCCTGAACGTGAAGCGTATCACAACATGAACCAACTTGAGGCGTTTATAGGTCGTGGCTTCTCGCTAAAGCTCGCAGCGGTAGGTGACCCAACATACTGGAGCATCTGGGGAGCGCTTGATCGGCAGTCATTTGAAGCGTCCAATCACGAAGGTAACACCAATTCCTTCTATTTTGGCGGCGATATGACAATACAAGGCCAGTGGCTCGTTGGCCTCGGCATTGGACGAACATCGGGCGAGGTCGAGTATACGTCTGGCACAGCAACTCAGACTATGGATAACGACATTACGCAATTTCTCCCGTATGCGCGTATGACGCCATCGGACCGAACTACCTTATATGGCACGTTTGGGATCGGTAGCGGCACGGTGGATACCACGGTCATCGGACATGCCAATGAACGAAGCGATCTAAAAAGTACGCTTGGCTTGCTGGGCGGGCGGCAAGTTGTTTTCGTCGCTCCCAACGGTCTAAATCTGGCGGTCGTCGGTGACATCGGTTTCGCCAATTTCGAGACGGATCAAGGGTCGAACGCGGCTAATGGATTGCTGGCGGAAGTGAGCCGGTTTCGCGGCGGTCTTGAAACATCGTTCAATATGATGATGGGGCCCGACGGTTCGTTTGCGCCGTTCCTTACATTAAGTCTTAGAACTGATAGCGGTGACGGCCTAGCTGAGTCCGGTCTTGAAATAAGCGGCGGGGTTCGTATTGCTAACCCAGTCTTCTCGGTGGATGCCAATTTCCGAACGCTTGCAACCTACGGTGCAGACGACTACAGCGAAAGCGGATTTAGCCTCATGGCAGTGCTCAATCCGAGTGCTGGGGCGACTGGTTTAAGCATTGCGTTCTCACCTAGCTGGGGAGCCAGTGCACACCACACCAACGCGCTGTGGCAGGACGACTATCAGACTAACAGCTATAGCTATGTTGATGATCTTGCCTCGTGGGGACTCTTAGATAACCAAAGGTTGAAAGTAGACTCTGCGATTGGTTATGGATTTCTGGTTCTTCACGAACGCTTTTTGTTGACACCGTATATTGATGTTCAATCAAGCGGGTCCCGATACCATGATGTAAACGTTGGCGCCAAACTCATGGAATTCACTCGTTCAAAGCACAATGTCAATCTCAATTTACAGGTCGGGAAAGACAGTAGTTTTGGTGCACGAGAGGATTCGGTACGCCTCAATGCGCGCCTGAACTTTTAATCTGAAGGGGCGATTTGTAACAAGACATATCGTAACCCTCTGAAATTTCAAAACGGCTGTCGCAAGGCAGCCGTTTTTATTCGCTGAGAACTAACTCACGCGAAATGCTGTGCCTGCACTCCAGAGCAACAAAGGATCTTCATCAGGATTCTCAACTAAATCCGCTAGACGGTAGAACGGCTCATTCAGCACTCGTGCATAGAGTCCTCTGCGAACATGAATATAAGGCCGTGGACCACATGCAGTCTCCTTAATGATCAGTATGTGTTCGCCGTCGAGTGGGACCACATCGTCCATATTCGTTTTAAAAAGTATGCGCTGTTCAATCCCGTTCCCAGAAGCCTCAAAGTCAACGGCTAAAAATGGCACATCATCTACTTGAATCCTTAGTTTCTGGTGTGGCGTAACTAAAAAATAGTGTTTACCTTCCCGCATCAAAATCGTTGAGAATATTTTCGCAATCGCTTTGCGCTGAATCATGACTCCTTCATGCAGCCAAGTGCCGTCAGTACGGACTCGGATATCGAATGAACTTTCTTCCTTGGGATGCCAAAGGTCAATAGGCGGTAGCTTTTGATTCCCGATTTGCTTCAATAATTCGTCGAAAGCGCCTCCCAATGTAGATCAACCGCCGATGAATTTCATGACCGTAGTTTCACCGGTGAAAGCCACGCTTTGCTTGTTGCTCATGGCAGATGCGAGGATATCTTGCAGCTTATTCAGAGCGAATGCATACGGCATAGCTAGAAGCGGTTTGAGGTCGTAGTGTGTCGTATTAGACAAACAACCATAGATAAAGCCATTTGAAGACAAACGCAATCTGGAGCAGGATCGACAAAATGGCTCACTTTCATTTGCGATGATGCCGAACGTACCGCGACCAACGACCTCAAAACGAATGGCAGTTGAGTCCGGCGGTGCTGCGATCGAAGTAACTTCATACCGCGTTCTAATCTCCTCAAGTAGCATGGCGAGGCTAACGAATTCCTGCTCGTATTGGTCGTTGAACTTTAGGTGCCCCATGTTCATTAGTTCAATGAATCGAAGTTCAATATGTCGATCAAAGCAATAATCTAGGAGAGGTAACACTTGGTCGAAATTGCTCGTCTTTAGCGGTACCATATTGATCTTGATCCGGATACCAGCTTCAAGCGCCATATCAATGCCTTGTAGAACTGTTGCCAGGTCTCCGCTTCGTGCAATTGCCCGAAAGCGACTAGGATCAAGCGTGTCTAAACTGACATTCAAACGTTTTAGACCTACTTCCTTAAGGAGCGGCATGTACTTCGGTAGAAACTGACCGTTGGTGGTAATAGCGATATCCTGTAGATCCAGCGAGGACACGCCGCGCAAAAACGTATCGAATTTAGGAGACAATAATGGTTCGCCGCCAGTGATGCGTAATTTTTCGATCCCGGCACCGTCAATAAGTAACCGTACGGCATCAAGCAAATGAGCGCCGTCAAGTTCGGCATTTGCCGGTTGCAGCTTCTTACCGTCCGGCACACAATAAGTGCATGCGTAATTACAGGCGGCCGTCAAGCTGACACGGAGGTTTTGAAACTGGCGACCAAAGGGATCAATAATCATGCTGGTTTTGCGTACATTAAAGAGCAGTACGTACTGCTCCAATCAACAAATATTAAGTAGCCTCTGACTCGGTTATGAGTGTTCCAACCAAAGAGGGTACAAAGTTATGTTTCCAGAAGACCGTATTGGAACCTTTTATTAGTACGACATCCCCCACTTGCAAGGTCTGCTTGAAGAATTCGATTACACCATTGACGCTTTCGAATGACCCCCATTGAATTTCGCGTCGGAGGTGCTGATAGACATGCCTTTGCATGCTCGGGCCAATACAAAGGACGCCATCTAACCTGCTTAATTCCGGCACCAACGACGAATGTAACTCCCCTGTTCGGTGGCCGAGTTCAGCCATATCACCGATCACCGCGATGCGGCGCTTACCATTTTGATGCGCCAGATGTTGAAGGCATTTCCGCATACTATCCGGGTTAGCGTTATAGCTCTCATCAATGATTCGAATGCCTCCTGCATCAAATACTTTACCACGCCCGGGGAGAGATTCTTTGGAAATTGAGTTCAGTCTAGCAGGATTCTCATGCATCGCCTCAAGGGTCGCTGCGGCCGCACATAGCGTCGCACCTCGATGCTCGCCTCCACCCGGAATGTCACACTCAAATGACGTGTCCCCTGCGACGATTTTGACTCGGTTTTCGTTGACCATGGCGAAGCGAACATACGCTGAATCTTCTTGACCAAAAGTACGCACATCAAGTTGCGGAAATCGCGACTCCGCTTCAGTGTGTAAATCTTGGGGCACGATCAAGCTGCCACCTTTGAGGACACCTTCGCCTATTGAGAGTTTTTCCTCGCGTAATGCCGCAACGTCGCTAAAGTTACCGATATGTGCATTGAGCACATTAAGCACCACGGCGACATGGGGCCTTGCCAGTTGGGCTAATGGTTTGATTTCGCCTGGATGGTTCATTCCGATTTCGAGTACCGCGTAGTTTGCGTCCTGAGGCATCCGTGCAATACTCAATGGGACGCCGATGTGATTATTTAGGCTCTCTTCGTTTGCCCCGCATTCGAGGGCTTGCGAAAGAAAATTCTTCAGCGTTGTTTTACCACTGCTTCCCGTTACTGCGATAACCGGACAAGCTAGTTGGTTCCGCCGATGCCGAGCAATATCCCAAAGTCCTGATAAGGTATCTTCGCAACGAAGCTGAGGCACCGTTAGCTCTTGGCTGCCTGTGCTGACAATAGCTACTGAGCCCTTCTCTATCGCATCCGGTATGAAGTCGTGACCATCGCGTCCCGAATCCTTCAAAATATTGAATTCAGGTCGAGCTTTTCCTGAAAGTGCAATAAAGAGATCCCCACGTACAAGTGTTCTGGTATCAATACTGATCCCTTGAATTGATGGTCCTGAGGATTGCTCCTGCTTTAGTGCAGAGCAAAGATCTGTCCAGGACCAAAGAGGGGCATCTGCTATTGACATCGGTGGCGAGAGGTATGAGAGAGATTCGGCAAGCAGTTTAACTCTTGAATTATCAGTTCAGTAATGAGGCCATTGCATGGGCATTTCGAACACCAAAGAACACATATGCAGTTGAAGATATATGCTCGGTTGAGATGTCATTCCAGCAATTGCCCACACATGGCTGATATACGAGAACATACAATTTGATGGGTTGCTCTTGACGTACTTTGCGGCTCGCGCAGTAGACCCCTCTCCCACCCACGACCAGAGAGATGGCAACTTTTCGCATAGAAATTTTTCGCGCATGAAGTTGAACACAATCTCACGAAAACTTATACGTGTCTGATTTAGTAGAGCCCTCACCGAAAAAGGGCCGATGGCGATTGATTCGCGCAATCGGCCGTGGATTTACTGTAACGCGCAATTTTGTGCTGAACGTGTTGTTCTGGTTCTTGTTCGTGACTGTTTTGATTGCAATTTTCAGTCGCGAGGATAAGGAATCGTTACCCAATCAAGCGGCATTGCTGCTGAATCCAGGAGGGAGTCTGGTCGAGCAAAAAACGTATAGCGACCCGATGTTTGATCTTCTATTCAGTGACGATCTGGCTATTGAGACTTTGATCAACGATCTGTTGGATGCGTTGAAATTTGCAGCAACAGATGACCGTGTGAAGTTGTTGCTATTAGATTTTTCAAGGCTTTTTGATGTCGATTTTGCTGAGGTAGAACGCATACAAGAAGCCTTAACCGCCTTCAAAAAATCAGGCAAACCGATTTGGGCTTTCGATTCCTCCTATTCACAAGGCACATACCTGCTGGCTATGAACGCCGATCGCGTACTCATGGACCCTATGGGCGAGTTAATCCTTTCCGGGGTGTCGTCTTCATCAATGCATTACAAAAGCCTGCTTGACAAGCTGGCGATTGATGTTCATGTATATGCGGTAGGCGAATTTAAGTCCGCGGTTGAGCCATATACACGCGAAGATATGTCCGACGCGGCTCGAACGGTAGGCGAACAGCTCGTTCAAACGCTCTGGCAACGCACAAAGCAACGAATCGTATCGTATCGCAATATCGAAGAAACTCAGCTCGACACGTATACGAGTCGATTGCACGAACTAGCCTCACAAAAGGGTAAGGCATTGGCGCAACTGGCCGTGGATTTCGGACTGGTGGATGAACTCATTGCCAAATCTGAATTAACGGCCTCCTATCGAAAGGTGGTTGGCCAGAATGTCCGCCAAATCAGTTTTAACGACTATTTACCTCATGTCGTGAAGGACTTGTCATTCGGTAGAGAGAAAGTGGCGATCGTCGTGATCCAAGGAGAGATCTTAGGCACCGAGAGCCAGCTCACAGGGCAATCAAATATGTGGGTACAGCAAATCAACAAGGTGACAAGAAACCCACAATACAAAGCGCTAGTGTTACGCGTTATTTCGCCCGGAGGCAGCGTCTTCGAGTCGGAAGACATACGACGGGCGTTAGTTGCGTATAAGAAGACGGACAGACCACTCGTCGCTTCCTTTGGCGGCACCGCGGCGTCAGGTGGTTATTGGATAGCACTTCCTGCCGACAGTATTTTTGCAACGCCCGTGACAATCACCGGATCGGTTGGCGTCTTTGGCCTGTACCCTAATCTCGGCAATTCATTACATCGGATAGGCATTACAAATGATGTCATTAGATCAACGCCCTATGGTTTAGGATCAAGTTTGATAGTTGAGCCAACAGAGGAATTGCACGAGATTAGAACCTTAAGTGTTAAACGTTATTACAATCAATTTGTTAATCTGGTGGCAAGCGCACGAGAGAAACCAGTCACATTTATTGAGGATATCGCGCAAGGCCGCATATGGCTCGGCGAGGATGCGTTAAAAAACGGACTTGTTGACGAACTAGGCGAGCTAAACGATGCTGTAGCTAAAGCTGCGGATTTGGCTGGATTATCAACTTACGAAATTGAGTATGTCCGTCCTCTCGATGGGTTGCTTTCTCCCTTGAGTCGATTCGTGAATGCTAGTCGAGCCGTTGTTTTGGATTCCCTGCTCCAGCTATCCAATGATTCATTAAGAGAATACCTATCGCGCGAACTGAGGTATTTACGCGATCCCACAAATGTTTACGCGCGCTGCGTGTCTTGCGATATAGGGGTTCAGTAAAACTTGAATAGTGGATTAACGAGCAATATCCACACACGAAAATTTGCTTATACAAGAGTCTTTACATGAGTAAAAACGCTCAAAGCAGCACTTGTGTTGAGGACATGAGCTTACTAGCACGAAGGCAATACCTTCGAGGACTTTGCCCATGTCGTACCAACAGTTCTTCCGACATAGAAGGATGGCGGAAGCTATTTGATGCCGCTCGATTCGGATCCTTTTCTGAACGAAAAGCCGCCGCCCACTCAATTGGTACCCTAGTCGAAAAAGCTCAGACAGTACCTGAATATCGGGAGTTACTTTGTCAACTTCAACCGCATTTAGATGCCCTCATGGAAGATCCCAAAAGCGCGAGCCAGGTACTCGGGGTCATGAAAAAGCATGGTCACGCTCACAAAGGCGCAGCGCGCAAAAATTATCGACGTGCTTACGCTGTGTTCGCCATGCATCATCCTGACGAAGTAGCGCAGTTTTTGAACACGCACCTTGCACTCAGAGCCCACCGACGAGTCACGGAGCATTCCAGTGTTGTCAAACGACTAGCTCGATGGCTATCACACAGGGTTGAATTTCAACCGACCCGTAAGACCAGCACGCATGACATCCTCCAAAAGGCAAGACAACTCCAACCGTCCTTGTTTAGCGAGCAATTCATATCTATTTGACGAGAATAGATTCCGAGTGCGAGACGTGTGCTAATTCATAATTCATCATTCGTAGCCGATTGAGCCAACCTTCGGTGTTTGCGTTATTGGACGCGACAGTCAAGGGTTATCTGTTGTGCGTGCGCTACACATGCGTTTCAACTTCAGCATGATAGCTCCAATCAAGGTGGTAGCAACTTGGGGTTTTCGGCGATACTTGAGATCATTGCAGGCATCCCGGTGTTGGGTAGCTCAAGGTCAATATAGCTAAGGGGAAATAGATAAAAGCTGCTTAATCACCCATCGCATACACTACTTTGGAATTTCCAAATACAGAGAAGTTTGGTTTGAGAGGCGTCTTAAATCCCCCATCGCCGCATACCCCTGAAACACTCTAAAATTCTCCGTGAGCCTTACAAACGAAAGGGTGAAACATGAATCGCTTCGCATGGATGTTCGTGCTATTCCTCTCACTACCTGCTTTTGCTGATGCTCCTTCATTTTCGTACATTCGATTCGGATATCAGGTAACTGCCAGCAATTCGAAATGGGATCCTTCGAATAACGAGCAAATCTTAGACGGCTCATATGAAATGAATAACCGGCTACACGTGTTTGGCTCAATAGTTCGCGCTTCGGGTGAAGTGGAGGATCAATTTGAGGACCAAGACTTCACCAATGATTTGGTGCTAAGAGCTGAACTTGATGGATGGCGAGGAGCTGTTGGGATAGGAACCCACTTTGAAGCCAACGACACCACCGTCCTATATGGACAAGCCGCTCTGACTAAATCAGAAGTTGATGTCGAATTCAGATTAAACGGCGAAATAAATTCAATGGCTAGCAGCTCCGCTGATTATGATGGATACATAGTAGGCTTAGGGGTGAGGAGTTTCGTCAATCCTTCAGTAGAGGTTTCAGCCGGCCTTAATTACTTCGATATATTCGACGAGGAAAACACTTCGTTTTACGCAGCAGCGGACTATCAATTTACCACACAAGTAGGTTTGGGATTAGTTTTCTCGCGAGTTGATGATGACAATACGGTCGGTCTCCGATTCACTTATTACCCTTAAATGTATGTGCGGTAACTTGAGGTTGTCGAAAAACATAGAATTCGCTTATTTCGGAGTTTTACATCCCTTGTAACCCATTGAAATATAACAATTGGTCTGATCTCGGGGTATGAGCCCGTGGTGGCTCTGCAGTGAAGCTGGATCAAACCTCGGGCATATGACCGTAAGAGGTACAAGTGATGTAATGACATTGAGCGGTTGTTTCGTCGGTCATCGTCTACTAGCCCTCTATCATGCAACTCTGCTTACCTATACGAATGATTTGATTAGAAACCGCTCATACTTTGAGAGAACCAACAGCTTACTTTGATGCTATAGATATCAACGATGTCATATCCAACGATTCGGCAACTCGAATATGCACTCGCAGTCGCAAAGTACCGAAAGTTCACTGACGCTGCACAGTCGGTACATATAAGTCAGCCTACCCTAAGCAGTCAGATCGCAGAACTCGAAAACCGCTTAGGAGTATTGTTATTCGAACGTAGTGCCAAACAAGTCAACATAACGCCAGCTGGTCAAGAAATCATCGCATGTGCACGACGGATATTGCAGTTGAGCGATGAATTGAGTCAGATCGCCAGCCGTTTCAAAGGAGTGATGCTTGGCACTGTGCGTTTCGCCGCTATTCCAACGATGGCGCCCTACCTCCTGCCACAAGTTGTGCAAATACTCAGAACGATGTGGCCTGAATCAAAACTTATCTTGCTCGAAAGACAATCCGATCAGCTCCTCAATGAAATCGGCTCCGGTGAAGTAGATCTGGGGTTGCTAGCCCTACCGTACGAGACTGGATCGTTGAAAGTCATTCCCGTGTGCGATGAGCCGTTCTATCTTGCATTGCCGGACGATCATCCTCTGGCTGATCACAAATCCCCATTACCGCTTAATTTGATTAAAGACTTTGAAGTCATGTTACTTGAACCCGGGCACTGCCTACGCGATCATGTCCTTTCAGTATGTGTCGAAGCAGGCCACAAGGAAACAACTGAAATCCACAGTACGAGCTTAAGTACGCTTACACAAATGGTCGCGAATCGAGCTGGCGTTACGTTGCTTCCGGCTTTTGCACTTGGCGTTGAAGTGCGACCAGGCAACGGTATCACTGCCAAACCCTTTAAGCCACCAGTACCCTTCAGAACCATCGCGCTGGCGTGGCGAGGTAGCGACCCTCGAGACAGCTACTTCACAGAGTTTGCACGAGCATTCAAGAAACAGTTGCGTGCATCTAGTAAAGTATGAGAGGACGTTTACTTCGAACTTAACGGAACCTGTATCTCATGCGGGGGTTTCTTCCTTGCGCTGCATAAAGTCCCTGGCTGTGGTCTTCATTTCTTTACTTAACATGGTAATGCCGAATAGATTTGGCAATGCCATCAGTACAACGAATACCGCGGCGATTTTCCAGATCAGTGTAGTATCCATAAAAGACCCGATGAGGAATGCCGTACAGTAAAGCAAGCGGTAAGGTGTCAGGGCTTTAGGACCGAATAGATACAAAATTGCACGATCGCCGTAATAACTCCAAGCAAGTGCGGTTGAAAAAGCGAATAGCACGAGCGATACGGTTACCGCGTACTGTCCCATATCGCCAAATATGCCACGTTTGAATGCTTCAACGGTGAGATTTACGGAATGAACCAGCGAATCTCCGTGCAAAACCACATCGTTTGAGTGCGTGCCATGATCGACAACGAGTTTGCCGTTGTAGGGTTCTCCATCTTGAAGCACTACGACGTTTTCTGCAACTGAACGATTATGAATGATTGTTAGGCCACCTTCTTCAATCTTTCCATTCACCACGTTCAGTTCCGCGGTCAGCGGCTTCACTGGATTGTTCTCAGGTGGCTTACGACCTAGATGTTCCGATAGACTCACAATATCCGCAGGATTTTCATCAGAAAAAACGCCTGCGATGAACTCGGTATTCGTACGAGAGAATTCGTGAGGAAATTTATCTGCCCAAGCGCCCGATGACAAGATCACCAACCCGGTAATCGTGCAGATGACTAATGTATCGATAAATGGTTCAAGCAGCGAAACCAATCCTTCGGGGATCGGATGATCGGCTTTAGCGCTTGCATGTGCAATCGCGGCGCTACCCTGGCCGGCTTCATTTGAAAAAATGCCTCGATTGACGCCGTGCGTGAATGCGTACGCAAAGCTAGCTCCAAGAAACCCACCTAAGGCCGCACTTCCAGAAAAAATGCTGTCGAAAATACTTACGATCGAAGGCCAGATGTTCTCTACATGGACAACGATCACACCAAAAGCGCCGATCAGATAGAGCGCTGCCATCACAGGCACAATCTTTGAGGCTACAGCCGCAATGCGTTTGATACCGCCTATAACGACCAAACCCAGCAGAATGGCGAGCAACAGTCCTGTTATCCATGCAGGCACTCCGAACGATGTTTCAATTCCGTTCGCAAGATTGTTACTTTGTGGTAGGCAACCGGTACCGATTGCACTTAACAAAGTTGCGACCGCAAAGGTCACGGCTAGCCACTTCATGTTCAGCCGCTTCTCCATGTAGTACATCGGACCGCCGGCCACTTCTCCCTTGGAATCGAATTCGCGATATTTGTGCGAAAGCGTGACCTCAACAAATTTTGTCGTCATGCCAACGAACGCGGTTACCCACATCCAGAAAAGCGCGGCAGGACCACCTAGGAATAACGCAAACGCCACGCCTCCAATATTTCCAGTACCTACAGTACCCGATAGCGCGGTCGTTAGTGCACGAAAATGCGTGGTGTCTCCTGGCGCGTTGGCTTTGGTTTCTTTACCTGCAAGGAGGCGGCATGCCCGTCTGAAATACCTGAATTGGGGGAAACCTAAATAGACGGTAAACCACAGTCCCACACCAACCAGGACATAGGGAAACCAAATTGACGAACCGAGCCAGCTATCTAGCAGTTCGAGAATATGCTCGAACGCCGCAATCACTTCATTCATCGTATGTCTCCCTACCGCGCTCTTTCACGCATCGTAACGAATTCTTCAGCAGCCGTTGGATGGATACCAATCGTTGAATCGAAATCCGCTTTCTTCGCTCCGGCCTTTAACGCGACAGCTAGGCCTTGAATAATCTCGCCTGCGTCCGGACCAACCATATGAGCGCCGATCACTTGATCCGAATCCCCGTCCACGAGTAATTTCATGTATGTGCGCTCCTGATTATTCGATAAGGTGAGCTTGAGCGGTCGAAAAGATGACTCATAAACATGCAAATTGCTAAAGCGCTGCCGTGCTGCATCTTCAGTCGGCCCAACCGTACCAATGTTTGGTTGACAGAATACCGAAGTCGGTATGTCGCTATATGACACACGCCGAGATTCGCCGGCGAAGAGGTTATATGCGATGCACATACCTTCTGCAATCGCCACAGGAGTTAGTTGCATCCGATCAATCACATCGCCAATCGCATAAATATTTGATATGTTGGTGCGATAGTTTTTATCGACCTTGATTGCGCCATAGCTATCAGTGGCCACCCCAACCCGTGCCAGGCCGCAAGACGAAGATAAAGGTCGTCTACCTGTCGCAAAGAGAACTTCGTCAGCGACAAGTTTCGAGCCGTCAGTCAGTCGAACTACTTTGCCTTCGGAAGACAACCTCGCCTCTGTTACCTCAACGTTGAATTGCAGCTTGATTCCCTTTGCAAGCAATTGGTCGCGTACAAACTCTCGAATCGAATCGTCAAATCCGCGCAAAAACAATGGACCGCGATACAGCAACGTGGTATCGACGCCTAAGCCTTGATAAATCCCAGCGAATTCGACGGCGATATAACCTCCGCCAACCACGACTATCCGTTCAGGGAGTTTCTCGAAATAAAAGGCTTCATTCGATGTTTGAACATGCTCAGAACCTTTAAATTCGGGTACAGATGGCCACGATCCAGTAGAGATGAGCACGCGTTCCGCCGACACTTGTCGTGCGCCGATCTGAATCATATGAGGATCAATCAATTCAGCATGCGATTCGAATATTTCAACGCCTGGGGATTCAAGCAGATCCCGGTAAATTTCGTTAAGACGAGCAATTTCCTGGTTCTTGCGATCAAGCAGGACAGACCAATCGAAAGCCGTTCCGTTCTGCTCCCAACCATACGCAGACGCGCTGTCGAACTCCTCACTGAAATGGCTTCCGTAAACGAATAGTTTCTTTGGGATACAACCGACATTGACGCAGGTACCACCCAGATATCGTTCTTCCGCGATACCCACCTTGGCGCCTAGATTCGCCGACATACGGGCGGCTCTTACACCTCCAGAGCCCGCACCGATTACGAATAGATCGTAGTCAAAATTCACGATACAAAATTGGTAAAAAACATAGTAAGGTGTGATTTCTCAAAAATGACTCCTGGATTTACACCTATAATCGCCTTACGGTCAAAATTCGCCCGTGTATGTCCGAGGCTGAAGTACGCGAGTTATTACTACCCTGTACAAAGCTCGTTGGTGGAATTATTCACGCATGTCACCGATTGATGCATGAATTTGGATATATAAGCGATGTGCAGACTCGAATCCTAGCCGACGTATTTAATTTAAGCGTCGCTGAAGTGAAAGGCACTATCAGTTTCTACCACGATTTCAGAACGGCCCCGCCACCTCGCAATCGCATACGGATCTGTCGCGCGGAAGCCTGTCAGGCTAATCGGGTGGACACTCTCGTTGCAAAAATCGAAAAATGCGTAAAACGTGCAATACCCTGTACCTCGCTGGACGGTCATACCGAAATCAGCTATGTCTATTGTCTCGGACTATGCGCGATTGGTCCTGCCGCAGAAATAAACGGTAAATTAATGGCCCCTGTTTCCGCTGAGCAACTACTAGCGCATTTGTGACGAAGATATACGTTTCCAATGACTCATTTGCACAAGCGCAGGGTCTTTCGCAACTTCAGCAAGTACTTAAAGCACAAGATATAACGTGTGCTGCGACGGGTTCCTATGGCCTTACTTGGTTAGAACCTCTGCTTGAGATTGACACTTCAAATGGCCGGCTTGCTTTCGGTCCAATGACCGTTGGTACTACATTGGATCTGGTAAAGCGCATTCACGAAGCTGCCCCATTTGACGAACATGACCGATACATTGGCAATATCCAAGACCACCCATTTCTAAAGAACCAATATCGACTCGTCTTCCGAAATGTTGGAGTTACATCACACGATGATGAGCCTGCCTATTCGGCGCTTGAGAGTGCCCTGGCGCGTAATCCAGGAGATCTCATTGACGAGCTAAAAGTTGCAGGTCTTCGAGGCCGAGGCGGAGCAGGATTTCCAGCGCATATTAAGTGGCGAACCGTAGCTGATGCGCCGGCCGAGCAACGATACATTGTTTGTAATGCGGACGAGGGGGATTCCGGCACATTTTCGGATCGGATGCTCATGGAAGGAGACCCGGATGCATTGATTGAAGGTATGGCAATCGCCGGATACGCCTGTGGCGCATCGCTCGGCTATATCTACCTGCGTTCCGAATATCCTTTCGCCAGACAGGAATTAAAGCGGGCTATATCAAGAGCTTATAGCTTAAACCTACTAGGTGATAAGCTATTCGGAAGCAACTTTTCATTCGATATTCAGTTGTTCATTGGCGCTGGCGCTTACATATGTGGCGAAGAAACTTCGTTGCTTGAGAGCTTGGAAGGGAAACGGGGACAGATTCGGTCAAAACCGCCTCTCCCTGCCGTGAAGGGGTTGTTTCAAAAACCCACGCTGGTTCATAATGTCATTACGCTTGCGTCCATTCCGAGTTTATTGAACATTGGCGGCGAACAGTACGCCGAGCTCGGTGTACCACCTTCGACCGGCACGATGCCATTTCAAATTTCCGGTAACGTCAAGTACGGCGGCCTGGTCGAACTTGAATTTGGCCGAACAGTACGCGAGTTGGTCGAAGACATTGGTGGCGGCACGCGATCCGGCCGACCATTGCGAAGCGTTCAGATAGGCGGACCCTTGGGCGCGTACTTATCGGATGCTGAATTGGACACTCCCATGACCTATGAAGCCATGCAAAACATCGGCGCTGGTATCGGTCACGGTGGGTTAGTGATCTTTGACGATAGCGTTGATCTTCGCAAACAGGCAGAATACGCCTTCGAATTCTGCGAAATCGAGTCCTGCGGGAAGTGCACCCCTTGCCGTATCGGCAGCGTACGTGGCAAGGAGTTAATAAAAAGGCTACCGGAATCAAGTCATGTAGAAGCCGATATACAATTGGTTCGCGAATTATGTGACGTCATGGAAAAAGCCAGCCTGTGTCAGATGGGCGGCATGACGCCCATTCCTGTACGTAGCGCTCTGGATCGCTTTCCTGAAGATTTCGTTCAATCTACTCCCGTGCCATGAGATTACTAGATAGAGATTTCGGCACGCCGCCGGTAGGCCATTACGATCCTACCGCACTAATTCATATCAGTATCGACGGTAGAGATATCTCGGTTCCACCAGATACCTCAATCATGCGTGCCGCGACCATGCTAGATATAGATATACCTAAATTGTGTGCGACCGACAGTCTTGCCTCCTTCGGTTCATGTCGCATGTGCATGGTACAAGTCGAGGGTCGGAAAGGTTTTATTGCAGCATGTACTGAGCCCGTAGCGGAAGGCATGGTTGTCACGACACAGAATGACGCCATCGCCGATTTGCGCCGCGGTGTGATGGAACTGTATATTTCTGATCACCCGCTGGACTGCTTGACCTGCGCTGCCAACGGCGACTGCGAACTCCAAGACGTTGCGGGTCAAGTTGGGCTCCGCGAAGTACGGTACGAAGAAGGTGCAAACCACCTCGCAGCAGAGAAAGATGAGAGTAATCCGTACTTCACTTTCGATCCTTCAAAATGCATTGTGTGTTCAAGATGCGTACGGGCTTGTGACGAAATTCAAGGTACATTCGCGCTTACCGTGGACAATCGAGGATTCGCATCAACGATAGGCACGAGTGCGGATTCGTTTTTCGATTCGGAATGTGTCTCGTGCGGTGCGTGCGTGCAGGCTTGTCCAACCGCTACGCTTATGGAGAAGTCAGTTATTGAGCATGGTGTGCCTGACCGCGTGGTTGCCACGACATGCGCGTATTGCGGTGTCGGGTGTTCGTTCGAAGCCGAAATGAAGGGCGATCAGGTCATTCGTATGGTGCCGGATAAGGCCGGTAAAGCCAACCACGGTGCATCTTGTGTAAAAGGTAGGTTTGCTTGGGGCTATGCGAACCACCCAGACCGAATCTATCAACCGATGGTTCGAAACAGTATTGACGAGCCGTGGCGGACGGTCACATGGGACGAAGCCATCCAGGAAACCGCTAAACGATTAACCGCGATCCAGATCGAGTATGGACGTAAGGCTATTGGGGCTATTTCGTCGTCGCGCGCGACGATTGAGGAGATTTATGTAGTACAGAAATTAGTACGTACTGCATTTCGAAATAACAACATCGACACCTGTGCACGCGTATGTCACTCGCCTACCGGCTATGGCTTAATCCAAACCTTTGGCACTTCAGCCGGTACACAGGATTTCGACTCGGTCGCCGAGACGGATTTGATCTTGCTCATCGGCGCTAACCCAACGCACGGGCATCCGGTTTTTGCGAGTCGCATGAAACAGCGCCTGCGCGAAGGTGCAAAGATAGTCGTTGCAGACCCACGTGAAATCGACTTCGTACGAACGCCCCACATTGAAGCCTCCGTACACGTTCCACTAAAACCAGGTACAAACCTACCCTTCATCAACGCACTCGCACACATCGTTGTCACCGAAAAATTGTGGGATTTAGACTTTGTGAAGTCACGCTGCGAATTGGACTCCTTCAATGACTGGTGCGAATTCGTGCGCCAGGATGAGAACTCCCCCGAGGTCGCGGCCAAGATTTGCGGCGTGTCGGTTGATGCATTGCGCGAGACAGCCCGGCTATATGCCGAAGCGCCTAATGCATCAATTTATTATGGTCTCGGGGTGACCGAACACAGCCAAGGTTCAGCCATGGTGATGGGTATGGCCAATCTTGCCATGGTAACCGGTAATGTCGGTCGACCGGGCGTGGGCGTCAACCCTCTTCGCGGTCAAAACAACGTGCAAGGCTCAACTGATGTCGGTTCGTTCCCTCACGAGTTGCCAGGACACCGCCCTGTTGTTAACGCCAAAGTGCGTGCGGCCTTCGATAAGTTGTGGGGTGTTACCCTAGACGCTGAACCTGGTCTTCGCATCCCCAATATGTTTGACGAAGCAGTAGCTGGCACGTTCAAAGGTATGTATATTCAAGGTGAGGACTTCGCTCAGTCCGATCCCAATACCAAACATGTCGAAGAGGCACTAAGCGCTATGGACTGCGTTATCGTTCAAGACCTCTTCTTGACCGAAACGGCTAAATTCGCGCACATCTTTCTTCCCGCAACTTCGTTCCTGGAAAAGGATGGCACGTTCGTTAATGCTGAAAGGCGATTTAATCGCGTGCGGCCTGCCATTTCATCGAAAACGGGCAAGGACGAATGGCAAGTCACCTGCGAAATTGCCCAGGCGATGGGATACGACATGAGCTATGAATCAGCGGCAAAAATCCTTGATGAGCTCGCTGTTTCGACACCTGATTTCGAGAAATTGTCGTTTGCTCACCTTGATGAAATACATAGTGCGCAGTGGCCTGTCACAAATGCTTTCCCGTATGGGACGCCGGTCATGCATGCAGATGGATTCGTACGTGGCAAAGGATTGTTCAAGATAACAGAATATGTCCCAACAGAAGAGCGCACCAATCGAAAGTTTCCACTCGTATTAACCACTGGACGCAAACTTCACCAATATAACGTCGGTACGCAAACACGCCGAACGGAGAACATCGCTTGGCTTGATGAGGATGTCCTTGAAATACATCCAAGCGACGCTGAACTACGCGGTGTTCGCCAAGGAAGTTGGGTATCAATTCGAAGCCGCGTCGGTGAAATTTCATTGCGGGCGGAAATTACCGAGAGGGTCGTGCCTGGCGTGGTATATACGACATTTCACTACCCTTCGACAGGTACAAACGTTATTACGACGAGTATTTCAGACGAATATACGAACTGCCCCGAATACAAAGTTACGGCCGTTGAAGTGATGCCAGCGAATCATCAGGCCGAATGGCAATTAGCATTCAAAGATCGGCGCGAACGACAGATTGAGTTGCTACCTGTCGGCGAATGAACACGATTCCGAGCGTAAGCTCAAGCGCGCCTTCTAGCGTTCGGGTTACGCTGAATCGAATTTCGCATGCCGCGAATCGCATTGTTCAAGATACTGTCATCGTGGAAGAACCGATGGAACTGAGACTCAAGCAAGCCAACGGTTTTGAAGGTACTATTTCGATTACGATGCGCACACCAGGGCAAGATTTCGAACTAGCCACCGGTTACCTACTGTGCGAAGGCATCATTTCTAGACCTGGTGACGTAAAAGATGTTCGATACTGCGGCCCACCCAGTCCCGATAAGGGCTACCAAAATGTCGTGCAAGTTGAGCTTGATACGAATTTAGCGTTCGATGTCAATCGTCTTCAACGCAACTTCTACACCTCTTCAAGTTGCGGTGTTTGCGGAAAAACGTCTATCGACGCGGTAGATGCGCCGTTTGCACCCATTGAAGCGCAAACATACGTGATCGCACGTGAGAGCTTACCGAGTTTGCCTGAGCGACTGAAATCTTGGCAAGCAGAATTCCAACGTACGGGCGGTTTACATGCAGCGGCAACAGTCGATGAATCCGGCGAAATCCAACGCGTTCGGGAAGATGTAGGTCGCCACAATGCGGTCGACAAACTCATTGGCTCCTATTTCTGCGAAACGGATACCCCGCTCAGGAATTTAGGGTTGATGCTGAGCGGTCGTGCCGGTTTTGAGTTAGTGCAAAAAGCGGCTATGGCGAACATTCCGTTTATTGCCGCCATCGGACCACCGTCAAATCTAGCGATTGAACTTGCAGCTGAACGTCGCATTACCCTCGTCGGCTTTCTACGGCAGTCCGGTTACAACATCTATACATCGCACGGCGCGTTACATTAACGATGGCCGTACATCCTGCCTCGCATACCGAAGTGACCGCTATCGTACTGTGCGGAGGTAAAGGATCTCGATTAGACGACTACGACAAACCGTTATTACAACTTGGCGAAACTCGCTTCATTGATCGAATACTGGATCGTCTTAAATCTCAGGTAAGAGACATCGTGATTTCTTGCTCGCGTAATGTGGCTATTTACGAAGCGCTTCATTACCCACTCGCCATTGATCGAGAACTCAATGTCGGTCCATTAGGCGGATTGACCGAGGCTTTTTCTTTAATCAAGACTGAGTGGGCTTTTACTACGCCTGGCGATACGCCTTTTATATCGGACACCATCGTCGAGAGACTTCGTCAAGATGCCGAAATGCGAGGGGTTGCAGTGCCTGAAGTAAAAGGCACGAGACAGAATCTGTGTTTATTACTTGACGCACTGCATCGCGATAAGCTCGTCGAGTTCCATGTGCGAGGCGGAAATGCTGTCAAACATTGGCTCAACGAAGAACAAATCAAATCAACCGACTTAAGTGATATCGAAGATTCATTTTTCAACGTAAATACACACGAAGATCTTACCGTTGCCCAATCCCGAATATCCGGTTAGCGAAGGCATGTCGGATTACGCCTCGCACTTCTCCAATGCTTCCATAGCCTGCTCCCACGACGAGCATGTTCTTAATCTAAGACTTTTGGGCAATCATGTGGAATATGAGACACTGGACACGCTTGCTATAGCAGTGTCCCGCGCTCAGGATGACCCCACCGTTCGTGCCGTTGCCATCGTCATTTCATCTGACGGCGCCGACTCAGACCGCATGGGATCTTTCCCCCAACGATTCGTACATCGTTTACCGAGCGGTTCGCATGGATCTGGACCTATCGTCGAACAAGCTACGCTTCGGTCCATGCTTGAATGCACCAAGCCGCTCATCGCCTATATGCACGGTCGCGTGAACGGCATTGCTATTGACCTCGCCGCAGCGTGCGATGTGCGCATCGCGAAAGCGGATATGACCATGCAAGACACTCGAATATTGCAAGGACGAACGGCAAGCACAGGGATAACGTATCTCTTGCCGAAATTGATTGGGCAATCGCAAGCGATGCGCGTTTTATTGCTAGGCGAACAATTGACTGCGAATGAGGCGAGACGCATTCATTTCGTACACCAGGTTGTCGATGACGCTTCGTTCGACGATTACGCAATAAGTTTCTCACAACGTATTTCAAATATGGCAACGCGAGCTTGGCAAGTACACAAGATGCAAGTGATTGGTCAGCAGCATTTAGATTACGCAAGTGCAATGGTCCATTCCTTAGGGATTCGCCAAACTCACGTGATTACCGACCGCATCGAAGGCATTAACGCGTGGCGCGAACGACGCGATCCTAAGTTCACAGGAACATGAGCGACGCCGATCTCATAGTTGAGAACGCGGGTGGAATTCGGCACCTCATTTTTAATCGGCCGAAGAAGATCAATGCCATTGATTACGCGCAACATTTGCGCTTGATTGAGCAGTTCGATATCGCCGAGCAGGACCCTACCGTCAAAGTCCTGACGCTATCCGGGATCGGGCGAGGATTTTGTTCCGGGGACGATCTTGCTGCTTTGAGGTACGAGGGCAACGATCCGTATCAACATCGTAAAGTCGATCTCGAAATGGGGAGCGGGCCGGCCGTATTGCTGCAGGCTTGCAGCAAATTACACCACCTGTCTAAACCAACTGTCGCGCTCATGCACGGCATCGCGCTCGGGTCAGGCTATGACTATAGTTTGTCGTGCGATTTTCGGGTCGTTACTGAAGATATTCGTTATGGTGACCCGCGCATTGACCGAGCCCTGTGGGCTGCAGAAGGCTGGTCTTACAAACTCCCTCGACTAACCAATTTCTCAATCGTTAGCCGTGTTGCATACCTAGGCGAGATCATGAACGGCAGTCAGGCGTTGGCTTTTGGTCTTGCCCACGCGATTGTGAGCGGCAACCCCAACATACGCAAGTCCGCGAGTGCGTTCTTGGATAAGGTATTACGCGTAGCGTCACCGGCTTATAGTGAAGTAAAGCATGCTATTCTGCAGGGTATGGATACTACATTTGAGCATGCCATTGCATACGCAGGAAATGAGTAAATTCCTGTCATTCGCGAGTAGCGTCGGCCAACCCCATCAATGAGGAGTTAAACGCCACATGCAGCTATTAACTGACGAGCAAGTTCGTCAATTTATTGTCGACGGTTGCATTGCGCTCATGCCAGCTGTCGACCCATCACTACATAAAACCATTGACACGAAATTACGGTTTGCGACGGAGCGTGAGTTCCCCGTGGGGAATAACATCCTCGCCCGCGTGCCCGAAATTTGGCAAATATTGCGTGCGCCTAATATCCGAGGCGCACTGACGAGCTTGCTCGGACCGAACTATTGTGTGCATCCGCACCGGGCGATACATACAAGTCGACCCGTCGAAAATAAAGAAGTCGACTACGAGCCTTCGTACAACGCCCCGCCGATGGGAAAAGGGTCTATGGCTGGATCAGGTTGGCACCAAGATGCCCAAAGCCCATTGTCGCGAGGTCGGCACCATACCTTTAAGTATTTAATCGCGTTCTACTTTCCACACGATACGCCGGAGACCATGGGACCAACGCGCTATCAGGCAGGCAGTTACCTGTTCAGCGAACCGCACGAACCTAGTGGCGTCGTGCTGCCGGATTACGTGAAAGGCGGTAGCTTTTTACTGCTTCATTTTGATACAGTTCATGCCGGATGGCCAAATCGCACGGACTTGGCCCGCTACATGATCAAGATCGTGTTTACCCGGACTGAACACCCAAAAATCGCTACATGGCAAAACCGTAGTGTCGAATGGCAACAGCCTACAACTCGGCAAGCCGATCTCAATCTCGACTCCGCTTGGCATTACTTGTGGCATTGGTTACGCGGCGAGGAGAACAAGCGCATAAATGGAGGGGTCAATTTCGAGGCCCTCAACGGTACCGATGAGGTTGCACGCCTGGATAGCGTGTACAGCTGTGCAGATGACGAGGAAATCGAGAGATTAATCAAACAATTACGCAATTTAGCAGGCCGTGACATGCACGAACGGCGTAAAGCAACCGACAAAGCAGGACGAACGATCCCACGCGACCACGTCATAGGTCAAGAAAGGCGCTGGAACGAGCGCGCTATCGTATTCGACGACGCGGCTTACGCACTCGCTTCTAGCGGTGAGCGAGCCATTAAACCACTGACAGATCTTCTTCAAGTGACTGACCCATGGGTACGTATCAACGCGGTTTTCGCTCTCGGTGAGATCGGTCCCGCGGCATGTACTGCAGTCCCATCGCTTGCAACGCTGCTTGACGATCGGCATCAGCAAGTTGTGAGACAGACTTTGGACGCAATCGCATCTATTGGCGAGGGAATGGATGCGGCTCTCAATGGTATAGAAAAACTACTGCTAACGTCTAACCCCAATTGGCAGGAACCGGAAGTCATGCGCGGTTGGACGGGTGAAGATCAAGTACGGCTAAACGCGACGTTTGCTCTATTGAGCGGTATTAATTACAACAACGATCTCAATCGAATCGAAGCTCTGCTTAGTTCTGTGTTAGACGATCCTAATGGATATGTGCCAGCCATTGCAGTTGAGGGTCTTACACGCATAGGGACGACAAGCAGTCATGCAACTGCAATTCGCTATCTTCAGGATCGTCGGTGGGACGATACGCTACAAGGCGGCGTTAAACCCTTCTGATATGCCGTATGCTGAGCTGAGACATAAGGAGCGTATTGAAATAGACGAACTAAAGTGGGCCTTGACCCACATAACTTTCCAACTGCCAACGAATCATCGGCAAGTGTTGACGGCCTAGATACCGCTCACCATCCACTAAAAACATAGGCACGGCGAAAACACCCCGTTCTATCAACTCGGCCCGCACCGGATCAAGACACCACTGAGCATCCTCCTGGTCGAATTGTGGGACCCCAACTGCAGCTAGTATGGTTGTTATGTCACTCACGCTGTTCAATTGGAGTTCGCCCTTCCAGAAGCGCCGGAAAACATGGTCCGCGTATGCGAATCCGAACCCCTCCGCGTTGGCTGCGAGCAGACCCTGCAGCGCGACGGTCGAATCACAGTCGTTTCCATCAATTGCCATGTCGATGCCCTGAACGGCTGCATAGCGGAATGCGTCTTGTCGGGTGTACTCCGCCCGTACTCGGCGATGTCTCTCCCCAATAGTTTCTAGTGACGATTCTTGCCTCACGACATTCAATTCGCTTACCGTTCGCATAGGCGTAATTTTTAAATCAACGCCGAGTTCGTCTGCGAGTTGCTTCGCAGGTTGAAGTGCAAGTAAAGCATTAACACTTACGAAGTCGACGACTAGCTCGATCATTGGAAATATCGATACGCCATGTCTGGTGGCGGTCCTTTGCGATCATCCAATATCCATCGAATATACGGCAGGTTCTCTCGTCCGAAAAACAATTCATCGTCGATGACAAAGGTCGGTACGCCGAATATGCCTGCTGGATGTAAGGCAGCTTGCAGTGCGTCATGCTGGCGACCTCCCTCCCCGTTTACGAATAATTCGAAATCATTGGTTTTGATTTTTAAGGTTTGCAAGACCGAAAGCACGACCTGAAGCGATTCGACATCAAGTTCACGCAACCAGAAGCGCTCATATACATAGTCAAGAAACGCGAGCAATGTCTCGGGTTGGTATTCCTTTACATATAAGAAAGCGATGTGAATCAAGCGTGTATTCCATATCTTCCGGGTGCCATAAAGCTTGATGTTCCGAATACGAGCGTAACGTTTCGCGTCCATATACGAGTAACGTACAAAGCCCCACTGTCGCTTCGAGCGCTTGCTTTCGACAACTTCACCTCGATCATCGACCTTCGCTGACCCTAGGTAACTTGGAATATCGAGTGTTAATGGACGCCAGTCTATCTCGATATTGAAATCATTGGCAAGTTGCTTCGTAGGATCTTTTGCAAGATAGGCGTAGGGGCTTTTGACGTCCAAGTACACAATCAATCGCGCATCACTCTTTCGAGCGTCATAGTTCACCATGCTTGATTCAAGCGTACCTCATATCAAGATCCTTGCACCATAAAAATCAAGTGTATTGGATGCTTACTTTCATCATGACATGAATGGCCAATACGCTTTTTTCGAGCCTTCCCAAGTTGTTACTACCCGTGATTTGAGAACATATACGGGCAGGTTGCTTCGACAAACTGGAAAAAAGAGAAAACTCAGAGGTTTAAAACGTTCTGAGCTTCCTCAAAACAACATATGGCGCTTCAGGCATTAGCTAGCCGCGTTTCCGATTGAGTGGGTCGAATGGTTTTGCCTGACTCATATCAATAGCCTGCTCTGGCGCTTCCGCGAAATTTTCGAATGTCGCATCAGTACCTAACCGCACGCCTTCATTGGTAAACGTTTGCGAACGGGAAAAACGACCGCCTGCAGCATGGATCGTCACCGCAGATGGAGCGTTTTCGCTGCACATATACAAAACTGCGGGCGATACCAGCCAAGGATCCATTTCCGGCGGCGGATTGTCGGCATCTAATGTCGAACCAGGTACACTCGCTGTCATCCGGGTGGCCGCACCAGGCGCTAAACAATTAACCCGGATGTTGTGAGAAGCACCCTCAATCGCAAGCACATTCATGAGACCTAACATCGCCATCTTGGCTGCGCCGTAGTTTGCTTGTCCGAAATTGCCGAATATACCGGAAGTTGAACTCGTCAAGACGACTCGCCCCCAGTTCTTTTCGTACATGATGGGCCAAGCGGCTTTTGTGACGTACGCGCTACCTCGCAAATGCACGTCGATAACCAGGTCGAATTCGTCCAACGTCATATTCTTAAATGATTTGTCGCGCAATATTCCAGCGTTGTTTACAACGATGTCAACAGTACCAAACGCTTTGACTGCATCGTTTACGATGCTAGCAGCGCCTTCCCGATTCGATACAGAAGCCTTATTCGCGACGGCTTGTCCACCGGCAGCTTTTATCTCTTCCACCACGGCATCTGCCATATCGCTGGCGCCATCGCCATGCACGCTCCCGCCAAGATCATTGACGAGGACCTTGGCGCCTCGCTCAGCGAATTGCAATGCATGACAACGACCTAATCCGCCGCCAGCGCCCGTCACGATGACAACTTTGCCGTCGAAATCACTCATAAATTGCTCCTAGATTGAAGAGAGACGATACAGAATTGAATTAAGTGTGGCGAGTTGAAGCCAAACTGATATGGATCTTTGCAGACCCTAGTCTAGTCAAAGCCACAAGAATCGGGAATTTTATAATCCTGCTACGTTCCCAACGCACCTAAAGGCTTAGATGAACGAGCCGTTTTCTGCATTGAACGCGAGCGACGAAGAGATTGAGAACGCTTTAGAGCATGCTCATCTACCATCTCTCGTCAACGTGTTGGTGCATCTTACCGGCGACGCGGAACTTCTGCATAACACTATTGAGCCGGTGCCGATGACAGTCGGTAAAACGCCCGATCCGTACCCTCAAGCGGTCGAAGCCAAGATTCGAAAACTGGCGCTTGAAACGCTTATAAACGGACGAGATCACGGCTTTAAGGATCATCCGGTGAGCGACGCGTTGCTGTTGAGCATGATGAACTTCATCACCGGAGTCGAGCTTTCGGACGCGTATATCCCATACGCGATGAGTGAGTTGAATATTGCTACTCAAGCGGAACCATCTCCCATTGAAGCCGCTAAAGTTAACGGATTTCACGTTGCAATCATTGGGGGCGGTATGTCGGGTTTGCTCGCTGGCATTAGGATGCAGGAGCTCGGTGTGCCATTCACCATTTTCGAGAAAAATGCTGACGTGGGCGGTACGTGGTACGAGAATCGTTATCCAGGTTGTCGTGTAGATAGCCCCAATCACGTCTACTCATACTCATTCAAACCCAAGGACTGGCCGCAACACTTTTCAGACCAAAAGACGCTACTTAAGTATTTTCAAGAAACGGCAGATGAATTCGGTTTGCGGAAACATATACGCTTCGAGTCCGAAGTAACGACCCTACGTTACGACGCCTCCTCGCTCACTTGGGATCTCGAATTGCGCACCTCGAACGGTATAGATTCCGCCAAAGCCAACGCCGTAATCACCGCAACCGGGCAACTCAATCGTCCAAAAATGCCCGATCTCAACGGTATTGATTCGTTCAAGGGGCCGTGGTTTCATTCCGCAGAATGGGATCACCATGTATCCCTCAAAGGCAAACATGTAGGCATCATCGGCACAGGCGCATCGGCTTTTCAATTCACCCCCGAAGTTGTGAAAGAAGCAAAAGCCGTGACAGTTTTCTTACGCACGCCACCGTGGGTCGCAACGAATCCTATGTATCACGCATACATAAACCATGAGACCCACTGGTTACTCAATCACGTGCCGTATTACCAGACCTGGTTCCGGTTTCACATGTTTTGGACGTCTGGCGAAGGTTTGCTCGAACAAGCGAGATGTGACGAAGCATGGAATGACACCACGCATTCGGTCAGTCCGGCAAATGATCGTCTTCGAGAAATCCTCACCGGAGGTTTGGAAAATCATCTTGAGGGGCGTCCTGATTTAGTTAAGAAATTAACGCCGAAATATCCGCCTACTGCGAAACGCATGTTGATTGACAATGGTCACTGGTATCGCTCACTCGCTCAAGATCACGTTCGCGTCGTGGATGACTCGATTGATCGAATTAATGAAACAGGGCTGGTGACTAACACGGGCGAGCAATTTAATCTTGATGTGATGATTTACGGCACTGGGTTCAGCGCGAGTAAATTCCTGTTTCCTATGCGGATTTATGGACGCGATGGTAGTGAATTACGTACGTCTTGGGATGAGGATCCGCGAGCCTATTTAGGCGTTACCGTACCGAATTACCCAAACCTGTTCTGCTTGTACGGACCCAATACGAACTTAGTCGTCAATGGCAGCATTATTTTCTTCTCCGAGTGCGAAATGCTCTACGTGTCGAACTGCGTGCGTCACTTGATCGAACAGGGTTACGATGCCATGGAATGCAAAACTGAACCGTTTCTCGACTATAACCGATATATTGATGCAGCTAACCTCAACATGGCATGGGGTGCATCGAACGTGAATGCGTGGTACAAAAACACACACGGCCGAGTAACGCAGTGTTGGCCAGGATCGTTAGTGGAATTTTGGCAACAACTGCGCGAACTAAACCCGGCTGATTATGAATTTTCTCGACGGACAGCAACAACGCATTAGGACATGGTCGGGACGGCCGGATTTGAACCGGCGACCACGTGACCCCCAGTCACGTGCGCTACCAAACTGCGCCACGTCCCGTAAGTGTGAAGTTTATAGAAATATGAGGGCAATATCATCTTTCAATAGCTTTTTGTTTCATTAACGCTCGTACGGCATATTGACTCGCTTTGTCTAAGTTCATCTCTTTGGCTTGGATTGGAGTGATGTCGGGTAGCTTAATCTCACGAGCGTCACCTTCATGAGTAGACACCAAGTCGGCTTTGCAGATCTTTCGTCTAATCTAGCCGAGTTACAGGAACAAGGGCTATATAGAACGCGACGAATCGTCGAGAGCCCTCAAGACCGACACATTACGGTAGACGGTCATTCGCTACTGAACTTCAGCAGTAATGATTACCTCGGGTTAGCAAACGACGATCGTATAGCCGAAGCATTTCAACGAGGCGTTCGTACGTGGGGAACTGGTAGCGGCGCGTCTCACTTAATTTCAGGTCATACGGTTGCTCACCACAAACTTGAGGAAGCTCTCGCCGATTTTGTTGGAAGACCTAGAGCATTGTTGTACGGAAGCGGCTATGCTGCAAATGTAGGTGTCATAAACGCCCTTCTATCAGTAGGCGATCAGGTTTTCGAGGATCGACTTAATCATGCCTCACTTCTTGATGGGGGCTGGATCAGCCGTGCAACATTCCATTGGTTTGATCACGGAGATGTCGCGAAATTGCGATGTATGCTTGCATCGCAAGCTAGGCGACCGTGTCGCCGTCTCATCGTCAGCGACGGCATTTTTAGCATGGATGGCGACCGGTGTGCACTCGACGAGTTGATTACACTCGCGCACGAAACATCAAGTTGGTTACACATCGACGACGCGCATGGGATCGGCGTCTTGGGGATGAACGGTCAAGGTTCAATTGATCCTAAAAGATACACGACAACTGACGTTCCGATTCTTGTCGGTACCCTTGGAAAAGCATTCGGCACATCGGGTGCGTTTGTCGCTGGTGAAGATGCATTAATCGAAACGCTCATCCAAAGATCGCGAAACTACATCTTTACTACCGCGATGCCCGCTGCGCTAGCATGTGCCACGCTGTGTAGCCTTGAGATTGTGCGCAATGAAGTGTGGCGGCGAGAACATTTGAATACTTTGATACAGAGGTTTCAGGCCGGGGTTCAATCAATGCATTTGCCCGTAGCACAGTCTGATGTGCCTATTCAACCGCTCGTACTAGGCGAGACGAAAAAGACCCTCTCGGTTGCCAGGAGATTGGAGGAGCTGGGTTGTTTCGTCGTGCCGATTCGACCGCCCACCGTGCCAGTCGGCACCGCACGCTTACGAATCACCTTCACAGCTTTGCATACACTGGCCGATGTCGATCATTTGCTAGAAGCGCTGAAGAACGCGCAGGTTTCTTGAAACGGCTTTTCATAACGGGCACCGATACAGAGATCGGTAAGACTGTTGCTGCCGTCGGTTTAGTTCACGCCGCTGTTCAATCTGGCTACAGAGCAGCTGGCTTAAAACCGATTGCCGCTGGTTGCGAACTCCTTGATGGCGAACTAAAGAACGACGATGCGCTACGTTTGATACAAGCGGCGAATGTTCACTTAGATTATCAAACCGTTAATCCCATTGCTTTAGAACCACCGATCGCGCCGCATATCGCTGCGACCAGGGCGAATGTTGCTCTACACGCGGGTCTACTAAAAATCCACTACGATCGGAATTTGCCTGAAGAATTGGAGTTGGCCGTTTTCGAAGGGGCTGGTGGCTGGTTCGTACCGCTCAATGAATTCGAGACGTTTCAAGATTTTGCTGTAATCATGCAAGTCGATGTGGTGCTGGTCGTCGGTATGCAGCTCGGTTGTATCAACCATGCATTGCTCACAGTGAAGGCAATTCAAGCGAGCGGATTGAAACTATTAGGTTGGATAGCGAATTTCGTGCACCCAGAGATGCCAGCGGCTAAAGAAAACTTAGAAGCACTCATGGGGAGGATTGAGTCGCCACTACTGGGCGCCATACCGTTTCTCCGACAGCCTACTGCACCAGAGGTCGCCAAGCACCTTAACATCAAGGCGATCATGCAATGAGCGACTTACAGGATTTTGATCGTACGCACCTGTGGCATCCGTATACGTCAATGATCCAACCGCTCCCCTGCTACGAAGTAGCTCGCGCTGAGGGCGTGCAGATTCACTTGCAGGACGGGCGTGAATTGATAGATGGTATGTCGTCTTGGTGGTGTGCCATTCACGGTTACAACCACCCCGAGTTAAACCAAGCGATCATTGATCAGACCGAAAAGATGTCGCACGTCATGTTCGGTGGATTAACACACGCACCAGCCGTTCGCTTGGCGAAGCAACTCATCGACCTGATGCCAGGTTCATTGGATCGCATTTTTTTCGCTGACTCAGGCTCTGTCGCAATGGAAGTCGCGATCAAAATGGTTACGCAGTATTGGCACGCCAATGGTAAAGCCGAAAAAAAACGCCTGATGACGATCGCTGGCGGCTATCACGGCGACACTTTCGGTGTGATGAGCGTCTGCGACCCAGTTACGGGAATGCATGAAAAATTTGTCGAACTCCTACCTAAGCATGTGTTCGCACCTCGTCCAATCACCCCTTTCGGCACATCGCTTCTACAAGAAGATCTGACGGCTTTATCACGATTGCTAGAGACTCATCATCGCGAACTCGCAGCGCTCGTATTGGAACCTATCGTCCAAGGCGCTGGGGGAATGTGGTTCTACTCATCGGAGTATTTGGAACACGCACGAAGGTTGTGTGACGAGTACGATGTATTGCTTGTGTTCGACGAGATTGCCACCGGATTCGCACGCACTGGTGAGATGTTTGCTGTTGATCACACAAGCATTGAACCTGATGTACTCTGTGTCGGTAAAGCCCTAACTGGCGGTACCATGACGCTATCCGCGACGCTAACGACCGAACGCATTGCTGTTGGCATCAGCCATGATGGTGGCGTGTTAATGCACGGACCGACGTTTATGGCTAATCCGCTAGCTTGCGCGGTCGCCGAACGAAGTATTCGTTTGTTATTGGCACAAGACTGGCGTCAACGCATTGCCGATATTCACGAGCAGCTAGCAACTGAGCTTGGTCCACTAAAGAGCCGACCTCATGTGAAAGACGTAAGAACCCTTGGAGCCATCGGGGTCGTGCAAATGCAGGAACCTGTGGATGTTGCACGTTTGCAAGCCATGTTTGTCGAAAAAGGCGTATGGATTAGACCGTTCAATGATTTGATCTACCTCATGCCGCCCTACATCATCAATTCCGATCAACTCACCTTACTAACGAACGCAATCGACACAGCAACCGCCTAAAGTTCCTTACGGCGGGTCGCACACTAAATCGCCAGTCTTTCTCGTATTTTGACACTTGCCTCGTGTACTACATCCTCTATGCTTCGCGCAGTTGTATCGATCATTAGGGCGTCAGGCGCGGCCTTTAATGGGGCGATTTCGCGGGTACGATCCCGATCATCTCTTTTTCGTATCTCCTGCACCATATTGGCAAGCGATGCAGGTTCAACTGGATGTTTTAATTGTTCTAACCGTCTGCGAGCACGAACTTCTATGGAAGCGTCCAGAAAAAACTTCACTTCCGCGTCAGGAAAAACGACGGTGCCCATATCCCTGCCGTCTGCAATTAATCCTGGCGGTCTACGCATTGCGCGTTGAATTGGTATAAGCAGTTGGCGAACGCCTTCGTGCGCTGAAACAACGCTCGAATGAAAACCCAGTTCATTACTACGTAATGCTGAATTGACGTTTTGATCGTTGACCCACACAATATCTTCGACACCGACCGTTTTGTCTATGTATACCTTGTAATCGCAGCGCGAAGATGGCTGATCCGATGCTTGATTTATGTTAAAAGATACGTGATTTCGAATGAACGCGTCAAGGTTATGGGGATGGTTTAAGTCGAGCTTCGCGTCCAGTGCGATGAAGGCGACGATACGGTACAGCAGACCGCTGTCTAGCAGATTGAATCTAAGTTCCTCACTAAGGTGTAGCGCAAGTGTCCCCTTTCCTGATGCGGCAGGTCCATCAATAGTGATAACCGGGCTATCACTGCTCATTCATTGAGCCGCGGAACGTCGCGATGGCCCGCAACTTTCGTTCAAGCCCATCTGGATCTGATTCCGCAAGACGGAGCATACACTCAATGTGCTCGTGAAGGGCCTGAAAAGCAAGTCGAAGGTTGTCGAGGTTATCGACGAAAATGCTCCTCCACATAGTGGCATCAGCAGACGCAGTCCTTGAAAAATCCCTAAATCCACTGCCGACTAAATCAATAGCCGAACATGATTCGGATTGAAGTAATTCGACCGCAGCGAAACTGACAAGATGAGGCAGATGGGACGTGATCGCGAGCGCTCTATCGTGATTTTGAGCCGGCATGACAACGACACGAGCGCCAACCTGACCCCACCAGTTTCGCACCTGATCGAATATTCGCTCGTCGCTTGATGGCGTTGGTGAAATAACACACACCGACCCTAGAAATAACTCACGATCACTAGCCGCAGGCCCACTTTTGTGCGAACCAGCGATTGGATGACATGGAACGAAATTGGACGGTATGTCCCCTAATTCATTGAGGACAGAGGATTTAACGCTTCCAACATCGAATATAGGAACATGCGAAGGTACTTCTGCCCATAAAGCCGTTACAACCTGGGCGATGGCACAGGTAGGCACCGCAACGCAGATAGCATCGACTGCGACGTTTGGTTCCCATCTACCGTCGATGACATTGAGAGAAATCGCCTGCTGTTCTATCGAACTATCAGTATCGCGACCTAGAACCCGGTCGAAACAAGCTGCCGCTTTTGATGCACGAGCGAAGGATCCGCCGAGGAAACCACAGCCAACTAATCCTAAAACTTTCACAGCGATGCTTCAAGCACCGATAGAAAGCGCTCGTTTTCCTCCGGCAATCCGATCGTGACACGTAAATGATTTGGCATGCCGTAGTTAGCGATCGGTCGCACCACCACGCCGCGATTCAGCATCGCCTCATATACTGGGAGCGCCTCTCTCTTCACATCAAACGAGATGAAGTTTCCTATTGAGGGGATGTATGTCAAACCCATTCGCTGCAAACCCGCTTCTACCGTAACCATGCCTTCGCGATGTAAGCGGATGCTCTCGTTCATGTACGCATCGTCTTGGAGAGCTGCTTCCGCCGCCACGAGTGCAACGCTATTGACGTTGAATGGCTGCCGTACGCGATTCATCAATTCGGCAAACGTCGATGAAGAGACGCTGTAGCCAACCCTTAGCGCTGCGAGACCATAAATTTTTGAGAACGTACGCGTGACGACCAAATTCGGATAGTCGGGCAACAGAGAAACACCGTCTGGATATCCTGCCACATGACGGGCATATTCGTGGTACGCCTCGTCAAGAACGACCCAGACATGCTCTGGCACTTGTGACATAAATTCACGAAATTCCATTTCGGTAAACCAAGTGCCAGTGGGGTTATTGGGATTTGCTAGATATACGATTCGCGTGCGCTTGCCGATCGCTCGCGCCATCGCTTTGAGATCATGTGCCCAACCATTGGAAGCAACTCTTATAGGCTCAGCGTTGCAACCTAGTATGGTGATTGGATATACCAGAAAGCAGTGTTCGTCAACCAGTCCTTGGTCTCCAGGTGATAACGTAACCCGGCCGGCGATTTTCAGCGCTTCGTCAGAACCATTGCCGAACGTAAGTTGCCCGGGTTCGACGTCAAGATGAGTTGCCACTAATTGGCGTAGCCGAAAAGCAGAGCCGTCGGGATAGCGAGAGAGTTCACCGGTCACTTTTCGAATTGCTTGTTTAACAGTATCGCTTGGCCCACGAGGGTTTTCGTTGCTAGCCAGTTTTATGGCACCGGAGATGCCGCGTTCACGCTCCAGTTCTTCAATTGGCTTGCCTGGTAGGTATGGATTTATCGCCAATACCGCCTGATTGACGTTTTCCATTAGGTTTCAATCGCCCGTGGGTACGATCCTAGGACTTTTAAATCGAACGCGATTTTCCGTACCTCATGGAGGACCGACGCGACAGGCTCGTCTTCTTCATGTCCGTCGAAATCAATAAAGAACACATAGGACCATTTACCGGATCGTGCTGGTCTGGTGACAACGCGAGTCAAACTTATGTCGTGTCGCTGAAATGGGGAAAGTACTTCAACCAAAGCACCCGTTTGATTTGGTGTGTGTACCAAAAGACTCGTCTTATCAAAACCGCTAGGCTTTACTTTATGGTTACCGAGGACCAAAAAGCGTGTTGCATTAGTTGCTTGATCTTCAATGTGAGATGCTAGGATCTCAAGTGAGAATTGCTCCGCTGCTATCTCACCTGCGATGGCGCCTGCGTTTTCTTCGATCGAAGCCAAACGCGCCGCTTCACCATTGCTAACGATTGGCCGCAATTGAGCATTCGGTAAACGTTCGCGAATCCAGTTTCGACATTGTGCCAAGGATTGCTCGTGCGAATAGATGGTACTGATTGATTCCATTGTGACACCACTTGAAGCCAACAGTGCGTGGTGAATAGGAAGACTTACCTCGGCACAAATAACGACATCTACATCCATAAAGCAGTCCAATGTCTGGTTTACGGCACCTTCCGTACTGTTTTCCACCGGAACGACGCCGAAATTTGTCCTTCGTGATGCAACGGCATGGAAAACATCGTAAATTGAAGGGGCCGAGTGAACCTTGGCAGAACGTCCGAATTGCTTCAACGCGGCATGGTGCGTATAGGTGCCCTGCGGGCCGAGATAAGACACACTGCGAGGTTGCTGATACTCAACGGCGAGCGAAAAGATCTCGCGAAAGAACATTTCAAGTTGAGCATCGCTTAATGGCCCATGATTTCGCGCGATTAAGCGTTGCAGTATTTGGGTTTCTCTCTCCGGACGGTATATGACAACCTCGCCGTCGCCCGAATCATCCGCTTTAGCCTCACCGACATCTTTTACGCAATCAAATCGTTGATTGAGCAAATCAATTAATTGGTCATCAATCTCGTCAATGCGGTCGCGCAGTTGGTCAAGTCTTTTTTTCGCCATCGCAGAATTGCGTAGCCGTTGTCGTACGCTTCCGTTAATTTTCTACGTTGGCAGTGTCAGTCTCCGCCAGTCGATCAACTTCTACGACAGGATTAGTCGGCGAAGCATCCATGAGCTTCACTCCTGATGCTGTTCGCGAGAGAAGTCTTACGGAATCGGCATTGATACGAATCAATTTACCAGTCTGGTTTATCAAAAGCAGATGATCGCCCTCGAACACTTGCAGTGCATTAACGAGTGTACCAGTTCGCTTGTTGATCTGTGCAGCTTTCATACCCAAGCCTGCTCGATTTTTAACCGTAAATTCATCAAATCGAACTCGTTTGCCTATGCCGTGTTCCGATACAGTCAGTAGCAGCCCTTCTTTTTGAGGCACGATCAATGAGATCACGCGTTCCTCGCCGCGGAGTCTCATACCACGTACGCCACGAGCAGTCCGACTCAACGAACGAACATCCGATTCTTTGAATCGTATCAGCTTGCCCGTAGATTGAATCAAAATGATGTCATCCGAACCATCTGTACGGCACACGCCAATGAGTTGATCGTCGTCTGCGAGCGTGAGCGCAATCAGGCCGTTGGATCGAATGCGACTGTAGGCATTGAACTTCGTGCGCTTGATGATTCCGCGTTGCGTCGCAAAGAAAAGGTACCCGGGGTCGTCCAGCTTATCCACCGCGAACGCGAATGAGACCTTTTCGTTTTCATCTAACCTTAGGAGATTGACGAGCGGATACCCACGCGCGGTTCGACTTGCAAGTGGCACTTTGTACGCATCTAAGCCGAATACACGACCTCTATTCGTGAACATGAAAAGCATGTTGTGGTTGTGTGTAACCAAAGCATGCTCGGAAAAATCGTCGTCTCGCGATTGCACGCCGGTAACCCCTTTACCACCGCGATGTTGTACGTTGTATTCGGTGACAGGAATCGCTTTAGCGTATCCCTGATGCGAAATGGTGATCACTACATCTTGAGGCTTAACCAGCGCTTTATCAGTCAGGTCTTCAATCGCATCGCGAATCTCCGTGCGACGATCATCCGCAAACTGGTCTCGGACTTCGTTCAACTCCTCAATAATGACTTCGTTTACCCGTTCATCCGAACTTTGTATGACGAGAAGATCTCGAATCGTGCTAACGATCTCTTTGTAACTATCAACGAGTTGTTGCTGTTCCAGATTGGTCAAACGGTGCAAGCGCATCTCAAGAATCGCGCTAGCTTGCTGAGGCGAGAGACGATACTGTCCCGCTTCATCGCTTCCTGTGTCTGAAGACTGAAAACCGTACTGTGGCATTAAGTCCAAAGGTCGAACGATATCTCGTTCAGCCACCGATAACAAAGCTTCGATTGTGGCAGCTTCCCATGTTTGCGATAGCAAGGCCTCCTGCGCTTCTGCGCGATTACTGGCTTGCTTGATCAATTCAACAACAGCGTCAATATTTGCAAGTGCAACCGATTGGCCTTCAAGTACATGCCCTTGAGCCCGATTTTGCCTCAAAAGATATTGTGTGCGCCGAGCGATCACATCGCGACGGTGTGCAAGAAATTCCGCAATGATCTCTTTAAGTGAAACTTGCCGTGGCTCGCCGTTCACCAATGCATTGTTGTTGATCGCGTAAGTCGTTTCGAGCGCGGAATGCTTATACAGTTTGTTAAGCACCGTTTGTGCAATTTCGCCGCGCCGTAATTCAATAGCGATACGCAATCCGTCCTTATCGGACTCATCGCGCAATTCCGCGATGCCTTCCACCTTTTTGGTCTTAACTAGCTCGGCGATACGTTCAATGAGCATGGCTTTGTTTACTTGAAAGGGTATTTCCGTGACGATAATCGAATCGTGAGAACTCCCTTGAACGATTTCTGCACGCGAGCGCACCAAAATGGTGCCTCGTCCTGTCCGATATGCCTCAACGATGCCGGCTTTACCGTTGATAATGGCACCCGTTGGGAAATCGGGTCCTTGAATGTGTTGTAACAGATCGTCGAGCGTGGCATCTGGATTCTTCACCACTTCAACACAAGCGCCGATGATTTCTCCTAGATTGTGCGGCGGCATCTTGGTTGCCATCGCAACCGCGATACCGTCTGAACCGTTTAACAGCAAATTCGGTATGCGAGTTGGCATCACGACAGGCATAGTGAGCGTTTCATCGTAGTTTGGGACGAAATCAACCGTCTCTTTGTCAATGTCGGCTAGCATCATTTCAGCGATATGAGCCATGCGCATTTCGGTGTACCGCGGCGCGGCAGGAGGGTCGCCGTCAACCGATCCGAAATTACCCTGCCCTTGCACTAATGGGTAGCGCATATGAAATTCCTGCGCCATGCGGACAATCGTTTCATATATTGATTGATCGCCATGCGGGTGGAATTTCCCGTTGACCTCACCGGCCACCCGGGCTGACTTGATCGTAGCCCGGTTGTACCGATTACCCATTTCCGCCATGGCAAATAAACAACGACGATGGACCGGTTTCAATCCATCGCGGATATCGGGTAAGGCGCGACCGATGATGACGCTCATCGCGTAGCCTAGGTATGACTGTTCAACCTCCGACGTCAGACTGACCCGATTGATGTCACCACCACCGCTGCCAGGCGGCGATCCCGTACTTTGCGGCGGGATACCATCCGCGCCGTTTCCCGCGTTGCCGGAAGCCTCGTCTAGTGCCTTGGAATCTCGTTCCGAATCCGGCTCGTCTTGAGGTTCAATGACGGTGTCTATTGGGGGCTTTATTTCGCTCATAACTTATTGATTTATAAATCTTTTCTGCATGACGTAAATCAATGTAAATTATATCATAAAACTGGTCAAAAAGCCTCAAAAAAGTACATTTCTAACAAGTGCTTTGGATGAAACGATATCCAGGCGCAAAGGAGCTTCGATTTGAGCTATGCATCCATGTTCGATCCCTGTTGTATAACCGTAAAACAATGCCTTATTTTGACGCTTGAAGCCAGAATTTTCGGGTTGCTGGCATGGGATCGTCAACCGGTTTGATCGTTGCGCCGAAACACATTGTCGTTCGTTTATCCGTGTAAGTTGACCATGTTGGAATGCCTTCGTGGTTCGGGTCACCGCAATGTGCGAACGCCACGTACGAGCTTAAAAGATTCTCGGATAGATGTCCAACTGCCTGGTCAGTACCACAGAACTTTTGCATTTGTTCAAGACCGTATGTTCCCCAAACAAATGGAATATCGAGTGAATGACACGAGTGTAAACGACCTTCAAGAGCGGGGGATTCCCAATCGAACCGATACTTCCACACGTTCGCGCTGTGAGCATGATGGGCATCAGCTGTACGTATCGCTGGGACACGGAACATTCGATCGGTTGAGAATGCGGCCCAAATGTCAATGGGGTCTTCGCTAAGGTTCTCGGACAATCTATCTTCGCTGTAACAATGCATGGCTTCATCAGCACGATCGTCGAGTGCAGACTGAAACAGCTTGCGGAGCGTGGATGTGTCCATATCATCAAATTCCTTGTTGAATATGGTGAAGAGCGTTGATTCGTCGCGCGTGTGACCGATCATCAGAGGCATTCCCTGTGTATGGTCGCCGCGTCTCAAGACCACGGCCGCATCTTCAGCTATAACGTCACCGTCACAAGTCGGTGCCCAGCGAGCGCCAGGAATTTGCGTTTGTAATGCCAATAAGCGCTCAGCCGGCACCTCGCGCAAAGCATCGAATCCTCCGCAATGATTGGCCAGCGTATCTGCTGTTTGCTTCGAGGCATGAGCTGTCACTTGGTTCGTTAATGAACCGCTCATTGGGATCGCTTTATCGAAACTACCTGCTGCCATAGGCATCGCCATCAGTTGCGCAATATCGAACCCACCTGCTGATTGACCAAACACAGTGACATTGTTGGGATCGCCGCCGAAAACATGGATGTTCTCCTTAACCCACTGCAAACCTGCGACCTGGTCCAGCAGGGCCTCGTTTCCGGTTGCGCCGAGTTCAGGCGCGTGTAGAAAGCCGAGTACCCCAAGCCGATAGTTCAACGTGACAATCACCATATCACCGGCTCGCGCTAAGTGTTCGCCATGCACCCGCGGTTGCGAACCTGACCCGACTGTATTACCGCCGCCATGAATCCAGACCATCACGGGACGTTTGTTGCCGTCACAGTTTGGAGTCCACACGTTGAGATACAAACAATCCTCGCTGGTCTTGCCAGTCGCTATGCCAATGAGCTCTCCTATGGCACCAGGAATTGTGGATTGAATAGCGCACGGACCGAACTCTTTAGCCGGTCGAATGCCCACCCAAGGCTTTGGCGCCTGAGGCGCTAGCCAACGTTTAGAACCAACCGGTGGTTGAGCGAACGGGATACCGCGAAATACCACGATACCATGTTGCCTTATTCCTTCCACGCGGCCATATGCAGTCTCTACTACCGCCATCCTGTTTCTCCTTTTAACGTTTACTTGATGTACACCAGTGTACCGTGTAATCTATCATTTTCACTAATCTCAAATTGAGTTGCAGCAATTTGGCTGATTCCGGCGTACTGCCAAATGTCGATCCTGCCGAAATCGAAAAGTTCGAATCGTTGGCCCATCGCTGGTGGGATAAAGATGGCGAATTCAAGCCTCTTCACGATATTAACAATGTGCGGTTACAGTTCATTGCAGACCGAGTGCAAATAAAAAACCGCGACATCATCGAAGTGGGCTGTGGCGGGGGCATCCTCTCTGAGAGTTTGGCCCGAAAAGGTGCAAGGATCATAGGCATTGATCCCGCACGGGGGCCTTTGACTGTCGCCAAAATCCATGCGCTCGAAGCAGGGTTGCAAAACTACCCACGGTATGAGATAGCTACCGCAGAATCTTTCGTGGTTAACCACGCCGCATCCTTTGATGCGGTCGCAGCATTGGAAATGCTTGAGCACGTGCCGGACTTTCGCGTCACCGTCAGTGCCTTGAGCGAATTAACGAAGCCTGGCGGGCACCTGTTTTTTTCGACGATCAATCGACACCCTAAAGCCTACGCAGTTATGATCCTAGCAGGTGAGTACATCTTCAATATCCTCCCCCGCGGAACGCACGACTACACCAAGTTCATTCAACCATCGGAGTTAGCGCAAGCCGCACGAGACGCCGGACTGATCGTGAAGCAAATTCAAGGTTATCGCTACAACCCGTTTTCCCGGAGCTGTTCAATGTGTGACGATCTTGACGTAAACTATCTCATGCACGCGGAAAAAGCCGTTGGCTAGGTACCAGCCACCGCAGAATCTTTTAGCCGGTCGAACCATCCTGATCACCGGGGCCAGTGACGGGATCGGCCGCGTCGCAGCCATAACGTTCGCACAGTATGGTGCGAGTGTTCTTCTACTCGGTAGAGATCGAAAGAAACTTGATGCCGTAAACGATGAGATCGTAGCCCTGCATGACACCTCGCCGTTATTGATCCCATTTGATCTTGCTTCCCTACACGCTCGATCCGAGGAGGAACTAACCGAGTCACTCCGTGCATCCATAGAAAAATTGGATGGTATCCTCCACAATGCATCGTTGCTAGGGCCGAAGTTACCTGTAGCCCACTATACAGCTGGCGAATGGGAGACCGTCATGCAGGTGAACGTGAATGCAGCATTCTTGCTGACGAAGGCGCTCATGCCTGCGTTAGAGTCCGCTACTGATGCATCCGTCCTATTTACTTCGTCAGGCGTTGGTCGTAAGGGTCGCGCTTATTGGGGCGCGTACGCAGTATCGAAATTCGCTACGGAAGGACTCATGGAAGTGCTCGCTGACGAAGTCAGCCATACAAACATTCGCGTCAACTCGCTCAATCCGGGCGGCACACGAACATCCATGCGGGCAGAGGCCTTTCCCGCAGAAGATCCGATGACGTTACCGACCCCGGAGGACCACATGGATCTTTATCTATATCTTATGGGCCCGGACTCTCGCGGCATCACCGGGCAGAAATTCGACGCTTACTCGTGGCGCGGTCCTTGAATTTTCCGTTTAGTATCTATGCCACTTCGGTAACACGAGCATCGGATACGGAATAAGCACCGATCGACGTTTAACCGGTGTCATTGATCGAGCCTGCGCGCGCATCGAAAAACCCAACATGCGGCTAACCGCAGTTACTTCGTCAGGGTGAACCTCAACAACACGCCCTACGGGAACGAAGCTGGGTAACACGAATGGACCGAAGCGTACACGTTTCAAGCGAGAAACCATGATGTTTTGGCTCTCGAAGAGCAACCGAACCTCGCGATTGCGACCTTCCATAAGACACACGTGATACCAGTGGTTATTCCCGCTGCCATCGTAATAGCGAATATCGCTAAATCGACATGTCACGCCATTGATGTTAACGCCACGCTGAAGTCTTTCAAGCATCTCGTCATCCAGTAGTCCGCGGACCCGCACTGCGTATTCACGATCAATATTTGTGCGCGGATGCATCAGCTTGTGGGCTAAATCGCCATGATTCGTGAACAGCAGCAAGCCTGTCGTCGCTACGTCCAGACGTCCCACTGATATCCAACGGCTCGTTTTCAATGTCGGCAAGTCAGCGAATACAGTTCGACGGCCCGCCCTTGATTTGCGGGTGACTTCAATACCCGCCGCTTTGTTCATAACCAGCATGCGTGGGGCATCCGATACGCGCCGAATTAATGCTTTGCCATCTACCTCAATACGCTGAGCATCTCCAACGCGATCACCTAGCTTCGCAATGGAACCGTCCACCCTAACGCGTCCTGCAACGATCCACTTTTCAGTTTCACGCCTTGAACCCAATCCCGCAGTTGCCAGTACTTTTTGCAGTTTGATCGTCGAAGGCGCTGTCGTATGGTCAGCAGTATCCATTAGGCATGCTACGTTGCTGTAGGTAAGTAAGTCAGTTGATATCTGCCGCGACAACGCGCGGTGGCTCTATGCGCTCCTCTCGCACCAATAAGGACTCACCCTCAGCAAATGGCGGCAGATCGCTGATTGATCGCAAATTGAAATAATCCAAAAAGGCTCGCGTTGTGCCGTACAAGATCGGTAGTCCTGGTACTTGCTTACGCCCAAGTTCACGAATCCAGCCTCGTTCTTCAAGACGACGAAGAAATCTGCCGCTCGTCGTGACGCCGCGAACTTCGTCGATTTCGTTACGGGTAATGGGTTGTTGATAGGCGATCATCGCAAGCGTCTCCAGCAACGCGCGCGAATATTTGGGCGGGTTGCGCTTCCATAACTTGTGTACCCAATCACTATGAGAGGCATCCACTTGAAAACGAAAACCAGATGCAACCTGCACGAGTTCAATACCGCGATGGGCACAATCGAGCTCAAGTTCTTCAAGAGCTTTCGACAACAATTCGCGAAACGCTCGCGGATCGTCGTAGTCGTGCTTGAACACTTGCATAAGAGCAGCCATATTAAGCGGCTCCTCGGCTGCGAAGAGTAACGCCTCCACAATACGTTTGATATCACGAGTCGTTAATTCAGCCAATTTCAGCCGTCTCTACCAAACTAACAAAAATCGGTGCAAACGGTTGCTTTTGAATGACCCTAACCATGCTACTTCGCATCAATTCGAGAATCGCAAGTAGAGACGCAATGAGTGATAGCTTGCCTTCCCACAGGTTGAACAACCTATCGAATGGCAATGACTCGCCAGAGATTTTCAGTTTATCCAGAATATCCGTCATGCGTTTTCGTACAGAAATCGTCGGGCGCGCGACGCTGTGTTCTTGATGAAGTTTTGCACGTGCTAGCACTGCCCCAAAAGCACTCAGTAGTTCTTTCAGATCGACTTCAGGATGAACTTCGGTAGGCAACGGTCGCGCAATGGCTATATGGACATTGTGAACGTCTCGTTCAACTTGCGGCAAATCATTTAAACGCTCGGCAGCATCCTTCAATCTTTCGTAGGCTATCAAACGTTGCCGCAGCTCCACCGCGGGGTCATCTTCGTCTACCTCAACGCCTTCAAGTTGCGGCAAAAGCGCTCGCGATTTGATCACCATTAACGTTGAGGCAACGACCAGATACTCACCCGCTAATTGCAGGCGAAGCGCCGTCATTGATTCAATATACTGCATGTATTGATCCGCGATCGCTGCTAGACTGAAATTGAGTATGTTGAGGTTTTGCTTTCTTACTAAGTACAGCAGCAAATCCAAGGGGCCTTCAAACGACTCTAACAAGACGACCATAGCGTCAGCCGGAATATATAAGTCCGACGGAAGCGTTACAAGATTTCGATCGTCTACTCGTATCTGATAGTCGCCAACAGCCAACGCTGTCGGCGAGCTCACCCCTTTCGAGGTATCCTCCGTAGGCGGATTCAAGAAGCGAGCCCGATGGCCGCTCGAACGTCTTTCATCGTGTTACTAGCCACCACGCGGGCCTGAGCCGAGCCCTCTTCCAATATCTCTCGCACGGCACTGGGCGACTCGGTATAAGGCTTTGCCCGTTCACGAAATGCGGATTGCTCAATATTTAGAGCGTCAATGAGAGGTTGCTTGCATGCTCGACAGCCAATCGAAGCGCTGACACAGCCGTTTTTAGCCCAGGTGCGTTGTTCTTCACTTAAGTAAATTTCGTGCAGCGCAAACACCGGACATTTTTGCGGGTCGCCTGGATCCTTGAGTCGTACGCGCGCTGGATCGGTTTGCATCCGACTTATCTTTCGTTCTATGGTCTCGGGTTCATCCCGTAGCTGAATCGTATTGTTGTATGACTTCGACATCTTCCTGCCGTCAAGACCGACCACGCGAGGCGTTTTAGTTGCAAGCGTTCTCGGTTCCATGAGTATGGCTTGACCTGATCCTCGTAAATAACCTTCAAGCATCTCAACGTCTCGTCGCTCTAACGATGGATTACTTCGTACTAGTTCCAGACCGTCTAATAGCGCTCGTTCGCTGCCTCCTTCCCTATAACCTCGGTGACACTCAAGGAAATCTTGCCTGAACGAATGTGCCTGCATTTCCAACATCGCCTCAATTTGACTTTCAAAGTCCGCGCCGCGACCGAATATCTCGTTAAAGCGCCGAGCGATTTCACGACTCATTTCGACGTGAGGGGCCTGATCCAAGCCGACCGGTACGCGTTCAGCCCGGTACATGAGAATGTCGGCAGATTGGAGTACAGGATAGCCTAGAAAGCCATAGGTTGATAAGTCCTTGCTTGCCAAGGACTCGATCATTTCTTTGTAGGTCGGTACACGTTCCACCCACGACAACGGGGTAATCATGGATAAAAAGAGGTGCAGTTCGGCGTGCTCGGGCACTTTGCTTTGTACAAAGATCGTGCACTGCTCAGGCGACAAACCCGCGCCAAGCCAATCAATGACCATTTCACGAGTGAATTCCTCAATCGTCGCCGTCTCATCGTAACCCGTCGTTAATGCATGCCAATCGGCGACAAAGAAAAAGCAATCGAATTGACTTTGTAATTCGACCCAGTTTTTTAGCGCGCCGTGATAGTTACCTAGATGCATATAGCCCGTAGGGCGCATCCCTGATAGAACTCGATCAGGACGATTCGATTGGCTACTTTCTGCCATAGCTCACGATGTCATAGTATGTAACTTGGCAAGCCGATTACATCGGCATGCCCAATTGTTAGCTTGAATAGCCTACGAATTTTAGAGGCACGGTCATATTCGCTTTTTGGGGACGATCAATCAGGCGTCGGTGCGGTGCCAATTGATTCCTTCAATGCCATGCTCGTCTAGGTAACTGTTTGCACGACTGAAGTGCCGACAGCCGAAAAAACCGTTGGCAGCTGAAAATGGCGACGGATGCGCGGCAGTGAGCACGCAGTGCCGCTCGCGAGAAACATGTTGACCCTTCGCTTTTGCATAACTTCCCCACAACATAAACACGACATGGTCAGCCTGCTCATTCACAATCTCAACAATACGATCAGTAAACCGTTCCCAGCCGAGGTGTTGGTGGGAAGCGCTTTGACCTTCCTCTACAGTGAGCGTCGCATTAAGCAAAAGCACGCCTTGATTTGCCCAACCAACGAGTGAACCATTACGTGGCGCAAATGGTTCGCTTGATTCCATGTTTTCAGCTAAATCGGCTTTGAGCTCCTTGAAAATATTTTCCAACGAGGGCGGCCGTTTGACGTCAGGCGGTACGCTGAAGCATAAGCCATGAGCCTGACCTTTATAAATGTATGGATCTTGACCTATGATCACTACTTTAACGGACGGTAAAGGACAGAGGTCGAGCGCATTGAAGATGAGTTTTAATGGTGGAAAGATCTTTTTGCCAGCTTGAAATTCTGTGATAAGAAAACTTCGCAACTGTTGCATGTAATCAGCTTCGAATTCGTGTTTTAGCGCTTCCTTCCATGTTTCGTTGAGCACGACTCGATCAAGTGCGCTAGACATTAGGGGCCTCACGCAATTGCGGGAACAATACGACATCACGAATCGCGTGTCGATTGGTTAGCAGCATCACCAAGCGGTCGATACCCACCCCCTCTCCGGCCGTTGGCGGCATGCCGTATTCGAGCGCTGTCAAAAAATCCTCGTCCACACTCATAGCCTCTTCATCGCCTGCACTACGCAAGACTGCTTGATGTTCAAAACGTAGTCGTTGATCGTCGGGATCATTGAGTTCGGAAAAGCCGTTAGCAATTTCTCGCCCCGCAATAAAGTACTCAAAACGATCGGTGAAATCAGGGTCGGACTTATTTCGCATGGCGAGTGGCGAGATGGAAGCTGGATATTGCGTAATAAACGTAGGTTGTTGCAGATTCGATTCGACGCGAGCCTCGAAAATTTCGTTCAGCACACCACCCGCATCCATTGCCTCGGTGACTTGAACTCCTAAACTCGCTGCGACGGTACGAGCATATTGCTCATTTCGCAGCGCATCAGGACTCTCATGCAGTTCGGTTGCTACGGCGTTCAGCATGGTCTGCCGGCTCGCGGGTTGCTCAAAGTCAAGATGAAGATCGCCAAAGGTAATCCGGGTACTACCTGTCGCAGCCAGTGCGACGTGTTTTATGAATTCGTCCGTAAGATCCATCATGTTTTCAAACGTGGCATAGGATTCATAAAACTCAAGCATGGTGAATTCGGGGCTGTGACGTGTCGAAAGCCCTTCATTACGAAAGTTTCGATTGATCTCAAATACGCGCTCCATACCGCCAACAACCAATCGTTTAAGGTAGAGTTCCGGAGCGATGCGTAAATACAGGTCACGTGCAAGTGCGTTGTGATGGGTGACAAACGGCTTGGCGCTAGCGCCCCCAGGAAGGGGGTGTAACATCGGTGTTTCGACTTCCGAAAAGGCACGCGCATGAAAGAATTCGCGAACGGCCATCAACACCTTGCTACGTGTCTCAAAGGCCTTGCGCGTGTCCTCGTCAACAATTAAATCGACATAGCGTCGCCGGTACTTGAATTCCTGGTCGCCAATCCCATGAAATTTCTCCGGCAATGGCTGTAGCGCCTTAGCAAGCAAACGCAACGAGCTTGCCTGAACGGTTAATTCGCCGCGGTCTGTTTTCATTAAAACACCCTCGACAGCAATAATGTCCCCCATATCGAAAAGGTGCCTGAAGGCATAAGATTCCCGTTCGTCAATGTCATTCAAACGGACATAAATCTGGATGATCGAACCTGCGTCAAAGAGCGTTGCGAAACTTGCCTTACCCATGTTGCGACGACGCACCACACGTCCAACGATTGCCACTTGAAGGTTCAATCGTTCAAGATCTGCTTTACTAGATTCGTCGTAGGTCGAGTGTAACTGGCGCGCGCGATGGGTCGGTTTGACATCGTTCTGATAGTCGAAGCCTTCTTCGCGTAGCTTTGCAAGCTTTTGGCGACGAACTTCGAACTCGTTGCGTTCGTTCGTCACACGTCTGCCTTTAAGTTTGCTTCCATGAATGAATCCAGGTCACCGTTTAGCACTCGATTTGGATCGTTTATCTCCATATTTGTCCGCAAATCTTTCACACGTGATTGATCTAGCACATAGGATCGAATTTGGCTACCAAACCCAATGTTCGCTTTGGCATCTTCCAGAGCTTGCCGAGTCGCGTCTCGTTCTTGCAACGCAATGTCGTAAAGTTTGGCGCGAAGCTGCTTCCATGCTTGATCGCGATTTTGGTGTTGCGAGCGTTCAGATTGGCACTGCACGACCGTTTGTGTCGGTAGGTGCGTGAGACGAACCGCTGAATCCGTGCGGTTGACGTGCTGACCGCCTGCCCCTTGGGCCCGGTACGTGTCGGTGCGCACATCGGCAGGATTGATTTCTATTTCAATGGAATCATCGACTTCTGCGTAAACGTATACGGACGCAAATGAAGTGTGACGACGATGTCCGGAATCGAACGGTGAGTGTCGTACTAAACGATGAATGCCGGTTTCCGTACGCAACCAACCAAACGCATAGTCGCCTGCGACATGCAGCGTCGCACTCCGAATACCAGCAATGTCGCCTGGGCTCACTTCGCGTAATTGTGGGTCGAAATGATGTTTTTCACACCATTTCATGTACATACGGAGCAGCATGTTTGCCCAGTCTTGCGCTTCCGTTCCGCCTTCGCCAAATTGAATATCAATAAAGGCATTATTCGTATCTTGCTCTCGGCTAAACATCCGTTGAAATTCAAGTTCGCCGAGCTGCCGGTTCGTCTTTTCTAGATCTTGAGCGAGATCTTCCAATGCGGCTCGATCCTTCTCCTCCTCAACTAATTCAAGGTAGTCGGACGCGTCCTTCAAAGCGTCCCGTAGCTTCAGAACGCTTGCTACCGTACGATCCAATCGCGATCGCTCTTGCGAGAGTTCCTTGACACGATCTTGATCCGACCACGTTTCGGATAGTGATAACTCGCGATCAAGTTCCTCAAGGCGATCGGTTTTAGTCGTTAAGTCAAAGCGAGTCCTTTAGCAAGGCATAACGAGATTCGAACGACTTCAATTGTTCACGCACTGAAGTGACTTCTGGCATAACCTAAAGACTCTTGGTATGAAAAGGCCGTAAACGCTACGTGGGCTCGCAGCAGTTACCCGACCGCCTCAATTTTAGTGGCGATCAGTCGAAGCGTGACCTCGCCGCGGTGTTCATTTCGATCAAGTTGATAGACCATCTCAATTCGCGCCGCGTCAAGTGCAGCGTGCGTAAATGCAATGGCTTCGAAGTGTCGTGTGCCACAGCGCAAAATGAACTTCTGGTGTTCGTGGTAACGACCGAAACTTGCAGTAGAAACAACATCAAACGTTCCATGAAAAGTTGGTCTCACAAATGCCTGACCCCATGGCTCAAGACTATTGATCTCGTCGACTAAGGTGAGACTCAATTCATCTTCATGCAACTCGCCGTCGGTTCGGATCATCGGGTTGAAAGCATCATCGGCCGCCAACTTTTTCACGGCGGCATCAAATACATTAGAGAATCTATCGAACTGGCGTTTGTGGATGCTTAAACCCGCCGCGCCTGCGTGACCGCCAAATTGCAAAATCAATTTTGGATGTTGCGCATCAACGTAAGCTAATACGTCGCGGATGTGTACGCCCTCAACGCTGCGTGCGGATCCTTTCAACTCCATATCGTTACTATCGCCGGCATCGGCAAACACGATTGCCGGCGCCCCTGATCTTTCAGTTAATCGGCTAGCGACTAAACCGACCACACCTTGGTGAAAATCTTTGTGATACACACAACAACTTCTGCGTTCAGGCGTATTGACTAATTGCGCTAACCCATTTGCCGTTGCGTTCATTTCAGATTGAATGGCACGACGACGCGTGTTCATATCTTGTAGCACAGTCGCTAATGCCATGGCCTCTTCCGGATTCTCGGTCAATAACAACTGGATACCTATTGAAATATCATCAAGACGACCCGCCGCGTTGATGCGCGGACCGAGACGAAAACCAATTTCACGGGTTGTTAGTGAATTGATCGGAGTTCTTGATATTTCGCACAATGCTCTTAGGCCAGGCCGCATGTGACCGGATTGAATGCGACGCATGCCTTGGCTTACCAGACGTCGGTTATTCAAGTCCAGCGGCACCATATCGGCTACCGTGCCCACAGCGACAAGGTCAAGCCATTGTCTCAAGTCAGGTGGGTCAAGCTCCTGTTTGTCGAAGTAGCCGTGGTCGTTAAGCACTCGGCGCACACGAGCCATTAAGTAAAACGCTACGCCAGCGCCGCATGGTTCGCTCTCGAATGCCGAGTGAGGTAAATTCGGATTCACAAGACTGTGAGCATTTGGCAGGTCAGATTCGTCTTCAGGCGCGAGATGGTGATCGGTAACAATGACTTCGATATCATGATCATTCGCTAAATCTATACCTTCGACTGAGGAAGTCCCGTTATCCACTGTGATGATCAAATCGGGTTGATCAGGTAGGATTGACTCAACGAACCGTTGCGTTAATCCATAACCGAAGTTGAATCGGTTCGGTACGCGAAACGCAGCCTGCTCTACGCCGATTGCGCGAAAAAACAACAGGCACAGCGCACTAGCGGTTGCGCCATCCGCATCGAAGTCGCCGCACACCAGTATGCGTTCTTCGTTTTCGACCGCAGTTGCGATTCGCTCTGCAGCCCGATCTATATCCGGAATGCCGTCCGGAGACTCCAGGTGAGTGACCCGATAGTCAATGTCGTTCCCACCCGTCACTCCCCGTGCACTCAAAACCCGGGCCATCGGCGCAGATACGCGCAAATCTTGTTCTAACTTCGCCGGATCTACGCTGCCGCGACGCGTTTCAATGGGAAGCTCTGTCAAAATCCGAGGACTCTGCCTAATTTAAGTCTACGACTCGTATTTTCTTAATCGGTGCGGCAATGTCTTCATGCGATTCGAGTTCAAGCAGTGCTTGATTAATCTTGCGTTCGATAACCGAATTCGTAAGAATGATGACAGGAATGGTGGCTGAACCAATTGACCGTACCACTTCCTCTTTCTTTTGGATCATTGACGCAATGGAGATTCCGTGGCGCGCTAGCGTCTCGCCAATAGAAGCAATCATGCCTGGTTTGTCCGCGGCTGAAATACCAAGGTAATAAGCGCCTGCGATCGCATCAAGTGAACGCGTCTTGAGCGGATTACCACCAACAGCAGGGTGCCGATAGAGTCCAGTCGTCACGCTCGCGATGTCGGCGATCACTGACGAGGCGGTTGCGTGTCCGCCAGCTCCGGCCCCGGTAAATCGAAGCACACCCGCACTTGCTGTGCCTAGCTGTACGACATTTTCAACATGGTTAATAGCCGCTAATAGATCGTCTTTGGCAACCAGCGCCGGGTGTACGCGCATGTCAATCTCACCATCAATCTGTTGACCGATTGCTAAATGCTTGATGACATACCCTAGTTCGTCCGCATGCCGGATATCGTCAATTGTGATTTCCTCAATGCCTTCGCAAAATACATCGTCAATGCTAATCGGCACGTCGAAGGCCATGGCCACCAAAATGGCAAGTTTCTGCGCGGCATCCATACCACCGATATCGAACGTCGGGTCGGCTTCCGCATAGCCCAAAGCCTGGGCTTGACGCAGAGCATCCTCAAAAGCCATGCCGTTCTGCGTCATTGCGGTCAATATGAAGTTGCTCGTACCGTTGATAATGCCAGCGAGCCAGCACACATGGTTTGCGGGAAATCGTGATTTAAGCGCGGCGATGATCGGAATACCGCCTGCCACCGCAGCCTCGAATGCAAGGGGAACGTTTTGTTCGCGTGCTAACGCAAGCAATTCGTTCCCGTGCTTAGCAAGCACGGCTTTATTCGCCGTAACCACCCCGCGCTTATGTTTTAGGCATGTTTCGATCAATTTATAGGCTGCATCCGTACCGCCAATGAGCTCTACGACAAGATCTAGATTTTGGTCCGTCACTAGGTCTTTCAGTTCGGCACTAAATTCGATATCGCCTAAATCGACCTCCTGTCGAAGCCGCCGACTTGCAATACGCTTAACGCGAACTGCCCCATTCGTTATTTGGTCTAGATTTTTGCCATGTGATGCAACCAGCTCAAGAAAGCCTTGAGCGACGACACCAAGACCAGCGATTCCTAGGTTCGTGCGCACCATTGATAAGATAAAAATAGAGTAGTCGAAGCTCTTCTAACAAAGAGCTCTTGGACGAGAAATTGTAGCTTTGAGCTGGAGCTTCAGCTTTTCAACACAGTAAATCACAAAGAAACTGATGTCTTGATTTGACTGTTGCGGAAAAGTTACGTCAGCAGATATTCGTTAAGCATAGTCTGCATATCATTCACTTTGAATCGCGTCAAATCAATCCCATGGAATACGTTGACGAACTAGGGTATGGAAGGCACTAAGAGCGATTCGTATTTGGGAAGACAGAGGTACGAATAACATGGCGGATCAAGGTGCAACGTTATCCGTAAATGGTTTAGAGATTGACTTGCCCGTTCGTTCGCCGGCGGAAGGTCATACAGCCGTTGACATTAGGGCTTTGATAAAACAAGGGTACGTGACGTACGACCCTGGATACATGTCAACGGCGTCCTGCGAGTCAGCGATTACTTATATTGATGGCGATGCAGGCATATTGCTGCACCGCGGTTATCCTATTGAACAACTCGCGGAACAATCGAACTACCTTGAACTTTCATATCTACTGTTGTTCGGTAAATTGCCTAATCAAGATGAGTTACACGAATACAAAGCCAAGATTAACGCAGAAACGGTCGTCGATGAAAGGCTCGTTTCACTTTGCGCGAACTTACCGCGAAGCGCTCACCCCATGGGGATCATGTGTTCACTACTGGGCGCGATGGCTGCGATATACCACCACGAAGTCGATATCACAGATCAAGCGTGTCGTGAGCAAATAGCTATCCGGCTCATCGCGCAAACGCCGATTTGCGCAGCAATGGCCTACCGTCATGCGGTTGGGAAACCAATGCTACCCGCGAAACCAGAGTTAGGCTACGCGGAGCATTTCTTGCACCTGATGTTCTCCGAGACTCAAAATGAAAAGGTCAACCCAGTGCTGGCCAAAGCAATGGATCGCATCTTTCTGCTTCATGCTGATCACGAACAGAACGCATCAACTTCAACCGTACGGTTAGCCGGTTCGACCGATGCCAATCCCTATGCAAGTATTGCAGCCGGAATAGCCGCATTGTGGGGGCCTTCCCACGGCGGCGCAAACGAAGCGGTGCTAGCCATGCTTGGAGAAATTGGTTCCGTAGACCATATCAACGACTATGTAGAAAAAGCAAAAAATCCCGACGATCCATTTCGCATTATGGGATTTGGGCATCGGGTTTACAAAAATTACGACCCGCGCGCTAAAGTGATGCAGGAGACCTGCGACGAGGTATTAAATGAGTTAGGGATTGAAGGCGATCCCGTTTTACAGATGGCGCGCGCGCTGGAAAAAATCGCTCGCGATGATGAGTATTTCGTACAGCGCCGACTATATCCGAATGTTGACTTCTATTCAGGGATCATTCTTAAAGCCATGGGTATCCCCGTCGAGCTTTTCACGGTGATTTTCGTCACAGGTCGTACTTCAGGTTGGATCGCCCAATGGATTGAGTTAGTCAGCTCGCCCTATAAGATCGGTAGACCTCGACAGCTATATACCGGAAGCTGCGCACGCGACTACTTACCCATGAAGGTACGTTGAAGAACATTTAGTAGCACCCGACATAGAACTGCGTACCGGTGAAGTCCGTCTTCTATTGTCTAAGTCGGCCTGCAGGTACAGCGGCAAACGAAATGATTGACGCCATCTCCGTCAGCGCCGTATTCGATCAACCTACGGCGGTCGCCTTCATCAATGAAGGTGTATGGCAGTTGTTCGACCAAACAACTGCTGATCGTGGCAAGAATACCCAAAAATTACTTGCTGCCTTACCAACGTTTGATGTCAAAGAACTGATGGTAGAGCGTGAGAGCTTGTATCAGCGAAATCTAATCTTGAAATTCAAGAACGCGCAAAGTGGGGATGAACAAACGTTCTTGAACGCCGTTGAAATCAAAGATCGGAGTGCGATACGTGAGCGCATGCGCGATTTCGATGTAGTGGTTACCTATTAGTGTTGCATCTTGTCGAATCCTATGCTGGTCTGCTGAAGTGCAAACGGTTCGTTAAGCGCGGGGACGATGTTGTATTTCTGGGCGATGGTGCAACGCATGCCCAAACAATTCACAATTGCAACGTGCTTGTTCATCAACAAGATGTCGTTCGATGCGACGTTGTATTACCAGCAGATGTCATTCCATGTACGACGGACAAAATAGTTGAGTTGGTCGCGAATCACGACCAATCTGCAACATGGAGTTGAGTCATAATTGGCATTGAACCGTCAATCAAAGTCACAAGGGAGTTAAGCCTGTGACAGAGGAAAGGACTACATTCGATGGTGGCTGTCGTTGTGGACAAGTGCGTTATTCGGTGGCAAGTGCGCCGATGTTCTCTGCACATTGTCATTGCCGCGATTGTCAATACGCATCAGGTGGTGGTTTTTCCACCATCGTTGGCGTGCCAACCGACGCTGTGGAAATGAGTGGCGAGCTAGGTGGCTATACCGTCACCGCAGAGAGTGGTAACCAACTCACGCGAAAGTTCTGCCTGAACTGCGGCACGCCAATGCTCACCGAACTACATTCGAATCCCCAAATGATGGTCCTCAAAGCCGGTACGCTAGACGATCCCAGCTGGTTAAAACCCAGCATTCATATTTGGACCGGCAGCGGGCAACCTTGGACTGAGGAGCTCAGCGAGCTACCAAAGTTTTCGAAAAATCCTGGCTGAGCTAGTTCGCGCATGGACTAGCCCGTTCAAGGGTTCAGCCACGTAAACGGATACGGAAACAAGTCGTGCCTTCGCCGGTATTGTGTTTTGGATTCAATACGTCGTTCCAACGTCAAATAGTTCAAACTTGGAATACCACTGTCAATGCCGACATCATTAAAGCTGTGCTGTTATCCAGCAAATCATGTCCTCATGTTCAAGAACATACTGAGATCGCCTTTCAGTCCGTTCGACATCTCCCGAACTATGCAGCAGGCAAGCGCCTAAAGCTTGAGTTTTTAAAGCTCCAATACAACTGGATCTATCATCTGCTCGCTAAGCGTGAGCCTCGTCAAGTCCAAATTTACAACGGCCTTAACGGCGTCAACCACCTCGTCAGTGCAGCGTGCCGAGAGCTTGATCTATCAACGTTGTATTTCGAAAGAGCGCCGCTTCAACATAGTCTACAAATTGACCCTGTGGGCGTGAACTTCAGATCAAGCGTACCAAGAAATACTGATTTTTACGGCCGAGTCTCAACAATGTTGGCAGAAAGGGGACTGCATGAGGAAGACTTGCAGCCGATGACATTGGATGACTATGGCGACCGTTATCGAATCAATGTAGATAACAACAGTACTTTGCAGCAGTCGAATGCACATGCCCTTCAAGACCTTTCTTACCTATTCTGTCCATTGCAGGTTCCTCGCGATACGCAATTAACGGTATTCGGGGGTTGGATCGAAAGTATTTCTCATTTATTGGATTGCCTTAACAAGGCATCAAGGCATCTCCCGCCTGGGATGCACATTCGCATCAAGGAACACCCCAAAAGTCGAATATCGTTCGCTGATTCTGTGGCGCACTACAACAATTCGCGTTTAGTACTCGACCATCAGCACAACGTCTACGACCTGCTTAATCACTCGAGTGGAGTCGTTACGATCAATTCGTCAGTGGGACTTGAGGCGTTTCTGTTTAAAAAGTGCGTGATTACGCTTGGCGATGCGTTATATTCATTCGGCAATCTCACTTTGCGTGCCAGTAATTTAGACGATCTTTGCGAAGCGATGAATGCGATTGAAGTACACCAATGGTCGCAAGAAGGTCGTGAAAACCTATTGAGATTTTTAAATTTTTGGTTTCCACGCACCGAGCAGGTTTTAGCGGGCAAATATACGCCAGACGATCTAAAGATTCGAGATCAGAGATTTCAGACATTGCTTGAACGCACGTGACGTCAAGCTCGCGTAATCATGTTGCACCGATCTTGGTCTATTCTTCGACGCGTCGTAATCGTTCGATCAGACTCGACGTATCCCATCGGCTGCCGCCTAACGCTTGAACTTCTGCATACAGTTGATCTACTAATGCAGTCAAGGGTAAACGAGCACCAACTTCCCGTGCGATGTCAAGAGCAATAGCGAGATCTTTTCGCATCCAATTCACCGCGAATCCGTAGTCGAATTTCCTTGCTGCCATGGTTTCTGCGCGATTTTCCATTTGCCACGAGCCTGCCGCACCTGTCTTGATGATCTCGACAACCTCATTGATGTCTAAGCCGGTTTTTTCGGCTAAATGCAAACCTTCGGCCAAACCTTGCACGACTCCAGCAATACAGATTTGATTTACCATCTTGGTTAGTTGACCCGCACCCGTCCCGCCCATCAGCTTGACAGTTTTTGTGTAGCATGCCATGACAGGTTCGGTGCGCTCGAAATTTTCCTTCTCGCCACCTACCATAATCGTTAGTGCACCGTTATCCGCTCCTGCTTGGCCACCGCTCAGCGGGGCATCTAGAAATCCCGCACCAGCGTCCGCGCTTGCTTCGACAAGCTCCCGCGCTATAGTTGGCGAAGCAGTCGTGTGATCCACGAGTATTGCATCCTGTGCAATTGATGCCAGGATGCCAGTATTGCCTAGGGTTACGCTTCGCACATCGTTGTCGTTACCAACGCACATGAAGATGTATTCGGCCCCCTCGGCAGCCGCCGCAGGCGTGTCCCTGGCAGATCCTTTATGTAAAGCCAACCAATCTTCCGTTCGGCTATGAGTGCGGTTGTATACCGTTACCTCATGACCGGCCGCCGCTAAGTGTCCGGCCATCGGGAATCCCATGACACCTAATCCAATAAACGCAACGCGATGAACCATGTTTACTCCACCAATTACTTCTTTACATACATCAGTTTGGGCAATGCTACAGACTCACCACGCGAATCATTAGTGTGAAGATTTAACATAAGCGAGAACTCATATCGCTCAAGGCCATGAGCCATCATCCAAACGAGATAGATCGCATACACACGCCTTCAATTGACCGGTTACTACGGGCGCCGCAACTCAACCCGTCCATTGAACATTGGGGACGAGCGTCAGTTCGCGAGGCCATACGCGCCATTCAAGTGCACCTTCGTGAATGTGCTGTCAGCATTGATACAGCAGATGTTGAGACCTTCTATGCAACTGAAATTGAGCAGTGGCTTAGCGAGCATCGAACGCGGGGTTATGAATGTGTATTCAATCTCACAGGCACAATTCTTCATACGAATTTGGGGCGGGCCTTAATCAGCGATGCCATGTTCGAACGCGTAAGACCGTCAGTTACCCGCCCCGCAACTATTGAGTTTGATCTTAAGACTGGCAAACGCAGTCAACGCGAGCAATCGGTCTGCGAACGCTTGTGCCGACTCGTTGACGCCGAAGCTGCAGCTATCGTAAACAACAATGCAGCTGCAGTACTCATAACGCTCAACACCCTCGCCCGTGACCGGAATGTCGTCGTATCCCGAGGTGAGTTAATTGAAATCGGCGGCAGTTTTCGTTTGCCGGAAATCATGGAGACAGCCGGTTGTCGTCTCATTGAGGTAGGTACTACCAACCGAACGCATATTGAGGATTATCAAATGGCACTTGCCGAGAATCCTGCCCTTCTTTTGAAGGTACATCCTAGCAACTACCGCATTGTAGGATTTACCAACGAGGTAAGTGGCCAGTCCCTGAGTCAGCTTGCACACAAGCATTCGATTCCATATGTCGTCGATTTGGGTAGTGGCGCGCTTATTGATACCAGACAGTTTGGATTACCGCACGAACCGATGCCCGGCGATGTATTGAAAACAGGTGCAAGCATCGTTACTTTCTCAGGCGACAAGTTGCTCGGGGGACCACAAGGAGGGCTGATCGTTGGCAAGCAGACATACATTGACGCAATCAACTCAAATCCGATGAAACGCGCAGTACGTATGTCAAAGCTGACACTCGCATTACTGGACGAAACACTTAAGGCATACGAAGACAAAGAGCATCTCATTGACCGGATCCCCACGCTCCATTCGCTGGCATTGAAAGAGCGAGAACTGCAAAAGCGCGCAACACACGTACATGCCTGTTTAACGGACAAGATTGCGTCTCCTTGTACGATCGCTGTTAAAACGAGTAGTGCCGAAGTCGGCAGTGGTGCCTTGCCTGGCCACTCCCTACCCTCACTCGCAGTTGAAATTCGCACCCCGAACGGTACATCTTCGCAGCAACTCCTTCAATCGCTCAGATCATTGCCTATCCCAGTTATCGGCCGAATCTATAAGAGTGCGGTTTCACTTGATATGCACGGAGCAGAACCACTTGATGAATTGATTGCGAATTTACGCAAGCTACGTTGATAGTCACACTTGCTGGTCATGTCGATCATGGTAAGACAGCAATCGTTCAAGCGCTCACGGGTACCAATACCGATCGTCTGAAAGAAGAGCAAGAGCGAGGGTTAACGATTGACCTCGGTTTTGCATATGCCGATTTAGGTTCCGAACGCATTGGTTTTGTCGATGTGCCGGGACATCACCGTTTTATTCACAATATGATCGCGGGAATCGCCAGTCAACAACATGCACTGCTTGTCATAGCCGCCGACGACGGCATCATGCCGCAAACAATCGAACACGTACAAATTTTGCAACTCTTGAAGATCCAATCGGGCACGATTGTGCTGAATAAAGTGGATTTAGTGCCTCCTACCCGATTGGAAACTTGTCACTCCTCAATTGAGATATTCAAACGCAAACGTTTTCTACGCAATGCAAAGGTGTTCAACGTCGATGCAAAAAGCGGTCAAGGTGTAGATGAACTGCGGTCGCACTTAATTGCAACTGCACAAACATTTAAAGCATCGACAACCAACCGACCGTTTCGACTTCCTATTGATCGATCGTTCAGCTTACGCGGTGTCGGTACGGTAGTCACCGGTACGGTCATTTCGGGAGAAGTACATTCGGGGGACGAGGTCTACTTAACCGAGACGGAATCTACCGTCCGGGTTCGTAACTTAAACGTACAAGGTCTTGATGCAACGCATGCACGTGTTGGCGATCGGTGTAGCTTTAATCTTGCCGGCGCTCATGTAAACACCGCGAGACGGGGCACTTGGCTCATGTCACCGGACCTTGCAATGCCCGTCAAGCAAGTCTCAGTCCATTTGTCAGTGCTTGGTGATTTTCCCAGGCCAGTCAAGCACTGGTCATCGGCGCACGTATACCACTTTACCGGCCGTTCGGAAACTCGCATCGCATTACTTGACGGAAACGCCTTAAAGCCAGGTTTCTCTGGATTTGCGGATTTAATCTGTCATGACGACATGCACTTCAAAGCAGGCGATCATTTAATTCTGCGAGACCGTGACCTCTCTTGCACATTAGGCGGAGCAACGGTTCTAGCAACAGCATCAGGAACGAGTCGGCGACGCTCAAAGAGACGCTTTGAGTTTCTAACGCATTTACACGCGGCCTCCGAATCCCAGGACGATGGCAAAACATTGCGCGCGTACGCTAACTACGGTTTGTTTGATCTGCGTGAATGGGCGCGCTTTCACTTAGGCAGGCAAGATTCTCTCACAGAAATCACCGCCTCACATCCTTTCGTGCGACACGGCAACTTCGTCATGGGTATAGATTTGGTTGAGCCTATTGAAGCCCAGTTGCTCACTTCTTTACGCAGATTTCACAGCAAACACGCCTATCGCGAAGGGATGACGCTAGCCGAGTTTGTAAAAGACATCCCCGTCGACAAACCAGCGCTTTTGTTCGTACTTGATCACTTGTCCGCTCGAAATCGCCTGCGCCACATCGCTGGTAAGTGGGCCTTAATTGAACATCAGATCAAGAAACCGTCTTTCGATCGCGATTTGTTGGACAGAATTCAACCGATGCTTAATGCACCTCAGCCTATATCGCTCGGCGATGTTGCAAAACGCCTCAAAATGCCGTTTCATATCATAGAAACGGCTATAAAACCGATGGTTGCAGCACAGGTAGTAATTCAAATCAACAAGAACCGTTATTTCACCCCCGAGAGAGTGCATGAATTAATTCAAGTAGCTACGGGCCTAGCCGTCGTCCGACCGTTTACCGTTCGAGAATTTCGCGATGCTAGTGGACTAGGTCGCAATACGGTTATTGACGTATTAGAGTATTTTGATCGACAGCGCATAACTGTACGCCGCGGCGATGTGCGCATGATACTTCCTCTTCCTCGTGAAGCTAAGAAGAAACGCGCAGATTAAACTAGGAGCTTGCGTCCTAAAGATATAGGGATATCGGCATGGTTCGGTTTGAACCATGCCATTTAGAGCAGTTGTTACCGGTGTTGCCTTTCGTTCGTCGGGGAGCATGTTTACTTAGTTACCGGCAGCGCCACGCACATTGCAAGCTTTCACTGCCTCCGCTACAAGTTATGATAAACTAGCTACTATGGACAAACATTGGCAGAACGTTCCAAACAGGAGGATGAGGCCATGACGAAACTGAAGATGATGCGCGATATATCGCGGCCGCGCTGGCAGGTTCTGGGACCCTCACGCGCGCACGGCCTTGTCTGTACCCCCCCCCTCGAAAATCCGGGTTCGGGGCGGTGTTGATGCATACCTTTGGAAGGACAGCCCACCACCTAAACGTTGGCCTCATCGCTGGTCTCTTCGCGCTTGTGGTGCTTGCTGCGCCCGAGACTGCCCAAGCTGCCAAGACCGTCACCATATCAACCGCGTCAACCACGATCACCGAGGGCGATTCCGACAAGAAGGATGTGACCATCAACTTCACCCTCGGGGAAGGCACACTCTCTCACCTTGATTTTATCGTTCAGGTTGTTGCCGCCAGCAGCACGGCAACCGACAACACCAATCGTGGCAGAACTTCATGTAGCACTCCGTCCGATAATGCGGATATGTGTTATATTACGTTATTCAGCGAAGCATATGCCCCTATTGACCGCGGGACGAACGGAAGTTTCAAAATCGGCATTCTGGGCGACACGGATGACGAGGGGAGTGGGGAGACGCTCGCCCTGCGTCTCGTGCCTGCCCCTGGAGCCAGATCGGACGGCTGGACGCAGAACAGCAACACGCTCATCCTGACCATCCAGGACGATGACACCGCCAGCAGCGCGCCTGCCGCGCCCACGGGTCTGGCGGCGTCGCCGGGCAACGCGCAGGTGACGCTGACGTGGAATAATCCGAACGACGAAAGCATCAGCAGTTACCATCTCAATCAGAAGAAGGGCACCGGTGCATGGGGCGGGTGGAATGCCATCCCTAACTCGGGCCGTGACACCGTGAGTCACACCGTGTCGTCCCTGGACAACGACAGCGAGTACAGCTTCCGCATCGCGGCCGTCAACGGCGGCGGTACCAGTGGCGGGTCGAACACGGTAACCGCAACACCGATGGCCCCCAGCGTGGTGGTGGAACCGACGGCGATCACGTTGAACGAGGGCGGTGGCGACCAGTACACGGTCGTGCTTGCAGGGAGGCCGCCGACCGGCGTGGTCAGGGTGAAGATCACCTCCGTGGCGCCGGGTCGGGACGACCGGGATGTCGGCGCCTTAGCGTTCGAACCGTACAACTGGAACGAGCCGCAAACAATAACCCAGTACGCACCCGTGCTTGATGCTTCGGGCGGCTACACCTTCACGCTCAGACACACGGTGGAGGCACCGGGCACCAACTATGCCGATGTAGAGGCGGATGATGTCACGGTGACGGTCGTGGACACCACGGCGACGCTGACCCTGGCAACCGACCCGGCGACGGTGACGGAGGGCACGGACATCAGTTTAACAGTGACCTCGAACCGCACCCTGACCGGGACACTGCCGGTGAAACTGACCTTCACTGCCCGCAGTTCAAGCAGCTTTGACGCCGCCGACCTGCCTGGCGGTCTGACACAGGTCCTGGGAGCGAACTTCGGCGGGACGGGCAGCAAGACTGGCACGGTGACGATTCCGACCAACCCCGACACCAGCACCTCGGAAGGAGCCGAGGCCTACACCGTGACGCTAGGCGACGACAGCACCTATAACGGCTACAAACTCGGTAGCGACACCACGGCCGACGGCACCCTGAACGATGGCGCCTCCGCGAGCCCGACGACTAACGCCAAAGGCATCACGGTCGTGCCGATGTCTCTCACGGCGGATGAGGGCGCCGGCGCCGCCTTTATCGTGGTGCTGGATGCGGCGCCGAGTGCGAACGTCACGGTGACCGTGACCGGCGCCTCGGGCGATGTGACGTTTACCCACCAGGGCCAACTGGCCGACGGCAGCAACTACGGCAAACTGACCTTCACCACCTCGAACTGGGGCGAGCCGCAGTGGGTTCGGGTGTGGGTGCGCGATGATGCCGACATGGTGGACGACGCGGACGTGACCCTGACCCTGACAGCCACGGGCGGTGGCTACGATGCGGTCGCCGCGGCGACCGTCACGGTCACGGTGACCGAGAACGACAAGACCATGTCGCCCGGACTGGAGTTGCCGGCGCGGGCGCAAGGGCTTACTGCCGAGGCTGGCGATGGCGCGGTGACGCTGACGTGGCAGGATCCGGGCGACCCGACGATCCACGACTGGCAGGTATGGTTTCGCCGCGCCGGACACCAGGCCTCGGGGTGGCTCACCATCCCCGGCGCCGACTATACCACGACCCGCCATACCGTACGGGGCTTGATGAACGGCAAGGTCTATCGTTTCCGGGTGCGGGCCGTTAACGACGCCGGCCCGGGCGAACGCTCGCAGCGGGTGTCCGCGCGGCCGCAAAAGTCGCCCACCCATGGGTTGCAGCGGGGTCCTGCGCAGCCGCTGATCGCGATCGCTGACGCGGCTGCCAGGGAGGGCGACGAGCTTGCCTTCGCGGTCACCCTGTCAACACCTTCGTCATATCCTGTGCGTGTGGCCTGGCAACCCGTATGGGGCGGTTCGTACGGAACCGCCCAGGCCCGGGTGGATTTTGTCCACGAGACCGGCGTGGCCCAGTTCCCGCCGAACACCACCCACGTGACGATCCGCCTCAAGACCCTCGACGATGTGCACGACGAAGGGCGGGAGACTTTCGCAGTCCGGTTGTCGGATCCCGACGGCGGCATCATCGCGGACGGCGAAGCGACCGGCACGATCATCAACGCCGACCCGATGCCGCGGGCGTGGCTCGGCCGTTTCGGCCGCACGGTGGCCGAAGGAGCCCTTGACGGCATCGCCGCGCGCGTCGCGCACACCGATGATGCGACCCGTGCCTCAGGCTTTCAAGGCACATTCGGCGGCGGTACGCCAGCGACGAGCCTGGGACAATTGCTGGCCGGCAGCCACTTCACCTACACCCGCGGGGAGCCTACTCGTGGCAGCCTCGGCTTCTGGGGCCGCGGAGCGCGTACCAACTTCGACGGTCAGGCCGGCGCGGTCAAACTCGACGGCAAGGTCACTTCGGCACTGCTGGGCGTGGACTATGCGCGGGCACACTGGTTGGCCGGCGTGGCGTTCGCGCAAAGTCGCAGTCACGGTGGCTACCGCGGCGGCGCCGCGGGCATGGCCGGCGGGGTGGAGGCGGCGCTGACGACGGCGATCCCCTATGCATCCTGGCGACCGGTCTCATCACTGACTCTGTGGGGCGCCAGCGGCCGGGGCGACGGTGCCATCACGCTGACGACCGGTGTCGGCGAGACCTTGACGACGACCATCGGCTGGACCATGGCGGCCGGCGGCGCGAGCGGCGAGTTGTGGTCGTTCGACCGCGGCGGTGCGCTGGCCCTGGTGTCGGACGCCCTGTGGACGCGCACGACCGCGGCGCGCACAGCCGGACTGACCGGGACGGCGGCCGATGGCGGACGATGGCGGCTCGGCCTCGAAGGCAGTCGCCGGTTCGCGTTGCCCGGCGACGCCCGTATCACGCCAACCCTGGAGTTGGGTGTGCGCCACGATCGCGGCGACGCCGAAATCGGCACCGGGGTGGAGCTGGGTGGCGGACTCGCGTGGCACGACCCGCGCCGCGGCCTCGAACTCCACCTTGACGGGCGCACACTGTTGACCCACGAGGACGGCGCGATGAAGGACCGCGGGTTGTCGGCATCGCTGGCCTACGATCCCCGACCCAACTCGGCCCTGGGCCTGACGTTCGCCTTGCGCCAGGACATCGGCGGCGCGGCCCGCGGTGGCCTGGACGCGTTATTCGACCACGACCCGCTCGCACAGCGCCTGAAACGCAACCAGGACACCCGCTGGACGATCGAGGCAGGATACGGCCTGGCAGCCTACCGCGGGCGTTTCGTCAGCGCCCCGCAGGTAAGCTACGGTGTCGCGGCCGGCGGCCGCGAGACCGGCATCGGCTGGCGTCTTGTGCAAGTGGCCGGCAGACCCGACCTCAGCGTGGCGATCCGGGCCGTCCAGCGCGCGGAAGCGCGGGAACCAACCGACCACCGCATCGCCATGGAAGTCCACATCCATTGGTGAGAGAGTCTGCAGGAAACCGGGCGACTGACAGGCGTACGTCGCCCGGTAAACATGGCGCTCCGGCCATGCCATGCGACGCGGCTGTTCAAGCTTCGAGACACCGCAACGTATCACGGAACATGACCGGGTTAATGCCCTACTACCCTCAAGCGTCCATGACCGAGCCAGCCCTGTACCGCTCCTAGCCTACTCTCATTGCAGTGTACGGACGTTGCACGAGCTCGATCAAAGGGCGGCATCAAGAAATCTCCTTATGCAGCGGTTGAGGAATCCATTTCGCTGAACCGAACCTCTAAGACTTGATCTGATCTTTACCGTTCCACTACTTGACCGAGGATTTACCCCGATCCTTCGCGATGTGGCACGTCACGATATAGATCAAGGCTCTTACGTTTTATATGCGTATTTAGTCCGACATGCTCGACAATGAAGTTGTTTCGGTGGTGTTATCGGGATGGAAGTCGTATAGCAGTAACCCCGCATGTAGTTGTTGTCAAGGATTTGGCCGACCGCCAGGATCTGACCGCATGAACCCCACGACCAACGCCACAAGTTGCGACTGCCTTTGCAACTTTCCAGGAAATAGGTTTCGTCCATCTCAACAATACCCTAGGAGTCTGCGCTGTAAGAAAACATGAGACTTGGTGAATCGTCCGGAGTCGCAGACATCTTGACTTCAGACATTTTGGCGTCATGAGAAAATGAAAATCCAATAATAACAAGGGTTTACGACATGCCATTTCTAAAATGGCAATGTAGTGCCCTTTTAAATTTTTCTCTTGACATACGGGTTCAAAAAACGATCATTTACCGCATGTTCATTCGACGCAAAAAAGCTCCAGGCGATCGCACCAAGGTGCAGATCTCAAATCCGTGCGCCAGCGGGTGCTGCGCCATGTCGGTACGGCCACCAGCGCCGCACAACTCGAACAGCTCGAACAGCTCGAACAACTGGCCCATGTGGTCCTGGAAGAACTCACGCGCGAGGCGAGCCCGCAGACTTCCCTGTTTTCGGTGAAAGAGGTCGCCGACCTGCTGCACCAAGCCCGGCGCGCCAGACCGACTGGCGAGCCGCTTGGCATTGACCTGGCTGACTGCCGGGAGGAGAGTCGGGTCGCCATCGGCGTGCGTGAGGCCTTCGGCGCCGTCTACACGCATGTTGGCTGGGATCGGCTGTTGGGCGCACGCCGCCAGAGCGCCAATCGCATCATCAAGGAGTTGGTCCTGGCTCGGATCGCCCAACCCCGGTCCAAGCGGGCCACCGTGCGCGAGCTCGACCATCATGGTGCGCTGTCACTGAACCTGGACTCGGTCTATCGCAGCATGGACCGGATTGATGAAGCCCGGATCCAGGGGATTTGTCGGCGTTCGCGGGAAGTCATGGAGGCCCTGCTCCCGGGGCCGCTGACGGTCGTTTTCTACGATACGACGACCTTGTACTTCGAGCGCGAGCAGGACGATGAACTGCGGCGCAAGGGCTACAGTAAGGATGGCAAGCCGCACCGGGTCCAGGTGCTGTTTGCCTTGCTGGCAACCCCACAGGGCCTGCCCGTGGGGTATGAACTGTTTCCGGGGGACCGTTACGAAGGTCATACCCTGATCACCGCCCTTGAAGCGCTGGAGCGGCATCATGAGGGGGTGCGGTTCACGATCGTGGCCGATGCCGGGATGATCAACAAGGCGCACGAGGAAGCCTTGCAACGGCGGGGTACGTCATACATGCTCGGCGCCCGGTTGAAGACCCTGCCGGCGGCGCAGCAGCGTGCGATCCTGGCGCGGGAAGGCTACCGTACATGGCCCTCGCAAGAATCCTCGGAGGCCATGGGTCGCTTCCGGCGCCTACCGGACGGTAAGCGCACGCGCCTGGTCACGTGGTCGCCGCGCCGGGCCCGCAAGGATGCCCACGAGCGGACGCGGCGCATCGGGAAGTTGCAGACGCGTTTGAGCAAGCACCGTGGGGCTGCTTCCTACAGCCACCACGGGGTGGCGCAGTTCCTGGACTTCCCCGACGGGTACCCCGACGGGCAGGTGGCGCTGAACGAGGACAAGATCGCCCAGGCGGCCCGCTGGGACGGCTTGCGAGGCATCATCACCTGGGGCTGCGACCAGACTGACCCGAGTGAGTTGATCGCCCAATACCGCAGGCTATCGGAAATCGAAGCGTGCTTCCGCACCAACAAGCATGACCTGAGCATCCGCCCGATCTTCCACTGGAAGCCACGCCGGGTGCAGGCGCATATCGCCATCTGCTACATGGCGTTCTGCTGTCTGCAGCATCTGCGCTATCGACTCGAGGTGCAGCAGGGGCAGCGGATGAGTCCGGACCGCATACGCCGGGCGTTGAACGCCCTGCAGATCAGCATGCTGTACGACACGAACAGCTCAAGAAGGTTCGGCCTCCCCAGCGCCGCGTCAACCGATGCCCGGGCGATCTACCGCATGCTGGGGTTGCACTGGCATCGTGTGCGCCGTTCCCCTACACGCCACCGAGGAAGCCGCGACCGACCAAAGCGTAGCTGCCTTTCCCGATTCCCCGCCCATCTGATGGGCGACAGCATCCAGCATTTGTAGTGCCCTTTTTCAAGATCGATTCATTTAATATCAATAACTTATCGGATAAAAAGTCTGAAGTCAAGAAATAGGTTTCGTCCATCTCAACAATACCCTAGGTGTCTGCGCTGTAAGAAAACATGAGACTTGGTGAATCGTCCGGAGTCGCAGACATGCGACATCTTTGTGCGAGCATCGTCACTCTTCGGGTCATGACATGGTTGTCCGGCACCTCAAGGCGGCCCCGATCGGCCTTGGACCCTAAATCAGCCCTTGATTAGCCCCATGGACCGACAGCTATCCAGGTCAATCTCGGTCATGCGGCGGCAAGACATCCACGCACCCGCTTGATGTTCAACGCCAGGCACACCAAATCCCACTCGCCGCGCACTTTGTCAAGCCCACGCATGCTGAACCGTCGAAATCCCAGCGCCTGCTTGATCCATCCGATCGGCGCCTCGGCAAGCCATTTACGCTCAGCGTACTGTGTGCGGCCGGCCTTGGTCGCCAGCTTCCTTGCCATGCGCGCCCGCGCCGGATACTTGCGCGCGTCAACCGCGGCCTGGCGCCGGCCCTCTTGACCCAACGCCACATAGCCGTCCACCCCACGCGCCTCCAGTTCCTCAAGATCCGCCTCGTTGCAATAACCGGCATCGGCCAGCAGCGTCGCCGGACGCTTGCCATGGACCGCCTGCAACTCATCCAACGGCTCGGTCAACTGCCCCTGGTCGTTGGGGTTCGACGACACCTCCGCCGAGACGATCATCTGGTGCTCACCATCCACCGCCACCTGGGCGTTGTAGCACTGTTGGAAGCCTTCCGTCGGGGTCTTCATGATGCGACTTTCCGGGTCGGTGAAATTGTCCTGCGACTTCTCATCCGGCTCCCCATACGCACGCTTGTCGCCTCGCCCACGCTTCGGGTTGCGCGTTTCGTCCCCGGGCTGCCGGCCACGCGCCTCATCCGCGTCGCGCGCACGCGCCTCAAGACGGGCCTTCGCTTCCCGGATCGCGTCCAACCGATCCTCGCGACGACGCAATTCTGCCGGCAACTCGTCGCCCCGAGACGCCGGACGCCAACTGCACCACCTTCACAAACAGGCGCTTGAAGTCCGCCAGATGACACCGGCGGAACTCGCAGATCGTCTGATGGTTCGGAAAGTTCCCCGCCCCCAGAAACCGATACGCCACGTCTTCCTCCATCTTGCGCGCCAGACCACGGGAGGAAAACGTGCTCGTCGCATACCCGTAGATCAGCACTTTCAACATCATGCGCGGTTCGTAGGACGACTTGCGGCGACCATCGCCTTCATACGGCGCATACAACGCACGCAAATCCAAATCATCCACCAGATCGCTGACATGGTACGCCAAATGACCCTCCGGCAGCCAATCCTTTATATCCAGCGGCAACAATAAACGCTGATCCGGACAATACGCGCGAAACGTCGTCGGCATCTCGAAGACTCCATGCGCTATATGTGTATTATCCCGTATTCAGGTTCTACGGCGCAGGCTCCTAGAGGCTGTTGACGTGTGCACGTTGGCTGTTGGCTAGGAACAGATGTCACCAGAGAAACGCGGTGTGGTAACTGATCTCGCACGCCGCGGCCAACTGATGCAGCGTCATCCACTTTTGCATGCACGCCTGATGAGTCATCCAAATCAACTTGAAGCGCAGCCACGCCAAAGCCAACGTCTTCCTATGCCGCACTACCCTTTGGCAGCCACAGTATATGCACCCAATCACCGGCCGTTGTCGCTAGTATACTATTGACCAATAGAGTCCACGCCCCTGCACACGTCATCAATGTTGATTGCGTTTATCTCGCAACCGGTCTTTGCAAAATTCGTGTAAATATTTAAGTTAGGATCCTATTGCACGAAGCTTTTGACAACGGGGGAGTGACAAGAACATGTCAATCTAACCCATTGGAATCAGGGTGCCTTGTGGTATAGTTGTAGCCAGTCAGACATACCACTCAGGAGTTCGGTGATGGGATAGTCCCTGATGTCATCATCCGAGAATCCCAGGTTATGCTTATGTTCGAGATACCATGGTCGGAAGTCCTCGTAATCGCCGATCACTCGGGCAGCGCCAATTTTCTCGAAACCAAGGATTCCAGCAAACCAGTTCCGAACCTTTCTGATAGCGATTAGGTAATTGCCACCATGGGCTTCAATGTCTGAACCGGCGAGGTCTGAAATTGCCGCTTGATAGCGGTACTTCTCTTCCTCCATCATAAAAATCATCTTGTCCTTCAACCGTCCTGCGCCATAGTGGCGACATCCGAAGTCCAAGCCCAGCTCGAAAGGCATGTTGAGCCGGTAATACTCGCCCTCATTCCGTGCCTGGCACCGGGAAAGATCATGAATGGAGTATCGGGACGACTGAATAAGGTTGAATATTTTGCTGATACGCGTCTCGGCAGCGTTGCTGCGTTCAGTGGCAATTCGAGGTTTCAGACCGAGCCGCACAAGGCAGAACAGCACAGCCTCAAGAATATGTGAGTAATCTTCGTCGAACGGGCAGTTGACGAAGACGCTTCGATCAAAGTCGTCCTCCTTGGCAATAGGTGCTATCCGTGTGGTGGAAAGGGGTCTTTTCCGTAAGAATCACGCTCGCGAATGCGGCCATCTCGTCCGTGGATGAAAACTTCACCACCCTGATTGCGGGCAAGTCCCCGAGCGACCTCAATCGCTTCGCGCTGGGTATCAAAGTGGCGCGTAACCCTTTCAGCGCCTTCCTTACGAACCGCCCACTTATCCCCGCGTGGGACGACATGCTGATTCTTGGTTGTCACTAGATAGGCTCCAAAATATTGTAGCTATAAGTAAAGTATAACAACAAATACAACACATCAGCTATGGCTATATCGGGAATCTTCTGAAAATTGCACCTGGGAGCCTGTGCCGTAAGAAAGCAAGAGACTTGGCGAATCGTTCGGAGTCGTAGACATGCGACATCTTTGTGCATGCATCGTCAATCTTCGGATCATGGCATGGTTGTCCCGCGCGTCAAGGCGGCCCGAATCGGCCTTGGACCCTAAAATCAGCCTCATGGCCGAACATCATGGTCGACTTGAAGCGCAGCCGTGCCAACGGCGTGCCATTCAATGCCGTGAAGGTCTTATCACAGTGTTCAGCTCGGCAGCGAAACCGCACCAAGCCAGCGTCTTTCCATGCTGTACTGCCCTAGCGGCCACAGTGTATGCAAAAGTCCGCGACGCGGCGAGTAGCGCCGCTTCCCCGCACCTGAACCGCCGCAGGCAGTTCATCGGTCTTCTCCGTTTGGATCGACTTGACCGCCTGCCCATTCTGAGCGGCGGTCAACGCAGCGGTTTAGGTTAACCAAGTCTCGAACGCTTTCTTCTTCATAATATGCAAAATCAATAAGTTGCATATGACTTTTGTCACATGTTAACTCAAATCAATATTTGATTACATAAGATCTTAGATCAAACTAGGCCTCGGAACGATGACGATACTTCTGAAAGCATTTATCCTATGAAGAAATATAGATGAAGTTTTTCTTCACGCTATAAATGTGTCTCATTCCAGTTCCCATAGTACTGGCTCCTAGCAAGACTTAATTAAGGCACGCGTAACGAAGGGCGTATGAGGACACCAAAACCCAGCAACTACCCTGGCGTTGGGGTATGAATTCATGCTACCGTTGACGAACTCTGGCCAAACTTTGGGCGTAGGCCCCCAAGGGTACAGCGCGCCACGACATCAAGCGGTTGTGTCGTCAGTTGGATAGATTCCGTCGCCCTTCTCCTGATGCAAAAAACTCGACGTGATATGTCTCGGATATATCGTCTTCGCGCTCATCAATGCGCTAGATAGTGTTAACAAACCCTAGTTTGCGAGGGCATGTTCGCGAGTATCTTTAAATTCGATGTCCGTCCAACGCTCTTGCGTCAGCTCTAAATTGGCCCGCGACGTCGCTAGCAATACGAGTTGGCGGTCTCCATCTAGCGCAAGTTGAGCATTCACTTTTGTTCGAAACTCGTCTAAACGACGCTCATCTTCCGCGTACACCCAACGCACCGTAAAGATATTGCTCGTTTCATAGACACATTCAGCACCGTACTCATTCTGCAAGCGGAACGCAACTACATCGAATTGCAATGCACCGACCGCACCAATGATTATTTCATTATTGGCTAGGGGCATGAACACTTGAGTTGCCCCTTCCTCTGAAAGTTGGCGAACGCCTTGTGTAAGACGCTTTACCTTGGTTGGATCTTTAACCCGAACACGACGAAATAATTCAGGTGCAAAATTCGGAATACCGCGAAAGGCCAGCTCCGCACCTTCGGTAAAAGAGTCCCCGATACGAATCGTACCGTGATTGTGCAAGCCTATGATGTCACCAGGAAAGGCAGTCTCGGTTTGCGTTCGTTCACCAGCAAGAAATGTAAGAGCATTGGCAATTTTGATGTCGCGTCCTAGACGAACATGACGCATGCGCATGCCTTTGCGATACTGACCTGAGCAAATTCTGAGAAATGCAATACGGTCCCGATGTTTTGGATTCATATTCGCTTGGATCTTGAACACGAATCCCGAAAAATCTATGCTCGTCGGTTTTACCGAGTTGTGTAGCGTCAAGCGTTTTTGAGGCGGTGGCGCGATAGTGACGAATTGGTCAAGTAGGTGATCTATTCCAAAGTTTTGCAGTGCGGAGCCGAAGTACACTGGCGCTTGACGACCAGATAGATAGGCATCAAGCACGAATGAATGACTTGCGCCGCGGACTAACTCTAGTTCATCTGCCGATTCGTCATAGTCTCTACCAAGCCATGCTTGAGTCGTTTCGGATGCTAAACCGTGATGTCGCGGATAGCAGTGCAATGTGGAACCGTGACCGTGTTCGTATTCAGTAAATGCATCTTCTTGTATGTGATAACAGCCACGAAACGAGCGTCCTGAGCCAACAGGCCAAGTCATCGGTGCACATTCGATATGCAGTTCCTGCTCAATATGATCAATAAGCTCAATCGGAGGCAGCGACTCGCGATCAAGTTTGTTGATAAACGCTAGTATGGGCATATTGCGTGCGCGACAAATCTCAAGCAATTTGCGCGTTCGAGCCTCAACGCCTTTTGCGGCATCAATGACCATGATCGCGGAATCTACGGCAGTAAGCGTGCGATAGGTATCCTCCGAAAAATCTTCGTGCCCCGGTGTATCCAAAAGATTGATGACGCGATCTCGGTATTCGAATTGCATGACCGATGTCGTGATTGAAATTCCCCGCTCAGCTTCCATAGCCATCCAATCTGATCGAGCCTGACGGCCCGTTTTTTTCGCGCGGACATCGCCAGCCAATTGAATCGCTTTGCCTAGTAGGAGTAGTTTTTCCGTAACTGTAGTTTTGCCGGCATCAGGATGCGAAATAATGGCAAAAGTGCGACGCGATGCCACTTTGCGTTCAAATAGAGTCATAGGCGTTAACGATTGGGTTAGATACGACCTGAATTTATGTCAGCTTCTAACTATCTTGCAGAGCGCGCTTGACCATATCCAGTGCAGGTACGTTTGAAGACGGAAGCTCTTCTTGGAGCCTTAACAAACATTGGCGTAATTGATCACGACGTCCTGTGTCGTGTCGATTAAAGTATGCGAGTTGTTGAATGGCGCGACGTACCACTGAAGCGTGTTCTGGAGCGTCTTGAATCAATCGATCGGTGTAAAACCGATAGCCACTACCGTCTGCGAGATGAAAGTTCTCCCAATTTTCGGAAAAAGAATGGAATACCGCTCGCCACCTATTCGGTGTAGCGTTTTGCAACAAGCCCATGGCTTCGATTTTCGCAATTCGATCCTGCGCATCCAAGGTCGGCGCGCTTACGAGTGCATTAATCCACCGCTCAACTACGAGCGATTCGTTTTTGAATCGGTCGTAAAACTCAGCTGCCACGCGTTCCTTTATCTCGTCGAGCCCATCAACCCGCAACAGAAGTTTGAAATAGGTCAAACGGTCGGTGAGATTGTCCGCGACCGCAAATTTCGATGCCATTTGAGATACGAATTCATTTAACTCTTCATCCTCCTTTATTTTGGCATGCAAATAGCTTAAGGCAAGCGCTCGCAATTGTCGGCTTGCTTTTTGCGATGTACTGGGTTCGTACGGTTCATTTACTTCGAAACTCGTATAGATCTCTTGCCACAAGGTTGCGTAACGATCACCTAGTTCGTGTTGTACGCGCTGCAACCCACTCAAGATCTTTTCGATGGGGGTACCTTTATGCAAATCAAGAATTCGACCCTCTCGTGGTTTCGACAATTCAATCGCCGCGATACGACATTCTTCCAAGCTGTATTTATCCGATATCAAATTATTTAGTCTAGCAGCTACCGCACTGGCGAGTGCATCAAAATAGCTGTCGAAGTCGATTGTTGCACCAATCCAAAGCTGTTCTATCGCGTCGTATCGAGCGAAACTATTGGAATCGTGTAGAGCAAGATGTTCCAATCTACCAATCTCACCGAGATCGTCTGCATTCGCGGTATACCGCACTTCAATCGGGGCAGAAAAGTCTCGTAACACACTGATATGACTACCGTTAAGCACGTTCTCGAACTTGATTTGCGCTTCCCGCCGGTCGACTTGAAAAACAAGAGTGCCGTTTCCCTTGGGATTACTGTAAGAAAGAGTTGAAGATGCGTTCGCTGCGTCTTGAGCATTCGAGTCAGCAGTTTCGCCGAGAAGATCCTGACCCGATGGACCGACGATGCCCACACCAAGCGGAATCTCCAATACGGCACTCGTATCACGATCGGAATCATCTGCGCCAGACTGCGTAATCGAAAGCGTTACTGTATCGCCTTCACGTGTTTCGACAATATCAAGAACCGGTGTACCAATCGTTGTATACCAACGTTTAAATTGCGCCAGATCACGGTTTGAGGACATGGCGATAGCAGCGATGAAATCTTCAATCATTACAGCCTTACCGTCGTTTTGATCAAAGTAGAAGCTGGCAGCCTTTTTCCAGGATTCCGCGCCAAGCATGTTCGAGAGCATGTAAGCGATTTCTGCGCCGCCTTCGTAAATCGTACGGGTGTAGTAATTAGCTGGCACCTCCATCTCAACCGGGCGAACTGGGTGTGCCAATCCACACTGTGCCTCAGGAAACTGTTCACATCGTAAAAGTTGAGCATCCAAAATGCGTTTGAAATTGAACCCATTCATGGACCGGGAAAACATCTGGTCTCGAAGAACCGTAAAACCTTCTTTTAAAGAGAGTTGGAACCAATCTCGCACCGTGACACGATTGCCAGAATAGTTATGGAAGTATTCGTGACCGACGACGGCTTCGATTCGCTCATACGTTTCGTCAGTGGCGATATTCGGGTCGGCAAGCAATACTAAGTTGTTGAATACATTGAGCGATTTATTCTCCATGGCGCCGAACACGAATTTCTCGACGGCAACGATGGCAAATCGATCTAGGTCGTACACTCTTTCGTAGACGCTCTCATCCCACTCAATTGCCCGCTTCAAGCAGTCCATCGCCCACTTGCAGTAACGAATTGATGCTGCATCTGAGTAGATTGCTAGTGCAATGCTCTTCTGGCTTGCGGTCTCTATTGATCCCTCTAACGAAGCGAGTTTACCAGCAGCAAGCGCGAACAAATAACAAGGTTTAGCGTATGGATCTAGAAACGTTTTCGAATGTCTCGTTACCGATACGTCACCTGATTCAATCTCGTTGCCATTCGATAGTAAGACTGGATATTGGGATTTATCCGCCTCGATTCGAACGGTCCATTTAGAAAGGACATCCGGTCGATCTGGGTAATAAGCTATTTGTCGAAATGCCTCGTCCTCGCACTGCGTGATGAGCGTTTGGCCGCTCCGATAGAGCCCATCAACAGCTCGATCTGGGATCGTGATCCTTTGTGTGACACGTAGTTCAGCTTCATCCGGCACATCGTGGATCGTGAGTCCTGAATCGTCGCAAGTGAATTCGTTGTTGTCCAACTTAGCCCCATCAAGTGTGACTTCAACTAATGCCAGACCGAAACCTTCCTCATCCAATTCGCTACCGTTCAAAAAAATCGAACGTTCAGCTACCCCAACTTTACGCTTAATTTCGAGTTTCGACTCAACCAACACGTGATCATCATGAATCTGAACGTCTAAATACGTGTTCGGGATTTCATAGTCATATGGTCGCCAGTCGTTTAAGGAGGGCATATTCCGCCTACGCGATACAAGATTTGGAAGGATGTAAGTGTAACGAGACCCATTGTGACAGATTACTGAATAGGCCGTTTAAACCCACGAGATACATTCAAAAGTAGTGTATCTAGCAGCTTGTAACAGATACTGATTTGATATTGCTCAGAGGCGGTTTTCACGTATACCAGTTCCGTAAAAGCCTAAACGTACTTTTGCCTAAGCGAAATCGAGCACATACAGTGGTAGCCAAGCGTTTCAAATCATCAATGCGTTCGTTAAATCGGCTCGTAAAATCAAGCTGTTCCTTTCGTAAGGCCAAGGATTGAGAACATGCCACAACCACTCAGAATAGGTACTCTAGGTGCCGCGATGATTACCCCTGCAGCACTGACAGATCCCGCCTCAACGAATGAGGAAGCGGTCGTCGTAGCCATCGCAGCACGAGATCGTGGTCGTGCAGAACAATTCGCTGAACAGCATAGCATCGAAATGGTTTACGATTCTTACGACGACGTAATAGCGGATACCTCATTAGACGTTATCTACAATCCATTGCCGATCAGCCACCACAAAGAGTATTCAATCAAAGCGCTGCGTGCTGGTAAGCACGTTCTATGTGAAAAATCTTTCGCACTTAATGCGGCAGAGGCGAAAGAAATGGCACAAGTTGCGGACGAAACAGGACTCGTGCTGATTGAAGCATTTCACTATCGCTATCACCCTGTTTTCAAAAAAGCCCTGGAGATCGTTGATAGTGGCGACCTAGGTCAAATCCAACACATTGATGCGCAATTCATCGTCGGTACGCCAAATAAAGAAAACATTCGGATGATTTATGAAACCGGAGGGGGCGCAACCATGGACATGGGTTGTTATCCTATTTCTTGGTTAAGGCACATCTCGCGACAGGAACCGCGAGTTACGAACGCGACAGCAGTCGAAGGCGATCCTCAAATTGATCTGAGTCTTGGAATTGAATACGAGCTGGCTGATGGTATCACGGCAAAGACGCTAGGCGCAATGAATCAACGAACGTTTGCAGCCGACCTTACTATAACAGGTTCGCGAGGAAAACTCTACGTAAGAAACCCACTCGTACCCCAACATGGAAACCGAGTGACGTTAACCGTTGATGGTAGCGTGAAGTTCGACGAAGAAATGACGCGACGCCCGACTTACGAGTTTCAATTAGAAGCGTTCATCAACGCTGTTCGCCACGGTACGCCATTACCAACCGATGCACAGGATGCAGTTAAGCAGATGGAAGTGATTGATGCAGCGTACACAGCCGCTGGTCTAAAACCACGAGGTACATAAAAAGCCCTCCTAATTCTCAATCTTTCGTGACTTTGAGATTTCCTAACCCATTGACTTTGTTAAGCTTTCAACCTCGGGCCTCTGGGAACCTACACCACAGGGCGATTTGGCATTCATTCAGCAGGACGATGTGATCGGATTTCATCTATATAGATTCCTTGTCCCATTATCTCTGAAAAATTGAGATATTTGCCTAAATTCTGTTCCAAAAGATTTTCTACAGTATGGTCTCCCGTCTACTTATGTCAAGTGGGTTCAGATACTTACGATAGTAGCTCAACTGCTGTCCGAGCCTTGGACAGAATTCCCTCCATATATTTATCTAAATCGAACTCTTGATCCCCCATGGCGCCAACTGAGTAACGCTTATAAACTCCTTGGGAGATCGCTGCTAATCGCCAATGCGAAAACGCGCGATAGTAATTGATGGCTGCCAGAGAGCGTCCAGTTTTCGTCTCGTATATATCGCTTAGCTCCTGTCTGGTTGGAAAACCGCCGATACCGGTCGGTGCTGTTCCCGATACAGGATCACCTGGTTCTGCCCAGGTATTTAGTAAATAACCAACATCTGCTAGCGGGTCACCTAGTGTACATAGTTCCCAATCTAATAGTGCAGCCATCTTACCGTGATTGATCAACATATTGCCAACGCGATAATCACCATGAACGATGGTCGCTCCGATCTGCTTTGGTCGCTTCTCATGCAATAACTCAAGACTACGATCCATATCAGGAATCTCTGCTGTTTTTGTTGCAAGCCACTGTTGTGTCCAGCGCTTGAGTTGACGACCGAGATAGTCTTCCTTCTTAGCTAATTGTCCCAATCCAATGGCATCTATATCGGTTGTATGAAGATCTGCAAGTACCTCTATGACATGAAGGCCAAAGGATTGACGTTCCTCGGACGTCAATTGCGAAAGCACGTCAGCGGTATGTGGCACGATGCCTTCGACGAATTCCATGACGTAGAACGGCTGGCCATTGACGGTTCTGTCCTCACATAAACCGTAGGTCTTTGGGACAGGCACGTTTGATTGACCGACCGCGGTAACAATCCGATACTCGCGACCCATGTCATGGGCGCTTTCGAGAATATGTCCTAGTGGCGGACGACGTAAAACGAACGCACGAGCATGCCCATCAATGAAGCGATAGGTCAGATTCGAGTGCCCTCCAGCAATCAACTCGAACTCGAGCGGTAGCTTGATATCTTTGATGACGCTAGCGAGCCAATCGCTTACCGCATCAATTTGTATACCTTCAACCATGATTAAATCCTTGATCTGGAACTTTTGGGCACTATGCTCGGCATCGTCAATTCATCGTCCCGGAGGGTATCGATAGTATGAAAGGGTCAATGGGAACACGATAGTAGTTGCCGGAATCGTCGCGAAAGTTGTAGTGACCTTCCATCGTGCCGAACGACGACTCAAGGACTGCTGCGCTTGTGTAGTGAAATGACTCGTTTGGTTCCAAGCGGGGTTGCTGGCCAACGACGCCCTCACCATCTACCGTTTCGACATCCGAACATAATCCTGAAGTGATTTCCCAATGGCGACTAACCAACTGCATCGCAACTAGCCCGTTATTTTGAATCGTCATCGTGTACGCAAACACCCAGCGCAGATCGCGCGAACTCGACTCGTGCTGTAGATAGTGAACCTGTACCGCTACAGATATATCGCGATATTCCTTTACGTAGCCAGCCACAAAGAACGTCAATTTGGATGAGCAATTATTCTACGATTGTAAGCCGTTTATCGTTTAAACCAGATTTTGTTGAAAATACACCTTCTAGTCTTTTCCAGACATTGATTTTGCATGTCGGATAACACCGTGAAATCCTCGATTTCCTCTATGTCTCTTTGGACTGCATCATGACTTCATGGCCATTCATTCACAACCGCAATGTTCGCAAGATCGTCCGGAACGAAGGTTGCTACTTGTATCAAGACGATGGCTCCGAGATTTTGGACGCATGCGGTGGCGCTATCGTCACCAATATCGGTCATGGGCGTAAAGAGGTCGCAGAGGTTGTTGCAAACGCCACGCTACATACCGGCTACGTCATACCGGTGTGGTTGACACCTGAACGCGAAGCACTCGTAGAACGACTCATACACGATTGGCTCCCTCCAGAAATGTCGCACATACATACGACCTGTAGCGGATCAGAAGGCAATGAAGCAGCGATGAAAATCGCTGTACAGTATCACGCAGCGCAAGGCAAACCGCAAAAATGCAAGATCATCGGACGCAACGTGTCCTACCACGGTACGACCATCTCTAGCTTAGCAGTAGGCGGTCACGAATCGCGCAAATCCGGGCTAAAGCACACTTTGCAGATTCACCCAGTGGTTGATACGCCCTATCTTTTGCGCTACAAAGCGACCGACCCTACCAAGCACTACGTTGAACGCTTCATCAAGGTGATAGAGCGTGAAGGGCCTGACACTATAGCGGCTTTTATTGCGGAACCTATTACCGGTGCTAGTGGCGGCGCATTGGTACCACCGAATGGTTATTGGGAACAGCTTGCGGCGTACTGCAAACAGCACGACATCTTGATCATCAGCGATGAGGTCATGACCGGGTACGGGCGTACCGGAAAGCGCTTTGGCTACCAACACTGGGATTTCATGCCAGACATCATGGTTGGGGGAAAAGGCTTAGCCGGCGGTTACGCGCCAATCACAGGGGTATTTAGCACCTCGAAAGTTGCACAACGACTTGCTTTAGCCGGGTTTGATGTGATGTTCCACACCTTTTCAGCTCACCCTGCGGCGTGTGCCGCAGCCGAAAAGGTTTTGCAGATTTTGGACGAGGAAGATTTGATCAATCAAGTGGAACCCAAAGGGAACATGCTGATGTCGCAACTGCTCAACGCTTTCTCAAACCATCCCCACGTAGCTGAGGTACGTGGTAAGGGGCTACTGCAAGCTATTGAACTTGTGAAGCATCGAGATACCCTAGAATCGTACGACCCGCGTGAACGCATCGCCGGTCAAGTTGCTAACCTGGCTATGAAAAAGGGCGTGTGCGTCTATCCTGGAGGAAATGGAATCGTGCGGGATGTGCTCGTCATAGGACCACCTTATATCATCACTCAGGATCAAATCGCTACTATAGTAGATACCTTGTCGGATTGCATTGACGAAATAACAATGAATTAAGTCGTTATATTTCAATGATTTATTGTAATATCTTCGCAATATTCATATCTTGAAGCACATCATTTTTAAACACGAACTCGCACTCTAAATGTTCGCCGGCCAGGATTCTTGGGACCCAATGTCGATCATCTTCCCACATTCGATCGAATGGTATATCGCCGATATGTGTCCAGAACGGGATAGCCTCCTCCGTGCGCTTCGCTTGTCCGGTGAACGCCCATGCAATATGCGCGTAACCGAGCATATTGAAGCCGTTCTCGGTGTCATGAAAACGAAGCGTTGCGACTAGTTCAGCGTGTAAGACCGCCACACCTACCTCTTCAAATGCTTCCCGTATTGCACACTCCTCGGGCGTTTCGCCTACTTCAATGTGACCGCCAGGCGCATTTACCTTACCTGCTCCATGTCCTCTCAGCTTCTCTATCAAGAGTACTTCATCATTTCGTCGTAGATAAATGAGCGTGGCATATTTTTCGGGTCGCCATTGTGGCGGCAGGATGGAGCTTCGCAAAATATTTGCATTCACAGTCGTTGTTGATCGTGATTTAAAGAGATCATAAACCGCTATAGAATACTGACAACCCTTCGTGCGGGATGATTGCCCGTTGCTCCGTCGTTGACGTATCAAAATCCATCTCAGCCCATAAAACAATGAAGATTAAGCATTTCGATGCACCTATCGGTGCCGATATATCCGGCGTCCAACTAGCCAACCTTTCCGATGCCGACTTCACTTCGATATACAAAGCTTGGCTTGAACGAGGCGTTCTACGTTTTCGCCAACAACAACTTGATGACGAATCGCTTAAAGCGTTTAGCGGTCGATTCGGTGCGTTGGAATACGCGCCACACGGTAAAGTCACCGAGGCAGATCGATTAAAAATTCCTAATCCCTACGTTGCAACTATTTCGAATATTGTTGAGAACGGTCGACCTATCGGTGGCTTGGCGAATGCTGAAACTTCGTGGCATACCGATATGTCCTATATTGAACACCCACCGACAGCAAGCCTACTCTATGCTGTCGAAGTGCCCCAAACAGGCGGCGAAACCACATTTTGTTGCATGCGAACTGCACTGACCGATCTGCCTGTATCGTTACGTTCGAAGTGCGCTACTTTAGCCATCAAGCACGATGCCGCGCACGACAGCATTGGTACATTACGGCGGGGTCATATTCCATTTGACAGTCCTGCAGATGCTCCAGGAGCATATCATCCCGCGATCATTTCTCATCCAGAGACGCACGAACACGCATTGTTCTTAGGGCGACGCCAGAACGCATACGTGCGTGGAATGACGATCGAAGAAAGCGAAATAACGCTTGATGAAATTTGGTCCTATGTCGCCGCACCGCACCATTGTTGGACGCAATTTTGGGAGCGTGGCGATCTCGTCATTTGGGACAATCAGGTCGTCATGCATCAACGCGCGTCGTTTCCAAACACGCAACGGCGCCTTATGCGTCGAACGCAAGTTAGATCTACGGGAGCGTTAGAGGCCGCTGGATTGGCCGCTTAAATTGATTGCTCTCACTGCAAGATCAATTTGATTCAGAAAGATTCTATCTTTGAATTTCTTTACTGCTTTACTGCTTTTTGTTTTTCAGTGGTCATAATTTTCCTCCGTTATGATGGTTTCGACTCGGTCGGTTTCCACTTTGTCATCATTAAATACCTCGTTGTATGAACTGACACACGAATATAGCAGAAGCGCAACAAGTATGTAAGGAATGAGTGATCCAATCAAAGTTGCCGTACCATATTTCTCGCTGAAAGTTGTCATGATAGCCTCCGTTAAACCCAAGCATTCTTGAATGGCGCTCGCAAGTTTTTTCTTGCTCGTGCCGTCAAAATGCTCTTGATAAAGTTGATTTCCGCTTTCAGATCGTCTCGGTATTTGTTATCGGCTTCTTTCGCCTCTGGTCCAAATGCCTCGCTATAAAAGCCTCTTAGCTCGTTTTCAATACCTAAATCCTAGCATTCAATGCATGGTTGCTGCGGCTAGGATAATCGCAATGGTCAAATTTGTTATTCACAATGCTACCCTTTTGGTTGGTTGATCTTGAATACTTTTCTCTGCATTCATGGTAGATATAGGGATGATTAGTCAAAACTCAAGTTATTTTTAGGAAATTACATACTTAACTTGACATAGATCAATTTTATGGTTAGCCCTTGACGCTGCCATGCCACATCCTGAAGATGACATCTCCATGTCAAAAGGCAGGGTCCATGCCCTGGATGCAGCAATCACGAGGCGATGCATAAACAGGAAAGAAACTTGAGCAGCATGATCGTTGAAGAGGCTACTAGCGCATATAACCCCTTCAATCTACAATTTGAAACATGACTCACTTGGCACAGGGAATCACTACAGATGGCCAAAAAGGCGGTTCCACATGGCAAGGTGGATATCCTTGCCAGAGCAATGCTAGACGTATTTCAGGAACGCATGGCGCATCCTCGTGATGCAGTGAAGGAAGATATTGAAAGCGTTCGGACACCAATGGGCGACATGGAAGATCGCCTAAAAGAAGATACGGGTCGGCAATGAGCAGCTCAAGAAACCCGCTCTAACAAGAGTTTAGGCAAGCTGGTCAAGCCACCCCAAGCTACTTAAGGGGCACTCTGGTCAACTGCTCGTACATGGCCGTTCGCCCACCATACCAGCTACCACGTGGCGTATCTGATCCGATGTATCCGCTTCGCGCATATTGTGACGCGTGACGAACTCGGTTACATAGCGCTGCAGATGCTTTTTACTCATCTTGTGGAACATGCCCTTGTGGGCGCGTTTCAACATGGACCAGAACGACTCGATACCGTTGGTATGGGCTTCACCACGCACGAACTCACTCTTGCTTGAGCCACGGATCATGCTCGAAGGCGTCGCCAGGATCGTCATAAGCGGACGCTTCGTCCGTGTAGACGGGGATGCCTTCAGTCGCCGCATGTCGGTATATGAATGCCTCTAGCGTACGCTTGGTCGTATCCTTGACGACCGTCGCGGATACTCGATTAGTCGTGCGGTCCTTGACGCCAGCAACGGCCGTCTTGCCGACCGTGCCACGCCCTTGTCGTCGTTTCTACGATGCATGCTTGTTGGTTTCTTTCCCGCCCATGTAGGTCTCATCAACCTCAACGAGACCCAGATACTTTTCCAAGCCGCTAGCCCCCCAAGCCTCGCGTAGTCGGTGGAGCATGAACCAAGCCGTTTTCTGTGTTATCTTGAGGTCGCGGTGCAGCTTCATACTGGATACACCTTTGAGGCTCGTGACATACAGATAGACGGCAACGCCCACTTACGCATAGGTACCTTGGACGACCGGAGCGCCGTGCCTGTTTTGACGCTGAAGTAACCGCGACAAGCCGTACATCAATACAGCATCGGCTTCTGATTGGGAACCTCTTTGGTTTTCGCCGAGCCGCAGTGACCGCATGTGCGTTCACCCTGCCACATGATCGCCTCGAACCACTTGACGGCGGTTTCTTCGGCCGGGAACATCTCCGCTAGTTCAATGAGGGAGATGCCTTGTAGGTATGCTTTGCCGGTGCTTTTTTCATAAGGTAATCTTCCGAAATTTTCAGGCTTTTATCAAGTTAAAGGCACCTCTCAAAACCTCCTCTTTATCATGGTTATGTCATGTGGCTCGGCGTGACGGCAAAAAAGTGACCTTCGCCTGGCCAAAGCACCTTGTGAGGGTATATTTACGACCTGTTATTTACCAATGAGTTCTTCCACCATCATGACCACATCAAGACTTTTTAGTGAATGGGAAGCCTACGAAGAACTTGATCGACGCGGCGATCCACTGGAGCAGATCAAACAATTGGTTGATTTTGAAAGGTTTCGGCCGATCCTGGAGGAGTGTTGGCGTCACGAAGCTGCCGACCCATCGCAAGGCGGTCGTCCTGCGTATGACGTGGTGATGATGTTCAAGGTGTTGCTCATTGGTCGGAAGGGCAACCTGTCGTGTGAACGCATGTCCCATGCGGTGGTTGATTCCCGTAGCGTCACCCGGTTTCTTGACGTGGCGCCAGGTGAACCGGTCCCTTCGCGGCAGACCATTGCGCGGTATCGTGATGCACTGGATGAGCACACCATGCGAGAGTTGTTCGAGGATTTCGAGGCGCAGTTGCGCGAGCGGGGTTACGTGGCGCGCGGCGGTCAGGTGGTAGACTCGACTTTGGTCCTGGTGCCGGTGCAACGCAACACCCGGGAGGAGAATAGGGCATTGCAGCGGAATGAGACCCCGGACACCTGGAAGGAGGACGAGGCGACGGCTAAATTGCGCCAAAAGGATCGTCATGCGCGTTGGACGAAGAAACATGGGAAGTCATCCTACGGCTATAAGAACCATGTGAATGTCGATGTCGAACACAAGCTCATTCGGGGGTATGTCGCCACCCCCGGCCAATGACCACGATATCACGGTGGTGGATGCGTTAATTGACGGTCGCCAACGCGAGGGTCCTTTTTATGGGGATGCGGCGTATCGGTCGCAAGAAGTGGAGGGGATGTTGCGGGCGCAGGGTCTCACGTCACGGATCATGTTCAAGCGCGGTAAGCATCGGGCCCTTACGGCATATCAACATCGTGAGAATCGTCGGCGCGCCAAGGTGCGTGTGCGTGTCGAGCATGTGTTTGCCAGTTGCCAGAACGAACTGGGCGGTAAATTCATCCGCACCATCGGGTTGGATCGGGCCTCGGTGCAAATGGGCTTGCAAAACTTGCTCTACAACATGCACCGCCTGGTGTTTTTAGCGCGCGAGGCGATGGTCTGAACAACGAAGTGTAGGCGCATTGCGCCTACACTTCGTGAAAAACACTAAAAAAGCCCAAAGTTGGGTCCATATGACCTGATGTTGGGTGTTTTTTCACTTCAAACATCCAAAATTCAATATGCATTCATCATCATCGCACCATTTGACCGAAAAAACGGAAAAACCCGAGGTTTTGGGAGGTGCCCTTAAATATATAGTCCCCTATTTTTAAGGCACTGGGTTGGCACTACCTTATGCTACGCCCCGCTTCTGCTGCATGATTTCGGTCAATATCTCCATGCAATACAACGATTCCGCTTTATCGTATTGCGGACATACGTACAACCCAGCCGCAAGACACCGATGGATCGCTTCAGCCATATAAAGAAATCCGTGTTGGTTCGGAAACGCGTTCGGAATACTCACGTTTGCAGGTAGGGGATAGCGGTAGCTGCAATGCGGCGCCGGCACGTTGGCTGTTCGGTATTGCGATGGCACCTGTCCAGCAGGAGGTATATGAACCGTAAGGTCAGTAGGGCAATGTCCAGGTCGGCCGATTGAGATGCGTCCCCTGGTGCCGAATATCTCGGTAACTTCGGGTAGTTCGCTATTGAAAGGTGGAAACGAAAGGACCGCCGCTCGCTTGTTTTCGTAATCTAGAATGGCGGCGCTCGCAGCGCCACCAGCGGTTGAAATACTTGAAGGTGGGCGTTCAATTCCAAATGCAAGCGGCACAGCTTGAATGACGTAAATAGGATCAAAGAAATCTGCGTGCACCATAAGCGGATCGCCGATTGCACCCTGCTCAATCAGAGTACGTGCATGTTCGATCGCCGGGAAGAATCGAGTCCACATGCCGTCTTGTAACATCACGCCGGCGTCATCGGCAGCTGCGTACATTGCACGAGCTTCGGCTACGTTCGACGCGAGCGGTTTCTCACACAGTACATGCTTACCAGCGTTCAACGCGAGCATACTGTGATCTTTATGTAACCAGGTCTTCGTGCCTACGTAAACGATGTCGACGCTCGGGTCGGCAACCATAGCTTCGTAGCTGTCGAAAGCTCTTGCGATACCTAAGTCAGCAGCGAACGCATCCGCACGCGATTGTTCCCGAGCAGCTACAGCAGCAACTTGTGCGCCTTTAACCCCCTTAAGACTCAATACCCATTGACGTGATATATTGCCTGAGCCGAGAATTCCCCACCTCAATGGGAACGCCGTGTCCTTAGGATCGGTCAAACCACGACGGATGTCCAGCGGCGTAGACATGGGGTAATCTGCGTCAGTCACGATTCATTCCTCTGCGCCCGATAGCACCCAACTGGATGCTAATCTTTTGACGGTACGTCTGGTCTGAGCTAATCTACACATGCTCAGCATATCGCTGAGCAAGCAAGCGTTGCAATTCGTCAATATACGTACTGCTATCTATATTGAGCGTTTTAGCAAGTTCGGCGAGATGTTCATTGTCTTCGCGTCCTTGCCAGAGTTTTCGATACGCGCCTGATTTGTAACCATTTCGTTGCCGGAACAAATTCAAAACGTTTTTCGCTACGTACATCGAATACAGTTGGTCGAAGGACATCGGCAAAGCGCTCATGGCACGTATAAACGCAGAAACAGAAAACTTACAGGCGAGCGCGTCAGCAGCAAGCGCTTCAACCGACTCAATGAAATCGAGCTCCAAGTCCGCTGTCGATGCCTGAACAATGGCATCCCGTACGTTCGATTCAACTTGCTCTTGATGTTCGATCATCAATGCACTCAAGCCAAAATGCCAAATGTCAACGAATTCAAGTTTGACCTGTTCAAGGTCGGCATCTTGATGTTTCCACCACTTCCAACCGTAGTGGTCAATCAATTCGGCGCACTCGATCCAAATCGCCCGTGTGAAAGGGTAACCTTGTTCGTCCCAACGAGGGTGCACTTTTTCATTGTGTTCGCGTTGCAACTTAACCATGGTGCCCAACCTATTTCGTATCTGATTTAGGTCTAAGGTCATGGAGTCATGAGCCATCTGAGTAAACGAAGGTTGCCCTTGAGGTCATGGGAATTTAACTAACGCTGCTTTGGGCTTAGCGAGATTCCTAACCTCAGATGGGGATTCACCATGCATTTACGGTGGTTCCTACTAGTGATGACTCTGCCGGTACAGTAAAGCAAGCATTGAAATCCTGGCTGTGTCTGTTCCTAATGCATCGCTCATTTGGAAATGACCGCATCAAGACCTTTGCGCACTTCTACTATCTAGGTTCTAACGAGAAGTTGCGTCATGGAATGACCGGAACCTTGGTGATAGGATGAAGGATCTCAATAGGTGAACTGCTTGAACGATCATGGTGTCTAAGCAGCGTTCGGTCGCAAATTTAGCGCAAATGGATACTACGAATCCGTGAACGTACAGGCTTCAATCAGTAAGTCCTTGACGATCAGGGGCATGGCTTCAAGAGCAGATAGTCATCGCCAACACTGAGCCGCCTCACCATGATTTGACCGGGCTGTCTAACCATTGCCATATGAAACGCTCGTTAAAATTCCAGGATTACGGTCACTATTGAGACATGGCGCACACCCTTCCCTGCATACCCCTTAAAAATATCGTCATTTTTCCGAGTTTGATCTTTCCAATTTCGGTAGGAAGACGCAAATCCCTGGCGGCTGTCGAACACGCAGTCAACTCATCGGACTCTCGAATTCTCGCTGCACTGCAGCACGATATCGAAAACGAAGATCCAGTGATCGGCGATCTGTTCAAAGTCGGCATGCTGTGCTCAATTAGACGCATTGAGGAGCGAGAAAGTGGCGCGCAAGTCATCCTGGAAGGCGTGCGCCGGGTACGACTACTAGAGCAATCGGATCAGGCGAAATTCATGGAGCTCGCATTCGAGCCCATGAACGAAGAGGTAGATCAAGAAGAGGTACTCACTGTCGAGACTCGCGCGCTGCAGAACGAGAACCTCGAGCTTGCTCGAAAAGTTGCGAATCTCATGAATCCGGAAAAAGGCGATCAAATATTCAAGCAATTTGTCGCAAACAACACGAAAGCTGTATTGCAAGCGTATCGCTTCGCAACCAAGTCCCCGAACGCCGATTTCACGAAGCATCAAGAATTACTTGAAATCGAACAAATCCAGACACTGCTCTCGACCGTAGGTGACTTACTTCGACAAGATATCGGTGTAGCGGAATTGCAGCTGGAAATTCAGTCGAAAGCACACAAGATCAACGAGAGCGGCCAACGCGAAGTGTTCCTGCGACAACAGAAACGTGCGATCGAGGAAGCGCTTGGTGAAAACGACGGCGACGACGAAATTCAGCAGCTGAAACAGCAAATCAAGCAGATCAACTTTCCCGAAAGTGTTCGAGCCGAGATTGATCGTGAACTAAAACGACTACAGAAGATGTCGCCACAAGCTGCGGAGTACCAGGTTGCACGCAGCTATCTTGAGTTAGTCGCAGAACTACCGTGGAACATCATCACGGAAGACAATCTAGATCTGGCCCACGCGAAAGTTGTTCTAGACGAGGATCACTACGGTCTTGACGACGTCAAAGAAAGGATTCTTGAAGCGCTCGCAGTATTGCAGCTCAATCCTAATGCCAAGTCGTCTATCCTCTGTTTCGTAGGTCCTCCAGGTGTTGGCAAAACGTCCCTCGGACAATCAATCGCTCGCGCCATGGGTCGCAAATTCGAGCGTATGAGTCTTGGGGGGTTACACGACGAAGCGGAACTTCGTGGCCATCGTCGTACTTATATCGGTGCGATGCCAGGCCGAGTTCTACAAGCCGTTCGCCGCAGCGGCGTGCGTAACCCCGTGTTAATGCTCGACGAGCTCGACAAACTGGGCCGAGACTATCGAGGCGATCCATCAGGTGCGTTGATGGAAATCCTGGATCCAGCCCAAAACAAGGAATTCCGTGATAACTATCTGAATCTGCCTTTCGATCTTTCGAAGGTCTTTTTCATTACCACTGCGAATACAACACATACGATTCCTGCACCTTTGCTTGATCGTTTGGAGATACTCGAGCTAACAGGATATAGCGAACTCGAAAAGATTGAAATCGCGAAGAAGTACCTGATACCGCGCCAGATCGAGAACGCAGGACTTAAGACGGCACAGCTTAAGTTCACAGCGACTGGCATTCGGCATTGCATCCAGCGCTATACGCGTGAAGCTGGCGTACGCGAACTCGAACGCACCATTGAACGCATCGCGCGCAAACGAGCGAAAGAAAGCTTGCTAAATCAACCGTTGTCAAAGTCGGTGACAGCCCCAGTGATTTCTGAGCTGCTCGGGCCTGAGAAATTTAAGGCCGACCGCGTCCGCGAAAACGTAGGCGATGGCGTAGCGACAGGATTAGCGTGGACTGCTGCTGGCGGCGATGTGCTTTATATTGAAGCATCGCTCGCGCCGAAAGAGGAAAAGGTAACGATCACCGGTCAGATTGGTCAGGTGATGCAAGAGTCCGCAAAAGCCGCGCGTTCATACATCTGGAAAGCTGCTTCCGACCTTCACATCGACAGGGCATCTATTGAGGAAGTTGGGGTCCACATTCATGTACCTGAAGGGGCTGTGCCAAAAGATGGGCCATCGGCAGGCGTCACAATGGCCACAGCATTGGCGAGCGCGTACAGTAGGAAAGCAGTGCGAGACGATGTTGCCATGACTGGCGAAATCACATTGTCCGGTCTAGTGTTACCTGTTGGTGGTATCCGTGAAAAAGTACTCGCTGCTCATCGAACCGGCATCCGACATGTCATACTCCCGAAAGACAACGAATCGGAACTCTCCAAATTACCGGACACAGTGCGTAAAGAGATGGAGTTTTCGCTCGTTAGTACGTTGACGGACGTAGTTGAAATCGCAATTCCAGATCTCAAAGCTACCAATTAGTCCGCTTAATCGAATGCGAGCTCGTTAGGAGCTGCCATCAGGTCGGAAAATTAGCCTGCCGTTGATAAATGACGGCATTCCCTTCTTTTCCACACTGGCCAATCACTCCTGCGTGCCGAAAGCAGTAGGCAAAACGTTGCGCTTGAGAGCGGGAAATCCGTAAATCCCTTGCGATTGAGTGAGTCGTAAACGGATGATTTAAAGTAGCGGTAAATTTCTCGAACAAAGCCCCCATATCCTGAAATCTGTCAAAGCCTTTTATGGCAATCAAAGCGCGACGGGTAACCACCCAATGCCGTCGCCGCCAGGCGCGTTTAGGATCGAATTCTCTATGCTCTTCAATATGGACATAGACCAATTCAAGCGTTAGGTTGGGGTGATTGAGTAACTTAGGTACGTAAATAAGCTCATCGAGTACATCAGTTGCTCGACCGGTCCTTGGCGACTTTCGTCGGCTCTCACCGTCCTTGGTTTTTTTTACAAGCCACTTCTCGACCGCGATTGGATAAACGAGCGTGACGGCGTGATCCGAGAGCAAGTCCAATAGTTTGTAGCGAATGGACCTAAAGTTGGCTGTTTGAATTTCGACGAGTCGATCGTTGAATTTCACATCGACAATATATTTTCCAACGGTAACCTCAGTCCTACCACTTTCTCCTGCATAGTGTGCTTTGAGATCGCGGTGAAGACCTCCTTCACGTAGCGTACCAATGTTGTCTATATAGCTGCGAGTTGGTTTGTCCGATTCCGAGGTCGTTGTGATCTTATGCTCCTCACTATTGAATTGAATCGCTAATCATTGGTTACCAGCATAGCACGCAAGCCGATTTCGTCCAATCCGAAATTCAATGAACCCTTGCATAAGTTTTAACCGGACCGCAAGACACGGATCGGGTAAGAATTTCAATGTGCATAAGAAACGCCTTCGTTAGACAATCGCTTGGACAGATAAGCAACAGGATGAAAGGGCCGCTTTGCCTTCAAACGCCTATTCATCGTCTACATCATGTCGAGGCGTAAGAAGCAATCGGCGTAAACCCTTCCTTTACAATGACATGCTACCGTATATAGCAAAAGGACTAATTGTGAGTCAAATTGACGGCAAGTACGATGTTACTACTAAAACGCCGATGGGCGATCAGAAGGGCACTCTGACCCTCGTGACCGATGGCAATTCCTTATCGGGAAGCCTTTCCGGCGATCAAGGATCCATTGACTTGGCAGATGGCGCAATTAATGACGATGAATTGACTTGGAGCGCAAGCATTACATCGCCAATGCCTATGAAACTTGAATTCACCGCTAAAGTGGAAGGCGACACAATCAGCGGCTCTGTCAAGCTGGGCATGTTTGGCAATGCAGGCTTTGAAGGCACGCGCATCGCCTAATTCGCTATCTTATCAACCCGCACGCGATTCGGCTTGAGTAAAGCAAACTACTACTCCGTTTTCAAGAAGCCGCCGAGCTGATCAAATCAGATCTGCTGTTTCTGACGCGCGAAAGTCTCGCGTTAGCTGATTAGGGAAAAACGATGTCCTACACCATATTCGGTCTTGAAGAATCACCGTATTCTGTCAAAGTACGCTCTTACTTTCGATACAAGGGCATTCCGCATGATTGGAAATTGCGCAACGAAGATAACCAAACTTACGCCAAGCTAGCTCGCCTGCCCTTGGTTCCATTGGTCGTTAAGCCAGACGGAAGCGCAATTCAAGACTCCACGCCAATTATTGAAGCAATGGAACAAGAGTTCCCGGACCCGTCTATCCATCCTCCTGAAGCTGCCGCTGCATTTGCATCATGCATCTTGGAAGAGTTTGGCGATGAATGGGGCAACAAGTGGATGTTTCATTTTCGTTGGCGTCGCGAGATTGATCAAATGGCTTGTGGCCGACGCATTGCCGAGTGGTCGAATCCGTTTGCGTCCGATGAAGAACTGCGTGCGTTTACCAAGCAAATTCAGGCCCGCATGGTTGACCGTGTGTGGTTCGTAGGGTCTAGCGATCAAAACGCAAACCAAATAGAAAAGTCCTTGGCAGACGCTCTTGAATTGCTTGAAGCACACTTGGCCTCGCGACCATATCTATTTGGTGCCCGCCCAAGTTTTGCCGATTTCGGTCTGTGGGGGCAGATTTACAACGCCAATCGTGACCCCACGCCTGCGAAACTCGTACGGACTTGTCCACAAGTGCATGCGTGGACCCGGCGTATGCTAGCGCCTGTAAACCAAGGTGAATTCGAGAGTTGGGAAGCAGTTAAAGATTCGCTTCTTCCGCTGATTCGTGATCAAGTTGGCGCGTTATTTTTACCTTGGAGCGTCGCAAATAGTCAGGCTATTGCCGACGGCGCTGAGACATTTGAGGTGGAACTAAAAGGGCAATCATGGTCACAAAAACCTCAAAAATATCACGCTCGCTCACTGGCGGCTTTGCGCGATAAATATCAAACGGCTTCAAACGATTCAACCGTTCGTGAACTGGTTGAAATGACTGGATGTCTTCCCTATCTTCAAGCATGAGGATAGCCTAGATCACCGATAAAACTTAAGTCCGAAGGATTCTCATGACAATTCAACTGCGTCAAATTTGCTTGGTCGCGAGAGAGTTACGACCCGTAATCAACGATCTGACCGATGTGCTAGGGATCCGCACATGCTTCGTTGATCCTGGTGTGGGTGCGTTCGGCTTAGAGAACACCCTCATGTGCGTCGGTCATAACTTCCTCGAAGTGGTAGCGCCTATTGAAGAGAACACAGCCGGCGGTCGTTACCTCGACAAACGCGGCGGCGATGGTGGCTACATGGTCATTTGTCAAGCCGATAGCAAGGAAAGTCAACAAGCCGTTCGACAATGTGCTCTGGACAATGGCATTCGCATTGCACATGAAACGGAACGGGAGAATTGGAATATTTGCCAGATTCATCCTGGCGACATGATTGCTTCTTTTTTCGAAATCGAATGGGTTCCGCCTAACGACTTTAAGGGAAATTGGATGCCTGCTGGCGGTGTAGGTTGGGAGGACAAAGTGGATCAGTCCACCACCATTGATTTCGTTGCTGTCGAACTCCAAGGACCAGACCCGGTCAAACTCGCAGACCGATGGGGGAAAGTTGCCGGATTACCGATTGAGCGAGATGGCGAGACGCTTAGCATGAGTTTGAATAACGTAAAGATTCGTTTTGTTGAAGCGAACGATGGTCGCGGTGCAGGTCTAGGTGGACTGGATATTTCCGTAGCCGACAAACCCGGCATACTCGAACGTGCAAAAGCACGCGGTGTGTACGTGAGTGACGACCAGGTTATGTTATGTGGTACGCGCTGGAATTTGATCGAAACTTAGCAGCGCCTATCTACGAAATCCCGCTGTCGCTCTATCGTTTTTAACTATGAGATCTGTGCGGTGTGCGCCAAACATACGAAGCAGACAGGGCTAATCCTCGCTAAGCCAAGCAACCAACAGACGTATTTGCATATCATCTAACACGCCATCAAACGCAGGCATCTCACCTTCGCGCCCATATAAGATGGTTTCAAGTATGTTCAGAGTACCGCCACCGTACGTGTAAGCGCCTTTTGTCAGATCGGGCGCGCCTAACGCTTCTTGTCCGGTTCCGTCAATGCCGTGGCACGCAATGCATAGCTCCTCAAACTTTGCCTTGCCAGGATGCGATGTGGGCTTCTTCGATCCTGCCAATGCGACCGTATATTGCGCTAATTGCGATGCTTCGGTTCGATTCAGCGCGTGTTTCCACCCAATCATGATGCCGTGCCGGCCTTCGCGAATTGATTGTTCGATGGCTGTCGAACTGCCGCCCCATTGCCAGGCGTTATCGCGTAAATTCGGAAACGTAGCGTCCTGTCCAGTCGCGCTGAGTCCGTGACACGCAGCGCACTGTCGTTCGAATATGCGCTCGGCTGTCTGCATGAGCTTTGTATCTTGCCGAATCGCGGATAGCGACATCTGCGCGATCGCGGTACGTTGCGGTCCAAACTCAACCGTGTGGGCAGTCAGTCGTTCCTCAAGTTCGCCGCCTTGCGACCACTCGAACGCACCCTTAAAGCTTCCCAATCCCGGGTAAAGTATCAGGTAGATTAAGGTAAATACGAGAGAAGCAAGCATGAACCAGAACCACCACAAAGGCGGTGGATGAGCACCTTCTCGAAGGTTTTCATCCCACACAGTTGGCGACTCTTCATCGGCACCTGCGACCTTGCCGCCAAAATACGCGCTATAGACTAACCAAGCTAAACCGGCTAATGAAGCTAACGTTAGAAAGACGACCCAACCTGCCCAAAACTCAATCGGCACGATCGGCGTCCCCGTATTCTTCGTCGTGCAACGGAATTTCTGCACTCTCCTGAATTGATTGATCCGATGACCCGGCAAATACCCAGATTGCTAGCAGGACCATGAATAGCATGACAATCAAATCACCCGCGAACAGAAAGTAGGTCAATGTGCGTCCTCTGTCAACAGAGCACTACCTTGCCCTAACGCGCCGAGGTACGCTACCAACGCATCCAAGGCAGTTTTGCCTTCAATTTCATTCGGCGCCTGGGATATTTGTTCTTCCGAGTACGGATGACCAAGCAGCGCTAATCGCCGCATGCGCGTTTGAATAGTGTTGTTTGGATCTGCTGCTTGGTTCGCCAACCAAGGATACGCGGGCATGATCGAATTAGGAACAACGCGACGCGGATCAAGCAGGTGCGTGCGTTGCCACATATCGCTGTACTTCGTACCTACTCTTTGAAGATCAGGTCCGGTACGTTTCGAACCCCAAAGGAATGGTCGATCGTAGGCTGATTCGCCTGCCCTTGAAAATGGACCGTAACGCTTGACTTCTGCAAGTAACGGTCGAATTTGTTGTGAATGGCACGTACTGCATCCTTCTCGAATATACACGTCGCGCCCCGCAAGTTCCAATGCGGTGTATGGTTTGGTTTGCGGTGCCGGTTGCACGAGCTCGTCCTGAAATACACTCGGTAACACCTGCACAAGACCCCCCGATCGCCGAGACAAACAAAATACCAAAGATCAGCCATCCTGAGTTTTCTTCAAGCTTCCGATGAAGCGATACGATGTTCATACAGCCGCTAGCCCGGCTCGACCATTGCTACCACCGGAATTCGCCGCGTCACCGTTTTGCGGCTCTGCATCGTTTTCATGAGGTTGTAGAACATCAAAACGGCCCCAAGAAGGAAAATGCCGCCAGCAATCAAGCGAAGTGCGTAATACGGTGTCATACTCGCCATGATGTCGCGAAAGCCGTAACTTAAATCGCCTAGTTCATCAAGCGATAACCAAAGCAGACCTTGAGACACACCAGCACCCCACATGGAAAGGATGTACAACATCGTGCCAGCTAGTGCAAGCCAGAAGTGCACATTCGCGAGTTGAACGCTATACAGATTCGCACCGACTAATCTCGGTATCAAGAAATAGAACGTCCCGAAGGTGATCATTGCGTTCCAGCCGAGCGCGCCAGAATGCACATGACCGATGGTCCAATCAGTGAAATGACTCACGACATTGACGCTCTTGATCGATAGCATGGGCCCTTCGAATGTCGCTAAGCCATAAAACGCTAACGCCAAGACGATAAATTTCAGTGCAGGATCGGTTTTTAGTTTTTCCCAAGCGCCAGCGACTGTCATCACACCGTTAACCATCGTGGCCCATGATGGCGCGAGCAGGATGATGCTCATGACCATGCCTAAAGACTGCACCCACTCTGGGATAGCGTTGTAATGCAAGTGGTGTGGCCCAGCCCAAATGTAGCTATAAGTGAATGCCCAAAACGCGACAATTGATAATCGATAACTCCAAATAGGTCGGTCCGCGTGTTTCGGCAGGAAGTAATACAGCATGCCGAGGAAACCGCCGGTGAGCAAAAAGCCGACCGCGTTATGACCGTACCACCATTGCACGATTGCGTCTTGCGCGCCGGCAAATAGTGAATAGGACTTGTCGATAGAAATCGGTATCGCCAAACTGTTGACCACATGTAACATGGCGATGACGATGATCAAGGCACCGTAAAACCAATTCGAGACGTAAATAGCTTTGACCTTACGCTTCGCAATCGTGCCGAAAAAGACAACCGCAAACGCGAGCCAAACAATCGTGATACCAATATCGAAAGGCCATTCGAGTTCAGCGTACTCCTTGCCTGCGTTCCATCCGGCTAATAAGCTCATACCACCAGCAAATACCACTAGGTTCCATGCGATGCAACAAAACCATGCAAGCCTGGGCGCAAATAGCGTGCAGTGTGAGGTTCTTTGGACACTATAAAAGGCTGTCCCCATCAACGCGGATACGCCGAAGCCGAAGATTACGCCGTTGGTGTGCAAAGTGCGCAAACGACCGTAACTGAGCCACTGCTGGCCCCAGTCAATCGTCGGCCAAACAAGTTCTGCCGCGACATATACGCCGACTGACATACCAACAATAGCCCAAATGAGCGATAGAACAACGAGTGCAGTTACAACTCGATCGTTGTAATGGTTAGGGTCGTTCATTTCAGCAAATGCATCTACAACCCTAACGATGGTCCGAAGCCCAGCGTCCAAAGGACAACGGTGATGCCAAGAAGAGTGACTGCCGCCACGAGCGCTACACCGATCAAAGACGACGCCATCAACATGCCCTGTTGCGGTGTAGTCGAAAGCAACAACGGCACGCCGCGATAGAGTAAGAACATACTCCAAATAAGTGCCGGAATGATGGCCAACATATTGACAAAAATATGCGGATAGAGATGAGCAACGCTTCCTAAGACCATGGGCGTCGCAACTACTGATATCAAAGTTAAATGCCGCTCTATATCGGCAGTCGCAGCGTAAGTAGGCGCCATCCACCGCAATAGAATCGCCAACCCGATCAAGCCAAAGAAGAGTGCAGCGAAGTAACACAAGGAAACGAGCAGCAATGACCCTCTATCTAACCAGATCGCTTCCGCTGCACCAATTTCCCACCCTGATATAGACGTGCCGACATACAGAAAAAACGGCGGCAACAACGCTAACGGCACTATGTCCTTCAGTATGACGGTCCATGCAGAAGGGGATTCTTGACCGAGCCTCTTAAACAGATTGTTTCCCTGCACCAATACATCAAGAGGGATGAAGTTCATCGGTTATTCACGCCATCAAATGCTCGGTCAAATTTTTATCTACAACCTCAAGACATAAAAGGAGTACATTCCGCTTGATCAACATCGCGATGCCGAGTAGTTCCTCAGAAACACTGCCCATACGCATGCTTCGAACCTATATTTGGAGCTACGAATGACAAGGTTATCAATCAAGTCCGAGTATGTATTTCAAAGCTCCTATTTGATTTGAGCGTTGAAAACTTTGAACCCATCCATCGTATCAATGTCAGCCACCACACTTTTTTCGCTCTCAATATTCATCATCTGGAGTCATCACTGCTTCGCCATTGCTTAAAGTCCGGTTTGCGTTTTTCGATGAATGCATTGACAGCCTCATGATGTTCTTGTGATGCATAGGCTCGCGCGAGCACTTCACCTTCCAGTTTCTGAACAGCCTTGATATCGGTTTCCGAGCTGTTTGCCGTAAGTAGCTCTTTTACCCAGCGTAAATGAGGCGCTGGATTACCAGCAATCTCTTGCGCTAAACGTCGAGCTTCAGCAAGCAGTCTATCGTGTTTTACCAAGCGGTTTGCAAGGCCCAACTTAAACGCTTCTTCACCAGAATATAGACGACCAGTCAAACACATCTCGCTGGCACGACCAAAGCCAACTCGTGCAGCCAAGTAATGAGAACTACCTAACTCGGGAGTAACTCCCATTTTCACAAACGCCATGCCAAACCGCGCTTCCGTGGATGCAATGATCACATCCATGGGCAAAATCATCGTCGCGCCCACGCCGATGCAGGCTCCATTGACCGCTGCGATCAACGGTTTAGAGGAACGCATTAACTCTATCCAATCGCCACGCATCGCCTTGCTATCCGACTTGGATTCAAGTCGCGCTTTGAAATTTTCCTTAATGTCAGCGCCTGCACAAAAACCTCGTCCTGCGCCAGTAACGATCATGGCACCGACCTGGGGGTTATCGTTTGCTGTACTTATCGCATCGTAAAGTTCCGCAGACATTTGTCCTGTCCATGCATTCAGTCGATCCGGTCGGTTGAGTGTGATCGTACAAACGTCCTCTGCAACTTCTACTAGGATCTGTTCATATGTTTGCTCTTTCATGTTTTCTCGCATATTTTTCCTTCTGTTCACTGCATGGTTTGTTACGACATAGACGCCCTGATCACGTTACATTCGTCCCATCCTGCTACTTGATCAGATTCGCCGCCTTGATTGTTACAAAACTGCGGATTACCTCGAAATGGTAGCAAGGTTCTTTACGCCTCTATCCGATGCGTCCTCGCCCAGGTAGCGTCTTAGCCACAATGCGGTGAGAGCGACAAAAATGCCCACACAAACGCCAAGCACTGTGAAAATAGTAAACGCGTGTTCGTAAACCAAGAGCGACTCGCTACGCGGCATCACGCTTCCAAGCTCTTCGTCAATTGCTGCAAACTGTGAGAGGAAACCGCCGAACAAGCTCGCGATGCTGCTAGCTAAAAACCAAACCCCCATCATGACGCCAACCATTTCAACCGGGGAGTACCGAGTAATCATTGACAAACCTACCGGCGATATACACAGCTCGCCTAAAGTAATGAATAGGAAACCGAGTACAACCCAAACCATGGCGACTTGAAATTCATTGTTTGCATTCAGGCAGCCTAAAAGAAACATCCCATATCCGACACCACACAAAATGATTCCAATGCCGAATTTCATTGGTCTCGAAGGTTCTGCTCTCAATTTGCCGAGGATATGCCAGAGCCATACGAATACGGGCGAGAATATCAAAATAAACGCAGGGTTGAAGGACTCGATTTGCGCTGCCTCGAAACTGATACCAAAAATTAAGGGATCCAAATTTCGTAATGCAAATCCTTTGAGGCTGTGTGCCGCCTGTTCGAAAAGGCCCCAAAAGATCACCGAAACAACGATCAGGTACAACATCACCCACAAGCGTTGTAATTGTTCTTTCGTACAGTTCAAGTGAGCGTAGATGAGCACCCCTAAAAGTGCTATCAGCCCCACACTGTACAACAAGATTTTGATGTATTCGCGAGACTGTAGCAAATAGGCAGTAAAGAAAGTTGCAGCAATACCACCTATGTAGATCCACCACTCCTTACGAATCCCAAGCACAGTCGAATGAAGATTTACTAGATCGTGGGGCTCGCCGATGCCTTTTAATGTGCCGCGGCCGATGATGAATACGGCTAAACCGAAGAGCATGAAGATGCCAGCCAAACCGAACCCCCACCCCCAGCCGTAGTTCTGACCCAACCAACCGCATGCCAGTACTGCTAGCATCGCACCCAGGTTGATGCCAAAATAGAAGATCGTAAACCCTTGGTCGCGTTTCGCATCGTTCTCTTCGTAAAGCAATCCAACCATGTTCGAGATGCACGCTTTCAGAAAACCAACGCCCACTACAATGAATGACATGGCAAGAAATGTGGTGCTTAATGTAATCTGATCCCGTACGACTGCGCCGTCAACCACACTAGCACCGGTGCCTTCGAAGGCCATCAATGCGTGTCCGACACACAACAAAACTGCCCCGAAAATCACTGATTTTTTAAATCCCAGCCAACGATCGGCAATAAATCCCCCAATAACCGGCATGAAATACACGAGCGAGCCATACACCGCCACGATCTCGTATGTAACCGACTCCTTAAATAAGAAGTGATCAATCAGGTAAAGGGCGAGAATCGCGCGCATGCCGTAATAACTAAAACGCTCGCATGATTCCGTGAAAAATAAAACAACGAGGCCTACCGGATGTCCGATAAATGTTTGCCTCATGCTAACTCCTTTGTCAATGACGCCATAACCTCAAGTCGCCGCCATTTCGACTGCACACCATGCCAAGTTTGCATGGCATGCGCGTGCACGACGGATAGCCTTTGCCTGTCGTATCCGATGGCGAAGAAATTCGATTCCATTGGACTAGTCTTATGGAACAACTCCAATACTCAGCGCTTCATTATCCAAGCCTTTGAATACGACTGTTTGACGCAGACGTATGACAGCTAGCATACCAACGCCGTCCCACAACGCTCATATCATGTCGGGTCTAGACTAGATGCCCCAACCTTCTCGACACAAGCATGTGCTGCAAAGTGCGTAGATCACCATAAACTACACAATGCAGTGCATTACAAACCGAAATCCAGTTGAAAATTTCCACCACTCAAAATAATGCCAATCGGGCCTTTACGTAGACCTTCCTCTTTTAGCGCAGCCGCAACCGGTACGGCTGAGGAGGGCTCAATCACGATCTTCAATACCTGCCAGATCAAATGCATCGCATGTCTGATCTCGTCTTCACTTACCAGTCGAATGAAGACGTTCATATGTTTCAGTATGCTGAAATTCAACTGACCTAACGATGAACGTAATCCATCCGCGATTGTTCTGGGCGGTAATGCCGGCAAACGATACCCACACGCCATAGAATCATGAGCGTCGCGAGCAAGTTCCGGTTCACATCCTATGATGTCGCAACGATTAGCGGCTGCAACAGCAGCGCCACTTGCTAGACCGCCGCCTCCTATAGGCACCCAAATTTGTTCGATTTGTGGTGCCTCCTCCAACAGCTCAAGTGTCGCGGTGCCTTGACCCGCAACAATATCGCTGTGGTCGTACGGAGGTATGAACGTTGCTTCATGCTGTCGTAGAAACGTCTGCAGAGTAGCTTCACGTTCCGAGATCTCGGAACCGCAATCTACCAAGTGACCACCATAGCGAACAATTGCCTGGCGCTTAAACGGCGATGCGTCAGTCGGACAAATGACGAATGCCCGTTTCTGTGTTTTTTGCGCAGCCCATGCCAATGCCGCGCCGTGATTACCTGAAGAGTGCGTTACGATATCGGTTTGGTTTGAATCAAGTTTTAAAACCGCGTTCAATGCGCCACGAGCCTTAAAGGCGCCGACTTTTTGAAAATTCTCGCACTTGAAGTAGACCTCCTGCCCGAACATCCTATTTAGACTCTCGGAGGATAGGACAGGCGTTCGATGCACCGAACCTTGAATGCGTCGAGCTGCGGCGACTACATCTTCTAGCGTAGGATTCAGCGTACGGTGGAGATTCGATTCCGTGATGTAAATCCGCTTGGCTTATTTCATGCGGCTAGCTAAAGCAACGATTCGGTTGAATACTGGTATCTCCAACGACGTTTCGTTGTCAAGCGCAAAATAGCCGTTTCGTTCAAACTGGCAACGTTCCCAACCATTCTCCATGACAGCACGTTCGACCAATCCATCCATTTCAAGTTGCGATTGAGGGTTAAGTTCGTCTTCGAGGTTGCCGCGTCCTGGTTCACGGGTGCTGAATAACGGTTCAAAGAGGCGAAATTTCGCTGGGATAGCGTTCGCGCGCGATACCCAATGCAGCGTACTCCGAGGTTTTAAACCGCTCGTGTCCTGACCGCTGCGAGAAGACTTGAAATATCTCACCTTGAGTTCGACAGGAACCCCGTCACGCTTAACAACATCAATACACTCCACAATATAGCTATAGCGAAGACGCGCTATTCCATTCAGCGACAGTTTGCGTTGTTTTTTACTGCTTGTTTCTAGAAAATCGCTCTTTTCGATGAATAGCTCACGACCAAAGGTGACGTTTCGACTGCCCAAAGCAGCATTTTTGGGATGATTTGCCACTTCAAGGATTTCATCTTCACCTTCAAAATTGACAACTGTCACCTTCAACGGATCAATCACTGCCAAACCGCGTGGCGCTTCGTTTTCAAGCGTACTACGTATACAAAAATTCAATAGATCAATTTCGACTAGGTTAGCTTGTTTGGTAACCCCTACTCGACTACAAAAATCTCTTATTGCTTCTGGCGGCACCCCACGCCGTCTCAGTCCAGCTATCGTCGGTAATCGGGGATCATCCCACCCTGTTACATGACCACCATCAATTAGGTTTGTCAATATACGTTTGGACATGACGTTGAATGCGAGTCCAAGTCGCGAAAACTCGATCTGCGGTGGATGAAAGTTGATCGAAATATTGTCTAGCACCCAGTCATATAAAGGGCGATGATCTTCAAATTCCAGAGTACAAAGCGAATGCGTGATACCTTCAAGTGCGTCGCATATGCAATGCGTGAAGTCGTACATTGGATAGATGCACCACTTGTCCCCGGTGCGGTGGTGCGTTGCCCGAACGATTCGATAGAGCACTGGATCGCGCATGTTGATGTTCGGTGATGCCATGTCGATTTTAGCTCGTAACACTCTAGAACCGTCACCAAACGCCCCGGCACGCATGCGTCGAAATAAATCCAAGTTTTTGGTAACCGAGCGATTTCTGAACGGGCTGTCTGTACCTGGCTCCGTCAAGGTTCCTCGCGTCGCACGAATTTCGTCGGCCGATAGGTCGCAAACAAAAGCAAGACCGCGTTCAATCAGCTGCTCAGCAAACTGGTACAACTGCTCAAAATAATCGGATGCAAACGTCAGCCGATCTCCCCAATCAAAACCGAGCCAGCGTATGTCCTCTTGTATTGAGGTGACGAATTCTTCGCTTTCTTTTAACGGGTTGGTATCATCAAAACGAAGGTAAGTTGCCCCCCCGAACTCTTCCGCGACCCCGAAGTTTAGACAGATCGACTTGGCGTGACCAATATGCAGATAGCCGTTGGGTTCGGGTGGAAAGCGCGTGACGACCGAGCTGTCGACTACATCATTTTCTATGTCCTCTCGAATGCGATTCCTGACAAAATCAGCAGCGGTGACAGACATAGCGCGGCAAATTTTAGGTTGGTACGTCCCACTATAGCTGACTGTCCGTGTCGCTGGCGTAGCAGGATCTATTTCTTGTTGTATTGCGGGCCAACCTAACCACAACTAGAATCGCCTAAAACGCATCTACAAGATATCAGCCTCAGTAGGCTGTTCGTAGTGAGTGTCTGGGCTTTTTGAGCTGGCGATCATACGCCGACACTTAGCGGTCTCTTTCGCCTGCACGTTGACACCTCCGAGCTCGGTGAGAGGGTTTTTGTCAAAGTATTTGTGTGCCGATTGATGCATGCGTCCAGCGCAGCTATCAGCTTATCTAGTTTGCTCGCGACACCATATCACCGTCGTACAGCAATCTGCCCTGATCTGCTAGCCGCTGAACTGCTTGTCTTATGGCGGTCAGCATGTCTTCGCGTCGGGTATTCGTACCGAGTAATTTGGCAATTTCCTTCCGACAACTTGCTAAGTCGATAGACACGCTCTCATTCACGATTGCTTCAACGGCAGCTTCAAGCTCAATACGGGGGATGTAAGCAGGATTCTTGAGTTCGCGCAAATCGACATGCTTCCGATCGCGAATAGCGGATACGGATGTGGTTGCTTGATCCACTAAAAAATCCGGCTCAAACTCGCTTCTAGATAATCGCAACTGCGCCACTAAACGGTCAATAGCGGCTATCACTGCCTCTTTGAAATTAGCCGTGCACCGCTTATTCCACAATCTCGCCAATCGTATAACCGCTAATTCTTGATGGATAGGTGATTCAATGGACACGATTTTTAATAGATCTGATTCAATTGCTTCGGGTGTAAGACTATCTTGAACTGTTTCGGAATGATGAATTTTGAAATCTGCTTCAGTATATGGCTCTGTGGTAATCGCAGATTGCTTTGGCATAGCTGATGGATCGTCGAGTTCATCACCTGCAACGATGAACGATTGCGAATCCGATGAATCAACCTCCTTACTAATAGGAGGTGTGCGACTTTGCACCTGGGCCGCGTTAATCGCATCAAGCATCTTGGTTATTTGGCGATCTCGAGCGTAAAACCAATCCGTGCTCCAGATTCGATGGAATAGCCAACCTTTGCCTTCCAATACTTCCTGCCGCAACCGGTCTCGTTCGCGCGCCCAACTCGAAGAGTGATACCGAGCGCCGTCGCACTCAATGGCAATCAAGAAATGACTCGTATCCGCAGGGTCTCGAACAGCCAAGTCGATACTGAATCCGGCAGAGCCCACTTGACGTTCAACTTGATAACCGTGCTGTTCTAATACCTGTGCAACATCCCGTTCAAACGGACTATCCTCTTCTTTCCCAGTCACCAAAGGTATATCAAGTTCACCTGTTTTCGCATATTTGAGAAACTGCTTCAATATGCGAGGACCTTGTGATTTTGCCGTGTCTGTCCTCACCTCCTCATGTCCTATAGAACTGAAAATCACGCACTTCTTGCGCGACCGTGTGAATAAGACATTTAGCCGCCTCTCACCGCCTTCGGTGGAAACTGGACCGAGATTTTGAAAGAACTTCCCAGATTCGTCCCTACCGTATCCGATCGATATGAAGATGACGTCCCGCTCGTCGCCCTGGACGTTCTCCAGGTTTTTTACGAAAAACGGTTCTTCGCCACTCGTATGGCAGAAGTGGTCCAGAGCGGGTTGTTCGCTACAAAGGCGGTCAAGTTTGTGCTGAATCATGTCTCTCTGCGGTGTTGCAAGAGCGACAACGCCTAACGATTGGTCAGGATGTTGGTTCACGTGCTTGAGTACATGCTCACAAACCGTATCCGCTTCAACGGGGTTGTTACGGGCCCGACTACGAGCATACACGCCGTCGACTTCCACAAGCCTCAAACCGGCATCTTCGCTATGAAGATTTGGCGGCGGTGGATAGATCAACTTGTCGTTATAGAACTCTTTATTGGATACTTCAATTAGAGATGGATGTTCCGAGCGGTAGTGCCAACGAAGCATTGCGTTGTTTAGTCCTCGCGCTTCGCACAACGACAAAACACTTTCCATGTCGGCGGTTTGCCCTCGGATTAAATCGTCCAAACCGGCATCAGTTTCCTCTTCAAGGTCATCCGCTGCGACGCTTTTTTCAAAGAAAGATGTCGGCGGCATCTGTTTTTGATCACCAACGACGACGACTTGCTTGGCACGCATCATGGCGCCGATAGCCTGTTCTGGCTTGATCTGACTGGCTTCGTCAATTAACAAAAGATCGAATGAAAGTCCGCCTGGGCTTAAAAATCTTGAAATCGATAACGGACTCATGAGAAAGACAGGTTTGACGATAGCAATCGCTTCACCGGCATTGTCAAGTAGCTGCCGGATAGGCATGTGCCGTGTTTTCTTGCTCGCTTCACCACGGATAAGACCCATTTGCCCCGAGGTTCCCCGCGGCATATTCTGATGATGTTTCACGACGATCTCCTGTGCAGCCAACACCTTTAGTTGACGGTCTTGCCTCTTAAATTTCGCCACAAGATCCGAGCGTTCATCACCGTTAATTTCACCGAGCTCGGGCACGGCTTCCTTCAGTCGATTGAAGATTGCTTCGCATCGCAGCAGAACGACGCTATCTACTAGTAAATCATGCCGTAGTTGCTTCTGGTCGACAGCGTCTACCGCTGTGTGTAGCCCGAGGTTTCGCAATTCCTCCGCTGCAACTTTGAGCTGGAAATATTCATCCAACGACGCAGTGTTCGCAAGCCAGGCAGCAAACTTTGAAGACAGGTTATCGAATTCGACCGATACAAGATTTTCACTTCCAAACGCTAGCGCAATATTGAGACCGAGAATCTCAATAATGTGGTCGATGTTTTCGCGCCAGGCTGATACGCATTCCTCAATACGAACGTGGCATTGCGTTATGTCATTAATCTTTCCAAGTGCATCAATTTCAGCCAACATCAAGTCATGAGACTCGAAATGAGACACGTTATCTGCAATCCAACGAACAATCGATAAACTCTCGTCAACATTCGTTCGATATTTCGACCAAGTCAGCCCGAAGTGAGCTCTGCCAAGTTCATCCCGCGCATCAATAGATTTTTGAAGCGTTTGGAATGTCATAAGTTCCGATAACATCTCTACACGATCTTCGTAGGATGCTGGAAGCTTTATCTTTAGAACTTGTTTAAACGATGAAATCGCACGGCGATACCCTGAATTGATGAATCGGAACAACGATTTGCCATGCATTTCTATTGCCTGAGCAGCGATGGACCAATCGCGTTCGAGCGCAACATCAAGAAATTTATCTTGTAACTTGACTTCAATTGCTTGGCATGATTTCAGCACATCAAACAATTCAAGGAGTTCAGTTGAATGCTGAACGACTTCCTTTTTCTGTAGAAATTCGCTTGTTCTCGCAGGTCGATTTAGAAGTAAGCGTTGCTTTTCAAGACAACGCAATATCTTGTCCAAGTTATTAACTACGTATGCACCATCAACAGACTGAACCACATGAAGAGCGTCAAACAAGTGCCTACTTAAATCGTCGTGTCTTGCCAGATAGGTTTGTAGTCGACTCCGATCAGCTGGCGTCAGTCGCTTTTCGACGCCATACCAAACATGTTCATGTAATACCCCGTGTGCGTTGACCAACGCCGCGAAGGATCCGAGAATATTCAGACGAACTTTGAATTCATCCTTGCTCCATATTCCGATATCATCAATCGTCGCAAAAGTAGGCGCCGGAATACGTTTTCCATGGAATTCGGCCATCTTCCCCATGACTGTATAGGGCGTTTCACTAGTGACTTCGTCAACCTTATGGATAAGCGTCGATATCCGATTGAGCCGATCACGCGTTTGCTGAATCTCGTCAAATAGGGTCGTGTCGATCGGTCTAATCGGTACAGCGTCCAGGGTTTCTTTTAGATCTTCATAGAAATGCTTCCGATTTGCTTTGTGTGAATGAAGTTCAAGACAAAGATGACCCAGACCACACTGTTGCAACCGTTTGAAAACCACATCAAGCGCGGCTCGTTTTTCGGCGACGAAGAGCACTGTTTTAGATTGTGCCAAGGCCGCCGCAACGATATTTGCAATAGTTTGAGATTTGCCTGTGCCGGGTGGTCCCTGGACTACCAGATTTGTCCCTTTAAGAGCTGCGTCAATGACTTGGGTCTGGGATGTGTCCGCGTCAAGCACATGGTTTAACTCCTTCAGGTCTGCGTAACGACTGTCTAGGTCCGTAGCTTCCTCAATAACCGAAACCCTACTCTCATTCGCGGAGCCAGATTGCGTCTGCACACCGAATAATTGATTCGTTAAGTTAATGGACTCGTCGCCTACCGTAGCAAATTTTTCGATGGCACTAACGTCAAGATCGTGCGCCATCATGAAACGCTCAAATGAAAAAAAACGTAGCATCATGCGATTGCCAATCACATTCCAACGAGACTTTGAAGCTACGACCTCTTCAACCGCACGAAAATAGGTGGATGGAATAAAGTCTTGCGAACTTGTAAGTTCTGGGAGAATCAACTGGTGCTCTTCATACAACATCTGCGCTAGCGATTGATTCGTGGACAGATCTTCATCACGAATCGTTAGGTTGAATAGGCTTTTGCTTGAATCCCGTGCCAACGTCACAGGTAAAAGAATCAGCGGTGCGTTACGTTCTACATCGGACGAATCCGCGTCGAAATACGTCATGAAACCGATGGCGAGATAGAGTACATTGATGCTGAGATCTTCCTCCAGTGCTCGACTTTCTCTATATAGCGCTAACAGACGCCGTTGAAGTTCTTCTGGAGTGAGATCAGTCTGAAGTTTTGTGTCGGTGTGCCGTTCGTGAACCTCTTGTTCAAGCGCAGAAGGTACATAGATTGATTCTTCGTCCGTTGACTCATCCGCGCTTACATCTTCGGTCACCTTTTGGGGTAAAAAAGTGAACTTTCTTTGTTCGCCATAAAGAATTCGAAATATCTGGTCGGCGAGTTCATCTATGACGATGATTTGCTTACGACCTCGGCTTTTAAATCTCGTGTTAATAAGTGGATTGCGTTTCGAGGTATCGAGAAGGCGTAAACGCAGATCTTCTAAAGTAGCACTTAGATTAACCGCTTCGTGCGAATTTTGCTCTAGTTCCATTTCAGTTCGCTATCCTACAACTACAACCTATATTTCTTATAGTTAAAGTCTAAAGTCCTCTTCGGCACAAGCCCGTCAAGAAGACATGTTGGATTTGAAAGGTTCGACCTTTCCATTAAACCATAAAAACGCGGATTGAGGAGTCCTCTATGGCGTGAGGATTTGTCGCTAAATATCCCTGCTAGATTTTCAAGGATTTAGTCTGGTGGAGTGCATTGGCTGAAGTATGCGGAAGCCCCGTTTGCAGAGTGAAGTCGTAGTCATCGGGGATATATCGGGACTTAGGCAACTTCCCGTTGCCCGGTGATCGCATAGTGAAGACTTGCTTGAATACCTTCAAGCAACCCTTCAACTTTGGACACCCGATCTCTAAGGTCACTGACGTCGTCCCGTAGTTCCTTAATATCTATTTTGAGCTCAACACGTACATCTTTGATCTCACTCCGTACATTTTCGAATTCATCACGGGACTCTTTTCGCCAATCTCTGACTTCTTTACGAAGGCTTCGAAATTGGACGAGGTTCAATCCAATAATAGAGACCCCAACTGCTATGACGGCGATGAAAATAGGTTCCATTATTTTTCATTCATCAATGAGTCAATAAAAGTATAAGCACAAAAAGGGTTGTAACTAGGTCGACTTTTAGTCGCACCAATACCCGAATAGTGATTTCTCTGAGGAGCCTATCGGAAAAGGCTTATTTTCCTGTATGGAAGTTGAAGCGTAACTTCAGAAAGTTCGCATGTAGCTCCTTGTTGTTGATCGTTGGGAATAGCCATGCTAGGAGCCTGCGCTCCAGGATGATTTGGCATTCGCCAGTAGGATAGCACAGTTGGACTCCTCGCATGCTAGTGTTAACACTAATAATTAGGGTCGGAGCTCACCGATTAATACGCACGTGCCACATTTACCAGTGCAGCACGGCATGGCACGTCGGCCCATCAATCTTCAAGTACTCAACGTCATCCTATATGTCGCTGTCATGGCGCAGGTTATCAGCACAGTTTGGCAACTGGCACACCATCTACTACACTTGGATGAACCGTTGACCGAAAAATGATGTGCGCGCCAAGCTCCATACCGACGAGCCGGGTGAAGCACTAAAAGATCTCAAATCTACCGGCCGGTCCCGCGGGACTTGACCACCAAGATTCATATGGTGATCAAGGATGCTCAAACCACCATCGCTTCTCGCACTCGCTAAGCCAAGTCCATGATGCCCAGAGCTTCTTCAGGTGCTGCATCGCCCGGATTAGCAACACGATTGCCCTGCGCGCATCATGGATTAGGTTTATGAAGTGCCAAGACCCGGCAATTGCCTTGGGCGTTGAAGTTGAGTCCGAGGTGTCGAGGTGAACTCGGGTCAAAGCTTGAGCGTATGACCGTGAGCGGTACAAACGGAGTAACGACATCAAGCGGTTGCAGGGATGCATTGCATCTTCTCAAGATGCAAGAAACTCGACGTGATATGTCTCGAATACATCGTCTTCGCAATCGTCATTAATGTGTTGTAATAGTATTAACATAATCTAATTGGGGTTAGATTCCTATAGACACAATACATGTATCATTGCCACTTAATCACATGTTCACGTTGTTGCCAAAGTTATCGCAACGCGCTATGCTGCGAACCAAATTAAGTCTAACTCACTGACCATCATACAAGGAATCTTGCCATGCAATCTAGAGAAGTTCGTCTCGCCCAGCGCCCGGTTGGCATGCCGAAGCCTGAAGATTTCACGGTGGTCGAAATTGACCTACCGGAGCCAGGTGAAGGACAGATCGCCGTCAAAAACGTAAGTCTCACGGTTGATCCTTATATGCGCGGTCGTATGGTTGATCGTAAGTCTTACGTCGCGGGCTTTGATCTGAGCGAAACCTTAACCGGTGGAGCTATAGGGCGCGTTGAAGCCTCAAATGATGCGAATTTCGCGGTTGGCGATTACGTCGAATCCAGTTGGGGATGGCGCGAAGCATGGGTCAATTCGGCACGCGGGGTACGCAAGCTCGGTGAACTCAAAGCACCTGCGTCCGCCTATCTAGGCGTTTTAGGCATGCCTGGAATGACAGCTTATGTTGGCTTACTTGATGTCGGACAATTGAAGGAAGGCGAGACCGTATTCGTATCAGGTGCGGCAGGAGCAGTAGGCAGTGCCGTCGGTCAGATTGCCAAAATAAAGCAATGCACAGTCATCGGCAGTGCGGGCGGCACTGAAAAAGTAGCCCATTTAGTAAATGACCTCGGTTTCGACCATGGAATTGACTATCGCGAAGGCAATTTGACCCAACAGCTGATGAAATGTGCACCGCAAGGTATTGACGTGTACTTCGATAATGTTGGAGGCGACCATTTAGAAGCTGCTCTGAATTGCATGCGCCCTAACGGTAGGCTACCTTTATGCGGCGCGATTTCTCAATACAACGCGACCGCCCCCGTAGCCGGACCTCGAAATCTGGCTATCGCGATCGGTTCGCAGTTGACACTTAAAGGTTTTATCGTTTCGAATTACAACCATCTGCGCGACGATTTCCTGCATGATATGACTTCGTGGATTGAAAGCGGCCAGTTAACGTACCGCGAGACCATCTTCAATGGCATCGACAAAATGCCGGAAGCATTCATCGGTTTATTCACCGGCGTGAATACCGGCAAGATGATCGTGAATTTGGAATGAGCCGCGAGACATCTTAGTAGACGTTTGAGTACGCCATTGCGCTGCGTCGATCAAATTGTTGGCAAAGCCTCTCGGATTTTCTAATATTCCCGCCTCCTAGCGAGACGGACATGGCTGCTTTAGCAGTCCTATTTCTATCTAAAGCTCGAATCTCCTCGTTCAGTGGCATGAGCACGGAGCCTTTTCGTCGAACTTCGCCGCGTTAGAACGATTGCGAACTCGTACATGAACGCTACACCGACCAAGAAGTCACAAGACGCTCGTCATACGCTCACCCGATTGACACGCGGCAATCGATTGAAGTATGCCATTGCTGTGTTATTGTCGACCTTGGCAGCATTGTTGATGATTGTCGTTCCTCTGATCGGCAAACACGCTCTCAACGTGATAGTCGAACAAGACTTTTCATTTGCGTTAGGCCCATTGCTCGTCATTTCAAATTGGGCACATATTCCTCAATCCTTCTTGCCGTATTTGATCTTTTCTGCGGTAGCAGGTGTTGCCTTGACCATCGCATCTTCAATTTGCCAATTCGGTCGTGACCGCTTATCTGCCGTCGCATCCGAAAGTATTGCGCAGAAATTGCGCGAGACGCTTTACGATCGTCTGCATCACGTGCCAATGAAGTTTTACGATGAATCCGAAACGGGGGATCTCGTGCAACGCTGTTCATCGGACATCGAAACAGTACGCGTATTCATGCATAGTGACATAGATGAAGCGGGTCAAATGTTGCTATTTCTTGCCGGCATGATCCCGGTGCTGTTTTTGCATCAAGCTACGCTGTCTTGGTTTGCGTTGATGCTCTTGCCGGTGTTGTTCTTTAGCGCATATTTTTTCTTCAAGAGCATTACGAGACTATTTCAAACCATTGATGAATCAGAAGGTGCGTTAACCGCAGTCATTCAAGAGAACCTCACCGGCATTCGCGTGGTAAAAGCGTTTGCTCGTCACGAATACGAGGAAACCCGTTTCGAGAAACGCAATCGCGCCTTCCGTGACAACTACATTCGCCTCAACAAGCTGATGGCGCTGTATTGGAGCGCCACCGATGTGCTTGCCATGTTGCAGATCGGCATCGTACTTTTCGCCGGCGCTTACTTCTATCTCGTGGGCAAGATCAATATCGGCGAATTGTTTTTGTTCATGACCTACGTCTCGTATGTTGTATGGCGTATCCGACACGTCGGTCGATTGATTGCCGATGGCGGTAAAGCGGTGGTCGCGCTCCGTCGAATCAATCACATTCTCAATACCACGGCCGAGAGTGAACAAGCGATTCCTTCCATTGCGAGAGTAAGTGGTGATATCGAATTCCAGCGCGTAACCATACGGTTAAGTTCGGAAGAGCCGGTTCTGAAAGATGTGTCTTTTCGCATTCGAAAAGGAGAAACGGTAGGCATCGTCGGTGCGCCAGGCTCTGGGAAGTCGACTCTCATACGAACGTTACTTCGCATTCATGAGGTAACCGTAGGGAAGATTTCAATTGATGGTATGGACATTACCACACTCAATCGCAAATGGCTGCGCGACAACATCGGCGTCGTCCTGCAGGAACCGTTCCTGTATTCGCGCTCAGTAACGGAAAACTTACGAGTAGGCAAGCAAACCGCTACTAAACACGAGCTTGTCAGCGCGACGAACGAGGCAGCCTTGCACGATTCAATCGAACGATTCAATGATGGCTACGAAGCCATGATTGGGGAACGCGGTGTCACTTTATCTGGCGGTCAACGTCAACGACTTGCTTTAGCCCGAGCATTGCTCAAAGAACCGCCGATATTGGTGCTTGACGACGCGCTATCGGCTGTCGACACGGACACCGAAAACCGGATACTGAACAGTTTGAATGCTAGGCGAGGAAAACACACAACGATGATCATCGCCCATAGATTGTCGACGCTGCATAACGTGGATCGAATATTGGTATTCGTGGATGGCAGGCTTGCCCAAGACGGTACGCATTCGAAACTCTCGAACCAACCCGGTCCTTATCACGAACTGTGCGAATTACAGAACCTCATGGATCGCACTATCCAGATCGAGGCACTGACCAATGGCTGATTTTCTGCTAGAAGACGAACAATTCGACCCGCTAGCCAAACAATCTGTCAATTGGCAATTGTGGCGTCAGCTCTTCAGCTACATCACACCGTATAAGCGCGAAGTGTTCTGGTTAATCGTTTGCGCTATTGTCACGGGCATATTAGAACCATTCTATGCCCTGATTACGAAGTGGCTGCTTGATGACATCGTTGCGAACGGGGAAAACGCATCGCTCATTTTGTGGGGAATCGGTTACCTGGCCATGACTCTTTCGCTCGCGGTCGCGGTAGGTTTCTTCCTTCTGATGACGAACAAACTGAGAGTCCATGCAAGCTACGATCTGCGCCTTGATGCATTTCGCAACCTGCAGCGTCAATCCTTCTCCTACTTCGATAAAAGACCGGTCGGTTGGCTCGTCGCCCGTATGACGTCAGACTGCGAACGTCTCACGAACATTCTTGCGTGGGCGTTTCTAGATCTCATTTGGAGTTCGACGATGGTTCTGGCGACTAGCTTCGCATTGGCGTGGCTTAGTTGGAAGATCACGCTTGTGATGATGCTGGTTATGCCTTTTATCGTGTGGATTTCGGCTAAGTTCCGCCGTTCGATTCTTAGCACTGCGCGAGAAGTTCGCGCGACGAACTCCCGCATAACTGGATCGTTCAATGAGAGCATCATGGGGATGGAAACCAGCAAGATATTCGTGCAAGAACAGCCGAACGCTAGCCGGTTTGCCGTGCAAACGCGCCAAATGTACCAAGCGTCCGTGCGTAACCTAACGCTGGCGGCGATTTACGTGCCATTGATAGTTACCTCAAGCAGTGTGTCGTATGGCCTAGCGCTTGCATTCGGCGGCTCGGAGATGCTTGCAGGAAGTATCGCCGTAACGACGCTTATCACGTTCATGATGCTTGTCAACCACTTCTTCGAACCGTTCGAAGTCGTCGGCAATTGGTTCGCAGAAATACAAATGGCCCAAGCAAGCGCAGAGAGATTACTTGGCATCATCCAGGCAGAACCCGAAATCAAGGACTCGACGGCAGTGACGAAAGCGATTCAGCTGCACCACGACCAGTCCCCGAACAAGACTACAGCATTCGACGGCGGTTTATCTCGTATCGAAAAGATTGAGTTGCGTAATCTGAGTTTCAGTTACGACAGAAGGACCCCTGTATTGAGCGACATCAATCTTACGGTTGAACGTGGTCAAACCATTGCATTGGTAGGCCCCACCGGTGGAGGCAAGACGACGCTGATTAACGTGATTTGTCGCTTTTATGAACCTACACAGGGAAGCGTGTATCTAGATGATGTCGACTATCGAAATAGAAGCAACCATTGGCTATATTCGCAACTTGGTATCGTCTTACAACAGGCACACGTATTTAGCGGTACCGTACGTGAAAACATTCGGTACGGTAAGTTGGATGCGAATGACGCCGAAATTGAACAAGCCGCGAAGCTGGCTGAAGCGCACGGTTTCATCCATCGTCTTGAAAATGGTTATGACACCCAAGTTGGCGAAAACGGTAATCGCCTATCGGCAGGTCAGAAACAGCTGTTGTCGTTTGCGCGAGCGATTCTTGCCGATCCTCAAATTCTGGTACTAGACGAAGCGACGAGTTCGGTCGATACCGAAACCGAGCAACGCATTCAACAAGGTATTGAACGTATGCTTCAAGGCCGCATCAGCTTCATTATTGCTCACCGTTTATCGACCATACGTCATGCCCATACGATCGTTTTCATCGACGAAGGGCGCATTGTCGAGATGGGTTCGCACGAGGCGCTACTCGCTCGGCGCGGTCGCTATTTCAGGCTTTACGCGCAACAAAGCATGGATCAATCTTTCCGCGCGGCGTGGCAACACGAGACGCTCGCTGCATCATGACCGTACCAATCAGTACCGCCTAGGCTTTTCGAACGCTCAACCAACGTCCCTTGGATTCTAACGAGATAGTACGCATTCTTTCCCCACTATTTATCGAGTTGGATAAACAGTGCATGGTGACAGATCAATTGATCGACAAGGATCAATGGCGAATATACGTTACAACCATGTGGAGTAATCTCGTCATAAAGCCTCAGAGCTTGGGCATGGATGAATCCGATCTCGAACATGCATATCAAGTAATTGAGAAGGAAACACAAAGCCGTCTGGGCGGAACAGACGCTCTCGTCGACGCGTATCGATTCTTAACCACGAAAGCCGGCGGGCGCAGTATGGACAAGGCGAAGTTGCGAAAGAATCACAAAGACATGCTGCTTTACTTCGCTTCTATGATGGTTGACCCTGAACGCCACAAAGAATATATGGCGAAAATTCGCGACAAGCCTTAAAGACATCTGAGATCGGAGTCGGCACAATGCGAACGGTTATTTCAAGATGGAGTTAATCAAGCCTCGAGAACTCGACAATAACAACTTCGATTGGACTGGTCGAGTACGTCACTCAGATGTTTGGCATACTCTGAACGCAGCTCGCAGTGGCGATTGCGACCGCTTGAAAGAGTTGGTCGGCAAAGAACCGGCACTGGCCCAATGCGCATACTGGTATGTCACACCCCTACATTTTGCGGTGCGCGAAGGTCATTTCGATGCTGCCAAGTTTTTGATCGAGCACGGGGCGGATATCACGCTACATACGCTCTATGGTCAAGAAACCTTTCTACAAATTGCCCAGGATCGGGCGCATGACAAATTAGTCGCTTATTTAAAAGGGCTCGTTCATGCGACGATGCATTCTCAGGGCGACTTACACCCTATTCATACAGCATGCCGCGACGGTGATTTAGCATCGGTCACTCAATTGCTCAACGAAGACGAGACGCTCGTAAACCGCGGCGATGATGTCGGGCGAAAACCGCTGCATTACGCAGTGGAAGCGAGAAATCATGAACTTTTGGAATTATTAATAACGAAGGGAGCCGAGGTTGATGCGCCAGGATTTTCGAGCGATAACCGGCTCGGTGGTTTCGGCTTCAGACCGATCGTTTCAGCGTTGTGGCACCATCCATACTGGTCGCAACGAAGCGATTACGATACCGTTCGACTATTGCTCAATCACGGCGCTGATTACACCCTGACAGTCGCGGCCGCCTTAGGCGATGAGGCCCGTGTTCGAGAGCTGCTCAGTCAATCGCCCGCACTCTGCAATCACCAGGAACCCGGCGGTAAGCGCGCATTGTCCGCGGCGGCCGAACGTAACTATGTCGACATCGTTGATCTTCTGTTAGCCGCCGGAGCCAACCCTAATTTAGAAGAAGGCGCGAACTGCCCAAAGGGCCATGCGCTGTGGGCAGCATCTCACTTCGGTTACTTCGATATTGCAAAAAAACTATTGGCTGCTGGCGCCGATCCAAACGCTGCTGTTGAGTCGTCAGGTAATCCAACCGAAGCCGCCTTCAACCGCGACATGCGCGAACTGATGTATCGACATGGTGGTAAGGTCGGTTTCACTCAGTATTTTCACGAAAATAATGTCGATGTCATCGCCGCTGTACTACAAAACGCAGCGCCCCATTTCCTCCATTCGATGGCCGAAGAAGGTTTTACGCATGCTGTCAGCAACAGCTACGACACGCTCGTACACCTGATGCTCAATGCAGGCATGCGTGTACCGCCGGTATTAACAAGTTGCCAGACGTATCTCTGGCATGACTTGGAACTATGCGAGTTGTTGCTTCAACACGACATGGATCCGAATCTACCGAATTGGCAATCAATGCGCCCGCTCCACCTTATGGCGCAAAAAAACTACGTTGCGGGAGCAAAACTGATGGTCAAATACGGGGCAAATCCAAGTTTGATTGACGAGGAATATCGCACGACACCACTGGGATGGGCGGCGCTATTCGGTTCGAAGGAGTATGCCGAGTATTTGCTCGAACGATTTCCCGATCGTTCCGTGCATGAGCCAAGCAATATGCCTGAGTGGGCACAACCCCTAGCGTGGGCCGAGCGACGTGGGCATCATGAGTTAGTCAAACTGCTCAACTGAGCAGTTTTGCGAACGCCGGGGCTTATTTCGCGCCGATTGCGTATTTCAACATCACGCGACTTCCGTCTTGAAGACCATCGCGAAATCTTGGTCCCCATACGCCCCACTCATCTGAATACTTCGTTCCCATCTTTGCAAGTACTCGGTTATGTACTTGCTCATCCGTTTCAATAGCGCCGTCAAGCATCAATTCCGGCGCCGCTCGATATGCGTCGCCAGCGGTTGACCAGACACCGAATTCCCCTACCCAAATTCGCGCTTGCGTCAAGCCTTGTCTTATCGCGTTCGCTCGCCATGCCTCATTTTGCGTCACGACATGGAGGTGCGAGTCGCCATCGTACATGAACCAGACTTCACCTTTGCATGCACTTTCATTTCCATCGGACTTAATCGGCGTGAGATAGATGAGCCGGGAACTTCGCAACACATCGCGTTTCGCTTCGTCAAGCTTCCCAAGTAATGGCAAAGAAGGGAGAAGTAGTGCACCAGCAAGCGTTTGTCGCCGTGTCAACATGAATAGATACCTCCGCGCAATATCGTTGAACTGTTCAGCTCTTTGGGTGTTCGTCTTTGAATAGCGAATCGAAAAACCATTGAGCGCCAGCCGGTTCTTCAAGCAATCGTTGTTGGCGATGCGTCAATTGCAGATTGTCAGGTGCGGTGACACGCGTTCGCGACCACGTTAACTGCGACGCACAATACTTATACAACAAGGATCGACGTTCATGGTCGGCTCGCCACTTCATCGTGCCATGCGTCGTAGCTTCGGTAAAAAATGTAACGCTCCCGGCAGGCGCTTCGGGACATATGACGACCTCGCCGAATACCCCATTCCTAATGCATTTTGGCAATTTAAAGTGACTGTTATGACTGCCTGGAATGCAACACAAACCGCCAGTTTGCGGCCCGCTATCAGTCAAATTGAAAGCTGCCACGGCGAATCCGTGGAGAGCTTGATGGCCAGGTTGGGGGTAATACTTGCCAGGCTCTGCGCGCGTAAATGGTTCGGATGCACCATAGTCCGAATGTAGTCGACCGCTCGGCATTCCTTTGCGCATTCTCATCCCGAAAATCCGATCAAGCCGAAACGCTTCGCCTAGTTGCATTCGCATTATTTGCATGGTTAACGGGTGGTCAATCAGATCAAGAAATGGTTGTCCGTAAGCCAGAAAACCAGGATTCGACCTATATGAGCCGCCGGCCATACCGAATCGATAGTTATCGTAAACGCCGAGACTCTTTTCCTGTGTTCGAGCCTCTTGAGCATCCGGAAAATCAGGTAATGTCTCATCAAGAATGCGATTGAGCATTTCAACTTGATCGTGGTTCAACACATTTTTAACCACGAGATAACCCTGAAGATCGTAGAGGTACTGATACAGTTCGGCTAATTCATCTTCGCTCATCATTTGGCAGTCATTAAGCGATACGGCTGTATCCGGCATCTTTCTCTACCCTATAAAGTAACAGATCAAACTCGCGAACCGTGCCATCATTCAGTGTGCAAGTTCTGCGTATAGTCCCGAATAATCGTTCAATTGCGCGAGTTCCATAGGGGTTTGCCCGTTTTGGTCCCTCGCGTGAACATCTGCGCCAGCGTCCAGCAATGCCTTGATCAAGTTCCTGTTTTCACCCCACCACGCGTCAGCGGCAAAATGCAAAGCAGTTCGTTTACATGCAGACGAACAAGACACATCTGCTCCTCGTTCGATAAGCGATTGTACGGTATCAAGCCTGCCCTCGCGCGCTGCAATCATTAATGATGTGAGGTTGTGGTCCGGCAAAGCTTTAGGTGGCGATGACACTTCAAACACGCGTTGATTACAGGGTTCGGTGCGCGAATCAATATGAGCCCCTAAATCAAGTAGCGTCTGCATAACATCAAGCCAACCGTAAGTACATGCAAGATGCAGGGGTTGTTCGCCTAGCACGCATGATGCATTGAAATCTCCGTCAGCCTCTACCAGTACCCGCGTCATCTGTGCCGCATGTTCCGCGTAACCATGAGCTGCAACCATATGCAGAGGACGCCACATGCCTCTATCCCGATTGCTGTCTTCCCATACGAAAAAACCAATCCGCGACATTGCTCGGTTCGGATCATCGCCATATGCAAGCAGCGTCTTAATCGCATGCAATTGAGACTTCAACACAGCGAAACCCATCGCTGGCAACCCATCTACCTCAGTAGCTAAATCGGACGTTTTGCATAAATCCGCAATAACCTGACCTAATGCACATGCACTGTGCAAATCGCAATCAATGCCCGTTTTAAGCATTTCACGAGCTAGTTTGGAATCGTATAAGGCGGCAATCTGCAATACCGATAAGTCGGTTTCTTGCGAGAGCCCTACGCTTGCCCGATTTTCACGATTGGCCTCAAGTAATCCTTCAGCAGCGCTGCGCCATTCATCGTTCAAAGTGGGAGCAATTCGACTAAGTAACTTCGTTTCGGGAGTTAGGTCGCCGCGACGCTTTGTTCGGCTGATTGCATCTCTGCCACTACGTCAGCCATACCTTCCCACTCATCCCACATATTGCACATGGCTTGCTTTGAGCGTTCCCAAGGGTCGTTACCTTCTTCGAATTCCAGCCATTCACCATGCTGCCCACGATCCGGATGATCTGTCACACCGTTAACGATTACGTTAGGTTGGCGCTTCTTGTTACGAATGCGGAAAATAATGTTCTTACGCGACTCGGTACCAAGCTCATTGCGCGTGCCGGAATGCGGGATGTGGTACATCGCAATGCAGGCATCGCCCTTGTCCATCAGAATCTGGGTCGGGCGCGGCCAACGTCGCCCATCTGGCGTTGTATCAGAAGTTTCGTCCGTAAATTTCTCAAAAATCTCCGGCGGTAGATAGTTCATTGCACAACGATTCGGACAGTCATGATTCAAGCGCGGCCAACCTGGTCCTTCCGGTCCCAAGTGACCATTGGTGTCATATTGCCACCGGAAGAATTTCTCCATATCATGGTGCGCTCCTTTAAGCAAGCACGTTTGACCACGACCCTCTTTAGTTTGATCGTTGAGGCATACAAATACAAATGCTGTAAAACTGCCTAGCCCTAACGTCATTTCGGGATCTTCAAACAATGGCACCATGTTGTGCCCCATCACCTCCGGCGAGCGCCCCAAATCACCTTTAGGGCCTGAAGCGAAATGACGAAGATAGATTTCCTCTGGTGTGCCTTCCTGCACATCTTGCGGCGCGGCTATGGTGATATTGCCATCCATATGCACGCCCGCTCCAAAATAGGGCATGTCAACGTCCCGATAACCTAAATTAGTAAAACGACCCGATGGTTTAGTCGGATAGTTAATACCGGTCTGACAGACGCTAGGCGGATCAAAGTTCCCCATGACCTCGTGCAGGATTGGCGTGATATCTGATTTATTTACCAAGTTCGTCATAACGGATTCAGAACCTAAATAACGACCTTTCTTTTGGATCTTTAATGCAGCGAGCGCAGCATTGACTAGCTCATCTGCAACCGCTTGTTTTACGACGATATATCCGTCGCGATATAGCGATTTCTTTTCTTCGATCGAAAGGTGACGCTGTTGCTGGGTCATATCTATGTCTCAATTTACCGACTTATTTACGCCGGACACCGTAGAGAGAGGATTTTAGAAGTTAGTTGTAGTCGCCACTCGGTTAGTCAGTGTGTGGCATGCCTACATACTTCTTATCTTAAATGCGGGTGCCAGAGCATGGTGCGAATTTCACCGAATTCACGACCGAGTTTAACCCACTCTTTGCCACCATCATGCGAACGATACATTTGACCGAGATTGGTGCAACAATAGAGCAGATTCGGGTCGGCGGAGTGCTCGGCGACCATCCACGGGGTGGAATTGACCGCACCAGGCAATTTGCAATCATCCCACGTATCGCCCCAATCCTGACTGTGCAAAAGTCTTCCTGTCGTACCAGGAGGACCATCGCCATTACATAGAAAGACCGTACCGTCTAAATCGGCTTTGAATTTGATACCACGGGTGTACTGCCACGGCGATTCGAGTTTGCGCCACTGCCAGGTCGCAGCGTCATCAAACGATTCATATAGACCGACGGCCGTCGCCGCCAGCAATTTGCGCTTACCATTCACATCGGCAATGGCGATGTCATGAATATCTGGAAAACGGAATCCTTCTTCAGAACGTTCCCAGGTGTTACCGAAATCCCGCGAGCGGTGCACGCCGTCGATTTCCGCGCTTGCCCAAATAGTCAAGTCATCCTTAGGGTCGAAACGAATACGCGTAATGCGAGGTTTACCGATAAGACATTCGTCGACGAGTTGGATGGGCAGTTGCGTCCAGTTTGCGCCAGCATCATCCGAGCGATACAACGCGCCTGGGTTTGTGCCGATGAAAATTTGATTTGCATTCAAGGGGTTCTGGGCGACTGACCAGATCTGCTTGCCATCGCCTGGTGACGGTACATGCCGACCTTTGCCGTTTTCATCTTGGCGCAGCAGCCCGATATCGGAACCGGCCCATACGACGCCAGGTTCGTCAACGTGCGACGAAAGTGCCCACGTTCGTATTTCAACAGGCAATCCTTCGAATGCAAATCGCCACGATTCGCCTAAGTCGTCACTGCGCCAAACGCCCCAGCCTACTGTTCCTGCGTAAACAGACGAATCCATGTCACCTATGAGTAATTGTTGAATGAAGGAATTTTCGCAGAACGTATCCTCATGCCTTACCTCATTGTATCGTTCATTGTCTGGGAGAGACTCAGCGGGTCAGGCTGAGACCACCGAGTTGCAGGATACGCTGTCAGCGTATCAGCAAGGTATGAGTTGCGCATTGCCGAATATTCTAGGTGGGGTCCGAATTAGACGGAATGGGCCATAATGAGCCAGAATAGGCCAGAATAAGCCAACAATCCCTCTATAGGGCTTTCCAGCGTGCACCCCTACCACGCCCGGTCAAGTCAACCAATTTGTTCGATTTCAGAATGGCGAGATCTTCCCGCAGACGGCTCCCATTCGTTTGTTGTCCGGCCAAGGATCGAATCTCCCGGAGAGCGAGAGCACGGTTAGAACCGCGCAACAGTCGGAGAATTGCACTTTGCTGATCAGTCAGGCCGGCTCCAACTTGCCGGAAAGGCGCCTCGCGCGGCCAGAAACGCACCGTCACGTAGTCGCCACTTGTCTCAATCTCGGGGCGGGGCAACCCAGCATTGGTCGCCAATTCCGCCATCTTGATCGTGCCGCGACCCCACTCCTCAATAATGCCGCGTCGATAGAATGTTCTAGCGACCAGTGGATTCCAAGGCCGCGATTCATGCGGGGTGAACAGATCGTCAGGCACAAGCCCGAAGTGCAACGCACCGGTTGAGGTCACCTCTAGCCGGTCGTCGTAGACTGCAACGCCGATTGAGCCACCACCAAGTGCATAGTCACGATGACAGAGGGCGTTGGCCAATGCCTCCCGTATCGCCAAAGGCGGATAGAGCGGCTCGTCTATTCGAGTGATCCGACCCGACTCGAAACGGCTAGCGATGGGCAAGGTCTCGCGCAAGAATCGTTCGGCGCTGGCAAGCAGCGCGAAGGCGTTGCCGTTTACTTGGCGGTTGTCGAGGAACTCCGAGCGGTCAATACCCCGAAAACGAGCGATGCGCAGCAAGCATTGCGGCATGTCGAATTCGAGGCGCTCCGTACTTCCGAACAATACCGCTGCTGCCCGAAGTATGACACCGTCGCGAAGCAACCCTAGCCCGCGCAGCAAGTCTTCCGGCTCACGGGCGCCGGGTTCATCCAGACGGCCGACACGCACCGCCTCGGCAACGGTGTTTCGAATCTCCGCCACATCAAGGTCGTCGACAGACCACCCTGAAGCAGGCTGGTTTTCCCAGCGTTGCTCATTGTGTACGCGCTCAAAGAAAATGCGATTGTGTTCTTCAGCAGGCATAATCTGCGTCGTATTGCCGACGCGCCGGTAGGCAGCACCGCGGTATCAATGCGACGCCGAGGGTCCGGGACTCACTCGAACTGCGATCACCTCCAACTGCTCGTCCAAGCGAACCCGCTCAATTTCGGGGAACGCGGGCGGATCAGTCTCTGAAACTCGGTGCTCACTTCCTTGATCGTTCACTCGGAAACCTGTTGACCAACGACGCGGCCGGCGGACGCGATGCCGAAGAATACAAGGTCACCACGCTGGTTGAGCATGGCGCACACGGTTACTGCGGCTTCGCACCGTGTCCTGTGGTAGCCTTACATTCAAGCGTGTTCGACTCCCGGGCGGCAACGATTGCGGCAATCTGTTCAGGTATCATGGACCATCACCGTCGCAGGTCTGATAAGTAGTCGCCTGCATTTTCTAATATCTTTGCAATGGCCTGATTTTTTTGTTCTTGCGCTAGGTCCAACGGCGTTTTATTCTGGTAAGTTTTTGCGTGTACATCGGCGCCTGCAGCTATCAGGGCCCGGGTGGCTTCAATATTGCCTACCTCGGTGGCCACATGCAGTGGCGTAGGCGTACGATCACTCGCAAGATCACTCGAATATCTTGATATTGCATTCACATTAGCGCCTGCGGTTATCAGGGCCCGGGTGGCTTCAATGTTGCCTGCCCCGACGGCCATATGCAGTGGCGTAGGCGCAAACCAAGCCGAATTTCTTGCGTTCACATCGGCACCTAAGATGACTAGCGCTCGGACGGCTTTTCCGCTGTAATCATATGTCGCGGCTACATGCAGTGGCGTCTCACCTTCTACCGTAAAGCGTTCTCCTTTGGGGGATGCTTGAGTAGACACGGTAGACACGACTGCTATCGTTCCTTTTGCGTTTATATCTGCGCCTATGTTCGCCAGCACTTTGATTGTTTCGACGTTACCTCTCCCGGCAGCTACATGTAGTGGCGTATGTTTGAGCGTAATGGCTCCTTTCTCATGGCTTTCTATTTGCGTTGCTATTGCGTTCACATCGGCGCCTGCGTTTATCAGTGCTACGATAGATTCAATATCGCCTGTAAAGGCAGCATGGTGTAGTGGTGGCCATTCGGGAAACTGGAAGAATTCGTCTGTAGCGGGCGGTTCACTGGAGCATCCACCAATATAAATCGCTATGGCTATGCAGGTGACCCATTTCTTCATTTTTCTTCCTCCTTCGCTTCGCCAACTGTGACAGGAACTTCCGCAGTCCGTGAATCATCCGTAGCACTGGTTAATCGTGCGCTTTGAACTCTTGTCATCATCGCACTTCTCCGTCAATCCGCCAACATGCGTCTAGACCCTACACCGTAGGAATCTGAACCCGCTAGTACACATACCTAAACACCGCCATACTTCAAATTAGATTGACCTGATAAAGTCCAATCAATTCATTGCCTGTCAATGAATATATACAGTTTGAAATCAGAACGGATTTCTCTTGCTCAAGCCTTGCCCTAAACTCTACTACATAGTAAACACCGCAATTCCGGTCCATAGCACACCTGCTAGTACCGCTGCAATCGTTGCCTGCGGAATCTGCGTGCGAACGTGATCCATCAAATCGCAACCGGTGCATACGGAACTGAGCACTGTCGTATCAGAGATCGGCGAGCATTGATCGCCGTACACGCTTCCATCCATGACTGCGGCGAAACACAGTGTCATATAGAGATAAGGATGAGAAAGGCCAGATCCTTCCGCAATAGCCCAGGCTAGTGGCATGGCAAGGGGAAACGCAACCGCATACGTTCCCCAACTGGAGCCAGTCGAGAACGCAATCGTCATGGTCATCACCTGCAACATAACCGGAAGCATGAAGTAAGGTAGAGCATCTCCAAGTAAATCCACTAAATAAGCGCCACCGCCCGTTATCTGACTAACGGCACCGATGGTCAAGGCAAGCAATAGGATCACCGAGCCCAATACGACGCCTTTAAATCCCGTTTCATAACCTTGAATCAACTCACGTAGCGACATCCCCCGCGCAAGGGCAACGAGCGAGGCAAACAGCAATGCAGCGCCAAATGCCCAGTGAACTTCTGGTGAACCGAATGCAACAAATGTTCCGATGGCAACGCTAATCAATATCGCTAGCGGCAGGACAAATTCAAGTAAATTCGGCTTGTAACCGTCAGGCACATCGCTGTATTGCAGCTCCTTCGCAGCAAGCACTTGTGCGGTAGGCGAATCGAGTTCATTCGTTGTGCGCGCTCTCGAAATTGCCTGCTTAAGTTCCTTGTTCAGATACAACGGTTTCTCAATGCTTACAAGAAATGTGCCTAGAACGGCGAAAATCGCATAAAAGCAAAATGGCACGCTTGAGAAGAAGAATGTAATCCGATCCGCTTCAGTAGCTAAAAATGAGACCCCTGCAACGAAAATAAACGCTTGCACGTACCCTGGCCAAGCGTTAAACGCTAATTGAGACGCAATCGGTGACGCGGTTGAATCCACAATGTACGCAAGTTCTTCGTGACTGATTCGTTCCTTGTCGGCAATCGGTTTCACAGTTGTGCCGACTAAAACGGTACTCACCGTGCCACCTTGAAAAAAGATGACACCTAATCCCCATGCCACTAACTTGGCGCTGATTGGACCGCGAACAAACCGATCAGTGACGTACTGTGCGAATGCTTGGGCCGCTCCAGTCCTTGACCACACCCCCATCAATCCGCCGAGGAGCCATAGGTAGAGCACCAAAACGCTTGCCGCAGCCGTTGTACCTAAGTGTTCGATCACGACATCGCTGAATATGTCGTATTCCGTGAGAATAAACGCGCCTGCAACGATGCCGCCCAATAAGGCTGTAATCGGTTCCCGGGTAACCCAGCAGAGGAGTACTGCAACTAGCGCCGGCAACAGCGACCAAAAGCCCCAATGGCGGGTCACAACGTATTGCCAGTATGAAACAGAACCGTCGGTGTCCGTACGAACGACAAACTCCTCATCAATACCAGGATCCGATCGGATCTGGTGAGATTCGGCTGGTCCGAGTTTAGCGCTTTCGAAGGGCGTAAACACGACATATTTCGGAGCTTCACGAAACATGTAGAACAATTGATTTTCGTCATCTCGTTGCACATCTAATTCGACCGCATCAACGTTCCAGGTTGGGTCGACGATCCTTCCTACCCCGATGGATAACAGCAACAATCCGACTAGAAGCGCAAACTTTAGATAGCCTGATTTCAAATGGGAAAATTTCATGTGTTCGTTATATAGCCTGTTTAAGATGAGGTGCCATATGCGCCATTTTTACTGCCTCTTGCTGTAGCCATCAACAAAAAATCCAAACGATTGATAGGAGATTCAGCTGCCACGATCTGAAGTGCATATTGTTTTCATCAACGTGAACAGAGCGATAAGAAAAAACGTCTTACATAAAACGCAACCGTGTTAAATTCAAAATGCAATCTGCACCGCACGGTAAGTTACCGAGTGCGCGTTTGCCATGCCTGCAAGCTTCGTAGTCCCTCTCTAGATGTTCCGCTATCTTCGCGCCAAGTTACCGCATCGACGACAGGTTGTCAGACACTGGTCAATTCGACCGTTCGCGCACATGCTCAACCATCCACGTCATTGGCGACTGCATCGAAACGGCGTCGCGCGCGGCATCTTCATCGGTTTGATCTGTGCGTGGAATCCTATTCCTGGTACCCAAATGGCAAGCGCCGCGATTTGGGCAGCCCTTGTACGGGCTAATATCCCTACCGCGGTTGCCGCTACCTGGCTCACTAACCCACTCACGTTCGTCCCGCTCTATGTTGGAGCATTTTGGATCGGCGATCAGTTGCTGAAAACTGTATTGCCTTCATGGCAGAGCGAACCTTTTTCGATAGCTGGATTGTGGTCAAAGGAGAGCGCTTTAATACCTTTATTGCTAGGATGCACGATTTGCGCTATCCCTACAGGATACGTTGGGTATTGGTTTACGAAATTCGTGTGGCGCCGACACATCCTCGCCAAGCGAGAACGGCAGCTTCGACGGCGCATATCGGGATCAAGCAACCCTACTCAGCCGGAACGATTAAGTACATAAACGGGACTCTCTAACAGCGCGAGGCGCAAAGGTTTCACCAATGCGAAGATACCAAGCACAAGCGCTATGAGAATCGCGCCAAGGACATCATAAATAGCGACGCGGGCCGGCAGTTCGTCGAATGCTGTCTGTTCTAGGATTGAGATCCCAAGTACATCGTCTACTGCATCGAAGATGGCGTGCATATAGTGTGAGATCGTTAAACCTAGTACAACGCCTAACGCAATACCGAGCACAGTAATCGAACCGCCTTGAATAGCGAACGCGGTTAATAACTGACGACGACTAGCGCCGATCGTCGTGAGGATGGCAATGTCGCGACGTTTTACATTGATTAGCATCGCTTGTCCTGCAATGATGTTGAACGATGCCAACATCAACACGAGGGTCATCAAGACATACATTGCTATGCGTTCCGTCTGATACGCACGAAACGCTTCGCCGTATTCATCAATCCAAGTCACCACTTTCGGCTCAACAATTTTTAAGTCCTCAACAGCAAAAGGGTCGGCAACGGAAATATTCCAGCCGAGCTTTCCAGTCTCCACCAACGTACTATCTTTGATAACTCGTAACGAGACGAAAGCTGCCAACGCGTCCACTTCCGTTTGTGAACGGAATACCCCGGTGACTTTGAAAGTCCCAGATTGAGTTTTCAACCCGTTAGAAAATGACGAGACAAATGTGAGATCAATCTCGTCGTCTATCGCTAAGCCGTATCGAGTTGCCAAGGCCATCGAAAGAACCATGGCGTTATCGGTCCCTAGCTGTTTAAGTTCGCCATCAAGAAAATCCAATTCAAGGTTTAGTTTCATTGCCGTATCGACGCCTATCAAATTCAACGTCAGCGGTTGTGCCGACCCTCGGCGCATGAACGCCATACCTTGAAATTCCTGCCGCACAGCAACGACATCGCTTATTGCGCCAATCCGCTCGAATTGGGCATCCATGTCTTCTTCTATCTCAAGAAAGGCATGCGGTACGAATTGAAGTAGACGTTCGCGTCGTTCATCAGCGAGACCGTTATGAACGCTTGAGACCACGATCATCAACATGATGCCTAGAGAAAGACCTACTAAAGAAACAGCGTTTACCAGCTTTGAATAGCCCGACGCACCGGCCATCAGATAACGCATGCTGAGCTTGGTTGAAAACTCGTTATTCCGCAGCTTCAAGTTGACCATCTTTTAATCGCACGCTTCGATTTGCATACGAGCGACTACCTTCATCGTGCGACACGATGACGAAGGCAGTACCCAAGCGCTCACTTATCGACTCAATCAGCGTCATCACAACCGAAGCGCTTTCCGAATCTAAGCTACCGGTCGGTTCGTCCGCGAGAACGACTTGAGGGTTAGCTACTACGGCGCGAGCGATCGCAACACGTAAACGCTCACCACCTGAAAGTTCTTTCGGCAGGTGGTCTATACGATCCCCAAGCTCGATTTGGCGCAATAAAGCAATGGCGATGGTTTGAGCTTGCTTCGTCGACTCTCCTCGTATTAACAACGGCATTGCGACGTTTTCCAGTGCAGAGAACTCAGCTAGTAAGTGGTGAAACTGATAAACGAATCCAAGCTCACGATTTCGAATTTCCGCCCGCTGTCGTTCGGTGCAAGCCGTCAGGTTGGTGTCGCCAACCCACACTTCGCCTTCATCTGCGTCGAGCAAACCAGCCAAAATGTGCAGTAGCGTACTTTTTCCCGATCCGGACCGACCAAAAACGCACACGCGCTCGCCTTGACCGATTGTCAGGTCGATACCCTTAAATATGGGTAGTTTGCGACGACCGTCATCGAAGGTCTTAGTCAAACCGCGGGCAACAAGCACATCACTCATCTCGCAGAATCTCTGCTGGCGCTAAGCGCACCGCTTGCCAAGCCGGATACAACGAACCAAGCGTCACTAGCACGAGCGTCAACCCTATGACACGAGTCACATCGGACGACTGCAATACAACCGTCAATCGATGCAGCGGGAATCCCTCACTTAGCGATACACCGAGAAGTTGTATGAAATAGGCATGTACGGTGGGTAGAGCCAACCCAATGAGCCAAGCCAAAGCAATACATATAACGAGGCTCCCTATTGCAATAACCCAGGCAGATGCAGCAAACACCGAAAGTATCAACGTATTTGAGCCACCTAACGTTCGCAATACTGCCACATCGGCACGCCTGCCGTATACGAGCATAACCGTGCTTGAAACGAGATTAAACGTTGCCACAGCCACGAGCAGCGACAGTAATAGAAACAACAGATTCTTAAAGCGCTGGAGAAAGTGAGATAACGCCCCGAATACATCCTGCCAAGTTGTTGCTAATAGGTTTCGTTCATTGGCCGCGGCATACATTGAATACAACGCATCTCCGATTACCATCGGATTGTGCAGTTGGAAATATGCAGCATTAGCATCATTTGCTAATCTCAATAAGCGTTTGGAGTCGTCGCGATGTACGTATGCGACCATAGAATCAAGGCTTGTCTGAGTATCAGTCACTCCTACCACCTTGAACAGCTTCTGGCGTGGTGTGTATCCGAATGGTGAAATCCCAGCTATAGCGAATGTCACCGTCACTTGATCGTCTACGATAACGTCGAGATCGCGAGCTATGCCTTTACCTAGCAAAATGCCGAATTCACCGGGCTTCAGCGCATGCCACGCAATACCCAATTCGTGCGCACGATCTGTTGTGAAAGACTCGGCCAGTTTCGGCATGATGCCAACCAGCTGCGCTTGCTGAACTGAATTGGCGTTGCTCACAAAACCGCTAACCTGAATGACCGACAGCGCGGCTTTTACCTCTGGCACTTGATTGACCACGCGTGCCGCTAAATCGTTAGGCACTCCCGCTGGATTTGAAAAGGTTACATGCGGTACTAACGTCAGTACGTTTCGGTCAAGATCGCGCTGAAATCCAGCGACGATGCCCTGTACGACCAATAGCACAGTAATTGAGACGATCAAACCAATCACCGAAGTCTTGGTTAAGAAACGAAAACCTATGTCACTAGCGCGAATATATCGCCAGCTCAAAAGCAACCCAAGGGGCTGAAACAGCGCGCGTTTCAATCTACGCGATCACCTGATGTGGATTCCGCGACTTCAACTTGGTTCGAATTTCAAGCACTCAAAGCGACTTGAAATCGCTCGCAAACACACCGAATCGGTGCAATTCAATATCCCTATCCGATGTGCGTTCCATGAGTAGCGCCGATAGATTCCATTGCTGGATCAACTCAATGCTGTTTTCGATACCCATCACACTCAATGCAGTTACCCAAGCATCTGCGGACATGGCGTTTTTCGCGAATACGCTAGCTGCTATCAGATCATGTTCCACAGGTAATCCCGTATTTGGATTGATCAAGTGACTAAGCCTCTCTCCACCTACCTCTCTAACATTTCTGTAGGTGCCGGATGTCGCGATAGCCCCTTCACTCAGTTCTATATAACCAACCATTTGTTCTGGATGCAAAGGGTTTTCGATACCAACTCGCCATAACCTATTTTTAGCGTTCAACCCTTTTGCTCTCATATCGCCGCCGATGTCGACAAGGTAGTTTTCACAATCGCCTGATTCGTGCAGTTCGGCTAAACGATCCACCGCAAAACCTTTCGCAATCCCCGAAAAATCAAGACGAACACCGTCTTGATTTTTCCTAATCCCAGGCGGCATATTGCGCAATTCGATTAGATGCATGCCAACTGCCGATCTGATTGCCTCAATCTCGTCGCTAGATGGAGGTTCGTCATAGTCCGCTGCACCGAACCCCCACCGTTCAACCCACGGCGCAACAGTAGGGTTAAACGCACCTCGACTCGCAACTGTTACCCGATGGGCGAACCTTGCTACCTTTACGAAATCCTGGTCAACAGCAACCCAAGCACCGCTTTGACTTCGATTGAACTCTGTAATCTGTGAATCATTTCGATATGTTGAAAAAATCAGCGTCAAACGCTCAAGTTCCGCCATTGTCCGCTGCTCTTCCAACGCACCACCGCAGTTCGATTCGACGCGAAAGTACGTACCCATAGTGGTCCCGGTGATAACCCGGCTATCAGAAGGCGAACACCCGACACCAATCAAACCGACAACCATGAATGCGCATGCAGGGATCGAACTCAATTGCATCCGATCAATCGCCTAGCCATACCGGTCGTCCCGTAGGGATATAAATATAGGGTGCCTCTCAAATTCAGATTGAGATTTGATCTATTTTTAGGTGGTTTTGAGAGGTTCTCCATAAAAACAATTTAAGGTGACATGGAAGCGCACCTTTATGACGCCGCTTTTTCATCACCGACTGCGTTGAACAACATCGGTCGTAAGCCTCTCATGGAGGAGCTATGAACAATCGCCTGCTATTCCCTCTCGTCGTTTTAGCTGCGTTCATCGGTTGGTTCCTGGCGATGGCGTTCGACAACATACCGTGGTTGTATGAATCGGCAGAGCTGCTCAAAGCGATCTTCCTATCCGCGCTTAGAGCGATTGTCGCTCCCCTCATTTTCTTTTCGCTCATTGCAGGCATCTTGCGCCTCGGCGATACCGCCGACCTCGGACGCATTGGCGGAACGACGATGCTGTACTACCTGACGACTACAAGTATCGCGATCACCCTCGGACTCGTGAGCGTATTTCTTATTCATCCGTGGATCTATACGGAAAGTGTGGCAGTATTGCCACGGTCCGGGATCGAACCTAGCTTGCTCAACGATTCAACCACCGGCGTCGCCGGACTCCTAGCGGGCGTCATAAAGAGCACTCTAATCAACCCAATCTCGGCGCTCGCGGAAACCAACATTCTGGCCATCGTAGTCAATGCGTTGGTGATCGGATTAGCCCTCTTGCTAACTACACAGAAAGATAGCAGCGTACGTCGCGGTATTACCACAGTCACCGAAGCTCTATTCAAGATCACCGGATGGATTATCTGGACGGTGCCCATCGGCGTGCTCGGCATCGTATATCAGCTTACAGTAGAAATCGAAGCCGATATGACATTGATTACACAGCTACTGACGTTTTCGCTATTAGTGATATGCGTGACGCTGTTCCACGGCATCGTAGTACTTCCGGGCATTGCTTATTTCGTCGGCCGCATGCATCCAGTTACATTGTTCAAACAAGCGGCGCGACCGCTCGTAGTTGCCTTCACGACCTCTTCCAGTGCCGCCACTGTCCCCGTTACGTTACAAGCCGCGGAAAATCTCCGCATCCGAAACTCGACGTTTAGTTTTGTCGTGCCTTTCGGTGCGACTGCAAATATGGACGGTAGTGCACTATTCGAGGGCATAGCGGCCGTATTTATTGCGTATCTGTATGGCATTGACCTTGGCGCGATTCAAATCATCGTCATCTTTTTTGCCGCGATGGCAGCATCCATCGGCGCACCTGGGATACCAAGCGGGAGCATGGTTGGTATGCAAATGGTGTTGATAGCCGTTGGTTTACCGCTTGAAGCGATTGGCATTCTGTTGGTCGTCGAGCGGCCGTTAGACATGATCAGAACGGCATGCAATGTGGAAGGTGATTTGGTTGGCTGCACGGTCATTGATCGTTTTGCGCGTAGCCGCCCTATGTCAACCGAGCCCGCTCAAACTGAAGAAACGACAGGGCTCGGAAGCGCCGCTCAATAAAATCTCACTCAACGAGCTTTTTTCTGATAGCAAGGACTTTTATGCCAGAATTTTGTAAAGTCGAACAAAAAGATCATATTTTTACGGTAACCATTAATCGTCCGGAACGGTTAAACGCACTTCATCCACCGGCCAACGCCGAACTAGGGGAAGTTTTCGACGCATTCGCTGCCGACGATGACATGTGGGTGGCAATCATTACCGGCGAAGGCCGCGGCTTTAGTGCAGGAAATGATCTGCGCTATCAAGCTGAAGGTGGAGAACGTGTTGCTACGCCGCGAGGTTTTGGTGGGCTGACGTCTCGATTCGATTTAGCCAAGCCGGTGGTTGCTGCAGTTAATGGCGTTTCCATGGGCGGCGGTTTCGAGATTGCGCTTGCATGCGATTTGATCATTGCTTCGGACCGCGCGGTGTTTGCCTTGCCAGAACCGAAAGTCGGACTCGCAGCGCTAGCTGGCGGCCTACAACGATTACCACGCCAAATCGGTGTCAAACGGGCGTTAGGCATGATATTGACAGGTCGCCACGTATCACCCGAGGAAGGAAAGGAACTTGGATTTGTCAATGCCGTTGTTCCGCACGATCAGTTGATGGAAGAAACCCACCGATGGGTTGCGATGATCTTGGAGTGTGCACCGCTGTCGATCAGAGCGAGTAAAGATGTGGTCTATCAAAGTCTTTCGATGGACTCGCTCGAAGGCTCCATGAAGGTGCCATACGAAAGCGTGCGTCGCCTCTCAAGCAGCGAGGATTTCATCGAAGGCCCACGCGCATTTTCCGAGAAGCGCCCGCCGAACTGGCAAGGACGATAACCGAACATAACCTTTCCTTTCACACCCGTTCGCATGCACGACCGCGAACGGAGTGGTCGGTTCTTGTACGCGAGAGCTAGACTCCTGGCTGTCGACATACATTTGCATGTCGACTGCATTTAACTGGGAATTTCCCTATCGCTCTCAACGCGCACCCGTGGCAGCGCGCAATGTCGTCGCAACGTCCCAACCACTCGCCACTCAGGCGGGTATTGAAATCTTGCAGCGTGGTGGTAACGCGGTTGATGCGATTCTTGCAGCCGCAATCACACTCACGGTTGTCGAACCTTCAAATAACGGCGTTGGCGGCGACGCGTTCGCACAAGTTTTCGACGGAAAAAAACTGCACGGCTATTCAGGATCAGGACGTTCGCCGCAATTGTGGCATCCGTCTCGATTTACCCACGTTGACCGCATGCCTACCCAAGGGTGGGACTGCGTAACCGTACCGGGGGCCGTACAAACTTGGGCTGATCTACACCGTCGATTCGGATCACTGCCATTTACGCGATTATTTGAACGTGCCGTTCAATACGCCAATAGCGGCTTTCACGTAGGGCACAAGACCGCCGCGCTCTGGGCTCTAAGCCGAGAGATATTTGCAGATTTCGAACCATTCCAGAACCATTTTTGTAAGGATGGTCAAGCGCCTTCGGCAGGTGAAACCTTTGCCCGACCTGAGTTAGCAAAAACCTTGCTGGACATCGCCGAAACGGATGGCGAATCGTTCTATCGAGGCAAGTTGGCTGAAGCGATCATCAAGCAATCGAATATGGAAGGCGGTTGTATGACTTTCGCTGATCTTGATGAACATCAAGGTCTCTGGCACGAACCGCTGGCAATTGATTATCGAGAGGTTCGTTTACACGAGTTACCACCAAGCGGTCAGGGGTTGGCAGCGCTCATCGCACTCGGCATACTTCGGCACACGCACGTAGCGTCTCTTCAACCCGATTCCGCTGAGTGGATACACCTGCAAGTCGAAGCTATGAAGATTGCTATCCGCGCTGCTTTCAACCATATCGCAGACATCGAATCAATGGCTGAATTCGTCTCCATTGAAGAACTACTTGACGACACCTCCCTACATCAAGCCGCTGCAACCATAGGGCCGACCGCCTCCGCGCTGCCCCCCATTGCTTTACCTTATTCAAATGACACGGTTTATCTGGCAGCAGCCGATGAATCTGGCATGATGGTTTCTTATATTCAATCCAATTACATGGGTTTCGGTTCAGGTATTGTCATTGAAGGCACTGGCATTGCTATGCAAAACCGTGGTGCGGGTTTCGTTCTAGATACAAACCATCCCAATCAAGTCGCTGGCGGCAAGCGTCCTTTTCACACCATCATTCCTGGATTTGCGAGTGATCTGCATGGAGAACCGCTCGCAGCATTCGGCGTCATGGGCGGACACATGCAACATCAAGGACATGTGCAAATGATTAGTCGCATATTCGACCATGATCAAAACCCGCAAGCTGCTTCCGATGCGCCGAGATGGCATGTCACGCCACAATTCGATGTGGCGCTAGAAATCGGCACTGATCCAAAAGTTGCTGCCCAGATGGCCGCAAAAGGTCACTGCGTTGCCATTGAAGCAAATGAAAATCTGTTCGGCGGGGCGCAATTGATCTGTCGAATTGACGAGGGTTACTGCGCCGCCTCAGATCACCGCAAGGAAGGGTGCGCTATAGGGTTCTAGCGCGAACTATCGACATTCTCGTGTAATTTCAGAGATGCCGAATTAATGCACCAGCGTTGTCCCGTCGGCATCGGTCCGTCTGGAAATACATGCCCAAGATGCGCATCGCAATGTGAGCACAACACTTCGGTCCGTACCATAAAGTGACTGCGGTCAATCTTCGTGTCTACGCTTTCACTATTGATCGGTTCGTAAAAACTCGGCCACCCCGACGCGGATTCATATTTTGTTTTCGACGAAAATAAGGGCTCCCCACAGCATCGACACACGTATGTTCCTGGCGTTTTCGTATTGGTATACTCGCCTGTGAATGGCGCTTCTGTCGCTGCTTGGCGTGTGATTTGATATTCGAAATCTGTCAGTTCTTCGCGCCACTCCGCCTCTGTTTTCTTTTCTTTGGGTCTCTTCGTATCCTGCATCGCTACAATTTTCGCGCGTTTTAACAATGCAAATTCTACGAACGAACGCCTTGGTGGAGACTAGGTGACGCTGGAACTTCATCAAGACTCGGTCGTCTCTAAAGAACGTATACATCAGTATAGAAAGTCCACCAAACTAGCCGATGTTTGTTACGACATTCGGGGCCCGGTCATGGACGAAGCCAAGCGGCTTGAAGACGCTGGCACGCCTATCCTTAAACTCAATATCGGCAACCCGGCGCCCTTTGGATTTTTAACGCCAGAGAGCGTATCCCGCGCAATCGCGCAAAATCTAGGCGCTTCTCAAGGTTATGCCGACGCCAAAGGCATATTGTCCGCGCGCATGGCGATACAGCAAGAAACGCAACGCATAGGCATCCCAAACGTTGCCCTTGACGACATCTATTTGGGCAATGGCGTAAGCGAGCTCATTGTGATGTCGATGCAAGGGTTACTGAATGCGGGTGATGAAGTGCTGGTGCCCACCCCGGACTACCCTCTTTGGTCTGCCGCAATACGCCTATCGGGAGGCGTTCCCGTTCACTATCGCTGCGATGAATCCGCAGACTGGCATCCCGATATGGCTGACATCAGGGAAAAAACGACAAATCGCACAGTCGCCGTTGTAGTAATCAACCCCAACAATCCCACTGGCGCGGTATACGATCGAGCGTTGCTTGAACATATGCTCGCATGGGCGCGGCAACACCGATTGATCGTACTCGCCGACGAGATCTACGCCAAGATCACCTACGAAGATGCCGAATACATACCTTGCGGATCCATTGATGAAGATGTTCTGGTACTTTCATTCGACGGTTTGTCGAAAGCATATCGAGCTGCAGGTTTTAGGACCGGTTGGCTCGTCGTGTCGGGACCGAAACATTTAGCGCGAGACTATATAGAAGGTCTGAATCTGCTTGCAGCCATGCGGTTGTGTTCGAACGTTCCGTCGCAGCATGGCGTCGAAGTCGCACTAAGTGGTTATCAATCAATTCTTAAACTCACTCAAGCTGGCGGCGAGTTATTCGAGCAGCGAAACCAGGCATGGAATCAACTAACTGCGATCAGCGGTATAACTTGTGTTAAACCGAAAGGAGCGCTTTACCTATTTCCGAAAATTGATGTCAAACGATTCAATATTCTCGACGATGAGCAATTTGTGTTCGACCTCCTACATGATCGCCATATCTTGATTGCTCAAGGTACCGCTTTCAACTATCCAGAACCCGATCACTTCCGCATCGTATTTCTACCACCCCGCGATGAATTAACGCATGCCATGACCCAGATTGAGAAGTTTCTCGACACGTACGAGCAGCAAACAGTATGAAAGCGCATGATCCTTTGGTTATCCACTATGTACGCGATATGAATCGTGCCATAGCCTTTTATCAAGCTGTATTTGATGTCGAAACGCTATCTATCTCGCCAGGGTGGTCCGAGCTGGACTTCGGTTCCATCAAACTCGCCTTGCACATTCTTGGTTCTGACATGGACGAAGGGCCGATACCTCATGCGGGCATTTGTTTTCTTGTCGACAGTATTGAGGAGATGAAAGAGAGGATTGAAGCCCACGGTGGGAGCATCACGACACCTCTAGAGCCGAACGAGTTTGTCCCGGTCCGCGTTGCGTCCGCCAAGGACTGTGAAGGCAATGGATTCGATTTACGGCAATTTCCGTAACGCACGGTTCCTAATCTAAAGGTGGCGATAACTTCCTGCACCCATCTACGTTGTCTTGATATGCCTAATAACTACGTGCTAAGCAAGATTGCGATCGTAGCTGTTCTTAGACGATTTGGAAAGATAGCTAGAGTGTAGGAGCGAGAACGGTTTGAAAATAAGCTAGCCAGCTATCAACGGTACCAAGCCTTCGCCAGAAGGTGGAGTCCGTGTGTAAGCGGTTTCGGTAGCGCGATTTCGAAGAAACACCAGCGCGACCGTAGTGATAAAACTCGTGAAAAATATCGTTTGTCATAGCGATTTTGGCCATCTCGAACAGTGCTTCTTTCTTCGACTCAATCAATGCCAGCTTGCGTCCTTGGTTAGAAAGTACGTAGGTTTGCTTCGAACGATCGAAATCCACAATACCCAACCACCGCATCGCATTCCCGTAATAGCCGAACTGACGCGGGGTGATTGCATAGTTGCCAAATAATTCAGTCACACCAAGTTCGCCTTCATCCTTAAGCCGTTGATACATGTCGAACACCTTACGAAAATCGTCGGCCTGAGGAAACGGCCTTGTTGTATCAACGACGCTTTCGTCAACGGGTATAGTGCGTAATGCTTTCCAATAGTCTCGAATGGGTTCATTTGGGATCTCTAACCGGCATGCAATAGATTCGAGCGGCTTGAGTTCGAACGGCTTGAGTTCGAACGGCTTCGCAAACCCGTCGCCATGGGTTGCTTGGAAGCGGGTAAAGTGGAAGATTTCAGTCGTGGTGTCGAAGAGAAGTAAGTATGTGTGTACTGGCTTAGCCTCTCCGAACTTGCGTTGGTAATGAATTGCAGGATAAATGAGCTGCCGTATGTTCATGTTTGCATTAACGACGTTTTTTGCTTCGACAAGATAAATACCTTTGCGCCCTTCGTAACCTCCATCCACTTCGATTTGGACCCCGTCTACCTCGTACGGAATGACGCTACCACATTTGACCCGATCACTCATTGCAAAGCGGAATTTCTCGCTTCTCTCCCTCCCCCGTAGTACGAGCGATACCTGATCTTTAAATACATGATCCAACATACCACTCAGCAATGCCGCATCCAACGCCTTCGATTCGCCGCTAATCGCTGTTGGTGATAGCACCTTAATATGTTTTGGTATGGAAAACTGAATGGGGCGCGATTGAAGACCATCTTCTTGGGGAACATCAATAAACGTATCCGTTTGCGCTATCCGATATAAACCATTTCTAATGGCTAATACCGAAAGCTTCTTGGTTTTGAGTGGGATTGGCACCTCTTCTCTAAAATCGATTTTGCAAGCCAAGCGCGGTTCCCGATATCGCTTGATTTGCATACTTTCAATGTCAAAAAAACCTTGCGACTCGATTGACTGCAGAATTGACGGATCATGGGATAGAATCGAATCCCACGCCTTGTCGTTCGCAGTCGTCACGCTTGAACCTACAGCATCCTAGCGGTAATTGCGCACGACAATTTCCCATACTGGGCCGCGTCCATGCTTATCGCGGTTGATTGATCGATTCGCTTGCACACGCCCCACTAGAAAGCGAGGATCTTTGCGATACAGGTTACCTAGCCAAGTCGCTGACGAATTCGACAACATGAAACGTACTCGCTTTCGCGATAGCTGCTGACAGAATTTGAAGAGGCGAACCTGGTCGACTTCGTCGAATCGGTCGGCTGTGTAGGAGCTAAAGCTTGCCGTCTTTGATATTGGTTCGTATGGTGGGTCAATGTAAACAAACGACCTGCTCTCTATCTTATTGAGTAACTGGTCATAATCGGCAATCTGAATATCAACGCTCTTTAAAGCGTTGGAGCAAGCACGCAGATTGGCTGCATCACAAATGGTTGGGTTCTTGTATTTACCGAATGGTACGTTGAATTGACCGCTTAGGTTTACGCGGTATAAACCATTGAAACAGGTTTTATTGAGGTAAATGAGCCGGCTTGTTTTCTCGACTCTTGATCTTTTCGGAAAGTTCGGCTCGGTGTCCCACGCACGAATTTCCATGTAGGTATCTATCGTATTTTTGTACGTCGATAATCTCTCTATGAGAGCCTCTACATCGTCTCGTACCGTAATGAATGCATCAATGAGCGATTCGTTTTTATCGCTTAGATGAAATTGACAATTTTTGAGCTTATATATAAGGGAAAATAATAACGCTGCCCCCCCCCCCGAAGATTTCGTAATAATTACGAATCGAATCTAGCTGCGGCATACGACGATGTAGTGTGGCGAGTAACTGCTGCTTTCCACCCGCCCATTTAATGAACGGTCGTGGGATGTGCTCACCAGACCCAGACAAGGCGAAATCTCAGTCGGATTCAAGAAGAAAAGAGATCGTAACGATCGAACTATAAATAGCAAATGCTATCGTTTTTTAAGGATGCGCCTACACCTGAATGGCGGGTGTTTTTTCTAATGTAGAAAAATCGGTGAGTCTACCTACCGTAATAAATATCTTATCCTGTCAGCTCCAGTATATTGTGGGTTTGATAGAAGCTGTGCTTCGTGTCATTGAAATCCGCTCAGAGCTCAATCTGCCCGCTTCTACAGCGAGCACAGCGTATCCCATCCAATTGACCTTGACTTAGGGCGAGATATGAAATCAATCAGTCACCAAAGGCCTTGAACTATCGCGCCAAACCAAGCCTTACTATTTGCAACCAAGTAATCAGTTGGTGCCGTCATGAATCCATTCCTCGAAAAACGACCTCTTGCAAACACAGGTCTTACGACGAGCCGCCTAGGAATCGGCTCGACCTTCAACGCACCTACTTCGGCCATTGAGGCCGCCGTTGAATGGGGTGTCAATTACCTCTATTGGGGCACAGTGAGACAGCCCGACTTCGCCACGGCGATGCGGAATCTTGAGAGAAAGAATCGAGACGACCTCATTTTCACGATCCAGTCCTATTCCAAGGACGCAGCCACCATTGAAGGCGAAGTGGAAGAAGCGTTACGCAGCTGTGGAGTAGGTCGATTTGATTTCTTGCTTCTCGGCTCAAGAGACGAAAAACCAGGGAACGAATTCATTGATGTATTCGAGAAACTCAAATCTCGCGATATCGTGCGTTACCTATCCATTAGCAGTCACAATCGACCTTTTCTTCCCCAATTGCTTGATGACTACGCAAACGGCTCGTGCCCTTATGAGTTGCTGATGTTCCGGTACAACGCCGTACATCGGGGAGCTGAACGCGACATCTTCCCATTCGTGAACGATCGACCAAAACCCTTCATGGCGACCTACACATCCACGCGGTGGGGTCACCTACTTGACCCGACCAAAATGCCCACCGGCGAACACCCCGTGAGCGCGCGAGATTGTTATCGCTATTCGCTAGCGCCGGATGCAGTCGATATGGTTATTTGCGGTCCCGGCAACGCTGAGCAGATGGAAGAGGCCATATCCGCATTAGAGGCAGGACCACTAGATGTCGAAGAACGCGAACGGATTGAGCGCATCGGTCAACATTTGTATCGCCAATACGCTCCTGCTTATCCGGACAAAGGCGACACAGGGGACGTAGAGTCGGGCATCGCCGCACATTGAAATTTCAAGCGAAGCAAGTCTAGCAGACCATTTCGACCACGCGCTCAGCGATTGCTAACGAGGCCGTCAAACCAGGCGATTCAATTCCTAACAGCTCGACGTATCCCGAAACGCCTGTCTCATGCGGACCATTGATGACAAAATCGGAGGCTGGCTCAGTCGCCGGAGCCAGTTTGGGTCGAATACCGGTATAGCCCGGTTGCAACTTTGATGCATTGAGGTCTGGGTAGTAACGACGGATAGACTTGACAAATGACTCTCGCCGAGAATCATCAAAGCTATAGTCCCGCCCGCATTGCCAAACGACATCCGGCCCAAATCGTGCTTGATGCGCCATATCTAAAGTAACATGGACGCCTAGTCCACCCGCCTCCGCAACCGGATAGACCAAGCGTTTGAAGGGCGACGCCCCCGTCAACGAGTAATAGTGCCCTTTGGCATAATAAGAGCGAAATTGACGACCAATTTTGCTTGAGAGGCTCGGAGCATCTAACCCAGCTGCGTTAACAACGACGCGTGGGGCAAGGGTTAACTGATCTGTCGCAACCAACAAACTATCAGCGGCAGTTAACTCCTTAACACATGAAAGAAAGGCGATCATACCGCCATGCGCTTCCAATTCACCAACAAGTGAGAGCATATAAGCATGGCTATCCAGAATCCCTGTGGTAGGAGACAAAATGCCTCCTAGACAAGCCACGGCAGGCTCTTGCGACTCAAGCTCTTGTTTGGATAGCCACGGCAATTCCCCGGCGCCGTTGCGCATCGCTTGACTTTGATATTGGCGCAAGGTATCAAATTGGTCAACCGATGTGGCCACGATAAATTTCCCAATGTTTTCGTACGGTACATGATGGGATTTGCAGTACTGATACAACAGATGCTTGCCGCGAACGCACAGCTTCGCCTTTAACGAATTGGTAGGGTAATAAATACCGGCGTGAATGACCTCGGAGTTTCTACTTGACGTTTCTGTACCTATTGAGTCCTGACTCTCCAGAACGAGCACATCACGCCCTTCGCGAGCTAAGGCTTGACCGACTGCTAGTCCGATCACGCCCGCCCCAATCACGACGACATCGCACTCCTCCGCATGACGCTGCTCAGTCATCTATACATTCGATAGCTCGTAATCGGGCAGCTTCACCTTCCAGGATGAATGGCGATGCAAGGAGATGACCGACATACTCGCGAGTTGGTTTCACATGTTCGTCAATGGCATGTGCCTTCGCAATATAGGTCCATGCTGGTAATAGATCAAAACCTTCGGTCTCTCTCATCGCCCTGACGCGAACGAAGACGACCTTGCGCGCATAGTCTATCGGCGAATTCTCGAAAACATCCATCGACTCAATCGCGTTGGTTTCAGTCAAGCAATAGACCACGCCCTCGACTGATTGGCCAAGGCATGGCATGATGTTGGCGCTGGCTGAACCCGGCCGAGTGCGTGAAATCTTGTTGAAGCGCAATGCATAGCCGAACAATTGGCCGAACATAGGCTTGCCCAGGATGGGTAACTTGCGGTCGGCTACACGTGCTGGATTCATATTACTCCCATAGGCGAAGTAGTGCAGCGGTGCCAAACGTGCATTCATCCTTTACGTATAACGAAGTGGTGTACCCCATCACTTTCGCTTGCTTCGACTAGTTCGTGTCCCATGAAACGGCAAAAATTTGTGAAGTCCCGGTGGGTTGACGGATCGGTGGCTCGAATGAAAAGCTCTTCCCCACTATCCATTTCCCGTACTTTATTCCGCACAATAATCAAAGGCTCTGGACACCACAAGCCACAGGTATCGACGACGAGACGCTCGTTATTCATGTTGATACATGATGCCTATCACTAGTAGATACAGGATCAAAGGGTAGCGTCAGAAAAAGCCACACCCGCCCATGAGTTAAAATGTTTATATCTGAACAGTTAACTCTAGCCGTTCAAAACTCACCGCGGAAATTCCGCATACCTAGCAGGTTAAGTGATCGAAAAGGTGCAACTCTAAAGTGACACTATCTGTGTTCAAGTCACTTCATTGGATTTTACCAGTCTTTTACAGCATTGCAGTCATGTTAGCAGGTACTGTTCTCGCCGCGACAGGACTTCAAGCAAATGACCGGGAAGCAATTGAAGCCATGATTGCGACTGGAGAAGCAGAAAAGACGCTTGATTTATTAGACAAACGAATAACTGATCTAGCCAGCTCGGATGGATGGCTAAGCGAGCACCTCGTTGAACCTCTTGTCCTGAAGGGTGACGCTCTGTATGCGCTAGGGCGCTTTGATGCGGCGCTTACCCACTACGACGATGCACGCTCAATTCAACGACGCCAATACGGACTTCATGACTTACGACAGATTGAAGTTCTATACAAAGAAGCCGACACGTTTTTCGCACAAGAGAGATTCACACGAGCTAACGATCGCCAAGAATATGCATTCTCAATCTATCGGCGTAAATATGGCACCTCTTCAACTGACATATTGCCAGGCTTATTCAATCTGGCCGACTGGTATCTGGATACAAACAACATATTCACGGCCCGCGGACTTTACGAAACTGCCTTAACAAGGTTTAACGACGATCCTACTTTCGTACGAGAGAGTCGCACGCGCGCATTGAGAGGTCTCGCTACGACCTACAGACTCGAACGATTTCGTCCGCCTCACTTTATTTCGCAAGTAGATAAATTTACGCCACGTCCGTACGACACGATTAATCACTCAGATCATTACTTCGCGACCTTAAATGAATTCTCGAAGGGCGAAGAAGCGCTTCTTGAACTCGTCAAGATCTATATGGGAACCGAACGGTTCGATAGCGTTATATTGGCTGACGCAAAACTTGAATTGGCAGATTGGTACCTACTATTTGAACAATTCGACAAAGCGAGCGTCGTATACCGCGATATTTGGGATTCCTTGCGGGATACGCCACAATACGCATTCATTGAAGAGAATATGTCAACGCCCCACATACTCTACAAACCAACGCCACATAACCCCCAACGCCCTAAACAATCTTCGAAGATCCCGCTTGTCGAGCTCGAAGGGCGCATCGAAATCACGCTTACAGTCACCGAAGCGGGAACAACCGAGGACATTGAGCAGGTCTCATCCAACCCAGGTAAGATACTAGCTAGAGCAACACGACAAGCGGCAGCAGCCTCACGATATCGACCTGCATTCATAGATGGCACAGCTATCCAATCTGAAAATGTTCAGTTCATACACACGTTTCCGTACTACTCAACCTCAGAAACCCGGAAATCCCAGCGTTCGACAAAAAACACATCGTTTCGTAGCTCCAAGTAACATTTTTTTAGTAGCTTTTTCAATTAAGAATTTGTCTATCTATTACTATTGACTAACTATGGCGCAATGCTGCGTTGCACAGAGTTTAGTATAGCATGATAAAAGTACCTCAAAACTTCCCGCGCACCACCATCCGAGTTACCATCGCAATCGTTTGCATGGTATGGGTTTCTTTCGCACTGTCAGGCTGCATGTCGTCAGCACCGAGTTCGTTTCCTACGATGCGCGTACCGTCTCAACAATCGCAGTCGCCTCAATCCCGCATGCCTTCGCAGCAACCACAAAGCCGTCAATCTAATCCACAACAAACGCCATCACAATCAAACAGAGGCGGCAGCCCATCGCAGGGCAGCCCCATGCCAACGCTGCCCGGCCAACAAGGCACCGGTAGGTCAAGTATGCCCATGCCGAGTCAGTCATCGCCTACAAATCCTAGCGGCATGCCAACACCACAAGTTGGCGGCACGCCACAACCTTCTAGCATACCTTCACCCGCTTCACCATCGTCGAGTTCACAGCAAGGTGGGAACGTGGCATTCCCGAGCATACCTGGCTTACCCGATATGACCAGCGGCGATAAGTCCAGAAGCGAGGCACAAGAGGACTCTGGGGGGTTGGACCAGGATCCGACCACTGCACAGAATCAATCTGGTCTGCCTGGCGGCCCGTTACGCACTGCCGAAAGCGAAAGCGCTGATCAAGATTCATCCCAAGAAGGCGGTCTCGTTGACCAACGCAGCGGCGACGAGCGGCTATCGGGCTCTAAAGACGGTGCGGAGTCAGGAAAAGACCTGGGGCGATTGCCAAGCGTCGGTGTTGGCGAACAACCCCAAGGCGGTCAAGAAAGGAAAGCTGGTGAAAATTCTGGGGCAGGCTTACTTGGCGAACAAAGTCAAAACACACCTGAGACTGACGGTTGGGTATTAAGCAACGAGTTACCGGAAACAGAAAAGGTTCGACCCGGCATACCGGAAGTTGATGATGTCGATCAAGTGGACGAGAGCGGTATCGCCGAGACGGATAAAGAACTTGAAGAGACGCTTGCTGGTATTGACGGCAGCATCATGAGTGATCGCGAAGAATACACTTCAAAAGTGAATAAGCGCGCTGGCGGGATGGAGTTACCCGGCGATGTGGTTGCATCAAGCGCATCGAACATCAACGATGGCCGCGATCAGGGTACCGAGTCAGGTGGCACGTCGACAACCGCCATCCCAAATCCAACTTATCCCGGACGACATTCACAGCAAGTACCAGAGAAACCAAACCCGGCGCCCATCGGCGCAGCCGACATTCCCGATGCCAAAGACGACGATGTCGTAGCGCGACAACTTCGAGAAGCCGCACTGGCGGAAACGGATCCTAATTTACGCGCGGCACTATGGGATGAGTTACGACGCTATCTAAATAAGCGAAAATGAAAGCAAACGCTACGTGCCTGTTGATAGGCGCAACCGCTAGCTTGCTTATTTGCGCCTGCACGATGAAGCCCACCGTGCGCTTCGTGGATCTCGCCCCGCCGGTTTCTGCGATGGAAACGATTCCGGATCACCTATTGCTTAATGTAGGCGTTAAAGTACTCGATGCCAACATACCCGATTCATACGACGAACGCACGGCACTCAACATCACGGAAGAAGTGCGTCGAGCCGAAGCGAATTACATTGCTCACTTTGCGAAGAACCTGCTTCAATCAACGGGGAATTGGGGTGCCGTTCGAGTGCTCCCGCGAGATTCTCATGCTGTAGACGTGACAGTATCCGGCACGATCGAACATTCCGATGGGGAGCGGCTGATCGCGCACGTCAAAGTGCAAGATGCTCGCCGTGTCGTGTGGTTCGAGGAAACGTACGAGACGCTCGCGAGCAAATTCGCCTACGAACCGAATATACCAGCAAACATTGATCCGTTTCAGTCGATGTACAAGTCCATTGCGGATCGGATGTATATGTACCAATCACAACTATCCGATAAGGAAATTCGCGAGATCCGCACGACGGCAGAACTTTTGTTTGCCCGCGAATTCTCACCGGACGCGTTTAGTAACCATCTCAACGACGATCAACAAGACATCGTGGCGATCACACGCATGCCAGCCGATGAAGATCCGATGCTACAACGCGTGCGCCGCATCCGCGAACGAGAGTATCTTTTTATTGATACGCTTGATGAATATTACGGCGACTTCGCAACACGTATGTACTCACCATACCAGAAGTGGCGTGAAAGTTCATATGAAGATGCTATCGCTTTCCGTGAAGAACGGGATCGTGCTAGAGTGAAGCTCATCGCTGGCGGATTAATGGTTGCCGGCGGTGCAGCGATGCAACGCAGCTCCGCGCGACCAACCGAATTCGCTGGATACGCTGGGGTCATAGGCGGTGCGGGGGAGGTGCTCGGCGCCATTCAGGCACGCGCCAATATGACAATCCATGGCTCCGCGTTACGCGAGTTAGGAGTATCCGCCGCCGCCGAGATTTCACCTCATACGCTTGAGTTAGAGAACACAACGATATCGCTCATCGGCACTGTCGATCAACAATATGTAGAGCTCAAGCGGATCCTACGACGCCTATTCTTCGAAGACTATCAACTTCCTATACCGGCCGATGTCGCGGATGCGCCAATCTACGAAGGTATATCAACCGACATATTGAAGATCCCGGATCCGCGTGAGTGATCCTATAAAAATCAAACCGATTGCGCCTTCGCTTACACCATCGGAAGGGCAAACTGCATTAACTAAAAAACGCCCGTTCCCATGGCCGATAGCACTTGTTTTTGTCGTTTTGATTGTTGCGTTTATTGGGTTTCGCTACATGCCAACGACTGTTACGTTTCAGAACCCTTCGGCGCAATCTAGGGAAAATGAGCAGCATCAAAGCGTTGACTCAAGACCATCTCCTAGCGGATCCCCTTTACCTTTCCAGGATATCGAACAGCAGCAAGCGCAAGAGTCAGCGAAAGTCATCCTTAGAGAGTTTGCCACCATCCAGAACCAGGTGGAACGTGATCAGCTAGGTCTGGCAGCGCACCGCCAACAATACGACGCCATCATTGATGCTGCCAACGCTGCAGACACCTCGTTCGCAAGCCGCGAGTACAACCGCGCGATAGAAGAATATCGCGACGCAACCAATCAGTTGCGAGATTTCGTGGATGCTCGAGAAAAAGAATTCGAACAATCATTCGAGGTCGGCTATACAGCCTTAGTCGAACGCGATCTACATCAAGCGCGAACACAACTTGAGTATGCAACGCAAATTAAGCCGCATGACCCGGCGCTTGAAAGTGCGTTAGAGAGATTAAAGAAATTACCCGAAGTCAATGCTCTTCTCCGGGTCTCGGCTCGCGCCTCGCTGCGTGGCAACTACGACCTAGCAATCGAGCAACTCATTCAAGCCCGGCACATTGATCCGCAAACGGAAGGTCTTGATGTTCGCTTACGCGAACTAACACAAACCAAACGCGACGCTGACTTTAGCGCCAAGCTCACGCAAGCGTATGCCGCACTCAACGCCAATCAACTTGAGGCGGCAAAACAAGGTTTTGAGTCTGCACTTCGAACACGACCGGACGATACCGCAACCAAAACTGGTTTGGACGAAGTCGCCAATCGTCTCAACAATGCACATATCAGAAACTTAAAAGCCAACGCGGAGAAACAGGAACGAGCAGGAGATTGGCACTCGGCTCAGGAGACTTTTACACGCATACTTGAAATCGACAACAATTTGCAATTTGCTCGAAATGGTCACGAACGCATTCGTACGGCACTACGTTTGACAGCTGCTATGGATCAAGTGCTTGCAGATCCTGGCCAGTTGTCGTCGAGCGAAGCATTTGACGCGGCACAACAAACGCTCGTAGGGGCCCGCGGTCACGATCTCGTCCATCAACACCATAGGACCAAAATTGACCAACTCTCTCGTTTGATTGAGACAGCTTCTACACCATTACGCATCGTGTTCGTGTCCGATAACGAAATGGAGGTTCGTTTAGCCACTGTAGGCGATTTAGGGCCGTTCGACCGCAAAGTTCTCTCACTGCGTCCAGGGCGTTACCTGCTGACCGGTAGCGCTAACGGTTGTCGCGATGTACGTAAAACAATCGTGGTCGAAGCCGGTATGGAACCCATCTCGATTGTGTGCAACGAGCCCATCTAGGTGGCAAAATCCGGTGCCACGCACGGTCTGCGACCGACACAATTCCAACCAACTGAACAACCCACACGGCTGAAACTGCCGCTGCCTTCATGGTGGCAGTCGTTGTTGGTTGTTTTCATCTTATGTGTCTCCGTTGTTGCATGGTTTCTCTTTACTGCCACTGCCGTGCGTTTCACTGCGAACACTGAACCAATGAACGTTGACATTGCTGGTGGGATAGCCATTCAATCCGGTTCGTCTTATCTAATGCCTCCAGGTCAGTATGAAGTCGTAGCGAATGCAGACGGGTACAAGCCGATACGACAATCTGTCCAAGTATTGGCACAGTCCGATCAGCTGGTCGAGCTCGAGTTCACCCCTTTGCCTGGCGTGATATACATAACCGGTAACCCAGTAGGCGCTAGCGTTGATCTAGGCTCAGAGCATCTTGGCGTGGCCCCTTTGACGACCGAGCTACCCAGCGGTACGGTTCAATTAAGCGTTCGCGCCGACTCCTATCAATCCACTGAAATCTCTGCGGACATTACGGGACGGCAGGTCGAGCAAACCATTACTTACGAATTGCGACCGAACTGGGCCGAAGTCCTCCTCCCTACTTCGCCGTCTGGTGCAAAAGTCCTTATTGACGACCAGGAAACCCCATACCAAACACCCGGACCGATTCGCGTCATGGCCGGAGAACGAGAAATTACCGTGAAAATTCCAGGCTATGAAGCCTGGACCGACATCTTGTTTGTAGAACCCGAACAAACGATCGAGCTTGAGTTAGTCACACTCAAGCTCAGTAAGGGCACACTGTATCTCAAAAGCACCCCCAGCGATGCGAGTGTCACGATCAACGGCCAATTCACCGGCACAACACCGCTCGAAGTAGCTCTCGCGCCTAGGGTCAATCATCGCATAGAAACGTCACTTTTCGGGTATCAAAAAAACATTCGCAACATCAAGCTTGAGCCGCTACAAACTCGACAAATACATCTCAAGTTGCAGGAAGTTACAGGTAAGTTAGCGGTTACAACCGACCCCGAACATGTCGAAATTCGAGTTGATGGCAAAGTGGTAGGAACCAGCAATACGATACTCGAGTTGCACGCAACCGATCATGACATCGAGCTTCGCAAGGAAGGTTATGCTGGTTACGCTACGCAGATCACAGTGCAGTCAGATTTTCAGCAGGAACTGAAAGTTCGGCTATTGACACTTGAAGAAGCCCGCCTCGCTTCCTTGGAACAAGCTCGAATGACGAGCGAGAATCAAGCCTTAGTCTTGTTGAAACCATCGTCAATCATCATGGGCGCATCTCGACGTCAACCCGGGCGTCGAGCCAACGAAGTATTTCGAAGCGTCGACCTTGATCGACTGGTTTACATCAGTAAATACGAAGTAACCAACGCGGAATTCAGACGATTTGCCTCGGGTCATGACTCGGGCGAATTCGAGAATTCGACATTGAATAAAGACGATCAACCCGTCGTCAACGTCAGTTGGCGAGAAGCGGCGCAATACTGCAATTGGTTATCAACGAAGGAAGGGTACGAGCCTTTTTACACCTTGCGTACAGGCGACCCACCAAAATACGACGCTAATTCGCTCGGCTATCGCCTACCTACCGAGGCGGAGTGGTCCTGGGCAGCCCGCTCAACCGGCACAAAAGACGAACTACTGTTATTTCCATGGGGAGATAGTTTGCCACCGCCAAACCATCATGGCAATTACGCGGACCGCGCGGCACAGCACGTGATCGGGCGCGTGATTTTTAACTATAACGACAATCACACTGTCGCATCGCCAGTCGGTACGTTCAACGCCAATTACCACGGTCTCAACGACATGGGTGGGAATGTCGCTGAATGGGTTCATAATTTTTATAACGTTCCTGAAGTCAATGCGGTCTTACCGAATCTCGGCCCGGACAGCGGTGAGTATCACGTGATCCGAGGATCCAGTTGGATGCACGGCACGATTACAGACCTTCGTTTATCGTTCCGGGACTATGGGTCCGACGGGCGTCGCGATGTCGGCTTTAGATTGGCTAGATTTGCAGAATAATGTTGGAAATCAATCTCAAATACTTACTCGGCTTACTTTGCATGAGTGCGATGTCGCTGGCGACTGCGCAAGAATCCGATTCTTCGCGCGAGACCAACGCTGGCAAGAGGGAGCAGGTCGAAAAACAGGATGCCGACATCGCCAAAGATCAAGCTGAATCAACCGATCAAAACACCGACGAACAGAGCAAGACGACGGTTGATATTTTTACTCCCTCTGAGAGCATCTCGGAAGACTACGCCGTACCCTTCCCGACCGACATATGAATAAACGATTTACCGAATCCTTCATTGCATACTTGCTCGCGCTAGTCATCGCATGGGCCTTGGTGCATACAGTGTACGTCAGCATCGTGAGACCAAATGCGACCGTGATTCTCGAGGAACGTAAAGAACGCCTTGCACGCGATGAAGCATTCGTTGCGGAACGCTCTATATTCGTAACGTTACGCGATTACGAGCAGGAGGCCTGCCTTATATTAATGCTGTGGTCGTTTGCAATCATGGGATTCAAAGTCTGGAATAACGCTCAAGAGCGACAAATGTTTAAGCGTAATATGCTGTCGATAAGCGAAGGTACCAGTGTCTTTCCTGAGGATTCCCGTACCTATATGCGACCATTACAGGCCCTGCCTAGTGAGCATCGCGATCGGTTATTGCCTCGCACTTTATTAGTCGCACTACGTCGTTTCGAATCGACTAAAGATGTCCAAAACGTGGCTGAATCGGTGAAATCCGCATGCGATAGCGAGAACGATCGACTTGACAGCGAGTTGTCGGTCATTCGTTATATCGCTTGGGCCATCCCATCAATCGGTTTTATTGGAACCGTCCGTGGTATCGGTGAAGCGCTGAGTCAAGCGTATCTCGCCGTCCAAGGCGATATTGCTGGCGTTACCGAGAGCTTGGGTATCGCATTTAACTCAACGTTTGTCGCCCTCGTCATCAGCATCATCGTGATGCTCTGCGTTCACCAACTGCAACGGGTTCAAGAACAGCTCGTCATCGACTCGCAGACGTGGTGCGACGACAATCTCATACGCCACATGCAGGTTCGTTGACATGTGGTTGTTGGATGTCAACAACATTTTGCTAAGGGTCATTAGCGATAGCACGGCCATGTATGAAGAGCCTGGCATAGCTTACGTTACAGACTCGAACACGGTATTCGGCCACGAAGCTCTAGCTCAGTTATTTATCTCACCGGTGCACTGTCAGACTTCGTACTGGCAACGCATGAACGAGGATGCCATCGAACCACCTACTCGGCATATCGGCAAGCATTCCGATTTGGTATACAACCAAGTCGTTAAGGCATTTAGTGATGGTAAGGTAGCCGACAACGGTTGGGTTGTAGTCCCCAGCGATTTCGATAGTGAGCAGATAGGTCTTTTATTCGGGATCCTCGAATACCAGCATTTGCACCCTCGCGGTTTCGTCGATCGTGCCATCGTTGCAAGCCCTCACGCGAACGACGTAAGCAACGCGTTTTTTATAGATCTGCATCTTGAACGCACTGTAGTGACGCGTCTGAACAATACGAACGGCTGTATGGAAGCAGTCGACTTCAAGACCATCGCGTCTACAGGCTATCTCCAGTTGGTTAAGCGTTGGATCGACACAGTAGCGCAGCGATCGCTGGATGAAACACGTTTTGACCCTCGGATATCGGGCGAGACCGAGCAGCAAGTATTCGATCGTCTACGAGAGCGCATCAACGGCAGTAACGAGATGATCGTTAGTGTAGAACATAACGGCGAAACGCGCTCAACAAACGTCAGACGCGACGATTTAATCGAAAATTGCATTGATATTTACGAACGAATCGCAGCGACTTGTGATGCTGAATCGCTTGTGCTACTAGGCGAACATGCAAACTGCATACCCGGCTTGCGAGCATTTATTGAGAATAGCGGTCGCAGAGTCGAGGTTTGCCCGGCATCGAATACGATAGCTGCCGCTGTGCAAGTTAACGCACAGACGCCTGCAAGTGCCGATGTAGAACTCCACAAGTCGTTCAGATATACATCAGATCTGCCAAGAGCGCCAAGCACATACAAACGCCCGCTCAACGAATTGCCGACACCCGACGCTCTTGCACACATCCCGACCCACGTGCTACAAAACCATATCGCATATCCCATTGGCTCTAGTCACGTCATATCGCACGAAAACGAAGCCATTTGTACCTTGAAACAGTTGGACGGTGCACTCGCTCTCGAGCCGTATCCCGACCTTCCCATCCTCTTGAACGACACGCTTATTGACTCGCGCACAACTGTCTCAAGCGGTGACCGTATCAAGTATGGCAGCGATGCCGCAAAGGCACAGGAGTTTGTGTTAATACACGTCTTCGACCATGGCTAGAAGAAGCCGTGAGGGCAATGTCTTCACGCTGTCGTTCATTGACGTCATGGCCGGTGGGTTCGGCGCCGTCGTGATCATGTACTTGATCATTAACCATGCTACGGAAACCGCTGAGGAGGTGGACAATCGTTACCTGCGCGCAGAGTCTCGACTCCTTGACTACCAGTTGGATACCGGGCGCAAAAGCCTTGCATATTTGCGCGATCTAGTTGGTAATCTGAGCATTCGCATCGCCGATGTAAAACAATCGGTCGAACAGACCATAACCGAGCTCGAAATCAAGGAAGAAGAGATCAATGTCATCGAAAAGACATCTCTGGATCAGTCAGACTCTCTTGAACAGCTTATTAAGGAATTAGAGGAAACCGAACTCGAGGTCGCTGCACTCGCGCAAGCAAACCGAAACCAGCAAGGCCAGACAACCATTGAGATAAGGGGCGAAGGCGACCGCCAATATCTCACCGGTCTATACATGGGGGGCGAACACATCTTAATTGCCCTCGACGCTTCCGCGAGTATGTTGGATAAAACGATCGTCAATGTCCTGAGACGACGCAACATGGACACAGAGCGACAACTCCAAGCACCTAAATGGCGTCGCGCGATCCGGACGGTTGAGTGGTTGGCAGCGAATATACCCCTTCAAAGTCGGTTCCAAGTTGCACTATACAACAATGAAGCATCGTTCGTGATTAACGATGGCGATTGGATAGACGCATCGGATGGCGAAACAGTGCGGTCGATTTTTACGGAACTCGACGATGTGATGCCTCGTGAGGGCACCAATCTTCAAGGGTTGTTCGAGTTAATCACGACGCTTCATCCATTACCGGACAACCTGTTTCTCATCGCCGATAGCCTACCTACGATGGATTCCGCGTCGACAGATCGCACAACGATCAACGGACGTCAACGTCTTAACCTTTTCTATCAAGCAGTTCGCAAGCTTCCGAGTGGAATCCCTGTCAATGTTCTGATGTTTCCGCTCGAAGGCGACCCCATCGCACCGATTTCATATTGGAATCTGGCGCATATCACTGGTGGTACGCTTTTGTCACCTTCGGACGATTGGCCATGAAAACGAGACGAAGCATCACCGAAATGAACTTGGCGTTTCTTGACGTCATTTGTTGCGGATTCGGCGCCATCATTCTCCTTCTGATGATTACCAAAATTAGTCTACCGCTCGTGTTAGAGGAATCCATTGAGGAATTCGCCGCACAAGTTGCATTGAAGCAAGATTCAATTAAGGAGATATTCGGCGAAATAGAAATTCTTGAGCGCGCCAAAGAGGAGTCTGAACTCAATCTTGACGAGGTCTTGAAACGCTTGACGCGCCTTCAAGAGGAGTTAAAGGAAGTTACGAGTCGCTATGAAGCCTTACAAGTGCTCACGCAGAACAAAAAGTCCCAACTTTCGGACTTGATGCAAGCGAAGCAGACGCTAACCGATGAAATGGAACGCTTACTCGGTAAAGACTTTCGCAGACAAACCGCGGCGATTGGTGGCGTTACCGTGGACAGCGAGTATATTGTTTTCGTGATAGATACGTCAGCCAGCATGCAACAAGGCGCATGGGGAGACGTGGTGCGCAAGGTGACCGAAGTGTTAAACGTCTACCCTACCGTCAAGGGCATCCAAGTGATGAACGATATGGGAGATTACATGTTCCCACGTTATCGACGCCAATGGATCCAGGATTCTCCAGCCCGTCGCGAGGCTATTCTCAATAGATTGCGAACCTGGAATATTTCCTCGAATTCAAGCCCAGTCGAGGGTATTGAAGAAGCCATTAGTGCGTTCTACGATCCCAATAAGAAAATTAGTCTGTATGTATTTGGGGACGATTTTCAAGGACTCTCGGTCGAGGAAGTCGTAGACCGCATTGACGAGGTTAACGTGCGGGACGAACAAGGCAATCGACGTGTACGAATTCATGCAGTAGGATTTCCAGTCTACTTCGATGTCGGCCGAACGACCTTGAGCGTAACGCAATTCGCCCTATTGATGCGCGAACTCACAACGCGCAACGGTGGTACCTTCGTAGGTTTGCCCAGGATAAACTAGCGAGTTGCAATGACTACATCTTTTTCGATACCTTGCATACGATTTATCGCGCTCGTCGCTGCGATCCTGTGCGCCATGGCTTTATCAGGGTGCGGCGCATCGGCCAAATTCAGCGTCGATTTCAGTATCCCCAAGCCCATCGTTTCTCCACTGCCGATAAGCATCGCCACCTACTATCCACCGCAGATTCGCGACCATATCTTTGAAGAGAAAATCGAAAAAATAGGCGATTTCCGGATTGATATGACCGGCGCGCATGAAGCGCTTTTCTCGACGGTCTTTAGCGCGTTATTCGAAAATTCCGCTGAAGTAGAAGATTTCAAAGAGTTACCACAAGGCTTCCATGGCGTAATTTCGCCTTCGGTTCAAGAAGTTCAGATTACACTACCCAGTCAAACGCGCAGCGATTACTTCGAGGTTTGGATTCGCTATCAACTTCAGCTATGGGATCACGAAGGTCGGCTGATACATTCTTGGTCGCTAGCAGCATACGGCAAAGCCAATAAAAACAACTACTCATCAATATCGAATGTTTCATCTTCCGCACTGCACGATGCTACTGAGCTTGCGTTTCGCGACGCCGCCGCAAGCATGTCCTTCTACTTCGCTAAAGAAGCGCCAGTTAAAGCATGGCTCAATTCAATAATGCAATCGACATGACGCTGCGACAAGTTTGCTTCGTCTTCATTGCGGTGGTTGTATTTGCGACCACGGGTTGCGTTTCATCAACCATCCAACAAGTGCGTCAAGGAGAGACTGGCATATCGGGACATGAAGCCATTGCGGTGTTAGGGCGTCGCCATAAAACTCGCAACGAATCCAAAACGAACTTTGTCGACTGCGTTGCGAAGAAAACATCAAGCGGTACGCAAGCCGTCCAGGTCATTCAGGATCGCGAATTTCTGGACGCCCTGTTTCCTTGGTTTGAGCCGCGCACTGCACCGCTCGAACTTACCGAGCTAAGCCGATTGGTTTCACGACCTGAGATTGCTACGCGAATTAAGGAAATTGGAGTACGATACATCGTTTGGATTGAAGGTACTACAGAACGGCGCGATCAATCCGGCACGCTCCAATGCGCGGTTGCAAGCGGCGGTTTACCTGCTTGTTTCGGCTTTTTGAGCTGGGAAGGTGCTTCCGATTACAACGCCACAATATGGGATATCTCAAACCAGGTCAATGTCGGCAAACTTAGTTCTGAAGCGCGTGGCGTATCGTTCGTGCCTGCCGTTATCGTACCTTTGCCCTTTATTGCTCGCGTACAAGCTTCGGCATGCAACACCCTTGCCGATCAAATTAAATCGTTCATCGTCAATTAATGAATCTGATGTCGCTACAACGTGAGAGTTGACTGATCTTTCCTCAAGGTGTAGTGGAGTAACGATTGAAGCATCCACATCTTTACGTTAAAACGTTCTAAGGTATTGTCTTGCCCCTGACCACTCGAGATCGATTCGAACGAGCGATTGATCTGGTCCAGGACGATTTGGAACGAGACGATCATGTACTCGCGGCCATTTTGTGCGGAAGCTTGTCTTACGACCAAGTTTGGGATAAGTCGGATATCGATTTAGTCGTTATCACGACTGATGACAAGCAACGCCTTCTTAACGGTATCTCTCTCACCGCTGAAGATGTCAACATTCACACTTCAGTGATTCCCCGAGGCGTGTTTAAGCGTCAGCTTGAAGCAGCGCATCGAAACTCGTTTCAGCATTCAATGTACGCGCGTTCGAAGCTGCTATTTACCAAAGATCCGTCTATTGACGCGATCTACAAAGAAATAAACCAACTAGGCAAGCATGACATTCACATACAAATGATGGGGCATGCCCAACAATCGGTCGTACTTCTTTATAAGGCGAAAAAGTGGCATCTCATCAAGAATGATCCCCATTACACGGCGCACTGGATCCTCAACACCGCAAGTTGCCTTGCTAGTGTTGTCGTGAGCCGCGCTGGTCAACTGGTCGATAGAGAAGCACTTGTCGAAGCGACAAAACTTGAGCCAGAACTGTTCAAGCTCATATACACGGATTTATTCGATAAAAAGGTGTCAAACCGAAGTCTAGGAACGGCCATTGACGCAATTGATCACTATCTCAAACCTCTCGCACTGGAACTCTTCGAGCCTGTCATTGATTACCTGCGAAGCGCTGGTGGGGAGCCGCGTTCAAGCACCGAAATAGACCATTACTTCAATCGGAACTACAACCTTGAGCACATCGTGACTGCGTGTGAGTGGTTAGCCGATTTAGGCATTGTTGAGAAAGCGTCTGTTGCCACGAAACTAACGCTCAACAGTCAAAACGATGTTGAGGAATTAGCGTTTTTCGCGGTGTAGTGTGCTGAAGAAAATAATGGATATTTTCTGTTTTGTAACGCCTAGTGTTTGAGGTATGCCGCAACGAAATACGCAAAAAAACGCGAGGAAGACACCCTCCGTTGCCGCTAAACAGCATGCTGGCATGCGCACGACTATTGAGGTTCAAGGCTCGCGGGTTCATAATCTCAAAAACATTTCCGTCGAAATTCCACGTGATTCATTAGTCGTCGTAACGGGATTGTCTGGATCAGGCAAGTCCTCCCTTGCATTCGATACGATCTATGCCGAAGGACAACGCCGATACATGGAGTCGTTGTCAAGTTACGCGCGTCGATTCATTGCACAGGTAGAAAAGCCGGACGTCGATTTCGTATACGGCTTATCGCCAGTCGTCTCAATCGAACAAAAGACCGTTGCTCGAAACCCCCGCTCCACTGTCGGAACCCTAACGGACGTTTCAAGCTATCTCAATCTGCTTTTTGCTACCGTAGCTGAAGCAAAATGCCCCTACACCGACGAAGATGTGCCGATAAAAACGAGCGGCAATATTCTCGAATCAATTCTTAGCTTACCGAACGGTACCGAATTCGAACTCCGCGTTCCCATTTTCTTGATCTACGGAGAAGATGCGTCGTTACTTTTTTCCGAAGTCCGAAAGCACGGCTGTCGAACCGTACTCGTTGACGGCGAACGTGTTGATCTAAGCGAGGAGGTACCGGAAGGTGTCGAAGGCACGCCGCAGATGTATGCGATCGTAGATCAATTTACGCTTGTCCATGGCATCGAGAAACAACTCAAAGCGGCCATTGAACACGCGCTGCGCATTGGCGATTCATTAATGACGATCCAAGTTGTCGGTGGTGCAAGCAAGACTGCAACTTCAAGGTTCTATAAGTCATTCGGAAGTAAGACACATCATCTGGTATACGGCGATATCCTGCCGGATTTCTTTGTGTTCAACAAACCTGAAGCAGCCTGTCGCACATGTGGCGGCATCGGTACAACCAAGATGACTCATCGCGATTTACTCATCACGAATCCAGAACGCAGTTTACGGCAGGGCTGTTTCCTACGCGATGCATTTAGCTATAAGCCCGAATCCCACTCCGGCTACTCGCTTTACACCGTTGCCCAGGAATACGACATAGATATGGATGCACCTTGGCGAGATCTGTCGGATGAAGCACAAGACATCGTCCTGTACGGCACCAAAGGTAAACTCCTGCAATTGCAGATACCGCCTGAAGCGAAGGAACGCAAAGAACGCTGGTTGCGTTGGCCAATCAATTTCAACGGCGTGGCCGGCTCGATTGAACGCAGGTATCGTTGGTACCGCCAGCAAGACGTACCTAATTCCGGTATAGAACGATGGTTAGATCGCGTGATGGTAGAGCATACCTGCGGCGACTGTCAGGGTTCGCGCTTGAAGGCATCGCGCATGCTCTTCCATATTCACGGCAAAACAATCCATGATCTGGGGCAGATGAATTTCGACGAGCTGTGGACATTCCTCACCTCGCTTAGCTTTGATGGCCACCAGGCGGAAGCAGGCCTTCAGATCAGGAATGAAATAGTCAAGCGGGTCGACTTGCTACTCGGAATCGGGTTGGACTATCTCAACTTTGATCGCGCCTCAGGCACGCTGTCAGGAGGCGAAGCTCAGCGAATTCGTTTATCAACTCAGATTGGATCGGGATTGATGGGTATGTTGTATGTACTTGATGAACCATCCATCGGTTTGCATCCCAAAGATAACACCAAAATGATCAGAACCTTGAAATCATTACGAGATCTAGGTAATACCGTGGTGGTGGTCGAACACGATGAAGACACCATTCGCGCCGCGGACCACATTGTTGAGGTAGGCCCAGGACCTGGTATACATGGAGGCAATATTGTTGTGCAAGGTTCGCTTGACACGATTCTTGCCCATGCCGACTCCCCCACGGGGCAGTATTTAAGTGGTCAAAAGAAGATTGCGACGCCTCAACAGCGGCGAGAAATCAATGCTAAAGAGATTGTGATACGCGGCGCTGCCGAAAACAATCTCAAGAACATTGACGTAAAAATCCCACTTGGCGTATTCGTGTGCGTTAGCGGTGCGTCGGGTTCTGGTAAGTCGACTCTCGTCAATGAGATTTTGTTTAAGGAACTCTGGAAACAACTCGTTGACACGCGATCGCTTTCGGGATTGCACACATCTATTGAGGGCGTCGAACATCTCACACGCGTGATCAATATCGACCAGTCACCTATCGGGCGTAACAGCCGTTCAAATCCCTCAACATATGTCGGTGTATACGACGAGATCCGCAAACTCTTTGCGAGTGCCGAAATATCCACATCTCGCGGTTATAAGCCAGGTCGGTTTAGCTTCAATGTCAAAGGTGGCCGTTGCGAAGAGTGCCAAGGCGAAGGCACAATCTCAACCAAACTGTATTTCATGCCCGATGTTGAAGTCACCTGCACCACATGCAAGGGTCAGCGCTTCAATGCAGATACACTCGAAGTGACCTATCACGACAAGAATATCGCAGATGTATTGGATATGTCGATTGAAGAGGGCGTGGCATTTTTCGTGGATGAGCCGAAGATTGCACGCAAGATAAAAGTACTTAACGATCTGGGGCTCGGTTATCTGACGCTCGGCCAATCTGCCACCACGCTATCCGGCGGTGAAGCGCAACGAGTCAAACTCGCGACTGAACTCGCCAAATTACAGAATCGCGGACACATTCTCTACATCCTGGACGAGCCGACTACTGGCTTACATCTGGCAGACATACAGAATCTACTCAATTGCCTGCACGAGCTCGTTGATGCAGGTCATACCGTATTGTGCATTGAACACCACCTAGATGTAATAAAAACAGCCGATTACGTCATTGATTTAGGTCCGGAGGGTGGTCGTGGTGGAGGCGAAGTCATTGCCCATGGTACGCCCGAAGCTATTGCTCGCACCAAAAAGTCTCATACAGGTCGGTACCTACAAGCACACATATAGCATGTAACAATGCCCTATATTTGGATGTTTTGATTTCTACTTCTCGAGAATCCTATTTCGGCACACTTCCATGAGGGTGTCAGCGGCGGACAGGCGTAATTATTCAGTCAGTTGGGCATTGATTATGATTCAGCAGCATTTTTCCGAATGCTGGAATCAAGAAAAGGCCATTCGCCATGAACCGCCCACAGGTCTCTGCACTGTACCACAAATTACGGCAAACCGAAGCTTCGCCCGCCATGCCTTATACATGTTGATGCTCGCCAAGTCTCAGGCCTTCCCCACTAAAACAAAACACAAAGATTTTTGATCTCAATGTCTTATGGTATCAACCCTTCGGTCTAGACTCCCCTTCCTTCCGAATTCAACATATCAGATATCCCCCGCAACCCCCCAACTACTCTAAGTGAAATGGACTAGCATAAATTTCCTTAATGAGAAACTATTGATCTAATTACCTTTTCCAAACTAAGCAAGAGGAGTCAAGTTGAAATTCGAATCAATTAATACTCTTCTTGACTTCAGACTTTTTATCTCATAACTTATTGATATTAAATGAATCGATCTTGAAAAAGGGCACTACAAATTCTGGGTACTGTCGCGCCATCAGATGGCGGGGAAGTCAGGAAGGGCGGCTACGTTTTTGTCGGTCGCGGCTTTCTCGGTGGCGTGTAGGGGAACGGCGCAAGATGCCAGTACATCCTCAGCGTGCGGTAGACCGCCCGGGCATCGGTTGACGAGGCACTGGGAAGGCCGAACTTTCCTGAGCCTTTCGTATCGTACAGAATGCTGATCTGCAGGGCGTTCAACGCCCGGCGCATGCGGTCCGGACTCATCCGCTGCCCCTGCACCTCCAGTTGATAGCGCAGATGCTGCAGACAGCAGAACGCCATGTAGCAGATGGCGATGTGCGCCTGCACCCGGTGTGGCTTCCAGTGGAAGATCGGTCGGATGCTCAGGTCATGTTTGTTGGTGCGGAAGCACGCTTCGATTTCCGACAGCCTGCGGTACTGGACGATCAACTCACGCGGTCAGTCCGGTCGCAGCCCTAGGCGGTGATGGCATGGCTGCCACGATGATATACCGGGGTGCCTGGAGTAGATCGGGCAGTCAAGTTTCCTGTTTGTCTACGTCAATTCCGGCTCCCGTATAGATGAGATCTAATTTATTGTATAATAATATATAATCAAATGATATCGGGAGCTGAGCGAAAATGAAAGTGACATGGATTCTGACAGCAATATTCTTCTTGTGGACATACAGTGGATCGGTGAAAGGTGCTTCTTCCTGCCAGAATTGGAACACGATAAGCTTCTTTAAGCACGCGAAGGTAGCAGATGTTTCCCGTTGCCTCAACGCAGGCGCAAAGATAGATGCACGGAGTTCGGGTGGGGTAACACCCCTACATTTTGCGGCGACGCACAAGCAAAATCCGAAGATTGTGAAGATGCTTCTTGACGCAGGCGCGAAGATAGATGCACGGAGTGTAGGTGAGAATACACCTCTACATTCAGCAGTGTATTCCCAAGATCCGAAGATTGTGGAGATGCTCCTTGACGCAGGCGCGAAGATAGATGCACGGACTTGGGATGGGTCAACACCTCTGCATTTAGCAGCACGGAATAGCAAAAATCCTAAGGTTATAGAGGTGTTACTTAATGCCGGCGCGGACCCGAAGGTGAAAGATGAATCTGGATCAATCCCCTGGGATTATGCGACAAAGAACTCTGCACTCAAGGGAACGGATGCCTATTGGCGGCTGAACGAAGCACGATTCCAGTAGACCTCTCCTGCAGACCGTTCCGTGTGTTGGGCTATCTTTTTCGACCCTGATTCAAGCTTGTTACCGTGTACGCATATCTCTTTTATTCCGTTATAATATATAATTGCTCGGGTAAGTAATTATTATGGAATTTGAAGGCTGGGCAGCAATCGTTGGAGGCTTTATGATGTTATTAGGTAAGGTATATCCAGGTCTTTTATGATTTAAGATGGAAGACAGGAAAGCAAGCAAAAAGAATAAGGGTTTGTGGTGCCATCTTCCCCACTTGATAAAGGCTTAATCAAAGTAAGTTGCTATTTTGCCTGACAGGCACCAAGAGTAGCTATGCATTCCTATTCATGAATGAATGCACTTAAAACAACGCCTTCTAAGAGATTCCTTGCTTAACTTAGGGGTCCATAGTCGGGCTTTGAGTCAATTGATCAAGGATTCCACCCCTATACGTTCGATAGATCTGACTTACTGACTACGATCACGCCTGCGATACTGACTATATCGTACTAGTAACCTGCTAGATTGCTGATGAATTTGAACCAAACCTTCTGGTTAACAGCCGGATCATGTATCAAGCATTTGTGCCTTCGTCGTATAACTGTTGCGCTTCATGCTTGATACGTGCGACCATTGATCTCAAACCATTGCCTCTTGTGGGACTAAGGTGCGAAAGCAAGTTAAGATCACTAAATAGCTTCTCTACATCAGTGGCGATGATTTGACTAGGCGAACGACTTTGGAACACTGTCAATATGATCGCAATGAGTCCGCGCACAATGAAAGCATCGCTGTCAAGTTGAAACTTCACTTCGTTTTCGGTCGGTTTGTGTTCTACGACCAACCAAACTAAACTCTGACAGCCTCTAACTAGATTCTCTTCAATGCGCAATTCTTGTGGTAATTTCGGAAGCGTCTTGCCTAAATCAATGATATATCGATACCGATCTTCCCAGTCATCAAGGAACTCGAACGTCTCGGTTATTTCTGCAAGCGAGACCATGGCCTAAAACAGGCCAAGATCCAGCTGCGCTTCCTCCGACATCATGTCGCGAGACCACGGTGGCTCGAATACGAGCGCTACATTAATCTCGGAGACCCAAGGCACGCGTTGAAGACGACGCTTGACATCCTCAACCAAGACCGGACCCATGCCACATCCCGGGGCAGTTAATGTCATTTCGATATTGATGCGGTCCGAATCGACAGATACGTCATAGATTAACCCAAGATCCACAATATTGACGGGTATTTCCGGATCGTGAACAGTGCGTAATGCTTCCCAGACTTGATCTTTAGAAATTTGACCGTTACTCGGAGCCTCGAAAGATAGCGTTTCTGGCTCGAAGCCTATGGCATCTGCATCTTCGCTCTCAATGCGTGCCATATTGCCCTCATGCACGACCGTATAAGTACCACCAAGAGCCTGCGTCATAGTAACGAAGACACCCTCTGGAATAGTAATTTCGGTACCTGTAGGAACGAGTCGAGCAACTACGGGGCGCTGAACTAGAACTAATCTACGTTCCACGAATGGAAAAACTCTCCCCGCAACCGCAGTGGGTATCTGCGTTGGGGTTCTCGAATCTTAGCGTCGAGTTAAGACCTTCGGTCACTAAATCAATATGCGTACCGCGCAGCAAATTCCAGTGCTCGTTTTCTATGAGTACTTTCACACCGTCGAATTCAAAAATATGAGCATCGCGTGGAACGGCATCCACGAATTTGAGCGAATACATGTAACCGTTGCAGCCGCTTTCAGTCACATGCAATAGTAATGCTGCCGCGTGTTCAGAAGAAAGTTGTTTACTCACATGTTGCATTGCCGAATCGCTAATCGATATCGACATAGGATCAAAAATCGCAGATGGCACAGGTGTTATCGCTAAGAATTTATGATTTGAGAGGCTTTCTTGACCGCTGAAACGAGCTTTTCAATGTCCTTTTTTGAATTATAAAGCGCAAACGAAGCCCTTACCGTTCCAGTAATGCCTAAACTTGCCATGAGTGGCATGGCGCAATGGTGTCCAGTTCTCACCGCTACGCCCTGATTGTCCAGCAATACGCCTATGTCGCTGTGATGGGCACCTCGAACCTGAAATGACACGATAGGTACTTTGCAATGCACGTCACCGATTATTTCAACGCCTTCAATCTGAGCTAAACAGGATGTCGCATAACGCAGTAAGTCTCGTTCGTGTTCTTCCACAACAGCGGCGTCAAGAGAGAGCAGATACTTGACGGCCGCTCGCATCCCAACGGCGCCAGCGATATTAGGCGTGCCAGCTTCGAACCGATACGGCATTTTTTGGTACGTTGAGCGCGCAATTTGAACTTCCTCAATCATTTCGCCACCCCCCTGCCAAGGCGGTGCGGCTGCCATTAGTTCTTCCTTGGCGAAAAGTGCGCCAATGCCTGTAGGACCGAACATCTTATGGCCTGAAAACGCGTAAAAGTCACAATCTAACGCCTCAACATCAATTTTCATGTGTGGAACTGCTTGAGCACCATCAATCACGACCACTGCCCCGACAGCATGGGCTTGTTCGATCATTTCACTGATTGGATTGATGGTCCCAAGTGCGTTTGACACGTGCGTCAAAGCGACAATTTGGGTACGAGATGACAACAAGGCTTCAAAGTGCGCTTGGTCTAACTCGCCGTTAGGAAGTACTCGGATCGCCTTCAAGGTCGCCCCTGTTCGTGCACCGATCATTTGCCAGGGGACAATATTCGAATGGTGCTCCATCTCCGAGATGATTATCTCGTCCCCACGTTTAAGGGTACTTGCGGCATAGGTATTGGCGATTAAATTAATACTTTCTGTCGTCCCACGCGTCCAGATCACCGTTTCGGGTTTGGGGGCGTTGATAAACGATGCGACAGAAGCCCTACTCGATTCAAATTCCTCTGTCGCTAGCGTGCTTAATGTATGTACGCCACGGTGTACGTTGGCGTTATGATTTGTGTAGAACTCGCGAACTGCCGTTAATACCGTATCTGGTTTTTGTGCAGTTGCTGCATTGTCCAGATAAACATCGTTAGGCCGATTGCAGAATATTGGAAAGGCCGAGCGAAACGTATTCATAGGTTCAATAACTCGGCACCTTGTTCACTCTCAATAACTTGCTTTAAAAAACCATGAATCATCATGGTGCGTGCGGCTGATTCGTCAATGCCACGTGCACGGAGCAAGAACAACGCGTCTTCATCAAGTTGACCCGTTGTTGCACCGTGCGAACAAACAACATCGTCCGCATAAATTTCGAGTTCTGGATGCGCATTCACTCGCGCATTTGGACTCAGAGCAATATTTCGATTCGTTAGGTGAGCCTCTGATGCCATAGCTTCGCGATCAATTCGAATAAAACCGCTAAAAGTTGCGCGACCGTGATCATCAACCACGCCGTGAATCAACTGATTGCTTTTCGATCCGCCGATACGGTGATTTATGGTAAGCTGCGTATCCAGGTGTTCACGACCATGAAGAAACCACCCCCCACTTAGTTTTGCGCTTGCATCGCGGCCTATGAGGTTCACCACAATGTCGTTTCGACGCAATTTTGAACCTCTCGCTGAAAGTCGTAGGTTTAGCGTCGATTCGTTTCCGAGCCAAATGACAATGCAGTGGTAACCGATCCCAGAATGGGGTGGTAACGTGAGGTCATATTCGAGTCTGGCCTTATCTTGAACCCTAACCAATACAACCCGATTACCCGTTTCGAATCGCTCTTGCAAGTGCAAGTGATGGTCCTCGCCTAAAAAAACGAGATGTCGGTCAATCGTTCCCGTGGCATCGCGCAACAAAGCGGAAGCGTCTGTTGAGTGCTGTTTGGTTCGTATTGAGGTACCACTCCTACATAGAAGCCCATTGAAATCAAGAAGGGGGAATGAACCAATATCCGAACTCGAAGTCAACGGCATGAGAGGTATCGTGGAACGATCCTGTGTGAAAGGCGAAATTTCCACCTCGGTCGAGGATTCGACTGACGACGATTCGCCGGACAGGCTTAATGTGTCTTCGCAGAGAGCAACAAGATCGGAATGTTGCCAGCTACCTTTGCCAGGCATCGGCAGACCGTTCTGCTTGAGCGCTTCAATACATGCCGTGCGGTCTAACCACGGCATATGTTGAGGTATATTGGTTAACACACGGTCCAATAATGCTTTGCGACTGGCGTCGCCTATAGGGCGCTGCACTGACATTAGGCTTTACCTAGATCAGTGTAGCCTCGCTCTTCAACTACATGAGCCAAATCTGCATTACCTGATTTCACGATTGCGCCATTAACCAGGATATGCACGCGATCGACATTGACATAGTTCAATAAGCGTTGGTAATGCGTGACTAGCACAACCCCGTTATTGGGCGACCGAAATTCGTTTATGCCGCGTGCGACGACTTGCAGTGCATCAACATCCAACCCGGAATCCGTCTCGTCTAAAAAGGCCAATTTGGGCTGCAGGAGCATCAATTGGAGGATCTCGTTACGCTTTTTCTCACCCCCGGAAAAACCAACGTTGACAAACCGTTTCAAGAATTCCGAGCCTAGTTGCAAGCGATTTGAAATATCTCGAACCTGTTGCATAAATTCCCGCGTATTCATTTCTTCTTCGCCAACCGCGACGCGGTGGCTGTCGATCGCGACCTTGAGGAATTCCATATTGGTTACGCCGGGAATTTCAATCGGGTGCTGGAATCCGAGAAACAAGCCAGCAAGCGCTCTCTCTTCAACCTTTGCACCGTTCATACGCTTGCCGAGCAATCGGATTTCCCCATCAGTGACGTAATAACCGTCTCGCCCCGATAGGATATTGGCTAAAGTGCTTTTGCCGGAGCCATTTGGCCCCATAATAGCGTGTACTTCACCAGCGTTGATCGTCAGGTCAATACCATTAAGGATCTGTTTGCCGTCAACGCTCGCTGCAAGCCCCTCTAGCTCAAGCAGCTTCAACCAACTGCACCTTCAAGGCTAACTTCGAGTAGCTTAGAAGCTTCTACCGCGAATTCCATCGGCAATTCCCGCAAGACATCCTTACAAAAACCATTAACGATCATGGCAACCGCTTTCTCGGCATCAATACCGCGTTGTTGACATAAAAATAGTTGGTCTTCGCTCACTTTAGATGTGCTTGCTTCGTGTTCTACGATGGCATCACTACGTTGAGATTCGATCGCAGGAAACGTGTGCGCAGCGCACTCGCTGCCAATCAATAGTGAATCACATTGGGTGAAATTCCGGGCTTTTACGGCACCTGGGTTCATACGTACGCGACCGCGATAGGCGTTCGAGCTCTTTCCCGCGCTAATCCCTTTTGAAATGATGGTACTGCGCGAATTACGTCCGATATGAGTCATTTTTGAGCCCGTATCAGCCTGTTGGTGATTATTTGTGATCGCCACCGAATAGAACTCTCCTACTGTATCCGCACCTCGCAGAATGACACTTGGGTATTTCCAAGTGATCGCGGAGCCAGTTTCTATTTGGGTCCAACTGATATGTGATCGATCCCCGCGACAAACGCCCCGTTTGGTCACAAAGTTATAGATACCGCCATGACCATCTTGATCGCCTGGATACCAGTTCTGGACCGTCGAGTATTTGATCTCAGCATCTTCAAGCGCTACCAACTCCACGACCGCAGCGTGTAATTGGTTTTCATCGCGCATAGGTGCTGTACATCCTTCCAAGTAACTGACGTAGGCCCCCTCGTCAGCGATGATTAGGGTACGTTCGAATTGACCAGAGTTTCGCGCGTTAATCCGAAAGTAGGTTGATAGTTCCATCGGGCAACGGGTTCCTTTCGGTATGTATACAAAAGAACCGTCGCTAAATACGGCGGAATTGAGCGCGGCATAGAAATTGTCCGTTTGTGGTACCACCGAACCGAGGTACTTCTGCACCAACTCAGGGTGTTGCTCTACCGCTTCGCTAAACGAACAAAAGATTACGCCATGCGATTGAAGTTCCTTCTTAAACGTAGTTGCAACCGATACGCTATCGAATACCGCGTCGACGGCGACATGTGGCTGGTTCTCGCTGCGTTCTACGCCCGCCAGGATCTCTTGTTCATGGAGTGGGATGCCTAATTTCTCGTAAGTTCGAAGTAACTCCGGATCAACCTCATCAAGGCTTTTCGGTTTATCGCCTGAAGGCGCAGCAAAGTATGAAAATGATTGATAATCAATTGGCTTGAAGTCGACTTTTGCCCAGGTCGGTTCCGGCATATCAAGCCATCGTTGATACGCCTGCAAACGCCATTCGAGTAACCAATTCGGCTCATTTTTGCGTTTCGAGATTTGCCGAATGACTGCTTCATCAAGACCCGGCGCAATGGTCTCTTGTTCAATATCGGTGACAAAACCTGCCGCGTACTCTTTGCCAATAAATTCTTTGGCGATGGATGGTTGTAGTTCTGTCATATAACGCCGTCTCGAACGAACTCAAATTTTAGTGAGACGCAGGTCGTTTATGCGCTGCATTGGACTGCCTCCAGCGATATCCAAACTAAGATAGCTTCCAAAGGAACGTTTTAAGATCAAGTTTCCCCTGCTTAACGTCTCCCCAACGATTTGGCGACGCTTATGCCATTTTCCGTCCCAATTGCGAAATATTGGCGGCGCAGTACGAATGTCCCCGACAGACAAAGTGTTGGCAGCATGACACCTGCTATTCAAATTTGGTACGATGGATAAGTCCAGATGATGACGACTCCGAGGCTTCAACCCTCTACCCGAGACCATCGCTGGCATTGCCGTATCGCAATGGCATCTCAGAGCCGATCAGCTTAGGAGGAAATGATAAAAACTATTTGATTTTCAAGCTTAATGAGCACTTTTGAACATATCTTATTCCGACGTAAATGAGCACGTGGACGTCCTGAGACGAGGTTGTGGGCAAACCGCTGGCGTTAGCGGATGCGTGAAGCACACTTGCGTTGTCGCGACAGTGTCGTCAACCTCGCCGCACCAACCTTCTTCTAACATTAGGCGAAACGATTCAAAATAGACTATCTCAGCAAGACGTGGCAGTAGATATCCGCGTTGATCAAGTTCCTCGTATGCTTCCTAATCGCTAAAAATCTCAATTCGTCCATGATGTTCGAAGAACGCGCCAATAGATAAATACACAGTATATTTGCAAGGACAACATTGATTTTTGCGCCACTTGGGTCGCGCTGAAATAGCAAGAAAACCGGAGATTTTGAAAGGCGTCTAGTCTATTAGATAATGGTTCAATTCATAGTTTTTGAAGTCATGTCGCCATATTTGATGGACGATCCATTCCCAAGTACGAGTGATCAATGGCAGTTATCGCTACACCTGTAAGATCGCGAGAGAGTTACGCAGACGGGCGGAGTTTCGAACGATTCGGCGCATTTGAAGTCATTGACTTCGAGGTGGCTTATGCGGTAGACCCAAGCAACTTGGCAAATTCACGTATCGTTGATCTTGAGAAAGCGCAACGGAGAAGCGACGGATCGGTTCGATTCCAGGGCAATGCCCGATTAATCTTGCCTAGAGCAACTAGGCCGTCTTGTCTTCTGGTTGATGTGCCGAATCGAGGTAGACCCGTTGCTTTTAGCTTCAATCGACCTTCCTCAACCGAATTGCAGCATACGACAACACCCTGCGGTGACGGGTTTTTATGTCGGCATGGCTTTGCTGTGCTCTCCATTGGCTGGCAATTTGATGCCGATGGTATGCGGTTGGAAGTCCCAGATGCACTGGACGGCCTTCAACCAATTTCGGGTGATGCAATATGCGAAATGCAACCAAATCGCAACACAAATTCACTACTTGTCGGTCAAGGGGGCAAATGTACCTATAAACCGACAGACGGCGCAGTTTTATATCAACGCTCTAATACACAGCAACCGTTTGAACTGGTCTCACCGAACCAATGGCGATTCGGCCGTACACGCGCCGGTCAGTTCGACCCTTCGCCGCGTTTTATCTCAAAGGACGGCGGCTTCGAAAAAGGCGTCATATATACACTCGTTTACCAAACGAGCGGCGCTCCGATCGTTGGCTTAGGTTTGCTTGCCCTCCGGGATGCCGCGGCCTGGTTCAGATATGACTTCAATTGGCCAAGCACTCGTCCCGAGTTTGCAATTGCTTACGGCGCATCACAAACCGGTCGACTATTACGTCAGTTCGTCTACGAGGGGCTGAATGAAGACGAACGTGGACGGCAGGTATTTGATGCCGTAATGCCGCATATTGCGGGAGGGCAACGTGGTGATTTCAATCATCGGTTCGCACAACCAGGAAGTATTGGCATTCCTAGCGCGGGTCAGTGTTTTCCGTTCTCAACCGCAGTGAGCTTTGATGCACGATCCGGTAGAAGCGACGGATTGCTCACACGATGCCCCCAACCACCTAAAGTGGTTAGTACCAATACATCCTGGGAATATTGGCGAGGCGATGCAGCGCTCGCCCACGTTTCCATTGACGGAAAAAACGATTTGGAACTTAGTGGTGAAGAACGCCTCTATCTGTTTGCCGGTACGCATCACATCAATGGTGTGTTGCCGCATACCAATCAATTGGCATTAACTGGCGACCTGGTTACATACCCCCTTAACACCATTTCCTTTACCCCGTTGCTTCGCGCTGCGCTCGTAAATACCCTTGATTGGGTGAGGGATGGTAAGGAGCCGCCTGCTTCGCGCTATCCACGGCTCGACGACAACTCACTTGTCGACCGTAAAGAAGTATTAGAGAAATTCGCGAAAAAAACTTACTTTCGCGTTTTGCCTAACGCCGACAGTTTAAGCGGTCTTTGGTCTATGGATTTGGGACCTGAACTTGAGCACGGCATATGTAAGCACCCTGCCCGACTGATCGAGCCTTATCCTAGACTCGTACCCGACGTTGATTCGACTCTTAACGAGGTTGCAGGTATCCGGTTACCAGAAATCAAGATACCGATCGGAATTCATACCGGTTGGAACCCTCGGCACGAACATCACGGCGCTGAGGATCAGATAGCGACATTCGTTGGCTTTTCTGAATTTGGCGAATCCACAAGCATTCCTTCTTCACGAGCCAGCTGCATTGCCCAGGTATCGGCATGCGTGGACGAACTGGTCGCGAAACGTTTCGTCCTACCTGAAGACCATCGGTTAGTTTCCAAGAACGCCCTAGAGAGATATGACATCGCTGTTACTGCCACACACCCAAAATGACCCCAGTGATTATTGAGTACACCACACGATAGCCACTTTGAATGATGGTTAATTTCCAACTCCAACCGCAAAACGCGGCATCTGAGAAATTCGACGCAGCAATAAAGCCCACGCCAACCGCGAGCCCAAGTATCGCCCCATCAAACCAAGTACTAATACCCAAACCCGTGATGAGCACAGCCATCACATAAGCTGACGCAAAGGTCGTAAAAAGACTGATGATAAAAGGGGTCGGCGTCGGTTGAATTTCATCAGCAGTTTTGCCTAATGCCTCCAACCAAGCTTTTCCAAATAACGGTCCATACCAAGGCATGCCTAATGCGAAGGAGACGATCACCGCGACAAGGATCGCCCACCAGTTCAGATCAAACATTAATTCCACATTGCCCTCTATCACGCCATGAATTGTCTGATTAGTTTAACCAAACACGCGCGTGTTACATAGCCGAAGGTAAGCGTGAAGTTAAACTTACAGGAATAATTATCAGAGCCTGTCTACCAACCTTGTTGTCATGCTGACAACTAAGCAGATCGAACAGTATCAACGCGATGGCTATACGGTCGTACGTCACGCACTCACCGTCGAATTACTTGGCGAGCTTCGTCAAGTTACGGACGAGATTGCGGCGAGTGCCAAAGGCCTCACCGACCATACTTCTGTGCTGGATCTTGAACCTACGCATACACCGGACAATCCACGGGTGCGACGTATCAAAACACCCCAACTAGCCAACCCTTTTTACCGCCAGTTGGCCGCTCACGAGTGCATCACGTCTATCTTGAAACCACTCATCGGCGAAAACATACGATTGCGATCCGGCTGCAAAATCAATATGAAGTCCCAAGGGTGCGGTTCCCCTGTTGAATGGCATCAAGATTGGGCGTTTTATCCTCATACGAATGACGATGTACTTGCAGTTGGCATCCTGCTGGATGACATGGATGAATCAAACGGTCCGGTGATGTTCTTGCCTGGCACGCATAAAGGGCCCGTGTTCGATCATCATTCAGAGGGCGCTTTTTGCGGGGCGATCGACATCACTGCGCATCCCGTCGACATTGAACAGGCGATTCCGATCTACGGTAAAGCAGGCGACATGACTATTCATCATGCTCGTCTTGTGCATGGTTCCAAAATCAATCAGTCTTCAAAATCGCGACGCATTCTTTTCTATGAATATACCGCGGTTGATGCATGGCCTTTAGCTGGCGTAGAACACCTTAACGATGTTGATGATTTTGATTCACGCATCGTATGCGGTCAGCCTACACTTCGCCCTCGATTGGCGGATGTGCCGGTCAAAATACCGCTACCACGAGCACCCTACCAAGGCTCGATCTATGAGAATCAGCGCACGCTGAAACACAGGTATTTCGAACAAGCCTCTGATTGACTACAACAACAAAAACATCACCCGTTCCCCTAAGTCGCGTCAGCGTGGTCATTCCAGTGGTCGGCGATCACGAACCGCTTGAGACCTTACTTGACGATCTACGCGGGGGTACCTTTGCAGAAATCATCGTTTGTTGTGGCGACGCATCAAACTACGATTTTTTAAGATCAAAAAGCGTTACCTTTATTCGGTCCAGACGAGGTCGGGGACGCCAGATTGCAAAGGCAATTTCCCTAGCATCGGCGGATTGGCTCTGGATCCTCCATGCCGATGTTCGGGTATCTAGAAACGCGCTTAACGCGCTTCGTGCTTCGCTTGCATTCAATCGGTGGGGTGCATTTAAAGTTGCTTTAACCAGCACCAACAACATGCTACGCATCGTCGGTTTCTTCATGAACTGCCGCTCACGCTTGACCTCTGTCTACACTGGCGATCAAGGTATGTTTATGCGTCTCGACATGCTTAAGCGAGTCGGCGGTTTCCCTGACATTGATCTCATGGAAGACATTGAATGTAGTCGTCGGTTACGCACTGAAAGTCGCGGGGTGCAGCTTGCCGCTAAACTCACGGTATCGGCACGTAAATGGGAACGCGAAGGCACACTATCCACTGTTCTGCGGATGTGGCTATATCGAGTTCAGTACTTTTTTGGTGCTTCGCCTGCCCGCCTTGCGAATCGCTACTACCTCGTACGCAATGAGCGCGCGTAACAGTTGGTACCCGACGAAACGTGCGGAGCGCCGCTCAATCATGTCCATTCTCGTAGACTCGCTGTCTTTACGAAAAGTCTTGATTCGCCTGACCTTAAAAGACGATTAAGTACCCATATTGGTCGACAAGCTGCCTATGAGTGTTACACGCATCTCATTACCGCTACCATCCAAGCTGCACAAAACTTCAACACGACCATTTATGTCGGCGGGCCGGTACGCAATCGGACATGGCTACAGAAGCTTCCTGTAAGATCACAAAGCGAAGGTGATCTGGGCGCTCGCATGCTGGCATGTTTCAACGACGGCGTAACCGTGCTAGTGGGCGGCGACTGCCCACTTATGACTCGTACCTATATTGAAAGTGCGTTTGAAGCGCTGACAACGCACGATGTCGTCTTAGGACCTGCGGAGGATGGTGGGTACGTGTTAATTGGGATGAATCACACTTATCCTGAACTGTTCGAGAACATACCGTGGAGTACATGCAAGGTGCTTCGTTCGACCATTGATGTTGCGAACCGAATCCACTTGAATGTCCATTGCTTAGACGTGGTGTGGGATGTTGACGATGAGCAGAATTACAAACGATGGTTAAAGTGGCGAACAAGGCCCCACTGTTGAAGCTAATGAAACGTGTATTTCTCGTGTGCGTCGTCACACTGGCGATAGTCATCTCACATATCAATCAACCTCAGCCTTCAACCTCTAGTTTTCTTATTGTCGATACACATATTGATACACCTTATCGAAACTTTCGAAACGAACTCAACATCTTTGACGGTACGGGTACCGGACAATTCGACGTACCGCGCGCTCAACATGGCGGGTTATCTACTGTGTTTATGTCGATTTACACACCTGCATCCGCTGCAACGGAAGGTAGTAGTAAAACCATAGCAATCGAGCTGATGGATTGGGTAGAAGCCATGGCAAATAGTTCGGATGCTATCGGTATGGCAACTTGTGTCGCTGACGTACGTCAATTGCATGAGGACGGCATCATCGGTTTTGCAATGGGCTTGGAAAACGGCAGTCCTCTGGCTGGAGACCTTAGCGACCTCGCCTACTTTGTCAACCGCGGCATTCGTTATGTGACCTTAGCTCACTCAAAATCCAATAAGTTTTCTGATTCGAGCTACGATGAAAACGAAGTGTTGGAAGGACTATCCGCCGCCGGCCGTGAGTTGGTACGTGAATTGAACCGACGGGGTGTCATGATCGACATTTCCCACCTCTCGGACCGCGCAGCATGGGAGGTACTGGAACTTAGCTCAAGTCCAGTCATTGCATCGCATTCTTCACTCCGTCACTTCATCCCAGGCTTCCATCGCAATATCTCCGATGAGATGGTCGCAGCGATTCGCAAGAATGACGGCGTGATTCAAATAAACTTCGGCAGCTCGTTTGTGCTGCAAGCATCGCGTCAATGGCGTACGAGCTTTGACGTTGCGTTAGCAGATGAAAGACAAAGAAATGAAATCACAGGCGAACGCTACACAGCCTTTTATCGCGAATATGCAGAGAAGCATCCGTTCCCCTTCGCAACGGTAGCCACAGTAGTCGACCATATTGACCGTGTCGTGGACCTGGCAGGCATTGATCATGTGGGCTTAGGTTCGGATTTCGATGGCGTAGGCGACACATTGCCGATCGACTTAAAAGATGTCTCAATGTATCCTAATCTCATTACGGAATTACGTCAACGCGGTTACGATGACGATGCGTTACGCAAGATCCTCGGCGAGAATCTCATGCGCGTGTGGGAGGCCAATGAAGCAATTGCCAGTTCATATGGGTACGAACCGAATTGTGCCCAAACCTAAATGACTTTGAGATGTAATCCTCGCGCTTTGCCATGACACAGCTCAAATTGCTTAGTTCCCCATAGAAAAGAACAGGGTTGGTGTTGACGGATTACCTTACAAACTTACGGAGATTGCATTTTCTCACGTAGATAGATACTCTTATAAAAACTTCAACTTATCTCTAGGCCAATCTACCAATTTGCTTGATTTAGGACATCTATATGTACCACTTCTTCAAAGTTAAAGCGCTTGGTGTTGTGCGCCCGATCGCGTGTGGTCATTTCGGCGATGCCCCAGGTGCCAGGCGGCGATCCCTTCGGTAGGATCATCGTCATTTCCATGCGATGCCATTGGTTCATGGGTAGCCTAGAATATATATGATAGCCGTCCGGTGCAGCTTGGCGCCCCCAACGATAACCCCCTTGCGGGTCTCTTAAGTAAACATGAGTCTCGCCGAAACCTGAAATATCATCACGAATATAAAACACAATGTCTACCACAGTTTCGCCATTTGGATGTTCGCGGTTTGTCGGTACCGCATTGACAAAAATCCGATTGACATCAATCTCAGGCGCTTTGGTATCAGGGTTCTTGGTCACTAATTGAAATTGCGGCTGGCGTTCCGGTCCGTCACTTAGAAACGTGTATCTACCCCAGTTTTTACCTTGATCTGCCATTACCAACTCGATTACACTGTATAAGCCGCTGGCCATGTAATCTGGTAAGAGAAAGTCCACATTGCACCGCTCGTCTTGTGGGTGTCCATACTGTCCGATAGAGGCTGTTGATTCCATGTTGTTGGCATCAATCCAAGCATAACAACCCCCTCGTTGGCGTAACGCTTTATCTTCATCAACGTCCCAAGACACCGAGATGACGTGCATCTCGCGGTCAATGCCCCAGTGTTCTTGGATTTCGGTTCGTGTGCTTAATGCGACTGAATTGGGTACGTACTCAGGAGCCCAATAGTCTTCATGTGGGTTATCAATATAAACTTTCATTTCAAACGTGTCAGGGCGTTGGTATCGGTGATTGCCCGCGTTGTCCCCAATTGCTCCACTTACTACATACCAATAGCCCGCTTTATAGTGTTTATCCAAACGTGCTTGGCCTTGAAGGATAGTACTTTCTGCAACTGATCTACCCTCCATGTCAATTGGAACAAGCTTTATATCAAAAAACGTGCCAACATTGCTTGCAAGACGAAAATATGCGTCTGACGCGCCCCCTTCTTTCGCATTGAATCCGTATGCACGATGCAGTTCGATTTCAATATGCACGATCTTGTCATCCTCTGGTTTACCTTCAACCCTTACGTCAACGCGTTTGACTTTACCTGGATACACATAATCGGGATACAGGTTGTACACCTCAAAGGTGAGGTCTTCGCGGATCTTTGATACATAAAAACTACCCTGCATGATGCGATCACGCACAAATTCGTATTTGCGGGGCGCTCTTGATCGGAGAACGTCAGGATTGACGATGAAATCAGCCATAGATTCAGCCATGTCTTCATCTGGATTCTTCAAATGCGCGTATGCGCTTACGAACTGCGTCGTTTGATGGGTTGACCAACCTGTCGGGCTGGTGGGATCCTCATACCACTCGCCAAGCTCAATCCAATCGGCTTTAGTCGTGTCGTCTAATAGATGCGCCCATATGAAATGCGCTTTCTCGTGCAAAATCAACCGATGAATGTAGTGAGCCGATGAATCCTTAAATGCGGATTCCATGAATTCAATATAACCGGCATTCGTCCATGCTAGCGCAGGAGCTTCGGGATGTATTGGATGTGTCATGCCGTCAATGCGCCGAACTAGATGCGTGAGCCGCTGGATCTTATGAAAGCCTATGGGCATCTCTTCAAGCATATTGAGAAGGGCGATCCGTTCTTCCGGTTCAAAGCGTTGGAAGGATGATGATGATTCCCTTGTCGTATTTGCCGTGAGCTGAGTGAAATCAGCATGTGTGGCTACGCCATATCGATACCAAAAGATTCTATCTACCTCAGCCCGGTCGCGACCGTGATCCGTGATGAATCGGATAACGGCTTGATGCAATCGTTGCGAATACCAGATACCTCGTTTACCTTCGACTGCAACAACTTTGGGGGCAGCATTGGCGAACGCCCTTGACGCAATCCGAACATCTTTACTGCCATCTCTCCGAATATTGATCTCAATATCATCCACCAATGCTTCATTGGTCAAGACCCAACGACTGTATTGGCGGTCTATACGATCCTTGCGGTATCCGTAACTCTCTCGCTTACCCACCGTTGCCATGATTTGGTGGAGGCGGAACGCATGGTCAGTTGTCCACCGCAGATCGCCTTCGTCAGACAGTATCACACTGAATTCTGAAAGTAAATACGCAGCTGCGCGAGAATCCGCAACGGTGACCAATGCATCTAAAAATTTGACCTGAACTGGGCGATTTACATTGGCGGAATACTCCAAGCCTGACGCAGTTTGATCTTCTTCCCAGTGAAATACAAATGCTTCTTCGGTGATTCGTTCCAAGGAAAACGGGTCTAAATGATCCGATGTGGGAACATGAATCAAACGTGCGGGGGTTGACCGGTAGCCTGGCGCCTGCACTTTGACGAAATACTTACCACGTGTGAGATGATTGAACGTGAATGTGCCAGCATAGTCGGGCGTGGTCGTTAGGAATTCAGTACGATTTTCTAAGATCACTTGGACATCGCGCATATCGCCCGCGAAGTTTCGGATTTCACCTGTAACGGTGAAATCCGCAGCGTGAATAAACCCTACTGAAACGAGCGTTGCAATGACTATGTAAGTGCGTTTACATTGCACAATTGCGCGTAAAAACTGATATGCTAACCTATAAAACACCTACCAATCAACCTATATATAAATCATGTTTAACCAATGGATTATGCAGGATCTTATAGATAAAGTATGGTTAGCTAAGGTCTAACCACAGATCGACAACTTCGTGAGGTGAATATGCTCAAGCTCGGTTATTTGTACGAACTCTACAAACCGCTGTAACGAGCCTACATCTTAGTTAACGTTTTGTAAAACACTAATACCCCAGTTGGTGTCAGGTCATCAAGGGTTTTCGTCACATCTTCTCGCGATGCGAGAAACTCGGCATGATAGGGTTCGTCGTCTTCGCACTTATCATTAGTGCGTTAAGATAGTGTTAACAAGATCTATGCAATCCTGCAAGATGCAGCTCGACGCAACGACAAAGCGCATCAAGATCGTAACCGCCTTCTAGTACGGAAACGACCCGACCGCGCGCGAAATGGTCTCCCCAATCAACTATCTGTTGCGTTATCCAACGGAAATCATCGTCATATAGATCAAGCTGTGTCAATGGGTCTGCCGCATGAGCATCAAATCCAGCTGAAACTAACAGTAGCTCCGGTTGATGCACAATAAGTGCAGGCTCCCAAGTCTCGCGTACGCGTTGACGAAACGTTGTACTACCGGTACCGGACGCTAACGGTACGTTGACGATATGTGGACAGTCGACATTTTGGTAGCGATAAGGATAGAACGGGTACTGAAACGTTGAACAAACAAGCACGCGTGGATCGTCTTGAAAAATCTCAACGGTACCGTTCCCGTGGTGTGCATCAAAGTCCAGGATCGCTACGCGTTCGAGATGATCCAGCGCAAGCGCTGCACCAACAGCGATGCTATTGAAAATGCAAAATCCCATAGCAGCTTTGCTCTCGGCATGATGGCCTGGCGGTCTCACGCCGCAGAATGCATGAGACTCGTTCTCAGTCAAAACCGCAGTCACACCATCGCACACCGCGCCAACGCAGCGTCGTACCGCTTCAAGCGAACCTGGACTAAAAGACGTATCTGCGTCAATTCGCAATAATCCAGATGTCGGCGCAGATTTAACGAGCAAGTCGATCAGAGTACGATCGTGTACTTTGGCGATGGTGTCAAACGACGCTAAAGTCGGCGTTCGACAATTGACATCCTGAAGTAAACCAGTCGCTTCTAGATGAGCGTTTAAGACCGTCATGCGCGCGGGTGACTCGGGATGTCCCGGCGGTGTCTCGTGCCGTACGCAATCGTTATCCGTGAGGTACAAAGTCATCGGTCGCTCTTGTTTTTCGTCCTACTGACTTGCTTGCTCGTAATAGTTGATCGGCAACGCCAAGCCAGTTTAGTTAGGCAGGTGGCGCCCCGAGAAGGATTCGAACCCTCGACCTGCTCCTTAGGAGGGAGCCGCGCTATCCAACTGTGCCATCGGGGCATTGATAAAATCGGAACGAATCGCGCAAAAATCTCCTATGAATTAAGGTATTGTCGCGCCATGCACCGACTCAGGTATTCTAGATGAAAGCTGTTTTATGCGAAGAATTAGATGGTCCGGACGCCCTCGCTGTACGCGAGATTCCTAATCCGGCGCCTCCGACCGAGAAGCAAATTCGCGTGCATGTCCTAGCCCGTAGCGTCTCATTTACTGATATCTTAATGTCGCGCGGCGAATATCAAGTCAAACCTACCCTACCATTCGTAATCGGCGGTGAAGGCGTAGGCGAAGTCATTGAAGTGGGGTCGGAAGTAACCGATTTCAAGACAGGCGATAAGGTGATGGTCGGCGCGGGCTGCGTTGAGCAGGTCGTGATTGATGCCGAGCGAGCTACGTTCATTCCAGGAAATGCAGATATTGCTGCCGCAGCTTCATACCGAAGTAACTATTCGACCGCACTCTACGCACTGCAACGGGGCCGGCTTCAGCCAGGTGAAAACTTGCTAGTGCACGGAGCCGCCGGTGGCGTGGGGTTGGCTGCTGTCGACATAGGCAAGCTCATGGGCGCACGAGTAATAGCCACCGCAAGCACGGATGAAAAACTTCAAGTCGTTGCAGACATGGGGGCGGATGAAACGATAAACTACTCCGACGGCTTTCGAGAACGCGTCAAGGAACTCACTGAAGGGAAAGGAGCAGATGTCATCTACGATCCTGTAGGCGGCGATATATTTGACGAATCAATGCGCTGTATCGCGCCATTCGGACGAATTTTGATTGTCGGTTTTACGAGTGGCCGAGCAGCCCTTGCAAAAACAAATCATCTGCTCATCAAAGACGCAGAGCTAATCGGTTTTACGATAGGCGGGCTGATGCGCCATGCACCGGATTGGTCAGCTCGCAATCAAAAGCAACTGCTTGAATGGCTAGGATCGGGTCGAATACGCCCTTACGTGTCTCATCGATTCCCTATGGAACAAATCGCCGAGGGGTTGCGGGTGATTACCGAGCGTAAAGTCATCGGGAAAGTACTGATAGAAAACTAGGCGTCATTTTCCCCGCTGACGCGGATCGAACGGAATGATGGTGACATTGTCGTTTTGTTCTTGAACAACCTTCACCCGCATGCGTAAGGCCAGTTCGAAGGTGTAAGTGTGCTTACCGTGCGTAAAGAAGCCACGGGTGCCGTAAACCTCTGGCATCTCGAAGACTGTTAACACGAGGGATGTCTCGCCGTTTTCAGATTTCAGCGTGGCTAAATGCGGCAAAGATTCTAGTTTACCGACGCCTTCCAAGGACAAATTCGCGCTATTCACAGTAATCGTGTAAAGCCCCGTTTCATCCGGGACAATCCACACGTTATATTTGATTCGGGATTCGGTTTCCGTGATCACATTGACTTGAAGCGCTGTACCATTGCCTTCGTCCGTGATCTTCACCACGCACTCGAACTTAACACCTATCGAATCGGTCGTTACACGCCATGATCCGCGACCAAACCATGTATCAGGCGAAAGTATCAATACAAACCACGTATGTCATGCGTCAAACTAATCGCCACAAACTACCCCATTGATAAGCGTGACGGAACCGCATTCTGATGTTATGTGCCGAGATGATGGCGGAGCTTAAATACCACTCCTTCCGATAGCGGATGCGAGAGCGTCTGCGCAAATTGATCGCTAAAACCATATGCTAGAGCATTGGGTAGAGAAGCTCGTTTGGAATACACAACGAAGAGGTCAGACATGGGTGCGAGCTCCCACCGATAACGAATCTGCATATTCAAGCGGGAAATCGCAAAGTCATTCGCCATACCGTTGTGGGGACTATCGGTTTGGGCCAATCTCGTGTCGTCCGTCGGTAGCGTATAAAAAGCATGTCCTAGCGCTTTGATCGCGTGCCATTCAAGGTCGAAGCGAAGATGCTGTTTTGCGGTCATGAACAAATCCATGCCCAAGCGTGGTGACCAACTTTCGGTCCCAAACGAGGTGAAACGGCGATCTCCTTGATACAGCAACCAACTATCTCGATTGTTGTAAAACAAACTTGTGTGCATGGTCATGCGATTCGATGGCCTCCAAATGAGGAAGGTTCCTGCCGCTACATTACCTCCCTCAAGCGATTCGGTAGCGTACTGCGTCGACACGTTGTAGTAAAACCGCTGAGATGAGTCGGACGAATAGCGAACTTCAAACTGCGACGTTGCAGCTCTATAAAAGGTGCCATCGCCGAAACTATTACGGTCGTCGTAGGTACCCTGGCGGTACCGCGCCCGCACCCTAAAACGCGTGTTATTGTTAAAGGTAAATTCTTGAGACAATCGCAGCGATGAATTGATGACCTGATCTGTGCCGTTTAGCGCGTGTTCCAGGTCGAATCTGGTATCGCTTTCTCTATATCGTTCGGTGTTCTTTCTGATCCTGAACTCATAGTCTAGTTTGTTGATGTCGTTTCTTGCAAGATATCCAGTGTAATTCAAGTTCAGTCGCTCGTCGTAGGACTTAAACTCAAACTCATGCGTAACGCCTTGTCGCGGCGCGTAATCGAGCTCTAAAGTTCCACCGTAACCACTATCAATACTTGGAATATCGGACATAAAGAACTGTGACTGCAACCTGATCTTACCACTCTCGCTGAAGTAATGACCGTCAAGAGAATGCGCGTTCGCAACCAGCGTTGGGTGGTTCAAATGCGTGGACATAAAGCCCAGGCCTCGATAGTCGCCATGACTTCTCTCCCAAAGCGCTCGCACGACCCCGAAATCCCTACCAGGTTGTTCTAATGTGACTCGCTCATCACCTAGTTGCCCATAGAAGGTCGAATCATCTTCAAATGCAGCCAAGACACCGTAGCGTAGACTGCCAACTTGCCCTGTCGCCTTGGTAGCCCCAAGTAAGTCAGCTGGCTTATTGAATTGCTCCGATTCGAATTGAACACCGTCAGGCAGTGTGGGGCGAAATGGGCGTTGGCCGATTCGCCGCGTGTGAAGCAGTGTAGTTGAAGACCCGCCGAAGCTGCTAGCACTGCCGGTTGGCGTAAAGATTTCCTGCCCTTCAAGGAAAAAAAGGCGCTTTTCTGGAAAAAACGTCTCAGTTGCAGATAGATTGATGATGACCGAATCTGCTTCGACCGTGCCGAAATCGGGTTTTGCGGTAGCTGTGAGTTGCAGATTTGTCGAAGGCCGCCAAAACACATCAAGGCCGGCTTGCCCCGAGGCCGATTCGTCCATTGCATCGTATGTCGATGAAATCTGGGGAAAGAAACTAAGCCGTTGTCTAGGGTTTACGCCTTCTAAGGCGAGCTTTTGAAACGCGGATAAAAACTTAGGTTTCGTAAACGGCAGTGCTGGATAGGCATAGCGTTCATCGCGATAGGCGATTCTTCGTTGCATGATGATGCCCATCTGGCGCTGTCCTTCCACGCGAGGCATACTCACGATAGACCAAGGAATAAAGAATTCAGCTGACCAACCGTCGGTAGTTCGCGCCGTTTCGCCGTACCAGGCGCCGTCCCAATTGTCACTAAATTTCCGTTCCGGTTGAATCGTACCGTCCGAACGACTGCCGCCTAAATTTAGCTGGAACCAATATCCGTATCGCGCCTCGCCTGACGTATCTAATACGAAACTAACGTAATCTCGATTGAGAAAACCAAGATCGCGTGCGGATAAACGTTCTACGAGCGTTTCCTGCGCTTGCTCGCAGACGGCCGACACGTAAAGTCCTCGGTCGGTATAAAACAAACGCCATGCGCTCGACAGAGAAGCCGGCTCCAGCGTGTCCGGATCTATGACGTAAAACGTCTCGTGTGGCGTTACGCTGCGCCAGATCGGTTCATCAACCGATCCATCTATCCTGATGCGTAAGTCCGATGCCTCGCGCGACACGACAATCGCATGCTCGCTCGCACCGTTCCGGCTTAATACCTGAACCTTCTGAAACTTCGTATCAGGCTGCGAAGCGACCGTTGACGAAATGCTTTGGGCGACATGGGAAAGTGAAATTAGAAGTAAAACAGCAGTAAATAAAAAAGTCGTACGCTTGAAAATGCGTATCACAAAACAAGGACGGTAACGAATAAGTAGGCAATTTTACTTTTCTACATGTTAACCACGGTAATCTGAATCACCATTTGCTGTGATTCAAATCAGGGATTTTTACAGTTTGCCTGCAACTACTCGAATTTTTGCCAATAGTCAACTTCGAACGAACGCCAAATACAACGCGCTAAAAGTGTTCGGCAAGGAGTCCCACGCATAGGATCGAATGCCTCGTCCAAGTGCACTTGAATCAATGCAACGCCGCGGTTAATGGCCAAGTCTTTCGTTGGAAAGACATCCTTATGCCCAAAGTAGAACATGGCAAGCATTTCTGCCGTCCATGTGGAAATTCCCCATATGGTATCAACCTCAGCTTGAAGTTCCGGAAAAGGTAAGGTACGCCAGCGCTCATAACGTGCTTTATCTTTTCGATAACGATCTCTAAATTCGTGAATGGATCGAATCTTGCCCTTACTCATGCCGCAAGAGCGCAATTCATCAGCGGTGAGATTGGCGAGGTACTTCAAGCGCCGCCGACTTGCTTGGAGCTCAATGCGTGCAAAGATAGCTGTCGCTGCTTTGGTCGAGAGCATTTGCGAGTTCACTACGCGCACGATAGCGTCCAAGAGCGGCATATCCTGAGTAGGAGGATATGTCGTATCGGACACCGCTTCAAAAAAGGAGTCCATACGCGAAAACACAGTTTTGAGCCGGTTTAGATCGGCAACACGAGACATCGTCAGATCAGGCTGAGTAGATAGCTAGCTTACATCAACACATTGGTTTACAGCTAAGGCCAATTACATATTGACGAAAAAGATTGTCGAATATTCCGCGGTGCTGAGCGAAATATAACGAGTAGGCACCGATTTGACGTAGGAAGCATCGCATGTCAGAAATTTGTGATAAGAAGCTAATCGGAACTAATTTTTACCTTAAAACAGCCACATAGGGACTATTGAGGGTTGTTTTCTTCTTCCTGCGTGTGAGATTTCATGCCACACACTCTAAATGAGACGTTTCCGACAAACTCCTCAATAAATCATTGTACAGGTATCGGTACGACCAAAAGCCGATTCCGCCGCAAGCCTTTTAGCATTATACTTTGTTTATCGCCATCAATGAACGAGAATAATGAATCCCATTCTCATCGTCGTCATAGCAGTTGGGGTTTCCATTATCGGATTGATCCTCGTTCAATCTCGAATTCTTCGTACAGAGTTCAGAGATTTGCGTAAAGAATTCCGCAGTGAATTCGAAAATGTACGGGGCGAAATTAAAGATGTCGGTGCTGAACTCAAAACTGATAGGCACCTCTCAAAACCTCCTCTTTATCATGGTTATGTCATGTGGCTCGTCGTGACGGCAAAAAAGTGACCTTCGCCTGGCCAAAGCACCTTGTGAGGGTATATTTACGACCTGTTATTTACCAATGAGTTCTTTCACCATCATGACCACATCAAGACTTTTTAGTGAATGGGAAGCCTACGAAGAACTTGATCGACGCGGCGATCCACTGGAGCAGATCAAACAATTGGTTGATTTTGAAAGGTTTCGGCCGATCCTGGAGGAGTGTTGGCGTCACGAAGCTGCCGACCCATCGCAAGGCGGTCGTCCTGCGTATGACGTGGTGATGATGTTCAAGGTGTTGCTCATTGGTCGGAAGGGCAACCTGTCGTGTGAACGCATGTCCCATGCGGTGGTTGATTCCCGTAGCGTCACCCGGTTTCTTGACGTGGCGCCAGGTGAACCGGTCCCTTCGCGGCAGACCATTGCGCGGTATCGTGATGCACTGGATGAGCACACCATGCGAGAGTTGTTCGAGGATTTCGAGGCGCAGTTGCGCGAGCGGGGTTACGTGGCGCGCGGCGGTCAGGTGGTAGACTCGACTTTGGTCCTGGTGCCGGTGCAACGCAACACCCGGGAGGAGAATAGGGCATTGCAGCGGAATGAGACCCCGGACACCTGGAAGGAGGACGAGGCGACGGCTAAATTGCGCCAAAAGGATCGTCATGCGCGTTGGACGAAGAAACATGGGAAGTCATCCTACGGCTATAAGAACCATGTGAATGTCGATGTCGAACACAAGCTCATTCGGGGGTATGTCGCCACCCCCGCCAATGACCACGATATCACGGTGGTGGATGCGTTAATTGACGGTCGCCAACGCGAGGGTCCTTTTTATGGGGATGCGGCGTATCGGTCGCAAGAAGTGGAGGGGATGTTGCGGGCGCAGGGTCTCACGTCACGGATCATGTTCAAGCGCGGTAAGCATCGGGCCCTTACGGCATATCAACATCGTGAGAATCGTCGGCGCGCCAAGGTGCGTGTGCGTGTCGAGCATGTGTTTGCCAGTTGCCAGAACGAACTGGGCGGTAAATTCATCCGCACCATCGGGTTGGATCGGGCCTCGGTGCAAATGGGCTTGCAAAACTTGCTCTACAACATGCACCGCCTGGTGTTTTTAGCGCGCGAGGCGATGGTCTGAACAACGAAGTGTAGGCGCAATGCGCCTACACTTCGTGAAAAACACTAAAAAAGCCCAAAGTTGGGTCCATATGACCTGATGTTGGGTGTTTTTTCACTTCAAACACCCAAAATTCAATATGCATTCATCATCATCGCACCATTTGACCGAAAAAACGGAAAAACCCGAGGTTTTGGGAGGTGCCCTGATATTAAGGAACTACGCGACGAGGTCGGCTCGGAAATGAAATTACTGGGTAATCAGGTGGTTGACCTTCGAGACAGGGTATCAAAAGTAGAAGGATTGCTTGAAGGCATCCAGACGAGTCTTCACCATGCACTAACTGGACAACGGGAAGCTGCCTAAGCCTCGTTGTATTCATGATAGCTACGACTTCACCCTACACAAGGGGCCTTCGCATAGCATAAAGCAGCAAGACCAAACCATTGAAAATCTAGCAGGGATATTTGGGGACAAATCTTCGCGTCATAGAGAATTTCTCAACTCGCGTTTGTATGGTCTTATGGAAAGGTCAAGCCTTTCAACTTCAACATGTCTTCCTGATGGACTTGTTCCAATGCCTGACTCATCACTACCCTAAATGATGGCTACACATCACCAACATTGAATGATCTGGCGTCTTCCACCCGCCGTATACCATACACGGCAATTACTTCCGCGTTGTCCAGACTAGACCGCGCGACCGCTATTAGCGTCAGTCGCGCGCCCATCAAGCTACCAGTCCAGCACCATGGACAAATATCCGGATATGTGTGGCGATGCGTATACGCTCCCAAAACACTGATAGATCCCATCACTTCCAGGATTGAGACGGCATGCTTTACCGCGTGTTGCTTACCGAGATTTAACCCATTGAAATACAACAATATATGAAATTGAACTTTCGCTAAATCAAGATAGCTGAGGGATTTTCCAACAGAATCTACATCGAAAATGAGATTTTTCCAACAGGCTTAACATAAATCATTATCGCGATATGCCTCTAATGTGATTAAATTTTTCGAGAGATAAAATCTTTTTTGGAATTAATAATACTATAATCGGTCTAAGTAGTAAAATGATTACACTGAGTGGCCACCATGCGAAGTAACATTGCCTCAAAATCAGAGGCGATACGGGCATCTGACACGAACGATGCCTCCATCGCTACCGATGGCTTGGAGTTTGTCGAATTCACAGCTATCAACCCAACCGCCGTAGAGGTGGCACTCAACCGCCTCGGATTCGTCTGCGTTGCCGATCACCGCCACAAGGAGGTTCGCTTATTTCGCCAGAACAACATCAACTTTATCGTCAATGCAGAACCAAACAGCCGCGCGAGAACGTTCGCTAATCAACACGGCCCATCCTCAAACGCACTGGCTTTTCGTGTTCCTGATGTGGCGCATGCACTTGATTGTGCGCGACGCCTTGACCTTGATGTGGTCGAAAGCACAAGCGGACCTATGGAGTTGAACATTCCAGCGATCAAGGGTGTTGGCGGAACGCTGATCTATCTCGTTGATCGATATGGCACGGAGTCGATCTACGATGTCGATTTTCGATTTCGACGACACGTTCCACAACGACCGAAAGGTATGCTCTTAAGCGTTGATCACATCACGCAAAATGTAAATCAAGGCGAACTCCAACCTCACGTAGAGTTCTATAAGCGCGCATTTGGATTTCGAGAACTACAAACCTTTGACATTCGAGGAAAGCGCACAGGCCTTGCCAGCGTTGCACTGACTAGCCCATGCGGTCGGATCAAAATTCCATTGAACGAACCGACCGATACTAAATCGCAGATTGCCGAGTTCTTGAAGGTTCATCATGGAAGCGGTGTACAGCATATCGCGTTAAACACCCACGACATCTATCAAGCCGTCAAAGTTTGTACTCGAAACGGCACGGTTTTTCAGTCGACTCCAGAAACGTATTACGACCGTCTCCATGAACGCCGCCTTGATCGATCTGAAGACTTTGAGCTTTTAAAGCGGTACAACGTTTTGATTGACGGTAACGCCAATGATGGTATTCTGCTACAGATTTTTACAAAAGATATGATCGGACCGCTTTTCTTTGAGTTGATTCAGCGCAAAGGAAACCAAGGATTCGGAGAAGGAAACTTTCAAGCACTATTCGAAACGATTGAGCGCGAACAAGAAGCGCGAGGGTACCTTGATGAAGTCGTTTGAGCGGTTTTGGTCCCAAGGCAGCTACTCTCGCCAGGCACATAGAGATTTGCCGACAGGCACCTACGAACGTGAAATGGGACGGGATGGGTTCAATGGACCCGCAACACACATATACCACACACGACCGCCTACGGGGTGGGCATCCGTTGATGGACCGTTGCGGCCGCGAGCCTACGATTTGAATAACGTTGAAGAGGTAGCAGATCCGTTTTCCGCGCCTATCCTGTTCAAAAGCGATTCATTGCAGTTGTCGTATTGGCTTGGACGCGAGTCTATGCATCATCTCGCTCGCGATGCCGATGGCGACGAACTGCTGTTCATCCACTCCGGCAACCTGCACTTCTTCTCCGACTTCGGCCATCTTGAAGTGACCGCCGGAAACTATCTCATCATTCCACGTGGTGCAATGTGGCGTTTCGAGTCTGCATCGCCATTCGAAATTCTGTTAATCCGTACACGTGGCCAACGATTTCAAGTACCTGAACGTGGTCTGCTTGGCCGCCATGCGTTATGGGATCCGGAAATGCTTGATTATCCGAAACTTGACGATCAATTTAGACAGCAGCACGACGACCCATGGACGGTTCTCGTTAATCGAGGCAGTCAGCTTTCAAGAATTAACTTCCCCTATAACCCGCTAGACGCGGTCGGTTGGAAAGGTGACAATATCCCAGTTCGACTTGATGTTCACGACTTACTGCCACTAAATAGTCATCGCTACCACCTACCACCTAGTGCACATGCGACATTTATGTGCGACGCAGCGCTGGTGAGTACATTCGTACCTAGACCGTTCGAAACGGACCCGAAAGCATTGAAAGTGCCATTCTTTCATAATAATGACGATATTGACGAAGTGATTTTTTACCATGCAGGTGACTTCTTCAGTAGGGATTCGATTGATGCAGGTTGCCTTACCTATCACCCAAGCGGGTTAACGCATGGACCGCATCCAAAAGCACTAAAGAAAATGTTCGAACAAGATGCTGACGATACGAATGAGTACGCCGTGATGGTTGATTCTCTTGAACCGCTTGAGCCGCATCAAGACCCAAGGCTTGATGCGGCGGAAATCGTCGAATACGCCAACAGTTGGAAGGTTGACGACGAATAACTCAACGTTAATCTGCCGTTAAACAGATTCTGTGTCCATTGCTCTGTAAAATCGAAAAAAACTCTCTGTCATCATGATGAACACCCCCTTAAGCATCGCCGAGGAAGTTCTGTTACTTACGCTCCACGATAGCGACGGTACATTTATCAAGGTACCCGATTGGACCATTCGGTATGCATTAAGCGGCGCTGTGTTAATGGATCTAGCGCTACAGAACCGCATTGATACGGATCTAGAGTCGTTAACGGTGGTCGATTCCACACCCACAGATGATAGTCTGCTAAACGGTTTACTTCATTTCATCAATAGCGAAAAAGAGTCCCAATCAACGCGATTTTGGATAGAGCGCACGGCGGTTCATGCCGAATCTATTCGCGAAGACGCACTAAATCGATTGGTTGAGCGCGGTATTTTGGAGCGAGAGGAGCACAAGTTTCTCTGGGTATTCAAATCGCGTCGCTATCCAATCGTTGACGGCACGGCAGATAAGGAAGTGAAACTCCGTATTTCCGAAGTGCTGTTTACTGATACGATCCCAGATCCACGCGATATTGTCCTAATCTGTCTTGCCCATGCCACCGGCATTCTGAATTCAATATTCTCCCGATCCCAGCTACGATTGGTTGAAGACCGTATTGAGCAAGTTCGGCGACTAGACCTCATCGGTCAAGCAATCGCCAAAGCGATTTGGGATATTGAGGCGTCGATTGCGGTTTCATCCCAGCCACAATTTCATTAGTCATAGCGCGTAAAGTCGGCGAGTAAACCATGAACGAGACTTGGCGCATCGGCGATATCGAAATCACGCGCGTGGTGGAACTCGAAGTAACCGGCGGTTCGAAGTTCATTCTGCCGGATGCAACTCGGGATCAATGTTTACCATTGCAATGGATGCGTCCCCATTTCATGGATGCTGCCGGCAATTTGATCATGAGCATTCACGCTTTAGTTGTGGACACGGGCGATTGCCGAATCGTTGTTGATACCTGCATTGGGAACGACAAGCAACGCAGCATACCCGCTTGGTCGAATTTGCAGACGAACTTTCTAGGCGACTTACAAAAAGCAGGTTACGAACCAGAGTCAATTGATCTTGTGCTCTGCACTCACCTTCATGTCGACCACGTTGGGTGGAATACACGCTTGGTAGATGGCCAATGGATTCCAACCTTTCCAAACGCTGAATATCTAGTTGCACAAAACGAATGGAATTACTGGACAAGCCATTCCAAAAGCGAGAGCTTCGATGAGATTTATCAAGATAGCGTAAAGCCCATTGAACCGCTTCTCCGTCGAATTGATGTCGACCAGGAAACCGAGATTCGACCAGGCATTCAGCTAAAGCCTACGCCCGGTCATACGCCGGGTCACGTGAGCGTTGACCTACGATCAAACGGCCAACGCGCACTCATTACCGGCGACTGTATCCACCATCCATGCCAAATGAGCCGCGTCGACTGGTGCAGTTCGGCTGATACCGACGCCGCTATGGGATTAGAAACTCGTAGCGACTTGCTGGCAGAACTAGCAGATAGCGGTACGCTCGTGATTGGTACGCACTTTGCGACACCAACAGCTGGGTATGTTCGACCGTATGAAAATGGGAACTACTGGTTGGATACCGCTCTTTAAGTCTTATGCGGTAAGTGTTCCACCTCGAATCGGTCCATCCAGTTTCGAATGCGCGACGATGTCCCGGGCAATGCGGTTCCTATTAGTAAGACACCAAGCGGGATCATCCAGAACCCCAATATAGGAAAGAACCCGAAGACGCCAAGCACCATAAATACTGCACCCAGAAGCAATCGCACATAAAACGGAAACCGATAGCCCCACTTCAGGCCTCGCCACACAAGACGCCGACAAAAATCCCAGAATCGAGAAGCGCGCTGGTCCAAGCGTTACACCAATAGCGGCCTGTCGTCAGGCTCGTCGTGTTGATTTGGGTGTTTGCGACGCTCTAAATCTGGATCGATTGAAAGATATCGAAAAACGCCATCTGCATCAAGCGTGCGTTTGATGCGGTTGCGGTGGAGAAGCAAGTGGCAATGTGCGATAGCCTCCCCTAGCGCCATCATCATTTGACGTGCGTCCAACTCCTTTTTGAACAATACAGGAAGTAATGCTTTAGCCGTTTGCGGTGTCTTGCAATGCTCTTCAATGGCGAGCATACGATCTTCATGGTGATTAATGAGAGTACGCAAACGTGGACGAACACCATAGAACGGTAGGTTATGCGCAGGTAATACGAATGTGTCCTCAGGTAGATCGAGAAATCGGTCGTGAGATTCCATCCACACTTTCAACGGATTGGCTTCCGGTTCAGATGGATGTACACTCACATTGCTAGTGATCACAGGAAGAATTTGATCGCCAGAAATCAAGACACGTAAGCTCTTACAAAATAGACAGGCATGTTCGGGCGAATGGCCGGAACCGACCATCGTAAGCCAATCGTGACCACCGATAGTCAACATATCACCTTCTTGTAACCGGCGGAATCCAATAGGAAATATGACATGTTGCCCTTCACCGGCGTTTCCTTCACTCGGCGCTGGTCGATTCAACATACGGCTACGCCACGCCTTAGCGGCTTGTTGAAGGTACGAGAGATCCATACCAGATCGTTGGTAGAACTCTTGGCTCAACCAATTCGAACTGTAGGAAGAAAAGCCTGTAAACATGCTACGCGCTTGGTAGTATTCAGCTCGCGTCATATAAAGCGGCACTCGGAAATGATCCGTAATCATGCCGGCTTGCCCCACATGATCAGGGTGCATGTGTGTGCAAATCACGCCTTTAACAGGCTTTCCGCGGAGGGCGGACTCGAATATCTCAAACCACAGCTGTCGAGTCTCATTAGACGCTAAGCCCGTGTCGACCACATACCAACCATCATGATCATCAAGTAGGTAAAGGTTGATGTGAGTTAGCGACCCGCCCATGGGCATGGTCAACCAATGCACGCCGTCCGCAATTTCAACGATTTCACCCGCGCTTGGATGCGTATCGTGCGGATAGGTCAACCCGTTATTGGTCATACTGCAACAGCGTGAGGAGAAAATTTGGACCGGCGCACGCCATATATAAGTGGCGACGCGCAAAATTGATTATAAAACCGATTCTTCACGTCCATGCTGCTACATTGGCCGAAACCCTATGAACGGTGAGCGGTTATGACGTCTCTGTTCGTGCCGTTGACGAATAACGGAGACAGGACTTGGTATCATGCAGACTCTTTACACTGACACTACGGTGCCCACCATGCGAATGAACGTCAAGCCAGTACCAACACTTGATGACGAAGTCAACGAAGTACGTTTGGCGACGGCAGAGATCATCAACGATGACATCCTTCCCGTTGAGGACAAAATATGGGCTTCGACTGCCGACGGTCGCTCTCCGTCCCGTGATGCGCAACAAGAATCAGCCGAGCTGCGACACGATGTGCAGGAGAAGGTCAAGAAAGCAAAGCTATGGGCACCTCATCTACCGCCTGAATTCGGCGGCATGGGTCTTAGTTTCATGCAACACGCGTACATGAATGAAGTACTTGCTTACAGTCCTGGCGCGGCCTCTCTGTTCGGCGTCGTCGCACCGAATTCCGGTAATCAAAAAATACTGGTGAAGTACGGCTCGCCCGATCAACATCAAAAGTGGTTGATTCCACTCACTGAAGGCCGTATGCAATCAGGGTTTTCGATGACCGAACCAATGAATCCGGGCTCGGATCCCCGGTCATTGACGACTCGCGCTGAACTTGATGGCGACGAATGGGTTATCAATGGACACAAGTGGTTTACATCGAATGGCCACGCTGCTGATTTCTATATTGTCATGTGTCGGACTGCGGATCCGGACGATCCCGGCGGTGCTAACGAAAAAATGACTCAAATCATCGTGCCGAAAAACACGCCTGGAGTCAACATTATTCGCGGCGTACCGGTCTGGGGTAAAGCGTCAAGTCATTGCGAGATCAAGTACGAGAACGTACGCGTTCCTAAGGAAAACCAACTCGGTCGTACTGGCACGGGCCACGCTGCGGCACAAGATCGCCTGGGCGCAGGAAGAATCTACCACTGCATGAATTCGGTCGGCGCGATGTGGCGATGTTTCGATCTCATGGTTGACCGTATCATGACACGCAAGGTTCACGGCGGTGAAACGCTTGAACATAAGCAGTTCATGCAGGGATTTATTGCTGAATCCTATATGGACATTCAATCTGCGCGTCTAATGGTCGTGGATTGCGCGCAAAAAATGGAAGCCGGCGCTGATTCACGTACGGATATTTCATCGATCAAGATCTACGTACCGGCAGCCTACCATCGCGTAGTCGATCGGGCCATTCAAGTCTACGGCGCAGCCGGCGTATCGGGTGACTACCCGTTCGCTGGAATGTATACCGGAGCGCGAACGCTCCGCATCGCCGACGGTCCTGACGAAGTGCACAAGATATTAATTGCGAAGAATGTGCTGCGGCGATATCGTGCAGGTGAATCTTGGGACTTTGGGAATTAGACATGGCACATGAAGCATTCGTCAATGATCTGGTCAGCTCCATCCGCAATCACGATGTATTTCCTGCGATGCCAGCCGGTTTAAGCCTTGACGATGGATACACCATTCAGAAACAAGTCGTCGATCGCGTCGCCGATGGCCCCGTCGCCGGTTGGAAGGCAGGCATGACCGCTCCCGCAGGCCAAGCTGCATTTGGATTGAAACATCCATTGATTGGCTCGCTTTATGGTTGGGGTCGCCTTGAAAACGGCGCAACTATCAGCTCATTGCCTGGCATGAAGCTTGAATGCGAGATCGGCATCGTCATCAATGCTCAAGGTCATGCGAAATCTGCCGGGCCGGTGATCGAGATACCGCGCATGATGTGGCATTCAGCGGAAGATGCCAAAGGATCGAACTTGACTGCTACAAATATCGCCGCGTTCCGTTACATCGTAGGTGAACAGCAGCCGATAAGAAACGACTATACAGAACTAACCGTCGCGCTCATGCGCGATGGGGAAGAAGTTTGTCAAGCTTCTTTATCCGATGCTTTAGGCGGTCCCCATGAAGCCCTTGCATGGATGCTTGAAGAAGCTAGGACGCGTCACATGACGCCTGCGGAAGATATGTTGTTGATAACCGGCGCCTGCGGCGGTATCCACGATGGCCATCCTGGTCGATACGTTGCAGATTACGGTCCACTCGGTTCGATCAAGTTCACGATCCAATGACCGTTCTGTGGACATCATCCATCTATGTTGCCGCTCTCCTGAGTATGTTTAGGCACGGTAGTTACACGTATTTCACAGCGATTCTTGCGATGCGAACGATGTAGCTTAAAAGGAGCTTTGAAATTGCAAATTGCGAACACGATTGAAATCCTTGGCAGCATTCCTATGCTGCTCAAGCTCAAGAAAGGCTTTCAATATCGACCACCCGACGAGAAAGATAGTCTGCTATTGCAAGTGGAGGCAAACTGCGAGCGTTTCGCGGACCGAATAGCGCTTATCTTCGAGAACGACCGTCTTACGTGGCGCGACCTTGGACAATGCGCCAATCGAATGGCAAACGCACTCAAGGCCGAAGGCATCGTGCCTGGCAACGTTGTAAGTCTCATGGTTGAGAACCGGACTGAGTTCGTTGTAGCCGTGCTTGCCATTATGAAGATCGGCGCCACTGCCGCACTGATTAATACGAATCTGCGCGAAGACCCGCTCCGCCACTGCATTACGCTCATTAACTCAAAACTCTGCGTATTCGGCACTGAAGTCGCTGACGCTATCGACGGTGTACGCGATCAGCTAGGGCTTGAACCTGTTTCTGGTTTCTTGGCTCTTCAAGACGGTGACGATCCGATCCCCGAGTGGTCGCGCGATCTAGGCGTACTTAGTCAAAATCAAAGTGACGTCAATCCGCCGGAAACGAAAGACATCACTCTCGGGTCCACGGCGATGTATATCTTCACCTCGGGCACGACGGGCTTACCCAAAGCAGCAGTGCAATCGCATCGACGCGTGCAACAAGCGGCGACACTATGCCATACCGCAGGATTGCGCTGTACCGAACGAGATCGTATCTATCTCTCGCTACCGCTGTACCACGGCACCGGATTAATCATTGGGCTTGGATCGGCTTTATCGTCAGGTGCAAGCGTGTTCCTACGTCGCCGTTTTTCCGCGTCGAACATGGTTTCTGATCTGCGTGAGCACCATATCACATGCATGGTCTATGTTGGGGAATTGTGTCGCTATCTTGTCAACATGCCGGCGAAAGGCGATGAGGCCAACACCCCATTGCATACGGTGATAGGAAATGGACTTAGACCCGACATTTGGGACGAATTCAAAAGCCGCTTCGGACTGCATCGCGTGACCGAGCTGTATGCCGCGAGCGAAGGCAACGTGTCATTTGCCAATATTTTGAATAAAGATCGCACGATCGGTATGACTTCGGCGCGCGTTGCCTTGGTAAAGTACGATGTGCTTAATGATGAAATCATTAGGAATCCAGACGGTACCTGTATTGAGGTGGCCGAAGGCGAACCTGGGCTCTGTCTGGGTCACATCAATCCAAACGCTCAATTCGACGGCTATACCAACAAAGAAGCAACCGAAAAGAAAGTTCTTCGCAACGTGTTTGAGGAAGGCGACGCATGGTTTAACACGGGCGATCTATTGCGCACCATTCCGGTCGGATTTGCACTCGGATACGCACACTATCAATTCGTGGACCGGGTCGGCGACACTTTTCGATGGCGTTCTGAAAATGTCTCTACGAACGAGGTCGCAGAAGTACTAAACGGTTTCGACCAAATTGATATTAGCAACGTATACGGCGTAACCGTCCCAAGTACCGAAGGTCGGGCTGGCATGGCTACGGTAGTGCTGACCAACCCTGACGACGCCCTTGATCTAGACCGGCTAAGCGAATATGTCAATGCTTCGCTAGCCCATTACAGCCGGCCAGTATTTATCCGGGTACAAGCTCAAGCCGCGGTCACAGGCACCATGAAACTCGTTAAAACCGATCTCCGCGAGGAAGGCTACGACCTTTTGAAAGTCACTGACCCGCTGTACGTGATGAAACCTCGATCGGATCACTACGAGCCGTTAGATGAGGCGTTCCTCAATGAAATTCAAGCGGGAACAGCCGGCTATTAACTGTAGATTTCGGCGCTGCCTCGAAAACGCTTGTATTCCCACTGATATTGCGCTGGATCCAGTTTGATCATATGTTCGATAGCCAGATCAAGCGCTTGAATGGATTGCACTGCATCCGGAGAGTGTATCTCACCTGCAACTTCTCGAATGTGAATATCGAAACCACTTTTACAACGTAATGCGACCATACAAAACACTGTCATGTCGTGCCGTTTAAGAAGTGCGTGAGGAAGCGTGCCGGTTTTGAGAGATCGGCCTAAAAATTGCGACCAGACCCATTGCCCGTCCACTGGCACCTGATCGGGCAAGACCACAATAACGCCACCCGATTGAATGCGCTCAATGAGGGTACGCAAACCGGGTCGCGTAAGCGGGAGAAATTCACTGCCGAATCGACTTCGAAAACCCTTGATCAATTCCTCCAACTCGTAGAGACGACGTGGACTGTATAAGCATGAGAATTTAGTGATCGGTTTCATGTACGTTGTAAGAAACTCCCAATTCCCAAAGTGCGGTAAAACCAAGAGAACTGCGCCGCGTTTCAAACCAGCGAGAAACGCTGCCTCGCCATGAACTTCTCGGATCCAGCGTCCAAGGCGACGGTAAGAACCAGTCCACACGATGGGCATTTCAAGCATACTGCACACAGTGTGTCGAAGACTGCATCGGACCAATGCGTCTTGCTCCGTTGACTGTAAATGACCGTAACAGTACTTGATATTCTGTCGCGTCGTTCGGACTGCACGCACGTCAGATCGATAGACGAGATACGCCAGGCATTTCCCGATGGCACGAACCATGGCAAGCGGCAAACAAGCCAACAGCCTCAACAAAATTCGGATAGTTCGTACTGGGTAAGTTCGCCGCGTAGCTGCTGCCATAATGTGGATCAGATCGGGCTTTACCACCGCCCTTGAAAAATACGTGCCGATTATTGACCTTGAATATCCGTTCCGTCAACATGCGGGCAACTCATTGCCCATCCTGACTATATGAAATAGGCGAGCTGTTGAACTTGTCATCCGCAACCAAAAACGCGTCTTGTAAAACTACCTGACACGATCCTAAAAATCCAAGACGATGGTAAGTACCAAGTCAGTCGGCAATCAGTATGGACTACACAACGCCGACACGACCATTCGCGCCCGCTTCATTGATTACGGTGCAACAGTTACTAATTTGTGGTGCGTCGATCGCCATGGGCAGGTCGGGGATGTCTTGCTTGGATGCCCAACCCCTCAGGACTACGTAAAACCACACCCTCACTTTAACTGCCTCATCGGTCGTTACGCCAATCGCATGACGAACGCACAGTTCAGCCTTGATGGCGTTCAGCATCAGCTAGAAGCGAATATCCCTCCCCATCAATTACACGGCGGCAAACAAGGATTCGCAAATCGTTTGTGGATCGGACGACGCAATGGCAATACCGTACAGTTTGAACTGACAAGCGTCGATGGCGACGCGGGCTTCCCTGGTGAAGTTAAGGTGGTCGCTATCTACACGCTTGAAGGCCATACGCTCCGCTTGGACATGTCGGCGACGACGACCAAACCAACGCCAATCAGCTTGACCGCACACCACTACTTTAATCTGAGTACGAAGCAAAGCTCCCACATCGGGGATCACGAATTAATGATCAATGCCAACAAGTACCTACCTGTTTCTAATCAACTAACGCAACTCGGACGTATTGAGGATGTACTGGATACGCCATTCGATTTTCGATCTGGAACGGATCTCGCCTCACGTCTTCAAGCAAGTCACCCGCAAGTTCAACTCGCTGATGGCATTGACCACACGTTTGTCATCCATGGCACTGGATTTCGTGAAGCCGCTACCGTGTATCACCGACCAAGCGGAAGGAAACTCACAGTGCATACAGATCAACCCGCTATGCAGCTTTACACATGCAATACACTTGACGCAGCTGGCAAAGACGGCGTTCGCTACGCTAAACATCAAGGACTATGTTTAGAGACGCAACAATTTCCCGATGCGCCAAACCATCGTCATTACCCTAGCGCGATCTTACGTCCTGGCGAGGTTTGGCGAGGATCAACCGCCTATACGTTCGAAGTCGAATAAACTCATCCTAAAGCCCATTGAATGACGCGTCGTGCGCATGCTGAACAAGCTCGCGAACGTCATTGCTTGACAAATTCAAGGCGCGAATAATCCGCTCGAAGTTAGCATTCAAATAGCCACCGAAATAAGCAGGATCGTCCGAGTTCACAGTCGCCTTGATTCCAGCGTCAAGGAATCGTTTTAACGGATGATTGCGAAGATCATCCACAACACACAAACGTACATTCGACAACGGACACATCGTCAATGGAATGCGATCCCGCGCAAGACGTTGCATCAACACCGGATCTTCAATTGCCCGATTGCCGTGATCAATGCGCTCTACGCCAAGATCGTCCAATGCACCCCATACGTATTCTGGTGGACCCTCTTCACCTGCGTGTGCGACGAGGTGCAGCCCAAGGCTTCTTGCACGATCGAATAACGTACGGAAATTCTCCGGTGGGAAACCAACTTCAGTTGAAGCCAGGCCAATGCCAACTATGTTCTCGTAATATGGTTCCAACTCGTCCAATGTTTGGAGCGCTTCGCGCTCCGGTCGATGCCGTAAAAACGTTGGAATCAAACGTAGCTCGAACCCTTTCGCTCGCCAGTCTGCAGAAGTTTCAATGCAGCCGTCCATGATTGCCTTAAGAGGCGTACCGGTCATTGCCAAACCCGCTTGCGCTTCAATGAACACCTCGGCGTGTTGAATGTTCTCCGCAACCGCATGTTCGCAGTAATCGTTTGCTAGTTCCGCATAGTCTTCAGTGGTCGCAAGACTATTGAACCCGACCAAATAGACATTGATGAAATCCTGTAGACTGGTAAATTCGTACTTAGCGCGCAACTCTTCAATAGTCCGATAAGGTAAGCGCCGACCGTTGCGTTGGGCAAACTTGAAGATCAACTCAGGCTGCAACGCACCCTCAAGATGCATGTGCAACTCCGCTTTCGGTAACGACTTAGCGAGCTCGACAGATTCTTCTACCACGCCGCTATCTGAACTATGACTCAGCCTTGCGCTGAGCAAATGCAATTAAGTTATCGCTTGGATCCTTGACGAAAGCCATATACTCGTATTCGCCGGCGATTCCAAAATGACCGTTGATGTCATGGTGGATGGCATGCGGTTGGCTAACAACCTCAACGCCTTTTGCCGCCACTTCCTCAATGGCTGCATCAATGTCGTCAACTCGAAGGTAAATCACGGAATGACTGCTTGCGTCGTCGCCCTCCTCAAGCATGAGCCGCGTCCCAAACAAATCAATAAATGCGAGTTTCACGCCAGCATCAAAGGTCGCGATCAAAGGAAGATCAAGTACATCGCAATAAAAATCTCTGGCTGCGTCAAGATCACGAACCTGCATGCTCAGTTGGTGTAGCGCATTGATTTTCAAGTCGAAAAAATCCCCTGCTAACGATTCTGGTCGAGATTAGCTCGTGAGCGCTTGAAAGAAATCTTCGCGATGCTCCTGTGGAATGGTGTCGTACGCTACTGACATGCGGTCAATAAGATCGCCGTAACGCTGCTTCAACATGCCAGCAAGATTCTGTGGTTCTTCAATAACGGCAAACTCGTTCAGGATGTCCTCGGTAATGAGATTACCCATCTCTTGCCACCTACCTTGTTTCGACATCGTATTCAATTCGCTCTGTAACTCGCCGGCACCAATGCTATCCAGCACTCCTTTGTACGCCGGTGTCGATCCATAAAACGCGATCTGTTGGCGAGTCGCGCCCTTAGCACGCTCCAAACCCTTTTCGTCGTTCGCCGTCACTACAAAGCACGGATAACTGATTTCGAAATCTTCACGCTTTTTGCCTGCCTTTGCCCATCCCTTCTCTAACGCCGGTAAAGTGGTTTCCCGAAGATATTTCTGCGTGGTGAACGGGTGTACGATCAAACCGTCAGCTACTTCGGCAGCGACTTCAGTCATGAGCGGACCAACCGCTGCTAGAAAAACCCGCGGCGCACCATATTCGGTATTGTTTGGCGTAAAGAATGGTGTCATCAGTGAGTGGGTGTAGTACTTCCCTACAAAACTCAGCGGCTCTTTCTCATACCAACTTGCCCAAATGGCACGCAAGGCAAGAATGAATTCACGCATGCGCGGCGCAGGATGAGACCAGGGCATACTAAATCGTTTCGTGATGTGCGCTCGAATCTGAGATCCCAACCCTAGAATGAATCGGCCTTTCGAGACAGCATTCAAATCATGCGCAGTTGGAGCAAGCACCATGGGCGTCCGAGCAAAGGCCACAACGATGCTCGTCATAAGGTCCACATGGGAAGTGTGAAGCGCAGCTTGCGCCAACGGCAAAAAAGGATCGTGCGCGGTTTCAGCCGTTTGCAGACCGGTGTACCCGATAGATTCCATACGTGCCGCGTGTTCGCCGACACCAGCAAGATTGAAACCAATGCTCGCATCTACTTTCATATCAATTTCCCCTCTTTCTTAAACGTGTTCTTAACGTTGAGATCGCCGCCGATGCTGCGAAGCGTGTCAAGACCTAACCACCTTGACGAGACGTATTGGAATTATCAATCGTTCTGTTCCGCCATAAGTAATTCACAGGTGGTATCACCGAACTCCTAGCAACGCATTCCTCGAATCTAGGACGCAACGAGCCATATCGAAATTCGGTTAACAAGAGACTATTTGATTCGCGTTATCAAAAAACGACAGCAAAGAAATGATTTGCCTAGTCATTCACGCGTGTGTTGATGAGAAGCTACTTTTGTGCGACGCAGATACCGTTGATGCTTGGCCCACCGTCGCGAAAGTGAACGATTCTTGTCTGGGACTGATCTGTGTTCACCTTATGGATCGCATCGTGAGGCACATGCAATTGCTGTTTTTGTGCGTTGGTTAACCCTGCTAGTAAATCAAGAAGAACGCGAGTCGTGATTCCGTGGGTGACGAACGCAATGTCCGTATGGTCTCCTTCCGTCATGAATCGTAGGGCTTTCCTAACCCGCAGTTTCATATCGTTCACAGATTCGCCTGATGGAGGCGCGAACGATTCGTCTCTGGTGCACCATTGACGATATGCCGATTTTTGGCGCACTTCAATATCGTCAACACGTTGGCCTTCCCATTGACCCATATTGCACTCGCGTAAATTAGGATCAATATGCGTAGTAGCAGGGCAATATTCGCGAATGCCTTCCAAAGTCTGGCTAACACGCCCAAGATCTGATGCATATATCTTCAATACACCTTCACGCTTGAGCAACAATCCGTGACGACGTGCTTGTGCTTTACCGCGCTCGGTTAGTTCGGAATCACCCCACCCTTGCATCCGGCGTTCCACATTCCACTGCGTCTCTCCATGCCGTACAAGATAAATTTGCAATTAAAGATCCAGCTAATTGAAGCTAAATTGATCCTGCGTGAACGCGCTCAGCGTCATCATCGCCTCGTCAATGCTCAGTTTTCCAACGGGCGCCACGATACTTGTAGTGATACCATCATGTGCATGTTGCTTGATGCGCGTACGTACTTCATCGGGTGTGCCGATGACCCCAATCGCATCCACTAAGTCGTCATGAAACGCCGCCGCGGTTCGTGCACGATCGCGCGTACGCCAACCCTCCAGTAGATCATCGGCTTCATCTGGATAACCGCACCAACGCAAGAAATTGTTGTATACCGGATTGCCGAAATATGGAATGAACCAGCGTCGAAACTGCTCAATGCCTGCTTGTTTATCGTCGGTCACGATGGTGGCGAAACGATTAACGATTTCAATATCATCAAGTTTTTTATTGGCGCGGGCCGCACCGATTTCGACATGCTCCAGCATCTTCGACAAAGCCTTTCGCGGCCATAGATTAAAAATCACGCCGTCGCCTACCTCCGCAGCCATTTCAATCATTTTCGGTCGCAACGCCGCCAGATAAATCGGCACGATGGGTTCGGATGGATCTTGCGAATAACCGCGACTGTAAACGGTTTTTAATTCGGTGAAATCTGTCTTTTCGCCTCGTAATATGCTACGGACAACAATCGCAGTCTCCTTTACGCGGGTGAGCGGTTTTTCTAACTTTATGCCGTTGAAAGCTTGCAAGATAGCTTCACTTGACGATCCCAGTCCGAGGATAAATCGACCGGGTAGCGCTTGTCCAATGACATCAGCCGATGCCGCTAACACGGTTGGCGAGCGAGTATATACCGGCACAATCGCCATACCTATACGCATGCGTTTGGCGTATGCCGCAATCGCAGCCGCAGTAGTCATACCATCCGGTGCGCCTGGATCGGAAAACCAGCCATCGTCAAAGCCATTAGCTTCAGCCCACTGCACAACGTGAATCGTATCGCGCAAAGATTGATTGATGGGAAGCGTGACGGCGATACGTTTTTTTAGAGTCAATTTATGAATGCATCAGTTAGTCATGGTTGCAGATAAAGTCTTTACGATCAAGGATCTAAATGATCATTCACTCTTATATTTGCTCGACCGATGCAATGCCTTGAGTTTCTTCAAGGCGCCGTTTCACTGTTTCGATCGGGTTGCGATAGTCCACTGTACCAAGGCCAAAATTCGTTAGCTTATAGCCGATCAACCGCTGTAACTTCTCCGGCATATTGACCACAACTTCCGGCGGTACACCGATAAATTGATTTTCGCGCTGCTTGAGCCACGCGAGGTTGAAGTTTACGTTGATGGATCGGCGATACGAGTTTTGTGTCGAATTGCCACCACCACGGTGCCATAGTGCCCCGTCCCAAAGGAGGAGGGCTCCCGCGGGCATCTCTACTATCTCAGTAGGTTCATCTTGGTTCACACGATCAGTGCGCAAGTGACTCTGTGGTACCACTTCGGTCCCACCGTTCTCTACCGTAAACGGATCAAGTGCAATCAACGTATTCACGATGAGAGTCGGATGCGGCCGTGGGATTGGATAGTGTCCGTCATCTTGATGCATATGTTGTCGTTGGTCGCCAGGTCCAGGTCGCATGGCGGCGACACCAGAGATTTGAAAATCGGGACCTAATATTGCTTCGATCAATGCAAGAAGCTGATCGTTCACTAATACTTCATCAACCGCGCGGGTCTTTGCAAGCAGGTTATGTGTGTGAATCGTCTGTTGACCGAAGCCTTCTCTGTTGCGACTGCCGATGGCATCAAAGACCGAGGCAAGGCCTGTACAAAGATGTTGCACGGAAGAGCCGTTAAGAAAGTCCTCGACGACCGCATAGCCTCTTTCTCGTACTTGTTTGACGGTTCTTTCGATATCCATTGAAGATTTGTGTTACACGAATATTGACTCAGGCAATTATCTAGGTAGGAGATTCAAAACGAGTGGCAGCAAGGTTCACGTGATTTTTATATATGGCACAACGTTTTCCTTTAAGTCAATGGCTGCCTATCGAAATCGTACGCGGAAGGGACACCACCGGCTCGATTTTGACGTACTCCTTGCCGCAATCGTTACTCAAGCTGCTTATGAAGCGTTCGGGGCACAGCACGATTAAAACAGACCACCGATTTCACCTTTGTTGTTGAGGGTGAAATCAGCAGCAGCAGGCCTACGAGGTAACCCGGGCATGGTCAAGACATTACCGCATATAGCAACCACGAAACCCGCACCTGCTTTCAGCTGCACCTCCCGCACTGCGAGACGGTAGCCCATGGGTGCGCCTAATCGTTTTGGATCGCCAGAAAAACTATATTGAGTTTTTGCGATGCACACGGGTAGCGTGCTAAAGCCATGCTCTTCGAATCGACGCAATTCATCTAAGGTGTCATTCAAATAATCAACCCCGTCGGCTCGATAAACCTCTCTGGCGATCGTTTCGATTTTCGTGGTTAAGAGGTCTTCGTCCTGGTATAGCCAGCGAACCTTGCTAGTTCCACATGCCATGCTCGCAAGCACGGCTTCCGCAACTTGCTCCCCACCGGATCCGCCATCGCGCCAATGCGTCCCAATAACCCCTACACAACCGCTATTTCGAATAACCTTAAGCACGGTATTGAGCTCAGCCTCTGTATCCAGGTCGAATTGATTGATAGAAACGATTGGTTCAAAACCGTATTTACGCACGTTTTCGATGTGCCTGACAAGATTGACGGATCCACGCTCAATCGCAGGAATATTTTCTCTCTGAAGATCATCCACGGTCACACCCCCGTGCATCTTCAATGCTCGAACCGTTGCCACGAGCACCACGGCGTCCGGTCGCAATCCTGATTGCCGACACTTGATGTTGAAAAATTTCTCGGCCCCAAGATCTGCCCCAAACCCTGCCTCGGTGACAACGACATCGCTATACGCTAGCGCGAGACGCGTCGCCAGGACTGAATTGCAACCGTGGGCGATATTCGCAAACGGCCCGCCATGGATAAACACGGGACTATGTTCAAGGGTCTGAACGAGATTAGGCATTAATGCATCCTTCAGCAGCGCGCCAACAGCGCTTTTAGCTTCAAGTGCATCACAATTGATGAACGCGCCGGTCTTTGACGTGCCAATTGCAATAGCCCCTAGCCGATCTTGCAGGTCGCTTAAATCCTCTGCGAGACACAAGATCGCCATGATTTCCGACGCTGCTGAAATGTCGAAACCCGACCGACGCGTCACACCGCGTCGAATGCGCAAGTTAACCTCGCGTAGCGCACGATCGTTTAGATCTACCACACGCCGCCAATCAATGCGATTTAAATCAAGTTCAAGCCGGTTGCCCCAGTAGAGATGATTGTCGATCATGGATGCCAGCAAGTTGTGTGCTGCCGTTACAGCATGAATATCGCCAGTAAAGTGCAGGTTGATATCTTCCATCGGCGCCACTTGTGCTCGCCCACCTCCATGGGCACCGCCTTTCATACCGAAACTCGGCCCCAAAGATGGTTCCCGTAAACACGCGCTTGCGCGAACGCCGGCGAGGTTCAATGCATCCGTTAAACCTACTGTTGTGGTGGTTTTGCCTTCACCTGCTGGCGTCGGCGATACCCCAGTAACCAACACCAACTTACCTTGTTTGTCAGCATTACACAAGGGCGAAGGAGGCAATTGAAGTTTCGCTTTCGTCAATCCGTACAAGCTCAGGGATTCCGCCGAAATACCTAATTTCTCTTCTGCCACTTGAGCAACAGGCAGGAGATCAATCTGTCGAGCAATGTGCTGATCTAGCATGAGTTATTTCCCTTTGGCTTTGACTGGGCAAGCATGAAAGTATTCAGGATACGCTTTTAACCAGACATTCTTACAAGAAGAACAACCTGATGTGGCGTGTGGATATAGGACATACCGATGTCAATGTGCGCTGCTCTCATGATCATGATCGGTTCCTTGATGGCGACATGTGCGCCACGAGCTCATATCAAACGGATAGCGACAACCAAATATTGGCCATACGCGTCAAGGCGAAATGACTTTAAACTGGCTCGCATGGGTTTCCCGGGATGACGGTGGGCACCTGCAGGCACTTTTATATCTATCGCTCCGTGGACTGCCTGGTAGCTGACGGAGCATATTTTTCTGCAAGTACGACTGCATGCTAGAGTACGATCACATGATGTCACCGACACGATACGGAGCCGTCATCTCAAGCAATTGCTAGATTGGACGGCGTAGGTTGCCTTCGTGACGAGCGATGCACACCGGAGTTACCCCACGCGTGGTGGCTTTCACGTTGTCGTATAAGACTCAATCCACGCAAATACGAATACACACGCGACAAGATTTGGTACCTTGATACCGTCAATCGGTGGCACTTACTGTAGACAAGCCTTAGGTACAGGTTGAACAATTGGATTAAGCCGAGTTCAAGAGCCTTATACCCTCACCCAGGGTTCCTGGTAGCCATCGGTACTGTCATTGACGTTGTAGTTCATGGCTATGTAGTACCAAGTGTGAAAGTATTTGACCAATAATCAAGGCGACCCGTGAACATGTGGCATGTATGCCCATATCGATAAGGGCGCCGCCAGGTCATAAGATGTTGGTATTTTTTTGAACGCGGTTTGCAGAAAGGATTAGTCGTTTATACTAAGCGTTTCACGAAGCTAGTAGCGCTTGCACATCTCTGCCCACCCCATAGCTTCAATTAACTTCTATCCCCGATTATGAACTAGTAATTAAAGGAATGAATTTCACCAAACGCTACATTTCCATAGCCTGTATCCCTCTAATACTGTGCTTTCAATCAGTTACAGCGCAGGAATTCACTTCACAAATCGTTAAAGCGTTGAGTATCCATTGGCCTGTGGTGGCAATGCTTGACAACCATCCGACTAATTTCAATGCTGATCAGCGCGATGGATTCGTCATCATTGAGGATTTCAGCGTGCGAGCTGACGATAGCCTTTTGGTCGCGAGGCAGGCATTTGGCACCTCTGAAAACGGAAATGACCAGGCTCAAGTTTGGTTAGTTGTCGCTCAAAGTATTGAGCGAGACAACCGGGACCACATCGAATCTCTAACCCTTCTACTATGTAACACAAGTAAAGTGATGGTTATGCGCGAACTTCCGTTTGCTGAGGATGCTCGTTCGCTATGCAAACTCGCGGATACCTCTCCGTTATTTACTCACAATGCTTCATCCGGGGTAAACCAAACCGCACAAATCCGATTTAGTTTACTGCCGAATGGCGTCAACATAGAGAACGACTACGAATTTCAATCAACCCAAAGATGGATTGAGCTGACTCAGGCAGATAGTACCCAGTTGCTAGCTTCAGTGGCTAGCAACAATCGGGTTGGTATCCGAGCGGTCATAGAAAGCACAGATACCAATGGAAACCCTGAAATGATCGAGTTCAGCATTGACCAAAGAATCAAGTCAAACTGGTTTAGTGTTTCCGATGACAGTGACATCAACGATAACGAACCACAGCAGCTCGCTAGATTTGAGCCAGAGTTTTTATCTACTTACTGGGAGGGGCCGACTACAGAGGATGTACGAGAGCGTCTTGAGCATGTCTACACTCTACTAATGAATGCATTTAAGAAAACTGAACTTGACAATCCTATACAAATTATTCGAGGGGGCTCAAATCCCGAGGTCACTGTCGTTAACGTCAATGGATTGTCAACTTACCGAATCCGATTAGCTGTCGATGGCTGGTATTTTCAACAGTATACCTTCCAATTCGCCCATGAATTGGGTCATATTCTTGCTAATTGGGAAGATAATCCCTCATCTGAATTTAACTGGTTTGGCGAAACTATAGCAGATCTGGCATCAGCATATACCTTGACCCGTTTTTCTCAGAATTCCCCTTACGAACCCTACACCGAGGCTAGTTGGCAACGTTATTACAACGCCAATTATGATTCCAAAGATCAACGGCTATTTAATCAATACGGCATATCAAAAACATATAGGCTTTTGAACTGGTTTCTGAGGTACCTACCGCAAATGCGACAAGACGAGTACATACGCGAGTTAAATTGGGGAGTCGCGCGTGAAATGCTTCCTTTTTTTCTTGAAAACGATACGGCATGGGAAGCAGTAGGCTACTTAAATCGTTGGGACGAAACTCGAAACGAGAATTTTTACGACTATTTAGAAAGTTGGCGGCGCACGCTCAACGCGAATTCTGTATCAGATGCCGTGATTGACCATATGCTGAGCATTCTTCCGTCAGACCCTAATGTTCAACAGATAAGACCTGCCCCAGTAGATACGCAATTTAGCCTATCAATTCACGCGCATGTGCCAGTACCAGTACCACTTAAAGATAAAAAAGCGATAGACGATCTTATCGGTCATAAAGGCGAAGCGTATCAATACTAACACTGGGAGCGGCTGTGTTCGATTTTCTTTGTAGACCCATGCCATCAAAATCAAATTGCAGAGTCATCTTGTCGCTTTTTTGTATCCAATGAGTTATCCTGAGATTAATCCCCTCAATTTTGCGAATTTCTGGCCAAACGCCAAGTTCCCGCATCCTGTCGTCGCTTTCGTTCAGTCCGGGATCAATAACGACGACAGCAAGATCAAGTTTAGGAATGTTTAATCTAGGATAAGTCGAACAGTCCCAAAAATGGGGACAAGGGGCCGACTTTGTAGATCCTACCCGCTGGCTTTCCTCAGGGAGTTGTGGACCAACGGGGAAGGCGGCAGCGATATGCAAGCTAATGGATAGTAAAAGCAAGGCCCAGAGACTTTGCTTGGAGCGATTCTTGAATGTAGGATCCATGGATATTCGAACATAGTGAATATTTATATATTATACCATGTATTTTGAAGAGCCTAAAAAATCTCTAATGTGGGGTCCGAAAGCTAGAAGCCTGCGCCATAGAAAATTTCTTGGGATAAAATTAGGAGAATATGATCCTAAGCCCGAGGTGACGCTTCACGATCAACATTGTAACAATTAATACTGCTAATTGTCAAGCACTTGAATAGGAAAAGCGTCGGCTTGCTCACGTTCGTAAAGTTCTCGCACGACTGAGCGCCAATGCCCAAACTGTGCATCTGCTTTACCGTGTAGCGTAATGGTCTCGTCTCGGATTTTTACATTGACCGGTGCGAATGAATCATGGTAATCTCTTGACATTTCATTAAATACATTCAAGTTTCGCTGAAAGTCCTCTTGATCAAAGAGACTATTTAAGAGTAAGACACCACTCACAATCTCGCCTGTGGACAATGCGGAGCTCACTGAACCATCGGCGCCAGCAGCGGCAATGAGCGCTAAACCCACAAGCCTTCGAAGCATCACACTACGTTGCTCTAGGCGCATCTGAAGAGCATAGGGAAAAAGGTCGTTGAGCCACTTTTCGTAACTTGGATTAACAGAATTAAAGAACTTTGTATACTGTTTATCATAGAGTGACGCTATTTCTTGGTCTTTTTGTGCGAAAGCTTGAATAATCAACCAATCTTCGGTCGTGGTTGACGGTAAATAATTGATCTCCAACCGCCCTCGTTCGTTGGCTTTGATAGCGTCACTGTAAAGTTGCGGTGCAAAAAATCTCGCCAATACAAGATCACGTGTATGGGTGATTTCATCAAGGTCCGAAAGCAATTCAGAACGACCTCGCTTTTTTCGCGCTTGGTTTTGCTGAATTGTCTTTGTATGTCTTATTGCAAATTGTTGCAAACGCCTATAAACAGTATCAGCCACATGATCCCAAAGTGGCTGAAATGCATCCTTACCAGGAGTGTAAAAACGTTCATGCCAACCTAATGGAATTTGATGGTGAAATGTGTGGACCCATGATTGCTTAAGCCATTCAAAGCCGCGAGCGTCAACCAACCCCCAAGAAATAGTCATAATTTCGGATGTTGACTCACGGATCCGCCCATAGAGATATAGGTCAGCGCTTACGTCAGTCGAAGGAGCTACCGTAACTCGTTCGAACTGATTCAGTTGTTCAATTGCTTCTTTGATGCGATATGCAGAGCGAATCCCCTCAATTTTGCGAATTTCTGGCCACACGCCAAGTTCCCGCATCCTGTCATCGCTTTCGTTCAATCCAGGATCAATAACGACGACGGCGAGATCAAGTTTAGGAATATTTAATCTAGGATAGGCTGCATAGCCCGTAGCCCCTTCTCGCTGTCTTTCCTCAGGGAGTTGTGGACCAACAGAGAAGGCGGCAGCGATATGCAGGCTAATGGGTAGTAAAAGCAAAGCCCAGAGGCTTTGCTTGGAGCGATTCTTGAATGTAGAGAGCATGGACATTCAAACATAGTGAATATATTTGAATTATACCGTGAATTTTGAGGAACCTAAAAAATCTCTGGCCGATTCGTCGTGAGAATGTCCAATGTAGGATCCGCAGCTATGAGCTTGTACTGTAAAAGCTTCTTTTAGAATAAAATTAGGAAGATATTTTGACTAATTGAATGTAATTGGAAAAGATACATATAATATCGAAATGCAGCTTCGATATCTTATTGACTGAATGCTAAATTGTCCTGTGGTACACGCTCTTAGAATCTGTAACGAGAATTTAGTTCTCGTTTTACCATGTACTTGAAGGTACCGATCTACCCAAAAGTGTGTCATGGCAAGTCGGCGAGGTACAGACCCTAAGCCCGAGGTGACGCTTCACGACCAACATTGTAACAATTCAAACTATTCATTGTCAAGAACTTGAATCGCAAAAGCGTCGGCTTGTTCACGTTCATAGAGTTCTCGCACGACCGCGCGCCAACGCCCAAACTGTGTATCTGCTTTACCTTGTAGCGTAATAGTCTCGTCTCGGATTTTTACATTGACAGGTGCGAACGAGTCGTGATAGTCTCTTGACATTTCATTAAATACATTCAAGTTTCGCTGAAAGTCCTCTTGTTCAAGGAGACTATTTAAGAATAAGACACTGCCCACAATCTCGCCTTTGGCCACTGCGGAGCTCACTGAACTATCGGTCCCAGCAGCGGCAATGAGCGCTAAGCCCACAAGCCTTTGAAACGTAGCGCTACGCTGCTCTAGGCGCATCTGACGAGCATAGGGAAAAAGGTCGTTGAGCCACTTTTCGTAACTTGGGTTAACAGAATTAAAGAACTTTGTATACTGTTTATCATAGAGTGACGCTACTTCTTGATCTTTTTGTGCGAAGGCTTGAATAATCAACCAATCTTCGGTCGTGGTCGACGGTAAATAGTTGATCTCCCACTCCCACTCTCCGAAGTGTTTATTGATTTTGATGATGGCATCACCGTAAAGTTGCGGTGCAAAAAATCTTGCCAGTACAAGATCACGTGTATGGGTGATTTCATCAAGCTCCGAGAGCAGTTCAGGACGACCTCGTTTTTTTCGGGATTGGTTTCGCTTGGTTGTCTTTTCGTGTCTTTTTGCAAATTTCGTCAAACGGTTGTAAACATAATCAGCAATCAGATCCCAAAGTGGCTGAAATGCATCCTTACCAGGGGTGTAAAAGCGTTCATGCCAACCTGATCGGACGCGATATTGGTGCTTATAATGTAGTCGCCCATCAAGGTAAAGTGAAAAAATTGATTTCTTCCACCAAATAGCGCCGCGAGCGTCAACCAACATCCAAGAAATAGTCATAATTTCGGATGTTGACTCAACGATCCCACCCACGAGATATAGATCAGCACTTACGGCAGTCGAAGGAGCTACCGTAACCCGTTCGAACTGATTTAGTCGTTCAATTGCTTCTTTGATGCGATATGCAGAGCGAATTCCCTCAATTTTGCGAATTTCTGGCCACACACCAAGTTCCCGCATCCTGTCATCGCTTTCGTTCAATCCAGGATCAATAACGACGACGGCGAGATCAAGTTTAGGAATATTTAATCTAGGATAAGGAGCGACTTCGTCACCTGTAGCACCTTCTCGCTGTCTTTCCTCAGGGAGTTGTGGACCAACGGGAAAGGCGGCAGCGATATGCAGGCTAATGGGTAGTAAAAGCAAGGCATAGAGACTCTGTTTAGAGCGATTCTTGAATGTAGAGACCATGGAAATTCGAACATAGTGAATATTTTTAATTATAACCTTATTTTAAGAAACCTAAAAAATCCCCGGCCAATTTGTCTTTTCGTGAAAATGCCCAATGTGGGATCCACAGCTAGGAGCCTGCACTGAGAAATTTCTCTTGGGCTAACCACTACATAAATATCTCAATTTATCAGCCATAATTGAGATAATAATCCATGTATTTGAAAATAATGATGCGATATCTTACTGTCTGAGCACTAAACCGTCTTGAGGTGCAAATTCCAGCATCTGATGGGCAGGTACTGCCCTGCCTCCTAGCGGCTCATATTTATTCTTGATGAGAGATAGCATCTAGCCGCGAAGATGCGTGCACACACGAATGTGCCAGAGGGCTCTCGGCCGGAACCTGTCAACGTGATTGAGACAGCGGTTGTTGTCATTTACTGTGCAACCTTCGGTGTAGTGGTTGGGTCTGACGGTTTGATCCTAACCTGTTCGGGAAGCGCTTGGAGCTTGGGACTCCCGCGCACGAATCGTTCCGCGTCCTGACGCAGCAGGTTGAGCGCGCGTTACAAAGTCCCCAAGGTACCAAGAACTCGTGGAGAAGTAGCACAGCAGGATCAGCGGGGCGTCGCGCGAAAGGGTTGATACGGTAAGCGCGCTATGTTCTTATTCGCACTTAATCGTAGTTATTGCCTAATATTTATCTCTTAACATTGAACCCTACCCTTGGCGGGACGCCAATTCCATTGAGGAATCAATGCGTCTACATGAGGAAGGACGAGGCGCAGGAAACATGTCAGAAGTTACTGTCGAGTCGATTGAAAAATCGCCCGCTTACGTGGACGACTACTACCTGTGGTGGGAACATCAGTTGAAGTTGATGCAAACCGGGCGTTGGGCGGAATTGGACTTCGAGAACGTAGCGGATGAGTTTAGGGATTTGGGAATACAACATCGCCACACTGCCGAATCGGTTATAAAAAAAATCATTGTTCATCTCATCGCGATCAAAGTGTGCGGTTCAGATCATTTTGTCCGGGATGAAACCATTGGGTATTGGAAAAAAGAAATCCGATCGTTTAGAGGCAGCTTGCTTGAAACGCTAGCCGATAGTCCGGGATTAAAAGGGATATTAACAAAGGATTATGCGCGCTTGTGGAAATACAGCATGGAGCCGTTGTTAAGGAAATTAAGCGACATGGATGCCATCGGAGAGCCGCACGCAAGAAAGATCGTGAAAGAATTCAATCAATCTCCTTGCTTTCCTATTGAAGAGTGCGTTGGCTTTAATTTGAACGAGCATAAGAGAAACATGGCCGCCATTGATTACGAGGGGAAATGGCTCTATCCTCCAGTTGTGCGAGATACTATAGAGCAGGCGGAAAAGAGCATGGAACGACAACGTTAAAGAAAACGCAGTGATGGGTTGGTTCGCTAATATGTGCGCTTGTCGTGGTTGTAATATTTGATAATCGTTCTTGAACGATATGGATAGTTAGTAACCGCGCGCCATAGAGCAAATCACGACGACTGGCATTGACGATCAGCTTGGAGCATTTATCACTATCATGACGGTCTACTGCCTCTACTACATGCTACTTTAGATACGTTAATCACTATCCAGTTTCAAGGTAGCCCAAGTCGCCTCGTTAAGGAAGCGGGAGCTGATTAAGCATCCCCCTCGCCCCACTACCACATCCCCCAGGACTTTTCATCGGTCACCAAATTGATGTCCGACGGCGCATCAAGGACACATATCAATTCAAACCATATGGCTAACTTAGCTTCTCATCTTTTCGAGACCATGCCTCACGTAACCACGTAGCTGGATCGCTGGTTAATTGACCCGTCCAAGGCCAAGCCTCGACCTCAAAACGAATATTCGACGCTTGCCCGCCCCCTAGGAACTGCCAAAAAGTCATGTCTTTAGGGTAATGCAAGGTGCAGTTCAATACAGATGGCTCAAATTCCGCTAGCGACTGAACCAATACTGAAAAGCCTGCTGTGCGAGGTGGCAATAGGTAGTTATAATTGGATTTGGATTCCATGTGTTTTTTACGCGTGAATCTTGTGCCTTCCGCGAATACAAGCATGGCCGCCGGCGATTGTTCAAGCACCTTGCAAGCTTCTCGAACGATTGCAAGATCTTGCGCGCGACGCTTTGTTTCGTTTCTACCGCTCCACGATTTTCGACGCACTACAGGAAACCTGAACGCAAGAATAATCAGTGCGAAAATTGGCACGAAAAGCAGCTGTTTCTTACATAGAAACTTGATGATTGGTCCGTTTCTAGCTATACCCGATTGAAGGATGAAAATATCTGCCCAAGACACATGATTAGATATGACGATATATGACTGAGTTTTACTCAATTCGATTTTGTCGGCATCCCATGTGCAACCTGATATATTGTTTAAACACCAATCGTCGAATGTCACTGCCCATCTGTAACAATTGCCGGCAATACGATCCAGCTGCAATGCCGAATTGAGACCAAGCAGGCGCAAGGTAACAAGAACTGACAGCGGTACGCACCACACCGTCAAATTGGCAGCGATCAGTAAAAAGGCAACAAGCGCGCGGGCATGACGATGTAGAGGCAACGTGATTACCTCATTGACGAGTCCAAATGCGAGGAATCAGTTTCGGCGTGATGGCGGTATATCTCTGGTACGCTTCATCTTTACCCCAGCGTCGTCTCGCCGAAGCATCCAACATCCGAATACCACTGATATGGACCAACAACAAATAAACAAATATTGGTGAAATCAAGCAAATGTTTTGCCATCCGGTCAGATTTGGAAATGCTATTACGGCAATACCTAGCCAGAGTGTGATCTCACCGAAGTAGTTTGGGTGTTGAGAACTTGCCCACAACCCGGTCGCGATGAATTTACCTGCATTATCCGGGTTTGAAGTAAAAACAGCTTTCTGTGCATCGGCAATGCACTCAATGGCGAACCCGATACACCAAACGAGCGCTCCGACAATAAAGAATACGTCAATCGCGGGGAATGCCCGTGCAGTAAAGACCGCTAGCGCGGGCGCTAATGTAAGCGTGACCCATAGACCCTGTAAAGTCCAAGTCATAAAGAAGACCGCAAAGTCGCCACGTATACGATTGAAGCGACGATCCTCTCCAGCCTTTCGAATGCGGACTGATAGGAATGTTCCTAATCTGATCGCCCAGATGCTGACCATCGCCGCAAGCAGAAGACTATAGACCGAAAAACTCTGAGATAGAACGACCGCAAGCCATGTTGCGAGTAGAAAGGAGGCAGACCCGAGCGCATCAAAGAAGCGCTCAGAATGCTTAGCCCATGCTACGAAGAAACCGACCAGTTGCACAACGAACACTGACGCGATAGATATCCAGGCGATAGGCAAATTCATGAACGTTCGCGTTGGTTCAGAAGCAATCGCCAACGCAATGCATACAGCCCCAAGTAACGCGAAAAACGTCATGAGCCAAGCAAACTGAAATTTCATGAGCTGAGTTTAACTTTTAACTGAAGGGGAATATTCTGTCATTCTAGTGTTCACCATTACTTTATACGCCTTCAGTCATTGATGTCTCGTCGCCCATATGAGAGCCTTGAGAATCTCGGGATTCTTCCACTCAGCGTTTAACCGCAACAGTCAGCTATTCATCGAGAATCCAAATCCGTCAGCGGCATACCTCCGTTTCCGTGCCGGAACCGTCAGCTACACCCCTCGAACAGGGATTAATCTATGTTGTCCCTTTCAGATTTCCCGATACAAGTCGCAGAGTCGCGTTAAGATTCAAAAGATAATCTGCCTCCTATTCTGGAATTCGACCTATGCGCCATATCGTTACCGCTGTTGCCCTACTTGCTTGCATTGCCGCTATAGGTCAAGAGTCGCAAACACGATACGTTCCTTTTCTCCATTCTTCAAACGATCCATACCAAGGCGTCTTACGGATTATTAATCATTCCAACACGAGCGGTGAGGTGTCGATAAGCGGCATAGATGATGAAGGGACAGAATACGGCCCTGCAACGATACTGATCCATGGCAACGAGAACCTGTTGCTTTATACCGAGGACATCGAATCAGGATTGGACCCAGTCAATGTCGGCCTCGGCCATGGCGTTGGCAGTTGGCGTTTGCATCTCACTTCCTCTTTCGATATTGAAGCGATCGCTTATTTCGAAGCACGGGATGGATTACTGACGAATTTGCAGCAGACTGTTCAGGGCGAAAACGGCTGTTGGCGTATACCGATGTTTTATTCAGCAGACAATCTAACGACTTCTAAGGTTAGGTTAACAAACGCCAACGCAACCTCAGCCCATGTAAAAATCAGTGGTCGTGACGACAAAGGCGTTATTTCTGCTATGCCGATTGAACTCACCATAGAACCGGGCGTTACACGGATGTTTACATCGTTGCAACTGGAGGAAGGTGCGGATGGCGCTACTGGCTCGTTAGGTAACGGTCGTGGTAATTGGCAATTAGCCATCGAGTCGGACAAACTTATAACCGTTATGAATCTACTCGAAAGCGACCGAAACGTCACCAATATATCTCATCGCGCACCCTATGCGATTGGTCATTGCTGGCTCGGCAATACGCTTGCACATGCTGACCAATCTATCATCAATCACATACTGCCCTACCAGGAATTGAGCCCAGCAATTTATGCTGCGATTATTGATGAAGCGGGGGTTCGGGCAATCGCTGCAACCGGCGTTAAGAAGTGGGGTACCGACCAGTTAGCGACCGTCCACGACAAACTCTATCTAGGATCAATCACTAAGCCGATGACAGCAACCATGATTGCTTCGCTTATCTACGCCGAATCAAGCGTATTCGAAAACGGATGGAATACCACCATCGGACAAGCATTCATCAATGAACTTGACGACATTCATTTGGATTATCACGATGTGACGATCCGCGATCTCGTCATTCATTACAGCGGTGCGCCGGAGCATTTATTAGTCTGGGAAGATGATCCTGAATTACCTAAAGCCGAACGACGGCGTAACGCAGCACTTCAACTATTGGCTCTACCACCAGCAACAACACCTGGCAGCCTCGCGTATTCTCACACCGGATATACCATCGCTGCCGTGATGGCAGAGCAGCTCACCGGAAAATCCTGGGAAACATTGATGCGCGAGCACCTATTCGAGCCGCTCGGTATGTCAAGCGCTGGTTTCGGACCGCCAGTACGGACTGACAGCGAGAACGCACCATGGGGACACACGCTTTCGTTCAATTCTGCCACCGATGAAGAAACATACGAATGGTTACCGACCCAAGACGATTGGCACGAGGTCCTACAGCCCTCGGTTGGCGTACATGCTTCAATGCAAGATCTAGGAAAGTTTGTACAACTTTGGATGGCAAACAAAGACCCCATGCTCTTGAACCGTGAGCAACTGCAAGCCATGACGCGTTTGGCAGTGAACGAAGATGGCGCCATCCCCAGGCTCTTGTCAGGCGGCTCGCCGAGCGCTGGATGGTGGCTCTTCACCGATGTATTCGGCTTTGGCGAATCACTCAATACACCAGGTTCAAACGGCAACTGGTATGCAATGGTTTGGGTTATGCGCGACATTAGTCGTGCATACATAGTCGTGACGAATTCAGCGTTACCTGACGAACGGTACGGCACTCGCGCAAGTATTCGCGGCATCCTGACTCCAATTACCACGAGCCTAGCATCAAGCCCAGCCCGAAGTGAACCACCTAAGCTACCGTCAGGTACCAACGACTAGCTGCGGTTGGCGTGATCAGTTACCAACCCCTCCTTTAAGTAAGGCGAAACAATGAAACTAGGCATTTTGTGCGGCATGGGTCAAGATTGGCGCGAATCAATCGAAAAAGTTCGCGTTGCGGAATCACTCGGTTACACCATGGTTGCTACCGGCGAAGCTTGGGGACCTTCATCGTTGCCATGGCTGACGCTACTTGCGACGCACACTGAAAAGATTCATATCGGTACCGCCATTCTGAATGTGTATTCCAGATCGCCAGCTGCGATCGCGCAGGAGTTCGCTTGTTTGGAAGTCTTGTCGAAAGGTCGTATGGTGTGTGGACTAGGGTCCTCAGGTCATCAAGTCATCGAACACTTCCATGGCGTACCTTTCGATCAACCGCTACGACGCATACGCGAATACGTTGAAATCATCAAACTGCTGCTTGAAGGCAAGGAACTGAATTACAACGGTCGCTTAATGCAAATGAGTCGCGGATTTCGACTCGACTTCGATCGTCAGCGCGATACCGTACCCATCTACATTGCGGCGATTACGCCCAAGTCCATAGCGCAAACTGGCGAAATCGCAGACGGCATCTTCCCGATTCATTGGCCAAGCATGCGTTTCGAATCACTTAAGAAGGATCTACATGCCGCTGCGCTTGCTTCACAAAGATCCAATATTGACGTTACCGTCGCACCTTTCACGAACGTTTATATCGGTGATGAGGACGATGAACTGCTCTGGCAAGCGGCGCGACAGCCGTTATTTCACTACATCAACCGCATGGGTGATTTTTATTGGAATATGCTGGCAAGCAATGGCTTCGAGAACGAAGTCCTTGCATCCCGCGCAGCTTGGCATCAACGCGACCGAGACGAGGCCTTTCGAGCAATCTCCAAGGATATGGTTCGCGCGATTCAGGTGATCGGCACCGCCGAATCGATTGCATCGCAACTTGAGCAAAGGTCTCACAATGGGGCGGATATACAGCTCGTCTCTATGCCACAAGGCTCGCTTTCAGAAGTAGAACGCCAACTCGCTCAATTCATCGGTGATTGAACATCACTGATTCACCCAGAAGGATCTACATGTCAGAAGCGCAAGGATTCGAGTACCGATCCATCAAACCGAATGAGCGCGACGCGTTCAATGATCTCGTGAAATACGTGTTCGCCGACAGCACACCTGGACCCGTGCCGGAAGAAGAAGATACCCTTGAATGCGAATGGACCACTGCAGCGTTTCACAAGGGCAAGATCGTGGCAACTTCGGCTGGCTACCCTTTCAAAATGCGACTTAACGGCAATGCGTTGTTCGTGGACGGGTTAACGGCCGTCGGAACGGAACCAGGATATAGACGTCGCGGATTAGTCCGCGAAATGGTTTCCCGGCGACTTCACGCCGTCCACGAAGACGAACGCCAATCGGTGTCCATTCTGTGGGCTTCCATGGGAGCCATATACCAACGGTTCGGCTACGGTCTGGGTTCACACCTCATGTCGTGTACATTCGATCCGCGATTTACGGATTTTCAATTCCCGGTCGAAACGAATGGATATGTGCGAATCGTTGACGAAGAAGAAGGCATACCGATTCTTAAGGATTTATATCGACGCTTTATCCAGGATCGAACCCTTGATTTGCATCGAAGCGATACGATGTGGAAGGGTTATTTCGGTACGAAGAAACGGAAGAACTATTGTGCAGTCTACTTCAATACAAACGACGAGCCAGAAGGGTATCTGGCCTATAGCACCTCGGAGTATCAACGGCCCAAAGACGAAGGGCCAGACCAACGCCTTAGTGTTCGCGAAATGATCTACCTGAACATTCTTGCTTATAGATCGCTTTGGGAATTCATTCGCAAGCACGACTTGGTCGGCAAAGTCGAGATGAGCGTGCCTATGGACGAACCGGCCATGCATATGCTGCTTGAACCACGTATGCTTCAGTTGCGGCCCAACGACGGCCTTTGGTTGCGTGTTGTCGATGCGGCAGACGCCTTGGCCCAGCGCGGTTACAGTTCGTCCGGATCAGTCGTATTGGAAGTATCGGAAGATCGTGAATGTCCCTGGAACGAACGCCGCTATCTGCTCGAAACGGACGGTACAACTGCGGAAGTTGCGCAAACAAACCAATCGCCAGATGCGACCCTATCGCCAAATGGGCTCGCGAGTTTATTAAGCGGCAATGCCAGCCTTTCGCAACTACATCGCATCGGACGCGCAGCGATTACGGACGAAGGTCGCCTTCATGAACTCGATTTCCTGTTTGCGACTAAATATCAGCCGTTTTGTCGCAACGGTTTTTGAGAGTAGTAAGGTATTGACCTGATCTAGCCTTTACCAACGCCGCTGTCAGGTTGCGAACTAACCGATTCATCGGATAGATGACTAAATTCTTCGCGAATCTGCGTCGAATGCTCGCCGAGACTCGGAATGCGTACTGCACAGTCTGCAATGTGACGGGCGGCGTCAGGATGCGAAGGCATATCAATCGGCCCCGTTTCGCTTTCAAACCGCGTTCTACGTAATTGTGGGTGCTTGGCGAAAGCCGGCATGTCATTCACCACGCCGAACGCAATACGCGCTTGGGTTAGCAATTCGACGAGCTCCGACTTGTTGCGCGCGCCGAAGAAATCCTGTACCAGGCCGTCAACCTCAGCACGCCGTTCCATGCGGGCGGGATTTGTTTCGAATCGCGCATCGTGCGTCAAATCAGGACGACGTAAAACGCGTTGCGTAAAGGCTTCCCACTCCCTATCGTTTTGCACCGAAATCACGATCGTGACACCATCCTTTGACTCAAAACCACCATACGGCGAAATAGAAGGATGAGCCAACCCCACACGTTCTGGTCCTATCCCCTTTTCTTCGTGCTGCAATAACGGGACCGACATCCAATCGGCAATGACATCAAAGAGCGAGAGCTTGATCGCGCGTCCTTGACCAGTTCGCGTCCGTGCAACGATGGCTTCGTTAATGGCTAGCGCAGCCGTTAATCCGGTTGAAATATCGACCAGGGATACGCCGATTCGACCGTATTCGCCAGGCGGCCCAGAGATAGAGATCAGTCCCGACTCGGCTTGAATGAGCAGGTCATACGCCTTCATATCGCGATATAAACCTTCTTCGCCATAACCTGATATATCGCAGGTGATTAGGTATGGAAACTCTTGGCGTAAAGTATCTGAGCCTAATCCAACGCTTGCGGCCGAACCAACGCTTAGATTCTGAATAAAGACATCAGCCGACCGCAATATGCGCTTGATCAACGCGACATCTTGAGGATTCTTGATGTCAACCACAAGCGACTCTTTACCACGGTTCGCCCAAGCGAAGTATGCGCTTTGGCCATTTGCGGCTGTATCGTAAGTACGTGCGAAATCACCCGTTTCCCGTTCAAGCTTGATAACCCGCGCGCCAGCATCCGCAAGACGACAAGTCGCAACGGGCGCTGCGACCGCTTGCTCCAAGGCAACCACCGTTATTCCAGATAACGGGAGATCGGTCATTGAGTTCGCGCTTCCAGCGGCGATTGCATGGTCGTGCCCTCGCCGCGGGTGCCTAACGATCGTCTGGGATCCAATGCATCACGGACGCCTTCGCCAATAAAAATCAGTAACGTCAACATAACAACCAAGGTCGTGAACACGCCAGCGCCGACCCACCAGGCCTGCAAATTGCCCTTTGCAGCTGACAACAACCGGCCTAACGACGGCGATTCGATCGGTAGACCGAAGCCTAGAAAATCTAACGCCGTTAATGAAACGATCGAACTCGTCAAGATAAACGGCAGGTACGTTAACGCGGAAACTGCGGCATTGGGAAGTACATGCCGAAAAATGACGACGAAGTCCTTCACGCCTAAAGCCCATGCAGCACGGACGAATTCAAAATTTCGTGCGCGGAGAAACTCCGCGCGTACCACGCCCACCAAAGTCATCCAACTAAACATGACCAAGATGCCCAGCAACCAAAATACATTGGGTTCGATCATGCTTGCGAGAATAATCAATACGAACAAAACCGGCAGCCCTATCCATACTTCGACGATGCGTTGACCGACCAGATCGACCAGGCCACCGAAATATCCCTGTACGGCACCGACAAAAATGCCTATCGTCGAGCTCAGGATCGTCAAGGCAATGCCAAACAAAACAGACAATCGAAACCCGTAAAGCAATTTCGCAATGATGTCTGTGCCGAGACCGTCCGTACCCAGCCAATGTTCGTCATCGGGCGGTACAGGCACGACCGTGCGTTTCCAATCGATCGTATCGAATGAATAACGAATCGCTGGCCATAAAGCCCAGCCATTCGCTTCGATTTCTTGCGTCGTAAATGGATCGGTATACCAAGCTTCGGTATCTAGCACACCGCCGAGCTGTTTATCGGAATATGTAAAGATCAGAGGTAAGTACACCTTGTCCTTGTAGACGAAGACGATTGGCTTGTCGTTCGCGATGAACTCTGTGAACATGCTCAAGACGAACAGCACCATGAAGATCCAGAGCGAATAGAGAGCTCGCTTATTCTTTCGAAAGTTCGCCAACCGACGGCGGTTCAGCGGACTCATGTTTCGCGCGTCTCGAAATCGATTCTGGGATCGACAACGACGTACATCAAGTCACCGACTAACTGCATCGTCAATCCAAGCAAACTAAACATGTACAACGTCGCGAACAGCACTGGGTAGTCTCGGACGATAACCGCCTCATAACCTAACAAGCCGATGCCTTCAAGCGAAAAAATCACTTCGATAAGTAATGCACCGGTGAACAGGATGCCTACGAACGCCGCCGGGAAGCCTGCGATGATGATCAACATCGCGTTACGAAATACATGCAAAAAGAGCGTACGTTTTTCAGTCAGCCCTTTCGCGCGCGCGGTCAACACATATTGCTTACCGATCTCTTCAAGAAAACAATTTTTCGTGAGCATGGTCAAGGTCGCAAAACCGCCAAGCGTTAGCGCAATCACCGGTAACGCCAGATGCCACAGAACATCTACGATTTTTTCGAAGAACGTGAGATCTGCGAATGTCTCGGACACCATTCCTCTCATCGGGAAGGCGTTAAGCCACTCGCCTCCGGCCAAAGTGACCAAAAAAATGATGGCAAACAGAAACTGCGGAATCGCATATGCGGTAAATATCACCGTGCTAGAGAAAATGTCGAGCGGGCCGCCATCGCGAACGGCCTTCATCACACCAAGCGGAATCGAAATGGTGTAAATAAGAAACATGGAGGTCAAACCCAATGTGATTGAAACCGGCAACCGTTCGACGATGATTTCAAGGACATTGCGATCTTGGTAATACGACATCCCGAAATCGAACCGCAGGTAGTTCCACAACATCAACCCGAATCGCACATGGGCAGGTTTGTCGAATCCAAACCGTTCTTCTATTTCTTTAATAAACTCCGGATCCAGCCCGCTGCCGCCTTGATAACCTGATTCAGAAGACGGCCCCATCGACTCGGCGGTAGAAATATTTGCCGTCGTCGACATGTTGAGACCCGAAAACTGCGCGATCGCCTGTTCTACAGGCCCACCAGGCGCAAATTGAACGATGATGAAGTTAAGTAGCAGAATCCCAAATAAAGTGACTGGGATTAAAACCAAACGGCGAAGAACGTAGTGAAACACTAGTTACGGCCTGAATACTCGGCGACTTTAGCCGCCTTCTCTTCATCCCACCACCAGTGCTGAACGTGGGACGTGATACGCGTGAGCGGTACCGGATCGGGTTGTCCAAAACGATCCCAGTAAGCCAAGCCAACTTTGGTCTTCGCCATGCCTGGAATGAAGTAAAAGTTCCATAGCAAGACACGATCCAGTGCGCGAATAGCCGCCGCGTAGTCTTCGAATGCAGTAGCCGTTTTAATGCGCTCAATAAGGAAGTCGACGGCGGGATCTTTGATATTTGCCCAGTTTGAGCTATACGCTAGATCAGCCTGTTCACTGTGGAAAAAGTTATCAATGTGAGACGTAGGGGTGTTGTCAGGTAGAAACCAGATGGCGCCAGCATCGAAGTCACCGGTACGCATACGTGACAACCAATTGGAGATCTCCGGAGACTTTGCGGTCGCGCTGATTCCTAAACGTTTCAACACTTGCATATAGTGGATAAAACTGGACGCAAGTGCGGGCGACACAGCGACCATGCGGATGTGGAACACCTCGCCTGTTGTTTCATGGACAAGCTTTTGGTCGCGCAGAACCCAACCTGCTTGACGTAGTAACTCCTGCGCGCGAAGTAGCGTTTCCCGGTGGTACCCATCGCCTTGCTTCGGTGGTGGTCGATACGGTTCGGTGAAAACGCGTGGCGGCACTAAATCGCGAATCGGCTCTAAGTGGCGTAACTCAAGATCATCCGGTAGGTCTTGCGCCGAATACACGTCCGAGCCGTGAAAGTAGCTCGTAGCCAAGTCGTAAAAGCCGTAATTGCGCTTATTCAACCACTGGAGGTCGTGCACCAGCCACAGCGCTTCGCGCACGCGTACGTCCTGAAACCGTTTCTGTTCCAAGTTCCAAAACACTGGCCACCAGAGTCCCGCAGGGCGCATTTGGGGTACGTAAGATTTTTTGAATAAACCTAATTCACGTGGCCGAAACTCGTAAGCCTGTTCCCATAAGCGCGGTATGTTTTCAACATGGACATCAATCACGTCCCCCTTCAAACTCTCGGTTTGTACTTGATCATCACGGAAATAATCGAACTTAACGAAGTCGAAGTTGTAGCGCCCGCGGTTGACTGGTAGATCGCGCGCCCAGTAATCGTCCACACGTTTGAACCGCACCCACTGTCCAACGTAGAAGTCGTCGATTTTGTACGGGCCCGACCCCAATGGCGGTTTAACCGTTGTTTCGAGCACGTCACGGTCTTGACCAGTCCAATAGTGTTTAGGCAGGATTGAGAGGGTACCGATACGAATCGGTAGCAATGGATCCGATCGATAGTCTTCGTCAATCAGAAAACGGACTTCACGTTCATTGATGACCTCGACCTCCGTAAAACCCACGATTGGATTCTGAATGCTCGGATTCGCTTCGAATCGGTATGTGTTGAAAGTAAAGATCACGTCATCTATTGTGATGGGTTTACCGTCGTGCCAACGCCCCGAATCCCGCAGTCGAAACGCGACCCAAGATCGATCAGGCGCAACCGCGATGCCTTCTGCCAGCAAACCGTAGATGGATGCTATTTCGTCAACGGCGAATTCCATCAACGCGTCAAGAAGCAAGTTGTCGGAAGGGGACCCCACTGCAAGCGATGCCGCGACGCGACCTCGAGGCGGCACGGGATTAAAGCTATCCCAATTGCCCATCTGCGGAATGCGAATTTGCCCTCCCTTCGGAGCATTCGGATTGACGTACGCGAAATGCTTGAAATCTGGCGCCAGTTTAGGCTGGCTAAGAAACGCATAGCCGTGCTCGTACTCAATAGCCCCAGAAGCACATGCGATGCAAGCCGTCATTGCAGAACAAAGAAAGGGTCGCACGACGAACTATCCCGCTAAAACATTTTCACCGGTTGCAATGCCCTACACTCGATAAACACGCGCAGCGGTGCCATAGAACATCGCATCTTTTTCTTCCTCGGTGAAATCTACAACTATCTTCTTCAAGCCATTCCACAGCACTTGGTAAGAAATTGAGAGTTTATCGACAGGAAAGTTGCTTTCGAACATGCAGCGATCAGGTCCGAAACACTCGATCGTGTGAAGGTAGTAGCGTTTTTGTGCTTTGACGAATTCATCCGATGTAGGCGGGCGAGCGTTCTTATCCCACCCGAAGCCATTGTCCGGCATCGCGAGACCGCCTAATTTGGCTACCACATTAGGGCATTTGGCGATCATTGCTATGTCGCCTTGCCATTGCTCAAAAATCTCTTCCTGCTTTCCAGCGTACGCACCCACCCCTAATGGCGTACCGAAATGATCCAGGATCATCGTAGTTTCCGGAACTGCTTGAGCGAGTTCAAGATATTCACGATTTTGATGAAAAAAGTGCCATGTATCGTAGGTATAGCCCATTGAGCCCAGCGTGCGGACACCTTCTTGGAAATCAGTACGGGTATATGGACAGGGTCGCCCACGACCCGCATTTGTAAGCGTGCCAGTTGTGTCGTACGGGCCTGCATGGCGAATGCCGCGAAATCGCCCTTCTCCCGCTACATCATGGGCCTCCAATACTTCTGAGACGGACTTGCCCAATGTCATATCGGCATAGCTGATAATAGCGGCAATCGTGGCTTTCTCCGGATCGGCTTCGCTCGCCTTAGCAACAGAGGCGACATATTCCGTCTCGCCGACCGGCCGTAGATGCATGGGACCATCTTTACGGTAATTCGAATGACAATCGATAAATACCGTCTTCTCAACGTTATGTCCAGAACTTGTGTCTCGCCACAAGTCTTCCAGCTCGTATGTACCCCAAAACGAAGGCGTCGACCAAAGATGATGGTGAGGATCAATGATGCGACGATTGGGCTCGACGATGTCTTCTTTGACTAGCGATCGCCATTCGTCGGTACTGGGTTGAGGCATGAAGTCTTCCTAAGCATTGAACATCAACAATACGCCTACAGTCGCATGGTCATCATGCAAGAGTTAACTCGCTAGATGCTAAACGACATTAGCACAGTTCTGCGATTATTCCTATTGACATTTCGCAAATTGACGTAGAACATGGAGCCATGACTCATAGTCGCATGTATACTCGCTCGACCATATCTACTAATCCCGTCAAATCAAGATAGCTGATGGATTTTTTGGCTTTACGCGAACCTTTAACGAGCCATAAAGTCTCGCGATGATGCCAAGCTTTTTTACTGCGTCTCGTTAACAATCAACAAGACCGCCGATCAGGCTTTTATAAGTGGCATCCCGTGAGAACCTGGGCGCATGACATCGTAATCGTCCTTCAGCGCGGCCTTAGGGCTCATGCAATCCGCGAAATAATTCAATGCGTTGCCGCCTTGCGTATATCCAATCAAGCGCCTCATATCATCCGATAAGGTCTTCGCAATATTCGGCGGGCAGGACAAAAACTGGTTTTCCTCCTGCGCTAGAAATGAAAGGCTGTAATCGACATTCATGCCGACCCGTCGCGCGTCCGTCGTATTCGCTCCTGCCCCATGGACGGTCCAACCCGTCCAGATTAATACACTGCCGCGGCGCATCGTGGCCTGAACGGATGTTTGGTTCACATCACCAAGCCATGTTGTCGTGCCTCGTTCTTTTTCACCGTTTTGAACATCAGGCCAGCGATGGCTACCAATGATCACATGGGTAGCGCCGTTTTCCGCGGTAAAGTCGGTCAATGCCCACATGGTTTCAATTTGAGGGTCGAGCCGATCGCCTGCCATATCGTGTACCCATAAACCGTTACCCCGATGGACGCCTTGTTTAGGCTGGCCAGGACCTACATCAATGATCTGAGTCAGGCCTACGCGCCAAGGATAACGTCCGTGACCGCGAGGCGATTGGGTTATCCTGACTTGATTCTCATCTCTGATTTGACGCCCTAGCAATTGCTCGCAGATATGCAGTACTACAGGATGAGAAATCGCCCGATGCGAAGCAGGCGAGCGCGCAACCAACGCGCCTACTCTGCGAGAATGAGAGAGACCGTGCAATCCATGGGGTGTCGTATCAATATACGGTTGCATTTCGGTAACGATCTTCGCAACCTCAGTCGCGGAAAGCGCGTTTTCCACGATAACGGCACCATCCGTACAAATCGCATCAACCGCTTTTGCATTGAACGCGGAGAAATTAGCCGACGATGATCCGCTCCGATAATCAAGCCTTTGTAAAGAACTCATCGGTTCAAGGTCATAAACATATCAGCGCCCATAAAAAGCAAGTACCGCATGGTAGTTTAAGGAACCTCTCCAAATTCGATAAAGAAGTTGATTGGCCAAACTTGCTGAGTGATGCCCGGAAGGTGCAAGTCCATGGCGCACCATTCAGACATCTGCGGGCGCCTGACGGACATGTGCGGCTGACGGCATGAGATACACCACCCATAGGCGTTGCTTGATATGCCGTAGCTATCCAAACAGTTCCCGAAATACCTGGTGCACTGTATTGACCAGCCCCCATCAACTCGAATCACTTGTCGTTCTACAATCATCGACCTGATTTCCATGTTGCCATGAAAAGCGCACTAAGCGACGAGGTTAACAGCCAATATGAAAGATAGCGAATCGCTATTAGTTTGGGGTGAGACAGATGTCGGCTGGGACGTCAACACGCCGATCAACGAAACAGTAGACGACAAGGGGCACATACCGGATACTGAGCGAGGTTTCGGTATGGCCGATCCCTATGCGCCGCGTGCTCGTATCTACGACGATCCAAGCGTAGATGCTTTGCGTGAAAAACTGCGTAAGCACAACGGCTATCACCAGCTAGAAATCTGTGATCCCAGTGAGATTGATCGCGCGGCAACGATTTTTTGGCGTGATGGTTTCGTCGTGGTCCGCGATCTTTTAAATGAAGAACGCCTCGCCAAATTTCGCGAAGGAAGTAGCCGCGTATTACGTGAAATATTGCGCCCAGACGGACCAGACGGTCGCAAATACATTACTGAGTCCAATCGGCTGCCCCATCGCTATAGCTACGGCACCACTTCGTCCTCTCGACAGCTGCTTCACGACGACGCTTGGGCATCCATGGTCGATTTAGAAACGACAACGCCATTACTGAAAAAACTTTTTGGCGAACCAGATTACGTCGTGGTCGGCGCGGGCGGTGACCTATGCTTACCGGGCGCCGTAGAGTATCAGCACTTGCACTCGGATGTTTACGAAACCTTTACGTTAAACGAACGCCGTATTGCACAAGCAGAAGCGATGGGCATTGAAATTCGACGCAATGATGAAACCGGCGAAATCGACGACCGCACCAAGCGACTCATTTGCGACCGAACGCCAGCCATCATAACTATTAACTTCACCATGAGCGATCTGACTTGGGAAAACGGTCCGATCCGCCAAATTCCGGGTACTCATATGGCCGCGCGAAACCCACCCCGCCCCACCGAAGAGCCCGAGTGGATGCGAATGTGCACATTGGTCGGCGCCAAAGCGGGCGCTGGCGTCTTCCGAGATAACCGAGCCTGGCACGGCGCCACACCCAATCTAAGTCGCGAAATCAGATCACTGCCAAATGTCGAATACGGCGCCCCATGGATAGCAGATCCAAGTAAAAACAGAACCATGCCGTACAAGATATGGGAGACGCTGACCGACCATGGAAAACACATTTGCCGTTTCGTTCACGACGAACCAGGCGTGTGGCCTGCAGGCGCAGGTCTTAATCACAGTCTTAGCAGCGTGCGCAAAAAAGCGAAAGAAACATTGAAAGAGCCACCTGCTTTCTATCGGCATCTTGTCTAATTGATGTCAAATCCGCCAACTTTGATGTCATAAAGTAGGACGCGATATTGACGTGCTGCCGAAAACATATAAAAGGAACATCAACCAAGCTTTTCTAACCGATTTCAAAACTACCTTAGATACGGGAACACTCATAGGCCCTTGCTGCTCGCAAACTGGAGACCATCAAGAAAGCTTCGCACCGTTCATGACGACAAGCCAACTGACTTTCAGCGGCCATTAACCTTGAAACGCGATTTGGATTACCCGATGTGACAGAGCCGCACATCCAGTTCAAGCATGTCTCGAAGTCATTCGACGGTCATCACCGTGTCGTCAATGACATCAACCTCGACGTACCGCGGGGCGAATTCCTCACTCTACTGGGTCCCTCCGGATCCGGCAAGACAACATGCTTAATGATGTTGGCGGGATTCGAGTCACCTTCGCAAGGTGAAATCCTTGTCGACGGCCACTCTGTACAGGATGTGCCTGCTCACAAACGCGACTTCGGGATCGTTTTTCAGAGCTACGCACTGTTTCCCCATATGTCCGTAGCGAAAAATCTCGCGTTTCCACTTGAAGTACGTGGAATCGAACGAACGAGGCGACAGGAATTGGTCGACCGGGTGTTAAACCTCGTGCAACTTGAAGGTTTCGGCGCGCGGCGTCCCAATCAACTATCAGGCGGTCAACAGCAACGCGTGGCGATCGCCCGGGCGTTGGTCTACGAACCGGAGCTGGTATTGATGGATGAGCCGCTCGGTGCACTGGATCGACAACTTCGCGAAGAAATGCAGTATGAAATTCGGCAGATTCAGGAGAAAGTCGGGGTCACCATGATCTATGTGACGCACGATCAAGGCGAAGCCATGGTGATGTCCGACCGAATCGCCGTTTTCAATAGTGGCCAAATCAAGCAACTCGCCGCACCGATCACGTTGTACGAAGAACCCGAAGAGCCTTTCGTTGCAGGCTTTATCGGGGAAAACAATCGCATGCTTGGGACGATAACCGAAGTCGGCGATGCCCTTTGTACTGTTGACGTTGCGGGTAACCTAATCAGAGCCGCACAGGTTAAGAAAGATGTCGCACCTGGCGACAAGGTCGTCGTGGTTGTACGACCCGAACGGGTAACGCTCCGTCCAAGTGCGGTTGAATTCAGCAACGTGCATAAAGCGCGTGTGCTTGATATTACCTTTGTCGGCGATCATCTCAGGGTAAAGCTCGAAACTTGTGGCACTGCAAACTTCACTGCCAAAATTCCAAACATTGCTGGTCACGGGAGCGTCCTGAAGGGCGATACGATTGAGATCGGCTGGGCAACGCTCGACTGTCGCGCATTGCCTACCAATTAATTTCAGACAGGGTAAAACACGTGCAAACAAACTTACGAATCGTGCTGTGTATAAGCGTTGCGTTGTTTCTTCATAGCGCAAACGCCGAAGAATCGTTGACCGTCGTGAGCTTCGGCGGCTCGTATGCAAAAGCGTGCGTCGAAGGCTATCACAAAGCATTCGAAGCGGAAACCGGCATCAAAATTAACCTTGAAGACTACAACGGCGAGTTATCGCAATTGCGCGCTCAAGTCGAAGCCGGCTCGGTCACTTGGGACGTAGTCGATGCCGAAGGTCCCCAAGTCGCCATCGCTTGCGATGAAGGGTTAATCGAAACGATCGAAGGACTGAATTTGCCACCAAGCCCTGATGGCGTACCCGCTGAGGATGACTTCGCCCCAGGCACATTGACCGAATGCGGGGTCGGTATGGTCTACTACGCCACCATGGTGGCATACAACCCCCATGCCTTTGATGGACCAGAACCAACTAAAGTTGAAGACTTCTTTGACCTTGAAAACTTTCCGGGAAGACGGGGCGTACACCGGAGTCCCCAAGCCGTTTTTGAAATCGCATTGATGGGAACCGGCGTACCGCCGGAGGATGTGTATGAACTTCTTGATACCGAAGAGGGATTAACGCGGGCGTTAAACGCACTCGAACGAATTAAAGATCAAATCGTATGGTGGGAGGCAGGCGCCCAACCGCCTCAAATGCTCGCCGACCGTGAGGTCAGTATGACCATCGCATGGAACGGCAGAATCTTTAATGCGCAAATGCTTGAAAACCAACCGTTCAAAATCATCTGGGATGGACGCATAGTCGATTCTGGCGGTATGGTCATCGTCGCCGAAGCACCGAATCTCGCTAACGCTAGAAAGTTCGTTGAGTTTGCCGCACGAGCCGAGTCGCAAGCTGGCATTGCCTCGCATATCGCTTACGCGCCGGTTCGAAAGTCCGGCTTTGCGCTCGTCGCCAATCACGCCATTACTGGAAAGCCCATGAAGCCGCACCTACCTACAAACCCGAATCTCGGCGGCAAGCAATTAACGCTTGACACCGAATTCTGGATTGACCGGCGCGACGAATACATGGAGCGATTGACCGCCTGGCTTAATCAGTAGCGACACTGATTCGCTCATATGGCGAAGCTAAACGCCAGCTGGCTTGCACTGCCGCTGATCGGATTTGTCATCGTCACCTTGCTGGTGCCGATTTTTTCTCTCATCAGACTCAGCGTCTACGATAGTACCGTTGCAGACACCTTACCACGAACCGCGGCAGCGCTGCAGGTTTGGGAAGGTAACGAGTTACCAGATATCGAGGTCTATCAGATTCTTGGTGAAGAACTCATAGATGCTCGTACATCTCGAGACATCGGCAAAGTCGCGTCCAGAATCAATCGCATCGCAAGTGGCACGCGATCCACTATTGTCAAAACGCCGCGCCGATTGGCACGTCAAAGTGCACCTGACGCCCGCGCAGCATTCATTGCCATTGATAAGAAATGGGGCGAGTTGGCCATCTGGCATGCGTTAAAGCAAGCCACCGATTCGCTTTCGAGTCGTCATTTTCTGCGCGCCATTGACTATCGCCTACTTGGTGATGGCACAATCGAACGCATGCCCGAGGCGCAACGCGTCTATGTAACGCTCTTCATGCGAACGCTCGGTGTCAGCGCGTCAGTTACCTTACTTTGCTTCTTGATCGGCTATCCGATTGCGTACGCGATCGCGCATGCCCCGCCGGGTTGGGCGCGGGTCTTTCTCGTGATGGTGCTGATACCCTTCTGGACGTCGTTACTCGTAAGAACGACATCGTGGATTGTGATCCTGCAGCAACAAGGGGTTCTAAACGAATTGTTCGTGTTTCTTGGCATCGTTGCGGCAGACGATCGGCTGACGATGGTTCACAACATGACCGGCACATTGATCGCCATGACGCAAGTCTTACTCCCGTTCATGATCTTACCGTTGTACTCAAGCATGATGAATATTCCAAAAGATCTGACTAAAGCGGCACATTCGTTAGGCGCCAATCCGTTTCAAGCCTTCATGCGTGTGTACTTTCCCAACTCTCTACCTGGGGTAGCCGCTGGGGGACTTTTAGTGTTCATTCTCTCTATCGGATACTACATAACTCCTGCGTTGGTCGGTGGTTCTAAAGGGCAACTCATATCGAACCTCATCGCTTACCATCTGCAAACTTCGTTGAACTGGAGTCTCGCCGCAGCATTGTCCTTGATTCTTCTAGGCGGCGTGCTGGTACTCTACTTCGTATACGATCGCTTGATCGGTATCGATAAGTTGAAACTCGGTTGAACACCCTGCCCTGGCGGATCGTCAAAGGCGCCGTCGGCCTATTCACGGCGTGCGGTTTCCTGTTCTTGATCGGGCCGCTCTTCGTTATCGTACCGCTTAGCTTCAACGCTGAGCCGTATTTCACATTTAGCTCTGACATGCTGATGCTTGATCCAGATGCCTATTCCCTGCGTTGGTACGAGACCCTATTCAATGATGAAGAGTGGCATCGTGCGTTATTCAATAGTTTCTACATCGGCATTTGCGCAACGCTACTAGCGACAATGCTTGGCACACTGGCAGCTATAGGGCTCAACCACCGAGACTTCCCAGCTCGACGCACGGTCATGGCGTTGCTCATTTCACCCATGATCACACCCATCGTGATCGTCGGCGTGGGCGTATTCTTTTTCTACTCGCATCCTACTATCGGCCTAGCGAAATCTTATCTCGGGATCATCCTGTCCCATGCCATGCTTGGCGCACCATTTGTCGTCATTACGGTCTCGGCCACGCTCGTAGGATTCAACGAAACCTTCATGCACGCCGCGGCAAGTCTCGGGGCAAACGCCTGGACACGTTTTCGACGCGTTCAGCTGCCCCTGATCGCTCCTGGCGTGATCACCGGCGGCTTGTTTGCGTTCGCGACCTCCTTCGATGAAGTCGTTGTCGTACTGTTCATGGGGGGGCTGGAACAGCGAACGCTCCCGCGACAGATGTGGAGTGGCATACGCGAAGAAATCAACCCGACGATCCTCGCCGTCGCCACATTGTTGATCGTGTTTGCGGTGCTTGTCCTATTCACGGTAGAGTGGTTACGAGCACGAACTGCCAGGCAACTCCAACTCGCCTAAATCCGGACTTTAGCGCACATAAGCAATTCTTAAGCAATCATTTTTGGTGAATCAGCGCCCGCGCCAGAACTCTCAAGAAGCGAAGCAGCTCGATACTCCGAACACTGCGAGGGATCCTGCTATACCAGCTATGACGATAGTGTGAATGAGAATGCAGAAAATTTCAAAGAATAACTTCAATGTTCCGAAGAATGGAGCGATCACTTGATTGTCGTTGCCAGTGCTGTCGCAGTAACGCTATATCTCACATGGATACATCCTGCAATAGCCCCCTTAGCGCCGGGACTGGGTCTTATGTTAGGGTCTGGTGTTAGTGGAGCTTGGTTATACTGCTATGTTCTTGATGGAAGATTAATAAACAGCGCAATGGAAGTAAAAACGATGTTCACACTATTTCTGGTGTCCATTACTGGGATATACGTCATCCTATCAATCATAGGGTCAAGGCGTTACTTCAACAAATATGGCTGGACTAAGCAGCCGCCAAAGTCCTTTTTTAACTTTGGAGCTTTAATTATTCTGTCTAAATATGAGCGAATTCTTTGGTTGGCATTGGTGATGATTCTTTCAGGAGGTTACTCAGTGTATTACGTGTTTTTTTACGGTGTCAATGAGTAGGGGTTGAGATCCTCACCCACCAATAAGCCAATTAGTTTAGCCTCATCTGCGACGGCCCAATGGTCATTGGTAGTCATGCAAATCGCAAGCGTGTAGCGCATCGGCCAGCACCACTGGTTAACCATTCGCAACCCATGTTGCGCCGATATTCGATACGAACCGTGAGGTCATTCAATACAATCGAATTCATTTCCAAGTGGACTAAACGGGTGATATGAAGATATTCGGTTACTTGCTTTGCATACTCGCCACCGTCGTAGCTCTGACGATGCTGTTCGACGTGTTTTTCGAGTCGATCGCAGGTCAAGCCTGGTTCGTACTTGATATTGCAATGTGTCTAGCTCTTGCAGCACTCACCGCCATCGGCATTCGAGACTTTATAAGCAATGGCACGGGGGCAATGACACCAGATGCACTATTGAGCGTATTTGTATTTGTAGCGTTCACTGCAACATGGATCGATTATGAACAAGGCACTGAACTGCCGAACATGCATTGGTTATGGATTGATGCCATCGTGGTCGTCGCACTACTCCGCGGCGGGACTCGGATCCTCGCGGCAAGAAACGATGGCTAACGCCACGAACCGAAGCTGAGGCGAGCTTGGTTAGGGATGACGATGACAAGGCTCACTGCATAATTCAATCCTCACCAGGTCCGGTATCGGACTCTGAGCCGTCCGTTTCCAGAGGTGTGCGTGACCGACATTCAAAAATTAGCGGAGTCGGTCGATTCCCTCAAAGACAATTTCGAAGCGCATCGCTATATCTGCAGCAGCCAGATTGCGACAGCTGTCTACTTGGCCTACCATCTGCGAAAACCAGTATTGATTGAGGGGCCGCCTGGTGTCGGTAAGACTGAACTAGCCAAGACGACTGCCGATATGTTCGCTCTACCACTGATTCGTCTGCAGTGTTATGAAGGACTGGATGAGGCAAAGGCGATTTATGAGTGGAAATACGGTAAGCAATTACTCTACACCCAAGTTCTTAAAGAGACGCTTGACGAAGTCCTGCAAGGGGCTTCTGGGTTTCGCGAGTCCGTCAATCGACTACACGAATTCGGAGACATTTTTTTCTCTGAGGAATTTATGGAACCACGACCGCTCCTGAAAGCTCTGCAGGAGGAAAACGGCTGCGTCCTGTTGATTGACGAAGTGGACAAATCGGATCATGAATTTGAGTCGCTCTTGCTTGAAATTCTGTCCGACTATCAAGTTTCGATACCGGAAATCGGCACTGTGAAAGCGAAAGCAGAACCGCCGATGGTATTTCTAACCAGCAATAACACCCGTGAGATTTCAGATGCCCTCAAGCGCCGCTGTCTTCACCTTTACATCCCGTTCCCAGACATTGAACTAGAGCAGAAGATCATTCACGCCCGGGTTCCGGAAATACCGCCGCAACTTCGCAGTCAGTTGGTATCTTTTATTCAAGAACTGCGCGATATGGATCTAAAGAAGGTACCAGCAATCAGCGAGACCATCGACTGGGCTCGAACGTTGCTACTTCTCCACACAGAATCCCTTGACCCCGACCTAGTGCGCGAGACACTGAACGTGATCCTTAAGTTTCAGGAAGATATCGATAACATCGATCACGAGATTTCAACTCTCACGCAAAAGGTGGTTACGGCACACTAGACGAAGCAGCGATGGACAAGACGCTGACAAGCTTCATCGCCACGTTGCGTAACGCAGATGTCCGCATTTCACCTGCGGAAACGCTGGACGCACTTAACGCCATCGAACTCACGGGATATCGCGACCGCGAATTCCTCAAAAACACGCTCGCACTCGTCCTGCCAAAAACAGCTGACGAAAAAGACGCGTACGACACCACATTTGAGCAATTTTTCAGGTTTGCCGAGGTGTCAGGTAAACAGACCATGGGCAGTGAATCCCAAGACTCGGACGAAGAGAGCGATGGCGAAGGCCAAGGTGACGGACAAGGCGGTAGTGCCGGCCAGACCCAATTAACCAATGGTAAACGTAAGAGCCGACCCCGATTCAGCGCCGCTTCAGATGAGGACAAACAAAAAGAAGAAGAAGATTTAGGCACCGGCGACATCTCAGCGCCGGTATCCAATCTAGGCAAGCTGTTAATGCGAGACAGTCGCGTCGAGTTAAGCGTACAAATGGCCGACGCAGCAAAAGAAGTGAATCTTAAGGACATTCAAGTTTTCACGCAAAAAGGCTTGTACACTCGACGCATCATGGATGCGATGGGCTTAGCCGAACTCCTTAGCGAAATCTCGTCGCTCAAACAAAGTTTCCACCTACCCGACCGTCGGCTCGCGCAGGAATTGAAGAAACGCCAAAATTGGTTGCGTGAGCAAGTCAGAGACTACGTGGAACGACAATTCCTCCTTCATGCCGACGCTACAGGCATGCGACTCCGCGAAGATCTCTTACGCAAGGTCAAGTTATCGAACGTCGAACATCGCAACTTCCGTCTTATCCAGGAAATTGTGTACCGCATGGCCAAGAAACTCATTTCCATGCACTCGCAGCGTAAAAAGGTTCACAAACGTGGCACACTCAATATCACGCGAACGTTACGTCGCAACATGAACTACGACGGCCACATATTCGATATACATTGGAAGTCGGTAAAAGTTGATCGACCAAAAGTATTTGCGATATGTGATGTGAGCGGATCCGTGGCAAATTACGCGCGCTTCATGCTCATGTTTCTCTATGCACTTGAAGATGTCATGCCTAAAGTGCGCGCGTTCGCTTTCTCTTCAGACCTCGCAGAAGTGACAGATCTTTTCGAACATCATGCCATTGAGGACTCGATCGCAAAGACCCTACGCGACTATGGCGGTGGTTCTACCGACTACGGGCAAGCGCTTGTCGATTTCAAGAAAAAGTGTCTTGACGATGTTGACAACCGAACGACCATCATCATTTTGGGCGACGCACGCAACAACTATGGCGACTGCAAACAGGATATCCTGCAGGAAATCTATCAGCGCAGCAAACGTGTCATTTGGCTGAACCCCGAACCGCGCAATACCTGGAATACCGGCGATGCCGAAATGCGTAAATACACGCCTTATGTACATCAAGCCGAGGAATGCAATTCGCTCCTCCATCTGGAACGCACGGTCAGCAACCTACTGAAAACCATCCAATGAAGATCGCTTATGGCTGAGAGTACCAATGAATCCGTTTCGAATGTGATTCCTGGATCTGGCCGCCAGCTACTACTTTACGGCGTATACGCTGTGCTGGGCATGATCGCTTTATTATTTTCACTCGGACAACTCAATCAGTGCACGGGTACTCGAAGCTCGTCCGTCGGCGCCATTGACGCTGCGACCGGCACGATCACGCTCAATCTCTCCCAGGAACCTCCCCAGCTCGATTCGACCAAAGCCACCGATCAAGTCTCAGGCATGGTACTGGGGCATGTGATGGAAGGCCTACTCCGGTACGATTCAAACAACAATCTCGTCGCCGGCGTCGCAAAATCGTGGTCATTAACAGAAACCGAGGCAAGGTTCGAACTTAAACAAGATCTGAAATGGAGCAACGGGGCGCCCATCACCGCACACGATTTCGTGTTCGCATGGCGTAAGGCGGTTGATCCTCTTACGGCTTCCCAGTATGCGTTTATCCTCTTTTTCATCGAAAACGCCCGTGAGATCACCCGCGGCGAAAAACCAGTCGAGTCGCTAGGCGTTACTGCGCTTGACGACAGCACACTGCACGTTCGTTTTATTGAGCCTACGCCGTTCTTTCTTTCGCTTACCGCATTCCCTACGTATTTTCCCATTCATCAAGCGTTCTACGAGTCTCGCGACGGCCGCTACGGCGCCAATGCGGAAGATCTGCTATACAACGGACCGTTCACCATTGACCAATGGCTACATAACGCCAATGTGCGTCTTACGAAGAACGAAAACTATTGGAATCGAGACGCAGTCCACCTTAACACCATTGATTTCGCGTACATCCTCAGCGACGCTAACGCGATCATCAATCTCTTCGAAAGCGGCGAAATTGCCCAAGCCGGCTTGAATGCCGAACTTGTGGACCGGGCCCTACGAAATCGTTGGGACATTCGCCAACACGTCGACGGTTCGGTGTTCTTCATTGAAATCAATCACCGCGAGGACCGACTGACACGTAACTACAACCTACGTAAGGCTTTACAGTATGTCAACGATCCGGGCGAGCTCGTCAATAAAGTCATCAAGCTTCCTGGCAATCTACCTGGCGAGTCAATTTTTCCCGTTTGGCTACAGGGCGTGAACGGAAAATTTCGAGAGGAATTTCCACCGAAACCACTCCAGACGAATCATGCTAAAGCACGCCAACATTACGCCCAAGCGTTAGAAGAGCTGGGCGTAGACAACATCACGTTGGTCATGCTTAGCGGCGACAACCCCGCTGCGAACAAACAAAGCGAGTATTACCAGAGTAAATACGCAAAAATCCTTGGCCTCGAGCTGAAATTAGATCGCCAGATCTTTAAGCAGCGCTTACAAAAAATGACGGACGGAGATTTCGATCTAGTGTTAGCGGGCTGGGGACCTGATTACGCCGACGCGCTGACGTTCGGCGACTTATTTACGTCCTGGAACGAGAACAATCGCGGTCGTTACAACAATCCTGAAGTCGACCGGCAAGTGGACATTGCTAAAACATCAAGTGACCCGCGTATACGTATGAACGCGTTCGCACGTGTACAAGAGCTGCTCAACGAAGATGTAGCCATACTCAACAACTATGAACGCGGCAGCCTGTACGTGACTCATCCTCAGTTAAAGAACGTTACCCGACGAAGTGTGGGGCCGGATCCCGATTTCGCTTTTGCACGGATCATGGACGGCGAGTCGTAAGCCGTGGTCTGGTATACCTTCAAGCGGCTGATACAGGGCGTGATCACGGTGTGGTTTATTGCCACGGCGACCTTCTGGGCTATGCATGAAGTACCTGGCGATCCCTTTATCGGCGAAAAAGCCGTGTCGCCGGAAGTGGAAAAAAACCTGAAGGCCCGATGGGGACTCGACAAACCGCCATTGGAACAATATTGGATTTTCCTGCGAAATATGGTACAAGGCGACTTCGGCATATCGTTTACCCAAGAAAGTCGCAGCGTCAATGAAATCATCTACGAACGTTTCCCCGTGTCCGCGATTCTGGGGATCCTCGCGATCGTATTCGCTGGGCTGGGCGGCATCCTTTACGGCGCATTGACCGCACTGTATCGCAATCAATGGCCGGATGTGCTCATTATACTGTTGGTGATCATCGGTATTTCGGTACCGAGTTTCGTGTTCGCCTCTGTAGGTCAGCTCTTACTAGTCATATCCAATCAAATCCTCGGTTTTACCCTACTGCCAGTCGCTGGTTGGGGCGACATCGCCCACATGCTTGTGCCGGCTCTGGTACTTGGGCTCGGTACGATGGCGTTTCTTACGCGCTTGATGCGTTCGTCCATGCTCGAAATCGTCAGCGCTGACTTCATTCGTACCGCGCGTTCGAAAGGCGTGCCGGCCGCACAGGTCTTTTCGCGTCATCAATTGCGTAACGCGGTATTGCCCGTGATCACCGTACTCGGACCATCAGTCGCGTCCATCACCACGGGCGGTTTCGTTGTCGAGAATATTTTTGGAATACCAGGACTCGGCCAATCGTTCGTACTCGCCGTACAACAAAGCGACTATGGTGTCATCATGGGCACAACGGTGTTTTACGGCGCTTTTCTCGTGTTGATGGTCATCATTGTTGATTTGCTATATGCATGGATTGATCCAAGGGTTCGACTGGAATGAGCGACTCTCTTACATATTCATTCGAACGTGCCCGGGCTGATCTCGATCGTGAAGAAATAAGCCGCCCGTCGCTGTCGTACTGGCAGGACGTTTGGTTACGCATTCGAAAAAATCGTCGAACGCTTATCAGTTTATTCGTTGTCGTGTTGATGGTGCTCGTCGCAGCCTTTGGCCCCATGCTTTGGCACTTCGACTACGACACCCAGGATCTCAACCAAGCCTCCAAACCACCCTGGGCAAGTCGCACGATGGCCCTGATTGACCCCTATACGCCTTGGGTTGATCGACCGCTCCTGAACGAATGGAGCACATCGAATACACCCAGCGATCTACATGTCGTTGGTTTTGCCTCAATTGAATTCGTGCGCCTGATGTGGAAGCCAACCAATGGCGCAACACGCTATACGGTGTACCGAACCATCGTGGACCCCGAGGGCGGCCCGCTCGGCCTGCCCCTGGCGTCGCTACTCGGTGAGCAGGAGCATGCCTACGAAGACCGCATTGACTTGGAGCCGCGACGATACTGGTATTCAGTAGAAGCAGTACTGGCCGATGGCACTACAACATTCACAACACAAACCGTGGATGTACAAGCGGCGACTACCCTAGAACAAGCCATCGAGAGCGGATGGGTGGAAGCTGACGCAGCACTGCAAGTGGGCGATGAGATACAGACTCCTTGGCACCCGTTGGGGACCGACTACCTTGGTCGCGACATGCTTGCACGTCTCATGAAGGGTGCTCAGATCTCGCTCTTTATCGGCATTGTCGCACCCTTGCTTTTCATCCTGCTGGGCGTGGTTTACGGTAGCTTCGCTGGATTCATTGGTGGTAAGACCGATGCGATATTGATGCGTTTCGCAGACTTCGTGGTCGCATTGCCTTTTTTGCTGTTCATGATTCTGTTCAAGCTCGTTTTTGGGATCGGCGCCGGGGAAAGCGGCATCCTGCCCATGCTCGTCGCACTTGTACTTTTGAGTTGGCCTGCGGCTGCACGGCTAGTGCGCGGCCAAATTCTGCAAATTCGCGAAGAAGGTTACATTGACGCATCGCGGCTATTAGGAACGAAAACACCACGCTTGATCCTGCGGCATATGATCCCAAACACGATGGGGGTGATTTTAGTGACATTCACGTTTGCGGTACCAACGACGATTTTCACGGAGGCGTTTTTATCGTTTATCGGTATGGGGGTCGAGCCACCAATCCCGTCCTGGGGAAGCATGTGCAATGATGGGCGCAAGACCATGGAAACGACACCGCATGAATTGATTTTCCCAGCGATATTTATCAGTATTACGGTATTAGCGTTCAACATACTGGGTGACGGATTGCGCGACGCGCTTGACGCGCGTATGCGCTCAACGGAGTAACCTATGGCATTGCTTGAAGTCGAAAACTTGCATGTGGAGTTCTCGACATACGGCGGCACCGTACACGCTGTGCGCGGCGTGAATTTCAGCGTTGACGAAGGCGAAACGCTCGCCATTGTCGGCGAATCGGGTTGCGGCAAATCTGTAACCGTTCAAAGCATCATGGGATTGATACCCATGCCGCCTGGTCGCATCACCCAAGGCACCGCGCTACTGCAAGGCGTCGACATTGTTCGAAATAAAGTCATTGATGGCAAGGACATCCGCGGCAACTTTGTCGGCATGATTTTTCAAGATCCGATGACATCGTTGAATCCCACCATGACCATCGGAGCACAAATTGCAGAACCGCTTGAAGTGCACCGTGGCTACTCTCGCCGGCAAGCTATACGACGCGCGACGGAATTGCTTGAAATGGTGCATATCCCTGAGGCATCGAAACGTGCAAAACAATATCCATTCGAGTTTTCCGGCGGGATGTTGCAACGCTCAATGATTGCGATGTCGATCGCGTGCGAACCGTTGGTGTTGATTGCCGATGAACCGTCGACAGCATTGGATGTGACGATACAAGCCCAGATTCTCGACTTGATGAAGTCCATTCAGGCAGAGACTGGCATGGCAATCATTCTGATTACGCATGATCTAGGCGTAGTAGCTCGCTTAGCCGATACGGTCAGTGTCATGTACGCTGGCGAAGTGATGGAAACCGGGACGGTAGACAACGTGTTCTACCAATCAGCCCACCCGTATACGGTTGGACTGAAGCAAGCCATGCCTTCTAATCAAACCGGTCGCTCGCGAGAGCTTCAGCCAATTGATGGTACGCCGCCAGATCTGTTCTCACCCCCTCAAGGCTGTTCTTATGCTGCGCGTTGTCCGTACGCCATGGAAGTATGCCTTGAGCACAATCCAGCAACGTTTGAGCTGCAAGAAGCACACAAGGCAACATGCTGGTTGCATCATCAAGATTGCGATGTCGTCACTGAGGATCTCACGCGCGTATGACCGCCTCGCTACTCGAAACGCGGCATCTCACGAAACATTTTCGTTTGAGTTCGAAGACGCTCGTGCAAGCTGTCGACGACATGTCGATAGAAATAGCGCCGCGTGAAATTTTGGGCCTCGTAGGGGAAAGCGGCAGCGGCAAATCGACATTTGGCAAGACGGTCATTGGTTTGCACGACAAGACGAGTGGCTCGGTTTTTTTCAACGGCGACGCCCTACCGAATCGCTATCAAGCTGCAGATTTTCAGCAATACGCGAACAAAATGCAGATGATCTTTCAAGATCCTTACTCCTCGCTCAATCCACGCATGACCGTAGGAGAAATCATTGGCGAAGGTCTCTACGTACATACGAATTTAAGTCGTAAGGAAATCAACGATCAAGTCGCGGAATGGTTGCGAAAGGTTGGTTTGAATGCCGACCACATGTCGCGCTACCCACACGAATTCTCGGGAGGTCAACGACAACGAATCGGTATCGCACGAGCCCTCATTCTTAATCCAGAGTTTGTGGTTTGCGACGAACCGATCTCCGCATTGGACGTATCAGTTCAAGCTCAAGTCATCAATCTACTTGGCGAACTAAAAGAGTCGATGGGACTAACGTTGTTATTCATCGCTCACGATTTATCCATGGTGCGCTACGTATCAGACCGCATTGCGGTCATGTATTTGGGTTCGATGATTGAGATCGGCAAGTCGGACGATGTTTTTTTCAATCCTCAGCATCCATATACCCAATTGTTAATCGGGTCAAATCCGGAACCAGACCCGACTCACGAACGCGCTCGTGAGTCCCTGTCGTTGACTGGTGAAATCCCGTCGCCTGTGAACATTCCACCAGGCTGCCGATTCGCATCGCGTTGCCCCAAAGTGATGGATGTGTGTCGTGAAGTGACACCGGAATTGATCCCCCTCTCCGAAGTTGGAGAGAACCACCGCGTTCGATGTCACCTGTTTGATGCGCCGACGATCGCCTCGCAGGCTACGTAAGCATTTAGTTATACCCTATCGCGCCGTTTTACCTCACGTATCGGCGCATTTATCTACATGACTTTGAGCCTTAGCTTGTAGCAATCAATGAATAAGCGACTCAAAATCTTTATCGCTGACATCACATAGTTCAGCCAAAAATACTATATTTTTATATATGATTATGCGCATCTTCTTCTTGCGTAGATTCCGTCATGGTCAATACGAAAAGGGCTAACGGACAATTCTTCACGGTAGGTAATCCTTTTCGCCATCCTGCTTTCTACCAATGGGCAAGACAATGCGGCATGCCGGAAGTATCCATCCTTGAACCATTCGCAGGTGCGAATAGTTTGATTAATCACCTTCAAGATATGGGGGTTTGCAACAACTTCGCCGCCTACGACATTCGTCCTTCCCACGCTAGCGTCCTTTATCAAGATACGCTAGCTGAGTTTCCGTCTGGTTACAAAGTGTGCGTCACTAATCCACCATGGTTAGCGAAGAATAGTGCGACGGTTAGAGGATTAGATTTTCCTGATTGTGTATATGACGATCTTTACAAATTCGCTTTAAAGAAATGCCTGGATCATTGTGAATGGGTTGCGGCATTGGTTCCCGAGTCATTTATTCGAGCTAATATCTTCCAATCCCGTTTGCGTTATTTCGTATCCCTGACCTCCAAACTATTCACTGATACCGGTCACCCCGTCGGGTTAGCTTTATTCCAACCTGAACCCTCCAGAAACGTTTCTGTTTGGTCAGCCCATCAATATTTAGGATCGCTCGCAGATTTAGAAGCACTACGCCCAAAACCTAACCCAACGGATCCGGCAATCACATTCAATGATCCTACTGGCAATGTTGGGCTCATCGCACTGGACAACACCAAAACATCCTCCATTAGGTTCTGTCCAGTTAATGAACTTGCAACCTACACTGTGAAAAAAACCGGTCGGCATATCACAAAGCTACGAGTGAACGGTAGCATCCGTATACAAACCTGGAACGAGTATTTACGCTTGTTCCGCGAAAAGACCAACGATGTTTTACTGACATGTTACAAGGGTATTCGCAAGGACGGGAAATATCGGCGGCGGCTTGATTGGGGTATAGCTCGAGGCATCATCCACCATGCGTGAATTTCCGAATGACGAAGCGATAGTGAAAAAGATGTGGTGCACAATAAAAATACAAGAAGCATCAAGATGGTTTATGAGTTCTGGGAGCAAAATAAAAATTTGCAGTTGATTGTTGATGTCTCTTACGATGAAACGAAGCGGATGGCGATTTGTCAAGGACAAACCACCAGTAATTACGCTTGTCACATTGAAGGTATGCCGGATATACTCAATAGCCTCCTATCTCATTAACCATTTCAGTAAGATGTAGATAGACTAGTACTATGTCGGGGTAACCAGTGATTTTGCTCATCATGAAGAGAAAAGCGTTCGAGACCTGGTTAACCCAAACCGCCGCGTTGACGGTTGTGCAGAAGCGGAAGGCGGTCAAGACGCTCCAAACCGAGAAGACTGATGAGCTGCCTGCAGCGGTTCAGGCGCGCGAAGCGGGCGGTGGTCGCGGGGTGCCACGCGGTCGGAGTCAGGCGCATCAACCGGTGCTGACAGCCGTGTCCCGCAGGGGCGCAACGTACGCCCAGCAGGTGCCCGACACCACGGCGACAACGCTCCAGGAGAATGTCGGCCAGGGACGCAGTGATCGTCAGTGATGCCTACCCCAGCTATCTCGCCGCCACACGCGAGGCGGCGCACCATCACCAGGTGATCAACCGCCAGCGCGGCAAATCGGCGCAGGACGACGTGTGGCACATCAATACAATAACCGCCATATGTTCATGAACAAACGCTTGCATCACGATCACCGCGGTGTGTTGACCAAATACCTTGACAAGTACACGCGGTGGCTACAACTACACGATTTCCATCCCGGCCAAACCACCGAAACGAACTTCATTATTGAGCAGGTCGGAGCGTATACACATATAACAACATAAGGGCCTATTTTTAAATGCCACTGTTGAAGTTGGTTCTTCCTCATTGCCGTCTGCATCGCGACCCGCCAGTTCCATACCGCTCGTGTTGTCCGACGGCCCTCCGGCATTGAGAATGCGTATATGCGTCTCTGGAGCATTCATCCTGGACATTTGGACCCCCGCGGGCTGGTCGCGCTGTGGAGGGAGGGGTTGCTCGCCCAGGCGGTGCTGAAGCAGGCAACGACGGGATATCGGCATCATCCGCAACTGGCCCGGTTCCGCGCACAGTCCTCTCCGGTATCGTTTATCGTTGAGTATCTCAAGGCCGTGCACGCCGAATCAGTCCAGCGGGGATACCGATTCGACGCGACCAAGATCGCACCTGCCGCCGCCGTCGGACACATTGAGGTTCCGCGAGGCCAGATCGACTTCGAATGGCATCATCTGAAGAAGAAGCTCAAGGCGCGCGCACCTGAGTGGCTCGAAGAACAAGCGGGGTCTCCGTTGCGGGTCCATCCGCTGTTCAGGGTCGTGCCGGGCGAGGTCGCGGACTGGGAACGGGTATGACCGCCACGGCCCGATGGAACAAATGCTCACGGACGCTCCCTCACGGCTTGCCGGAATGCTCACCATCGTCGCGGCAGGCATTCCGGCAAGCCGTGAGGGCCGTGCTCCGCCCTGCGATACGCGGCATCGTGACGGCCGACATGGACGAGCATGACGCTTGACACAGTGCGATGCACGATCAGCCGGCTGACCCGGACCGACTAGATGTTCCGGTCCTTGGCGCGGTCGACCCGGTGAAACGAGAGGTCCGGCAACGATGCGTCTAACTGCAGGTCGAAGGCCGTGGTCTTCGCGGTCTTCTGCTCGTCCCCGGTCAGCCTGGCGAGGTTCGTTGTGAAGGTGTCGGTGATGCAGAATTCCATCGGGATTAAAATTGCTCCGCTCCAAAGGTCGCCGGCAGATCCTCCAGGCGGCTTACCCAGTTGGAGAAATGCGGACACGCTCACGAATTCCTGGCAGACCGATTTCGAGAGCGCCCATAGTCCCCAGGAGCGGCTTTTGGTATCTGGGGTACAGACCCTTGATGCGCTTCGAAGGCGCTTGGTTGGGCGATTCGTCAATCTTTTCCGGGTTGCCGAAGAATTCGCGGATCGTCTGAAGCTGCAAGGCAACTTTCCATCCGACCACGTTGCCGAACTTGCTGCAATCGCTGAAAAGTAGTGCCTCATATTCATGCATTATCAGAAAAGGAATGAAACGGCGAGAGTCGAAGTTAGCTCCCATTTCACGCACGATATCTTCCAACAAGGCTTCTTCGATCAGTTTAGCCTTATCGCGAAAGGGGCGCTGCGAGGCTTTCGCGCGTCCCGGCCAGGCTCCGGAACCGCTTTGTGGAAGGCTGTAGTAGTCTACCCATAGTGGTGGCCACGCAACGCCGATCTTCGCGTAGATGGCGCAAGTTGCCTCGCCGCGCCGTAGGCCATCCCCTGATCCAGCCGCGACGGTCGCGTTGGCGTGCATTTCCCATTAGCCGCGCCCAACCAAGGAAAAGTCGCGTGTGTACAGATGCGGTGCGAGAATTCTGTTAACGAAGCTCTCTTCCGTTTGGCCCTCGACATGGACGAGCAGCCGGGTCATACCTCGAAAGCGGGGCGACCGCCGAACTCGTTTTTCTCCCAGAGCTGCCCGAGGCTGTATTCTTTCAGCCAGTCCTTCAATCCCTCTGGGTCCAGCCTGGTCAACTCTGTCGCCCCTTCCACCCGATTCACGACGAGCACATCCTCCGGATCGAAGTGATCCAGCAACGACGAGGACTGCGTGGCGAGAACGATCTGCGTGTCCGCCGACGCTTGCCTTACAAGCGATGACAGAAGGGTGATGGCGTAAGGGTGCAGGCCGAGCTCCGGTTCGTCCATAATGATGACCGATGGTCGCAAGAGTGAAGGCTGGAGCAGCAAGGTCGCAAGAGCCACGAATCGAAGCGTTCCATCGGAAAGCGAAAAAGTGTCGAAGTAAGAATCCGGTCCTTTGTGCCGCCACTCCAGACGGATTTTGTTTTCGTTCAATGCCATAGGGTTCAGCTGGAAATCTTCAAAGAATGGAGCTGCCAGCTGAACTGTGCGCCGAAGGAGGCTGTATGATTTTTTGTGCTTATGTTGGAGAAAGTAGAGAAAGGCGGCAAGATTAGAACCGTCGGGGCGCAACTGGCGATTGTCATTCAAATCAGTAGTTTTCTTCATAGGTGAAGTGGCGCTGGTATCGTGAAAGTGATATAGGTACCAACTATCAAGTTGATGACGAACATATTTTGCAATATTATCCTTAATGCCAGGATTGCTGATTCCTGCATCGCCTTTATACGGATCAATATTTCTCTCATACGGTTTCGAGTAATCCTCCTTATTCCAGAAATATACAACCTCTTCAGAAGGAAACAAATTGTCAGATTCACTGGGGCTGAGTTGGATCTTGTATTGGTTTGCTTCATTCTCGAAAGAGAGATGAATCGTAAGGCGAGAAGTATTCTTTGAACCGAAATGCAGTATCTTTTCGGCTCCCCCCGCTCGAGCAACATAGTTTCTTAGATTTCCATTTAGTATATTATTGAGAAATGAAAAAATCTCAATAATATTTGATTTCCCCGATCCATTGGGTCCAATCAGCACGTTGATTTGGCGGAGCGGTAGGCGTTCGATGCCTGCGATGCTCTTGAAACCTTCGACGGTGATCCAGTCGAGCACAGGCATGGTAGCCCCTTCTAGACCCGGAAAACCTTCATCGCCTCGTCGCCGAGGTGGTTGATGACCTTGACGGCGATACGGCCGGAGGCGGGTTTGGAGAAGGGGCGGGAGGTGTCGCTGTTGAGGGTGGCCCAGGCGTCGGGGTCAATCTCGGCCTTGAGCGTTGTCTTGAGTGCCTTGTAGGGGTCGTTGGCGCCGAGGAAGTAGGCGTGGCGGACGAAGAAGCTCTCCTCGTTGTAGTCGGTATCGACGAACCAGCAGGCGATGCCGTCGGGGCCGTTGCTGCGCACCTCGCCGGTGTTGGGGTGGAAGACATCAACTCCGTTGATGCGCACCCGGATATTCTCGTCCCCGTCTTCCAGGATGTCGATATCGGGCTCGCCAAAGATGACAAAGAGGTTGCCCTTGCCGGTGTTCTTGAGGTCGCCAGCCATGTGCAGGTCGGCGTTCATGCGCGCCTTGAGCACCGGGATGCGGCCGAGCTTCTCGAACTCGGCGGCATGGGCGTCATAGCTGAAAGCACAGGCGACGAGCACATCGAATCCGGCATCGGCGGCCTCGCGTGCGGCGACGACAAGATCCGGCCGCGCCACGGTGCCGAATTCGGGGCCGATGAAGACACCGGCGCGCCGTGTGGCGACGTTCTCGCCGCCTTCCCTATAGCGGCCCTCGGCGCAGACATAGCGGCCGGGCCAGGGTGTGAGCGCGGCGAAGGCGATGCGATCCTCCTTATGCGCCTGCTGGACGCCGGCCGTCCTGAGATTCTCCAGGATCATGTCGGTGAAGTTCGGCGCCTCGCCGTAGCCGATCTTCCGGTCGAACAGCCCGGTGATAGGGTCGTCATTCTCGTCCACCGCCAGCATCCGGTGCGGCGCCAAGCTCTCGACGGTGAAGGGGCCGGCGACGCGGATGCGGACTTGTCGACATAGGGGTTGTCGTAGAGATATTCATGCTCCGCCCTGGCGACGATGGCGGCGTCAATTTCCTTCTGCCGGGCGATGCGGCCCTCCCACCATGTTGCATGCGCGGCGGCGGCAGCACCGGGCCAGCCCTCACCTGCAGTGCGCGGGATTTCCCATTCTTCCCACTGCCTGTCGAGGGCCGCGTTGAGCCGGGCGCGCAGCGGCTCAAGGCTTTGCTGCCACTTCTCCCAGATCACATCGATTTCGGCGTTGTTAGCGATGGATTTGAGGGTGATGTGCGGTACCCGTTCATAGACGAAGCCCCAGCGGATGTCGCCGCCCGTCGGCGTTTCTGTGGGGGGGGCCGACGACGACCGGCGGGCGGTCTCCGCTTCCTTGCGCCGCCCTTCAGGGCTGTCGGCGAGGAGATACCAGGGATAACGCGCACCCATGATGCGGGCGCGGGCCAGCGCGAGGGCGACGCGCGAAGTGTCGATGGTGATCCAGCGCCGCCCCCACTGCTCGGCGACATAGGCCGCCGTGCCGGAGCCGCAGGTCGGGTCCAGCACCAGGTCGCCGGGGTCGGTGGTCATCAGGATACAGCGTTGGACAACCCTCTCGCTGGTTTGGACGACATAACGTTTGTTGCTAGCACCCCCCAAATCCATCCAAATGTTGGTATATTGCTTGTAGGGAAAATCATTCCAGTAAACCTTAAGCCTCAGAACCCGACCAGTCGAAAAAAATCTATCTGCTTTAGCTACACGCTGCATCTTATCTTCGGTCGTTTTCCAGCCACGTCCTCCAGTCGGATTAAATTGCCTTCCTTGATAGAATATAGGATAGACACAAGATTCATTCGGACCTGCGGCCACCAAAGTGATATTAGCAAACGGTCTCCCGGAATTTTCTTCGGAAGACTCTGAGTTTGAATTTCCGTAGAATATCATATCGGAATCTTCTGTTGGATAAAAAAGTCTTCGAAATTTAGCAACTTCAATATCCTTAGCAAACCAAAGTATTGTATCCGTAACTCCTGAAACAAATTTAGATCCGAGCGGGGCGCTTGTTCGGTAATTTATCACACAAACACAATTTCTATCTCCAAAAATCTCGTCCATCAGCACTCGCACACGATGAACATTCTCGTCGCCGATCTGCACGAAGACGGAGCCGCTCTCCGTCAGCAGTTCCCGCGCCACGGTCAACCGGTCGCGGAGATAGGACAGATAGGAGTGGATGCCGTCGCGCCAGGTGTCGCGGAAGGCCTTGACCTGTTCCGGCTCGCGGGTGATGTGCTCGGCCTTGCCGTCCTTCACGTCGCGGCTGGTGGTGGACCACTGGAAGTTGGAGTTGAAGCGGATGCCGTAAGGCGGGTCAATATAGATGCACTGCACCTTGCCCCGCAGGCCCTCGCGCTCGGCGAGGCTCGCCATGACCTGCAGGCTGTCGCCCAAGATCATGCGGTTTGACCAGTTGGCGTCGTGGCGGTAGAATTCGGTGCGAGCGTCTTCGTCCGGCAGGCCGTTGAAATCGGCGAACAGGTCCGGTGCCGCATCCGCCTCCTCGTCGCGGTGCGCCTTCGTCTGCCGCAACAGGTCATCAATCAGCGCCTTGGGGTGCACCTTCTCCTGGATGTAGAGCGGCGGCGCCTGGACGACGAGGTCGGCGGCGTCTTGTGCGTCCTTGCCGCGCCAGACGAGCTGCGGATCAAGATCGCGGTTGCGGCGCTCCCAGGCCACGCGGACCGGTGCCATATCCTCCTCCGATAGGACGGGATGGTATTCCGCCGTCGGGATGTTGTGCCGCGCCGCCTCGTCGTGCGTCAGCGTCTCGACGGATTTCGGCCCTGTTTTCTTTCGCCCGCGCGCCATGGATCAGGCCACCCTGGTCGTGTGCAGCGGCAGTGCTTCAGCCTCCAGCGTTGATCTCTCGACGCTGGAGGCCCGGTCAATGTCGAAGCCCACGACATTGCCATCACTGTCGAGATTGACATTCAGACCGTCCGCCACTTCCCGCGTCTCGGCGCCCAGCCCGGCCTTGAACTCGACATAGAGGCTGTACGTCTCGGGATAATAATGTAACTTCATTCCCGTTTCCTCATTGGCTACGACACGTCATGCCGCGACACGCTGCAAGAGCTTTCGATTTAAATCCTCATGTGACGCGAGCGACGAGATCATGTCGCCGCCGACATCCGACAGCCGCGCAAGATCCGCCCTCGGAATCTCGGCTTGGTGTTCGAAGACGATGATGGATTCGAAGCGCAGCGCGTGCCGGTGGAAGTGCGACAGCATGATGGTGGCCAGACGCGCCTTGTCGCGGTTGGGCACACCATAGACGAAAAGCGGAACATCGCTCTTCCCGTCAATGCGATAATCCACGGGGTAGGCGTCGGCGTTCGGAACATCCGGCTGGAAGTTCTGTTCGATCCTGACCTCGTCCACAAAGCTGAACAGAAGATCGGCAAGGTCGTCGTAGAAAGTGGAACCGACATTTGAGCGCGAAAGAAGGGTCAGGTCGTACACCCTCGTCAGCGCCTGCCCGAAGGCAAACAAGGCCTGCGGGAGGTTCTCAGGTGCCGTATCCAGGCAAAGCGCCCCGCTGTCCCCGTCCCAGCCGAGCCCGGTTTCGCCCATGATGCGTTCGAGGAGCATGCCCCGGGTCCCGTCCATGAAGGAGTCGATCTCATGCTCATAGCTGAGATGCATCAGCGTGTGTCCGCGGTCCGACAGGCGAAGCCCTCCCGATGCCGCCGCCGAGAGGTGGATCGGATAGCGGTCGCCGTCGGGAAATTCGAAATGCCCCCGGAGCATCAACGCACCGTCGGGCCGACGGTCAATCCTCACCTCTTCGCAAAGGCGCTCGCATAGTAGATTTTGAAGGGAGACCGGGTCAATAGTCATCAAAGGAACCTCAGTTCGTTATTGTGCTGAACGCTGATGCCGGTTACATTGAAATCGTTTACCAGACAGGCAAGCGCGCCTTCTAACGTCTCGAACCGTTCAGTTTCTTCCGCACCGGACTCCGGCTTCAGGCCGGCCACGATAGCCTTCTCCGAAGCGCGGTGAATGTGCGGGCGGTAGACGATAGCGCCATGCTCGTGGCTCGGCCCATTGTAGCGCGCCAGCGTCAGCGCGCAGCGAGGCAGGTGGGCGATTCCGCAGGAGAAGTCGTGTTCGTCTTGCAGGTTCTGCCGCTGATATATCAGAAAACGCTCCTCGGTGCCGCCGTCTCCAGAGGCTTGAAAGCTGCATTGCCGGTGGGCGGGCCGGCCCTTGGGCTTCTCCAGCCAGCGCGCGCGAGGGTTGGCAATCCGTTTGGGCATCGCCCGCAGCGCGTCCAACTCCATCCCGGAGTAGAGCCTGGTGCTCATCCTGAAAACCGTCCCGCACCCTATCCGTGTATCGGGGCGGCGGCGGATTGGGCCGGCGGCGTGGCGGCGATGCTGTCTGCAGGCGAAGGAAGGCCATCAAGCAAGCTGCGGAACTTGGATTCGATCTCGTGGACATCAACGAACTCGGCGAAGGCCCAGCGGCCGAAGGTACCGAGCGCGTTTGCGCCCGGCACCCAATAGGTGTCCATCACCGCCTTCTTGTCCTTGGCGTCCTCCCCGCGACGGCCCTTGATCTCGACGATCAGCTGCAGCGGGTCGTCCGCGCCCCGCCAGTCGTCCACCAGCACGATGAAGTCGGGGATGTAGGTCCGTGCCTCGGTACCCTGGCGATAAGGCACTTCCAGACCGAGCCCGTAGTTCTTGACATAGGCGCGGACCCGGGGATGGCCCTCCGCGACGCGGCAGAACTCGGCCTCCCAATCGCTATCGCAGACGACGTAATTGATGTGGCAGCGGCGGGCATCGGTCTTCCACAGCGTCTGCTTCGATGTGGCGAAGCGCACATGGGCAGTCGACCCCACCGGGTTGTAGGGGTCAAGAACAACCTCGACCCGTTGTTCGCCGACATGGCGAGCGACGATGCCGCGGGTGATGCGCTCGCAGGCCATGTCGGCGAGCGCCAGATACATGAGTTGCGCGGGATTAGTGCCGCCCTTGCAGACCAGATGATCGTCAAGCCATTGGCGCGCGATGCACTTGAGTTGGCCGAACAGATGCAGCCTGGGTTCCCCGTCAGGGTCGCGCCACTTCGTTTCCAGCAGACGCTTGGTGAGGTGAAAAAGGAGGGTCAAGCGCCGAAGATCGCCAGTGTGCACCAAGTTCAGGTCCACGCCTTCGCCGATGATCCCCTCGTTGCGGGTGACGGATGGACCGACTAGGTCGGGGGTCAACACAAGAGTCGAATCGGCGTCGAACGTTGCCTGCAAACGCTCCTCCGGCAACGCGATACGGTAGCCCTGGACCCGCGGAAAGCGGATCTCGCATGCATCGCGCTCCGGACGCATGGCTCTGACCTGCACCGTCTTGTGCGGCGTCTGCGGCGGGGCGACCACTGGTTTGGCCGTGAAGTCGAACGGAATGCCGAGCACATCGGCATATTCGACGGGCAGGACGCCCTCGTCATTGAGTGCGTATGACTGGCGGCGCAGCGCGCGGCCGACCGCCTGCTCGCACAAAAGCTGGGTTCCGAAGGCACGCACCCCGAGCACATGGGTGACGGTGTTGGCGTCCCAGCCCTCGGTTAGCATGGAGACCGAGACGACGCAGCGGGTGGCGCCGCCGAGCCGGCCTTCCTTGCCGACGGTGTTCATCGCCTCGCGTAGCAGATCCTGGTCGGACAGGTTCTCGGCGCGCTTCCGGTCGCCGGTGCGTTCGACGATCTCACGGCGGAAGCGGTCGATCTCGTCGGCTGCCACCGTGCGGAAGTTCCGGTTGAGCGCCTCGCCGGACTCCAGCTGCTCGCTGTCGATCAGGAGGGTGCGCGGTCGCGCCAGCGGGTTGCCGTGCTCGTCGAAGTTTCGGAACAGTTCAAGGCGGCCGTTCTCAAGCGTCAGGGAGCCGTCCCGGTTCTCGCGCCGAAAGCCGGCGATGTAGTCGTGGACCAGCTTCGAGGTCGAAGTGTTGTTGCAGACGATGATGAAGCAGGGCGGCACCTCAATCCCCACCTCTCGCCACAATTCGAAAGTCTTCTTGTAGTGGCCATAGAGGGCGTGAAGAGCCGTCTGCAAGGTCACCGGAATCTGCAGGGGGTCAAGACTGGTGGCCTTGCCGCGTCCCTTCTTCGGCATGTCCTTGCGGATATGCTCCCACAGGTTGCGGAATTTCGGCATGTCGCCGCCGACAATGTTATCGGCCACCGGTACCCGCGGCAGCTTGACGATGCCGCATTCGATCGCGTCCATCAGCGAGAAGTCGCTCATCGTCCAAGGGAAGAGCGTGCCTTCCGCATAGCCGGAACCGCTCAGGAAGAACGGCGTTGCGGAAAGGTCAATCACCCTGGCGAGGCCGAGCTTGCGCCCCACCGTCTCCAGCCCGGAGATCCAGAGCCGCGCTGCCGCGCGGTTCTTCTCGGCCTCCTTGCGGTCATCGCCCGTGAGCCTGCCTTCGTCGCCCTCTCCCGGCTTTTCCCTGTAGCAGTGGTGTGCCTCGTCGTTCAGCGCGAGCACGTTCCTCATGCCCATGAGTTCGGGCATGACCCGCTGGAGCATCCGGCCTTCGCTCTCCAGCGAGCGCAGGTCGGGGCCGCGGCCCTGGAGGAGGGCGCGGCCGCCCTTCTTGATTTCCATCGTCTCGCGGTGCTTGAAGGCATGGAAGTTGGTGATGACGATCTTGGCCCGGTCGAGATCGGCCAGCATGTCGCCCGGCACCAGTTCCCGGCCCTTGTAGTAGCTGTCAGGGTCGTTGGGCTGAAGGACGCGGAGCCGGTCCTTGATCGTGATGCCCGGGGTGACGATGAGGAAGCCCCGGGTGAACCGCCGGCTGTTCGGGCGGCGGACCGCGTTGACCGTCTGCCAGGCGATCAGCATAGCCATGACAGTCGTTTTGCCGGCGCCCGTGGCGAGCTTCAGGGCGAGCCGGGCAAGGCCGGGATTCGCCTCCTCGCTGGCCCCTTCCAGATGTTCGAGGAACCGTCGCCCGGGGTTGCCGTAATTCGGGGCGACCTCGGTCAGCCAGATCACCGTCTCCATGGCCTCGACCTGGCAGAAGAACGGGCGGATGTCGTTGAACCTGTGGTGGCGCCAGTGGTGTAGCAGCCGTGCCGTTTCCGGCGTGACCCGCCACTGCGCTGGATCCGTCAGCGCGCGCCAGCGATCAACCTCGTTGCGCACACTGTTGATGGTCTGGGTCAACTCGTATTGCTGGCCGTCGGTTGCGGCCTGCTGCGCGCCCTTGCGCTTCCGGGGCCTGGGAATCGGCGTGACGAAAGAGACCTCGCGCCGCCGATCGAGGATACAGTCGGTGGGTTGGCCGCTTTCGTCAAGCTCCCAGTGCCGCGCGGGAAGTTCGTATGGCGAATTGAGAACAGGCTGGTCGAAGAACCGCTCGCGCTTATGTTCGGGATACTTCATGACGAACCGGCACGGGTTGACGCCCTTGAGGTCGCGCCCGATCCTGGCGAGGGTGACAATCTCCACGGCGCGCACCCTGGCGACGGCCGGGGTGATGGGGCCATGCGATCCGATGGTTGTCTTGATGGCGCGTCCTTCGTGGCGGTACTTGACGACCTTGCGGCCCGAAGGTGGACACGAACGCCGAAGCCCTTGATGTCGTCGTCCCAGACGACCCTCTCGCATTCGGCGGGGACGAGGGCGTTGACGGTTCTCTTGGTGATTTTCGGCATGGTGGAGGTTTCCCGGCGTTTCGATACAGGAACCGTACAGATACCCACAGGAAGCGTTCTGGGGTGTATTCTAGTCCATGCTTGGCGCGGTAGAAACCTTATAACTGATTGTTTTATAGTAACCACGCGTGTACCAAGCACCCCTGCCACACATACAAGATAGTATGACATGATCTGTAGTGAAGACCATAAGCAATCATAGCTTTTTCTTCGAAGCATTGAAACCAGACATTTCCGCTGGTTCGACAAGAAGCATACTGAGTACAGCCTCAGAATCTCTCTTGCCGTACTGATTAATCCACCTGAAATTGAAATCTCTATTGAAATAGCGTCTTAGATCTCTAGGCAATAAGTGTTCGATAGTCTTTGATTTGCCAACCTCAGCATCACCGACAATGACTGGTGTGTACCTGGTTAGCGGTTTGAGGGAAATAGGATCAAAGCACAATGGCATTGAGAACAAATTCCTGAACCCAGTTGTTGTAGGGCGTGTCCTCCACACCTAAGCATTTAAGCCAACAGCAATCTGGTACAGGCTTAACGCTGTTCTTTGATCTTTCATCTAGTGATTCAAGGTAATCAACAAAGGGATCAAATGATGTCGTAGGTATCGTGATTACTGTTTAACAGGTCAACACCCTAACATGCCACCAGAGATGAAGTACAGGTAATCAGGACGTACGAGACTCGTTCAATCGCGATACCACCATTTGGTTGCAATCACGACAGTTTACGATGAGAGGATGTACGCCCAAGAATTAGTTTAGTTTCGCGACACTCAGAACTCAATGGCAATATTTTCAATCACCGCGACAAGCGATCTGGTTTTATATGGTCCCTGATTTCGCGTTATCATGTCGCAATAGATTCATCGAGTATCATCTACTCAATAGCACACTCACAAAGGAACCCATACTATGCTCGCACTCGTCGCAAAGTTAAATGTCGCTGAGGGAAAAGAAGCCGAATTCGAGAAAGTCATGACAGAATTAGTTAAGCAAGTTCGCACAAACGAAGATGGCAATCATTTGTATACGCTCGTCAAGAATGATGAAGGTTATTCTGTACTTGAACTTTACGAAGACGAGGAAGCCCTTGCGGCTCACGGACAGAGTCAGCACTTTAAGGACGCGGGAGCCAAATTCGCTGGTTTGATGGCAGGTCGACCAACACTTTCGCGCTATGAAGTGATCGCCTAAATTGGTTCATTTGAATTAGACGTTCATCGAATGCAAAACTAAACTGAAACAAAGGGGATCAGGAAGTTAATGACCTTGTCGAAAAAGGGAGAGTACCCTTCAGCGGATCTGTACTTCTCGTTAATGGGCGAGATAGCACTTCGTTACGACTTTGCGATCCTCAGGTCGGCATCCTTACATTGCCAATCAGATTCAACCGCTTGCCCAAAAATCCACGGTGATATCAATGGAAATTCAGGATAGCCGATGGTTGTCTGCGGAAGTGGGATGGAATCAGAGCCAATCAAAGGTCAAGGGCTTCGACAGTGCCGGTGCCGAACCAGTCGTGTACCGTCTGTAGAGCGTCGGCAGAAAGCTGTTGAGTGAAGAGAACGGAGAGGCGCTTCTTCGGCCTTGAACAGGCGACGTAAAAGAGGTTGCGACTGCGCTCGAACGCATCGTATTTGCCGGGAGGAATGGCGGGGGGATCGGTAGCCAGTTCGAGCATCTGGCCGAAGTTGTAATGGTTCCAGCCTCTGCCGACTACCACGAGCACGTTATCAAATTCGGTGCCCTTGACACCATGCTTGGTCTCAAACGGGGAGTGTCCCAAGAGATAGCAGCAGAGCGCAACAATTTCCTGATACGGTACGGCATGAAGGTCGTTGAGCTCCTTCAGTGAACGAGGCATGTCCTGGTCGGGATCTAGGACGAACTCCCTCAATTCTCGCTCTCGTCGCTCCACGGCATCGGGAACTCTTGGACGACGTCCTTTAAGCAAATGGCGCAGCACCTCGCCAACGGTCGCGCCATCTCTCAGTTCGATTAGCCTGTCCATGGCCTCCGACCACTTGCGCTTGTCATCGTGATTGCGGATCGTCGGTACCTTGGAACCGAAGGCTTGAAACATTTCGCCGTACTTCTGTGAGAGGTAGGCATTACAAGCGGGCTCCAGAACATCTGCGAAATAGGAGATATGCGGATGCTCCTTGTTGGTGAAGGACCCATTGAACTTGAACACTTCGGGAATACTGGGATAGCCCTGCCTAGCTGCGAGAACCCGGTGTGTGAGCATTAGGATCTTGGTGGTCTTGGGAGAGAGATCCCAGCCCGCCAGATCAAGGCGTTCGCGGACGGTCTCGAGCGCGTTTTCTGCGACATCGGCAGGAAGATCGCCGTCCCAGTGGCTGCCACCACGGCGCTGGCCTGACCAAGAGTTGGTATGAAAGATGCGAACCTCGCCTTCCGCGTCAGGATCAATGACGGACTGGGGCAGTTCGGGCCGCATGCGGTTAAGGCAGTCGACGACGGTCGGAACAGAGCGGAAGTTCGCCTCCTTGCCGATCACGGTGAGGCCCGGATGGTCGATCTTTCCGCAGCCGTTACCGTAGATTTTCTGCCAGTGGTCGCCGAAGAATCCGAATTGCGGGGAGTTCTCTCGGCCAAGAAAGTGTCGCTTAATGGAGTCAATCCAGCCGGCGTCTGTGTCCTGGTACTCGTCAATCAAGATAATTGGATACCTGCCGACCAGTATGCGCCTGAATTTGGCGTTGTCCATGAGCGTGATAGTTAGGATGAGGACATCGTCGTGATGGATGGAGATGCGAGCATCGTCAATGTCTCTGTAACCGAGCTTATACTCAACGCGACGCTCCCCGAGGTCGCCGACTTCGGCGAGCTTCCCGGGCCAGTGTTCAAGGCTGGGTAGCCGTTCGCGGAGTCGTTGTTGAAATCTGACGATGAGAGACCAGCAAAAGGCGTGGATGGTGTTGCAATGTATGAGAGGGCTACGGTCGGTGCGGGCCTCAATTTCATCCTTGGCAACGTTGGTGAAGGTGATGCAGGCGATCCGTTGGTGGCGCTGCGGCAGTATGTGACGGTGACGGTTGATAAGGAATTGGAGTGCCTTCACGAGAGTGTAGGTCTTGCCGGCTCCTGCGCCGGCTTCAACGCGGAAGCTCTCCCCGTTCTCAAGGCAGTGACGAACTTGGGCGAGGGCTCTATGGCTGGACTTCTCGGCCGGGTTCATGGGTTGGACGGATTCAACCATCGTGTGCTACCGAGGCGTCGGAGGCCCCGACGATGGGGCTGGCTTGATCAATGACCGTCCCGGCGTCCGCACTGTCGCCACGCGCGAGCCACCTCAATCCGTCAAGGATGTAACGGGGCGGGAACCAGTCGGTGTTGTCGATCGCATGTTTGAGAGCAAATTCGGACTTCTTGATCGTGGCGAGCTTGCCCCATGCACACTGGGCCTTGTCATGTGGCGTCTCACCTTCGATACCGAACATGTCCGGGTTCGCCAGCATGAACGCGTCCTCGAAAGTGCGGCCGCATGGACCGCCCTCAGCCTCTGGTTGCTGGAAGGCGATGCGCCGAAGGTTCTTGACCTTCGAAGTGTCGTCTTTCGCGAGAAGGACTACAGGGGAGCAGTCATCGTCATCGAACCAGCACTTGAGACAGGCATTGCTTGTGGAGGTGCCATGATGCACTGGACAGGCTTTGCGATCGGCGACGGAGTCGAGGTCGGTAATGATGAGAGTACGCAGTTCCAGGAAGTCGAGAAGAGCAAAGAAGAGGTGCGCGTAGGCACCGCCAACTTCCATGGTAGTGACGTATTGGCCAGAAAGGTTAGGTTCGTCGGGTTCGGCTTCCTCCAACTTGCTGATAATTACGGGAAGTAGCAGTCGTTCGCTCGTGCCTTCGATTAGCACGGCCTTGTCGGCAAAGAAAAGGTCGCAGCGCGTCAGAGTCAGGTACTGGTGGAGAAATCGCCTGTGCTCCTCGGGCGTCTCATGCAGCCCTTGACGAAGATCCTTGATTCTGGTGTAGCGAACGCCATCAATAGATGAAGGGATGAAATAGCGGATCGCCTCGAACCCGGCAGCGTTGGCGACATGGGAGGAATGGGTCGACACGATGAACTGAACCGGCCATGGCAGGGGAGCTCCGTCCTGCCTACTGAGCTGGCTGGCAATTTTTGAGACTTGGCGGATGAACACTTCCTGCATCTGTGGATGCAGATGAGCCTCGGGTTCCTCAATAAAGACGAGGTGGACACCGGGTGCGGCCGATTCAGTGCGAAAGGAGCGATAGAAACTGACGATCTGAAGCAGAATGAAGATGAGGTTTCGTATACCGAGACCGTTGTAGGACTCGGGTAGCAGAATGCCATAATGGCCAGAATATCCGACCTTGGTGTGGCGTGAGAGCAAGCGCTCAACGTCAAGAGTCGTCTCGGTTTCAAGTTCGGAGCCATCAAGGCCGGGATAACCGAAGAATTGCAATGTCGGCATGAGTTTCTGTAGATCTTCTCGGAAGTCGCCTTGAATCGTGCTTTGGATATCGCGCACGGCATCCTTGAGCGCCTGGGCAGCAATCTGCTCAACCTTGCCGGCGGTAGGCGACTTCGCGGCGGTAAAGAGACCTTCGAGAATCTTGGCAAGGATGTCGGTATCTCTTGAGGTGTCATCGTCCAGCCCGCGCTGGGCATTCACGAAACCTATCCTCAGAAGCGAACGGAGCGCGGCTACGGTCATCGGTTTGCGGTTGGTGGTATCGTTGGGATCTTCGGCCCATATGCTGGCCATGAAGAGCGCGGGTACACGCTCACGGAGCTTCTGCAAGAAGGCGCTTCGGTCGTCGTCGGTGAGAGCACCGGCCGGCTGGCCAGCAAACAGCGCCTCAATGTTACCATCGCGCAGTTCGTAGCGTGCTACGACTAGAACCTCGTTGCAGTCGGGGTCGAGATCAACGATGAAATCGCTGAGAGCGCCAAGTTCAGTTTGAGTGGGGTCGTAGCGGAACAGAAGGCGTAGTTCGATACTCGGAATGAGAGAGCGTACCACTTCGTCAGGCCGCCCAGCGTTCTTGGTTACGAGCGCATCGCAGAAGCAGTCATAGGAAGTATGGGAGAAGTCCTCAATCTGGAACTTGGGGTTCTGGTCCACGAGGAACCGGCGGATCGCCTCGGAAAGGGATGTCTTGCCGCTGTTGTTGCGCCCAACAATGAGGGTGGTAGAGGTCTCGATCTCGAGATCAGCGTTGTCCAAGAGACGGAAATTCTTGACTGTGATTTTATGGATAGGCATGTGCGACCCTGTACATTGGAAGATCTGCGCCAATTAGACAAGATTGAGAATCCCCAAGAATAGCGAGAGAGGACGATGCGTGACACGAATTGTCGCGCAATGATATATTAACCAACCGATAGTGAAATGACAGCTAACTGCAAGCATGATTTACTCCGTTTTCCAAGCGTGCACCCGGTCTGGAGCGGGCCAAAGATGCTTCTCCATTTTGGATCCGATATTTAAAGACGTATCTTATATAATAAAATTCTGATTTGAGCTAACATATGACTAAGATCATATGCAACTTATTGATTTTGCGGATCATGAAGAAAAAGGTGTTCGAGACTTGGTTAACCCAAGCTATCGCGTTGATAGCCGCGCAGAAATGGCAGGCGGCCAAGGCGATCCAAACGGAGAAGACCGATGATATGCCTGCGGCAGTGCTGGCGGGTCGCTGCTCGCGTCGCAGATATGCATACACTATGGCAACCATGGGGCGGTACGTCATGGAAAGAGTGCTGGCTTGATGTGGTTTCGCTGCCGCGCGGAATACTGTGGCAAGATCTTCACGGCTTGACGGGCACGCCGTTGGCGCAGCTGCGCTTCAAGTCGACCTGGATGGCTTATCAGGCGTGCAAGCGAAAGCGGATGACGCTGCATTAGTCGGCTGCGGCCCTGTGGGATCAGCTACCGCACCGCGTTTCTTTAGCGACATCGGTTCCTGGCCAACGCGCACACGCCGACGGCCCCTGAGGGTATCGTTGAAAGGACGAAACCTATTTCCCGGAAAGTTGCAAAGGCAGTCGCAGCTTGCGACAACGCCATAAGACGAGGAAGCAGGGCGGTGGTCATGGGGTTCTACGCGGTCGGAGCCAGGCACATCAACCGGTGCTGACGGCCGTGGCCCGCAGGGGTGCAACGTATGCCCAGCAGGTGCCCGACATCAAGGCGACGACACTCCAAAAGACCGTCGCACCTGGACGACCATGGACGCGCTGATCGTCAGTGATACCTACCCCAGTTACCGCGCCGCCACGCGCGGCGCGCCATCACCAAGTGATCAATCACCACTGCGACGTGTCGACCAAATACCTTGACAACTACATGCGGTGGCCACAGCTACACGAATTCCATCCCGAAAACACCACCGAAATAAACTTTATTGTCAAGCATGTTGAATACGATTTAAAGCTTCCTCAAACAAGATATTTGAGGGTTTTAACAGGTAAGGCTCGAACGAATTATTTGTACCTTACACCGGATCTCCGTCGTAAATGCATGCTTAGTTATCTTCGTCGAATAAATCGGCAAGCTGATCGGCCATCGCCCCACCAAGTTGCTCGGCATCATTGATGGTCACAGCTCTTGAGTAATGCTCTTCAACGTTATGCCCAATACCAATAGCAACAAGCTGAACGGCTGATTGCTGCTCAATAGTCTCAATCGCGAATTTCAGATGCTCGGTTAAGTAATTGCTCGGATTTTGCAAAAGCGTCGAGTTATCAACCGGTAAGCCATCTGAGATAACCATCAAGATTTTGCGTTGTTCTGCTCTGGACACTATACGGTTGTGTGCCCAAATTAGCGCTTCGCCATCAATGTTTTCCTTGAGCATTTCTTCTCGCAGCATCAGTCCAAGATTTCGTCGAGCGCGACGCCATGTATCGTCTGCAGCCTTGTAAATAATGTGTCGAAGGTCATTCAGTCTACCTGGATTGCTTGGCTTCCCTTGATTGATCCATTCTTCGCGCGATTGCCCGCCACGCCACGCACATGTCGTAAATCCAAGAATCTCGACGCGCACTGAACAGCGCTCAAGCGTCTGGCCCAAAATGTCGCCACACATCGCCGCAATGGTGATACAACGACCACGCATTGATCCTGAACTATCGATCAATATGGAGACGACCGTATCACGGAATTGCATCTCCTTCTCTTGTTTGTACGCGAGCGGATTGACTGGATCAACGATCACCTGGCTGAGTCGGGAGGTATCTAGGATCCCTTCATCTTTATCGAACTCCCAAGTTCGATTCTGCTTCGCAAGCAACTTACGCTGCAATCGGTTCGCAAGTTTGGCAGTTGTATGTTTCAACGGAACCAACTGCTGGTCAAGCATGCCACGTAGCTGAAGCAGTTCCTCGGCATCGCATAAATCCTCGGCCTTCACCACCTCGTCGAATTCCGTCGTAAAGCTCGCATAATCAATGGTCGTACGGATACGCCCAGAATCGTCAATCGCCGACTGAGGTGCGTCTTCCGGCTCCGATTCCGCGCCGAGTTCCGACATGTCCATGTCGGCATCCATCTCGACAGTTGACGTCTCGCCTTCTGAATCTTCATCCCCGTACGAATCTTCGTCCAGGACGACATCTTCCGGCGCGTATTCAGTCTCGGAATCGTCGTTCTCGTCAACGGTCTCTACCTCGGAATCATTCTGCTGCAGATCGGGCGGATCTTCCGAGTCCGTGGCGAGCCCAAGATCTTTCAAGATCGTACGACACCTTACCGCAAAGTCCTGTTGATTGTGAATGGCGTTTTTGAGCGCGTCGATATCTTTGCCCGCATTGGCTTCCACATACTCGCGCCAAAACTGCGCGACATGCTCAGCCACTGGAGGTAAAGGGCGGCCTGTGAGTCGTTGTCGTACGATCAACCCCACGGCAACGCCTAACGGCGCTTCTGTTTCAGCTGTAATCTGATCGAATTCGGCCTGCCGACAGATCGCTTCAAGATTTGCGTCTAAATTTCGAGCGACGCCTTCCATGCGCATGGTGCCGATTGATGCGACGCGTGCATCCTCGACCCACTCGAATAATTCCTGGGCGGGGCCAGCCACCGGAGTGTATTGTCGATGTAGGGCGTTATCGTGATAGCGCATCTTGAGCGCGATTTCGTCGCCTATGCCTCGTACGGCGTTTAGTTCAGCCTCGCTGCAGCCGTAGTTCGGTTGCGGCACTCTTACTGTGTTTCCTTGAACGCTGGAACTTCCTCGCCCGAATGAGACTTCCATCTCCTCGTTATCAGCGATGGCCCGCATGGTTGCGGTCATCGCTCGCTTGAAAGTATCTAGTTGATCAACATCGGTCGACATACCGCGGCTAGAGGTTTAAAGTGACGCCAGCACTTGCGTCGCCAAGGTCGTCGCCTATGCAACGTTGATAATATTCAGCTATAATAGGACGCTCAAGTTCGTCGCACTTGTTTAGAAACGTGACTCTAAAGCCGAATCCGATGTCATTGAAAATGATCGCATTTTCCGCCCATGTCAATACGGTTCGAGGGGACATAACGACCGATACATCACCGTTTACAAATCCCTTACGCGTGAGATCAGCAACGCTGACCATATTGCTAATGATGCGTTTACCACCCTTTTTAGCTTGCCAGTCGCTAGCTTTGCCATACACAATATCGGTTTCAACATCGTGCGGTAAGTAGTTCAAGGTCGCAACGATGTTCCAACGGTCCATCTGACCTTGGTTAATCTGCTGGGTGCCGTGATACAAACCGGTCGTATCCCCTAACCCAACAGTATTCGTTGTCGAAAACAGCCGGAAATAGGGATGCGGCGTAATCACGCGATTCTGATCAAGCAACGTCAACTTGCCTTCTACTTCCAGCACACGTTGTATCACAAACATGACATCCGGCCGGCCCGCGTCATATTCGTCGAACACGATGACTGACGGATGTTGCAATGCCCATGGGAGAATGCCCTCCTTAAATTGGGTGACTTGCTGCCCGTCCTCCAGCACGATCGCGTCTTTACCGACCAGATCAATTCGGCTGATATGGCTATCTAAATTTACACGAATACATGGCCAATTCAAACGCGCGGCAACTTGCTCAATGTGTGTTGACTTACCTGTACCGTGATAGCCTTGAATCATGACGCGCCGATTGTGTGCGAAACCAGCGAGGATCGCTAACGTTGTGTGCGGGTCGAAACGATAATCGTCATCGATATCCGGTACATGCGCGGTGCGATCCGGGAAGGCCGGCACCTCGAAATCATGGTCTATGGAAAATGCTTCGCGTGCATTAACCGTAACCGTCGGTTCTATATCGGCCGACAATGTTGTATCAGGTGAATTCATAAAAATCTGCGCACTAAGACGCCGGTAAACAGACGCGCTGCGCCGATAATGTCATTGAAGACGCGTATTTAATCACGGGGATTGTTGTTAGAAATCGTGACCACACTATACATTGTTCGCCATGGGGAAGCCGCCGCCGGATTCGGAGCTCATCGCGACCCGAGATTGTCCGATAACGGCCGCACGCAAGCCATCGCAACCGCGAAGTATCTTGCACCGCTCGGTCCGATGCCCATTTTCAGTAGCCCTCTGCGCCGAACCCAAGAGACAGCTCAGGAACTCGCTAAACTCTGGGATGCATCCGTTGCGATCGAACACCGCATTGCGGAAATTCCGTCGCCCATTGAAGATTTGTCTGACCGTACCGTGTGGCTCACCAAGACGATGGCCGGTACATGGCACGACCTTCCACCTAACCTAAAGTCGTGGCGCGAATCATTAATCAATTGCGTAACCGATAGCTCGACCAATTGCGTTATGTTTTCCCACTTCGTCGCGATCAACCTGCTTGTCGGCGCCGCAAACGATGAACCGGCCATGGTGTCGTTTCGGCCAAACAATGCTTCAATCACGATATTCCATAGCGATGGTCGGAAACTCACGGTGCAAAGTCTTGGGGAACAGGCTCAAACGCGCATCAATTAACGGCTCGATCAATCGAACGCCAGTGATATTCCTCGGCAAGATGCACCGGCAAAACGCCCGCAACGGCGAAAAGTAAATGCCTTAAAAGATTCGCTCTATCCCCTCGCGCCATACCGAGAATCACGCTGTTGTAATGCGCGCACTCAACAAGCAACGCTTCAATGCGAGCTACGCTATGTCGCTGGATCAGTGCGTCAACGACGCGGCGTTGGTACGATGGCACGGTTGCATGACGGTCAACAAGCTTATTGTGAGCAAGTTTTAGCACTTGCGTCAGCATGGTTAACACACCAAATTCGGCATTGCTGGCACTCCTGTTCTGATGTTGAAGCGCATCAAGTTTTTCCGCGAGTTTTTGTGCATCGCGGGCATTTAGAGCGTCCATCACCTCGAACACATCGGCGTTTCGAACGCTAGCTAGGTTGATGTTCCCAATATCAATCGTTGCACCTTGCTCCAATAAAAGTTGGAATATATCCAGCTCCTGCTTTGCCGCGAGCAAGTTCCCTTCAGTGTAATCTGCGAGTTTTTCAGCAGCCTGCGCCGTGAGATTCAACTCAAGCGAGGCAGCTTTGCGCTGTAGCCACTGTGCACTTTGTTGGCGATTGAGCTCGTCGGCGACAATCAACACGACATCGCGCGATTTGCGCAAATGACCGTACCATTTTTTGCGCTTCTGTTGACGATCCAAACCACGAAGTCGAACGAGCAGGATATGGGTTGACGGATTTTGGGCGTAACCCATGACGGCTGTCACGCCGCGTTCATTAAACGATGCGCTACGCATACGAACTTCGAGCAATTTGCGTCCGCCGAACAATGACGAACTATCTAACTCATCCAGGACCTGCTCCCATGGAACCGCCTTTGCACTACCTCTACCCGAACCCTCATCGAATCTCAAAATCTCGTGATTTTCGACACCATGACTGTGAGCAGCGTCGACTATTTCCCTACTCGCGTGATCCTCGACAACAACTTCAACTCCGCCGAGAACGTATACGCTTTGCAATTGATCTTTGATTTGTCCAGCAAGTTGCTGAGGATGTACCTGCATGGCTAACGTTCGCTTTGAGCTCGTTGGGGTTGTGTAGCTGTAGCGCCCCGATACGCCAGTTGTTGAATGAGTTGCGTTGCTAATTCGGTCCGTAATACAGACAGCACTCTGCGTTTCTCCTTCTCGCTTGCAATCAATGACGATTCGTCAAGGCCGATGCTCTCGGAAGCATGCAGAGTAAACGTATGCTGGCCTTGAAACACCGTTGTGATATCCCAGCGTAATGCAATCCAGAATTCAACGGTGCGCCCCAGCGGATCCAGGCGTGTTGATCGGATCTGTTTATTCTCCTGGATGGATTCGATTACGTGGGTGGCATGTGAGCGATCTTTTGACAACGTGACCCCTGCATCACGAACCGCACGTTCGAGTGAAACCCTTACATCAGAAGTTAGCGTATCTGGAATAACGAGACCCGAGATACGATCAGTGACGATATCGCTCCGCAATGCAAAACCACAGCCTGCTACCAAGAGACTAAGTAACACCCATAGTCCAAAGTTGGACCAATGCAAACGTATTACTCCAGATACAAGGGGTCGAAACCAAATACCCAAGGCTCATTAGTATCGACTGACACTCTCACCGCACGTACTTCGGGATCGCCATACACCTGCAAACGAACTAAATTACCGTTAATCAAACGACCTGTTCCGAATTGCGCTAACGGTCGGTCAATCGTAAAACGATGGGCATCGCCATGTACAAGAAGAATGGGTTTAGCGAATCGTTCGGTTGCCATAGTCAACTCATTAACGATGTCTTGATAGGCTCGCGGGACGCGCTGGCCGCCTGTGTTTGCGAACATCTCGGCATGGAGCGCAATCACGATCGCGGGAAGTTCCTGCGCGATAGCCATGCGAACTGAATCGCGTAACCACGCCTTATTCGCGCGATTGCGTTCATACGCTTCAAGCAAATCATCGCGCGCGGTTATATCAACATTGTTATTTGAACCGGAAACGTTGAGCGTTACGAAAAGAACATCCTGGTATAGCCAGCGTACGTTTTCCACGAACTTCGTATACGGCGACACATCGGCCTGACGCACGACTGGTAACGTTTTTACGCCAAGACTCTCGCTATTCCTGAAGAACACTTTCCGCAAAACGTCTAATCGTGAATGAGATGCCCAATCACCGTAGCTGTGCCGGTCGCAATCGGTCCACTCGTTGTCCCCAGGCGTAAGTACGACTGGCTTAGCGTAGGTATTGAGGATATCTCGAATCTCAACATAACGCTCTTCAATACACATGGACGCACCCCATATGTCACCCACATGGATTGAAAACGCGATGTCTTGCTTATTGATCAGCGCAATGAGTCGTTCGTACGCTGCAATGCTGGGTTCGCCTTGATAGGCAGTGTCGCCAATGGCGATAAATTCGAATCGCTCAGCCAATGTACCTATCGCAATCAACGCCATGCACAGCGAAGCAAAGAGGTTTTTCATGACTCTGAATGCAGAACCCTAAATGAGTGGAGTAATGCTTGCAATCGCTTGCTCCACCGCGTTTCGCGATAAGACTGATTCAGCGTTAACCGATACCAGCGCTCATTGGAATAGAACGAAATCATCGTTGTTTCGACAAAATGTCTCCCTGCATCAGCTGTCGTCCAATGAATGACTGTAATCATTGCTTCGTGCCCGTTGAATGTCGTTCGCTTGGCTGAAATACCTTGATGATTAGGGAATCTAGATTGATCTATCTGCGACAACGAATCAACTAACCTGATATCCTCCGGTTGAGGCGCTACATTCACCCAAAACGAAGGCATCGCGAACGGCGCACCGACATAGAAATCCGACTCTGCTAGGGGATTTTTCGATGGATTCCACTCGTACGGATAGGCTAGACTGAATCCCAGGCTAGTATCAACGTATTCACGCGTCATGACCTCTTCGAATTGCTTAAGGTAGTCCTGTGCCCATAGCACATTGTTTAAGGCAACGGAAATGAGAATGAAAACGCCTATCCAAAGTTTTTGTTTCACTGGTGCGATTCGGCTTGGTTCTGCAAATATTCTGTTGTCAATATCCATGTATCAACTAACAACGATGTTGAGGATGCGGCTGGGCACGTAGATGACCTTACGCACTTCACCATTTGCCAGGTACGACGCTACTCTGTCGCTACTACGAGCTAATGCCATGGCTTCTTCTTCCGAAGTGGTGGAGGTTACCGCGATGGTATCTCGAAGTTTACCGTTAACTTGTACGCCGATCTGAACCGATTCGATCATCCTGAGCGAAGCATCTGCGACAGGCCAGACGTTTGACTCAAAAATCGATTTTTCGTGACCGAGTCGCTCCCACAGTTCCTCCGCAAGGTGTGGCGCAAATGGCGCAATCATGACAACCAACGGCTCTACTTCCGGCTTCTGACAGGTGCGACCGCTCTCGCGTACAACATTCAAGTACTCCATCAGAGCTGAAATGACGGTGTTGTACTTCAGCTGCTCCATGTCCTTAGACACTTTATCAATGGTTCGATGCAGCGCTCGGATGACGTCATCATCGCCATCGCCATCGACAGCTTCCGTAACGCTCAATGCCAAGCGCTCAAGGAAACTCGCGGGACCACGAATGCCAGTCTCTTGATAGTCGCCACCTTGCTCGAATGGACCTAAAAACATCAAGTACAGCCGTACCGTGTCGGCGCCCCATTCAGCGATTAATTCATCAGGCACAATAATGTTGCCACGACTCTTGGAGATCTTCCGACCCGATTTAGTCAGGATGCCGTGCGCCCTAAATTTCTCGAACGGTTCTTCAAATTGCAAAACGCCAATATCGCTAAGCGCCATCGTGACGAAGCGAGCGTACAACAAATGCAAAACCGCATGCTCGTGACCACCTATATACGAATCTACAGGTAGCCACTTATCTACTAACTGTTCATCTAACGCCGTATCGTTATAGTCGGTGCATGGATACCGCATAAAGTACCACGCGCTATCAAGGAACGTATCCGAAACGTCAGTTTCACGCGTTGCAGGTTTCCCACATGTCGGACAATCAACCTTACACCACGCTTCATCTCGCGCAAGCGGACTCGTGCCGGAGTCGTCCGGTTTGAATTGCTCCAAGCGTGGTAATAACACCGGCAAATCGCTCTCGGGCACTGGTATAGCCCCGCACGAATCACAATAGACAATAGGTATCGGCGGACCCCAGTAGCGTTGTCGAGAGATACACCAATCGTGCAGCCGATAACGAGTTTGAACGGTCGCCATCCCCTTCGCCGCGAGTTTCGCAATGATTGCGCGCTTGCCGTCCGATACATTCAATCCATCAAATTCACCGGAATGAACCAATACACCGTCGCCAACAAAGGCCTCATATAACGGTTCCTCCGCATGAGATTTCGCTCGCGCAATCACCCGCTTGATCGGTAAGTTGAATGTTGTAGCAAATTCAAAGTCGCGTTCGTCATGGCCGGGGACTGCCATGATGGCGCCTGTGCCGTATTCAAAAAGAACATAGTCAGATATCCAAATCGGCATCCGGTCGCCAGTTAGCGGGTTAGTGCAATAACTACCAAGCCATGTGCCCGTCTTGGGCCGATCAACGTATTGGCGAGCCTTTAAGTCAAGTCGCTTTGCCTGTTCGACATATGCAGATACTGCTCCATGGCAGTCGGCTTGCGTCAACGTGTCAACCAACGGGTGTTCCGGCGCTAACACCATGTACGTCGCACCGTAGATCGTGTCCGGACGAGTTGTGAATACCTGAATCGTTTCTTCACGACCGGCAACAGGAAAATCGATTGCCGCGCCTTCGCTTCTCCCTATCCAATTCTTTTGCGCAGTTAACGTTTGAGGTGACCAGTTGATGCACTCAGTGCCATCCAGCAAGCGTTGCGCATAGGCGGTGATTTTGAGAAACCACTGTTCGATTTGGCGTTGCTCGACAGCTGAATCGCAGCGTTCGCACAGCCCTTGTATCACTTGCTCATTGGCAACTACCGTTTTGCATGAGGGACACCAATTTACAGGCGCTGTACGTTTTTCGACCAACCCCGCCTCATACAACTTCAAAAAAAGCCATTGCGTCCAGCGATAGTAGCCTGGATCGGTTGTGTCGACTGTGTGATTCCAGTCAAACATGGCACCGATACGGCGTAACTGCCGCGTGAAATTGCTGATGTTAGAAGGAATAAGATCGTTGGGATTCATCCTAATCTTCAGCGCATAGTTTTCAGAGTGGATCCCAAACGCATCAAATCCGATAGGTTGAAAGACATCCTTACCGAGTAAGCGCTGATACCTTCCCCAAACATCTGCACCAGTGTATGCATAAATGTTTCCAACATGCAGTCCTTCCGCAGAAGGATATGGGAACATCATTAGGTTATAGTAGGGTTTCTGTGCGCTGAAAAGACGATCCAGCGTGAAGAAATTTGTTCCTTGTTCTTCCCAATGACGCTGCCACTTGGCTTCGATATCAATGGGTGAGTAGGTATCTGAACGAGCAGGCAAAAGAAGTCAAGGGGTACTTAATTACACGGAATTTTAGTGTTGGATTGATCGGTCAAAGTGACACGTGGAGATAATAGGAGATTCCGTCAGTTCATCATGGCAGATCAAAAGGAGTGATTGATGAAGCAGAAGTCACATGCCAACAGAGGATTGATTCACATATCGACTAACTTGCCCCCCAAGGATATTTAAGTTTATAAATAAACGCTAAAGAGAAAAGTTCAATATACCCGTTTATTGATGCTCTGTAACACTACTCAAGACGAAATTTTTCGTATCCATTTAAGATCTAACCACCCCAACACATGCTTCTTAAAGTGGAGCCTTGCAATAGATATTGAGGTGTAGTTTGATGGTATTACGGATAAACTATCGGGCACCTCCCAAAACCTCGGGTTTTTCCGTTTTTTCGGTCAAATGGTGCGATGATGATGAATGCATATTGAATTTTGGGTGTTTGAAGTGAAAAAACACCCAACATCAGGTCATATGGACCCAACTTTGGGCTTTTTTAGTGTTTTTCACGAAGTGTAGGCGCATTGCGCCTACACTTCGTTGTTCAGACCATCGCCTCGCGCGCTAAAAACACCAGGCGGTGCTTGTTGTAGAGCAAGTTTTGCAAGCCCATTTGCACCGAGGCCCGATCCAACCCGATGGTGCGGATGAATTTACCGCCCAGTTCGTTCTGGCAACTGGCAAACACATGCTCGACACGCACACGCACCTTGGCGCGCCGACGATTCTCACGATGTTGATATGCCGTAAGGGCCCGATGCTTACCGCGCTTGAACATGATCCGTGACGTGAGACCCTGCGCCCGCAACATCCCCTCCACTTCTTGCGACCGATACGCCGCATCCCCATAAAAAGGACCCTCGCGTTGGCGACCGTCAATTAACGCATCCACCACCGTGATATCGTGGTCATTGGCGGGGGTGGCGACATACCCCCGAATGAGCTTGTGTTCGACATCGACATTCACATGGTTCTTATAGCCGTAGGATGACTTCCCATGTTTCTTCGTCCAACGCGCATGACGATCCTTTTGGCGCAATTTAGCCGTCGCCTCGTCCTCCTTCCAGGTGTCCGGGGTCTCATTCCGCTGCAATGCCCTATTCTCCTCCCGGGTGTTGCGTTGCACCGGCACCAGGACCAAAGTCGAGTCTACCACCTGACCGCCGCGCGCCACGTAACCCCGCTCGCGCAACTGCGCCTCGAAATCCTCGAACAACTCTCGCATGGTGTGCTCATCCAGTGCATCACGATACCGCGCAATGGTCTGCCGCGAAGGGACCGGTTCACCTGGCGCCACGTCAAGAAACCGGGTGACGCTACGGGAATCAACCACCGCATGGGACATGCGTTCACACGACAGGTTGCCCTTCCGACCAATGAGCAACACCTTGAACATCATCACCACGTCATACGCAGGACGACCGCCTTGCGATGGGTCGGCAGCTTCGTGACGCCAACACTCCTCCAGGATCGGCCGAAACCTTTCAAAATCAACCAATTGTTTGATCTGCTCCAGTGGATCGCCGCGTCGATCAAGTTCTTCGTAGGCTTCCCATTCACTAAAAAGTCTTGATGTGGTCATGATGGTGGAAGAACTCATTGGTAAATAACAGGTCGTAAATATACCCTCACAAGGTGCTTTGGCCAGGCGAAGGTCACTTTTTTGCCGTCACGCCGAGCCACATGACATAACCACGATAAAGAGGAGGTTTTGAGAGGTGCCTTATCATTGTTGTGAAGTTTGTATTGAATAGTATGAAATTGTTGCAGGTTGAAGTTGATGAGGTTGGTACTCAGTTGCAGAGGTCTGTTTGAGTCAGCGTGTCTCCGTGATGTGATTATGAAGTGTGTTTGCTGGCAGGCACAGGAGCTAACCATGCCGTTCACCGTACCACCTTCAGGCGAACTCGGCTACCCAACTAGAAACCCGTACGCATGGTCGCTAATCTGATTCGGCCCCATAGAAAGTCAGTGTTCTTCGTAGGAGATAACCATCTTGAGATAATCGGCACTTGATACGTCGTCTGCGAATTTCTTCCCAATTTGGTAGTAAATCCTCTTGGCTTGCTTTTACTTGGACATAAGGGCACCTCTCAAAACCCAAATTCCACTGATTATGATATATATTAACCTATTGATTTTATTACTCTATCAGTTTAGACAATAGACTCCAAGATCAGTTTTAGGAGGTTTTGAGAGGTGCCCATAAGGAAAAGGTGGTTTCTTAGTGATCATAGACAACCTCCTAAAACTCTTTAGCCCTAGCGATAGCCGCTTCCCACGAGTAGCCTTTCTCAGGGTATTCCGCTTCGTGGAACCAGACCCAATACTTACCCACTATCTCCGGATCTTTCAGAATGTGTCCTACTGACTTATCCTTGTTGAGTATCTCCCAACTAGCAACTTCCTGTATTTTCATGTTGTTTCTCCCATTTTGGCTTCAATCTTTTCGATTGAGTCTGCAATACGTTTTACTTCCTTAACCAATTCGACAAGCGGTAGGCCGTTCCTCATACTACTTGCTTCCTCCTGAGAAATATTTCCTTCCTCATCATAAATCCATCCTGTTAATGCGGTGGAGATTCCTTCAAGAAACGAATCAGTGTGACTAGATCCATAGACTAATTCTTCTGTGCTTGTTTCGTCTGTACCATTCATGTCTCGTTCTCCTTCTTGGTAACTCGCTTAGCTCGGACGATACGGGCCTTAGCCGGAAAGTCGGGCCGGTCGTGTTCCGCATCCAATAGAAGCACTGGATGCGGTGGGCGGCAGGCTTCGGAAGCACTACGAGAGAGTGGCGTGCGTTTTGTTGTATTAGTCAAATCGTTTTGTCCTCCTTAGGTTAGTGGTTGAAAATGCGGCATGCGTCTGAGGGTATGCAGGACAGACGCTTGGGCTATTAACCATGAAAAATAGCCGTAGGGGTGCCGCGCTCCCTAATTTAGGTCTTGAACGGGTACCGCTCGGTAGGTGTCTATGCCTCTTGTGGAATCATTGCCGTAATAATCTTGAAATGGTTCTTCATCCTCAATCAACGAATAGATATTGCCTGAACATTGATCATAAAAGAAAAGGTCACCTTCTTTTTGTAGCACCCACTTACAGTCAGGCACTGGCATCGGTTCTTCTTGCGCTTGAATGATAAGACCGCCGTGAATAATGCCAGTGCAGATCAGGGCGATACAGATGCCGAGTAAGAATTTTTCTTTGATAGTCATGTGCTTCCTCATTGTTAAAATTGTGCCTTAGTTCATTAGCACGGAACATATAAATTATACCATGGGTCTTGTGAAAGCTGAAAAAAGCGATGTATCTGCGAAGTACCCACAATCCTACTCAGATGGTGGGTAAGCGTCTATCTTCAACGCCCTAATCACCGCAGTCGCACACCCCGGCTTCTCCAGTTACCCCTCAACACCGCCACCAGAATGGTGGGGAGGATACACATCCCCGTGTTCGCGCACCAGTAGCCCAGCAACTACCATGCCTTCTAGGTACCTATGTCGTGCATGAACCAGGTCATGGTGTTTAGGTACAATCTTCTAACAGTGCTTATCAAATAACCAACTGAATAACTCCCTTTGATTTTAGAAAGAGTCGATCTTGAAGCGAATGATAGAAATGCCAAAAGACTTAAAATCATCGTTTTATTAATTAAAATTTCCTTGACGCCAAGCAATTGGAAAGTCTTTGAATCCTAATCGCGCTGCGTTAGCGGACTTCCTCGAAAGTTCAGACCGAGAACCTTCGCCGATTTTCGTCGGTCGAGATAATATTATCAGCGATATTGAAACTCAAGCTGCTAGGAGGTACAAAGGGAAAAGTGTGGGGAACACACAAATTTTATATGGTCCTCCAGGTGCAGGTAAAACTGCCCTCTTCAAAGAATTAAGGAATCGCTGGATGAGGGGCAATTCGAATTTATCACCTACACCAATTATCGTTAACGGAGAGGAGTTATCTGCTCCGCATCGAGTCGTCTTGGAGATTTTGAAAATCGCCGAACCTAACTCCGATGCTTTCGAGCAAATGACAACTGAAAATAAGCTAGGTGGCGATGTGGGCTTAGCAGCAATTGCAAAAGTAGGGAGTGAACGAAAAATCACACGTGTCAAAGAATCCGCGATGTCAATGGCGAAAGAAGATCCAATTTACTTTTTAAGAAATAGATGCAATATGGAAAACTGGACCAGACCCATCTGCATGATGGTTGATGAAGCACAAAGAATTGGAAAGTATCCAACTGACAATGACAAAAACTTAAATCATTTCCTAGTTGAGTTGAACGATAAAGAAATCTATCCTATATTATTGGTACTCGGTGGGCTAGGCGATACACTTCGAATTACAATGGAATTGGGTCTTTCGCGCCTCGCCGAAAACTCGATTCACTCATTAAGTTCTCTCTCGCAGCAAGAATGTGTGGAGGCCGTTCATAAATTCATTGATGTACACGAATGTCAAGATTTAGTCGACGATATGGACGCGTTGGCACTTAATATTGCTAAAAAATCATGGGGATGGCCCCAACACTTGTATGGATACTTAAAAGGATTAGCCACCGTATTGCTAGAAGAAAAGCCCCCAATGGCGGCATGGGACAAGATTGAATCAATAGGTGAGCATAACAAAAAACAATACTATGGACATCGTATGTATGGTTTCACCGGAGTGTCTTCCTTAGTCGCCGGCATTGTGCAGTGCATACCACCTCAGGGGATGTATGAAGATGATCTCATTGATGCTATTGATGATCACATGGCACAACGATCTCGAAAGTTACAGTGGAATAACGGAACCGAGCTATACGATAGTATGATCGCTAAAGGTTTACTTCACAAGGATTACATAAGCCAACTCGTCGGTTGCCCTATCCCATCATTACAGAGTTATCTGGATGAGGCTTTTCCACACGCCCCTCGACCTCGTGCCCTTGTAAATCTGAATAGTCGTAAGGATTAAGCATGATTGAAGCGCTGTTTGCGTTTCAATCCAGTGTACTTCTTGATTCCCCAATCAACTCAAGAAAACTTTTCAATGCCTGATGTAAGTCTGTATTAAGTTCTCAGGTCGTTGAAAAGAGATCCTAGATGCAGGGGAAGCAATTGATTCGCCTATGGCAAGAGAACAAATGAAAGATCACAGGTTCGACTCGAACCATTGAAGGCAATTATCCGTGTGGTTACTAAACAGCTTTGATCCAGCCTACCGACATTCAGGCTTTCGTATCTAGAATCTTCTGACAGAGCTTAGAAGATATGATTGTGCAATCTCGCAATCAATCATGAGATGGATGCGATGCGTTGATACGCATGTATTAAGATCAATGTCATCACTTATTGATCTATTCATGTAACTCGGCAAAACATCGCATGCATCAACTCGTTATCGCATGCAATTAGCTATGCAGAGAAAATTGTCAAGATCAAAACAAACCTAACGAAACGGAGAATGTCGATTTGAATGGATTTGACCTTATTGCACAATGCTTGAAAGCTGAAGGCGTTGAATGGATGGCTTGTTTTCCCGCCAACTCCTTAATTGAAGCAGCTGCTCGTGTCGGCATTCGACCGATAGTTTTTCGTCAAGAACGTGGCGGTATCAATGCAGCAGACGGCTATGCCCGGACGATGGCAGGCAAACAAGTCGGTGTGTTCGCCTCGCAATCGGGGCCTGGTGTTGAAAACTCCTTCGGAGGCATTGCACAGGCATGGGGTGAAGCTGTACCGATATTGTTTTTACCTGGGGGATCTGGCACGGGCAGCTACGACATCAAACCAAATTTCTCTGCCGTTAAAAACTATGAGCATGTATCCAAGATGGCGATTTCAATTGACCAGATTGGGCAAACCAACCGCGAGATGCGACGCGCCTTCCATGCCCTCAAACACGGTCGGCCAGGTCCCGTCGTAGTTGAAATGCATGGCGATGTGCTTGGCAGGGAAGTCCCAGCAGATAACCCTCCCTATCGGCCAACGAAAGTGATGAAAACGGCGCCGAGCTTGAACGATGTAAAAGATGCCGTGAAGACGTTATTGCATGCTAAAAATCCAGTCCTATGGGTCGGCCAGGGAGTGCTTTACGCTAACGCAACCAATGAATTGCGCTCGTTGGCGGAACTCGCGCAGATTCCGGTGATCACTACGATGGAAGGAAAGAGCGCTTTTCCGGATGACCATCCACTCGCATTAGGGTCTGCAAATCGAACAGCACCCTTGGCAGTCTTCAAGACACTTGGCGAATCCGATGTGCTTTTTGCGATTGGTTCTGGACTTACCAGGACCGCGTTTGGCTTAGATATCCCGAATAACAAATTTTTAATCCACTCGACCATTTCTGCCGAAGACATCAACAAGGATTACGAGGTTGATCTTGGACTCATTGGCGACGCTAAGCTAACGCTTGAGGCCATGATTGATGAAGTGAAAGCCCAAGTAGGCGACAATGGTCGCGAGGCTAATACAAACTTATACTCCGAGATCGCTGCCACCAAAGCTGCTTGGTTAAAAGAATGGGAACCGCTACTCAAGTCGGATGAAATTCCAGTGAACCCTTACCGCGTGATCAACGAGATTAACAATGTCATTGATCATGAAAACACGATCCTCACCCATGATGCCGGTAACCCCCGTGACCAAATCATGCCGTTCTACAGAGCAACGAAACCTCTAGGCTACATAGGTTGGGGCAAAACCACACACCTAGGGTACGGCATTCCTCTTGCTATTGGTGCAAAAATCGCAGCGCCCGAAAAACACTGCATGAACTTCATGGGCGATCTGGCATTCGGTCATACGGGCACGGAAATCGAAACCGCGGTACGCGCACAAATTCCCATCACCACCGTGGTCATCAATAACAGCACAATGGGCGGTTACGACACAAAGATGCCAGTTGCGATGGAAAAGTACGGTGCCGGTAATCAAACAGGCGATTACGCTGATTTAGGAAAGGCCATGGGAGCTACGGGAATCAAGGTTGAAGACCCGGCTGGGTTGGTTCCTGCACTTCAAAAGGCACAGCGAGAAAACAAGGAGGGGCGCGTGACAGTGATTGAAGTCATCACTCGTCAGGATACACGCTTTTCGCAATATGCTAGTTTTTTAACGACATGACGCGACGCGATTGACCGACGCGAACTGCTAATACCATAGCAAGCCCCAATACCAGTAATGCATCAAAAAGCACAGCGCCGTATGAGGTGTAGGGTGTCGCGCCTTTCAGCGTAAAAATCTCACCTTCAAGCGTCGTCCGTTTGAATTGTTCGGCACGTGCAATCACCTGTCCGTCGGGATCAACAATCCCCGATATACCGCTATTTGCAGCGCGGATGACGTACCGCCCATGTTCACGCGCGCGCATACGCGCCATCTCAAAGTTTTGGTGAGGCGCTAGAGAATTTCCAAACCACGCGTCTTCGCTTACTACTACAAGTGCATCAGCGTCGCTTTGGCGTATTGCTTTGCGGACATCGCGTTCGAAACTTGCTTCATAGCAAATCGCCGGTGCGAGTTTGAGATTTGCGACGCTGAGATCCCGGTTGTCGCTGGCGCTGACAACGAGATTTGAGTGAGGCACGTTCACAAAGCTCAGAACCGGTCGTATAAGGTCTTCAAACGGTATATATTCACCGAACGGTACAAGTCGGTGTTTACGGTAATTTGCGCTGTCTTGCCCGCCTACAAGCAACGAGTTGTAATGTCCATCGTCGGTAAATTCCAAGTACCCGGACGCAAGATAGCTATGACCGCTCGTCTTGTGCACAAGATTGAACGCTTCAATCATCTGTTCACGCCTTGCTGTAAATGCCGCCTCGCTCCAAACAACCAGATCTTTAGGAGGCATCTCATGCGAAAGCGCCGAATAGATTCGAAACGTTTCGCCACGCTGTGCCATCCGCCACTTCTCAGCTAGAGGGATGTTGACCTGCACGATGCCGACTTGAATTGCTTCACCTTTTTCGGTGTACTCAATCGTCGCAAGCGCAACACAAAGAGAGGTTATTAGCACACTGGCAATCACCGTCGCCCAGCCTGACACTATTCCAGCGGCAACGAACGCAAACACCAAACTGGCGCCCTTAACTCCTAGTATCGGCGCCAAACCGTCGAACGGCGTACCGACTAAAACGTATCCGGCATCAAGTACTGGAAAGCCGGTAAACAGCCACGATCGCAGCCACTCGTAAGCTACCCAGATGACTGCAAACTGAACGCAGCAAAACAATCTTCCAGTCGGCGCGTTGCGGTTCTTTGGCCTCAAGGTCGTCGCGTGCATCGCCAGACCTACTAGTCCAGTAACCAGAGCCACAAGCATGACGAAAACAACAACGATCAGGCCTGCAACGAACCAATGGATTCCACCGAATTGCTCAATTGATACGTAAACCCAAGACGCGCCCACGCCAAACTTCGCGAAACCGAAGAGCCATGCGAAAAAAAACGCCGAGCGGAACCGCTCGACGTTTTGAAGACTGTAGAAAAGCCCCGCTAAAGCGAAAAACGTAACAGGATAGAACTCAAACGGCGCGAACCCAAGCGGATAGATCGCCCCGCAAGCTAAAGAGAGTAGAAACGCTAGTTTCTTGGAGATTCGGGACCGTTCCTTGTCACGCGAATCTTGACTATGCGTCGATCCGTCGCTTCGAGCACTTCGAATCGAACATCTCCTTCTTTCGTTTTTTCACCCTTAACCGGCACGTGGCCAAACTTGGTTGCCAGATAACCGCCAATCGTATTGTTCATATCGTTCGACAGTCCCGTCTCGAAGAATTCGTTGAACTCATCAACAGTCAGATCTGCACTGACATCCGAATGACCGTTCTGTTCCGGCTTCGCACCGCCATTGTCGTGCTCCATTAACGAGGTCGCTTCTTCACCCTGATCGTGTTCGTCTTGAATCTCACCGAAAAATTGCTCAAACACATCTTCCATGGTGACCAACCCAACGATCTGGGCGTATTCGTTTTCGACGACTGCTAGGTGAACTTGATCTCGCCGGAAGTCTTCTAGTAGCGCGACGATACTTTGATCCTGCGCTACGATCTTGACCTCGCGCCGTAGCGCATCAATATCGAAATTTTCCGCACTATCTTCTTTCAGAATTGACGTCAATAAGTCTTTGGCGTGCAGCAATCCCACGATCGAATCGGGATCGTCCCCTTGAATCGGGTAGCGCGAATGGCCTTCCTTTTTAATAACCCTAATCACGTCCTCCCGCGACATGTTGCGCGACAGCGAAACGACGCGAGAGCGGGGCACCATGATGTCGTGTGCGTTTTTTGTCGAAGATTCAAGCAGATTGCCAATGAGCGGAATCACTTCCTGATCGAAATCATTGTCAACCTCGAATACTTCATCAGCAAGGTTTCGAAACTTCTGCTCAAAAGTCATATCAACGACTTTGCGGGCCGCGCCGCGAAAGAGATTTTTCCACCGCTTACTGTGCGGTTCGTTTTCACTCATAAGGATTTGCCACGCCGATCTGTTCTAGTAACGCTATTTCCAACTGTTCCATTTTCCACGTATCGCTCACGCCTACATGGTCAAAACCACGTAAGTGAAGTACGCCGTGCACGATTAAGTGTGCCACGTGCGCACTGAGATCTTTACCTTGACTCCTTGCTTGGACCTTCGCCACCTCAAAGCATAATGCAACATCACCAAGCAACCCCGTGTGATTCGCAGGAAATGCCAACACGTTGGTTGGCCGATCAATACCGCGAAATTGCCGATTGAGTCGCTGACTTTCTTTGCGATCAACGAATCTCACAAATACATCGCCACAACTATCTTCCGCAGCTAGTTCGACCCAGCGGCGAATAGCTCCAATCGTTGGAAGGTTCTGCTCTGCTGATTGCTCAATCACGATCTCACGCGCAGCACTTGAGTTCGCCAGGTTACGAGTCATCATAAGGTCACTGACGCTCATCTTGGTCGTATGCGTCAACGATCCGTTGTACGATCGGATGACGTACCACATCGCTTGAATTGAAGCGCGTTACGCGAATGCCAGGAATATCTTTCAACAGGACTAATACGTGCGCTAAACCGGAACGTTGACCGTGTTTCTGTCCACCCAAATCAATTTGCGTGAGATCCCCCGTAATGGCTACTTTAGAACCAAAACCGATACGCGTGAGAAACATCTTCATCTGAGCCACAGTGGTATTTTGACTCTCGTCCAGAATGATGAACGCGTCATTTAACGTGCGTCCGCGCATGTAGGCTAGCGGTGCGATTTCAATGACCTTGCGTTCCAGCAATCGTTCGACGCGCTCGTTTCCAACCATTTCGAACAATGCATCGTATAGCGGTTGCATGTACGGATCTATTTTCTGCGTGAGATCACCGGGAAGAAAACCAAGTCGCTCGCCAACTTCAACAGCCGGACGAACGAGCAAAATGCGCTTGATTTTTTCAGTTGCGAGAGCGTGTACGGCACACGCAACGGCGAGATACGTCTTCCCTGTTCCGGCCGGACCGATCGCGAAATTGACATCAATCTTGTCGGACTGTAAATCGCGTACAAACCGAATTTGCCGCGGACCACGAGGGCGTACTGTTTTCTGCCATAGTTTAAGTAGGGCGACACTTCCGCCGTTTTCCACATATCCGCGCTTCGCTGGTTGATTGACGATGTCGCCAACACCAGATTCTTGCAAGTACAGATGGAGCGTTTGAGGATCAAGAGACGCGCCGTTTCCAATCTGCGCGTATAGATGCATAAGCATCGCCTCGCCTTTCCGCACGCCATCTTGCGAGCCTTCAAGTTGAAAGTCGTAACCGCGATTCTTGATATGGATGCCTAATCGATGTTCGAGTTGGTGAAGGTTTTGATCTAGCGGTCCGCACAAGATTGCGAGCCGTCCTGCATCGCTCGGTTTGAGATTGAGGTTTTTCGTAGTCCTAGATTCGGCTGAATCGTCGCTCAAAAAGCGTTCGTGCTCCTTTGCATTTTGGAAGTAAGGATTATCTTAAATTCAAATATCAAAAATGTGAAAACTTAGTAAAACCACTTGCTCCTTAAGACGCCCAGCACCATCGGTTTTTTCATACTTGAGGGTCTCTTGAGGGTTCCGCGTAGCATAAGCATATTCTTCACAAAGCGAGCGCGCTTGAAGGGGCCTTCATTGCAGATTGATTATCAACCAGCTTGCCGCGCAACGAATTCGGCAACGCTTCGTCGATTCGGACTCGTGCAAAGTCTCCCTGCGGTACGCCCGAAAAGTTCACCACTCGATTGCATTCAGTGCGGCCCTGCCACTGATTTGTATCGCGTTTTGAGCGGCCATGAACGAGCACGATCTGTTCTGTTCCGATCAATGTATCGCTATAGCGCTCCGCTTGCAACCGGAGCTGAGATTGAAGCCGTTGGAGTCTCTCTTTTTTAACCTCCGGCGATGTCGTATCTTGAAGATCTGCCGCGGGTGTACCTGGCCGTGCACTGTAGATGAAGCTAAACGACGTGTCAAAATTCAATTCTTCGACCAAATCCATCGTTTGTTGAAAGTCTGTTTCGGATTCGCCAGGAAACCCCACAATGAAATCCGATGAAAGCGCAATATCTGGTCGAACCTTGCGTAATTGACGAATTTTCGACTTATATTCAAGTACGGTATGTCCGCGTTTCATAGCGCTTAAGATGTGGTCGGAGCCAGCTTGCACCGGAAGGTGGAGGTGATTGGCAAGCTTGGATTCCGTCGCAAAGGCATCAATCAGATTTTCTCCGAATTCAATGGGATGCGATGTCGTAAAGCGAATTCGCTCAATACCGTCGATTTGTGCAACATAGTGAATCAATTCAGCTAGATCAACGACAGCACCGTCCAACATACCGCGATACGCATTGACGTTTTGCCCAAGTAAATTGATCTCACGAACGCCCTGCCCTGCCAAAGTCACCACTTCGCGCATCACATCGCTCACGGACCGGCTTATCTCCGGGCCTCGCGTGTACGGCACTACACAAAACGAGCAATACTTACTACAACCTTCCATGACCGTAACGTATGCCGAAACGCCATCAGCGTTCGGAGTCGGCAAGCGATCGAATTTTTCAATCTCTGCGAAACTGACATCCACGATCGGCTGTCGTTGTGCGCGTGCCGTGTCGATCATTTCCGGCAAGCGATGGAGCGTTTGAGGTCCGAAGATCATGTCGACATATGGCGCACGGCTAGCTATTGAAGCGCCTTCTTGACTAGCGACACACCCGCCAACCCCTATCAACAGATTGGGGTTATCTTGTTTGAAACGCCGCCAACGGCCGAGCTCGTGGAAAACCTTTTCTTGCGCTTTTTCGCGAATCGAACACGTGTTTAACAAGATAAGATCCGCTTCACTGGGATCGTCGACAGGAACAGCTTGGTGAGTTTCCTTGAGCAGATCGCCCATGCGGGCAGAGTCGTACTCGTTCATCTGACACCCGTGGGTCTTGATAAAGACCTTCATAAGAGGAAAGCACAACGCATATTGAAAGAGAAAGTGTAACTACGACATCCTCAAATGACACATTTGATAGCAAACAACCAATCAAAACGCACCATGGATCCACTGGCGATAACGCCAAGCAGCAGACTCACAACATAAGGCTGCATTGCCTCGTCCAAAGTCTTGAACCTCAACAAGACCCAGGTCAACATCGGCTTCATCATCCTCCTTCGGCTAAGACGTAAACACCCAATACCTATTAGCATGGTGATCAACCCGGTAAGCTGTCAGCTTGTAGATTAACCGACTAACTAGCCCTTTTATTGCATGTCAAAAGAAGGCTCTTATGTAATAAAATGTGGACTTGGGCTAACAAATGGTTAAAATTACGCTCAACTCATTGATCTTGCGTATGATGAAGAGAAAAGCGTTCGAGACCTGGCTGACCCAAACCGCCACGTTGACCGCCGCGCAGAAGCGGCAGGCGGTCAACGCGCTCCAAACGGCGAAGACCGATGACCTGCCCGCGGCGGTGCAGGCGCGGGAAACGGCGCTGCTCGCGTCGCGGACATGCATCCACTGTGGTAGCAAGGGGGCAGTGCGGCATGGGAAGAGTGCGGGTCTGGTGCGGTTTCGCTGCCGTGCGGCACCCTGTGGCAAGACCTTCACGGCGTTGACGGGCACGCCGTTGGCACGGTTGCGTCTCAAGTCGACCTGGATGACTTATCAGGCGTGCATGCGCAAGCGGATGACACTGCATCAGTCGGCCGCGGCATGTGGGATCAGTTACCGCACGGCATTTCTCTGGCGACATCGGTTCCTGGCCAACGCGCGCACGCCGACGGCCCTTGAGGGTATCGTGGAAATGGACGAAACCTATTTCCTGCAAAGTTGCAAAGGCAGTCGCAGCTTGCGGCAGCGGCGTAAGCCGCGCAAGCGGGGCGGCGGTCGCGGGGTGCCCCGCGGTCGGAGCCAGGCGCATCGGCCGGTGCTGACGGCCGTGGCCCGCGGGGGCGCCACGTACGCCCAGCAGGTGCCCGACACCACGGCGACCACGCTCCAGGCGAACATCGCAACCTGGACGGCCAGGGACGCGGTGATCGTCAGCGACGCCCACCCCAGCTATCGCGCCGCCACGCGCGAGGCGGCGCGCCATCACCAGGTGATCAACCACCAACGCGGCGAGTCGGTGCGGGACGACGTATGGCACATCAGTACCGTCAATAACCGCCATATGTTCATGAAAAAACGCCTGAATCACGACTGCCGCGGCGTGTCGACCAAATACCTTGACAACTACATGCGGTGGCTACAGCTCCACGACTTCCATCCCGATAAAACCACCGAAACGAACTTCATTGTCGAGCCGGTCGGGCCCAATACACATATAACAACATAAGAGCCCAAAAGAAATACCCGATGGTCAGTCTTCATCGCTTGCTATCCGTTTAACTTGAAGATACGTCTATGCCTTTACCAGACTTGAATACATCCGCGCCGTTCCGATTTTTCGCTGTGTTAGTACTGGCCGTCGCTCTCACAGTACCGATAGCGTTGGTATGGATAGTCGTCGAACTGCGTTCCGATTACGAGCAGGAAGCTTCGGACAATATTTCGCAAGGATGGGGGCCTAGACAAGTGATCGTAGGGCCGTTTCTCCATTTCAAAGTTCGTATTACCAACACAAAAAATTCAAAAAATCAAACTAGCGGATATCGCATTGAGAATTACTTCGTTACGCCTAAGACCCTAACCGTTGAATCCTCATCGGCAACTGAAGTGCGTCAACGAGGCATCTTTGAGAAGCCTGTGTTCCTTTCAACAACTGCAATGAAAGGCAATTTTGCAGACAATTTGAAGAAACTTGCCGCACAACGCGATGTAGCCCCAAGCGATATCGAAAGTTGCTCATTGTTACTCGGCGTTTCCTTTTCCCAGTCGATACGAAGCCTATCCGGGCAATTCAAAGCTCGTGCGCTCGAATTTGAACCGTCATCGCAGCCGTTTGGCTGGTCTGGTGAAGGCGTTCACGCTGTACTACATAAGAATAAGAACGAATGCATGGACGGCGCATTCGATATTCAGTTGATTGCCCGTGGCTCCAATCGCCAATTGGTCGCATTAGTCGGCGACGAGAGTACCGCCACTGTACGAGCTACCTGGCCACATCCAGCATTTGAAGGGCGACAACTCCCGGATAGCCACGACATTCAACCAAGCGGCTTCAACGCAAAGTGGACATCGAATGCCCTGGCTAGAGGTTTTGCCTCCCTCCTTGATGAAACGCAATGGCTTGCGGTCTCTGAATCCGATACTGTAGGGTTTGCGTACCATGAACCTATTACTTTGTATCGCATGGTGACTCGTGCGGTCAAGTACGGATTCTTTGTCGTTGGCCTTACATTGCTTTCGATTTTCTGCCTAGAAATGCTCACCAATGTAAAGATCCACCCGATTCAGTACGTCATAGTTGGTGGTGGTCTTGCATTGTTCTATCTACTACTTCTTTCGTTCTCGGAACACATTGGCTTTGTGGCGTCTTATGTGCTCGCAAGTACTGTGCTTGCTAGTTTGATTGCTGGCTACGCTTGGCTAAGTACGCAACAACTCAAGTTCAGCGGAAGTATTGCAGGCTTACTAGCCGTAATTTACGCTGCTCTCTATGTTTGCTTATCCTCTACCGACTACGCATTGCTGATCGGCAGTATTCTGCTCGTTGCGTTATTCATCGGATTGATGTACGCCACGCGCAATATGACGCAGGCTATTGCGGAAGCAACCGCCAGTACCAACCCAGACAGCCAATAGAAAAAGCAAAATTACAATAGTTTGTCTGCAATCCTGAACTAGACGTTCTCAAGTATGGGTGAATCGCAAGATAGCGTCTATCGCGTCTTGTTCCACAATCAAGGTAAGATCTTTGATGTGTTCGTGCGAAGCGTTGGTCGGGCCGAATTATTCGGTTTTCTTGAACTGCAAGATTTCGTTTTTTCCAACCCGACATCAATGGTCATCGACCCAACCGAAGACAAGCTACGCAACGAATTCAACGACGTCAAGCGCGTGTTCATCCCCATTGCAAGCGTAGAGCGCATTGATGAGGTGGATGAAATCGGCGAAGCTAAGATCACGGAAACTGACGGTACCAAAATTCACCAGTTTCCCACCCTTCAAAGACCGAAGCGTTGATCCCTGCTTGGGATTCAGCTGACCTTTAGAACTTCGTTCATGTCGGTTGTTATCGTGGGTGCCGGCCACGCCGGGGTACAAGTCGCAGCGAGCTTGCGACAGCTCAAGTACGAGGGTGAAATAACCCTGATTGGTGCGGAACCCTATACGCCATATCAGCGACCGCCTTTATCGAAGGAATATCTGCGGCATGAACAAGACCTAGATCGAATCACCCTGAGACCTAAGGCGTTCTATAGAAATAACGCTATTCGGCTCATGCTTGAACGCGAGGTTCTAGCGATTGATCGAAATGCACAAATGGTCGAATTAGCAAGTAATGAACGGGTCCCATACGATAAACTCGTACTAGCCACTGGATCTAAGCCGATCAGTCCACCTATACCCGGCAGAGACTTGCAATGTGTGAATCTTTTTCGATCTATCGACGAAGTTGACGCGATCTTGAATGATCTCGGATCCTCCAACCGAGTTGGAATCATTGGCGGCGGTTACATAGGTTTAGAGGTTGCAGCGTCGCTCAGGCAACTTGAACTTGCAGTATCCGTCGTGGAAATGGAAGAACGGTTGCTTAAACGCGTGGCTACCGAAATGCTTGGGGAGTACTTTAAGGCATTACACCAACAGCACCATGTTGACCTCCATCTATCTTCACAAGTCGTTGAGATTATTGGGGACGGCGACGGCCGCGCAACAGCGTTGTCCATGTCTAACGGTACAAAAATTGATGTTGACCTCGTCATCATTGGTGTAGGTGTCCAACCGGTTACCGCGCTTGCTTCTCAAGCGGACTTACATATTGACAACGGTATCCTGGTCAACGAACGGTGCGAGACAAACGATGATCGCATTTATGCAGTGGGCGACTGTACTAATCATCCCAACCCCTTACTGAATCGCCGACTCCGACTTGAATCCGTTCCTAATGCTATGGAACAAGCGCGTGTCGCTGCTTCCAATATCGTCGGCAAACCCTCCGTTTACGCGAGTTACCCGTGGTTCTGGTCAGATCAATTCGACGTAAAACTACAAATGGTCGGTTTCTCACACGAGGCTGATAGTACCGTTAGGCGGACTGCGAAAGAACCAAATGCCTTCACCGACTTTCACTTCAAAAACGGCGTGCTAGTCGGTGCGGACTCAATCAATTCAGGCAAAGAATTTATGGCCGCGCGTCTGCTTTGCGGCAAGAAGGTTGATGCCGACTCCATTAAAAATAGTCAGATTGATCTTCGATCAATTGTTAAAAGAGAACCGCTCCAAACTTCGATATTGAAATTTGATTAGTCGAACTTGCTGATTGACATCCAGGAAAATAAAGAGACGCGTAGACGCAGGTGAAAATGCTCGAAATATGGACTTTGATCAGATTGATGTGCGTGCTAAACCCAGTGAAGTTATCGCCGTCTATAACAACTCGTCCCGGTCGCAGCGTTTTAGTTTTGCGGAGTATGTACTTGACGTAACTAAAGGCGTTCCTTCTAGGGCTTATATACCTAACTTGACATAGCAAGATAGCTTCATTTGGCTCTTATGTAATCAAATGTTGATTTGAGCTAACATATAGCTAAAATGATGTTCAACCTATTGATTTTGCGCATGATGAAGAGAAACGCGTTCGAGACCTGGTTAACCCAAACCGCCGCGTTGACGGCTGCGTAGAAGCGGCAGGCGGTCAAGACGCGCCAAACGGAGAAGACTGATGAGCTGCCCGCGTCGCGGACGTTCGCCCACTGTGGCAGCAAGGGGGTGGTACGGCATGGGAGAGTGCTGGCCTGGTGCGTTTTTGCTGTCGCGCGGCACCTGTGGCAAGACCTTCACGGCATTGACGGGCACGCCGTTGGCGCGGTTGTGTTTCAAGTCGACCTGGATGGCTTATCAAGCGTGCATGTGCACGCGGATGACGCTACATCAGTCGGCCGCGGCATGCGGGATCAGTTACCGCACGGCGTTTCTCTGGCGACATCGGTTCCTGGCCAACGCGCGCACGCCGACGGCCCTTGAGGGTATCGTGGAAATGGACGAAACCTATTTCCTGGAAAGTTGCAAAGGCAGTCGCAGCTTGCGGCAGCGCCGTAAGCCGCGGAAGCGGGGCGGTCGTCGCGGGGTGCCCCGCGGTCGGAACCAGGCGCATCGGTGCGAGACGACATGTGGCACATCAATACCGTCAATAACCGCCATAGGTTCATGAAAAAACGCCTGCATCATGACCACCGCGGCGTGTCGACCAAATACCTTGACAACGACATGCAGTGGCTACAACGACACGATTTCCATCCCGACCAAACCACCGACACGAACTTCATGATTGAGCAGGTCGGATCGGATACACATATAACAATATAAGAGCCTAAAATTTTATTCCAGTCAAAGCAAACCCTATCCCGTGTCTTCTTACCGCGTTGTCGAGTTCATGCTACTCCCCGGCTCTCGGAGTAAAGCGAGCAAGTTGAACCAACTGGCCGGCGCGAACCGATGGGTGTGGAATCGAATCCTGGCGGAAACGCATGCGGCGTATCTCGCGTTCAAACACGATGGCAAGGACAAGCCGTGTCTCTCGTTCCATTCGGTCAAGGACGCGCATGGCAACATCCTTCGTCCCGGTCTGGCCGCGCGATTCGTCGCGTTACGCAAAGACACGCCCTGGTTACAGGAACTACCATCAAACGAAGTGCGCTACACCTTGAAGCGTCAGGCTGACGCATGGAAACGCTTCTTCAAGGAGCCATCGGCGGGACAACCGCGATTCAAGTCGTATGGTCATGGCGATGCATTCACCATCCCGCAAAAGGTGCGCCTTCGTACCGACCCCAAAGGTATGACATACCTTGCGATTCCTAAGACCGGGGAATATAGACTTCAAAGATCGGGCGGTCATCCGTGTGCCGAGGCCAGGCCAAAGCAGGTGGTAGTCAAACGCGTCCTGAACCGATGGCGCTGCTTTGTGACCTACGACATTGGGGAAGTCGCGCTTCCGGACAACGGCCTGTCGGTTGGCGTGGACCGCAACTGTGGTCAAATCGCGACGAGTGACGGACGTTTTTACGTCATGCCTGATACTTCCCGCTTGCAAGCGAAAGCGCGCCGCTATCAGCGTCGCATGGCACGACGCAAGAAGGGATCCAACCGGAGAGGGATTGCCAAACACCGCTACGCGAAGGCGCAGAAGCAATTGGCGATGATCCGTAGAAACTACTTGCACCATGCGACTCGTGACTTGAGCAACCGCTTTGGTACGGTGTGTATTGAAGATCTGCATGTCAAGGCAATGACAGCTTCTGCGAAAGGTACCGTAGCAAATCCCGGCGTGAACGTACGCGCCAAAGCTGCACTGAACCGGTCCATCCTTGACACGGGGTGGTCAATATTCGAGTGGATGCTGGCTTACAAGACGCACCGGGTGGTGCAAGTTGACGCGGCGTATACGTCACAGACCTGTTCATCTTGTGGTCATGTGGCCAAAGCAAATCGTGTTTCGCAATCCCGCTTTCACTGCGCGCATTGTGGCTTCAAGAGCAACGCCGATATGAACGCGGCTTGAATATCAAGGCCCGGGGGACTGGGGCATCTGGGCGGCTCAGGAGCGTAGGCGTTGGCCTCTCCGATGTGGCTTTGCGTAAGCAAGGACGCGGTACCCGTCAACGAGATATGCAAACAATTGACAGGTTCGTGCCTGTCAACTTAGGTATATAAGCCCCTTCCTTCTTAGCGTATAGTCGACAAACCGAATCGGGCGGGATGCGAAATTTGGTGCCGTGATCCCGCAGACCCGGGCTTTCCGGGGCTCGCTCCCGCACATCAAAGTCGATAGCAATCCCGCCGGTTGTTACTTCGTAAACAAACTCGGATAGCAAAAAAGTCTCAAACGCATCAGCCCGTATAAATCGGACTTTCCCCTGCTTCCTCTCCCCGCGCACAAGCAATAACCGCCGCAACTTGCCACCGACCGCGGCGATCAATTCGTCTTGCGACCAGTATGGTGCCGGTCCTTTGCCCTTGAGCGGATGCACGATGATCTGCTCGTTATCGTCGAAAACCCGGAACCGGTCAGACTTGCCCATGATGGTATGCCGGAAACTCATGCGGTTTTGCGCATCTTTCCAGCCGTGTTTGCGAACCAGATAGCGCATGATCTTGTCCGGCCCGTGAGGCGTCTTGTGAAACAGCGTTACAAGATTCGTTCTCTCGCTGAACCACTTCAATTCCCAGCCTACCGAGTCAGGTATGTCCTTATTCCCAGCCGTCAAGCAAAGCAAATATTCCAGAAATATGCAGGGTGCGCCGGTTCCCCGATATTCGTTGGGCAGGTCGTACCATCCGTGCGCGATCAACTTGCGCACGGAATCAAACAGCGCCTTGCGAGTTTTCGGGGGTTCGGTTCTTTTCATCTGATGATTCCGTCAAGGGCCTGTAGACGTTCTTCCGCAAGCCTACAATACGCATCGGAAAGCTCGAAACCTATCCACTCCCGATTGACGTTGATCGCAGCCATCGCGGTCGAGCCGGACCCCATGAACGGATCAAGGATGATTCTTCCATCCGTGGCTTTGATGCAACGCTGCGCCAACTCCACGGGAAACGGCGCAGGGTGAGGGTTCTTTGTCTCTTGGGGAATATGCCAAACATCGCCCAACGCATTTGCCTTTTTCGCCAGTCGGAAATTCGGTTTGGCAATCAGGTAAATCACTTCATAGCTGGGGACGAAGTAGCCCGGATTGAAGTTGATACCGTCGCTCCGTTTCCAAATGATGATCTGGCGAACAGGCAAGCCCGCTGTGATTTCGTCCGCCAGACGCTGCCAAAGCCCATTCTGAACACGCCATTTGTGGTTGTAGAAGATCGCCCCGTCGTCGCGCAGAACGCGCCACATGGCCCTTAGACAGCGCTGTTGCCATCCGATATATTCGTCGTGCGGCATACAATCATCGTGACGGTCATAGCCCTCAATAAGCGCAGCGTTTTTCCACTTCCCGCCTCTGCCGTCTTTAAGGCCGTTGCCGGTACTGTTCTTGAGATTGTAGGGCGGGCTGGTTACGATCAGGTCGATGGAGCCTTGCGGCAACTTGGCCATCAATTCGAGACAGTCGCCATGGTGAATCTTGCCTAGCCACGGCCCTATGGTATGCGGCGAGGTTCGCGTTACCGCGCCGGTCAGAAACTGGTCGAAACCGATGTCGCTCATTTGATTAGTTTCGCGTAGGTCAGGCGGCAACCTGAACAGGCACCCAAGGCCGCCTCAAGCCGTTGGCCGACATCCATCTTGCGGAAATGCCACCGAGCCTGAAATTCGTCTAAATAACGATGTAGGCGCTTCCATGTCAAGTAGTGGAAAGTGCCTATATAGCCTCGCTTGAGCAGGCTCCAGAATCTCTTGATTCCGTTGGTGTGCGCCTGGCCGTTAACATACTCGCCGACCGAGTGCGCCACGCTTCCGAAGTCGAAACCGACAAGACTACGGTAGGCGTAATACTTGTCGGTGTACAGCGTTGACCCCTTCGCGACGTTTGCTTTGATGATTCTATGCATTGTGGCTCGATCTGTTCTAGGCGCGGCCTGCAATCGAATCTGGCCGCTTTCTCGGTTCTTTACACCCAGCACCGGGGCATTGCATACGGCCCCGCAACCTGCACGCAGTCGTTTGCTGGCGTGCTTATTCTTTTCTAGACCGACAACGTAAGTATCGTCGGCTTCTTTCTTGAAAGCCGAAGGGCCTCCCGCGCTGTTGATCTGCTTGGCTACTTCTTCGCGCAGTCTACCAAGCATGAACCACGCGGTCTTTTGCGTCATGCCCAATTCGCGGGCCAGTTGAGTGGAAGGGATGCCCTTGCGATGGCTGGGTACCGCCAGATCGCCGCGAGCCATTTTTGTTGCGGCAACGCGCTTTTCTCGAAAAGAGCCCCTTTTCGAACACTGAATTGTTTGCCGTAGTCGGCGCACTTGTGCTTGTGGCCGCGAGACAGGCGGTAGAATTTTTCGTCGGAGAATTTGTGCAGGAAGAAGGTTAGCAGGCTATTGCTATTGGAAAGTGAGATCATAGCGGCCATTCCTTACTAGGTGACACCATATCTTTTTTCTGTATCAAGTATATAAGTCCCTTAGTTTGAACTCTTACTTGCTTCTTTTTCGCGTGCGCTTTTGTTTTTGTTCACCTTGTCCAGCTTGTTAATCCAGTCTTGTATATTTGACACTTGGCCATGAAGACGTGTAATTTCCTCTTGCATCATGTCAAGCACATATGAAACATACTTGCGATCCTTCGGCCCGCTTTTGGCTAGTTCCTCTTGTATCCTGTAGACTACATAACTCATTTGATTAGTTCTCATAAGAATTTTTATCTCTAGATCTACAAAATCAAAATATACTTTATCCATACGAACATGACTCTTAGGCTTCATGTGTATATCTCCTTATTCGTGAGCGAAGCAGGTCAGCGCGGGATAGTCCCTTACCCGTTTCGCTAGTTGTTATGCATACAGTCATTCTATGAGCCAAAACATAGGTTTTTAGTTTTTCACGCCCGGTGCCAGTGGACACCACGTGCCTACATGACGTGGCAGTCTCATCAGGGATGAGGCTGCATGAATTCGAGTGGTTACACACCCTAACGACGATAACAATAGCGACACACGAGGTCTTATCTGCGTTTCCTGCCATTCCATCGTAAACTATAGGATCTTCTATGACAAGATGTGTCGTATGATGGCGTTTGGCAATCAACTCAATCGTTCACTAAGTGAACATCAATCATTGACCGTACATTGATTAAACGACGAACGAGAATACCTTCGCACATAGTCTAGACATGCGTATCAATCAATCGTGTATATGCCATCGCTACCAGTTCGAGCCTGGTCCAAGACTCCTTAGAGCCCAACGACGCCATTTGCCGCAAGATGACTAATATCGGAACTTTGGATACCTAATTCTTCTCGCAACACCTCTTTCGTATGCGCGCCAAGGAGTGGTGCATGCTGAATGGGCACTTGACTCTCCGACATCTTCGCCGGCCACCCAAGTAGTTTGATCGTACCGTGCATGGGATGGTCAATCTCATGCACAAAACCGCGTTCTACTAAATGAGCGTTGGTGTATAAATCCTGAGTAGTTAAGACCGCACTTGCAGGCACACCGGCTTCTGCCAATTCGCGCATCGCTTCGTATTTCGTTCTTAAGCGCGTCCATGCCGATATCTCTTCAACATACGCTTCCCTGCGTTCCGCGGTAGGCCAGCCTTCCTCTTCACCTTCAGTTTGTGCATGGCCGATGACGCGAAGTACGCCCTGCCACATAGTTGGAGTAACAGCCATGATATAGACATAGTCATTCGATCCCTCGCCTTTGCACGGATAGAGATTCATATTCGGCATGCCGCCATTGCCAGATCGACGAGCGGCGCGTTCGCCATATGAACCGCCTGACATCGCAGTTCGCAGGTAATAGGTCATTGCTTCCTGCATTGATAGTTCAATGTACTGCCCTTTCCCTGTTCGCAACTTTTGGATATAGGCCGCTGCGATCGCTAAAGCCATCTGCACGCCCGTGCCGGCATCACCCGTGGTTGGTCCAGGACGCATGGGCGGTCCGTCCGCTTCACCCGTAATAGAAAACGCACCTGCAGCAGCTTGAGCTACCATGTCATAGCACTTATAGTCAGCCCAAGGACCGCTTACACCAAATCCTTTCAACTGCGCGTAAATAATGTCTGGCTTGCACGATTTCATGACTTCGTAGGTTAACTGCAACCGTTCCATAACGCCTGGACCGTAGTTCTCAATGAAAACATCGAATTTCGGAACCAGCTTTAACAGCAAATCCCGACCTTCGTCAGTCTGCAAATTGAGCGCGACGCTTCGCTTGTTCGAATTCCATACGACAAAATATTCAGCGTTGCCACCTGCTCCTCGACCAGGATCGCCTCGCCCCGGCGCTTCGATTTTGACGACATCCGCACCTAACCACGCTAACGCTTGCGTACAAGAGGTTCCAGCTTCGTATTGCGTCATATCCAATATCCGCAAGCCTGCTAATGCTGCCATAGTGCCTTCCTAAACTGAGATCGTCACATTGCTTGAATGGTATAGATTAGTCGTGTGCGTAACGCACTCGCTTCTTTCATCTACCGCAACGGGAATGATCCACCCCATCGCGCAAACGAAGAACTACGTTCGGTCAGTGACAACACATAATCTATAGTTACGAACTCTTAACGCTACCTCTTTCGACCCTGCGATGTCTCAGGTTATTGAAATCGAACCCTTGAATCCGGTAATCGGCGCAATCGTCCACGGCGTCGATTTGGGGTCTCCGCTTAGCGATGAGATCTTCGAGAGTATCCACGAGGCATGGATGCAACACTTGGTGTTGTTTTTCCACGACCAAACGATCTCGCCGGCACAGCATCTCGCTTTTGGTCAAAGATTCGGTAAATTGCATATCCACCCGGCCGCCCCGTATGCACACAACAATCCTGCTCTGATGGTGATTCACACAGATCGGAATTCAAAGCGCCAAAACGGGAGCGGATGGCATTCAGACGTATCGGCGGACGAAGAACCGCCGCTTGGTTCTATCCTGCACCTCACACGCGTACCACCGTACGGTGGCGATACCTTGTTCGCGAATATGTACGCTGCTTATGACGCTTTGAGCAAACCGATACAACGACTTTTATGCGAATTACAGGCTCGGCACGTTTCCGACTATACCGGCGTTTACGGCAATCACCCACCCCAACGCGAGTTTCCTTCAGCCGTGCACCCAGTTGTGCGTACGCACCCCATCACAGGCAAACAAGCACTGTTCGTCAACGCAGGGTTTACTAAGCGTATACTGGGAGTGTCTCGAGTCGAAAGCGATACATTACTCTCAATGTTGTTTAAGCACGTAACCGACCCAACGTTTCAATGCCGTTTTCGCTGGAAACCGAATGCAGTCGCGATGTGGGATAACCGATGCGTACAGCACTTTGCCATCTGGGACTACTATCCTGAAGCGCGCAGCGGCATTCGCGTCACCGTTCAAGGCGATCGACCGTTCTACCGTGCCTCAGCGGCATAACTTGCAAACCCTTCGCCGCATTGCGTGATATGGGGATTTTTATAAACTTGGCGATGTGCTCACCATGCAATATGGCGTATGACTGAACTCACCATTACGAAAGAGAAACCGTCGCTTGTCGAGTCGTTGCTGGACGACTATCAAGAGGAACTAAACGAGCGAAGCGACGACTACATTAAATGCGCCAACTGCCAGCATGTACTCACGCACGCAGACACCGCGATAATCGTCGCCGGCAATCACCGACACATAAAAACCAACCCCTATGACCATACGTTCGAATTCAGATGCTTCCGTGAAGCGCTAGGCTGCGCTGTAACTGGACCGGACGAAAGCGCATTCAGTTGGTTTCCGGGTTGCGTTTGGCAATACCTTTATTGCGAAGCGTGTAATCAACACCTCGGCTGGTATTTCCACGGCGAAAGCAGCTTCTACGGGATACGTTCGGATACGATCTTGGCGGACTGAGTTAGACCATATCCGAAATTAAGCCGGCACGTTTCATTCTTACCTGGTTCAACTCACCTACTCCATGACCCATCCTCGCGCAGACAACTTCGATGTCCTCTCCTTCGATTGTTATGGAACGTTAGTCGACTGGGAATCCGCTATCACGCAGTACATGCAGCAAGTATTGCTCGCACATGATGTGCATGTCTTTGATGACACAATACTTGAGTTCTATGCCGAATGGGAACCGCTGGAACAGGGAGTCGGAGGTCGCTATCGCGATGTACTCCAACGCGTGATGGACCGATACGGCGCAAGGCTTGGTTTTACGCCAAGCGACGAGGAGAAAGATGGTTTCGTCCAAGCTATTGCATCAGCGGCGCCATTCGACGATGCGACTGAATCCCTTCCTTTTCTTGCTGAAAAATTCGATCTCGCGATCATCTCCAACACCGACAAGGATCTAATCAGCATCACGTTGCAATCCCTGCCAGTTCAGATTGCAAAGGTCGTCACGGCCGAAGAACTCGGTGCCTACAAACCGAACCGCGACATGCTTACTCGCGCGTTTGCGATGATCAGCGCCGACGGAAGGAAAAGAGTCCTACATGTAGCCGAGAGTCAATACCACGATATTGAGCCCGCTACAGAACTCGGTCTAAGTACTGTCTGGATCAACCGGGATCGCAGCAGCACCAGCGCGACGAGAGAAACCCAAGCAAAATCAACTTGGCAGTTTAACAACTTGAAATCGTTCGCGAACGCCTTTGATTGAGACGTTCAAACGCATAAGCGTGGAAACTAACTAGGATTCTTCCGGGTTAGTTCCGTAGTTGCTTCCGCATTCTCAGTAAAGTCAAGCGATGTGGCGCCCAAAGCCTCGTCCAACGGACCAATGTCGGATTCGAAATCTTCAGCGCCTTCATTGATATCCGTAATCTGCTTGTTTGTTGGCAGCGTAGAGGGATCAAAGCCGCTGTCCGTTTGAGAGTCGCTTATCTCGATAGGAGTGCGCCTATCGGCCGCAGACTGAACATCCTTTGCTTGATTCGAGGCCCGTAATACCACGGTTGCATTCATCGTGCCCTTCGGTTCATTCGGGTCTACAAACGACGCAATCTTCAGATTTGTTTTTTCAGCGCCCGACTGCATTTCTTCCACGGCATGCTTAATCGAGGATTCGTCAGTGATGTCGTCAATATCTTCGTCGTCTTCATCGCCACCTAACGTAAAACTCAGCAGCCCACGCCCTTCTTCAATGGGTTTACTGAAATCGATCACAAGCCAATTCGTATCCAGCGCCCGATTCAATAGCTCCTTAAATCGGGCTTGACTATCGCCTTGTTCATGCTGAGCGGGTTGCTGCGCTTCATCCATCGTCATGGATGCCGTACCGATAAACATATCAACCGCCCGGCCATTTATTTTTGCGAGTGTAGCTTTTAGATCGGCCATGTCAATGTTCGGAACTTGAGTGTCGACTAACAACCGCGTGATGGCATTGATCTTCTCGAAAATCAATTGATTGATTTCGCGGTGACGCTTGCGCATGCCAACTCCAGGCTTGTTATTCGGTATCACCATCATGGCATCGACCTGATCGCGTACCGCTTGGATACCCTGTTCGGCAAGTTTTACCGTTTGATCGCCTCCACCACCATCGGGTGTAGTAAGAATCGCGACCGTTAGCAATCCGTTATTCTCATGTGTCGCGTGGCCGGCAATGATGGGGCTAGCCCCAGTACCAGTACCACCACCCATACACGAAATGATGAAAAGCAATCGTTTTACATTGAATTGGGACATCAGGAGCTGCGTGTCCTCTTGTGCCGCGCTGCGCCCAATTTCGGGATCACCGCCAGCCCCTTCCCCGTCGCAAATTCTTGAGCCGATTTGAATAGCTTCAAGATCCCCGTCTAAGCGATCAAGTGCCTGCTTATCCGTATTAATGGCGTAAAAGTCGACATCATCAATACCTTGCTTGCACAGATAACTGACAATATTGCTGCCACCACCGCCCACGCCAACCACGCCTATACCGAGCGCCCGTGAACCTTTTTCACCTACACCGATCTTTCGATCACGTGGTTCAGTTGTCATCAATGACACCTCCGAGCCCGTACATGGCATGAACCAGCCATCAAACTTGACCGCCCATCCAACGATAAATGGAACGCGCAGCCGTAGTTGATACGTTACGCGTCTTTGCAGTCCTTAATTCGTGCGTTTTTATTCTACCAACAACCCGTCGTTTCAGTAAACCGATAGCCGTGGCCATTGACGGATCATTAAGCGCCAATGCGTCAACGTTATTCGTGGCGTAGACTTGATTTTGCACGGAGCCACCATGACCGTTCGCGTTCGGCGTTGCCTTCACTCTTGGATGCTCCACATATGCTTCGCGACCTATGACTTCCGACGCTAGATACGCTAGATTCTTGATTTTCGCACCACCTCCCGTCAACACGATCCGCGACATCGCGAGATCGTCAAGGAGATCATGACGTTTGCATTCCGCCACAACTTCCGCAAAAATGCGTTCATATACCGCACGAATGATTTGCGATAGCGCACTTTTCGAAATCCGCGAATTCGGTTGACCGTTCACGCCCTGGACGGTAATTTCGCTGTCGTCCAATTCGTGCCCTGCCACGCTACCGTGCATTTCCTTTAAGTGCGCTGCAGCTTGCGGTGGAGTAAAAAGCGATTTTGCAATGTCTTGGTTGACGTGGCGACCACCCCAAGTCAGCACCCCCGTGTGTTTCAGCTGACCCGCGACAAATAACACGACACCGGTCGTGTCATGACCGATATCAATCACGCAAACGCCCAGCTCTCGCAAGGCGTCGTCCAGCACCGCATTCGCACTTGCGAGCGGCGATGCGATCAACCGAACATGAGGCAAGCGGCATTTCATAATGCATTTCGTAATGTTTTGCTCAGCATTGCTTGATGTCATCACCAAATGCACTTGAGCATCCAAACGCTTACCCGCTTGACCTAACGGTTGCACGATGCCGCCTTGATTGTCGACGATGTACTGCTGCGGAAGGATGTGCAGCATCTCTTTACCAGCGTCTATGTTCACTGCCTGGGCAGTGTGCAAGGCTTGCTTAACGTGCTTTTCAGTGACTACGCCCCGATGGGTGACAGCTGAACCCGACACGTTCAGGCAGACGATATGGTTACCGTTTAGATTCGTAACCGCCATATCAATCGATTCTTCGATTTTTTGCTCCGCCGCGATCAGGGTCGCTTCAATTTCCTCAATGGTGCGGTCAATGTCGACCACAATGCCTTGCTGTACACCAGTCGAAGGGTTTTTGGCGTAGCCGATGACATGCAGATTGCCATCGGACAGCACCTGGCCGATACATACGGCGATCTTGCTAGAGCCGACATCAATGGCAGCAAAAGTGCTCTGCGATTTGGCTTTCGTCATTGCATCGCAACGAAGTTGGGATCAAGTTCGGATCTGGCGACGCCTTGGGCATAGCGAGCGTCAATGAGTTGCGGAGTCTTCTCTTCCAAATCGGAAAAAGCATTGAATAACGACAACGCGCGATGGAGGCGTGCAGCAATTTGCTCGTCGCCAAGAACAATACGATCACCGGTATCAAGTACAACCATCCAGCCGGTCGATTCGTCAAACGCTACATCGGAAAAAACTGTACTGTGCGCGAGCGCAATTGCCGAAATCTCGGCGAGGATATGCTCTCTGTTATTTGGCACGGTTGTAAGTGCATCGGATGGGCCGGACCAATCAAGGTAAGTCGAGAGATCAATGCCCTCCCATTCGCGAACGGATTTCGCAAGCTCGGATGTCGTCGCATCAAACAATTCGACGACATCAGTCAACCGTTCGTCGAAAGATACGCTTTGCGGTTCGAAGGCGTTCGCAAAACCTAGTTCTTCCAAGCTAGGCAAGCTCGGTCGAAATTCCAAGATGAGCAGACTAACGCTTACGCACGCAAGAAGGAAGCCTGAAATAAAACTGATGAATCGCTTCACCATCTTCAACTATCCGTGTTGAGAAGTTGGAACATCCTTTTCCAACTTATTCATTTTAACTCGAATTTAGAAAATCTAAAACCCTGCTTACATCACCGGCACCCTGGATCATGACGACATGGTCCTCAAGTGCATGGGATGCTAACCATGCGCTTGCCTCACGCGGATTCGATGCGAAACCAATTTGATGATGAGACGCTCGATTTGAGGCTAAGGCTTTGCACAGTGACGTCGCATTGGCCCCCGTGATCGGGGCTTCGCTTGCCGCATACGTATCAAGAATAATCAAGTCCTCTACCTTGTTAAGCGCAGTTACAAAGTCTTTGAACAAGTCGCGCGTACGACTATAGCGATGGGGCTGATACACCATAAGACATCGGCGATCTGGCCAAACCTGTTTGACGGTCTCTATCGTGCGTGTCAGTTCCGTGGGATGGTGCCCGTAGTCGTCAACCAGCGGTAGCGAATAACCGTTCAGCACCACATTAGAGACCTCGAAACGGCGACCTACTCCAATAAATCGGCGCAGCCCGCGTTGAATGCACTGGTCAGGCAGGCCTTCGTCACTCGCGACTGCAATAGCAGCCAACGCGTTTTGCACATTCTGAATGCCAGGCAGGGGCAAATCGATCTCTAAAGTCGGCCGACCATCTGGCCGTTCGACTTGAAAATTCCACACGATATGAGTCGAATCAATATCGACTGCGCGATAGTCCGCGTCGGGATGCAAGCCATACGTAATGACCGGTCTCGTCACCTCGTCGACTAACGAGCGCGCTACGGCATCATCAATACACAGGATCACCGCGCCATAGAACGGTAATTTCGAAATGAAGTCACGAAACGCTTGCTTGAGGCTGTCAAAATCCTGTCCGTAAGTGCCAAGATGGTCACGGTCAATGTTCGTCACTACCGTAAGCATCGGGTGCAGGAATAGGAACGAGGCGTCGCTTTCGTCAGCTTCCACGACGATATACCGACCGGCGCCCAGTTTGGCATTCCGATTCTCGCTCTTTAACAACCCGCCGATCACATAGGTCGGATCAACTTCGGCCGCTTGAAATATATCGGCGATAAAGCTCGTCGTAGTTGTTTTGCCGTGCGTGCCTGCTACAGCAATACCGTAGCGGTGGCGCATAAGTTCGCCCAACATTTCAGCGCGCTGTACGACCGGTTTATGTGCTGCATGGGCAGCTAACACCTCAGGATTGTCGGCGGTGATTGCACTTGAGGTAACTACCACGTCGGCGTTTTCTACGTTAGCAGGTTGATGCCCTGACGAAATCGTTGCGCCAAGACCTATAAGCCGTTCGGTGACGGGCGTCAGTTCGATATCCGAACCGCTGACTTGATAGCCTAGATTGAGCATAACTTCCGCGATGCCACACATACCAGCGCCACCGATGCCGATGAAATGAATGCATCGCACATGCCTCATCGTGCGCGTGGGACAGACTGTCAATGGTGGGGATTTCAAGACGGGGTCTCCACACTATTGGTTTGATCAATCCGCATGGCCATACCGATCAGCCCGCTCAGGATCACCAGGCTATTCCCACCGTAACTGATAAACGGTAACGTCAGCCCTTTGGTCGGAAATACGCCCGCATTGACACCGATATGGATGAGCGCTTGAAAACCAATTAACAAGGCGACGCCGTAACAAAACATGCTCTCGAAATGCTGATCTCGGGCCAGCGCGCGGCGCGCCACATTCCCTATCTTGTAGGCCAGCGCCATGAGAAACGCCAGCACGAGCGTCGCACCGAACATACCCGTTTCCTCAGCGATGGTTGCAAATATGAAATCATTGTGCGAAGCCGGCGTAAATGTCTTTTGCAGCCCAGTGCCTAAACCCGTACCGGTAAATTCGCCGCGACCAAAGCTGATCAGCGAATTCGTCAACTGATACCCTTCGTTGAGCTTGACGCTTTCATCCCAAGGCGATAGCAACGTCATCAAGCGCGACACGCGATAAGGCTCTACATACAACAGCGCGGCAATGCCTGAGAGCGCTAAACCACCAAGTACCAGCAGGTGCGATAGCCGCGCATTCGCTAGGAACAACACGCCCACGGTCACCAATCCCATGATGGCCACCGTGCCGAAGTCAGGTTCCAGGATCACTAATCCCAACACGACGCCAACGGCACCAAGCACGACGAGCAACGGTCCTAACGAGCGTTGAGTTTGTTCGAAGTGATTGGCGACAAATCCCGCAATGTAGACCAAGAGCAACGGTTTGATGAGTTCGGATACTTGAATCGTGAAAAAGTGAAGCGAAATCCAGCGTCTACCGCCACCGGATTCGACGCCGATCCCAGGCACCAGAACGATGGCCGCGAGTAGGACTGCCAATAGCCAGGCTAGTCGATGGAACTGATGAAATCGCTGCGTCGGTATCAGGTATGCCAACGCCAACGCGACTCCACTAATGGCAACATAGAGCACATGACGCAGCAACATGTCGTTGGTCCACGAGTTGGCTAGATGTACCGTCACACTGGCTACGGCAATCACGCCAACCGCCATTAAAAAGCCCCATAGACACAATAAGGCAAAAGGACGCGTGGCGATCACGACACCATAGCTTCAACAATCGAAGTGAAACGCTGTCCTCGCTTCACATAGTCGTCGAACATATCAAAACTCGCACATGCCGGCGACAGCAACACCACATCGCCAGGTTGTGCGTATGTGCGCGCATGCTGGACAGCCTCATCGAAAGATTCAATTTGGGTGCTACGAGTCGCACTGCCGACTGCAGCTGCGATGTGGTTCGCGTCACGACCGAATAGCACAAGCGATTTAACATGCTTTTTCACAGGAGTCATTAACGCGTCGAATGTCGCCCCTTTGCCGACGCCGCCAGCGAGCAACACGATGTTCCGTGCATCCGCGCCAAGCGATTCGATGGCAGCGCATGTCGCAACGACATTGGTAGCTTTTGAATCGTTGACATACCGCACGCCATCAATCTCGGCAATCGTCTGCATCCGGTGCGGCAAGCCCGTATATTGTTGCGCGACTGTTTGGATGTCACCTGGGTCAGCGTCGCATACATGAGCTAATGCCGCGGCGACGACGATATTTAAATGATTTTTACGGCCCGTAAGACCAAGAGATGACGTTAACAGCGACGTTCCATTGATAGCGATTCGATCTTCGCACACACACCAATCGCTCGTGCCGTTGATAGCAATGACCGACTCGGAAGGGGCCGTCGGTACAGTTTTAGGATCGTCGTTGTTACAAACGGCGGTAATGCATCGCTCGTAGATGCGATGTTTGGCTTCGACGTAGTGATCGAAGGTACGATGGTGATCAAGATGATCTTCGGTGATATTCAGCACAGTAGAAGCCCGGAGAGAAGGCGGCGACATCTTTTCAAGCTGAAAGCTCGATAGTTCCAATACATACCCGGTAGCCGCTTGCTCTAGCAAATCCAACGCCGGGGTGCCGAAGTTACCACCGGCAACATACCCTTTTGCTTTCAACATACGCGCAACGACATCCGTCGTTGTACTCTTGCCGTTCGTGCCCGTAATACCGATCACAGGTGCGTCTGTTGATTGCAGAAACAATTCGATATCGCATGAAATTCGAGCGCCGTTCGCGCGTACCTGATCAAACACAGGGTCATACAACGGGATTCCAGGACTCGCGTAAACCACTGTATGCCTATCCGCCACCTCGGCAATGCTGGCAGGTTTGATAAAAGTCGCCAAGGGGAGCACATCTTGTAATGCGCAAACTCGCCCACTGATTACTTCGTCTTGACCCATGCGCGTGTCAGTGATAAATAGCTCGGTCGAACCGTGGAGAAACCGTGCGCAAGATACGCCCGATTTGCCGAGTCCAATGACGAGGGCCCGATCCGGCTTCATCGTAGTTTTAACGTAGCCAGACCAATCATCACCAGTAGAAACGTGACGATCCACAAGCGCACGGTCACCTTGGGCTCCGGCCAACCTTTTAGTTCGAAATGGTGATGAATGGGCGCCATACGCAGGACGCGTTTACCTCGAAGCTTGTAGCTACCCACCTGGACAATCACCGAAGCCGTCTCTAGTACGAACAATCCGCTCATGATGAGAAGAACGATCTCCTGGCGTACGAGCACGCCGATCGTGCCCAAGGCCGCGCCTAACGGCAACGCACCGATATCACCCATAATCATCTGAGCCGGAAACGTGTTGAACCATAGAAAACCCAAACCCGCGCCGACCATGGCACCACACACGATGGCGACTTCCCCCACGCCTTCGATATACGGAATTTGCAGATAGGCGGCGAATTCGAAATGACCGACCACATAGGCAAACAAGCCGAGCGCCCCGACGACCATCACGGTCGGCAGTGTCGCTAAACCATCAAGGCCGTCCGTAAGGTTGACGGCGTTGCTCATCCCTACGATCATCAATACAGCCAGCACCACGAAGCCCCACCCTAGAGGAATCGCAATTTCTTTAAAAAGCGGAATTAGCAACGAGGTTTCCACTGGACTCGTCGCCGTTTGGTACAGAATCAAGGCAACACTTAACGCGCAGACAATCTGTAAAGAAAACTTGAGTTTAGCGGATAAACCACCTTTCTCTCGTTTGATCAGCTTGAGGTAGTCGTCAAGGAAGCCAATCGTTCCGAACGTGAAAAGCACCCCCAGCACAATCCAGATCTGCCGATTTCCAAGGTCGACCCAACATAATGCCGATATGAAAATGCTTACGAGAATCAGTAACCCGCCCATGGTCGGCGTACCTTGTTTTTCGTAGTGTTGTTTGGGTCCGTCTTCTCGTACGATGTCGCCTATCTGTCGACGTTCAAGCCAACGGATCATGATTGGACCGACCAACAACGCGATAAACAGCGCCGATCCGGTAGCGACTAAAGTTCGGAACGTAATGTAGCTGAATACGCGAAAAAAAGAGAAGTATTCAGCAAGCCACTCAGTTAACCAAAGTAGCACGGAGCTCCCCTCTTTGAATCTTCATAACGATGTCACGATCGTTGAATGGGTGTTTGATGCCGTTGATTTCTTGATAGAGTTCTGCTCCTTTCCCCGCGACGAGCACAATCGCGCCCTGTGATGCGGATGTGACGGCGTAAGCAATAGCCTGCTCACGATCAAGCATGACGCGTGCACGCGCCGGAGATTGCATGCCGCGGAGGACATCCGCGGCGATACGTTCAGGGTCTTCCGTACGTGGATTGTCGTTAGTGACGATGACACGATCGGCCTGTGCTTCGGCAATCGCTCCCATACGCGGCCTTTTTCCCACATCACGATCTCCGCCACAACCGAACACACACACCAATTCAGATGGTTCTAACCGGCGCAATGCAACCAGGGTTTTCTTCAAGCCATCCGGCGTATGAGCAAAATCGACGACGATCTGCGTCTCGGAATCATTTGAAACGAATTCAAATCGACCTGGCGCAAGGGCCACAGTCGCCAAGCGACCCGCAGCGTCTTCAAGGCCACTGCCGCAGTGCAACAGCGTCGCCAGCATCGCAGCACAATTCGCCACGCCGAATTCGCTTTGAACTGGCAAATTCAGAGGCACGTTACCCCATGGCGTGAACCACGTACCCGTGACGCCTGAATGGGAGTACGACGCCAACTTCCAGTAGATGCTCGCTTGCTCGCAGCTGCCGTATGTCATGACCGTCGCGCCCCGAGACTTGCTGATCCGAGCCAGCTCACGTCCTAATTCGTCATCGATATTGATGACCGCAGATTCAAGTTCGAAATCCTCGAACAAGCGTCGTTTAGCCGCCGCATAGTTGGCCATTGAGCCGTGGAAATCAAGGTGGTCTTGCGTGAGGTTTGTAAAGATCCCCATATCAAGATCTACTTCGCTCAAGCGACCCTGCTCAAGCGCATGCGAACTTGCTTCCATAACCACGCGTTTTGCCCCTCGTTTTCGTAAAGCTGCTAAACGCCTCTGAAGCTCGATACCATCTTCAGTAGTTAGCTTTGTACAGTACAGATCCGGGAGAAATCCCCACCCAATCGAACCAGTAAAACCCGCCGAATCCAACAGACTCGCCAAACCATAAGCGACGCTTGTTTTACCGTTAGTTCCGGTAACGCCTATGCATGTTAGCTCTCGACTTGGCTGTCCGTATAGGCGCGCGGCGAGTTGATTGCGATGCGCAACCAGCGCGCGATCGCAGATGGTCACGACGGGGCTCGGCACTTCGCACGGACGTTCCGTTAAAACGCAACTTGCGCCATTCGAGATAGCTTCCCCAATAAACGCGTGACCATCGTGGACTCCGCCCTGAAACGCGACGAATACATCACCAGGTCGAACCCGACGTGAGTCAGCAGTTATGCCAGCCACCTCAATGGCCGGCAAACCCGATCGTTCGAATAAAGCGTCAAGCAGCATCGTCCTGCCCTGCCTTCCCTGCCATAACATTACTAATATCGCGGACACCACGCAGCTGCAGTGCGTGTGTGGCAATGCGCTTGAAGACCGGCGCGGCGACCGAGCCGCCCGAAACCTTTTCGCCTTCGGTTCTCGGCTTTGGACTATCTACTACGACAACACCAAGAAACTGTGGCTGTTTCATCGGGACGATACCTACGAATAACGTCATGTGATGTTGATCGGAATATTCAGCGCCTAATTGTTTGCGTACAGTTCCTGTTTTACCCACGACTTGAAATCCAGGAATCGCGGCTTTACTTGCCGTACCAGTTGGACCGACGACACCAGACAACATATCAAGCACCTGTTGTGCATGATGTCGATCAATCACTCGGATATCCGGCTCAAGCCGCCGATCATCTAGCAGAATGGAAATTTGTCGCTGCAACCCACCCGTGGCGAGCGTTAGATATGCGCGGGCAAGCTGCAAAGGCGTTACTGAAAAACCGTAACCATACGACATGGTTGCGCGTGTGAGCGGATCCCCGATGTCGTCGCCAGATAACTCGCCGACTGTTTCACCCGGCAAACCTGCGAGGACAAAATCTTGAAACCCGAGCCGTTCATGGGTATTGAGTAGCGCAGGCTCGTCCAACGCCAGCGCCAACCGCGTAGCCCCAACCTGACTCGATTTCACGAGGACATTGCGAAGCGTCAACACACCGTAGTTGCGCGGATCTTCAATGGTTTTCCAACGGACAACGGTCCACCCCGGATTAGTGTCGACTTCTGTGTCAACTCGATAGCGTCCGCTTTCAAGCGCCGCAAGTGCGACAAAAGGCTTAAACGTCGATCCAGGCTCGACTTTATCGGTTACCGCGCGATTGCGCACGTTCGACCAATCGAGTTCCGAGGTATTGTTGGGGTTGTATGACGGGTAATTGGCAAGCGCGAGGATACCGCCGGACGAAACATCTAACAAAATGAGGGTCGCCGCCTCGGCGCGATAGACGTCCACGACATGACGCAACTCGTTATAAGCTAAGAACTGCAAACGACTATCAATCGACGTAACCAAGTCGTTACCGAACTTCGGCAGCGTTTCGTAGCGAACATCTCTAATCAATCGGCCTTCGCGGTCGCGTACGACTCGGCGTGACCCTTTCTCACCCTTAAGCGTGCGGTCAAAAGCCTTCTCTAATCCTTCAAGTCCCCGTTCATCTATATCCGTAATCCCCGTGATGTGAGCGGCGAATTCACCCATGGGGTAATAACGACGATATTCCGTCTGTATTTCTAGTCCTGGCAGTTTCAGTTGCTGCAACGCAAGCGCTTTGCGTGCCGGTTGACGCCGTGCAAGGTATAGAAAGGCACGCGATCTATGGGATTCCAATTTGCGTTTAAGGGTTGCTGTGCGCATCTCAAGTACCGCAGCAACGGCCTTGATTTCTTCTTCAGACCACTGAACGAGGGAAGGATTCACGGTAACCGCCACGACGGGTGTGCTGATCGCCATTGGCTCGCCGTTGCGATCGTAGATCATGCCGCGATGTACCGGCACACTCTGACTTCGCTCGGTCTGGCGTTTGCTCTGATCTTGGAGAAAGTACCGCTCAAACACGGCGATATAACCCATTTGACCTAAAAGCAACATGGCGACCAAGGTAAAACAAAAGATCGCGAAACGATGGCGATGATCGTTCAAAATTCCCTCGCTGCCCTGGGGTCAATGAGTTCTTCTGGATAGACCATACCCGTTGACTTGGCTTCACGCAGTACATTGGTATACGACGAGAGGCTTTCTTTCTCGATAAGCAGTCGCGAGTATTCGCTCAGTTCGCGATCTTGTTGCAAGCGCAATTCGCTCAATTCCGTATATGTGTCGAGTCGAACGAAAGACTGTTTGACGATGAACAAACCACTTGCCAAGATGGCAAGAAGCAAAATCACGGCGAGCACATGCCTTCCCGTGAAAGCTCTGACGAAGGTTGATTTCTTCGACATGCGCGTCTAACCCAAACGTTCTACGAGCTGCATCATCGCGCTACGTGAGTGTGGGTTACGTTGGCGTTCAACATAAGATGGTCTTACGTTTTTGAGTATGTAGCGCACTCTCGGTAATTCATCTCGAAGCGGCAATCTGCGCGGTGCAGATGATTGAATCCAATGCCGGATGCAATGGCGCAACAGTCGATGCTCAAGACTGTGAAATGTAATGACGGCAAGTCGGCCGCCTATCGCCAATGCGTCAAAAGCTTGGATAAGACCTTGCTCTAATTCATTCAATTCATCGTTGACATGGATTCGAATCGCTTGAAATACCTGCGCTAGTAGCTTGACCGATCGCTGATTCGGTGGGTTAACAGCTCGAACTGCACTAACCAGATCGGTGGTTCTTGCCATCGGTCGGCGCGCGACGATGGCGCGCGCAATCTTCCGGTATGGCTTCACGTCGCCGTAAGTACGCAATACCCGGGCGAGTTCGTTAACTGTCGTGCGGTTGAGCCACGCACACGCAGGTTCACCTGAGTTCATATCCATACGCATGTCCAAAGGGCCATCAAGATCGAATGCAAAACCGCGCTCTGCATCCTTGACTTGCGGAGTTGACATGCCGACATCGAAACAAATCCCATTGACGGTTTCAATTCGTAACTCGCGTAGCAGCGATTGGAGTTGGCTGAATCTTGCTTGCCTGAACAGCAAACGATCATCGTTTCGCGTGAGCTCGACGGCGGCTGCCATCGCATCCGCATCGCGATCGATGCCGATGAGACGTGCATGCTCATCCAGTCGATCTAGCAGAGCTTTGGCATGCCCGCCGCGACCAAAAGTTGTATCGACGTAGACACCGCTGGGATCGGTTACTAGCGATTGGACGAGTTCGTACTTTAAAACGGGCTCGTGCGTCAAGGATTGTTGCGGCCTCTGCGTCACTTCACGTACAAAACGCATGCGCGAATATGAAGTCGAAAGGTATCGTCGCGTATTGGAGATAAACCGAAGGTATGCATCAACGCACAATCGTCGTATCTCATGGCGTTGATCTTTGATCCGTGCACGAAGACGGTAATCCGCAAACAACGCAAAGGCATTCGACTCCATTCCTGAGCCTCTGTCGGCACGGCTATCGACTGGCAGACGGCGTAAACCCACCATCCATGGATTGGTCTACGCGCGAAAATCACCTGCTATAGCAATATTCTCGCTCGACCCTTGATTATACGAGCTATTAAAGGTTTACGTTGCATGGAGATCGACTCCTTAAATTGGCTTTCGCCATTGGCAACCATCGCCCGGATCGATTCATAAAAATGAGGAGCCAACCGGTAAGCCGGGTTCTGTCGAGAGCAATCATTCATCTAGCGTGCATGTCACCATACACATCACAATAGCAGCCTACCCGAACCGACGCGGACCACGCCATGAGTTCCTATTCGGCCTTGCACCCGGTGGGGTTTACCTTGCCGAACCTGTTACCAGGCTCGCGGTGCGCTCTTACCGCACCATTTCACCCTTACTCGAATCATTCAAGCGGTATGTTTTCTGTTGCACTAGCCGTAAGCTTGCGCTCCCCAGGCGTTACCTGGCACCGTGTCCTGTGGTGCCCGGACTTTCCTCTCGCGCCAAGACGACGCCAGCGATTGCTTAGTTGGCTCCCAGCGTAAATGCTAATCAATTTGCGCACGATACGCGATCAATTTGCGATACGCTGCATCTCGTGTGACGCCGGCCAACTTTGCGATGAGACGCGCGGCCGCGCTAGGCGGGATAGATTCAGCTGAAAACATGTCGACCAATTGAGCCACTTCATAATTCTGGTTTGCTTCGCATGATTCAAGTACAACAACGAACTCACCTAAGACGGACGGTCGTTGCCGAAGGCGATCCAACACGCATCGCACTGAAGCGAAGAGTTTCTCCTCATGCAGTTTTGTCAACTCGCGCGCCACAAATACAGCGCGGTCGCCAGCGCCTAACTTACAACACAATGAAAGCGTATCCAGAATGCGGCGCGGCGACTCGAAGAACACAGTGGGGATTGGGCGGCGCAACATGTCGTCTATCTGCTGCTCCTTGGACTCCCCCTTCCGATCAAGAAACCCTACGAATCGAAATTCATTCGTTGGAATCGGACAAATGGAAAGAACGGCAGTTAATGCGCTTGGTCCTGGCACCGGTACGACCGATAAGTTGGCCTTGAAAGCTTCACGTAGCAACGGCAACCCTGGATCAGCGAGCAAAGGCGTACCGGCGTCGCTTATCAATACGACATCACACCCACCGCATAAGTTATCTATGATTTTCGTAGTCAATTCGCCTTCGTTTAACGAATTGAAGCTGCGTAGTGTTTTAGAGGACGCGTCGATTGCAAGCAAGCGCAGTAGTTTATTAGCCCGGCGGGTATCTTCACAAGCGATGAAGGCTGACTTCTCCAACACTAATTTCGCACGCTCACTCATGTCGCTTACGTTGCCAATCGGCGTAGCCACAATGAAAAGCGTGCCAGTTCCACTCACGATTTCACGCCTTGTTGTCGTTTTATTGATTGTATTGTGCGCGAGTTGCGGCGAGCTCGCACCTACGGTAACGAAACCCCAACTCGAACAGCCGGTTCACACAACACCAGCATTCAGTCCTAGGGCCATCCGACACAACCCTGTGCGATTCCTGGACGAAGCATTAAGACGCTATCGCTTAGGTCATGCGACGTGGGCCCAGGAGGTCGTCCGAATTATTACGACCGATGCGACGATTGACGCTCGATTATCGGAGTCGGCTCGTCTCAAATTGGATGTTTTACGAGCGCATCTTGCGTTTGACGAAGGGCGCCATGCGTTCGAATTAGTTGCGGCACTTCGTCCTCAATCCGATAGCGAACATGTCGCGGCGCTCGAAGTGTGGGCTCGCGCCCTCGAAAGTCAGGAACGTTATTTTGATGCAAGCGCGACTCTCATGCGCGCCAAACGACTCGTGCAGGGAACCGACCTGGATCTCGAGCTAGGTCTCAATGACCGTCTGTGGCTTCTACTTCTATCGACACCTAGACAACTTGCAAGAGAAGCTCAACAAATAACCAGCGACCCCGACCTGCAGCTTTGGTGGGAGTTGGTGACACGATTTAACGACAGTTTCAGCATGGCAACATGGCATGCGAATCTGAAGCGCTTTCAGCAACTTCATCCAGATCGCGAAAGCGTTGCTTGGCTTGCCGGACGACCGGCCTTTTTAGCTAACGGACCCAAACACATTGCGGTGCTTCTACCGCAATCAGGAAACGATATCTACACCCAAGCCGCGCGTGGGATCCGAGACGGTTGGCTACTCGCATACCTTACCGATCAGCATAGCGCTCAATCACCGAATCCCCCGACTCTTACTTTTTACGACTCTACGCTCGAAAACACACCTCACCTGATTCGCGAAGCATTCGCCAAGGGTGCCGATCTTGTGGTCGGTCCATTGACAAAAGACGCAGTAAACGCTGCGTATCGCAACCAAAGATACCCAGGACCGGTGCTTATGCTCAATACACCAGACACGGAATCTACCAAACAGTCCGATGCGATACGCTATCTAGCCTGGTCAATTGAGGACGAAGCCCTCAAGATAGCACAAACATTGTCACGCCAACCCGAGCTTCGAGCGGTACTGATCTATGGCGAGGAACCGTGGATGCTACGAGCGCGTGCGGCTTTTGAACAGGCTTTAGCAGCACCGGCTCGAGTCGTCAGTAGCCACCGAATAAGCGACTTCAGTCAACTGACCGAAGTCATCGGAGCGTCTGTCGGTATTGCAGAGAGCATGCATAGGCATGAACGTATTGAGTCTATCGTGAATTATTCGTTGGAATTTCAACCGCGCATGAACCAAGAAATCAATAGCGTCGTCGCGTTCATAAACGCTAGTCAACTCGAAGCCGTATTGGAATCGCTGCGTTTCCACGCTGACCGGCAACTTGACGTCTATGTCACGGATAGGGCGATTCGTGGCGACCTCCCGACGATAGCAGATGGCGTTCAGTTTACGACCGACGCGTGGCGGATTTACGACTCGGCACTAGCAATTGAGGTAAGTGAACAATTCAATGCCAATCCGAGTATGACCTCGTTTTACGCGTTAGGCATTGATGCATATCGCTTTAGTAATCTTTGGTCGCTTATGAATACGTCAGAGCCCATATCGGGTACCGGTGGTCTTTACCAGCTAGAGCCATCGGGCAATATTCGTCGCCTACCACATTGGGGTATCGTACGCGAACGACAATTGAAGCCGCTGCGCGAAGAACAACAAACTGCACAGCACCATCCATATCTGTAACTGTCATGTCAAGATCCTGGTTTACACTAGTTGCCGTATGGGGTTTCGCGCTCGTCACGGTGGGCGGTTGCACCGCGCAGGTACCAACCATTGAGTCGGCCCTCACACCAGGGCGTATCTACGACGACTCGCTACTTAAAAGAGCGGTGCAAATCCAGGTTCGGAACGAGTTCCGACGCCATCGCTATCCCGCACAAGTCAACATTAACGTTCTGGACGGTCGTATTTTCATCATAGGCACCGTTGGAAGCGATGAGCATAAGACGCTCATAACAGAAATCGCGCAAGACTTTAAGCATGCGCGCAGCGTACATAATGAATTGCATGTCGGCGATCCGCTCACGTCTGGTGAAGCTATAAGAGATCGACGTATCGTCGCTCAAGCGCGATTTGCACTTATGAACGATCCTAGAACACGGGGTAAAGACGTGCGGGTATTCGCGCACAAAGGCTCAATTTATTTAGTCGGTCTGGTTGCGCGAGATGTGGGATTGGCTGCGGCCGATGTGACGAAGTACGTTGCAGGAATACAAAAAGTAGTCATCCTATTGGACTACTTGGATTGAGGCACGAACACTCAACAGGATATTTCAAGATCTTTTGAGCCATGCCATACGGTATTCGGTTCGCAGCTGCTTATTCAATAGGCTCTAGTCTACAAACAAACCCGTATGTAAACTGCTTGTCTAGCCATAGCGGCGCGACGCATGGATGCACTAAGCTCGCGTCGGCAGATTGAGAACTTATTACTTAACTAGTCGCAGATGGGGTGGTAGTTTCGGTTTCTCTTGGCTAACTGTTTCCTTCTCTTCTTGATGTTTGTTCGACTCCTTCTCTGCAGCAAAGGCCATACCTTCGCCATTTTCGCGAGCGTAAACACCGATGATCGCACCGACGGGGCTACGAACCTCTCGAGATTCTCCTTTGAATCGCGCATCAAATTCAAGACCATTGGGATCCAACTTAAACCGTCTTACCGCCGTACCGGAAACATTAAGCACTAACCGATTCTCGTGCGCTAGTTCAACGGGCGCCACCAAATCGTCAAAGGTAGTATCGAGCACGATATGCGGAGTACATCCGTTATCGACAATCCAATCTATAAGCGCGTTGACAAGATATGAGCGGGAAGAATTCATGTCGGCACTTACCGCATTTCTTTTTCTTCTTCGGAGAGACTCCTACGAAACCCCTCACGCTCGAATAGTCGATTCATGTAGCGCCGCAACGCCCGCGTTGATCGTTCTGGCAACTTAATTTTCATGTGTTCTAATCGCCAAAGAATCGGCAACATCGTGCAATCGACCAGCGTGAATTCCTCATCGCCAAAGAATTCCTCTTCACGTAAATAATGTGACTGAAACGCTACAAGGTTTGACTTCAGCGCCTCACGGGCGTTGTCTTTTCTCTGTGTTTGTCGATTATTTTTGCAGATTTCATCCACAAAATGCGCTAAGTGTTCGTCGATTTCGCGCATGATCGAACGACTACGCGCTTTATCCACCGGATAGATTGGGAACAAAGGTGGATGCGGATACCGTTCATCCAGGTATTCCATAATCACTGCGCTGTCGTTGAGGATCGTTCCACGATCTTGCAATGTGGGCAGCTTCAACGAAGGATTGATCACCGCAAGATCCTCGTCCAACGACGGATCGGGGACATCGTATTGATCGACTTCCAGATCCTTTTCCGCGAGTACGATGCGAACTCGATGGCTATATTGCGAATTGGGATCCGTGTGCAGCTTAAGAGGTGCATGCCGTGAAGCTAGGCTCATGGGTTAATCATCTACCGATAATGAATGAATAAAGTTACTAAATTTCGACTGCAAACGTCCGTCAATCTTTCGTGACGTCTTTCCAGTAATTGCGATTGAGGAAGTACGCAAGTATCAACAGGATAAACAAGAAACCGATGACATACTTGCCTAACGCTTCTCGTTCTAAGCGACTTGGGTCGCCTACATAGTGTAGAAAGTTGGCGATATCGAAAGCAGCTTGCTCGAACTGCTCAGCGTCGTATATGCCGGAACCGGATTGAAGCGATAACGAGCTGCAATTATCCAGGCCACCTTCTTTAAGCGATGCCACACGATCCTGTTCTATCGCAGTCTGCGCGTCAAGCAAACTTACTGGACGCTTACCAAAACAAACTTCCTCTTGAGTACCTTGCAGCGGCAGTAAGGCATGTGGCATACCGACATTAGGGAATACCTTGTTATTTACGCCGAATGGTCGCGTGGGATCTTCGTAAAACGTCAACAGAAAGTTATACACCCATTCCGGACTGCGTACCCGCGTGACCATGGTTAAATCGGGTGGGGCTGCACCGAACCAAGCTTTCGCGTCTTCTTTAGACACCGCAGACTCCATGCGTTCGCCGATTTTTTGACCTGTAAATATCACGTTCGAAGCCATCAATTCATGCGGAATGCCGCCCAAATCGTCCGCCGTACGTTCGTAACGTTGATGTTCGAGTGAGTGGCACCCCAAGCAAAAATTCACATACAGGTTGGCGCCGCGTTGCAAAGAAGACGTATCTCCAAGATCGGGTGACATCGGCGTCATAATCCAATCCGATTCGGCCGCGGCCGCAAACGATGCGCCGCAGAATAACATGACTGCAAGCGCGCCGCGGCAGAGCCTTGCAAGATTTCCTACGCCCATGGCTACTCCGCGCTTCAATGGGTAACCCGATCGGGTTCAGCTTTCGTTTTTTCGATCGTCGTGTACCACGGCATCAGAATAAAGTACGAGAAATACACAATCGTCATGACTTGCGCGGCAGCCGTGGCAAGAGCTGACGGCGGTATGGTACCAAGGTAACCCAGCACCAGAAAACTAAACACGAACAGCATCAAGGCCGATTTCGACAACCATCCTTTGTAGCGCATTGACTTGACCTTACTACGATCAAGCCAAGGCAACGCGGCGGGGATCAAAATCGCGCCCACCATGATGACCAAGCCCCAGAATTTCGCGTCAATGCCTAAAAATGGAAACGTCGCGGCACGCAACATCGCGTAAAACGGCGTGTAGTACCACACTGGAGCGATGTGTTCCGGCGTTTTGAGCGGGTTGGCTTCTTCAAAGTTAGGTTTCTCAATAAAGTAACCACCCATTTCTGGCGCATAAAAAACTACCGCGCAGAACAAAATTAAGAACACAATGATCGCAACGAAGTCTTTCGTTGAGTAGTACGGATGAAACGGAATGCCGTCGCGCGGAATACCGCTCTCATCCTTATTTGCTTTAATCTCAATGCCGTCCGGATTATTGGATCCGACATGATGCAGCGCTACGATATGGACGAAGACTAGCGCTACCAACGCCAGCGGCAATGCAATCACGTGCAACGCGAAAAATCGATTGAGCGTGATACCAGACATCACGAAATCGCCGCGTACCCATTCCATCAACTCGGGGCCGAAATACGGAATGGCGCCAATCAGAGATACGATCACCTGGGCGCCCCAGTACGACATGTTGCCCCACGGCAGCAAATAACCGAAAAAACCCTCCGCCATCAAAACCAGGTAAATCGCCATGCCGATCAGCCACAACAGCTCCCGCGGTTTGCGATATGAGCCGTAGGCGAATCCGCGAAACATGTGCAGGTACACCACCACGAAGAATGCCGAAGCGCCTGTCGAATGCATGTAGCGGATCAAGTACCCGAAATCGATATCGCGCATGATGTACTCAACGCTGGCAAACGCGCCTTCACCAGTCGGAACGTATGCCATAGTGAGCCAAATACCCGTCAAAATTTGAATGACGAATACCACGATGGCCAACACGCCCATCGCATACCAGACATTGAAATTTTTAGGCGCGTAGTACTCCGATGCGTGTTCTTTGAAGGTGGCTGTGAGTGGTAAGCGGTCGTCAAGCCATTGCGTAGCCCGCGTCAACCAACTGGATTTTTCACTGACTTCTGCCACTATGCGCTCCGCTCATCCAAACCAATCACCAGAGTCGTATCCGATTCGTAAAAATGCGGTGGAACAATTAAGTTCGTAGGGGCAGGGAGGTTCTTTTCCACTCGTCCCGCAAGATCGAATTTCGAGCCGTGACAAGGACAGAAGAAACCGCCCTTCCAATTACTCTCAAATGCCTCCGGTTGCACTGCGCCGTAATACTTCGGCGAACAGCCAAGGTGAGTGCAAAGGCCCACGTAGACACCTATTTCAGGCTGGCGCGAACGATGCGCATTTTGAGCATAGTCAGGCTGCTCGCTATCTTGCGACTCTGGATCGGCAAGTTTCCTCAGATCCGATTCGAGGGTCGCGATGGCCTCCGGCGTCCTACGCACCACAAACACAGGCTGACCCCGCCACGCCGGTAGTGGTCCGAGCAACTCGCCGGGCCGTAACTTACCAATATTGACCTTAATTGGCGCGCCTAAAGCACGCGCTAGCGCACTGGGTTGCCATGATTGCACGAACGGGATCGCCGCACCCACGACGCCTACCGCCGAAACAGTTGTTGTCGCCAGCAACAAGTAACGCCGATTCGTTTTTAGAGTGTCCTCGCTCAAATATCTTCTGCCTGTTTAGCTTGCATTGACTGCGGGTTGGCAGTCACGAATGAATTAGATTGGGTCTTATCGCTTCGAGTACTGGGGACGTTTTCGAGCTTTACGCAGCCCTACTTTCTTTCGCTCGACTTTGCGCGCATCGCGCGTCAAAAAACCAGCCGCGCGCAGCGTGGGTTTCAACGACTCATCGTAGTCGACCAAGGCCCGCGCGACACCATGTCGGATTGCACCCGCCTGACCAGATCCACCGCCGCCGCACACCGTAACTTTTAGATTCACACGTTCGGTCATTTCGGTTGATTCCAATGGTTGTCGCACAACCATGCGCGCGGTTTCGCGACCGAAATATTCGTCAAGCGGTTTACCGTTTACGACGATTTGACCCACGCCTTGACTTAAAAACACACGGGCCGTCGACGATTTCCGACGGCCGGTACCGTAGCTGTAATCGCCTACCACTAATGACTCCCTAACAAATGATTACCCCTTACCTATGAAGGACGGTATGATCCTAATGTGACTATAGAACGAGTGTTTTAGGTAATTGCGCGCCGTGAGGATGGTCAGGGCCTCGATAGACCTTGAGTTTACGCAACATACTGCGACCCAACGGATTACGCGGCATCATGCGCTTGACCGCAAGCCGAATAACATCTTCTGGTTGGCGCATGCGCAATTCTCCTAGCGACGTGGTTTTTAAACCACCGGGAAAACCCGTATGGCGATGGTAGAGCTTGTCCGTTTCTTTACGTCCAGTTACCTTGACGCGTTCTGCGTTGATAACTACAACGTAATCGCCAGTGTCGACATGCGGCGTGTAATTCACTTTGTGCTTACCGCGTAAACGACTCGCAACCGCCGATGCTAGACGACCGAGATTATGTTCCGCTGCGTCGACTACGAACCAGTCACGCACAACATCCTGCAAACGTGCGCTCTCAGTCCTCACGAATCACTCAATCCTAGTTTTTGAAGGTGGGAATGATATGAAAACGGCTGTATCACTCAATGGGATGGATGCATCACACAGTCCGTGCCCTAACACATGAAGAATCATGCGCGCTCGCAAACGAGCCGTTCGCATTAAACCGATTAGGCACGAGAGATACTGGACAAGGACGCCAGCTTCATTTTCCATGCGATGCATGACTTTATTCCAGTGTAACAATCAATACGCCTTAACGCAATAAGTACAACCGTTCAAACCTAGAATGAAAGATGGATCTTTCCATCAACCTTTCAACATGAGCGAAGTCGAGCTAACGCCGGTCCGCGCAGGCCACGAATTCGATGAACGTAGCGTCAATCGTTATATGCAACAGCATGTTGCTGGTTACCGCGGGCCATTTAGCGTGATGCAATTCGAAGGTGGACAAAGCAATCCCACATTTCTCCTGGAAACGTCTACGCGACGTTACGTCATGCGCAAGCAACCACCAGGGCAATTGCTACCTTCAGCGCACGCTGTCGATCGCGAATATCGCGTCATGGCAGCATTGCAAGGAAGCAAAGTCCCGGTACCTGAAATGCTTGCGCTCTGTGAAGATGTCGAGGTTATCGGCACCAAGTTCTACATCATGTCTATGGTGGAAGGACGTCTCTTCACAAAGACTGCCCTCCCCGAGCTCGCTCAATCTGAACGAGCGCTAGTTTATCGCGATATGGCTCGCATCCTCGCCGCATTGCATCAAGTAGATCCGCACGCGGTTGGCCTCGCATCGTTCGGTCGCCCGGGCAACTATTTTGCCCGTCAAATCTCCCGTTGGAGTCGTCAATATCAAGCATCGGAAACTGAGACGATCAAAGCCATGGACGAGCTCATTAAATGGCTACCGGCCCACATACCACCAGAAGTACCACCTGTGATCGTGCACGGCGATTTTCGCCTGGGCAACGTGCTTTTAGACGAACACGAGCCCAAAGTCGTCGCCGTCTTGGATTGGGAACTCGCAACGCTAGGCGACGGTTTAGCGGACTTAGGATATTGGTGCCAGGAGTACTACGGCGAGGAAAGCGAGAAACCCGGTGGTATCGCCGGCATGGATTTAGTCGCTCTTGGCATTCCGAATGAACGCGAAATCGTCGAAACTTATTGCCATTGCTATGGTCGAAGTGAAATCAAAGGCTGGTTGTTTTATGTGATTTACAACTTATTTCGATCTGCTGGCATCATTCAAGGTGTATACAAACGCGGCCTTGAAGGCAACGCTAGTTCGACTAAGGCGCTGGAATACGCCGGCGTGGCTCGCCGCCGCGCCGAGCTCGCTTGGCAACTCGTGGCAGAGTTTACGGCGAATTAACAGAAACGATCGGCAACTTTCTCTAAGTATCGCATGATGTCAAAAGACTCGTACATCCACGTCACCTCACCGTTGTCCTCTTCGATCCGTAAGCAAGGTACGGTAGCTCGGCCGCCACCTTTGACCAGTTCTTTGTACGCTGCCATGTCGGTCATCGTGTTGCGTTGGGGAAGTTCAATACCGCGTTGGGTTAGGAACTGTTTCACGCGCATACAAAACGGGCACAGGGGATCTTGATAGAGTGTGAGATTCATGAGATGTAAGTTTGTGGATTTGATAGCCGGTGCATATTTTTGTTAGCATATTTTTATTAACTTCAGGAATGATGCGATGACTAAAGTTGAGCGAATTCGAATCGGGTTACTCGGAACCCTGGGTACGATCGTCGTGATTGTGATCGGCTACAGCACCCTATACGCACTCAATCTTGTACCCGGCTGGATGACCGGCACGGATCGTTCATTCACAACACTCGATCGCTCGTTGCAGACCGAACCCATTGAAGTGATCGAATTCTTCTCATATGCCTGTCCTTTTTGCGCGAATCTCGAACCGTTAATGGTTGATTGGGTCGCGACTTTACCGGAGAACGTACGGTTCAAGCGCATCCATGTTGTGTCCGATACCATGACGACGCGGCTCGCAAAGACTTATCTCGTACTTGACTCACAAGGGCTGTTGAATGAAAACCATCATCGCCTATTCGATGCAATTCACGAACGCAACGTCACCTTTCTGAACGACGAACAGCTCGCTGAATTCATGCACGGCCGCGGCATTGCGAGCGATCGATTTCTTTCGGCTCTCAATGGGCGACATATCGCCCGCATGATCGAAGTGAATCGGGAACTCATTGTCGATACGCAAACACTCGGTGTACCGTCGATGTTGATTGGAAACAAGTTCCGTGTACCTGCTACCGGTGATAACAAACAGATGGTGGCTACCGCTAAATGGATCGTTGATGAATTGTTAGCTGGTCGTGATCCGAGCCCTGTAACAAAACCGCAAGAGAATCAAGACCCAGACGAGTCGGACATGTCAAGTGACGCCGAGACGAGTTCTAGCGCGAATTAATGCAATAAATTCACCCAATGCACCACGCGTTCGCGCATACCCGACGCGAGATGGATCTGGCATCCGACATTTGCGGTGGCAATGACATCCGGTGCGTGTTCTAATAAGCATGCCACCTTACGGTCAAGTAACTGACTAGAGAGTTCAGGTTGAAGGATGGAATAGCTGCCAGCTGAACCGCAGCATAGATGGCTGTCACGTATCGGCACGAGCTCATATCCAGTGCGCTTGAGAATCTTTTCAATTAACCCGTGCAAGCGTTGCCCATGTTGAAGCGTACAAGGTATATGCAGAGCTACCCGTTGAATGTTCGGGTGTTTTTTAAATGTGAATTGCTGAAGATATTCGCTAACGTCTTGCGTTCGTTCAGCTAACGTGCGGGCTTCATACGAGTCGAGATAACGGGAATAATCCTTGACTGTGACCCCACAACCTGACGCCGACGATAGATAGACCTCCGTCTCCTTATCGAACAATGACTCCACATAAGACAACATCATGCGTTTGGCTTTCTCATGGTGACCTAAGTGCAGATGTAGGCCACCGCAACACGACTCGTTATAACGGACTTGCACTGCGACACCGCGCTCGCGCAGAAGGTCGACTAATCGTTGGTTTACTTCCGGTGTCATCGCGCGCTGCGCACAACCTTGCAAAAGCGTCACTTTCGCATCAGGATCATTCGCATCAAGTCGATTCCGACGAATAGGCTGTAGCATCCTTTTTAAAGGGTCACCGATAAACCAACGCGCAAGGCGACCTAAGCGAACCAAGAACCGGAGCCGACGGTAATATGGGACTACTTGCAGTAACAAACGCTCCAACCAAGAAGTTGAGGGCGCTCGAAGGTGGAGAAATCCGCGTCCTATTTCAAGAAGTTCGCCGTACTCAACGCCGGACGGACATGTGGTTTCGCAGTTCCGGCACGTCAGACAATGATCTAGTCGTTTTCGCGCGTTCTCATTAACCTTATTTGATTCCAGAAGACCTTTGATGAGGTAAATGCGCCCGCGCGGGCCTTCCAATTCGTCCCCAAGCAGGTTGTACGTGGGGCATGTTGCGTTGCAGAAGCCGCAGTGCACACAACGCCGTAATATCTCTTCGGCGCGCTGACCTTCTTCGGTGGCTAACAGGTCACGCGCAAGGTCAACTCTCACATTTAAAGCAATATATCGTTGTTGAATATGCTGTGAGGATCAAATGCGAGACGGAGGCGTTTCACATATTTTGACTCTTTGACAGGCGCGACTTTCGCACGTGCGAACGGCTCGACATCTATACCATCCTCAAGCAGCGTTTGTGCTGCATGCGCGTCTTTGCACCAAACTTGCGCACCAGACCACTCAATCAGAGCAGCTTCCGAATCGCTCAGTCGCGCTTGCTTTCCCCGCGGTAACCACGCGCGATGCAATTCGTCAGCACCGAGAAAAAAATGATGCGTGTGATCCCGCAGATGAGACCAGCACTCGTTATCAATATCCACGGCTCCTGGAAATGCTTCGGCTGCTTCACCGACGCTTGCACGACTTCCGCTAAGACGCACGTATAGCGCATTTTGCCAAAAGGTCACCCCGGTCACCGGCAACGGTTTTGCTAATGACGTCAACATAACGAGCCACGCGTCGTCCCAATCAAGTTCGCGCACAAGAGTACGCTCGAATTCGGGTTTAGGGTGTACACGTAAATTCACGCTCAAGATCAGACCAAATGCACCCAGCGAACCTACTAGCAGGCGCGATATGTCGAATCCCGCTACATTTTTCATAACCGAACCACCGAAGCGTAAGCGTTCGCCTAGCCCGTTAACGATTTCGACACCGAGCACGGCATCGCGCAAACTACCGCGCCACGGGCGTGCAGGTCCACTTAATCCGCACGCTATCGCCCCGCCTATGCTACCGCCATTCCAAAATCGCGGCGGTTCGGCAGCAAGCATTTGATTGCGCTCATCAAGCGCGCTCTCAACCACGGCGAGCGGCGTACCTGCACGGACAGATATCGTGAGTTCATCCGGACGATACTGAACGATCCCAGTGTGATCTTCTGTTTGAAGCGCATCCCCACTTGTTGAACAAGCATAGCTCGCCTTTGTCCCGTGACCTGCGATCGACAACTGTCTCCGTTTGTTTGACGCCTCCTTAATAACGTCAACAAGACGTTGCGAATCGTCGTACGAGGCGATCAAAATCGATCTAAATCAGGGAATGGAAGTTTGCCACCGTGTACATGCATACCTTTAATTTCACTGCAATGAGCTAGCGTGGGGATTGCTTTCCCAGGATTCATGAGGCCGCCAGCGTCGAACGCATTTCTGACTCGGGCGAACTGACTGAGTTCCTCCGTGGAGAACTGTGAACACATCGGATCAAGTTTTTCTACCCCAACACCATGCTCGCCCGTTACGGTACCTCCCACCTGAACGCAGAGTTCAAGAATTTCAACGCCCAATCGTTCCGCTCGTTGCAGTTGATCGTCGCTGCTCGCATCATAGAGAATGAGAGGATGGAGATTACCATCGCCAGCATGGAAGACATTGGCAACGCGCAAGCGGTATTTCGTCGCCAACTTGCTGATCTTTGTCAGTATGTCGGCAAGATGTCTACGAGGAATCGTGCCGTCCATGCAGTAGTAATCGGGAGATAACCGTCCTACGGCAGGAAAAGCTGCTTTTCTTCCTTGCCACAATCGTTCTCTGTCTGCAGGCGTGGTCGCTGATCGAATGGCCGTTGCAGAGTGCGTATTCATCAGATCTCGGATGATCTGCGCATCTACTCGTACCTGTTCGCGCGTCCCATCAACTTCGCAAAGCAGAATCGTTGCCGCGGACCTAGGATAACCAGCGTTTACAAAGTCCTCGGCGGCACGAATTGCCAACGAGTCCATCATTTCCAATGCCGCCGGCACGATGCCTTGTGCAATGATCTCAGTGACGCATTCGCCAGCTGCTGCGACCGTATCGAACGCGCCAAGTAATACTTCCTTGTGCGGAGGGATCGGCACTAACTTGACAGTGATTTCTGTGACGACGCCTAACAATCCTTCAGAGCCGACGAAAAGAGGTAATAAACCCACGCCGACGCTTTCATAGTTGTTACCTCCTAATATCAGTTCATCGCCTTCAACCGTTTGCACTTTCAAGCCGAGTACGTTATGTAACGTAAGCCCATACTTAAGGCAGTGCACGCCACCGGCGTTCTCGGCGACATTGCCACCAATGCTGCAAGCGATTTGCGACGAGGGGTCCGGGGCGTAGAACAATCCTTTGTCCTCAACTGCTTGCGAAATCGAGAGATTTGTAACACCTGGTTGCACGGTAGCTGTGCAACCTACATCGTCAATGTCCAGGATGCGATTCATTTTTGTGAGCGCCATCAATACGCCATTCTCAAGCGGTAGTGCGCCACCGGAAAGTCCTGTTCCTGCACCTCGCGTCACAATAGGTACGCCTGTTTCGTGGCAAATCCGCAGGATTGCACGTACATCGCTCGTATTGCGCGGCATCGCGACCACCGGGGGGCGCTGACGATAAGCCGTTAATCCGTCCGTTTCGAACGGCGCGGTAGCGTTAGGGTCAGTTAAAACGCAATCGCGTGGTAACGCCGACTTTATCAGCTCAATCGCAAAATCAAGCGACATATCTGCTACTTAGTGTCATGATCTGCACGGTCGGTTCGATCGTTGGGGACAGTCCTCTAATTGTTTCTTACTTGCCCTAGATCGCGCAGTCGCTGACGTTCGCGACGACGTTCCTCACCCTGTTGACGCAAACTTTCCAGATCTTCCGGATGCAATTGCATATAGCGTTCGCGCCATTCTTCGCTTCCCCATTGATTCTCATCTATCGCAAGTGCACGCGGTGCCGTTGAGGTTTCGAACATGCTCAGTGCAGCGCTCACGATCTTCTTTTGCATAACGACATCGTATGGTTTACCACACGGATTACCCAAAGGGAAGTCGACGAAATAAAACCTAGGCACGCCGCAATGTGAAACAATGTCAAGCGCGGAGCCTAATATCACGGTCGGTATGCCATTCGATTCAAGATGTCGAGCCGTCAGTCCCACGGACTGATGACAAACGGGTCACAACGGCACAAGCAGTGCGATATCCGCTTGATCCTCTCGACAACGATGAAGAATCTCAGGAGCGTCGGCCTCGCGTGTGCGCCTCTGACTGTATTCGGTCGGAACACAGTGATAGCGCGAAGCTACGCTTCCAACAACGCCTTCTTCGGCAAGCTCTTGAAGTACCCTTATTGGCAGATACGATCCGAGGTCATTTAGATGCGTAGCATCCTTGTCCCATGACAAGTCGTCGCCAAACAATCGGGCCGGCAATGCATCGACATCGCCGGAATCAACGATGCGCGGTTCGGACATCTTTCGGTCGTATCTAGCGCCGGTCGTAATAACGCTGATTCTCGAAGCTGCTAGCGGTTTCTTTAGTTGACAGAACGGAACGTCATCAAAGCAAGCCCACTGGTAGGCTCGCTCGAAGCCTTGCGCCTCGTAGTAAAGACGCGTGCGCTCCATGTATTGAACAGGTTGTGTGTCGTGCATCAAGCTATCATACCAAGCAATTCGTTCGGGTGGACAATAGCTAAGCGCACCCAACGGAACTACGCACTTTCTAGGAGTCTGATTTGCCTCACTCAATCGTTCTGAAAAACGGTACATTGGTTAATGAAGGGCGCGTATTCGAGGGCGATTTGGCATTCGACGGTGAGCGCATCTCCCAGGTCGGCGGTACGGCTGCTGGACGCGTTGAAATTGATACGAAAGGGGCATGGGTGATTCCTGGCATGATTGACGATCAGGTTCACTTTCGCGAACCAGGATTCGAGCACAAAGGCGAGATCGCCACGGAGTCGCGAGCTGCTGTCGCTGGCGGCATTACCAGCTACATGGAGATGCCGAATTGCAACCCGCAAACGATTACGGAAGATCGATTACGCGAAAAGCTTGCACGAGGGGCGCAAGCGTCGTATGCAAATTTTGGGTTCTATCTCGGCGCTACAAACGACAACCTTGAAGTGATTAAGTCGCTTAACCCGCGACTTGCATGCGGAGTTAAGGTCTTCATGGGCGCTTCCACCGGCAACATGCTCGTCGACAACGAAGAAACGTTACGAGGCATCTTTGCTTCATCACCGGTTTTAATCGCTACCCATTGCGAACATACACCAACTATTTTGGCAAACGAGCGAGCAGCGCAAGAGGAGTTTGGCGATGATCTACCGCCAATACAACATCCCAGAATACGATCTCGAGAAGCATGCCTCAAGTCGTCCACATTGGCCGTGAATCTCGCCAAAGAGTTTGATTCCAAACTGCACGTACTTCATCTCACCACGGCAGACGAAATGGATTTGTTCGAAGCAGGTCCTTTGAGTTCAAAACGAATCACTGCGGAAGTGTGCGTTCATCACTTGTTCTTCAACGATGCATGGTACGAATCTAGGGGTTCTCAAATTAAATGTAATCCTGCGATTAAGCGACGGTCGGATCAACTCGCATTGCGCAAAGCTGTTGTCGAGGATCGGATTGATGTGATTGCGACGGACCATGCACCGCACACGGTCGAAGAAAAACAGCAACTGTTTGCGCGAGCGCCTGCGGGACTACCGCTCGTTCAGCACGCATTACTTTCATTATTTGAGCAGGCAATAGAAGGCGTGTTTGACGTGCCCACGGTAGTGCACAAGACCTCCCATGCACCGGCCGAATTATTTAATGTCATGGATCGCGGCTATCTGCGCGAAGGGTTTTACGCCGACGTAGCAGTCGTGGACAGTACGCAAAACACCTCAATCGACAACGAGCCAATTCTCGCGAAATGCGGTTGGTCGCCATTTTCTGGTATCACATTTGCATCGCGTGTTACGCATACATTCGTAAATGGCAGGTTAGTTTACGACAGAACAGGGGTCGTAGACCAACCAAGTGGTAAGTCCCTGACTTACGATCGATTGACCTAAAGGCATATATCCTTATAAGCTGGTAAACTGGCGTTTTTAACAAGCATACACGCGTGCAATGAGTCGCATCACGTATGCAGGCGATGTCACAAGCACAAGCACATCAAACTTGAAGTCATAGCCCGGTGGCTGATCTACTAGGAGCCTGCGCCGTAGAAAATTCTTGGGATAAAATTAGGAAAGTATATCTATATGAAGAATAAATACGATAATATATCCTATTTAGTGAATGCGAAATTGTCCTATAGCGCACGCTCCTAGGGCGCAGGGCCTCACTTCACGGGTGATGTTCAAGCGAGGTCAACATCGGGCCCTCACGGCATATCAACGTCGTGAGAATCGGCGGGGGCCAAGGTGCGTGTTGAGCATGTATTTGCCAGTTGCCAAAACGAACTGGGCGGTAAATTCATCCGCTCCATCTGCTTGTTCGGGATTCGGTGCAAATTGGCTTGCAAAACTGCTCTACAACACGTGCCGCTGGGTGTTTTTAGCGCGCGAGGCGATCGTCTAAACAACGAATTGCAGGCACATTGCGCCTACAGTTCGTGAAAAAACACCAAAATTGGGTCCATACGACCTTGTCTTGAGTATTTTTCTCACTTTAAATACCCAAGATTTAATATTCATTCACCATCATCGTATAATTTGATCGACAAGCTGAAAAAACCAAGGTTTTGAGAGGTTCCCATAAGAGCCAAAAGCAAATATACGATCCTTGAATACAAGGGGGCCAAATGCAACTTTTTGATGAGAATTTGTAGGAAAATAAATGAAAGTATGTAAACTTGGTATTAGTAATTTCCGTTGTGTTAAAAATGCATCCCTTCTATTCGATGGGCATACGTTACTAATAGGAGGGAATAACGTAGGAAAATCTACGATATGCGAAGCTTTAGATATGGTTTTGGGACCAGACCGGCTAAATAAATTCCCACCTGTTGAGGAGTTTGATTTTTATAACGGAGTGTATTTAGATGGTGAAAATAAGCCAATTCGGGCAATAATCGAAGCAGTATTAATAGAGATTTCGGATGAAGTGAGTAATGCTTGTGGCAATCATATAGAGTTTTGGCACTTTGAAGAAAAAAGAATTCTTGAGGAAGGTGAAATTAGAAAGGTTGAAGATTCCATTCCCTGCCTCAGATTAAAGATGATTGCATCTTATATGCCGGAAGAGGATGAATTCGAAGCCGACGTATATTACTCACACAGTCCCGATGCGTCTGAAGGTGAATATACAAAAGTGCACAAGCGCATCAAAAGAATGTTTGGCTTCTTGTATTTAAGGACAATCAGAACTGGAAGTCGTGCACTAAGCCTTGAGAGAGGGTCATTACTTGACATAATACTAAGGCTAACAGAAACAAGGGCTGGATTATGGGAGTCAGCGAGATCCCAATTACGTGATCTGAACCCTCCTGTAGATGCAGGTGCTGCTAACTTGCAGGATATCTTGAGAGATATCGAGCAGAGGCTCGGAAAATATGTGCCTATGCAGGGAGATGAAAGGAAGACTAGGCTTTATGTTTCGAATTTAACTCGAGAGCATCTAAGAAATACCTTGTCGTTTTTTCTATCTACTTCGGATGGACAAGTCCCAGTTCCCTTTCAAAAAGTTGGTACGGGGACTCTTAATACACTGGTTTTGGCACTGCTTTCATATATAGCTGACTTAAAAGAAGATAATGTAATCTTTGCGATGGAGGAACCTGAGATTGCACTTCCACCTCATACACAGCGTCGAGTAGCTGATTATCTTTTGAATGAGTCCACTCAATGCTTTGTGACTTCCCACTCACCTTATGTGATCGAGCGCTTTGAGCCCGAGCAAATAAGGCTATTAAAGAAAAGTGACAATGGTGGATTTGATGCCACACCTGTAACTCTTGATTCTGGCTTAAAGCTGAAGACATACCAAAATCATATAAGTAAGAAGGGATTTTGCCGAAGCAATGCTTTCAAATGGAGTTATAGTTGGCGAGGGTATTACTGAGGTTTCTGTGCTGAAGTATGTAGCAGGGAGATATGGGAACGATCATTCCGAAGCTCTTCCTCTTGATCTTTCAGGGATATCAATTATATCAGCCGATGGGGATGGGGAGCTTCTTGCGTTAGGAAAATTCTTTGCTTCTATTGATATTCCAGTATTTGCATTCTGTGATAAAAACCCAAGGAGAACAACTCAGCAGCAGGCGGATCTTGAAGCTGCATATGATTTTGTTACTTCAATGCCCTTTGATAGCATGGAAAATCTTCTTGCGAATGTTGTTCCCCTGCACAGGCAGTGGGAGTTGTTGGAGTCAATTAGGAATGATGAGATGATTAACCTTGATAATAAATACGGTGTCCCTGTTGCGCGACCTTCTGATCAAGATTTGAAAAGACACACAAAGAAATTTCTTAGAGGAACAAAGGGAGAAAACGGCGCTACATTGCTGCTTATAAAATGCGAGTTAGAAGAATTGCCAAAAATTATTATAGATTTTCTAGAAGCTGTATACCCGCAGTTTACGATTACTCCCGGAGCCGATAATTCTGAGCAATAATGAATATATGCACAGATAGACAAAGACTCCTGGATGAGCCAGGTCATGCCCTTGTTACAGGTGGACCGGGGTCTGGAAAAACTACTATAGCGTTGAAAAAAGCTGTTATACGCATAGAGCAAGGTTTAAATCCTGGAAAGTTAGTTCTTTTTTTGAGTTTCTCTAGAGCAGCTGTTGCTAGAGTTGCAGAATCTGCTGCAGAGTGGGTATCAAAGGAATGCATGACACGAATTTCAATTCAGACATTCCACTCTTTTTTTTGGTCAATAATTAAAACACATAGTTATTTACTAGGCAGCCCTAGAAAATTGTCAATTTTACTTCCCCATGACGAAAAAGCGATAAATAAAGGTATAAAGCCTGATGATACCGCTTGGGCGCAGTGGGTGACTGAAAGGAATCGTTTATTTAACGAAGAGGGACGTATTGCATTCGATTTGTTCTCCCCAACAGCATTTAAATTGCTTTCTGAAACACCCAAAATAAAGGAATTAGTAGCATCAAAATATCCTTTGATAATTATTGATGAAGCCCAAGATACAGATGAAGAACAGTGGGCCAGTGCTAGAAAGCTGGCTTCTCAAAGCCAGCTTATTTGCCTGGCCGACTTGGAACAACAAATATACGATTTTCGAGAAGGAGTAAATGCTGAGAGGGTTGCTGATATCTTAGATCAATTAAATCCTTTACAAATTGATCTTGGGGAGCAAAATAATAGAAGTCCTGACTCCGAAATACTACAGTGTGGAAACGATATTCTTTCTGCTTCGCCAAAAGCTGGCAGTTATAGCGGTGTAACAAGGCAGGAATACAATCGAGGAAAGGCAAGCCGTGATTTAGCAATCAGATCATCCGTTGGACGAATTGGAAAAGAAATTGCTGGCGCAACTGGCGACCGGCCAGATAATATTGCCATACTAACCTCCACTAATCAAGGCGTTACCACTGTAGTAAATGCTTTACGTGGTAAGGGTGACCAAAAGCCGATACCGCATCAGATTTTGTTTGATGAAACGAGAGCAATGTTATCGAGTCGACTTATCGCATTTTTAATGGAGCCAAAGCGAAAGGATAATCTCTCGCCAGATAAAGCAATTTGCTTAGAGCTTCTAAGGGATATCTTTCAATCTAAGGGTACCAAAACAGCACAAGATAAGGCGGACCGATGGAGCGGTTACGTTAGAACCTTGAATGAAGGTGGCAATTGTCGGAATACTATTTTTATTAAGTCCATAGATAAAATTCTAACAGATTTGGCGGATCATCAATTTTGGGGTAATCCAAGAAAAGATTGGATGTACATAAGACGCCTGCTCCGCAAAGAAGGCAATGTGGATCTAAAAGAGGTTGGGTCTGCGGTAGAATATTTAATGGACTTTAATCGCGGCAAGGCAATTTCATCTGGGTTGGCCACGAGTTGGCAGGATCAAGGTAACTATGCATCGGCTCGTACAGTTATAGACACAGCTTTAATTCAAGACCAATTGATGTCGGATGACAATAATAATTCTGGCTTGCATGTTATGACTATGCATAAGTCTAAAGGGAAGCAGTTTGATGGGGTTATTCTGTTTGATGAGAGCAATATTTGCCCTTTCACCACCTATGGTGACACACCCCCATATCGGAAGAGTCGCAAACTACTTAGGGTTGCTATAACGCGGGCCCGAAAGCATGTTTTCTTTCTAACTGACGCCTTTACTTCGCCAGCAATCCTAGCAGGATTTAACCTTTAATCAAGGCTCTTATGTTGTTATATGTGTATCTTGTCCGACATGCTCGACAATGCAGTTCGTTTCGGTGGTTTGGTCGGGGCGGAAGTCGTATAGCTGTAACCACTGCATGTAGTTGTCAAGGTATTTGGTCGCCACGCCGCTTCGCGCGTGGCGGCGCGATAGCTGGGGGGGGGGCGTCACTGACGTTCACCACGTCCCGGGCCGCCCAAGTTGCGACGGTCTCTTGAGCGTCGCAACTTGGTATCGGGCACCTGCCTAGGAGCCCCCATAAAATTTCTTGAGATAAAATTAGGAAAATATATCTTCCCGTGTGAATAATGAGTAAGATAATCTATGATTCTATTACTCAGTGCCAAATCGTCTTGCAGCGCATAACCCTAGCAGGTAGTATTCATCGTACCCAGAGGAACCTTGCATGGGTATGGAACGCCGTTTATCCCCTGTACAATAAAAGATCTGCCAGTAGAGATACGATGACTTCAGGTTGGATGCCTGCCACCCTATTCACTGCCTGTACGTGATTGTTTTGCGGACACAAGGCATTGCGCCTGGAGCTTCTTGATGGAATGAGCCACGCTTTCGAAGATGACGATACAAACGCTATCGTCGATAATCGGTCCCGCCGAATGGGAGAATTTCTGAGCGACAACATCCAGCCAGGGGCGAACTTGTCGATCGTTTCAGCGTACTTTACGATTTACGCTTATGATGCCCTGAGGGATGTACTTGAGCAAGCCGGCCGTATGCGCTTTCTCTACGGCGAGCCGGCGGCAACCAGCACGCCGGACCCCAGCGAAGATCAAGTCAAGTCCTTCCGCCTCAATGAAGCCGGCGGTATGGATCTGAAACAGGCACTAGCGCAAAAACCGCTGGCTCGCGCCTGTGCTGCTTGGATCCACCGACAGGTCGATATCCGGACAATCAACCGCGCCAACTTTCTGCACGGCAAGCTATACCACATTGAGGACGAGAAGAAAACTACGGCCTTGGTGGGAAGCTCAAACTTCACTGTACGCGGTCTTGGACTTGGAACAGTACCCAATATCGAACTCAATCTGGAGATCCGTAGCGAGGAAGAGCGCAAGGCACTGCAAAGGTGGTTCGACGGCCTATGGAGCGACCAAGACCTAACCTACGATGCAAAGGCTGACGTTCTGGCGGCTCTGGAGCATCTTGGTCGACCCTACGCTCCCGAATTCGTCTATTACAAAACGCTTTTCCATGTTTTCGAAAACTGGCTGAAACAGCATGTCGAGCACGAACATCTGCTCTACGATATTCACCTCCATGATACAGAGATCTGGAAGGCTCTTTATACATTTCAACAACATGGTGCGACCAGCGCGATTAACCGCTTACTGAGGCTCAATGGGTGCATCATCGCCGACAGCGTAGGCCTTGGAAAGACTTGGACAGCACTGGCGGTCATTAAGTTTTTTGAGCTGCGCAATGAACGAGTTCTTGTCCTCTGCCCTGCGCGCCTGAGGGACAATTGGATCCGTTACACAGCTCGGGCAGCGTCCAGCCACAATCCTTTCGACTGTGACCGATTAAATTACACTGTACTCGCACATACGGACCTCAGTCGATATGAAGGGAAATCGGGAGACATAGACCTTGCTCAGTTCAGCTGGGGCGCGTTTGATCTGGTTGTCATTGACGAATCCCACAACTTCCGCAACGAGGGTCGTGATCGACATGACGAGAACGGCAACCTTGTCAGGCGCAGTCGTTACAACCGCTTGATGGAGGAGGTCATGAAGGGCGGTGTGCGAACCAAAGTACTGATGTTGTCGGCGACACCCGTTAATACCAGCCTGCGAGATCTCCGCAATCAGATCTATCTGATGACCGAAAAGCGCGAGGATGCGTTCCTGGACGCACTTGGTATCGGCAACATCCAGTCCATGTTCGGCGTGGCCCAGCGCGCATTCCAGCAGTGGGAGGCAGCCAGGCAAGCCGGATCACAGCCGCACAAGAAAGACCTTCTGGAAAAGCTGGGTGCCGATTTTCTTTCTTTGCTAGACACGGTTTCATTCGCACGCTCTCGCGACCATATCCATCGTTATTATCCCGATGTAACGGCGAAGATCGGCGGCTTTCCCGAACGTGCCCCGCCGCAAAACTGCTACCCCGCAACGGACAGCAAGGGAGCACTTTCCTATGACGACCTGCACCGCCGGATCGGGAGTTTCCGACTGGCGGTCTATACGCCGTCGCAATATCTGAAAGACACGTCAGGTCTGGACGAAGAGAAATCAAAGCAACGCTTTGATCAGCGTGACCGCGAGCACTCGCTCATTGGAATGATGCGAGTAAACCTTCTGAAACGTCTCGAAAGCTCAGTGCATTCGTTCACACTCACCTTGTGTCGTATCCTCAAAAAGATGGACGACATTGACGAATTGATCGAAAAGTGGCGAAAGCATGGTTCGGTTGAATACATTGATGCCCGACCGGAAGACGATGAAGAAGACGAGGAGTTCGCTATTGGCCAGGGACGGCGGTACCGGCTGGATGAGTTGGATACCGACTGTTGGCAAGACCACCTCCACGAAGATCGGCGAGTCTTTCGAGAGATGTATGAACAGGCACAGCAAGTCACCGTCGAACGCGACAACAAGTTGGCCACTCTGAAAAAGGTGTTGCAGGAAAAAGTTGAGTTAGCGCCAAAAGACAAGGATGAGCGTGCGAACCGCAAGGCACTTGTCTTCACGACCTTTGCTGATACCGCAAAGTATCTCTACGAAAACCTCCTTGATTGGGCGAGTGGAGAACTTGGCGTCCATATGGCCTTGGTAACAGGCAGCAGAGGCAATCGCAGTAGTTTGAACGAAACCGGTTTCATTGAAATCCTTTCACGGTTCGCGCCAAGGGCGCAACAGTCCAGAGATGATGGTGACGAGATCGATATTCTGATCGCCACCGACTGCCTGTCAGAGGGACAGAACCTTCAAGACTGTGATATGGTAGTGAATTATGACATCCACTGGAACCCGGTCAGGCTAATGCAGCGTTTCGGTCGGATTGACCGACTCGGCAGCCGCAACAAGCAGGTCACTATGACCAATTTCTGGCCGACACAAGACCTTGATCGCTATCTAGACCTGAAAAACCGTGTCGAAGCACGTATGGCACTTGCAGATGCAACGGCGACTGGCCTTGACGATCCGCTGGAGGCAATCCAGTCGGATCTCACCTTCCGCGACCAGCAGCTAACCCGCATGCGAGAAGAGATTCTTGATATTGAAGAAGCCGAGAATGGCATCAATCTGAACGACCTTACGCTGGATGACTTCATTGCCGACCTATTAAACTTCATCCAGAAGAATCGGGCTGATCTAGAAGTAGCGCCGCTGGGTATCCATGCAGTCGTGGATAACAACACCGCGGCGGGGTCGAACCTGCGAACCAATCGGATACAACCTGGGGTAATCTTCTGCCTGAAACGCAATGGAGATACGGCGGCGCGCACCCCGAATCGCTTCTGGCCATATTTTCTCGTTTACGTCCAAGCCGATGGTAGCGTGCGGTACACCTTTCAGCAGGCGCAACAGTGCCTTTCCATTTTCCGTACCCTAGCCGCCAACCGACTCAATTCCCTGACGGAGTTGGAGAATGCTTTCGATCAGGAAACAAAACATGGCCAGCGCATGGAGAAGTATGACGCTCTGCTTGAAGCAGCACTACGGAGCATTGATGCCACACTCAGGGATAGGGAACTTGACTGGCTCAGCAACAACCGTGACGCTGTGCTGACGGCAAAGCCACAAACGCCCAATCCGGCGAGGGATTTCACCTTGGTAACGTGGCTGATTATCGCAAAGGAAGAGTCTGACCAACGCAATGGGTAAAGATTTGCTCCAGAAGACATCCCAAGCCCTGGTGGCATTAGCTGGCAAGGTACCACTGCGCGATGGCGCAGTTCGACTGCTGAATACGCTTGGCTATGCTAGTAGTCGGACTGCGGATGTAGGCAATGTTCGCGAATTTTGCAAAAGCCTCGGATCTGATAAACGGTTGACCGAAAAGCAAAACGACCGGTTCAACGACTGGCGCATGGTTGAAATCGTATTTCAGGTCACAAGCGATGAGATTGAACTCCCACCTGACCAACGCAGGCTCCTAGACGGACCAGGATTTGACCAAGGGCGCGCCAAGTCTTTCCTGTTTCTCGCCGTGGACATGCGGTCTAACACCTATCCCCGCACTTATTTCACGGAAACGACGCGCGCCGTCAATCGACTCTTCAGAATGCCAGTGATTGTCCTATTTCGATACGACTCCGTTCTGACACTGGCTGCCATACACCGGCGCGCCAATAAGCAGGACGATGACAGGGATGTTCTGGAAAAAGTGACGCTGGTCAAGGATATCCACCTTGTAAAACCGCATCGAGCACATATCGAAATTCTTGCCGAGCTCTCCCTGAACAACATGATCCGCGCAGGTGTGCGAAACTTTGATGACCTGCACGCAAAGTGGGAAAGGGTACTCAGTATTGAGACGCTGAACGAGCGCTTCTACACAGAGCTTTTCAGCTGGTTTGAGCGAGCGACCGTAGAGTGCCGCTTCCCCGATGATGGCGCTGGAGACGGTTGCGAACAAAGACAAGTGATTCGATTGATTACTCGCATTCTTTTCATCTGGTTTCTAAGAGAGAAAGATCTAGTTCCAAGTGAGTTGTTCGAAGAGCATTTTGCCCGTGACTACGTCAAAGATCATACGCCTGAGAACACTAATTACTACCAAGCGGTGCTCCAGAACTTGTTCTTCGCAACGCTAAATACTGAAATTGAGGAGCGCGCTTTCAACATAAAAAGTAGCACGACACATCGCGATTTCAATAAATACTGCTATCGCAATTTGCTTCATCGCCCGGACGACTTCATTGAAAGGCTGAAGCAGGTTCCGTTTGTAAATGGCGGGTTGTTCGACTGCCTAGACGATTCACAAGGCAGTGGGCACAAACAACGACAAATTGATGCCTTTACCGACGATATGGACATCCAAGGACACACTTTGCAAGTCCCGTCTCGGTTGTTGCTTGACGAAGAAGAGGGCCTTTTCGCCTTATTCCGCCGTTACAAATTCACTATTGAGGAGAGCACTCCGCTTGATACAGAAGTCGCACTTGATCCCGAACTGCTTGGCCGTGTCTTTGAGAACCTCCTAGCCGCCTACGACCACGAGACAAGCGAGACGGCGCGCAAAAACACTGGCTCCTACTACACGCCGCGCCCAGTGGTGGATTACATGATCCACGAGGCAGTGGCCAACGCGTTGGCAGCCAAAGTCAGGCCGACATCAACACCGGAAGAGCATTGGCGCGATAAACTCGGTTATCTGCTTGATTGGCAAGACAAGAAAGCAGACGCTCGTGATTTTTTCGATGCCGATGAAACCCAGTCCGTGGTGGCAGCCATCTCTGAACTCAGAACGCTTGATCCGGCGGTCGGATCTGGCGCCTTTCCGATGGCTATCTTACAAACGCTAACTTTAGCGCTGCGTAGGCTTGATCCTGACAATACGTTGTGGGAAGCTTTTCAGAAGGAGCGTGCGGCAAACCGTGCCGGACAAGCATTTGACACCAAGGATCAGCAGGAGCGTAACGATATACTGGCCGAAATAAGCGATACTTTCGAAAAATACCGACATACAGATTTCGGCCGCAAACTCTACCTGATTCAGAACGTCATCTACGGTGTGGATATCCAGCCAATCGCCTGCCAAATTGCCAAACTTCGCTTCTTTATATCTCTAACCATTGAGCAGAACAAAAAACTCCACGCTCCCAATTATGGGATTCGACCTCTCCCCAACTTGGAGACCCGTCTGCTAGCTGCCAATAGCTTACTCAGGCTAAAGAGGCTATCACAGTCGGAATTAGGACGAACCCAGGTCATCTCGGTGCTTGAGCGTGAGTTGGCCACCAATCGAGAACGCCATTTCCTTGCCGGATATCAGTCGGAAAAGGTTAAAGTACAAGAAAGCGATAAGCGACTACGCACTCAGTTAGCCTCGCAGTTACAACAATCCGGATTTCCAGCCAATACTGCAGAACGTATCTCGAAGTGGAATCCGTACGACCAAAATGGTATCGCTGACTGGTTCGATCCAGAGTATATGTTTGGGGTAACCGACGGATTTGATATTGTTATTGGAAACCCACCCTATATTCAGCTGCAGAAGGATGGAAGCCGTGCCGGAAATCTTTATTCTAGCGAACCTTATCAGACTTACCGACGTAGTGGTGATATCTATCAGCTCTTTTACGAACGCGGCTGCAAGCTGCTCAGACCTCAATCGGGCATCTTGTGTTACATTACTTCCAATAGTTGGCTGAAGGCTAAATATGGTAAACCGCTACGCCAATGGTTTGCGGACCACCACTCACCTCTGCAACTGATTGAGTTGGGAAAAGATATCTTTGAGAACGCAATAGTTGATACTGCGGTGCTAATTATCAGGAACGGTAAGGGTTCTTCAGAGACATGCCTAGCCGTGGATGTCGAGGAAATACGGGACAACCGGTTTCCTCCACCCAAAGAAGAATGGGGGACACTGAAACCAATAAAGGATCGGCCATGGACAGTACTTTCGTCAACCGAGCAGGCAGTGATGGAAAAGATGGAGGCCATCGGAACGCCTCTGTGCGAGTGGGATATATCTATTTATCGAGGAATTGTCACCGGCTACAACCCTGCATTCATCGTCGACAGCACTATGCGAGATCAACTAATCGCCGAGGATCCAGCATCAGAAGAAATACTCAAGCCAATTCTCAGGGGTCGGGATATAGGGCGTTACAGTGCAAATTGGTCAGATCTCTGGTTGATATCAACGTTTCCGGCACTTGGTCTAGACATTGACGCTTATCCTGCGATCAAACGATATCTCTTGTCCTTTGGAAGAGAAAGATTGGCCCAGGAAGGGCGTTTACTACCAGGAGGCGGTAGATCAAGGTCAAAGACCCCGTATGCCTGGTACGAACTTCAGAGTACATGCGCTTATCATGCACAGTTCTGTGAGGAGAAACTCTTTTGGATGGACTTGACTCCAGAGGGAAGGTTCTCCTATTCGCCGGCCGGAGCAGCGATACTCTGTGCCAATTCCGCGTACTTTATGCATGGTATCTTGATGAAGCAGTTGGCTGCCTTCCTAAATTCATCCCTAATCACGTGGTACGTAAACAAGACTGCGACGACATCTGGGATGGGAACCTCTAGGTGGTTTACTTACGTGGTAAAAAGGATCCCTGTACCGAAACCCATTCCAAATAGTTGTTATTTTGAAAGTCTAGTCAACGATCTTCTTCGTGGTCAGAAAGGGGACAACCACGAATCAGATTACAAAGCAAGGCAGGACATTGAAATGACGATTGAAGCCCTGGTACACGAGAGTTACGGTATTACCAAGGAAGAAACTAAAAAACTAGAAAATCAACTTGGTACCTTGCAGCGCTTTAATCTCTTGACCTGAGATACCGTAGAGCCTATGAATATCACAGTCATTTTCGGTTTGGATTCCCAAGGCTTTTTGATTGTCCAGTAATGCGGTCACATATATAGCCATCTCGCTAATGGATTGCAACACCTGCTCATTTGGTCGGATGATCACAATCTGTTGACGACAAATTTTTCTACTCGGTAAGCCCCATCCGGGTAGTTGGTACGGCCTTCGAGACTAACCAAGATACTACTGAGCAGTTTAGGACCGCACGCGATACCCCAAGTGCTCGCCAATCACCGCGTAGGCTTTGTCATTTGTATAAATCTCGGTCTATATATGCAAAAATACCTTGATCTATCATATCCTTCCAAAGGAGTTTTGGGCGTTTGAAAACCTCATGGTAAGCGCATTTAACTGGAAGAGAATGTTTTAATGTTCCTTTCCTCACTCGGAAAGGGGCATCACATGGACTATCACACGACATGGTAGTCTTGAGACATTCCGGTATGCATAAGCAGTCCACGAAGCCACTTGTACGGGAAACACGCGGGTAGACGTATAAGAACAGATGGAAGTGCTTCACCGCCTGGTGCCAAAGCGTGTATTTTAGGAGGTTCCCTTCAATTTAAACTTCTGTCTGCAATCACAGGGCCTTGCAGCTCGTCTTACTTCGTATAGGTATTTTGGTAGGAGTGCGTGGTCCAATATGGTATTGTACGCTAAGTCGTGAGAGATCTTACTACTCTATAGCAAACAGTACCTTAGGATTTAGGCTTGATATGTTTCTAGTGTTCTGACGTGAGGTAACATACCTTCCCAGCAGGCATGCAATAAAGAACATTTCAGATATAATGATCATCAATCTAAAAGATAATTTGAGCTTGCAATTAAAAAAACAGACGGTTTTAAGAGGTGCCCTGATGTTTACGAAAAGTGCCACATAGACGCTACTCACACAGCTCTGGTCTGATAAACTCGTAAAATCTATCCATATGATCGCAGAATGTTCTAATATCCAACTCGTTTACGCTCAGTTCGCGCTACCAGTATGTTCGTTTGAATTTCAGCAATTCATGGATTGGACCCTAGTCATCACTGTACTAGCATATATTTTCATTAGGATTTCTATTAGCAATTATTATCCCATCAAGAACTGGCTAGGAAAGTTAAATGGCGACTGGCCTGCCCGTGTAGAAAGATTGCGCGCTTGGGTTGTCCCAATCCTATTGCTTGTTATACTGGTTCAGTGCTACTGCATATTCAAAGGCGAGGTAGATCCACTTGATACCCTACCTGCCACTGTGACCTTGTCATTTATAAGTTTTTGTATCGTATGTATACTCGTGGACATAGTTCATGAGAGTCGCGAGAAACATGAAGCAGAGTTGCGAAACAAGCAATTAAAAGCAGAGGGGACCGAGCCAAAATCGTACTAGAAGTTTGCCCGCAGGACGATTTAGCTTCAGCCATCAGCCAGTGAAAGAGCGTAGTCTGATTTCGCTAATACTGGGCTCCTTGTTAATTATTGGTACCAAATTGAATATTTGCCTAGTTCTGCTCCAAGAGAGTTTTCTACGACACCAACTCCAGCACAGACTCTTGTTTTTAGCCTTCCCACATATAGAAATCCCGGCGTTTAGGTCATGTGAGGTTGTATCACAGTAAGAACAATAGTAACGCACTAATCTTCAGCGCAAGATAACTATCCGTAACTTACGGTCATACGAGATGAGTCAAGTTGAATATGAGGTTAACCTCGCGAGCACGCTTTGGTCCGACCTGTAGGGTGCGTCTGATCCAATACATACACACTGTCAAGATCCTGTCGACTTGTAATGTTTGATACCGTAGAACCAAAAAACCAAGCCTACACCAAAGAAGGCAAAACCTGCGAGTGGCGCGAGATGCTGTACAACAGGCGTACTACCGAGGGGATCGACCATATCAAGTACGCCAAGCATGGGGAAATATGCAACGCACGCAAGTGGAATGACATAGGTGAAAAAATTGGTGAACGAGCGTTTATATATGGACATGGGGTACTGCGCCGTTTCCATGCCGCCATGCGAGATCGTGTTCAATATTTCTAGACTTTCGATCGTCCAAAAACTCAATGTCGCCCGCACAATCTGAATGCCGTAGAAAAATACGAACATACCGGCTATCGCAAACACGTATAGTGCGAACTTACCCAGAGTCCAGTCAATCTCCAGCAATGCTAACGCATACGACAAAATCAGCAATCCTTGCAATAATTGACCTAGTTTGTGTAACGCGACTTCTCGGGATGCAACCAACGTCACCGCGCTCACGGGACGTAATAAAACGCGGTCGAATTGGCCGGTTCGGATGAGCGTTGAACCGAAGGTATCGAATCCTCGTCCAGTAATGTCGACCGCGGCAAAGACAAGGTTTACAGTACCGTAAAGAAAAGCAATGTGAGCGAACGACCATACACCTAAATTCCCAAACCTGTCAAATAACGCCCAGATGCCTATAACCTGTACAAGACTCGTGAGGAACGATCCAGCGACCATAAATAAAAACGCGGCCCGATACTGCATCTGTGCTCGGATTGAAATCAAAATCAACCATATAAAGAGGCGCAGTTCTCGAATCATCCGCCTTGCACCGTAAGGCGTCTTTGAGCGTGGGCAATACAGACATAACCAAGCACGATGAGCGCGACGGTCCAAACCAATTGAAATACGATTTCTTGCCAGGCCAGCGCCGCAGGGATATCGCCCGAGTAGATTCGAAACGGCACATCGCAAAGACCCCGAAATGGTTGCCACTGCAACATAGGTTGCAGCCAATCCGGGAATAATGGCAACGGTATGATCATCCCTGAAAAAACGGGTACTACGCCATACATAAACGTCGCGACGCCACGTGCTTCAATAAACCAAAACATCGAAATGGTGATAAAGAGAGTGATGGCGCAAGACAGCAACACCATAGCGACGAACGAGGCGGCGAATAACGCGCCGTGTAAAGCGCTTGCAGGACCAGGTAGAGCCCACTCTGGCAACCCAATGAACGGCAATGCCAAGACCGCGAAAATCGTGCCAGGCACCATGCGTAACAATGTTGGAGCGGTGCGGAATGCCAGCGTGCGCGCGAACCAGAACCAATACAGATCCATCGGTCGTAGAAGCTCGTACGCAACGTCTCCCGACGTAAACATGCTCTGCATTTCCGGATCATGATTCCATGGCAATAATCCGATGAGCACCTGCCCTAGCCACACATACGCAACGATGGCGCTAAACGACATGGGTGGAGTTTCGACGACCGAGGCATAGAAGGCTCCAAGCACCATTAATTTGATGCAACCCCAAAAGATCTGGGTTGTAATCCCAGCGACCGCCGCGACCCGGTATTGGAGCAACGTCCGAAATCGCGCTAAAACTACGGCCGTGTAACCGCGTAAGGACGCGTTAAACAATGCGTTCGAGCCCGCAGTCGCTAATCACCCAAACAGTGCACATAGTCCTCTACGGAAGCGGGCTTTGATCTCGGTACATCGCCGCAACGATACGCTCAATCGGAGGATGGGAAATAAAGAGATCTCTGACGGGGTAACTTCGCAACACGGATTCGACGAACTCAGGTACATTCTTCTCTACGCAAAATAACAGTTGCGTGGATGAACTATCGACAACCAAGGCATGGTGTTCGGACTTAACCTCGGCGTAGTCTTCAAGGTCGACTGTCACGTATCGTCCATCGCCGTATGTTGCGCGTAAGTCTTCCAGCGTACCATCTAGTAACAGTTTCCCGCCGTTAATAACCATCAAACGATCGCAAAGCGCTTCAATATCGTTGAGGTCGTGCGTTGTTAACAGTACGGTGACGTTGCGCTCTGCACAGATTTTCTTGATGAACGAGCGAACGTTCAGTTGCGATACCGCATCAAGGCCGATCGTCGGTTCGTCAAGAAAGAGAATCCTCGGATCATGCAACAGAGCCGCAGCGATATCACATCGAACACGCTGACCTAAACTGAGTTGTCGAACGGGTGTATCAAGAAGCTCGTTCAAGTCGAGTAGATGGACCAGCTCGTCACGTCGACGGCGACAGACGACTTGAGGCACGCGATATATCTCACCAAGTAAATCGAATGACTCAATAACAGGCAGATCCCACCACAATTGAGTTCTCTGCCCAAACACTACGCCGATTGACGCAACATGCGCTCGCCGTTGTTGCCAGGGGACACGGCCTTGTACGACACACCGACCAGCGCTAGGCACGAGGATACCTGACAGAATTTTGATCGTCGTTGACTTGCCCGCGCCGTTGGGGCCGATGTAGCCGACTAATTCACCTTCTTCAATGGAAAAGCTGACGTCTCGGACTGCTTCAATCTGGCGGTGCCGACGATGAACCAGACCCGAAACTGCGCCCCAAAAGCCTGGTGAGCGTTCAGCAATGCGAAAAGTCTTTGACAGCCCTTCTACGTGGATTTGCGGCATCACGGCGCGCACAAATGGGCCGACAAAGTTCGATATCTTGCAGCTTAATTCGCAAGATCGCGGTTACGCAGCGAGGGAAGCACATAGCCAGACGCATGTAGATTGGCCCGTACGGTCTTCTTGTCCATCTTACCAGTAGATGTGAGCGGAATATCGTCTACAAACAGTATGTCGTCCGGCAACTGCCACTTTGCGAAGGTTTTCGCACAGCGATCCATGATCTCATCGCTTGATACGCTCACGCCAGGGTTGAGGATCACAAGAGCGATAGGACGCTCTTCCCAACGGGGGTGAGGCTGCGCCACCACGCAAGCCTGCCGAATCCCTTCAATCGACACAATCGTGTTTTCCAGATCAACCGAGGAGATCCATTCGCCACCACTCTTTACTAAATCCTTCGAACGATCCGCGATAATCAGGTACTCGTCGGCATCAATCTTGCCGACATCGCCTGTAATCAACCAGTCCTTGAAGAATTTATCCTCTTGTGGATCGTCGAAATACTCCTTGCAGATCCACGGGCCGCGCACGTATATCTCCCCGATTTGCTCGCCGTCATGCGGTAAGCGTTCGTTGTTTTCGTCGAAGATATCTAACTCCAGGCCTGGCATGAGCAAGCCAGCTTTACCCATGTCGACATAGCGATCGGTCATCGGTCGATGCTCGTCACCGTGTTTCGCAATCCTTCGAGACAAGGTGCCTAACGGACTCATCTCGGTCATACCCCATCCCTGGATGATTTCTACGCCTAATGTTTCCCAATACCATTGAATCAGCGACACTGGCGGCGCCGAGCCACCACACGTCAACCGTTGCAACTTAGAGAGATCAAAGTCGTTGGAACTCGCTTCCAGTTCGGCACGCAAACCTTGCCAAATCGTCGGTACGCCTGCAGATAAAGTGACACCCTCGTCGGCCATCAGCTGCAACAACCGCCCGGGTTGCATGAAACGGTGCGGTAAGACTTGTTTACAACCAAGCATCAGTGCAGCCCAAGGCAATCCCCAGCCCATCGCATGAAACATCGGTACGATGCCGCACAACGTGTCCGTCGCAGAAAGATTCATCGAATCCGTCAAACTGATGGTCAGCGTGTGCAAATATTGAGCGCGGTGTTCGTACTCAACGCCTTTCGGATTACCCGTGGTACCGCTTGTATAGCACAATCCAAGCGGCGCATGTTCGTCCAGCTCGGGCCACTCGAATCGCGCTGGAAAATCACCAAGGAAATCTTCATAGGTCACTGCGTTGGGTAGCGAGGTCGATGCAACATCAAACTCCGATTCCTCAACGATGACAAACTGTTCAACCGAAGGCAGCTTCGGTTGCAATGCTTCCATCGTAGGAACAAGATCCTGGTCAACCAAAATCAATCGATCAGCCGCGTGATTGACGATGTACTCAAGGTCGTTCGCCGACAAGCGCGTGTTGAGCGTATGGAGGACCACCCCCATACCAGCTGTCGCGTAGTACGCCTCGACATGTTGTGAACTATTCCACATGAACGTGCCGATCCGATCACCGGCACGCATGCCGGCGTGTCGTAGCGCTCCGGCGAGTTGATGAGCCCGAGTCTGCGTTTCGCGATAGGTTTGTCGCCTCGTCCCCGCGGCAGTCGCTGTCACGATTTCACTGTGCGGCGAAACCGTCGCACCGCGTTCGATGATACGCGACATAAGAAGCGGCGTTCGTTGCATACCCATGATCTTTGACTCGCGTGTTGCTTATGCGCTAATCTGCGCGGGCGTTGAGACGCGTCTCAGCGGTTTGGCGTGCCCACTTGTAGTCCGCTTTGCCATTCGGTGCGCGTCGCACATCGTCCATTAACAAGAGCTGTTTGGGCAATTTGTAACCGGCCAGGTGATCGCGCGAGAAATCAATCAGGGTCGATTCGTCAGCGAGTTGCCCTTCACGCAACGCAACCAGGCCGACGATCCGCTGGCCGAAACGGGGATCAGCCACGCCTACGACCAAACAGTCGTTTACAGCTGGATGTTTCTTCAACGCCTCTTCGACTTCCTCTGGATAGACCTTTTCACCAGCTGTATTGATACAGTTGCTACCGCGACCAAGCAGTGTAATCGAACCGTCCGCTTCAATGGTGGCGAAGTCGCCGGGAAAGCTATAACGAACGCCATTCACAGTTCGGAAGGTCGCAGCCGACTTTTCGGGATCTTTGTAGTACCCTAGCGGTACCAAACCGCTGGTAGCTAGTTTGCCCACCTCGCCGCTTCCTGGTTCGATTTCTTGATCCTCGTCGTCAAATACCTTAACGCCAGCTTGTAATTTGAATTTCGCGGTGTCGGCAGATTCATTTCGGGAGGCTACGGAAGAGCCCATACCACCTTCGGTCGAACCCATGGCATCAAGCAAGATCATGTCGTGATGTTCGAGCAAACCTTGCTTGACCTCTCGGCTCCACATGACGCCGCTTGAGGTCATTTGTTGCAGTGACGAAATGTCGTACCCCCGACCAGCAGCGTTCGCATCATTCAACGCATCAAGCAAGGGGCGCGCGAAGGCATCGCCGACGATCACCAAGTTTGATACCTTGTTGCGTTCGACTTCACTCCAAATGAGATGCGGGTCCAACCCCAGCTTCGAAATTGTGACGACTCGACCACCCTGAAGCAACGGTACCATCGCGCCAAGCCACATACCGGTACCGTGCATGAGCGGACAAGCTGGTAAAAAACCAGGAGACAACTCTCGCTCCCGCAAGGTGCGCACGACTTGAACCAGCTCGTTGGTCGTATCCGGATTAGGTAAACCCAGCGTCTGAAGGGCCGCCAGCATGGCTCTAATGAATTGCCCATGGCTATACATGACGCCTTTCGGCATGCCCGTCGTACCACCGGTATAGAGCATATAAACAGCATCAGCAGAGTGTTGTTGAGGCGCCAACGGCGATGCCTCGCGAATGCCTCGTTCATACTCAATGGCGTCGTCAAGAAGCGACTCGGTTCCGTCGTCGATTTGCACGAACAGTTTGACCTTCGGTAAACGCGACCGAATCTCCCATATTCTCGCGGCGTAACAACCTTGAAAGAAAACAGCTTCAGCATCGGCGTTATCAAGTAGATAGATAAGCTCATCCGCCTTATAACGGTAATTTACATTGATTGGGCAACCGCCAAGCTTGAACGCAGCATATTGCGCTTCCAAGTACTCATTCGAGTTATGCGCGTAAATACCTACTTTCGAGTCGCGAGCCAAGCCGTGCGAGGCTAATAGACCAGCAAGACACGAAGCACGTCTATCGTACTCGCCCCATGATACCTCGTGATCACCATTGATTAACGCAATCTGGTTCGGTTGCTCTTGCGCAATAGCTTCCCACGCATTCGCGAAATGTAAACCCATGAGGTTCCCTCCTGCTCAGCGTAGATTATCTTAATCTTGAACCCAATGGATACAAGTAACGGCCATTCCTCATCAGATTGATTAAGGAAATTCACCATGTTATAGTGTTTTTCGCCTCATTCACGTAAGACATGATTTTTCATGTGGCCTAACCTACCCTTTTTATCATGTATTCTCAATGAGTTATAGTCAATATGCAGATCATTTGATATGGCATGCAATTTGTTTAGAACTATTGCTAGTAACCAATGTCAATATGATACATGAAACGTTTTTCAATCCACCGCTTCAACGAACGCAGTATCCTACTCGTCTTCGTAGTCATGCTGTCGATCTACCTCGCATTGGTTGCGTTGGGCACTCCTAGCGAGTCCGCTATTGACGTACAACTACACGCTGAAGTAGAGACCGATTCGCTGTTTGATATGCTAACAATCTGTTCTTAGGGTGAGACCGTTCATGGCAAATTGGGAAGACCGTCTCCAGAGCCTAGTAGAAGCCATTCGCGAGCGGTTTACAAGACCACATGCCGTTTTGCTAGGAGTCTGTGCATTTGGCGCGCGAAAACTGGGTATACCCGTCGCGATTCTTCGTATTGTCGCATGCGTCGTCGTGTACTACTGGCCATTAGTCACACTTGTCGCTTACATAGTCGCAAGATTTTTCATTGAACATAACGACATTGAAGCATGAGTAGAGGCTGACTTCACATCCTGAGTCTTTGGTAACTATTGATTAGATGCGTACGGACTGACGCTACCTAGAAAGAACCGTGCGATTAGGACAGCCATCGCTGCATGGTCTGTCGAGCTGCATAGACTTCTAAGCGCCGCTTCAGCACGACCGTCAATACGATCTTCAATCGTACGGACAATACATTCCAAGTACTCAACGGAGAATTCCGGATGTGGTTGGATGGCAAGAATATGGTCATTGATCAAAAATCCCGCGTTCTCACAGAATGCATTCGTAAGAACTCGACGCGCACCGGGCGGCATGTCAATTACCTGATCCTGATGACAACAAGGTAACGCCAACGCCGATTGCGAATGGTTCCCCTCGCGCAAGGTCATGTCGCATTCATAGCGCTGTACGCCTATACCCCAACCCTTCGACGACTTTTCAACTTGCCCACCTAGCGCTTGTGCAACGGCTTGATGACCGAAGCAAATCCCAACCATCTTGGTGCGAGCCACATGCAAACGGCGAATGAGATCGAACAGCCGTTGAATCCATGGATCGTCGTCGTAGACACTTTTTCGACTGCCCGTAAGGAGGTAGCCGTCGAACGCATCTAGGTCGGTCGGTTCATGACCGCGATGCACGTTAAACACATGCAGATCAAAACTGCCCTGTCCCGAACGGCACAACATTCCCTGAACCATATCAACGAGTTTGCCAAATTGAGGTTGAAGAGCGCCCTCAACTTCATCTGATTGCAGTATCGCAATTCGCACCGTGCCAGTCCGAGCGCTAATCGCTGTCGAGGCGATTCATGAAAAACGTATGACTTGGCAGCCCCGTGAGGAACGGACCGCTTGAATACGCCACATTGCCTTCGTTATTTCCGTTTCCAATCGTCGAGCTAAATGGCGAAACAACCCGTATGGTATGTTGTCCTACCCACTCTAATTTGATATTGCCGGCTTTCGCCTTGCGCCACGATGAAAAATGTAGCGTACCGTTGCGTCGCACCTGCTTTACAAGTCCGTTACGCGTGCTGTCTTCGACATAGTGGTAGTTCAACTCACTATCAATCTCGATCGTTGCTTTACGCGATCCAGACAAAGTGGCTTCGTACATACCTGGCGCGAAGGTCATGGTTGTCCTGGTCGCCCTTGACTCAGGAACGGCACATCCCACGAGCACCATGAACGCTGCGGTAATGGCTAAGAAGGTAGCCCGCATCATCGCCGATGTAAATACACGCCGTAAGCGATGCCTTCTTGAATCCTGGAAGTTGCGCATCTAATGCATGAACGCAAACATCTGCCGACGATATTTCTTCGCTATCGTGGAATCCGAGCCGAGTAAATGGAGTATGCGGACCATGGTCTCACGACCGATGTCCTCCCGAAATGTACGATCGTTACGCAGGATAAACATCGCGTGCTCAAGCGCTTCTTCGTAGCGTCGGATTGAAGCCAAGACGACGCTACACGCATATCGTGCTTCAAGGTCGTGGAGGTCCTTTTCGAGCTTCTGCTCAACTTCAGCGATTGATCCCATAGCAGCCGCTTCCTGCGCGATTTCCAAGCGCGTCATGGGCCGTACGCGGTCAGCGAACTCATCTGGAATCGTAGCGAGAATCTGTTTCGCCGCTTCCAGGTCGCCTTTCAATACCATGACGTCTGCACATTCGGCCCGAAACGAATGATTCGTCGGTTCTTCCGCGATGGCTTCCTGAAGTATTTGTAGTGCGGATTCCCAATCTTCACTAGCGATGCTGCTCGCAATGCGCTGCTGCAACACATCCCCACTTGAAAGTGTGAACGGATCCAAAAATTCGCGCAGTTGACTTTCTGTTTGAGGACCATCAAGCCGACCTGCGATTTGCCCGTCTTTGATCGCTCGTATACTCGGTAAGGCCTGTACGCCTAGTTGTTGCGCTATCGCAGCGTTCGCCGCAACATCGACTAATCCAATAACGACCCTTCCGGTATAACCTGGCGCTAAACCAACTAAGTAGTTCTTGGTAACGGCAGAAGGTTCGACCTGTTGTGCCCAGAAAAGCATCGCAACCAACTTGGATTTTGATTGCTCAACGACTTCACGGAAATTTTCGACCGTGACTTCGACCACGGACGGCTGATCGTCCATTAGAAATATGGCTAGTAAAGCAGGGGCGATTTATTCTAGTCGCGACCATGGTGAACTGAGTGAATGGCCGCTGCAAATCTCCCATGTTTCGAACAAAAAGCAGGAGACCAAGATATAAACACGAGGTGACGTACCGCGCTTTATCCGAGCTTTATTGGATATGGTCCACACTCAACGCGTAGCAGTTTGGTGAAATCCGTCGCGCGTTTATTAGTTAACTTCAGTCGGTTTAAGTTCACCCACAGTGTATTGCCCGCGCTTCACCCATTCACCACAATACTCGTATGCGCCGTACCCTTGCCACGGCATAAAACCGATCAGTTTCTTCAGTTCGTCCGGCATGGCCTCCAATACTTCTGGCCGCGTACCAAGTTGCAGATTTTCCTGTTGTCGGAATTGCGGTCCACAGAAATTCGTGGTCAAACCGATGCGCGGACGTGTCGTCTGGTTCGTCCCAGTCGAGTGCCAAGTGCGCCCTTCGAATATCACGGCCGATCCGGCCGGCGCCACCGCAGGTACCCAATGCGCATTTGAATCAAGACGAGCATCAGGTTGTCGACCACTTAAATGACTGCGTGGCACGATAATCGTTGCACCGTTGTCTGCGGTAAAGTCGTCCAAAAGCCACATGGCATTGCACACGACCGCTGGCGAGATGGACGAGTTCTTCAATAACGCATCGCCACCAACATGCTGACCTCGATTGCCCATGCGCGTGATTGATCCTGGCCGAATCAACGTTTCTTTGGCAGGCGTTGACGGCGGCGGCATCCAAAATTGATCCGTGTGGAACGCCTTGGAACCACCTGGATGCGCGATATGACCGTGAAACGAGGACAGCAAGTACTCAGCGCCTAATACGCTACCCACAACCTCATGCAAGGCCGGCTTTAGCAACAATCGTCGAAAGACATCACCCTTGTTAAGGAGAAACATCACCAATTGCTTTTTATCTGGCAAGTGGTGCGCCAGGCCTTGATCTTCTTCCGCTTGAAGCTGTTCCAAGAGGCGCTCTCTGACCTTTTCGAGTTCATCTGCCGGCAATATGCCCTGCACGATGCAATAACCGAATTGGGCCATGTCCGCTTTAGCTACTTCAATATCTTCTGTTGGTCTGGGGAGAGGCTCAGAACTCATCTATGACTCAGTGCTCATGGCGACAACGACGATCATGCAACCTTGAAGGTTTACACACAATCGTACAAGATACGCCTTCGTAAAAACGTGCCAATGATAAGTCTGGATAGCGGCCTCAACCGATGCGCACACATCTCTAAAACCGTACTAAAATCCAGTCACCTTCGTGAATGGCTCGTTTTTCATGCCGCAAGAACTACCGCACACCACATCGCTGGAGGTCATTCTTCAGGCTGCACAAGAACAGACTAATGCAGACACCACGCTCACCGAAGCGAAACAGCGAATAGCCGAGTCGTACGGCTTTCTAACTTGGCGTCAGCTTGAGGTTCACCTTCATATCGGTCACGAAGAAAGAGAAACATTCGAGCATCTTGCGTGTTTAGCCTATGTTTGGTGGGACCATCCAAAGCGGCGCGAACAAGCAAGACAGATGCTGCGCGCCAATTCGCATCTTGAACATGAGAGTATCTGGGCAGCCTGCACCGCCGGCAATGTCCAAGCAGTCGAGACGTTCCTCAAGAACGAGCCTACGCTCTTGGAAGCGCGCGGCGGCTATTTTGACTGGGAGCCGTTGCTCTATGCATGCTATTCAAGATTGGAGTTACCCGAACGATCCACATCCGATGTCGTTCACTTGCTTCTTGATCAAGGCGCTAACCCCAACGCCTACTATCGCTGGGGTGGCATCTATGTGTTTTCAGCGCTCACGGGGGTATTCGGAGAAGGTGAACGCGGACCGAGAAACCAACCTATCCATGCCGATTGTTTGAGACTTGCGCGACGATTACTCAAAGCCGGCGCCGATGCGAACGATAGTCAAGCTCTTTACAACCGCATGTTTCAACCCGATAACACGACCCTTGACATGCTGCTCGAACACGGTTTAACCAGCAAGCACTATTGCAATTGGTACGAAACCGTGAACGGGGAGTTGAAACCGAATTCTGAGAAAACGCTTGACTACCAACTGCAATGGGCAGTCAAAAGCAACTTCATTGACCGTGTCAAGCTACTGCTTGCCCACGGCGCAGACGCGACCCAGAAACTACGTAACGACGGTCGTCTCACGAAGATCGCGAGGGTTCGAGGATTTAATGAAGTTGCCGATGCGTTAGAACGACACGGTGGACAACCCTATCGGCTCGATCGCGTCGAACAATTCCTGAATTACTGTGCGAATGCACAGTCAGACCAGGCTCGCGACATGCTGGCCAGATCCCCCCATCTTATCGAACAGGCGAACAAGAATCATCCGAACACAATGAACCAACTCGCAGATCTAGGTCATATTGAAGCGATCCAACTCATGATTGACTTAGGCTTCAATGTCGAAGGCGACGCTCCCGAAACGCCTCTGCATCACGCTGCCCACCACGGCCACCTTGAGTTGGTTCAACAGCTCCTCAGTCGCGGGGCTTCCCTACACCGCCGCGATCCGTTCTATTGCGCCACGCCACTGCGCTGGGCGCAAGTCGGCGATCGCACGAACGTTGTCAAATATTTGGCCCAGCTCGACTTGGGACTGTTTGATTTGATCGACATAGGCGATGTTGAACGTGTTGAGAAATATCTTGATTCAAACCCTGAGGCACTGAATGCACCTCTTCGCGATAGCGTGGTCGAACCACTCAAAGAACACTCGTCCGCATGGCAAACGCCTCTTGCCTATGCGGCGCTACAAGGCAATACATCAATCGTCAATATGCTACTGGCTCGCGGTGCAAATAGCATGCTTCAAAATGACGAAGGCACGCCTCTACAGGACCTATGTAACGATGAGGTTCGTACTTTACTGAAGTAGTTAGCTGCTGCCTAACTGCGCCAAAACGCTTCGTATCCGGGCGCCGCACATTTCGACCGCGCCGACCAATTAATATCATAGACTGGTCTTAAACGGAAACCTGCCTATGAGTGAAACACATATCCACCGAAAATCCAACGTAATTCGCCAGACAGTCGCTGCGGGATTAACCGCAACTTTAATTTGTGTAAGCGCCGAGCTTTATGCTTCTGAAATCGAAGAAATCGTCGTCACGGCTCGTAAGAAAAGCGAAACCCTTCAAGACTCGGCGATAACCGTACAGGCGGTTACCGCAGATACGCTAGAAGACCAATTGGTAGACCAACTCGACGACTATGTCCAGTATCTCCCGAACGTGACAAGCGGCGGGCGGGGACCAGCGCAAAAGGAAATCTATATTCGCGGCTTGGCTGTAGACCAGATCAATATCACGGTTGCCGAAGCCCAAGGCTCGGCGCCTAATGTTGCCCTGTATCTAGACGAGCAACCCGTGACTGCTGGGGGACGCAATCTTGATATCTACGCAGCCGACTTGGCGCGCATCGAAGTCCTGCCCGGACCGCAGGGTACGCTTTACGGAGCCAGTTCGCAAGCCGGCACCATACGACTGATTACCAATAGACCTGCAATTGACCAAACCGAGTTTGGCTTCGCCGCATCGTCGAGCGTAACCGCGCACGGTGATCCCTCGAATTCGGTTGAAGCGGTCTTCAATCTACCCCTCGTCGACAACAAACTCGCCTTGCGCGGCGTGTTTTTTAACGACAACATGGGCGGTTACATTGATAACATCGAACGCACCTTTCTACCCGACGCGAAAATCAATCCCCGCTTACCTTCACCCGATGGCATCATGTTCGTTGAACAAGGCGGCGACCCTACCGAGCACGAATTTGCCGACGGAACCTATGCCGTGCCGGGGAAAACGTATCCGGTTCATTACGCACCCACGCATAACTCCAATCTGGTTGAGGATAACTTCAACGACGCCAGCTATAGCGGTTTTCGGATCGGTACGAAGTACCTTCTCAACGACGACTGGGACGTCACTGTCATGCACCATCGACAAACGATTCAGTCGGAGGGCGTATTCGACTACGACGCGGAATTAGGCGATCTTAACGTTGCACGATTCGTACCCGAGCATCTAGACGAAGAATTCGGAAATACGACATGGACAGCCGAAGGACGGCTGAATCAACTTAACATCCTCTACACTGGCGCCTATCTGTCGCGCGACATTAGCCAAACTATCGACTACACCGAGTACACGAACATCGGTGGCTATATCCCCGGTTATCTCTGCGAATACAACACGCCCGGTTACCACGGTGGTGGCGGTGTAGGCTATGTGTTTGATCCGACGCTATCCGGCGACCCTGACATGATTGAGTGCCAACGTTCGCGAAGCGCTACATACCTCACAAACAGTATCGAACGCACGATGCACGAAGTACGAGTTCAAGGCGAGCTAGGCGACATGTTCGAATTCACCACAGGATTGTTCTTTCAAGACAACGTGACGACGCATATCGGCGATTTCGATTACGGCCTTACAGGCTGGCCACCGTTGGAACCCGCGCGTATTTCGCGACACACGGCGAATAGTCTAGACGTCAAGGGTCCAGGTGTTCACTTCGTTAACGACATCACGAGACCGGAGAAAGAAATTGCCCTATTCGGTGAACTAACGACCCATCTAACCGAGCGACTTGAACTCGTACTTGGACTGCGATCCTACGAAATCACAGCCGGCTTCGAAGGTTTTTCCGCCTTTCGCTACGGGTCGCGTCCAGTACCTAATCTCATTGATGAGCTCGGACCCAATGGCGTCAACCCGATCGGCGTCGGCGGTCGAGACTACATCGACAATCTCCACGATTTCCAGCCGCTGAAGATTAGCGACACGATTGGTAAAGTTTCGCTAGGATGGCATCTCAACGACAATGTATTACTTTATAGCACGCTTTCACAAGGGTATCGGCCGCCTGGTTTTAATCGTGCAGCCGCAGCGGGGCAAGCGGTAGAAGGAGGGGTCGCGGCACGCGGCAACGACGGTCCAGGTGGATTCCCCGATTATTTCATTCCCATCATCTATCGATCTGACGAAATTGATAACTATGAACTGGGGTGGAAAGCGGTTTCCGATGACCGCCGCTTGGCTTGGAACGGTTCTATGTACTTTATTGATTGGCGCGATATCCAAGTTTCGCACTTTGATTCACAGAATATCTCCATTTTCACGATCGTTGACAACGGCGGCGAGGCGGAAATCCGAGGAATTGAGTCGAATGTCGAATTCTGGCCACGTCCTAATCTCACTCTATGGTTAGGCGCTTCAGTAAACAAGACTGAGCTCGTTGGCGTTAATCCCACCTTTGCGTTCGTCGTCGCCGATGTCGGGAGCGAACTGCCGCTAACACCTACGGTACAAGTTACCAGTCGTGGTCGCCATACATGGGATAGTCGACTCGGCGAGGCTTATTTTCAAGTCACGGCGGCATACTCAGGCGAAAGCTGGAATTCGTTAGTTGATATACCCCTTACAGATCCTCGCAAAATGCAAACGTCGCATCTGATATTCGATACGGCAATCGGCGTCGTCTCGGACGACACGTGGCGGTTAGAAGGATTCGTACAGAACCTTACGGACACCCGCGCTCAGTTGCATATCAATCGACTCGACTTCCGCGAACGGATCACCACCAATCGCCCACGCACGATTGGATTCCGCATTAGTTACGACTACTAGTAAAAGAGATCGTCCGCGCGCTCGCGCGCATTCAACGTATCAGTTACGCGCCCCACCTCGCGTGGGGCAGCGGCACCACAAAACGCCTGCGAATCGTCTCGCACCGCGTGTTGACGACGCGCAAAAGATGCTTCGTGATGGTCGTCCACACGACGCATTCGAGTTGTTGTTGCCACTCGTTACACGCCACCCCAAACACACCGAACTACGCTATTGCCTAGCCGTCTCTCAACGATTGCTAGGGCAATTACCAGGGGCGTTACAGTCGGTACTTACTTTACTAAAACAAGCGCCGCGCTATGCGCGCGCGCATCAAGAACATGGCTACGTTCTGCTAGCGCTCAATAAAACGCATGCGGCCGGCGAAGCGTTTCGATTAGCGGTCGATTTGAATCCAGGCTTAATCGGCAGTTGGCGACACCTCAAGTCATCCTCGGTTTATATTGACTCGGCATGGCAAGATCGGATTGATGCTAATCTATCTTATCTTGAATCGTTACCGCCGGAGCTGCAAACCGTCATAAGTTTGCGCTACGAGAAAAAGACGCACAAAGCTGAACAAATCTGTCGCGGTTATCTGCAAAAGCATCCCAAAGATGTCGAGGGTATGCGGCTTCTCGCACAAGTCGCCATTGATCAAGGGATGCTCCACGATGCGGAATTTCTACTGGAAAGCGCTCTCGCGTTCGACCCAAACAATACCCGGGTGAGGGTGAACTATGTCGACGTGTTACACAAGCGGCAAAAATTTGACCAAGCGCTACTTCAATCGAAAACACTGCTTCTAAGCAATCCAGCGAACCAAGCTTTTCGACTTGCGCACGCCAACCAGCTTGCAGCTATGGGCAACTATCAACAAGCACTGCAAGTCTATGACGACATCCTAACGAATCACCCCGAGTCAGTACTCGCCGGCCCGAGACTTTGGTTGTCCCGAGGTCACGCTCTGAAAACTCATGGGAAAGTAGCCGATGCGATTGAGTCGTATCAAACCGCGTACCGTTTACGCGAAGACTTCGGTGACGCGTATTGGAGCCTCGCGAATCTCAAGACATATACGTTTCATGACATGGAAATCGAACGTATGAATTCGCTCGTCGAATCAGCAAATATCGATCAAGACGACCTCGCTCATGTGTACTTCGCCCTCGGTAAATCGTATGAAGACCACGGCGAATTCGAGACCTCCTTTCAACACTACCGCGCTGGAAACCGCATTCGACAAAGGCAATCGCGCTACGACCCCGCAGCGATGTCCGCACGCATGCAATTACAAAAGTGGGTATGTAACGAAGCATTCTTCGCTGAACGTGCTGGGGTTGGCTGCGACGCACCCGATCCGATCTTTATCGTAGGGTTGCCACGGGCGGGGTCAACCTTGCTGGAACAAATTCTTGCGTCCCACTCTCAGGTCGATGGAACCCTTGAACTTCACCATATCAGTTCAGTGGCTCAAAAGCTTGACAGTCGCCGACGGCGAGCGGACGCACCGCGATATCCAGGGACACTCGAGCAATTGCAACTAACAACCTTTCGAACGATCGGCGAACAATTCATGAACGATACGAAGGTGCACCGGGGCAATGCACCCTATTTCATCGATAAGATGCCGAACAATTTCAGACACATTGGCTTGATTCACCTTATTCTGCCTAATGCAAAAATCATCGATGCTCGGCGAGACCCTATGAGCTGCTGTTTTAGTTGCTACAAGCAGCTATTTGCATCAGGACAAGAATTCACTTACGGCCTGAACGAGATCGGAACCTATTACCAGGATTACGTCGAACTCATGACGCATTGGGATACAGTGCTTCCCGGGAAAGTGCTTCGCGTGCATTACCTTGACGTGATCAATGATCTCGAATCCGAAGTGCGACGGATCCTGGACTATTGCGAATTACCGTTCGAACGCGCATGCGTGGAATTTCATCGCAACAAACGTGCTGTCAGAACACCAAGCGCAGAGCAGGTACGTCAACCGATCTATAGAGAAGCACTTGAACAATGGAAACACTTCGAACCTTGGTTGACACCACTGAAAGAGGCGTTAGGTCCCGCCTTGTGGTCCTACCGAAATGAAGCGCAAAGCCAACGACCCGAGGCGTGACCCCAGGTGACTAATCTGCGGGCGCCGGCTCTGTTACCAAGGCCAGCCGTTGAAGCGCAAAAACATAGGCATCTTCGCGATCCGATTCGCCGCGTTGGTAATAGTCTTTGCGAAAACCAACGCGCTGGAACCCGACGGACTCGTATAGCTTAATCGCTCGGCTGTTGGAAACTCGCACTTCGAGAAACACGCGGTCCATTGGCATCGTGTTGCTCCGCATCAACATGTGATTGAGCAACATACGACCGATTCCTCGCCCTTGATGCGCCGGGTCGACCGAGATGTTATAGAGCTCCGCTGAATCAACGCCGAAACCTAGGATGGCATGGGCAATGGTGTATGCATCCGGTTTTGGTTCGAGTACAACCCAGCATTCGTGGTTGAGCCGTAAGCTATCGATAAATGTTCGACGTCGCCAACCATGCGAGTTTGCCTTACGCTCGACATACATGACCGAATCAAGATCCGCCTCATCCATGCGGCGAACAATTAGCCTTTCAAGCCCTTGATCTTTAGCCATAACTGTCGCTTCAGCATCGGGGTATCCGGCAGGGTATCGATCGTAATGACCTTTGACTCGGTCGCAGCGAATAAAGCCGTCGTTGCAGTAGCGGCCTCCCCTATGGCTAGAAAAGTCGTACAACGCGGTACTTTTTCCCTAAACCACGCTTGAAAACTTTCTTGCGCACCCGTCAAGGTCCCGTTGACAACAGCTCGACCGCCATACCCGCTCACGGGAAAGCGAAAGTGCAACTCGTTAAACTCGTGCAGCTCGAAATCACACAACGCCAACAAGATATCCTCCATGAGGTCGTCTGAACATTGCACAGATTGGTCTATAGCCAAGCTTGCTGGACCATAGAGAAACACCCGAAGCACAACATGAAATGGTCGTGTTGCCGGCTGCTCCTCATGAGATGTCGGAGATGAAGGCCGAGGTGTTTTTTTTCTACGGTGACCAACGTTCTGCAGCGTGTGCGTCGGTTGGTCGTCGGATACATTGCTTTTATTTGACTTTGACCGCGCTCGCCGGTGAGAGCGTACTTCGGCTGTATGGCGTTGAGGTTGTTCAATTGCTGAATTGAACAATGCATTTACGCTTCCGGATTTGATGAGATCGTTGGCAACGTTACGAGGAAGCCATATGTCAATCCCCAGACGTTGCAGCTGAGTTAAGTCACTTAGAGCCATGACGCAATTATTATTTGCGCCATTTCAACCTGACGACGCAGTGCTATGCGCTACGAAACTGACGACTTGCGGATCAACGGTATGGACGAAGCTCTGGCGCCAGAGCAGCTCATTGAGCAGTTTCCGGTGTCGTCAGAGTTGTCTCAGCTAGTATTCGAAAAACGCAACGAGGCAGCTCACATCATTCATGGCGAGGATGACCGGCTACTTTGCATCGTTGGACCATGTTCGATACACGACACAATTTCAGCGCTCGAATACGCCGACCGACTCGCGGAAGCCGCATCAGCGTATTGCGATCAACTCTGCATCTTGATGCGGGTGTATTTCGAGAAACCTCGAACGACCGTGGGCTGGAAAGGACTCATCAACGACCCTCACCTAAATGGGTCGTATGAGATAAACGAAGGATTGCGTACTGCAAGACAACTGTTGTGCGACATAGCCGCGAAAAACCTCGGTACCGGCACTGAGTACCTGGATCCGATTACGCCTCAATATGTAGGCGATCTCGTGTCATGGAGCGCTATTGGAGCGCGCACGACGGAAAGTCAGATACACCGTCAGTTGGCATCCGGTCTATCCTGCCCGGTCGGCTTCAAGAATAGCACTAAGGGTGATGTACAAATCGCTGCTGATGCGGTCAAATCGGCACAAAACTCACACATTTTTCTTTCTGTCACAAAGTCTGGACAAGCTGCCATTTTTTCAACGACGGGTAATCCAGACTGCCACATTATTTTGCGCGGCGGCGGAGGCGAGACGAACTACGACGAAGCATCAATCGACGATGCAGCAAAGCGACTTGAGAAAGCCGCAGTGACACCGCGACTCATGGTCGATATGAGTCATGCAAACAGCCAAAAAGAACACAAACGACAATTGAGCGTGTGTCAAGCGCTCTGCAAACAGATTCCAGCTAAAGATTCTCACATCATGGGCGTTATGATCGAAAGTCATCTCGTCGAAGGGAATCAAAAGATTGGTAACGGCACTCAGTTAACCTATGGTCAAAGCATCACCGATGCGTGCATTAGCTGGGAAGACACTGAACACTGCTTCGAACAACTGGCGGCAGCAGTTGATGTACGTCGGAATACACATTGAGTATCTCATCCAGTTTTATTCATGCTTTGTGAGGCCTTTGTTGAGAAAGTAACCTTTCTGCGGCATTTCGACGGGCATATATTTGACTTTTGGGCAAGGTAACGAGTTCGTTCGCACACATAGATTGAGTTAAATGCGGCTCCCGGCGAAGAACTGGTCAACTGGAAGACGCTACAAACCTTCTTGACCTAACATTCCACTATTGGTTGCAGGTATCCTTCACCGAAACTTGAGATAGATCTAATGAAGTTCAAAAATATTCGCTACAGCCCCGGTGGTGGTGCTGAACTCGTCGAATTAGAAGCCGCTGAGCCAGGTCCAGGTCAGGTTCAAGTCGAAAACACCGCGTGTGGTATTTGCTCTTGGGATTTGCAAACATTTCGCGCGGGCTCAGACTCAGGTTCGGCTGCGCCGCCAGGACATGAAGGCGTTGGCTACGTGACGAAGTTAGGTCCAGGAGTGAGCGACATCGAGCTTGGACAACGCGTTGCAGGTGGTGGATTCGGGCGCATCCGAAATGCGCCGATCCGCAGTCTCTACAAGATTCCGGATTCCAATTTAGCTGATAAGCATTGGATTGTCGAGCCTGTATCGTGCATCGTGACTGGCATTGATTGCTGTCGTATCAAAGTTGGCGAACGTCTAGCTATGGTCGGCTGTGGTTTCATGGGTTTGATGATGATTCAAGGCCTGCAAGGGATGGGATTAGACCAACTGATCGCGCTTGATGTGGACGATAGCCGCCTTGCGCTTGCACGAAAATTCGGTGCGACGGAAGCGCACAATGTCTCTACAAACGAGTTCAGTGACATCAAACACGATCTTCAAGCACGCGGGCTTGATGTAGTGGTCGACACAAGTGGGGCGCAGTCCGGTTTGGATCTAGCGACCGCCATCGTGCGTCGTGCGGGACTCATCAATTTGTTTGGCTGGATCAAAGGCACCGAGGCAACATTCAACCCCACGACCTGGCACGGCAAAGCCATTTCTATCGTGAATTCGTCGCCAGCAGCGCAACTTCGCGATCCATTTCCGGTCGCGATTCGATTGATCCAGAATGGCATCATTGACCTAAAGCCGTTAGTGACGCATACAGTGCCAATTGAGGAGTTTCCCTCGTTTATGCGTCAAGCGACCACCGGTCAAATCAAAGGTTACATCAAAGGCGTGGTAACGACGAATGCTGCGCCACTAACCGGCGTCTGACGGACGATTAGGCTCCGCGATGACATCGTTAGCCACCAACTCGTCAATGCGAGCGACTGAATAGCCTAGTTCAAGAAGCACTTCACGTGAATGTTCGCCTAGCTCCGGCGCCAACGCCATAGGCGCGTGTTCAACGCCGCTCACCTGGACTGGATGATTCACGATCAGCGGTATATTGACATCAGGATGGTGCGGCGCCGACGCATTGCGATTCAACCGGATTTGCTCGTCGGTAACCGTCTCTTCCACGATGCCAATACGATTGACAGGCACGTCAAAGGACTCGCAAATGGTGAGCCATTCGTCGGACGATTTCGTTTCGATGATCGCTTGAATACGCATACCCACTTCGTTGCGATGTGCGTACATTGCGCTGGGCGTGCTGAAGCGCTCGTCAATCAGCATGTCCGTCGCGTCCAACGCGGTGAACATACGGTTCATGAGTTCTTCGTTACGGACCATATTGAATTGCAACCAACGGCCATCGCTGGCTTGGTACACGCGAAACGTGAAGCCGGGCTCTTTAGCGTTATCGCGAAATTGCACTGCGTCCGCACCCGCCATCGCGCCCTGAGCGACGGCGGCATTCGACCAGAGACCGTTAGCCAGTAAAGAGGTTTGAACGAACGAGCCTTGACCAGTGCGCTCGCGTTTTAATAACGCGGTGACGATGCCAGCGTAAATCGACACCGCTGTGGGGTGATCCCCCATGCCGGGTAAACCTTGAGTCGGTCGAGTGCCTGACTCACGCATTAAATCCATCAAACCACTCCGGGCCCAGTACGCCAATTGATCGAACCCTTTGCGGTCGCGTTCTGCACCGTGTTCACCGTAAGCTGTGAGCGAGGCATAGATCATTGAGGGGTTGGTCGGTCTTATCTCATCATATGTAAGCTGAAATTTCTCGCGACTCGGATATGGCATATTCGTGATGAAAACATCGCATTGGGCAATGAGCTGCTGCAAGATACGAAGGCCGGCGGGATGTGCAAGGTTAAGCGCCAAACTACGCTTATTGCGGCCGTCCATTTGCCACATGTAGTTTTCTGCACCTGGGGCTGGATTCGGCATGTTCGAGAGATGGCGCAACATGTCACCACCGCGTGGGTCCTCAATTTTGACGACATCCGCGCCGAAATCTGCCATCATCATTGCAGCTGCCGGACCCGCAATCACGGTGGCCGCATCAATGACCTTTAAACCTTGAAAAAGGTAATCTACCATATATTTTGGAGGTGATATCGCGAATAGAAAGGCCGAGTATGTTATGAAGGCTATTTCTGCATTAGTGTACTTTAATAGAAAAAACCATGGTCTTTGAATCGATTTGGGATTAGCTAAAACCGAAAATCTCTAGGTTATCGTTTCAAGATTAGACAGCACAGTCTTTCCATCGGCACTTGACAGGGTAGTAGGCTTCACCGCAACCCCTAGAGCAACAACCAGATTTATCACCTACTGTGTCCCGTGTTGATTCAACCTGGACAAGCGGTAACGAGATATGAAGAAATCGGCAACGCTTTCGTATAGGGTATACGCAACTTTTTCGATCAGGAAAAGAATCTTTATATCAATCAGTTGCGGCGATGGAGCAAACGCCTCTACCCGCGTCTATCCAAATAATCAACACCATTGCAACACCGCATCCGATACCAATTGCCGTGCCTACGGCACCTTGTGGCGACTTTTGTCGCCGTTGGGTCATGTCTGTCGCAATCGTCCCGGTAACGATCAGCACGGTGATGACTCACAATCAAGTCTGCGGATCATCGAGCCGATTCGGCTTTTCACTTTACCCCTTGTCAACCTGCCGCAGCAGACAAACAATCTCTTCGGCTTGTAGTGCTCTCTTACCATCACCGATCTTTCTCTTTTCCATAACCTTAAAGTGCATCAGTTTTAGGGGAAAGATCATCATGTCACTTTCAGAAGGTGCGGTCAAACCCAAGCATCCATCCTATTGACGGGCACGGGCCTCTTCGGTCGCAACATGCCCGGCCAATTGAGTAACGAATGCCCGTAACCCGGTCATCTCGCCAAGCTCGGTGTATGTGCCGCTACTCGCGGCAGACCGTGGAGACATCAGCACTGATGCTGCCGAATAGAGTTGCTCCTGCACGAGCTTCTGACAAAGAATGTTGTACCGGTTTGCGTAAGATGCACCCCGAAACTCCTCCAAGATCGGGAAATGCGGCGAAACATCACGAATCGGCTTGCGAGAACCGTCGGAATCTTCAACCAAAATCAGCCATCCCACAAACGGACGAGACTGCTCACCGAACGCTCCTTCGCGAAAGGAAGTCTAAAGATCATGAGCTGATCCGATTGCTTCCTCCGTTCGATTGTTGAAATTGTTTCCAAACGAGGGGCCAACATGGCTCTTGAACTCCAATGCAGCCACCAGTCTACCTTCATTTATGACTACCATGTCCCAAAGCTTTGTAGGACGAAAAAAGCCCGGTAAAGTTACGGCGCGACGCTTGCGGTGAATCTTCGCTTGCACAAGTCCGTTTGCCCTGACCAAATCACTGACAAGCGCGATGAAGCCGTCCATGTTTTTTCCAGCAGTCACCCCCGCTCGTTCGCCTTGGTCAGCCTTGCCAGGTTCAAGCTGCTTCTCGCGCGCTGTCTGACGACTTGTCCAAAAAGCTTGCACCGCTGTTCGAGCTCTTTGTTCGTAGTCAAGCAAATCAATGGTCAATTCGTCGTCCCGCAGCTATCGCTTGACGCTACTGCTGCCAAGGGCAGCGCATTCTTCGGTACTGAGGTTGTAAAGCCCGGAGACTACCTGATTGCAAGCGTCTTCATCACCCGAGTCGGAGACATCAATAAGGGCATCAATGGTATTGCGCCTTATGGATGACCAGGCAGGTAGGCGAATTCTCCGTAGATATTGCGCCTGAAAGCGAAAATAGCCCCCGCGCATCGGTGTCGAATAACTTTCTATGAAGAGTTTGGTGATTGCCGAAAGCAGCACGACCCGAAGGGCACGAAGATCCCAAGTGCTCGAAGTTACGAAATATAAATTGTGATGGGGATAAAGACGCCCATCTTCATAGACGACATGAGCTTGTCCCTTGATGTCTGGAATCAATAGTTTGGGAGTCTCGGCAAGCGCCGGATAGATACGGTCAATGGTCCGATACCAATTGGCAGGCACCTTGCGGGCAATATGGCGTCTGGCGATCCGGCCCCTTCTCTCTTCAAGATACTTCTTGAGTCGTGGATAGTGTGTGAGGTCAACAAGTCCACCGCTGTCAGCGAATGGGTTGACGACGCCGAATCCGCGCCAGCAAACCTCTCCAGAAAGAATATCTCGTGTCGTGGCAAGCGGTAGCTTGCGATCATCTTCGACATCCAGTTGATCGTATGGGCCAATGAACGCCTTGTCTGCTCCTGTAGCGACGCCGATACCCACCCTGCACCCTGTTTCCTCTATTGTCGGGAAGCTATGTTCCAATCGTCGCACAAGCCTTAGCCGGTCGGAGGGATCCAATATCCAAGGTTGAGCGCCAGCGGCAATTTCGGAGAGTTCCGAGACAGGCCCACCCGACGGGGGCTTCTTTCTATCCACGAGCTGACAGGCAAGTGAGGATAGTGCTCTGCTGCTGATCTTCGGTCGGCGAGCGTAACGGGTGGGCCCGACTTTCTTCCGCCCGATAACAAAAATTGCCGGATATGCGATGACCTCCGAGCGGAATGCGGGCGTGTCAACCATGTCCACATAGACGTTAAGATGAAACTTCTCCGACAAGAACTGGCGTAATGGCCCACCATAGCGGTTCTTGGTCCATCGGTCCGCACAAATAATGCCCAATTTGCCATCGGCCGCGAGCTGCCTGGCCGAACGTTCGATGAAGGGGATGTAGAGATCGGCTCGATCAAAGATGGTCGTGTACCGTGCCCGATATTCGGTCATCAGGGCATCGGGAACTAGCTCCTGACGAACATAGGGTGGATTGCCGACGACGAAGGAAAATTTGGGCGGTAGCCGAGTAAGTAGGAAATCGCCATGAACGAGCCATTGACCCATGAGTGCCCTTGCGTCCGCTCCGCTGATCTCCGCTTTCTGTAGCTGCTGGAGCAGCTTCAGGCGAGTCGATTCATAAGTACTCCGGTGAAGTTCGACGGCGCGAATACAAGAAGCCAAATCCTGTACTGGAATAGGCTCTCCCCGGCTCCGCCATGCTTTGAGTAGTCGCTCAACTGCGACAATAAGAAAGTCTCCGCCGCCGAATGAAGGTTCCAAGAGCGACTGGACATACAGCGGTCGGTCCGAGGTGTAGCCCACGAGGTCCAAGATGAACTCGACAACCTCTCGACGTGTATAGATTGCGCCCCGCGCTTCCTCGCCGGACTCCGACAGGCACTGAGCCGCTTCATGCACGGGGCGAAGATTGGGTAAAGACGCTTGGTCTGATAACAACAGTGGGCCAGGCAAATCTTTGCTCATTTTGCATGCTTTTGGCGACATAGTCCGAACCTTGACTTGAGTAGCGCCACTCTGTTCTGTGCATCCGGGAAATTTCCGAGCCTGACCACTAACGACGCACGGCATGATGCCATGGCCAACAAGTCGGATGGTTTGGTCAGCCGCTATTAGAGCATACTTGCCTCATGGTATGGTACTTGACTCTAGCCACCAATCGTAGCACCTATGAAGTTATCACCCCGGGAGGAGCTTGTGGCGGTTTTCGTGAAATAACGATATGCTTGCTTCGGTTTTTCTCATCCTGACCGGTAGCGCCTGGCTGAACCTTTTCGATTTTATGGCCGGATTTAAGATATTGTTTTAGTTTGTCTTCAATGACATCTGCGGTCAAAATCGTGTTAGTAATGGCACGTGGATTAGGTCGTCTACCCATGAATTACCTCCGAGTGGTTGCTGAGTATTTTAAGAAAACATTGCGTTGAGCATACCTCATACAACGCATCTCAAAGTAAAACGACGGGTACCAAAGCACCCGTCGTTCGTCTTGTCGACTGCAAAAAATGCAGTATCACACATTAAAAATCGAATCGAATGCCTAGCCGCATTTGATACACCGAACGAAACGCACTGCTAAAACTCGCGTTGTCGGCGTCGAAATCGTGAAATCGATACACACAAGTTTCCGCGGTAACACATGTTGTGCGAGGTGCATCGCCTCTTAACGCGGTTGCGCCTTCAACGCCATTCGCTTCCACATCATCACGCGTTACGAGATCAGCTTGAATGATGTTTACTGCGCGATAACGAGGTCCCGTGTGATACACGCCCCAATCGCTGTTCAAGAAATTCAGCAAATTCTCAATGTCAAATACGATCTTTGCGCGCCCATCGCCTAGAAACCCCAACGCGGACCAAGGTGGTAGTTCCCACTGTAATCTAAGATCAATGATCATTGATGGGTCCGCAGCGAATTCGAATGGCGCTTGAATGCCCGTTTTAATATCGTTGCTTTCAACATAATCGAAAAACGCGTCCACATCAACGGACGACGCGAATACGACAAGCGGATCGTTCGGTGATGTAGGTACATACAGCGGATCGTTATCGTACGGTCCTTCACCCAAACCGGCACGACCAAAGAGCGGATTACTCCAGTGGACATCGAATGTATAGGTGTAGCGGCTTCCAGTGGCGTATTGGGCGAACAAATCAATACGACCTGTCGAACCGCCAAAGTCCCGCTCGTACCCAAAACTGCCCTTGAATGCCGAGGTTACTTCATACGGCGATTTGCGCGACGCAGGGTTATTACGATCCGTAGCAGTGATGTTGCGCCAATTCGAGATTCCACGCGAAGAGACCCCCTCAATCACCGTATCAATATCCTGATAGGCATAGCTCAAAGAGGACTCAATACCGTTGTTCCAAAACTTGCGCCAAGAAAACGTCACAATGTGGCTCGACCCGCCTTCAAAGTTTGTCAACTGCGTCAGATTGCCGATATCCATGGCATCCAGATCAGCATATATGGGACGACCGTCCGGAGCAACGCCAAGAGGCTTCGTTTCCGCCAACTTCAAGTGTGCTAAGTTTTGCCAACCAAAACCGTATTGCGGTTGCGTACCTAAATACTGAACTGTAAACACGCTACCATCAAGTACGTTGGATGATCGATACTCGTACTCGGCGCGCAAAGACGCTTTCCAATCGGAGGGCACGCGAAAATCCGGGTCCATCACATCAATGGGCGTTCCTTGCGAATGCGCCACCCGCTCAATGAGTTCCGATGGCACGATCGTCGGACTGACGTTAGTGACGCGGGACAACCGCGCGAACGTAGTCGGTATTTGGAACACGTTGGAGGTCCAAACTTTAGGGTCCCCCCCTGAAAATAGACCGTAGCCGCCGCTAAACACCCACTGATCTAAACCGGTCGTTCGAAAACTCAACCGGGGCATAAATAGTTTCTTACCGTCTATGTTGTAATCCGTTCTCACCCTGAACATACCGAATACCGGATTACTGAAGGCTGGCTGATCAGTCTGGGCCAACCGTTCAAACCGTGCGCCAAGCGTTACTTCGAACATATCAGAAACTTGCCAAGTATCCTGCAAGAAGAAAGTGTTTTTCGAGTATTCCCAAGCAGCTGCACCGTCAATTGCGTTGTTGCTAGGGACGTTGACATAGTCGACGCGAGCTGTGCGATTCACCAAGTCCTCAAAGCCATCGAAGACGAATCGACCGGACGATGCGGGCACGAACAGATTGAAGAGATCGAAGCGCTCGTGTTCGAAACCAACCTTCAAGATATGACGATCAAGCAAATAGTCAGCGCTCACGAAAAATTGACTGCGGGTGTCGCTGTAATCGTTCGCGTGTCGAAAACGGTCGCAGCCAGCCAAAAGATCCACTTCGCCCGTTAATAAGCCCTCCAGGGACGTACCGGCAAGATCGTCAGCATGAATGCTGTTCAATTCAAGGTGACCGACGCCCGAGCCTGCACGACAGTTTTGGCCGCGGGAAAAATCCTTCACGTTGAAACGCACGGTGGTCGATAGGCGATCAGACCAATCGGAAAACAATTGAGCAGTAACCGAGGTGAGTTCGATCGGAAAATCAATCCACGCCGATTCGAAGTCTTCGGCACCAGCGCCCGTATCGCCTTCTTGGGTGTTTTGGTAAGTCATCGACAAGCGTTGCACATCGGTGACGTTCCAGTCTAGTTTGACTAGCACCCGTTCCGTAGTAACTGGCGTAGATGCGACGGAGGGCCGAGAACCAGGGTCGAAATCGTATTCATCAATGATGACTTGACGCAGAGCGTCGAAGAACCCAGGTTGAATACCGTTGTTCGAGTCAAAGTTACTGAAATCGGTCGTCCGCGTCGACTCGAACTTATCTAACGACAGGAAGAAAAACACTTCGTCCTTGACGATCGGACCGCTGAGGGTGCCACCAAATTCGATTTCGTCGAAATCGCCTGGGTTGAACGAGCGCTCGCCGTCGTATTCATCGCCGATCATGCCATCGTTCTTTGTATAGCTGAAGAAGGAGCCACGCCAATCGTTCGTACCCGATTTGGTCGTGATATTCACGAGACCACCAGTGTAGCCAGCACCTTCGACGGAATACTCCGATGCAACGAGGGATAGTGATTCGATCGCATCAATATTGATTGGCGATCGATTGGTCGCATAGGTGTTATCGCTCAAACCGAAGTCGTCTTGCTGTAACGAGCCGTCAATTGCCAAGCCGTTGAAACGCGGGTTAACCCCTGCGACAGACAGATTGCCGGTACCTGCCGAATGTGCCAGCGGATCTTTCAACAGCGTTCGTAAAGCATCGCGCGACACTGAAGGTTGATTCGAGATATTGGCAGCACTATAAACCGAGCCGATGCCGTTATTGAGATCGCGATCTGAAATAACGCGCGCAGCAGTAACGACTAACTCTTCGACATCCGCCGTCTGCAATTGCACAAGCAGCGGCGTTTGTGCGCCTGCTACAAAGTGCAGTCCGTCAAGCTCGACGCGCTTGAATGCGGGAGAGTCAACGGTAATCTTATAGGGGCCGCCAACCCGCATGCCGCCCTGAAAAAAGACACCATTAGCATTCGAGACTGCAGTGGAGGTCGTGCCGGACGGTAGATGCTCAATCGTAATTTGAGCGCCCGAAATAGGGTTGTTTGCCGTCGATTCAATGCGACCGTTAATACTCGAAGATGTGCTTGACGCAAAAACTGACAAGTGGGAAAAGACGAGCAATGCCACTGTCGTTGCGACCAGTCGGGAGAAAAAACTGGTGTTCATAAGTTGTGATAGACCTCAAGTAGGAAGTTAGCATCGCACAGAAATTGTGCGGCAGAGTGTGAAGTTCTCGTGACAGAATCTTCGTGATGAAAGTTGATATTGAGTTAACCGGCCTGAACTAGTTCGTCAGTGGCATGTGCCATCCGTACATCGTTGCGCGTCACACCACCGGCCGAATGGGACCACCACTCGACATGCACTTTACCCCATGTCACAGTCATTAATGGATGGTGATCGGCTGACTCTGCGATCGTGCCCACCTTATTAACGAATGCCAAGGCTTCAGCAAAATTTCTGAACGTGAATTCACGGATGAGCTTCGATACTTCAGCTGACCTATTCACCGTCCAATTGGGCAGCGATTCGGTTAGCTCACCAAGCTCTGATGGAGAAAGTAACGCCACCTTCGGGTCTACTTTATCCATGACTTGATTTCATAGGCATTACACGTGGCGTACGCAGGCTATAAACCAGTTCTATGATTTCTTGACGAGGGGCACGCGTACAGTAGCTGACTACAAGCGTGACTACGAAGCTTAACATAGCACCAACCGCGCCGATGCCTTCAGGCGATATGCCGAATAACCAGTTTTCGGGTACGTTCTCGAATATCGGCGAAAACAGCATGCCCTTAAACGCGTTGATGTAAAACGTCGTAAATACAAGACCGGTCAACATGCCGGCAACTGCTCCTGGACCGTTAACCCTCGTGCTAAAAATGCCTAGCAAAATAACCGGAAATAGACTTGCGGCGGCGATGCCGAACGCAAATGCAACGACTTCGGCAACGAATGCCGGCGGCTCGAAACCTAAATAACCGGCGAGGCAAATCGCGACGCCTGCGCAAATGCGGCCGACAATGAGTTCATTGCGCTCCGACATCGTGCGGCTTAACACACTTTTCACTAGGTCGTGTGAGACCGCCGCCGAGATCACGAGCAGTAATCCTGCCGCTGTCGAAAGTGCCGCCGCAATCGCCCCCGCGGCAATGAATGCAACCACCCAATCCGGTAAACCTGCAATTTCAGGATTGGCCAGCACCAAGATGTCCTTGTCTAACGTCAGCTCATTGCCTTGCCACCCATACTCAGCAGCCATGTGCGCGAACTGCTCGTTCTCGTCGTTGTAATACTGAATGCGCCCATCGCCATTTTTGTCCTCAAATTGAATGAGTCCAGTATCCTCCCAAGTCTTAAACCAGGTTGGACGCTCTTCATACCTGAGATTCGCATCGGCTGCCCCCGTTTCGCCTGTTTGAATCGTTGCGGTCAGATTCCATCGTGCCAGCGAGCCAACTGCTGGCGCCGTGGTATACAGGATAGCGATGAAGAGAAGTGCATAACCAGCTGATATGCGTGCATCACGCACCCGCGGCACAGTGAAGAAACGTACGATGACGTGTGGCAGGCCAGCGGTGCCGATCATCAAAGCCATCGTGATGAAAAACACGTCCGTGGTGCTTTTCGACCCGTCGGTGTAGGACGCAAATCCCAATTCCGTCACAACTTCGTCAAGGCGCGTTAACAGATAACCCGATCCATCCGCCAACTCGCTGCCAAAGCCGAATTGAGGAATCGGCATGTTGGTGACTTGAAAGGCGATGAAGACCGCTGGCAAGGTGTATGCGAAGATCATGACGCAGTATTGGGCGACCTGCGTGTAGGTGATACCTTTCATACCCCCGAGCACGGCGTAAACGAATACGATGGCCATGCCTGTGATCAACCCTACCGTCACGTCTACGTTCAGAAAACGCGCGAAGACGATGCCCACGCCGCGCATTTGGCCAGCAACATACGTAAACGAGATGACGATCAAACAAATGACCGCAACAGTTCGAGCGACCTGTGAGTCGTATCGGTCGCCGATGAATTCGGGTACCGTGTACTTGCCAAACTTGCGCAAATATGGCGCTAACAACAATGCCAATATCACATAGCCACCAGTCCACCCCATCAGATAAACCGAGCCGTCGTAACCAAGAAAGGCAATTAATCCGGCCATAGAGATAAAGGATGCGGCCGACATCCAATCCGCCGCCGTTGCCATGCCATTCACAAGGGGAGAGACATGCTTGGCAGCTACATAAAAGTCGCTGACCGAATTCGCCCTGGAGTAGACGGCAACGCCGATGTAAAGGAGGAAACTACCACCTACGACGAGATAAATGAGCAGTTGTTGGCTCATGTATCTTCATCGACATGGTGTGTTCGATCCAAGCGATTCGCGAGTACGGCATAGACGAAAATCAGGATAACAAAAACGACAATGCTGCCTTGTTGCGCGAACCAAAAACCGAGTTTGAAACCCGCGATCTGGATGTGGTTGAGGACATCAACAAACAAGATACCACAACCGAAAGAAACGATAAACCAAATACACAACAAGACACCTACAAGACGCAAATTTGCTAACCAATATTGGCGGTGTTTCATCTCAGGTCGCAACTCGTAGGGTTTGTTTTTCCGGCGGGCCCGCATTGTAGTGACTATGCGCTCAATAAAAAGCAGCGCAAGAATGACGCCATACAACACCGAATCTTCAAACGTCGCGCGCTCTAGCCAGAGCAAGTGAACCCAACCTGCAAGCGCCGCAACATATATGAGTCGATGTAGCTGTTTCCAGCGCTGCCGCAAGCGCCGCCGCCATCCGCGCGTAGAAGTAATGGCTAACGGAACCAACGAACATAAGGCTATCAGCCCCGCAATGATGTACGGTCTATCCACGAAATCACTCAGGATGATCCGAAGATCTGCCCGCGCTAATAACAACGTGTAGCTGGAGACATGCAGAGTCACCATAAAAAACGCCCACAATCCAGCCATGCGCCGAAACTGGATCAACACTGGCCTCTTCGTTACACGAGCTAACGAAGAAATAAAGAGCGTAAACCACAACAGCCTGAGTGACCACTGTCCAAGATGATCGACGATCGCGTCTTCCGGGTCCGCACCTAAACCTTTCGTCGGGAACTCAAGCTCAATGCGGATATCGTTCAGCAAGATTGCGAGCGGGATAGCTAGTACACACCAAAGCACGACCTTCGTCGGTCGAAATCGTGGCAAGGTCAACTTATGCTACCGTGACACTGGCGCTATGCTAGGAGCCTACGTCGTAAGAAGGCATGAGGCTTAGCGAATCGTCCAGAACCGCAGAACTGCTACATCTTTGTTCGGGTGCGTCGGCCTTTGGGCCTGCAGTCTTTGATAAGATCAGCCCCATGACCGGACGAAATCCCAGTCCATTGCGGTCATACGGCCGCCAGACATCCATGCATCCGCTTGATGTTCAACGGCAGGCACACCAATTCCCACTCGCCACGCACGCTGAACCGTCGAAAACCTAGCACCTGTTTGATTCACCCGATCGGCGCCTTCGAAAGTTACTTATGCGCGGCGAATTGTGCACGGCCATCTTGGTCGCTAGCTTCCTCGCCCGGGCCGGATACTTGTGCGCGTCAACCGCCACATGGCAACAGTGAAGTTCGCAAATCGCCTGGTGGCTCGGAAAGTTCCCCACCACCAAGACCCGAAACGCCACATCTTCCTCCAACTTGCACACTAAACCGCGGGAGGAAACACACCCGGCGCATGCCCGTAGATCAATGCCTTCTGCATCATGCGAGACTCATACGGCGACCGTCGCTCTCGTACGGCGCATACAACACGCGCAAAAGTCTAAATCGTCCACGAGATCACTGATATGGTACGCTAAATGACCCTCTAACAGCCAATCCTTATATATTTAATGGAGAAACAAATACTAATCCGAACAATACTAGGCAAAACGTCGTCAGCATCTTAAAGCCTCAACTCTCCACCTGGATATGATCGTATGCTGTTCCTACGGCGCAGGTTCCTAGAGAATGCTACTTCTATACTCACCCATCACCCTCCAGCCTGTCTTCTAGAAACTTCAACACCATTCTGAATAGGGACATTACGGAACCAGCTAGCCCAAGCAAAATGCCAGTTATAAGCAGACCTTTGTAAATTGCAAATCCCGCAACTGTAAATTGCAAATCCCGCAACTCCCAATAACAAAATATTCGTAAATAAAGTAGCATATATTCGTCCCTTATCGTTTCGTATAGCCCCTTGCTGTGCATCGTTACGAATCTGTTGCTCCTTTTCCGCCATCCGAATTATTCGATCCGCTGCATCAGGTTGCACTTCGTTATATTTTTGGAATGCTTCCGGTGTCGGCAACGGACCAGAATAGCTCATTTCGACTCTCTTATTGATCCGAGGATGAGCATCAAGAATCTGCTGTAGTTGTTTCGGAGACAACTTGTCCAGCAGTTGCATTAATTCCTCGGCAGATTCAGCCGGGATAATTTCTGTTCCTTTCTCCTTAGGTTCCTCTATACCCGGATCAGCTTCATCGGACTTCGCTTTTTTCGAATTCTCCTCACTCGAATCAGACACTCTGAGTCTTTCTCTCATTTGCAATGAAAGCATCAACCGCTTTTCGGAAAGCCTTCTGCATGCGACCAGTATCCATTAGCCTACCCTTATACCCAGAATAAAGCGGGGTCAATTCAACATCCTCGGGTAATACCCAAGTGTCTGAAAATATATCAAAAAAATTCGTCTCCGGAACGGGCAAGTACGTTGATTGCTCCATAACCGCGACATCGGACTCATCCATTTCACATCTCCTGCAAAGATAAGTTCCTATTCTTTGGGATAGGATCCCCCTAAGCCAAGGCCAACTCTCAGATTACCAACAACCTACCTAATCGGTTTGCTCAAGAGGAAGATTTAGGATTGGTAAAGAAATGCCAAAGAGTACGTTACATCGCAGGCCATTGCCAACTGCCACATGAAGTGCGCGCATCGTAACATGCTCCTCTTTGACTTTACCAAATTGTATAGAAAGAATTTTATATCCTTCATAATACGCTATAAACAATAATTCGACTCTTGTTAATGGGGCAAACAAAGCGGTCGGTTTTGTAGCGAATGGTCTGTCCGGTTTGTTTGGGGTATCTGGCGGGCTTTCCGGGTTATACGCCCTACAAGAACCGCCAAACGCCGGTCACTACCGCAATCCTACGCGACAGCCCGTAAATTTCCCTTCATCAAAATATCTCGTATCGTATCGGGCTAACTCGCGCGGGCCATGGCGGATAGTGCTGCCTCCATCCAAATAGAGAATACCTTGCCTGTCGCTTTCACAGCGGGACGGGCGAACTGGACTTCAAGCCTCATGCCTTCTTACGGCGCAAGCTTCTAACTCCGTTTCTAGTACAGCGACTCGACTGCGATTGGTTAGTTGTTACGTCGCAAGCGTCGGTTCAATGATGCCAAGCTCGATTGATGTTTCGACAACGTCTCGGATGGTATCTTCAACATGTCGGATCGTGGCACCAAGAACCGTTTTAGCCTTTTTGCAATCGTTTACGGCGCGAGGCTTTGGCGGCTTGCCGTTCGTTCCATGGTGCCCTTCGCGTTGCGGAAGTGGCTGAGGATTACCTAATTTGAAAGCAGGAAAAGAGTCGTGGATGATCCCCCGCACTTCCTCGCTAAAGAGTAAAGAGGAACGACCGCCGGAACCGTGCATGACATAGCGTGCGCCGCCTTCAGTACGGGCATGTTCCACGATCGATTCGGCTGCGAGGCGATGCGCCTGCACCAAATCTCGCACATCAATGATGTTGTAGTACATATCGTAAGGCGAAGGCCAATTCGGTACTTGATTGTTTGCGATGCGACCGATTTGTTCAATCCACTGTCCTACTTGCGCTTTAAATAAGACCGGACCGCAAATCATTGCAGGACACATAGTTATTGCATCCCACCGTCCACCGCTCGCAACGCCGGCGTCGTTAATCAAATGCTCGGTATCAACTTTGCTGCGCGCGTAAGCATTGCGCGGATGCTTCCACCGCTCTTCGGCTACGCCATCTGATGCCCAGTCATTTTCAGTCCATTCATAGCCCTCTTCGACGGTTGCGGCTTTCTGCCCGGATACGGCCGCCATCGAGCTCGTGTAAACGAGACGACGCACGCTCGAAGTACGATCAATCGAATGGAGTACGTTCTGCGTCCCTTTCAAGCCGCCATCGTAGACATCCTGCGATACGTCGCCGGAACCCAGCGGTTGGGATTTACCGTCAGCCGAATTACCTAGCACCGCAGCCACATGAAATACCGCGCTGCAGCCATCGAATGCCTCATCGTACGACCCTTCCGTAAAGAGATCGCAACCGTCGCGTATCTCGACATTCGGGAGCTTGCCGAGATAGTTCACGGCATCTTCACCCCGCCAACTCGACGCATCGCGTAGGCAAGCTCGAACTCGATAGCCCTGCAAGGCAAGCTCACGGACCATGTGGCCCCCGGTAAATCCAGAACATCCCGTTACAGCAACTGGACCTGAATGTTGATTAATGGCTGGCATACCTTACCTCAATTTGAACAGAACATGGATTTGATTGGGACGCACTCAGGCATCTGATGTGAAAGCCCTACGCTGCTGTCGATTTGGCGGCTTCCTGCACATAGTCAGCATACCATTCGTCAGCGAGTTTTGCCGACTCATGTACATAGATCCCGTCGTTGATCACATCAATAGGATCTCGGCCGTCCACGCCTAATCCAAATCGGTGATAGCCTAGAAGCCGTTGCAGGGCTTCCGGCATCTTGCGCACTTCTTCGCGCGGCACAGATACCAGCTGAATTTCTTGCGGTCGTAAATACGCCACCTGGTGGCTCATGAAAAAGCCGAGCCGCTCGCGATCTGTCGACCTGTTCGCTCCGCCACCATGCCAAAGACCGCCCTCCCACATGAGCATCGTGCCCGATTTCATTTCGACTTGCAGTGTCTCAATTGACTGATCAGGCCGTCGATCGTACCAGCGATGGCTATACGGTACGATGTGTGTGGCGCCGTTCTCAATGTCGAAATCGTCCAGCGCGATGAGAGCGTTGCACACGAAACTAGGGTGAGGTCGCGGGATCGGCCATAACCCATCGTCCTGATGCAGATACTGGCGAGTTTCCCCTGGCAAGACATTGAACAATGTAGTGACATTGACCTGGGTTCGAGGACCTAACACCCCTTCGACAAGCCCACGCACTCGCTTGTCTAGGAACAAATAGTCGACCGCTCGCGTTTTCGCAAGCAGGTTGTGCGCTCGCCAAGTTTTACCCGTTTGCGTGCCGATGGCGCGCATTTCCGTAATGTACACCTCGGTCTTAAACGCGTGCCGGATCTTCTCGACTTCGCTCGCCGAGATGAAATCTTCGACGACCGTGAAACCTTGTTCCGTTATTTGCTCAATACGTTCAGTAATGTTCAATCCGTCAACGATGACCGGGGCTTCCTCTGCTTGTTCCGTCAGTGTCATGGGGCCATCTCTGTTGTTTCGTTGCGTTCGCGCGCTTCCTGCTCTTTCTGCTGCCTACGGATACGATTCCCATGCCGCTGCGAAGTCATCACACCGTCATGCGTCATGTAATCGTACCTTGGCCGTAACGTGGTCTTACCGTTAGCAGGTTCCGTATCGAATAAACTTCGATAGGTCTCAATGGTCTGACCGCTTTTCGCGCCCGCCTCTGCTTTCGCGACCCGTTCGACGTCCCAATCGGTTGCGCCAAACGGAAACAAGCTGTAGACATCCATCAAACCCGCGAACCGCACAGGGTTACGATCAAGCGCTTCTTGCGTAACTGTCTCGCGATAGGCTTCCTCGGCTTGGCGTCTTCGACGCATGTATTCGCACTGCAAAGTCATTCGCAGTCCTGGGGTCTTTTTCGGATAGGAGCCATGCCAAGTGTGATTGCCCCAAATGACCATTGACCCTTTAGGGGCTTCTACCGCCACTGCGCGGTCCGCCCAATATTTCGCGTCGTCCGGCGTGACCTGGCGCCGCCATTTATGGCTGCCTGGCACAAATGAAATGGCGCCATCGTCTTTTGTGTAATCCGTCAACATGAAATGCATATTGCAGTTGTTCACTTGCTCCGGCTGCGCTTGCAACGCAGGATCCAAGTAATCACCATGGATGCCGGTGCGCACCTCGCCCGGCCCTTTAACCCATGCAGCGCATAGGCTTAAGACGCAGTCCGTGCCCAGTAACCATTCCGCCAACCCAAGACCTGCGGGGTTGTAGGTCAGTTTCTCGAAAATCCGGTCTTCCCACAACATGAAGCGCTGAATGTCATTAACGTTTTGCCACCGCTCTTCTGATAGTCCGTCTTCGCCATAGCGACGCAACATGGTGCGTTCCAGCGCTGCTTTCACTTCATCGCAAAACTCGGTCGGGCCAACCTTTTCCGGGGGTACGACGGTAAAGCCGAACGCTTCCAGTTCAGCGACATTGGTCAATAAATCGAGTTGTGCCAGCTCTTTGTAGAGGGGCGCAACCGATCCTGCCGACTTCCAATCCCCAATATCCAACGACAGATCCTCCGAACTTCAGCTGTTAATGGCTAGATGAAACATGCGCCTTCTCCAATCAATATCTCGTCCCATAGCCAAATAACGCACAAAGTTCATGAACTTTGGAGTCGCACACTGAAAGAGTAAGGCACTAACGAGAGCGCGAAAAACACAGCGCAATGACCACTTTAAGCGGACTGCATGTAGAGTTAACTGTTAGATTATCGCATAATTGCCATCTTCCTCCGTACCTTCTTTGAGGCGATTTCGCCTTCGTTGGCACACCCGGTCTTAGGTTGACCGCATGCAACCATAGTAGGCGACACGATGTATCAATACGACGAATTTGATCGTACTTTTCTAAAAGAAAGAGTGGCGCAGTATCGGGATCAAACTGAGCGCTATCTTGCGGGCGAGATCCCCGACGATGTGTTTCAGCAACTGCGATTGCGCAATGGGCTGTACATACAGCGTCTGGCGCCCATGCTACGCATTGCGGTGCCTTACGGCACGTTAAATGCGACACAATTGCGCAAGCTCGCGTCCATTTCACGGAATTACGACAAAGGTTACGGGCACCTGAGCACGCGCCAAAACATGCAGCTGAATTGGCCGGAACTTGCTGAAGTACCGGATATTCTCGCAGAATTGGCGGAAGTCGACATGCACGCGATTCAAACGAGCGGCAGTTGCGTTCGCAACGTGACGACCGACCAATTCGCAGGGGTCGCCGCCGATGAATGGGTTGATGCTCGCCCTTACGCCGAAATGCTCCGACAATGGTCGACGTATCACCCGGAATTCGAGTGGTTACCGCGTAAATTCAAGATAGCCTTGAACGGCGCAGCGTCGGACCGCGCCGCGATCGCGGTACACGACATTGGCATTCAAATAAAGCTTGACGCCGACGGCCATCCTGTGTTTGATGTGTACGTTGGGGGCGGGCTCGGTCGAACCCCAGCCATCGGCGCGCTGATTCGTGAGGATCTAGCGGCCCGGCATCTACTCACCTACGTCGAAGCGATTTTGCGGGTGTATAACCGTTACGGACGACGCGACAATAAATACAAAGCGCGTATCAAGATTCTGGTAAAAGCGATGTCACCCGATGGTTTTGGCACCAAGGTTGATGCAGAATGGGAGCAAATCAAGCACAACCCACAGGAACTTACGGAAGAGGAAATAGATCGTATCGCCGGCTTCTTTAAGCCGCCAAACTATCCGACTCAAGAAAACACAGCGAGCGAGCTCGCGAATCAACGCCTCAATGACCCGACATTCGATCGTTGGCTCAGACAGAATGTCACAGAGCACAAACAACCGAATTACGCGATCGTAACGCTCTCCACCAAGGCGACCGGTGTTCCACCCGGAGACGTGACCGATATTCAAATGGAGGCGGTAGCAAACTGGTCGGAATTGTTCGGCTTTGGCGAAATTCGCATCAGTCACGAACAAAACTTCGTGTTGCCCGATGTGCCGCAGAGCAGTTTGTACGAACTCTACTGCCTAGCTAAAGTAGAAGGCTTGGCGTCCGCTAATCGGGGTTTGCTGACCGATGTGATTTGTTGTCCGGGCGGCGATTATTGCTCGCTCGCAAATGCGAAATCAATTCCGGTTGCCGAAGAACTATTACAACGTTTCGATGACTACGACTACTTACACGATCTTGGATCATTGGACTTAAACATTTCAGGATGCATGAACGCTTGCGGACATCACCACGTCGGTCACATCGGCGTCTTGGGAGTCGATAAACGCGGAGCTGAGTTCTATCAAATATCTCTCGGTGGCAATGCGACGAACGGCGCGTCAATCGGCAAGATCGTTGGCCCTTCCTTTTCACGCAATCAAGTCGTCGGCGTAGTCGAGAAATTACTCAATGTGTACCTTGATTACCGTATTGAAGGGGAGTCATTCTTACACTGCTATCGCCGCGTCGGGATCGAACCATTCAAGGACCGCGTATACGGAGAGGCCACGCCGGACCAAGCCTATGCCGGCCCTAGTTAAGGATCGGCAAATCATCGACGACTCGTGGCAGCTCGTCGAAACGATCGCGGATGATGTCCCCGCCAACGCCATTGTGCCCATTGATCAGTTGGCAAATACCCAAGCGAACGCCACCTGGATCGAAGGCGACTTCGAACTCAGCGAAGACTGCGAGCAACTGATAACGCTTGATCTGGTTGCCGTGCACTTCCCCGCTTTCGCTGACGGTCGCGGGTTGTCGTTAGCAACGCTTTTACGCGGCCGTTATGGATTTAAGGGGGAACTACGCGCCATTGGCGAAGTTCAACCCGATCTCACGCCGTTCATGCTTCGTTGCGGATTCGACTCATTCGTATTAGCTGATGTGCAAGCAGCGCGCACCGCCATTCAATGCATGGATCGTATGAGTGATTTTTATCAAGGCTCGGCGATTAAACCCGCCCCCGCCTATCGTCGTCGCCATTCACCCTAACCACGCCGGGCCCTGACCGTAGCGGGTTTCAAACAAGATGATCGATAGTTTTATCCTGATTTTTGTCGGCGCAGCGATACTCGCGTCACTTTCCATGTTCATTCGGCAACCGCTAGTCGTCGTTTACGTGGTACTCGGCATCGTGATCGGTCCATCGGCCTTGGGTTGGGTCAAAGACACATCCTTGCTTACGGATGTGTCTGAAGTAGGCATTCTGTTCCTGCTATTTATCGTTGGTTTAGAGCTTCCGCCCAACAAGCTCGTCCGTATGTTCGGCACATCGCTGGTCGCTGCTTTACTCAGTTCATTGTTGTTTTTTGCAGTGGGATTCGGCGCCGGATGGCTCCTCGACTTCACCTGGCTTGAACGTGTCGTGATGGGCCTCGCACTCATGTTTTCGAGCACGGTACTGGGTATCAAGTTACTACCGCGCACGATTCTGCACCATCGCAAAATCGGTGAAATCGTGATCGGGGTTCTGCTCATACAGGACATTCTCGCAGTCGCTTCGCTGGTTGCGCTCTCTTTGTATAACAGCCTCGGCACTCAAGGCGATATTGATCTCCGTTTAGTGCTCGCGGCGAGTCCCATTCTGCTGGTCATCGCTTACGCTGGCCCGAAGTTTTTCATCTGGCCGCTCATGCAGAAATTCGACGTTTTTAGCGAATTCATATTTCTGCTATATATTGGTTGGTGCATGGCACTGGCCGGGATCGCACATGCATGTGGGTTAGGCTTCGAACTCGGCGCATTTATCGCAGGCGTAGCGCTTGCAAATTCGCCTGTATCACAAAGCGTCGCCGAGACGCTGGAGCCCTTACGCGATTTCTTCCTCGTCCTTTTCTTCTTCACCGTCGGCGCCCGGGTGGATATTGCGCTCGTCGCCGATGCCATCTTTCCGGCCATAGCGCTCGCAGTTGTGCTTATCGCGCTCAAGCCAGTCGTTTTTCGATACCTACTCGCGCTTCGACGAGTGCGTAGCCAAATCGGATGGGAAGTTGGGTTTCGTCTAGGTCAATGCAGCGAGTTTTCTCTGCTTGTATTGCTCGTAGCTGGACCTATCATGAGTGAACAAGCGGACCATGTAGTTTTGTTGGCTACGATTCTCACGATGCTTGTGTCTACCTACCTGGTCGTTCTGAACTATCGTAGTCCGCTTGCCATTTCGGAACATTTGCGCGTCAATTAACCACGCACAACATAGAGATTAACGCTGTTTCAAGGTCAACCCGGCAGTTGTCAGTGATTCAATGACGCGCCGGTGAAGCCATTCGGTATGACCGTTTACGCGGAGGAGTCGGCGAAATTTCGTTAGCGTCGAACGATCTAAAGCAGAGCGTAATGTCCCATCCGCAAAATGCCTCTACAAGTCGGTTTTCGAGCATGTCGTCCACGGCTTGTTGATCGCTCAAACGCGGCATAGCTGATACACATGCAACCGTAACATGCTAGTTAAAGGTATCGGTTGGCGTCCGCGCTTACCGGACGGGTAGCATGGGCGAACCGTATCAAGCAATTCGTCCCACGGTATTGCGCTATCAATAGCAGCTAAAAACCGATGCCGTTTGGTATCGACATCGCGCACCCACGTATGCTCTGTGAATAACGAACCGAACTTTGGTATCGACGCCATGATTGAATTCACATGCCATCAGCAACTCTGTACCGTTAATCTACCAGAAATCGAACCATTTCAAAAGCTAGCTATTGACGTTCATGATGCGCACGAGGTATCCGACAGTTACGCACTGTGTTCCACAAGCCCCCGCCCAACCATCTTTCCTGCCAAAATCCGATCAATGGCATCCGACAACGTGTCGAGCTTGAGCGGTACCGCGAAATCTTCAAGACTGTCGATCTTCCATTCGGTAGCGAGCTTGTTCCAGATGACGTTCTTCTGCGGAAGCGGCAATTCGACTGAGTCGATTCCCAGCAAATTGACATGACGCAATATAAACGGGAAAACCGTTGCTGGAATCGCTGGCGAATTCACGAGGCCGCACGCGGCCGCACTTTGACCGTATTTCAATGCCTTGATAGCGTGCATGAGAATCGCTCCACCGACGGTATCCACGACACCACCCCACGTTTCGCGCAACAAAGGTCTCGAAGATGCTTCTTCGAATTCGCTACGCTCGTGAATTTCAGTGGCGCCCAATGTACGGAGAAAGTCATGCTCGTCCGATTTTCCCGTAACGGCGTGCGTTTCGTACCCGGCCTGGCTCAGCAATCGCACCGCCACGCTGCCTACGCCACCCGTCGCACCGGTGACCAACACCGGACCGTTGTCCGGGGTCATACCGACCATCTCCAGTTTGTGAACACACAATGCGGCCGTGAATCCAGCCGTGCCTAAGATCATTGCTTCGCGTAAGGTTAAACCGTCAGGCAGCGGCGTAACCCAACCCGCGGGAACTGCGACGTATTCGCCATAACCGCCGGACGTATTCATGCCAAGATCGAAACCGATGGCAATGACTTCCTGGCCGACATGAATAGACGAATCCGCGGAAGACACAACCGTACCGGCCACATCAATGCCCGGCGTGTGGGGAAAATGACGCGTCACGCCAGGATTTCCTGTAGCTGACAACGCGTCCTTGTAATTCAACGATGAATAAGCCACGCGGATCAATACATCAGCGTCTGGCAACTCGCTCGTGTCCCGCTTGACGATTGTGCGCGTAAATGTGCCATCGTCCTCTTTCGATACTTGAAACGCAGTGAACTGGGTCAATGGGTTGCTCCTATTAGGTTCAGCTCGTTAGAAGGTAAAAATCGGTCTTTAGATTCGAAATAGGTTCTTGACTAGCCGAACAAACGACGAGGCGGAGGCAGCCAACTTCGCCACAATCTTGTTGATATGCCGTTCGGGCACAACCCACTGAATCTCGTAAACCTCCGCGTCATTACATGCCGCTAATATGTACTGATCGCTCGTTTGAATCGTGTCCACAAGCTTAAGGTCCAGCGCTTTAGAACCATACCAAGTCTCTCCCGTCGCTGTCGCAGGCACATCGACTTCCTTGCGATAGGTCGAAATGAAATCTTGAAAGAGTTCGTGCGTTTCTTCCATTTCCTCTTGAAACTTTTCGCGGTGCTCGTCGGTGTTCTCGCCAAACATAGTCAACGTGCGCTTGTGCTTACCAGCAGTAAGTACTTCGTAATCAATGTCGTACTTCTTAAGGAAGCGATGCAGATTAGGCAACTCAGCCGCGACGCCAATGGAGCCGATAACTGCGAAGGGGGCCGCGATGATCTGGTCGGCCACTGCCGCCATCATATAACCGCCGCTCGCTGCAATCTGGTCGACTGCGACGGTGAGTTTGATTCCTGCTTCGCGCACGCGCAAGAGCTGGGATGCCGCAAAGCCGTAGCTGTGTACGTAACCGCCTGCGCTTTTCAATCGAACAACAACCTCCGACGGTTGTTTGCTGCGGACTAGCAGCGCCGTGATTTCATTGCGTAGAAATGCCGTGCGCGCGGCCTCAATATCCTCACCATTGAAATCCAACACGAACACATGTCGTCGTTCTTCTTGCGCCTCCTCTTTCTCATCGCTATCGGCGCTAAGCTTAGCTTTCGCGACCGCCTTCGCTTCGCGTTGCCTTTGCTTCGCGTCCGCCTGGCGTTGCTTTCGCTCCAATTTACGAGCGCGCTGTGCTGATTTCGGATCAAACGCTTCCATATCGATACCGCGTTGCCATTCCTTGTGCATTTCATTGACATGTCGCACCACCAAGTGCCCTTCAGGAATGTCGGGGTGCGGGCGACGTTTAGATAGCATGGCGAACAATGCCGCGAGCACGATAATGAAGCAAATGACGACCCAAGCGCCTTTAGCAATGAATAATCCAATCTCAAAGAGGAATTCCATCTACCAGATACCAGTTCCATGAAGATAAAGCGCAGTCAACCCACATGCGCCTCATAAGATTTTGCAAGAAGCGAGCCGAATATGACTGACATCGAATTTATGCGCTTGCTGACGCAGAAAACCCGACTCAATGTAGCACAAGAAATCGCTTCGCCAATTCTATTCAGTGTTGACGCTGTGCTACTTCGATTTGTACCGGAAGAAAACAGCATCGCCCGATGTGATGCGAAAGCGGATCACATTGAATCGCCTACCATTCATTGTGTTAGTTGGGCGAAGCTGTACGGCGTGCTAGTAGGCGACTACGATTTGATGGATGCGTTCATGGCGCAAGAGATCTGGACAAACGGTTACTTGCCACTCGTGTTCCGGTTATTTGCGGTATTTCAACCGACGCTGACGATGCGCATTCCTGAGTAGTCATGCTCGTGTTGGTACTGCTGACCTTTTTGTCGGCAGTGACAACGCTAACCTCATCAAGAAACGAGTTATGACTGGTGCTTATTGGACACATTTTGGGGGTTAGATAAAAGCAGTACGAAGAGTTGCAGCGCAAGCTATCGAAGCAGCTGAACGATGATTCCAGCTAATTGCTCATCGCGTAAAACCAAGACAGCAGCACGAGTTCGAAGCGCACCTCACAGGCACAAGAAACCCTCTCAACTACCACCAAAGATTTGCGACCAATCTTTGAGAATAGCGATCAATGCCAAGAACATGACCCATATCCACCCCACGATTGTGTTACGTGCCCGCAGAATCACTTTTTCCATGTCTTTTCTACAAAGCGCAAGCTCTTGTCGGGGAGAGACACTGCCAGAGATTGCACCGGGTATGACGCGGGCAATACATTCAGACTGTTCTTTCCCTATGCCACTTTCTTCAAGAAGCTCGCTTGCTGCAAGCGTATCGAATCTTTCTGCCATTACTACATCTTATGATGATCGACTGAGTCATCACCCTTCATCATCAACCAAACTTTGAAATAGCTTACGCCGTTGCGTGAAATCGGGCTCATAAGCATCTTCTGGGGCTTCACGAACTGCCCGGTCAAGACGATGGGCATCGTCACCCACCAAGATCCGCCAGCGCTCTTCGCGCACGCCATCAAGGATGATCGTCGCTGCTTGCTCGGCAGTCGTAGGCGCGTTGTCGCGAAACTGTTGACGTTGCTCAAGCAGCCGTTCTCGAATCTGATCGGGGGTGAAGTTGTGTACAGGTAAGCCAGCATCAATCCAACGCTGTTTTACAAGTTCAAGATCCTCGTCGCTCATCGTACCTTCATAGCCGGCTCCAAGAATACGCGCACTATTGATAGCGATTGATGTGCCAATATGACCAGGCATGACGACGCTCACCTTGACGTGTGGCGCATTGAGTCTTAAATCCGTGATCAACGATTCGCTAAAGCCTTTTACTGCGAATTTCGCCGCTGAATAAGCCGTATGAGAAATGCCGCTGCCGAGACTCGCCCAGAAACCATTAACGCTACTCGTGTTAATCATGTGGCCTTCTTCACTCGCAACAAGCATGGGCATAAATTCACGCGCCGACCAATAAACACCGTACCAACACACGGCGAATGTTCGTTCCCACTGATCGCGTGGGCCGTTCACGAATCCTCCACCGCCGCCAATGCCTGCATTATTGAAGAGCAGATTGATATGTTCGGTCTGCTGACGCTCGCGCACTTCCTCGGCAAATCGTTTGATATCTTCTTCAACGCCAACATCACAGGTATGCCCGGTAAGCATGACGTCAGGGTTAGCTTGGCGCGCAAGATCCAGCGATTCATCAAGGTTATCCATAAGCACATCGCATGTTGCGACATGACAGCCTTCGCTAGCAAGTTGCCGTACCAACGCTCGACCCATACCCGTCCCGCCGCCAGTAACGACTGCGATTTTGCCTGCAAAATCTCTCATATTGAACTTCCTGTTTCTGTTTCTACGTGAACCGTCAAGCCATCTAAATCAGGCGTGACAATCACTTGGCATGCAAGACGACTACTATCTCGCCGACCTGGCACAAATTCCAGCATTTCTTCTTCGTCGTACGCGATCTTCCCAGCAGCCTGTAGCCAATTTGCATCAATATAGCAATGGCACTTGGTGCAAATGCAAGCGCCGCCACATTGCGAGGCAATACCGATGACGCCATGATCCACTGCGAAATCCATCACGGAACGCCCTACACGATCCGTGACGGATATCTGCTTTCCATCCGGCTGCATGAAATGTACCGTTGCTGTAGGCAAGTCGAAATTAGCGATCTTGTGACAAGCATTCGATTACCGTGTGAAAATCAATTGTATTGTGCCATAGCACGCGATATCTTCACGGGAGACATTCGAGTCGTTCGATAGTTGAACAGCGCATCAAAAGCGCTCTTCTGAAGAGCGTTTCTATCATTCCTACTTAATCCTCAGTAAGCGAAGCGTGACGGTCATCGGGCTCACGGGTGGCATCGCATCAGGTAAATCGACTGTAAGTGCGTTCGCGCAAGCGCGCGGTGCACACGTGATTGATGCCGACCGATTAGGACATCAAGCCTACGAACCGGGCACAGCCTGCTTTCAAGCGGTGGTGACCGAATTCGGCGAGGACATCGTCGCAGAGGATGGAACGATCAACCGGCGTGTGCTGGGTGCAAAAGTATTTGCAGAAGGCTCCTCGCTCGAACGACTGACGAATATCGTCTGGCCGGCGATCAAGGATCTTGCTCAAGCGGAAATCAAGGCCGTCAAAATACGGAATCCAAATCAGCTTGTCGTGCTTGAAGCTGCCGTCTTAATCGAAGCTGGTTGGCAAGACTTCGTTGACGAAGTCTGGGCAGTGGTGGTTGATGCCGAGACAGCTATTGAGCGCTGTATGGCACGCGATGGTTTGGATCGCGCCGCCGTTAAAAGTCGGATGGATACACAACTATCTAACGAAGCTCGAATCGAACACGCCGATGTCGTCATTGATAACTCAGGTACTGAAAAGGAACTCATGGAACGCCTAGAAACAGCATTTACCCGACTACAGAGAAGGAGCTCCGAGTAAGTGATCATTGATCTCCACGCTCACTCAATTAAGTCCGACGACGGACGTGCTAAAGTCGAGAACTACTGCAAGTGGATCCGCACGCGAAAACTGCCGTTAGACGGTTTTGTTCTTACAGAACATCGCCAATTCGACAACGAATCGGACTATTCTGCGCTCGGCGAGGAATATGGCTTACTTCTGCTCAAGGGAAGCGAAGTAGAAACTGAGTACGGGCATGTTTTGGTCTTTGGCGTCACTCCAGCGCTCGTCCAATCGTTCGACTTTAGCAGCATTAGTCTACGACTTGCTACGGTCATTGAAGCATGCAATCAGCACAACGCTATTGCAGTGCCATGTCATCCAGGGCGCCCTCGTGTCGGCATGTCTGCACATCTTGAAGAACACGGTATTCCGACAGGAGTAAAAATCGTAGAGATCTTCAATGGCGGGAGCCGTAACGACGAAGACGAGATTGCGCAAGCATTGGCAAACGACCAAGGTTACGCCGGCATTGGCGGCAGCGACGCCCATATCGTGAGTCACATCGGGCGTTGCGCGACGCATTTTGATGACGATATCCGCTCAATTGAGGAACTGGTCAAAGCGTTACAGAACAATGCATTCGAGGCCATCAGTTATCGCTAAGCCTTTTTCAAATCAACCTAAATACGGTGTCGACAATGTTCAAAAAAATTGCACTGTTTCTGGGTGCAGCGTACCCCTATATTTGGCCGATTGCCTTTCTCGTATTCGGCGTCACATCAACAGTTAATCCCCATATGCACTTCAAGGTGTTTGGCCTGGACATTGACGGGCATAACCTCATGTGGTTCCTCATGGCACTCGCACACGCCGATATTTTTTGGCGTGGTTGGTGCGCGCGACATCAATCCGTTGGTTAGCTGACTGTGACCTCAAAGCCGGCCGCTTCAATTGCTTCGTTTAAGTCCGCAATTTTTACGCGGCTAGTGTCGTAGGTCACTTTCGCAAAGGCGCTCGTTAAGTCGACACTAACGTCTTCCACACCTTCTAACCGGCCAACTGCACGTTCTACACTGCGAGTACATGCATCGCATTGCATACCTTCGACTTTGATTTCGGCCACCTGATTCATGGCGTCTCCTGGGGTTTCCACGCGCGTAACCAAAGCGAATTACATACAACGCTCACGCTAGATAACGCCATCGCCGCCCCCGCAATCGTCGGCGTCAGCACGCCTAATGCCGCAAGCGGCAACATCACGACGTTATAGATGAATGCCCAAAACAGATTTTGCTTGATTTTGCGAAAGGTTACGCGACTTGCTTGAATGGCCGCAGCGACTAAGCTAAGATCGTCTCGCATCAACGTGATAGGTGCGACATCAAGCGATACATCCGTACCAGAACTCATCGCGATACCGACATTGGCGCGCGATAATGCCGGTGCATCGTTGATGCCATCGCCAACCATTGCAACGAATGCGCCTTGTTCGATCATTCCCTCAATGGCCCGAACCTTTCCTTCCGGCGTAAGTTCGGCACGATAGTCGGTCAGAGCTAGTTGGTCGGCAATCCGACTCGCATGTTCATTGCTATCACCCGACAACATGCACGTATGAATATCCATGCGATGAAGCATGGCAACCGCACGAGCTGCTTCGGGTCTGCACTGGTCGACGATCTGAAAGTTTGCGAGTACCTGTTGTTCGTCGACTAGCGCGACGCCGTGCGGCGTGACATCGGTTGCAATGGAAGGATTGACTCGCATAGCCAGATGCCGATTACCCAGAAGATAGCGTGTCCCGTTAATGTTCCCCTCTACCCCCTCCGCAACGTGGTTACGGAAATTCGACACAGACACGGGCTTGATGCCGCGTGTTCGCGCTGCGGCTACAAACGCTTCAGCAATTGGATGCGTGCTATTTGCTTGCAAAGAAATGGCGATTTGAAGCGCATACGTTTCGGCAATCGAACCTTCAATTGAGATCGTACCTAAGCTAGGCGTTGCTGTGGTGAGCGTACCCGTTTTATCGAAAGCAACCGTATTGATGCGCTGCGTGTCTTCGACACACTGGATGTCCTTATATAACACGCCCGCTCGCGCGGCAGCGCCCGTGCCCGCAATAATCGCCGTTGGCGTCGCCAGCCCCAAGGCACAAGGGCAAGCAATAACGAGCACTGAAACAGCATTAATCAACGATGTCTCAAGACCGCTGTCAAGAAACCACCATGCACCGAACACGAACAGCGCGATACCGATCACGACCGGCACGAATACCGCAGACACGCGATCGACTATGCGTTGCACGGCGATCTTTCCTGTTTGCGCGTTTTCGATCGCTTCCAGGATCTGATGAAGAGTGCCGTTCTCGCCGAGGGCAGTCGTCTCTACCACCAAGCGGCCATCTATATTGATGGCCCCTTCAAAAACTAAATCTCCTTCACTTTTAGATACAGGAGCGCTCTCGCCGGTCAGAAGCGATTCGTCAAGCGTCGATTTGCCGGTCAGTACGAGTCCATCAGCAGGAATGCGGTCGCCAGGTCGTACTTCAAATCGACGGCCAAGTTCAAGTTCGGCTATTGGCCGCTCGGTCCAATTGCCGGACGAATCTTCAATCCGTGCAGTACGAGGACGAAGGTCCATCAACTCTCGCACGGCCGTCGTTGTAGCGCGTTTGGCGCGCGATTCCATATGTTTACCGAGCAGGATGAACGTAAGAATCAGCGTACTCGCTTCGAAGTACAACTCGCCTTCCGCCGCTTCGCCGAGTTGCAACATGAGATACCAGCTATAGAAGTAGGCGGCTGATGTTCCTAGCGCGACGAGTACGTCCATGTTGGCGCTGCCGCCTCGCAATGCGTTGTAGGCACCGCGATAGAAGCGAGCGCCGATCACGATTTGTAAAGGCGTGGCAAGCACGACTTCCGCAGCGGGCATCATGTGAATTTCATCCCAACCGAAAAACTGCGCGAACATCTGAACAAGAAACGGCACACAAAGCAGACAAGCAACTGAAAGCAGAAGCTTTTCCCTGTCGTTGGTGCGTTCGGCATCGCGTTTGGAAGCTACATCCTCTTGCGGAACAAGCAATGTAAATCCTGCATCCGCAATGACTTTTTCGAGCTGTGAATCGGCTACGCTACGCGAAACGAATAACACTTGAACGCGTTCTTCGGTGAAACTTACGTCCGCCGCAAGCACCCCAGGTAGGTTGAGTAACGCCTCTTCGACTTGCACACAATGGCGTCTATCCGTCAGGCCAGTGAGGAAATAAAGACGTGATTGAGTACCGACATCAAAACCTGCTCGTTCAACGATCGACTTTAAGTCATCAAACGCAACCATGGTGGGGTCGACGACGAGAGTCGCTTTCTCAAGTGGGAGATTAACGTTCGCCTTTTTGATTCCGTCGGCTTTATTGAACGCTTTTTCAAGCCGTGCAACGCAGGCATTGCATGTCATGCCTTCGATTTCTAGCGAAACGCGTTTCCGCGGAACGGCCGAAGCAGTCATAGCTCAGGACGTGATGAATAACCCAATCATTGCGACCCACACAAATAATAGGAAATGCCAGTACAAAGCGCATTGATCAACAGCGTTTTTCATCTTCGTGTACGAACCTTCAGGCTTGATATAGCGAAACGCACGAAACCAAGCGATCAGTCCACCTAATAAGTGGAGGCCATGAATGCCTGTAATGGTGTAAAAGAACGCATTGGAAGGATTGCTTTGCGCAGTGTATCCAAGGTCAATAAGTTGCTGCCAAGCGACCAATTGAAGTGCTAAAAAAACAAAGGTGAGTATCCCAGCGGCTGCAAAACGAGTGCGCACCGATTCGATCCGATCTTGGGATATGGCTGCGCGCGCCCATTCAAAAGCGCCGCTAACCACAAATAACACGAGCGTGTTAAACCAAATGAGCCATGGTTCAGGTGTCGAAACCCAGTCTGTACTGAAAGCCTTCCGCATGTGATAGGCGGAGAACAGCAAAAAGAACAATATGCCCACGACACATAAAAAAAGCACGAGGGCAACTTTTCGATTGGTTGCTGTGAAGTAACTCGTATGGAGATCAACGATGTTCCCTTCCGGGGGCAACCAGGGTTTTTCTAATATTTTTTTAAAGAATCCCATGAGCGATGTTTGCTCGTCATACGGGCTGAAGAGCCGTTAAGGGAGCTGAATGCGAAGAAATGAACCTACGGCGTTAAAACACTCAACTTACGTCTTACGCCGATTGGCAAAATTATAGAACGGTAGCTGATTTTTAATGCTCAGCAACATGTCCTTGATCAACCATAGCATATACGGAGAGTCTCCTTGCTGACAGGCAAAGCGAGCGATTTTCTGAAAATCGGCGTTGCGGCCGCTGGGAGCGGTAATCTTGAGACACTTCACCGTGTGCTTGAGTTGAAACCGAGTTGGCGAACACGCATCGGGTCGCATGGGCGAACGATGTTATGGGAAGCATCCTATAGAGGTCGATTAAACGTTGTAAGGCACCTACTTGATTCATACGATGATATCGACATTGAAGCGCGAGGCTGTTACTACACGCCTTTATTGGTTGAGATTAGTCCACTTTGCGCAGCAATCTATAAAAAACGAAGGGCGGTTGCCGAATTTCTTGAAGCAAGAGGGGCCTCACGCGACGTTATCTCAGCGACGTTTCTTGGCGATATTGATTCAGTGAGGAGCATGATTACATCTCAACCCGAGCTAGTTACGCAGGAAATTTCGCAACACGACCCGCACGTCAAAGGTACGCTGCTGCACTATGCGGTGAGTGGCATCCAACCAGAAATTACTCAACTGCTCATCAAGCACGGCGCGGAAGTCGTGCCACATAGTGACCAGTTGTTGGATTTCGCTATTGGTAGAGGAAATGAGACGATACTGCGCTCATTGCTTGAAGCGGGCGCGAATCCAACTGGCAAAACACTGTTATTAGGAGATATCGGCAACAAACGCATGGTGGATCTGTTGAGAGCACACGGAGCGATCATTGATGTCGATGCAAGCGACAATGGCTGGCCGTCGTTGGTTTACATCTGTCGAGGGGACCGCGGCGGAAATCCGCAAGTCGTTAGGGAATTAATCGCCCAAGGTGCAGACGTAAACATCGCCAACTATAAAGGACAAACCGCACTGCATTGTGCGGCGAAAGCGGGATTTGTCGAACCCGTTCGCATCCTCTTAGCCAACGGCGCAAACGTTAATGCACAAGATCGCGACGGCGACACACCTTTGCACATAGCTTGCAGGTCTTCCATAAAAAATAGAAGCCATCTACAACAGGTTGTGGATTTGCTACGGGAGAAAGGAGCCGATCTGGAAGCAACGAACAAGATGAAGCGCACGCCGCGGCAGGTTCTTCGAAAGCAATCAAAGCTAGTGCTTTAACATCAATCGGGCCAAGTGGCAAGATAGACGTTGGGACTCCATCAAGCCATACTTTGGACGGATTTTTTCACCATAAGTGAGGCGAAGACTCAACCGAATTCATACTTGGATTTACAAAGCACTGACGATCGTTTGAAGAGGCGTGAAGTCGCAACGTATCAATGATGAGTGCGAAGACGATGTATCCGAGAAATATCACTCACGTCGCGCTTCTCGCATCGCAAAAAGATGCGACGAATCCCATTCAACTACCGAAACAGCCGCTTGATGTCATGGCACCGCTGGTACCTCTCGTGGTTTATGCCCAAGGTTCAACCCGGGTCGCCGCGGCGGCACCATGGGTTCATACCCAGCATTAGGCCAGTTGACAAACCGTGCCGAAAACCCTCGCCATGTGAAGATGCTCGGCGACATACAGGGTGGCGTTGAGCATTGGGGGTTGAAGAAGCTAATACTGCCTGTCTATTTCTATGCCTTCATGTCAGCTGTGGTTGCGCCCCGCAAGCAGCGATCAAGCCAAACAATGCGCTGACGCCGACCCCAACGAGGCTCGCAGGTAGATCACCAAAGACGAGCTAGAGCAGACCGTATTTCGAAGCCTGCACCCACGGCGGTGCCTGTCCAGTCGAACGGACGGCGAGCCAGCAATAAAGGCAGTCATAAGGTTGGTTGGGCCGCTGGAAGATCAAATTGCATTCGTATAATAAAGGCGAACTCAATTCCTGTCCTCATCATGCAGTTCGCATAGTCAACAATAACAATAAGGAGAAGCTTGAATGCCCCATGCGTTAGCGACCAAATGGCTAGACACAATCAAGAGTCACTCGCACGATGCAGGTGATGGTCGGTGGCTTGAACAGCTGGTTTGCGAATTAGGCCCTCAAATACCCGATTGGGACCTAGCACAAGTCTTTCAATGGAAAGATTGGCCTACTCGTAGCAAGTACTTTCCTACCTCTTCTTCACTTGATCTCGGCATTGACAATGTAGGTATTCGATTAGACGGCTCGCTTGTCGCCATTCAGTGTAAAGCACGAGCAAGCGGGGCAACTTTGACTTCAAGTGATTTAGGTACATTTCGTCATACTACTGGAGACGCTCGCTGGTCTGAACTTTGGGTTGTGACAAACGCGCAGTTTTCCAGGGAGCTTGGCGAATCCAACCAGCGAGCGGAATCAAGACCTCTGAAATTAATTGACTTTATTGAGCCTGTTAGGGAATTGGCACGAGAGGAATCTGGTGCGGTCAAAGAAGACGACCAGTTGTCTAGTATGCAGGATAAGGTTGTCCGTCGCGTGGTGAAAGGACTGCAGGAGCATGCGAAAAAAGGCCGTCAGGAATGGAACGACGACGAGGCGCGAGGCCATATAGTGCTACCTTGCGGCACCGGTAAAACTCGAATAGCTTATCGAGTGATGATTGAAACCCTAAACGACGGTGACATAGCAGTCATTCTCGTACCATCTATCGCTTTGGTTTCCCAACTTAAAAAAGAATTTCAAAAATTAGCACGACGCGATAGCGTCGAAATTCGAACTCTCGCTGTATGTTCAGACAGTACTGCTGGGGGGGGTACTTTTAAGGGTCGCAGGAAGAAAACTGAGGATTTAATCAATCTAAGCAAAGACCGCAGTATAGATACAAGTTACGTACATAGTTATGAGGTCGTTGGCGATACGGCAACGAATAAAGAGAAGGTAACCGAGTGGCTGAAACGACATAAAAGCTCATCTTCTAACGCACTTAAAGTCATTTTCTCTACCTATCAATCTGCACATAACACAGCCTTTGGACTGTGCGAATTAGATCTGAAAGCCAAGTTGATGGTTTGTGACGAAGCGCACCGGACCGCAGGCATCAAGAAGATACCGAAAGATGGAGAACATCTACGGAATTTCACCCTCTGCCACGACAAAGACGCTTTTCCTGCAACGTTTCGTTTGTATCAAACAGCCACGCCGCGTATCTATACCGACAAAAAGAACCAAAAATTGCTGTACGAAGACGACTCTAAGTGGGATGTACGGTCAATGAATGACGTGACGACATTCGGGCCGGAACTCTTTCGTCTGAGCTACGTTGAAGCGGTTGAGCGCAAGCTTTTATCAGACTATCGAATCATCGCATGGGGGATTAGTGAATCTGAAGCGGTCGAAGCACAGGAGATAGCCACCAAGCTCAACACAATTGCGAAGGAAAGCGGTGATACATCAAATCACTGGGATACCGCGAAAGCCATGCGGGTACTTTCCCTGGCTGCGTTCGTTGCTGGATGTGTACCGGATGCAAAGATAAAGTCGGTCATTGCCTTCTGCAACCGGATCAAGATATCGCGTGAACTGGCCATGGCAATCGTCCAAGAGCCTGTTCAAAAATGGCTTAAGGGGTATTTTGAGCGTTGCAGCATCCAAAAATTGCCTGTCAACTTCGACATAACACATATCGACGCTTCGCATCACAGCGCGCAACGCAACAATGCCCTCTACCGTCTTGGCTCTGCTACGGCAGCTCAGCCGTTTTGCATTACGAATGTCGGTATCTTTGGTGAAGGGACCGATTCACCGAATTTGACTGCAGTTGCCTTCATGAACCCACGCAAAAGCCCGGTTGATGTGATTCAGGCAGTGGGTCGAGCTATGCGAAAGTCAAAGGACAAAGAACTAGGTTATATCTTGGTACCTGTATTCATTCCGAAAGACAGAGATCCTGAGAGTTTCCTCAGGGATTCAGATCCCAAACATGGGTGGGAGGAACTTGGCCAGATCCTACAAGCGCTAAGAGCTCATGACGGTCGCATTGAAGATCACCTTGAATCTTTAATGGATCTCTATCTACCCTCTGAACCCACCGAACCTAAGGACCACCTGATTGTCGTGAAGGAGCCCCATCGTCACACCAGGATTTTTGTTCTCAACACTAAAACGCCGGCGGTCGAAAAGGTCATAGCTCCGCGTTCCGATGAGGATCAAACAAGCATCGTCGAACGACTGAAGCAAGGCAGCGGAAATCTCAAAGAAATTAAGGATGTGTCGGCTCTACACGGGACGACTCCTCCTAAATCTATTTCGACAGTGAGTGTGCGAGAAGACCATATCCCATACATTAAAGATTTAACTTATACGATTCAATCGGACAATAAATCATTCAAAACGCAATACACATGGGATCCTGAGGAGACGATTAAGCAAGCCAAGAAGTTTCTCTTTCGAGACCGTCAGCGTAAAAAACCAACGTCACGCCCTGTCAAGCCTAGGCCTAGTGGCACCAAACCAGATCTAGGTCTAAAGGTAATTCATCTAGCAGGAGAAACACTAGCTGACACTGGCATTCAACTGAATTTATTAGAAAAGTCGGGAATTCAAAGCGGACCTAAACGCGATACTAATCTGCTGAAAGGGACGGTTAATAAAGTGGCCGATTATCTCCGCTCAGAAAACCTTGAAGAGACGCTGTCCTCGCGTTTAGGCATGGAAAAAGTAGCTCAATCTTCAGATGCTGCCGACGCGTGTATCGTTACTGGGATCATTTGGATTAACGCAGCAATCATGCATGCCCGGTTATCCAAAAGTACGTCCCGTCGCTTGCGAGCAATCCGACCTCTCAATGAGGCTATTGGTAATGTAGAGCCTGCTCAAAAATTGATGGATGCTTGGAACGACATTCTGATCACAGACTATGTGCCGATCTTCAAACTCGCATTACAACTCCTACAAGACGTCGCGTTCAAGAATCTAGAGTGCGTGGCTGACGCTCTGAGACTCATCGCGAAGGATGCATCCGAAATTGCTGATCGTTACGCCGACTTAGGCATGGATCATGCAGGCGAGCTGTTTAACGCGGTCATGGGAAATCAACGCAGTGACGGCGCTTTCTTCACTCAGCCGCTCGCAGCGACGATGCTCGCGGAACTGTGTTTACATGCGTCCAGAAAATCGAATTGGCTCGACGAGCAGTCATGGGACGAACTTCGAACGTTTGACCCTGCGTGTGGCAGCGGGACTATTCTGGTAGCCATGCTCAATGCGATAAAAAGGCGTATCCGAATGGCTGGAGGGACTCAAGAAACTATTAGTACATTCCATCGCCGTGCCGTTGAACATCTCCTTATCGGCGCTGATATCAACCATGTCGCTCTCCAACTAGCTGCGTGTCAACTGACGTTAGGTGACGTGGATGCCTCCTACAACAAGATGAATTTGCACTTGATGGATTACGGTGTGGAGGAGTCCGACAGGGAATCGGATGCAGTCAAAACAGGCACGGTCGAGCTTCTGCTTGATGAACGCATCGTACCTCGTCCAAGCCAGCTAGCTGATCTACACAATGAAACAGTTAATCAGCGTCTTGACATGTCCGTTGAAGCCGAACTCACTGCTCTAGGTGACGAAGTGCACGAGGTGCCACCCTCCTTTACATTGATGAATCCACCCTATACATCTTGGCGCGATATCGGTTCAAAATTCAATGCAAATATTCAGTCAGACTTGCGCGATCGTTTACGTGAAATTTGGGATGATGTAGGCAGTTTCGAGCCTCTTTTACTTACCAAGAAAACCTCCATCGCCACATTGTTTGAACTGCTAGCTATGAAACTGACATTAAAGTCAAAAGGGGTCATGGGTTTCGTTAGACCAGCAATAGTACTGACCGCAGAGGATTCGCGAGGATTCAGGCAGTTGCTTGCAGCAGCAGCGCATGTAGATTATGTATTGACCTGCCATCACCCCAAGAACTTTAACATGAGCTGGGACACAAATATAAACGAGTGTTTGATCGTGATGTCGAACGTTGAGGCAAACAAAGACCTTCCTACGCGGTTTATCAATCTGCACCGTTTTCCTGAATCCCTTGATGATGCTCATGAAATCATCGAAAGAGCCGTAGCGAAGAAGCCTTTTGACGGGTCAAGCATCAAGTGGGATTACGATCTTGTCAGACAAGGCAACTGGGCACCAGCCATATACTCAGATTGTCGGTTAGCAGAACTCGCTCGTGGAGCAATTTCAACGTCTCGTCATTTGCGTTCTGATCTCATCGGTTCAAGACGTAAATCGAGCGGGGGGGGGGGGTATCCATGGCGCGTTGGACGCTTCGATATCTAGAAGTCATGCTTACTTCCAAGTTGACTCGGCAGGAGGCGATTGGCGGATGACCGCATCACCTAAAAAACGTTATGAACACTTCGACACACCAATAGAAGACTCGGAACCAGCGATTAGCGGGATTGGAATGGATGCACAGCGCGTGCTTTCAGGCACGGTCAACAAGTGGGTACGGCTGACGCAATTACCAAACGAAGCAAATACGGACTATAAGGCGCGACTTCAGGAGAACGCGCAGAAAATGGTGCAGTACCGTTCCCATCTTTTAGTAGCCGATTCTCATGACAGCTCTGGTTCACGCTTAGTAGCCATTGCATCGTCAACCCCTCGCATAGGCTACTCTTGGATGCCTGTCTTGGGGGAAAAACCGATTGCATTCGAATATGCAAAAGCATTCGCCATTTGGTTGAACTCTACCCTGGGCCGCATTTCCCTTAGGTCGGTCACTGCTAGAAAGATCAGCTACCCGAAATTCAGACCTGTTTCATTCGACGCAATTCCATTTCCTGACATAGACAACGATGACATCGTCTCACATTTAGGCCTGTGTTACGACACTACGTGCGACGACGATGTATCGCAATTTCGAGAAGGTCGAGTTGCGATTCGAGAGCTATGGGACGATGCTGTTGCAACGGCATTGGAAATTGATCGGGATCTCATCGCAGAGTGTGCCGACATACTTGCTAGAGACTCTTTTGTTTCCAAAGATCGATTCTTTGAAACCGAGGAAAGTGAAATCTAAAAGGCATCCTACATCATCATGCTTGCAGTAAAACCAGCTACGGGATTTATGAGGTGTCACCATACCGCTAAATAGCAACTTCACTTATCAAATAAGTCAAAATCAAGTCATTTCATATCCCAAACTTTCTTTTTACCTTCACCCTCTGACGAAGCCGCCCAATAGAAAAACGTCACACCTCGTCGACTTCGTTGCGACCGGTTTGGATTGGACCAATGCACCGTGAGCGAACTATGTACAGCGGCATCGCCGGGTTCAAGCTCAATTGCCTGTGCGCCCGGTGTCGTTTCGTCAAAATTAGGTAACCCAACCTGATGGTCGTACTTTTCGTTATGTGTACCTTTCGCATAGTACAGACAACCGTTTTCTTTACTCGCCTTATCAAGTGCGATCCAGAGTGTGGCGCCTTTTCGTCGATGCCCGATCGCATCAAAATGAGGGGCAACAGCTTGCTTTTCTCCTGGTATCCGATCAAAATAAGCGGCCGTCGCCGGATCCACCTCATCGCCAAGCAGTTGTTTAACAGTCTGTGCAGGTCGACCGTTTTGCAGTAAATCGGCAAACCACCCATCGTCAACGTTGAGATTCTTGAGTATTCCTTGGAACACGCTTCTCTTCTTCATAAGCTCTCGATAGTTGCCCCGGTCAAGATAGGCTTCCGTACGGGCACTAAGCTCCGCCAGCTCATCAGCACTTAGAAACCGAGGCAGTACGACATATCCATCGCGCTCGAAAGATTCTCTAAGGTCACTCATAACGGCGGTTTCTCACAATAAATAATTCAGCCGGATTAACCAAATTGCATTCGTTTGAGTGAAACGAACGAAAACCTGACATTACATACATGTCGGGATGTTAATCGGTGTGAGCTCCATTTTGCTACCACTTTCGAGACCTTGAGTCGCGCATAAATTATGGTTATCTATAGCGATTTTAAAGCGATCCCAATCTTCCACATCGCAATTAAGCCACGACCTATGCGATCCCGCACTACGAATCATCCGGCATTTCGTACCTGTTGCATTGAAATCGTATTTCACCCGCGCCTCTGCAACAAGTGCTTCAATTTTCGCGATATCTCTTTCAGGCACCTGCCGAAGCAAATCTCTATATTGTTTGCTAATCGCTGGATCGGTTCGCGGTGCCGCTGCAACACCTATCCAGGCGATGCCTCTTATAGCATCCCGTTCAGTCGAACCTAGACCGTACGCATAGATCGCACCCAGACGAGCTTGACTCATTTTGAAACCTAGACGTGCGCCTGCTTTGAGAAATGGCTTGGCGTCGTCATATCGCCGCATCTTATACAGCTGACCACCACGCTCATTGGCGTTATAGTAAGAGATTGCATTATTAAATCGATTCCTCTCGTCGGCACCCGGCAATTGTCCCTCAAACCCCATCTCTTCCATTGGCATTGCTTCCGACATATTGTCATTGGGTTGGAATTGCCCCTGAATCGAAACATACGAAGCGACGATAACCCATATTGCAGCGCCAAAAAGACAATGTTTATTTGTTCCACAGACTGGTTTGAAATCGAAGATCATGTCAATAAATTCAATGACTCAACGAGTCCTACCAACATTGGCAAATTAAACCATGATTTGATGGAAATGACCAAGTACAAACACACTGATCATAATTCAATTAAGCAATATCAATAAGTTATTCGTGGCATGCATATTGCTTATAATCAAAAAGCTCTGAGAAAAAGGCATTAAACAGTGGAATTTTTTACAATGGCAGTGCTCATTGTGTTGATTGGTTGTACCGCCGGCGTGCTGTCCAGCTACCTAAAGGCAAGAAAGAGAGTGGACCCTCGCATATTAAAACGCTTGGAAGATCTTGAGGAACAGATTGGGAATGAGTCGTTAGTGAGGCGCGTTGAAGCCCTGGAAGCAATTGTTACCGACGAAAAACGTCGCCTGGATCAAGAAATTCGGAGTTTGTAATCGCTTGATTCAAACAATAAACCAAGTATTTGATTCACGATCTCGTAAACGCAACGAGATCCTTTGAACTATGAAAATCGAATCGATCACGGAACAGTTCGGAGCAGTAGTCTCGGATGTTGCACTTCAGTCGCTTTCGGATGAAGAATTCAAACAAATCAAGAAAGCCTGGCATCAATATGCCGTCCTTGTCTTCCCACAGCAACATCTGAGTAATGATGAACACTTCGCATTCAGTCGACGTTTCGGTCGTCTAGAAAAAGGGCTACCTCAATTTAAGACGGCGATGCGCTCGCATATCGGTAACACTGGTCAGGATGGACAGGTATTGCCGCTGGAGCACATGGGACGTGTATTCAACATCGGTAACTCAATCTGGCATACGGATAGCTCGTACAAGCGTGTTGCAGCGAAGGCATCGCTATTAGCAGCTCATGCTGTACCCACCGAGGGCGGCGAAACTGAATGGGCCGATATGCGCGCTGGATACGATGCACTGCCGCAAAGTATGAAGGCGTATCTTGCCAACAAAACCGCAGTACACAGCTACGCGTTCAGTCACGCTTGGCACTATGGCTTGCAGGTCATATCCAACGAGGGCTTACAGCAGCTACCACCCGTCGAACATGCGCTCATTCAGCGTCATCCGGACTCCAAGCGTCCCGTACTCTTCGCGGGACGACATGCAAGTCACATCATAGGTGAAGACTTCGTCAAGAGCCGCAGGCTATTGCGTGAACTGACGTTTGAAGCGGCGCAGCCGCCTCGAACGATGAGCCATCGCTGGCAAGTCGGAGACTTGGTGTTATGGGACAACCGTTGTGTATTGCATCGCGCGCGCCATTCCCCACCCGATCAGCCCCGAAAAATGGTGCGCTCAACAGTTGCTGGCGATGCGCCTAACAATGAATGGGCGGTGAACGACTAAGAAGAGCTATGTGCCGGTAAATACGGCAGGTCGTTTGGTGACGAAGGCTCGTGCACCCGCTTTATGATCGTTTGAATCGAAGCAGGTCATCATGTTTATTGCTTCGAGATCTAAAACCGACCCTAAGTCCGCAGTCAACGCACGATTCAAATTCTGTTTTATCAGACCGGAAGAAATTGGCGGCATGGCAGCCAATTGCTTAGCAAATTCAAGTGCATCTTCAACAAATGACTCTCCGTCAAAAATCTGGTTCACAACACCGATACGATGCGCCTCGTTGGCATCAATGATCTCCGAGGTGAAATAGAGCTCCCGCGCTTTCGCGGTCCCTACAAGTTGAGTAAGAAAGTACGTACCTCCGTAGTCGCCAGACAGCCCCAGCTTGTTAAAGGCCGTAGTGAATCGCGCCTTGGTTGACGCTAGGCGAATATCGCATGCGAGCGCTACGGAAAAACCGCCGCCAGCTGCCACACCCGGAATAGCGGCGATAGTAGGTTTCGACATGGAGTGCAGCAGTTCCACCATGACCGTGCTCTGCCGCAACCCCGCTGCTCGCGTTTCTTTCGTAGGCTTTTGCTGAGGCGACGATGTTGTGCCGTCCGCGTTCGGTGCATCAGCTGCGTTTGCCTCGAAGCCTTTGACATCGCCGCCGGCGGAAAACGCACGGCCGGCTCCCGTCAGCATCAACACCCGACATGCTGGATCGTTTGCAAGCCGTGGTAGCGCTTCTTGCAGCCCCGCAATCATCAATGGACTGAATGCGTTAAGTGATTCTGGGCGATTCAGCGTTAATACAGTCAGATGTCCATGTTGCGTTTCAATAAGATGTGACGAAGGTGCTTCACTCATGTAATAACAAATCCCTGATAGTTGTTGTTGACGATCTCTTCGCATCGCTGCACGTAGTTAGGAAACCCGACGTGAGGCATGAAAACACGTGGTTTGCCCGGAATGTTCGCGCCAAGGTACCATGAATTACATGTCGGATATAGCGTCATGTCAGCGAGCGCATTGACATAGTTAACCCACTCTTGTTCCGCTGATGCTTCCGCTTCGATCGTCCGATAGGTGCGTTCGCGCATATGCGTCAGACAATCAGCGATCCAATCCACATGTTGTTCAATAGACACAATCATGTTCGTGAGCACCGATGGGCTGCCAGGTCCCGAAATCATGAAGAGATTCGGAAAGTTTGCAGTCATCAAGCCAAGGTAGGTCTTGGGGCCTTCAGCCCACTTCTCTTTGAGCGACTGGCCACCTCTACCCCGAATATCGATTCGTAACAAAGTACCCGTCATGGCATCAAACCCTGTTGCAAAAACCACGACATCGAATTCGAAATTTTTCGCTTGAGTTTTCACTCCTTGCTCGTAGAGACACTCAATGGGATCTTGGTTGATATCGACTAACTTGACGTGTGGCAGGTTGTACGTCTCGTAATACTCTGTGTCTAGACATAGTCGCTTACAGCCGATAATCGAATCGGGTGCAAGCAACTCGGCCACTTCTGGATCGTCAACGATGTCTCGGATTTGATCTCTAACAAAGCTCGCCGCTATGTCATTTGACTCCTTGTTCAGCCCTAAATCGTTGAACGCACCCATAAAAGCAAAACCGCCATGCTCCCACCGCTTCGTTAATTCCTTAGTGCGTTCATCGGTAGGTACCGCCAAGGCCGATTCGTTCCGCCCCGGCATCGTACCGCGAATGGCGGCAGGAGCTTGCTTATTGAACGCTCGAAACCCCGAGTAATCGGCTTTGACGTTGCGAACCTCGCTAGGATCCGCTTTACGGTTACGTGCTGGGATCGAAAAATTCGGTGTACGCTGAAACACGACTAACTCGCTAGCTGCCTGCGCGAGATGAGGAATCGCTTGTATTGCCGACGAGCCCGTTCCAATGATGCTGACGCGTTTGCCTGCTAGATTCACTGGGTCTTGAGGCCACTTTCCAGTGTGATACGTCTCCCCTTGAAAATCGTCAATACCATCAATGCGAGGCATGTTCGTCGAAGAGAGACACCCCGTAGCCATGATTAAAAAACACGCTACAACCTGTTCATCCTGACTAGTCGAAACACGCCAATGGCGATTGGATTCGTCGTAGTGCGCGGTAATGACTGAGGTTTCGAATTCAATATCGCGACGCAAATCAAAGCGATCCGCGACATGGTTAGCATATTGAAGAATTTCCGGTTGCCCTGCGTACCGTTCGCTCCACTCCCACTCTTGCTGCAGTTCTTCATCGAACGAGTAGGAGTACTCAAGACTTTCTACATCGCAGCGAGCGCCGGGATATCGATTCCAATACCACGTGCCACCGACCCCATCGGCCCGTTCGAACACTACTGCGCGCAAATGAAGTTCGCGCAGACGATGCAGCATGTACATACCAGCAAAGCCGGCGCCGACTATGACCGCGTCGAAAGTTCTCGTAGAGTCGTTCATGCGTTCTGCTGCGACCACGCGCACATCAGTAAATTGAGCCAAGCTGCCAACATTTTAGCTGGCTTACGGTCGTACTCGCGCCTTGCGAACGCAGCGAAATACCCGTACTATCAGGTCGTATCGGATACACACGAAGTGCAGCTGCTTTACGGTTATTCACGAATACTTCAACGCTACTTCGATCCACGAAGACTCTCAAATGAATCGGCTCTTCAGGTTCGACATATACATTAAGCGTTTCAGGGGCTCGACTGAGTACATCTGGATCTAATGACGCGCGGGAATTATCAAGCGAGACCAGTGTCGTTCGAGCCCGACGGGCATAGTTCGCCCGATCCGGATAGCCTCGTTCGCGATAGACCGAAATGCGCGTGAATTCCTCTTTACCTGGCGACTCAAGTACGTTCAACTCGATTGATGCAGCGCGACTTGGTTGAAATTCGATCTCCAGTTCATAGGCGTTACCGCCTATATCGCTACCCGACGGCGCCACATCGCGCAAATCAATGTCTTGATTAGCAGGGAGTTGATGCAGGGGAATCTCGACCGTCTCCCCACGCAACGACTCAAGATCACCTGTCGGCGCCATGTGGACATCATTGCCGTTTTCGGCGAGTGTAAGTCGTCTAGGTAAGGACATGATCTGATCCCAGCCTAGCGTGCGTTTCGCTGGGTTCATGTTGAAGATCACGATCACTGATCCATCGCCTAAGGGAGTCGCGGAAGGCGCATGTACGCCACCAGGTCCAGGCGGGCCGAAGTTGAATTTCTCACCGTAGGTCACCTTGAATTTATGGCGTTTTCGGTCGTAGTCGCCAAGCCAATATTGCCCGCCGCTCGAATGACTGAAGAATAGCAGAATGTACTTATCGCCAATTGGCCAAAAATACGGACATGCACCGTCGTCGCCAACACGTGAATAACGATCGTCTTCCACAAACGGATGCAAGTAATTCCAATCGGCCAGATTCTCCGACTCAAATAGAAAGTCCGTTGCGACGCGCTGGCCGCCCGGGCCATCATCGCGCTGGCCGGCGGATAGCGAGTAATACTTCCCGTTCGACGACCAAATGCATGGATCGAATACGTTGTACGGCGCATGTTTCGAATCCGGCATCGGAATGACCGGTCGATTGCCAATTTTCTCCCAATTGAGCAGAAGCGGATCCGACGAAACGGCCACCATGTTGCCAGCTTTAGTGCCGTGGTACATCGCAATGACGCGATCGTCTTCAACGAGCGTAGCGCCACTGAAACAGCGGTCCTCTGGATCAGGATAAATGCAATAAGGCAAGTCTTCCCAGTGCACCAAATCTCGCGAAATCGCGTGGCCCCAGTGTTGACGCGTATCTTCCGGCGGATATGCCTGATAAAACAAATGCCAGTGGTCTTTCCAATAACACAAACCATTCGGATCGTTGAGCGTGCCTTCTGGATTGACGTAGTGGTATATGGGACGATGCGGATCGTCGAAAGCCTTTCTTGAGGCTTTCATGCGGTTGAGCAACGAATTGGATTCAAGCGCGGCGCGTTGTTCAAATAAATTGGTTGGAAAAGTCGTAAAAGGAACTTTCGAACGACGGTCGTCAACCATGGCGCGATCTAATTCGTGAGTGTGGCGATTTTAGAAAACACGTATCACGCGAGACACACGCTGTGACCGGAGGCGCTAGACACAATTTCACTCGTTCCAACTACAAGTAGAAACATCGCAATGACCATCGACAAGCTCACTTTCGATCACATTCACTTAATCGCCAAAGACCCTACGGCAACCGCGAATTGGTACGTCAAGGTTCTACACGCGAAAATCAATGCCACGTATCAAACGCGTAACGCACCTCAAATCAATGTCGGACTTGGCGGTATGGTCTTATTGATTCGCGGTCAGCGCGCCGGTGAAGGGCCTAGTGAATCCGCGCCCATGCAAAACTATGCCGATTACTCGAGTCATAACACGTGGGGAATTGACCATTTCGGTTATACGTATCACGGCGATTTGCGCGCCTACTGTGAGCGGATTCGTGAGCGCGGTGGCACGTTTGCAGTCGAGCCGTGGGAATTCTCGCCGAATAACTGGCTCTGCTACCTTGCCGCGCCTGATGGCGTATCTATCGAAATCGTTGAAGGAAAATGAACGCGTAGCTCAATGAACATGGTGGAGCCAGGCGGGATCGAACCGCCGACCTCAACAATGCCATTGTTGCGCTCTCCCAGCTGAGCTATGGCCCCATCAGTCGAAACCGATTATAGAATTCACAAGAAATTCGAGTGGTAAGGTCGTCTCATGGATGCTACGAGCACTTTCTCAACTGACCTTAAACAACCTCCCCTAAATACCTCGTTTCTCGGCACGATGCATGCCGCAAGCGAGCACTTCAAGCTCGGATGGACGGATCCTGAACTATTCGTGTGTTCGGGTCATGCCTTCGTCACTAATGTACGCATGGATTTGTGCCCAAGCGGCCCCTACGTATGGAATACCAGTAAAGTTTTAGATCTATTTAGCAATCTCAATCTTGACATCAACATGTGCTCTTTCGTTCAACCCAACCAAGCTAGCGAGGAGGCACGCGCGACATTAGACAAGGACATAAAGCAAGCATTGTTAAATAACAGCGTCGTTACGATCGAATGTCTTGATCACCAGGTGGTGACTGGCTTCGATACAGAAGGTTTTACCTTGGCTGTGCCGTGGAGTCCCAGCGTGGATTCCACGCCTGCGAAACTGAAATTCGGCTCCTGGGAAGGTTTCGCTTCAGGTCCGCCACTTGTTGCATTCGCCACGACGAAAAACGGTATGGAGGGCAACAAGGTTGATGACATGCTGAAACCTGCTCTCGAATTCGCTATCGATCTGTGGGACAACCCGCTATCGTACCGCCACAACGAAACCTATGGCATAGGACCTAACGCCTATACCCATTGGCTGAAAGCGATTGATGACGGGTTCGGCAATCAACACGGCGCTTGGTGGAACGGAACAGTTTGGTCCGAATGCAAGATGATGGCGGCACGATTCTTTGACGAGGTCGCACCTGCCTGGTTAGATCAGCCTAAAATCATCGCCGATCTTGCCTCTCACTATCAAGAAGCGGCCGGGGCCATGATGGAAGCATCCAACATGAACCTTCAAGCCGATCTACAGAAAGCAGCCGTCCGTCATGCGGAGCGAGCCGAAACTGCAGCAGTCAATCGACTTCGCGAGTTACTGGCAGTCATCTCACAATAAACCATTAGGCAGCTGCACCGTCCAACGCAACCCAAACTTTTTCGAGCTGTTTGAGCTTCTTCTTCGAGATGCCACCGAGAATTTCAATGCCTGCGCGTAAACGAGCTCGCGTGATTTCACGGCCTAGCACAACGATCGAATCGAACAGCGGTAGCGCCACAGACTTCCCAGAAATGGCTACGAACAAGGGCGCGAGAAAGTCTCGAACTTGATAACCACTTCTATCAGCTGTTAAACGTAATGCTTGACCGATAGTCTCAGCATCCCCATTCACTGTTTCTTCAAGCGTGCGCATGGCGAGAAACAGAATCTTTGTACAGTCTTGTTCGTTGAGCGATTTGTGCGAAAACGCTGTTTTGTCTAACAGCGGAAGGTCACCGAGTAGATAACCAATTTGTGGAACGATTTGATCGAATCGTTCCGTGCGATCTTTCAGCATCGCCGTGATTCTCTGTAAGCGATCGGATTCGCCAGCCCAATGCACAAAGCGTTCCTGAAATGCGGTGTCCGATAACTCGCGCAAATAGCAACCGTTCAGCCAATCTAATTTCTCAACATCAAATACCGGTCCGCGCGGCGATATGCGATTCAAGTCTATATGTTGCGCGAACGTTGCATAGCTAAATTGCTCGCGCTCGTCCGGCATGGACCAACCCATGGTGGCAAGGTAGTTCAGCAAGGCCTCGGGAAGATACCCTCGCGCACGATAGTAGTCGATGCCGGTCGGGTTCTTGCGCTTGGACATTTTTGACTGGTCCTTGTTGCGCAGCAGCGGTAGGTGATAGAGCGTCTGGAACTTCCACCCGAAATAGTCGTAAATCATCATGTGTTTAGGACAAGACGAAATCCACTCCTCGCCACGCAAGATATGCGTGATTCCCATCAGGTGGTCGTCCACTGTCGCACAAAGATGGTAGGTCGGAAAGCCATCGGACTTTACTAATACTTGCATATCGACTTGCTGCCAAGCAATGGCGATTTCGCCGCGAATTCGATCCTCAAAGACACAATGGCCTTCCGTCGGCACTTTAAGGCGTATGACATGCTGTTCACCCGCGTCAATGCGTTTTGCCACCTCCGTTGGACTCAAGCCGAGGCAGTGGCCGTCGTACTTAGGTGTTTCACCTCGCCGTTGCTGCTCGTGACGAAGCTTATCAAGTCGTTCTTTCGTGCAAAAACAATAGAACGCCCCGCCGTTTTCGATCAATGCCGTTGCGTGTGTTCGATATATCGCTAAACGATCGCTAACTCGGTACGGACCGAACGGCCCACCCACATCAGGACCCTCATCCCAACTGAGATTTAGCCACTGGAGCGCTTCATAGATCGCCGTTTCCGCTTGGGACGTACTGCGGCTCGCATCCGAATCTTCGATACGCAAGACAAACTTCCCCTGCTGCTGCTCGGCAAATGCCTTGTTAAATAGTGCAATGTAGGCAGTGCCTAGATGAGGCGTACCAGTTGGCGAAGGTGCGATGCGCGTCCTAACGGACATCAGTTAACGTTGCCTGCGACGATGTACATAGTAATAAGCAGCGTAATTTTGAGCATTAACCGATCCGACGGATCAAGACAATCCCAATCACCCATACTAAAAGAATTGGCGTACCAATCGCTAACACAGGCGGTAGCGCAAATACGACAGTCACCGGCGCAACCAACGTCTGTAGATAGTGAAATGCAAAACCTACCGCGATCCCGAACGTCAAACGTGCGCCCATACCCATTTCACGCGTTGATCCAATCACGAATCCGATTGCAATAAGCACAAGTCCGAGTACACTCAACGGCTTTGTGAGTTTGAGCCAAAACTCTACCTGGAACTCAGTCGAATCCTGACCGGTAGCACGCAAATCTTCAATTTGCCGATAGAGTTCTACCACAGACATTTTCCGCGGGATCGTGGTAAACGCCGTCATGAGTGAATCGGCAGTTCGAGGCGTTTCCCAAGCTGCGTTAGCCGCTTGCATTCGTTCAATACGTCCCGCTTCAATTGAGATATCGCGCACATCTTTCAGTTGCCATCCACCGTTGGGATGCGGCTCTGCCGACACGGCTTCTCGGATTCGTACTAACTCCGCCTCGCGTCCGAGTTCGTATTGAGCGATGCCATGCAGAGAATCGTCCACCCCGACCGCACCGATACGCGTAAACGTCGTGCCTTCACGAACCCAAGCGCTTGATACGCCCTCGCGTATCGCCGATAGACGCCGCTCGTCGGTCGAAAAAACTAAGGGCACAATGCTTTGGGCAACCACGATCATGAATACGCTTGGGATGCATACGGATAGAAACAACCTGGTGATGGACACACCTGCACTTCTGAACACCGTGAGTTCCGAATGAGACGATAAGTTACCCATGCCGATGAGCGTTCCGAGGAATATCGCAAATGGCGCCAACTCTTCGATCTTTCTAGGCAAAGTACGTACCGCTTGCCAAAGCGCGGCAACAAATCCGCCATCCTCTACCGAGTAGGCCATAGCGTCAAGCAGGGTAAACACAAACATCAACATGGCGCCGCACATCGTCACGACCAGCATCGCCAAGCATGTCGTCTTGCCGATATACCAATCCATTCGCCAGGATGTCACGCGGGCCGCCAGTTTTTCCGTACCAGATAGATGCCAAGTGCCAACATCAAGGCATGAACCGGCCAGAAACCCATAGCCGACCAAACCACGCTATGTTGAAGTTGGTTCAATGAGCCAAGCAATAACCCGTAATACAAAACGAACAGCAACAAGCCGGGCAAGATTTTTCCAAAGCGCCCCGACCGAGGCTTAATGCGACCCAATCCCACCGCGATGATGGCGACGATACCCGTCATGATCGGTAGCGCGAGACGCCAATGCCATTCCATGCGTTCCGATGGAATAGTCGAATTGAGTTCGATGGTCGGAATACGTGAAGGATCGTCGCGCATACGCTGTACGTCGCTCATTTCAATGCGCTGCGTTAAGGTATCGAACGACGTGACGCTAAGCGCGGCATCTGCCTTACTGCTTGTATAACGTCTTCCGTCAATGAGTTCAAGATAACGTACGCCCGACGTTGGGTCAATGTGGTACTGACCGCGCTCAGCCAACAGGGTGACATCACCCGTAGGTGTTCGGCTATTCATAAATACGCCGCTTACCGACATCGCGTCGCGATCTACCGATGCCATATAACTAACTCGCGTACCGTTATCAAATGTATGAAACTTATCAGCTTTTATGACATCGAATTCGCTTACGACTTCCTGCGAACTTAACAACGCCAAGAAGCTTGCTCTGGCTTCTGGGGTCAACACGAAGCTCAAGTAACCCACGACGACAATCAAAGGCACGACAAACCAACCAAACCAAGCGAGCAATCGAATAGGACCTACCTTCGCCATTTGAAGGATGGGCATCTCGCTATCGGCATCTAAACGGCCAATCGTTAGCAACATTGCGAGGTACAAGCTGAAGGGTACGACGATCTGAATGAAATCCGGCATCTTCAGCGCTAGCACGGACCACAGAACTTCCGCCGCAAGTTCGCCTGCTGCTGCATCCTGTAGATAGCCAGTGAAGCGACTGCCAAGACTAATCAGCATGAGAACCATGAATACGACGAGAAACACCGCGCATAACTCACGTAAGCAATAACGAGGGGCTACGCCGAAATTGATCAACTGCACGTTAGGATCAATAATGACTAAGTTGATTGGTCAGACATGGTATGCGAGCCAAAGTCAAGTAAACAATCTCAAATTTGATACTTGTCAATTGGGCAAGCGAGTATGTGGCGCATGAACTACGGGTTCCGGTGCCTTGGGTGGAGTGGGATCTGGCATGTATGGCATGGCATCTCACACGCTGGATACACTTGGTGCGATACGTCTATACCAGAAAATAAACCATAGGAGAGTCTGGTAAGACTCATTGACTACCCATCGCATAGGCCGCTTTTGAACATATCTACTAATAGGCATCTTGATGATTCGTTAAATCAAATCCCTCCTAATGCAGCTCTGCTGACATGAAGGATAAAAAGACCAAAAAAGACATTGATCTGGCGTCCGTGAATTTTTACGAACTTGACCAGGACGACGAACAAGGAAAAATGCAAACAGCGTGTCGACTCGCTGCACAGGCCTATAAGCAAGCGATGTCCGTCTTCATCTTGACCCCGAATGAATCTACCTCGAAAGCCATTGACGACTTGCTGTGGAATTTTCCGCCACATAGGTTCATACCTCATTCATTGCAAGATGGCGATGAGTCGAGCGGCAATTTAATACGTATTGACCATAAGGATCCAGAACAAAAGAGCCACCTTCTCATCAACCTCACTCAAAGGAAGATCGGCATAGCTGGCAAAGTCGAACGGATTTTCGAGATTGTCTTACCACACGAGAGAACCTCGGCGCGTGATCGGCAACATCATTACGAGCAGTTAAATTGCACTATCCAAATTCATTCAGTGAAGTTGTCCGCTCGCCGTTAAAGGTTGACTTTGACACATGCGTACTGTAAATCCCATTAACCGCGTCCAATTCGATTTCTTCGCACGCGACGAGCCAAAGCTTGAACTACATGAAGTCGAGCGCGACATGATTGTGGCAGCGCTCGGCGAGCGGCCACAACAATGGCAGGGATACCCGGAACCGGCCCGCATGGCCGAGATTCTGCAAACACAACCCAACGTACTGGACAGGATTGGTCCGCGACTTTTAAACACGATCATCGGTATCAAAGGATGTGGACCCGCAATCGAATTTCTCCTCAACCAAGGCGTGCCTTTCCGGATGGCTCAGGATGTCTATAACCCAATGCATGAAGGCGCATGGTGCGACGCGGTCGATTCGCTCCGTGCCTTGTTCGAATCAGGCATCATTGATGCGACATGTGTATCGGTTGAAAAGCCGCATCTTGGGTGGCCAGCCAACATTTCTCTCATGTACTGGGCAGCATACCGCGGCTCAGTTGACATGGCGCAGCTGCTTATCGCTTATGGGGTAGGCAAACACCATGAGCTACCCATGAAAAGCAATGGCGAACGCGGCGTGACCTCGCTACAAGAAGCCGTATCGCCACCGAAACTTGGTACGAGAGAAGCTCACATTGAAGTCGCCAAGTTGCTAATCAAAGACGGCGCCGTTTACGATATCTGTTCCGCCGCTGCTCTCAACGACACCGCTCGAATCAATGAAATTCTGACCGAAGATCCAGCAGCGTCTTCCCGCCCACGCGAATTCGATATGACCCCGCTGCACTGGGCGGCACGTGCAGGAAGTCAACATGTTGCCGAGTTATTACTACGGAGCGGGGCAGACCCAAACGCAATCAATCGCACCCATCGCACGCCGGTGCAACTTGCTGCGGAGATGGACTGTGCGGACATGATTAATTTATTAGCTGATGCGCAGGCAAACCTAAACACACAAGATAAGAAAGGTCGAACCCCATTACATCGTGCGACCTACGAAGGCAACGTATTGGCAGCGGAAACGTTGCTAGCACGCGGCGCCGATCCAAGGATGAAGAATAAAAACGGCAAAACAGCCTATCAGATTGCCCGGAAGGAAGCGAAAATCTTTAAACAGCGAGTAAAGTAGTTACGAGACAGATACTTCACACCCTTGGATTAGTTGTGGAAGCAAACGCGATGACGCGTTTCACCTCGTGATAGCCCACGCAGACCAAAGGGAATCAAAATCAAGCGAACATCTGTAACCTGATAGCCTTTCTTTATAGTTAAGAACGCGTAGAATTCGATCTACGGTTGACTTATCGCGTCAACGACAAATAACTCTACGCTTCGCTTTTAGCTCCCATAAGGAGCTCTGCAGGCTACGACTGGTTGCACGAAACATGAGCAAACAGCCGCAGCTGGATCCGCATTACGATCCAGGGCGCATCGAACAAGACACCTATCGGCATTGGGAAACCAATGGCTATTTCGCGCCGCAAGGCAATGGCAAACCCTATGCCATAGCCATCCCTCCGCCCAATGTGACCGGGACGCTGCATCTCGGGCACGCGTTTCAGCACACCATCATGGACTTGCTGATCCGGTTTCATCGCATGGATGGCCGGGAGACGCTATGGCAAACCGGCACTGATCATGCCGGCATTGCGACTCAAATGGTCGTAACAGAACAGTTACGCACCAATGGTATGACTGCAACCACATTGGGTCGAGATGAATTTATCAAGCGCGTGTGGGCATGGCGCGCCCAAGCAGGCGGTACGATCACGCAACAAATGCGCCGAATCGGCTCCTCAGTCGATTGGAGCCGAGAGCGCTTCACCATGGACGAAGGCTTCAGCCATGCCGTCATTGAAGCGTTTGTGCGTCTCTACGAAGACGGTTTGATTTATCGCGGTAAACGTCTCGTAAACTGGGATCCATCCATGGAAACCGCATTGTCGGATCTAGAGGTCGTCAACGAACATGAAGACGGGCTCTTGTGGTATCTGCGCTATCCGCTTGACCCGACAGTACGAACGAAAGACGGCAAGAACTATCTCGTTGTAGCGACGACACGCCCCGAAACAATGTTCGGTGACACAGCTGTTGCAGTCAACCCAAACGACGAGCGCTATCAGGATCTGATCGGAAAAACCGTCACACTGCCTATAGTCGGTCGCAAGCTGCCGGTTATTGCCGACGACTATGTCGATCATGAATTCGGCACGGGCTGCTTAAAGATCACCCCAGCGCACGACTTTAACGACTACGACATCGGCTCTCGACATGACCTTGAAGTCATCAATATTTTTACGAGTAAGGCATGCTTGAACGAAAACGTGCCGGCATTATTTCGCGGGATGGATCGTTTTTCGGCGCGCAACGCCGTCATCGAAGAACTCACGACACTGGACCTACTCGACCGGCAAGAAAACTACAGCGTTCAAATTCCACGCGGCGAGAGATCCGGCGAAATCCTTGAGCCTTGGCTCACTGATCAGTGGTTCGTCGCCATTAAGGCTCTCGCCGACCCCGCGATCGCCGCGGTGGAGGATGGCCAGATCGATTTCGAACCGCAACGCTGGAAAAACGTGTACTTCAATTGGATGCGCGACATTAAAGACTGGTGTATTAGCCGGCAACTGTGGTGGGGGCATCAAATACCAGCCTGGTACGACGAGCATGGCAATATCTATGTTGGTCGAGATGAAGTTGAAGCGCGTCGTAAACACGACCTAAAGGCTTCGACGCCTTTAAGACGCGATCCTGATGTACTCGAAACCTGGTTTTCGAGTGCATTGTGGACCTTTGCGACGTTGGGTTGGCCGAACGAAACTAACGACTTAAGCAAGTTCCACCCAACCGATGTGCTCGTAACGGGACACGATATCATTTTTTTCTGGGTGGCGCGCATGATCATGATGACCCTGCGTTTCACAGGTAACGTGCCGTTTAGAAAGGTCTATGTGCACGGCCTTGTGCGCGACAAGCAAGGCCAAAAAATGACCAAGACCAAGGGCAATGGACTTGACCCGCTTGACGTGATTGACGGTATTGAGCTGGAATCGCTCGTCGCCAAACGTACCGCCAACCTCACTCAAACGAGTCTAATGGAGCGCATTGCGCGCGATACGACAAGAGATTTTCCAGAAGGTATTCCATCCTACGGAACCGATGCACTCCGCTTCACCTTTTGCGCTATTGCATCGCCCGGAAGCAGCTACAACTTCGATCTCCATCAAGTCGAAGGCTATCACTTTTTCTGCAATAAGTTGTGGAACGCCACGAAATTCGTATTCGCTCACCTAGATGGCGAGCCTCATCCGATTAATGCGCAGGATGGTCTCGCCGACCGGTGGATCAAATCACGTCTTGCAGAAGTGATAAGAACATCTAGGCAGGCTATTGATGACTATCGATTCGATCGATTGGCGCAGCAACTCTATCGGTTTGCGTGGCACGAATACTGCGATTGGTACTTAGAACTGACTAAACCCATCCTGTTCGATGACGCGACAGAGTCGCACGCACGGGTTGCGGCGCAAACTACCCTAGTCACCGTGTTGGAGTCTTTAATGAGACTCCTGCACCCCTTGATGCCGTATATCACCGAGACGATCTGGCAACAACTTGCAAAAGTTCAAGGCGATGCTCGCGAGACCGTAATGCTCGCGGAGTATCCATATACGAAAGATTTTGAGCAAGACGAGCAGGCCGAGCAGGAGATTCACTGGCTACAGGAAGTAGTGACAGCGGTTCGTACACTGCGAAACGCACGTCAAGTGCCACCGGGTCATCGAATCACTATTCAATTGACCGGGCACACGGAGATGGATCGTCGCTTCGCAGAGGCCACGAAGACCCCGCTGACCAGACTTGCCAAAATCCAAATGCTGGAGTTGCTAGACGATGGCCATACACCGGCCGGTTCGACCGTCGTTCTCGACAATTTACGTATCACGCTACCTTTTGAAAGTGATGCCGAACGTCAACAAGAGCGCGAGCGGCTAAACAAAGAAGTGATCCGCTTACAGGCCGAGCTCAACCGATCTCGGACTAAACTAGAAAATCCTAACTTCGTAGCGCGCGCGCCGGCCGATGTGGTCTCAAAAGAACGCGACCGTCGCGCAACCTTCGAGTCCCAATTGAAAGTCCTAGAAGACCAGCTAGGCGCGCTCGCTAACTAAACGCAAGCGCAACAATGGATTAGCGGCTTACTTTATACGCAGCGCAATCTTCCCGATCGTTCGATCGGTTCTGAGTAACTCGTGGGCTGTTTGGGCGTCTTCAATCGGCAATGTGTGGTCAACCAAGGCGTGCACCTCGTCCGCTTCAATAGCCGGCCATACCTTATCTACTAATTCACTCGTGACTTTCGATTTTGCTTCGATTGATCGAGCTCGAAGTGTGGATCCGATCACGCGCTGACGTTTCAACATGAGTCGGTTTAACGGTACAGACGCTTCGGCTCCGCCCATTAACCCAATGACGACTAGGCGCCCATCAATCGCTAGACACTGTAGGTTCGATTGAAGATAGGAACCTCCGACAGGATCCAGAATGACATCAACGCCTTTATTTCCCGTCCATTCGAGGGCACGCTCCGCAAAATCGTCAGATCGCCGATTGCACCCTAAGGTCGCTCCGAGTTTCAGACACGCTCGAACTTTAGCATCGAAGCCCACGGTCACCATACAAGGATTGCCGAATAAACGACACAATTGGATTGCCGCCGTTCCCACCCCGCTCGCGCCCGAGTGAATGAGGACGCTCTCGCCAAATTGGGCGTTGGCTTCCAAATAGACATTTAAGTAAGCAGTTGCGAATACCTCAGGTAGCGCTGCCGCCTCTACCATGCTTAAACGCGTCGGTTTCGGCATCACTTGACCGGCAGGTACGTTAACGTACTCGGCGTATCCGCCACCAGCTAGTAACGCACAAACTTCGTCGCCCACTTCGAACGACCCAACTTCATCGCCGATTTCAGCAACGACGCCGCTGCATTCAAGACCTAGGATGTTTGAAGCGCCCGGGGGCGGTGGATATCTACCCTCGGCCTGCGCTAAATCGGCGCGATTAATGGCAGTCGCGTGTACCTCAATGCGAACCTCGCCGTAACCTGGCGATGGAATATCGGTGATCGTTCGCCACGCCAACTGACCGTTCTCAATGTTTATAGCTCGCATGACACCACTACCACGACCTTCGAACTTTGATACCTTCATTGTGTAGGTAGTCTTTCAATTCGCTGACTCGGTACGTCCCGTAATGGACCATCGAGGCAACCAGCGCAGCATCCGCTTTACCCTCGGTAAGCACATTGACCAAGTGTTTGGGTTGTCCTGCCCCGCCCGACGCGATCACGGGAATGCGCACCGCTTCACTCAGCATACGCGTGAGTTTAAGTTCGTAACCATCAAGCGTGCCATCGGCATCAATTGAATTCACGACCAGCTCCCCCGCTCCCAACGATTCGCCTTTCAACGCCCATGCCAGGGCATCCAGGTTTGTTTTCGTGCGCCCGCCGTGGATCACAATTTCATATCCGCAGGGCTGATCGACATTGGCTTCGACACGCTTGATATCCATTGACAAAACAACATTTTGCCCACCGATGGCCTCAGCGCACTCGGCAATCAGCGCGGGACGTTCAACTGCAGCCGTATTGACATTGATCTTTTCCGCGCCCGCCAGCCTAAGATCGGTCGCATCGCAGACATTACGCACGCCGCCGCCAACTGACAAGGGGATGAAAACCTCTTGCGCGACTCTCTCGACGACGTCAAGCATGATATTGCGGCGGTCGCTTGAGGCCGTAATGTCATAAAACACCAGCTCGTCTAACCCGTCAAGGTAGTACTCGCGCGCTTTTTCGACCGGGTCGCCGATATCTTTAGTATCGACAAACTTAATGCTCTTGGCCAACTTGCCGTTCCGTACGTCAAGACAGGCGATCACTCGTTTGCTAAGCAACGCCGCCATCCCATTTTCCAAAGTTGCGGATCAACTCCAATCCAACGCGGCCACTTTTCTCGGGATGAAACTGGGTGCCAAAGAAATTCCTACGTCCCAATGCGCAACAAAACGATGTTTCGTACACTGCTTGAGCATGCACCATGCGTTCATGTTCAGGGTCCGGGTAGTAAGCATGAACGAAATAGAACTCATCGCCCGGACGCACATGTGCCAATAGTGGATGCGGTTTTACAACCTGGACCTCGTTCCATCCCATATGAGGTATTTTGAGTCGCCGGTCTTGCATCTTGAAACGTCGAACTTGCCCAGGTATCAATCCCAACGTTTCAGTGTTACCCTCATCGGAACGATTCAAGGAAATCTGCAGGCCGATGCAAATACCAAGAATGGGGGTACCCGCTGCGTAAGCATCAAGCAAAGCTTCATCAATACCGCGAATCTGGATGCTTCGCATCGCCGCAGCTGCAATACCTACACCAGGAAAAATGATCCGTTCGGCTTGGCGAATGCGCGTCGCATCGTCAGTAATGGCAGCTTTCACACCTACTTCCGCACACGCTCGCTGTACACTGCGCAAGTTGCCGGCGTCGTAATCGACTATAACAGTCATAGCTCGTTGAGTTTTAAACTAAGATCACCCGGCATTACGCCTAGTTTGAGAGGAAACTGACCTTGCGTAGACGCGGGATTTTAATAACCAATCTAGGGTCTCCGGCCAATCCTTCAACCTCGGCCGTCAAGGCTTATCTCAGTGAATTTCTTACAGATCCTCACGTGATTACGTTATCGAATCCGTGGCGTTACCTGTTGGCAAAAACGATCACGCAAACCCGTGCGAAGACTTCGGCGGCGGCCTATCGCAAAATCTGGGACTCAAAAGATGGACCACTTATTTACCATTGCAAAGCCCTAGCCAGCCGAGTACGTCAGGCGACGGAACTCCCCGTAGCGGTCGCGATGCGCTACGGCAAACCGAGCCTTTCCACTGCACACGATGAGCTACTCGCTGCAGGCTGCAGCGAGATTCTCGCGATCTTAGGGTATCCCCACTATGCGAACAGCACGTTCAAGAGTACCGTCGAACGCCTCAAGTCAGTCTTTGCCGGCACCAAGGTCGCCATCGTCAGACCGTATTACGACGATCCGGATTTCATTGAGGCTCACGCGCAGCTACTTCGAAGGCATCTACCTAGCGAGGCGGAACACCTCCTATTCAGTTTCCACGGCCTACCGGAACAGCATATCCGCCAAGCTGACCCATCACGATCGCATTGCTTACATAGCGATGACTGCTGCTCGGTGCCCGATGCCGCACATGCGACTTGCTATCGTTTTCAGTGTATCAAAACTGCCGAGTTGCTGAGCGAACGCGTCTCGGTGCCTACCTCGGTAGCCTTTCAATCCCGTTTAGGTCGCGCTCATTGGCTACAGCCCTATACGGTAAACCACGTGCAATCACTTGCTCGAAAAGGTATTCGCCACCTCGCCATTGCAGCGCCTGCATTTGTTGCAGACAATCTTGAGACTCTTTACGAGCTCGAGCATGAAGTTAAAGCCGAGTTTCTTGCTGCAGGCGGCGAACGACTGGATCTCATACCGTGCCTAAACGAATCCGAAGCGTGGGTTTCTCTCGTCGCTCGTTGGTGCGGCAAGGACTTGTCATGTCACGCAACCCTGGACGACTTCTAGGAGCCTGCGCTGTAAGAAAGCATGCGACTTGGTGAATCGTCCGGAGTCGCAGACATGCGACATCTTTGTGCGAGCATCGTCAGGCTTCAGGCCAGGGCATGGTGATCCGGCGCCTCAAAGCAGCCTGAATCGGCCTTGGACCCTAAAATCAGCCCTTGATGAGCCCCATAGTCGACGCATCCAGGTCAATCCCGGTCATGTGGCTGCAAGACATCCACGCATCCGCTTGATATTCAACGCCAGGCACACCAAGTCCCACTCGCCGCGCACGTTGTCAAGCCCACGCAGGCTGAACCGTCGAAATCCTAGTGCTTGCTTGATCCATCCGATCGGCGCCTCGACAAGCCATTTACGCTCAGCATATTGCGCACGGCCAGCCTTGGTCGCCAGCTTTTTTGCCATGCGTGCCCGCGCCGGATACTTGCGCGCGTCAACCGCGGCCTGGCGCCGGCCCTCTCGACCCAACGCCACATAGCCGTCCACCCCACGCGCCTCCAGTTCCTCGAGATCCGCCTCGTTGCAATAACCCGCATCGGCCAGCACCGTCTCCGGACGCTTGCCATGAACCGCTTGCAATGCATCCAACGGCTTGGTCAATTGCCCCTGGTCGTTAGGATTCGACGACACCTCCGCCGAGACGATCATCTGGTGCTCGCCATCCACCGCCACCTGGGCGTTGTAGCACTGTTGGAAGCCTTCCGTCGAGGTCTTCATGATGCGACTTTCCGGGTCGGTGAAATTGTCCTGCGACTTCTCCTCCGGCTCCCCATACGCACGCTTGTTGCCACGCCCACGCGTCGGGTCGCGCTCTTCGTCCCCGGGCTGCCGACCACGCGCCTCATCCGCCTCACGCGCACGCGCCTCAAGACGAGCCTTCGCTTCCCGGATCGCGTCCAACCGATCCTCGCGACGACGCAATTCAGCCGGCAACTCGTCGCCCCGAGACGCCGGACCCCAACGTTCGTCCTCCGCCTCGTCAACGGTTTGCGCCTGCTCCAGCAACAACTCGATCTCCGCCTGTAAACGACGTTCTTCCTCCTGCATGCGCGCGTAACTCATCGCCTTCCGTTTGGATGCGTTCGCACGCACCTTGGTCCCGTCAATCGCCAACTTGCCAAAGTTCGCCACGCCCAACTCGGACGCCAACCGCACCACCTCCACAAACAGCCGCTTGAAGTCCGCCAGATGACGGTGGCGGAACTCGCAGATCGTCCGATGGTTCGGAAAGTTCCCCGCCCCCAGGAACCGATACGCCACGTCTTCCTCCATCTTGCGCGCCAGACCGCGGGAGGAAAACGTGCTCGTCGCATACCCGTAGATCAGCACCTTCAACATCATGCGCGGTTCGTAGGGCGACTTGCGACGACCATCGCCTTCATACGGCGCATACAACGCACTCAAATCCAAACCGTCCACCAGATCGCTGACATGGTGCGCCAAATGACCCTCCGGCAGCCAATCCTTTAGATCCGGCGGCAACAACATACGTTGATCCGGACAATACGGGCGAAACGTCGTCGGCATCTCGAAGACTCCATGCGCTATATGTGTATTATCCCGTATTCAGTTTCTACGGCGCAGGCTCCTAGTACACGACCGAGCGTATGTTGCTTACTGATTGTGAACAAGGACGTATGTCCATCGGACCGACGACCAAGCTCGCTAGGCTGACGTGTTATAAATTCCTACTAGTCGTGTCAAGCAACGAAGAGGTATCAATACTCATGGGTGCATTTAAATCCTGGCTGCCTATCACATTAGCCGCGTTATTGAGCGCATTGTTCTTATTTGGATGCGCAGACTCAGGCGGTGGGGACATTGCAGCTCCAGCTCCTACAGAAGCAGAGTCTGAGATGACCGAAGCAGCTGACGCCATGCCTAGCGAAGATACTGATGCGATGATGATGGACGAAAGCGGCGATGCCATGGCGGAAGGTACAGATGGCAGCGACGCCATGATGGAAGGCACAGAAGGCGATGACGCCATGGAAGCAAGCGTCGAGGAAATGAGCGCGGGCGATGCAATGGAAACGAGTGAAGAAATCGTTGACGCAACGGCTGCAGAAGAGGCCCCGCCGCAGTAAAACCGCTTCGACTCCATGAGTCGAATGCAGCGTCGCGCGCGCGTAGTTAAAGTTTCAGGATATCACCTTAACGATTGGCCGTTAGGGGGTTACTTTAGGGAGGTATGGCGATTAGCTGACGCTGGTGTCGCCGACGCACTATCACGAGGTTCGTGGGAGTCTACCCGCGCTACGTTGACTGCTCGTGTTCTCGTAAAGTGCCCTGTACTACCACATGGGGCGCTGCCCATTCAAAGTCAATTTGGTACCATGGGCGTTTTTTCTTGTGCCATTGTTATTCCTTATCTCTCAAGTCCTTCTTCATAACACGACCGTATGCGATCAATTTCTTTTTGCGCAAATTTGGCGAACTTACCCCAAGGATCGTATGCGAATTCCTTGTGCGTTGGTTGTAAAAGTGGCCGGACCAGAATGATTCGTTTTTTTGACTTGGTTACTGTTTCTATGAGGTTGATGAGGTTGTTTAATGCTCCCATTGACTCTTTCATAGCCTCTTTGAGAACTTTCCTGGCAACCTTCGGCTCGTACTCAAACGCACAACACAGATCATAACCGTCTCGTGCTTCAAACTTTGTTTTTTTCATCACGCGGCCAAGCAGTTTCCCTGCCAGAATATCTTGAATAGGTGCCAGTGATATACCACGTGAACTTTCAACGTGAATGACAGAACTGCGCCTTTCCTGGCTTAAACGAGACATGGAAACGGGACCCAACTCTTTCCATGTCCATTCAAAGAATCTTTTTCCTACCCTCGGACGCTTGATTTTCCCTGCCTTTTTCAATTCCATCAGCTCATCGTATAAAAGATCGCCTTTGGCTTCCACAAATTTTGCTAAAAGTGTTCCAGGCATGGCAAAATCAATATCAGTACTATCCCGGTGGTGCCAATGTGCAGCTAACACCGATCCTCCTCCGATACGCACATCGTCATCTTTAGTGATTCCCAACGTGCGCTCTAACACATCTAACGTTTGTTCAATCATTGATTGCTGTCGCGATGGGAATTCCACTGGTCGTAAATGATTAGATGTCATCTCGTTCAAGCCCTCTCAATATCCTCGCAAGTCCAATCTGCCACGATCGCCTTTTCCCGCATTTCTAGCCCCGGATGCGGATCCTGTACCGGTAGATCAGGGTGAAACGTTCGGATTAGATTATTCCAAGCATCACCCTTATCCGCACCACAACTCACCATAAGTCGAGCAATGTTTTCCGGCTCAGTGCGACCATCAAGGTAAACACCCAATACATCTATGCCAGAAAGTATTTCCAACGCTTCGCACAGCACCCACGCTGCGCCCTCGTCGGGTGCCTCGCCCGCTTCTGCCCAGCGAATAAATTCTTCCCCTGATATATGCCCCTCGTGTCCAGCAAGATTCTTTTCAAGCAAAAAATCAACGAGGTGTTCATCCTCCCCAAAGTCTCTCATGTACCACGGGAGCTTGCTTGGTTGCGCCACCGTTTGATCCCTCTTTCAATGCCAAGATGTCTGGGTGCATGTCCAAACACCATGAACCTTTGCTATGTGTGAAGATTTTATATATAATATATCTAAAATGGCATAAAGACCTCCTATTCATGTCAGATCAACCGAAAAGCGATAAATAAGAGAATGCTCATACACTGGCGACCCCAAAACACGTGTACAACGAGGCATTGAGTTGTCGGAACGTCTTCTTTCCATGCATGGCACAGGATCTTTCGAGCGACGGCGGTCTTGCAGAGCATCGCTAGGCGTCCGCTATGTTCGCTGATCCATGTTAAGTTTTGGACCAGCATCCATTCAGAAATGTCGAAGTTAGCTTTTCCGGTAACCGCGTCGAATCCAGTGTATTTCTGGAAATTCGACTTCTGAGGAAGGTTGCTTCCTTTCAATCGGCCAATGTCGGCATTCGTGACCCATGGTGGGTTACCGACGATAAGGAATGGTTCAGGAAGGTCTGCGAGCAGACCTTCCTGAACCATTTTGAAGAAATCAGCTTCTCGAAGCTCGAAACGGTTGGCATCTCGTCTGGTTGCCATCTCTGATCGCACCGTATTGAGATAGTCGGCGTCTATCTCAATACCTACGATCCTTTCAGCATCAGGGTATGCGTTAGCAGCAGCAAGGAGGAATGCGCCGACTCCACAGGGGTTTGGAAGTCACCAAACTCCCATGTTTTTGTTTCTTTCACGTGTGCCATCAGGCCACCCTGTAAATGCCTTCGACAACTTCAGCTTCATTGATGACGCGGGTGTATAGCAGGCGCCACTGGAAGGCGTTAGAGATGGTGAGATAGCCTTGTAGAGGTTTCTTTTGGAGAAGCGTATCAGCAATATTTCCTGCCTCAATCTCGTCAACGGGAAGGTTTCGGTCCCCGAGAAATGCGATTAGATCATCTTTGTTGCCGTCGCGGTCGAGTATTTCTCGAATTCCTCGGGTCATCTGAAAATCGGCTGTCCTCTCTTTCTCGACATAGATCGTGTGCTTCATGTCGAGGCGACCAGTTCGAGCATCGTGATTGTCTGATTTCTCATAGACAAACACCAGCAACCCATACCCTAAGCCGAAGATTTTTTGCCAAGCAGACTTGAACGGGGAAGATGATTGTGGTTGCTCAACGCTGGTGACTTTCATGTCAATATCAAGGCTTGGAAAGCCTATCCCAGAAGCCGAGCTTCCAGTTTCAAAGTCATAATGCTCAATAAGATAAGATTTGAACTTGCGCTCAAGATATGTACCGATAGCCTTACCATCGGTCACGCCATACAGGGCTGGTTCGTCATACTTACTTTCGACCAACGCGAAAGTAGCGGCTTCCTCGCGCAAAATTTCTATGGTTAGTGGCTGCATGAGACGGCGACCGTGACTATCCTACACTGAATTGAGCCGGATTTGCGATCAAATCTACGAACCGCGGCGATCGCTATCTTAACGCCATATGCTGTGCCATCAATGTCCATGCGTGTGATTGATCAATAAACGGTTCAAAACCATTCGCCACGGATATCAGTACACCTGTCGCCAGTTCGCTGAGATCATTGAGATAGACCACCGGCAATTCGTTGTGTTCCTGCTGGCCTTGATGGATGGGAGCAGCTGCGAGAGTTCTGCCAGTGCCGTGGCGCTCGTCACGACGGTGTATCGTGGGATGTAACACGTCTTAACGGATATGTATCAAAGTGTGACTGGTACATCGTGACTGGTTTCAATAGACGCTTCAAACTTGGAGTATTGAACATTGCACAAAGAAAGTGACATTCAGATGTCGTTCAGAATGGATCGCGGAGGCGCTATTCGCCAGCAATAATGACCAGTTCAAGAAGCAAGCGAAGTTCAAATAGGCGGACGCGACCACTAACGGCTTCGTTCTACCGATTGATACATCCGGCCAACTCGCGTTCTTCACCTGTTTTGTCAGAGTTATACCTCCTATTGGATTCTCTAAAACAGTTTCCCGTTCTTCGCGTGGTGTTGCAGCGAGTCGTAAAACGCTTGGATCAAATTGCGCGAATACATGGATTTGCGTGCGACGAATCGAACGGGACGATTCAGGCCACTGGGGCCTAAAACGATGATTTTTTCCATATCAATAGAGAGCGCGTTCGCTACTCCAATCGGAATGAGACCATAACCGAAGTTTGAGAGCGCCATTTGTGCCACAGAGAAAAACGACTCTAATGAAGTCGCACGCGTTAAATGAAGACGGCGCATGTCCTCCTCCATCGCCGCCCACGCGCCTGATCTGGATTCGATAGTCATGACGCTAAGCTGGTCACCAACTCGATAATCCATTTTTTGCAATCCTGCTGGCACGATGACCATCGGTTCCAAACCAACGATTTCAGATTGCAGATCCGCCTCGGCATCGGCCGATCCAGTACAGATCCCCACCATCAGCTCACCCGATCGCAACCGATCAAGAACCACTGGTGAACGCTGAGCATGAAACTCGAAATGAACTTCCGGCATATCGTTACGCACCTTGGCAAATAGGCGCGACCCCCAGCTACCCAATATCGACTCGGAAACGCCTACGATAATCCTTCCACTTTGCAGCGCTGTATCTTCAAGGAATACGCTACGAACTTCCTGTAACAACGGCATCGTTCGATCGACTAACTTTCGCCCATGTTGCGTAAGTTCGACGCGCCGGCCGCGCCGTTCGATGATCTTCTTGCCGTAGTAGTTCTCAATCGCAGCGATACGTTTGCTAACGGCTCCCTGCGATATATTCAAGCGTGTGGCCGTTTCTTTCATAGTTCCAGTCTGGGCCAGTTGCACAAGGGTTTCGAAGTTTTTAATCACAGTACGGGATGTCAGCTAAAGGAATGCGATGTGCTGATCGTGGTCATTTTTATCAGTCGATAACGGGTTACTTGCACACGGTGAGTCGAGAAAGTCGAGAAACGAACAAGTGCTTTCCTATTGTTTTTATGTCTACATCTGCCTTTTGGCATTTTCTGCGACGATCCGCGGTCATGAACTCTAATTTGATTCTGCATAGCGATAGCCTGAGTGCGATGCAAAAAATCGCTCAACGCTCCATTTGAACTCACTGACGGTGCTCGTTGTCGCGTTCGCCGCGATTTTCTTAACAAGCCTCTTGTCCGGCATCGTCGGTATGGCCGGCGGATTGATCCTCATCACAGTTCTTATCCTGCTTATGCCCTTGCCGAGCGCCATGATTCTGCACGGCATCGTCCAAAGCATTGCAAACGGCTCCCGTTTTTGGTTTCTTCGGGAGCACGCAGTATGGAGCATTCTGCCGTTCTATTTCATTGGCATTGGCATTGCAACAGCGTTTTTCATCGCGTTCAACATAGTCGCCGATCCAGCCGTTGTTCTCATAGCCGCAGGCACTCTACCATGGATGAGTCAGTTAACGCCGGCGCGCTTCAGACTTGATATCACCCGACCGCACATTGCCGTCGTTTGTGGGGTAGTGACCACAGCCGCACAGCTCATTGCCGGCGCCTCCGGCCCTATCCTGGATGCGTTCTACCAACGCGCTGACTTAAATCGCTTTGAAATCGTCGCGACCAAAGCGCTTACCCAAACGATCGGACACCTTGTCAAGACCGCATATTTCGTTTACATCGGAACAACGTTTCACGTTGAAACTCACCAGCTCTTGTCATGGTGGTTCATCTCTATTGCCATCATGTTGTCCTTAGCAGGCACGCGTCTGGGCACGCACGTGCTTGAACGGATCCGTGAAGAAAAATTCCAGCGTTGGACTAACGTTTTGCTGTTAACGCTGGGAGCCATCGTCGCAATCAGCGGTGCAATTGATTTATTGCAGCGATAACCGATGCATACACCCATTGATAAACGCTATCGTCATTCATCCGGGCTTTAAGAATCCTCTCAAAACCTCCTAAAAGTAGCTAACTCCGAGGTTTTTCCGACTGACCCTTCAGTTTTCGATCACTTGCGGTTCACTTGAAATCGGCTCGACAACCAGAAGTAGGTCACCTGCATTGACTTGCTGACCCGTCGCGACGTTAATACGGTTGACCTTGTAGCGTACGTTGTCCAGGAAGAACACCTGTTCGACTGTATTGACGTCGCGCAAACGCAATGGTGTAAATACTTTAAACGCCTCTAACTGACATACGATATCGCTCGTACCGATGTCATCGTTCACACTGACGTAATCAGGTTCGCCTGGCGAGGGCTTCATATAAAAAATCCCAGTCGACGGCGCTAAAACTTTCAATTCATCGCTACCTTCGATCTGAATCGCATCCCAACCAATTGATTGCGTGTCTACGGCCGCCATGTCATCAATTTCTTCGATCAGCACGTCCGCGTCAATTGTTTTTAGGAGCTTCGGTAGATAGCTGGTGTCGTAGATACCTTCAAGGAATCCTCTGTCGGTCAGTATGGTGCGCAACAACGGAATGTTGGTGTAAATGCCTTCGAGCGTGACTTGACCCAGATAATCAACGAGCTTTTGTGCAGTCGATTCGCGGTCGTTGCCGTGCGCGATAACTTGCATGATCATGCTGTCGTAGTATGGGGATATGGATTTACCCTGGCCGGTCGCTCTGATGATCTCGATGCCTTCTTGTTCCGGAAAATCCCATTTCGTAATTTCCCCTGCACTAGGCCTAAGCGTCAGCTCGCCATCGCTATCCCGCACCAGGCGTTCCGCGTTGACACGCGCTTCAATGGCGTAGCCTTCCGTGGACACAGGTAGATCTTCGATCGACGAACCACCAGCAATCCGAAACTGTTCTGCAACGATATCGACTCCTGACACGAGTTCCGTGACTGGGTGTTCGACTTGCAACCTTGTGTTCATTTCCATGAAGTACACCGCATCTGCATCTAGATCGTAGATAAACTCAACGGTACCTGCGCCGACATAGCCTACGCCAGAAGCAATCGCTGCACTGTGCTTCAATACTTCCTTAAGTAATGACTCGGGAAGCATGGTCGAGCCCGATTCTTCGATAACCTTCTGTTTGTCTCGTTGCACGCTGCAATCGCGAATGCCCAAGACCTTGGTATGACCATGACTGTCACGTAGTACTTGTGCTTCAATGTGTCTTAACTTAGTCACGAAGCGTTCAAGATACACGTCATCATTGCCGAAGGCTGCTTTGGCCTCCACCTTTACGCGTTGAAACGCTTCATAGAAAGTCGCCGGCGAGTCAACGACTTGGATACCTTTGCCGCCGCCGCCATGTACAGCTTTAATCAGGACGGGATAGCCGATTTCCTCGGCCATCTCCGCTGCATGATCGGCGTCGGTCACAATACCGTGGCTCCCTGGCACGACTGGCACGCCTAAACTCATCGCTGACTTGATCGCATTCGACTTGTTGCCCATGGTCTCCATGGTGGAGACGGGAGGACCGATAAAGTTGATGCCGTGCGAACGGATAAGCGACGCAAATTGGCTGCTCTCCGATAAGAACCCAATACCAGGGTGAAGCGCGTCGACATGCTCGTTTTCAGCGACGACTAGCACCGATCTCGCGTTGAGATAACTTTCGTCCGGCGTGTTACCGCCAATCGACACCAACTGATCTTTCTCACCCAGCATATCGGCTGCCACGGATTCCATATCGGGATCGGACTGTACAAGCACTATTTCAATGTTCTGAGCTCGTGCAATCTGCACGATCTTTGATGCGGCGCAACCACGCGCGTGCACCAATACACGCCGCACGGTCTGATAGAGATTCGCTTCACTGACTGGCCTTGGTGCGGACAACGGCAATGCGCTCGTGAACGAGTAGTCGTCACTTAAGACGGTAGCGACCGCATCCTCAACCGTAGCCGTAGGAATGGGGATTTCTGGATCAATGCTACGCAAATCCCTATCAAGATCCTCGTAAAACGGATGCTTGACCAAACCTTGCATGGAGTCCGGATCATTCGCAAGGTAGTTTGAGAGGATTGACTCTGCCGGCAGGTGACTCGGAATCACAATCTGTCCCGCAAATGGCATGCTCGTACCCGAAAAATAGTGTGTGTGCACTAATGGGTGCGTGACAAAACTCGCTTGCGCGCCGCCAGTGCAATCACCGTGTCCAAACACAATCACAGGCAGATCGAAATCGCAAATAAATCGCGTGATGCGATCATTGATCGCAGCCATGGAGAATAACGCGCCGGCGCCTTCTTTCGTCTGCATCCCGCCCGACGAAATAAAACAAACCACTGGCAGCTGCTGTTCCGCGCAACGGACCAATAGTGTACAGAACTTCTCCGCGCTTGCCATATCAAAAGCGCCCGCTTGAAAATCGGGATTCGAGATCACGGCGCCAATTCGCACGTCTCGCTTTGCGAGCTTGAACCGACCGATGCCGGTCACAACCCCGGCTGGCGGATCGTCCTTATCCAGGGCTTTTTCAATTGATTCGCGAAATCCTGGGAAATCGCACGGATCACTGCTCAACATATCGTGTCCGTATTCCTCAAACTCCGTGAAGAATCTGTCGATGAAAGCCTGATGTCGGGTGAGCTTCTTTCCTTTGTATTCGTTGAGCGTCGCTTGAATCTGCAGATCCCGATAGGCGATCTGCAGACGATTCCAAAAATCTCGCCGTCGGCCGATGTTCTTGGGTCGAATATTGCCAGAAAACTTCCCCGTGCCTTGATTACTATCAATGAAACTGGTGAGCAGACTCTCGAAAAATTCCTTTACTACCACGAATAACGTATCGGAGAGGTGCGTGTGGATGAGTTTTTTCCATTCTTCCACCGTCGCGAAGAACGTTTTGTTCAACCGTGATTTCGACAACTGTCGATACCAATCAAGGAATTTATCACGATGGTCGAGTAACGCTTTGCTACTCCACTGGCGATCAGGTTCAATCCGTTCGAGCGCATCTTGAAATGTCTCGCTAATGAGTTCTGCAACAGTATGTCGGTCAAGCGCCTGCGTTTTCTGTGCTTGATCGGCAATCTGTCCCAACCGCTCCAATAATTCGTCGTACACTGCGTCAAGCAATTGGAAGTTGCGAATTTCGTCAACGAACGCGGGGCGCAGTTCACTATTGAGCAGCACATCCGTCATACTCAAATCCCCTTCGTACGCATCGGCCTTGTGCGTTGAACGGGGAGGCCGCAAGTGGGCACCTAGTTGGTTATTGAGTACGCGACGATTCGCCTCAATAGGATGCTTATCAACGTCGCCTTTGGGATCGGCGTGTAATGGTCCCGACACGAGCGCCAAATTGAGTTCGACCGATAGTTGTGTCCGCAATTGATCCTGTGAGTATCGACGGTGCCAGCCGTCGGATTGGAGAAACATCTTTTTTCCATCGTGAGAAAAGCGCTCCATCAAGGCCGGCATCAGGTGACTGTCCCTTGTGATAGCCTGCATCAACTGATTGACGTCTGGAATATCCAGCGGGTCAATAAAGAAACGCGCATCGTCGGCATTCGATAGGTACTGATGAAGCAACGCCAAATTTCCAGCCGCCTCTGTCTTCCAGTGGTTGTACAGATATGCCACATAGGTTGACAAAAGCACTTTCTTCGCTGTAGCAAAGTTCGCCACGGGCTCGCCGCGTAACAAACTCAACAGTGTGCCGCGCTCATCGTTTTGCGCTGCACGTTTAGCGACGTAATTCTTCCAGACGGAATTGAGCGACGCGTCGTAAACCAGTCGATCCGGATCAAGGAGCCAGCGAAAGAAAATCCGATTGCGATCGCGTTCGACTCGCACTTGCAGATCCCCGGTCGTTTTGCGTCGCGTGGTAAGTCGCCCGTATTGCTGCTTGCTCGCTGCCTTAATCCGGCGGCGCACACGAAGATAGCGTAGATAGCGATACGAATCGCCGAATACATTGCTGAATTCAGTCGGCGTGCCAAACCCTCCTGGACCACCGACGCTTTCTCGTTTCTTTGCGCGCGACGAAGGTTCTAGATAACGGGTCAACGACTGACGGTGATATTCGACAATGTATGGATTGCTTGCGACGAATGCCCGAGCGCTATTCTCAATGGACTCGATACCGGTCACAATCGCTTGCTTGAAGTTATCAACTTTGTGTTCTTCACCCGGAACGAAGTCGATGATGCCGTCAATGTTGCCTTGATTCATTAACTCAAACGGCGAAAGCCCGACCTGCTTCGCGCACTCTTGCCACGACAAATTCAAGCGCCTGGCAATACTCGCCAAACCCTGCGGCTGAATGGTGCTAAACACGCCGTCGCGAACCGACAGAATCATGTTGCTTGCAGCAAGAGGAATCGCCCCACCGGAGTACCCTACCCCAAAAATCACACCGAGATTCGGTACGTCTACGTCCGACATTTCCGCAATGAGCAACGAGATCTGATGTGCTTGGTTATGACGGTTGGCGATTTCATCGCCTGCTGCGCCCGGCGTGTCCATCAAGCTGACGATCGGCATACGTCGCTGACTGCAATGACGAACGAATTTGGCTGCGCGTCGATGATGTTCCGGCATCCACTCTCCATTGCGGATCTTCCGGTTCTGCGCTACCACGCCGACCGGCCGGGGACCGTTGGAGAAATTCATGCTTACGACGGCATCAAGATAGGAACCATCTTCCACGTACTCTTGAACCTTGCCTAACTGCGGAATCAACTCCGAGGCGCTGGTACGTCCTGGATTTTCGCTTGGACTAACAACGTGTTCGATATAGGAATCAATATCTAAACGGTCAAGCCTGGCTGTTGCCCGCGCGATCTCATCTTGCGTCAGTAAACCCTTGACACTAAAGACAGCTTCAGGGTCCGCGGAAGGGAATAGATCAAACTCTTTAGCGAGCCGTTCGGCGATCAAATAGAGGCGATCGCCTTCCTTTACGGCACTGTCCATATGCAGACGACTCGAACGAATGAATAGCTAAAATTCTACTGTGCCTTTCGCATGGTATCTCAACACGTCACGAGACGTTTGAGCGAATAACCTCTTAACAATTTCGGCGACTCGTATTTATGTCGAACCTGGCTATCGCCGTCTTGACTGTATCCGATACACGAACTACCGAGACCGACACTTCCGGTGACCTTTTAGCTGAGATGATCCAACGGGATGAGCATAAGCTGGCGGCACGCGCGATCGTCAAAGACGATATCTACCAGGTTCGCAAAGTCGTGAGCGTTTGGATCGCTGATCCAAACGTGCAGGTTGTCGTGTCTACTGGAGGTACAGGTTTTAGCGGTCGCGATACCACGCCGAATGCACTCACACCTTTGTTCGACACAATAATCGAAGGGTTCGGCGAGCTGTTTCGGCAAGTTTCCTACGAAGAAATCGGCAGTTCGACGATCCAATCTCGCGCAGTAGGTGGCATCGCCAACGACACGTTGGTTTTCGCACTGCCCGGTTCAAACGGCGCTTGCCGAACAGGTTGGGAGAAAATTCTTCACGATCAACTGAACGTAAATTTTAGACCTTGTAACTTTGCCGAGTTGATCCAACGAAAATTAGAAAATGGGGAGCATTGATGACAGCGTTTGTGTTAGGTGCAAAGCGCACGCCTATTGGAAGTTTTCAAGGCGCGCTAAGTGACCATACGGCGACCGACCTAGGCGCTCATGCGATTCAAGCCAGTCTTGCAGATGCCAACGTTGCACCCGATCGGATTGACGAAGTTTTGATGGGTTGTGTGGTAAGTGCCGGTTTGCGCCAAGCGCCTGCTCGGCAAGCGATGCGTAAAGCTGGGATTGACGATGCGACACCGGCAACCACGATCAATAAAGTATGTGGTTCCGGGATGAAAGCTGCCATGCTTGCAGTGGATCAAATTGATTTAGGCCGCGCAAACTACATTGTTGCAGGGGGTATGGAAAGCATGACGAATGCACCGTACATCGTGCAACAAGCCAGAAAAGGCTTACGCATGGGACATGGGGAGTTATCCGATACGATGTTTTGCGATGGGTTGGAGGATGCGGAGACGGGTAAGTCGATGGGAAGTTTCGCCCAAGATACCGCCGATCAACACCAGCTTGAGCGCAAAGCGATGGATGACTATGCCATCGGCTCGGTCACGCGCGCGATACGCGCCATGGACCAAGGCGACCTGCATCCTGAAATTGAGCCGCTAGACCAAGTCGTCGAAGACGAACAGCCGCGCCGCTCCAAACTGGACCGAATTCCTACCCTTCGTCCCGCGTTTGCGAAGAACGGAACGATCACAGCCGCTAACGCCAGCTCAATTAGCGACGGCGCGTCCGCCTTGGTATTTGCCAGCGAAGAAGGCGTTAAAAACGGCAACGGTAGACCTTTAGCGCGGGTTGTAGCCCACGCGATGCATGCCATTCACCCGTCTCAGTTTACGCTTGCCCCAGTCGGTGCCATTCAAAAAGCGCTTGACTGCGCAGGTTGGCAGAAAAAGGATGTCGATCTCTTCGAAATCAATGAAGCATTCGCGATGGTGACTATGCTCGCGATCACGGAATTAGGGTTGGATCGAGAGAAAGTCAACATTTACGGCGGCGCTTGTGCACAAGGGCATCCGATTGGGTCGACTGGTAGCCGGTTAATCGTCACACTGGCGCACGCTCTTCAGGCCACGGGTCAAAAGAAAGGTATCGCCGCCCTATGCATCGGCGGTGGCGAAGCGACTGCCATGGCCATTGAGCGAATCTAGCATCAAGGCATTCGACTAGCTACGGGAAACCTCGCATGGTTCCACTCCCTGTAATCGTCGGTTTCGGTGGTGTCAATCCAGCCGGGCGAGTTTCTTTTCATCATTCGTATCGGCGGACGATCTTAGATGCCCTCAGCAAAGCCAAACAAGATACGACCTATCAATCCTTGGCCGTACTTATGGGCTTGCAGGACGAATTGCGCAACCACCGTGGAAAAACCAAGGATTACATCGAAAACCATACCCTGATTCGACGTATTGAACTATGGGACCCTGATCGCATTGATGTCCATAGCCGTGCCAGCATCACATCGCGCGATAACGCCAAACTGGTCGTCAAGATGCGTAAAAACCAGTTACCTACCGAGATCCCCGATTCCTGGACTCTCAAGCCCTGCAGCAATGGTGAAGTTGAAGTAGCCATTACCGACGCAGCGCAAGTCATGCTCCACGATACGCGCGTCTCAAAAGTAACGTCAGCCGGGCAACTGCCCACTGGGTACGACCCAGCTAAGCTCTATGCGTCGCGGAATCACCCTAGAGGACTGCAACTTGCCATCGTCGCTTCATCAGACGCGGTTAATTCAGTTGGAATTGATTGGTCAGCCTTGCGCAATTTAGTACGACCCGATGAATTTGCTGTGCATGCAGGGTGTGCGATGGGGCAATTGGATGTACATGGCGCCGGAGGCTTATTGCAAGCCCCTTATCTCGGTAAGCGTCCAACCTCTAAACAAGCCGCATTATGTTTAGCCGAAATGGCGGCGGATTTCACCAATGCATACGTGACCGGGTCACTGGGGAGTACTGGTGGGGCCATCGGCGCTTGTGCAACGTTCTTGTACAACGTCAAGCAAGGCATAGATGAAATTCGATATCGGGGAAAACGTATTGCTGTCGTCGGCAGTACCGAAGCGCCGGTGACACCCGAGCTCGTCGAAGCATTTCGGACCATGGGAGCCCTAGCTGAAGACGAAGCGCTCATGAACCTGGACGGTTCGAACGAACCAGACAATCGTCGGGCATGCAGGCCCTTTTCGTCGAATGCCGGCTTCACGATCTCGGAAGCGGGCGTGTTTATCGTTCTAATGGACGAGGCACTCGCGCTTGAATGCGGCGCTGAAATCTACGGTTCGATTGCCGATATCTACGTGAACGCAGACGGTTATAAAAAGTCAATTCCCGGACCTGGCATCGGTAACTACATTACGGTCGGTAAAGCACTCGGCCTGGCGCGTTCGATTCTCGGCGAGGATGCTATCCGCAAACGCTCATTCATCCACGCCCACGGCACTGGCACACCACAGAATCGTGTGACGGAATCTCATATCCTGAGCACAATGGCTAAAGCGTTCAACATTGATCGCTGGCCCATAGCCGCCATTAAGGCATATCTTGGGCACACTTTGGCGCCCGCATCAGGCGATCAAATTACTTCTGCATTGGGTACCTGGCATGACGGATGGATTCCCGGTATCGCGTCAATTGACCACATTGCCGAGGATGTGTACAGTGATCACCTCCGTATCGATCCGGCACACCTAGAAGTGGGCGCTGAGAGTATGGATATCGCATTAGTTAATTCCAAAGGGTTCGGTGGCAACAACGCGACTGGCGTTGTGCTTTCGCCATCGGTAACCAAAGACCTCATTCGAACGCGTCACGGACGCCGCGCATTCGAGCAGTATCGAAGTAAACGCGAAAAGACAGTTGAGCAGGCTCAAACTTACGACGATAAAGCGCTACAAGAGATTCCTGTGCCGATTTATCGATTTGGCGATGGTGTCATTGAAGGTCATGAATTAGACGTTAGCGCGGATTCAATTGATGTCCCTGGATACATGAAAGACGTGAATCTTCGTGTAATAAACCCCTATAAGTAACCTGCAGCCCAACACAATAGCACTAGGTCATCCTTTTACGTATTGCGTCTGATTTTTCTTTTTTTATGTAGTAGAAGATGTTCGAATCGACGAGATAGGAACTCATCCAATCACCCCGAATTCGCGCCCTAAATTGCTGAAGGTCTTGATATTCTGAATACCAAGCATCCAGAATGCATCCCGATAGAGCAAGTTCGCCAAGTTACTTAAATGTGGTAAGTTCTCTTCAACCGCCTTTCAATTCATCTTCATCATCGCGCAAGACGCGCTCCAGTTGAGGATTCAGCAGCCTCCATTGCTTGCTTGTACGCTCAAGATCACCTTTTAGCTCAACCGGTGCCCGGTCCTTGTGGGCCTGAACCGCGCACTCGTAATCGGCTTGTTCCAGAATTGCCGCGATTGACCGCCATTGCCCGTCAATTTCGGTGCGGAGCCTGACCGTCCCGTCGGCATCGTCCTCTGAACGCTTCAAGATACGAACGAAACCAAGGAGACGTACATCGGGCTTCGGTGCGCGCTCCCGTAGGGAGTGAGCCGCCTCACGCAACAGTGAAGCATCCGATCGTCCGAATCGGTAAACTGGCGGCATCTTCATCGGTCGTGTCCCTGCCCACGAGACGCTAATGTCCAGCTTCGGAAACGGCTCAACGATCCTGACCAGCGCCTCGCACAGATTGGCACTCACTCCTTTGGCCACTACTTTTGCGAAGACACCACCATCACCGGAACTCGCCCGCTCCGCTGCCCACCGCACTGCGGTCAACGCCTCGACAAGCCTTCCTGTCATCTGACGAATGAGAGGTGCGTTGGGGCCATACAGATCCTGGTCATCCAGATCCTTGAACAACGACAAGGACGGTGATATGGTCGGCGTTAGCAAGGTCACGACAAAACTGCCTTGGTCTGTCTGCCCAAGCCGCATCTGCCTCAACAAGTCTACCGCTTTCTCATTTGCGCCAGTGCGGTACACTGGTCGTGAGTCGTAAAGCGAGCACGCCACCGACAGCACCATGTCGCAGACGCCTTCAATCAGCTTCGCGCCGTCGTCCAGTCCTAGACTACCGTCGTCACTCTCCGCCACTCGAATACGAATCACGTCGCGGTCCGATATCGTCAGTGCGCGGTAAACGGTCAATTCATCTTGGCCAGCAACTTGCGCGAAAATCTTGATCAACGCTGCCACCGCACTCGCATAGTCTCCAAGGCGTTGCGTCAGCGGTACGACGATCTCCGGCAGTGAATCACCTTCATAGATATCCGAGTGCTCGCGATACGAATTGCAGCGGCGCCAACCCGCGATGCGAGCATAGGAGGACAGCGCAGCCGGCGAAACCGCCCGCAAAGCCCCCGGTCGTAAATGCTGACTTACATCAAAGTTCTCCTACCCTGGATCGCTCCATTAGCTCTCGTAGGGTCTCAACATCAAGTGTATTTTTTCAGGGATGTAAACGGTAACGGTATTCTGACCAGTGATTTCATCATAGCCCCGTTGCAGGCTTAGCCAGTAGGCGCGCGCCGCAGGACGAGATTCTCCTCGGTCACGGTCAACCAGCATATCTCGCCCTTTGGAAGTCCCGGCACTATGAGCAGCCGCGGTGTCTGCGTCTCTATGCGAAGGTCGTCGTAGTTCTCCATAGACAAGCTAAATGGTAAAGTGCCGTCCGTTTCGCGGTGCGCCAAGTCGAAAAGAACGAGACAGTTACCTTGAACACAACGCTGATCTCAAACAGGCGATAGATGCCATGATTGACATCAGACTTCCACACCACCACGGAGGAACAAGCCGGAAGCAACTTGTAGTTCCGTAGAGGCAAACCGCTTGCCAGATGGAGACCAACATCATACCTAAATCATCCAATGCTTCCTGTCAAGCATCATCATGGTGCTGCCACTGTTTTACGCATTATCCGCCCATCCTGCGGATAGTGCTTCCGCTTGTTCAAGCACGGTGCGGGTTGCCTTTTCCTGCTTATCGGGTGGATAACCGTGAACGCGCAAGACGCGCTTCACCAGCCGGCGAAGGTTGGCGCGGACATTTTCGCGCAATGTCCAGTCGATAGTGACGTTTCCACGCACGGTCTCAACCAGTTCGCGAGCGATACCGCAAAGCGACTCGTCACCGAGCACCCGGACCGCGCTGTCGTTGGTCTCCAGCGCATCATAGAAGGCAAGCTCGTCCTCCGAAAGCCCCAGTTTCTCCCCGCGGGCATTCGCCTCCCGAAGCTCGCGGGCAAGCTGGATCAACTCCTCAATCACCTGTGCGGCCTCAACGGCGCGGTTGCGGTAGCGGCGCAAGGTCTGCTCCAGCATCTCGGCGAAGGATCGTCCCTGGACGACATTCTTCCGCCGACGCACGGCGAGTTCGCCTCTCAGCAGTTTCTGCAGCAGTTCGACCGCGAGATTGCGCTGGGGCATGCTCCGCACTTCGGCCAGGAAATCTTCGGACAAGATTGAGATATCGGGTTTATCCAGCCCAGCAGCGGCGAAGATATCCAGAACCCCCTCCGACGCCACCGATCGGGAGACGATCTGTCGGACGGCATGGTCAAGGTCTTCTCCTAGCCGTGCGCTCCCCTTGTCTCGCTTGGCCAGCACTGTCTGCACGGTCTGGAAGAATGCCACCTCGTCACGGATGCGGATCGCGTCCTCATGCGGCACGGCAAGGGCAAAAGTTCGGGACAATTCGCGCACCGCTTGCAGGTAGCGCTCCTTGCCGTCCTCCTGGGCCAGGATGTGTTCCTGGGCTGCTGGCAGCAGGGACACGCGCTCCGCCGCCGTACCGTCAATCCATCTCGCGTAGTCGAAGCCATAGAACAGGCCGCGACAGACCTCGTATTTCTCCCGCATCGCGGCTACCGCTTCGGACTGGTCAAGTGCGTTCTTTCCCGTACCTCCGCTCTCGGTATATGTAGCCACTGCCCGCTTGAGTTCGTGCGCTAGGCCGAGATAATCGACTACCAGTCCGCCCGGCTTGTCCCGGAACACCCGGTTGACGCGGGCGATTGCCTGCATCAGCCTGTGATCGCGCATCGGCTTGTCAATGTACATCGTGTGCAGACTCGGCGCATCAAAGCCAGTCAGCCACATGTCGCGCACCAGCACCACGCGGAGCTGGTCGTCAGGATCTCGAAATCGTTTGGCCAGCGCCTCGCGGCGCGACTTGTTGCGGATATGCGGCTGCCAGTCGGGCGGATCGGAAGCGGCGCCGGTCATCACCACTTTGATCTGGCCGAGCGTGTCATCTTCATTGTGCCATGTCGGCCGCCACTGCACGAGTTCGCGGTAAAGGTCAATGCAGATGCGCCGGCTCATGCACACGACCATCGCCTTGCCGTCCATTGCCTCAAGGCGTTTCTCGAAGTGATCAACGATGTCCCGGGCGACCTGTGCGATGCGCTTTTCTGCTCCAACGATAGCCTCAAGCTGTGCCCACTTGGTCTTGACTCTCTCCTTGCGGTCGAGTTCTTCGCCTTCAGTTACCTCCTCGAATTTTGGATCGATATTGGGCTTTTCGCGCTCGTCAAGCGCGAGTTTTGCGAGCCGGCCCTCGTAGTAGATCTGCACCGTCGAGCCATCTTCGACCGCGCGTTGGATATCGTATACGCTGATATATTCACCGAACACAGCGCGTGTGTTAGCATCTTCAAGCTCGATAGGCGTACCGGTAAAGCCGACGAACGAAGCGTTCGGCAGGGCATCGCGCAAGTGCCGGGCGAAACCGTCAATGAAGTCATACTGGCTGCGATGCGCCTCGTCAGCGATCACCACGATATTGCGGCGATCCGACAACAGCGGGTGTCGGTCGCCCTTCACCTCGGGAAAAAACTTCTGGATAGTGGTGAACACCACGCCGCCTTGTTCAACCGCGAGCCGGGTCCGAAGGTCAGTACGGCTAGTCGCTTGCACCGGTGGCTGGCGCAACAGATCGCTGCACCGAGCGAAGGTCGCAAAAAGCTGGTCGTCAAGATCGTTGCGGTCGGTCAGGACCACGACCGTCGGGTTGGCCATCGCCGGCTCGCGGACGATCCGCCCGGCATAGAAGGCCATGGTCAGGCTCTTGCCCGATCCCTGCGTGTGCCAGACTACGCCGATCCGCCGGTCGCCAAGCTTGCCACCCGGCTTATGGCCGGAGTCGTAGCGATCCAGCGGCTCGCGATCGCTTGAAACCTGCTGCGCCTCGGCTGCCCGCAACGTTTCAGTAACCGCCGTTTCGACAGCATGGAACTGATGATAGCCCGCCATCTTCTTGGCGAGCGTGCCACCACCGTCATCCTCGAACACAATATAGTCGTGAAAAAGGGCAAGAAAGCGACGCTTTTCGAACGCTCCCTCAATCACTACCTGGAGCTGGGGCAGAGATACCGGAGCCAGATCTTCGCCGGAAATAGTTCTCCATGGTTTGAACCACTCCAGTCCGGCTGTTAGCGTGCCGATCCGAGCCTCCACCCCGTCCGAGACGACGAGCGTCGCGTTGAACGCGAACAGTGATGGAATCTCGGCCTTGTAAGTTTGGAGTTGCTGCCACGCCGTTCGGATCGTTGCGTTCTCGTCCGTTGGATTTTTGAGTTCAATGACGCCGAGGGGCAAGCCGTTGACGAACAGCACGATGTCCGGCCGGCGCTCATGCTTATTCTCGACCACCGTGAACTGGTTGACCACCAGCCAGTCATTGTTGTCAGGATCATCAAAATCAATGACACGCACCTGTGCACCCCGGGTTGCGCCGTCCGCATTGTGGTACTCAACGTTAACGCCCTCAATAGCCATCCGGTGGAAGGCACGGTTGCGGGTTTCCAGCGTCGTGCCTTCTGCCCGGGTTAGCTTGCGGAAAGCGTCCTCCAGCGCTTCTGCCGGAAGGTCGGGATTGAGACGGTCAAGGGCGCCGCGCACCACCGAAGAAAAGATTGTGTCCGCATAACTCTCCCGGAGCATCTGCGGACCGGGCGGCATGTCAGGGCCTCCAACCACGTCATAGCCAAGCTCTCGGAACCATTCGAGCGCAGCATGTTCCACAACCGATTCGGACAAGTAGGGCATGCTCAGTTTCAGGGTTGCAAAGGAGGAAGTCTTTCCACGCGCGCCAACCAGCCCCCAAAATGACTGCACTCGGCGCGCATGCGATCAATACCAATACGGGCCGATACAGCATTCCCATGGCGCACCTTGTTGTAACGTGGACGGAGCAGATTCCGCAAACGGGCCGAAGGATGGGTTTTTGAGCCATCATTGATGTGCTCGGGGGTGGTAGCAAACTGCCGCGCTTCTTCAAGTTGACCTGCGTACTTTCGCCACGCCGGCTCCACCTGTGCGAACTTCCCTGGATTCGAGAACAGCAGAGCCTCGAATTCATGGGGCTGGATGTGAGGCAAGAACCGGTCGGGGCGACATTTGGCAACATCAATAACGGCTGTATGGAACTCCCTCTGGATAGCAATGGCCTGCTCTATAGGGTCAATTTCCCGCGCTGTTCCTGCTCTTCCCGGAAAGTCCGGACGCAAACCATACAGGTCGAAGAAGGTCGTGACGTAGGTGTCCTTACGTTCCCGAAGTGTGTTTCGGAGAAATCGCAATACCCGTTGCCCAGTGAGAGCACCGCCCTTCGAATGCTGCGATGTGGCAATAAGCCTTGGGTAAAGGAACATGTTTCTGTCTAGAAGTGCTGGCGCCAAAACATCATTGATGAAAACCTCTTCGGTTTGGCCCTCGCAAACGACGATGACTTCCTTCATCGCTTGGGCCTGCCGCCGAATATGTTCATCTTCCAGATTTCACCCAGCCTGTATTCTTCCATCCACTCTCTCAAGTCCTCCCCATCAAGTCTGGTGAAGGTGGATGCGCCTTCGTACCGATTCACTACAACGACATCTTCCGGCTCAAACTCACTGAGGAGATCCGGGGACTGAGTCGATGCGATGACCTGTCTTGAATCGCTGGCATGCTGGAGCATCTCGGCCAAAAGGGTGAGTGCAGCAGGATGCAGACCCAGTTCTGGCTCGTCAATGAGTATCAACTCGGGTTGTAACTCAACGGGCTGCAGGAGAAGAGTGGACAGGCAGATAAAGCGAAGCGTGCCGTCCGACAACTGGCCTGGACCGAGAACAGTGTCCGGATCACCTGCGTGGAACCACTCGAGCTCGATCCGGTCGTCGAAATTCATCTCCTTGCGATACACGAAGTCCCCAAAGAAAGGGGCCACCAGTCGTATCACATGGACGATTTGTCGATAGTGGCCGGGATAATGCTCGCGCAGGCGCCGCAGAAACGCGCCCAAGTTGCCGCCATCGGGTTTAAGACGGAGATTGTCGCGCAACCCGTGTGCCTGGCGCACAGGTGCAGTCGCACCGGTGTCATGGAAATGGTACACGCGCCAACCAGCGATGGCTTTCCGCACATAAAGCGCAAACGTGTCCAATCCTGCCTCGTCGGCATCCTTCAGTCTGGATTCTGCGTGGCCACTGCCCAGAGAATGGCTATGTATCTGCAAGTCCGGGGACTGAAAACATGTTGTCTCATTTTCGAACACAAGCCGGCCCCCGGCGAGCACCAGCGAAAAGTAGTACGCGTTAACACCGAATTCGAATGTGACCTCAATTCTTTCAGTCTGCTTGCAACCCCCGAACAGTAAAAAATCCGGACCGCCCTGCTTTGCTACAAAGACTTGAAAGTGCCCGGAAGCCATACTCGAGAGCATGCGGAACAAGTCGATGAAGTTCGTCTTGCCGGCACCATTCGGACCGATCAGAACATTAAGGGACTGGGGCTCGAAGTCGGCAAGCCTGATTGACTTGAAACCGTGGATTTCCAGACGATCCAAAGGACGCATGTGCTATCTTCCAGATTTCGAACAGAAGACGCGGTTTTGCCCTTGGGAGAAATGTCCACCCCTACGCTCTGAAACGTCCGGAACAGCCCAGCGTGTTATGAACCAATGTGCGTTGTTTGTCTTGATCATGTCGCCAACTCAGCTTATTCGGCCCGTAATCCGTCAATGTCGTATGTTTTCTTCAGACGAAGGCCCGCGTTATCGGTTGACGTGTCGAACGCCTCACCATCCACCGTTGCGCCAGCTAGACGGTCGCACCTTCACACTTCACAACCACATCTTCACACGCGTTCGCTGTGTACGCCTCGTAGACGAGCACTTCATTGCCAAGATTCGGAAGTACACCGTACCAGTCATCGGACAATCTCAACCTAGGTCGCACCGCAAACAACTGCCCATGCATCAAGAATTGCGACCCATTGCAAAGTGTTTTCTTCAACATCCAACTTGGCGAACCGTCCTGTACTCATATCATCCTGTTTCACCTTGGGATTCACAAAGCTGCACCATGGCCGAATAGTGTTTTCCATCTTCCGACCTGATCATCTCCAGCAGATCATTGAGAACGCCTGAGGCTTCGGCGAGTTCCGTCAGGTCGTGCTCCTGTTCGCCTACAACGGTACTGTGCGAGTGCGTGTGTAGAAACCGGCTTATCCGTCTCTTCTTCACTTCGTCGAATTCGACTTTATCCAGCTTTTCCTTCAGTCGTATCAATGGGGTATCCGCCGGCAGACGAAATGCGAGAAAGGTTTCCAACACTCGCCTGGCGATGTTCGGAAGAATGTAGTTCTTTTCCAAACTTTGAGACGCTGATGAATTTGACGCTTGGTAAACTCTACTGAACAAGTAGTGATATTCCGATTCGTAGTTCTTGAGCAACGGGTCAAGTAATCGAATGGTACTGCTCCGCACGCTGTCCTCCGACGAAGGTTCAAGCATAAAGAAGCCAGCATGATGTTTTTCGTAATGAAACCAACTGCGAACCTGTCGGAAGAACGAGAAGTTGTGAGTTAAGACAAACAGTTGACCTGCATTTTTCGTACGCTCATGAATAAAGCTGAAGGCAAGAAACAACGCATTGGCATCAAGGCTCGACACCGGGTCATCAAGCACGACGATACCATCCTTAAGCTCGAAGTTCTTGTCTTGTAGAGACTTCAGAAAATACAAGAGCGCGATAGCAGTAGTTTCACCCTCACTCAAAGAGTCGTCACTCATAGAACCAGCCGGTTCCCTACCTCGTGTGATTGCGTAACCTGTTTCCTTAATCTCCACTCGTAGCTCACCATGCCCGAGATACTTTTGGAGATCTTCGTTCAATTCCTCGGCGGGCCGACGATGACCTCTAATCTCATGTTCCAGATTCTTGATTTCAGCTTCAAGGTGGTCAATTCGTTTGTTCCGCTTTTCTAAAGCCTTCTGCACAGCATCTTTAGTATCTCTCAGTTTGACGAAGTTGTCGGATTCTCCATCTCCGGTCAGATCCTTTGCAACCATACTGTCTGCCAGCTGCTTACGTACCGTATTAAGTCGTGTTTGAAAGTTATTGGAGACACGATTATGCCCCTGAATCACCGCATTGAGATTCTCGACTGCTCCCACTTTCACTGGCGGTGCATCAATATCCAGTTTGGTCGACTCAAAAAATTTGCTCTTCTTGTCCTTCAAAACTTTCGTCGCGTCATCCAGGAATTCCTTAAGCCGTTGTAGCCCATCGGTAAGTTGCGTTTTCGTGGTCCGAAACCTGTCGTGGTATTCACTGTACAATTTTTCCTCGTCCATCAACTTAACTTTGGATACAAATTCTTCCAACTGATTTTTCGTTTCATTCAGCTTGCCAATTTCCGAGTCTATTTCCGTAGTAAGATGCTCATACTGATCATTGAAATGATCATGCAACGCAGCAAGTCTACGCTCCGGCAAAAGCTGTTTACAAAATTGGCATTGTTTGGTATTTCGATCCTCGTGTAACCTCAGTCCCTGCAAAATCCAGTCAGCGAGCTCGGTGTCATTTTTCAGGGCATCAATGGCCGCTGACACAGCCGTTTTATGCAGGAGTTTTGATACGCGGCCTGTAATTGATTTGAGATCCGGTATCGCATAATCAAGTTCCTTTACTTCATCTTTCACTGTTTCTCGGTATTGAGAGAGCAGTTTTTCATGCTCAGTGTCGGTGAGGAGATGACTGGAACCACCCCCAAAAACCAGCATATTGGTTGCATTGTTCTGGAAATCTGATTTATCGTAGTTGTTATACGGGTTTTGATTACTTGTTTGACCAGTTAATCGAAGGGTATCCTTGATAAGCTTTGCCTGGTTGATGCAGAACTGCTCGAAGGTTTTATCAGATTTCCTGAAAGCTTTTTCGTCAAGAGCTAATTGCGACCGAGCAGTTGCAAGTTGTTTCTGCAGTCCTTCCACTTCCTTTTGTTTCCTGACACTCTCCTCACCTAAAACAAAAAAGATGTGCTGCATCCCACTCTCAGTAGGAAACACATTTTGTTTGATAAAGTCGCGGTTGAAGACGCGGATCTGGAAGTTCGACTGTGGGAACTCTTCTCCTTTTATATCGTTGTCGCCAATGTGTAGAGTGACCTCTCCTGTCTTTGGCTGCTCACGATTCTCCAGATTGCGAAATATCCGGCTCAGTATCGTTTTGCCGGTTCCGTTCCAGCCGTAAATCAGGTTGTACCGATTGAATTTCTCCAAATCAGGTTTCCATATGAAGTTGCGAAAAATGCCGTAATTACGTATATGTAGATGCGATATCCGAGTAACTTGCGTCATACATCCTTCTCAATAAAGCATGTTAGTATTATGACAACGCGCTAATGATGAATGCGAAGAAGATACATCCGAGACATATTACGTCGAGTTTCTCGCACCGCGAAAAAATGCGATAGCATCCTTTTAAGGTCATGGCTCTTATGTAATGAAATGTGGACTTGGGCTAACAAATGGTTAAAATTACGCTCAACTTATTGATCTTGCGTACTATGAAGAGAAAAGCGTTCGAGACCTGGCTGACCCAAACCGCCGCGTTGACCGCTGCGCAGAAGCGGAAGGTGGTCAAGACACTCCAAACGGAGAAGGCTGATGAGCTGCCCGCGGCGGTGCAGGCGCGGGAAACGGCAATACTCGCGTCGCGGACATGCATCCACTGTGGTAGCAAAGGGGTGGTGCGGCATGGGAAGAGCGCGGGTCTGGTGCGGTTTCGCTGCCGTGCGGAACCCTGTGGCAAGACCTTCACGGCGTTGACGGGCACGCCGTTGGCACGGTTGCGTCTCAAGTCGACCTGGATGACTTATCAGGCGTGCATGCGCAAGCGGATGACGCTGCATCAGTCGGCCGCGGCATGTGGGATCAGTTACCGCACGGCGTTTCTCTGGCGACATCGGTTCCTGGCCAACGCGCGCACGCCGGCGGCCCTTGAGGGTATCGTGGAAATGGACGAAACCTATTTCCTGGAAAGTTGCAAAGGCAGTCGCAGCTTGCGGCAGCGGCGTAAGCCGCGGAAGCGGGGCGGTGGTCGCGGGGTGCCCCGCGGTCGGAGCCAGGCGCATCGACCGGTGCTGACGGCCGTGGCCCGCGGGGGCGCCACGTACGCTCAGCAGGTGCCCGACACCACGGCGACCACGCTCCAGGAGAACGTCGCGACCTGGACGGCCAAGGACGCAGTGATCGTCAGCGACGCCCACCCCAGCTATCGCGCGGCCACGCGCGAGGCGGCGCGCCATCACCAGGTGATCAACCGCCAACGCGGCGAGTCGGTGCGGGACGACGTATGGCACATCAATACCGTCAATAACCGCCATATGTTCATGAAAAAACGCCTGAATCACGACCATCGGGGCGTGTCGACCAAATACCTTGACAACTACATGCGGTGGCTACAGCTCCACGACTTCCATCCCGACAAAACCACCGAAACGAACTTCATTGTCGAGCAGATCGGGCCCAATACACATATAACAACATAAGAGCCAAGGTCATACGTCCAAGGTTTAGCCCAGGTTCGCCACGATGACACCACGGGTTCATACCCACAGAGCTGAACCTGTTACCGAGTCTCGTCGTCTTCGTACACCTAGTCCATGATGAGTACGGGACGATTATGCTGCTCTGCTGCCCAAGGCCATGCAGTAATTGATGGTCCTCTGGAGCATCGTGAACTTGATCAGCGAGCACGAGAAGGCGGTGGGTATTTAAGCATCCGCGGCCACCATATGAATCTTGGTGGTTCAGCTACCGCGAGATTGTCTGGTGGATTGAGAACTGTTTTAGTGCCGTCCAGTCAGAATGGACTTGACAATCATCAGTTCATCTATGTGTAGATAGTGTGCCAGTAACCTGCGCCATATACAGCCATGCCAGAGACATACAGGATGGCGTTAAGTGCTTGGCGGTTGGATATGCTGACATAGCCGCGTTGCATTGGCAAGGTGGCGCGATACGTTCGTATCAAGCTCGGGTGAATTTCATTTGAGTTTGAGTGATTTTGTGGCACTAAGTATGAATATCCATAACTATGGTTACTAGGAGCCTGCATTGTAGGGCATTTTGGCATTCAGTAAATAGGATATATTATCGTGTTTATGACTTATATAGATCATTTTACTGATTATCTCTATGGGGAGATATATTTTCCTAATTTTCTTCTAGGAGCCTGCGCTGTAAGAAAGCATGAGACTTGGTGAATCGTCCGGCGTCGCAGATATGCGACATCTTTGTGCGGGCATCGTCAGGCTTCGGGCCATGGCATGGTGATCCGGCGCCTCAAGGCAGCCTGAATCGGCCTTGGACCCTAAATCAGCCCTTGATGAGCCCCATAATCGAACGCATCCAGGTCAATCTCGGTCATGTGGCTGCAAGACATCCACGCATCCGCTTGATATTCAACGCCAGGCACACCAAGTCCCACTCGCCGCGCACGTTGTCAAGCCCACGCATGCTGAACCGTCGAAATCCCAGCGCCTGCTTGATCCATCCGATCGGCGCCTCGACAAGCCATTTACGCTCCGCGTATTGCGCACGCCCAGCCTTGGTCGCCAGCTTCCTTGCCATGCGTGCCCGCGCCGGATACTTGCGCGCGTCAACCGCGGCCTGGCGCCGGCCCTTTCGGCCCAACGCCACATAGCCGTCCACCCCACGCGCCTCCAGTTCCTCAAGATCCGCCTCGTTGCAATAACCGGCATCGGCCAGCACCGTCGCCTGACGCTTGCCATGAACCGCTTGCAATGCATCCAACGGCTTGGTCAATTGCCCCTAGTCGTTGGGGTTCGACGACACCTCCGCCGAGACGATCATCTGGTGCTCGCCATCCACCGCCACCTGGGCGTTGTAGCACTGTTGGAAGCCTTCCGTCGAGGTCTTCATGATGCGACTTTCCGGGTCGGTGAAATTGTCCTGCGACTTCTCCTCCGGCTCCCCATACGCACGCTTGTCGCCTCGCCCACGCGTCGGGTCGCGCTCTTCGTCCCCGGGCTGCCGGCCACGCGCCTCATCCGCCTCGCGCGCACGCACCTCAAGACGGGCTTTCGCTTTCCGGATCGCGTCCAACCGATCCTCGCGACGACGCAATGCAGCCGGCAACTCGTCGCCCCGAGACGCCGGACCCCAACGCGCGTCCTCCGCCTCATCAACGGTTTGCGCCTGCTCCAGCAACAACTCGATCTCCGCCTGTAAACGACGCTCTTCTTCCTGCATGCGCGCGTAACTCATCGCCTTCCGTTTGGAGGCGTTCGCACGCACCTTGGTCCCGTCAATCGCCAACTTGCCAAAGTTCGCCACGCCCAACTCGGACGCCAACCGCACCACCTCCACAAACAGCCGCTTGAAGTCCGCCAGATGACGGTGGCGGAACTCGCAGATCGTCCGATGGTTCGGAAAGTTCCCCGCCCCCAGGAACCGATACGCCACGTCTTCCTCCATCTTGCGCGCCAGACCGCGGGAGGAAAACGTGCTCGTCGCATACCCGTAGATCAGCACCTTCAACATCATGCGCGGTTCGTAGGGCGACTTGCGACGACCATCGCCTTCATACGGCGCATACAACGCACTCAAATCCAAACCGTCCACCAGATCGCTGACATGGTGCGCCAAATGACCCTCCGGCAGCCAATCCTTTAGATCCGGCGGCAACAACATACGTTGATCCGGACAATACGGGCGAAACGTCGTCGGCATCTCGAAGACTCCATGCGCTATATGTGCATTATCCCGTATTCAGTTTCTACGGCGCAGGCTCCTAGGGGATTTCTACGGCGTAGGTTCCTAGTATTAATATGCCTTAATTTTTCGGTTTCGTGAAGGTGGATTCCGCCGGAAATGTACTTGGAAAAGAGGAGTCAGGTGGCTCCGCCAGCGTATGGTTTGTTATGTCATTCACATCCTGTTGCCCCCTCCAAGCAAGCCAGTCATCCAGCAATCACGTGCTACGAGAGCACAACGCACAGAGCATCCGGCCAATGATATAACCCGGCGGAGGTCATGGTTGAAACGGCTGGTATTCAACCAGGGCGGACCGGCCGATGACTTCAACAAACACGACCGACCACTCCGCACCATAGGAGTCCGTTAGTCGCATCGGTCTACCTAGCCGAAATGGCACCGGCTGCTGCCGTCCCTCGTCTATGGCGATATTATCCGCGTATAAATAAGTCCGGTTGGAAGAATCACGTATTGGGTTCAGTCGTCCGCGCAAGCCAGGAAGATGCCCGGTGCCTTGGGCGAAAATGGCCGAGCCGCCCGATCCAAGCGGCTCAAGCTCGAGCAGCAGCCCACTCTGCGCTGGCATCCACCCACGCTCAATCCCGGCGGTATACCCCGCCCCTGTAGCATAGATCGTCATTGGCAGATGCGTGGTGTACAAGTTCAAGGATGCCTCACCAGACTCGTCGGTCACCGCCTGCACCCATGTCTTATTGGGAAAAAGTGCCAAGACCTCAATGCCAGCCAGAGGTTCGCCTGCAGAATGTACCGTAACGGTTGCGTCCGCAGGAACAAGATCCAGTTTAGTGGCGGGGATACGAAGCACTAAGTTCGACTCGTCAATCACCTCATAAACCGGCAGCACGCCAGTAGCTTCCTGGGTTTCCCTGCGAATGATCGACACGCCATCGCCTCGGCGTTCCATAAGATATATGCGATGGTCCGATCCTGGTACTTTACCCACAGGAGTGCGACCAAATATGGAAGCGATGACCTCGTTGCGGGTCGCCTGGCTGGCTTCCATGCCTTCAATGGTCATACTATTCGGAAGTTGCCCGGGCGAATCAATCTCCAGACGGTCTTTGAACATGGACACCCTAATCCGCCGCGAGAGCATGGAATAGTCGCGATGCGCAACCGCGTTGACGACCGCTTCGAACACGACAGCCTTGCTGTATTGCGGGATGTCCTCCCGTTCTGGAGTCTTGCGGGCTGCGACTCGCATGTTGCGAACGACGAATTGCACGGCATTCGCGATTTGGATTGGCAGAGGGCCAACGATTTCTTGCGCGTCCAATTGTCCCGAGTTTCGATCCAGCCCGCGATAGTGGGTCGCTGTGATAGTCGCTTGCGACAACCAGTCCTGGGGCGATGGGGAACAAAGCAGTACGCCAGCAACGGTCGCCCGTTCTACACCGGTTTCGTCACGTGCCAGAAGGCGGAGATTCATTAAGCCACGCCGTGGGTCGGTGGATGCTTCCGCGCTGAGCAAAGGTTCCCACAGACGCTCGCTAAGTGTCTCAAAGCCGGTTCCTAGGACGACCTGTTCGTCAAACCACAAATAGCGACTCTGCACACGATTTTGCGCCAGCCTCAGGCGTTCCTCCCCGCGAAGTCGGCGCTTGGTCGCGCCCACGCGGACAAATGCCCGCCCGCTCCGCTCGTGTAGGGACTCGCCGCGCGGTACCACCACAAGCAAGAACGCCTTGCCGTCAAGTTCGCGATGATAAACAGCGATGCGCAACGGCGGCTCAATGGCATCGGTACCCACCTCCACCAGCATGCGGTCAAGGGCTATCATCTGATCCCGCGACATGCACAGAAGCGTTCCGTCGTCAGTGACCCCGCACAGCATCACACCGCCGTCCGCATTGGCGAAAGCTCCCAACTCGTCCGCCAGGTCATCTCTACTCGGGCTGATCGGTGTATCGCCACGGAACTCAACCCGCTTGAATTCCCATTGGCTGTCCTCACCCAAGCGGAGTTGGCGGCGGATGTCTTCGTCTTGGATCATTACGCAACCGCCTTTACAGCACGCTCGACATCGGACAAACGCATTTCGCCGGACATTAGCTTCGGGAGCAGCAGGTCACGAGTTGCCATGAGAGTGCCGTTCTCAGATAAGTTTCGTAGGATTCGATCAAAAATCGGCTGGACGATTACTGCGAAAGCGGAATGTGTCACTGCGTCCGGCACGATCAACTCAATTGCCCTTATGGATTTCGAGTTAACAGCGGTAGCAATTGATGAAGTGCTGCTCAAGGAATCGTAATCAAAGTCTTTCATGAAGCAGTACGTAAAAATATTGCCAACAGGCGTATCATGATTTTCCACAAGATGTGCAATGGCTTCATTTGAGTACATGTCTTTCGACGCAATAGCTACTCGGCCAACCGTCAACTTGAAGCTCACCATTACGGTTCCTGCGGGAACGACAGGTACCCTAAATTTCTCAATTGCGTCGGTGGTCAAGTCTTCGTCCGATGCCAGAGCAAATGTCTGAGAGTTCTTCATCCCCTTGATTGCCAGCCATGTCCTACCGGTACCGCTTGGCACAAAGTGCTGGTGCTCTTTTCTTGGCGGTGTTCGCCCTATCGAAACGTCAAATAGTTTTCCGAGACTTCGTCTCATCCATCCGGCCGGCTTGCCCTCCTCGTCCAAAGCGTCGGGGAATAGTTTCCATATTTCGGGAGGTAGATAGGGGTCGCGCCCTTCCATCTTTGCCCTAACCGGCCCGAAATCAGCGAACCAGTCTTTGAAGACGGACCGTGCTATCACCTCCAGCGCCTCGTTCATCTGCCGGTTCAACTCAATCTTGTCGTCCAGCGCGCCGAGGATGCGGGCGATGGCGCGTTGTTCAGGGAGTATGGGATGAAAAACCTTGACATCGCTTAGTATCTGAGTATTCAAAGACGGCATTGTTGCGCCAACTGCAATCGACTTGATATGCGCCCTGAATGTTGGAAGGCCAAAGAAATACGAAAGAAAACCGGAATCAATCTGAACCGGATCCGAGCGTACTCGCAAGCAACGCCCTGAGAACAGCCAACCCTCTTCTTCCCGACGCACAAGAGCACGCCGGTCCACGGATCCAACGCGGCTGAAAACGATATCTCCCTTACGAAGCGTATACTTGGACAACCGCCTCCTGTCCGATTCCGAAACACGAGGCAGATTGTGATGTGAGAGGCGATTCTCACCTAAATGCTCTACCGTAACGATGGGTGTTCCAGTTAATACGTAGTCCTTTTTATGAAGCTGACTGCCAAAAGGTCCCGTCTGAATACCGTCGTTCTTGTCGCAGAGGTTGGCCAAAAAATCTTCAGAAAAGTCGGCAACAAATCTGCCGTAAACTGTCTCCAGCCACTTACTCGGTTGATCCCTCATCTTCTTGCAGACCAGCACCGCATGTTTGCGTTTGATCTGCTTCCGAAACGAATCCGGCACATCATTCCAGACGAACAGATCCACTCGAAACGGGAGGTTGCTATCTTCAAACGCTTCCCGGAGATCAGATATGGCGAGTTTCTGTTCGAGTGTCGCAAACACCACCATATCTAGGTCAGACTGCGGGCAAGAGGTCCACGTGACCCGGGAGCCGTATACCCAGACCTCGGTACCCGGGAGGTGGCGTTCAAGTAATGTCAAGATGGTTTTGCGTTGCTTGACGGTGATATCAATGGAAGGTTCTATTCCCATGCTTGCTCGGTTATCGTCTTATACAAGCTGATAGCATCGTCAATAAATGCAGACATCAATGCTAGACAATCTTTCGCCTTCTCACCATCGTAATCGTGTGACGTATTAATGCGCGCTTCGGCATATTCCAGCCAGTCCTTCAATGGAGAAGAGAACAGGCTGTTTTCATGTGCAAGCCTAATGAGAGGTTTTGGACTATTGGGCACCTCGGCAATGCCTAGCTCGTCATGAAGATATCTTTTCAGTACCTTCCACAAGCAGTCGTAACAAATCTCGAAACGTTGGATAACAGATTCAGCGATTCCTTCCAGGATCAATTCGGGTAGTGCTTCATCTAGCGACTGATAGTTGTCATGTTGCTCTTCCAAGCGTTTCAGGGACAACTTGAATTTCCCGTAATTAATCATGAGCCATCTTTCTGCGCTACGGTCACCAAGAGGTGCGGCGCAAAACTAGAGCATCAACGGCCCCGGCTGTATCCAGAACCTTTCCAGGCAGTATTTTCGGGTCACCGTGCATTCCCTGCCAAGATTCCGTTCCTGTATTGAGGCAAATCTTCTGCACGATCATTTGATTGGGGGACAGATCGTCGTAACCCTCTTCGTAGCTATCCACCACGACCCGCAGCTCGGGCGGATAACCGCCAAGAAGTTCAATCAGTTCAGCTATTGTCATGCTTACGTCTCGCGTCCCCGAATCCCAATGCCTTGAGATTGTTCGCAATGACCGTATCCAACCTCGCTCCCTCGGCCTGCTGCTCGTGTAACTGCGCGACCAATCGCTTCATTTTGTCTTCGAACGGCTCGCCGTCTTCTTCCTGCGGCGGCGCACCGACATAACGGCCTGGGGTGAGCACATAGCCGTGCCTGCAGATATCCTCCAGCGCGGCACTATTACAAAAGCCTGGCTCATCGGCGTGCGCGCTCGCGCCGTCTCCGCTACGCCAAGCGTGATAGGTGTCAGCGATGCGCGCGATGTCGTCGTCGGTCAGTTCGCGATGGGTGCGGTCCACCATACGCCCCAGCGAGCGCGCATCAATGAACAGGATTTCACCGAGCCGGTCGCGGAACTTGCCCTCTCGGCCTCGGTCCCGCGCCAGAAACCACAAGCAGGCCGGAATCTGCGTCGAGTAGAACAACTGCCCAGGTAAGGCCACCATACAGTCCACGAGGCCGGCCTTGATCAGGTTCTTGCGGATCTCGGCCTCGCCTCCTTGCGCCGACGACATGGAGCCGTTGGCCAGCACGATACCCGCCGCACCCATGGGCGCCAGATGGTGAACCATGTGCTGCATCCATGCGAAGTTGGCATTGCGTGGCGGCGGCGCGCCGTACGCCCATCGCTTGTCCTCGGCCAGACGTTCGCCACCCCAATCCGAGACGTTGAATGGCGGATTAGCGAGGATGAAGTCGGCCTTCAAATCCGGATGGCGGTCATTGTGGAAGCTGTCGCCGTGGGCGATCTGACCTTCAATGCCTCGGATGGCAAGGTTCATCTTCGCCAGCCGCCAGGTCGTGTAGTTGGATTCCTGCCCGTAGATGGATATATCGCCGCGTCCCTTGCCGCCGTTGCCGTTACCGGTAGCGTGTGCGCGGATGAACTCGACCGACTGCACGAACATACCCGACGAACCGCAGCACGGGTCGTAGACCCGACCCCGGTACGGCTCCAGCATCTCAACCAGCAGCTTCACCACGCAACGCGGCGTGTAGAACTCGCCGCCTTTTTTGCCTTCGGCACTGGCGAACTGCGACAGGAAATACTCGTAGACTCGGCCCAGCACATCCTTTGAGCGGGCCTCCGAGTCGCCTACCCGAATATTACCGATCATGTCAATGAGCTGACCAAGCCGCTGCTTATCAAGCGCTGGACGGGCATAGTCCTTCGGTAACACATCCTTGAGTACCGGGTTATCCCGTTCGACCGCCACCATAGCGTCATCAACGGCTCGGCCCACGGTCGGCTGCCGCGCCTGCGCTTTCAGGCGTTCCCAACGTGCGTCCGGAGGCACCCAGAAAATATTTTCAGCTATATACTCGTCGCGATCCTCGGCGGATTCACCGCCCAATTCGGCCAGAACCACCGCATGACGCTCCTCAAAAGCGTCGGAGATGTATTTCAGAAAGATCAGCCCAAGGACGACATGCTTGTACTCCGCCGCATCCATTGAGCCGCGCAGTTTGTCGGCCATCTCCCACAACTCGGCCTCGTGACCGGTAATGGCACCTCCATCCGACTGAGGTTCCGCGCTGCGAAGTCGGTTACCTGACTTTTTTCGGACCATGCGTACCCTTATTTATGACTCAGCATGGAATGTGCAAGTATGCATCACAATTACCTAATACCCTCGGTCCCACAGGTCGCGACGGTACCCGTCAACGCCATCGGGTAGCATGAGTCTGCTTTACTGTGCAATCTGCGGTATGGTTGTTGGTGCCTACACGGAAATCCACGCTCAACCGACTAGCCGTTCCGAGGCCCCGGAAAGTATCCGTTAACATACTTGATAGATCTCCAGCCTCTCAAACTTCAAGAAAAGCCAGCACGTCCCACTGCCATAGTCTCGACAGTGCGCCCAATTGCGGAAATACGGTGGTCAATAGTGTAATGAACTGCATTCACACTGTAAAGGACTCAAACCATGAGGTTCCGCTCACCGAACCATCGATAAACATGAACAACATGATGGCGATACCTGCCTATTTGGTGATTTTGCACTGGATTGCATAAAAACTCTACAAACTTTAACCCAAATCCGACATTCATCAAATCCCTCCTCATTTCATGCGGCTAAAACAGCACTTTGTCGGAAACCCGCTTAATTTTTCCACCAATTCTTCATAATCACAATCACTTTACTAGTACTAAGACAACTTCATGAAAACTATCGCATATATCAGTGCAACTTTCTTCGCGCTACATGCCTTCGCAGCAGAGATCGTTATCAAAATCCAAGAGATCAAAAAGACAGAAGGTGTCATTCTTGTTGCGCTGTATGACAACGCCGATAACTGGCCTGCCGGCGAGCCATTTCGTGCACTTCAAGTCGATGTCCAAACACCTGAAACCACGGTGTTCATTGAAGTACCCGAAGGAACTTACGCAGTAAGCGTCTTACAGGATTTGAATGGAAATGGGGCAATGGACTACAACGCGATTCGGATGCCGAAAGAACCTTGGGGCGTATCGAACGACGCGCCTGCTCGTTTCGGTCCGCCGAAATGGGACCGAATGCGGTTTGAAGTTACCGCAGAAGGTCGGACTGTCGAACTCTCCTTACGCAACTGATGTTCAATCGACGCGAAATGCTCCTTAGCACTGCCGGTGCACTGAGTCTACCATTCGGATCAATGAGCGCAGCGCGAACCAACGAGACCTTTGAATCGTTTCACTCGCGCTTGCCCCAAGAACCATGGCTGAAACTGTACGCGGGCGTACATCAGGAGGATACCGGGGTCGTCTCCTGTCAAACCGAAGGTGATTGGCCGGATGAACTCGTCGGCGCCCTATATCGCAACGGTCCGGGACGGATGGAACTCAACGGTCGTCGCTACCAGCATTGGTTCGACGGCGATGGACTTATTCAAAAATGGTCAATCGAACGAAACAGAAAAATCAACTATCGGGCAAGACTGGTCAGAACCAAGAAGTTCGAGTTCGATGAAACCCAAGGCAAGCTTTCGTTGGTCGGATTCGGCACCAATAGCGATGACGCATGGCCAGGTACAGGCCCGGATGCGTTAAACGTAGGCAATATTAGCGTGTTAAAAAGAGATCGCGAGTTGTGGGCGCTCTGGGAAGGTGGTTCTGCTTGGCGTATTGATCCCGAGACATTGGCCACACGAAGCATGCTGAGTCTATCCAGCGAAACAGAAGGCTTGCCGTTTTCCGCTCACCCACGAGTGGAGCCGAATGGCACCGTATGGAATTTCGGCTACGTGAGCCATATGGAAGCGTTGGTGATTTGGCGATTAGATGTTGGACATGCAAAACCCAAGGTATGGCTAATCAATCACTCGCCGATAACCATGGCACATGATTTCGTTATCACCGCGAATCACCTTATTGTGCCGCTACCACCATTTCACTACGAGCACGAACGGCGCTTTGAAGGTAGTTTTCTTGATGCTCATGTATGGCATGCGGACCGCAGTTTGGAACTCCTTGTCATGAATAAAAACGACCCGACGAATCGTTTCATCGCTGAATTGCCATCGCAATGGTTATTCCACTACTCCAACGCATGGGAAGACAGCGATGGGTTCATTCGGTTCGAAGGCATAAGTTACCAAGATCCGAGTCTCATGTTAGGTGCGTTTCGACAAGTCATGCACGGCGAATTGCCTACACACAACACCGAATCGAAGCTCGTTCAATTCAAGATTGATACCGCGAAACGATCGGCGCAAATCGAAGACATTGATCTCAACGCGAGTAGTTGCGAATTCCCCTCCATTGATCGACGCATGACTGGATCCCGCCATGATTGGATGACCATGCTCGTGCACGATAACTCGACTTCCGTTGCTACGCGGCTCGGTCTCCTGAACGGCGTCGCGCGTTTTAACGTAAATTCGGGCAATATGACGACATACAGCTATCCTAAAGAAGAGATTCCTGAGGAACATCTATTCGTGCCGCGTTCAAACCGATCTGGCGAAAACGAAGGTTGGCTGATCGGTACTTCACTCGATTATCGAAAGGAAAAAACACACTTAAACCTCTTCGAACTTGAATCGCGGACGCCGCAACTGATTGCACGCGCGACGCTATCGCGCCTAATGCCACTTGGACTGCATGGTCAGTTCGTACCCGCGTAAATGTTCACAACTTTTCTTCGTCACATTCGCGCTCATTCCAACGCCTGGATTGTCGGTGCAACGATCGCTTTCTGTACCTTGGTAGCGACGGTTTTAACGTTTTTAAATGGGAACGTTTGGTTGAACCACATGGCGAGCTATTCCATCGGCATAACGTGTATGTCAATGCAAATGTGGGCGCACAAACACCGACCGCGGACATGGAATCGCGAATGGGTAACCGTTCTTGCCGCAATCGTTAGCTTGATCACAGGTTTGCTATTGGGCGGTACGCTTGGCGCCTTCGATCCTTTCTACTTCTTTCGTAGTAACGCTACGGGTTTGGTCGTTGGCGGTACTGCGTGCTTAGTCGGTTGTTTCGTGATTCTTCTGATGGGCTACATTCGCGATATAGAAGTGGAACGTGACAAAGCGCGTCAGCAAGAGCTCGCAAAAGAACATGAACTAGCCAGAGCTCAACTTAGCAACTTACAAGCCCAAATCGAGCCGCACTTTCTATTTAACGCTCTAGCGAACCTGCAGTCGTTAATTGAGAGTGACCCCAAACGAGCAAACAAATTGGTAGAAGCGCTAGCTCAGCTATTTCGAATTTCCTTGAATCGCGCTCGGTCTACTACGGGTACGGTCGACGATGAAGTTGCGCTGATCTCAAACTACCTTGAAGTACAACGCATTCGCCTTGATGACCGATTAACTTTCAACATAGAGGTTGAATCAGGACTTGGCCATATCGAACTCGCTCCGTTCTTACTTCAACCTATCGTAGAGAATGCGATTAAGCATGGCATAGAAGCGTCGCCCAAACCTGGTCAAGTCGATATCCGCATCATGAAAAAAGCAAACAACATCCACATAGATGTCGTGAATTCTTGTGATCGGTCTGTCCTTGTGCAGCAGACGAACGGTGACGGTTTGGGTCTTTCAAACGTACGCGACCGACTCAAAATCGTATATGGCGATGCAGCTGAACTCATAGTCGATCACTCAACCGAAGACACGTACCGTGTCTCAATGAACTTACCGCTGGCCAGGATGTACGCGTGAGTATCAAACTCTCGATCGCAGACGACGAACCTCTCTTACGAGACCAAATGGCCAGAATGTTGAAGCGCGAGTGGCCAGAAGCACACATCGTCAGCATGACGGGGAACGGTATCGAAACTCGTCAAGCGATAACGGCACATCGACCGGAGGTCGCGTTTCTCGACATTCGAATGCCCCCACCCGACGGATTGGAGCTAGCGGAAGAATTCGCCACGGACCTCATGCGGGTGGTATTCGTGACCGCCTATAACGAGTATGCCGTTGAAGCATTCGAGAAACATGCATTCGATTATTTATTAAAACCCGTATCCCAACAACGTTTGCGCGCAACCATTGATCGTTTGAAACAGGGATTAGAGTTATCGGTAACAGCGGACATGGTGCGTGCTGTTCGTGCAGAAATCGCTCATCTTGAAGGCAATAATCAATTAACGCGGCTCCCTGTTACGCATCAAGGCGCTACTAAATTCATCGACGTTGCGGACATACGATATTTCAAATCCGATGCCAAATACACGGTGGCCTATGACGCCGAGCACGAGTATGTGCTTTCTACCCCGCTCAAAGACCTTGAAAAGAAACTCAATAATAGAGACTTTTTACGAATTCACCGAAACTGCCTGGTTAACGCCAATTTCATTGATGTCGCCATACGCGGTGTCAACGATTCGCTGCACGTGAGACTCAAAGATCTGAATGTCGAATTAAGCGTAAGCCGCGCTCACCGGTATCTATTTCGCGCGATTTAAATACCTTCAAATCCGAAATTTGCGAAAAGAACTCATTCGGAAGGGAAGGTAAACTAGATCACGTTACGTTCAATCGCCTTATTCTCATCCCTCAAGTCCGCTGGGCTCATACGTGAAGCCGCGCTAGAGTAGCAGCGTAACTCGCTATTGAGTTACGCTGCTAAGGATTCAATAAAGGTGAAATTAGATCAAATCAATCACTTCGGGAAGCTAGGAACCATGTGATTCGTTAGGCGCGTTGATATCACCATCCTTCAGAAAACAGAAGCATTACTGACTTGTTGGGTTGTTTGCGAAGTCTCCTGCTCTAAATATCGCAATACGATCTTGAACGAGATGCTTGTTTAACGCGCGTTTCACATCGTCGGGGGTTAACTCCGCTATGGCTGCTTCGATTTTCTCCGTCAGGACCATGGTTCTATCCCACTGTAAGTTTGACTGGAGTTGACCGGCAACAAAGTTATCGTTTGCTCTCAGATTTTGCCGATAATCTAAATACCCCCTGATCGCAGCTTCCAACTCATCGTCAGGAGTTCCTTCATTTAAGAGTTTCGCAACTTCCTCACGAAACGCATTGACAACCACATCGCGATTCTCCGGAGCGAAAATCGCATATGCTCGAAAAAGGGAGGTTGGATCCGGCGTAAGCGTCTGCATTTGCGCGCCGACACCATAAGACAACCCATCTTTCTGCCGAATTCGACTCGCTAACCGTGAATTCAAAAATCCTCCGCCCAGCACTTCCATGCCAATGCGAAATGCTGGAAAGTCCTCGTGTTCTTCGTGCACACCCATGTTTAGCACCGCGAACATGATGGCATTCGATTTATCCGGTGTCTCAATGTCCTCAGCAACCGCGTCTTGCACGACATGCTCATATGGAATGTGTTGATATGTCGTTTCAGATTTCCAATCACCAAACGATTCCTCAAGTAACGAAGTCATCATGGTCGGATCGAAATCCCCAACAACTGCAATGGAACCATTTGCCGAGTTATAGAACTTCTGCCAAAACTGCCGAACATCGTTAACCAACACATCCGGCAGGATCTCTAGATCTTCTGCTGCGCTATAGAAATAGAGCGGATGTCCGACTGGCACACTATTCACTAAATATCGACGATATGCTTCACTCGCGCGGAAGTTCGGCTCGCTCATATTCGCTTCAATGTCCACCAATGTTTCCTCGACCAATAAATCGAATTCGGATTGATCGAAAGCAGGCTCTCGGAGAACTTCCGTCATAAGCCTAACCGCATTCTCAAGGTTATCTCGATCCGTCGTTAGAGACGCACTTACATTCCAGTTTTCTCCACTAAACGATAGTCGCGATTTAAGCCGGTCCAACTCGTCTCGGATTGCCTGTCTGGTGCGATGCTTGGTGCCGCGCATCAACATCATCCGGGCTAATACCGCGTTGTGATGCTGATTCGTTAGCGTTTCGACCGCGCCGAACGGGAAGTTAAGGCTGACAGTTACCGTATCACCTCGAGTCTCCTTAGGTAGCAACGCGACTTTCAAACCGTTCGACAACGTTACAGTTGCTGTGCGTGCTTGAATGTTCGCAGGCGAAGGATCGAAGTCTTCGCCCACCGCCACTGCTTCCCGCCCAACATAGCCATCGACAAGATCCGCAACAACTGGCGCCGATGGAATCTCAGCTCTAGGAGGAGTTTCTTCCGCCGGCTCGAACCGTCCTATCGTGCGATTGGATTCAAGTAAATAGGCCGATGCCACTGCTTGCACATCCGCTGGTGTTACTTTCTCAAGATTATCGCGATGCAAAAACATGAGTCGCCAATCGCCCATTGCCGCCCATTCGCTTAACTGTAACGCAATGCTTTGGGGATTGTTGAAAGCTAGATCGATATCCGCAAGAAATTCGGTCTTCGCTCGATTGACTTCGATATCCGTGGGCGGATTTTCATCTTTAATTTCTTCAAGCGTTGCAAGCAGCGCGTCGGTTGCTGTATCCAACGAATCTTCCATTCGTGCTTCAGCGTATACCAGCATAACACCCGGTTCTTTTAACTGAAACGCATAAACACCCGTTCGCGCCGCTAGCTTCTCCTCAACCAGGTTTTGATATAGCCGACCCGATGGCACATTTCCTAAAACATGGGAGAGCACTTCGACCGCAGGATATTGGGGATCGGACCCTGCAGGAGTGTGAAACGCCACAGCGACAATTTGCGTATCGCCGACTCGACGCAACGTAACTGTTCGTTCACCGTCTTGAGCAGGTTCAGCGGTATAAGTGGGGTACAGCTTATTCGCGCCGCTTCGGTCTGGTCTCGGCAGCTTGCCAAATAACTCGGTGACCATACCCAAGGCCACATCTTCATCAAACTTACCGGCCACAACCAGAACTGCATTGTCTGGTTGGTAATACTTCTTATAGAATGCCTTCAGTCGTTCAATCGGCACGTTTTCGATATCCGCTCGCGCCCCGATAGTCGTCTTACCGTAGTTATGCCACAAAAATGCAGTTGACAATATGCGATCAAAGAGGACATTGAATGGATCGTTTTCGCCTCGCTCCCATTCATTACGTACCACGGTCATTTCGGAATCAAGATCTTTCTTCGCAATGAACGAGTTAACCATGCGATCGGCTTCTAGATCTAACGCCCACCGCAGGTTGTCTTCCGTTGACGGAAAAGTCTCAAAATAATTTGTGCGGTCATACCAAGTCGTACCATTAGGCGAAGCGCCGCGTTCGGTCAGCTCCGCCGGGATGTCGGGATGATTCGGCGTCCCTTTGAAGACGAGATGCTCAAGCAAATGAGCCATGCCTGTTTCACCGTACCCTTCATGGAGTGAGCCCACTAAATACGTGACATTCACGGTGATCTGACGCTTGCTTGGATCAGGAAAGAGAAGTACTCGCAATCCATTTTCTAGTCGATACTCCGTGATGCCTTCGACTGACGTCACCTTGATTGCGCCGACTTCGCTTCCATCCAATTTGTTCGAATTAGCGTCATCCTGGGCTTGTAAACCCAGATAACTGAAACTGAGCGCTAGGATCGCAGCGCATCTAATAATGAAATTGTTGAATAGCGTTGCGCGCGATACGAGCATGCGCTTTTTCCTTACGAGAATTTGTAGGAAATTATCACGAATTCAGGGGTTAAATGCTTCCACCTACTCTTAAATGTCCATATAAACCCGAAACAACTCAACGTGAGTGATTATTACAAGGCATTTCTCAAGCCACGGATAAAAGGCTCAAGAAGTGATGCAAGGTTTACGACTTAATATTGCCGAAAAAGAATGAATGGACTGTCTACCGTCATGCATAGGAACTAAGCGATACGAAGATTTTGAAACTGCAATTCTGCTAGTTGTTTGGCTACCTAATGTTTAAAAATAGTCAAAGGCAGGAAAGGTGTTCGCATCCATCTACCAACGCACACCATATTGACTTAAGAAAGGTAGAAGATACGTATTAGTGTCAGACCTGCGCGAACAAAATATTCACATATTGATGGTTGGTAGACATGCCTAAGGCTGATTGACCCGAACCTCCTTCAGCAGCTTACAACTCATCATTGATGCGTGCAATAGCGTTAGCAAGTTCTAGGTTAGCTGACGTAGAAGCAGGATCGTCTGATGAGCTCGTCTTGTTATAGATCATTGAAATACATAGATATATAACACTCTATGAGGTTCATGTTGGTTATTTGACGACCTTTACACACTCTGGATCCCTGTGCATTGAATAAAAAACCCCGGCACGCTCGCGCATACCGGGGCTGGAGAAGAGCACGCAACGATGGCATGACCATCGTCACGCGGAAGTTGTCAGCTTAGAAACGCATCGTCGCGTGCAAGCCGACTTGACTATGACTGACGCCCGTACGCTCGTCCACGCGTCCAGCGGCCAGGCGGACATCCAGATCCTTCGCCTGGCGCACCCATGGCCGCACGCTCGCGCCGACCAGCAGCTCGCGCCGGGTTCCGTCGCTCATGCGCACATCCACGAACGGCGTCAACAGATAGCGTTCACGCGCCACCAGCAGACCGTAGCCTACCTGGGTTTCCAGCGATGCTTGCGCCCCGCCGTTGGCCACGCCCGTCAGCACTCCGTAGGACTGCCCGACGCGGAGGGTATCTTCCCACAGGATCCCCGTGCCTACCGCATCCGCACCCCAGCGCGGCGCGATCGTGACCGAGACGCCCGTCGCCTGCGCCGACGGATTCAACGTCGCCAGCAGACTGAAGCCCGACTCGCGATAGTCGTCCGCACCGTGCAACGCCAACGTGCGTCCCTGCGCTTCCAGCGTGAACGCCGAGGTCGTCATGCGGATACCGCCGGCCAGTTCCAGGCCCGAACCCGTCTCACCATCACCACCATCCGTGCGCACGTTCACTTGCCCGAACGGCTCCAGCATGCCGCCTTCGCCCGTGTCCGTCGAGAACGACCCTTCCAGACCAAGACGGAAACGATGCACATCCGTCGCCAGACCATCCGCCGCACCTACGCCTTGATCCGTCTCCAACGACGCCAGCGCCGCATCCCCGCGCAACGCCAGGTCGAACCGACCAACCCGCGTCAAGGCCTGCTCGCCGCCAACCATCGCCAGCTGCGACCGTAAATCGCTGCCCGAAGTGGTCGTCGTGCCCGCCACCGTCGTATCCAGTTCACCGCGACCGAAGCCGGCCACGCCCCACAGCGACATGCGCTCACTCGGGCGGTAACTCGCATACGGCAGCACCGTCGTCAACTGCATGTCCATGCTCTGTGACGCCGTGCCCCAGGCGTAATCGGAATCGCCGCCCTGGCGCGCCACGGCCAACCCCAGCAACCAGCACTCGGCTACCGCGACATCCGCACCCAGATAGACGCTCGTCGCCGTGCCATCGTAGCCGCTACCTTCGTAAGCCTGCCGGTCCACATCGCCCCACACCGACCACCTGGAAGCATCCTCACTCGACCCCAGGTTCAACGCAAAGCGCTGACCAAACTGCGACTGCAACTGGTCCATACCGCTCGCACCCAACGCGGCGCCAGCCATGGGGTTGCCGCCTGCCAGCACGGCGGTTGATCCCGGGGTATTGACCGCATGCACCAGCTGCCAGGCTGCCGCACCCCGCGCCGCCACCGTACGCGAGGCTGCCGCAGGATCCCGCGGCGCCCACTCGTCCAACCACGCATCCAGCGTCAGATCCGCACTGCGCGCGTCCGTCGTGAGACGGGCGCCCACGCTGGATGACGCACTCGCCAACAACGCCCGACCAAATCCGGCAAGCGATTGCGCCGCCACGGCCTTCAGGGCCCCATCGCCCACCGTGACCGACCCCGTCACCGTCGCCTCGCCGCCATGCGGGTCCGTCGCCGTGATCGTGAGCGAAGTCGTCCCGCGCGAGATCGGACTCACCCGCGCCTGCGTCCCTGTCAGCGCCGCCGCCGCAATCCCCGCATCCGCCGTCGCCACCGTGTACGTCAACGGATCGCCATCGTCGCTAAACAAACCCTCGATCGTGGGCGTGGCTACCGCACCGCCCACTTCCAGAACCAGCGGACTGAGCGAGTTGGCGACTTGCGGCGCCACATTCGCCACCGTCACCCGCACCTCGTCCATGACGTGACCGCCGTCCATATCCGTCGCCGTCAACGTCAACACCGTCTCGCCCACGGCCAGACCGCGCAACGTCAACCGATGGTCCGCACCAAGCATGGCCTCCACCAGCGTCGCCTCGGCCGTCGTCACCGTCACCGTCAACGGCTCATCCGTATCCGGATCGCTGAATGCGCCGCTCACGTCAAGCGCCACATCCGCCACCCGCGTGATCGTTTGATCCATCACCGCTGCCGCCACCACCGGCGCCACATTCACCACCGTCACCTCGAACGTGTCCGTCACACTCGCCCCGTTCGCGTCCGTCGCCGTCACCGTCACCTCGGTCGCACCGACCGCCCATGCCGTCACCGTCAACCGGGTCCCCTGCAGCATCGCCTCGGCCACGCCACTGTCCGCGGTCATGACCGTCAGGCTCAGCGCCGCCGTCCCGTCGTCCGCATCCTGGAAGGTCGGCCCCACATCCAGGGTCAACGGCGCACGCCGGTCCATCTCCTGATCAACCAACGCCTGGGCCACTTCCGGCGCCACATTCTCTACTGTCGTCATAAACGTCGTCGACACCGTGCCGCCATCCACATCCAGCGCCGTCAACGTCAAGGTCGTCGACCCCACGGCCAGACCCCGCAGCGTCAACATCCGCTCGCGCAACGCCGCTTCCACGATGCTGCCGTCCGCCGCCGCGACCGTCACGGTCACTGGCGCATCCGTATCGGGGTCGTGAAAGGTGCCGCTCACATCCAGTGTCAGGTCCGCCACCCGCGTCGTCGTTTGATCCGCCACCGCTTCGGCCACCACCGGCGCGATATTCGCCACCGTCACCTCGAACGCGGTCGCAATCGTATCACCCTGATCATCCATCGCCGTCACCGTGACCGTCGTCGTGCCGACCGCCAGCGCCTGCAGCGTCAACGCCGCCCCAGCCATCACCGCATCAACCACCGAGCCATCAGCCACCATCGCCGTGAGCGTCCGAATCTCACCGTCGTCGTCCATGAACGTCCCCGTCAGGTCAAGCCCCAACGGCGCCCGCCGATCGAAGGTCCGATCCGTCAGCCCCTGCGCCACGGTCGGCGTGACGTTCTCGACCGCCACGACAAACTCGTGCGCCGCCGTCCCGCCATCCACATCGGTCGCCACGACCGTCACCGTCGTCAACCCCACATGAAGACCTTCCACCGTGAGCTGATGCCCCGCCACAGCCGCCGTCGCCACCATCGGGTCGGCCACCGCCACCGTCAGCGCCAACGGCTCGTCCGTATCCGGATCCCGGAATAGCGAGCCCGCGTCATACATCAGGTCATGGATGCGGGTGAGGGTTTGGGAGCCCACCGCCGTCGCCACCACCGGGTCAACGTTGACCACCGCGACCGTCACGGTCGTCATCGCCTGGCCGCCGTCATGGTCCGTCGCATGCACGGTCACGGCGGTTTCACCCACCGCCAACCCCGTCAGCGTCAGCTGACCGTCCGCCAGGTCGATCGCGCCGACCGCCACGATCCGCTCATCCGCCACCGTCGCTTCCAGCGTCGCCAGCTCGCCGTCGGCGTCCACAAAGGTGTCACTGACATCCACCGTCAGCGGGTCAATCCGATCAAGCGCTTGCGGCGCCACGTCCATGGCCACCGTCGGCGCCACATTGACCACCGTCGCCGTCAGCGTCGAGGTCGCCGTCGCCCCGTGCGGATCCGTCGCCGTCAGCTTGATGTCCACCTCGCCCAACGCCACGCCTGCCAGCGTCAACGTCGTGCCCGCGACCGTGGCCGTCGCGCGGTCCGCGCCCTCGCCCACCGTCGTCGCCGTGATGATTAAATGATCTGTGCCGTCGTCCGTATCGGTGAACAATCCGCCGAGATCCACCACCTGTGGCGTCACGCGATCCAGCGTCCGCGCCGCCAACGGCTGCGCTTCCGCCGGCGCCGCATTCACCGTGATGGCCTGGCTCACCGAGGTCTTGTTGCCCGCCTCATCCGTCGCCGTCAACGTCAGCGTCGCCATCCCTTCGCTCAGACCCCGAATCGTCACCTGATCCAGACCGCTCACCATCACCGTGGCCACCTGTTTCATGGAGGAGGCAGCATCCACTTTCAACCGATCACCGTCCTCGTCCGTGAAATAACCGCCGACCGCCAGCGTCAGCGACCCATCCACCGCCACTGCCTGCTCCGCGATCGTCAGCGGCTCCCCGGCCGCATCCAGCTTCACCATCGGCACGTCGTTCACGTCGGTCACGATCACATGCACCTGCACCGTGCCGCTCTTGTCCCATCCGTCGTCCAGCGTCAACGTCAACGTATGACGATCCTGCTGTTCCGCATTCAGCCGCGCCTTCGTCCGCAACCCCAACTCGCTCGCCACCTTGCGACAGTGCTTGCTCACCGTCATCTTCAATGGCAACGCACAGAGACTGCTCTCGCCACCGTCGATCTTGCCGTTCTCGTTCACATCCACACGACCCACGCGCACCGCCTCGAACAACTCGCTGTCCACCGTCGCCTGCACCTCGTCCGCCGAGTCCGCATCCATATAGGTGATCGCCGTCGCCAGGAACGTCCCCACCGGCGCATCCTCCGCCACGCTCATGCCGAACGACCGCACCCCCGCCGGCTCGAAACTCGGCGCTACATTCTTCGCCCGCACCTTCAGCTGGAACGTCGCATCCTTCGACAACTTGCCGTCCGACGCCGTCACCGTGATGGTGTACGTCTTTTCCGCGGTCGCCGTCGCCCCCTTGCCTGTCAAAATCAGGTCGCGACCATCAATCTTCACCAGATCCTCGCGCAGGTTCGAATACGCGCTGAACGTCAGCGGATCACCTTCCGGGTCGATGAACAGACTCGCCAGCTCGATCGGATCCGACTTCTCGTCGTTCGTCAACCGCACCGTCCCCAACGCCTTCACCGCCTCCGCATCGGTCTCCAGTTCGTTCACGTCCTTCACCGTCACCGTGATCGGGATCGTCACCGTGTCATACCCGTCGCTCGCCTGCAACCGCACCGTCGCCATCTTCCCCGCCGGCAACTTCTCGTAATCCACCAGCGCGCCCGTCAACGACACGTTCCCCGAGTTGTCCTTGTATTTCCAGCAACTGCCGCCATCCGTCAGCGTGTACGTCGCATACTTCTTCGCCGGACACGGCGTCCCCACCACCTTGTAGTGCACGTCGGTGTCATGGGTGTCCAGATCCCCCGCATTCCAATCGTCCGCCGTCGCGGCCGTCGTCCCCGGCACCACCGAAGCCACCAACGCGTCCGCACCCGTGCCTTCGTTCACCGTCGTGCGGAAACCCACCGAACCGCCCGCAAACGCCGGCGGGTTGTTCACCCCTTTCTTCACGATCACCGTGATCTTCCCATACGTCGAAGACACCTTTGTAGGGACGATCGCGCCAGACTCTTCCGTCCCCGAACCCGTCTTCGCATACACCTGCGCGAGATACGTGCCCTGGGTGGTTTGGTCATACGCTGTCAGGATGAGGCGCTGCCCCTGCACGCTCACCTTCACCACGCGTTGACCCGGATGTGGCGGGTCGGCGCGAGCTACGTCGTGGTAAACGCAATACACTTTCCCATCCCCTGCGCTTTGAACCCCCCCGCAATCCAGGCCATGCATATCCTCTGACCGCCCCTTGTCCTACAAGCCCCGAGGGCGCGGCAGTCGAATGAATCTGGCCATCAACTCCAGGGGTATTGGCCACGCCATTGTCGCACACATTGTGTTTTTTATCTGTCACCAATGCTTCAGGCGTCGCGTCCAGGTCGCGAAACATCCGGTTGAAACTGATCGAGGTCGATTCGCCCGCGTTCAGATACACCCGGGACGCGCCCACCGGTTGCAGATCGTCGCCACTACGATCGGAGCCGTTTTGCTTATAGGTAAACGGCGCCTGTACGACCGGCGCTTCATTCACATCATTGAGGTTCAACGTCAGCGCCAACGTATCCACCACTTTGTCGCCCTTGTGCGCCTGGACCGTGATCACGTACTTCGAGGACGTCTCGTAATCCAACACCGCATCGGCTTTCATCTGCACGTGTCCGCCCGTCGCGCCATCCGTGCCGTCATTCGCACTCTTTGATGCCACACTCTTGCAATTTTTCGTCCCCGTGAGAGCAAATAAGTCACTTGCCTTACCCCCAGCATCCGTCACTGCCACCGTATAACAGGCATCAGCCAAGGCCGGCGTCGTCCGCGCCGCGTCAATTTCACGGTTGAGCAAGCTATTCGCGGCACCGTTCGTACTGCTATTCGTCCCCGTGCCACCCGCCGTATGACCATGCTCGCCACCCGTGCGCGCCGGGTTGCGCACATAGGGGCCAGTAGCTCCCGGGTGAGAGGCAAGAAAATACACACCTTCGTCAAACGACACACTCACCGCATCCGCCTCGAAGGCCTCCTCGGCCAATGCCTGACTTCCACACCATAAGGTCAGTAGCGCGACCAGTAAACGGCCGCCAAACCGGCGGCATCGCGCGGTCGTTATATAGTGAACCATCGTCCCTTCTCCTTTCTCAGTATCGGGTTCGATTCGTGACATACGGACTGCTCGACGATGAGCAGCGCCTAACTTGAAACCATGCAAGGGATCTCTCCTCCAGTGACCAATGCCTTACCCTGGAACCGCTGCCACGCAAATCAATCTATCCTGAACCCTCACGCGACGTAAAGATCGTCTATTCAGGTATGTAGAACCGTGAAGGTCTCGTCTGTTACATAGGCGTACCCCCCCCCCTCGATTTTTATCAAGATGAGGCCAAGCCTTCGTGTGCGAAGCTTCATCGCCACATCAGGCATCACGGGGTAGGTTGATAACATGGGAACTGGGGCGACGGGAGCCGACACAACAACGATGATCGCAGTCGACAAACTCCTGACCAACATAAGACAACCAAATTCTACCACATCACTGTCCGTGACCACAAGCACATGACACCATCCATTTTTAATCAATGCTTACGCTTGAAACGCAATATGCCAGTAGCATGCGTTTAACATGCTCACAGCCCGTATACACCACTAGGGTCATGCTATTAAATTCGTAGTGCGCCATGTCTATATGGCGGCTACTATGGCACGCCAATTGGATTGACTTTTTAAACGATGGTGCTTGACGCATAAACGAGGGAAACTCCTCAGTAGTCCCTGTATACGTCACTAACAGCTCTGGATCAATGATGCCATTCTGGATCAATCAATCGCATCGGAACGGATCGCGAAGGCGCGTTGCTGCCAATGAATTCACGATGGCAATGGCTTTGCCGTACCCGATCGTGAGATGACATGTTGCCCCGGTACCTTGTGATCCAGTCAAACAAACTGATGAACCCTCACGACGAACGATGGCAATCGCAGGTCTTGTTAATACCATCACAACGCGTTGATGATGAGTGCGAAAACGATACACCCAAGACATATCACGTCGCGTTCCTCGCACCGCGAGAAGATGCAGTAGCATCTCTTCATCTGACGAAACAACCACTCAATGTCGTTGCGCCGCTTGTATCTCTCGCGATCATACGTTCATGATTCGACCTGGGCGAGCACGCCGTTTTAGCCCAATGGTTCATCCGGTATAGGTGGTGCGCCCGTTGCCGAACCGTGACGGTAACCCTCGCCATGTTCAGCGACATATGAATGGCGCTGAACACTTGGAAGTTGGAGAGATTGACAGGGCCTTACTACATCGGTCAATGTGGCGCGACACATTCATGTTGAGTTCGGGTGAGTTTCATCCACCAAGTGCACCATAAGTATGCTCATTAGAGTTAGCACATCCTAGTGCAGCAATGTTTTTTGTGTCGACAGCTTTCCAAGCTTTGCTAAGGCCTTATCAATCTCCTCAACAATCTGACAGTCTAAGTTCAGAGTGCGAGCGGTCTTTAGATCTAATATCGCGGCCTCAATATCACCCACATTTACTCTAACCTCAGCGCGTGTGAAGTACACAAACCAATCGTCTGGCGCCACAAGTTGCATGTAATCCATGAATTCCAATCGTCGTGCAATATCGCCTTTACTTACAGCGACATCGTGAAGATTGCGGAATACACGCTTCAGGATGTCCTTATTTGCCGCAATATCCGGCACTGAAGGCATACGGATCTTTCTACGTCGAAATTTCTCGCAAAATGCATCGTAATCCAGGCATACTAGGTTGACGGGGTCAACCACCTGATCTTCTATTTGAACCAAAAACACACCGGGAAAGTTCACGCCTTGTGCAGTTAAAGCTAGGCGTTCGCAGATCCCAATAAGAATCATCGCTAAACTAATAGCAATGCCTCGCCGCGATTCCAATACATGCGCGATATCACTATTACAGTACTCGTGAAATTCCTTGTCGGTTGTGCCGCGAAATCCATGCTCCCGACAGACGGCTAACACTCCCTCAACGGAACGACCTCGTTTGGTTACCTTTAATGCAAGGTCATCAAGCCATGTATCAATAGAAGCTGAATCAACATTTCGATTTAGAATTTTGGATACGGTCTTTATGCCTAACAGGAGTTTTGCATCACCAGCCTCCGCAGACTCGCGTAGAGCTTGCGCGTATGGCAGTTCCGGTATTACCAAGTGATCGTTAGCTCTGTCATAGTTGGCTCAATGAAGTTTTTGCCATTCCGCGAGTGAACATGATCGCGATTATGCCATCTACATACTCACATGAAGCATTGACATCGCTTGCTGGCTCGTAGTCAATCGGCAACACACCACCTATTCACCTTCAATTAGGTAAATTTTCCCGTTTCGATGTGCTTATCTCTTGTCGTCGTTGACCAGATGTCGGTTTCTCTCCCGTTCCATCATGCCAAAAGCTCATTACTTCAATTTACTTAGTTCATACACTGGAAGAATCTATGACCACAACAACACAGAGATATGTTGGTTGACTCTACGTCACCTAACGATAAAACGCAAGTGTGCTTCGTAGCAGCTGGCAATGCCTACATCACAATGGGCATCACAATGGGCTCCAGATCGGTCCGTATGAATACGATCGGAGCGGGCCTGTTGCACCAAGCGCGAATATCTCGGCAATTCGATCCGAAGATCTATTAGCTCCTTATGTCGATTGTTTAGCGTAGGTTGAACTCCACTTACGTGTTTCAGCTAGTCAATGGATTAAACTGCATCATAAGCGCAGCTCACGAACGCAATCGTTAAACTTCGCGTAAAGTCAAAATCCTACTTATTTCATGGCCGCACTGGACGGAATTCGCATCCTTGACATGACCCAGTACGAAGCGGGCACTTCGTGCACTCAGGCACTTGCTTGGCTTGGCGCTGATGTCGTGAAGATTGAGCCGCCCGAATATGGCGACCCAGGACGCGGTGTAGGGCGCTCAGCAAACATTGACTATTCACAATATTTCTGTGCATGGAACGCTAATAAGCGCAGCGTCGCGCTCAATTTGCGAAATGAACGCGGACGGGAGTTGCTACTAAAGCTTGTACCTAATTTCGATGTATTCATCGAAAACTACGGTCCTGGCGTCGTTGAGAAGCTAGACATTGGTTACGATGCACTACGCGAATGTAATCCGACTCTGATTTACGCTCGGATCAAAGGATTCGGCGTGGACGGGCCTTACGCCAACTATCGCTGCATGGACATGGTAGCGCAAGCAGCCGCAGGGGCTTTTTCGATTACCGGCGAAGCTGATGGACCGCCTATGATGCCAGGACCAACCACCGGTGACTCCGGCACGGGTGTACAAACAGCCATGGCAATTCTTGCAGCGTATATTCAGCGCCAACGCACCGGCGAAGGCCAGGAAATTGAATTGTCGATGCAAGAGGCTATGATTTATTATGTTCGCACGCGGGCATATATAGGGTCGGGTTGGGGTACTAAAGCAACCGGTCGTAACGGTAATAAAGGCGGCTTACCACCTGTCAATATTTATCCGTGCAAACCTTTCGGAGCGAACGATTACATCTACCTAATGCCTGTCAACGAGGGGCATTGGGATGGACTTTGCTCTGGCATAGATCGTCCCGATTTGCTCGTTGATACGCGTTTTGCTGACATGAAATCACGCATTGCAAACGGCGACGCGTTATACGAAGAAATCCGCAAATGGTGCAGTACGCGCACAAAATACGAGGCGATGGAGGCTATCGCCGGCGCGGGTGTACCTTGCTCGGCTTGTCTGGACACAGGCGAACTGCACCATAACGAACATCTTCGGTCCCGCGGCTTTATCCATGACATGGATCTACCAGTACATGGGAACGTGCCCATGCTTGGATTCGCGCCTCGACTCTCCAAGTCAAGCGTTGATATGACAAGGCCGCCACATCTAGGCGAGCACACCGACGAGGTGTTGGCCAACGAACTCGGCCTAAGCGAAGAACAACTAGGTTCGTTGCGCAACGACGGTTCAATCGGCCATTCCACTCGCTTCGCCTAATTCGACATGCATCAATCGTACGGCGTCTTTGCTGCAGGACGCCTAGTCCTGCTATGTTTCGGATTCGCAGCAATCTCTCTCAGCGCTAATTCCAGGCATCAACTTGAGGAAATCACAGTCACCGCCGAAAAACGCAATGCGAGCCTACAGGACATTTCCCAATCAGTTACGGTGTTGACTGATTTCGATCTTGATCGCTACAGCATTCATTCGCTCGTTGATTTAAACGGCCTCGTACCCGGTCTTAACACAGTTAAAAACGAAGGCACCATGCTCGTGTTATCAATGCGCGGCATCGGCAACGAGGCGAATCAAAACGTCATCGCCGCGCCAGCTGTTTCATATCACATTGACGGTGTCTATATGGCATCGCCTCAAGCGATGCAAGCGAAATTACTCGATATCGAACGAATAGAAGTCATCCGGGGACCTCAAGGAACGGTATTTGGGCAAAACTCAACAGGTGGCGCGATAAATATCGTGACGGCCCGTCCCTCGTTCAATAAACGCACCGGGTCGTTCAGCATTGAACTTGGAAACTATGAGTCGTTGCGAACGCAAGGGGTCGCTAATGTGCCACTTTCAAGCACGGCCGCACTGCGTATGTCCTTCGCAACCGATTATCACGAAGGTTTTAGTCGAAATGTTTTATTGAACCAAGCGCTTGATGATGATCGCAACATCGCCGCTCACCTAAGGATGTACATTGAGCCGTCGCACGATATCTCGCTAGATTTCACAGCTCAAACGGCAAAGAATCACCGTAACGGACCTGCCCAGAAAGGGATCCTCGACTCCATTCTAGATCCGCGCGAACTCGCACAAGACTATCCGCAATTGTGGAATTTGGATGCGTCATTCACAAGTGCGTCGGTCAAAATGCAACGAGACACCGTCACGATTCGTTCTATATCAAGCCTTCAACAGGATACTCTGCTCGTCCACCGGGACAACGATCGCCACGCATTGGGCATGTTACCTCGCTTCAGGATTCTCCCAGCCAAATACGAACCTTGGTTTAATGAACTTCGCACCCTCACTCAAGAACTTCAGTTTACATCCGCTACCCGCTTGTTCAATCGCATTGACTGGATCGTCGGTTTCTTTTATTTTCAATCTGATGTATTCGTCAAGCTACGGGAGTACATTGATTTCGGCGCGGACGGTGTATTCGATCCAATTAGTGTCGAAGAGATCCAGGCATTTGAGCTCGGTGACTATGGGTTTATTACCGAATCCGATCGAAAACGCCGTGCGAGTTCAGTTTATTTCCAGGACACGTATCACGCGAACGACAGGACTCGCCTCATCGGCGGTTTACGCTTGTCGCAAGATAACGTATCAAGCGCAATAAGCAATTTTTATGGGCGTGGCGGACTAGACACACAATCCACCTCAAGTCAAACGCTCACGGGCCGATTCTCATTCGAACGCGACCTCAGTAACGATTCGATGCTCTATGTATCGTTAGTGCGCGGATATAAACCAGGCGGAAGTAATTTAACGTTCGGCCGCGAACACGAAATCGCTCCCATCATCGTGCAACCAACATTTAAAAAGGAAACAGTCAATACGATCGAACTTGGTTTGAAAGCGGACTATTTCGCTCGTCAATTACGCATGAACGCAGCGATATTCCATTACAACTATCGAAATCTTCAATATCAGGCTACTGATCCAGAAGTCTTCGAAGGCGGCGTTAACAACATACCAACATCCAGCATTGTTGGTTCGGAACTAGAAGCGTTCGCCCTTTTATCCGGCACACTAAGCATGGATTTACGTATAGGAATACTTAATACCAAAATAACCAGTCACCATCTTTCACTTGACAATGTTGCTTCGGACGCAACAACTAACGCGCTTCTCTCACAAGGATTTGACTTATTCGGCCCTGAGATCCAAAGGAGTCGAGCCGAACAAATTGTCGATGTCTTCGGAAACAAACTTGCGAAATCACCTCGGTCTATCCTAGGTTTTGCCATCAACTATGAACGCGATCTCGCAAGTCTAGGTAGGCTACAAGGTTCAGTACAGATCAATCGGCGCGGAGGATACCAATACCGTATATTCAACAACCCTTCAACCGACTTCGTACCGGGTTATACGGTCATGAACGCGCTGGTACGGTTTGAGCCGTTCAATGTGCGCTGGCATGCAACCTTACGAATCCTCAACGCGACCGATAAAGATGGTGTGAATGCTCGTTTTACTGATGTATTCGGTGTTGGAGCGAGTTCCGAAGAATTGATCTCGCCGCGTCGGGTTCTAGTAGGTTGGAACCTGACATTCTGAAATGGTCGCTTAGGCACTACTTCGTCTAAGATAGGAAGAGCATCGTCTCCGGTGGGGCGCGCGGCCTTCAAAGCCGTTGAGACCTCTAATCGAGGTCTGGTGGGTTCGACTCCTACCTCTTCCGCCATTTTCTCGCAGCTCTCACTTGAAAATGAGAACGGTGCCATATACGATGTGCGTTGTTGGTTTTGCATTTACCTGTAAATTGAGATATTTCCGTCTTCTGGGTAGGCGGCGGTTCCGACAACAACATCAATCTATAAGCAAGCACGCTCCTATTTGCGTCTTACGCGCCATGTTTAGAACAAATCTTCGAACATACAGATGCTGCTTTCAAATACATGCGTTCAATTCCGAGGAGAGCTAACGATCGTTACACGCGTATCAATAAAGCTCCCGCCCGCCGATATACTACTCTCGTCTTGAGGGCCGTAATTGGATAAGGATCAGTCGAAATATATTACTTGTTTTGTTTCACCAACGGTGCAACTTCTGGGAGAGCCTCTACTAGTAAAGACTCATAAAATATGACATAATCATTCATAAGTCCCAATCACAACAGAGTCATCCAATGCTTTCACAATTCGACAAAAGTCTCATAGCCAGTACATTAAGGGCACCTCTCAAAACCTCCTAAAATTGATCTAGGAGTTGATTGTCTAAATTGATAGAGTAATAAAATCAACAGGTTATAAATATCATGGCCGGTGGAATTTGGGTTTTGAGAGGTGCCCTCAAATTAATCAATTGGTGCGAGTAGCTCTGGTTCGGTAACCAACTGTCTCACGCCGTGTGAGGAAATTTCATTGAAAACATTTCCTTGCTCTGCCCACCGATGTAATGAGTTGATATCGAGCTTGGCACATTGCGGTCGCACACTCCATGTAACTTCGGCGGCCGAACAATTGCTTTGATCATACTTAGGTCCAGTGGTCGAACCGCGATAAAGGACCGGTGAGCCGGTCTCGGCAGGCAATGATTTCGCTTGATGACGACCATCAACCCGATTCCCACTGTACACCATAGAGGTGAAATCAAGGGCGTTCGGATCGTTCACAACGAGAAACACCTGAGCCTCCACGCGCAACAAAGGATCGCTACAGGAAGCTGGAATGCAAGATCCAAGCCCCTCTCCAGGCGAAGCTGTACACGAAGTATGGACCCAGTGAACCTCAATCGTATCGCCAGGCTTAACACCTTGATATGAACCCGGTGCCGGCGCTAGCTCCGCACCACTGAGATTCGATGTCTCGTTGCACGCAAATCCACCATCACTCTTATCACTCACAAAAACGCTGAACCCAGGACCTTTGTGTTCTGCATTGGTGTGCGTATGAATATTGCACAGATTCATTTCACTAGGATTCGGTGCAAGCGGAAATGCATTGCGATTCAATCCATTTTTATTCTTGATGTCTCGCGGCGCTTGTGGCCCCATATTGACGCAGATTGTGTCGCTTTCAGCCCCAACAATGGTCGTAGAGGAATTCGACACGCCTTCGCCAGCAACTCCAGGAAAAGCAAAGACAACACTACTGACCGCTAAAACAGCTAACCGGCTCATTGATCGTGCACACAACAGCCTAGAAGGCATTGCCCAATGCACCAACGCGGTCTTCAATAAACAATTCACGAAAAATCTCCACACTTTCCATGCCCGTGGGGTTATCGTACTTATTCAGCACACCTAGCCTTAACTTCGTACCACAGGAAGGCACGTTGACCGACAAACTAACTGGGAACAATACGAAAATTCAAAACGCCATAGTGTACTCACGTTCACCGCTTATTCAATGCGATGACAGGTTTGAATAAAAGACCATTGAGCCGATGTCTCTAGCACCTACGATCGTGCTTTGCATCTTAAGGATAATAACGCTAGCAAGCGAACACCGCCAAACTAAGTGTCTGCTCTCTGATTATGCTAGAAGACTGATTTTGATTGGCTCGCATATCAATCATGCCCGAACCAATGTCCCAAGAAAGTCATCAATTTAACCAGCTCATTACGGCCGTCAAGAACTGCACGCTGTGCCGGCACGAATTACCACTTGAACCAAATGCCGTGTTCCAAGTTTCTGCTCAATCCCGTGTGTTGATCGTTGGGCAAGCACCAGGTATACGCGCCCATGAATCGGGTTTGCCGTTCGACGACCCAAGCGGCGACCGTCTGCGCTCATGGCTCGGCGTATCGCGAGAAACGTTTTACGACTCAACGAAATTCGCCTTATTGCCCATGGCTTTCTGTTTTCCCGGCACCGGCAAGTCAGGCGATCTGCCACCGCCGCGTCGTTGTGCCGATACTTGGCGAAAACAGCTACTAGACAAACTACATTTCATTCGTTTCACCCTGCTATGCGGACGTTACGCTATAGACTGGCATTGCCCATGCAAGAGACACCAGCCGCTTGCCGCAGTAGTCCAACGCCAATATCAAACTAATGGTAATTTACTCGTGACGCCTCACCCAAGCGGCCGAAACAACGGCTGGTTTGCCACTCATACTTGGTTCGACGCGACGGTCGTACCAGCCATTCGCGCGAAAGTTGCGCAGGCTATTAGTCATTAGCAAACTCTCTTGATAGGTTACATAGGAGTGAAGCTATTGTTCAAACACCATTCACGCCAGACCCCAAGATCAAGATTCAATTGACTGCAGCTTGCCCGCCGAACAAGAGCGTACATGGATAGGTATAATCTAATAAGTAAAGTACGCTTGCGAACTCGCGACCAATCCTGTAGCATCTACCGCGCACAATCTCTGCATTCAACTGAATGAATACACACTTCGCTTTGAGCTACTTCTTCAGCTGTTTGTTGTCAATCTATCGTTTTCAACTCTTTCATATTTATGCTTGACCTCACTGCGAGCCGATTAACGGAATTACTGTCCGACCTGCAACCGCTTGACATCACCATTCTAAAGGAGCGTATGTGGTTATTAGAAAAACCGCGCGCACTTGAGGATATTGGTAGAACTTATGGTATTACACGCGAACGCGTACGGCAACGACAAGCTGAAATCAAGCGAAAAGTCGAAAGCTGCTTCGACAGTGGATTTCTCCTGACCGTTGGAGAATTGAAGCGCCACTTAGATATCGTTGATTCAGTTCAAGTAGCCCATGATCTCGTCAATCAGGCAGTGCCGTACACTTCGTCCGAGGTAAAACGTATTCTCTCTCATGCACTTTTCGAGCGTGCCGGATACAAGTATGTCAACGGTGCATTGATTCATCCACGAGCGCAAAGCTTTATTCGAACCCTCGAACGCATGGTGAAGGAAAATGTCGATTCCTATGGGTTAATGAAGTATCAAAAATTTCTCAGTTTTATTCCTGACGACGATCTAAACCGACATGTAGATTGGTTCATTGACGCATGTAGATTTCACAAAATCTTCGACATGATTGCATTAAGACTCTCTCGTAATGCGAAACTCCAGGCGGCATTGCTTCATTTTGGTCGTCCAACCACACGTCTAAAGTTAGCAGAGAGCGTCGGTCTAACCAACAAGATGGCATCGGCAGCTCTTTCGAGCATGTCGGATGTCATACGCGTTAGTCGCACCGAGTGGGCATTACGAAAATGGGGACTACATGAGTATCGGGGTATCGTCAATGAAATCGTTGACTATATTGAGCGCCATGACGGTAGCGCAACGCTGGAAGACCTTATTAACAGCCTCTCAAACACATTTGACGTAAAAAAATGGAGTGTCCGGGCCTACGCGCAAACAGCTAAATTTAGTATTCAGAAAGGCAAGATAAGTCTCGCAACGCAAACATTTCGTTCCATGAAACCGCTCGACGAAGTCGTACACGGCTTTGATGCAAACGGACTACCCTACTGGACCTTCATTGTGCAAGAGCGATACTTCCGAGGTTATAGCGTTGTAGGCGTACCATTCGAGGTTGCGTCTTTTTTGGGGTGTCCTCCTGACGGTGCAACGGAACTCACCATCCGCAACTTACCTAATGCAAGAAACCTCACGGTTCAGTGGTATTTAACTTCTACAACTCGAGCATCCATTGGTTATATTCGGGAAGCGCTTGAAGCTCTTTCTTTACAAGAAGGGCAATGGGCTCGCATCACCCTAGTTGGTGAAAAGATGGTCGATATGAACTGGCATCCAGCGCCAACCGACGAGTAAGTTGAAGTGTACGCGTCCCGATGGCTCGACAGTACAACCAAGCGACCTCGCTCTCTTACTCAAACTTCACGATAACACCGCGAGTTTATTACCGGATTTGCAATAACCGCTGTAACTAGCAAATATGAATGCAGTGATTCCCTAAAGAGCTATGATGAGAACCTCAGTTAGCCCAGCGTAGTTGAACACTGACGTGAAATTTCGGTCAAAACCATATTCGATACTCAAATGCACTCAGACCCATGACAATGAATAGATTATTTGAAGCAGCTTATCCATTTGCAGACGATGTACTGGCACTGCCAGTCAAAGATCTAGACAAAACAGTCGTCTGGTATGCGAACGCTTTTAATCTCGTTGAGATTGAGCGAAAACAAGCTCCCGTACCGACAGTTCTCATGTCACGCGACGATACGACCATCGGTTTTGCCATCAACGGTAAAGATCCAACTCAAGATGGCGCGGCGATTTTGGTAACTGATATCCAACGAGCACGTGACGAGATCGAAAGTAAAGGGGTTGAAACGGGTAATTGGCGAGTCGATGAACGCGATGGCAAACGCTTTCAAGTGTTCTTCGTAGTCGTCCCTGACGGATTATGTTTTTACTTCCACCAACTGATTGAAGATTGAACGAAGCGAGTGCTCAATCTAAAATGCTTGTGGCCATCTCCAAAAACCAATCATCATCTATCTAAGTTACTTTAACGCAACGCGTTGATTCTCTATGGTTTCATCTGTGAATTGTCAGTCTTAAGCTACTTTTAGGAGACTGTCCTTAATGTCGACTGACGAATCCAACATACTTACCTGATATTTTGACGCGTGATGGATCCGGCGCTCCTACATGACCTTTGGCGTATGCCATGAATAGTTGGCATCTAGATTCCGAGTTGTTTGATCAGCCGATCATTGATCATCTATCTTTAACATGAACAACACGTCGCGTTTTCTCACAAACGAAGTTTGGCTAAGCACCATCGAGCCGTTACGTCCATGTTGAAACCCCGATTGCCAATAGGCATTCAGAATTTTCGGGAAATGCGCGAAGATAAGCATTACTACGTTGATAAAACGGCTTATATCGCGCAACTACTCAGCGACGCGAAACATATATTTCTAGCTCGCCCGCGACGATTCGGTAAGAGTTTGTTCATTGATACGATGAAGGAACTTTTCGAAGGCAATGAACCATTATTCAAAGGTTTAGCCATTCACCCTCATTGGGATTGGTCCGTCAGTTATCCCATTGTTCGATTGAGTTTCGCTAGCGGAAATTTTGCTTCGCCGGACGATCTGGCGGAGAATGTATCGATGCAATTAAAAGATATCGCAGCTTCGATAACGGATAGGATCAAACATCCTATTGACCACACGCACTTGGGTAAGCTAGTTCAAAACTTACATGAAATCACAAAACGACGAGTTGTTCTGCTCGTTGACGAATATGACAAACCCATTCTCGATAACATGACCAATAGGAATATCGCGAGGGCAAATCGGGACTATTTGCGAGGCCTCTATTCGATCATCAAAGACTATGACGCGTACATACACTTCAGCTTTATAACAGGCGTTAGCAAGTTTTCCAAGGTTAACTTATTCTCAGGTCTCAATAATCTTACAGATATCACCATTGATTCACAATATTCCTCAATCTGTGGATATACGGAAAAGGATTTGGATCGAATATTTGCGAATGAAATGATCGGCTTAGATCGCCAGCAAATTCGAAACTGGTATAACGGTTACGCTTGGTTAGGCGATGAAAAAGTATATAACCCATTTGATATTCTCCTATTGTTTCGAAACCGCAAGTTTGGTTTTTACTGGTTCGAGACGGGCACGCCAACTTTCTTAGTCGATTTACTATTTAGCGAAAAAGTCAGCGCAGTGGACATTCAAGATATGCTTACAAGTGATGAGTTGCTATCGGCATTCGATATAGATCGCATTGCACCGGAAGCTCTGTTATTTCAAACGGGATATCTCACTATCACAGGTATTGAACGTCACTTCGACATTGACTCCTATAGACTCAGCTATCCGAACCGAGAAGTCCGACAAGGACTCAATCGTAGTTTGCTTCGGCACATGATAGGAGGTATACACGCAGACGAATCGCAAATGGTGAAGCTATATGATTTATTGCTCGGTGAAGATCTCCATGGAGTTCGCGAGCAACTTCATGCTTTTTTCGCCAGCATCCCTTACGAGTGGTTTACGAAAAATAATATAGTAAACTACGAAGGGTACTATGCAAACGTCTTCTATTCTTTATTTACAGGTTTAGGATTTAACGTATCGGTAGAAGACAGCACCAATCGCGGACGGTTGGATATGGCGGTACAGTTTAAAGATCGCGTCCTTATATTCGAATTCAAGGTTGTAGAACAAGCTGGGAAAGGTTCGGCTATAGCGCAATTGCATGAGAAACAATACGCGCAGAAATTCCAGCGCCGAGATACGCGAATCTATTTAATTGGCGTTGAGTTCAGTAAGGATACGCGCAACATCATTGGGTTTGATATAGAGAAATTATAACTAAAAATTAGCACATTAGGCAGAGATAGGTTTAAAGTTGTATAGAGCCTGTAGCCTGTTGAAAACACCTCAAGTACTTGATTTGACACAAGTTCACAATCATCCGACAGCCGCCATACCCTTGTAGTAATCATGCCAACTCAAGCGACATGTCAAATGGCGGTAAACCACGCAAACCCAACCAATCCCATCGCAGCCGCTACGCAAAGCCGTTGCCCCGACTTACCTAACCGCCTAACATCATAACGTGCGACGAAGGCCCCTATGATGAGACCGACCAATAAGCCGAGCAAGTGCCCCCCGATATCCGTATTCTCGCCTGACGTGCCCATAAAAACGAATAAACCGATAGCGCCCGCAATCGGTAGGTAGTTTAGACGCGCACCCGCGCCTTTTATGAAATTTCTACGCCACGTAAACCCACACAAAATACCCGCTGCTGCAAAGCAAGCAGTTGACGCGCCGATCGCGTAAAACGAATCGGACCGAAACGATGCGTTTATCAGATTTGCAATCGTGCCGCTGACGGTAATTAAAAACCACGCGAGCCCATCGCCAAGATAACGTCCGGTAGCATAACCGAATAGCGCGCCAGTTACTGAGTTCGCCACAATATGACCGATACCGGCGTGCAATGTCAACGCCGTAATCGCTAGCCACCATGCTCCATGCTGCACGCCAGTTGCGGACAGCACACCCGTATTGCCTAACGAAAACAATTGATCAATGACAAAGATTGACCAGATAACTAGCAGATACCCGAGCGCGCCGCGATAGCCCACGCCAATCGTCGGCAAGACCGCGTACGGGCGATGTTGTTTCCTGTTTTCTTGATAGTAAATATCCAATTGCACGCGGGCATGCGTCGCAAGCGCTTCTAGCGTCAGCAAACGCCACTCGAATAGCCGGCGCTCAATCTTCGTTTCGATTCCCATGGACGTCAACACGAGATCCGATTCAAGAATAGCGCGTCGATTGACGGAACTTTTCACGCAAGTCCACCGGTTCTCAGAACCTCGTTCAACATGCCAATCAGAAGACATCAACTACTACCACTTGCACATCAACCTGCCGTATAAACCTTCTTAAAATGACGCGCCACTGCGCTGGCCGGCGATGAAATGGGTGACGAGATAGACCAACGGCACTTTGAAGCCGATCACTTTAGCCAATTTAGAGCGCGTCTTGAAGAAGAGACTAATCAGCTCGACTCGCTTTTTAAATACAACCAATTCAGTCAACGCGGCGATATTCTCGGTTTCGAGCTGGAAGTTTGCATCATTGATCAAGAAGGCAATCCATCAGGCATCAATCGTAAATTCTTAGACCAACTCAACGACCCGCTCGTTGTACCAGAACTTGCGGAATTCAACGTCGAGGCCAATGGTAGCCCTGTCTCGCTTACTGGTCGAGCTTTTTCGCGTCTTCTCGACGAATTAACCGCGACATGGCATAAGTGCGTCGCAACCGCCGATGACCTTAACGTACGTTTGATCACGATCGGTATTTTGCCAACAATCAAGCCGAACATTCTTAACTCTAATCACATGTCCGATATGGTGCGTTATTACGCGCTTAATGATCGCGTCATGAGTTTACGCGACGGCGAACCTCTTAGTATCGCCATCAAAGGCGATGAATTGCTCAACATGCGCCATGGCGATGTGATGCTTGAGAGCGCAGCCACATCGTTCCAAATCCACCTCCAGTGTAAGCCGGAACGCGCAACGAGAGACTTCAACGCCGCGCTTGTCGCAAGTGCGCCAATGGTCGCATTGAGTGCAAATTCCCCTTCTCTATTTGGCAAGTTTCTCTGGCACGAAACACGTATTCCGCTATTTGAGCAGTCGGTGCAACTTGGCAACCGGTATCTTGACCGCGTTAGTTTCGGTTCAGGTTACATTGATGAATCCCTGAGCGAAGTGTTTCACGAAAATCAGCGAGATCATGTACTTCTATTACCATACGTGCAATCGGACCCTGTAATGAAGTTTGCTCATTTGCGATTTCAGAACGGCACGATTTGGCGGTGGAATCGACCGCTGATCGGCTTCGACTATGACGGTCAACCTCACGTTCGCATCGAACATCGCGTCGTGCCTGCTGGTCCGACGTGTATTGATTGTGTCGCCAATCTGGCGGTGTTCACGGGTCTATTACGCGCGTTTAGCGATGCGACACCAACCATGGCAGAATGCTTAACTTTCGATCAAGTACGCGCTAATTTCTATGCGGCAGCAAGGGATGGGTTAGATGCAACTTTTCACTGGACCAACGGCTGTAAAGTCAACGTGCGCGAACTACTCTTGAGCGACCTTATTCCTGCAAGCCGCGAAGCACTGTACGGCATACCTTTACCACGTGAGGAGGTCAATCGTTTCCTTGATGTTGTGAAAGAACGGGTGGAATCAAAGCAAACCGGGGCTCAGTGGCAACGACAATGGATCGACTCGCACCGCCGCGATTTCGCTGCACTGACTCGTCGTTATGCCGATTGCCAAGCAAGCGAAAAGCCGGTTCACGAATGGTCCCTCTCATGACGTTTGACATACGTCATGAATTCGACGATGGTCTACTGGAAGTTGAAGCAAAGGATCTTCACCAATGGCTCAGCGGCCCGACGATTTTCGATTTACGACACCATAGGAAACGGCCCTTTTTTGTGGCGACACTGCTTCACGGCAATGAGACGACGGGTTGGGACGCTACGCGGCATTTCATTGAAGCCCATCCTGAAGCCTCGTTCATCTTGCTTGTTGGTAATCCCACGGCCGCCGCTGCAGGCATGCGCCATCTGCCACATGAGATGGACTTCAATCGCGTCTGGCTTCAGGAACCTTGGTGCTCGACACTACGCGCATTGCTCGCGGATGTTGATCCATGGTGCGGCATCGACATTCATAACAATTCCGGGCCGAACCCGCATTATTCAGTTGTTACCAATCGGAAAGCCGCAACGCTATCGCTAGCAACGTTATTTAGCAACAAGATCATCTTCACTGACCACACACTTGAGATTCTGGGACACGCGTTATCCCTGCATTGTCCTGCCCTCACGATTGAAACCGGTACGGTTGACGATCCACGCAGCGAAGAACGCGCATTCAACATGTTACACCAACTTAACGAGCTTGACGAAGTGCCCGATGCATCGTTCGACGCCCTTGAGTCCTTCGCCACACTAGGTATCGTCAAAGTCCAACACGAACACGCTGATCTCTGCACTTTTCCGCAATTCAGCACAGAACTTGAAGATAAGAGTTTTAGTGTGCTTCCCGCAGGAAGCCGCTTTGCCGAACGCCTTTCCAACGGTTGGCATCTCACCGTGTCTAACCCGGCGAACAAGCTCGACCTGACATGTGAATACTTCGATTTTCGAGATCAAGGCGTATATCTCAAACAAGATGTCGTGCTCTCAATGTTCACACGCAAACCACTGCTTGCGTTGCAGGATTGCGTTTGTTATTTCTTAGCAAGCGTAAATCTCACGGATGGGTGACGCACGCCGTTACTTCAGTATAAACGGTGACTTTCAAATGGTGCATGGTCGGTTGTCACAACCGACCATGGCCTATGAAACGTATGGCCGGTTAAACGCCGCGCGAGACAATGGGGTTCTCATTTTCACAGGACTCTCAGCCTCCGCGCATGTGGCGTCGTCCGAGTTAGACCCGACCGCTGGGTGGTGGGAGGATGTGGTGGGACTTGGCAAACCCATTGATACTCAACGCATGTTCGTGATTTGTATTTGTTCGCTCGGTAGCTATTTCGGCTCGACATGCCCTGCATCCATCAATCCCGTCACGGGCAAACCATATCGTCTAACGTTTCCGGTCTTAACCTTGGAGGATGTTGCGCACGCGGCTCATTGCGTAGTCAAAAGCCTCAATATCGATCGTCTTCACTCAGCAGTCGGGGCATCCATGGGCGGCATGTCCGCACTCGCTTACGCGTTGATGTATCCGACTGCGGTAAAGACCATGTTGAATATCTCCGCTGCTGCTAACAGTCGCCCATTCAGCATCGCCTTGCGGTCATTACAAAGGGAACTAGTGTACAGCGACCCTACATGGCTAAAAGGTAACTACCCAAGCGACGAGCAACCGCTTAAAGGCATGCGATTAGCACGCAAACTCGGTATGATCAGTTATCGATCTGCACAAGAGTGGCGTGAGCGTTTCGGTCGCGAGCGCATCACCGACGATAGCCTGGAATCGGCGCGGCAACACCCGTTTGGAGTGGATTTCGAAATTGAGGCGTATTTAACCGCGCGTGCGCGATCCTTCACCGAAAGCTTCGACGCGAATTGTTACCTTTATCTCTCGCGCGCGATGGATTTATTCGACGCGTCTGATCACGGCGGCTCAATCCAGCTAGCTTTCAATACCCTCGGTATCGAACGAGCGACCGTACTCGGCGTGCAATCCGATTTTTTGTTCCCGCCCGAACAGCAACATGAGTTAAAAAATGCGCTCATCAAAGCTCATATTGAAGTCGACTTCCAAATTCTTGACTCGATTCAAGGTCACGACTCGTTCCTCGTAGACATGAACCGATTTCGACCGGCCATCGCAGCACACTTCAACACATCAAGTTGATAACCTAGGGTCTGTTGAAAAAGGTTGGTTAGTGCGGTCAACTTCGCACGGCTATTCGCCCTGCTCGCTTCGGCGCTTCATCGACATCACCGATGGTCTGTGCGTATGGATAGCCTAAAGCTCTCAATTCGTTCACGCACGCTTGCGCGTAGTCTGTTTCAACACCCGCGAGCAACCCACCACTCGTTTGTGGGTCTGCCAACATACGTAGACGAAGATCAAGCGATGAGCAATCGTAAACGCAGTCCTGTAATACCCGTTCGTTGTTTGCCTGCAGCGAACTCTCAACGCCTGTAGCGAGCGCATCCAACGCGGTTGACAATACAGGGATGTCCCTTAGATTCAATGATGCGCTCGCATGCGATGCTCGCAACATTTCACCCAAATGACCTGCTAACCCAAACCCGGTCACATCCGTGCAAGCCGTTACAGCGTAATCGGCGAATAACCTTACCGCACTGGCGTTGGACTGGTCCATCGTGTGAAGCGCCTGCTCAACCGCCGTTGCGTCGCAACGCCCATCCATCCCCCCAGCGAGAATCGCACCTACGCCAAGCGGCTTCGTAAGGACTAACGTCTGTCCGGGCTGAAGATTGCTTTTCGTCATAATACTGAAACCAGTCGTGCCGACAACAGAAAACCCCACTCCTAGTTCCGTGCCTTCCGCCGAGTGACCGCCGACTAGGGACACACCATCCTCTTTAAACACCGTGAGGGCCCCACTCATGAGCTGGAATAGATCTTCTTCCATTAGTTCGCTGGCCATGAAGGGAACCGTGACTAAAGCCATAGCAATCTGTGGTTCGCTATTCATCGCATACAGGTCGTTCAATGCATGATGCGCGGCAATCCGGCCGAAACGCCAAGGGTCGTCAATCATGGCGCGAAATCCGTCGCAACTCATAGCAAGGACTGCCGAGCCGAAGTTAACTACGGCTGCGTCCTCACCGATGCCTAGCTGAACGTTTTCGTCGACCGGTATATCTAGCCGTTGCAAGACTCGCTGCAACACATCAGCCCCGAGTTTGGCGCCGCAGCCGCCGCAACGCATAGTCGCTTCGGGCGCGTCGGTGCGGAGCGAGCCTTGATACTGAAACGACGGCGTCGACATAGCTGGCAAAACCTGAAACCGTCGCATGAATCGGCGATCAATCCGGTCTTTGTACCGCCAGAGCCAATGGCCAGACGCCTGTAACAAACCGCGTGAAGCAACCGCTTTACCCGGCGCGAGTCGAAGCAATGCCAGCGCTCGTCGTTGGGCCTTGAATCGCTTTAACTTCATACCCGTCACATGCCGAACAAGGTTTTCTGCAAGAAATGGGCCCGCTTTTACAGCGTAAACGCCTGACTTCGGCCGTGGTTGATCAACTAACGACACGATGTCACCAGCACCGAATACATTTGGCGCCGTTTGAGCCTGCAAGTATCGATTAACGGCGATAAAGCCTTCGTCATCAACACTAAAGCCCGATCGATGAATCCAATCCGGCGCCATAACGCCGGTCGCGCTAAACGCATGCGCACAAGCAATAACCGAGCCGTCCTGATTTCTCAATTCGATGAAATCGTGAGGCGACCCGCGTTTGGCAGACACCACCTCAAATCCTAATTCGAGCTCAATAGCGTTGTTATGTAGGGCGTCATAGACATCTTCACGAACCCCGTCGCCGTGATCTAGAACTAATTCAGGCGCACGGGTAACCAACGTGATCTGACATTCGGACCCTAGTCGTTGTCGCAGCGCTAGCACCAGTTCGACGCTGCCCGGACCTCCGCCAATCACCACAATGCGTGCATCCGTAAGGCGAGTCAGATGCTCCAGGGTGTTTGGCCATCGTTTGAGGAACCGTCCGATGGGTTTCACCGGTTCGATTAAATTCCCGCCAGGAATGGGCAAGGTGCAATCACCACCGGTATTGAGAGACAGCACATCGAAACGGATCGGCACTCGATCCCCGCTTAAATGAACGCGTTGCTCGCTTAGATCGACATACTCAACGTCACCTTCAATAAATCGACTTTGGGCGAATCGAGCAAGTTTCAGCAAATCAATGACCATATCGCGGCGTTCGTACTCGCCTGCGATAAAGCCTGGCAACATGCCGGTATACGGGGACTCGCTCTCCCGGCTGATCAACGTCACGCGCACGCCAGGTTCGGGCTTCATCCCGAACCGACGTATGACCTGGACGTGTGCGTGACCACCGCCAATGAGCAGCAGATCGCGCAGATAAGGTTCGTTAGTTTTCACGAGCGAAGCCCGTGAATAGCTAGTTTGGTTGAACTGCCGTGTTTCTCGATTGTGCTCGCCGTTGCGCTAGGTACTTCTGGTAGTTGAAAAACTCCTCTACCTCAATGGCCTCGTTACCGTTAGCATCGAAACCTGCGAACGCAGGTGCAAGTCGACGTATTGATCTGCCCGTTAATTCGCTTTGCTGGATCCCGCCGTCCATGTCCCGATCAAGAAAACCTACTGCTTGGGCAGCTTGGAAACGCTCACTCGAATGAATTGGCTCGGCGGCTGTTTCTTCAACCCAACGGAACACGAACGCACCGTAAAGCATTTCATCCCATGACTGCAATCCCCAAGTAACTGTCTTCTCCGAATCCGGGTTCGCGAAGTTCTGCTTGGAGTTGTCATAGATGGTCTTATGGATCAGCTTGGAACCAGCCGGTACCGCTTTCGGGGTGTCGAATACGTAAGGGGTCTGCCAATTGAAATCGTACGCTGGTACAGATAGCAGCGTTTCCCTTTCACCGTCCGGGTATTCCAATTCAAACGTAGAGCTTCTACCCCGGTAATGCGAGTGTGGCAAAATCGAATAGAGTTCCGCATCCCGGTCGAATTCGAGATACGCGCCTTCTTCGTACGCCTTCGTATTCGGCGGAATAGCAAGGTTGTAGTTAATAACCACACCGTGCCGCGCAATGAGCTCGGGCGGTTCGTCGTGAAAGTAGAGACCGATTTTCGTGTTATCGACTACGGCCTTACCATAAGGGGTATAGTGCAGCTGCACGGCAACCGACGATCCTGGATGCACCATGATGCCCGTATTTTCAGGTAGAAAGTCGCCCGGAACACCAGGCGCATAACCGCCAAGGTAGTTGTTAAATACGCCTTGACGGGCATGTTCGCCAGGTTCGTTCGTACCGACTAATACGTGGTGTACTACATTAGTATTGCCCGGTCTCACGTCAATGCCACTGATCCAGGCGCTCTCTTGTAAAGTTGTCGGAATTTCGTAATTTTGATATTCGACAACGCCGCTTGCTGGAACTTCAAACGCAGGCACCTCCACAATCAGATCAGGAGCGCCTAGCGGCCAGTCTGCCGACCCTCGTGCTGTTTCGATTTCAGCCACGATCGCACCTAATGGATCGACGCCCTCGCCGCGCAATGCACCTCCTTCGATCCAGTCCACCAGTAGTTTTTTCTCCGCCAGAGTTATACTGCGATCGTTACGCCAGTTGCCGATGTGCGGGTCGGCATGCCAAGGCGGCATACGATTCGTGCGCAATACCTCACGGATCATTGGAGCGAACCCCTTGACCATGTCATAACTCGACATATGCCATGGCCCGATACCACCGGGCACATGGCAACTCATGCACCGTTCTTGCAATATAGGTACGACATCGTCAACGTACGAGATGCCTGTTTGCGGTTCTGCCATATTGATCAGGCAACCTTTGGCGCCTTCCGACTTGATGTCGACCTGAATCCCCTCCTTGAGGGCGCGAATAGCATCCGCGACATAGTGCGCGTCGGCCTGAGCTTTCTGTCGCTCGTAACCAAGCCGATCGTTCAAGGGACCCCGATATGTCAAATCCCAATTCGATGGATTGATCACGAAAGCTTCGGCAGTTCTCGTCACGCCAAGGCTACGCGCTACCAGTTGTGCGTCGTCGACAAGAATAGGGAAATCAATGCCCCATTCAGCCGCTTCCAGACGAATTGATTCCCGGTCGTCCTGTGGATTCGCATTGAGCATGAGAAAGACGACCTGGTCGTCAGCGAATTGATCGCGGACCGAACGGAGATCAATGAGCGCGTTACGAAGGATGGGACAGCCGTTGCCTTGAACGATTAGCACAATAGCATCCGCATCCGAGTAGTAATACAGTTCATGCGCATTGCCGTTGTGATCAAGTAGCTCGAAGTTCTCAATCTGTACGGCCGTCGTTACGACACTGCCCAGGAGACAAATCGCCGTCAATACCTTTCTCATGCTTGCCATGCTCCTAATGCGTGGATTCAAGGGGAATGTGTGTTTATTCAGTAAGTTCGATAAGAAGATTTCTTGGCTTCAATTCATTTCCAATAGATATCTCATCGTGTATCGCTACATTGGATAGGTATGCATCGTATCCATCAACTGGGTTCTTCCGAAGGCATGGTTGACAAACCAGTTCAAAAATAGATAAACCATAAAACGCTTGGGGCATCCAAGTCGACCTACCCGATCACTCGTAATTATGACCTCATGTCACTTGGAATCGTTGCTAAACAAAGGCCAACAGCCTGCTTCATGTACTACGATCTCAGAGTATTTCTCAACACACGATACCGCCATACCAGTAAAGAGGCCTTTTCGCCGGTGCGGCCGTCATAGCATACTACGATCCGGATATCCATGGAACATAATCCGACGAAATCAACTGTTAACCTAAACTGCGCTGAATTTGATAAGCGCTTAAAGCTGTAAAGAAAACGAAGTAGTTCCAAGCTAGAACAAACGATATAGTCGTTTCGCTAACTAAGTTCGCAAGCTTATTAAAAGCGTTAGCCACGGATTCGGGATGTACGCTCCATTTCCGCGTCTGCTTTAGCAAATACGTCCAATACGTTATTTGGATATAGCCACTTGCCTGTATATCTAATCGCCTCAACACCCTGCCTATGGGTATCCAATTCAAAGCCAACGCATTCGTCTATGGTGAATTTAGGACCTTGATCAAAGCCCTTGACCAATCTTTCCGCAGTTGATTCGCCGATCTTCTCAATCCGACTTAGTTTATTCACTAAAGAACCCATGCTGCGTTCCCATACCCGATCGTATTCTTTTCGTATGGTGTGCTTTAATCTCGGACTCTCGTTCAAGATTTCTACGATATCTTCTCGAAACCTTGCAACTTCGGCTTTCCAATACCGCATAGTTTCTAGCTTGACCCAATTCTGCGATCCGCATACTTCAATAGCGATTAAATGAACAATAGTCTGTTTCATAAACGATTGAACTGCGCGCCGGTCGTGTCCTGCCAAATCACGAAATTCCTCGGTTACATTCTCAAAGTCCAGTTCCAGCCAACGACCCGCTTGCATTAACTTCAGTTGATATTGGCACCATGCGTAATAGTCGTCCGCATAAACGGGCGACTGTATGGACGGTGCAGCAGCTACTTCCGACAAATGGCTCTAACCCCAAACGCTATCGTATCAATTCTATTGGAAAATCGCACGATGATGATACCTAAAACCGGCCGTGATGAATGACAATCCATAAAACATCTGTGTGCAAAACAGAGAATCATTCGATCTTTAACTTGGGCTCTTATGTTGTTGTATGTGTATCTAGTCCGACATGCTCGACAATGGAGTTCGTTTCGGTGGCTTGGTCGGGGTGGAAGTCGTGTAGCTGTAGCCACCGCATGTAGTTGTCAAGGTACTTGGTCGACACGCCGCGGGCGGTTAATCACTTGGTGATGGAGCCCTGCCTCGCGCGTGGCGGCGCGATAGCTGGGTAGGCATCACTGACGATCACCGCGTCTATGACCGTCCAGATCGCGACGGTCGCTTTGAGCGTCGTCGCTGTGGTGTCGGGTACCTGCTGGGAGTACATTGCGCTCCCGCGGGCTACGGCCGTCAGCACCGGCCAATGCGCCTGGCTTCGACCGCGTGGAACCACACGACCACCGCCCGCTTCCTCAGCTTACGGCGCTACCGCAAGCTGCGACGCCCTTTACAACTTCCCAGGAAATAGGTTTCGTCCATTTCAGCCATACCCTCAAGGCCCGTCGGCGCGCGCGTTGGCCAGGAACCGATGTCGCCAGAGAAATGCGGTGCGGTAACTGATCCGACACGCCTCGGCCGACTGATGCAGCGTCATCCGCTTTTGCATGCACGCTTGATAAGCCATCCAGGTCGACTTGAAGCGCAGCCCCGCCAACGGCGTGCCCGTCAACGCCGTGAAGGTCTTGTCACAGTGTTCCGCGCGGTAGCGAAATCGCACCATTCAAGCTCAACGTTGAATGCCCAGCATAAAACTGCATTCAATTTATCTGTCAAGTCCGTGAATTTCGCACACTTACAATTCGGATCATTCAGTCCCGCGAAGGTAATAACCATTTATGCCCACGCTGCGCCACTCAGCGTTGAGGTCGCGCTACCTCGCTTCCCGTTTAAGTCAACTGCTTATAACGACCGGATATCTAATCGGTTGTTACGGTGCATTAGCGTCGGAGGATTGGGTTGCTCCGCGGTTGGAAGGCACGGATCTACCCGACTTAAGTGGCATCTGGCAAGCGGTCAGCAGCGCGCACTGGAATATCGAACGTCATTTGGCAAGTCCGGCACTGCAATTGCGCGACGGCCCAGTCGTTCCCGTTCCACATCAACGGATTCTCGCGTTAGGTGCCGTTGGCGCCGTACCTGGCGGTATGGGAATTATTAAAGGCAGTGGAAAAATCCCGTATACCGAAGAAGCATTAGCGATTCGGGAAGAAAATCGCGCGGATTACTTAAACCGCGATCCCGAAATCAAGTGCTATCTTCCTGGTGTCCCGCGCTCGACCTACATGCCGTTTCCCTTCCAGATCGTGCAAGGTCACGATTCGATGTTTATAGTGTTCGAGTTCGCCAATGCCGATCGTATTCTGTATTTCGAGGATCCAGGTCCGGCGCCAGTTGATTCTTGGATGGGGCAATCCTACGCACAGTGGGACGGAGATACTTTAATCGTCGAAGTGACCGGTCAGGTGGGCGATACGTGGTTTGACCGGGCCGGCAATCACCACTCGGCAGCCATGCGCGTGGTGGAACGCTGGACACCAGCGGGTCCCAACCACCTTCAGTATGAAGCTACCATTTACGACGACGAAACGTTTACTGAACCTTGGACTATTTCCCTGCCGCTCTACCGTCGGATGGAACCTGACGCACGCATCATGGATTTCAAGTGCGTTGAGTTCGTTGAAGAATTGATGTACGGTAAGTGGCGCCGTAACCCATTGCCGCGTGGCTGGGAGGAATAAGCATGAAATTCACTTTTACTTTCGTACTACTGACACTATCTGGGGGAGACGTTTGGGCAAATTCAAACGCAGAAGACCCACGCACGCCTTGGGGCACCCCGGATTTCACCGGTACCTACGATACGGCCACATTGACGCCCGTTGAGCGGCCACGCTATTACGGCGACAGTTTGTACGTAACCAAAGAACAAGCGGAAGAGCGCGCCCGTCAAACGCGCGAAGGTCTCGCCGAAAGTAACGCATCAAAAGATCCAGACCGCACTGCCCCCCCTGTGGGCGGAGACGGATCAACTGGGGCATCCGGGAATGTCGGAGGTTACAACGCCTTTTGGATCGACAATGGCGAGACGTTGAATGAGGTTGATGGAAAATTCCGAACTTCGATTATCAGTTATCCAGCGAACGGCCGTAGGCCAGCCTTGACGCCGCAAGCAGGCGCTCGTCTACGAGCTTTCTACGGCTCTTTCGCACGCAATGACGGCACCGCTTCGTGGCTCGAACGCGGCGATGGTTCCGGGCCGTACGACAATCCAGAACGTCTGACACTCGCCGATCGTTGCTTACAAGGGTTCAGCTCGACTGGCGGGCCGCCTATGATGCCAGCCCTTTACAACAATCACAAGCACATCGTGCAAGGCCCTGATACGATCGTGATATTGGTGGAAATGGTTCACGACGCCCGCGTCATTAGGCTCAATAGCGAACACCCGCCGGAAGACGTCAGACAATGGATGGGCGATTCCATCGGATGGTGGGAGGACGATACGCTCGTTATCGAAACAACCAATTTCAATGACACGCCTGCGCAAATGCCTGCGTCTCGACATTTGAAAGTGACCGAACGCTTCAATCGCATTGATAGCCGCAATCTGCAATACAGTTTCACAGTGGAAGACCCCACGACCTGGCAGGACAAGTGGTCGGGCGAATATGTCTGGCCAAAGTCAGACGAAAAAATCTATGAATATGCATGCCATGAAGGCAACTATGCTATGGGCAATATTCTTCGCGGGGCCCGCCGCCTCGAACGTGAAGCGTTAGCCGCGAGCAATTGATCTCAGGGAACTCTCGTATGAAACTAATCTACCTTGCACTCGCTGCTATCTCGCTCATCGTAGCAGGCGTTGCAGTCTACGCTCACCATGCGTTTGGCGCTGAATTTGACCCGAATCGCCCGCTTCTACTTAAAGGCAAGGTAAGCAAAGTCGAGTGGGTGAATCCACACGCTTGGATTCACCTTGACCACGAAAAAGAAGACGGCACAACCGAATCCTGGATGGTGGAAGGCGGTACGCCCAACACCTTGCTTCGCCGCGGTGTTACCCGCGATTCGTTAGCGCCTGGCACATACATCATTGTGGACGGTTATCAGTCGAAAGATCTCTCGAACCGCGCGAATGGGCGAAATATCACCTATGAGGACGGTACGACGTTATTCATGGGTTCATCCGGAACGGGCGCACCACGCGATGGCGCCGACCCGACCGAAAAGGCACGCGCTGAAGACGTCAAGAAGATAGAATCGGTTCAAAACGCTGCGACTGAGGAAACCCCTGATCCATAGTTCATAGCGGACAGTTAGTACATGTCGCCGCATCGTCTACGGGCCTTGCGGCGTTTTAGTTTTAGGTAGATTCGTGTCCCTTCGTTGGTTTGCTGACTGGCTTGATACGCACGCATGGAGTACGGCACTGCATGAGTCCCTCTACATGTATCCGTACGTTGAAACGACCCATGTGTTAGCGCTGACGTTATTTGTTGGTACGCTCGCAGTGGTTGATCTGCGCATGTTAGGCGTTGCGTTTCGAACAACGCCTATCTCAATCATTAGCAGCAACATACTGCCGTGGACCATGATAGGTTTTGTCATCATGTTCATTACGGGCGCGTTACTGTTCTATGCCATTCCAGTGCGCACTTATCACAGCGTATGGTTTCGAATCAAAGTCATCATGATCGTTCTAGCTGCGATCAATGCTGCCCACTATCACTATCGGATTAGCAAGGATCGAATACTTTGGGACAAGGCACCAAAACCTCCTCGCTCGGTTCGTTTGACTGCGGCAGCTTCCTTATTCCTCTGGATCATCGTGATCTTTTCAGGGCGCATGATTGCCTATAACTGGTTTGACTGCGATCGTCCGCAACCCGATTGGGTCATTGCAGTCGCCGGCTGCGTTGTTGATGAAGTCGCGTCGTTATGACGTTGCTTGATCTATTTCAATCGCTTGAAGACACCTGGATCGGCGAGGCCATCCGTACATCATATTGGCTGTTTCCGTTTATTGAAGCAATTCATTTGGTTGGACTCGCTCTTCTCGGTGGCACAATCCTTGTCGTAGATTTGCGTTTACTAGGTTTGACGCTACGCTCGCGTCCTGCACAGCAGGTACTGAAAAACGCTCGGCCTTATTTTGCTGTAGGGTTAGTCACCATGTTCGCGACAGGCATACCTTTAGCTCTTTCCGAGATGATTAAGTTGTATTACAACTTTTCGTGGTGGGTAAAGATCTCGGCACTCGGTGTCGCGATCATATTTACTTTCACAGTGCGGGATCGGATCGTACTATACAAAACAGCGTCACCTATTGCTTTAGCGAGCCTTGGATTGACTTCACTTGTTTTATGGTTTACGGTTGCCGGAGCCGGGCGCTGGATCGGATTTTCATGACACTTGGACAAAACATTGAAGTGAAACGACGCCCGTACTGATTGCGTCACGCCAATGGTTTACCATGACACTACCTCCTACGCATATAGTGAGTTAATTTAGTAGTGTACGGAAATTTTCCAGACGGAGACACGCATAGGAAAATGAACAATAGGCTTCCTGTGACTGTGCGCAAGTATGAGTTATAATAGATAAATGCTCACTTTACGGAGTAATAGCTATGACCGATCCAATCAATCAACACTTCAAAACGCTATTGCTGGTGGTGGTCGCCTCGGCTTCTCTGCGGTACGGAACCTGCCCATGCCATTGAGACAGGTTCCGATTCTCTTGTCAAAGAAAAAGAGACCTCATCGCGTACTGAGGCAGTCAAGGAAGTCGATCTGGAAAATTTCAAGTGCCGCATTTGATCGTTAATGGTCCAAAACATAAAGTGCTTCAGTCCTATGCTTCTAGATTAAATGAGCTGATCATCTACGCGAGGGATGATGGCTACTATTTGAATTCGGAGTCGGAGACCGATTTCCAGTCCTTCATCAAATCAGTGCCTCATTTTCGAAGAGGCTCTCTTGTACTGATTGACAACGGAAACCTCCGCGCCATATGGAAAGACAAACAGGGAAACCGCCTGGGCATACAGTTCCTTGGTGGTGGGATGCTGCAATATGTAATCTTCAAACATCGGCCATCTGCATCGCAGGTTTCTCGAGTCGCCGGTCGCGATACCTTTAAGGGATTACAGCGACAGATTGATGCCTTTGATTTGGGCGCTTTACTTTACGAATAAAAGGTGATATCTGCCTACCGCAAACAGGTCGTCCCATACATCAAACGGAGGATGATCATGGAAGATGGTACTGCTGCTCTTTGCTTAGGTGACAGCCTCTAAAGCGTTACTGAATAACCTGCCCCAGCCACTGATGCTGGCATCGCGTCGTTCAGTCGGATGACGCCAAGTTTGTTGCATCGCGCGAACCACGCGCTCTGGATGCGGCATCGCCACTAATACCTTGCCGGTAGCGCTCGTCATACCAGCGATACCATCGGGCGACCCGTTTGGATTCGCTGGATAACGCTCCGTAACGTTTCCATTTCCATTGACGTATTGCATCGCGACCAGGTTATGCCTAAATAGTGCATCGCTATCGCGCGCGCGTACCCAATTCGCACGACCTTCTCCGTGCGCTACCGGTACGGGAATCTGCGAACCAGCCATCCCTTCTAACCAAGGCGTGTTTACATGGTTGATGCGTACTTGAACCATTCGACCTTCAAAACGCGCGGACTCGTTGGGGATCCACGTAACCCATTCGTCTGTCCCTGGAATCAATTCCCGCAGCTGTGCCATCATTTGACAGCCGTTGCAAATACCGAGTGCTAACGTGTCGCGATGAAAAAACTCAGCGAATGCTTGCCTCAGTTTCGCACTGTAGAGGATTGATTTCGCCCAACCACCTCCCCCACCTAGCACATCGCCATAGGAAAAGCCACCGCAAGCGACCAGAACTTGAAATCGGTCGAGCGATTCGCGACCTTCAAACAAATCAGTCATATGCATATCGATTGCATTAAAGCCCGCCATACGAAAGGCGGCAGCCATCTCTAGCTGACCGTTCACGCCTTGATCACGAAGCACCGCAACCGTTGGTTTTGATGTGACGATAGAAGGTAATTTTTCGGGTGAAAACGTTAGTTGCTCCGCTAAGCCAGGGTCACGCAGCGCAATTGATTCATATTCGCTATCGGCACTCGCCGGGTTATCTCTGCGTCGCTGCATTTCATAACTCGTTCGCGACCAGAGTTGCTCTAATGCAACCAACGAACGTTGAAAGAGGACTTGATCCTCAGTTCGTACGATCATGTGGTCATGTGCCGCTGACTTTCCAATGCGCGTTGCAACTAAGCCAACCCCTTGAGCTTCACGTTGCAGCTTCGCAAGGCAAGTGTCGTCAACCTCCAACACGATACCAATCTCTTCATTGAACAGAAATGGCAACCACGCTTCGTCGCATTCGAGCTCGACACCAATACGACCTGCCAACGCTTGTTCAAGCACGGTGGTAAACAAGCCGCCATCCGAGCGATCGTGCACTGACAGAATATCGCCATGTTCAAGATGACGTTGCACCAATTCGAACAGGGCTTTGAGTTTTTGGGGATCATCCACATCCGGCGGGATGCCATCAAGCTGAGAGTACGTTTGCGTATACGCACTGCCACCTAGACGTCGATTTGACGACAATTCAAGCAACAACAACGACGAATCGGTCCGCTGCAACGCGGGTGTTACGAAAGCATGGACATCAGGTACGTTTCCAAACGCTGAAATGATCAATGTGAGCGGCGAAGATACCGAATGATCGTCCCAATGCGTTGTCATTGATAGGCTGTCTTTACCGACAGGTATGGCGATACCTAAGGCCGGACAAAATTCCTCGCCAACAGCCCGAACCGCTTCATACAACGCCTGATCTTCGTTGGCGACTCCAGCTGCAGCCATCCAATTCGCAGATAGCGCAACGGTCTCTAGCGCTCGTATCTTTACCCCGGCCATGTTGGTGATGGCTTCGGCAATGGCCATGCGCGCCGAAGCTACCGGGTCCAGCACCGCGATAGGCGAACGCTCGCCCATGGTCATCACTTCGCCAGCATCCGAGTCATAGCCTGCAGCGGTAATCGCAGCATCCGCAACCGGCACCTGATGCGGTCCAACCATCTGCTCCTGCACAACCAAACCGGTGATACTGCGGTCGCCGATAGTAACGAGGAATTTCTTTGAGGCAACAGCAGGAAATCGAAGTACACGATCGACGACATCGTCAATGTCAGCCGGATGGCCCGCAAACGATTGGGCCGACATTGACTTGGTTTCATAACTTCGATGCATACGCGGCGGGCTACCGAACAAAGCGTCCATTGATAACGCAACGGCTGCTTCGTTGGAATGCAGGTCTGTTACGAGCAGATTGCCGGAACTGTCTGTGTGTCCAACAACCGCAAAAGGACATCTCTCTCGCCTGCAAACCTCTTCGAACCACCTGAGACCAGCCGGCCGCAATGCAATCACGTAGCGTTCCTGCGCTTCGTTGCACCAAAGTTCCATGGGCGAAAGCCCAACATCTGCGTTTGGAACCTTCTTGAGATCAATGATTGCACCTCGGCCAAGCTCGCGAATCAACTCGGGTAGCGCGTTAGACAAACCACCCGCCCCCACATCATGTATCTTGACAATAGGGTTTTCTAAGCCCATGGCTACACAGCGATCGATAACCTCTTGACAGCGTCGTTCCATTTCAGCGTTGTCTCGCTGCACCGATGCAAAGTCCAATGCCTCGTGCAATGACCCGGTTCGCATGCTTGAGGCCGCTCCCCCACCCAATCCGATCAGCATGGCAGGTCCACCCAAGACGATCAGACATTCTCGATCAGCGATGTCCCCGCCTAGCATGCTTATGTGTTCTCGGCGAATGGCACCCACACCACCGGCGATCATCACCGGTTTGTGATAACCCCATGCGAAATCGGGATCGACAACATGCTCAAAGGTTCTAAAGTAACCAAGTAATGCAGGACGACCGAACTCGTTGTTGTATCCCGCAGCGCCGAGTGGTCCATCGCGCATGATTTCAAATGGACTTGCGATGCGCTCTGGACGGCCTAGCTCGCACTCCCATGGTTGCTGGTCGCCTTCAATTCTTAAATGGGAAGTCGTGAATCCGACCAGTCCCGCTTTTGGTTTCGAACCACGACCAACGGAACCCTCATCGCGTATCTCTCCACCTGATCCGGTCGCCGCGCCGGGGTATGGCGAAATCGCCGTCGGGTGATTGTGAGTCTCAACTTTCATTATGACATCAAGCGTGAGTTTTGTACTGACGTACTCTTTCGAAGCAGGGTTCACATATAGATGCGATGCATGCGTTCCCTCGATCACCGCAGCGTTGTCCGAGTATGCACTCAGCAATCCCGCATACTGCTTGATCTCAGCGGTGCGTTTGATCGAACTGAATAACGATCGCTCAGTTCGTTTGCCATCCACAGACCAACTCGCATTGAATATCTTGTGACGGCAGTGTTCGGAGTTTGCTTGCGCAAACATCATGAGTTCAACGTCGGTAGGGTCTCGCTGGATTTGCGAATACACGCTAACAAGATAGTCAATCTCATCACTAGACAATGCGAGACCATACGCCATGTTGTACCTTTGCAGTGCAGCGAAAGGATCTTGGCCTAACGTCATGCGGGCGAGAAATTTAGGCGGTACCTCGCGAAATAGAGATTCGAACGAATCCGACTCAAGTACGGTTTGTGTCATCCGGTCGTATAACCATGGCTTCGCCGCGTCAAGCGCCGAATCCGAAAGCCACCAGCGCATGCCCCGTTCGACGCGGCTTACCTGTTCAAGACCGCACAGTTTGAAGATTTCAGTTGCTTTGGTTGACCACGGCGAAATCGTGCCTAGGCGTGGTACCACGGTGACCGTCGCACGCGTCGTACGTTCGCGACGTGTACCCCCGGTTTCGTAATCCAGAAGTCGACTTACTTTCCTGCGTTGTGAGCTAGTTAAGGGTGCTTCAAGTTCAAGTAGATGAACGTATTCGCCGTACGCATCATGTTTAGCGCTATTGAGAACCGATGCAATAGCCCGACGAACAGGCGCCAATGTAGCTTGCGGTAACGCTGGTCCCGCGAAAGTTTGAACAAGCGTCAGCTATAGATCTCCACGGCGAAGTTCGAAAAATTCCGACAACAATGCGCTACATTCCATCGCAAGCACGCCGCCATGTACTTGCACAACATGGTTATGCAGTGGCCATTCAAGCAAATTTCCGTGAGTATGAACTACCCCTGTCTTCGGCGCTTGGCAACCGTACACTAGTCGCTTGATACGCGCATGGACTAACAAACCCGTGCACATCATGCATGGTTCAAGCGTCACGTAAAGCGTACTGTCTACCAAGCGGTAGTTGCCTACACAACGACCGGCATTGCGTAGTGCAACAACTTCAGCGTGCGCCGATGGATCGTATGTCTCGATCTGACATGAACGACCTCGTCCGATGATTTCACCTTTTCGAACAAGGACGGCGCCCACCGGCACCTCCCCGTGCTCGTTCGCCATCTGGGCCTGGACGAGCGCTTCGCGCATAAACAACTCGTCTGCGTTAACCTGCTGCAACCCTCAGTTGAAATGGAATACGCGCGCAGACGCCTTTCAATCGTCTTCGACCGGATGGAACGCCTCGGTCAATTCTTTCTGCAATGGCGCTTGCACCGGAGCGTAGTGACTGAACTGCATCGTATATGTTCCGCGCCCACCGGAAATCGAGTTTAAACGTGAGTGGTACGTCTGCAATTCCCGTAACGGCGCTTGACCTTGAATTTCTACGCTGGTATCAGCTTGCACCTCTGAGCCTTTCACCATGCCACCCATTGATGAGAGATCGCCTGCAACGTCTCCCATACAGTCGTTCGGGACGGTTAAACTGATATCGACAACGGGTTCCATGATGATCGGTCTGGCTTTATTGACGGCATCCATGAACGCACGTTTGCCAGCTTGGACGAAGGCAATCTCTTTCGAGTCGACCGAATGATGTTTCCCATCATAGACCGATACTTTCACATCTTGCATTTCATGGCCAGATATCGCCCCGGATTCCATGATCTGCAATATGCCTTTCTCCACCGCGGGTATGAATTGACCTGGAATGACACCGCCAACGACCTTATCTTCAAACAGGAAACCTTCGCCGCGCGGTAGAGGCTCGACACGCAAGTACACTTCCCCGAATTGGCCAGCGCCACCCGATTGCTTTTTATGCCGGTGATGTCCTTCGGCCGAAGAGGTAATTGTCTCTCGGTACTCAATTGCTGGTACCCGAGTCTCAATCGAGAGACCGTGATCTTCGCGCAATTCCTCTAGGACTACCCGTAAGTGCATCTCACCTAAACCGCGCAACACCGTCTCATTCAGCGCAGCGACATGGTCAACGGTCAACGATGGATCTTCGACTGAAACCGTATGTAATCCTTCGGAGACTTTTTTCGCATTGCTATCGTCAGGGGTTGAAATAGCCAATCCGTACACGGGCACCGGCATATCAATCGGTTGCATACGCACATCGTCGTCCTCGTGCGAATCATGCATCACGGCGTTGTAGTGGACCTCCTCCGCGCGAGGAATAGCGCAAATATCTCCTGCAACTACTTCGTCTATCTCGGTTTGCTGCACTCCGAGTAAACGAGTAAGGTGCTGAACTTTTAACGCCTTTCGCGCATCACCGACAAATAATTGTGAGCCGTTGCGTAATGTACCTTGGTGCAACCGTAACAAGGCCATACGCCCCTTAAATTGATCTTCGATGACATTGAAAACGTGTCCGAGCACTCGGCCGTTTGCTGAACTGTCCACGGCTACAGCCTTGCCATCACCGGTTACAAGCTGCGCTGGATTTCCTTCGGAGGGATTTGGCATCAAGCGTGTCATGACGGCAAGTAGATCGTCGATCCCGGTACCGACCGTGGCCGAGACAAAACAGATGGGGATAACATGCCCTTCACGTAACGCCTGTTCGAAAACTTCATGAAGCCGATGTGCTGGTAGTTCTTGTTCTTCAAGATAGAGCTCCATCAATGCTTCGTCTATTTCGACGATTTGATCAATGATGCGCTCATGTGCCTCTTCCACCGAACTAAAGTTCGTATCTACCGTATGGCTATCGAAGAAACAATCAATGACGCCTGACCGATCTTGCGTCGGTAAATTGATAGGTAAACATTCAGAACCAAGAGTTTCTTGAATCTGATTTGTGATTGCTTCAAGATCAACGTCGTCTGCTTCGATCTTGTTTACGACGATCATGCGACACAGATTGCGCTCAGCGGCGTACCGCGCGATCTTCATCGTATGGGAGTCAATGCCTATATGAGCATCGACTACGATCGCTGCGCTTTCGACTGCGGGTAAGACGGCCAGAGTACGTCCAATGAAATCCGGAAAACCAGGATTGTCGATGAGGTTTACGTGCCGCTCGTTGAAATCAAACGAACAAATCGACGGTACGAGCGAGTGTTGTAGCCTCTGTTCGCGTGCGCGATAGTCGGATACCGTTGTTCCTTGTTCTACGCTACCGACAACATTGATAACGCCAGCTTGGTGGAGCATTGCTTCCGCAACCGTTGTCTTTCCGACGCCAGCCGCACCGACAAGCGCTAGATTGAGGATATCCCCAGTTGCATAAGCCATAACGGCACATACTCCCTCGAATTGATTTCATCACCGCGTCGTTCGAACGCGTTCAACGACGACTTACCATCATTGCATGAGCCATTACGCTACCAGTCCACACAAATTGGTCAACCGCCATAGCTCATAGTTTATTCGCAGCGAAAACCATTGAAAGCGCTTCGGTCAAGATGTCAACGCCTTGACGATTTACACTGATATTTTCAACACCTTGTAATAAAAACGCCCCGTGATCAAGAACCACGGGGCGTGCAAACTTGTACGTCTGTTATCGCATTGACGCAAATCTAATCGCGAATAAATTCGCGAATCACTTCACCTGGACGACTACCTGTGTATTCGCCGTTTTCGATAACGACTTTACCCGCTACGATCGTAGCGTCGTAGCCTTTGCTCTTCACAACCAAACGCCCACCATTGTGCGGAAAATCGTTCACGTACTCCGGATGGCAGGAAGTCAACGCGTCGTAATCAATGACATTGAGATCGGCATGCCAGCCTTCGCGCACCTCGCCACGTTTTTTCAATCCGAGAACTTCTGCTGATTGACCGGAGATACGCCGTACCGCTTCTTGAACGGTGTATACGCCGCGATCGCGAGTTAATTCGCTTAGCAGGAATGTCGGTGAATCAGCGTCCGTGAATTGTCCTACGTGCGCGCCCGCGTCACCAAGCATTGGAATCACATACGGCAATCGCATGTAGTTCCATTGATTTTGCAACGCCCCACCGAATGCCCAAAGGTTCCACAATTCCTTGCCGTCGGATTCAATAAGCCGGTCGACATAAACCTCAACCGGATCTTTGCCAGCTTCGTCAGCAAGTTTCTGTAGATTTTTCTGGTTCTCAAGATCAAAGTCTGGATATTCGCCAACACCCATCGGGTGCAGAATGCGGGCGGTCGGCCCAAAGCCGCCTTTAGCCTTCGCTTCCGAAATTAACTTTGCGCGAACATCTGGTTTTTTCATTTCGGCGACGCGTTCCGCTATATTCGGTAATTTCATCAACTCAATCCAAGCGGGCGTGCGTAGAAACGCTTGTTGCGCTAAACCGAAGAAAGAACCGCTAGGTCGGGTATGACAAATGGATGTGATGCGTCGGCCGGCTTCGTTGTTTCGCCCTAGGAAGTCTTCCCAACTCGCGACCCCGCCATCGCCGTCCGACCCGGTGCCGCCAGAGAAAAGAACCTGACACCCAACTTCCGCGCCGGTCTCAAACATGGCGCGTTCAATCTTATAGCGAGTACGCATATCTGGGGCCGCTTGGAACAATCCGCCCCGACCACCGGCTTCGACGACAGCTCGTTGGATGGCCTCGGTCTCGCGTTCGTCTGCCCAAGTACCAGGTGTCAACCGTCCGTCCGGCACTCGGTGACCGAGAAAGCGCGATGTCGAGAACCCGACTGCGCCGCCTTCAACGGATTCCTTGACCAATTCGACGATACGCTTGAGTTCGCGGTCATCAGCTTGCACACCTTCGTCACAACTCTTATCGCCCATGGCTTCGAACCGAATCGCCGAATGGCCGCACATCCCCACTACGTTGAGGGTGGGTCGTAAAGATTGCAACGTATCAAGATACTCGCCAAAGCTCGTCCAATTCCAAGGCAACCCGTCCATGATCGCATTCGCTGCAATATCCTCAACAGCTTCCATCAGTTTGGCAAGATACGCACGGTTTTCTTCCGCGCATGGTGCAAACGTCACACCACAGTTACCAATAAGCGCAGTCGTTACGCCGTGATACGAACTCGGTCGCATTTCTGGATCCCAGCCGATTTGCGCGTCTAAATGCGTATGAAGATCGACGAATCCTGGCGTAACTAGTTTGCCGGTTGCATCAATTGTGTGTTCAGCTTGTGCGTCAGAAAGGTCGCCAACTCGGCTAATCAACCCATCGTCAATCGCTACATCCGCTTTACGTGGTTCTGCTCCGGTTCCATCGACAAGTGTCCCTCCGGAAATGAGCATTGAGTGTGACATGAGAGTGTCCCTTAACAGGTATTTATGCAACTATAAATAAATAGCTGGGATGCATATTTAACGAATTACTTATCAAATATTCCCCACCATATTGTTGATAGGTTAATTGGCGGTTCGACGGACGGAACCTCGTGTGCTTGAGTCCTCTGGAGTGCGAGACACCATCTGTTCGCGCTTTTTTGTAGACACTGAACTAGCCAGCCCACTTCTTGGATTCAACGACCCATACGCCAACTGCGCCACATATCCTCTCCGACCTCAAAGTCATCCTTGAACAGTTTGGCATCTTTAAACCATTCATACAAACCCAGTTTGCGATGCGTGTCTGCATCTAGCACTTCCCGCGCTTCAGTGAAATCAGCAAACACGGCCCAGCGAATGGCATCGCCGACATGAATACCTGAACTGTGCACCGTGCGTCCGTGCCAGAACACCGTATCGCCCTGCTTCCCGACGAACTCAACGGGTTCGATGTTCGCTACGACATAGCGCATCGCATCGTCAAAAGTCTCGGTCGGAGACCAGTTCGCTTCAAACCGATGGGCGTTAAACATGATTCGGTGGCTGCCCGGGTATACGGTAAAGCCGCCGGACCGCGGTTGTACGTCTTCCAAATACGCGCACACGTTAAGCTGTTGACACACACGATCGGTGTGCGGCCCCAACTGCGAGCCGTTTATGTGTCGCTCAATTTCCTCACCCGAAAGATGAGCTGGTGGGAAGATCGCATATACACCGCGCGTGCGTCGACTTGGTTGCAAATGCTCCCCCAATAGCATCCGTGCAACCGATCTGACACGTTTGTTGTTCGGCACTAGCTTCAGTAAAAACTCCTGATCGCCAATGTCGTGCATCTTTACCGTACGGCCGTGCACCGCGATTCGTTGTCGGCCCTCGAAAGGACCCGACGTATCTGCGGGTGGCAGTTTTTTCCATTGTGGCGCTCGCCACGTGGACGGGTCGTCTCGCTTGAGAGTTCGCCCCACATCGGATGCAAGATGTATCCTTTCGAGCAGATTGGGCCAGATCCGGTTCATCGCCGCCCGAGCCGAGGTCTTGTCAATGAGGCCTCGCTTAAACAGAAATCCTTGTTTCTTAAAGAACTCCATTTCAGCTTGGGAGACAGCTTCGCCAGGAACGGCCAAGTTTGGTGGTTCAAATACCCTGCTAAGACGACTTGCTGCCCGTTCGGACGTTTTCATTCCAAGCTATTGGACTCAACAGGATGTTGCATGCCCATCGAATCACTCCCACTCTATCGTCGACGGCGGTTTGCTCGAAACATCATAAACGACCCTCGACACCTTTTCGACTTCATTAATGATCCTGGAAGAGATCGTACCGATCAGTTCATACGGAAGTTGCGCCCAATCCGCGGTCATAAAGTCCGTAGTTTTCACTGCACGTAGCGCGATAACGTAATCGTAACGTCGAGCGTCCCCCATGACGCCAACAGATTTCACCGGAAGAAACACACAGAATGCTTGCGCTACCTTGTTGTACCAATTCGCGCGCCGTAGTTCTTCAAGAAAAATCGCATCTGCTTGCCGCAGTACATTCAAGCTCGTTTCATTGACCTCGCCTAAAACTCTAACCGCCAACCCTGGGCCTGGGAATGGGTGGCGTTCAATCATTGAATCCGGTAAACCGAGCGCTAAACCTACTTGCCGAACTTCATCTTTAAATAGGTCACGTAATGGCTCTAGCAGCTTGAGCTGAAGGCGTTCAGGTAGACCGCCTACATTGTGGTGACTCTTGATGACATGCGTCTTGCCAAAGCGCGTTGCAGCCGATTCGACGACATCGGGATAAATCGTCCCTTGAGCTAAATGAGTTATATTTGGCAGCGAATGTGCCACTTCCTCGAATACTTTAATAAAGAGCCCACCAATGATCTTGCGCTTGGTTTCGGGCTCATGAACTCCACGAAGGGCTTTGAGAAAACGCGTCTTCGCATCAACGCACCGTAAATCCAACATCATCGCATTCGATGGCGCGAACGCATGTACGACCTCTTCGCGTTCATGCAAACGAAGTAGCCCGTTGTCGACAAAAACGCAGTGCAGCCGTTCGCCAACAGCGCGAGCTAATAATGCAGCAGTAACGCTGGAATCGACTCCACCGGAAAGACCCAAGATCACTTCACCTTCGCCGATTTGCTCCTTGATATCTTGAGTTAAGCGCTCAATGATGCTCGTAGGTTGCCATGTGGGTTCACACGCGCTTACATCAAACAAGAACCGGCGCAGTATTTCCACACCATCACGTGTGTGCGTAACTTCTGGATGAAATTGAATGCCGTACCGCTTTTTTTGAGGATCCGAGATGCCGACAATCGGCGCAGAGGCAGTTGCGGCAGTGCCACTAAATCCGACAGGTAGTTCAACGACTTTGTCGCCGTGACTCATCCATACGGGAATGTCTTCGCCTAGCCCGTGCAATAGTGGGTCGCCGCCGTTAATGCGCACGGTTGTCGCACCAAATTCTTTAAGAGCCGAGTTCTCTACCCGACCGCCTAGTTGATCAACCATCGCTTGCATGCCGTAACAGATGCCAAGCAAGGGTTTGCCGCTATGTAGTACGCACGCCGGTATGCGTGGGGTGATGCGCTCGGTGACCGACTCCGGACCGCCCGAAAGAATGAATGCGTTCGGTTGAAGCATTGCAAGCTGCGACTCATCCGCATCAAACGGGTGAATCTCGCAGTAGACATTCAGTTCGCGAACACGCCGCGCAATGAGTTGGGTCGTCTGCGAACCGAAATCGATAACGACGATCACGAGCTGTAAATGTCCAGATGAGAGGTTGTTAAACCGACCGTGGATATCGACTTTTAACCGGGGTAGTTTGGCGCTTCCTTCACGATATCGACATCGTGCACATGGCTCTCGGCTTGACTTGCACTCGTAATCGTGACGAATTGTGACTTGGTGCGCAGCTCATCAATCGTTTCGCATCCGGTGTAACCCATAGCACTTTGTAGACCGCCCATCATTTGTTGTACTACAGCACGCACCGGTCCCCGATACGGCACGCGACCTTCTACGCCTTCAGGTACAAGCTTGTTCAGGTTCGCATCTTCCGCTTGGGCATATCGATTGCGCGAGCCTTGGTGCTCTGCCATCGCCCCCAGCGATCCCATACCGCGATAGCTCTTGTAACTTCGACCTTGATAAAGTTCGATCTCGCCAGGTGCTTCGTCCGTACCAGCCAGTAGCGATCCGATCATGATGCAATCAGCTCCGGCTGAAATTGCTTTCGCGATATCACCAGAGTAGCGAATGCCGCCGTCTGCAATTACCGGTACGTCTTCATCCTTAAGTTCAGTCGCCACATCATCAATCGCCGTCACTTGAGGTACCCCAACACCGGTGACCATCCGCGTCGTGCAAATACTGCCAGGACCGATGCCAACCTTGATGCCATCAACGCCGGCATCAACCAACGCTCGAGCTCCTTCCGCCGTCGCTACATTACCGCCAATCACCCGGAGATCAGCGAAAGATTGCTTGATCCAACGAATGCGCTCAATGACGTTTTGCGAATGTCCGTGTGCAGTGTCCACAACGATGACATCGGCCCCCGCTTCGGTCAATTTAGCGACACGCTCGTCGGTCTCGGGGCTCGTGCCTACCGAAGCGCCTACGCGTAATTGGCCCGCGTCGTCCTTACATGCGCTCGGAAAATCTTGCGCTTTCTGAATATCCTTTACGGTCACCATACCGCTAAGTCGACCATCAGCATCCGTTAATAGGACTTTCTCAATGCGATGTCGGTGCAGTAAATCAAGAATCGTTTCGAACGACGAGTCTTCCCGCGCCGTCACGAGTTTGGATTTCGGCGTCATGACATCGGCGACGCGCAAATCCATCCGCGACTCGAATCGAATGTCCCGATGCGTGACAATGCCAACGAGCTCGTTTTCACGAAGGACTGGCACGCCAGATATTCTGTGTTGCGAGGTCAGGTCAATGAGGTCTTGAACGGTCGCGTTTTCATCAATGGTGATCGGATCGCGAATCACGCCAGATTCATACTTCTTGACTGTGCGCACTTCATTTGCTTGCGCTTCAATCGACATGTTTTTATGCACAATGCCGATACCGCCCTCTTGCGCGATACTAATCGCAAGTCGGGCTTCGGTGACCGTGTCCATCGCCGCCGACATCAGGGGAATATTTAGAGTTAGATCACGCGTGGCACGCGACACGAGCGAGACGTTTGCAGGAAGTACGCGGGAATAGCCAGGACGTAACAGCACATCGTCAAACGTCAGAGCATTGTTGTTGGTAAGCAACATACTGATTAGCCGTCTGCCAAAAGGGGATTTTAGCGATGCTGTGGCAATTCCAGACGGTATCTTGAGTGAGGCTAATAAAGAAAACTCGAATTTGCGCAGAGTAGATTGAGGTTAGCGCTGACTGTAAGCGGAACAGCGTAAGATGGCGGTGCAATTACGCCAGCAGGAAGGTGATAGCCTACGCAAAATGGTGGGGCTGTCTTAAAGTGTCGGCGACGGTGATCGCAAAGATCCCCGAGTTGAGAACGGGCCTCATGCAGGAACGAAAGAAACTATCTCCTTGCCGCATGCTGAGCACCAGCGAATTCAAGCCAAACAACGCGAGAGCCTACCGTAAAGCGATTGAATACATCATCTAACCATCGCGCAATCTAGAATCTACCGGGCGGTTAAGCGCCAGCGTATTCTTGATATTTATCTTATAGCGTTCACTCATTCATGCGGAAAGATGGCACTAACGAGCCTATTCACACGGTCGCCGAAGCTATCCAGCGCGTTAACCGCGTACTTGATGAAGAGTTTATGCCGATTTGGGTGACTGGCGAAGTTGCAAATCTCTATTCGACCTATCACTGGTACTTCAATCTAATTGAAGGTCATGCGAGTATCAGTTGTGCGATGTTCAACAGTGTTGCCAGACGCCAACGCGTGAATGTCGAAGTCGGTTCGAAAGTCAATGTCCTCGGCAAATTCTCAATTTATCCTGAGCGCGGTCAATTTCAGATCATCGTACAACGAATCGAACTTGCGGGCGAAGGGGCTATGCGCGCAGCTTTTGAGAAGCTGCGCCGTGACCTTGAGCGAGAGGGCTTATTTCGCACAGAACATAAGAAACCTCTACCTGATTTTCCTACCCGAGTCGCGCTCATTACGGCAAGTGGCAGTGCAGCTATCCGCGATGTCGTATACAACTTCAACCGTCGGTACCCATTAACCGACATCGTACACATACCGACTCTCGTCCAAGGCCGTCACGCACCGGACGATATCGTGCATGCGATACAACGCGCAATGCAACCTGAAGTCGCTGCCGATGTTGTGCTCTTGACGCGAGGCGGCGGTTCGTACGAAGATCTCAACGCATTCAACGACGAAATGGTCGCGCGGGCCATCTTCGCTTGTCCGATACCGCTAGTGAGCGCTATCGGACACGAACGCGACGTCACCATGGCAGACTATGTAGCCGATGTCCGCGCTGCGACACCGTCAACTGCTGTCGAATTGACGACGCCGGATATTGAGGAGTTGCGCGGTTATGTGCATGGCTTCCGCCAGCGCGCGGTTGATCTTGTTCAAACTGAACTAACGCACCGACAACAAGAACTTGATGTATTACGAGCCAGACTAAACAAACCATCACAAGAGATCGAACATAAAGAAGCGACCTTACAGCGGGTGCGTGAGAAACTACAAGCCGCCTTGAAAGTTCAATTCGAACGGGCTGTCGCGACGCAAGATGCTCTTGTATTTCGCTTGCAGCGAGGCTCGCCACAAACGCGCATCGACGCGTTAAACGAACGCCTAATCAGCATCGAACGACGCTTGCAGCTCGCGAACCCAATCACTCACTTACGCGATCTCGAACGACGTCGAGTCGAGTCGCTTCGACGATTACATGCATTCATAACGACCACGCAAACACAACGCGAAACCTATGTCGCCGCTGTTCAAACCCGGCTAACACAACAAAACCCTATCACAACGATTCAGAGCAAGACCGATCAGATTGCGCGGTTACGCCATACCCTCACGCGTTCGATCGAACATGCGATGGCTGAGCGCGCGAGCGCACATCAACGCAGTACAGCCACATTGCGAGCTGTGAGTCCTTTCGCGACGCTCGAACGCGGTTATGCGGTAGTAACAAAGCCGGATGGCACGACTTGGGGGCAAATCGTATCGAATGTCGAAGAAGTCGAAGACGGTGACACGATTAACGCTCATGTACACGGCGGTACGATTGACGCAGTCGTACGCTCAGTGATTCAACGGCAGGACTCAACTTCGGACCGAGATGCAACCGAACCTACATCGTCGTAGCGACATGAAGACCCATGTCGCTACCACTCTTGGCATCTGCTTCGCTCTATTTACTGTATTGACTTGGGCTAGGGCTAGTTCCCTGCCTCAAGGCGCGCACGGCAGCGTCATCCTTGTACCGATCAAGGCCGCTGAAACTGTCAACAAGGTTGTATTCGAAGGAAGAACGCAACTCATCGCTGGCGACTTTGCCGTAGTAGCGATTCCATTATTTATGGAAGCAGGTGAGCGCGAAATAGATGTGTCGTATCAGAACGGGCAATCGCTAAGCAAACGGATCAAGGTGCTTGATAGGGCATATCCTGAGGAACGCATCACTATTGCAGACCAAGAGCAAGTCTCACCGTCGGCGACGAACTTACAGCGCATTCGAAACGAAATAGCACGTATGCGCGAAGCATATGCCTTATTTACCACTCAACCGTCGGAACTATTGCCAATCGTACAACCGGTTGAAGGTCGAAAATCTGGTGTATTCGGCTCAAGACGGTATTTCAATGACCAACCGCGTAACCCCCATTCCGGTATCGATCTGGCTGCAGCGGAGGGTACCCAGATAAAAAGCCCCGCGCCCGGTACAGTGGTAGTCGTTGGCGATTTCTTTTTCAATGGGCTGACGGTCATGATTGATCACGGCGGTGGGTTCGTCTCAATGATGTGTCACATGAGCGAAGTTACAGTAGCCGAAGGCGAACGAATCGAACGCGGCGCGATTGTAGGTAAGGTTGGCTCCACTGGGCGTTCCACCGGTCCGCACTTACATTGGACGATTAGTCTAGGCGGTGTGAATACTGATCCGGAGGTATTTATGCGCGTGCTGAACGTGTTATACGAGAACCCGTAGCGGGCTCAATTTAACGCGCGTGCTTTGCCTTCGCACGGGCTTTACGGTGTTGAATCAGCCGGCGGCGATGCTTTTGTTGACCTGGCGTGAGGACATTGCGCCGATTCGCAAAGGGATTGGTCGAATCGCGACATTCAACGACCACAGGCATCCCCTCAAGTTGTAGTGCCTTGCGCAAATGATTCTCTAGATAGCGAATATACGCCACCGGCAACGCTTTGACCCGATTGCCGTGTAAAAGCACCGACGGCGGATGATCGCGCAGCTTGTTCGCGTAGCGAATTTTGATCGGCCGACCTTGATGCGTCGGTGGCGCATGACGCACAACAGCTTGTTGAATCAGTCGATTCAGCTCAGGCGTTGTAATACGCAGGTGTCCGGCCGCATGAACTTCTCGCACTTTGGCATAGAGTTTCCTCATCCCGGTCCCAACGAGCCCCGACGTATAGCGAACCGGGATCCACTCCGCAAATGCCAGCCGTCTCGCAAGTACAGTCTGTAACTGATGACGTTGTTGCGTATTGATGGCGTCAATTTTGTTTACAACCAGCACAACGCCCGTGCCGGCCTGCACGGCATAACTGACAATGTGCAGATCTTGTTCCACGATGCCTTCGACCGCGTCAATCACTAGTAGCGCAATATCCGCGACCGCCAACGCGTCAAGTGCTTTCACGACCGAGAACTTTTCGACGACATCGGTCACTTTGCCTTTGCGGCGAATGCCTGCTGTGTCGATAAGCGTATAACGTTGACCATCCCGCTCGAACGGAACATAAATGGCATCGCGTGTCGTACCAGGTTCGTCGAACACGACGCAACGATCGTCGCCGAGAAGCGTGTTGACTAGCGTTGATTTACCAACATTCGGACGTCCAATCACAGCAATTGGAATACCTTCAGGATCTGGCATCTCGGTCGGCCGATTAAGAAAAGGCGTAAGTGCATCTCGTAACGAATGAACGCCTTCCCCATGCGTTGCGGAAATGAACGCTACATCGCCAAAGCCAAGACCATGTAGTTCTGCTAACGCAAGCCGTTGGGTTCTTTTCACGCCATCAATCTTGTTCACGACCACCTTGACAGGTCTTCCAAGCTTGCGCAGGTCCTGAAGAATGCGTTGATCCGCCGCGGTGACGCCAGTTGCTGCGTCTAACAACAGCACGACAACATCAGCCTCGTCAATGGCGAGTTGAACCTGCGTATTTACATGATCAGCGATTAAGGATTGATCGTATAGCCCGCCCGTATCGATCACCGTCACCCACTGCTCGCCGAATTGCGCGCGCCCATATTGACGATCGCGAGTCAGCCCGGGGCGATCGTGAACCAGCGCATCTCGTCCCCCGCAAAGGCGATTGAAAAGAGTCGATTTGCCAACGTTGGGACGGCCGACGATGGCAACCGTACCCGAACTTAAGGTCACGCCGAACGATCGAGCTCAAGCGCAACCAACTTGCCGCTCTTTGTCAATAGATAGACGATCCCATCAACTTGTGACAACGTAGGTTGAATGGCGCTACTGTCGACGCGTCTTCGTGCGACGAGACGCCCGTCGCTTTGCGCGATCACATGCACGAATCCTTGAAAGTCCCCGACGAAAATGTAATTGCTGTATGCAAGCGGATCAGTCAGATTGCGTCGTAAAAATCCGTCCTGTCGCCACGCGACCGTACCGTCGCGCTGCTCAATGGCCACGATTTCGTCTTCGTCCGTAATCGCAAAGACCAGGCCGTAACCGGATTGCAAGGCACGCACGGAAGAAACATCTGCTTCCCAGATCGGCTGTCCGTCCGACCGGCGCATCGCCCGCGTGGTTCCTTGATGCGCTGAAGCGAACACCAATGCCGATTCGACTAGTGGTTTGCCGTCGACATCAACCATCCGGTTGAGTTCAGATGTCCCGGCTGGAAGAGAGACTGTCTGCTCCCAAAGTAACTCGCCACTCGTTGCGTCAATCGCAACCAGGACACCATTTCCAAATCCTGCATAAACAATCCCTGAGCTAATGACAGGAGCTGCAGTACCACGTAATGTGACGAGCGGATTTTGCGAATGAAACACCCATTTCTGCGACCCATCCTCAATGGCCAGCGCGAAAAGATTGCCATCGCTAGTTTGAACAAAGACGGCATCCCGCGACGCAGTAGGCGATGCCAGCACTTCGCTGGTTAACACAACCCGCCAACGCTCTTCTCCATTTGCAGCGGACAGCGCCACTACTTCGCCACGCGCGGTACCTAGAAAAATCGTATCTACACCCACGCCGATGCCACCGGTCACGAATGATGGATCGCTGCGATCCATCACGTTAAAGAAGCCTTTGCTCATGGGTCGGCCAAGACGCGAGCGCCACTTCAACTCTGGATCGTCGCGACTGAATGCGACAACATAGCCGTACGCGTCTGCGGCAAAAATCGTTTCTTCCTCGGCCGCCGGTGACAGATCAATGAACTTTTTACCGATGCCCTGACCAACCTGGCGACGCCACAACACCTGAAGATCTGCTTCCGGTTCGAACTCGACTAGACGCAACGGTTTAGCAGCTTTAGTTTTTTTAGGCGCTTTTTCTCGCGTCGGCTGCGACTGGGATGTGGCACAACTTGAAATGATCACCGTCGTGCACAAACAAGCCATGATCGCTAGTACCAGCGACCGCGGCAAGGCATTCATGGCGGCGCAGACGGAATGCTTGCGACGCGCATATCAACTGGAGCGCTATTGAATTGAGTCGGCATCTGTTCTTTGGCCGTCTTATAGGCATCTCGAGCAGCATCCAATTCGTTTTTTTGAAAGTGCACGTCCCCTTTCAGCATAAGCGCTTGCCACTGATAACCATCAGTTTCGATAGTTTGTAAAGAATCAAGCACCGCGTCGAATTCACCTAGTTCAAATTCCACTTTGGCCTTACGAAGCGCAACTAGGTCACCAAGCGGCGTACCGGATGCGACATCATTTGCCGTCGTTAATGACTGATACGCCTCCTCATAGTTCCCTTCATCAATCGCATTTTTTGCTAGCCGCAGTAGGGTGAATACGTAGTAGGCCGAATCGCCGTAGTTCGCTGCAAGATCGTCCACGAACAACGCGGTGGGCTCCCCAAGCCCAGAAGCTTCCATAAAGCTGGTATACAGATCTGCGGCAGCATGCGCGCGTTCAGCTTGATACACCTTGAAGTAATCCCAACCAACCGTACCCCCAATCCCAATCGCGATCGCCAGCACAACGGTGATACCGTAATCTTTCCAAAGCTTCTTGATCCTGTCGACTTGTTCTTCGTCAGTCAAATAGTCGGCCACGAGTCGTTCTATCGCGTCATATCAGTTGGGGTTAAGAAGCACAGCAGGTAAGTCAGAAGCCGAAACAGTCACCTGTTCGCGCTCAGTTCGCAACCATTTGAGTGAAACTTGGTTGTTAGCTGCTTCTTGCGCGCCAATTATAAGAGCGATATCAGCGCCACTACGATCGGCGGCGCGGAGTCGCGCCTTGATTTTGCCACCGCCATGGTGAGTTCGAATACGGAGAGTTGACACTTCGCGCAAGCGCGTCGTCACGCGATGTAAGGCTTCCTCTTCGTCTTCGCTCATGGCCATTGCATAGAGGTCTGGCGATGTTTTTTTCACTTTAATATCCAATGCATTGCGTAACAAAGCGACACGATCAATACCGACTGCGAAACCTACTGCCGGGCAAGACACACCGCCAAGTAATTCACACAATCCATCGTAACGACCGCCACCACCGATTTGTTTTTGCGCGCCAAGAAACTCTGTGTTCCATTCGAAGACTGCATGGGTGTAATAGTCCAAACCCCTAACCAACCGATCGTTGATGACTGTTCTCACGCCCATTCGTGAGAGCCTTGCTTGAAACTCCTCAAAGTGAGCGCGCGATTCATCATCTAGAAAGTCCGTCATACTCGGAGCGTTTGCAACAATTAATTGAGTTTGCGCGTTCTTCGAATCAAGAATACGCAAGGGGTTTTGAGTGAGACGTCGCTGACTATCGCCATCCAAACGATCTTTTAGCGGCATGAGATATTCCACTAGCGCATCACGATGTCGCTGTCGACTAGCCGCATTACCGAGCGAATTGATCTCCATTGAGACCGAATCAGCGACACCAAGACGCTCCCATACATCTTGGACAATACGAATCAACTCGGCGTCAACATCGGGTCCGTCGAATCCGAATGCTTCGGCCCCCACTTGATAGAACTCCCGATAGCGCCCTAGCTGCGGGCGCTCACGGCGAAACATGGAACCCGTGTACCACAGCTTCGGTCGCTTACCGCGATACATGTTGGCGTCAATCACGGCACGAACGCATGAAGCGGTGCCTTCGGGACGGAGCGCTAACGCATCCGACTCGTTATCGAAAACGAACATTTCTTTCGATACTGCATCCGTTGATTCGCCTAAACCACGGCTGAATAAAGCCGCTCGCTCAATGGTCGGCAAGCGAATTTGCTCATAGCCATAACTCGCTAATGCATCACAAAACGCGCACTCGACCTCGACAATGCTCTCAAGAGCATCTGCACGCAAATCGCGCATGCCTCGTACAAGCAGTGGTGATGTTGACATGATTTTTAGCGTAGCGTCAATTTCGCTACACGGCCACTCGTGTGCGGCTTGAGATCAACATCCGAATCGTTCCACTGCACCGCGACACTAGCTGCATCGCCAATCCTTATTGATATGGGACGTAGACCAACAAGCGATGCGATTTCACCTGGCTGCCCCGTTTTGTAATACAGGCGGTCGTCATTTGCGCCGTATGCCTCAACCCAACTAAGTCCGCTAAATGAAAGTACGACCGTACCGATCTGATCTTGGTAGGTAGATTGTGTTGAGGCCTCTGGTTCAAGGGAATCCATGATGTCATCGCTAGGTTGAACATCCGGTATCGCGTTCGAATCGCGAGTAGAAGCCTCATTCACGTTCGGTTGCTGCGAGCTAGATGTTTCATTTGTCAGCAAGTCGTTCGAGCTTTCACCTTGATTCTCGGGGACGCTCACTCTGGCCGGATCATCAGTATCTTGGTCATCCCGCAAGTAATATGGTAGCGTGTTCGTATCGTCCGAAGATAGTTCACCTGCCTCGTCTGACGTCAACACGACACCGGTTGTCGCCGGACCAGATAGCTCATCGGAACTAGGCCAAACCCACCAGATGACGCCGGCAACTACAAGCACCATAGCCGCGACCAATCCGTAAGTGACTTCGTCCATATGATCGCGTAAAAGTTTCGACACAGTCGGCGACGGCATTGATTGGTAGTTAATTTGCGGAGTGAGAAAATTCGTTATTTCTTTCGTACGCGAACGACCAACGGCAAATATCGTATCGTTGATATCAACGCCTAGTAACTGTGCATACGCGCGGTAATAACCCTCAATGTAAATTGAACGTCTACCGCTAAACGGCTCAACATCACCTTCTTCAAGCGCTGACACTTTATCCGGTGTCAGTTTCAACCGATCTGATACGTCGCCGATACTCTTCTTGAGTGCTTCGCGTTCGCGACTTAGTCGTTCACCTACTTTAGTCGCAGCTTGGACTAGCTCAACATTTGCTTTACCATCGAACTGAACCGCATCGCTTGATGTTTCCTTAGATGTTACGTCCTCGTTGCGGACGTTCTCGTTCGTCTGGCTCTTTTCCTCTGGCGACCCCAAGATTGTTAACCGCCGCGATTAGTTCGAGAGTTCAGGTGCGCAAACCTGTTGGACCGGCACGAAATACGCACTAGTCCCGGCCTGATAACGTTCAACTCGACGCGTTCGGTCTTCAACCTTTCCAACAAGTTGACCACAGGCTGCGTGAATATCGTCGCCGCGTGTCGTACGGCGCATCGCCATCACACCGTTGTCGATTAGCGTCTTTTGGAACGCTCGCATACGCGTTTCGCTTGATCGGAAATAGCGCGTACCTGGAAAGGGATTGAACGGTATAAGGTTCACCTTACATCGAAAGTCTCGTAATAACCGGGCTAATTCACGTGCGAGACTCGGCGTATCGTTCAAATTCTCGATCAATGAATACTCAAAGGTAATCAGCGCTTTGGCTTTCTGTGAAATGAGATAGGCTCGACATGCCTCTAAGAGCGCTCGCAATGGATACTTTCGATTTAACGGTACCAATTCCGAGCGAATGGTATCGTTAGGCGCATGGAGCGAAACGGCTAATGCCACCGAGGTGAGGCCGCACATTTTCATAATGGCAGGAACGACACCTGCCGTGCTGATGGTGACACGGCGGCGCGAGAGTCCAAAACCGAGGTCGTCTCTCAAGATCCTGGTACATTTCAATGTGGCATCAAAATTCAACAAGGGTTCGCCCATACCCATGAAAACCACATTGGTCAATCGTTCCGCAGGTCGATGGATCTTCAACCACCTACAGGCTTGCAATACTTGACCAATCATCTCAGATGTCGACAGATTGCCATTGAAACCCTGTTTACCCGTCGCACAAAAAGTGCAGTCGAGCATACAACCTATCTGGGATGAGATACAAAGCGTTTGGCGTCGCCCGTCGGGAATAAGCACCGTTTCAACAAGGTCACCGGACTTTGTGCGCATCAGCCATTTCACAGTGCCGTCATTCGATTCTCGTACAGCAATTGTTAGTGGCAATTCGATAACTAAGTCTTCCGTCAGCTGGCGGCGCAAACTCCCCGCGATATTCGTCATGCGACTGAAATCCAACTCATGTTTGTGATAAATCCACTGCATGAGCTGAGTCGCTCGAAATCGCTTTTCTCCACGATCATCAAAGTATTCGATTAAATCAGTGCGCTCCCAGTCAAGTACATTCCGGGCAACACCGGCCTCACCTGCTATAGATTTCATCTGCCGCAAAAAAGTATGCAATTTCGCGTTGTGCTGACGCCGAGGAGTCGCTGCCATGAACAGCATTTGCATCTACCGAGGTCGCGAAATCAGCGCGGATCGTGCCTGCCGCTGCCTCTTTGGGATTCGTTGCACCCATAAGTTCACGATTAACTTGAATAGCGCTCTCCCCTTCTAAGACTTGCACGCAAATGGGTCCCGAGGTCATGAACGACATCAAATCTTCAAAGAACCCTTTACCTTTATGCTCGGCGTAAAAACCTTCAGCTTGCTCCCTGCTTAGGTATAGCATTTTCAATCCTACGAGCTTAAGGCCGACGTTTTCAAACCGAGCATATATCTGCCCTATTACGTTCTTATCTACCGCGTCCGGTTTAACTATAGAGAGAGTACGTTCAACAGCCATATGCCAAGCTTACATGCGTCGAAGGGAAGAACCCGCGTTCAGAATTTGACAGCGCGTTTAGAGAAAAATCCTACCACATCGAACGAGCCATCATGGGCGACATTATAGGATAGGAGTTGTGAATTTGTTTCTTTTTCGCCAAAACGCACATCATTGCTTCCGCATGGTCTAAAACAGTTGGTGTGTCTTAAAATCGTCGATATGAGGATCAAGAGTATGATATTTTATACATTAGAAGGTAAATAGATCAATGGGTTAGGAAACTTCTTTGGCGATAGCATTTAAATGAGAGAAGCTTTGGGATCTCCGTTTGATCGGGATATCTCCTGTGTCTCAAATGCATGTGTCAAAATCTATTTTTATTGAAAGGTATGTTAATGGGCACATCTCAAAACCACAATTCCACCAACTATGATATCTATTAACCTATTGATTTTATTACTCTATCAATTCAGATAATCAACTCCCGGATCAATTTTAAGAGGTTTTGAGAGGCGTCCTAATAAGCATAGAAAAATAAACTCTTATTCGCTATATTGATTTTGATCCGTTCAGGCCATTGGAAAAAATAGGCATTTGACGGCACCTATTAAAATCCTCCGTTTTCTTGGCTATTCTACAGCAATATTTGATGATGATAAAAACTACTTTGTTCTTGTGAACGGATTATGCAATGGTATATTTTCTACCAATCTGCTAGCTCTTTGATCATCATAAGCGAACTAGATTTTTAGGTCAGACGGATACCTACTTGGTAGTCTGCTGGTAAGCCTCAAGGAGTAAGTCGATTTCGAAGCTTTGAGGCCAATCGTTTTAGAACTGGCAAACTTCGCGTTTCGGCTACCGAGCAGTTCACTTCAGGCGTCTGATTGTATTGCGATTACATAATTCAAATTCTGCCTCACCTTCGCGCGTACCTAATTTCGCTTTCGAGTAAGAGCCTGTTCCTGACGCATCAGTGGTCGGCATGTGTCACCCATTGGGTTCGTACGATCAGACGCTACTAGGACGCATCTTCCTTACTAACTTTACATCAGCGATATCGACAGAAATTACCTGCTTTACTCATTCGAGCGCTTGAGCTACCAAGGACACTATCGTCTTGTACCTTTTCTAGCGCGAAGGGTTTGTACCACATTGACCAGTCGCGTCGCGGCAAAATCAACATCCTCTTCCGTCGTAAACCGTCCTACGGTAAATCGCAACGAGGCTTCCGCTAGTTCATCCGCGACACCAATCGCACGTAAGACATACGATGGTTCGACCGTTGCCGACGTACAGGCAGATCCAGATGACACCGCCACATCGTTGAGTGCCATTAAGAGTGTTTCCCCGTCTACACCACCAAAACCAACATTGATTAAGCCTGAAATGCGCTGTTCTTCCGCACCGTTGAGGTGTACATCAGGTAACTGACGCAAATGGGCCCACAAGCGATTACGCAACTTCCTTAACCTTATCATCTCGCGATCTAACTCACCACTACATACTTCTGCTGCTGCACCAAAACCGACGATCTGGTGCGTAGCAAGCGTTCCGGCGCGCAAGCCTCGTTCATGACCACCGCCGTGAATGATCGCCTTGAGAGGGATCGATCCTGCACGGCGGACATAAAGTGCACCGATGCCTTTCGGCCCATAAATTTTGTGTGCTGAAATACTCAACATATCCACATTCAATTCAGCAACGTCAACGTGCACTTTGCCGATACTCTGAGCAGCATCGGCATGAAAAAAGACGTTACGATCTCGACACAGCCGACCAATCTTGGCAATATCGTTTAATGTGCCGATTTCGTTATTAACGTGCATGATTGATACAAGAAATGTATCGTTTTCTATAGCCGCTTCAACCGCGCTAGGCTCCACAAGACCGTTTGAATTTGGCGGCACGTAGGTAACGCGAAATCCCTTTGACTCAAGATATTCGCAGCTATCTAAAACTGCTTTATGTTCATATGAACTGGTAACTAAATGACCAGCACCGAAATAATCTGCTAGACCTTTTAACGCGAAATTGTCCGACTCCGTTGCACCTGAAGTCCAGACGATTTCTAGCGGGTCAGCACAAATTAACTTAGCGAGCTGGACCCGTGCTTGCTCTACATGCTCCTCAGCTTCCCAGCCAAAGACATGGGACGAGGATGCGGGATTGCCGAAATCACCGTCAAACATTAAACACTTGCTCATCTTATGAGCTACGCGAGGATCAACCGGCGTAGTTGCTGCATAATCAAGGTATACAGCACGAGTGCGAGGCGAGGCGATATTCAAACGGGAAATAGTCGTTCGGTGTGGTTATGAGAACTGCTAGAAAGTTAATTGTAGAGCGAGCATGTTTTTGGACTCTTGTAACCATTAGTCCTTAATGTTGCGTTGTTTGCGTATCTATGGATTGAATCGCGCGCTCGACATGCGTAAATATGCCACGCAGAATCTGCACTTCGGTCTCGTCCATATCGACTCGACCAAGTAGACGTTGTAGTCTCGTAAATGCGGTCCGCGGTGCGTTTGGGTCAAAGAATCCAATCGAATTCAACATGCGATCAAGATGTTCATACATCGCCATGATTTCGCGATGGCGTGCGCGACGCTTGTCCCAATTCTTCTGAATATCGCCACGTCCACGCGTTTTGAACAGCTCGTATGCGACAATCTGTACAGCCATAGCAAGGTTGAGCGAACCATACTCAGTCGAAGAGGGAATACGGACATGGACATTGCATACCGCAAGCTCCTCATTCGATAAACCGTTATTTTCTCGCCCAAAAAGAATCGCAACAGGACTCGAATCGCTCGGCATGCTCCCGACTACCTGCGCGAATTCCTCGGCACTTTTAACGATCCATGGTATGTGGCGATCTCGGACGCTTGTACCGGCAACGTAACCACAATCACCAATAGCGTCCTCAAGCGTATCGTGAACCTGTGCTGACGCAACGATATCAATGGCTCCAGCTGCACGCCAATCGGCTTGCGGATCTGGAAACCGCTTCGGCCTAACTAGATGCAGCGCAGACAGATCCATAGTCTTCATCGCTCGCGCCGCCGCACCTATATTCCCAGGGTGAGAAGGCTCTACAAGCACAATGCGCATTTCCACGCAAAACCTCCGTCTAAGGCAAATCGAATAGTCCATTGCTAGAATGCATGGCGTGCACCCTATCTTAAGAATCGCCACCCAAGCTGTCCGCTCCGCTGGTCGTGAATTGATGGCGCGCGCGCCCCAAGCGCCTTCCTCTCGCGCTATCTCAGCAGCTAGCGAAACGTATTTTCAACGTACACATGATCGAGCAATGCGTGCTATTTCTCACTCGATTGATCGTTTCTATCCAGAACACAGCGTCATTGAAGCACACGAATTTAAGAACGATCAACATTACGAAACACAGTGGGTCATTGAACCCATCAATGGTCAGTTAAATTTCATGCGGCGGCTTGATCACTTTTGCACCCTCGTGGCTATCTTCCGCAACAATCGCTTGCACCACGGATTAATCGTAGACCATTTTCGCGACGGCCACTTTCATGTAACTTTAAAAGAAGGTTGTTACACAAGCGATGGGCGGATGCGCGTCAGCGACACTCGATCCACCCAACACGCGCTCATAGCACAGAATGCGGATGGCAAGATTACCGACGACCCTAATGCAGGCTTTATTACTCGTGTAACAGGAAGCCTAGGTCTAGACCTTGCGAATACAGCACGCGGACGTTATGACGCGATCGCGCACGACCACACATCTGCATTTCACTTTCAATTCGTGCGACTGTTTATTCGCGAAGCTGGCGGGTTCGCCACCACGTTACGTGGCGGCGAATGGAAAAGAGAATCAGATGGCATCATTGCTGGTAATACCTACATTCAAAGAAGACTCGTGGCTACCAGATTAAAAAGTGCAAAGATCCCAATAGCTTAAGTGGGTTTTACGTAGCTAAAACTTGACTTAGCCGATTGTTTTTCAAGGTTGAGATAACGCGTCCAAACAAGTGGATTTGGTACCTTTCCGGCAGTTCCCAAAGAGTTTTTAATGTTCTCCTTGGCTTCGTCGTCAATAATGCGTAGCCGCGTTGGTCTTATTTTCGCGTAGATAACAACCCGGAACCTGTCAACGTGATTGAGACAGCCGTTGTTGTCATTTACTATGCAACCTTCGGTGTAGTGGTTGGGTCTCTGGCGGGTTGATCCAGACCTGTTCGGGAGGCGCTTGGGGTTGGGACTCCCGCGCACGAATCGTTCCGGGTGCCAATTCCAAGCTTGGTACAGAGTGCATTCGCGTTGGGAAGTATGTCAATTAGTTGACAAAGTGAATTGTTAGACCAACTAGGGAAGTGGCTAGAGAGATCCAAGACGATGAACTAGATTGGTATACAGGGGCAACGTGCGCGTAGGAATGAAAGCAGAAGAAGTGCTTGACAAGGCAACGAAGACACTACTCGGCGTGGGTGCAGTGCCACACATCAAGCCGAAGTTCACCCAGAAAGATGTAGACCGCAAGTTTCGTACGCGGGTGGATCGCAAGGGCAAAGGCACAATCGAGGAAGTAGCTGAGCCATTTGGCGGGCTAGGCGACTAAAGTGTCCTCAATCCTAAAGCTTTTTGCATCACGCCGAGTCGCGCCCGTTTGGTCAACTAATCGCCGTACTTCCCTTCGCGTTGCTCAAGTCGGTATCAGGCGCGCCCATGATGGGACATCCTCGGGGGTGAGCAAGGCGATGCAGGCATGCCGATACCCGCAGTTGTAACAGGGGAGAAGGTTCGGCAGAAGGCGATTGAGGCTTCGATATCCATCAAACGCGCGGGGAAGCCGGGATGGTATGTTAGGGTCTTGAACTGCGCCTCGGAGAAGGGGTTATCGGCACTGACCCTTGGTTGGCTTCGCCTATAAGAGTTCAGACCGGATATATTCCGAGAGATAACAGACACTTCCTCCTTACAGTATTGTTCATAGTTTATTGGTAGCCCGGCAAGTGACACATGATGTGTTTGATCCTTCTAGGAGCCTGCGCTGTAAGAAAGCATGCGACTTGGTGAATCGTCCGGAGTCGCAGACATGCGACATCTTTGTGCGAGCATCGTCAGGCTTCAGGCCAGGGCATGGTGATCCGGCGCCTCAAAGCAGCCTGAATCGGCCTTGGACCCTAAAATCAGCCCTTGATGAGCCCCATAGTCGACGCATCCAGGTCAATCCCGGTCATGTGGCTGCAAGACATCCACGCATCCGCTTGATATTCAACGCCAGGCACACCAAGTCCCACTCGCCGCGCACGTTGTCAAGCCCACGCAGGCTGAACCGTCGAAATCCTAGTGCTTGCTTGATCCATCCGATCGGCGCCTCGACAAGCCATTTACGCTCAGCATATTGCGCACGGCCAGCCTTGGTCGCCAGCTTTTTTGCCATGCGTGCCCGCGCCGGATACTTGCGCGCGTCAACCGCGGCCTGGCGCCGGCCCTCTCGACCCAACGCCACATAGCCGTCCACCCCACGCGCCTCCAGTTCCTCGAGATCCGCCTCGTTGCAATAACCCGCATCGGCCAGCACCGTCTCCGGACGCTTGCCATGAACCGCTTGCAATGCATCCAACGGCTTGGTCAATTGCCCCTGGTCGTTAGGATTCGACGACACCTCCGCCGAGACGATCATCTGGTGCTCGCCATCCACCGCCACCTGGGCGTTGTAGCACTGTTGGAAGCCTTCCGTCGAGGTCTTCATGATGCGACTTTCCGGGTCGGTGAAATTGTCCTGCGACTTCTCCTCCGGCTCCCCATACGCACGCTTGTTGCCACGCCCACGCGTCGGGTCGCGCTCTTCGTCCCCGGGCTGCCGACCACGCGCCTCATCCGCCTCACGCGCACGCGCCTCAAGACGAGCCTTCGCTTCCCGGATCGCGTCCAACCGATCCTCGCGACGACGCAATTCAGCCGGCAACTCGTCGCCCCGAGACGCCGGACCCCAACGTTCGTCCTCCGCCTCGTCAACGGTTTGCGCCTGCTCCAGCAACAACTCGATCTCCGCCTGTAAACGACGTTCTTCCTCCTGCATGCGCGCGTAACTCATCGCCTTCCGTTTGGATGCGTTCGCACGCACCTTGGTCCCGTCAATCGCCAACTTGCCAAAGTTCGCCACGCCCAACTCGGACGCCAACCGCACCACCTCCACAAACAGCCGCTTGAAGTCCGCCAGATGACGGTGGCGGAACTCGCAGATCGTCCGATGGTTCGGAAAGTTCCCCGCCCCCAGGAACCGATACGCCACGTCTTCCTCCATCTTGCGCGCCAGACCGCGGGAGGAAAACGTGCTCGTCGCATACCCGTAGATCAGCACCTTCAACATCATGCGCGGTTCGTAGGGCGACTTGCGACGACCATCGCCTTCATACGGCGCATACAACGCACTCAAATCCAAACCGTCCACCAGATCGCTGACATGGTGCGCCAAATGACCCTCCGGCAGCCAATCCTTTAGATCCGGCGGCAACAACATACGTTGATCCGGACAATACGGGCGAAACGTCGTCGGCATCTCGAAGACTCCATGCGCTATATGTGTATTATCCCGTATTCAGTTTCTACGGCGCAGGCTCCTAGGTGCGAATTCCGTCTCTTTTGATGTTTTCAGCCGTTCACAGGCCAATGGTGTGCCGCTCAGGTATTGTCATGGATGCTATGGACTTATAACATGGGAGACTGCATCTCCCTCTTGATAGGCTACTTATAAAAGTTCAAAACTACCTTCAATCAAGCAAGGTAGTAAAAGGTTTGCACACACCCAATACCTACGATATGTACGGTACCATGATGACGTTACGTGCATCCACATTGAGTTTCAATACTGATGAGGAGCTTATCTGCTATATGCGGTCTACCATTATGGTTTCAACACCATAGGATGGGCAAGTTATCCAAGATCTCTAAATGCAAAATAAGTACACAGGAGCGATTCGAAATGATCCTGAAGTACACTTCGGGGGGTTTCAAAACTGACGCCTCCTCCGTGTGATGAGGATAACACCCCAAAGGCGGTTTATCATCCGATTTTAGCTGGTATGACGTACCTCGTTAGGCTTATCTATTGATGTCGATTTATTCAGCGTCTAGTTTTCATCCCCCATATCGTGTTGAATAAATACGATGCCGGCGCATATTCTCGCCATTAACCTTGTCGTGATTTCCCACACATAAACTGGAGCGCAAGTTCTACCAAGGCACACAGCCAGATGTATTGAAAAATTCCTCTTAGTCACCTCAAGCTAAGCCCTTGGCGGCACGGCATGAAAACCCCGGCACGCTCGCGCGCACCGGGGCTGGAGAAGAGCGCGCAACGATGGCAGCGCCATCATCACGCGGGGTCTGTCAGCTTAGAAACGCATCGTCGCGTGCAAGCCGACTTGACTATGACTGACGCCGGGACGCTCGTCCACGCGTCCAGCGGCCAGGCGGACATCCAGATCCTTCGCCTGGCGCACCCATGGCCGCACGCTCGCGCCGACCAGCAGCTCGCGCCGGGTCCCATCGCTCATGCGCACATCCACGAACGGCGTCAACAGATAGCGTTCGCGCGCCACCAGCAGACCGTAGCCTACCTGGGTTTCCAGCGACGCCTGCGCCCCGCCGTTGGTCACGCCCGTCAGCGCGCCGTAGGACTGCCCGACGCGGAGGGTATCTTCCCACAGGATCCCCGTGCCTACCGCATCCGCACCCCAGCGCGGCGCGATCGTGACCAAGATGCCCGTCGCCTGCGCCGACGGATTCAACGTCGCCAGCAGACTGAAGCCCGACTCGCGATAGTCGTCCGCACCGTGCAACGCCAACGTGCGTCCCTGCGCTTCCAGCGAGAACGCCGAGGTCGTCATGCGGATACCGCCAGCCAGTTCCAGGCCCGAACCCGTCTCGCCATCGCCACCATCCGTGCGCACGTTCACCTGCCCGAACGGCTCCAGCATGCCGCCTTCACCCGTGTCCGTCGAGAACGACCCTTCCAGACCAAGACGGAAACGATGCACATCCGTCGCCAGACCATCCGCCGCGCCCGGACCTTGATCCGTCTCCAACGACGCCAGCGCCGCATCCCCGCGCAACGCCAGGTCGAACCGACCAACCCGCGTCAAGGCCTGCTCACCGCCAACCATCGCCAGCTGCGACCGTAAATCGCTGCCCGAGGTGGTCGTCGTGCCCGCCACCGTCGTATCCAGTTCACCGCGACCGAAGCCGGCCACACCCCACAGCGACATGCGCTCACTCGGGCGGTAACTCGCATACGGCAGCACCGTCGTCAACTGCATGTCCATGGCCTGGGACGCCGTGCCCCAGGCGTAATCGGAGTCGCCGCCCTGGCGCGCCACGGCCAACCCCAGCAGCCAGCACTCGGCTACCGCGACATCCGCACCCAGATAGACGCTCGTCGCCGTGCCATCGTAGCCGCTGCCTTCGTAAGCCTGCCGATCCACATTACCCCACACCGACCACCTGGAGGCATCCTCACTCGACCCCAGGTTCAACGCAAAGCGTTGACCAAACTGCGACTGCAACTGGTCCATACCGCTCGCGCCTAACGCGGCGCCAGCCATGGGGTTGCCGCCTGCCAGCACGCCGATTGATCCCGGCGTATTGACCGCATGCACCAACTGCCAGGCTGCCGCACCCTGTTCCGCAACCGTACGCGAGGCTGCCGCAGGATCCCGCGGCGCCCACTCGTCCAACCACGCATCCAGCGTCAGATCCGCACTGCGCGCGTCCATCGTGAGACGCGCGCCCACACTGGATGACGCACTCGCCAGCAACGCCCGACCAAACCCGGCCAGCGATTGCGCCGCCACGGCCTTCAGGGCCCCGTCACCCACCGTGACCGACCCCCTCACCGTCGCTTCGCCGCCATGCGGATCCGTCGCCGTGATCGTGAGCGTCGTCGACCCGCGCGCGATCGGACTCACCCGCGCCTGCGTCCCCGCCAGCGCCGCCGTCGCAATCCCCGCATCCGCCGTCGCCACCGTGTACGTTAATGGATCGCCATCGTCGCTAAATAGACCCTCGATCGTCGGCGTGGCGGCCGCACCGCCCACTTCCAGAACCAGCGGACTGAGCGAGTTGGCGACTTGCGGCGCCACATTCGCCACCGTCACCTGCACCTCGTCCATGACGTGCCCACCGTCCATATCCGTCGCCGTCAACGTCAACACCGTCTCGCCCACGGCCAGACCGCGCAACGTCAACCGATGGTCCGCACCCAGCGTGGCCGCCACCAGCGTCGCCTCGGCCGTCGTCACCGTCACCGTCAACGGCTCATCCGTATCCGGATCGCTGAATACGCCGCTCACGTCAAGCGCCACATCCGCCACCCGCGTGATCGTTTGATCCATCACCGCCGCCGCCACCACCGGCGCCACATTCACCACCGTCACCTCGAACGTGTCCGTCACACTCGCTCCGTTCGCGTCCGTCGCCGTCAACATCACCTCGGTCGCACCGACCGCCCGCGCCGTCAACGTCAACCGGGTCCCCTGCAGCATCGCCTCGGCCACGCCACTGTCCGCGGTCATGACCGTCAGGCTCAGCGCCGCCGTCCCGTCGTCCGCATCCTGGAAGGTCGGCCCCACATCCAGGGTCAACGGCGCACGCCGATCCATCTCCTGATCAACCAACGCCTGGGCCACTTCCGGCGCCACATTCTCTACCGTCGTCATAAACGTCGTCGACACCGTGCCGCCATCCACATCCAGCGCCGTCAACGTCAAGGTCGTCGACCCCACGGCCAGACCCCGCAGCGTCAACATCCGCTCGCGCAACGCCGCTTCCACGATGCCGCCGTCCGCCGCCACGACCGTCACGATCACTGGCGCATCCGTATCGGGGTCATGAAAGGTCCCGCTCACATCCAGGGTCAGGTCCGCCACCCGCGTCGTCGTTTGATCCGCCACCGCTTCGGCCACCACCGGCGCGATATTCGCCACCGTCACCTCGAACGCGGTCGCAATCGTATCACCCTGATCATCCATCGCCGTCACCGTGACCGTCGTCGTGCCGACCGCCAGCGCCTGCAGCGTCAACGCCGCCCCAGCCACCACCGCATCAACCACCGAGCCATCAGCCACCATCGCCGTGAGCGCCCGAATCTCACCGTCGTCGTCCATGAACGTCCCCGTCAGGTCGAGCCCCAACGGCGCCCGCCGGTCGAACATTTGCGCATCTATCTGCATCGCCACGGTCGGCGTGACGTTCTCGACCGCCACGACAAACTCGTGCGCGGCCGTGCCGCCATCCGCATCGGTCGCCGTGACCGTCACCGTCGTCAACCCCACATGAAGACCTTCCACCGTGAGTCGATGCCCCGCCACAGCCGCCGTCGCAATCATCGGGTCGGCCACCGCCACCGTCAGCGCCAACGGCTCGTCCGTATCCGGATCCCGGAACAGCGCGCTCGCATCATACATCAGGTCATGGATGCGGGTCAGGGGCTGGGGGCCTACCGCCGTCGCCACCACCGGGTCGACATTGACGACCGTGACCGTCACGGTCGTCATCGCCCGACCGCCGTCATGATCCGTCGCGTGCACGGTCACGGCCGTTTCGCCCACCGCCAACCCCGTCAGCGTCAGCTGACCGTCCGCCAGGTCGATCGCGCCGACCGCCACGATCCGCTCATCCGCTGCCGTCGCTTCCAGCGTCGCCAGCTCGCCGTCGGCGTCCACAAAGGTGTCACTGACATCCACCGTCAACGGGTCAATCCGATCAAGCGCTTGCGGCGCCACGTCCATGGCCACCGTCGGCGCCACATTGACCACCGTCGCCGTCAGCGTCGAGGTCGCCGTCGCCCCGTGCGGGTCCGTCGCCGTCAACTCGATATCCACCTCGCCCAGCGCCACGCCTGCCAGCGTCAGCGTCGTGCCGGCTACCGTGGCCGTCGCACGGTCCGCGCCCTCGCCCACCGGCGTCGCCGTGATGACCAGGCTGTCCGAGCCGTCGTCCGTATCGGTGAACAGCCCGCCGAGATCCACCGCCTGCGGCGTCACGCGATCCAGCGTCCGCGCCGCCAACGGCTGCGCTTCCGCCGGCGCCGCATTCACCGTGATGGCCTGGCTCACCGAGGTCTTGTTGCCCGCCTCATCCGTCGCCGTCAACGTCAGCGTCGCCATCCCCGAGGCCCGACCGACCAACGTCGCCGTCGCGCCATCATTGGTCACCACCACCAGCAGCACATCTTCATCCGACGTCATCGCCTGCGGTAGCCCCAACATATCGCCTTCATCCGGATCCGTAAACAACCCCGCCAGGGCCAGATCGAATGTCGACCCGACGTTCAGCGTGTCCGCCGTCGGTAGCCGCGCCATGAACGCATCCTTGTCCGCCACCGGCGGCTGATTCGTCGTCACCTTCACCATGAACTTCAATGTGACCGTGCCGCCCTCGCCATCGTCCGCCGTCAACGTGATCGTCGCCATCCCTTCGCTCAGACCCCGGATCGTCACCTGATCCAGACCGCTCACCGTCACCGTGGCCACCTGCTTCATGGAGGAGGCAGCATCCACTTTCAACCGATCGCCGTCCTCGTCCGTGAAATAACCGCCGACCGCCAGCGTCAGCGACCCATCCACCGCCACCACCTGCTCCGCGATCGTCAGCGGCTCCCCGGCCGCATCCAGCTTCACCATCGGCACGTCGTTCACGTCGGTCACGATCACGTGCACCTGCACCGTGCCGCTCTTGTCCCAACCGTCGTCCAGCGTCAACGTCAACGTATGACGATCCTGCTGTTCCGCATTCAGCCGCGCCTTCGTCCGCAACCCCAACTCGCTCGCCACCTTGCGACAGTGATTGCTCACCGTCATCTTCGGCGGCAACGCACAGAGACTGCTCTCGCCACCGTCGATCTTGCCGTTCTCGTTCGCATCCACACGACCCACGCGCACCGCCTCGAACAACTCGCTGTCCACCGTCGCCTGCACCTCGTCCGCCGAGTCCGCATCCAGGTAGGTGATCGCCGTCGCCAGGAACGTCCCCACCGGCGCATCCTCCGCCACGCTCATGCCGAACGACCGCACCCCCGCCGGCTCGAAACTCGGCGCCACATTCGTCGCCCGTACCTTCAGCGTGAACGTTGCATCCTTCGACAACTTGCCGTCCGATGCTGTCACCGTGATGGTGTATGTCTTTTCCGTCGTCGCCGTCGCCCCCTTGCCTGTCAGGATCAGGTCGCGACCGTCGATCTTCACCAGATCCTCGCGTAGGTTCGAATACGCGCTGAACGTCAGCGGATCACCTTCCGGATCGATGAACAGACTCGCCAGCTCGATCGGATCCGACTTTTCGTCGTTCGTCAACCGTACCGTTCCCAACGCCTTCACCGCCTCCGCATCGGTCTCCAGTTCGTTCACGTCCTTCACCGTCACCGTGATCGGGATCGTCACCGTGTCATACCCGTCGCTCGCCTGCAACCGCACCGTCGCCATCTTCCCCGCCGGCAACTTCTCGTAATCCACCAGCGCGCCCGTCAACGACACGTTCCCCGAGTTGTCCTTGTATTTCCAGCAACTGCCGCCTTCCGTCAGCGTGTACGTCGCATACTTCTTCGCCGGACACGGCGTCCCTACGACTTTGTAGTGCACATCCGTGTCAGTGGTATCCAGATCCCCCGCATTCCAATCGTCCGCCGTAGTGTCCGTCGTCCCGGGTACCACCGACGCCACCAACGCGTCCGCACCCGTGCCTTCGTTGACCGTCGTGCGAAAACCGACCGAGCCGCCCGCAAACGCAGGCGGGTTGTTCACCCCTTTCTTCACGATCACCGTGATCTTCGCATACGTCGAAGACACCTTTGTAGGGACGGCCGCGCCACCTTCGTTCGCACCCGTCCTCACATACACCTGCGCGAGATACGTGCCCTGGGTGGTTTGGTCATACGCCGTCAGGATGACACGCGATCCTTGGAGATTCGCCTTCACCACGTGTTGACCTGGATGCGGCGTGGGGTCGCCACGAGTTGTGCCGTAGGCAACGCAATACACGTTCCCATCCCCTGCGGCTGCAAGTCCTCGCACTCCATAGACTAAATGTCCTCTGATCGCCCCTTGTCCTATCATATTTGAGGGCGCAGCACTCGAATGAATCTGGCTATCAACTCCAGGGGTATTGGCCGTGCGGTTGTCGCAAACTATTACATCATGTGTTCCCGTTGACATAAACGCTTCAGGTGACGCGTCCGGGTCGCGAAATATCCGGTTGAAACTGATCGAGGTCGATTCGCCCGCGTTCAGGTACACCCGGGACGCGCCTGGCGGTTGCAAGTCATCGCCGCTACGGTCGTCGGCGGCGGCGGTGCCGCCTTTCTCATAGGTAAACGGCGCCAGTACGACCGGACCTTCGTTCACATCATTGAGGTTCAACGTCAGCGTCAACGTATCCACCACTTTATCGCCCTTGTGCGCATGGACCGTGATCACGTACTTCGAGGACGTCTCATAATCCAATATCGCCTTGGCTTTCATCTTGACGTGACCACCCGTCGCGCCATTCGTGCCGTCATTCGCACTCTTGGACGCCACGCTCTTGCAATTGGCCGTCCCCGTGAGGGCAAATAGGTCACTGGACTTGCCCCCAGCATCCGTCACTGCCACCGTATAACAGGCATCAGCCAAGGCCGGCGTCGTCCGCGCCGCGTCAATTTCACGGTTGAGCAGACTATTCGCAGCGCCATTCGTACTCGCGCCTCCTTGCGTGCCCGCGCCATCCGCAGCCCAATGATGCCTACCAGCCGTGCGCGTCGGATTGCGCACATAAGCGCCATGACCTGACGGGTGAGATGCAAGAAAATATACGCCTTCATCAAACGATACACTCACCGCATCCGCCTCGAAGGCCTCCTCGGCGAGTGCCTGACTTCCTAACCATGCGGTCAGTAGAGCGACCAATAAACTGCCGCCAAACCGGCAGCATCGCGTCGTGTTATGAACCATCGTCCCTTCTCCTTTCTCAGTATCGGGTTCGATTCGTGGGATACAGCCAGCGCCAGACTGCGTGCTTGACATGCCTCCAAACGGATATGACACGCGCCGTCTAACCACCTTGAAGGCTGACAAAATATGGGCTACTTGACGATGAGCAGCGCCTAACTTGAAACAATGCAAGGGATCTCTCCTCCAGTGACCAATGCCTTACCCTGGAACCGCTGCCACGCAAATCAACCTATCCTGAACCCTCACGCGACGTAAAGATCGTCTATTCAGGTATGTAGGACCGTGAGGGTCTCGTCTGTTACATAGGCGTACCCCCCCCCCCAAAAAAATTTTTTCAAGGTGAGGCCGGGTCCTGGTGCGTTAAACCTCGTCATGACATCAAGCATCACCAAAACGGGATAGGTTGTGGCATAGGAACTAATGGACGTAAGCCGACACGACAATCATCGCGGTCAACAAACTTCCAACCAACGTAAGAGAACAAATCTTATCATACATTTCCCCCAAGGACACCTTCAACCTCCTATTTCACTGATCTTTTGGTCTCATCATCGGTAGACCTTTTTAACTTCTAAGCTGGGTTTGATCGGTAGCGCAAAGTGAACCTCAACTATCAAAGCCAAGACCTAAACTCCACTTGCGCCACTAAACCTGCGCCTCGCTGCCTTCTTTCTGCGGTAATGCAAGATCGTCACTCTGAATGTTCAACATGATCAATAGGTTAGCTGCTACATAAATCGACGAATAGGTGCCAATCACTACACCGATCGTTAATGCCGTGGCAAATCCTGATATTTGCTCGCCACCTGCAATCAGGAGAGCTACTAACACCAAGAGTGTCGTCAATGAGGTCACCAACGTGCGTCCTAATGTTTGATTTAACGACATATTGATAATTTCAATGGGATTACGACGACGAACGCCCCGGAAATTCTCTCGGATCCGGTCCGATACGACGATCGTATCGTTTAGCGAATAGCCGATCACAGCCAACAAGGCGGCCAATTCCGGAAGGTTGAACGTCCATCCAAACATGCAAAACAATCCGACGACGATCACGACATCATGCAGGAGAGCTGCTACTGCACCTAGGGCAAATTTACCCGTGAACCGAAACATGATGTAAACTAACACCATGCCCAAAGCAACCAATAGCGCTAGCCCACCCTTTTCAGTCAATTCTTCGCCGACGGCAGGTCCCACAAACTCCGAGCGGCGCAGACTCGTCTCGCCAAGTCGATCTGCGAGTAAGCGTTGAATGCTGTCACCGACGGTAGATTGGTTCACTCCGGCTATCGGCGGCACGCGAATCTGAATTTCGGTTTCGCTACCGAGACTTTGTACTACAGTGTTGTCGTAACCGTCTTCGGCAAGCAGTGCGCGTAACTCAACCGGGTCAACCGGTAATTCAAATGCTAACTCGACCAACACACCGCCTGTGAAGTCAAGCCCACGGTTGACGCCTAACCATGCGAAAGCAACAATCGAAGCAAGTAATAGCAGACCGGACAAGACCGTCGCGATATGACGGTGTGCCATGAAATCAATCTTGAAATTCATATCCAAACACGCCTGACAGTCCGGTACCCATAAGCCAGATGCACCAATCCTCGCGATACGAAAATTGATGTAAACATTGACGTGACGATGCCGATGGATAAGGTCACGGCAAATCCAGCTACAGGGCCGCTTCCTATCGCTAACAAAATAAGCGCTACGAACAGCGTTGTAACGTTTGCATCAAGAATCGTCACGAATGCACGATCATAGCCGTTTTTAATCGCGATGGCTGGCGGTGAGCGCTTAAGCTCTTCACGAACACGTGAAAAGATCAGCACATTCGCATCTACTGCCATACCGACCGTAAGCACGATGCCAGCGATACCGGGCAATGTAAGCGTCGCGCCTAAAAGCGACATGACCGCAACCAACACGACCATATTCATGGTTAGACAAATATCGGCAATTAAGCCAAATACTTTGTAGTACACAATCATGAACACAAGTACAAGTGTGAGGCCAACCAACACAGCTAGTACGCCGCGTTCAATGTTTTCATCGCCGAGTGAGGCACCGACGGTGCGTTCTTCGACGAAGTACATCGGAGCCGCGAGTGCGCCAGCCCGCAACAAGATTGCCAGCTCTTGTGCGTCGCGCATAGAAATACCAGTGATACGGGAGTTGTAGCCAAGCGCACCTTGAATTGTCGCGACACTGATCAAACGACGCGAGGTTTCGATTTTTGTGCGCTCTACTCGTTCGCCGTCGACAATTTCATTAAAAATTACCGGTCTTTGTTCAATAAAGATGATCCCCATCCGTCGACCTATATTCGGCGCTGTCGCGCGATTGATGCGCTCGCCTCCAATACTGTCGAATTGCATGTTGACTTGCGGCAACGATGTCTCAGGATCGCGCGCTTGTTGCGCGTTAGTCACGTTATCGCCCGTTACGATATTCTCTTTCAGTAAGCGCACGTTAACACCTTCGTACGGTAGCACTTCGACCTGCGATGGTCGATCAGAAGCGGTCGCTTCAAGACGAAACTCAAGCGTGGCGAATTTATCCAAAATGCGTTTGGCTTCCGAACTATCCTGTACCCCAGGGAGCTCGATGACAATTCGAGAGCCGCCTAAGCGTTGCACAAGTGGTTCGGCAACCCCTAGTTCATTCACACGGTTACGCAAACCGGTGAGATTCTGTTCAATTGCCGCATCTTCGATTTCGTCAAGACGATCTTGCGTCAATTGAATCATCACTGCGAGTTTACCGCCTAGTTCGCCTTCCTCAATGGCGTAATTCGGCAATCCGTAAGATGCCTGTAACAAGACAAGCGCCTCTGCGCGTCTCGCTTCATCAACAAAAGGAATTTGTACACGATCCAACGACACAATGTAATCGCTCGGTATGTATCGGATATTGGCCTCGCGGAGTAGGTTGGTTGCTTTATCCGCCTCGTCGCGTAACTGCTTGTCGAGTGCACTCTGCATATCGACTTGAAGTACGAAGTGAATGCCTCCGGCGAGATCAAGACCTAAAGTCATCGGTTTTGATCCTAAATCCCGCAACCACTGAGGCGTTGTGGGCGCGAGGTTCAATGCGATGATAAATTGTCGCTCCATCCCCACGGGATTGAGTCGCGATTCAAGTAGGTCTTTTGCCCGCAGTTGATCCTCATCGCTATACAGATGAATCTGACTACCGCGTTTTGTTACTGCGGCGCGTTTGACTGCCATTCCTTTTTCTTCAAGTAGGTCACGAACTTGTGCAGTAAATTTTGTTCCAATCACAATCTGAGCGTTATCCGTCTCAATTTGCACGGCATGGTCAGGTGGGAACAGATTGGGCAGAGCGTAAAGAATGCCAATCATGAATATTCCAAAAGCGATCAGATATCGCCAAATTGGATACCGATAAGGTTGATCAGCATCAGCTTTCGTGCCGAAGAGATTCTGGCCGAAAACTCGATTATCGCGCATGAGAATCCGCTAGCCAGCGGTTTTATTCTCTGGCAATCCGCGCAATGTGCCTTTCGGCAAAGTCGAAGAGATAGCTGCTTTCTGAAATCGCAGTTCAACCTTATCCGCAACTTTTACGAATACGTAGTCGTCGTCGACTTTAGCGATTTCACCCAAAATACCACCGATACTTGCGACTTCATCGCCTACCGACAAGCTGGATATGAGAGCTTGCTGTTCCTTGCGACGCTTACTTTGCGGACGGATCATCAAAAAGTAAAAGATCGCAATCATTGCGATCAAAAAAATGATCATCGTATAGTCCAAGAGAGATCTCCTAAAGTGATGATGAGTGGGTTGATTTAGATGTTGTGACCAACGCTGTTATCGTCGGCGAATCGGTTGAGTAAACAGGAGGCAAAGGCTTCAAACGTGTTGTTCAGAATATGAATCCGCAACGCGGCCATAAGCTCGTGATAGAAGTGTAAATTATGAATGCTCATTAAAGTGCAGGCGAGCATTTCGCGACAGCGGTCCAGATGGTGCAGATACGCTCGAGAAAATTGCTTACAGGTATAGCATCCACAATTGGGATCAATCGGAGATACATCTCGCTTGTATTGCGCATTGCGTATTCTGACGACACCGTGCCAGCTAAACAGATGCCCGTTACGCGCATTGCGCGTAGGCATAACGCAATCAAACATATCGACACCTTGGCGTACGCCTCGCACCAAATCGGATGGGGTCCCCACACCCATAAGATACCTCGGTTTATCGGTAGGCATTTGCGGCAAAAGCGCTTCCAAAATCGCATTCATTTCCTCAAGGTCTTCGCCCACGGACAAGCCACCGACCGCCAAGCCGTCAAAATTCAACTCTCGAAGTGAGTCCAGGCTTTGGGAACGCAAGTCGTTATAGACGCTGCCCTGTACGATGCCGAATAGTGCACCGGCGCCCGCATAAGCAGCCTTCGATTCCTTTGCCCAGACAAGCGAACGCTGCATAGAGTTTTTCGCTTCACGATGCGTTGCTGGATACGGCGTGCAATCGTCGAAGACCATTGCCACATCCGAGCGAAGCGCCGCTTGAACCCGCATGGAAATTGCAGGACTCAAGCGCACTTGATCGCCGTTCACTGGTGATTTAAACGTAACACCGGTATCGTCCAGATTGACAAGCTCCCGTAAACTGAACACCTGATATCCACCTGAATCTGTCAAAATTGGTCCAGACCAATGCATGAAGCTATGTAAACCGCCGAGAGATTCAATCACGTCTGGACCCGGTCGGAGCATCAAGTGAAAGGTATTTCCTAACAAGATTTGCGTGCCAACATCGTGCAAGTGAGCCGGTGTTAACGCTTTCACCGAACCGTAGGTTCCGCAAGGCATAAATACTGGAGTGGTTACCTTGCCTTGATTGAGACTTAACTCCCCACAGCGAGCAGCACCGCATGTCTTCGTTACTTTAAACATCGCGGCGCTCTAAATACATAGCATCGCCGTAACTGAAAAAACGATATTGCATTGCAACAGCTTCTTTGTATGCATCAAGCACACGCTGTCGGCCAATAAACGCAGCAACCAACATTAGTAAGGTCGATTCCGGCAAGTGAAAGTTTGTGATAAGCGCATCAACGACCTTGAACTTAAATCCCGGCTTGATAAACAAATTTGTTTCACCTATCGGTGCATTCGTTTGAGCCCACGTTTCAAGTGTGCGAACGACAGTGGTTCCTACAGAAACGATGCGCCTTTTCGACGACTCCTCAAGACACCGCAACGTAGCAGCCGGAATCTCGTAACGCTCTTGATGCATAAGGTGTTTCGACAAATCCTCTTGCCGTACTGGTTGGAACGTACCAGCTCCGACATGCAGTGTTATCCGACAGATTCTTACACCTTTCGCTTCGATTCGAGCTAAGAGTTCTTCGTCAAAGTGCAACCCAGCCGTCGGCGCCGCGATTGCACCAGGTTCCGATGCATAAACCGTTTGATAACGTCGCTCATCTTGAGCAGTCGCATCTCTCCTTATATATGGTGGAAGCGGCACTGACCCGAACGCTTCAAGAAAGTCAATGACAGGGTGTTCAAACTGTAATCGGTAAAAACCACCTTCGCGAGCAACAACTGTTATAGTATGTCCTGAACAAAACAGACTGCGCTTGGGCTTTAAGGGTTTAGTGACGCGCACTTGGCATAGTGCTTCAAACTCAGATTCGATTCGCTCTACTAATAGATCCGCCCTACCACCGGAATCCTTGACTGCATGCAGACGAGCTTTAACGACCTCCGAGTCGTTGACAACGAGCAAGTCATCCGGCCTTAGGTAATCGACCAAATCTCGAAAAACGCGATGTTCATTTCCTTGCTTTCCAATCACCAACAACCGACTAGCCGTTCGAGCAGTCGTTGGCTGTCGCGCAATAAGGTGAGAAGGCAGTTCGTAACTAAAGTCCGATTTAGTTAACGTCATGATCGCTCAACCTACGTATCTAACATTGACGAACTCTGATTCATCCGACCCAATGACACGTTCATTCAGATATCGCCATACCATTCAATGTATTCTGATTTCTTTATCGCTTTGCGTTGTGCTCGTACACATCGCAGCGGACCACGAAGGACCGGTTGAAGAGAGTCGTTGGGAATCATCTATCCAGGCTTTTGAAAAAGCCGACCGGGAGAACCCGCCACCGAAAGACGCCATCCTGTTTGTTGGTAGCTCAAGTATCGTGTTTTGGCGCACACTCGCTAAAGATATGGCCCCATTGACAGTACTTAATAGAGGATTCGGTGGCTCGCAAATGTTCGAACTTAATATGTTTCGCGATCGAATCGTTATTCCTTATCGACCGCGTGCCGTGCTGGTCTACGAAGGCGATAACGATGTCGCCGCAGGTAAGGATACCGCAGGCATAGTCACCGAGTATCGTGCTTTCGTATCTCATTTACACCAACATTTGCCGACAACCGACGTGTATTTCATTGCCGTTAAACCTTCCATTCGCCGAGCCCACCTATGGCCTGCTATGGTAGAAGTTAATCGCCAGCTGCAAGCACTCGCAGACGAATACATGCACGTACATTTTCTTGATACATCAACGCCTATGCTCAATGAAAACGGCCAAGTTAAACCTGACTTGTTAGTAGCCGACGAATTGCACATGAATGTGCATGGTTACGCTGTTTGGACTTCAGTCATCAAACCAGCGCTCATAGCCGCATACGGCAACTAACGTTGCGATTCGCTGGTGCCTGAGGAGAGACTCGAACTCTCACGGTGTTACCACCACTAGATTTTGAATCTAGCGCGTATACCAATTTCGCCACTCAGGCAATCACAAGTGATTATCGCACAGTGATTCGAACGACGGCTAATAGTCATCAAATAACACTAGCCTAAGCTTAGGTAAGCTTGCGGAATTGATCACTATTCACAATAAAACTATTCCATGGTTCCGTCTGTTTCAGGCGCGCTTCGTCCGCGTACATTCGTGTGAGAACCCACAAAGTATGTAGTACGCCGTCCTCGCTCAGTCGGCCGCTGAAATTGGCCAGCGAGCCTACTTCGCCGAAGTTGACCATAAACCCGACAAGCTGCTCATTAACCGTACCTTGTACAGCATAACTCCGACCTGCGACTGCGCGACCCTTTCTTGATTCGAAAGTACCGTAGAAGTAGGCGCCATCAATTCGATCAATTAGCAATCTTGAGCCATTCTGATTCTCCCACACGCCAATCCACATCTTTAAGCTTATTCGCTCCGATACGACTCATAGGCTCGGGAGTCGAATATCACGAGCCGAACAAGCTTGTAGTTAGCATGCTGTTTCACCGTACGAATTGCAATTAACGCCAGCCTATATTCGCCTATTAATTATCAATCTAAAACACGCATGATAACAATTAACTAACATCATCTTTTCGCGCAAAGCACCATCGTACAAAATTGGACCGACAGTGTGAATGACATATCTACTCGGTAAATTAAAACCAGACAGCTTGACGGGCAGGACAACCGCCGAATGTTTTCAACGCCATTGGTCAATCCGTTCCGGCCCCATCATGAATCACGTCACTGAAACCCACCCTCCCATCAGGTCAACGTTCGCTGCAGTAACAACGGCACAAGCTGATTATCGACCGATATCGCTTGGACTATTTCAATAGGCGCCATGACTTGACTTTACCTCAAAAGATTCGCTATCGTCAAACATGGCTTTTCAATTGAAACAAACTCCGAGCCTTCTCTTGCTTGTGTTGATGCTACTAATATAAAGAATAACCAGCGAAAATCACTTGGTTTGGCATTGCCGCCTGCGATAAGGCTAGAGCCGCTCTAGTCATACCAGATACTCCCTACCATATTGTTCATTGGTATTCAAAACGCGACACATCACACACCGTGTGTTTGAGTCCTTGCGGCGCAAAATGTAGCCTCTATTCGTGTCTTTTGTGTCGTGTAAGCCAATAGGGATCAATAAGAATACATCACTCCGATATCTGCGAGCATCGGTTGGACATGTAGAGCCGACATGACATATGGGAGTTGGAGATAGTGGTGAGGCCCAAGGCAACCATGGTGACACGGTCAGCGATAGCCTCAGGCGTATTAGGTATCAATACATCTGCATTCAGCTGTCATACTCGAAGAATTGCAAGTTCCGTACCTCAATGCTCACCGCAGAAATGCAATCCACCCAGGACAAAAGCATGGAGATCATAGCAATGAATCGCACTTAACCTTGTGGTCGTAACTCGGGCCATTAATCAACACTGGATGCGCCCATATATCATCCGATACGAGTTCAGCCACCATCCGAGACGTATGGTATTACACCTGGTTGCCACTACATAAAAACCCCGGCACGCGCGCGCGTACCGGGGCTGGAGAAGAGCGCGCAACGATGGCAGCGCCATCGTCACGCGGGGTCTGTCAGCTTAGAAACGCATCGTCGCGTGTAAGCCGACTTGACTATGACTGACGCCCGGGCTTTCGTCCACGCGTCCAGCGGCCAGGCGGACATCCAGCTCCTTCGCCTGGCGCACCCATGGCCGCACGCTCGCGCCGACCAGCAGCTCGCGCCGGGTCCCATCGCTCATGCGCACATCCACGAACGGCGTCAACAGATAGCGTTCGCGCGCCACCAGCAGACCGTAGCCTACCTGGGTTTCCAGCGACGCCTGCGCCCCGCCGTTGGCCATGCCCGTCAGCGCCCCGTAGGACTGCCCGACGCGGAGGGTATCTTCCCACAAGATCCCCGTGCCTACCGCATCCGCACCCCAGCGCGGCGCGATCGTGACCGAGATGCCCGTCGCCTGCGCCGACGGATTCAACGTCGCCAGCAGACTGAAGCCCGACTCGCGATAGTCGTCCGCACCGTGCAACGCCAACGTGCGTCCCTGCGCTTCCAGCGTGAACGCCGAGGTCGTCATGCGAATACCGCCAGCCAGTTCCAGGCCCGAACCCGTCTCGCCATCGCCGCCGTCCGTGCGCACGTTCACCTGCCCGAACGGTTCCAGCATGCCGCCTTCACCCGTGTCCGTCGAGAACGAACCTTCCAGACCAAGACGCAGACGATGTACATCCGTCGCCAGACCATCCGCCGCGCCCGGACCTTGATCCGTCTCCAACGACGCCAGCGCCGCATCCCCGCGCAACGCCAGGTCGAACCGACCCACCCGCGTCAAGGCCTGCTCACCGCCAACCATCGCCAGCTGCGAGCGCAGGTCGCTCACATCACGCGTCGTCGTGCCCGCGACTGTCGTATCCAGTTCACCGCGACCGAAGCCGGCCACACCCCATAACGACATGCGTTCACTCGGGCGGTAACTCGCATACGGCAGCACCGTCGTCAACTGCATGTCCATGGCCTGCGATGCCGTGCCCCAGGCGTAATCGGAGTCGCCGCCCTGGCGCGCCACCGCCAGGCCGACCAGCCAATCCTCGGCCACCGACACATCCGCACCCAGGTACATGCTCGTCGCCGTGCCATCGTAGCCGCTACCTTCGTAAGCCTGCCGGTCCACATCGCCCCACACCGACCACTTGGAGGCATCCTCGCTTGACCCCAAGTTCAACGCAAAGCGTTGACCAAACTGCGACTGCAACTGGTCCATACCGCTCACACCTAGCGCTGCGCCAGACATGAAATCGCCGCCTGCCAGTACGCCGGTTGATTCCGGGGTGTTGACCGCATGCACCAGCTGCCAGGCTGCCGCACCCTGCTCCGCAACCGTGCGCGACGCTGCCGCAGGATCCTGCGGCGACCACTCGTCCAGCCACGCATCCAGGGTCAGATCCGCACTGCGCGCGTCCGTCGTGAGACGGGCGCCCACACTGGATGACGCACTCGCCAACAACGCCCGACCAAACCCGGCCAGCGATTGCGCCGCCACCGCCTTCAGGGCACCGTCGCCCACCGTGACCGATCCCGTCACCGTCGCTTCGCCGCCATGCGGGTCCGTCGCCGTGATCGTGAGCGTCGTCGTCCCGCGCGCGATCGGACTCACCCGCGCCTGCATCCCTGCCAGCGCCGCCGTCGCAATGCCTGCATCCGCCGTCGCCACCGTGTACGTCAACGGATCGCCATCGTCGCTGAACAAACCCTCGATCGTCGGCGTGCCGGCCGCACCGCCCACTTCCAGAACCAGCGGACTGAGCGCATTGGCGACTTGCGGCGCCACATTCGCCACCGTCACCTGCACCTCGTCCATGACGTGCCCACCGTCCATATCCGTCGCCGTCAACGTCAATAACGTCTCGCCCACGGCCAGACCGCGCAACGTCAACCGATGGTCCGCACCCAGCGTGGCCTCCACCAGCGTCGCCTCGGCTGTCGTCACCGTCAACATCAACGGCTCATCCGTATCCGGATCGCTAAATGCGCCGCTCACATCAAGCGCCACATCGTCCACCCGCGTGATCGCTTGATCCATCACCGCCGCCGCCACCACCGGCGCCACATTCACTACCGTCACCTCGAACGTGTCCGTCACACTCGCCCCATTCGCATCCGTCGCCGTCAACATCACCTCGGTCGCACCGACAGCCCACGCCGTCACCGTCAACCGGCTCCCCTGCAGCATCGCCGCGGCCACGTCGCTGTCCGCGGTCATGACCGTCAAGGTCAGCGTCGCCGGGCCGTCGTCCGCATCCTGGAAGGTCGGCGCCACATCCAGGGTCAGCGGCGCACGCCGGTCCATCTCCTGATCAACCAACGCCTGGGCTACTTCCGGCACCACGTTCTCGATGGTCGTCCGGAACATCGTCGTTGCCATGCCACCATCCGCATCGCGCGCCGTCAAGGTCACCTGGCCCTGACCAACCTGCAGACCTTGAAGCGTCAGCCGCGTCCCTTCCAACTGCGCATCCACGTACATGCCGTCCGCTACGCTGACGGTCACATGCAGTGGCGCCGCACTATCCGGATCGTGAAATGTGCTGCCTACATCCAGAACCACATCGTCAACCCGCGTCGTCGTTTGATCCGCCACCGCTTCGGCCACTACGGGGGCTAGATTGATCACCGTGGCCGCGAATGTGTCCGACACCATCGCCCCATGATCGTCCGTCGCCGTCAGGGTGACGGTCGTCGTCCCCACTGCCAGCGCCTCGATCGTCAACAACGTATCGTCAACCATCGCCGTCGCAATCGACGGATCCGCCACCGTCGCCGTCAACTGCCGAATCGCGCCATCGTCGTCCATGAACGTCCCTGTCAGGTCAAGCCCCAACGGCGCCCGCCGATCGAAGGTCCGATCCGTCAGCCCCAGCGCTACGGTCGGCGTGACGTTCTCGACCGCCACGACAAACTCGTGCGCCGCCGTCCCGCCATCCACATCGGTCGCCATGACCGTCACCGTCGTCGACCCCACATGAAGACCTTCCACCGTGAGCCGATGCCCCGCCACAGCCGCCGTCGCAATCATCGGGTCGGCCACCGCCACCGTCAGCGCCAACGGCGCGTCCGTATCCGGATCCCGGAACAGCGCGCTCGCGTCATACATCAGGTCATGGATGCGGGTCAGGGTTTGAGATCCTACCGCCGTCGCCACCACCGGGTCGACATTGACCACCGTGACCGTCACGGTCGTCATCGCCTGACCGCCATCGTGGTCCGTCGCATGCACGGTCACGGCGGTTTCACCCAGCGCCAACCCCGTCAGCGTCAGCTGACCGTCTGCCAAGTCGATCGCGCCCACTGCCACGATGCGGTCATCCGCCACCGTCGCTTCCAGCGTCGCCAGCTCGCCATCGGCGTCCACAAAGGTGTCACTGACATCCACCGTCAGCGGGTCCATCCGATCAAGCGCTTGCGGCGCCACGTCCATGGCCACCGTCGGCGCCACATTGACCACCGTCGCCGTCAGCGTCGAAGTCGCCGTCGCCCCGTGCGGGTCCGTCGCCGTCAACTCGATATCCACCTCGCCCAGCGCCACGCCTGCCAGCGTCAACGTCGTGCCCGCCATCGTGGCCGTCGCGCGGTCCGCGCCCTCGCCTACCGGCGTCGCCGTGATGACCAGGCCGTCCGCGCCATCGTCCGCATCGGTGAACAGCCCGCCGAGATCCACCGCCTGCGGCGTCACGCGATCCAGTGTCCGCGCCGCCAACGGCTGCGCTTCCGCCGGCGCCGCATTCACCGTGATGGCCTGGCTCACCGAGGTCTTGTTGCCCGCCTCATCCGTCGCCGTCAACGTCAGCGTCGCCATCCCCGAGGCCCGACCGACCAACGTCGCCGTCGCGCCATCATTGGTCACCACCACCAGCAGCACAGCTTCGTCCGACGTCATCGCCTGCGGCAGGCCCACCATATCGCCTTCATCCGGGTCCGTAAACAACCCCGTCAAGGCTATGTCGAACGTCGCCCCGACATTCACCGTGTCCGCCTCAGGCAGCCGCGCCATGAACGCATCCTTGTCCGCCGCCGGCGGCCGATTCGTCGTCACCTTCACCATGAACTTCAATGTGACCGTGCCGCCCTCGCCATCGTCCGCCGTCAACGTGATCGTCGCCATCCCTTCGCTCAGACCCCGGATCGTCACCTGATCCAGACCGCTCACCATCACCGTGGCCACCTGCTTCATGGAGGAGGCAGCATCCACTTTCAACCGGTCGCCGTCCTCGTCCGTGAAATAGCCGCCGACCGCCAGCGTCAGCGAACCATCCACCGCCACTGCCTGCTCCGCGATCGTCATCGGTTCCCCGGCCGCATCCAGCTTCACCATCGGCATATCGTTCACGTCGGTCACGATCACATGCACCTGCACCGTGCCGCTCTTGTCCCAACCGTCGTCCAGCGTCAACGTCAACGTATGACGATCCTGCTGTTCCGCATTCAGCCGCGCCTTCGTCCGCAACCCCAACTCGCTCGCCACCTTGCGACAGTGCTTGCTCACCTTCATCTTCAATGGCAACGCGCAGAGACTGCTCTCGCCACCGTCGATCTTGCCGTTCTCATTCGCATCCACACGACCCACGCGCACCGCCTCGAACAACTCGCTGTCCACCGTCGCCTGCACCTCGTCCGCCGAGTCCGCATCAAGGTAGGTGATCGCCGTCGCCAGGAATGTCCCCACCGGCGCATCCTCCGCCACGCTCATGCCGAACGACCGCACCCCCGCCGGCTCGAAACTCGGCGCCGCATTCTTCGCCCGCACCTTCAGCGTGAACGTCGCATCCTTCGACAACTTGCCGTCCGACGCCGTCACCGTGATGGTGTACGTCTTTTCCGCGGTCGCCGTCGCCCCCTTGCCTGTCAAAATCAGGTCGCGACCCTCGATCTTCACTAGATCCTCGCGCAGGTTCGAATACGCGCTGAACGTCAGCGGATCTCCTTCCGGATCAATGAACAGACTCGCCAGCTCGATCGGATCCGACTTCTCGTCGTTCGTCAACCGCACCGTCCCCAGCGCCTTCACCGCCTCCGTATCGGTCTCCAGTTCGTTCACGTCCTTCACCGTCACCGTGATCGGAATCGTCACCGTGTCATACCCGTCGCTCGCCTGCAACCGCACCGTCGCCATCTTCCCCGCCGGCAACTTCTCGTAATCCACGAGCGCGCCCATCAACGACACGTTCCCCGAGTTGTCCTTGTATTTCCAGCAACTGCCGCCATCCGTCAGCGTGTACGTCGCATACTTCTTCACCGGACACGGCGTCCCCACGACTTTGTAGTAAACGTCGGTATCCTGGGTATCCAGATCCCCCGCATTCCAGTCGTCCGCCGTCGCGTCCGTCGTCCCCGGTACCACCGACGCCACCAACGCGTCCGCACCCGTGCCTTCGTTCACCGTCGTGCGGAAACCCACCGAACCGCCCGCAAACGCCGGCGGATTGTTCACCCCTTTCTTCACGATCACCGTGATCTTCCCATACTCCAGGGATTGAGTTGAAGGGACGATCGCGCCAGGCTCGTCCGCACCCGTCTTCACATACACCTGCGCGAGATACGTGCCCGGCGTGGTCTGGTCATACGCCGTCAGGATGAGGCGCGGACCTTGGGGACTGACCTTCACCACGTATTGACCCGCATGCGGCGTGGGGTCGCCACGAGCTAAGATGTGGTGAGTGCAATACACTTTCCCGTCTCCTGCGCTTTGAATCCCCCGCAATCCAGGCCAGTCAAATCCTCTGGTTCCCCCTTGTCCTAGAAGATTCGAGGGCGCGGCACTCGAATGAATCTGGCCATCAGTTCCAGGGGTATTGGCCACGCCATTGTCGCACACAGTGTGGGCTTTATCCGTCGCAAGCGCTTCAGGCGTCGCGTCCAGGTCGCGAAGTATCCGGTTGAAACTGATCGAGGTCGATTCGCCCGCGTTCAGGTACACCCGGGCCGGGCCCACCGGTTGCAGATCGTCGCCACTACGATCGTTGCCGCTTCGCTCATAGGTAAACGGCTTCAACACGACCGGCGCTTCGTTCACATCGTTGAGGTTCAACGTCAGCGTCAACGTATCCACCACTTTGTCGCCCTTGTGTGCATGAACCTTGATCACGTACTTCGAGGATGTCTCATAATCCAACAACGACTCGGCTTTCATCTTGACGTGGCCACCCGTCGCGCCCATCGTGCCGTCATTCGCACTCTTGGACGCCACGCTCTTGCAATCGGCCGTCTGCGCCAGGGCAAATATATCACTGGCCTTGCCCGCAGCATCCGTCACTGCCACCGTATAACAAGCGCCCGTCAAAGCCGGCGTCGTCCGCGCTGCATCAATTTCACGGTTGATCAGACTATTCGCAGCGCCGTTCGTACTGGCGCCTCCTTGCGTGCCCGCGCCGTCCGCAGTATAGTGATGCAGGCCGGCAGTACGCGTCGGATTGCGCATATAGGGCCCATGACGTGCCGGGTGAGAGGCATAAAAAAACTGACCTTCGTCAAACGACACACTCACCGCATCCGCCTCGAAGGCCTCCTCAGCCAATGCCTGACTTCCTAACCATAAGGTCAGTAGCGCGACCAGTAAACGGCCGCCAAACCGGCGGCATCGCGTCGTGTTGTGAACCATCGTCCCTTCTCCTTTCTCAGTATTGGGTTCGATTCGTGACATACGGACTGCTCGACGATGAGCAGCGTCTAACTTGAAACAATGCAAGGGATCTCTCCTCCAGTGACCAATGCCTTACCTCGGAACCGCTGCCACGCGAATCAACCTATCCGGAACCCCCGCACGACGTAAAGACCGCCTATTCAGGTAGGTAGGACCGTGAAGGTCTCGTCTGTTACATAGGCGTACCCCCCCCCCTTGATTTTTATCAAGATGAGGCCAAGCCTTCGTGTGCGACACTTCGTCGCCACATCAGGCATGACGGGATAAGTTGATAACATGGGAACTGAGGCGACGTGAGCCGACACAACGATGCTCGCGGTCGACAAACTCCTGACCAACATAAGACAGCCGAATTCTACCACATAACTGTCCGTGACCACATGCACATGACGCCATCCATTTTTTAATCAATGCTTACACTTGAAACGCAATATTCGCAGTGGCATGGGTTGAGCATGCCGACAGCCCACATACCACAACATACTAAGAGTAATCACCTCCGTAACCTATGGTGTACACATTGCTAACAACGAGCATCCTCGGACACTGATTTCTCATATATGGATATCACGAAGAACCCCAACATAGAGCCTTTTATATTCTGAAGTGTAGTGTCCTCAGTCACACCGATTTATGATTTGACAAAAGGCTTTTACTGTCGCGACATGGTTAAACCTAGACAGCAAATTACGGATACGCTTCGCTTTGCGTTCCAGGTTTTAAATCTCATTCCTCACCGCACGCATAAAACAGCCAAACAAATTCACAACGAATTGAAAGCCGAAGGAACTACGCGAGACCTCCGGTCAGTTCAACGCATGCTCCGCTCTCTCGTCGAAGCCTATCCGCAGATTGAGGTTTATGAAAAGCAACGACCATTCGGTTATAAGTGGGGAACGCAAGCACCAAAAATCATGCTACCAAGTATGTCGACGACTGAAGCTCTGTTACTAGCGATGGCGAAAAATTACCTTACGAACGTATTACCACAAGAATTAAACAAGACATTGCAGTCATACTTCATGGAAGCCTATGCCGTATTGAATTCGCCAAGTTCGGATCGAAGCGCGAAAGATTGGCTTCAAAAAGTACGAGTCATACCTCCAACGCAACCGCTTATTCCGCCTAAAGTGCAACCGGAGGTTTTCGAAATCATCACTCACTGCTTATTCAACAATCTCGAAATTTCATTCAAATATCGCAATCGCCAGTCCGTGGTACGTGATTACCTAGCGCATCCGCTCGGTTTGATTGATCGCGATCCGTTTCAATATCTGGTAGCCGACAGCCTTCGCGAACCAGAGGATGAAATGATCGTTCGAACCTTTGCGATGCACCGAATACTGAGAGCTCGACAACATATCTTTTCTTTTGATCCCCCAGCAGATTTTGACTTGAGCCAATACGTGCATGAAGGACGACACATGTACGGTCAAGGCGAAACGATCAAACTGACTTTTGAAATTCGCAACAGCCCCGGTGCCCATCTCCGCGAAGCGTTCCTCGCAAGCGACCAAACAATCCAAGAATTGCCGGATGGATGGCTGCGAATTTCAGCCACGATCAATGAAAGTCTCGAATTGAAACGCTGGTTAAACGGTTACGCAGAGGATGTACGAAATATCAGTATGAAGACGCTAAACGTAGCAATAAATCCTACTGAAAGAAGCTGAAATCAACCAGCCGAAGGTAATTCGTTTACTGTAGTGATTTTTTGCACCAATTTGCGCGGCTTTCCTCTGCCGCCATCACCTTCATTCTTCGTATCTAGGTGTTCTCTGAGGGCACGAATATAAGCCGGTCCAATGCCGCAACAGCCTCCTACAAACGAAGCGCCCGCGTCAATAAACCGAGCTGACCAGTCGACAAAGGCATTGACTGTCAGACCTTCATCTCGAATAATCTCTTGTTCGTCGTCTAACGTCCAACCCATAGGCACCGGCTTGAACCGATTCGGATAGCCACCTACCGGCGTGCGAGTCATGCTGTGTGCTGCATCAATAGCACTCACGATCGATTCCGGGGTCGCGCAATTGAACAAAATCGCTATCGGTGCATGGCGACTTATCGCCCGAATCGCCGCCGATACAGGTTCACCGCTGCGAAGGTGCGTACCATCCGAATCGTTCGTCGTAAAAGCGATAATCCAATCTTTTTTACTTGCGGATGGATGTGCGCGAAGCGCTGTAGCCACGTGGCTGGCCTCGTCAATTGAAGACATGGTCTCGGCAAGAAATAAATCCACATCCTGCACCATACAGTCGATTAATTCACGATAGATTGGTATCGCTTCATGGGAAGGTGGCACAAGATCCGGTCGATAGCTTTCATCAAGCGGCGGCAAACACCCAGCTAAGTATCGACTGGTTCCATGCGGATAAGCTTCTAGCGTTCGTCGCGCAATGTGTACGGCTCGCCGCGTCAACTCACGCATTCGACCACCTTGACCCTGTTTGTCTAGGTACGAAGGTATTGTCGAATACGTGTTCGTGGTAATAACTTTCGCGCCGGCATCAAGATAGTCTCTGTGCAACAAAGCGACTTGCTCAGGATGGTCAATCAGCGCACCGGCCGACCAAAGGCCGTCGCGCGTCGAAAAGCCACGGTCCGCTAATTCCTCACCCATGCTCCCGTCCATCAAGGTAACCGATTGACTCAGCTTGTCTGTCATTCGTGCCCCTGCCATCCTAAGTCAGCACACGTGCAATGCATCAATAAACGGTGCCCTTACATCGTCAACGTTGCTACCCTTGTTGGGCTAGTCGGTTCTTGAGTTGGCGTCGTCGTGAGTGAAGAATCGGTTCGGTATAACCATTTGGCTGAATCAATCCTTTAAATACCAAATCGCAAGCCGCTTGAAACGCTAAGCTATCGTTAAAGTTCGGTGCCATGTTTGCATAGGAATCGTCACCAGCGTTTTGCTGGTCGACAATTGCGGCCATACGTTCCATCGCACTTCGTACCTGTTCTTCACTGACTAATCCATGATGCAGCCAATTCGCGATATGCTGACTAGAGATACGACAGGTGGCACGGTCTTCCATAAGACCAACATCGTTGATGTCCGGCACTTTCGAACAACCGATGCCCTGATTCACCCAGCGCACCACATAACCTAAGATGCCTTGTGCGTTATTGTCTAGCTCGTTTTGGACTTCCTCGGCCGATAAATTCTCGCCTTGTAACAAGGGGATTGTGAGTATATCGTCAACGCTTACTTTCGCGCGTTCACGCAGCTCGTTCTGACGATTAGACACGTTGATGCGATGGTAATGCAATGCATGAAGCGTTGCTGCCGTGGGTGAAGGTACCCATGCACACGAAGCGCCGGCCGTTGGGTGATTGTGTTTTGTCGCAAGCATCTCCTTCATCTCATCGGGTTTTGGCCACATACCTTTTCCTATTTGCGCTTTACCTTCGAATCCGGTTCTAAGCCCGTTATTGACGTTATTGTCTTCGTAAGCAAGAATCCAGGGTTCTTGTTTCATTGGTTCCTTACGAACCATCAAGCCGGCCTGCATACTCGTGTGAATCTCATCACCGGTTCGATCGAGAAATCCTGTATTGATGAATACCACGCGATCTTTTGCCGCACGTATGCACTCTCTTAAATTCAGGCTCGTGCGCCGTTCTTCATCCATGATGCCGACTTTAATCGTGTTACGCCCAAGATTGAGCATATCCTCTACTCGATCAAACAAATCGCAAGCAAATTGGGCTTCTGCCGGCCCATGCATCTTCGGTTTAACAATATAGATGCTTCCCGTTTTCGAATTTCTTTTAGTACCCGTCCCACGGATATCGTGAAGGGCGCATAGACTCGTAATGACTGCATCCATGATGCCTTCGTAAATCTCATTCCCGTTTGCATCCAATATTGCGTCATTCGTCATCAAGAGACCTACATTGCGCACAAGCAACAAACTGCGCCCAGGTAACGTTAACGGATTACCATCAACACCTTCAAACGTCTTATCTTCTTCAAGTGCACGATGAACCCTAGTGCCGTTCTTCTCAAACGACTCAGTAAGATCGCCGCACATCAGCCCTAACCAATTACGGTACACATCGGTCTTATCCGATGCGTCCACCGCTGCGACCGAGTCCTCACAATCTTGAATCGTGGTGACTGCCGACTCGAATATCACATCTTTAACGCCGGCTTTGTTAGCGGCACCTATGTCATCAGCACGATCAATCTGCAATTCAATATGCAGCCCGTTGTTCTCAAATAAAACCGAACGAGGTTCATCCTCTTGACTGGATACAAATCCTATGAACTGTTCAGGTCGCTGCAAGGAGACGTTGCGGTCACTAACGACGACGTTGAGTATGGCAACACTACCCGATCGATCGACTTGATAGGAACTCACATCCGAGTGGCTGGCGCCCACAAGGGGAACTATTGCGTCGAGCTCCTTGGCAACACGTGCCATCACCAATTCGCCGCGCGCCGGGTTGTAAGCATCCCCCTTTTCAGTACCAGATCTTTCAGGAATGATGTCGGTCCCGTAGAACGCGTCATATGCGCTACCCCATCGCGCGTTAGCTGCATTGAGCGCAAAGCGCGCATTGAGTACCGGTACGACTAATTGCGGTCCAGCTATCACCGCAATTTCCGGATCGACGTTTTGCGTGTCGATCTGAAAGTCCTCACCTTCTTCAACTAAGTAGCCGATTTCATAGAGAAAAGCTTTGTATTCCTCAAGGTCTATACGCGACCCTTTGCGTTCAAGATGCCACGCGTCAATTTTTTCCTGTAATTCATCTCGTATCCGTAACAGCGCTGTATTACGCGGTGTCATTTCAGAAACTATGTCGGCAACACTCCGCCAAAAAGCATCAAGCTCGACTCCTGATCGCGGAAGCGCTTCATTGGTTATGAAAGCGTCAAGCGTTCTATCTACTTTCAGGTTATGGCGGGTGACGCGAGAAGACATGCAGTGTATACCTGTGAAAATAACGCGTAAATGCTATTGATTAAGGCTAAAGCGTCTCTTACAGAGATTCGTACATACCATCTCAAGCGGTACTTAAAAGGATCGCCATGAACCCACTGCATCCAAATATACACCTCAAAGTCGCATAGTCAGCCATCGTCTTCCACTGCAACATTGAGACGTAACTGAAATAACAATGCGCCCGTTCTAGGAGCCTGCGCTGTAAGAAAGCATGCGACTTGGTGAATCGTCCGGAGTCGCAGACATGCGACATCTTTGTGCGAGCATCGTCAGGCTTCAGGCCAGGGCATGGTGATCCGGCGCCTCAAAGCAGCCTGAATCGGCCTTGGACCCTAAAATCAGCCCTTGATGAGCCCCATAGTCGACGCATCCAGGTCAATCCCGGTCATGTGGCTGCAAGACATCCACGCATCCGCTTGATATTCAACGCCAGGCACACCAAGTCCCACTCGCCGCGCACGTTGTCAAGCCCACGCAGGCTGAACCGTCGAAATCCTAGTGCTTGCTTGATCCATCCGATCGGCGCCTCGACAAGCCATTTACGCTCAGCATATTGCGCACGGCCAGCCTTGGTCGCCAGCTTTTTTGCCATGCGTGCCCGCGCCGGATACTTGCGCGCGTCAACCGCGGCCTGGCGCCGGCCCTCTCGACCCAACGCCACATAGCCGTCCACCCCACGCGCCTCCAGTTCCTCGAGATCCGCCTCGTTGCAATAACCCGCATCGGCCAGCACCGTCTCCGGACGCTTGCCATGAACCGCTTGCAATGCATCCAACGGCTTGGTCAATTGCCCCTGGTCGTTAGGATTCGACGACACCTCCGCCGAGACGATCATCTGGTGCTCGCCATCCACCGCCACCTGGGCGTTGTAGCACTGTTGGAAGCCTTCCGTCGAGGTCTTCATGATGCGACTTTCCGGGTCGGTGAAATTGTCCTGCGACTTCTCCTCCGGCTCCCCATACGCACGCTTGTTGCCACGCCCACGCGTCGGGTCGCGCTCTTCGTCCCCGGGCTGCCGACCACGCGCCTCATCCGCCTCACGCGCACGCGCCTCAAGACGAGCCTTCGCTTCCCGGATCGCGTCCAACCGATCCTCGCGACGACGCAATTCAGCCGGCAACTCGTCGCCCCGAGACGCCGGACCCCAACGTTCGTCCTCCGCCTCGTCAACGGTTTGCGCCTGCTCCAGCAACAACTCGATCTCCGCCTGTAAACGACGTTCTTCCTCCTGCATGCGCGCGTAACTCATCGCCTTCCGTTTGGATGCGTTCGCACGCACCTTGGTCCCGTCAATCGCCAACTTGCCAAAGTTCGCCACGCCCAACTCGGACGCCAACCGCACCACCTCCACAAACAGCCGCTTGAAGTCCGCCAGATGACGGTGGCGGAACTCGCAGATCGTCCGATGGTTCGGAAAGTTCCCCGCCCCCAGGAACCGATACGCCACGTCTTCCTCCATCTTGCGCGCCAGACCGCGGGAGGAAAACGTGCTCGTCGCATACCCGTAGATCAGCACCTTCAACATCATGCGCGGTTCGTAGGGCGACTTGCGACGACCATCGCCTTCATACGGCGCATACAACGCACTCAAATCCAAACCGTCCACCAGATCGCTGACATGGTGCGCCAAATGACCCTCCGGCAGCCAATCCTTTAGATCCGGCGGCAACAACATACGTTGATCCGGACAATACGGGCGAAACGTCGTCGGCATCTCGAAGACTCCATGCGCTATATGTGTATTATCCCGTATTCAGTTTCTACGGCGCAGGCTCCTAGACGTGTAGTAATACGAGAATCCCGATAAATGTCTCGCAACGCCGTTAGATCTCACTGACACTGAGTCGGATACGACCGTTTCGGCGACAACGGCTTGCAAACGACCATCATCTCCCCGCACACGACATCCAATCCAGAAAAGTGGTTATACACGAACACAAACGCGTCAAGCCGCGCATAAATTGACGTAGCACGACCTACCTGACAAACTGTGATGGACGATCAAATCAGGAGAGAAACGCAGGATCCGAAAGGAACCCCGCAGCGTTGAGAGGATGTCGCAGCTATACGCAATATTCAAGAATGCACTACGCTTCGAACGCAGCGAGGATATTGACTAATGTCAACATTCAATTCAGAACTTTAGTCACGTTTTTAGGGATGTCGTGCAAGGCAATCCTAATGCGTGATCAAACACAACGTTACCGCAAGTCCAGTCCGTGCCGTAAGCGTTCAAAAACGCCCAGTTGCATTCCTCTACCTAAAACTCATGAATGCAAATAATCAGGTCAATCAAGGAGCGGCATTGCTTCACTGCATCGTAAACATCGCAAAATAGCTAGGTTGCTTGAAAGAATTGAGTGTGCCCGTGGGCGGATTACTGATGCTCATAACACCGCTTGCGTATCGCAACCCCATCCCAACCGATTAAGATCTCACACACGATATGCAAGTACAGGAGGATGGCGGAAGCGAAATATATACCTACATACCGCTATATCCTCGTCACTTAGTTTTACTATAGACCCCACCACACGGAACCTATGTATGACTATTACCTTGTACGCATCTCTATGACCTCACGTCCTGCAGGTTTCGTCGTGCGGATGATGGCCATGGTGTATGACAGTTTGGTCGTGATTGGAATCTGGGTATTTACCGTCGTGGTTCTCGTTACGGCAACTGGCCAAGCAGTTATCGGCGCATGGGTACAGAGTCTGTTATTCGTGGAGCTCTTTACCTTTTTCGCATTCTTCTGGATGAAACGCGGACAAACGGTTGGCATGCTAGCGTGGCGTTTGCGAATCGTCAGTAAAGATCCTATGTCGCTACGAAACGTGCTCTTACGTTTTATTGGTGCGTTTGTCGGTTTCGCGTGTTTCTTCTTAGGGTATCTATGGATCTTGTTCGACCGCGATCAGCGTAGCTGGTCAGACATGCTCTCTGCTACCACGGTCGTTCGCGACCCTATACCATCAAAGACCATCAAATAAATCTTAACCGTCATAAAACCCTTGACTGTGTAGCCCTAGCAATAAGCGCTCCCTGTCCGATTCGATTCGTCGCATCGCGGTTTCATCTACGTGATTTAAATCGTGGGTCGTTTTGACGCGTTGCGCGATATCCCGCCGACCGTAATGGATCTGGAGAAAAAAGCGTCCAGGGTGCGACGGCGCAGGCGGCAAACGCCGATGCCATACATCAGAAACAAAGAATGCGACATCGCCCGCTTCCGCCACTAACGGTCGTGCGCTTCGTCCACGCCACGTGAGGTCGATATCGTCAAGGCGATTGCGAGGTGGTGGGCGTCCAGATTGATGGCTACCTGGAATGACCGCAGTAGGTCCGCTTGCCATGGGGCAATCTTCCAGGTACAGATGCACGCCCACTGCAAACACCGGATGTGGCAGTTCGTCTGGCCAAACCTGATCATCCGTTAACGGAATGTGCGGTCCAGCATCAATATGCCAATGGCCTCCACCGTGCGTCGACTCAACAGACGCTGAATTACGCCAACACGTATTCGCAATGATGTGGCAGTCTTCTCCTAGTAATGGTTCGATCACATCAAGAATACCTTGATGCATTGCCGCTTTCTGGGACAACGACGAACGATTGAACATTTCATAGCGGAAATCGTTCGACCAAGCTCGCTCTTTCTTCGCGTCTCTATAGTCCGGCCCGAACGTTGCATAGACTTCTTCAATTTCATTACGTAGGCTAGTTAGCGCGTTGCCTTGAAATATCCCTTTACAAAGCGTTGCACCTTCTCTTTCCAGTTCTACACTCGCGGCATTTGCAGGGTCACGCCGAGGAACGAGGTAGCCACCTGGCCATAGTCTGCTGAGCATTTGTTTACTTCACTATAGATAGATTCGTTGAATTTTGTTGGACTAAATTTTGCAAGGTAATGAATGGCAGAAAACCTCGCTCAGACATTGATCTCCCAGAATCTTGCGACGCAAAATAATTGAGCATTCAGTCAGTAGGCTAGCATAGCCGGGTTTCGCCAATATATGGTTTCCTTGGCCCAGTCATCGCTAGCAAATTGAGATATTTGCGTAGTGCCGTTCCAAGAGAGTTTTCTAAAGCGCAAGTTCCTAGGTCAATAGGTCAAGTTTTCACTTAGTTCGTAGTTCGTTGAATTAACATAGGCTTCGCATACCTCAGGATACACCCATGGCCACTACCGATAACCGTGCTATGCAAATGGATAAAACGCTGCATTGGCAAATACTCGGCGCACTTGTGCTTGCGGCACTCTGCGGCTGGATATTCGAGCCCGGGTACGCTATCAGCGATGGCGTTCTCAGGGTTTTCGACTTCGTCGGCGGCCTGTTCTTAAACGCGCTCAAAATGATCGTCGTACCGCTCATCCTTTCAACGATTGTGCTCGGTATCGCCAACATGGCCAGTCAACATGCATTCGGACGAGTAGGCGCTAAAACAGTCGGACTCTATCTCCTAACCGGTGTGTTGGCAGTCTTAACCGGGTTGGTCTTCGTCAATCTACTCGCCCCAGGCGTTACAGAACACGCCGCAGCCTTGGTTGAGAATATCAACATTGACGACACCACAGCCGTCATGGAGCGCGTAGAAGGCCGCACCGCAGGCGACTTGATTGCGATCATTGAGCGTGCCATCCCAGCCAATATCTTTCAAGCTGCCGCGCAGACACAGCTGCTTGCGCTTATCTTCGTTGGTGTGGTGTTCGGCTATTTCATGTCGAAGCTCAACGGCGCTATCGCCGATACCATGACGAATTTCTGGACTGGCGTACATGATGTGATGATCATGATCACCCTGTGGATCATGCGCTTCGCACCACTCGGTGTGCTCTCATTGGTAGGCATTGTGGCAATCGAAAGCGACGGCTGGGAGGATTTTCAACCTTTGCTGGTATTTGTGCTTACCGTACTACTGGCGCTTGCAACACATTTCCTGCTCGTTTTACCTTTATTGCTCCGATTTTTCGGTGGAGTCAATCCACTAGCTTACTACGGTAAAGTAGCGCGTGCCCAGCTTACGGCGTTCTCTACGGCATCTTCCTCTGCAACATTGCCGGTCACGATCCGCAGCGCTGAAAACGCTGGCATATCGAAGAAAGTTACGGGTTTCGTGTTGCCTCTGGGCGCGACAGTAAACATGGACGGGACCGCCCTTTACGAGTGCGTCGTCGTGATATTCATCGCACAGCTCCTTGCAACCACGTCCGGCGCCGAATTTACACTCATGCAACAATTTACCGTAGTGATCTTAGCTTTGCTCACATCGATCGGCGTGGCTGGCGTTCCCGCCGCAAGTTTGGTCGCGATCACGTTGATTCTCACTGCAGTCGGCTTACCGGTTGAATTTCTCGGTATCGTGCTAGCCGTCGACCGGATCCTCGACATGTGTCGTACAGCAGTCAACGTCACAAGCGATCTATCAATTACGGCGATCATTGCGAATAGCGAAGGCGATCGCCTCAATGTGGAAGAAACAAGTGACACTCGAACGGCAGAAGCTGCTTAAAAGGTTGAAGTTTTAGTCTAACTCGCACGAGATCATCGGACATATCTCGTACACGCAGACATTTATCAAGAGCGTCCTTCGTTTAGCGCAAGTTAACCTGTCAGATCGCATTAACGCTGTACAGTGTTAATGCGATCTGACGAACGTTCTACGAAGATGCTTGCGTTCGCCACCTGTCCTGATCGTGATTTCAACCAGGAGGATCTCGCCATCACTGCGCAATTGATAGCGTTCAATACCAGACGTATGACTCGTCATTGACTGCACAATCAAACGCCCTCGTTCCCAACCTGCGTCAATCTTCCACGAGGCGCGCTTCTGCAAACCCCAAATGAGATCGCGATGCTGACCATCACCGTACGAGATACCAATTGATTCATCGTCTTGCTCAATCGAGATACGGTCCGCGGAAATCACAGGGAAATCTTGTGCAGCAAAGAACATTGAGCCGAGTACATTCACACTCTTGCCCTTAATCTCAGCAGCTTTCTGTCGCTGCTGCGCTTTCGATCTATCCGGCTGTGCATCACTAAGGGCTTTATCTAAAACCCATATGCCCGAAAGGTCAATACCTGGCGGTACAACTATGTTAAACGCACTACCCGATGGCCCGCACCCTACTAACAACCCTGTAAAAAAAGCAAAAGCTAACGCGCAAATTGGGCTCATTTTCATGCGTATTTTTGAATAGAGCACCAGTGTCCTAAAACCGAGTTGCACGGTTCGGCTATTCTGTGCGCAACGCTTCGATCGGATCTTTATTCGCGGCGCTTCGCGCAGGATAAAAGCCAAAAAAGACACCGATCACGCCGGAAAACAATACCGACATGAGCAGCACCCACCATTGAAAGTAGATCGGCCAACCGGCGAAATAAGATGAACCCGCGCTCACGCCAACCGCCAATAAGATACCCAAAATACCGCCCACGATACATAAAGCGATAGCCTCGACTAAAAACTGTTGCATGATGTCAGCGTTACGGGCACCGACAGCCATCCGCAATCCAATCTCTCGCGTGCGCTCGGTCACTGACACGAGCATGATGTTCATGATGCCAATACCCCCCACCAGAAGAGACACCGCAGCAATGACAGAAAGCAGTGAATTAAAGGTGTTTTGCTGTTCCAAGCGAGACTCGATCCATTCGGACATGTTGCTTACCGAAAACGCTTCTTGCTCCGGCTTGATGCGATGGCGTATGTTGAGCAGTTTCTTAATTTCTTCGCTGACATACTCCATGTCTTCTTCGTTTTCAACGGAGATATACATCTGATCGACTGCGTTACCAGCAACACCTTTTCGACCGAGCAATCGGGTTCGCGCAGCCTTCAACGGCACCAATAAAACGCTATCTTGATCAAATGACGTAGAACCTGGCGCCATCCCTTTCGACGTAAGCAACCCGACCACCGTAAACTGCACGTTTTGCACCCGAATCGATTGTCCTAATACCTGACCTTCGCCAAACAGTTCCGTCGCGGTGGTCGTGCCAATCAAGGCGACGCGCGACCCGCGGCTCAATTCGGACGGTTCGAATAACCTACCTTCGTTTACACCCCAATTGCGAACGACTAAGAAGTCGTCATCAATACCGTACACCGAGGAATTCCAGTTTCGATTGCCGACCACAATTTGGGCATAGCCGCGCATGACCGGGGCAGCGGCCAAAATTTCAGGAATTTCTTGCTTGATCGCTTTGGCGTCGTCGGATGTTAATACAGCATTCGTACCGGCAGCCCCGGAAACGCCGGCGCGACTGCGCCAACTTCCTACGTAAACGGACATGAGATTGCTACCCATCTCGCGCATTTGACGGTCTATCTCGTGTTGCGCTCCGGCCGTGACAGTCATCATGGTGATCACGCAAGCAACACCGATCATGATCCCGAGAATCGTCAAAAAACTCCGCATTTTGTTAACGCGAATAGAGCTCCACGCCACGCGAAGTAACTCAAGTATGTCCATGCCTTAGGCCGCTTTTCTCTCTAATTGTTCAATGTGCGTGATCTTGCCATCAAGAAATCGAATCATTTGATGCGCATGCATCGCAATGCCATGCTCGTGCGTGACCAACACAATCGTCAACCCCGCCTGATTCAATTCATCGAAAATACTCATGATTTCTTCGCCTGTATGAGTATCCAACGCGCCAGTCGGCTCATCGGCTAATAAGATGGATGGCCCGTTGACTAATGCGCGCGCAATCGCGACTCGTTGTTGTTGACCACCAGACAGTTGCGTTGGGTGATGTCCAACACGATCTTTCAGGCCTACTCGTTCTAGCGCAGCAAATGCGCGTTCCCTACGTTCCTGGCGTTTAACGCCAGCATATAAGAGCGGTAACGCGACGTTGTCAAGCGCTGTAGTGCGACCGAGTAAGTTGAACTGTTGAAACACGAACCCGATCTTTTTATTCCGCACACCAGCCATGTTGCTCTTCGAAAGTCGACTGACTTCCTCGCCGTCGAGCCAAAGATCCCCCGTATCGGGTGTATCTAGGCAACCCACGATATTCATAAACGTCGATTTCCCGGAGCCCGATGGTCCCATCACAGCGGCGTAATTGCCTCGATTCAACGAGATCGTCACGCCATCAAGCGCATGTACTTCTTCATCACCTAAGACATACGTCTTACTGAGATCGTTACAACGGATAATCTCGCTCATGATTAAGAGCTAATACGTTTAGCCCGTACAATCACGAAATCGCCTTCCTCTAAACCCGACACGACCTCGGCAACGTTGTCGTCTTGTAGGCCAATTATGACCGATTTCTGTTCTTCTTCACCAGCCACATTACGTACGTACACCGTTCGTCGATTTCCGCCGCGCATGGCATTCAATTCTTCGAACTGTGCGCGTTGTGCCGGTTCAAGCAGTTCAGCGATTTCTTTATTCGCATCGTTGAGCAAATTAGTCATGCGTTGTCGCATATCAGTATTTGGCCGACCAGGTGGACCACCACTGGTAAATGCGGCCCGCAGGCCTTGCGAGAGAGCCTCATAAATCGACTCCACTTTCATCTTTTGCTCGGCGTTTAGTTTGAGCTGCTCGGCGAGTTGCTCTGCACGTTGCGCCGACGACATCATGGCACTGCTACCTTGACGCCCGCCCCCGCTCCTCGTTGCGGGTTGTGTCCCCCGCGGCGCATAAGTCAGTGCGGAATTCGGTACAGTGAGCACATCCTCACGACGTCCGAGCACGATTTCAACGTTAGCCGTCATACCCGGAAACAGCGAAAGATCGTCATTGCGCGCTGTTACGATCACCTTGTAGGTAACAACGCTCTGATTTTCGGCTGGCGATTTACGAATCTGCGTCACGCGCCCGCGAAATTCACGCTCTGGGTACGCATCAACCGTAAATCGAGATGGAAGACCTTCGCTCAATCGACCTACATCCGCTTCGTCGACACTCGCTTCAACCTTCATTTCATGCAGATCATGAGCGATAACGAATAGCTCCGGAGCTGAAAAACTTGCAGCAACCGTTTGCCCAATTTCAACTGTACGATTTATCACGGTTCCAGAAATCGGCGCCCGAATGTAGGTTCGTTCTAAATCCAGATTACTTTGAGCAAGCGCAGCATTCGCTTGGGTCAAGCCCGCTTTCGCATTCGTTAAAGACGCCTTAGCAATCTCAACCGCTGCGAGCGCTTGATCAAGCGCGTTTTTATCGGTTTCAAGTTCGGAAACCGAAACATGCCCCTGAGTCGAGAGTTCCTCACGTCGAGATAGTTCGCGTTGCGCTCGGCGAAGATTGCTATTGGCCCGCATCAGTTCAGCATTGCGACTTTGAATGTTCGCAGTCGCTACTTCGAGATCCGCTTCGCGTTGCAAATGTCGTGCTTCAAATGTACGGGGGTCAATACGCGCGATGATCTGCCCTTGCTCAACCGTATCGTTGAAATCGGCGATTAGTTCAGAAATCTGACCTGAAACCTCGGTCCCCACGACTACCGTGTTGACCGGTTCAATCACACCCGTCGCATTGACGACGCTTTCGACATTACCGCGCTGGATCTGCTTTTCCTCAAACGCGAAACTGTCGCCGTTTTGGCGCATGGCATAGACCGTACCGCCAGCAATCGCTGCCAAGACGACAACGATAACAAGCGTCAGCCAAACCTTCCTCATATTGGATATATTGGCAAACCTGACTCTACCCTGCATTTTAGTAATAGTTCGGCCATTTAAAATCCAATCACAGCATTTGTTTGCGATCCATCCACTATCGCTTATTCGGTTCTCTAATGCGCTATCAGGTCATTTCCGCAGATTGCCACATCGACTTTCCTTGGTTACCTGCAGACCTCTTTCAAAGCCGGTGCGACCCTAGGTTCCAAGAACGCATGCCTTACGTCGAAGAAACGCCTAAAGGACGCGTTTGGACATCTAAAAACGGTGCACGATTTGGACTGCAAAACGGTATGGGCTCTGCGGGTCGGCGTTACGTGCCCGGCGAGATTCATCGTGCCGACCGCATGGCTGAACAGGGACTCTACGATGATGGCAAAAAAGGTATTCCACGACTCACCGATCCCGACTTACGACTTTTAGATCAAGCACGAGACGGTATTCAAGGCGAGGTGTTATACGGCGTGCTCGGCGCCGCAATGCGCTTACAAGACGAAGAAGCGAGCATCGAACTATTGCGCATCTACAACGAATGGTTGGCTGATTTCTGCGATAGCCATCCCGATCGCTTCGCAGGCATTGCCAGCATCACTGGTTCGTCTATCGCAGCCGCTGTCACCGAGGTCGAACGCGTGGCAACTCGCGGTGCCGTGCGCGGTATTGAAGTATCAATTACCCATGACATGCTACCGCTCTTCCATCCGAACTGGGAACCGTTGTGGCAGGCTATTGAAGCGACAAGCCTACCTTTGCATTTCCATACGATCGGACCGAAGATGCATTACGACTATGACGCATTCGAGCCTTTACAACAACGCCAAGCTTTCGCGGTACACATCACCGGTTTTCAGCTCGCCATGGCAACCGTCATCATGGAAGTGATTTACGGCGGCGTACTTGAGTCCCACCCCAATCTTCAGGTTGTGATCGGTGAAGCAGGCATAGGGTGGATCCCTTACTTACTCGAACACATGGACCTGGAGTGGCAGGATCAATTTGCGGATTTAACTTTGACCATGAAACCATCTGCGTACTGGCAGCGCCAGTGCTATGCGACCTATCAAAGCGATCCAGTAGGACTCCGCCTGCTCGATATCCTTGGCGAGAACAATGTCATGTGGGGGAGCGACTTTCCTCATCCTGACGGCGTGTGGCCTGACTCGCAAGATTTTATCTCGCGCGAGTTTAAGCATGTGCCTGAAGCGACAAAACGCAAAGTCATTTGCGACAATGCCGCCCAGCTGTATGGATTTAACCATTACGCAGACAGCTAAACGAGCGAATTAACTCGCTTGAAGAGCAGACTGGAAGACGGCGAATTCGCGATACGATCCGCCATCGTTCGCCGTAAGTTAGTCGTGGTTACCGACTTCCTTACTCCACCTTCATCCATGACCTACGTTTACAGACCGAGCAAAACCTATGACTGATCTATTGGAAGGTGTCCACGTTTTGGACTTTACGCACGTTCACGCTGGTCCGCTTTGTACCTACCAATTAGCATTGATGGGTGCCTCAGTACTCAAAGTGGAATCGCTAGAAGGCGGTGATCAGATGCGGCAAATGGGCGCTCAGCTTGCGCCAGGGATGTCGCCCGGCTTTCTCGGCCAGAACGCAAACAAACGCTCCATCGCGCTTGACTTAAAGTGCGATGGTGGTCAACGCATCGTCAAGCAACTCATAGCGACTGCCGATGTCATCGTCGTCAACATGCGTCCTGGTACCCCGACCCGCTTAGGCATTGACTACGACAGCTGTATAGCGCGCAACCCTAAGTTGGTGTACTGCGCGATTTCCGGATACGGTCAAACAGGACCGGAAAGCGACCGCCTAGCAATGGACCACTTGATGCAAGGCGAATCTGGCATGTTTTTGTCGACCGGTACGACTGATCAGCCAGTGCGCGTAGGTTTTGCAGTTGTCGATGCGAGTACGGCAATCATCGCCTCCTCGGCAATCAATGCCGCGTTATTGCGTACCAGCCGCACCGGCAAAGGTGCATACCTTGATGTATCCATGCTTGAATGTGCCATGACGTTGATGGGGCTAAATTACTACGGATACTTTGCCACTGGCATCGTAAATCCGCGACCCGGACCAAATCCGCTTTCGAGCTTGGGCTCTTCCGGTACTTGGCCTTGTGCGGAAGGGACGCTATTGGTGAACGCGAACAATCAACGATTGTTTCAACGCATGGCCGAAGCGGTCGGACGTGCCGATTTAGCACACGACTCAAGATTCGACTCGCTCGCAAAACTAAGTCGACACGGACTTGAATTACGAGAAATCTTCGGCAGACTATTCAAAGCCCAAACGGCGTCGCATTGGGACCGATTGCTACGTGACGCTGGCGTCCCGAGTGGCATTCTCAAGAGTCCTCCTGACGTTGTCGAACATCCGCAATTAGCCCATCGAAACACGATTGGCACGATTGACGGCGTGCCTGGATTGGACGATCCACTCCGCTTTCTAGGCGCAGGATTCCTACTTGATGGTAACGCTACGACGCCCCAATCCGCTCCGCCACGCTTGGGCGAGCACTCACGCGAAGTATTAGTCGATCTCGGATACAGCATCGCTGAAATCAACGATTTATTCGAACAACGGATTGTGACTTGCCCAGACGGCGCGTAGCGATTGTTGGCGGCGGGAACGCCGCATTGTGCGCTGCAATGAGTGCACGCGAGTGTGGCGCAGAGGTTGAACTGTTCGAACGGGCGCCATACGCATTGCGAGGCGGCAATTCTCGATTTACCGCCGGTGCGATTCGGACAACCTACGAAAGTATTGACCAGCTGCGCGAACTTATGCCCGACCTCACCGAACAAGAAATTCAAGGTACGGAATTCGGAACCTATACCGACGCGGATTTTTACGACGATTTGGGTCGCGTCACGCAGTATCGCGTCGATCCGGCATTGGCTGAATTACTTGTAACGCAAAGCTTTCCAACGCTAAAGTGGTTACGTTCGCATGGAATACGCTTTCTCCCCTTGTACGGACGACAATCTTTCGAGGTAAACGGCAAGCGAAGATTTTGGGGAGGCCTTACCGTCGAAATATGGGGTGGCGGTGAAGGGCTTATCGACCGGCTGACGACCATTGCGACTAAGCTTGGCGTGAAGATCCACTACGCGTCCCGCGTGATGCAATTACATCGCCAAGACAGTCGGTACGCGCTTGAAGTTCAATCGCAAACATCTCAATTTTTCGATGCTGTCGTGCTCGCATGCGGCGGATTCGAGTCCAATGCCGCCATGCGAGCGCAATATTTAGGCCCAGATTGGGATTTAGCTAAAGTGCGAGGTACGAAGTTCAATACTGGTGACGGCATCCGTATGGCTCAATCCCTAGGTGCCGCCACCGCAGGGCATTGGTCTGGATGCCATGCGGTGGCGTGGGATCTAAACGCGCCTGCATTCGGGGATCTCGCTGTGGGTGATGGCTTTCAAAAACACTCGTACCCATTCGGTATCGTGGTCAATGCCCATGGCGAACGCTTTATGGATGAAGGCGCGGACTTTCGCAACTACACATACGCGAAATATGGCCGAGAGATACTTCGCCAACCAAATCAGCTCGCATGGCAAGTTTTCGATTCAAAGATCACCCATTTGCTACGCGATGAATATCGCATTCGTGAAGTCACTAAAGTGAGCGCTGACACGATTGAGGAGTTAGGAAAACGCATGGGCGGCGTTGACGCTTCAAAGTTCGCTATATCCGTAAAAACTTACAACGCAGCTGTTGATGCTTCGGTACCCTTTAATCCAAGCGTCAAAGATGGCCGTAGAACAACTGGGCTAGCGATTGACAAGACAAACTGGGCAAACCGACTTGATACGCCACCGTTCGAAGCCTACGGCATAACCTGCGGTATCACGTTTACATTCGGCGGTCTCGCCGTCAATGCGAACGCCGCAGCGATTAACGAAGAAGGCCAGGTCATTCAGGGTTTATACGTGGCTGGTGAATTAGTTGGCGGACTTTACTATCACAACTACCCAGGTGGCTCCGGCTTAATGGCCGGCGCCGTGTTCGGACGAACCGCGGGTAAAAACGCTGCGATCAATGCATGCTAAGAGAAATGGCCGAACCACGATCGACACGGCTAACGTTGCCTCAGTCATACGCAAGATATATCGTTCTCTTTTGCAGGACGTAATGATTAGGTTAGTTGGTATGAGCTCAATGGCCTCTTCTCTTGTAACGTGACGACTGACGAACGCGTGGATGTGGAACTAGATCGCGCGATTCGGATCTTGACGCCGCGCGAGCATTCGGTGCAAGAATTGCGTTGGAAGTTAGGAAAGCGTCATGTCAATAGTGAAACTATTGAAGCAGTGATTCGACGGCTGTTGGAACTAAATTACTTATCGGACGAGCGCTTCACGAAGACTTACGTTGAGGAACGCATAAACAAAGGGGATGGTCCAATCAAAATACGCGCTAATCTGCAACGCCGAGGTATTGACCGGCATCTAATTAATGTCAGCGTCTCGTCAGATGATGAGTTTTGGCTGGCAAGAGCACAAGAAGCGTTAGTCAAACGATTCGACGCCCCGAATGCCCCCCTCTCTTTGGACGAGTGGAAGAGTCGCAACAATTTCTTAACCAGCCGTGGATTTACGACAAGCGTCGTGGTTAACGCATTAGGTCCATTCGTCAGAGAATAACCCTGCGCGATGTCACATGTGACAGAAGGTTGTATTGCGCATTGACATCAATGCGCAATTGACGCGTGTTGAGTTTGTTCGATGCCGCTTCCGATGTGTTCATTGAGAAACGCGAGTTGCCGGTTGTATAAGTCCATGACGGTGTCACGACCAATCCAACCGTGCCCCTGGTTGCTTTTGTAGTACGTGACTACCGATTTTCCCGCTCGGTCAAAAGCTTCTTTCATCCGATGATAGTGCTCGGGTGGCGTCCGACGATCTTGACCGCCATGAATCAGCATCACCGGCGCTTTAACGTCCCCTGCAACATGGATTGCCGAAACTGCTTCGCGGGCTTCTCGTGTGCGACCCATAGTTAAACGCATCCATTTGATAGACGATTTACGATGCGACAGATCTCCCAATCTTTCAATTGCAGCAATGTCGTAAATGCCCGATTGCCCGATGACACACTGATACAGCTCTGGCTCTTTAGCCGCCCCCATCACCGCGGCATACGCGCCGTAACTGCCACCAGTGATGCAAATGCGATCCTCATCCGCGATGCCTTGCTCTATTGCCCACAACGTGGCGTCGGTGACATCATCTTGCATTTTGCCGCCGTACTCAAGAAAGCCCGCATTTCGAAATCTCACGCCGAAACCGCCTGATCCTCTGAAATTCACCTGCAATACGTGATAGCCACGAGAAGCCAAGATTTGACCGACTGGATCAAAAAACCATGAATCGCGCACATTCAACGGACCACCATGAACATGGACAACCATGGGACCGGGCTTAGGGGTATCCTTTCTTGATGTGAGGTAGCCGTATACCGTCTTTTTGTCGCGTGTTGTGTACCAAAACGGTTCCATTGATGAGAGATCTTGCGACGATATACCAATTTCCTCCGCGCGATTCGTGATCTGATTAACCGAACCCTCATTAGCGTCTGATAGAACCAATTCAGGAAGTGCGGTTGCCGAACTTACCCTAGCAACGACTAGTTGATGATCGTGCGTGTAGCTTTCAAGGGTCACGGTGCTTTCGGGGAAGTAGCGCCGAATTGTTTTATGGTGTTGTGCGAGCGGGTGCTTGGGATTGAGATACATGACGCGAGGATAGTGATGGTTGATCATAAGCCCCCATACGTTACGCCCAAGATCCGAGAGCGTATTTGACACGTCGTAGGTATCATCAAGGAAGACTTCGCTGTGCTCGCGGGTTTTGCGGTTGTAGATCCCAAGTGCGGCGATTCCCTTATCGTTACGTCTGTCAAGCGTGAAATACTCATCCGATTTAAACGCGTGACCGATGGGTTCCCAACCACTTCGATCGTATGACGTCACCGTGCGAAGCTCCCACCCCCCCCCCTCAAGCGTGCGCTCATGAACTAACGTCTCTAGGTCATCGTTTTGACCGACATGAAAGGCCACATCTTGTAGATCCGGCGTTAATATAAAGCCGAATCCCAATGCCGGTGCTCGAGCAATCTTCATCAGCGCTCCGGACTGAAGATGCATCTTGTGGATCTCCGCATACCGTCCCTCAAGGCGTACAACCAGTACATGATCAGGATCATCAATGAGCATATCAAAGATACCGCCCGACGGCAGATCAATGGTCTTGCTCGTCTTTACTAACACTTTCATTAGCTGGCCCCTCGGTACGTACGCCTCTTCATTTGGCACTTTTACCGCGGTTGAAATGAGAACAGTTTCGTCGTCATTCCAGGTGATTGAGGAGACTCGTTGCTTTTCAGGCATGGCAAAAGACAAGACGCGTTCCCCTGTCTTCCGTTCGATAATCTGAAATTTATTTTCCTGTTCCGCGCCGTCACCAACCAGCAACGATGCTGCAAGATAGGTCCCTTGGGGAGAAACTCGAACCTGATTCATGTCGAAGGGCTCGAAAAATTTCCAAAGCGGAATAGGCTCTGCCGAGTTAGTCAATGCATACAGCAAGATGCAGAAGACGGTTAGTGTTCGCATGACATCACTCCCGCACAGGGGACATTGCTAGCTCTAGGAGAAAGATACAGCAATATCTATTCGATTGCAACTTGTCAACGTTCAGAAGCGCATCACGTCAATCTTCACCTCTAATTTCTTAGGGTTGAGCAAGATATGCCAGATCCTATGCTCACCAAGCATCTTTCGACCGGTCATAACCATCACAATACAGTTATTTGACCCACAACAAGCGGACTTACAGAGTAGCGTTTTCCCGTACATAAACCAAGCTGGATAGAAAAAATGTCTGTTGCCTTAGACTGCAGATGGTCTCTACTAAGGTTATCGTCGGAGTGAAGTAGTGGTGTGAGTAGATACGGTATGGCTGATCTCATCTTGACAACGTTGCAGCTATTCACTTTTAGATTGGCCGTCAACGACGATTTCTACTAATCGAAAGTTAGGAAGGCTCCGTCAAAAACAAAACGACCATTAGCAAAAGCTAGTCACCACGGACGCAGACGTTTTAGATCCTACTCTAAACGTGCCTTATTTTGAATTCACAGACAGAAAGCATTCATAGTCATCGGGGAGATATGATCAATAAAGCTCTACGTCAACTTGACGCGGTTTCGACGAGCTTGATTAAGAAGAGCTGGCCCGACCAACGCCGAAGCCAGCTCAATAAGTTATAAGATGCTAATAACCAGAACCTAGTAAGTGTGATTCATGGCAGTTGAAACGTTCGTAATAGAGCCACCACGTGGATCTACGAGGCTCATTACCTTAATCATCTGAGGCGAGGTCACGCGTAAACGCCAATTACCAATGCCGTCACCTAACGAACCGGTCATACCTTGGCCACCTGATTCAAGGGCACGTGCGCTCACGGTCTTTGCGCCGTACGGATAAACCATGAGTTCAACCTTACTGTCGCCCATCATGCCGGAATCGTCCGTGCCTTCAATGCTCACGTAGGCCATTTCTGCACCTGGATTGATGATGCGCAAGTAACTGACCCGATCCCCTAATGTGTCGGTGGAGCCGTAGAACAAATTCACCATGTGACCGTTCATCCCTGCCGGGACGACATCCTGCAAATTAGCCACAATTTCGTTGAAGTCGTTAGCAATAAAGCCTGTTGCCTTGAGAGGAAGCGTGCTTGTAAGAACCAATCGCCAGTCACCATGTCCCATACCAATGCGTCCCATGAGTCGAGTATCAGGGTTACCCATTTCAAGGTCATCCGCGTTGAAATGCGCAGCCGAAGACTTCGGGATCATCAGCATGACTGGCCCGTAACTCATACCCTTATCGTCATAAGCCATGATCTTAACATCCACGGCACGACCGCCTCGATTAACTACCCGAGCGAGACCATCCCCATCCCAACTCGTTGGGAAAAACGGAATGGTGTACATCGTCGGATACATTCCTGGAGTGTTTCGCCCTAGTAAAGCCATACCAACTTTATCAACATGTTCCTTGGCCATGTCGCTTAATTCAGTCAAGCCCGAGTCGGGGTAATGCGCACAAAACATACTGCCTGAATCTGCTTCATTGCCGTCACCGGCAGCGATTCGCATCTTCCGACAATCAAGCGTCTCCCACCAGACGCCGACGCTCGCAAAGCCGCCATCACCGTAAATTTCTGCGGTCGCAGCATGGACGAGCCGCCTTCGTTCGGGATCCAGGTCAGCATACATGTGCTTAGCTGCCATCATCTCGTCAGCCGATGCTGAATTACCATAGAGGGATGCGACCATCTGGTCACCGTTCAACACGTTCCACCAACGCATGGCGACATAGTTATGAGCTGGATAGGTGCCAGGTTCGTCGCGTCCAAGCAATGCCTTACCGACATGATTGACATGCATGATCGATTCCTCGCTTAGTATTTTCGCGGACCCCGATCCAGGATAGTGTGCACAGAAAGCACTTGACGAATCCGCCGTATTGCCATCGCCAGCAGCAATGCGCATTTTCTGGCAGTTGAGAGTTTCCCACCACGCACCGACGCTTTTGTGTCCGCCTTTACCCCAAATTGTGGCCGTGGCCGCGTCAACCATCATTTTGGTTTCGTCATCAAGATCGCTATACATCTTCTTCGCTGCCGTCGCTTGCTCCATGGTTGCCATATCGCCATACAGCGCTGCGACCATCTGCTCAGGCGAAAGCGAATTCCACCAATTCATCGCTCTTTTCTCTGCATACATTGACGCATACAGGGGTTGCGACAGTACGCAGAGACCAAATGCTGCGATAAGAAGATTGATGCCAAAGCGAACATTCGCTTGGCCCTTTATAGACTGCATGGACGTCATGTTGTCACTCCAGTGCTTCAAAATGCAACGTCAGTGAAATGATGATGAATGGCGAAAAGTCCACCATCAACAACATTCCCCGACTGTCAAGCGGGAATTGTATTTTGGCTTAATCGAGACTTTTAAATAGAGCCTCCGCCAAAGTGAAGCCGTATTTAATGAAATTCCCAGCGCCCAAAACATCACCGTCTTTGACACCATGCCCACTAAATCGCATAGCTGTATCCGTTTGATGTTACGCGAAGTAATCCGTTGTGACTGGAAACTAATCAACACAAAATTTATGCCGCAATTGCAGGAGTGGTTGAAAATATGAACGGTACATGCGAGTGTTGGAGCAAACCCAACCCATGCGAGGTCTTGCCGTAGCACTTGAATTCCTTCGACAGGCTATCCGCACCATCGCTACGGCCTTCCCCTTGAGCAAACTTCCAATATCGGCCGGTTGGCTGTCCTTCAGGAACCCGAGACATTATCTGGAAAGAGGCAATCGTTTCGTCATAAACTTTCAGAGGTCGATTCTGGTAACCGTCAACGCCGGCCCGCCTGATCTTGATCACCGCTTTATGAGGCCTTCGGCGTGTTCAGCCATCGGTCACAAACCTGATGAAAAGCGGTATTGGACGCCGAGCGTATGCAGCATGTCGAAGTTGACAGAGAAGGCATTACAGACATCGGGCAGTTTGATCACTTTGCGCGACTCCGGGCGCGGCTGTTCGTTGGTGACAACGGTCTTTCCGCTTGTCACACCATGAGCGACTAGCCAGCCATCCGCGCCTCTGGCGAACTTGACTTTGGCCTCATCGTGGTATTGTGTGCGACGAGTTACCCAATGCATGACCCGAATGAAAGCGGTGACGACTTCATCATTGTCGCTGCCTAGAAAGAAACCTGCGGGCACGGACCGGTTGATCCATTGCACCAGATCATCGTCACTGCGACCGCGGAGCAATTCCAGCTTGACTTGATCAATGCTGTAGATGCATCCAAGTGAATGGCCGTGCAAGATGCTATCCCAAAAAACCGGACAAATCGGAAACGCATAGTATTGATTCTTCGCCGTGATCAATACATCGGAATCAATGAGATAGCTGGATGTCGAACTCACGGTAGTGTGATTCCAAGTTTACGGGCATACCTCTGGAATGTGCCCGCATACAGTCCGGTCAAGTCATAGGCGTCCTTGAAGCTGACGCGCCCCTCTTTAGCCGCCCGGATCAGGCAAGAGGTAAACAGCCGACCAACGCGATAATTTTGATTGTTGTAGAAATCTCCGCCTTCTGTTCCCGTTTGTTTTTTTTGGATTTCTCTTTGGGTATAACCGTGATAAAAAGTAAAAAAATCTTCACGTTCAATCAAACCAAGATCCATTGCCCGACGCCCGATTACCACCGGGCTGATTTTGAAGTACTTGGCCAGACTCTCCAAAGGTGCCTTGCTATCGGCAACCCCACGCCAAGCGGTCACAATCTCGGCAGCAGGCACGAGAAATTCTGCCGCCGCTTGGTCACAAAATCGCTCTACCTCTCCGTCCCCTGGTTGCAGTCCTTTGAAGCCGGATAGGCCTTCGCCCGCATCGCCCAGCCACAAATGCGCCAATTCGTGCGCGAGAGTGAACATCTGAGCGGACTTTGCATCAGCCCCGTTGACGAATATAAGTGGAGCATAAGGATCGCTCAGGGCAAAGCCTCGAAACTCGTTCACATCTAGCTTGCGACGGGTGTTGTTATCGAAAATGCCGTTGATGACCGCCATGACGCCGTGTGTTTCAATGTTTTGGCGAAGTAAGCCCACGGCAGCCGTCCAGGTCGGTACTCGCTTCGCCCAACCGTCAACCAGCCCAAGTACGCGCCGCATTTCCTGGCCGGTAGTCGTCGGATCGTTCGAAATCGACGCAGTGCCGACGAAGCTCACAGGGCTCGCTTCCGTTTCCATCAGCTCTTCCCGCAGCCAGGCCTGCCGTCGCCGCATGAGGTGAACAGTATCCATCAACTCCGGGCTGATCCCCTGGGGGCGTTGGCTTTCGACCGTGCGAAAGTCTGCGAATGGCAAATTCATCGCCGGAGGTTCCGGCAGGAAAAGAAATCCGTAAGGCACTCTCGTCACCTTGGCGAAATCTTGCAATTGTTTCAGTGTGGGTTGAACAGAGGCACTTTCCCAGTCCTCCAACCTCGGGAACTTGCTTTGCAGATCGGTCAGTCCGAGACCGGCGCGCTCCCGAGCCCAGCAAAGAACTTGAGGACTTACGGCTACTCGAGTCATGTCGAAATGTCACTCATCACGAAGGCTATCCATCAAACTGGCTCCCGAACGCATGCGCGAGAGGATTGCATGCATGAAATGGATCAATCCGTTCGTTGCCAGGCTGCCCAAGGCCATTGTAGCTCCAGTAGCTACCCTTTAATGGCTACCGTGATCAATGCCGAGCGATACTCCAAAAGCAGGACCAATTTTTCTCGCTGGAGTCGGAACGCTTGATTTCCACTTTAATCGCTGGTCTATCCATGAAGTGCAAGTCAGTTGTAATAGACATCGGTATAGTTGCAGAGTGAGCCGATTCCTCAGTTCAGGAGATCGTCTTAATTGATGTTACTATTGTGGATATCAGCGAAGAACTTCAGCTTCTCCAGTTCCATCTCAATGGAAGATTCCCGTAGGCTTTGAGAACTTTGCCGGGGACTTCAGTCATCCCATCAGCCCCTTTAATAAACTAACGATCTCATCTTTGATTACGGCGATGTCGCCTCAATCTCCTCTGGGATTTGCGTCTTGCTGCCTCACAACACCAGCCAAACCCTTGGTCACAGCGCAGGATGATCAATGGGAGGAAAATTCAAATTCCCTAATATCATCCAATATCTTCTTGATCCTGCCCTTTTCTTCTTTCTTGTCAAGATATTCTTGATAGCTCGCTTCCGCATCCTTAATGAGTTGCTGGTAGGTAACAACCCGGATACTTTTCGCCTCCAAAGCTCTTTCTGATCGCTGTTGACGATCGGGATCCTCCCAATTCGAAAGACCTTGTCCTACCAAGCAAATCGCCTCTACTGCCCCTTCTTCGACGTGTGTCTTCAGCTGCTTTCGCAATGCGCTCATATATTTCTCCACTTGTTCCATGAGGATGTTATCCGAAATACGCACGGACGCTCTTTTCAGTTCAATAATCACGTGTTTCCCCGCTGTTTTCTTGTACCGAATATCAATTCGTCCTCTTTTTTCGGCTTCTGTCAACTTATCAGAAATTTGCTCAAATTCTTTGGTAATAGTCTCTTCCAACCTCGGCGTTTGGGTCGCTCTGTCCCAGGATGGGTCCAGTAGCCAAAGGTGCTTATAGATATGTTTTTGTATAACTTTTTCGACCGCGTTCTTGTCAACACCCTGCGATAATTTTCTGATGACTTCCAAGCGGCCCTCAGTAATTTGGTGGTACCAGGACGCCTCTATGTCATCCAGTTCGGAGAATAGATTTACAGCCACTTCAAGGTTGTTAATGTCGAGTTGCTGCAGGTCGCTCAGCCGTTCCTTGTAGTGCATGTGTTCAAAAGCCAGAACACCGTGTTTATAAGCGTTTTTCTGTGGTCGTCATCAACGGCTATTTGGTTGATCCTACCGAAAAGTTTCCGGGCAGCTTTTCGGATATCTCCCCGGAGATTTTCGTACCACTCCTTGATCGCGGGAATTTCAAGAGCCTTTGCCCCCCTTTCTTGGTTTTGAATTTGGCTCGTTCTTTTGCCAGATGTTTCAGCTCTTTTGCGACAAAGTTGCTCAATTGAATGAATCGATCGTCACTCTGGATGAAGTCCTGCCTACTGGACGTAGCAATATCATCTTGCTCTGTCAGATCAAGGAAATCGGCTTCAAGCTCGCCGATCACATACTTCGTATACAGTCCGCCCTCGCGGTATGAGTCCAGAATATCCTCAAGCGCAACCTTCCCTCTGGCAAGTACAGATATTTTGTTCAGATTGTCCCCGGCACTTTGCAAATCTCCAGACTTTTCAACCAAACCTATCCAGCCCTTCACAGCGTACTTCAGTTGCGAGGATTCCAGAGTGCTGTCTCGTTCAACCACTTGACCCTTCTCGAAACTAGACGAGTCGAAATCCCCATAAACGAGAGCGAATTCAATTTGTTTGAGATAGTTCCTGTCCTCAATAGTTACCTCTTTCCCGCTGATGAATACTTTAAAATCACCAGAAATAACCGAGAAGCGGCGGGCCACCCGCTGCCGCAAATGCCGGTCAAGCGAGGCGTTTGTCCTCTTCTGGAGTTTGCCGAGAACCATTGCCGTACCGGATTCTCCAAGGGTAATATCATCCGGCGGCTTTATGGCAGGAGGGTGATAGTCCTGTTGCTTTTCAATCGCCTCGCGGATTTTCTCGACATCTAGCTCTATGGCGGTAGGGTCGGCGTTCTTTTTGCGGGTGACAACCTGTATTTTCTTTGCAATAGAGAAGGCGGACAATTTGCCGATGCCCTTCCTTCCCATCACGGGTCTCTCCTTGATCGGCGTTCTGTCTCCGTCTTGCCCCTGGTCGCTTCCCCTGCGTTGATAACCAATGGTAAGGAACTTTTCCGATAAATCTTCCTCATCCATACCACACCCATCGTCCTGGACGATGATTTGTTTTTCCTCTTTGTCTCCTTTTATGGTGACCCTGACTGTGGAAGCATCCGCGTCCCAAGCGTTGGCGATCAGCTCGGCTAGGACGGCCGGAACGTTGCTGTAGAGATTGAGCCCCAAATGATTGAGTACGTTCAGATCAATCTTCAGCATGTAATCTTTCATGACTGTTCAATCAGATGGCGGACTATCGTCCTCCCGATGGCCGATGCCAGTGAAGGGGGAACGGCATTTCCGATATGCCGACCCAGTCTGGAGAATGAAATTTCACTGCCGGGCGGGACAAACTGATAATGCTCGGGGAAGGTCTGGAGGAGCGCACCTTCCCTCAAGCTTAGCGCCCTGTCTTGCACCGGATGCCCGAAACGCCCTGTTCCATATCTATAGAATTGGGTGGTCAGCGTTGGACCCGGCGCATCCCATTGCATACGCCCGTAAACACTTGCATAGCTTGATCCACTTTTTTTCTTGTAGCAATTCGGTAATAGGGAATCGGGCCATTCTCGCCAACTTCCTCCGGGGGATGATGCGCGAATGCGTTCCAGGTTAATTGGATCAAGTCGCGAACAAACATGCAGCGAGTCGGTTTCGCTTGATCCTCCATGCTCAAGGGGCGCCAGTTCCCCGATAGTTTGCCTGACTGTTTTGGGTAACAGTGATTCGGGCTTGGGCAAGTTGATTTCACCTATTAGGGAAGCTAGCAGAACGAGGCGCCGTCGGGTTTGTGGAACGCCAAAATCGACACAGGAGACAACACCGTCTGCAATTTCGTATCCTGCATCGGTCAAGTCGCGTTTGAACTTCCGGTAGATTGGCCGCGCCATCATCCGGGGGACATTTTCCATTGAGACGATATCCGGCTTGCCCCGAAGAATGATTCTCAAAAATTCATCAATCAGGTGCGCTCCAGGGTCTGGTAGAGAAGATCTCACTTTCGCGGTATGCATAGAAAAGGGTTGACAAGGAGCGCACCCGACCAAGACTCGATATTTTGCGTTCTCAAGATATTTTGCAATATGGGAAAAAGAAATGTCTCGAATGTCCGCTTCAATAAAAGTCGCCTTACAGTTTTCTTCATATGCGTATCGACATGACCCATCAATGTCTAGCCCAGCGTTGACCTCAATTCCGGCATTCTGCAAACCGTAGCTCAAGCCTCCGATACTACAAAACATATCAAATGCCTTCGCATTGAGGGCAGTTCCCTTCACGTCACTATCTTCACGGTAATGTCCTAATTCGCATACTTAAAAATTTTAATGGCAGCATACTTCAGGAGGTCAGTCCATTGCTGACGCGATTTCAGGTCGTTATTTCTTGGAAAGAATCAACCTTTGGTCTTTCGGTGACCATAAGTACAACACACCTTTTCCAAAACTTCGGTCACGTCATCAGCCCCTCCAGCAACTCGGCGAGTTCTCTTTGATCCAAGCCATGTCCACCTCAATCTCGTCAGGCGGGCGTGACACTTCTTCACATACAAAGTGCCTTTTGATCAGGATTTCGTAGCCGACCTTGCTCTTTTCGTACCTAGGCATAGGACAGCATTTCGGGTACCGACCAGGCATCAATGTGCTATGTTCTGTACTTGGATCATCCATCAATCACGGCTACGATGATCCTTGAAGGTGCCTGCTTTGAGCCGTCCTGTCGGCGAAGCGCCAACAAGGTATCAATTTATGCTTTGCATCCGACATTCATTGATCCACAGTGCGGAACAGTGCGTGTCGTTTTCGGCCAGCAACGCTCAATGAGCCACGACTTTTGCATCAACATGGCCATATATCCGCATGATCCCGACCAATGAGATAACTGTGCGGTATGCTTGGGGTACTTTTCTGGCCGTCGGCCTATCCCTCCGATACCATGCAGCTTACAGGAGAATGTCGAAATCGTCAACCAAATGCTCGACACTCTCCTACATCATCCCAGAAGTTTCTCTCTTGAAGACGATGACTGAGAATATCCACCATACATGAATCATTTTTGATCATCTGATACTTTCTGTTTTTGCTTCCAATCTCCAGTATCCTGAGCGGTCATGACAAAATAACCAATCAGGCCCGACAAGAGAATAAAAAGAGGCATCATTCCTGAAAATTCATGTTGGTTCTCCCAATGCTTCACAGCAACAAGATATAAGACCTACGCATTGTTGCTACCAGACAATATTAATTGATTGGGTGTTGGATCCGATAAGAAGGGATGCTAAAAAATCAAAATCAAAGCACCGTACACAATAACATAGGGAATCGCGACAATAGTAACTGATACACCCATGCTCCGCTCAGTCCAACAGGCAAATCCAATCGTCATAATCACAATTGACCAGATTACAAACAAATCAAGTGTTTTAATCAGAGAGCCGAGGAAGATACGGTCTATATTAGGGAGACTGATAAAATTTGAAAAAGCTAGCAGGTTGTAAGCTTGAGGGTCAACTTGGGGACTCATAACTAACGCCGCAAGTATCGTAATCACCGCCCCAATTGCCCAAGGCATTCGACCCCAGACAGCAAGCGCTAGCCAGTCACTGTAGTCAATATCCGTTTTTAGAATCTTTCCTACGATGAAAAAATATAGTGCATGCAACAGGGATAACACAAAAAACACCAGTATGGCAGTAACGATCCCGCTTAAAACAGCCATCGTAGGGCTGGCTTGAGTGTCCTCAAGCTGCTTCCTCATTTGCTCCGCCACATTGTCGACGGTCTCCTGTGGCATCCCCTGATTCTTCATCATTTCGACCGTCTGATCAATCTGGATTTGTATTGCGCCGCCGAGGTCCATAGTAAAAGGTATGACAATGGCCGACACAATCGTCGTCGCGAGGATAATCAAAGCAGGCTTGAGCCAGGCTGAATCTTCCTTCTGCGTTTCAAAAGTAGCCCGAGGATTGATGAAAATTTGAATCAAATCCTTCATGGATTTATCCCTTGGAAAAATAGACGATGGATATGCTATCAGGAACGATCAGAGACGCCCATCGTTTCTGAATATTGCGATTCTACCATTGGCGATTCGACTTGACTTTGGGGTTCTTCATTTTGCCGTCTCTCAAGTTCAAGTCGTAAGTCCCTCTGTACGGCCCTGCCTCGAAAATAACCCGTCGCGCAAAGCAAGACACCGGTCAACCCGCCTAGTGCGAACGAGACAAGCAACCAAATGGAAACTGGCAAAGGAATCGAATGCCAAATAATGAGACTAAGTGATAGGGGATCTGGATTGTAGACCGTAAATGCTGTCCAGAATACGAATACCGCCAATAAGACGATAAGGAACAGCGTACGTCTGAATAGTTTCAAGGATCGTTCACCGAGAGTTCACAGTTACTTGACTGATCAAGGGATTACGACACTTTAGCTAGACTCTGCTGAAGATCCTGACCTGGCTTGAAATACGGTAGAAGTCGGACACCAAGTTCCACAGAGGCACCTGTTTTTGGGTTACGCCCACTTCGGGATTGATATATTCGATTTCGAAATGATCCGAAACCACGAAGTTCAACCCCCCGATCATCCGCAATCCCTTCGCTGATTTCGTGAAGAATAAGATCGACGGCGATTTCCAAATCCTCGCGTAAAAGTAAGCCACGGTACCTCTCCGCAAGTGTGTTTACGAGTTCTTTCTTTGTCAATTCGAATCGCCGATTGCGTCGAAAGCCATTGCAAGGCTGACAGGATGGAATCTACCGTTATTCAACCTTTTATATACCTATGGACGCTTTGATGTTAAGGGCTGCCTTCGCTTAGTTGCGTTTTCACGAGATCGCCCACGGTTTCGGTCGGTGTGATTTGGCCTTCTTGTTCACGTTGATAATCTGCGTGCGCCTGCCTTTCATCTTGTTGCAGACGTGCTTTAATCGACAAAGTGATTGAGCGTCTACGTTGATCAATGTTTGTGATCTGAACTGTCACGCTATCGCCAATCTTGAGGTGGCGACGCACATCCTCAACTGGTTCCAAAGCTATTTCGCTGGCGCGCAAGTAACCATCAATACCCGCTTCCAATTCCACTGTAGCGTCTCTCTCGGTGACTTCAGTGACTGTACCCGTGACAATCGAGTCTTTGCCGTTTTTCGCGGTATAGTCCGTAAACGAGTCGTCCTGAAGTTGTTTAATACCGAGAGAAATACGCTCTTTCCCCGCGTCAATAGCCAATATTCGAGTTTCAACTTCCTCGCCTTTACTATATCTTCGAATCACTTCCTCGTTTTTATCGCTCCACGAGAGGTCACTTACGTGAACCAGACCATCAACATTACCCGGCAATCCTACAAAGATGCCGAAATCCGTGATCGCCTTAATTGATCCACGTATCGCTTCGCCAACTCGGTACTTCTCCTGAAACTGTTGCCAAGGGTTATCTCGACATTGCTTGATCCCTAAGGAAACGCGACGCCGGTCCGCGTCAATATCAAGTACCATCACCTCAACGATATCATCCTTAGTGACGACTTTCGACGGTATGACGCTGTGATTAACCCAATCCATTTCAGAAACATGCACTAATCCCTCAACACCTTCTTCCAACTCAGCAAAACATCCGTAATCGGTGATATTCGTGACTCGAGCATGTACTCGCGTACCGCGAGGATAACGTTGCACAATGTCAACCCATGGGTCGTCTCCAAGTTGTTTAGTCCCTAGCGACACGCGTTGACGTTCTGGATCGTACGAAAGCACCTTCACTTCAATAGCATCGCCAACCTGCACCATTTCACTTGGATGACGAATGCGTCGCCACGCCATATCCGTTACGTGCAACAAGCCGTCAATACCCCCAAGATCGACGAACGCACCGTACTCCGTGAGATTCTTGACCAAGCCCTCTCGAACCTGTCCTTCTTGTAGCGACGCGAGTAACGCCTCGCGTTCTTCGCTAAATGCATCTTCGAGAATTGCCTTGCGAGAAAGCACAACGTTATTGCGCTTGTTATCTAGCTTAATGACTAAATATTCGAGCGTTTGACCTTCGAACACTGTCGGATCCGGTACTGGTCGTATATCAAGTAACGAACCCGGAAGGAAGGCTCGAACATCGTTTATATCAACTGTGAAACCGCCTTTCACGCGGCCGTTTAGCGTACCCTTTACCGGAATCTTGCCTTCGAAGCTATCTTCGAGCATATCCCAAGTTTCCGCCCGCTTGGCGCGCTCACGGGAAAGTCTAGTTTCACCCGAGCCGTCATCAATGGTTTCCATGGCAACTTTAACGATGTCACCGATCTCCGGCATTTTCTCGCCTGCCGACATGAATTGATCTTTTGAGATCACGCCTTCGGACTTGAGCCCGACGTTAACTGTGATACTCTCATCGTCCATATCAACGACTGTCCCATTAATAATGGCTCCCTGTTCGACTTCGCGGAAGCTCTCATTCAAGAGCTGCTCAAAACTTTCGCTCATAAAACTCCGGTAATAAAACAATACTCACGTCGTACAAACACGCGGATGTTGTACGATGACTCTTTCGTACTCGAAGATTGAAAACACGCAGTGAGTACGAATAGACCGAACGGCAAGCCTGCTTAAACGAGTAGAAGACGGTAAGTATTAGGTGAAGGCAGAAGTACAAGCGGGTAAGTTTAACGATTTATCGTCCGTTCACAAATACTAATTTGATGAAGCCTCGCTGTACGAGCGAACTACAAGCGTCTAAATTGATTGAGATCGAACGACTGATTCATGAATAACTTAAACGCATAACGGGATTCGCAGATTTAGAATGACCCGTCTTCTATTCACAACCACCTACCACTAGTCGAGACTCATTATGGCATTTACTGGCACCTACGACACAAAGTTTCAATCCGTTGTCGATCGATTCGTTGCAAACTTTTCTGAATATGGCGACATAGGCGCAAGTTGCTGTGCGACTGTGGGAGGCGAGTTTGTCTTGGACATCTACCACGGTCATCAAGACGCAGCGAAGACGAAAGCGTGGGATGCAGACACCATCGTCAACGTCTACTCAACGACTAAGACCATGACATTTCTATGTATCTTGCTCTTGGCAGAACGCGGTAAGTTACACGTGACTGACAAAGTCGCAAGCCATTGGCCAGAGTTCGCACAGAACGGCAAGGAAGAAGTTGAAATTCGCCATTGTCTGAGCCATAGCACCGGATTGTCCGGGTTAGACGAGCAAACAAAACCTGAGGATCTCTACGATTGGAACAAGATCGTCAATTTGCTTGCTGCTCAAGCACCCTGGTGGGAACCTGGAACACAAAGCGGCTACCACGCGATCACACAGGGTTATCTACTTGGAGAAGTCGTGCGTCGCATTACAGGCAAAACGATTGGCACGTACTTTCAAGAAGAGATTAGCGGGCCACTTGACGCGGATTTCCACATCGGCGTTGACCCCAAGCATTTCGACCGAATTGCCGAGTTAATTCCACCCCCACCAACTGATCCAGATCCTAATGGACCGACGCCGGATCCTACAAGCATCGCCATGCGCACATTCGCCAGCCCTTCAAGTAATATCGCTCAAACTAAGACAGCTAGTTGGCGCCAAGCTGAAATTCCTGCCGCGAACGGTCACGGTAATGCCCATTCGGTCGTCAAAGTGCAAACGATTTTGGCAAATCTCGGTCACGCGTTTGGTATTGATTTGCTATCGAAGGCGACTTGCTTATCAGTCATGGAGGAGCAAACGAATGGTATGGATCTAGTCTTGGGGGTACCTATGCGCTTTGGCTTAGGTTACGGTTTACGAAGCGAAACATCGCCTATCGGCGTCAATCCAAATACCTGCTTCTGGGGAGGCTACGGCGGTTCTTCCATCGTTGTTGACATGGACGCGCGCGCGTGCTTTGCATATGTTATGAACAAGATGGAACCCGATGCGCTTGGAGACCCAAGAGGTCTCGGTTTAGGCACAGCGTTCTTCAACGCGCTATAAAGCGAGCGATACGCACCTCGGCTTAAGCTCACCCGAAAGACAATCATGTTTTTATCCGGCGTCAATTGAGACGAATGGATCAAGTCTATACCTAAATGCTTCTCACCGACGATGCTTGATTCGGATCTGAGCCGTCACTAAGATGTCGTAATAGTGCCGACATGTAGGGAAAATTTACATGGGTTTCAGACAAGTAACAAATAGCTGACGACAAGCCTGATCGCGTCTTTCGGAAGAAATGCGTACACCTCTGCGTCCATGCTCACTCTATTGCATCCACCAATGCATCAAGGCTACTTACGCAGAAATGACAGATTCAAGCCCGACTCCTCGTCTAAGCGAGAAGACTGAGTTTTATAAAGGGCTTGCGACGCTCTTCGTCTGCACTATGAAACACTTACATCAATTCAGTTTGATGCACAAATTAGGCTGTCGCCGATTGCAATTCTTCGCTCACAATTTCGAAGTGATGCGGATGGTCAAGCAATGTGCGCGTTAATAGCGAGTTGAGATAGTGTCCCGATCGGTAACCGATAAATTCGCCCAAAATCGGCATGCCCAACAAATAGAGGTCGCCGATCGCATCAAGCATCTTATGACGCACGAACTCGTCCTCAAAACGCAGACCTTCTTTATTCATGACACCGTTGTCGTCTAAGCCAATTGAATTCGTTAAATCAGAACCCAAACACTTTCCAATGCGATTTGCAAGCGCTAAGTCCTTGAACTGACCGAACGTGCGCGCCCTACTCAACTCAACATCAAAATCAACCCCTTGACTGCTGTCGAATTCCAGATATCTAGGATAGGGATCAAATATTGGACTATCGTGTTCGAATGTATATGAAATTTTGAACCCGTCGTACGGCTTTAATACGGTATAAGCGTCTTCGGACGTTACTTTAGTCGTTTGCTTAATGCGTAGCCATTTACGCGGCACTGGACTCGTCACCAAACCGACTCGTTTGATCGCTTCAACATAATGTGCAGCACTGCCGTCTTGAACCGGGACTTCCCCACGATTCAAAGAGATCAATGCGTTATCAATTTTCATCACCCACAACGCGAACATCAAATGTTCGACCGTGGAGACATCAACATCTCTATGATTAGCGCTCAGCGATGTTGAAAGTTGCGTATCGCAGACGTTGTACGCGTGGGCCTTAACAGATCGATTCGTATCGGTACGTAGGAAGCGAATCCCCGTATTCGGTCCCGCCGGTCGGATAACCATCGCAGATGATTGACCCGAATGCACACCTTTACCAATGAAGTAGATATCGTCAGCAATGGTCTGTTGAAAAGCGCGCGCCATAAATCGTTAAGTCATCAACTTTCAACCATTAGATTCCGTAGATTTTATGTTGATAGGTAAGAAAACGCAAATATTTCGCAGGAAAAATGGATTTTTCTTCATATTTGACACATTATGAAGCTTTTTGCTCACCTAAATCCACTTAGCATCGCTCCGATGATTGGTCACACCGACCGCCATGGACGGCGCTTTTTGCGATTGCTAGCGCCTCGCGCCACACTTTACACCGAAATGATCGTTGCGCAAGCAGTTGTGCACGGTGATCCGGGGCATCTATTACGCGCTTCACCAGAGGAGCATCCTCTCATTGCGCAATTAGCCGGTAGCGATCCTAAAGTACTAGCTGACGCAACACAAATAATTGGAGAATTCGGTTACGATGCTGTCAATTTAAATGTCGGCTGTCCTTCTGAACGAGTAAAACAAGGCGGTTTCGGCGCGTGTTTGATGGAACGTCCGGACGAAGTACGATCTATCGTTCGCGCAATGAAGGCGACCACCTCTCTACCCGTAACTGTTAAATGTCGCTTAGGTACTGATCAAGTCAACGGGTATGCTCAACTGCGCAATTTCATCCGAGGACTAGAGCAAGCGGGGGCTGATGGCGTAGTCGTGCACGCGCGCATTGCCAATCTAGCAGGATTCTCAACGCGATACAACTTGACTGTTCCTGCACTTGATTGGAAGATGGTCGAACGTCTCCAAAACGACTTTCCTAAGTTTCCCATTACCCTCAACGGCGGTGTAACCAAACCAGCACAAATCGTCCAAGTCTTAAGTTGGATTGATCGTGTGATGGTCGGACGGGTTGCGCTACAAAGTCCCGCCACATTAGCAACAATGCATGCAGAGGCGTATCATGCATTCGATCCATTTCTGCCCATTAAGATAGCGACAACCTATCGAGAATATATCCGCGAAAATGTTGCAGAAGGGGTACCGTTGCACGCCATGACCCGGCACATGTTGAATCTATTTAAAGGTGTTCCAGGTGCAAGAGCCTTCCGACGCCGCTTATCAATAGGTGGAACCCAGGCTAATGCAAAAGTCGATGTTCTTGACCAAGCCTTGGCACATATCGTTCAGGTTCCTACAAACCACCACGCCACTCCCATACTAGCGGCTTAACACAAATACTTTAATCCTTCATGCTTACCCGTTTTAAAGCAGTTTTCGCCAAACGGCTAAGGAACGAATCTATAGCCAACGACTCTGATGACCAACACGTCGCATTAGCGGCCGCAATGTTGCTACTTGAAGTAGCCTGGGCCGATCATGAGATTGAAGAACGAGAATTGCAACTTATCCGCGGCGCGTTGCAATCCCTTTATGCCATTGACGATAGTCAGGTTGACTCTATCGTCACAGAAGCGCGTCGAGAACACGAGGAAATTTCGAGCATTTTTCCTTTCACGCGAACACTCAACGAACAATTGGACATCAGCGAGCGTCGACTATTGTTAGAGTGCTTGTGGCGTCTGAATGCATTTGACGGCAGTACGTTTCACTACGAAGAAAACACGATCCGCAAGATTGCGGATTTACTGTACTTGACACACGCTGACTTTATTAGCGCGAAGTTGACCGCAAAACAAACTCACAATTGAAGTGTTAACTATGAGCAACGATCTAGTCAATTAAGTGGGTCTCAACATTTTCATCTTAGATGTCAAGCAACCTTTTGAACCAAGCATATGCCTACCGTACCTACATCTTGCGCTATACGGTTGTATGGTGCAGCCACACTTATAACAGATTGTTCGCATCCAGATACATTGAGGTCTCGCATTCTGATCAATCCATTGCGCGAGATACTAAAGAACGATCCAGCATTTGATGCTGAAATGACTATACCCACTGAAATGACGATTGATACGGAGATCAACTTAATACCAACAACATAAGCAACAAGACATACATGCCGAGCCGAATCGATTTTGAGTATTGGCAAAAGCCGTCGTCTCACCGTGGCGGTTAAGCTTGCCCTACCGGGTCTGCCGGGCCGTTCCGGTGATCACCCGGACAAGGGTTTGGGGAACATGGCCGGGAGCATGCATCAAACTCCCGGACACCGCGACCAGCAGGCGCCGCGGGGCGTGGACCCGATGTCCGAGCGATCACCGCCTGGCATACTTCACCATTGGGTTCGGATCTCCATGTCGACCCGGTGCTCGGCTGACCCCGGCGAGCCGGCTTCGGCGCGTTGGCTTGCCCGGATGGTCATGCTGAGGTCGCGCGCGTTGATCACCGGCGCAAGTTGCCAGCCGATGCCGACCGTGCGCGCCCCGGTGGCGATGCCGTAGGTCACGAGCGGCGTGCCCACGAAGCGGCTGCGGAAGAGCAGCAGACCGTAGCCGGCCTCGACCGTCCGACGGATGCCGTCGGCGCGGTCCGGACGCCGCGCGGCGAGCGGGTCGTGGTCGAATAACGCATCCAGGCCACCGCGGAACGCGCCGCCGATGTCCTGGCGCAAGGCGAACGTCAGGCCCAGGGCCGAGTCGGGTCGAGGATCATAGGCCAGCGATGCCGACAACCCCCGGTCCTTCATCGCGCCGTCCTCGTGGGTCAACAGGGCACGCCCGTCAAGGTGGATTTCAAGGCCACGGCGCGGGTCATGCCATGCGAATCCGCCACCAAGTTCCACCCCGGTCCCGGTTTCGGCGTCGCCGCGATCGTGACGCGCACCCAACTCCAGGGTTGGCGTGATGCTGGCGCCGCCGGACAACGCGAACGGGCGACTGCCTTCAAGGCCGAACCGCCATCGTCCGACCCCGGCCGCAGTCCCGGCCAGTCCATCGGTGCGGGCTGCGGTTGTACGCGTCCACAGGGCATCCGACACCAGGGCCAGTGTCCCGCCGGCGTCGAACGACCACAACTCGCCGCTCGCTCCGCCAGCCGCCATGGTCCAACCGATGGGCGTTGCCAGGGTCTCGCCGGCGCCAGTCGTCAACGTGATGGCGCCGTCGCCCCGGCCACCGGCACCCCACAGCGTCAGCCGTGCGGCAGGGCGCCAGGACGCATAGGGGATCGCCGCCGTCAATGCGGCCTCAACCCCGCCGGCCATGCCCGCGCCGCCGCCGTGGTAGCCGCCATGACTGCGACTTTGCGCGAAGGCCACGCCGGCCAACCAGTGGTCCCGCGCATAGTCCACGCCCAGCAGCGCCAGGGTGGCCTCGCCGTCGAGCGCGACGGCACCCGTCTGACCGTCAAAACTGCGCCGTGCCCCGCGGCCCCAGAAACCCAGGCTGCCACGGGTAGGCTCCCCGCGGGCGTAGGTGAAGTGGCTGCCGGCCAGCAGTTGCCCCAGGCTCGTCCCCGGCGTGCCGCTGCCGAACGCGCCTTCGCCCTGGAAGCCCGAGGCGCGGGCCACATCATCGGTGGGCTTGACGCGCACGGCGATGCCGTCAAGCGCCGTTTCGGCCACCGTGCGGCCGAAACGGCCGAGCCACGCCCGCGGCAACGGGTCGGCGTTGATGATCGTGCCGATCGCTTCGCCGTCCGCGATGACGCCGCCGGCAGGATTCGACAACCGGACCGCGAAGGTCTCCCGCCCTTCGTCGTGCGCATCATCGAAAGTCGCGAGGCGGATCGCCACGTGGGTGATGCCCGGCGGGAACTCGGCCTCGCCGTGCTTGCGGGCAAAATCCACCCCGGCCCGGGCGGTCCCATACGAACCACCCCATACCGGCTCCCAGGCCACGCGCACGGGGTGCAACGAAGGCGTTGACAAGGTCAGCGCGAACACGAGCTCGTCGCCCTCCGTGGCAGCCGCGTCAGCGATCGCGATCAGCGGCCGCGCCGGACCACGCTGCGACCCGTGGGTGGGCGATCTTTGCGGCGTCGCCGACACCCGCTCCGAGCGTTCGCCCGGGCCGGCGTCGTTGACGGCCCGCACCCGGAAACGATAGGCCTTGCCGTTCTTCAAGCCCGATACGGTATGGCGGGTCGTGGTATGGTCGGCGCCGGGCATGGTGAGCCACCCCGAGGCCTGGCGACTGCCACGGCGAAACCATACCTGCCAGTCGCGGATCGTCGGATCGCCCGGATCCTGCCACGTCAGCGTCACCGCACCATCGCCAGCCTCGGCGGTAAGTCCCTGCGGACGCGCCGGCGGCGCCAGTTCGGGCGACATCGTCTTGTCGTCTTCGGTCACCGTGACCGTGACCGTCGCCGCGGCCACCCCATCATAGCCGCCGCCCGCGGGCGTCAGCGTCAGGGTCACGTCCGCGTCGTCCTCCATGTCGGCGTCCTCGCGCACCCATACCCGAACCCATTGCGGCTCGTCCCAGTTCGTGGTGGTGAAGGTCAGCTTGCCGTAGTTGCTGCCGTCGTCCAGTTGGCCCTGGTGGGTAAACCCCACATCGCCCGCGGACACTGCCACGGTCACCGTGACGTCAGCGCTCGGCGCCGCATCCAGCACCACGGTGAAGGCAGCGCCCGCGCCCTCATCCGCCGTCAGGGTCATCGGCACCACCGTGAGGCCCTTGGTCGTACCCGGGGTCGGCGGGGTCCCGGAGGCGCCATCGTTCAGCGTGCCGTCGGCCGTGGTATCGCTACCGAGCTTGTAGCCGTTATCGTTGCTGTCGTCGCCCAGCGTCACGGTGTAGGTCTCGGCTCCTTCCGCGGTATCGGTATCGGGGTTGGTCGGAATCGTCACCGTGCCAGTCTTGCCGCCCGTCCCGCCGAAGTTCGCTCCCAGGACCTGCGTCAGACCGCCAGGCAGGTCGGCGGCGGCAAACCCGCTCGTACCGCGGTCGGCGAAGGTCAGCTTCACCGGCAGCGTCCCGGTCAGGGTGCGGTTCGAGGTCACTGTCAAACTGATGTCCTCGCCCTCCGCCACCGCCGCCGGGTCAGTTGCCAGGGTCAGCGTCGCCGTGGTGTCCACCACCGTCACCGTGACATCCGCCGCCGTCACATCGGCGTAGTTGGTGCCCGCCGCCTCCACCGCGTGTTTGAGCGTGATCGTGTAGCCCTCCCAGATATCAGACACGGGGCCGTACTGGGTCGTCGTTTGCCACTCGTTCCAGTTGTACGGTTCGAACAAGAGGGTGCCGATCTCCAGGTCGTCCCGACCCGCCAGCACGGAGGTGATCTTCACCCGGACCTCGCCCGTCGGCGGCGTTCCCGCCAGCCTGACCATGTACTGGTCGCCACCGCCCTCGTTCACCGTCAGCGCCGTCGGCTCCACCACCACGCGCGGCATGTCCTCCGGCGCCGGCGGCGTCACCGTGATCGTCACCTCCGCCGTGTCCTCGTTGCCGTTCCCGTCCGACGCCGTCACCGTCATCGTATACGTGCCCGCCGCCGTCGTCGTGAAGGTCAGACGCGCCGCATCCAGCGTCGCATCCTCGGGAAGCGGCGGGGTTGTCTCACCCGCCTTGCGCGTCCAGGCGTAGGTCACCGTGTCCCCATCGCCGTCCGTCGCCGATGCCGTGATGTCCACGGCCCGACCGACCGTCACCGTCCGGGCTGTCAGCGCCGCCAGCACCGGCGACGCATCGTCGTCCGTGATCGTGCCACTCGCCGTAGCCGGGTTCGGCAGGCTTGCGGCCACCGCCTCGCGCAACTTCAGCACCACCGTCTCGTCGGCCTCGTCCGCCTCGTCGCCGGTCACCGACACCGTGACGGTCTGCGCCAAGGCGGACCCGCTACTACCCGCAGGAAAGGTCAGGGTCCCCGCCGCCAGCGCAGTGAAGTCCGTGCCCGAGGTCGCCGTCGAGGTGCTGTCCACCGCGTAACCCACCGTCACCTCCCGACCGCTGGTCGCACCCAGCGTCACCGTGAACACCATGTCCGTACTGCCCGAATCGCCTTCCGCCACCGCCGCCGGCGCCGCCAGCGATAACGCCGGCGGATCGTCGTTGTCCGTAATCGTCCCCGTCGCGGTGGCATCGCCCAGCGTCACCCCGGCCGTCGGCGCCGACAGCGTCACCGTGAACGTCTCGTCCGCCTCGTCCAGCGTGTCGTCCGCCACCGCCACCGTGATCGTCGCGGTCGTCGCGTTCGCCGCCATCGTCACCAAAGTCGCCGTCGTCACCGCCGTGAAGTCCGTCCCCGCCGTCGCCGTGTCACCGCTCGCCGCCGTCACCGTGTACTTGAAACTGATCCCCGAAGCCGGCGCCGGCGCTGCCGTCACCGTGAACGTGAACGTCCCGTCCTCCGCCGCCGTCAGATCCGCAATGCTCAGCGACGCCGGCGTCGGCGTCGCCTTCGCGAAGTCCGACCACGAAGACTGCGCACTGCCGGCCCGCGCGAACATCCGGAACGTGTACTCCGTGCCGTTCGTCAGACCCGTCACCACCGTGCTCGTCGTGCTCCCGCCGCTCACAGTCCGCGTTGACGTCCAGCTCGTCCCGTCGTTGCTACTCGACTGGTAGCCCCACGCCGTCACGCCCGAACCCGGCTGTGCCGGCCAGCTCAGCGTCACCCGACCGTCGCCTGCCGTCGCCGTCACCACCGGCTTCACCACCACCAGTGGCGTCGCCGTCACCACCGCCGACTGCTCGCTCACACCGCCGCTGTTCCTCGCCCGGATACGGAAACGGTACGTGCTGCCGTTTTCCAGACCCGTCACCGCGTAGCTCGTCGTGCTCGCGTCCGAACCCGAGATCGCCGTCCAGTTGCCCCAGTCCTCGCTCTCCTTGCTGTAGCGCAACTCGTAGCGGGTGATGCTCGCGTTCTCCGGATCAGCCCACGACAACGTCACCCGGGCGTTGCCGGGACTCGCCCTGAACGTCTTCGGCCGGGCCGGCGCCACCGGCCGCGGCGTCGCCGTCGCGAATTCCGACCACGAAGACTGCGCACTGCCGGCCCGCGCGAACAGCCGGAACGTGTACGCCGTGTCGTTCGTCAACCCCGACACCGTGGCACTCGTCGTGCTGCCGCCCGCCACATCCTGCGTCGCACTCCACGTCGTGCCACCGTCACTGCTGGACTGGTAATGCCAACTCGTGATCCCCGCGTCCGGCAACGCTTGCCAACTCAGGGTGACCGAACCGTCCCCAGCCGTCGCCGTCAAGGTCGGCTGCGGCACCGCCCTCGGCGTCGCTGCCACCAAACTCGACAGCGCACCATTGCCCGTCGCATTCACCGCACGCAACCGGAAACTGTACTCGCTGCCGTTCTCCAGACCCGTCACCGTGTGGCTCACGGTCGCCGCATCCGAATTCTCGATCGCGGTCCAACTCGACCACGACCCCCCTGCTTTAAGCTGGCGCAGCTCGTACCGCGTGATGCTCGCATTGTTCGGATTGGTCCACGCCAACAGAACCTGCGCAGCACCCGGGGTCGCCTTCAACCCCGTCGGCGCCGCCGGCGCCGGCGCCGGCGTCGCCGTCACCGCGTCCGACGCCGGCCCCGCGCCCGACGTCACCGCCCGGAGCTTGAACGTATATACCGTCCCGTTCGTCAGCCCCAATACCTTGTAGGTCGTCGTCGTCGCACTTGAACTCGGCACCGCCGTCCATTCACCGTAATTGCCGGTACCGGCTTTGTACTGGTATTCCCAACGCGTGATGTCCGTATTACCCGGATCCGTCCAACGCAACCTCACCGCCTGCTGAACTCCCGTCGCCGTCACGCCCGTCGGCTTCGCCGGCAACGCTAACGGCGTCGCCGTCGCGAATTCCGACCACGAAGACTGCGCACTGCCGGCCCGCGCGAACAGCCGGAACGTGTAGGTCGTCCCGTTCGTCAACCCCGATACCGTGTCACTCGTCGTGCTGCCGCCCGCCACATTCCGCGTCGTGCCCCACGTACCATCGCCATTGTGGTATTGGTAATGCCAACTCGTGATCCCCGCGTCCGGCAACGCTTGCCAACTCAGGGTGACCGAACCGTCCCCAGCCGTCGCCGTCAAGGTCGGCTGCGGCACCGCCCTCGGCGTCGCTGCCACCAAACTCGACAGCGCACCATTGCCCGTCGCATTCACCGCACGCAACCGGAAACTGTACTCGCTGCCGTTCTCCAGACCCGTCACCGTGTGGCTCACGGTCGCCGCATCCGAATTCTCGATCGCGGTCCAACTCGACCACGACCCCCCTGCTTTAAGCTGGCGCAGCTCGTACCGCGTGATGCTCGCATTGTTCGGATTGGTCCACGCCAACAGGACCTGCGCAGCACCCGGGGTCGCCTTCAACCCCGTCGGCGCCGCCGGGCGCGGGGCCGGCGTCGCCGTCACCGCGTCCGACGCCGGCCCCGCGCCCGACGTCACCGCCCGGAGCTTGAACGTGTATACCGTCCCGTTCGTCAGCCCCAATACCTTGTAGGTCGTCGTCGTCGCACTTGAACTCGGCACCGCCGTCCATTCACCGTAATTGCCGGTACCGGCTTTGTACTGGTACTCCCAAGCCGTGATGTCCGTATTACCCGGATCCGTCCAGCGCAACCTCACCGCCTGCTGAACTCCCGTCGCCGTCACGCCCGTCGGCTTCGCCGGCAACGCTAACGGTTTCGCCGTCGCGAATTCCGACCACGAAGACTGCGCACTGCCGGCCCGCGCGAACAGCCGGAACGTGTAGGTCGTCCCGTTCGTCAACCCCGATACCGTGGCACTCGTCGTGCTGCCGCCCGCCACATTCCGCGTCGTGCCCCACGTGCCATCGCCACTGTGGTATTGGTAATGCCAACTCGTGATCCCCGCGTCCGGCAACGCTTGCCAACTCAGGGTGACCGAACGGGCCCCAGCCGTCGCCGTTAAGGTCGGCTGCGGCACCGCCCTCGGCGTCGCTGCCACCAAACTCGACAGCGCACCATTGCCCGTCGCATTCACCGCACGCAACCGGAAACTGTACTCGCTGCCGTTCTCCAGACCCGTCACCGTGTGGCTCACGGTCGCCGCATCCGAATTCTCGATCGCGGTCCAACTCGACCACGACCCCCCTGCTTTAAGCTGGCGCAGCTCGTACCGCGTGATGCTCGCATTGTTCGGATTGGTCCACGCCAACAGGACCTGCGCAGCACCCGGGGTCGCCTTCAACCCCGTCGGCGCCGCCGGCGCCGGCGCCGGCGTCGCCGTCACCGCGTCCGACGCCGGCCCCGCGCCCGACGTCACCGCCCGGAGCTTGAACGTGTATACCGTCCCGTTCGTCAACCCCAATACCTTGTAGGTCGTCGTCGTCGCACTTGAACTCGGCACCGCCGTCCATTCACCGTAATTGCCGGTACCGGCTTTGTACTGGTATTCCCAACGCGTGATGTCCGTATTACCCGGATCCGTCCAGCGCAACCTCACCGCCTGCCGAACTCCCGTCGCCGTCACGCCCGTCGGCTTCGCCGGCAACGGCACCGCCACCGTGATCGTCACCTCCGCCGTGTCCTCGTTGCCGTTCCCGTCCGATGCCGTCACCGTCATCGTGTACGTGCCCGCCGCCGTCGTCGTGAACGTCAGACGCGCCGCGTCCAACGTCGTATCGTCCGGCAGCGCCGGCAGCGTCTCGCCCGTCTTGCGCGTCCAGACGTAGCTGATCGGGTCGTTATCACCGTCCGTCGCCGATGCCGTCACGTCCACATCCTCGCCCACTGTCACCGTCTGGGCCGTCAGCGCCGCCAACACCGGCGACGCATCATCGTCCGTGATCGTGCCACTCGCCGTGGCCGGGTTCGGCAGGCTTGCAGCCACCGCATCGCGCAACTTCAGCACCACCGTCTCGTCGGTCTCGTCCGCCTCGTCGCCGGTCACCGACACCGTCACGGTCTGCACCAGGGCGGACCCGCTGCTGCCCGCGATAAAGGTCAGGGTCCCCGCCGCCAGCGCAGTGAAATCCGTGCCCGAGGTCGCCGTCGAGGTGCTGTCCACCTCGTAACCCACCGTCACCTCCCGACCGCTGGTCGCACCCAGCGTCACCGTGAACACCATGTCCGTGCTGCCCGAATCGCCCTCCGCCACCGCCGCCGGCGCCGCCAGCGATAGCGCCGGCGGATCGTCGTTGTCCGTGATCGTCCCCGTCGCCGTGGCATCGCCCAGCGTCACCCCGGACGACGGCGCCGACAGCGTCACCGTGAACGTCTCGTCCGCCTCGTCCAGCGTGTCGTCCGTCACCGATACCGTAATCGTCGCGGTCGTCGCGTTCGCCGCCATCGTCACCAAAGTCGCCGTCGTCACCGCCGTGAAGTCCGTCCCCGCCGTCGCCGTGTCACCGCTCGCCGTCGTCACCGTGTACTTGAAACTGATCTCCTCAGCAGGCGCCGGCGCCGCCGTCACCGTGAACGCGAACGTCCCGTCCTCCGCCGCCGTCAGATCCGCAATGCTCAGCGCCGCCGACGTCGGCGTCGCCTTCGCGAAGTCCGACCACGAAGACTGCACACTGCCGGCCCGCGCGAACATCCGGAACGTGTACTCCGTGCCGTTCGTCAGACCCGTCACCACCGTGCTCGTCGTGCCCCCGCCGCTGACGGTCTGCGTCGGCTTCCAATTCGTCCCGCCGTTGATACTCAACTGGTAGACCCAGGCCGTCACACCCGAGTTCGGCTGTGCTGGCCAGCTCAACGTCACCCGACCGTCGCCGGCCATGGCCGTCACCACCGGCTTCACTAGCACCCGGGGCGTCGCCGTCACTACCGCAGACTGTGTACCCACACCACTGCTGTTCCGCGCGCGAAGCTGGAAACGATACGTACTCCCGTTGTCCAGATCCGTCACCGTGGTGCCCGTCGTCGCCGCGTTCGAACCTGATATCGCCGTCCACGAACCCCAACTCTCGCCTTCTTTGCTGTAGCGCAACTGCCAGGCGCTGATACTCTCATCCTCCGGATCGTCCCACGACAGCGCCACCTGCGTATTGCCGGGACTCGCCACGAAGTTCGCCGGCGCGGCCGGCGCCGGCGCCTTCGGTGTCGCCGTCACATGGTCAGACCACGCCGACTGCACCCCCGGACTCACCGCCGCGAACAGCCGGAACGTGTATGCCGTGTCGTTCTCAAGACCCGTCACCACCGTGCTCGTCGTGCCCGCACCCGTCACCGTCCGCGACGTGCTCCACGTCGAACCCCCATCGGTGCTGTACTGGTATGTCCATGTCGTGATCGCGAGCCCCGGCTGGGACTGCCAGCTCAAGGTCACCTGACCGTTGCCCGCCATGGCCGTCACCACCGGCTTCGCAGGATTCGCCTGCGGCGTCGCCTTCACCACCGCCGACTGCACGCTGTTACCGCTGGGGTTCACCGCCCGGAGGCGGAAGCGGTACTCGCTACCGTTCTCCAGACTCAACACCGTGTGGTCCGTCGTCGCCGCGCCCGCACCCGATATGGCCGTCCACGAACCCCAGTCCTCGCCCACTTTGCCGTAGCGCAACTCATAACCCGTGATGCTCGCGTCCTCCGGATCGTCCCACGCCAGCGCCACCTGCGCATTGCCCGCCGTCGCCTCGAAACCCGCCGGCTTGGCCGGTAGGGCATCGTCGTCGGTGATCGTGCCCGTCGCCGTCCCATCGCCGAGCGTCACCCCGGACGACGGCGCCGACAGCGTCACCGTGAACGTCTCGTCGCCCTCAACCAGAACATCGTCCGTCACCGCCACCGCGATCGTCGCACTGGTCGTCGCCGCCGCCATCGTCACCTCGGTTGCCGTCGCCACCCCGGCGAAGTCCGTCCCCGCCGTCGCGGTGTCCCCGCTCGCCGCCGTCACCGTGTACTGGAACGTGATCAGCGAACTCGGCGCCGGCGTCGCCGTCACCGTGAACGACATCGTCCCCGCACCCTCCGCTGCCGTCGCATCCGCAATGCCCAGCGACACCGCAGTCGTCGGCGCCGTCGGCGTCACCGTGATCCCGGCGGTCAGCGTGCCAAACTCACCGTTCGTCGACTCCGCCCGAACCTGGAACGTGTACTTCGTATCGTTCGTCAGACCCGTCACCGTGTGGCTCGTCGTGCTCGCGCCGCCCGGAACAGCTCTCCAGTTGCCGTACTCGCCGACGCCCGCCTTCTGCCGGTAGTTCCAGCGGCTGATCCGGTCGTCGTCCGAACTGTTCCACGACAGCGTCACCCGACCGTTGCCCGGTTTCGCCGTGAAACCCGTTGGCGCCTCGACCCGATCCCGCACCGGCGTCGCCGTCACCTCCGCCGACGGCCCCTTGCCGCCAGCGTTCTCCGCACGCACCTGGAATGTGTACGCCGTGCCGTTCTCAAGACCCGTCACCGTGTGCATCACATCATGGGTCGTCGGCTTCGTACCGGAGTCATCAATCGTCATCCACTCACCGTAGCTGCCGCCAGCCGCCTTCTGCCGATACTCCCAACTGATGATCGTCGTATCCCCATCATTAATCCACTGCAACGTTACCTGTCCATCGCCCTCTCGCCCTGACAGGTTACGCGCAGCGCCCGGCGGTGTCAATGGCGTCGCCGACACCCGCGCCGACCAGTGACCGCCCTGAGTACCGAACGCCCGCACCTGGAAGTGATACGCAGCGCTGTTCGTCAGGCCCGTCACCACCACGCTCGTCGTTTCGGCATCGGAACCGGACACATCCATCGCCGCGCCCCACGCGCTCGCACTGGCCAGCTTCCAACGGTACTGCCACTTCATGATCGACGCGTTGCCCGGGTCCGTCCACGACAGCGTCACCTGACCGTTGCCCGCCTTCGCGCCTACGCCCGTCGGCCGTGCGAACGGCTCGACGCTCGGCGTCGCGCTCAGGCCCGTAGAAGCCGCACCCGCACCCTGGTCGTTCACTGCGCGGACCTGGAACGTGTACGCCGTCTCGTTCGTCAGGCCGGTGAACGTGTAACTCGTCGTCGCCGCATCGGCACCCGCGATGTTCATCCATGTACCAGGCCAGTTGCTGGCGCTGTCCAGCTTCCGCCGCACCTGCCACGTCGTGACGCTCGGGTCCCCGAGGGCGCGCCAAATCACCCGCACCTGACCGTCGCCCGCCTCGCTGGACGTGAGCTCCGGCTGCATCGGAACTCTCGCTGTCGGTGTCGCCGTCACTTCCGCAGAGGCCGCGCTGGCGGCGCTACCGCTCCTTGAGCGAATCCGGAACGTGTACGCCGTCCCGTTGCTCAGCCCCGGCACCGAGTAGCCGGTGGTCACCGCACCGGCACCGGCGATCGTCGTCCACTCGCCGTAACTGCCGCCACCCGACTTCTGCCGGTATTCCCAACCCGTCAGCGTCGGGTTCGCCGCATCCGTCCAACTCAGCTTCACGTGCTTGTTGCCCGCCAACGCCTGCAACCCGGCCGGCTGCGCCAGTGGACCGAGCCAGATATGACCGCCCACCGATGCCGGACCCGGCACCGCCCCGTTGAGTGCACGCAACCTCACATGGACCAGACCCGTCTTCGGCACGCCGAGTGTGTACGTCAAGTTGTAGGTTCTCAAGAACGTCTGCGTCTGCTCGCTGTTGGACAGAGCCAGATTCCACCCAGAGATCCAGTCTGATAGGTCGCTCCACGCCTGGGCGGCGGTCTTGAGCTGCATTTCCACCTTCGTGGTCGGCCCGCAGTTGGCCGGCACGCTTATCGTCACTACCAGTACCGTCGATAACGACGTCACCCGCTGGGACAGCGACGAAATCGCAATCTTGCACGGCACCGTCGCGACGCCCGGGGTCGTCGTGTCCGTCACCGTCACACTGACATCGTCAATGTCAAGCGCCGCGCCGTAGTTCGTGTCGGTGCTGGACGCCGCATGCGTCAGCGTCGCCGCGTCGTTCGTCGTGTCGGTATCCGACCCGGCGTTCACCGTCACCGTCTGTGCCGTGTCGTAGTTTGATGACGTGAACGTCAGCGGCGAACCTGACACCGTCACCTCGCCCGATGCGCCGCCCACGGCCACCGCCACGTCCGCCGTCGGTTCCGAGTCCAGCTTCACCGTGTAACTGCCGTTGCTGCCTTCTTCCACCGTCAGGGACGTCGGCGACACCGTCACCCCCGCCGTATCGTCGTCCGTGATCGTCCCCGTCCCCGTCGCGGTGGCGATCGTGGCGTTGGTCGGGCTCGACAGCGTGAGCGCCACCGTCTCGTCCGCCTCGTCCACCTCGTCGCCCTTGACCGTTACCGTGATCGTCTTGCTGGTGTCGCCAGCGGCGAACGTCAGCGTGCCCGCACCGCCCGTGAAGTCCGTGTCCGCCGTCGCCGTCGAGGCGGCAGCGACCGCATGGGCCACCGTCACCTTGCGGCCGCTGGCCGCATCCAGCGTCACCGTGAAGGTCATCGCGGTGTCGCCGCGGTCGCCTTCCGTCACCGCAACCGGCGCCGCGATCGACAGGGCCGGCGGATCGTCATTGTCGGTGATCGTGCCCGTGGCCGTAAAGTCGGAGATAGCCACCCCGGACGACGGCGCCGACAGCGTCACCGTGAACGTCTCGTCCCCCTCGTCCAGGGTGTCGTCCGTCACCGATACCGTGATCGTCGTGCTGCTCGTATCCGCCGCAATCGTCGCCGCAGTCGCCGTCGCTACCGCCGTGAAGTCCGTCCCCGCCGTCGCCGTGTCGCCGCTCGCCGCCGTCACCGTGTACTTGAACGTCACCTCCGAAGACGGCGCCGGCGCCGCCGTCACCGTGAACGTGAACGTCCCGTCTTCCGCCGCCGTCACATCCGCTATGCTCAGCGCGGTGGAATGCGGCAGGTCGTTCAGCATGCCGGCCGCCGCCACATCGTCGCCGAGCGCATAGCCAGCCCCGTCGTTCAGCGTGATCCTGTAGTCCTCCAATTCCTCCGCATCCGAGTCGGCGCTGGTCGGGATCGTCACCGTGCCCGTCGTGCTGGCAGTGTTGCCGAACGACGCGGTGAATCTCCGCGGCCCCAGCGCGCCCGGAATGTCGTCCGCGTCGAACCCGCTCGAACCAAGGGCCGAAAGCGTCAGGCTCACCGGCAGATCGCCCGTCAGCGCGCGATCCGACGTCACCGTCAGACTGATCGCCGTCCCCTCCGTCACCGCCACCGGATTCTTCAACAACTGCAGCGTCGGCGTCGTGTCCGTCACCGTCACCGAGACATCGTCAATGGTGAGCGACGAACCATAATTCGTGTCGCTACTAGCCGCCGCGTGCGTCAGCGTCGCGGTGTCCTCCGCCGTGTCCTCGTCAGCCCCGGCGCTCACCGTCACCGTCTGCGCCGTGCCGAAGGTCGACGGCGTGAACGTCAGCGCAGACGGGAGCGCCGTCACCTCGCCCGATGCCCCGCCCACGGCCACCGTCACGTTCGCCGACGGCGCCGTATCCAGCTTCACCGTGTACTCGCCGCTGCCGCCTTCGTCGATCCGCACCCAGGTCGGCGAAATCGTCACGCCGTGGGAACGCGCCTCCGTCACCGTCACCGCAATCGTCCCCGCAGGATCAAGCAGCGCCAGCGCCGGGAAGCGCACGGCGTGCTCAATGGCGGCGCTGCCGGCGGCAGCCCCCGTGATCGTCACTGGCTGCGCATTTCCGAAGTTGGCCCGGGTGAACGTCAAGGTGGACGGGCTTACCTGCACACCGCTACCGCTCGTCAGCGTCACCACCGCCGTCCGATCCAGATACGGCACCGCCGCCGCGCTCAGCCTCACGCCATAGGTGATGCTGGCACCCTGCGCCACGCTGGCGTTCCAGACAACGCTGGCGCTGCCCGTCCTCGTGATCCCGCCGCCGCTGAACTCCAGACCCAGGTGGTCGGTGTTGACGACGCTCACCTCCGCCAACTCCGACCACTGGCCGAAGGTCTCCTCCTCGCCGCCGCCAAACTCCGGCCGGATCGGGACGACTATCACCGCCCGGACCTGATACTGACCCACGCCCCCGTGCAACGTGGTCCTCTTGTTCAGGGTGACGGATCGGGTCAACGCCGTGCTGTGCCTGACATCGAAAGGGTTCCAGCCGCGCCAGCTCCGCTCCTTGTTCTTGAACCGGTACTGCCACTTGTCAATCTCGGGGTCGGTCCGAGCGGTCCACCGCAACGTGATCGCGTCCTCCGCCGCCGTGATGCGCAGCGAGGTCGGCCTGGCGATGCCCTTGTCGTCGTCGTCGATCGTCCCCGTCGCGGTGGCGTCCGTGATCGTCACGCCGGACGACGGCTCCGACAGCGTCACCGTGAACGTCTCGTCGCCCTCGACCAGGGCATCGTCCGTCACCGACACCGTGATCGTCGTGCTGCTCGCATTCGCCGCAATGGTTGCCTCGGTAGCCGTCGTCACCGCCGTGAAGTCCGCGCCGGCGGTCGCGGTGTCGCCACTCGCCGTCGTCACCGTGTACTTGAACGTGATCGGCGAGGACGATACCGGCTCCACCGCCACCGTGAACGACATCGTTTCGCCCTCCGACCCCGTCGCGTCCGTGATGAGCAGCTGGATCGCACCGGTGGCCAGGGCCGGTGTGCCATCGTTCAACGTGCCGTCGGCCGTGTTGCTGTCCTCGTCAACCGCGTAGCCGGCGCCCTCGTTCAGGGTGATCCGGTAGGTCTCCTGGCCCTCCGCATCCGCGTCCGTGCTGGTCGGGATCGTCACCGTCCCTGTGGTGCTCGCGGTGGCGCCGAAGGCCGCAGTGAAGTTGCGCGGACCCAGGGCGCCCCGGATGTCGTCCGCATCGAAACCGCTCGTGTCACGGTCCGCCAGCGTCAGGCTCACCGCCAGACCACCCGCCAGCGCCTTGTCGGACGTCACCTTCAGACTGATCGCCGCCCCCTCGGTCACGGCCGCCGGATCTTGAGCCAGGGACAGCGTCGGCGTCGTGTCCGTCACCGTCACCAATACGGACGAGGCTGTGCTCACACTGCCATAGCCGGTCACGGCATGACTCACCGTGACGCGCTCGTCGCCAGTGTCGCCATCCGGCACCGCCGCGACCGTCACCGTCCGGGGCCTGTTCCAGTTGAAGCGGGTGAAGGTCAGAGGAGCGGACACCGTTGCCGCACCAGGGTCCTCGCTGCCCGGGGTGACCGTCACATCGCCCACCGGCCGCGCGTTCAGCACCACGGTGTAGTTGGCGGCGCTGCTTTCCAGCACCGTCAGCTCGGCAACGGAAACCGTCACACCGGGCGTCGACTCGTCGTCGTCCGTGATCGTCCCCGTCGCCGTCGCCGTGGCGATGCTGGCGTTACCCGCATTCGACAGCTTGAGCACCACCGTCTCGTCGTCCTCGTCCACCTCGTCGCCCGTCACCGACACCGTGATCGTCTTGCTGGCCTCGCCCGCCGCAAACGTCAGCGTGCCGGCGCCGCCAGTGAAGTCGGTACTCGCTGCCGCCGTCGAACTCGCATCCACCGCATGGTCCACCGTCACCGCACGACCGCTGGCCGCATCCAGCGTGACCGTGAAGGTCATGTCGGCGCTACCGCTGTCGCCTTCCATCACCGCCGCCGGCGCCGCGATCGACAGAGCCGGCAAAGCGTCGTCGTCCGTGATCGTGCCCGTCGCGGTGGCATCGCCCAACGTCGCGCCGGAGGACGGATCCGACAGCGTCACCGTGAACGTCTCGTCCGGCTCGTCCAGGGTGTCGTCCGTCACCGTCACCGCGATCGTCACCGTGGTCGCGCTCGCCGCGATGGTCAACTCGGTCGCCGCCGTCACCGCCGTGAAGTCCGTCCCCGCCGTCGCCGTGTCACCGCTCGCCGCCGTCACCGTATAGCTGAACGTGATCGGCGCGGCCGGCGCCGGATCCGCCGTCACCCTGAACGACATCGTCCCCGCATTCTCCAACGCCTCCACGTCCGCGATGCTCAGCGCGGTGGACTGCGGCGGGTCGTTCAGCGCACCGTCCGCTGTCTTGTCGGTGCCGAGCGCGTAGCCGCTCCCGTCGTTCAGCGTGATCGTGTAGGTCTCCGCGCCCTCCGCATCCGCGTCCGTGCTGGTCGGGATCGTCACCGTGCCCGTCGTGCTGGCGGTGTTGCCAAACGACGCGGTGAAGCCCCGCGGACCCAGTGTGCCCGGGATGTCGTCCGCGTCGAAACCGCTCGAACCACGGTCCGAAAGCGTCAGACTCACCGGCAGATCGCCCGTCAGCGCGCGGTCCGACGATACCGACAGGCTGATGTCCGAGCCCTCCGTCACCGCCGCCGGATCCGTCGCAAGCTGCAAGGTCGGCGTCGTGTCCGTCACCGTTACCGTGACGTCGTCAATGTCGAGCGAGGCGCCGTAGTTCGTGTCGCTGCTCAACGCCTTGTGCGTCAGCGTCGCCGTGTCCTCTGCCGTGTCCTCGTCGGCTCCGGCGTTGACCGTCACCGTCTGCGCCGTGCCGAAGTTGGCCGGCGTGAACGTCAACGGCGAACCCGTCACCGTCACCTCGCCCGATTCGCCGCCCACCGTCACCGTCACGTTCGCCGACGGCGCCGTGTCCAGCTTCACCGTGTACTCGCCGCGGCCCTTCTCCTCCACCGTCAGCGTGGTCGGCGAGATCGTCACGCCCGCCGCGCCGACCGGCGTTGCCGTCACCTTGTCTGAAATCGCTCCGTTTCCGACATCGTTCACCGCGCGGATCCTGAAGGTGTAAGAGACGTTGTTGGTCAGACCACTCACCGTGTGGGTCGTGGTCGTAGCGCCAGACCCTGACATGGTTATCCACCTGCCGTAGCCGCCCTCGGCCTTCTGCTGATACTGCCAACTCGTGATGCTGGGGTTGTTCGGGTTGTCCCATGACAACGTCACTTGACCGTCAACCGGGTCAACGGCGAAACCGGTCGGTTTGACGGGAACAGTTGCGGGATCGTTCAACGCGCCCTCGACTGTCTTGTCGGCGCCAACCGCATAGCCGGTCCCGTCGTTCAGCGTGATCGTGAAGGTCTCCGCACCCTCCGCTTCCATATCGGCGTTCGTCCCGATCAGTACCATGCCCGTGGTGCTCGGGGTCGTGCCGAAGGACGCGGCAAGATTGCGCGGGCCCAGCGAGCCAATGATGTCATCCGCGTCAAAGCCGCTCGTACTACGGTCAGCCAGTGTCAGGTTCACCATCAGATCACCCGTGAGCTGCCGGTCGGACGTCACCGTCAAGCTGATGTCTGCCCCCTCCGTCACCGACGCGGGGTCGGTAGCAAGTCCGAGGGTTGGCGTCGTCTCGGTAATCGACACAGTTACCGATGCGATCGTCGCCCCATAGTAGCCGCCGCCCGTGGCGCTGTGCGTCAGGGTCACGTCGGGGTCGCTGGTCGTGTCCTCGTCGGCAGCCGCCGCTACCGTTATCGTCTGCGGAACGTTGAAGTTCGAGGCGGTAAATCGGATCGGAGGACCCGTCACCGTTACATCGCTTGAAGAGGCGTCACTCACGGTCAGCGTGACATCGCCGGAAGGCTCGGAAGTCAGCGCTACGGTATAGGTGTCGCTACTACCTTCCGCCACTTCCAGGCTGGTCCTGGAAACAGTGGCGGCACTGAAGACGGTGATCACCACATCTTCCGTGTCCGTGTTGCCGTTGCCGTCGCTGGCCGTCACTGTCATCGTGTACGTACCCACAGCCGGCGGCGTGAACATCAACCGCGCCTGGTTCAGCGCCGTGCCAGGCAACGCAGGAGTCGTTTCGCTGGAATCGCGCGCCCAGGTGTAGGTGATCGTGTCCCCGTCCGCGTCCGTCGCCGCAGCCGCGATGTCCACCGTCTGCCCCAGCTTGACGGCGGCAGCGTCAATCGCCCCCAGCACAGGCGAGGCGTCATCGTCCGTGATCGTCACCGTGGTCACGGCATTGCCTAGCTCGGGGTCATCCCCAGACCGGCTTGCACCCACCAGCGCAATCGTCACCGTGAAGGTCTCATCAGGCTCATCCAGCGCGTCGTCCGTGATCGGAATCACGATATCCACGGTCGTAGCGGCGGTCGGGAAATCCACGGACGTCACGGCGTCATTGTCATAGTCACCGTCCTGCGGTTCCGCAGCGCCCGTCGCCGCGCCACCATACGTGACATCGAACGTCGCCGGGTTGTCAAATGCCTTGGAGGCGGTGATCCGCACCGTCGCGCTGCCCGCCCCCTCGGCCACCGCCAGCGTCGCCGGCACCATTACTGTCTTGGCGGACGGCGTCGCCGTCACCTCGTTCGAGGCCACGCCTTCATCATCGGGATTCACCGCCCTGTTCACTGCGCGCACCTTGAAGGCGTACACGGAGCCGTTGGTCAGACTCATCGCCACATAACGGGTAGTAGACGCGTCGGAATTGGAAATGGCCGCCCAGTTGCCATAGTTGCCGCTGCCCGTCTTCTGTTGGTATTCCCACCCGGTGATGCTGGCGTTGTTCGGATTGTTCCAGGACAGCGTGACCTGCCTGTCCCCGGCGATGGCGGTCAGACCCGTCGGCTTGGCGGGGTTCGGGACCGGGGTCGCCGAGACAGTCCCGATATTTCCCTGGAAAGTGCTATCAAACCCGGCAACCTGAAAATCGTACCTTCTGTTGTTCGTCAGACCGGTCACCGTGTGATTCTTAATCGTCTGGCTCGCGGCCCCGGTGGACCCGCTGATGACGCTCCAGTCTCCGTACTGGACCTCCGGAAATCTCCTCTGCCGCACCCTCCAGTTGTCGATGACCGGATCCTTCGGGTTACTCCAGGACAGCGTTACCTTGCCGTTGCCCGCCGCCGCGCCAAGCCCGGCCGGCGCGGCGGGTTTGTTGGTTGGCTGTCCAGTCACCTCTGCCGCGGGACCAGTGCCGACGCTGTTCAACGCGCGCACCTGGAACGTATACCTGGTTCCGTTGGTCAGCCCTGTCACCGCGTGGTGATTCGTTGTCGGGCTGGAGGAAATCAACGTCCAAGTATCGCTGAATGTACCCGCGCCTGACTTCTGTCTGAATTCCCACCTCGTGATACTGGGGTTGTTCGGGTCGTTCCAAAGCAGCGTCACTCTCTTGTCGCTGCCCTCTGCCCTGAGAGCGGTCGGCGCGGCGGGCCGGCCGAGCTGAGGCGTCGCCGTCACCTCGTCCGATTCCGCTCCGTTGCCACCAGCATTGACTGCCCGGATCCTGAAGGCATAGGCCGTTCCATTGGTCAGGTTCCCCACCACGTAGCTGGTGGTAGCGGCGCGAGAATTCGGAATGTCCGTCCAGTCGCCGTAGTTGCCCGTGCCTTCCTTCTGCTGGTACTGCCATTGCGTGATGCCGGGATTGTTCGCATTGTCCCAGGAAAGCGTCACCTGCCTGTCCCCCGGCGCGGCGCTGAGGTTCGCGGGGCGGGCGGGTGCGGGAGGTAGCGGCGTCGCCGTTTTCTCGCTTGACTCACCGCCGGCGCCGATCGGATTCACCGCCCGAACCTTGAACGCATAGGCCCTTCCGTTGGTCAGATTCTTCACCACGTAACTGGTCGTAGCGGCGCCAGAATTCGGAATCTCTGTCCAGTTGCCGTAGTTGCCCGTGCCTTCCTTCTGCTGGTACTGCCATTGCGTGATACCGGGGTTGCCCGGATCATCCCATGACAAGGTCACCTGCCCGTCCCCTGCCGCTGCGCCAAAGCCGGTCGGCGCGTCGGGCGGCGCCATTGGCATCGCCGTTATCTCTGCCGAGGCAGCGCCATCGCCGTTGCCATTCACCGCCCGCAGCTTGAAGGCATAGATCGTTTCGTTGGTCAGATTCCCCACCACGTGACGGTTCGTAGTAGCGCCAGAACTCGGAATGTCGGTCCAATTGCCGTAGTTGCCCGCGCTTTCCTTCTGCTGGTACTGCCATTTCGTGATGCCGGGATTGTTCGCATCATTCCAGGACAGCGTCACCTGCCGGTTGCCCGCCGCCGCGCGCAGACCCGTCGGTTGCAGGGGCGCGTCGTTTTCCTCCACAACCACCACAACAGAGTCGATCGTCACCGAGCCGTAGTCTCCGCCCGAGGCGCTGTGAGTCAGCGTCACTGCCGGGTCGGCCAGCGCATCGCCGTCCTGGCCCGCCGTCACCGTCACCGTCTGCCAGTCGCCGAAGTTGCTGCCGGTAAAGATCAGGCTGTCCGGGTTCACCGTCACGTCGCCCGATGCACCACCCACCGTCACCGTGACGTTCGCGGAAGGCCGCGTGTCCAGTCTCACCGAGTAGGTCGCGCTGCCGCCCTCCCCGGCGTTCAACCTGGACTCGGAGAGCGTAACTCCGGCAACATCGTCCTCCGTCACGACGACCACGACGTCATCAACGTCGACATTGTCGTAGCCGCCGCCCAAGGTGCTGTGCGTCAGGGTCACCACGGGGTCCACGAGCGCGTCGGCATCGTGGTCAGCCGACACGGCCACCGCCTGCGGAACGTCAAAGTTGCCAGTGGTGAATGTCAAACGCTCCGGATCCACCGTCACGTCACCCGACATGCCCGAGACCGTCACGACCACGCTGGCCGCAGGCCGCGCGTCCAGCGCAACCAGATAGTCGGAACTACCGCCCTCGGCCACCGTCAGCCTGGACTCGGAGAGCGTTATTCCCGGCGGCATCGCCGTCGGTGTCGCGGTTACCTCGCCAGACCAGGAGCTATTGGTCGGTAGATGGCCGAACCTGGAACGCAACCGGAACGTGTGAGTCGTATTGTTCGAAAGTCCCTCGACTACAGCCGTGACGCTCGCGCCAGGTACATCAACGGCGGCGGACCAATCGCCATTGGACTTATATTGATACTGCCAGGATCTGATACCCCGTCCCGGTTGAGGGTTCCAGCTCAAGGTGACAGAGCCATCTCCGGCGGTCGCACGCAGACCGGTTGGCGCATTCACCGCGCCAACAAGTATTCGGGTCGCGTCAGACGCCGGACCGACCACCTGGCCGCTGAGCGCCCGAAAGCGCACAAGCAGCGTCCTGGTTGAGACCGGAGGCGCAACACGAAAGCGAAGAAGCGCATCGGACAGTGACCGGGTCTCGGGATGGGTGGCGAGAGGAAAGCCTTCCTTGACGATTGGCGACCATGTCGTCGCGTCATCCCAGGTTTGCTCAAGAGTCCTGGTCTGGAACTGGATTCCGGTAATCCTTCCGCAGTTGGCTGGAATGATCAGATCGGCACTTGCCGAGGTATCTCCGGAGCTGCTCAGGACGCCACTACCCAGGGCGCTGCGAATGCGGACCTTGCAGGGCGTAATGGCAACCGGGGTTCCGTTCACCGTGGCTGAGGCATCACCGTTGCCTACCGGGTTCACTGCGCGGACCTTGAACCCGTAGGCGGTTCCGTTGGTCAGCCCCGTTATCCGGTAACTCGTGGAGCTGGCCCCGGAACCATCCATGTTCGTCCACGCGCCCCACGTTGCCGCTCCGGCGAGCTGCTGCTGGTATTCCCACCCGGTGATGCTGGTATTTTTCGGATTGTTCCAGGACAGCGTGATCTGCGTGTCGCCTGCCGTCGCGGAAAGGCCCGTCGGCGCGGCAGGAGGCGGGATCGGGATCGCCGAGACAGTCGCGATGCCTTCCGGTTTAGTGCCTCTGGACCCGGCAACCTGAAAATCGTACATTCTATTGTTCGTCAGACCCGTCACCGTATGACGTTCGATCGTCTGGCTCGCGACGCGGGACCCGGGGATGGGCGTCCAGTCTCCGTAGTTGATCTGCGGATGCTCCCTCCACCGCACCCTCCAGTTGTCGAAGCGCGGATCCTTCGGGTTGCCCCAGGACAGAATGACGCGCCCGTTGCCCGGTGTCGCGGTGAGATCGATCGGTTCTGGATACACGCCGCCTCTGGGCGTCGCCGTCCTCTCATCTGACTGGTAGCCGAAACGCTCGGAGTCCCGTGCGCGAAGGATGAACGTGTAAACCGTCTCGTTGTCCAGGCCCGTCACTTCGTGGCGAGTCGTTGTGGTGTCGGAATCGGGGATCGGCGTCCACTCGAGATCCCAGGATGTTGTTCTGCCTCCCGGTATGCGCCTGGTGAACTTGCGTCGGTACTGCCAACCAACGATGCTGGGATCGTCCGGATTGTCCCAGGACAGCGTCACCCGACCGTCACCGCTTCCAACAGCGCTGAAGCCCGTCGGTTTTGCAGGCAGAGTGATCGTCGTCGCAGCAGCATCATCGGACTCGGGACTGTAGCTGCCGACGTTCGCCGCACGGATCCTGAACGTGTACCGCGTTCCGTTCTTGAGGCCCGTCACCACATGGCGGGTGGTCGTGGCCCCGGAGTTCGGGATGTTCGTCCAGTCACCGTAGTTCCCCGCACCTTCCTTCCTTCGCACCTGCCAACCGGTGATGGCAGGATTCCCCGGATTGTTCCAGGACAACGTGATCCGCGTGCGGCCCGGCCCGGCAGTGAAACCCGTCGGCTTCGAGGGCACTGGCGGCAGCGGCCTTGCCGTCGCCTCGACCGATTCGGCCCCATCGCCGATACGGTTCACTCCGCGGACCTGGAAAACGTAGGTATCCCCGTTGGTCAGGCTCTCCACCACATGACTCGTCGTGAGCGCACCGGAGATGGGTGTCCAGGGGCCATACTCATCCAGAATGTTCTTCTGTCGGAATTCCCAACTGGTGATACTGGCGTTTTGCGGGTCTTTCCAGGAAAGCGTCACCTGACCGTCCCCTGCCGTCGCGACAAAACCGGTCGGCGCGGCGGGTAGCGCAAGCGGGGTCACCGTAACTTCGAGCGATTCCGCGCCGTTGCCTGTGACATTCACTGCGCGGATCTTGAAGCTATAGATCGCCCCGTTGGTCAGGCTCTCCACCACATGACTCGTCGTGAGCGCATCGGAATCCGGCATATCAATCCAGAGTCCATAGTCATTGCTATCGACCTTTTGCTGGTACTGCCATATCGTGATGCTGTCGTCGTCCGGGTCGTCCCATGCGAGCGTCGCCCGTCCTTCACCCGCCGTTGCCGTCAGACCCGTCGGCTTGGCCGGAGCGGTTCCGAGGTCGTTCAGCGTGCCGTCGGCCGTCGTGTCGACGCCGAGCGCATAGCCAGTCCCGTCGTTCAGTGTGATCGTGTAGGTCTCCGCACTCTCCGTATCCGAGTCCGTGCCGGTCGGAATCGTCACCGTCCCCGTCGTGCTGGCGGTATTGCCGAACGACGCGTCAAAGTCCCGCGGCCCCAGCGTGCCCGGAATGTCGTCCGCATCGAAACCGCTCGAACCACGGTCCGCAAGCGTCAGGCTCACCGGCAGATCGCCCGTCAGCGCACGATCCGACGTCACCGTCAGACTGATCGCCGTCCCTTGCGTCGCCGCCGCCGGGTCCGTCGCAAGCTGCAAGGTCGGCGTCGCCCGCACGACCAAAGACTGCGCGCCGTTGCCGGCGTCGTTCACCGCGCGAATGCGGAAACGGTACTCGGTGCCGTTGGTCAGACCCGTCACCGTGTGGCTCACGGTGTCGGCATCCGACAGGTCAATGTCGGCCCAGCGGCCCCAGCTACTTCCATCGTGCTGCCGCACTTGATACTCGATGATGGAATCGTCGTCCGGATCATCCCACGACAGCGTCACCTGGGTGTTGCCCGGCTGCGCCGCCAGACCCGTCGGCGCAGCCGGCTTGGTGACGACGATCAGCGTCGCTTTCACCTCCGGATAGTACCGACCAGGCCCTTTGGCATACACCTGGAACTTGTACTCCACCCCATTGGTGAGCCCGGTGATCGTTTGGGTGCGCTTGCCACTATGACGACGACCTAGCAACTCGTACTTTGGGTCGACAGCAACTGGAAAGCCGCTGCTGTGACGCCATTGAGGATAGTCTTGGTCGGCTCTCGCATACCGAAACTCCCACCCTGAGTTGTTCGGGGAGGAGAGCGTGTAAGTCCAGGTCAGCTTCACCTTCCCATCGCCCGGGGCGGCCTTCAGGGTTCCCAACGCATGCGCGGCCTGGGGCGCAAGGCCCGCAGTCAGTGCGAGCAGGAGAACAGTGGCGAGCCCAGGCAAGCGGAAGGCGGTTCTGCCTTCGCAGCGGCGGGAAGAAGAACGGCGCCACAGGCGATGAACCGTGAGGTAGTAGGAAAAACACAGGCATAACTGCGTTGAGCCTCGTAGTTCAATAGGTTTGTGTGTGGTCATCCTGCTCCGCCTCACTTGACGCTTCAAGTGAACATCTATCATCCGTTGGTATACCTTATAAGAATAGGACATTTCCATAATCTATCACGACCCTCCAATTAACATTTTTATTTCTTTAATTTTTGGCCCACACTTCCGATGACTTTGCATATTGATTGGCTTCCACCATATCGCGATCGCCGCCGTGGCTTACGACGCCACCACCGTCTACACATAGATAAAGTCTATCCACGACTTCCTCCTCTCTAAATGTATCCCCTTTCGGGCTCGTACACTATGATTATACCATGAAATAAGACTAAAGACCTACTTTATGGTGGAATCTTAACGCGATCACCTTGATAAGGTACCATCATGGCTTACTTGGGTTCATTCCACCGTCAATTTCTTCAATGAAGTTTTGACCCAATGTTGGAAGACGGTTGGATATGGCAAGGCCGACACCATGCGATGTTCACCCATATCTTCACAATCAACGCGATCTTCGCAAAGTATGAGATTGCTTTGTAAATGGGCCATTCCTGCTGCCCTCAAGAAACCTGCGCTAAATACGTGCATTGAGTAATCTAGTCTTACCCAGTAAGGATGATTCTCAATCCTTGTACACTCAACTTAGCCACACTTTGACTCACCAGCCTTAATCCCTTGAGGCACCACATTCACTTCAAGGTCCCCGACCGGGAACTCAACACTGTAACTAGCTAGACGGCCAACGTTGACAGCAAAATGCCACCCGACGAACGTACATACTGCTTGACCATAAGCAGAGTCTAATGTAGAACAATACAAAGTGATCTCTCCTTCTGCGCCAATGCCTTACCGCGGAACCGTCACCACGCGATTGACCCATTCTTAACCCTCGCGCAACATATAGACCGTCTATTTAAATATGTATGACTATGAAAATCTAGTCCGCTACATAGGCGTACCCCCCCCCCTTTTTTTGATTTTTATCAGGATGAGGCCAAGCCTTGTGTGCTACGCCTTGTACGACATCGGGCATCACGGAATAGGTTAGTGACCTAATGAACAAATAAACTCAGATGACGCAAGCTGACACAACGATAATCGCTATCCGCAGCAGCCTCTCAACCAAGGTAAGAAGGTAAGTTTTACCACTCTACCATTCATAGTTAAGTATACATGACGCCGCCATTCCTCAACATCCAACGATCAAAACAGGAGGCTAGCCATAACATGTGATCAGCACATTTTCCGAGCGTATCTACACGCGTACGCGGTTGCCGTCGTCCGTGCACAGGCGCCGGACAACGCACCATCTATGCATAATCACGATGACGAGCACCTGGCACTGCGCGGTTGCCATGCTTTGGTGAGCAGTTGATTGGAATTCTTCAGAGCACAAGAAAAGGAACGGCCATGCCCACGGTAACATTGAACGATGGACCCGTGGCGATCACTGGCGCTGCGGGCTACATTGGTGCACACACTGTGCGTGCCTTCTTGACGCGTGGGTATTCTGTCCGTGCTTGTGTCACCAATATCCATGCACCAGAAAAAGTCGATCATTTAAAGGCGATAGCCAATAATGAAGAATTGGCTGGTTCATTGGAAATTGTCGAAGGCAACATTCTTCAGGAAGGAAGTTACGACGGACCATTTAGTGATTGCGCCGCGGTTCTACATGTCGGCACACCGATGCTCTATGGAGGCGAAAACACACCCCGCCAAACCTACGATGGAATGGTTGACGGGATCAAGAAAGTGCTCCATTCAGCTACGAAAGCGGGCACCGTAAAACGCTTCGTATATACGAGTTCGTTTGCAGCTATCGGCCACCCATCGCCATCCGGCTATGTCTATACCGAGAATGATTGGGCGGACGCCAATCGCGAACGCGACCCTAATTGGTCCGCCCAACGCGTCGACAAGGACGGCGGTGTTGCCTATGCGTTAGCGAAAGTAGAAACAGAACGAATCGTTAATGCATACGCTGAAGCAAACGGAGGTTTCGACGCTGTGTCGATCTGTCCATGTGTGGTACTGGGACCGTTGTTATCGCCGGCACACGAGGGCTTAGGTTCCTGGCAGTGGGCGCTCGCTCGGATGTTAGAAGGTAAACCCTGTCCCCGTGGCTGGCAGGCTCTTTGGAATATCGTTGATGTGCGTGATGTCGGCGAAGCGCATGCACGTGTCTGCGAAAGCAAAAATGTCAAACCCAGCAGCCGTTACCAGCTCACCGCAACGGACAAGTACGGTGAACTTAATGTCGACGAACTTCAAGCTCATCTTCAGGATCTGTTTCCGCATTTAACAGTTGGTGGGCGACCTGAGGAAATGGCGGCATTCCTCAAACGCCGAGGTGCCATACATGACGGTCCACGTGCTTATTGCACTAAAGCGATCACCGATCTCGGCTTGCAAACGCACTCAATTGAGAGCACGTTGAAAACGACTGGCGAAACGATGATTGAACTAGGACTATGTCGACCGAGCCAGAATCAAAACATCTAATTCAATCAAGTCGTCGAGCCTTTGCGCAATAGATGTCCAGCGCGTCTTATTAATCGCCATTGCTTCGCCTAAGACAGCCCGCACCGCATCTGCACCATGTGCAGGCTTGCGCAATTTCTCGATAAGATGTGCTGTGAAAGCGTCAATATGCTTAATATCAACCTTGTCTGCACGGTTTCGAAAAGCTAATGCCCAGGTTGGCTTGGACGGTGGTTCGCTCGGTTTGTAATTGGAGGAGAGCTTGTTAACAGGCCATACGTAGCGACGCACCATCGCTAAATCAGATGATTGCAGTTTGGTTTCGAGTGGATTCTCGCATGGTTGGTAAGGCGGGATCTCGCCTACGAGGCGATCGAGGTAGAGCGGAAGCCACTCATAATGGCATAGTTCTAACAAAAACGGCGGATCGTTGAGATTCGATCTTTCTTCAGCCAAATACGCTATAAATTCTTCACATATTTGCGAAAAATAAGGGCTCTCGCTTTGATGCCGATGAACGAAATCCCGGATTGTCTCATGCCATGCATCATTGCCTAGGATAGCCTTCGCACGTCGAAAACGCATCGCGCAAAACGACTCAATATTGTTATAAATCAAGCGAGCGTAAATCGCCATGCGACGAGGTTCGATACTGGCAGGAATAGGATTGAGTGATGGATTCCGAACATGTGCAGTAAAGTCCAACTGCAACGATTGAAAATCTAAGATGTTCTGCCGGTCGCTTCGCTCAGCCATGTGCTTGCGTTTGAATACGTTGTATCCGTTTTATTTCTGCAAGCAAGTCAACGAACGGCGGGAAATTAAAGTCGCGTTCCAATAACGTCGGCATCACTCCAAATACCTTGAACGCTTCTTCTAATAAACCATAGACTTGCTCAATGATTGGTGCGGCATGGGTATCAACCCGCAAGTCTTCCGCTTCGACTTTATGACCAGCAATATGAACGTAATCGCTACGCTCCGCCGGCATGGTGCGTAAAAACTCAACTGCATCATACCGATGGTTGATGCTATTAACGTAGATGTTGTTTATATCAAGTAGGAACTTGCAGTCCGCTTCCTTAACGATGTGATTGATGAACTCAGCTTCTGACATGTCCGCACTGAGCATTGCGTAGTAAGACGCATTCTCAATCGCAATCGGACGTTCCAGCGCATCCTGCACCTGCCGAATTCGCCGGGCCACGTAAAACACGGCTTCTTCCGTGAAGGGGATGGGCATCAAATCGTACAACTGTCCAAAGTCACTGCAAAAACTCAGATGATCCGAGTACGACTTCGCATCAACTTCATCAAGGAAGTCTCTCAGTTGGCTAAGGTATGCCATATTGAGCGGCGCTGGGCCGCCAATGGACAACGAGAGGCCGTGGCATACTACCGGGTATTGTTCCGCTATAGCACGAAAACGCTTACCCCATCGCCCACCAACGCCGATCCAGTTTTCAGGCGCACACTCAACGAAATGTACATGCTTTGCCATCGCCGTGGCGTGCTTTTCATAGGCATCAAACAATCCTCGCCGCAATCCTAAACCGCAACCAATGACGGGATAGTCGCCGGGACTTTTCATCAACTCAACCCGCCATATAGGTACGTTCAAGCTTTTCAAACATCTGCGTCAATCGCTTTTGCGATACCTTTTCTTTCGTGCCTAATTTCTGATGGAATAAAGCGACGCGAAATTCTGCCAGGAGAAATCCCGCGTCTACTAAATCTGGCATATCGCCTACTTGAACCGTCATTGTCTGCAGTTTCATTTCCCAATAACGCGCTGATTCCATCGCCTCTGCGTCTTTTGACACGCGACCTTGTAAATGATTGATGCGATAGAGCATAGCTTCCATATAGCGAAGTAGATCATTCAAGCGTTCGAAAGGCGTCCGCCATAAAAAGTCTGCTGGCACAGTACGCGCCAATTGTTCAGCGATATCCGTAATGGCAGGCGCGAAGACAGCACTGTTCGCATTCTCAACGGCGATTGAAACTTCGAAGCGTTTATTCACGATTGCTGCACACGACGCGAGCATGATAAAACCAGCTTGGATGAACTCGCCTCGTCGCGCTACCAAGCAGTTTTGAAACTCAGCCTTTGAAGTGACCGAGCCTAGATCCTTCGCGTACACATGTCTTGCAACAGCCATAAGAAGCGAATCGAAAAGCGCTTTCGGATCAACTAACTTTGCTATCTTCATATGTATGTTTTTTTCGTTCTGAAATTCTTTATGTAAATGACGCGCTGACTGGTTTTCAGCGATGACAAACAAACGACACATGCCTTTCTCATGCCAAATCCTTTGCTGACTTGGGTCCCGCGTCATCTCTATAGCAACATAATCAATATGATCAACGAAAGCAGGAAAAACTGTGAAGTCAGTATGTCCTTTCCGCAACCGGCGTTGCCTCTCAAGCGTGCGAGCTGGAAATGTACGGAGCCTTTCACATTGCCGCGGTTTGATGTCAGCGGTGTCGACCAGAGCTTTCGTCAGGGTCTCTTCATGACGACGTTTCAACGCGGCTAAATCCCGATCTTGATCAAGAAGTACTCCGCGTCGATTGACCCACTGCACATTCATACATAAATGCGGACTTAGACTATGCTCATCCCACATCTCAATAGGCACATCAACGTGATAAAAATCGGTAAGCGTTCGGCTCAGGACGCTGTATAGGTTGCCGATGCGGTAACGCGAAGGCTGCAATAGGTAGTCCTGCAGTTGTGCGACGCGGTCGGGAACTGGCACCAAGTGCCGCCGATATTTTTTCGGCAGGTTCTTCAGCAGTTCGGTTAACTTTTCCGCAAAGCGCCCCGGCACTAACCATTGAACCGCATCTTGTGAAAGAGCGGCGATATTCTCGGCTGTAACCTGCACAGAAATACCATCAGCAACATCTCCTGGCGCGAATCGATAGCGTAACGGCCAGCATTGTTCGTCAACGACTAACGCACCTGGAAACGCCTCGTTCGATAAATCCTCATCAGGTTTACGAAGCAAATCGCTCCGCGTCATACGCAAGCGCTCGCGGTCGTCCGCATGAGCTTGACGGTACCAAGCATCAAAGGTCTTGACGTTCACCACATCGGGTGATATTCGTTCAAGATAGAACGTCGCTTGGACCTTCGGCCCCACAACAATGTCCGTACGACGCTCTCGAGCCTGTATTTTGAGCAGCTTGATAAGAAGCTGCCGGTTGTGTATAAGAAATGGCCACGGTCCCAATTGCTTCGGTTCTACCAGCGCGTGCTGAATAAATAACTCACGCGCTAAATCAGCGTCGCGCATGGCGAGTCGTAGCGGTCGTCGATCGTAAACCGGCAATCCATGCAACGTGCCGCGAGAGAGAATCATTGCTTCGCCTTGGCGTTCATCCCAGTACGCGTCGAAATAACTCACTTTGATCAATCGCCTAGCGACATCCTCTAACCATTTGCATTGGATCAACGCTACCGTTCGCGCATGGATGCGCTCCATCTCAATGATTTCTGCAGTCACAATCCATTTCGGCGCGTTTTTAGCTACCCGCGTGCCGGGTAGGAGACGAAAACGCAAATCCCGGGCGCCGACATATTCTGTTTTCTTCTCCTTAAACCCAATTAAGCCAAGCGAGCCTGTCAAGATCGCTATGTGTAGACTCTTGTACGAAGCTGGATTCGTGTTTAACGTCAACCCTAAGCGTTTGCAGGAATCGGATAACTGACGATGCAAGGATCGCCATTCAAAATAGCGATTAGGCGCGATGAAGTGAGCTTCAAGCAACCGTCGAAACCCTGAACTGGTATGTTTTTGCCGTTCTCGCTCGCCCCAACGCCAAAGATTTATTAACGCAATGAAATCGGATTGTTCATCCGCGAAGCGTTCTTGTGCGGTATCAGCAGCCTCTCGTTGCTGATACGGACGTAAGCGCGGATCTTGCGCGGATAAAGCAGCGACAATGATTAGTGCTTCTCGCAACGCACCGCGATGCGCTGCTTCAATTAAGATCCTCGCTAAGCGCGGGTCAATCGGCAAGTGCGCCATCTGCCGGCCTAAACGAGTAAGGTTGTCCTCATCAATCGCACCCAGTTCGTCCAATAGTCGCTCTGCTTCATTGATGCTCCGTTCGTCAGGCGGTTCTATAAAGGGGAATTTGCGAAAATCGCCTAATCTGAAGTATTTGGCTTGTAACAACACAGCCGCAAGATTGGTGCGTTTAATTTCCGGATCGGTATAGCGCGACGCACGTTCGTAAACGAATTCAGAATAAATGCGGTAACACGTGCCGGGTGCCACTCGCCCGCACCGGCCCTTGCGTTGATCTGCGCTAGCTTGCGAAATTTGTTCGATTGGCAATCGTTGAATGCGCGAGCGCGCACTATAGCGGCTAATTCGCGCCTTACCTAAGTCAATAACGTAACGGATATTCGGGACTGTAAGGCTCGTTTCAGCTACATTCGTCGACAATAAGATGCGTTGTTTGGCAGTCGGACGAAAGATCCGTTGTTGGTCTCGGGGTGGCAGTCTAGCGTATAACGGCAACACCTCGAATTTCTTGGGGAATCGTTTGCCAATGAGACTGGACCATTCGTGGATTTCTTGTTCTGTGGGGAGAAACATCAAGATATCTTTAGCACCTTTGACATCGGCCGCAAGAATCTCGTCAATACAGCCGAAGACGACGCTCTCGGTCTTGTTTTCCGGAGGACGGTACTCAAGCGTTACCGGGTAGCTGCGCCCCTGCACTTCCACAATCGGCGCGTTACGAAAATGCCGACTAAAACTCGCAACATCAATAGTCGCACTCGTGATGATGACTTTAAGTTCCGAGCGTTTGTCGATTAGACGTCGTAAGAACCCGAGTAGAAAATCGATATTAAGCGTGCGTTCGTGCGCTTCGTCGAGAATCACAACTTCGTAGCGTCGCAGCTCGCGGTCCCGATTGATTTCAGTTAGCAGCATGCCGTCGGTCATAACTTTGACCAATGAACGGCGACTCCACGCTTCGTCAAATCGCACTGCGTAACCGATTTGATCTCCAACCTTGACTTGCAGTTGATCCGCGATGCGTTGGGCGACCGCTCGCGCGGCAAGCCGCCTAGGCTGCGTGTGAGCAATAGAAGCGTTGATGCCAAATCCGGCCTCAAGACACGCGAGCGGTAATTGCGATGTTTTACCTGATCCGGTCTCGCCAACCACGATCACCACTTGGTTCGTTTTCAGTAGTTGCTGAATGCTCTCGACATGCTCTGTAATAGGCAGTTCCGTGGCGTATCTAATAGGAGGAACACTTGCTCGCCGATCTCGAACGAGCTCCCGCGAAAAGCCGGTCGCTATGCGTTCTTGAACGGTTTTAAGGGGATGAATTCGCCGTGGGTTAGCCATTTAGAAAGGTTCATAGCAAGGCCGCTGCATAGCGCGGAGAAATCTCGCGAGATTGTTACCCGTTAAAAATTATCCAACGCTTCAGATTTGAATTCTTTGGTGCCCCGGCCCGCAGATAACGTTGTTTTAACTGTAAGTAAGGCGGAATGAAACTTTCCCTGCGATTCACTCGGCCGGGACTACTTAGTGGAGACAATAAAAACATAATTTTTCAACTCAACCGAAAGCACGCCATCAATTGAACTGCGTGATGCCCGACTCGCGGTAATACACAATAGGTTCCGCCTCGGCTTGCGCACCGCCCGTTGGATTCGACGACCCATATGCAGGTATAGCGGTGCCTACCCGCGCTAATCTAGCGGCCATTGAAAATCTCCTCGCGCCAGTACCGAAGGCGAGACTCCGATGCAATAGCGATGAGTGAAACAGAACAAATTGACCCCTCTTTAGCGGCAATGGAGTAACGCGGTTCTGAATAACTTCCGGCGCGTCCAGAAAGTGACGCGGAATATCGCGATCAAACCCCTCAATCGGCCCATGCGAACCCTTTATATATTCGAGCCGGCCTTGATTCATGCCGATGTCGGTTAATGCAATCGTCATCGTGAAATGATTGGTTTGATCGAATAGATCAATTGGCGCACGGCCGTTCTCGAAATGCCGATCATGATGCCATTTATTCTGCCCTGTACCTTCACTTTTGACAAAAAAATTAGTGCGCCAAACGAACAAATCATTACCAAACAGTTCCGATACGGCTTGTTGCAGATGGCGGTCGAAGAGCAAGTCTCTGATTGCTTTAACATCCATGTGACGATCAATGAGCGGATTGGCGACATCGTTTAACGATCCATTGGATGCCTGAATATTTTGAAGTTGTCGACGCCGTGCGGCCTTGAAAGCCGACACCATCTCACATACTTGGCCAAGATTTGACTTGTTGGCCAATTCGAGCGGACCGGCAATTCCGTCGCGCGCCAATTGTTGCCTGACCTCTGTCAAAATAATCGCCTTGCCCTTAGATCGTTGCATCCCGGTTAGCTAATAGGCGCATTAGTGATCGAACGATGGCAATGAATTCTCGAACATGTCGTTCTAGTCACATTTTACTGCCTGAGCTAGCTTTCACATACGCCCTGACAAATGTATCATCGGGCTTGCAGCGCACTAAACGCTGAGTGGCACAATCGATGCTCAACCCGAACTGTGCCGTTAGAGCGGCTGTTATCGGCACCGACTTTCGCTCGTCCGGGAGCATGCTTGCGTAGTTACCGACAGTGCCGCACACATTGCAAACGTTCCCTGCTTACGCTCCAAGTCGTGATAAAGTATCTACTGTAGAAAACCGGTGTAGATACGCGCACGCCTAAGCCCTAAAAAAATTGACTCTATTCCGGTAGGTTAAGGTTACGAGCTTCTAATTTATTTAGACAACAGATTCATCGCATCTTCCAACCCGCGGATCGTGAGGGGGTACATTCGATTTTCGACTAGCTCTTGCGTAATAGCAACTGATGAAGAGTACTCCCACGTTTCTTGCGGAGTTGGATTGATCCAGATCAACTTTGGATAGATCATGCCAATTCGTTGCATCCAGACCGCGCCAGGTTCCTCGTTCCAGTGTTCGACGCTACCACCTGAATGTGTTATTTCGTAGGGCGCCATCGTGGCATCGCCAACGATAACCACCCGATAGTCGCTACCGTATTTATTCAGGATCTCCCATGTCGGAACACGTTCGCTGAGACGGCGCTTATTATCCTGCCACACAGATTCGTATAGAAAGTTGTGGAAGTAGAAACTCTCAAGATGTTTAAATTCAGTCCGCGTTGCTGAAAACAGTTCTTCACAAATTTTGACATGCGCATCCATCGAACCACCAATATCAAAAAACGCTAGGACCTTCACTGTATTCCGACGTTCCGGCCGCATCTTAATATCCAACATACCGCCGTTGTGTGCCGTCGACTGAATGGTGTTATCCATATCCAGTTCTTCATCGGCACCAGTCCGGGCGAATTTACGCAATCGTCGTAGCGCCATCTTGATATTGCGTGTACCTAGCTCGACCGAATCGTCGAGATTTTTGTACTGCCTCTGATCCCATACTTTGCGCGCTTTACGTTTTTTGCCTTTCCCTCGACCGCCAGGGCCGGCTCTTCCCTCTTGCTCGGCATTCCCTTGTTGACCTTCTTGTCGAGCTCGTTCCGCTTCTCGACGAGCTTGTTCTTCAGCTTCCTCGCGCAATTTCTTCGCGATACCCTCAATAAACGCCTCTAAGCCGCCGAGCGATTCAATCTCAGCTAAATCTTTTTCGTCCATGAGTCGCTCGATCTCATGGCGTAACCACTCATCCGGAATGAGGGATTCAAGCAAGCCGTGAAGACTATCCAACCCCTTGACGTAAGCTGAAAACGCACGATCGAATTTGTCGTAGTTCTTCTCGTCCTTGACTAGGCAGGTTCGACTTAATAGATAAAAATCATCCACGTTCGCGTACACAATGCGTCGTTTCATCGCCGCAATGAGATCCATCAACTCACGAATCGTCACCGGTACGTTGTAGCGACGAAGTGTCAGGAAAAAATTGATCAGCATGGTGGGGTGCCGGTCAACCGCGATTGTCCCGCCGATTCATGAATGCCAAGCGCTCAAGCAAGTGTACATCCTGCTCATTCTTTACAAGCGCACCGTAAAGTGGTGGAATCGCACTGCTGGTATCTCTATTCGTGAGTATTTCATCTGGAATATCGTCCGCCATCAACAACTTTAGCCAGTCGATGAGTTCGCTCGTGCTTGGTTTCTTCTTGAGTCCAGGGACTTTGCGCACATCAAAGAAGATCTCCATCGCTTCCTTCACCAATTCTTTCTTTATTGATGGGAAATGCACCTCAACGATTTGTTCCATCGTTTCGCGATCAGGAAAATTGATGTAGTGAAAAAAACATCGGCGCAGAAATGCGTCCGGCAACTCTTTCTCGTTGTTCGAAGTAATAACCACCACGGGACGATGCTTTGCTACGATGGTTTCTTGAGTTTCGTAGACGAAGAACTCCATTCGGTCGAGTTCCTGCAACAAGTCATTAGGAAACTCAATGTCAGCCTTGTCAATTTCGTCAATCAACAACACGCATCGTTCATCGGACGTAAAGGCATCCCAAAGTTTGCCGCGCTTGATATAGTTGCTGATGTCGCCTACCCGCGCATCGCCGAGCTGCGAATCGCGCAAGCGCGAGACGGCGTCGTACTCGTACAAACCCTGACTCGCCTTCGTCTGTGATTTGATATGCCACTCAATGAGTTCACAATCAAGTGCCTTAGCAATCTCTATCGCGAGCAGCGTTTTACCTGTCCCAGGCTCGCCCTTCACCAATAAGGGCCGTTCGAGCTTTACGGCTGCGTCCACCGCCATGGATAGCTCGTCCGTCGAAATATAGGTGTCGGTACTATCGAAAATCATAGAAAGCCTGTAGAAGAGAGCATAACAAGCGCAAGTCGCAAGGAGACTGCACAGACCAGTGCATTTTAGTTACGTGCGTTTGTACAGGCGTCGCAGATCAAGTTGATGCCCACCTATTCGTGGACTTCTTCAGGCTTCGTGTAATCCAGATTCAGCGGCTGGTGACGCATCGTCATGCTGTGTCAATCGTCCGTTTCTTTTCTTGAACGCCTCAATGCGACGGAACACGGTATTGCAAACATAGAGCAATAAGGTAGCTGCAATGATTGCAGTTGAGCCGACCGTAGCGACCGCCGCGGCAAAGGTGTAGTTTGCCTCCGGGTCGAAGAATAGTTGAAAAATGAGCGTCACGAAAAGCGGTGCCCAGTGACCTTCGCCAAGAGGTATCGGTACCAACATCCATAACACCCCCATGGAACCAACGATAAATGCGACATAGAACCAACGACGCAAGGGATAGACGCAAAGTGCGATTAAGCCGCATCCAAATAGGTACAAGATGATCCACGCGATCCAATATGCACCATCCATGAATTCTTTCGTCTCACACCCACTTCAATATGTGAAGTTCAATGTCATCGGGGTGTACATCTTTGGCAGATACGACCTGACCGTCAACGCTTACACCGGCACGCGTTACCGTGTCCGTTGTACCTGAGATCAGCGGATGCCAGTCCTCCAGCTCTAGGCCTTCAGCCAGACGACGATATGCACAGCTGTCCGGCAGCCAGCTGAATTCTCTCGCTCGCGCTGGTGTGAAGGGTACACAATCCTTAACGAGTTCACTGCGCCGGCGATAGTGTTCGCATCTGCGGGTGCTGAGATCAAGGCATTCGCAGACAACAGTAGATGTAGCTACACGATCGCTTTCTGTATCGCGAAATCGCATGCGGCAACATTGTGCACAACCGTCGCATAAAGCCTCCCATTCCTCTTCGTCGAATTCCTCTAACGACTTAGTTTCCCAAAATCTCTCAATCATGACGAGCGGTCACAGTATGGCACGGAAGTCAATGCGTCAAGACTCGTTCCTGCGCAAACTTTTGGCAGCGTCAATCGTTATCTTCCCGATCAATTCGCTGCGCCACCTACCAAACCAGAGTGGGAACCTGCCTTCAACGAGATATTCTCGGAGAGCAAACAGTAGATCTTTCGATGATGCCAGGAGTTCTTCATTCAAATCCAATCGCTGCGCTAGATTCGCGCAACGATTACGTAGCGAAATCACCGTCTTGCGTAGCTCTCGCGGCGGTGGAAACTCGCTGTCTCGCGCTGCAGTACAAGCTTTGCGATACAGAGCATGCAAGGTTGATCGATGATGTATTAACTGGCGTTCGGACAGCGCTTTGCCGAGTACTCGATCATTGAGTCGCGGGGTCGTTGCCAGTTTCACGAGCGCGTCTTTAGCCATGATCCAATTCCTCGGAATATTCAATAATGCGGCCTGATCGGTACGCCATGTATCCAACAATTGAAAAAAACACAAGCCTTGTTCGCTCAACTGTAACAATGACTTAGCCTTACTTGATAACGATCTCGGATCGCTGGCGTCACGTCTTTGCACGCGATCTCGCTCTTCACTATACCACTCGAAACGATTCGAATTCTGCAAATCGCTGCCGAACTGAAGCCACAATGCATTCAAGTAGCAGATATCCATCGCCGCGTAGTCCAATTGCACTGCCGCTAAAGGGCGTAGGTCCCACCGTGACCGTTGCATGGTTTTGTCCAACTGGACATCGAAACATTCGGCAACAACCTTGGCATAACTGGGCATCTTCCCTGATTTCAAGAAAGCTACTGCCAGTTGCACATCTTCAATGGGGCCTAATTGGACGCGAAACACCTCATTCAAGACACCGACATCGTTTTCTGCACTAAAAGCAACGCGTACGACATCACGCGCTTGAAACCAGTTCGCTAACTTTTGAAGTGGCAAGTTGGCTCGAAGGTCAACGATGCCGATGCACTTGTTCGTAGCGATCTGCAGCAGCTCCGGTATAGGTTTATATGTCGATTTGTACGTGAATTCCGTATCGAATGCGAACGTTCGCGGCATACATGCCGCGAACTCTGTTAACGCGTACGGCGTATCAATCAACGTATATTCAGGCATCAAGCTTTACCCGACGCAGAAACGCCTGCGATATGGTACGGCTATTTACATAACCTAGCTCACCGCCAACCGGAATACCATGGGCGAGTTGCGTCAACGCAACGTCAGAACCTTCAAGCAATTCACGGATAAAGTGGGTAGTGGCTTCACCTTCCGCCGTAGCATTCAGTCCAACGATCACTTCGCGAATCTTACCGTTGCGTACTAATGGCAAAAACGCGCCTAGTCCGAGCTCTTCTGGCCCAACGGCGTCAATCGGGGACAGCAATCCGTGCAACACAAAATAGCGTCCTTTGAAGGTGTCAGTATCTTCGATAGCAACCAAGTCAGATGCGGTTTCGACGACGCAGAGTTCCCCGTTCGCCCGCTGTGGGTCGCTGCATAGTTCGCATATTGGCTTATCCGAAAGATTGTGACATCGTTCGCAAGTAGTGACGGTTCGCATCGCTTCATGAAGCGACGCGGCGATCGCAATGCCTTCATCGCGGTGTTCCTGCAAGAGGAATAATGTCATTCGAGTGGCGGTTTTACGCCCAACGCCAGGCAGACACTGTAGCGCGTGGATGACCTGCTCAATTCGCGGTGACAGCGATGCCACTAGCGATCGCGTTTATTGAAGGCTTCCGACATCATACGCCCAAGATCTAAGTCTTTTGGCATGTTTTTCATGAATGAGGCAAGCATGCGTTTCTTAACAGCGTCTTGATACTTTCCATGCCCGTCATTCACTGCCGCGATAATCAGTTGCTCAAGATGCCCTACGTTTTCCTTATCCAGCAATAGAGGATCGATATTGATCTTTGTAATCCCACCTTGAGTGCCAATAACAACCCGCACCAGACTGCCACCGCTGGTCGATTCGATCTCATGTTCAAGTTCCATTGATTCCGCAGGATTACCGTGTGGTAGGGTTGACATGATCCGACCAAGCCATTCATTCAAATCTTGCAGATTCATACGTTCAATCCTTCTTTGATCCCACTGGTTGTATAGGTTCTCCTTCGTCCACTATGGCTTCGGTATGCCAGGTAGCTTTGAAGTCAGCGTTGAAACGTTTTTTGAAAACTTCGACATACGGAAGCTCGTCATCCGATATAAATACTTGGAAAGCTGCTTGCTCAGCTTGTTTTCGCCGTTCTACCCGATTGCGTTGCTGCTCAACGCGTTTCGCTTGAAATGTCGCGCGGCCCTCTGCCTTATCTTTGCTCGGCGTTTTCAGGTTCTGTTCGTCTGCTGCTAACGCTGACCGGTCATGCGTCGTAGGCAAGGATTGAACCGAAGTGGGAGATAATTTTTTATTTGCCACAATCGCTGAAGCGGCCTGTTCATCCGTATCAGCCTTCATGACTTTAACGGGTACGAAATCAAGCAAACGTAACATCGTCATTTCGAAGCCAACGCGGGGCTCCGGCGCGTATTGCAGATCCCGTCCACCCATGATCAAGACCTGATAGGATTGCTGCAACCAAGCAGAATCGCAATCCGCCATAAGATCCTCTAGCACTTCGCCGGGCGATGTGTTCGTCGCCTTGGCCATCGCTAAGGCGTGCACGCTACGCTCAAGATCGGTTAAGACTTCCTTGAAATCAACACCGCGAATGCCTAATTCCTCCATTGCCGCAACCAAACCGGTCCGGTCGCGTTTGACCAACGCCGTTAATAACGTCGAGATATCGTTTTGCGGCGCGCAACCAAGCATATCAAGAATGGCGGATTCATGGAGATCGGTGCCACAAAGTGCAAGCGCTTGATCAGTCAACGACAAGGCATCCCGCATGCTACCTTGACCCATCCGCGCAAGCGTATGAATAGATGCAGTGTCATATGTCACATTTTCAGCGTCAAGCAATGTCCGCAGATGACGCTCAATCGTCTCGACGGTCATGCTTCGTAGATGGAACTGAATGCAACGCGACCGCACGGTCACCGGAACCTTGTCGGGATTCGTCGTAGCAAGCACAAATTTCACGTGCTCAGGTGGTTCTTCGAGCGATTTGAGGAGTGTTTGAAAACTCGAATCGGAAAGCGCGTGTACTTCGTCAATGATGTATACCTTGTAGGTACCCATTGACGCGAGATATGAGATATCCTCTAGCAGCTCGCGCGTTTCTTCCACCTTGTTGCGAGACGCGCCATCTACTTCGAAAAGATCCACGTGCGTTCCATCAGCAATGGCCATGCAATTGGCGCATATACCACAGGGCTGTGAGGTCACGCCTTTCTCGCAGTTTAGGCATTTGGCGATGATTCGCGCCAAGGTGGTTTTACCAACGCCTCGGGTACCCGAGAATAAATACGCGTGATGTGGCTGTTTTCGATCGAACGCGTTGGCGAGCGCTTTAACTGTTTGAGGTTGGCCGACCACATCATTCAGTGTGCCTGGACGATATTTGCGTGCTAAAACTTGATAGGTCATGACATCAATTCATTGAATCCTTGGCAAGCCGGTGTTACCGTCGAAGTCGTTACTTCCATTCAAATGTGGCATAGAAATGCCTACATAAATCGTCCGCGTCAAGCTTACGAACTATACGATTATCGCCATTAATGGGTACCGTTGCATCGCGCTATCGTAAGGACAGTTTTAGTAGGATAGCCTAGATCACGTAGCGACCAATGCATCAAAAGCCTTCCATGAACAAATGTCGCCAACATCGATTCTTAACCAAACCATTTTCCGTGATCGGCCATCGCGGCGCAGCTGGGCATGCAGCCGAAAATTCGCTCCAAGCGTTTGAAGTTGCATTTGCGGCACATGTTGACGCTATTGAATGCGATGTCAAATCCATCCACGGTCGGCTTCTGGTATTTCACGACGATAGCGTGGATCGGCTTACCAATGGAAGCGGTCTGATTGACCGACTCACACAGACCGAAATTGACAACCTACGCCTGAGCAATGGCGAGGGAATCCCTACCTTAGCTGACGTATGGGATATTGTGCCTCCGAATGTAGGAATCAACATTGAACTAAAAGGGCCAGGCACCGGGTTACCCGTGGCTGAATTCGTTAGATCGCACTCGCATCAATATATTGTTTCCTCGTTTATCGCTAATGAACTAAAAGCATTCTCAGCGCATACTCCTGAAGTTCCTACAGCCCTCCTAGCCCGTCAATATGACGAAGACATCATAAAAACGGCTACGGCTCTACACGTGGACAACATCCACATCATTGATTCAGTAGCTACGTCAAAGCATCTTGAAGCAATGGTAGCCGCAGGCTTCACAGTTTACGTATTTACGGTCAATAGCCTAAGTAGAGCGTTTGAATTACGAGAGGACGGCGCAACGGCAATCTTTACGGATGTGCCGCAAGAAATCAATCGTACAACAATACCATACGCTTGTGGGCATACTCGGTAGCAATACAAGTCAATCAGAGATCGACCTAAGCTGTAAGCCGCGAGTGGTGAATTAGGCTAACAAGGCCTGCTGCTTTGAGATTCATAGGCAGACTCTCATTGAAATTGAGTGACAGAGAAATCTATCTTGACTAAATAGCCTATGCAGCACACCCTTCTGTATTCGTATGTCATAGAACTTATCTCCGTGCCCAAGCCTCACAGCCCGACTTTCCGCATGAAATTTGGCGAGATGAGCGGCTTCCGCAGTGTTGAGGCTAGCAGAAGAATTCCGTGCAACGCTTAACGCCAGGTTTCAGGGTTCTCAACAAGGTGATGGCACTCATGGATATCCACGAATTGAATGACAGCATCAACTCAACCTGTGAAGCATCAAAATATCGCCCGGCTCAATATTTCGCCATGTCTGAAAAACCTTTGTCTAAGTCGTACTTCGGCGATGTAACGTAGCGTTCCACGCGTCGCAGACGCAATTCCAACTCCCGCACATCCGCGCTCACTACCCTCAATCCAAGTTTTGGACTGCTTCGTATTGACGCGTAGGGAGATTCCGTATTTTCAAAGTCGCCCCGCCGTACCCAATCTTCGTCGTCGAGTGACTCCGGCTCCAACAGAATCACCAAGACGACGTAGATAACCAGAGGAATAACCAAGCCACTTGAGAGTGCGATGGCGATAAATACCAACCGGATGATCCATGGTTCAATCCCTAAGTATTTCGCTATCCCCGCGCAAACACCGCCAAACATGCCGCGATCGGTATCACGGCGCAGGCGTCTTGAACGATGTCTTCGCCGCATGGTCCGATATGCTTCCGCTACGTCGTCCCAGTCTTCATAGCTTCGGCCTCGCCTAAGTCTCATCGCTGCTCCTCCGATCGTTTGCGCCAAGTTGGCGTATCGGCATCGAGAATCGCTTCTAATGTCTCAATACGTTGTGCCATGTCCTTCGCTTGGTCCGCCAAGCTATGAAGTTCGTCGTGATCTTCTTCGGACAACTGTTTTGTCATTTTTTTCTTTGAGTTGTAGTGAAAGATGATCCACAACGGCGCGACGACAACCAGAAAGACAATCGTCGGTACGAAGAGAAGCACAAACAAAATTTCCATTTCATGTAATCCTTAAGAAGCTTTCGTTTACTCAGAAGCTCCCGAGGGATCTTTTTTCATACGAGATTTGAGATTGCGCAGTTCCTCATCAAGCATTTCGTCTTCTTGAATTGATTGGAACTCATCACGCAACGACATCGATTTTGATGCCTCAAAACTCTCGATCTCGCCTTCCAGTTCGTCAATCATGCGCTCGTATTCGTCAAACCCGACCATGATCTCGTCAATATTGTGCTTCGAGAGTTGCCTACGCACGCCGCGCTGTACGCGAGCGGTCTGCGCCCTTGCGATGATCGAACGTTGCCGTGTCTTAGCTTCCGAGATCTTTTCTTCCAGCGTTGTAATGTCGTTTCGAAGTTTGACTTCGATCTCTTCCGAAACTTTCAAGTCCCGTTCCAAGTTTTCGATATCTTGTTCACAACGGCGCCGTTCGGCTAAAGCGCCGCGAGCAAGATCGTCACGATCGCGACGTATCGCGTATTCGGCCTTCCGCTCCCAGTCCATCGCTTCGGTGCGTTTGGCTTCGAGGTGGCGCTTGATCTCCTTTCGGTCTGCAATCGCCTTAGCTGCGGTCATCCGCACCTTAACGAGCACATCATTCATCTCGCGAAGAATAAGTCGAACCATTTTCGAAGGGTCTTCAGCCTTATCAAGCATCGCGTGGATGTTGGCGTTCATAATGTCTGCCATACGCTTAAAAACTTTCATTGATCATCCTCTGTATTGACATGAAGCATGCAGTTTCATAAAACACAAAACGTGCCAATCTATAGAAAGTTATATTTCCCTTTATTTACAAAGGGTTAATCAGTATATGGGGCATTGACATGCATTTTGTCTTGGTAAATTTTGTCACGTTATGATAAATTTCACACATGGTTTACGACGCAGACGAATTGATCGGTCAATCGACCGTTTTCTTACATACACTTGATGCAGTTGACGCAGTCGCTGCATTGAACAAACCTGTCCTGCTCGTCGGCGAACGGGGCACAGGCAAAGAGCTACTCGCTGCAAGATTGCACTACAGGTCACCAAGATGGAACTCGGTATTCCTACAAATGAACTGCGCCGCGATCAGCGACGATCTGCTGGAGTCCGAACTTTTCGGTCACGAAGCGGGAGCATTCACTGGTGCGGCAAAACGACACATCGGTCGCTTCGAACGTGCCAATACGGGTACACTATTTCTTGACGAAGTGGCGACGACCGCAACACGCGTACAAGAAAAAATCTTACGGCTCATTGAATATGGGCAATACGAACGACTCGGTGGCAATGACACACTTGTCGCTGACGTACGTATTGTCGCGGCAACAAATCAGGATCTTGTCGTACTCGCCGATTCCGGGAAGTTTCGTATTGATTTATTGGATCGACTTGCATTTGATGTCATTACGATCCCGCCATTGCGCGAGCGTAGAGACGATATTCCTCTGCTCGCGGAGTTTTTTGCGATTAATATGGCAACCGAACTGAATCGCGAGTTCTTTCATGGTTTCACCGATGACGCGATGGCTGCATTAATCCATCACGATTGGCCGGGAAACGTTCGCGAACTAAAAAACGTCGTCGAAAGGGCCGTGTATCGTAACGACGAAAACGAGTCCATGTCGCAGATTGTGTTAGATCCCTTTGAATCACCATTTCGTCCTCAAGCTAGCTTACACGCCCCTTCGAAATCCATGCAAGCAGGAGCCATATCTACTCTACACAAACCTCGTTTCCCCGTCGACTTTCGCTCTGAAATTGAGCAAATAGAGATTCATTGGGTGACGGAAGCGCTAGAAGCCAACCGTTATAATCAAAAGGAGGCGGCCGCAGCGCTTGGACTGAGCTATCATCAATTCCGCCACTACCTGCGTAAATATCAACTCGGCTCGGACAAACAGGAAGGACAAGCCACCAACTCGATCAATGTACCAGGCTCATAAAATTGAATTCGTGATCTGGCATGGGCTATTAACTAACATGATTTCGACGTGTTATTGGACGATAAAACAGTGGATCACAAAATATAGCCTAGGTCAGACTACTATTAATGCCTATCCATGACATTCAGGGGCGATTTCATTCAGGAGAGGTGTCCGAGCGGTTTAAGGAGCACGCCTGGAAAGCGTGTGTAGGCTGAAACCTACCGAGGGTTCGAATCCCTCCCTCTCCGCCATCAAGGCGAGTCCCTCGGTTGGTAGTTATCTCGCTTTGATTGCCAACAGTGTATTCACAAGATCATATTAGCGAAACGAAGCCCTACGTGATCCATAAATGATTCTTCATCCCGTATGTATTGAAGGACCATACTAGGGTTCCTGTGTCGTGTTATCTCCATGATTTTGTCAATTCTCGCGGCACAATACACAGCTTGCACTTATAGCGAATCCAGCTAGTAAGGAGTGTCCTGAGCACCCCGCGGATTGAGACCGATTTTCGCGACATGCCGCTTGACAATCCATGCACATCGCCTGGATCTAATGGGCGATTCGAAGCTACACCACCGCGGTGCAAAGTTTAAAAGACGAATCTCTCTTACGAATGCCGGGTGCATTGAGCCATCGCTTCACATGTGCGACTGGCTTGATATACGGCTGTATAAAGACATGCCGAGCCGAATCGATTTTGAGTATTGGCAAAAGCCGTCGTCTCACCGTGGCGGTTAAGCTTGCCCTACCGGGTCTGCCGGGCCGTTCCGGTGATCACCCGGACAAGGGTTTGGGGAACATGGCCGGGAGCATGCATCAAACTCCCGGACACCGCGACCAGCAGGCGCCGCGGGGCGTGGACCCGATGTCCGAGCGATCACCGCCTGGCATACTTCACCATTGGGTTCGGATCTCCATGTCGACCCGGTGCTCGGCTGACCCCGGCGAGCCGGCTTCGGCGCGTTGGCTTGCCCGGATGGTCATGCTGAGGTCGCGCGCGTTGATCACCGGCGCAAGTTGCCAGCCGATGCCGACCGTGCGCGCCCCGGTGGCGATGCCGTAGGTCACGAGCGGCGTGCCCACGAAGCGGCTGCGGAAGAGCAGCAGACCGTAGCCGGCCTCGACCGTCCGACGGATGCCGTCGGCGCGGTCCGGACGCCGCGCGGCGAGCGGGTCGTGGTCGAATAACGCATCCAGGCCACCGCGGAACGCGCCGCCGATGTCCTGGCGCAAGGCGAACGTCAGGCCCAGGGCCGAGTCGGGTCGAGGATCATAGGCCAGCGATGCCGACAACCCCCGGTCCTTCATCGCGCCGTCCTCGTGGGTCAACAGGGCACGCCCGTCAAGGTGGATTTCAAGGCCACGGCGCGGGTCATGCCATGCGAATCCGCCACCAAGTTCCACCCCGGTCCCGGTTTCGGCGTCGCCGCGATCGTGACGCGCACCCAACTCCAGGGTTGGCGTGATGCTGGCGCCGCCGGACAACGCGAACGGGCGACTGCCTTCAAGGCCGAACCGCCATCGTCCGACCCCGGCCGCAGTCCCGGCCAGTCCATCGGTGCGGGCTGCGGTTGTACGCGTCCACAGGGCATCCGACACCAGGGCCAGTGTCCCGCCGGCGTCGAACGACCACAACTCGCCGCTCGCTCCGCCAGCCGCCATGGTCCAACCGATGGGCGTTGCCAGGGTCTCGCCGGCGCCAGTCGTCAACGTGATGGCGCCGTCGCCCCGGCCACCGGCACCCCACAGCGTCAGCCGTGCGGCAGGGCGCCAGGACGCATAGGGGATCGCCGCCGTCAATGCGGCCTCAACCCCGCCGGCCATGCCCGCGCCGCCGCCGTGGTAGCCGCCATGACTGCGACTTTGCGCGAAGGCCACGCCGGCCAACCAGTGGTCCCGCGCATAGTCCACGCCCAGCAGCGCCAGGGTGGCCTCGCCGTCGAGCGCGACGGCACCCGTCTGACCGTCAAAACTGCGCCGTGCCCCGCGGCCCCAGAAACCCAGGCTGCCACGGGTAGGCTCCCCGCGGGCGTAGGTGAAGTGGCTGCCGGCCAGCAGTTGCCCCAGGCTCGTCCCCGGCGTGCCGCTGCCGAACGCGCCTTCGCCCTGGAAGCCCGAGGCGCGGGCCACATCATCGGTGGGCTTGACGCGCACGGCGATGCCGTCAAGCGCCGTTTCGGCCACCGTGCGGCCGAAACGGCCGAGCCACGCCCGCGGCAACGGGTCGGCGTTGATGATCGTGCCGATCGCTTCGCCGTCCGCGATGACGCCGCCGGCAGGATTCGACAACCGGACCGCGAAGGTCTCCCGCCCTTCGTCGTGCGCATCATCGAAAGTCGCGAGGCGGATCGCCACGTGGGTGATGCCCGGCGGGAACTCGGCCTCGCCGTGCTTGCGGGCAAAATCCACCCCGGCCCGGGCGGTCCCATACGAACCACCCCATACCGGCTCCCAGGCCACGCGCACGGGGTGCAACGAAGGCGTTGACAAGGTCAGCGCGAACACGAGCTCGTCGCCCTCCGTGGCAGCCGCGTCAGCGATCGCGATCAGCGGCCGCGCCGGACCACGCTGCGACCCGTGGGTGGGCGATCTTTGCGGCGTCGCCGACACCCGCTCCGAGCGTTCGCCCGGGCCGGCGTCGTTGACGGCCCGCACCCGGAAACGATAGGCCTTGCCGTTCTTCAAGCCCGATACGGTATGGCGGGTCGTGGTATGGTCGGCGCCGGGCATGGTGAGCCACCCCGAGGCCTGGCGACTGCCACGGCGAAACCATACCTGCCAGTCGCGGATCGTCGGATCGCCCGGATCCTGCCACGTCAGCGTCACCGCACCATCGCCAGCCTCGGCGGTAAGTCCCTGCGGACGCGCCGGCGGCGCCAGTTCGGGCGACATCGTCTTGTCGTCTTCGGTCACCGTGACCGTGACCGTCGCCGCGGCCACCCCATCATAGCCGCCGCCCGCGGGCGTCAGCGTCAGGGTCACGTCCGCGTCGTCCTCCATGTCGGCGTCCTCGCGCACCCATACCCGAACCCATTGCGGCTCGTCCCAGTTCGTGGTGGTGAAGGTCAGCTTGCCGTAGTTGCTGCCGTCGTCCAGTTGGCCCTGGTGGGTAAACCCCACATCGCCCGCGGACACTGCCACGGTCACCGTGACGTCAGCGCTCGGCGCCGCATCCAGCACCACGGTGAAGGCAGCGCCCGCGCCCTCATCCGCCGTCAGGGTCATCGGCACCACCGTGAGGCCCTTGGTCGTACCCGGGGTCGGCGGGGTCCCGGAGGCGCCATCGTTCAGCGTGCCGTCGGCCGTGGTATCGCTACCGAGCTTGTAGCCGTTATCGTTGCTGTCGTCGCCCAGCGTCACGGTGTAGGTCTCGGCTCCTTCCGCGGTATCGGTATCGGGGTTGGTCGGAATCGTCACCGTGCCAGTCTTGCCGCCCGTCCCGCCGAAGTTCGCTCCCAGGACCTGCGTCAGACCGCCAGGCAGGTCGGCGGCGGCAAACCCGCTCGTACCGCGGTCGGCGAAGGTCAGCTTCACCGGCAGCGTCCCGGTCAGGGTGCGGTTCGAGGTCACTGTCAAACTGATGTCCTCGCCCTCCGCCACCGCCGCCGGGTCAGTTGCCAGGGTCAGCGTCGCCGTGGTGTCCACCACCGTCACCGTGACATCCGCCGCCGTCACATCGGCGTAGTTGGTGCCCGCCGCCTCCACCGCGTGTTTGAGCGTGATCGTGTAGCCCTCCCAGATATCAGACACGGGGCCGTACTGGGTCGTCGTTTGCCACTCGTTCCAGTTGTACGGTTCGAACAAGAGGGTGCCGATCTCCAGGTCGTCCCGACCCGCCAGCACGGAGGTGATCTTCACCCGGACCTCGCCCGTCGGCGGCGTTCCCGCCAGCCTGACCATGTACTGGTCGCCACCGCCCTCGTTCACCGTCAGCGCCGTCGGCTCCACCACCACGCGCGGCATGTCCTCCGGCGCCGGCGGCGTCACCGTGATCGTCACCTCCGCCGTGTCCTCGTTGCCGTTCCCGTCCGACGCCGTCACCGTCATCGTATACGTGCCCGCCGCCGTCGTCGTGAAGGTCAGACGCGCCGCATCCAGCGTCGCATCCTCGGGAAGCGGCGGGGTTGTCTCACCCGCCTTGCGCGTCCAGGCGTAGGTCACCGTGTCCCCATCGCCGTCCGTCGCCGATGCCGTGATGTCCACGGCCCGACCGACCGTCACCGTCCGGGCTGTCAGCGCCGCCAGCACCGGCGACGCATCGTCGTCCGTGATCGTGCCACTCGCCGTAGCCGGGTTCGGCAGGCTTGCGGCCACCGCCTCGCGCAACTTCAGCACCACCGTCTCGTCGGCCTCGTCCGCCTCGTCGCCGGTCACCGACACCGTGACGGTCTGCGCCAAGGCGGACCCGCTACTACCCGCAGGAAAGGTCAGGGTCCCCGCCGCCAGCGCAGTGAAGTCCGTGCCCGAGGTCGCCGTCGAGGTGCTGTCCACCGCGTAACCCACCGTCACCTCCCGACCGCTGGTCGCACCCAGCGTCACCGTGAACACCATGTCCGTACTGCCCGAATCGCCTTCCGCCACCGCCGCCGGCGCCGCCAGCGATAACGCCGGCGGATCGTCGTTGTCCGTAATCGTCCCCGTCGCGGTGGCATCGCCCAGCGTCACCCCGGCCGTCGGCGCCGACAGCGTCACCGTGAACGTCTCGTCCGCCTCGTCCAGCGTGTCGTCCGCCACCGCCACCGTGATCGTCGCGGTCGTCGCGTTCGCCGCCATCGTCACCAAAGTCGCCGTCGTCACCGCCGTGAAGTCCGTCCCCGCCGTCGCCGTGTCACCGCTCGCCGCCGTCACCGTGTACTTGAAACTGATCCCCGAAGCCGGCGCCGGCGCTGCCGTCACCGTGAACGTGAACGTCCCGTCCTCCGCCGCCGTCAGATCCGCAATGCTCAGCGACGCCGGCGTCGGCGTCGCCTTCGCGAAGTCCGACCACGAAGACTGCGCACTGCCGGCCCGCGCGAACATCCGGAACGTGTACTCCGTGCCGTTCGTCAGACCCGTCACCACCGTGCTCGTCGTGCTCCCGCCGCTCACAGTCCGCGTTGACGTCCAGCTCGTCCCGTCGTTGCTACTCGACTGGTAGCCCCACGCCGTCACGCCCGAACCCGGCTGTGCCGGCCAGCTCAGCGTCACCCGACCGTCGCCTGCCGTCGCCGTCACCACCGGCTTCACCACCACCAGTGGCGTCGCCGTCACCACCGCCGACTGCTCGCTCACACCGCCGCTGTTCCTCGCCCGGATACGGAAACGGTACGTGCTGCCGTTTTCCAGACCCGTCACCGCGTAGCTCGTCGTGCTCGCGTCCGAACCCGAGATCGCCGTCCAGTTGCCCCAGTCCTCGCTCTCCTTGCTGTAGCGCAACTCGTAGCGGGTGATGCTCGCGTTCTCCGGATCAGCCCACGACAACGTCACCCGGGCGTTGCCGGGACTCGCCCTGAACGTCTTCGGCCGGGCCGGCGCCACCGGCCGCGGCGTCGCCGTCGCGAATTCCGACCACGAAGACTGCGCACTGCCGGCCCGCGCGAACAGCCGGAACGTGTACGCCGTGTCGTTCGTCAACCCCGACACCGTGGCACTCGTCGTGCTGCCGCCCGCCACATCCTGCGTCGCACTCCACGTCGTGCCACCGTCACTGCTGGACTGGTAATGCCAACTCGTGATCCCCGCGTCCGGCAACGCTTGCCAACTCAGGGTGACCGAACCGTCCCCAGCCGTCGCCGTCAAGGTCGGCTGCGGCACCGCCCTCGGCGTCGCTGCCACCAAACTCGACAGCGCACCATTGCCCGTCGCATTCACCGCACGCAACCGGAAACTGTACTCGCTGCCGTTCTCCAGACCCGTCACCGTGTGGCTCACGGTCGCCGCATCCGAATTCTCGATCGCGGTCCAACTCGACCACGACCCCCCTGCTTTAAGCTGGCGCAGCTCGTACCGCGTGATGCTCGCATTGTTCGGATTGGTCCACGCCAACAGAACCTGCGCAGCACCCGGGGTCGCCTTCAACCCCGTCGGCGCCGCCGGCGCCGGCGCCGGCGTCGCCGTCACCGCGTCCGACGCCGGCCCCGCGCCCGACGTCACCGCCCGGAGCTTGAACGTATATACCGTCCCGTTCGTCAGCCCCAATACCTTGTAGGTCGTCGTCGTCGCACTTGAACTCGGCACCGCCGTCCATTCACCGTAATTGCCGGTACCGGCTTTGTACTGGTATTCCCAACGCGTGATGTCCGTATTACCCGGATCCGTCCAACGCAACCTCACCGCCTGCTGAACTCCCGTCGCCGTCACGCCCGTCGGCTTCGCCGGCAACGCTAACGGCGTCGCCGTCGCGAATTCCGACCACGAAGACTGCGCACTGCCGGCCCGCGCGAACAGCCGGAACGTGTAGGTCGTCCCGTTCGTCAACCCCGATACCGTGTCACTCGTCGTGCTGCCGCCCGCCACATTCCGCGTCGTGCCCCACGTACCATCGCCATTGTGGTATTGGTAATGCCAACTCGTGATCCCCGCGTCCGGCAACGCTTGCCAACTCAGGGTGACCGAACCGTCCCCAGCCGTCGCCGTCAAGGTCGGCTGCGGCACCGCCCTCGGCGTCGCTGCCACCAAACTCGACAGCGCACCATTGCCCGTCGCATTCACCGCACGCAACCGGAAACTGTACTCGCTGCCGTTCTCCAGACCCGTCACCGTGTGGCTCACGGTCGCCGCATCCGAATTCTCGATCGCGGTCCAACTCGACCACGACCCCCCTGCTTTAAGCTGGCGCAGCTCGTACCGCGTGATGCTCGCATTGTTCGGATTGGTCCACGCCAACAGGACCTGCGCAGCACCCGGGGTCGCCTTCAACCCCGTCGGCGCCGCCGGGCGCGGGGCCGGCGTCGCCGTCACCGCGTCCGACGCCGGCCCCGCGCCCGACGTCACCGCCCGGAGCTTGAACGTGTATACCGTCCCGTTCGTCAGCCCCAATACCTTGTAGGTCGTCGTCGTCGCACTTGAACTCGGCACCGCCGTCCATTCACCGTAATTGCCGGTACCGGCTTTGTACTGGTACTCCCAAGCCGTGATGTCCGTATTACCCGGATCCGTCCAGCGCAACCTCACCGCCTGCTGAACTCCCGTCGCCGTCACGCCCGTCGGCTTCGCCGGCAACGCTAACGGTTTCGCCGTCGCGAATTCCGACCACGAAGACTGCGCACTGCCGGCCCGCGCGAACAGCCGGAACGTGTAGGTCGTCCCGTTCGTCAACCCCGATACCGTGGCACTCGTCGTGCTGCCGCCCGCCACATTCCGCGTCGTGCCCCACGTGCCATCGCCACTGTGGTATTGGTAATGCCAACTCGTGATCCCCGCGTCCGGCAACGCTTGCCAACTCAGGGTGACCGAACGGGCCCCAGCCGTCGCCGTTAAGGTCGGCTGCGGCACCGCCCTCGGCGTCGCTGCCACCAAACTCGACAGCGCACCATTGCCCGTCGCATTCACCGCACGCAACCGGAAACTGTACTCGCTGCCGTTCTCCAGACCCGTCACCGTGTGGCTCACGGTCGCCGCATCCGAATTCTCGATCGCGGTCCAACTCGACCACGACCCCCCTGCTTTAAGCTGGCGCAGCTCGTACCGCGTGATGCTCGCATTGTTCGGATTGGTCCACGCCAACAGGACCTGCGCAGCACCCGGGGTCGCCTTCAACCCCGTCGGCGCCGCCGGCGCCGGCGCCGGCGTCGCCGTCACCGCGTCCGACGCCGGCCCCGCGCCCGACGTCACCGCCCGGAGCTTGAACGTGTATACCGTCCCGTTCGTCAACCCCAATACCTTGTAGGTCGTCGTCGTCGCACTTGAACTCGGCACCGCCGTCCATTCACCGTAATTGCCGGTACCGGCTTTGTACTGGTATTCCCAACGCGTGATGTCCGTATTACCCGGATCCGTCCAGCGCAACCTCACCGCCTGCCGAACTCCCGTCGCCGTCACGCCCGTCGGCTTCGCCGGCAACGGCACCGCCACCGTGATCGTCACCTCCGCCGTGTCCTCGTTGCCGTTCCCGTCCGATGCCGTCACCGTCATCGTGTACGTGCCCGCCGCCGTCGTCGTGAACGTCAGACGCGCCGCGTCCAACGTCGTATCGTCCGGCAGCGCCGGCAGCGTCTCGCCCGTCTTGCGCGTCCAGACGTAGCTGATCGGGTCGTTATCACCGTCCGTCGCCGATGCCGTCACGTCCACATCCTCGCCCACTGTCACCGTCTGGGCCGTCAGCGCCGCCAACACCGGCGACGCATCATCGTCCGTGATCGTGCCACTCGCCGTGGCCGGGTTCGGCAGGCTTGCAGCCACCGCATCGCGCAACTTCAGCACCACCGTCTCGTCGGTCTCGTCCGCCTCGTCGCCGGTCACCGACACCGTCACGGTCTGCACCAGGGCGGACCCGCTGCTGCCCGCGATAAAGGTCAGGGTCCCCGCCGCCAGCGCAGTGAAATCCGTGCCCGAGGTCGCCGTCGAGGTGCTGTCCACCTCGTAACCCACCGTCACCTCCCGACCGCTGGTCGCACCCAGCGTCACCGTGAACACCATGTCCGTGCTGCCCGAATCGCCCTCCGCCACCGCCGCCGGCGCCGCCAGCGATAGCGCCGGCGGATCGTCGTTGTCCGTGATCGTCCCCGTCGCCGTGGCATCGCCCAGCGTCACCCCGGACGACGGCGCCGACAGCGTCACCGTGAACGTCTCGTCCGCCTCGTCCAGCGTGTCGTCCGTCACCGATACCGTAATCGTCGCGGTCGTCGCGTTCGCCGCCATCGTCACCAAAGTCGCCGTCGTCACCGCCGTGAAGTCCGTCCCCGCCGTCGCCGTGTCACCGCTCGCCGTCGTCACCGTGTACTTGAAACTGATCTCCTCAGCAGGCGCCGGCGCCGCCGTCACCGTGAACGCGAACGTCCCGTCCTCCGCCGCCGTCAGATCCGCAATGCTCAGCGCCGCCGACGTCGGCGTCGCCTTCGCGAAGTCCGACCACGAAGACTGCACACTGCCGGCCCGCGCGAACATCCGGAACGTGTACTCCGTGCCGTTCGTCAGACCCGTCACCACCGTGCTCGTCGTGCCCCCGCCGCTGACGGTCTGCGTCGGCTTCCAATTCGTCCCGCCGTTGATACTCAACTGGTAGACCCAGGCCGTCACACCCGAGTTCGGCTGTGCTGGCCAGCTCAACGTCACCCGACCGTCGCCGGCCATGGCCGTCACCACCGGCTTCACTAGCACCCGGGGCGTCGCCGTCACTACCGCAGACTGTGTACCCACACCACTGCTGTTCCGCGCGCGAAGCTGGAAACGATACGTACTCCCGTTGTCCAGATCCGTCACCGTGGTGCCCGTCGTCGCCGCGTTCGAACCTGATATCGCCGTCCACGAACCCCAACTCTCGCCTTCTTTGCTGTAGCGCAACTGCCAGGCGCTGATACTCTCATCCTCCGGATCGTCCCACGACAGCGCCACCTGCGTATTGCCGGGACTCGCCACGAAGTTCGCCGGCGCGGCCGGCGCCGGCGCCTTCGGTGTCGCCGTCACATGGTCAGACCACGCCGACTGCACCCCCGGACTCACCGCCGCGAACAGCCGGAACGTGTATGCCGTGTCGTTCTCAAGACCCGTCACCACCGTGCTCGTCGTGCCCGCACCCGTCACCGTCCGCGACGTGCTCCACGTCGAACCCCCATCGGTGCTGTACTGGTATGTCCATGTCGTGATCGCGAGCCCCGGCTGGGACTGCCAGCTCAAGGTCACCTGACCGTTGCCCGCCATGGCCGTCACCACCGGCTTCGCAGGATTCGCCTGCGGCGTCGCCTTCACCACCGCCGACTGCACGCTGTTACCGCTGGGGTTCACCGCCCGGAGGCGGAAGCGGTACTCGCTACCGTTCTCCAGACTCAACACCGTGTGGTCCGTCGTCGCCGCGCCCGCACCCGATATGGCCGTCCACGAACCCCAGTCCTCGCCCACTTTGCCGTAGCGCAACTCATAACCCGTGATGCTCGCGTCCTCCGGATCGTCCCACGCCAGCGCCACCTGCGCATTGCCCGCCGTCGCCTCGAAACCCGCCGGCTTGGCCGGTAGGGCATCGTCGTCGGTGATCGTGCCCGTCGCCGTCCCATCGCCGAGCGTCACCCCGGACGACGGCGCCGACAGCGTCACCGTGAACGTCTCGTCGCCCTCAACCAGAACATCGTCCGTCACCGCCACCGCGATCGTCGCACTGGTCGTCGCCGCCGCCATCGTCACCTCGGTTGCCGTCGCCACCCCGGCGAAGTCCGTCCCCGCCGTCGCGGTGTCCCCGCTCGCCGCCGTCACCGTGTACTGGAACGTGATCAGCGAACTCGGCGCCGGCGTCGCCGTCACCGTGAACGACATCGTCCCCGCACCCTCCGCTGCCGTCGCATCCGCAATGCCCAGCGACACCGCAGTCGTCGGCGCCGTCGGCGTCACCGTGATCTCGGCGGTCAGCGTGCCAAACTCACCGTTCGTCGACTCCGCCCGAACCTGGAACGCGTACTTCGTATCGTTCGTCAGACCCGTCACCGTGTGGCTCGTCGTGCTCGCGCCGCCCGGAACAGCTCTCCAGTTGCCGTACTCGCCGGCGCCCGCCTTCTGCCGGTAGTTCCAGCGGCTGATCCGGTCGTCGTCCGAACTGTTCCACGACAGCGTCACCCGACCGTTGCCCGGTTTCGCCGTGAAACCCGTCGGCGCCTCGGGCGGATCCCGTACCGGCGTCGCCGTCACTTCCGCCGACGCCCCCTTGCCCCCAGCGTTCTCCGCGCGCACCTGGAATGTGTACGCCGTGCCGTTCGTCAGACCCGTCACCGTGTAGCTCGTCGTCCCCGCGCCGGAACCGTCAATCGCCATCCACTCGCCGTATGCGCCCCCATCCGGCTTCTGCCGGTACTCCCAGCCGGTGATCGTCGAATCCCTCTGTTCACGCCACCGCAACGCCACCTGACCGTCGCCATCACTCGTCGCCAGGTTCTGCGGAGCCCCAGGCGGCGTCAGCGGCGTCGCCGATACCCGCGCCGACCAGTGGCCGGCCTCGGTACCGAACGCCCGCACCTGGAAGTGATAGGCGGCACTGTTCGTCAGGCCCGTCACCACTACGCTCGTCGTCTCCGCATCGGCACCGGACACATCCATCGCCGCGCCCCACGCGCTCGCGCTGGCCAGCTTCCTGCGGTACTGCCACTTCGTGATCGACGCGTTGCCCGGATCCGTCCACGACAGCGTCACCTGACCGTTGCCCGCCTTCGCGCCCACGCCCGTCGGCCGTGCAAACGGCTCGACATTCGGCGTCGCGCTCAGACCCGTCGAAGCCGGACCCGCACCCTGGTCGTTCACGGCGCGGACCTGGAACGTGTACGGCGTCCCGTTCGTCAGACCGGTGAACGTGTAACTCGTCGTCGCCGCATCGGCACCCGCGATGTTCGTCCATGTACCAGGCCAGGTGCTGGCGCTTTCCAGCTTCCGCCGCGCCTGCCACGTCGTGACGCTCGGGTCCCCGAGGGCGCGCCATAGCACCCGCACCTGACCGTTGCCCGGCTCGCTGGTCGTCAGTTCCGGCTGCATCGGAACTCGCGCTGTCGGGGTCGCCGTCACTTCCGCAGAGGCCGCGCTGGCAGCGCTACCGCTCCTTGCGCGAATCTGGAACGTGTACGCCGTCCCGTTGCTCAGCCCCGGCGCCGAATAACTCGTCGTGGCCGCCCCGGCACCGCTCATCGCCGTCCACTCGCCGTAACTGCCGCCAGCCGACTTCTGCCGATATTCCCAACCCGTCAGCGTCGGATTCGCCGCGGCCGTCCAACTCAACTTCACGTGCTGGTTGCCCGCCACCGCCTGCAAACCCGCCGGCTGCGCCAGCGGACCGAACCAGATGTGAGCGACCACCGATGCCGGACCCGCCTTCTCGCCGTTGAGCGCGCGCACCCGCACATCACGCAAACCCGTCAGCGGATCGCCTCCTGGCGACAGGTTGAACAGTCTGGTCTCCGTATGCGGCTGCTTGCTGTTGGCCAGGGCCAGATTTCCAAAGGCAATCCACTTCACGTCGCTCCACGCCTGAGCGGCGGTCTTGACCTGCTTCTCCCCCGTCGACACTGGTCCGCAGTTGGCCGGCACACTTATCGTCACCGACAGTATCCGCCGATTCCGATGGCTCAACGACGAAATCGCAATCTTGCACGGAGTCGTCGCAACGGCTGGAGTCGTGTCCGTCACCGTCACCGACACATCCTCGATGCTCAGCGATGCACCGTAGTTCGTGTCGCTGCTTGACGCCGCATGCGTCAGCGTCGCCGCGTCGTTCGTCGTGTCCGTGTCCGACCCGGCGTTCACCGTCACCGTCTGCGCCGTGTCGTAGTTTGATGACGTGAACGTCAGCGGCGAACCTGACACCGTCACCTCCCCCGACTCGCCGCCCACCGTCACCGTCACGTCCGCCGTCGGCGCCGTGTCCAACGTCACCGTGTAACTGCCGCTGCTGCCTTCGGCCACCGTCAGGGACGTCGGCGACACCGTCACCCCCGCCGTATCGTCGTCCGTGATCGTCCCCGTCGCCGTCGCCGTGCCGATGCTGGCGTGGGTCGGACTCGACAGCTTCAGTACCACCGTCTCATCCGCTTCGTCCACCTCGTCGCCTGCCACCGACAACGTGATCGTCTTGCTCGTCTCGCCGGGCGCAAAACTCAGCGTGCCCGACCGATCCGTGAAGTCTACCCCCGCCGTCGCCGTCGAAGCCGCATCCACCGCATAGGCCACCGTCACCGCCCGACCACTGGCCGCATCCAGCGTGACCGTGAAGGTCATCGCGGTACTACCACTGTCGCCTTCCGCCACTGCCGAAGGTGCCGTAATCGACAAGGCCGGCGGATCGTCATTGTCGGTGATCGTGCCCGTGGCCGTGAAGTCGGAGATAGCCACCTCGGACGACGGCTCCGACAGCGTCACCGTGAACGTCTCGTCCGCCTCGTCCAGGGCGTCGTCTGTCACCGATACCGTGATCGTCGTGCTGCTCGTATTCGCCGCAATCGTCGCCTCAGTCGCCGTCGCCACCGCCGTGAAGTCCGTCCCCGCCGTCGCCGTGTCGCCGCTCGGCGCCGTCACCGTGTATTTGAACGTCACCTCCTCCGTCGCCGTCGCCGTCGCCGTCACCGTGAACGCGAACGTCGCGTCCTCCGCCGCCGTCACATCCGCTATGCTCAGCCCCACCGTGCCAAACGACAGCGAGACGTCTTTCAGCACACCACCGATCACCTTGCGAGCGCCAAGCGCATAGCCGATCCCGCCATTCAGCGTGATCCTGTAGTTCTCGTCAAACTCATACTCTGAGTCCGTGCTGGTCGGGATCTTCACCGTGCCCCTCCGGCTGGCAGTCTCGCCAAAGGACGCTGTGAAATCCCGCGGACCCAGCGTGCCCGGAATATCGTCCGCGTCGAAACCACTCGAACTGTTGTATTTCGCCAGCGTCAGACTCACCGTCAGATCGCCTGTCAGCGCACGGTCCGACGTCACCGTCAGGCGGATCGCCGTCCCTTCCTTCACGTCTGCCGGCTTAGTAAGCAACTGCAATATCGGCGACGTGTCTGTCACCGTCACCGAGACATCGTCAATGGCGAGAGACGAACCATAATTCGTGTCGCTACTAGCCGCCGTGTGCGTCAGCGTCGCCGTGTCGTCCGTCGTGTCCTCGTCGGCGCCGGCACTCACCGTCACCGTCTGCGCCGTGCTGTAGTTCGCCGGCGTGAACGTCAGCGAAGACGGCACCGCCGACACCTCCCCCGAGGTACCGCCCACCGTCACCGTCACGTTCGCCGTCGGCTCCGTGTCCAACTTCACCGTGTATTCGCCGCCGCGGCCGCCTTCGTCCACCCGCAACCATGTCGGCAAGATCGTCACGCCGTACGCACGCGCCGGCGCCACCGTCACCGCCACCGACCCCGCAGCATCAAGCAACGCAAGCGCCGGGAAGCGGACGGCATGGTTGATGGCAGCGCTACCCGCGGCAACGCCCGTGACCGTCACCGGCTGCGCAATCCTGGCGTTGTCCCGGGTGAACGTCAGGGTGGACGGGCTTACCTGCACACCGCTGCCGCTCGTCAGCGTCACCGCCGCCGTCCGATCCAGATACGGCACCGCCGCCGCGCTCAGCCTCACACCATAGGTGATGCTCGCACCCTCGGCCACGCTGGCACTGTAGACCACGGAGGTACGCCCCGTCCTCGTGATCTGGCCGCTGAACTCCAACGGCAGGTGGTCGGTGTTGACAATGCTCACCTCCGCCAGCGGCGACCATGGCCCCGGCACATCTTTCCCGTTGACGATATCCACTGCCCGGACGTGATACTGACCCGCACCCCCGTGCAAGCTGGCACTCTTGTTCAGAGTGGTGGAGCGGGTCGACGCCGTGCTGTTCTTCACATCGAACGTGTTCCAGGCGCGCCAACTGCGTTCCTTGTTCTTGAACCGGAATTGCCACTTGTCAATGGCCGGATCGGTCCGGGCAGTCCACCGCAGCGTGATCGCATTCTCTACCGCCGTGATGCGCAGCGAGGTCGGCTTGGCAATGCCTTCGTCTTCGTCGTTGATCGTCCCCGTCGCCGTGGCGTCCGTGATCGTCACACCCGACGACGGCTCCGACAGCGTCACCGTAAACGTCTCGTCGTCCTCCACCTCGGTGTCGTCGTTGATCGACACACTGATTGTCGTACTGCTCGCGTTCGCCGCGATGGTTGCCACGGTGGCCGTCGTCACCGCCGTGAAGTCCGAGCCCTCCGTCGCGGTGTCGCCGCTCGCCGCCGTCACCGTGTACTTGAACGTGATCGGCGAGGACGACGCCGGATTCGCTGTCACCGTGAACTGCATCGGCCCCTCGTCTTCAAGCTCGTTCTGGTCCGCGATGCTCAGCGCGATAGCACCGGTGCCCAGCGACGGCGTGCCGTCGTTCAGCGTCCCGTCAACCGCGCTGGCATCGCCCACCGCATAGCCAGCACCAGCGTTCAGCGTGATCCGGTAGGTCTCCGGACCCTCCACGACATCGTCCGTGCGGGTCGGAATCTTCACCGTTCCCAACATGCCGGCCGTGGTGCCGAAGGACGCAATGAAGTTGCGCGGACCCAGCGTGCCCGGAATGTCGGCCGCATCGAAACCGCTCGTATCCCGGTCCGCCAGCGTCAGGCTCACCGCCAAATCGCCTGCCAGATCCTTGTCCGACGTCACCGTCAGACTGATCGCACCACCCTCGGTCACCGCAGTCGGATCCGTCGATAACTGCAGCGTCGGCGTCGTGTCCGTCACCGTCACGGAGACGGCCGGGGCCACACTCACACTGCCGTAGTCCGTCACGGTATGACTCACTGTGACGTTCCTATCGTCGGTGCCGCTATCCGGCACCGACGCGACCGTCACGGTCCGCGCCCGATGCCAGTTGGAACGGCTGAAGGTCAGCGGGCCGGACACCGTCACTACACCGGTATCGCTGCTGGCCGGGGTGACCGTCACATCTTCCGCCGGCTGCGTGTTCAGCACCACGGTGTAATTGCTTGTGCTGCTTTCCAGCACCACCAACTTGGCCACGGAAATCGTCACACCGGGCATCGGCTCGTCGTCGTCCGTGATCGTCCCCGTCGCCGTGGCCGTGCTGATGCTGGCGTGGGTCGGGCTCGACAGCTTCAAGACCACCGTCTCGTCGTCCTCGTCCACCTCGTCGCCCGTCACCGCCACCGTGACCGTCTTGCTCGTCTCACCAGCCGCAAAACTCAGCGTGCCCGCGCCGCCCGTGAAGTCCGTCCCCGCCGTCGCCGTCGACGTCGCATCCACCGCATAGGCCACCGTCACCGTCCGACCACTGGCCGCATCCAGCGTGACCGTGAAAGTCATATCAGTGCTGCCGCTGTCGCCTTCCGTCACCGCCGCCGGCGCCGGCGCCGCAATCGACAAGGCCGGTGGATCGTCGTCGTCCGTGATCGTCCCGGTCGCCGTGGCATCGCCCAGCCCCACCCCGGACGACGGCGCCGACAGCGTCACCGTGAACGTCTCATCCGCCTCGTCCAGCCTGTCATCCGTCACCGATACCGTGATCGTGGTGCTGCTCGCATTCGCAGCAATCGTCGCCGCGGTGGCTGTCGTCACCGCCGTGAAGTCCGTGTCCGCCGTCGCCGTGTCGCCGGTCTCCGCCGTCACCGTGTACTTGAATGTCACTTCCGAGGACGATGCCGGAGCGGCCGTCACCGTGAACGTGAAGGTGCCGTCCTCCGCCGCCGACACGTCCGCGATGCTCAGCGACACCGCATCCGCATCAAGCATCGCCGTCACCTCGGACGAAGCCGCACCAACGCCGACATCGTTCACCGCCCGCAGCTCGAACGCATACGAACGCCCATTCGTCAGATTACCGATCGTGCCCGTCAGCGTCGGTAGCGCACTGCGCGTCCGACTGGGTGCAAGATCCATCCACTCGCCATACGCGCCACCGCCAGCCTTCTGGCGGTACTGCCACTTCGTGATCGTATCGTTCTCCGGATCGCGCCACGACAGCGTCACCTCGCCATCACCAGCCGTCGCCTTCACACCCGTCGGCGCCGGCGGCACCGCGGTCGCCGCCGTCGGCGTCGCCGTCACTGTCGCCGACGGCGTGCTCAGGCCATTCGTGTTCCGGGCCTGCAGACGGAACGTGTACGCCTCCGCCGCCAGTCCCGTCACCGTCGCCGTCGTCGTGCTGCCGTTGCCGGCATCCGCCACGTGCAGGTTCCGATACGACTCCGAACCCCGCTTGTACTGGATGTTCCATGAAGTGACCTGCTCCCCGGACTGGGCGTTCCAGGTCAACGTCGCCGAGGCCGCGCCAGGAGTCGCGCTCAGCCCGCTCGGCGTGGACGGCACCTCGAAAGTCACCGACACCGCGTCGGACGCCGGCCCTGTTCGCGCACCGTTCAGCGCACGCACCCGAACCTGACGCGTGCCTCCCCCGGAAGCCAGGAATACCAGCTCGCTGCCGGAAGGCGTCGTGACCACGGCGCTGTTCGCAAACGTCCGCAGACCCGCATTCTCCAGATCTACCCACTCCACATCATCCCAGCCCTGGCTGGAAGTCTTGATCTGGCGCTGCATGCCCGTAATGGTGCCACAGTTCGCCGGAATCCGCAGACCGAACGAGATCGAGTAGACCGGCAGAAAACCACTGTCGTCAATCGCCCGGTAGTTCGTCACCGAGACCTTGCAAGGCGTCACTACGCCATCATTCAGTGTACCGTCGGCCCTCTTGTCGACACCGAGGGCATAGCCGGTCCCGTCGTTCAACGTGATCGTGTAGGTCTCCGCACCCTCCGTATCCGCGTCCGTGCTGGTGGCGATCGTCACCGTCCCCGTCGTGCTGGCAGTCTCGCCAAACGATGCCGTGAAGGCCCGCGGACCCAACGTGCCCGCAATGTCGTCCGCGTCGAAACCGCTCGAGCCCCGATCCGAAAACGTCAGACTCACCGTCAGATCGCCCGTCAACGCCCGGTCCGATGTCACCGTCAGACTGATCGCCGTCCCCTCCGTCACCGCCGCCGGATCCGTCGCAAGCTGCAAGAGCGGCGTCGTGTCCGTCACCGTCACCAACACGTCGTTGATGTCCAGCGAGGTGCCGTAGTCGGTGTCGGTGCCGGACGCCGCATGCGTCAGTGTCGCCGTGTCGTCCGTCGTGTCCTCGTCGGCGCCGGCGTTCACCGTCACCGTCTGTGCCGTGTCGTAGTTTGATGGCGTGAACGTCAGGGGCGAACCTGACACCGTCACCTCGCCCGACTCGCCACCCACCGTCACCGTCACGTCCGCCGCCGGCGCCGTGTCCAGCTTCACCGTATAGCTGCCACTGCCACCTTCATCCACCGTCAGGGATGTCGGCGAGATCGTCACCCCCGCCGTGTCGTCGTCCGTGATCGTCACCGTGGTCGTGGTGTTGCCCAGCGCAAAACCAGCCGGCAGACTACTGCCCGTCGCCACGGCAATCGTTACCGTGAACATTTCGTCTGCCTCGTCCCGCGCATCGTTCGTGATCGGAATCGTGATGTCTTTCGTCGTGTCGGTGCCCGCGAACGCCACCGACGTCACGGCGTCGTTGTCGTAGTCCCCGCTCGCCGGCGTGTTGTGTCCCGTCGCACCGCCCGAACCACCGTACGTCACCGTGAACGTCACCGCCTGCCCGAACGCCGCCGTTGTCGTGATCCGTACCATCGCATTGCCAACAGCCTCGGCCACCGTCAGCACCGCCGGCACCGATACTACGGTCTTCGGCGTCGCCATCACTTCGTCCGACGCCGTCCCGGCGCCGACACCGTTCACCGCCCGTAACTCGAACTTGTAAACCGTCCCGCTCGTCAGATCGCCGATCGTGCCCATCAGCGTCGGTAGCGCACTGCGCGTCCGACTGGGTACAAGATCCGTCCAATCGCCATACGCGCCACCGCCAGCCTTCTGGCGGAACTGCCACTTCGTGATCGTATCGTTCTCTGGATCGCGCCACGACAGCGTTACCTCGCCGTCACCAGCCGTCGCCTTCACACCCGTCGGCGCTGGCGGCACCGTGGTCGCCGCCGTCGGCGTCGCCGTCACTGTCGCCGACGGCGTGCTCAGACCATTCGCGTTCCGAGCCTGCAGCCGGAACGTGTACGCCTCCGCCGCCAGTCCCGTCACCGTCACCGTCGTTGTGCTGCCGTTTCCCGCATCCGCCACGTGCAGGTTCCGGTACGACTCCGAACCCCGCTTGTACTGCATGTTCCACGACGTGATCTGCTCCCCGGACTGTGCATCCCAGGTCAGCGTCACCGAGGCCGCACCCGGCGTCGCAGCCAGACCGCTCGGAGTGGACGGAACCTCGAATGTCACCGACACCGCGTCGGACGCCGGTCCTGTTCGCGCACCGTTCAGCGCGCGCACCCGAACCTGACGCGTGCCTCCCCCGGAAGCCAGAAACACCAGCTCGCTGCCGGAAGGCGTCGTGACCACGGCGCTGTTCGCAAACGTGCGTAAACCCGCATTCTCCAGATCTACCCACTCCACATCACCCCAGCCCTGGCTGGAGGTCTTGATCTGGCGCTGCATGCCCGTAATGGTGCCACAGTTCGCCGGAATCCGCAGACCGAACGAGATCGAGTAGACCGGCAGAAAACCACTGTCGTCAATCGCCCGGTAATTCGTCACCGAAACCTTGCAGGGGGCCGCAACCACCGCCACCGCCACCATGCCCGCGTCCGCAATCGCGTCTTCCGTAGCGCCGGTCAGGCGGAACGCGTGGTTGATCGTTGCCGTGCCAACCTTGACGCCGGTCACCGTCACATCCTGCGCCATGTCGTAGTTATCCGCCGTGAAGGCCAGACTGGGCGGACTGACTGTCGCCGTCGCCGTGTCCGAACTCGCAATCCTGAGCGTGCCCGCAAACGCCTTGGTCAGGGCCACCGTGTAGGTCTTGCTGGAACCCGGCGCCACCGCCACCGGCGCACCGGTCAGTGTCAACGCCGCCAGCTTGCTGTTCTGCAGCGTAACTTCCCGAACGTTCGACCAGGGACCATGTGAACTGCTGACCGAGGCCCGCACGCGCCACTCGACCGCCGCGCCGTGCGGGTAGTCGCTCACCACGGTGACCGCCATGGTGCGCCGCGTGTTGCCTCCGCCCACACTGGGGCTGGGGTTCGAGTAGTCGTCCCAGTCGCTGTCGCCGGCGCCCTTCAGCCGATGTTCCGCCTCCCAGTAGATCGTCGGAGCGCCACCGGGGTCGCTGAGGAAATCGCCCGAATCCGTGCCGGAATGCGTCCACGTGAGGTTGACCACCCCGGCACTCGTTGAGGTAGCCCCGGTCAGTACCGGCGCCGTCACGGCCGCCACCACCCGGATCGTCACCTCCTCGGTATCCGTGTTGCCGTTGCCGTCCGAGGCCGTCACCGTGTACGTATAGTCGCCGAGCGCGGGCGGCGTGAATGTCAGGCGCGCCACGTTCTCCGCCGTGCCGTCCGGCAGCGCCGGCGTCGTCTCGCCTGCCTTGCGCGTCCAGACATAGGTCACCGTATCCCCGTCCTCGTCCGTGGCGGACGCCGTGATGTCCACGGCCTCGCCCAGCGTGATCCTCTGGTCCTTGATCTCCTTCAGTACAGGAGAGGCGTCATTGTCCGTGATCGTGCCCGTCGCGGTGGCATCGCCCAACGTCGCGCCGGAGGACGGATCCGACAGCGTCACCGTGAAGGTTTCGTTGTCCTCGTCAAGGTCGTCGTCCGTCACCGTCACCGCGATCGTCACCGTGGTCGCGCTCGCCGCGATGGTCAACTCGGTCGCCGCCGTCACCGCCGTGAAGTCCGTGTCCGCCGTCGCCGTGTCACCGCTCGCCGCCGTCACCGTATAGTTGAACGTGATCGGCGCGGCCGGCGCCGGATCCGCCGTCACCGTGAACGACATCGTCCCCGCGTTCTCCAACGCCTCCACGTCCGCGATGCTCAGCGAAACCGGCTTCTTAGGCGTCGCCGTCACTTCGACCGAGGCCGCACCGTCGCCCGCACCATTCACCGCGCGCACCTTGAAGCCATACAGCGTGTCGTTGGTCAGACCCGTCACCGTGTGGCTCGTGGTCTCGGCGTCCGAATTCGAAATCGCCGTCCAGGCACCGTAGCTGCCGGCGGTGCCTTCCTTCTGCTGGAACTCCCAGCCGGTGATGCTGGCATCGCCCGGATCGGTCCACAACAGCTCCACCTGCGCGTCGCCCGCCGTCGCCGCCAGGCCCGCCGGCGCGGCAGGTGTGGCGACCACTGTCACCGCCACCGTGCCCGCGTCCGCAATCGCGTCCGTCGCGGCGCCAGTCAGGCGGAACGCGTGGCCGATGGTCGCGCTGCCGGCCTTGACGCCGGTCACCGTCACGTCCTGCGCCACATTGTAGTTGTCCGCTGTGAACGTCAGGCTGGGCGGACTGATCGTGGCCGTCGCCGTGTCCGAACTGGTGATGTTGAGCGTGCCCGCAAACGCCTTGGTCAGGGCCACCGTGTAGGTCTTGCTGGAACCCGGCGCCACCGCCACCGGCGCACCGGTCAGTGTCAACGCCGCCAGCTTGCTGTTCTGCAGCGTAACTTCCCGAACGTTCGACCAGGGACCATGTGAACTGCTGACCGAGGCCCGCACGCGCCACTCGACCGCCGCGCCGTGCGGGTAATCACTCACCACAGTGACCGCCATGGTGCGCCGTTCATTGCCTCCGCTCACGGCGGGGCTGGGGTTCGAGTAGTCGTCCCAGTCGCTGTCGCCGGCGCCCTTCAGCCGGTGCTCCGCCTCCCAGTAGACCGCCTGGGTGACGCCACCGATGAAATCGCCCGGATCCGTGCCAGCGTGCGTCCAGGTCAGCGTGACCACGCTGGCGCTTGACGAAGTGGCCCCGGTCAGTACCGGCGGCAGCGCACCGTTCGGCGTCTCCGTGACCTCGGTGGAGGCCGCACCATCGCCCGCCAGATTCACCGCGCGCACCTTGAAGCCGTACAGGTTGCCGTTGGTCAGACCCGTCACCGTATGCCTCACGGTCTCGGCATCCGAACTGGAGATCGCCGTCCAGTCGCCGTAACTGCCGGCGGAACCTTCCTTCTGCTGGAACTCCCAGCCGGTGATGCTGGCATCACCCGGATCGGTCCACGACAGCGTTACCCGACCGTCGCCCGGCGTAGCCGTCAGACCCGCCGGCGCCGAAGGCTGGCCGACCACCGTCACCGCTACCGTGCCCGCGTCCGCAATCGCGTCCACTGTGGCGCCGGTCAGACGGAAGGCGTGATTGATGGTCGCCGCGCCGACATCGACGCCGGTCACCGTGACCGTCTGCCCGGTACTGTAGTTAACCGCCGTGAACGTCAGACTGGGCGGACTGATCGTGGCCGTCGCCGTGTCCGAACTGGTGATGCTGAGCGTGCCCGCAAACGCCTTGGTCAGGGCCACCGTGTAGGTCGCGCTGGCGTTGTCGCCGCTGGACGCCACCGTCACCGGCGCACCGGTGAACGTCAACGCCGCCAGCTCGCTGTTCTGCAGCGTAACTTCCCGAACGTTCGACCAGGGACCATGCGAATCGCCGCCGACCGAGGCCCGCACGCGCCACTCGACCGCCGCGCCGTGCGGGTAGTCGCTCACCACGGTGACCGCCATGGTGCGCCGCGTGTTGCCTCCGCCCACACTGGGGCTGGCGTTCGAGTAGTCGTCCCAGTCGCTGTCGCCAGCGCCCTTCAGCCGATGTTCCGCCTCCCAGTAGATCGTCGGAGCGCCACCAGGGTCGCTGAGGAAATCGCCCGAATCCGTGCCAGAATGCGTCCACGTGAGGTTGACCACCCCGGCACTCGTTGAGGTGGCCCCGGTCAGTACCGGCGCCGTCACGGCCGCCACCACCCGGATCGTCACCTCCTCGGTATCCGTGTTGCCGTTGCCGTCCGAGGCCGTCACCGTGTACGTATAGTCGCCGAGCGCGGGCGGCGTGAATGTCAGGCGCGCCACGTTCTCCGCCGTGCCGTCCGGCAACGCCGGCGTCGTCTCGCCTGCCTTGCGCGTCCAGACATAGGTCACCGTGTCCCCGTCCTCGTCCGTGGCGGACGCCGTGATGTCCACGGCCTCGCCCAGCGTGATCCTCTGGTCCTTGATCTCCTTCAGTACAGGAGAGGCGTCATTGTCCTTGATCGTGCCCGTCGCCGTGGCATCGCCCAGGAGCACGCCGGCGGATTGCCCCGACAGCGTCACCGTGAAGGTTTCGTTGTCCTCGTCAAGGTCGTCGTCCGTCACCGTCACCGCGATCGTCACCGTGGTCGCGCTCGCCGCGATGGTCAACTCGGTCGCCGCCGTCACCGCCGTGAAGTCCGCGCCCGCCGTCGCCGTGTCGCTTTCCGCCGGAGGCTCCACCGTCACCGCCGTCACCGTGTAGCTGAACGTGATCGGCGCGGCCGGCGCCGGATCCGCCGTCACCGTGAACGAGATCGTCCCCGCGTTCTCCAACGCCTCCACGTCCGCGATGCTCAGCGAAACCGGCTTCTTAGGCATCGCCGTCACTTCGACCGAGGCCGCACCGTCGCCCGCACCATTCACCGCGCGCACCTTGAAGCCATACAGCGTGTCGTTGGTCAGACCCGTCACCGTGTGGCTCGTGGTCTCGGCGTCCGAATTCGAAATCGCCGTCCAGGCACCGTAGCTGCCGGCGGTGCCTTCCTTCTGCTGGAACTCCCAGCCGGTGATGCTGGCATCGCCCGGATCGGTCCACGACAGCTCCACCTGCGCGTCGCCCGCCGTCGCCGCCAGGCCAGCCGGTGCGGCGGGTGTAGCGACCACTGTCACCGCCACCGTGCCGGCGTTCGCAATCGCGTCCGTCGTGGCGCCAGTCAGGCGGAACGCGTGGCCGATGGTCGCGCTGCCGGCCTTGACGCCGGTCACCGTCACGTCCTGCGCCACATTGTAGTTGTCCGCTGTGAACGTCAGGCTGGGCGGACTGACCGTGGCCGTCGCCGTGTCCGAACTGGTGATGCTGAGCGTGCCCGCAAACGCCTTGGTCAGGGCGACCGTGTAGGTCTTGCTGGAACCCGGCGCCACCGCCACCGGCGCACCGGTAAGTGTCAGCGCCGCCAGCTTGCTGTTCTGCAGCGTAACTTCCCGAACGTTCGACCAGGGACCATGTGAACCGCCGCCGACCGAGGCCCGCACGCGCCACTCGACCGCCGCACCGTGCGGGTAATCACTCACCACAGTGACCGCCATGGTGCGCCGCGTGTTGCCTCCGCTCACACCGGGGCTGGGGTTCGAGTAGTCGTCCCAGTCGCTGTCGCCAGCGCCCTTCAGCCGATGTTCCGCCTCCCAGTAGATCGTCGGAGCGCCACCGGGGTCGCTGAGGAAATCGCCCGGTTCCGTGCCGGCGTGAGTCCAGGTCAGGTTCACCACGCCAGCGCTCGTCGAGGTGACGCCAGTCAACACGCCGGGAGTGGGGGCCGCGCCGACCACCACCGCCACCGTCCCCGCGTCGGGAACCCCATCGGCGCTGGCGCCAGTCACCCGGAATGCGTGGTTGAGCGTTGCCGTGCCAGCCTCCACGCCGGTCACCGTCACCATCTGCGGGGTGAGCCAGTCCGATTTCGTGAACGTCAGGGAAGACGGATCCACCGTCGCCTTGCCGGTTGCGCTACTCGTGATCGACACCGTGCCAACCGCATAGGACTTGGTCAGCCGGACCGTGTAGGTGGCATCCTCTCCCAGCACCACCGTGACCGGAACACCCGTGAACTTGAGGGCGGTATTGGCGTCGTCCACGTCAATGAGGGTGACCGTCGCCGTGTTCGACCAGGGGCCGGGGAACGTCGAGACCGAGGCGCCGGTGGAACCGTACGGCCGGATCTGAATCTCCACGATCCCGCCGTGCGGAATGAGACGCGACAGATTCGTCGAGACACTTCGCGAACTGCCTGCGGTGCCGGTATGAAGGATTTCCTCCCAGGCCGAGTCTCCCCTCCCCTTCAGCCGGTTTCGACTCTCCCACTTGCTGACTCTGTCGGCGCCCTCGACCAGCCGATTGGGGTCGCTGCTCTTGACGGTCCAGTTCAAGGTCACGGCACCGCGCACCCCGGCCGTAGCAGTCAGGGTGACCGGCTCGACGATCGTCGGCGTCGCACGCACGATTGAGGATTGTGCGCCGATGCCGGCGTCGTTCACCGCGCGAATGCGGAAACGGTACTCGGTGCCGTTGGTCAGACCCGTCACCGTGCGGCTCACGGTGTCGGCATCCGACAGGTCAATGTCGGCCCAGCGGCCCCAGCTACTTCCATCGTGCTGCCGCACTTGATACTTGGTGATGGAATTGTTGTCCGGATCATCCCACGACAGCGTCACCTGGGTGTTGCCCGGCTGCGCCGCCAGACCCGTCGGCGCAGCAGGCTTGGTGACGTCGATCGGCGTCGCTTTCACCTCCGGATAGTACCGACCAGGCCCTTTGGCATACATCTGGAATTTGTACTCCACCCCATTGGTGAGCCCGGTGATCGTCTGGGTGCGCTTGTTACTGTGACGACGACCTAGCAACTGGTACTTTGGGTCGAAAGCAACTGAAAAGCCGAAATTTATCCATTTAGGATAGTCTTGGTCGGCTCTCGCATACCGAAACTCCCACCCTTTGTTGTTCGGGGAGGAGGGCGTGTAAGTCCAGGTCAGCTTCACCTTCTCATCCCCCGGGGCGGCCTTCAGGGTTCCTAACGCATGCGCGGCCTGGGGCGCAAGGCCCGCGGTCAGTGCGAGCAGGAGAACAGTGGCGAGTCCCGGCAAGCGGAAGGTGGTTCTGCCTTCGCAGCCGCGGAAAGAAGGCGGCCGCAGCCGGCGGGCGGTTGCTGCCACCAGTCGCCCGAGCGATCCATGGCTAGGCAAACTATGGTAAAGGGCGCGATGCACTCGATCAGTCAAGCAACGTCCCTCCGCTTCGAACGGAGACGGCGATTCCCTGCTGACGCTTGGGCATTGAGCCTGCTGGTCTCTGCGGACAAGATGCCCAACTACCACCCGCCAGCGATCCCTCTCGGATAAGTGGAGGGGGGGGGTATGCCTAGAAACAGATTCGCTTAGCATGGTATTTGTTACGCACCCTTTAATTTTTGTTCACAGGTTCCCTATCATCGAATTTGACGATACGCTCATCGGGCCGGGGAATGCTCTACACAATTCCACCCACTGGTCGCGATATAGCTATGTAGAGAACACCATCGAATTTTAACTGATAACCAAGGATTGATTACAAGCGCGCCGCGGTCGGCTCCTCCGCGAAAGTCAAGGGCAACGTTCAACGTGATACCCGAGGCCAACCCGATAGCCTTTTTGATTCGATGGCAGGTAAACCATCACATATGCGGGGCTTACCGCATGAGCAAGGAACGTATCTAGAGAGTTCCAAGACGGTAAACTAGATTGGTACACATGGAGCAACATACGCGTATGAATGAAAGCAGAAGAAACTTGACAAGGCAACGAAAGCACTACTCGGCATGGCTGCGGTGCCACACATCAAGCCGAAGTTCACCCAGAAGGATGTAATCGCAAGTTTCGTATGTGGTGGATCGTAAGGGCAAAGGCACAACCAAAGAAATAGCGAATAATCTGGCGGACGCGGGACTAAAGTGCCCTCAATCCTAAAGCTCTTTGCATCACGCCGAGTCGCGCCCGTTTTGTCAACTAATCGCTATACTTCACTGATTCTAACCACGTGTAGATCAAATCGACATTTAATTACACAAGAGCCAAACAGAAACTATTTCGCGGGCATCAGGTGAGCGCACACCTTCAAGCTCTATGACTTCCGTTTGGCTGTTTGAGAATTCAGTTCAGTTCAAAACTCACCCATTGATGCCATCATACGATCAAGCCAAGCAAATGAGCTACTGCTTGTAGCCTTACTTGTTAGCATACTAAAAGATACAATCCCCACAATACGACACGTTTTATTCGTCCGGATCGGATCCGAAACGCAGTACATTTCCATCAATATCCTCAAGTTGAATTTCCAATGCCCACGGATGAGATGTTGGTGGGAGCCGAATGATCGCCCCGCGGTGCCGATACATTTCATATAAAACGCGCACATCCCCAACCCCAATCCAAACCCAAGTGCCAGGGCTACCTTGCATGTCTTCCGCGAGATAGATGCCGTGCCCCTCTAGCGAAACACTCGTGAAGGTGCCCGTGTTCCAATCGGAGGCAACGAAACCCAGTACTTTCGTGTAATACTCACATGACTTATAGGCACCTCTCAAAACCTCCTCTTTATCATGGTTATGTCATGTGGCTCGTCGTGACGGCAAAAAAGTGACCTTCGCCTGGCCAAAGCACCTTGTGAGGGTATATTTACGACCTGTTATTTACCAATGAGTTCTTTCACCATCATGACCACATCAAGACTTTTTAGTGAATGGGAAGCCTACGAAGAACTTGATCGACGCGGCGATCCACTGGAGCAGATCAAACAATTGGTTGATTTTGAAAGGTTTCGGCCGATCCTGGAGGAGTGTTGGCGTCACGAAGCTGCCGACCCATCGCAAGGCGGTCGTCCTGCGTATGACGTGGTGATGATGTTCAAGGTGTTGCTCATTGGTCGGAAGGGCAACCTGTCGTGTGAACGCATGTCCCATGCGGTGGTTGATTCCCGTAGCGTCACCCGGTTTCTTGACGTGGCGCCAGGTGAACCGGTCCCTTCGCGGCAGACCATTGCGCGGTATCGTGATGCACTGGATGAGCACACCATGCGAGAGTTGTTCGAGGATTTCGAGGCGCAGTTGCGCGAGCGGGGTTACGTGGCGCGCGGCGGTCAGGTGGTAGACTCGACTTTGGTCCTGGTGCCGGTGCAACGCAACACCCGGGAGGAGAATAGGGCATTGCAGCGGAATGAGACCCCGGACACCTGGAAGGAGGACGAGGCGACGGCTAAATTGCGCCAAAAGGATCGTCATGCGCGTTGGACGAAGAAACATGGGAAGTCATCCTACGGCTATAAGAACCATGTGAATGTCGATGTCGAACACAAGCTCATTCGGGGGTATGTCGCCACCCCCGCCAATGACCACGATATCACGGTGGTGGATGCGTTAATTGACGGTCGCCAACGCGAGGGTCCTTTTTATGGGGATGCGGCGTATCGGTCGCAAGAAGTGGAGGGGATGTTGCGGGCGCAGGGTCTCACGTCACGGATCATGTTCAAGCGCGGTAAGCATCGGGCCCTTACGGCATATCAACATCGTGAGAATCGTCGGCGCGCCAAGGTGCGTGTGCGTGTCGAGCATGTGTTTGCCAGTTGCCAGAACGAACTGGGCGGTAAATTCATCCGCACCATCGGGTTGGATCGGGCCTCGGTGCAAATGGGCTTGCAAAACTTGCTCTACAACATGCACCGCCTGGTGTTTTTAGCGCGCGAGGCGATGGTCTGAACAACGAAGTGTAGGCGCAATGCGCCTACACTTCGTGAAAAACACTAAAAAAGCCCAAAGTTGGGTCCATATGACCTGATGTTGGGTGTTTTTTCACTTCAAACACCCAAAATTCAATATGCATTCATCATCATCGCACCATTTGACCGAAAAAACGGAAAAACCCGAGGTTTTGGGAGGTGCCCTTATTTAGATCGCTTACGCAAAGAATCGGATCAATCATTTCAACATTGGTTGGATAGGTCACTGAACATACCTCTATCAGTCAACGAAGCCCTACTTCAATGAGATTTGATTCTAAATGGCAGTGCTATGAACAAGAGATCGCGTCTGAACAGAATTCGTAGCGTGCGTGTGCATGGCTACTCCGTCTACGCATTAAATAAATCTTTAATTCGAGGGGTTATCGTAAATCCCTCAGCTATCTTGACTTGACGCAAGCCAAAGTCATATACTGCTATATTTCAACGAGCTACATAGATATACAGCGTCCAAAACAAGCGAATTCTGTAATTGCCCGACAGCCCCTTCTTAGGGTAGCTTCTTACTGCCGTTCTGCCGCTTCCGCGAGTGTTTCGGTTCAGTAGCGTATGTTGCTATGACTAGGTTCTACCTTCCTAGATGCACAGTTGCGGTATCTTCGCTTCCCTAAGCGAGTGCCTCGGATATGGTGAGGCGGAGCTTGTTAGGCCGAGACGCTGCCGAAAAGGTGCAGCAGTACATTTCAACTTCTCTTCTTTAATTCGCTTTCTTCAAGATATTCGCTCATCGGAACCTGTCAACGTGATTGAGATAGCGGTTGTTGCCATTTAGTGTGCAACCTTCGGTGTAGTGATTGGGTCTGGCGGGTTGATCCAGACCTGTTCGGGAAGCGCTTGGCGTTTGGGACGCCCGCGCACGAATCGTTCCGGGTGCCGGTTCCAGGCCTGGCGCAGCGTGCGTGCGCGTTGCTCAAGGCGGTGTCGGGCGCGCCCGTGATGGACATCCTCGGGGGTGAGCATGGCGATGCCGGCATGGCGATGCTCGCGGTTGTACCAAGGGAAGAAGGTGCGGCAGAAGGCGATGGCGGCGTTGATATCCTCAAAGCGCGCGGGGAAGCCGGGATGGTATTTCAGGGTCTTGAACTGTGCCTCGGAGAAGGGGTTGTCGTCGCTGACCCTGGGGCGGCTGAGCGAGCGGGTGACGCCGAGGTTGGCGAGGAGTTGCGCGGTGCACTGGCTGGTCATGGGCGCGCCGCGGTCGGAGTGCAAGGTCAACACCTGAGGCTGGACACCCTGTTTGACGCACGTTTGCTCAATGAGTCGGGTGGCCAATGGGGCGGTCTCGCGCGCGGCGACCATCCATCCCACCACATAGCGGCTGAAGATATCGAGCAGCACATAGAGGTAGAAGCCGGTCCATGGCTTGGGTCCGAGCAGGCGCGTGATGTCCCATGACCAGACCTGATTCGGTGCGCTGGCCACGAGTTCGGGTTTGGCGTCGCGCGGATGGGTCAGTTGATTGCGCCGCTCGCGCACGGGCCGTTCGGCGGCCAGGAGGCGATACATCGTGCGTTCCGAACATAGGTATCGCCCTTCATCCAGGAGGGTTGCGACGATCTCGGCTGGTGCGCGATCGACGAATCGTTCACCGGCGAGCACATCCAGGATCTGTGTGCGCTCGTCTTCAGTGAGCGCCCGGGCGGGCGTCTTGGTGGGCTGCTGGCGCCCGGGAGCGTGTCGTTGACGACGGTAGAACGTGGCCCTGGCCACCCCCAACGCCCGGCAGGCCGGCGCGATGCCGACTTGCGTGGCAAGCGAGGAGACGGTCATCAGGAGTTGTTCTCGTCGTTGAGGCTCAATCCCAGCAGCCCGGCAACTTTTCCCTGGACTTCGAGAATCGTGTGCGCGGTGGCAAGTTCCTTCTCCAGGCGCGCCACTTTCGCTTCAAGCTGGCGCACCTGGGTGCTGGTCGCGTTGGACGGCGCTGGCTTGGCGCCGCGCGTGCGCGGCGTCAGACCCTGTAGCGCACCTTGGCGATGAGCCTTGCGCCAGGCCGACAGATGCGAACTGTAGAGCCCTTCAGCGGCGTAACAGCCGTCCGGCCTCGCCCGGTTCCACACAGCGATCCGCCTCCTCAATGATCCGCAGCCGATACTCGGCGGTGAACCGGCGCCGGGTCGGCTTGGCGATGACTTCCGGGTCCGGACCGCGCGGCGCTGACGAAGTCTCGGGTCTGGGGGTCTCGTCGCTACGCTCCTCAACCCCCATACCCGGCGCGTTCACACCCATGGCCATCATTCGCCCTACAATAATTCCAAGGATAGTCGGTGTCTCAACAATGTTGGCAGAAAGGGCATCGCCCCTAAATCTATCAGTTAAAGACCGTACTAGTATATACCTACAAAACAATGACAGAACCGCAGGCATGATGACATGACTTTAAATTTTCAAGAAGCGCCTCTAGCTCCGCCCCGCGACCCAGAACTTGCCTTTAGTACGCCGCAACCTGCTGTCTATCTACCTATCTCAATCACGCCGGACTTTGATCCGCCTGGTGCTGACCGTTTAGGGCTAACTCCAGAGGAAATCAAACAGTTTCGCGAAAAAGGTTATGTCATCAAACGCGGACTCATCCCAGCCCAAACATTTAAACCCTTTCTTGATCTTTGGTGGCAGCAACCTCCGGCCCGTGCAGCGAAGCTAGACCCTAACAATCCCTCTTCTTGGGTTTCACCTGGTCGTTATTGGCCCGAACAAAATCGTTGGTCACTGACGGACAATTGGATGGGCAGAAGTGCTTGGCCGTCAATGGAGGAAGAACGGCCAGGCGCGAATAGAGGCGAACGCGTCGGTCGCCTACCACACAAATTAACGCGTGATATTGGTAACTACGTGTGGCGTTGGCATGGTATCGGTCACGATCCAGAGTTCGTACGAGCGACCTCAGCCCATCCCATTGTATTGCACATGATTGAGGCTCTGCTTGGCGGCCCAGTCAAGCTACCGCAACGCAATCGAGGAATCTACGCGATTTTTCCGCGCTTGCAGGATGATCCAGAGTCCAAACTCGGACCGCATATGGATCAAAGCATGACGGAAATGCAGGTGGTTACATACCTCAACGATGTCGAACCGCGTTCAGGCGGTTTCACCATTTTTCCATCCTCACCACAAATGCTCTATCCAACATCCCAACAAGCCTTCAATTGGGTAGCTAGCGACGCTTCAGAATCGGTCATGAATCAGATCAAGACGACCGTCCAACCGTTGGAGTTCTGTGGCAAAGCTGGCGATGTGATGTTCTGCCACGGTTGGGTTGTACACTCAGCCGGCATTCACGAAGGCGATCAGATTCGTCAAGCTGTCGTGCAAGATTTCAATCGCATACGTGAACGCGGCCATATGCGCTGGACTGCCGCTGGTAAACATGGCGGAGAACGCATCAATTGCCGTATGGATGGCGTTTTCGAGATCTCTGCCGAAAGTGGCGATGACCCGTCCGATGGTATGCGTGAAGTTACCAACCAATGGCACATGGACTCAAATGAGTTCGTGCTTTCGCGACGCCCTAAGCTCAACGATATATTTGCAGAGTGGAATCTCGGCGAACGCCCCGTCGTGGGCAATGTCGTCGCGGAACCCGCATGGTGGGAGAAATATGACCTGCCGATGTTACCAACGGGCAATATGGCGAGAGGTAGTGGAGGGGTACCAGCAGTACCGTTAGCGCGTATCGCCGACTACGAAGGCGAAGGTATTTGGCGAGTGAAATCTCGTGCAAACGACTGGATCGTTGCGTAAAACTCAAACGCATGCCGATAAATTTAGGATATTTCTTCCATTCCTTGCAGTAGCGCCTTCAGCGGCGGCATCATCTAGAGTTATGGACGGGTGATTACTGGATGAAGCTGCAATGAGTACTGAGGTTTGAATCAGACAAACACCGATTGGATTAGGTTAGAAAATCAGTAGTATACATTAGTGATTTGATGGTGCGAATCCTAGACAACACATCGGCCAAGCAGGTCGCTAGTTAATGTCTTATGTGTATGGCAGCTGTATAGTTCAACAATGACCTTTGAATCAACACCAAGCCCCTAAAGGACACCTATAAAGTAAGGCTAGGATGACTCACCAATAAAACCAGTAATACACTCGGTGTGGAACCCCAGAGACACCATGTCGACCTCACATCAATCCGTCCGAGATCTACGTCGGCCCTTCACTGCAAAGTCCATCGGCAGGTCGGGGTCGCCGCTCAACGCACCATTCAATGTGTCCCCTAGCACTTGCGTCCAAACCTTCATCAGGCCTTGGAAACCCTTACCCCAATTTGTTTGCGACGGCGGCGTCATGTATTCAAATGTCAAAATTCCGCCATCAAAATCAAATGACTCTAGCTTAATCTCGCCATCGACTTCATCCTCAAACGTAGCGGCAAGGCTGCCCCCGTTCAAAGACACGGACAAGATGCTTTGTCGTACCTCCCCTAAAACATACGTAGTCATTTGCCAATAACCTTCCAACCGCGTGGTCGAAAACGCATTGCCTTGCGAGCTAACCCCCGGAAAGTCCCGCCAGAGCCAACGCAACGTATCGGGAAATATTGAACCGCCATGCATCAGATCGTGACCGCCTTCACCGAACGCAAACCGGTAGTCATAGCGCGAGAACATCAACGCGGATGCCATATTAAGGTTCGCTTGAGGCCAACTACCTTCGACTAAATTGATATCAGCTGAGCCATCTTGAAGGAACACTCGGAGCGGTTTCGGTGCGCCGCGCGTGCGCCGAATCAGATAGGGATATTCGGAGCCGCCACGTAGGCGCGTGAAACTGCCTATGTGGCTAATTACTTTGCTAAACGCGTCCGTTCGATGCCAGCCCGCCGTGAATGAGCAGAGACCACCGTCGCTCATCCCGCAAATCGCGCGTCCACTACGATCATCGGTCATATTCACATGCCGGCTCACTTCTGGTTGAACCTCTTCTAACAAAAATCGCGCGTAGGTATTGTCGAGCGGTGTGTATTGGTTATTTCTCTGATCATAAGGTTCATTCTTCGTGCCTGGATTAACAAATATCCCTATGCAAACCGGCATCTCTTGTGCATGAATGAGATTGTCAAAGACCAAGGAAGCCCGAACCTGGCCTTCTTCATGTACATATGCTTCACCATCCTGAAAGAACATCGCACAAGCTGGCTCGCGATCGCGATATTGTGCCGGCACATAAACCCAATAGTCGTAGCTCACGCCTGGATATAGATGCTTCGACTGGTATTGATATCGAATAGTCGACCCGGTGGGCACACCTGGTTTCGCGGCCGATACTTCTCCGAGTTCGTATATTGTTCGGGACATGTTCAATTGCTCACTATTTCAATCGTATGAATTGGCATAACGCACCACCGAAGCTCATTCATGCAAACGCAGCGCTGCATCCAAAATATCTAAAAAGCCGAAAACACGACATATTTCAGATAAGAACGTTAATAAGCTTACATACAAGACAACATAATTTCGACCGCATCTAGGTCTGAAAAGCGCATTCGATATAGGCAGCTAAATTCGAGACCTTCAGTGACAAAGTTTATGTTGAAAAACACGACCTAAGATAGCCAATAATGACCTTAAGGGCATCTCTCAAAGCCTCCTAGAATTGATCCCCGAGTTGATTATCTAAATTGATGGAGTAATAAAATCAATAGGTTAATAAATACCATAGTCAGTGGAATTTGGGTTTTGAGAGGTGCCTTTAAGTGTTTCTCCGTTGCAAAAATTCGGCAATGCGATGCCCCATAGGTTTCAGATTAATCAATAAATCATTGATGCCGCTTCGCAACGCGCCGGCCTTAAATCGCCATCCTATCAGACTTAATAAACCAAGCACTGCGATCCATTGCAACGCCAGGACCGCTGTCGAATCGGACGCATCTAAGTTTACCGCGACCGACACACCGGTTGCCAGTAAGGCGAAATCAATCGCAAGGCCAAGAATCACTGTAACAACCACAACACCGCCCATATAGATTGCAGCGAAACGCGAGCCGAATTGACTTACGATAATCGCGATCGTGCCTGTATTCGTTGCTGGTCCGGTCATTAGAAACACAAGCGCAGCACCAGGACTCACCCCCTTTGCAACCAACGCGGCGGCAATAGGGGTACTGGCCGATGCACAGATATATAGAGGTATACCTATGAGTAACATCACGGGATACGCAAGCCACTGTGCGTACTCGTGCGCCATGAGATCGGCAGGGATGAAGAAGTAGAGAAAACCTCCTAGCATAATACCTACTAGTAAAGCAAATAAGATGTCGTCCGCGATCTCGACAAAACCATACTTGAACATATGCCGGAGGACGGTTAGAAAATTAGGGGTTGTACCAATCTCTGTGCTAGCATGCACTCTAACCTTCGAGGTTACAGCGCTCGGGTAAGAAGGTTGAAGCTTGCCACGCCATGACCGCACACGCCCCCACTGATCCCTTAGCCAAAGCCATGCAAGATGTCCAAGTTCACGCAAACTCACGTAACAGTCGTCGCGGTCCGCAAACAAGGAATCATGTTCATGGGCATGATTCGAACAATCCTTACTTTCGTGAGATAGACGCTGAGTTGCCTCAATGGCGTGACCCGATTGCGGATCCGATCTTCTTGAAAACCCAATACAGAACAATCCTGATACGACCGCCGTAATAAAACTTACTATCGGACGCATAACGGCAACCACCGGTCCAAAAAATGCATTAGTTACCAGAATTGAGTCTGCTCCTGTTTCCGGTGCAGTGATTAAAAACGACATACATGCCGAACGAGACGCGCCTTTGCGACGCATTTCGGCGACTACCGGTACAACGGAACAACTACACAATGGCATCGGTACGCCAATCGCAGCGCTTGTCGCGACCGTCTTTAAACCATCACGCTGAAACCATCGCAAGATAGCTTTCCGCGAAATGAAAACATGCATGACACCGGATAGAAAAAGTCCAAGTAGCAGCATCGGTGCCAACAGTAGAAAAGTCAACCACAAGAAGCCAAGAAAGTCCGTTACGAAATCAATGATCACTATCAAGCTTCCTCGTTACGTGTCACCGAATGCATTGCGATTCGGAATGCTCAGTTGCCGGCTACTTTTCCAATTCATGCAAACAAACTTGATTTCTTCAAGCTAACGACCGAATTATCGTAGCTACAAACCTGTATTGAAGGGATATTCCATACAGGCACCGATGACTTTAACTTTTGTAACCAAGTGCAACCTCAAGTATTTTCACAAAGGCGAGCGTTGTCAAACTTTAAAATCTCGCTATGCGCGGATGACTCCGCGTATCGTTATGGTGACTCCGGCTGGTTCCTCGCGACGAGAAACTGTGAACTCCGTCAGGCCTGGAAGGGAGCAGCGGTAGCAGCGTACTCGGGTGCCGAGGGTTTGCTGGCCGGGTTACCGCCCTTCGCCAGTAGTCTACCTGATTCGGTATCGAACGACATCGGTTGTGTCTATACCAGCGTCAGTGGCCATTACGATCAAGTTGCCCCTGGCGTTCATCATGCGTGATACCCTTCAGATGCGTCGTTAAGTCCATGGGTCCGCATTTTGTGGTGGGGCAATTCGTCGCTTGTGAGTTGAGAATCCCCGAGACTGTTGGAACCTTGAAACTCATGCGAAGCGTGCACCTCATCATCATGAGCGTGCCCGTCAATTATGCGGCACGTGCGCCCATTCGGTACTGAAAGCAACTAATACGATGGCAGCCATGATCAACAAGAATTTCAAATATCGATCGTCTGGCTGAGTAGGCATAGGTATGTCGTCAGCGCTCGTGACAGCATTTGCAGCACATCTTGCCATCTGCAGTTTATGCGTAGTCAATTCTTTATCAATGATGTCGATCACTGCGATATAAATAAAAGTACCAGCAGCAAAAGCATTGAATACACCCTGCAGCACGCCATAGACACCGCTTGTTGCAGCAAATACGAAGCCACTGCTTGTGCCCAGTAGAATGCCTAGTGGAGCCATAACACTAAAAATAGCGAGGAAGTATTTTTGCTGTTTTCTCTCAATTCCTGCCGTATTTGTGCTAAGAATAAACGCAAAAGCAACGGAACCTTTGTGAAAGAGAATACCTATAAATATCGCCATTGCACCGGCGATTTTCTCTTCTAACCCTAACGCAATCCCTTCAACGACTGAGTGAATACTCAGCATAGCGAGAAGGACATACGGATAGATCTTCTCAGTCCCCCTGCGACGTAGCGCGTCGCTGGCCTGATCATCCGGGAACAGGACGCGATCAATGAGCAGAAACACAGCGAAACCTGTTGTCGCAATCAATGTACCCCACGGGAAATTCGTATAGCCCGTGAACGCTTCAATCCCTTCCGGCAGCAAGTGAATAAATCCAACACCGAGAAACAGCCCACCAGCGAAAGCGTTTCCTAGTGAAATGAATCGTTCGCTATTCGTCACTTTGGACGATAACAACGGAATAACGCCACCAACAATCGCGACAATCAATATCGCTACAAATGAAATAACTTTTACTGTAAATAAATCCACTAATTAATCACCGAGAGCCCTTTCGAATTAAAAACCTTTTCGATTATAAAAGGCCGCTTTGCATGGTCCTGACTATCGAAAATTACTCTCTCTAATTACCAGCGAACCACAAACGTAAAAGTACGATTTACGCAGAACCAAGGGAAATAGAGCGTATGCCCAGACATTATTTAGGCCGCACGAATATCTTACACCTTAATTGGGCTCTCGCATGCCTTGAAACTACACTCTGACACCAAGACACCTAAGAAGTTTCAGATTTAGAAATAACGGCTTATACTTCAAACGATCATAGTTAAACAAGAACAGATCGGCCTAAAACAATCTATGCAGGTACGATTGCTATTTTAAAGCGGAGAGACTCGTGACAAAATATCTCGTAAAAGCAAGCTATGCCACCATCGGCTTGCAAGGGCTCCTTGAAGAAGGCGGAACAAGCAGGCGTCAAGCCCTCACAACAACCGTCGAAAGCCTTGGCGGCAGCTTAGAGTCGATGTACTACGCGTTCGGAGATAGTGATGCGTTCCTCATCGTTGATTTTCCTGACGATGCAAGTGCGACAGCATTCTCGCTTCGCGTCAGTGCAGCCGGCGCCATTAAGGTCACAATGACCGTACTTGTTACACCCGAAACGATTGATGACGCGTCGAAGAAAAAGGTATCTTATCGAGCACCTGGGAAATAACGCCTAACCAGTTAGGTTATTCAGTCAAGCTAACCATCTTGAACTATCCATTCCGCTAAGTTACGACCGCTATCTTTTAGCGTTGTTAAACGTAGCTAGCAATTTATCGTACTCAGCGCCGTTCGGACCGTTTAGGAAATCTTGACGACCCAATAGCTGCGCCATGCGATCCCCATGCTCCTCAATAAGATCGTCAGCGTACGCACTGTAGTCCTCGACAGGACGCATCATGAGACGCGTGTACGTGATGTGACACACAACACGCTCGCCGTCGGTTTCACGCGGCCAATTTCCGTGCCAGATATTGCCATCCCACATGGCTACCGAACCCGGTGGACAGGTGATCGCGATCGAACCATGCGATGCCACTATTTCATCAGGTTTCGGGTGTCGCCGTAACGAGTGGCTGCCTGGAACGAGTCGAGTCGCACCGTTCTCCTTCGTAAACTCATCACAAGCCCAACAACCGGTCAACAACATGTTATGGGACGGAAACGGCGCCGGAAGCCAATTGTTATCAGCATGCAACCCAAGCGGCGGCGAACCCTTGGGTCTAACACTAGCAGCAACTTGGCTAATCAAAAAGCCGCGGCCCACCGAAAACTCGGCCATCGCTAGAAGTTTTGGGCTCAATATCGCTTCAGCGAATACCGGGTCTTTGGCAAGCAACATGTTGCTACCACGACCCTTTTCGTTTAATTTTAGGATGGCCTGACGAACGCGTAAATTAAAAGAAGCTGATTTCACATCGCGGACTACCGTCCACCCGTTCATCGCTAATTCGCGGCAGTTATCTTGTAACCCGAGTTCATTGATCGTCGGTGCGAGTTCCTCCGAAATTGCATCCGGCGGTAATGTATCGAAATATGTTTCAGGAACCGATTGCGCCATATCATTCGCCCTCGCCCATTAAGCGTTCACAGTCTGGCTCATTATCAGCATCACCGCATTTGTTAGGCTATAGAAAGAGGCAGAATAGAATCATTGAGTAATTGAAACGAAGCAGTTACTTGAAACCTAATAATTCAGTATTAATTCAACCACACCTTAATCTTTCTTGCCATAACTACATCGTGTCCCTTCCCAATTGTGATATCCACGATGGTTAATCAAGCAACTTCTATCAGCCCCTCAGATTAAATGTTATAGAACGTCATGTGAGGATCGCCTATCCTTGGTAGGCACTCGACCGCAACCGGAAATTTTGCCCCGAACATCGCCACAAAAGTAAGGCTTGTGCCGCTTGGCATTTTGTGACCGCTTATCTAAAGCCTATAAGCCATCTCTCGTTTCGGTATGATGACCATAAGCTAACAATTGGTTATGAAGTGATACGGACGGAGTACACATTGTCAACTCAATGAGGTTAGCAAAACACTCCATGAACCCCTTACCTGTAACGTGACTAAAAGATTTATAAAAGTAGGGCTTAACTTGAGAGGTGTCCTAAATTCACGCTTGATACCAACATCCAACTTCATACGGGTACCGATTTGCACATACGATTTTTCTCATACAACAATCATCGACCGATACACAAAACGCGTACCTTTCCCGATCAACAGAGATTAGACCGCCAATTCGGCATAGGTTCATCCCTCGAACTTCTAAACGGACTAATGTCAATACCTCCGCGTCTCGCGAAGCTGCCTAATACTGATATTGATTTCGGCTGACATACGGTCGAAATATCCTTGAAGATTCGCTCGACCGTACTCTCATGAAATCCTTGATGCTCGCGGTACGAGAGTAAGTATGCGAGTAGCGACTCAGCACTTAACCAGGCTTCTTCAAAGCTGACTACGATTGTGGCGTAATCCGGTTGCGATGACATGGGACATAGACAGCGAAAAAGATTCGTGTGATAACGACCGCTAGCTTGAATAGCATTTCGGCGCGGAGTCAATAGATCACGGTCGACAATAAACGACTCGATCGAAAGCGGAATGTAATCAAGTTGATGTGACTGTTTGATATAGGCATGATCGAATTCAAAACCAACTGTTTTGGAGTCGACCTGTACTTCGCAAACGGCACCGAGCAAATCACTTAAATCCTTCGATATCGACTCTTCGACGCTAGCTTTCGAATGGAATGAAGCCATTGCATATGACATAAGGTAAAACTTTAAGGATTTGCTCTCTACCATATACGGTGAGTCGCAGGATATCGTTAGCTTTAAGTCACCGCGACGCGGTTTACCCCGATGGTCTAACCAGGTCAATTCGCTGGTGCGCCAAACGTCCACACCAAAAGCGTCAAACTTGGAGTTGCCGAACGCTTGCAAGCGTTGCTCGCAACGGGCAATCGCTACAAATTCAACCCCAGATAGCTCATCCATCGCACGGATAAGCATGATTAGGTTCAAATACGTAGCATGGACGCCGTAAAATATAGCTTACAACTCGTTCCAAGCGCGGGAATAGCTCAGCGGTAGAGCACAACCTTGCCAAGGTTGGGGTCGCGGGTTCAAATCCCGTTTCCCGCTCCACTCTTGCTACTGCCGTCCGAAAAACCTGCTCAATGGTCATGCAGGTGCGAATTTTTCGATTTCATGAAGTAACGAGCGTCCCACAACTTTTAACGCTAGAGTTTCTTCAGCACCCTCAAAAATAGATAAAACGCGTGCGTCGACGAAATAACGACTGACACTTGATTCCTCTGCATACCCGATTCCACCATGGAGCTGCAACGCTTCTCGTGTGGAGGTTTCCGCAGCGCGACACGCAACTAACTTCACTAAACTCGCTTCAAGTTGTCCTTCGTTTTTGTCCATCATTGAGGCCACTTGATATGCATAGCGGCGTATAGCAACGATGGCCGTCGCCATATCAATCAACTTCATTCGAGTTAATTGATAGTTTCTAATCGGTCGTTCAAATACGATGCGATCACCCGTGTACGCGAATGCTGCCTCATAAGAGGCCTGCATTAACCCGATTGCCCGCGCTGCCGTTTGCAATCGACCGCCCGAAAAGCCACGCATCGTATAGTAAAAACCACGATTGAGACCATCTTCTTCGCCTACAAGATTTTCATCCGGCACGAAGAAACTATCATAGTGCATACTGAACGAGTGCATCCCGCGATAACCTAATGTAGGGATCGCCTTGCCCCAGAGTGAGCCGCCACGCGATTTGACGGTAAATTCACGTTCGTCGGTACTCGGTTTATTAACCACGAATAACGACAAACCTCTATGAGGTGGCAGTACTGTTTGATCCGTTCGAGCAAGCACTAGCACTAACTCCGCTTTGCCAGCAAACGTACACCAGGTTTTTTCGCCATTTAATAGCCAGCCGCCAGGCACCTTACTCGCGCGAAGCGCAACTGACGCGACATCGGACCCAGTATTCGGTTCAGTTACCGACACGGCGCACAAAGGATTACCTGCCGCCAGCCCAGGCAACCATCGACGCCGTTGCGCTTCGGTACCTCCTTCCAAGAGCGCACGCACGATGATTTCCGGCCGTGTGATCAGACTTCCTGCTGCCCCAAGCGACCCTCTCGAAAGCTCTTCCGTGACAACGACCATCCCGGTAGTATCTTCTCCATCGCCTGGCTTTAAGCCACCGTATTCCATCGGTACGCTAAACCCAAAGCACCCCAGCGCCCGCACACCATCCAAGATTTGCGGTGGAATCATCTCGTCTTGTCGATGAATTTGTGCTGCAACTGGAGCTATAACCTCATCCGAAAACTTGCGCACCGAAGCGCGCATAGCATCCTTCTCGGCGTCGACACCTTCCCAAGGCATAGTCCCTTGTAAACGTTCAAGCATCGCATGAACTTTATCAATACGGTTAGGGTTGAATGTTTCACGAATAAAAGTTTTCGAATCTTCGCTTAAACTTAAGTCACTATGACCGTAGGTGCTGGCATCAAGTTGTACCTGCCTTAACGTCTTTGCAAGCCAATTCGAAACGAGTTCTCGACTTAAGCCGTAGTCGAGTGTATTCAGATCATCACGGCGCAAAAATTCACTAACTAAGTTCTGCGCGATCCTAAGGTTAGCAAAATTAAATGAGTTTTTATATAGTTGAATCTGTATGCGCTCAGGATCAATATCTTGCAACGGACTTAATACTTTATATAAAGTAATCTCTGCGTCACGAACGCACGATTGCCACAGATGATCCATCTCCATCATGTACAGAAGTCTACTCACTGCCTAAGAATATTTCTCAAAGCTCGTCATATCTGATTTCATCCAACACATTAATTTCGCCATGTCCCTATATCATAGAACGTCAAGCCTTGGGTTGATGTTGAGAGGTTTGGGAAATAATCTGGACGCATGCATAACGTCCAATATCCTATCGTCGCAGCGATGTTCATGGATGTAACGCAGGGGCCTTGTACTGGCGCCACCCTATACCCTGTACGATGAACCCATCTTTTATCACCTTATCGGGTCAAGCATCTACTGTGACAGGATGAAAAACCCCGGGCCGCTCGCGCGTACCGGGGCTGGAGAAGAGCGCGCAACGATGGCAGAACCATCGTCACGCGGAAGTTGTCAGCTTAGAAACGCATCGTCGCGTGCAAGCCGACTTGACTATGACTGACGCCCGGACGCTCGTCCACGCGACCAGCGGCCAGGCGGATATCGAGATCTGTCGCCTGGCGCACCCATGGCCGCACGCTCGCGCCGACCAGCAGCTCGCGCCGGGTTCCGTCGCTCATGCGCACATCCACGAACGGCGTCAACAGATAGCGTTCGCGCGCCACCAGCAGACCGTAGCCTACCTGGGTTTCCAGCGACGCTTGCGCCCCGCCGCTGGCCACGCCCGTCAGCGCGCCGTAGGACTGGCCGACGCGGAGGGTATCTTCCCACAGGATCCCCGTGCCTACCGCATCCGCACCCCAGCGCGGCGCGATCGTGACCGAGACGCCCGTCGCCTGCGCCGACGGATTCAACGTCGCCAGCAGACTGAAGCCCGACTCGCGATAGTCGTCCGCACCGTGCAACGCCAACGTGCGTCCCTGCGCTTCCAGCGTGAACGCCGAGGTCGTCATGCGGATACCGCCAGCCAGTTCCAGGCCCGAACCCGTCTCGCCATCACCGCCATCCGTGCGCACGTTCAATTGCCCGAACGGCTCCAGCATGCCGCCTTCGCCCGTGTCCGTCGAGAACGACCCTTCCAGGCCAAGACGGAAACGATGCACATCCGTCGCTAGACCATCCGCCGCGCCCGGACCTTGATCCGTCTCCAACGACGCCAGCGCCGCATCCCCGCGCAACGCCAGGTCGAACCGACCCACCCGCGTCAAGGCCTGCTCACCGCCCACCATCGCCAGCTGCGAACGCAGGTCGCTCACATCACGCGTCGTCGTGCCCGCCACCGTCGTATCCAGCTCACCGCGACCGAAGCCGGCCACGCCCCACAGCGACATACGCTCACTCGGGCGGTAACTCGCATACGGCAACACCGTCGTCAACTGCATGTCCATGGTCTGTGACGCCGTGCCCCAGGCGTAATCGGAGTCGCCGCCCTGGCGCGCCACCGCCAGGCCGACCAGCCAATCCGCGGCCACTGCCACATCCGCACCGAGGTACATGCTCGTCGCCGTGCCATCGTAGCCACTGCCTTCGTAAGCCTGGCGGTCCACATCGCCCCACACCGACCACCTGGAGGCATCCTCACTCGAGCCCAGGTTCAACGCAAAGCGTTGACCAAACTGCGACTGCAACTGGTCCATACCACTCAGCGCACCGCTCGTGCCTAACGCGGTGCCAGACATGAGCTCGCCGTTTGCCAGCACGCCAGTTGATCCCGAGGTGTTGACCGCATGCACCAGCTGCCAGGCTGCCGCACCCTGTTCCGCAACCGTACGTGAGGCTACCGCAGGATCCCGCGGCGACCACTCATCCAACCACGCATCCAGGGTCAGATCCGCACTGCGCGCGTCCGTCGTGAGACGCGCGCCCACACTGGATGACGCACTCGCCAACAACGCCCGACCAAACCCGGCCAGCGATTGCGCCGCCACGGCCTTCAGGGCCCCGTCGCCCACCGTGACCGATCCCGTCACCGTCGCTTCGCCGCCATGCGGGTCCGTCGCCGTGATCGTGAGCGTCGTCGTCCCGCGCGCGATCGGACGCACCCGCGCCTGCGGCCCCGCCAGCGCCGCCGTCGCAATCCCCGTATCCGCCGTCGCCACCGTATACGTCAACGCATCGCCATCGTCGCTAAACAAACCTTCAATCGTGGGGGTGGCAGCCGCACCGCCCACTTCCAGAACCAGCGGACTGAGGGAATTGGCGACTTGCGGCGCCACATTCGCCACCGTCACCTGCACCTCGTCCATGACGTGCCCGCCGTCCATATCCGTCGCCGTCAACGTCAATACCGTCTCGCCCACGGCCAGACCGCGCAGCGTCAACCGATGGTCCGTACCAAGCGTGGCCTCCACCAACGTCGCCTCGGCCGTCGTCACCGTCACCGTCAACGGCTCATCCGTATCCGGATCGCTGAATGCGCCGCTCACGTCAAGCGCCACATCCGCCACCCGCGTGATCGTCTGATCCATCACCGCCGCCACCACCACCGGCGCCACATTCACCACCGTCACCTCGAACGTGTCCGTCACACTCGCCCCGTTCGCATCCGTCGCCGTCAACATCACCTCGGTCGCACCGACGGCCCACGCCGTCACCGTCAACTGGCTCCCCTGCAGCATCGCCTCGGCCACGTCGCTGTCCGCGGTCATGACCGTCAGGCTCAGCGCCGTCGGGCCGTCGTCCGCATCCTGGAAGGTAGATGCCACATCCAGGGTCAGCGGCGCACGCCGATCCATCTCCTGATCAACCAATGCCTGGGCCACTTCCGGCACCACGTTCTCGATGGTCGTCCGGAACGTCGTCGATACCTGACCGCCATCCGCATCCAGCGCCGTGAGCATCACCTCCGCCTGACCTACGGCCAATCCCGCAAGCGTCAACTGGACACCGTCCAACTGCGCCGCGACGAAGGTCTCCGGATCCACGCGCACGCTCAGCGCCAGTTCCGCATTCGGCGCATCCGGATCATCAAAGATCATCCCGAGATCAACCACCCGGGGTGTCAGGCGCGTCCCCGTTTGCGCCGGCACCGCATGCGCCACCACCGGCGCAAGATTGACCACCGTCGCCACGAACGTGGTCGCCGCCATCGCCCCATGATCGTCCGTCGCCGTCAGGGTGACGGCCGTCGTCCCTACCGCCAGCGCCTCGATCGTCAACAACGTGTCGTCAACCCTCGCCGTCGCAATCGACGGATCCGCCACCGTCGCCGTCACCTGCCGAATCGCGCCATCGTCGTCCATGAACGTCCCCGTCAGGTCAAGCCCCAACGGCGCCCGCCGATCGAAGGTCTGGTCCGTCAGCCCCAGCGCCACCGTCGGCGTGACGTTCTCGACCGCCACGACAAACTCGTGCGCCGCCGTGCCGCCATCCACATCGGTCGCCATGACCGTCACCGTCGTCGACCCCACATGAAGACCTTCCACCGTGAGTCGATGCCCCGCCACAGCCGCCGTCGCAATCATCGGGTCGGCCACCGCCACCGTCAGCGCCAGCGGCGCGTCCGTATCCGGATCCCGGAACAGCGCGCTCGCGTCATACATCAGGTCATGGATGCGGGTCAGGGTTTGGGACCCCACCGCCGTCGCCACCACCGGGTCGACGTTGACCACCGTGACCGTCACGGTCGCCATCGCCTGACCGCCGTCATGGTCCGTCGCATGCACGGTCACGGCGGTCTCGCCTACCGCCAACCCCGTCAGCGTCAACAGACCGTCCGCCAGGTCGATCGCGCCGACCGCCACGATACCATCATCCGCCACCGTCGCTGCCAGCGTCGCCAGCTCGCCATCGGCGTCCACGAAGGCATCACTCACGTCCACCGTCAGCGGGTCAAGTCGATCAAGCGCTTGCGGCGCCACGTCCATGGCCACCGTCGGCGCCACATTGACCACCGTCGCCGTCAGCGTCGAAGTCGCCGTCGCCCCGTGCGGGTCCGTCGCCGTCAACTCGATATCCACCTCGCCCAGCGCCACGCCTGCCAGCGTCAACGTCGTCCCAGCCACCGTGGCCGTCGCGCGGGCCGCGCCCTCGCCTACCGGCGTCGCCGTGATGACCAAGCCCGCCGCGCCGTCGTCCGTATCGGTGAACAGCCCGCCGAGATCCACCGCCTGCGGCGTCACGCGATCCAGCGTGCGCGCCGCCAACGGCTGCGCTTCCGCCGGCGCCGCATTCACCGTGATGGCCTGGCTCACCGAGGTCTTGTTGCCCGCCTGATCCGTCGCCGTCAACGTCAGCGTCGCCATCCCCGAGGCCCGACCGACCAACGTCGCCGTCGCGCCATCATTGGTCACCGCCACCAGCAGCACATCTTCGTCCGACGTCATCGCCTGCGGCAGGCCCACCATATCGCCTTCATCCGGGTCCGTAAACAACCCCGTCAAGGCTATGTCGAACGTCGCCCCGACATTCACCGTGTCCGCCGCTGGCAGCCGCGCCATGAACGCATCCTTGTCCGCCGCCGGCGGCCGATTCGAAGTCACCTTCACCATGAACTTCAATGTGACCGTGCCGCCTTCGCCATCGTCCGCCGTCAACGTGATCGTCGCCATCCCTTCGCTCAGACCCTGAATCGTCAACTCATCCAGACCGCTCACCGTCACCGTGGCCACCTGCTTCATGGAGGAGGCAGCATCCACCTTCAACCGGTCGCCGTCCTCGTCCGTGAAATAGCCGCCGACCGCCAGCGTCAGCGAACCATCCACCGCCACGACCTGCTCCGCGATCGTCAGCGGCTCCCCGGCCGCATCCAGCTTCACCATCGGCAGGTCGTTCACGTCGGTCACGATCACATGCACCTGCACCGTGCCGCTCTTGTCCCATCCGTCGTCCAGCGTCAACGTCAACGTATGGCGATCCTGCTGTTCCGCATTCAGCCGCGCCTTCGTCCGCAACCCCAACTCGCTCGCCACCTTGCGACAGTGCTTGCTCACCGTCATCTTCAATGGCAACGCACAGAGACTGCTCTCGCCACCGTCAATCTTGCCGTTCTCGTTCGCATCCACACGACCCACGCGCACCGCCTCGAACAACTCGCTGTCCACCGTCGCCTGCACCTCGTCCGCCGAATCCGCATCCATATAGGTGATCGCCGTCGCCAGGAACGTCCCCACCGGCGCATCCTCCGCCACGCTCATGCCGAACGACCGCACCCCCGCCGGCTCGAAACTCGGCACTACATTCTTCGCCCGCACCTTCAGCGTGAACGTCGCATCCTTCGACAACTTGCCGTCCGACGCCGTCACCGTGATGGTGTACGTCTTTTCCGCGGTCGCCGTCGCCCCCTTGCCCGTCAAAATCAGGTCGCGACCCTCGATCTTCACCAGATCCTCGCGCAGGTTCGAATACGCGCTGAACGTCAGCGGATCACCTTCCGGATCGATGAACAGACTCGCCAGCTCGATCGGATCCGACTTCTCGTCGTTCGTCAACCGCACCGTCCCCAGCGCCTTCACCGCCTCCGCATCGGTCTCCAGTTCGTTCACGTCCTTCACCGTCACCGTGATCGGAATCGTCACCGTGTCATATCCGTCGCTCGCCTGCAACTGCACCGTCGCCATCTTCCCCGCCGGCAACTTCTCGTAATCCACGAGCGCGCCCATCAACGACACGTTCCCCGAGTTGTCCTGATATTTCCAGCAACTGCCACCATCCGTCAGCGTGTACGTCGCATACTTCTTCGCCGGACACGGTGTCCCGACCACTTTGTAGTACACATCGGTGTCGTGGGTATCCAGATCCCCCGCATTCCAATCGTCCGCCGTCGCGTCCGTCGTCCCCGGCACCACCGACGCCACCAACGCGTCCGCACCCGTGCCTTCGTTCACCGTCGTGCGGAAACCCACCGAACCGCCCGCAAACGCCGGCGGATTGTTCACCCCTTTCTTCACGATCACCGTGATCTTCGCAAATTGGGACATATTTGAAGGGACGGTCGCGCCGGTTGCGCTGGATTGATCGCCCAGCCGCACATACACCTGCGCGAGATACGTACCCGGCGTAGTTTGGTCATACGACGTCAGGATGAGGCGCGACCCTTGTTTGCTCGCTTTAACGACATGCTGACCTGCATGCGGCGTGGGTTCGCCGAGGGCTGCATTGGCAAGAACGCAATACACGCCCCCGTTCGCTGCGGACACATATGCCCGCGTGCCATATAATATAAATCCTCTGCCCGCCCCTTGTCCTACCATCACTGTGGGCGCTGAGCTCGCATGAATCTGGCTATCAACCCCGGGGGTATTGGCCGTGCCATTGTCGCAAACTAGTAGATCAGTTGGGCCCTTTGACACAAACGCTTCAGGCGCCGCGTCCGAGTCGCGAAATATCCGGTTGAAATTGATCGAGGTCGATTCGCCCGCGTTCAAGTACACCCGGGACGCACCCACTGGTTGCAGATCGTTGCCACTACGATCGGCGCCGCTCTGCTCATAGGTAAACGGCTTCAACACGACCGGACCTTCATTCACATCGTTGAGGTTCAACGTCAGCGTCAACGTATCCACCACTTTGTCGTCCTTGTGTGCATGAACCTTGATCACGTACTTCGAGGATGTTTCATAATCCAATATCGCCTTGGCTTTCATCTTGACGTGGCCACCCGTCGCGCCCATCGTGCCGTCATTCGCACTCTTGGACGCCACGCTCTTGCAATCGGCCGTCTGCGCGAGGGCAAATATATCACTGGCCTTGCCCGCAGCATCCGTCACTGCCACCGTATAACAAGCGCCCGTCAAAGCCGGTGTCGTCCGCGCCGCGTCAATTTCACGGTTGAGCAGACTATTCGCAGCGCCGTTCGTACTAGCGCCTCCGTGCGTGCCCGCGCCATCCGCAGTCCAATGATGCCTACCAGCCGTACGCGTCGGATTGCGCAGATAGGGGCCATGACCTGACGGGTGAGAGGCAAAAAATAACTGACCTTCGTCATACTCCACACTCACCGCATCCGCCTCGAAGGCCTCCTCGGCCAATGCCTGACTTCCACACCATACGGTGAGTAGCGCGACCAATAAACTGCCGCCAAACCGGCGGCATCGCGCGGTCGCTATATAGTGAGCCATCGTCCCTTCTCCTTTCTCAGTATCGGGTTCGATTCGTGACATACGGACTGCTCGACGATGAGCAGCGTCTAACTTGAAACAATGCAAGGGATCTCTCCTCCAGTGACCAATGCCTTACCTTGGAACTGCTGCCACGCGAACAACCTATCCTGAACCCAGCACGACGTAAAGACCGCCTATTTAGGTAGGTAGGACCGTGAAGGTCTCGTTTGTTACATAGGTGTACCCCCCCCCCTTGATTTTTATCAAGATGAGGCCAAGCCTTCGTGTGCGACACGTCGTCGCCACATCAGGCATCACGGGGTAGGTTGATAACATGGGAACTGAGGCGACGTAAGCCGGCACAACGATGCTCGCGGTCGACAAACTCCCTGTCCAACGTAAGAAAAATGGATTTTACCACACTACCATCACGTGGACCGAGGACACGGCATACCATCTGTTACTCATCTCCACTTGACGCCTGAAGCACAACAACATGGTAGTAACACACATACACATACTTAATTAACAACACGTACAACCCACTAAGAGGATCCTGCCCCTTAAGAATGCATGAAGCTTGGCGAATCGCCCGGAGTCACAGAAAGTACTATATATTTATCCATTCTCTATCGGCCTTTAGTCTGTGGCATAGTTGTCCGGCATCCAAGGCATCTCGAATTGATACTTGAACCGAATCAGTCCTTGAGTCGTTGGTGTTCGACGACACCTGCGCCGAGAAGATCATCTAGCTCGCGCTGTCCACCGCCAACTATGCGCTCCCACACTACTGGTAGCTTTGCGTCAAAATCTTCATGATGCGGCTCGCCGAATCCGCGAAATGATCCTGTGTCTTCTCATCCAGTTTTCCATACGCACACTTGTAGCCAAGCCCCTTCGGGTTGCACTCGTCCCCGGGCTTGCCGACTACACGCATCATCCGCCCCGCGCGCACAAGCCTCAAGACGGGCCTTCGCCATCTAGGCCGCCGCAGCCGAACCACCTCCACAAATAAACGCTTGAAGTTCGCCACATGACAACGGTGAAACTCGCAGATCGCCTAGTAGTCCGTGCCGTAGGGCGATTTGGTACTCAGTAAATAGGATATATTATCGTATTTAGTCTTTATATAGGCTATTTTATCTAAAATTTCTATACGAAGATATATTCTCCTAATTTTATCTCAAGAAATTTTCTACGGCGCAGGCTCCTAGAGACAATCGTCTTCTAAATTCGTGGTGTGCCATGTCGGGTGGCGGCTATAGCATTCCACTTAGATTAAACTTGCATAATAAGAAAGCCTTCAAATCATTTGATACACTGCTAAAGAACAATCGGAGTAGCAGCAACAATCGATAAAACATCTTGCGCTATGGTAAAGGTTACTCTGTGAATGAGTTGGGGCGCTAATACCTATATCTCAACGAGGCGAAAACCATGTTTTTCGGCTAAGTGACCACTGCAGAATAGTCGTGAATGACATCACTACCAAACCCAGATGCATGGATCGGAGTTCGCCAAACGTACGCGTTTGGAGTGATATACGATCAGGATAGGTTTCGAGCTTGATGCATGTCTGGATATCTACCAGCAGATCACTGCATGGGTCAAGCTACTCGTCCGTATACTAATTGTCAAAAGTCATTATTTGCTCATCTTAACCAGCAAGCTAACAAAAAGATCGTTTGCAAGGAGAAAGTTACTTCTTAAACCATGTAGTTTGATGCTCGAAATGGCCACATGCCTAGGATGCGATGAGAGGTGTCAATAATCTTCACTCTTTCCGCTACTTCAATCCAGTCTTGTCTGTTCTCAAAGGAATCCGGGTTCTTGATTTCGGCCGCTATATCGCTGGACCTTTCTGCGGTGCATTGTTAGGGGATTTAGGCGCCGAAGTTATTCGCATCGAAAAGGTTGATGGAAGTGAGGATCGCTATACCTCGCCTATAGGTGAAGGCCTACCTGGTTCGGGTTTTCTCCAGTTAAATCGTAACAAGCTCGGATTTACGCTGAACCCGCGTAAACCTGAAGGAACGCAAGTCCTTCAGCGACTGATAGCGACAGCCGATGTCGTCGTTGCCAATCTACCGCCAGATACGCTTTCGAGCATGGGCATGGACTATGCAAGCCTTCGTGCCATCAAAACGGACATCATCTTGACTTCCAGTACGGCGTTTGGATCCGCAGGACCTTACGCAACCCGCGTAGGTTTCGACGGCGTCGCGCAAGCAATGTCAGGCAACATGCACCTAACGGGTTACGCCAGTGAACCAATGAAGAACTACTTCCCGTATGTCGACTTCATGACAGGCACGCTCAACGCACTCGCCACAGTGGCTGCGATTATGTATCGACAGCAAACCGGTGAAGGTCAACACGTTGAAGGTGCGTTACTTGCGGCCGCGCTTTCGATTGCGAACGGCACCTTTATTGAAGAACACTTTCTAGGTAAGAATCGCGTGGGTACCGGTAACCGGGGACAGACTGCAGCACCGTCTGACGCATTTTCCACTCAAGATGGCTGGATCCTGGTTCAGATAGTCGGCAATCCTCTCTACGAACGCTGGGCCAAGCTGATGGGAGAAGACTATTGGTTAAACGATTCAAAATTCGCCACTGATGAATCACGCGGAATTCACGCTGCGGAAATCAGCGCACGAATGCAAAAGTGGACAAGTGAACGCACGAACGCTGAGGTGCTAACGCAACTTGAACAGGCACGTATTCCATGTGGCGAAGTGCTAACCCCGAGAGAAGCGCTCACGCACGAACAAGTCGATGCCATGAAATTTTTGATCAATACGCCATACCCCGGAGTGGAAGGTATGGCACCAGTCGCACGTATGCCGATGAATTTCTCAACCATTGACAACTCAATTCGACGCCGTGCGCCTACATTGGGCGAGCACACAGACAGCATCTTGCGAAGCCTCGGTTATTCCAACGATGAAATCGCCTCGTTACATGCGCTACGCGCTGTCTAATCGTGACCAATTCACGCGGTGCAGAAGAAATAGTTGGAACGGTACGCGATGCTTTCGAAAATGAACACGACCACACTTGGCGCATGTTGGTCGAGCTTGATCCAACCGTATCTATTCGCGACACCATAGATACCGTTGCGGCTCTAACCCAAGCGCGACCTCGTGTGTGCGGGGGCGGCAAATTCATCGAAAAGGCCGCCTGTAATTTCACGCACAGCCACGGCGACGCGTTGCCGCCAGCTGCTTCCGAGCGACATCCACAACTCACGGGCCAACCGTTTTCAGCGTCCGCGCTTTCGGTCATCGTGCACCCGCGCGTACCACGCATTCCGACTGTGCATATGAACGTTAGATTCTTCTACGTATACAGCAAGAACGGCTATTGGCACTTCGGTGGCGGCATGGATCTGACACCCCATTTCATATATTGCGAGGATGCAATAACTTGGCATGAGCACGCCCTTGCAGTCTGCACAGACCATGAGCAATATCTTGCGTTCAAACGCCGATGCGATGAATACTTCTATCTACCACATCGGCAAGAAGTGCGCGGAATTGGTGGAATATTTTTTGATGATGTCAATGAACCGGAATTTGAGAAGTGCTTTCAATTGACGCACCGCGTCTGCAATCAGTTTCGTCGCGCATATCGAAAGATCTTTAACCGGCGTAAAAACACGCCGTGGTCGACAGCGGACGAATACTGGATGTTGCATAGGCGCAGCCGCTACGCAGAATTCAATCTCATTCATGATCGAGGCACGAAATACGGTTTGCAGAGCGGTAGGCGCATTGAGTCTGTGCTCGCGTCTATGCCACCAAGAGCGAATTGGGAGTACAACCGACTGGCTGAAACCGATGAACAACGTGAGCTTGTAAATTGCCTGCAACGACCTCGCGACTGGTTAACGCAGCGTTGACTGCGGCGCAGAGATCAAACGAGATGGACCTTCCACGATGACTGAATCCCCACCTCTTCTGCATTCGCCAGCAACAGACCCACGCGAACGTATCGCTTCAATTGACGTATTGCGCGGCGTTGCGGTGCTAGGCATTCTCGCAGTGAATATTTGGTTTTTCGCGTTTCCTTTCGACGTTGCAAACAACCCAACTCTCTGGGGAGAGTATGTCGGAGCCGACCGATACGCTTGGCTAGCAAGTTGGATCGGCATTGAGGGCTCGCAACGAGCAATCTTTACGATGCTGTTCGGCGCAAGCGTCTTGCTCTTTACAAATCGCTTGGCGAGTGACGAACGCCGATCCGTACTCACCAAGATCTATTGCCGCCGAACTGGACTATTAATCATATTTGGTCTGATCAACGGTTACATATTACTTTGGAGTGGAGATATTCTGTTTTTCTATGGTGTAGTCGGTTTGCTGCTGTTCCTGGTAAAGGATTGGAGGCCGCGAACATTGCTAGTCGTAGGGACATTAGTAGTCGTCTTACTAGGACTCTTCAAATTTGGCGTCTCGCTAGCTGAAGATGGTATGTCATTAGAACCATCGTCGCTAGAAAAATTACGTGAGGAAATCGAAACGCGACGAGCCGGTTATGTCAGCGCGTTTCTTCCTAATGCTGTGGTTACAACAACTAGCTACATTGTGTTCGGCTTGTTTGCACTCTTCTGGGAATCTCTTGCGTACATGATGATCGGGATGGCACTGTTCAAGCTTAAAGTGTTCGACGCGAGCCGATCAACGTTGCTTTATCTTGGGTTCATGCTGCTAGGTTTTACAATCGGTTTGAGTGTAAATACCTATGAGCAGCTTGATTCGATTCAAAACGACTACCGCAGTACGTTCTTGTATTGGTCGTATGACATTGGGCGCATGGCGATGGCATTGGGATACATTGGCCTGGTTATGCTGATCTGTAAATTGGCATGGCTCCCGCGCATTCGGCATGCGTGTTCGGCAGTAGGGAGAATGGCCCTTTCTAATTACATTGCACACTCAATCGTCTGCAACATCATTTTTGTGGGGTTCGGGTTATACGGTCAACTCCGCTTCCACGAAATTTATTACGTTGTGTTTGCTATTTGGGCGGTGCAATTAATCGTCAGTCCTATCTGGCTTAACTCGTTTAGATACGGACCGTTGGAATGGCTTTGGCGACGATTAACATACGGTCAAGCCGTTGCTTTACGAGTTGCGCCGAAGGGTTCCAATTAACCCTTCTTATCCTTGCGAAGGTGCCTGCACTTAACTGACTCGACCTCTCTCACAATATTAATAGCGTCGGCGGTAACAGCTAGTGAGGGAATCTCGTTTTAGGTTAACTTAATGGCACATGTGGTAGGCGAAGATTCGCATTCACATGGTTGATTTATTTAATTTCGCTGACTTACTCGCTTTTGCCAAACGTTCGACCGCGATCCTTCTAATCACGAGACGATGCTTTGCACCTCCCGCTACAATAATCTAATCAGCGTCGCGGTGACGCTAATTAAAGTGACTTATCCTAAAGAGAAGCTGTGCAAAGACGGCACCTAAGAGAAGAAGCGGAAGGCGATCAAAAGATCAATCTTACACCTATGCTAGATGTGGTGTTCATTATGTTGATCTTCTTCATCGTCACAGCAACGTTCGTAAAAGAAATTGGCATTGATGTCAATCAACCAGAAGACGATAAACCACCAAACATTGACCCGGATAAAAAAAGTATCGTCGTTCGTATTACGAGTCGTGACCGAATCATCATTGGGGCCCGTGATGTCGCCTTTGATGCGGTGCGCGCTAACATCGAACGCTTGCATGCTGAGAATCCCGAGGCTCCTGTAGTCATCCAACCACACGAGGATTCAACCGTGAATACGATCATTCATGTGATGGATTCCGCCCGTCTTGCCGGCGTACCTAATCCGAGTTTCGCTTCTGGTTAACGGGCCATAGTTATTTCGTTTGGTGTAGCGCGACTCTAGAAAAGATGGAGTAAACCGGCGATCGTGCCGGTCAGGCAAGCTACGAGTGTGCCGGAAATCAGTGTTCTGGGACCGAGTTGTAGCAGTTCTTGCCGGCGTTCAGGCACGATGGTTGATACGCCCCCGATCAAGATCCCTACGCTGCCAAGGTTGGTGAAACCACACAGCGCGTACGTCATGATCAAGTTGGTGTGTTCCTGCAACGTAAACCCGACTTTACCAAGCTCTATGTAAGCCACTAGTTCGTTTAACACGAACTTCATGCCTAATAGGCTTCCTGCCGACGCCGCGTCTTGCCAGGAAATTCCCATTGACCAAGCCAGCGGTGCGAATATCCACCCAAACAGCGTCTCTAATTTAATTGGATCGCTTCCTTCCGACACAGCTAAGCCGAATAGATCTCGAATCGACGTATCAGTCCAACCAATCAATAGATTTACCAGCGCAACTAATGCGATCAGCGCGATTAACATGCCCCCAATATTTACGACGAGTCGTACCCCGAATGTCGTTCCAGTCGTGATGGCGTCGACCGTACTATCGTAACTAATCCCATCCTCGCTCATTTCATCCGCGCCGGTGATTTTGTCGCCTGGAACCATGATTCGCGCGATCAGAATGGCGCCAAAGATATTGATCATCGATGCAGTGATGATGTGTCCTATAGCGTCTTGCAGCACATCTCCAAGAATCGCGGCATAAAAACCCATGATAGATCCGGCAACGGTAGCCATCCCGCATGTGATCACCATAAAAAACTCAGATCGCGAGAGCGAATTCAAATACGCACGAATGACTAGCGGCGACTCAACCATCCCGACGAACAAACTCGCTGCAGCAGCTAGTCCTACTGCACCGCCGATATGCAAACTACGTTGCATAACCCAGGCGATAGCGCGAATCACCCGGGGCAAAATGCCCCAGTGCCATAACATCGCCACCAAAATACTGAAGGTCAGGATCTGTGGCAGTATCACAAATGCGAACATCGGCACGTAGGGATATTCCCCCATCGCAAACGGAAAGTCGTTGGGATAGATATCCGGATCAGAACCCAAAAAACCGAAAACGAAACGTGTGCCTTCTAACGTTGCCGCTTGAATCCCTGCGAACACAGCCGTCAGTGCTTCAAGCCCTTTATAAATGAAGGGGACTTTAAGGAGAATTGCGGCGAGAACAATCTGTGCAGCTAGCGTGAGACCTACCGTCTTCCACCGCACTTCCCGCTTCTTCTCACTAAAGCCCCACGCGATCAACAGGATGATCGCGACTCCTAGAAGACCCTGGACGCCAGGCAACTAATTCATTCCGGTGGGCAGCATGGAAAATAGTATTCGCACGGTACGTATAGAACTATCCATGATCTTGGTTGCCGCCATATAAGCTATGTGCCCCGGATCAGGAACAGGATCGTTTTTGCGTTTCCATATCAAACTTAATTTGACCTTTCTATACTCGACATCAAGATGTTCGCACCATTTTGGATCTTGATAGCCGTACAGTTGAACCTTAGCAAGTAGCGCGTGTGGGCAATGTGATCGTCTTGAACGGCACTTCGAGTGCAGGAAAGACCACGCTTGCTAAAGCGATTCAAACACTGGCAAATGATGCATATCAGTTATTTGCATTTGATCAATTTCGCGATGGTCTACCAGATCGATTTCGAGGCATGAATTCGCCGTTGGGAACACCTGGTGCAGACGGTTTAAATGTCGTTTCAGCCCTAATTGACGGCGAACCCAAGACCTACATTGAACTTGGCACGCATGGTTTGATCATGCTCCATGGAATGCATCAAGCTATCCGCGCGTTTGCGGCGACAGGACTCCATGTGATTGTCGACCATTTCGTAAACCATCCCGCAGCTGCATCTGATTTGCTTGATTGTTTTACAGGTTTAAATCCTGTGCTGGTCAGAGTGACATGCGAACGCGACGAACTACGACGGCGCGAGAGTCTGCGGCCCGGTCGTTTTCCAGGCACGGCCGAGACGCAAAGTACCCTTATGAATGCATGTTTTGACTACAACTTGACCGTTGATTCCACACATACAAGCGCATCGGAACTAGCGAAGCAAGTGCTAGCCTTCGTGACACAACGCTCGATAGATATCCAACAACCATGAACAACATTAAACAGCGCGAGCTGCTGCGCGACTTCATTGACACCGCGAAGGATATTGTGTTCTTTACCGGTGCCGGTGTGAGTACAGAATCAGGTATTCCTGATTTCCGCAGTCCAGGAACCGGCATATGGTCCAAAATCAAACCAATTGAATTCAATGATTTCGTGACCTCGGCTGAGGCACGCCGAACATCTTGGCAACGCAAATTCGAAAGTCAAGAGAAAATGACTCTCGCTCGTCCCAATCGAGGGCACCGAGCAATTAAGCACTTAATTGATCTCGGTAAAGCTAGTGCAGTTATTACCCAGAATGTTGATAACCTACACCAACAGTCGGGCATCCCAAAAGAAAAGGTACTCGAATTGCATGGCAATGCTAACTATGCCAAGTGTCTGACTTGCGACCAACGTTACGAGTTAGAAGAAATTGAGAGACAGTTTAAAGAACAAGGCGAGGTTTCTCAATGTATAACCTGCGGCGGATTAATTAAGACCGCGACCATATCGTTCGGTCAGCAATTACCGCAAGATGTATTGCTGTACGCAGCGCTTAAGAGCGAACGATGTGATTTATTCATTGTGGTCGGCTCTTCGTTACAGGTTTATCCTGCTGCTAGCTTGCCACAAAGCGCAAAAAGTTACGGCGCAGATCTCGTAATCTTGAATCGTGATCCTACACCGCTTGACGACCTTGCCGATCTCGTCATACATGATGAGATTGGACCGACGCTCGGCGAAGCTATAGGCGTGAGCTAACTTGATTGTGTATGTTCGCTATTGTGGGAAATGTTAAGGTGTATTGATTTATGCTCTTATGTAATCAAATGTTGATTTGAGCTAACATACGAATAAAATTATGTGCAACTTATTGATTTTGCGCATCATGAAGAAAGAAGCGTTCGAGACCTGGTTAGCCCAAACCGCCACGTTGACCGCCGCGCAGAAGCGGCAGGCAATCAAGGTGATTCAAGCGGAGAAGACCGGTGAACTGCCCGCAGTGGTGCAGGCGCGGGAGGCGGCGTTGCTCGCGGCGCGGACATGCATCCGCTGTGGCAGCAAGGGGGTGGTGCGGTGTGGGAAGAGCGCGGGTTTGGTGCAGTTTCGTTGCCGCGCGGCACACTGTGGCAAGACCTTCACGGCATTGACGGACACGCCGTTTGCGTGGCTGCGCTCAAGTCGACCCGGATGACTTATCAAGCGTGCATGCAAAAGCGGGTGACGCTGCATCAGTCGGCCGCGGCGTGTGGGATCAGTTACCGCACCGCGCTTCTCTGGCGACATCGGTTCCTGGCGAACGCGCGCACGTTGACGGTCCTTGAGGGTATCGTGGAAATGGACGAAACCTATTTCCGGGAAAGTTGCAAAGGCAGTCGCAGCTTGCGGCAGCGCCGTAAGGCACGGAAGCGGGGTGGTGGTCGCGGGGTGTCATGCGGTCGGAGCCCGGCGCATCGGCCGGCGCTGCAGGCCGTGGCCCTCAAGGCGCCACGTACGCATAGCAGGTGCCCGACACCACGGCAGCGCGCTCCTCCAACAGAACGTCGCGACCTGGGCGGCCAGGGACGCCGTGATCGTCAGTGACGCCTATCCTAGCTATCGCGCTGCCACGCGCGAGGCGGCGCGCCATCATCAAGTGGGTCAATCGCCACCGCAGTGCATCGGTGCGGGACGACGTGTGACACATCAATACCGTCAATAACCGTCGCATGTTCATGAAAAAACGCCTGAATCACGACCACCGCGGCGTGTCGACCAAATACCTTGACAACTACATGCGGTGGCTACAGCTACACGACTTCCATCCCGATCAAACCACCAAAACGAACTTTATTGTCAAGTATGTCGGACTGGATACACATATAACAACACAAGAGCCTTGATTTATTTATGTCTTCTTATAGTGCTTTACATCTTGAACTATTTTTGAGGATTTGAGAAGTTGCCTTTAACCTTCTAACAACCACGCGACAGCTTTCAAGGCGTTGGCTATTCTCTCCTCACCTTGCCCTCGCACAATCTCATATGCCATCCCTTGTGCAGACAACGTGCGCTCGTACACATCAAATAGTCGTATGCGATCAAATTGGGATTCTCGACGCGGGTCGAATTCCCACTGGAGATCTGGATAAGTCAGTAAATATTTGCGTGAGGTTTGTGTCTCAATATGGCGTTTGATATACGCAGGCACATACTTATATCGCTCCGAAAACCACACGCGAAGCACCACACCATCGGTATCGAAAATGCCAACTAAAGGACTGGCCCGCACAAAATCAACTTCACGAGCCAGCTGCTCGTGCGCGACGATGTGAACATCCTCTTCAGTGTAGTTAACGCCATGGAGGTATGCCCGCGCATACTCCGGTAGGAAAACGCCGCTAAAGTGTGCCGCTAGATCTCTCGCTAAAGTCGTCTTCCCAGTGGATTCAGGGCCCACGAGTGCTATGAACTGGGAATCGATATCATTCATCTAAATTAGTATAATTAGATGAATCAATTTGCAACCATTCGGAATTCGATTCTCGGCCCAAATTTGGTACGCTTGCACAGGTCTAACAACCGTATCCAGGCTAACAGGCTCATTTATGTCCCAAACCATTGCAATTGTTGAAGACGAAATTGATCAACGAAAAAACTATCGTAACGCAATAGAAAAGAAGGGTTACGACGTCATTGAATTCACTGATCGACGATCTGCACTTGAAGGCCTTGAAGATCTCAAACCAGACTTAGCAGTTTTAGACATTATTCTCGGCAACGACGAAGACGGCGGTTTCGATCTCTGTGCGGATTTGCTGACACGATATCCAAAACTGCCAATCATCTTTCTCACTGAGCGCATCAACGAAAACGACAAAATCAATGGCTTGCGCCTAGGGGCATGGGACTATCTACCAAAACCCATTTCTTTGGATTACCTCGTCGCGCGAATTTCATCTTTACTCCGTATTCATGAGGCTCGTTTAGTACCTGAGCCAGATCTGTCCCAATCGAAGACCATTGGCAAGCTGACCATTGATAATGAAAGTTTGCTTGTCTCGTGGGATGGCGAGCATCTTAATTTATCTGGCACGGAATTTCGCATGCTAGCACATTTGGTCACCTCGGCTGGTTCCGCGGTAAGTTACGATCAATTGAAAGAAGCAACGATGCACAATGTCGTCACGACCAATACCATCAATACGCACATGCGCAATATCCGAAAAAAATTCGAGAGCGTTGATCCGCAATTTGCAGCTATTAAAAGTGAGTACGGACTCGGATACCGTTGGTCTGGTACTTAGGCTGCAGCACGTTGCATGGCATTGATCCCGCGCATCCGAGGGCCTCGCCTTACAAGCAAGCTTTTAATCATTGGCCTCGTATTGCTCGTCGTGCCGTGGCTTTCGTACGTGCAACTGATCGAAATGGAACGGCTACTCCTGCAAGGACAACAAAATGCGCAGTTGCTCATTGCGCGCGGCGTGGCTGTGTTGTTCAACAAACGCGACGATCTATTCAACGAATTGCCAGTGCGCCTCGATCAGTACGAATCGCTTTATGCGTTACCGCTGTATAAAACAGTACGTATTGACGGATCCATCACTGACTGGGATCCTGAAGTCTTGCGTGGCACAAGGAGGTTCGCTCACAACAACGAGTTAGATGCATCTTTCGAGTTGACACTCGGAGAGCAAGTAAATGAACTGTACGGTTTTCTCGCGATCAAGGACGACATTGCTGTATATCGAGATTTAGCGGACCTCAGTCTAAATACCGCAGATCATGTACGCATTGAATATACCGATAACACAAGTCAACTGGCGCGTATTGCATTGACTTTTTCAACCTCAGGCTTTGGCACGGGTTATTTGATGGACAGCGACTGGCGCACGCCGATCAACTGGACGCCAATCAAGGATGTGATTGCCTTTTTAACTCGAAGCCAAGACGGATATCACGTTGAGTTCCGCATGCCTATCGCGAAAATGGCTCACGGGCGCGATTTCAATATAGCGTTTGTGGATGTCGATAACGCAACAACGCGGGAGCAACGGACGATTTCGAAAACGACGGCAGGATCCGTTGATTTAAAGCTCAATCTCGTCGCGTTACGGTCTGTTGAAGCGATGGATCTCATAGCAGGACTCGAATATGTCGATAGTAAAGTCGTGGTGTACGATCGACAACACCGTGTCCGGGGAGAAAGCGATCCCGAAATCCCACTGCGAAGTCACGAATCTGCAAGCAGTAGCGGATTACTAGGCGGTTTTCAATTGATTAGACCCCTCGTACATCTGCTGACACTCGGTGAAACATGGACCGAACTTTCGCAATCGGAATCCCAAGAGCTCACACGCCGAGCAATTGGTGATGCACTCGCCGGTAACCCAACGGCACTGCGGCATTTATCTGCCACCGGCGCACCGATGATCATGGCAGCTTATCCAATTCGATCGCAAAATGAGGTGATCGGCGCTGTCACCATTGAGGCTGACATTAACCAGATTCTCTCTTTCCAACAGTCCGCATTACGGCAAATAGTTTTTGTGTCGGTCGTCACGCTGATATTTGTGTTGGTTGTCGCTGTGGGGTTCTCAGCCCGGCTCGCGTATCGGATTAGACGACTACGACGAGAGGCAGCTAGTGCGATCGACGCACAGGGACGCCTGACGCGCACATCGTTAGACGCTGAAGTACAAGCCGGCGATGAAATCGGCGATTTGGCCCGTGCAATTGAGAGTATGCTGACGCGATTGAATGAACACAACGCATTCGTGCAACGTATGCCACGCACGCTGCGTCATGAAATTAACAATCCTCTTAACGCACTAAGTACGTCGCTCGGCAACCTGAGCCAAGCAGATACGCAGACCGAACGCGACGAATGTCTTGCAAGCGCACAGCGCGGTCTAACCCGCATCGGGGCTATTGTGCAAAATCTTGCAGATGCAGCAAATCTTGAGGATGCATTACGCGCAGAAGAACACGAACCTATAAATCTACACGAACTGCTCAATAGTTATGTGGATAACCTGAACCGAGGATATGTCGAGCCGTTATTCGTGTTTCACGGAACGGATGAACCAGCGATAGTGTTGTGTTCAGATATTCACATCGAACAAATGATGGATAAGCTCATCGACAACGCTATTGATTTCCATCGTCCTCACAGTCAGATCAAAGTTCATTTAGATGCGTTCGAAAACGTACTTCGTATTACGGTGGGCAATCGTGGGCCAACTTTAGGCGAAAGCGCGCATCTCTTATTCGAACGATTAGTTAGTCACCGTAGTAGCAAATCCTCTTCCCATTTCGGTCTTGGGTTATACATCGTGCGCGTTATTGCAGAGTACCATGGCGGTACGGTGAACGCTTTTAATTTAAACGATAAATCCGGTGTTTTAATATCAGTGCAGTTACCGCGACTCCGAGTACCGCTCGCACAGGCGGCTTAAAGGTACCTCTCAAAATCTCCTAAAATCGATCTGGGAGTTGATTGTACAAAGCGATAGAGTAATAATATCAATCAGTTGATAAGCACCATAATCAGTGGAATTGGATTTTGAGAGGTGCCCTTAAGCCCAATTCAATTCAGATAAAAATACGTGTCGAGCGATGGTTCGCCTTCACAACGAATGAACTCTTTCTCAATCATGTGTAATAATGCAGCGTAGACGCTACGTGCGGCCGCTGCATGTAGGCGTTGATCAACCGCCTTGTACATGATTGGCACCATCTCTGCAATTCGGTGCCGACCCTCTTTGATCTGTGCCAGGATTTGTTGTTCCCGTTCCAACCGATGAGCAATAAACGCCTTAACGTGCACATGTGGTGAGGTGATCGCAGGTCCATGCGTGGGCCAATACACTTGATCTGGATATTCGAGGAGTAATTCGAGACTATTCATATAGCTCGTCATGTCACCGTCCGGCGGTGAAATGACGCTTGTCGACCAACCCATCACGTGATCTCCCGTAAAGAGCGCGTTTTCGCCGACAAGTCGATAGCACATGTGATTCGACGTATGCCCTGGCGTGTACAAGCATTCGACTTCCCAATCGCCTTCACTCACGCGATCGCCATGTACAACATATTCGTCCGGTCGAAACTCCAAATCGCCACCTTCTTCTACAACTACGGCACATTCGGTATTTTTACCGGCACCATGCGCACCGTACCCGTAGGTAGGTGCATCGCAGTGTTCCCGTAATAACGCAGTTGCAGGCGAATGGTCGTTGTGTGTGTGTGTGATAAGGATCGCCGCAATTTCTTCACCTTGCGTCGCTGTCAAAATCGCTTCAACATGACGCGAATCAAGCGGTCCTGGATCAATGACTGCAACACGCCCCGAACCAAGAATGTAAGTACCCGTACCTGTGTATGTGAAAGCGCTTGGATTTTTTGCAATTACCCGTCGGACTGAAGGCTGTACTTGATCAGATCGACCGTATTCGAAATCCATTTCCCTGACAAATGGGATAGTAGTTGCCACGACCTTAACGCATCCTGCATAAGAGCGAGATTTTAGACCGACAGAGAGCTGGAATTGATGAGTCGTTCTCTATTGCACTTGAAACAGCGAAGAAAACAGAAGGTTTTCAGAGGTGAACCTCAAAGCAGATTATTCGGTTTAACCTGCTCAGCATAGGTCATGTATGTTGCCGCCACATCCTTTAAACCAAAGGCTTGCGCATCTGCCGCCACCGCTCGCAATCTCGTTTCACATGCGTTCAACAACTCCTTGATCCGCAAATTGCTGGGGTCAAGACGATACGCTTGTTGCAATATGACGGCCGCATTGCGTTCGGGCGGTACGGTGATATAACCGTCCGCGATGAGGCGCTCCGCTACGACTACTAAATCAGCCGCTTGCGCGATGTTCTCAAGTTCCGAGGCTAGCGCCGATTCCATGTGCATGATTGAACCCGGATAGAGACCAACGGTTTTAGCTCGTTCAATCCGTTGCCTAAGCACACCAATTCGTCTTGCTTCAAGGTCCGCGTCAAATTGTTCAACCACCAACTGGCTTACTGTACCCAACCCTCGTAACGCGATCTCATTGTCTGGATCCGTTGTCAAAACACGATGGTAGAGCATCGCAGCATTACGCTCAGGCGGCGAAATAAGACGACCTGATCGGTGCAATGCGTGAGCTTCCGCAAGAAGTGCCGTAATCTCGTCACGCAAAGTCGTCGCGCGTTGGATTTGTTCGCGCACTTTCGCTAATTCGCCGTAATTCGGATTCGCCAAGCTTGCCTTACTGAGTGAGTCCATAGCGGCTTGAATATCGCCTAACTCGATTTCGTGCGTCGCGATGGAAGAAAAATGTGCAGCTAACTTATTCAATTCGCGCGAGGCCTCAACGCTCGCAGGATAGAGTCGTAGAACCTCTCGAAAAGCATGCAGTGCCATGTCTGCGGAAGCAGCAGACTCATAACCGGTAACTCCCAACAATGCCAAAGCATCCGATTGCAAACTCAACGCATGACGCCGAGTCTGAAGTTCTTCATATATGACCAATAAAGAGGCGTCGTCGGGATAGCTTGCCAATAAATCATTCAGGCGGTTTTGAGCCACGTTGAGTTCATTCTTCGTAAGTGCTTCTTGAAAACCGTTCTCCCATCTTGCGCGGGCGGCTGCAATTGACGCCATGGCATCAGTGTCATCAGGTGCGTGAACCAATACGGCTTCGTACGCAGCAACGATTGATTGCAAATTCTGTATCGGGTCGGCAACAAGCGCCTCTGCATTGAGTCGTGCTTCGACTAATGCAAGATTCTCAGCGATACCTAGGTTAGCTAATGCGCGCTTCGTGACAGGTAGTTCGTACAGACCTAGCGCAGAAGCCCACACACCGGCGATACACACACCAAGCACGGTGAACCAGTGGAGCAACACCGCCCTGCCAAATATTCTTCGACCATCAGATCTGGCACGCTCTCCGCTGCTTAACGTCGGAAGTGTGGCTTTAATCTCGGCCGTCGAAATGAGATCAGACTTGATGGCAACCGTATGCAGCTCCGCTGTTATTTCAATACGATCCAACGCATCCCGCACCGTCAAGATATCGCTCAAACGATCCTTAGGAGCAAATGCCACCATACGCTCAACTAACTCAACAAAATTTTCGTGCTGTGGCGCGAATGCCGGCAATGCATCCGATATGCTGCGTGTGCGAGGTTCATCGCTTCCTTCAACGTGCCAAGGCAAATCGCCTACAAGCACACGTACCAGAAGCATGCCGAGGCTAAAGATATCGCATCGCTCGTTGAGCGGCTCGCATCGCACAAGTTCTGGCGCACCATAACCGATCGTAAAGGGAATCGGTAGATTAAGTGGAGCAAGGTAAGCGCCATCAATCAGCACCGCGGCTCCTGTATCGTCGAAGACTACGTTGGCTGGTTTAATGTCGCCATGCACAAGACCACGGCGATGTAGCGAAGCTAACGCAGTGCATATTTCTTTGGTAGTGCGTAATAGCTTCGTCATGCTTATACCGCGCGCTAGAACATCTTGCAACGTGCCACCACGATAGTACGGCATTGCCGCAAAGACATGGTCACCACTTTGGCCAACGTCAACTACTTCGCACAGGCCCGGATGCGGACTCCCGCGCAGAGAACGAAGCTGTTCCAGGTATCGCTGCCTATCTTCTGCGTCAAGTTCAGCGGTACAGATACGCACGACGAACTGCCCTGCATGAGTCGCACTTGTTGCGAGGAACAACGCATGATCGTGCGTTGTCGCCAGCGGCTCAAGCAACCGGTAACGGGCTAATTCCATCTATTCGGTCACTTCACCCGCGAGCGAAGTGACCACCCCAGCAACTCGGCGTCCAACCACGAAGGTACCGTTATTAATATAGGCCAAGCCGTCAAGACGAACGGCCGTGCCCGTACCGTGTGCCTGTCCATTGATACATTCTTCGCTATCGAACATCCAGGCTTGTCCGTCAATCTTCAGTCGACAACGACTTATCTCGGCAATGGTTCGGCGCGAAACAAGCTCGCCAGCGCTCCAACGTTGGAATTCTTTGACACCGTTCGCATCCTCGAATACGCCGTCTCCATGCCGGCGATCCACCTCAAAAAATCCTCGAAAACTTGCGCCGTCAGCCGTTCGGTAATTGCCAAAGCCATGCCGCGTGTCCAGCCGAAATGCCCCATCGTAGCGGCGACCATCTGGCCAAAGCATGACACCTAACCCATGTCGCTTTCCGTTCTCAAACGTACCTTCGTATGTAACGCTACCTTCCTTCCAGAAGAATCGACCCGCTCCTGTAATGGCGTTAGCGTTAAAGGTGCCTACGTACACGTCGCCATTCGGCCATGTCAGGGTGCCGAACCCTTGCATCCTACCTGCGACAAACGTCCCTTGATATTGCTTACCGTCCGCAAAAGTTAACGTTTCGTCGTTTCCAGACGGGAGGTTATTGACAAATTCGCCCTCATAGATCGAGCCATCTGCGTAGGTGAGTTTACCGAATCCTTCGCGCAAACCATCAACTAGCGGCCCTTCATAGCTTTCAGTTCTCATCGTCGGCTCACTTGCAGATTGCTGCGCTGAATAGGGTTCGTAAACCGCAACGACCCAGCAAATCCCAAGCGCCGATGCTAAAACTCGCCCCAGCGCTCTCTTTACACTTCGCCCCCTCTCTCGCCATCGGATCATGGTGGAACTTGTCCTATTCGTATTGATTTGCCTTTTTATAGGCTCGATCGCGGGATTCCTCGGTGGCATATTCGGATTAGGTGGCGGCGTCATAGTCGTCCCTGCGCTGATCTCGTTGTTCGATATGCTCGGTACATTCGAAGGTACCGGACACCCCACGAATACGGTGGTGCTCATCGCGCTCGGTACATCCATGGCGTCGATTCTGTTTACTACACTGTCAGCATCCATCGCACAGTATTGGCGCAATGTCGTCGATTGGGATATCGTCAAAAACTGGATCGTATTTTTAGTTTTAGGCGTGTTGCTGGCAACGGTGATTTCTACCCGCCTACCTGCAACGGCAATCAAACTCTTCATCGGCGTTTTTATTGCCGGTATCGCTACCGTCATGGTGACGAGCTGGACGCCGAATCCTAGACGAAAACCGCCTGGTCGCGGCGTCACCGGCTTACTTGCGGCGGTCGGTGGTCTTATTTGCGGCTTGGCAGGCATTGGCGGCGGCAACATTGTCGTACCAACTTTACTGTTCTTCAATACCAAAGTCGTGAAAGCTACTGCCGCAGCGAGTGCACTTGGTATCGCCATCGCGATCGCCGGCACGGTAGGTTACATTCTTAACGGACTGCACACGCACATCCAATACGCCATTGGTTATGTCTATCTGCCGGCGCTCATTCCTCTTGCGATTACTTGTGCAATTTTCGCGCCACTTGGCGTGCAGGTGGCACACCGAATTTCAAGTCAAAAACTACGCAGTGCGTTTGGGGTTCTCATGTACATCGTCGCCGCCCGCATGATTTTCTCCGCGTTCTAAGAGGTGACCGCTAGCCTGAGCTGGCGAATTTGAATTGAGGCCTGACCGCCAAGTCCAACCGCATCGCTTACGACAACGACTAGCGCATCGTCCGGCAGCTGCTCACGTCGCAGGAGCAGTTTGATACAGCGTTGAATCGTTTTTTCTGGATTACTGCTGAAATCAATGCGGTGAGCATATACGCCTCGATTGAGAGCTAAGCGCCGACGCGTGTGACTTTCGTTACTGAACGCGAAAATTGGTACCACCGGCGGTGAGCAGTTAGTTACTATGTCAGCTGTCCAGCCGCTTCGGGTGATAACAACGATCCCTGCAGCTGAGATTCGTTCTGCGAGTTCGACCGCCGACCAAGCAAGTTGCTGGCGGGGGCTATCACTCGCACACGAGTGCGCAATCCTCAAGCCGGCTAATCGCTCTTGCGCTTCCACGACGCGTCGCACATATTCGACCGCTTTGACAGGGTATGCACCGACACTCGTTTCCGCGGACAGGAGTATCGCATCGACTTCTTGCTCTACCGCATTGGCTACATCATGCACTTCCGCCCGGGTCGGAATAGGATGCTCAACCATGGATTCAAGCATATGCGTAGCAACGATACAGCGTCTACGTGCGGCGATCGTTTTTTCGACGATCGTGCGTTGAAGAAACGGCAATTCCGCCATGTCCGTTTCAATGCCAAGATCGCCGCGAGCCACCATGATACCGTGCGCTTCGTTTGCGATGTCTTCTACACGCTCTACACCTTCTTGGTTCTCTATTTTTGCAATAATCTTTACCCAACGGTGTCGATCACCGATTAACTCCCGCATATGGCAAACGTCATCCGCACTCCGCACAAATGACTGAGCTACGTAGCTGATCGCATGCTCTACCCCGAACCGGATGTCTTCTTCATCCTTGGCAGTAATGGACGGCAATTTCACATGAATACCCGGTAAGTTCACGTGCTTATGGCTTTGAAGCATGCCACCATCAAGTACTTGGCAACGTAAGCCGTCGCGTTCAGTTGCTAGCACGCGCAAATTGATCAAACCGTTGTCAAGTCGAATCGTGTCACCAACCATCACGTGCTCATTGAATTCTGGATAGTTGACCTTGATCAGTGGCGCATCGCCATTGGCGATACCGTTTGTAGTTGAGGAAACCAATGCTTGCGTGCCGCGTTTCAATTGAATCGGTGCGTTTAAACGGCCGGTACGAATCTCGGGGCCGGCAGTATCGAGCAAAATCGGAACTGTGTGCGACACGCTACGGTTCAATGTGCGTACCCATCGAATCGCGCGCTCAGCGTCATTGTGATCTGAATGCGACATGTTGATGCGCAGCACATTCATGCCGGCTTCATACATGCTTTTGATGGTTTCCCAGCTATTCGATGCCGGCCCGACCGTGCAGACGATTTTGGTGCGACGCATGCGCGTTATACGGGACGTGCGCTTATACAAGCGCACTTGAAGCGCAAGCCATCCATGGCGATAAACCTCAGTTCGCGAAACGTTGGCATAACCAGTCTAGTAGACATACAACGTCATGCCAATTCGCGTAAGGATAACAATCATAGTTGACCACTGGATGATGTCGCTAGGCGATATTTAGACATGCGTTTTTGCAATGCGTTGTCGGTTAACCGGCGCATTGAAACATACTGCTCGCGAGCACTGATTACCACTTGGTTTTGTACCACCCTCGGAGCATCTTTCGCAACGCACCTGTTCCGCCTCGGCAAGATTCATGTGAGGTTGAGCATCTCAACGAATCTGGGAGGCGTACCCACGCTTGAAGCAACTGTCTCTACATGTCGTCATGAAGAACAGCTTGGTATAAGCTCACACAGAGGCGGCTATCTCTCAAGCTCACCGAGATGCCATCGTTCAATCGGCACCCTACGCGTGCATCACTGGATCTGTCCAGCCATCCAGATTTCTAGATCGTGAACGACCATCAAGACTAAGGCACTGACACCAAGTTCAGTGTGGCGCTAAAACAACAACATTGGGTGTACTACGATCGGAATGTTCGGCCAGTGTTGGTTCTTTAGGAAAGGCATCAACAACAACTCAAAGTGGTCTTAAGGTTAGCAAGGACGCTCAATCGTTATAGCGCTATGTTGGCAAACGTCTCCTTCGCGCATAACTGTATCGGAAGGCGACTTTTAATCAGCGTGGCCTGACGATTTTCGCATCAATCGCCCAGCTGCAGATTGATTCCATCATCAAATACAAAACCAAGAAGGCCTTTGTATGTAATGTGGTTAATACCCCTGCAGCTCGCCGTAGCGATTCCGATGAAAGTACATATCGCCTAGCGTTTGCTCGGCTACCGCAGCGCGTTTCAGATAAAAGCCGATATCGAACTCGTCAGTCATGCCGATGCCACCGTGCATCTGAATACCCTCTCGCGACACCGTGTGAAACATTTCGCCGACCTTCGATTTAGCAAGACTAGCTAAGATCGCAATCTCCGCTGCGGAACGCCCTTCATCCAATGCAGTTAGTGCTTCAAGTACGACCGACTTCGAGAGTTCCACTTCACAAAACATGTTCGCCGCACGATGCTTGAGCGCTTGAAACGAACCAATAGGCACGCCGAACTGTTCCCGTTCTTTTAAATATGCAACAGTGCGATCAAAACAGTCTTGCGCACTGCCCAGCATCTCAGCCGCCAGACCGATACGTGCAATGTCGAGCGCCGCATCTAAAACCTCAGCACCTTGGCCAATGGTTCCAATAACTGCATCCTGATTCACGCTCACGTTTTCAAAGGCGATGTTAGCTGCGTTACGACTATCAACCATTTTCGTTCGCGTCACGCCAACACCTGGCGCTGTGCGGTCGACAAGAACCAAGGTTAAGCCATCGCGATCGCCTGATTCGCCGGACGACCGTGCAATGACGATCAGCTTGTCGGCGACATGCCCGTCGAGCACGAATTTTTTCTTCCCACTAATCTCAATCAAGTTGCCTGAGATCGAAGCAGATGTGCTGATGTTGTACGGGTTGTGCCGATGGGATTCTTCCAGCGCGAGCGCCAGTAACAACTCGCCGCGCGCAACTTTCGCCAACAGATCGCGTTTTTGGTCGTCGCTGCCACCCAGATTCAAGATGGTACCGCCAATCCATACGCTAGCGAACAACGGCGATGCCGCGAGATTACGCCCAAGCTCCTCCGTAACGATGCCCAGTCCCTTATATCCGAACCCTAAGCCTCCCACGCTTTCCGGGAACGGGATACCAGCCCAGCCGAGTTCGACCATCGCTTGCCAAGTGTCCCGATCAAATCCATCCGGATTGTCGTCGTCACGAAGCTTCCGCAATTGGCTGATCGGCGTGTTGTCAGTACAAAACTCTTTCGCCGTGTCCTTTAGGATGTTCTGGTCTTCATTGAGAATCATCGGCATGGCTCGATTCCTTCCATAATCCGCTATGAATGAGGCAGCGCATGCGCTGCGTTAGGTAGTCTCAGCTTGGCATTGCAACGACAAGCGAAAGGTCGTCTATGCGTTTACGCAAAAGCATAAACTGCGACTTGCGGATTGTATTCTCCAACCAGTCAATGATTCGACCACCGTTTTCAAATTCGATGAGCGCGAGATAATTCACGATCAGCGAGCTATTGCCATTGATCTTCTCTATGGGCATTGCAAACCCGACTTGACCATCGAACAGTCGGAGCGATTCGGTAACCACATCAACTAGCTCGCGCTGATATGTGACCGGCGCCTGGGCGAATAACAAAACTACCGGTTTGTCGTAACTTTTCGTGGGTTTGACATGTCCCACAAAGTGCGCGAATTCCTTGAAATTGTCATCATCATATTGCCCCTCAATTTCGGTGTAAGCCGGCTCCGTTACCGCATTGATATATTCGGAAGCCGGCTCGAACGACTCTAACATGATGCGGTGCCAAACTTGCGTTCGATTGCCTTCACTACTCAGCCACGTTTTGCCGTCAAAAACCACATCATGCGCGTAGTTAGCAAACACGGCACTCCGATCTCTTTTGAACACCTCATACTGCTCATGCTGATGATCAGGAGCAAAGCGTTCTAGCGTGATCAGTACTAGAGGCATGCGTCGCCGTTCCGGATCGAATGTTAGCTTTGAAAAACCCGCGCCGAGATAAAACACGACGAAACAGACACTGCTCAGTGTGGCGAGTGCTAGAAATATCACTAGCAAGCGCGTTGGACGACTCAACTCTCTGACTCGTTAACGGAAACAAGAAAATCGTACAAGTTCCAGACCTAAATCCGTGCTTTAGACCACCCGATGACGCTAACGAAAGTTATCGCCAATGTCAATGAAGGTAAATGGCAAAGAGATTAAAACCGACACTCATTGCCGGCATGAAACGACTGGTCACACTAACCTATCACGGCTTATCGGGGCGTCCAAGTCATGCTAATGTAAATCCTTCCTCTTTAATCGGCAACGTCCGAATGCGACGACCACAAGCCTCAAAGATGGCGTTGCAGACTGCAGGCGCTAAGGGCGGAAACGCTGGCTCTCCCAAGCCTGTCGGAGGGTAATCAGAATCCACGAAGTGCACATCAATGTCGGGCGTAGACGGCATCCTCAACATAGGGTAGCTATCGAAGTTGCTCTGTTCTACGCGTCCCTTATCAAAGCTCACGGCAAGATTGAACATAGTTGATAAGGCGTCAACCACGGAACCTTGAACTTGATTTTCGGCGCCACTTAAGTTCACGATCGGTCCTACATCGGCAACGACCGTGACTTTATGTACCTTCACTGCTTTATCTGCGTTCACGCTGACGTCAGCGACTTCAGCAATGTGCCCTAAATGACTGTAGTAGAACGCGATACCTAACCCACGATCATCGGCGAGATCCCGACCCCAACCTGCCCGTTCCGCAGCTAGCTTAATGACGCCCGCCGCACGACCGGTATGCATACCTCGAGGGCCAAGTTGGCGAGGTTCGCCAAGCGTTTCTAGTAAAACATCAACATGGTCTCGTCCCGCAAGGTTCGCTAATTCATGTAAGAAACTCCCAGTTACGAACGCAAATACATTCGAACCTGGTGCCCTCCATGCAGCACAACGATTTTTCCAGGCCAATGCCGTTTGTTCTACACGAATGTTTTCGAGTAAGCCGCCAGGGAAAGTCTCCGGCGATAGATTACCACCGGTAACCGGACGATTGCCGTCGTTCGTGAATGTGATAAAGTGATCGTGCCAACCGGAAATACGTCCCTCAGCATCTAGCGAACCGCGCATTTGATGAAAACCACCCGCTCGAAATAAGTCGTATGCCATGTCGTCTTCACGCGTCCACTGCAACTTGATTGGCACACCCGCGCGCTTCGTAATTGCAGCTGCTTCGCACATGAAGTCGTTGTACAACCTGCGCCCAAAGCCGCCACCACAGCGGGTTTGATGGAGCGTTACCTGCGACGGTGCTACGCCAACGATCTTCGCAACCGTCTCAGTAACCATGCCGGGCGTTTGCGTTGGCGACCACATCTCCAACTTGCCGCCTGCGAACGACGCAGTACAGTTTTGTGGCTCCATCTGTGCATGGCTGACAAACGCGTACCGGTAGAAGCCACTCGCTTGCTTCTTGCTGCGTGCAAACGCATCGTCAACGTTTCCAGTATTGACGACGCGTTTTCCAGATTCATGACGCAAGCGTTCTGCCTCGTTGCTCGCAGTTAGCCAGCTGTCGGTCGCAGCGTTAGATTGATCCCACTCAACTTGCAAGGCCTGCTTTGCCTGCATCGCTGCCCAGGTGTTATCCGCGACGATGGCAACGCCAGGCAAAAGCTCCATCGCGTTACCGTTGCCTTCCAGCACGAACGCCTCAACTACGCCAGGCATCGCTTTCACTTCGTCGAGATTTGCCGACTTGACCTTTCCACCAATTGCTGGGCACTTTTGATAGACAGCATACTTCATGTTCGGCACCGTTTGATCAATCCCGAAAAGCGGTTTACCGCGCATCAAGGCCTCATTGTCAACGCCGGTGATGCGGCGTCCAAGCAAACGGAATTCACTGCGTTTTTTCAACTTCAGTGACGAACTGCTTGGAACCGGTAATGCTGCAGCTTCGGTAGCAAGTTCAACGTATGACAGCCGACGATTGGTTGGCTCATGCACCACCTGGCTATCCGCCGTGATCAATGTTTCAGCACTTACGGCCCAACGCTTAGCGGCAGCAGCAATTAACATGGCTTTCGCAGTAGCCCCCGCCTGACGCAATACGTCGAAATTCATTGGGATGGCCATCGAACCGCCCGCGAACTGCATTCCATAAATCGCTGGATCAATGCGCGATTGTTCGACTCGAACATCCTCCCAGGCTGCATCAAGTTCCTCCGCAACGATCATGGGTAGCGAAGTCTTAACGCCTTGCCCGATCTCTGGATTCTTCGCATACAACACAATGCCCGAAGTATCGATTTTGACGTAACCGTTCGGTTGCAACGACTTTTCGCTGGCCATAGCTCGCGGGATGCTGAATGACAACATCAAGCCACCCCCTACGGCGCCGGTCATTTTCAAGAATTGACGGCGGTCGAGTTTGACGATTTCCACAGGAGTCGCCGTTTGAGTAGGCACCTTGCCACGAGTCACCATGTCTGCCACTGTGCCAATATCGTGGTAATTCAAAGCGTTCATCGTTCGATCTCCTATTCGCCTGCTACAAGCTGTCCAGCAGCCATCTTCACTGCTTGCTGGATTCGAAGATAGGTGCCGCAACGACAAATATTCGAAGCCATCGCCACATCAATCTCTTTGTCGCTTGGATTTGGATTCGACCGCAATAGCGCTTCTGCCGCCATGACCTGACCGCTCTGACAATAACCGCACTGTGCGACATCAAGATCCACCCACGCCTGTTGCACAGGACTTAGTTCGCTGTCGCTATCGCTCAATCCTTCAATAGTCGTTACCTCGGCACCGTCAAGCGCCGAAACGGGATAAGAGCAGGACTTAACAGGTGCATTATTTACCAACACGGTACATGCCCCACATTGGGCGATGCCGCATCCATACTTAGTGCCAACGAGCTGCAATTGGTCTCGCAGAACCCACAGGAGTGGCGTTTTTGGATCAAGATCGCCTAGCTTTCTTAACGCACCGTTAACGTTTATATCCACCGTAAAAACCTCGTTATACATACAGAGCTTCGGTATTGTGATTGATTCTATATACAGCTATGTGGTCTGGTTCAGATGAGCACCTATCCTACATACGATTTCATTATTAGGGGCTTATATACCTAAGTTGACAGGCACGAACCTGTCAACGGTTTGCATATCTCGTTGACGGGTACCGCGTCCTTGCTTACGCAAAGCCACATCGGAGAGGCCAACGCCTACGCTCCTGAGCCGCCCAGATGCCCCAGTCCCCCGGGCCTTGATATTCAACGCCGCGTTCATATCGGCGTTGCTCTTGAAGCCACAATGCGCGCAGTGAAAGCGGGATTGCGAAACACGATTTTCCTTGGCCACATGACCACAAGAGGAACAGGTCTGTGACGTATACGCCGCGTCAACTTGCACCACCCGGTGCGTCTTGTAAGCTAGCATCCACTCGAATATTGACCACCCCGTGTCAAGGATGGACCGGTTCAGTGTAGCTTTGGCGCGTACGTTCACGCCGGGATTTGCTACGGTACCTTTCGCAGAAGCTGTCATTGCCTTGACATGCAGATCTTCAATACACACCGTACCAAAGCGGTTGCTCAAGTCACGAGTCACATGGTGCAGGTAGTTTCTGCGGGTCATTGCCAATTTCTTCTGCGCCTTCGCGTAGCGGCGTTTGGCAATCCCTCTCCGGTTGGATCCCTTCTTGCGTCGCGCCATGCGACGCTGATAGCGGCGCGCTTTCGTTTGCAAGCGGGAAGCATCAGGCATGACGTAAAAATGTCCGTCACTCGTCGCGATTTGACCACAGTTGCGGTCCACGCCAACCGACAGGCCGTTGTCCGGAAGCGCGACTTCCCCAATGTCGTAGGTCACAAAGCAGCGCCATCGGTTCAGGACGCGTTTGACTACCACCTGCTTTGGCCTGGCCTCGGCATACGGATGACCGCCTGATCTTTGAAGTCTATATGCCCCGGTTTTAGGAATCGCAAGGTATGTCATACCTTTGGGGTCGGTACGAAGGCGTACCTTTTGCGGGATGGTGAATGCATCGCCATGACCATACGACTTGAATCGCGGTCGTCCCGCCGATGGCTCCTTGAAGAAGCGTTGCCACGCGTCAGCCTGACGCTTCAAGGTGTAGCGCACTTCGTTTGATGGTAGTTCCTGTAACCAGGGCGTGTCTTTGCGTAACGCGACGAATCGCGCGGCCAGACCGGGACGAAGGATGTTGCCATGCGCGTCCTTGACCGAATGGAACGAGAGAAACGGCTTGTCCTTGCCATCGTGTTTGAACGCGAGATACGCCGCATGCGTTTCCGCAAGGATTCGATTCCACACCCATCGGTTCGCGCCGGCCAGTTGGTTCAACTTGCTCGCTTTACTCCGAGAGCCGGGGAGTAGCATGAACTCAACAACGCGGTAAGAAGACACGGGATTGGGTTTGCTTTAACCAGAATAAAATTTTAGGCTCTTATATTGTTATATGTGTATCCGGTCCGACCTGCTCAATCATGAAGTTCGTGTCGGTGGTGTTGTCGGGGTGGAAATCGTGTCGTTGTAGCCACCGCATGTCGTTGTCAAGGTATTTGGTCGACACGCCGCGGTGGTCGTGATGCAGGCGTTTTTTCATGAACCTATGGCGGTTATTGGCGGTATTGATGTGCCACACATCGTCCCGCACCGATGCGCCGCGTTGGCGGTTGATCATCTGGTGATGGCGCGCCGCCTCGCGCGAGGCGGCGCGATAGCTGGGGTAGGCGTCACTGACGATCACGGCGTCCTTGGCCGTCCAGGTCGCGACGTTCTCCTGATCCTGAAGCATCATCGCCGTGGTGTCGGGCACCTGCTGGGCGTACGTGGCACCCCCGCGGGCCACGGCCGTCAGCGCCGGTCGATGCGCCGGGCTCCGACCGCGGGGCACGCCGCGACCACCGCCCCGCTTCCGCGGCTTACGGCGCTACCGCAAGCTGCGACTGCCTTTGCAACTTTCCAGGAAATAGGTTTCGTCCATTTCCACGATACCCTCAAGGGCTGGCGGCGTACGCCAGGAACCGATGTCGCCAGAGAAACGCCGTGCGGTAACTGATCCCACACGCCACGGCCGACTGATGTAACGTCATCCGCGTGCGTATGCACGCTTGATAAGCCATCCAGGTCGACTTGAAACGCAACCGTGCCAACGGCGTGCCCGTCAATGCCGTGAAGGTCTTGCCCACAGGTGCCGCGCGACAGCAAAACCGCACCAGACCAGCACTCTCCCACGCCGTACCACCCCCTTGCTGCCACAGTGGGTGAACGTCCGCGCCGCGGGCAGCTCATCAGTCTTCTCCGTTTGGCGCGTCTTGACCGCCTGCCGCTTCTACGCAGCGGTCAACACGCGGTTTAGGTTAACCAGGTCTCGAACGCGCTTCTCTTCATCATGCGCAAAATCAATAGGTTGAACATCATTTTAGATATATGTTAGCTCAAATCAACATTTGATTACATAAGAGCCAAATGAAGCTATCTTGCTATGTCAAGTTAGGTATATAAGCCCCCATTATTACGTGCGATCACTTCGCACGAAAGTGCAGTTCAGATTTCATTACAGATGACGAACCAAGCACCGAGATATCAACGACTCTGCCCGATATCCGCCGTATGAATGGTTAGAGTTTCAATGACTCAAACGACTGCCATAAGGCTTCGTTGTCCGGCAAATCTTGTAATTCGCTCTCATGGGGATCAAGGGAAGGCCAAAGCGGGCGGAGCTTTTCAAACAAGCTGTTGAGGTGCGTCACGAGCTCTTCACTTTGCACAGCCACTTTGAACTTACTTGAATCCACATAACTTGCAGCAACCTGCGTAAAACCCCAAGCGTCCTGATATTCGTGCAAGTTCTGCATCTGGCCATTGACAATGCCCAAGTTGTACTCGAATCGCGCGTGCTGCATGAGATTTTCAATAACAGCCAAGATTTCGTTAGGTTCCAGGTGATTCGCGACTCGCTCGCATCGTTCAATAGCTCGATCAAGGGACTCAAACACCGACATCACCGACATCAAGCTGTGCCGTTCCTCAATGGCGAGAGCAAGCGCAGACAATTCATTTGTAAAACCCGGACACCCACGGGCCTCGAATGTAGGAACAAGTGTTGCATACAGCTCGGCTTCCGGATGTTTCATATGAGATTCAGCCTGCTCAGGCAAACCGAGTTTAAAAAGTTCCAAACCAACAGTCAGGTGCCCGCGAATGAGGCCTAGTTGCGTTAGAAAAGCGACATCGTCCATAGATGGATTAATGACTTGCGCAGATACCGCGTGTGTTTTTTGATCAGGGTGCGTCGGTTGGGTTTTCGCATCACGAACCGGATCTGCAGGCGTTGCGCCGATTCCGCTAGGTTGTGCGGAAAGCGTGACACTTGCCACAACGAACGACAGGACTGCGAACAAAACAAATCTCGTGCTCGCTTCAATGAGGTTATTCCAAATTTGCATCATGCATGACAATTTCTTCAAGAACATCGCTTAGCGCCACCCTGCACGATCGTAGATACGTACAGCCTGGGCTTGGTGTTCACCCAGTCGCTGCGCATCTAAATTGTCTTCTTTAAAAACACCTAGCTCAGAGATAGGACCCGTTGGTACCCCAATGACCGGATATTCGTTGTTACCTTCAGCAAACAGTCTTTGCGCAAAGTTACTTGTAAGATACTCTAGGAAACGCACTGCGTTTTCACGGTTGGGTGCATGTTTCGTTACACCAGCACCGCTGATATTGACGTGAGTCCCACGATCATCCTGATTCGGAAACACGATTTGTAACGCATTGACTAGCTCGCGACCCTCTGCTTCGGCGCTTGCCAGAAGGCGACCCAAGTAGTATGTATTAGCGATAGTTACGCCACACGAACCAGTAGCGACATCCGACAGATTACTCGTGTCGTTACCTTGAGGCGCACGGTGGAAGTTCTCGACGACGCGGCTAGCCCACCGTTCTGCAGCTTCCGCGCCAAGCGCATCAATAAGGGACGCCATCAACGAAATGTTGTAGATATTCGACGAGGAACGCATGCATATCAGACGCCGAAGGGACGGGTCGGCTAAATCCTCGTAACGGTTAATCGCAATAGGCAAATCAAGACCCCTCGTGTAGACCACTACCCGGGCGCGTTTCGACAATCCAAACCAATGCCCGTCCGCTTCGCGGAGGTGAGCGGGTATGCGCGCCTCAAGAACCTCTGATTGGACTGGTTGAAATACGCCGCGTTGTTGCGCACGCCAAAGTCTTCCTGCATCAACGGTGATTAAAACATCCGCAGGTGTGAGTTCACCCTCGTTAATAATCCGTTCGATTAACGCATCACTGCCGCCTTCAATGAGGTTGACGTCAATGCCGGTCTGTTCTGTGTAGGTATCGTAAAGCGCTAGATCCGTGTCATAGTGGCGGGCCGAGTACACGTTAACTTCATTCGCTGCATATATTCCGATCTGTTGGATAGAAAAAATAACAACCATGATCCATCGACAACACACCAGCAAGAGTTGCCATCGTCTGTGTCTAATCATGATCTACTCCAATGTAAATACTTCTTACCACTCATTATTTTAATGAGAATCATTATCATTTATAGCATACACATTAACTCCCTGTATATCGAACGCAACCGATACCAGGGTGCCTACCTCAAACCGCATCCCTCTTGCTAGTTTCGCACGTAATCGCTCGCCGTTGACCTCTACTATAGCTACATAACGATCGCCAAGATAACGCAGATCCGCGACATGTGCTTTACTTTCGGTCGATGCTTCTAGATGAATGGACTCAGGTCGTACCAAGACTGAGCAAAGTTGGCCTTCATCCAGCGATGCAACGCAATCAATCGTACCGAAAGCCGTCTTGATTCCGGTCGTCGTAACTTCACCCGTGATCGCATCGGAACCATTGAGTAACTCAGCGACGTAACGATTCGCCGGCTGCTGCCAAACGACCTCAGGTACGTCATCTTGAACGATCCTACCGTTCTGCAGTATCAAAATACGATCGGCGAGCTCGATTGCCTCTTCCGCATCGTGAGTCACGATCAACGTTGGTGCGCCATTCGCATGTAGCGCCTGGCGCGTCTCGTCACGCATTCGCCGCCGCAAAGTCGAGTCGACGCTACCGAACGGCTCATCCAGCAACACGACGCCGGGATTCGGGGCTAAAGCACGGGCTAACGCGACGCGCTGCTGTTCACCGCCCGATAGTGTATGCGGATAACGATGAGCGTATCCTGTTAGCCCCACGTCGCGAAGTTGAGCTAATACCCGTTTTTTACGTTGCGAAGCAGGTTGCTGCTGGATACCGAACGCCACGTTCGCTTCGACCGTCAAATGGGGAAACAGTACGTGGTCTTGAAAGACGAAGCCGCATTGCCGTTCTTCAGGTGGTGGCTCATGACCGGTTCTGGCAATGAATAGTCCGTCCAGCCGTACAACGCCTTCCTGCAATGGTAGTAGCCCCGCTACGATACGTAAGAGCGTGCTCTTACCACTGCCGGACGCACCGAGCAAGCATGCGATTTCGCCCGCAGCCACCTGTATGCTGATCTTGTCAAGAACCGTTTTCGTGCCGTACCGATAACTGACGCGCTCAAGTGACAATGCGGCGCGCACAGCGGTCAAGCCACCCGGCAAACCTGCGCCGCCTCATTAGAATGCTTTGTCATGTCCTACCGAGCCCAGGCCCGCATCAAGTAAGGGTGCGAATATCTCAATTTCCCTCGGTTCGGTCCGTCGTCGCGGTCACGATTGCCTTGCCCGTCGTCGTCCCCATAGCAGCCATTTTGCTGCATTTTTTTCTACCCGCGTCCGACATTTGGACTCACCTGCGCGAGACCGTACTCATTGAGTATATCGTGAATACACTCGCGCTGCTTTTAGGCGTCGCGGCTGTATCCGGCATTGTCGGTGTCGGTTGCGCATGGCTCACCGCAACCAAAGAGTTCCTTGGTCATCGCATATTCGCTTGGATTTTGATTCTACCATTGGCTGCGCCGGCATACGTCGTAGCCTACGCATACGGCGACCTCTTTAGTTATACCGGTCTTTTTGACGCTTTATTTAAAAATTTAGAGATCCCAACACCATCAATTCGTTCACTCCCTGGGGCGATATTGGTACTTGGCTTCACACTCTACCCTTATGTCTATCTCCTCGCCTTCAACGCGTTTACGTCACAAGCTGCACCGCTTATCGAAGCCGCACGTACGCTAGGCGTCAGACCGAGACGAGCATTTTTCACCATCGCATTGCCCCACGCTCGGCCTGCTATAGCTGGGGGGTTAGCGTTAGCGCTCATGGAAACCGCGGCGGATTTCGGTGTAGTCAACTACTTCGGCGTACCCACACTCACCCAGGGCATTTTTCGCACATGGTACGCCATGGGCGAACCCCAGGCCGCAATACAACTCGCAGGTTGGCTGTTTGCGGTAGCAGCGTTTCTAGTCTTGTTCGAGCAATTGGCGCGACGAGGGAGCCAAACCAATCCCGTATCAAGAAATGTACCTGCCCCTCGTTCTAAATTAAATACTGTTCAAACATCGTTGGCAGTGATCGCGTGCTCTATTCCACTCCTCATAGGTTTAGTCATACCTTTTATCACTCTGGCGTACCACACCATAGGCACTGGCGACCCGACTATGGGAGCAGCATTTTTTGACTACATCAAAAATACGGTTGCGGTCGCGGCGGTAGCAGCAGGACTGACGGTTGCTTGCGCCTTATGTTTAACTTATACCGTAAGAATACAAAGCAATAGTTTGAGTTTACGACTAGGCGCGCGGACGGCCACTTTAGGATATGCGATACCTGGTATGGTGTTAGCTATCGGGCTGATCGGTCCTCTTACTTCTATTGATAGATGGTTAGCAACAAGCATTGACGCGGTTTTCGATGTAAGCGTAGGGCTGCTCCTCACAGGAAGTTTTGCTGGCCTAATCTTGGTCTATCTTGCACGTTTTCTAACGGTCGCGTTCAATAGTCTTGAAGGCGGCATGGCACAAATTCACCCCAACTACGACGACGCAGCTCGCACTCTTGGCGCGAAACCTCAACGGGTGTTTCGTCGAATTCATTTACCTCTGTTAATACCGGCTTTCTCGACAGCTTTGTTGCTTGTGTTCGTTGATGTTGTCAAAGAGCTACCAGCCACACTGATCCTGCGACCATTCAACTTCGAAACCCTTGCGACGCGGGCGTATCGTCTAGCTTCCGACGAAAGGTTCGCTGAGGCATCCACATCGGCCATACTCATCGTGTGCATCGGCCTCGTGCCTACCTTCCTTCTAGCGCTGCAGCATTTCAATTTAAGACGCATCCGGGCTCAATCGGTATAGATTCCTGCTCGCTTTGGAAGACTGACAATGTGAGACTATCAGATCAGCCAGCATGGCGTCAATGCCCATCAGCATTTAGTCGCTCATGCTGCTGCACAGCTCAAGACCAGTCGAACCAATCACGGTCAATGGAGCTCAAGACATCTGATGACTTCCAGCGTCAATTCGACATCGGATGGCGGAGAGGGAGGGATTCGAACCCTCGATAGGGGTTACCTATACTCCCTTAGCAGGGGAGCGCCTTCGACCTCTCGGCCACCTCTCCATGGCGCACCAGACAGGATTCGAACCTGTAGTCGCTAGTTTCGTAGACTAGTGCCTTATCCAATTTGGCCACTGGTGCTAACGTACGGAGTGCTATCACCCCACAACGAGCGTAAATCATAGCGAGCTTTGCTTAGCTAACTACGTTGCGATATTGACTGCTAAGTCACATTGGTATCGGTATCTTCACGGTCGCCGTGTTTTTTTACCCAGATTTCTTCACGAAATACCGGTCGATCGCCTGGCGCTTCAAAGCCGATCCGTACTTGATTCTTCCGAACATGTAAGACGGAAATTTTGATATCGTTACCAATGCGCACGGACTCGCCGACGCGCCGAGTTAAGATGAGCATTCGAACCCTTCCCTTGATTCCGACTGCTACGTTGGATGGAAGCCTACTTAGCTTTCCATTTGACAATCAAATCTTAAGCATTGGCGCAAATTCTCAAAGCGTCTATTTCGCTCCACCCTCAATCTATTGTTTTGTACAGCATCTTTATATATCAGTTTGGATCTTCTTGATTTGTACCAATAATCAATTGAGAGTCGATCCCACAACAAACCTAACAGCTCGAATGACTTGCTAGGTGAATCGCGCTCGCCGCAGTTGGTCACTAATCGAACACTTGTGTGGTGAGTTCTCGTGATCGCTAAGCAATATTCGATGTGTGATCCAGCGCGTCGAATTTCGTCTAACAAATCGCTATCTCATCTTATCGGCAGCTAATATCCGTGCTTTTATTAGGCCCGTGGGCCTAGCTGAAGCTTCGTTGCACCACTACAACGAAGCAACACGAGTCTGCTTTTCTAGCTCAAAAGCTTCATGCAAGGACCGAACTGCTAGCTCCACGTAGCGCTCGTCAACTACGACGGAGATTTTTATCTCAGAAGTAGAGATCATCTTGATATTGATACCTTCCTTCGCCAGCGTCTTGAACATTTTGGTCGCCACACCAGCATGAGATCGCATGCCTACTCCGACGATCGTGACTTTTGCGATCGTGTCATCACCTGCAACAGTGGATCCGTCAAGACCGTTTTCTCGCAAGTAAGTTGCCAACAGATCTTTCGCCTTTAAAAAATCCGCCCGCTTTACTGTGAAAGAAAAGTCCGTGAATCCATCTACGCTCACATTCTGAACGATCATGTCGACCGCAATATCAGCATCGCCGATAGGACCCAATATCTTCCACGCAATGCCAGGTACGTCTTTAACGCGAAGAACGGTTAGCTTGGCTTCATCGCGCTCATGCGTGATCGCAGATACGAGCGGCTTTTCCATGTGCTTCGTACCTGAATTTATCAATGTACCCTCTCCATCTTCAAAACTCGACAACACGCGCATGGCGACATCGTTCTTATGCGCAAATTCAACCGCTCGCGTATGCAGGACTTTCGCACCGAGACTCGCCATCTCAAGCATTTCCTCGAATTCCACGCTCCCCATCTTTGAAGCTTTGTCCACAATACGCGGATCGGCGGTATATACGCCATCGACATCAGTGTAAATCAAGCACTCGTCTGCGGCAATCGCATGCGCAATGGCAACGGCCGAAGTATCGGAACCACCACGACCAATAGTCGTCACGTCGCCTACTTCGTCAACACCCTGAAATCCTGCAATGACCGGCACCGCGCCACGATGGACCGATCGCAGGATGTTCTTAGGCTCTACAAATTCAATCCTGGCGCGTTGATGGTTACTATCGGTCCTGAACGGAAGTTGGTCACCTAGAAATGATTGTGCATCAACGCCACGCTTTTGTAATGCGATGACTAACAGCGCGATGGAAACCTGTTCCCCCGAGGCCAATAGCACATCCATTTCACGCGCCGACGGACGGTCCGTAATTTCGTGAGCAAGCGCTGTTAGCCGGTTGGTTTCTCCGCTCATCGCGGAGACTACGACAACGACTTGATGCCCTTGCGCTTGAGCTGCTGCGATACGGTCAGCGACAGCCTCAATCCGGTCGACCGTGCCGACCGATGTGCCTCCGTATTTGTGGACAAGCAGGCTCATGCACCGAGTCGCGACCTAAGCCAATCGGGTAGCGTTGCCAGCGCATTCTCCAATTCTTGGGCAGTTGCGCTACCCCCTGCGCGGGCCATGATGGGCTTCCCCCCACCACGAATGGCAACGTGGTGGCCGATTTGAGCGATCACGTCGTTCGAACATACCGACTCTGTCAACGATTTTGACACGCCACACACCAGTTGACACTTCGAGTCGCTGATGACCGCAAGCACAATCACGAAGATTCCCAGTCGCTCCCGGAGATCATCAAAGCTTGCCATCATGGCATCCGCGTCGCCATCTACAAGAGCCGCCAATAGTTTCACATCGCCGATGTCTACTATCAAGTCCGTTAATTCTTCGCCGCGCTCGCGCAAGTTCATTGACGAGGAATCGCTCAACTTTCTTTCTAGATCCTTCCGCTCCTCAAGTAAACGCTTGATACGGCTGGTGAGTTGATTAGGAGCGACACCTACCTGAGAACCCAAGTTATCCAACAATGTGGTGTCGGCTCGATACCTCTCGTAGGCAGCTCGCCCAGTAACAGCTTCAATCCGTCGAACGCCCGCCGCAATCCCGGATTCCGATGTGATCCGAAATAGTCCGATCTCTCCTAAACGAATGACGTGCGTCCCGCCGCAAAGCTCGACCGAATAGCCGTTACCCATGTCTAACACACGCACCATGTCATCGTACTTTTCGCCGAAGAGAGCAACGGCTCCATTTTCGACCGCCTCTTTAAACGGTAATTCCCGGGTTATTACGATCGCATTAGAGAGGATCTGCTCATTGACTTGATCTTCGATGGCAATCCGTTCTTGAGATGCCAGCGGTCGATCGTGCGCAAAGTCGAAACGTAAGCGCGCTGCTTCTACTAGCGAACCGCGTTGGCGAACGTGATCACCTAAAGTCGCCTTGAGTGCTGCGTGAAGCAGATGGGTAGCGGAATGATTTCTAGCAACATCCTGTCGATGCACTGAGTCTACATCAAAGTGCACCGTTTGATTCAGTGAAAAATTGCCCTGTAAGACTTCGCCATGGTGCACGAACTGCTCATTTATGCGCGTCACGTTTGTTACGCGAAACTGCGACTCGTTACAAGCTAGCATGCCAATATCGCCGACCTGCCCCCCAGCTTCGCCGTAAAAAGCTGTGCGATCCAGCACGATAGCCCCACACTGCCCTGCAGCTAACGCACTCGATTCAGAGAATGCATCGTTTTCACGTGTAAAAATCTGAGCGATTCGACCATCCCCAGTCAATTGATCGTAACCAACAAATTCAATAACACCGTCAACCGTCAACCGTGCGTTCTCACGAGCTTGAAACTGACCGGCGGCGCGGGCACGGGACTGTTGTTCCGACATCAACTTGTCGAAGCCTGGTCGATCAATGGCTAGACCTTGCTCCCGTGCTACATCGGCCGTCAGATCAATTGGGAAGCCGTAGGTGTCATAAAGCTTGAATGCGAGTTCGCCAGGCAACAAATTGCCAGACAAGTCATTCAGGGCGTCCCCTAAAACAGCCATACCACGTTGTAGGGTTTCACCAAATTTCACTTCCTCATCACACAATGTCTGCTCAATGCGCGTTTGAGCAGCGGCTAACTCAGGATAAGCGTCCCTCATAGTCTCGACTAACGGTTTCACCAAGTCATGAAAGAACGGTTCCTCAATACCTAGTTTATGTCCATGTCGCAATGCACGTCGAATGATGCGCCGCAACACATAGCCCCTGCCTTCTCTATCGGGGAGAATGCCATCACTGATTAGGAACGAAGCGGATCTCACGTGATCCACAACAACTCGACATGACGCTTGGGCAATTGCGCCTTCGATTGCAGCTAACTTCAGCATGCGAGCGAGTGCATCAAAGATCGGTCTAAACACATCAATTTGATAGTTGTTAGAAACCCCTTGCATTACAGCTGCTAGGCGTTCTAGGCCGAGACCCGTATCCACCCCGGGTTTATCTAGAGGGCTCAGCGCACCATCAGGTTGACGATCAAACTGAGGAAAAACCAGATTCCAAATTTCAAGGAAACGATCGCCGTCCTCATTCGGTGAACCTGGCGGGCCTCCAGCAATCGTAGGCCCTTGATCGAAGAAAATTTCACTACAAGGCCCGCAGGGTCCCGTGTCCCCCATTGCCCAAAAGTTATCTTCCTGGTTAACGACCCGTGACGAGTCGATGCCTATCTTATCGGTCCACAGTTTACGCGCCTCGGCGTCGCTAGGATGGACCGTAAACCAGAGTCGGTCTTTTTCTAGATTCAATACATTCTGTACGAATTCCCAAGCCCAGCTGATCGCATCCTCTTTGAAATAGTCGCCGAAGCTGAAGTTACCGAGCATCTCAAAGAAAGTGTGATGTCGCGCCGTATAGCCTACGTTTTCGAGATCGTTGTGCTTACCGCCGGCGCGAACGCACCGCTGGCATGATGTTGCACGCGAGAACGGTAACGTCTCGACACCCGTAAGCGCGTCTTTAAATGGCACCATACCTGCCACGGTGAACAAGATCGTAGGATCGCTACTAGGAATTAACGGGACAGAAGGAACCACCCGATGACCACGATCGGCAAAATGCGCCAAATAGGTCGAGCGAATCTCGGCCGTTTTCATGGTTTTGTGGCGATAAGAGGCGCAAAATTATAGAAAGGAAAGTCAAAGTCCACCTGATTGACCATGTGAAATTCTTAAAGGCTAAAGACAAAAAGAATACGTCAACAAGCGGTAGGGACTTCAATCCTCATATTTGCAAGATTTCATAGATTTAACCATTCAGTCAGCCTAACGAAGGCTTGGACTCAAGAACCTGTAGTCATCCATTAAGGCGTGGATGCGTTCGAAATGGGTATCAAGACGGCAATTGTTGACTGCATTGTCATACGGTGAGGGTCCAATTGGATGGCATTTCTTAAAACCCAAACTCATCGTATCTGATTTCACCTCGCACATGAGTAGTGTTATACGCCCCAGTTATCAGAACCACGTAGCTTTGAAGTAACGCTTCATGATCTCTACCGTATCTCTAGTGTCTCGGCTTCGCACTGGAAGACTCTGCGATAGAAAATTATCTTGGAATGGAATTAGTCAAGGCTCTTATGTTGTTATATGTGTATTGGGCCCGATCTGCTCGACAATGAAGTTCGTTTCGGTGGTTTTGTCGGGATGGAAGTCGTGGAGCTGTAGCCACCGCATGTAGTTGTCAAGGTATTTGGTCGACACGCCCCGATGGTCGTGATTCAGGCGTTTTTTCATGAACATATGACGGTTATTGACGGTATTGATGTGCCATACGTCGTCCCGCACCGACTCGCCGCGTTGGCGGTTGATCACCTGGTGATGGCGCGCCGCCTCGCGCGTGGCCGCGCGATAGCTGGGGTGGGCATCGCTGACGATCACTGCGTCCTTGGCCGTCCAGGTCGCGACGTTCTCCTGGAGCGTGGTCGCCGCGGTGTCGGGCACCTGCTGGGCATACGTGGCGCCCCCGCGGGCCACGGCCGTCAGCACCGGTCAATGCGCCGGGCTCCGACCGCGGGGCACCCCGCGACCACCGCCCCGCTTCCGCGGCTTACGGCGCTGCCGCAAGCTGCGACTGCCTTTGCAACTTTCCAGGAAATAGGTTTCGTCCATTTCCACGATACCCTCAAGGGCCGTCGGCGTGCGCGCGTTGGCCAGGAACCGATGTCGCCAGAGAAACGCCGTGCGGTAACTGATCCCACATGCCGCGGCCGACTGATGCAGCGTCATCCGCTTGCGCATGCACGCCTGATAAGTCATCCAGGTCGACTTGAGACGCAACCGTGCCAACGGCGTGCCCGTCAACGCCGTGAAGGTCTTGCCACAGGGTTCCGCACGGCAGCGAAACCGCACCAGACCCGCGCTCTGCCCATGCCGCACTGCCCCTTTGCTACCACAGTGGATGCATGTCCGCGACGCGAGTATTGCCGTTTCCCGCGCCTGCACCGCCGCGGGCAGCTCATCAGCTTTCTCCGTTTGGAGTGTCCTGACCACCTTCCGCTTCTGCACAGCGGTCAACGCGGCGGTTTGGGTCAGCCAGGTCTCGAACGCTTTTCTCTTCATAGTACGCAAGATCAATAAGTTGAGCGTAATTTTAACCATTTGTTAGCCCAAGTCCACATTTCATTACATAAGAGCCTTAGTCAAACATCTTGACCTGATAGCAATAATTAAGATAAATAAGATGCACATTGGCTAAATAAAGCAATGATATCCTATTGTCTGAATGCCAAAGTGTCCTGTGGCACAGGCTCCTAGATTGTCCAGTTGAGGAGAGTAGCGACTCGTTGTATTGACCCACCTATGCTTAAGGAGCCGCATTAATGAGATGCAGACTTTCGCAATTAGACAGGACGTAAGATGTCACAGGTAACGCTAGATGCGGTTTCCAACAACATGGATATGCGAACTCACGACCACTTGAATTCAATTCGCCGCTTCTCGCAGTAAGTCCCTGACCCTAACTGTATATAGGACTAATAAACACCTAGCAACGCCGACCCGCGATTACCATGAGTCGATGTCAATTCATCAGTAACGTCATGCTACAGCTTAGGCTTCGACTACTTCATCAAGAGAGTTTGATTTTTTATTCGGTAAGAGACGCTCTCGGAGCTGCGACTCCAACTCACTACGAACATCATCATGTAAATTCAACCAATCCGATGCGTTCTTGCGACCTTGTCCAATACGTTCACCGTTGCACGAAAACCATGTGCCGGATTTTTCAATCAATCCTTCCTGAACGCCAAGATCTAAAATCTCACCATTTTTGTGTATCCCTTCGCCATACAGAATCTCGAATTCGGCTTGACGAAACGGCGGCGCGACTTTATTTTTCTGAACCTTCACGCGCGTCTGGTTTCCTACTACTTCATCGCCGCGCTTAATCTGACTAATACGACGAATGTCAAGGCGCACGGACGAAAAGAACTTTAATGCCTGTCCACCGGAAGTAGTTTCCGGCGAACCGAACATGACGCCAATTTTCATGCGGATCTGATTAATAAAGATCACCAAGGTATTGCTTTGCTTGATATTGCTGGTCATCTTTCGCAACGCTTGGCTCATCAAACGCGCTTGTAAACCGACATGTGTATCACCCATTTCACCTTCGATCTCCGCTTTAGGCGTCAGGGCTGCAACCGAGTCAATCACCACCACGTCAACCGCCCCTGATCGAACAATGTTGTCGCAGATTTCCAACGCTTGCTCACCTGTATCGGGCTGTGATACAAGCAAATCATCGGTATCAACGCCAAGTGTCTCAGCAAAGATCGGATCAAGCGCGTGTTCGGCGTCAATGAATGCACAAGTACCGCCTGATGACTGCGCTTGGGCGATGACGTGCAAGGTAAGGGAGGTCTTACCCGAAGATTCGGGACCGTAAATTTCGACTACCCGACCTCGAGGTAATCCGCCTACTCCGAGTGCGATATCTAAACCTAACGAACCGGTAGGAATGACAGGGATAGCTTCTGTTACGTGGTCGCCCATGCGCATGACGGCATTCTTGCCGAACTGACGTTCAATTTGCGACAGAGCGACCTTTAAAGCGCGTTCTTTAGCAGACTCTTGTTCTTTATTCTTCACGGTATCCTCCCATCAATACGCAAAGTATATACAAATCAACAGATTGATTGAGACTAAAATCCACATCTATTACGTAGTGTTCCTTCTGGTTTAACTCGCGCCAGTGTCTGACACCAAAGACACCCCGCTCATGCAGCAATATTGGGCGATTAAGACTCAGCATCCTTCCATACTTCTGTTTTTTAGGATGGGTGATTTCTACGAACTGTTCTTCGACGACGCAAAACGCGCTGCCGAGCTACTTGAAATCACCTTGACTTCGCGCGGCCAAAGTCGCGGCGAATCAATACCCATGTGCGGCGTGCCACACCACTCCGTCGATCGCTACCTACGAGCGTTAGTAACGAAAGGTGAAGCCGTCGCGATTTGCGAGCAAGTTGGCGACGTGACCACAGGCCACCTCGTCGAACGCGAAGTTACGCGCATCGTGACACCCGGTACCCTGACAGAGGAGGCATTGCTATCGGCGGCGCAAGATAGCACATTGATGGCCGTTAACCCACTGGCAGCGGATCTGAATGCCTTCGGTGTCGCATGGCTCAATCTATCCAATAGCGAGTTTGTTGTCGCAGAAGTAGAGAGCTACCAAGCACTTGATGCTTTATTAGCGCGGGTACAACCAGCGGAATTGCTTATCACGGAATCCTCCAAAATACAACGGAAAGAACTAACGATTACACATCTGGACCAATTCAAGTTTGACCCCTCGCTCGCCGAGCGCACATTGCTTGATCACTTCCACACTCAAGACTTGACAGGCTTCGGTTTACATCGAAAACAAGCTGTTATTGGTGCAGCTGGAGCGGTATTGGACTATGCAAAACAAGCTGTCCGCCGAGATCTCGAATTCATTACCAGCGTACATTGGGACCGCGTCGCCGAGCGCATCGAAATTGACGCTCAAAGTCTGAGTGATCTAGAGATCACTCGTCACCTGAACGACAACGAACGACCTAACACGCTCGAAGCCACCATGGACTATACATCTACGCCCATGGGTGCACGATTGTTGAGGGTATGGTTGTGTTCGCCAACCCGCGATATTGAAGAAATACAACGCCGCCAGAATGCTGTTGCCTTGATATTAGATCGGCTCGTCATGAGCGCTTTTACCGCGCTGTTGAAACCAGTAGGGGACATGCACCGTATCGTGTCAAGATTAGCCCTTGGCAATCCGTCACCTCGCGACTTGGCAAGACTCGCCGTTGGTTTGAAGGCATTTACGGATATGCAAACGCTTGTCACCGGATTTTCTCCCGTCGGTGAGTTTGAAACCCTCAAAGCGATTGATTCCTGTGCCTCAAGTCGCGAACTAATCGAGTTAGCCATCGTCGAAAATCCACCGCCGAACATTCGAACAGGGGGCATGATCTCAAGCGACTACGACGCGGATCTTGCGTCGTTGCGCGAGCTGCGTACAAATGCAGCTTCAGTCTTACAAGCTTACGAGGATCGTCAACGAGAAATTACTGGCATATCAAATTTGCGCATAGGTTACAACCGAGTGCACGGATATTTCATTGAAGTGCCTAGATCCGCATCCTTCAACATTCCTGAGGATTTCACACGCAGACAAACATTAAAGAACCTAGAGCGATATATCACATCGGAATTGCGAGACATTGAGGAACGCATCCTTTCAAGTGAGGATCAGGCGCATGTCGTTGAACGCCGGCTGTGGGACGAGCTGATCGCAACGCTACAACGAGATGTTGCAAACTTACGTATCGTCGCAAACAAGCTGAGTCGACTTGATGTAATCAACTCCTTCGCCGAGTACGCTCACCGTCACCAACTCATACGACCTGCGTTTACTGATGAATCTTTGATCAAGATTGACATGGGGCGTCACCCCGTCCTTGATGCAGACCCATCCTTGTCGTTCGTGCCGAATTCGATCGATTTGAATCCGTTGCGAAGAATGTTGATCGTGACGGGTCCGAATATGGGCGGTAAATCGACGTACATGCGACAAATTGCGCTACTTGCGATCATGGCGCATGTCGGTTCCTATATTCCGGCGGAAAACGCCGAATTTGGTCCACTTGATCGTATCTTCACCCGCATCGGTGCATCCGACGATCTTGCCGGCGGTCGAAGCACATTTTTCGTGGAAATGAGTGAAACCGCGAACATCCTACACAACGCGACAGCCAGCAGTCTTATCTTGCTTGATGAAATCGGTCGCGGCACCAGTACTTACGATGGACTGGCATTAGCATTTGCTATCGCCGAAGATATACTCGAACGCGTTGGCGCGTTCACGTTATTTGCAACACATTATTTCGAGCTGACCGCACTGGGCAACGCCAGCAATGCAGCAATCAATGTACATATGCAAGCAGTCCAGCATCGCGGAGGCGTAGGGTTTCTTTACACGGTGAACGATGGTGCAACCTCACAGAGTTACGGCATTGATGTCGCAAAACTCGCCGGTGTGTTACCACACGTTATTCGCAAAGCTCGAAAACATCTAGCAACTCTTGAACGCGCGGCAGTGCGCCCTGGCGAAGACGCGCTCGGTCTATACACACCATCAGACGATGTCCAATCGCCATCGCACGAACTCACTGAGCAGCTCTTGAATCTCGACCTTGATGAAATGACGCCGCGCGCTGCACTTGAGATACTCTACAAATTGGTTAAACAAGTGCACGAAGCGGACGGGACGGATCACGATTTCAGTTAAACACGAGCCCACCATGAGTCAAGACCTGCTTGAGCGACGTCAACGTATATTCGGTCGCGGTGCACATTTGTTCTATCGCAAACCGCTGACGATCGTACGAGGCGAAGGCGTCTATCTCTTCGCGCAAGACGGGACGAGCTATGTGGACATGTACAACAACGTGCCTTGCATCGGCCACAGTCATCCCCATCTCGTCGAGGCGATCCATGAACAGGTATCCAAGATCAACGTACACAACCGCTATCTCCACGACGGCATCCTACGATATGCTGAAAGATTAGTCGACACCCATCACCAAGGTATCGAAAGCGTAGTCATGTCGTGTACCGGTACCGAAGCCAACGAAGTCGCCATGCTCATGGCACGTAGCGTCACACAAGGCAAAGGATTTATCTGTACCGATGCTGCCTATCACGGCAATTCAGCGGCTGTCCGGCAACTCACCCGCGCCCGGGACACAAAGTTCGTCAAAGCGATTCCATTTCCAGAAAGTTATCGCTGCCAAGCAACGGATCGTGCACAGCACTTTCTACATCACATTGACCAGAAACTTGCCGACTTTGAACAGGACGGTATACAAGTTGCAGGTCTGTTGATCTGTTCGTTGTGCGCAAATGAAGGTTTACCAAATATTCCATCAGGGTTCATGAGAGAAGCAGCTGACCGCATTCGAGCTGCTGGTGGCGTTGTGATTGCGGATGAAGTTCAAGCAGGTCTAGGGCGTAGTGGAAATTGGTGGGGCTATACGTCCAGCGACTTCGTACCGGATATTGTGACGATGGGTAAACCACTTGGCGCAGGCGTGCCGCTTGCCGCAACCGCTTCATCGCAGGACTTCGTAGAACGCTTTCGGCGCCATACTGGTTATTTCAATACGTTCGCTTCATCGCCGTTGCAGGCTGCCGCTGGTAACGCTGTACTAGACATATTCGAACGAGAGCAACTTATACAGAACGCCGCAGTTATTGGTTCTTACCTGGCTGAGCAGCTTCAATCAATCAATCAGCTTGTGCCTTACATCGGCGACACTCGCCACCAAGGATTGTTTGTCGCTGTAGAGTGCGTGAAATCGCGCGATACCAAGGAACCCGACCGGCACCGCGCAATCGAAATCGTCAATGCGTTAAAGGACCGCGGCTTTCTCACCGGCAACGCTGGCGCCTTCGGCAACGTACTAAAGTTACGTCCACCATTAGTTTTCACTCGTACACACGCAGATGCCTTTCTAGCCGAGTATATGAAAGTCGTTGATGCGGAATAAAGCGAACGACTGGGAAAGTTGCGCACGCGATGCGTTGCGACATTTTCCAGTACAGCCGGCGTACATCAAATTCATTTCCAGCTCCGAGAATATTTCATTCTTTGTCAGAACAACCGATGCGAAGCGATACGTGTTGCGGTTACACCGGCCCGAGTATCACACGCTCAATGAATTGATTTCTGAGCAACTATGGACCGAAGCGCTGCTTGAGTCTGGTATTGATGTGCCCGTAGTGGTAAAAACCTCAACCGGCGAACGTTATGCGCAAACGAAGTTCGGTACGCAAATTCGCTACGTTGGGTTATTGCAATGGGTGAATGGCGAATCGTTGCGCAAGCAGTTTGTAACCTCTAACAACCCAACTGAATGCATTGGCATCTATGAGCAAGTAGGTCAATTGCTAGCAGTACTTCACGAACAGGCCTCGCGTTGGTCACCGCCGGCAGGATTCGCCCGTCATGCGCTTGACGCCGATGGCTTGATGGGCAATCACCCATTTTGGGGAAGATTTTGGGAAGCAGAAGATTTGACCGCGACTCAATGCAATCGCTTGTTGAACATGCGGTATCGAATATTCGAGTTACTCGCACGACTTCCACGACACCCAAGTGTCTATTCCATGATCCACGCCGATCTGCACACAGGGAACTTAATTGCACACCAGAACCACCTTCACATCATTGATTTTGACGATGCTGGGTTCGGTTGGCACGCATACGACTTCGCAGTCGCCATGAGTGAAGTACACGAGCCACAATTACGAGAATGTCTCTTACAAGCTCTTTTCAACGGCTATGCGAAAGTACGCCGGCTGCCTTCTTGGATTAAGGAGCTCGTACCATTGTTCAGCTTAATCAGAACGCTGGCATCAATCGGTTGGTCCGACAGCCGCCCGGAGCTATTTGAGAATTCCGCGTATAAACTGCATCTATACAAACTTGCAGATGACCGATTTGAGGATACGCTTGAGAAAGCACAAGATCTTGTCTTGAATTTGCGCGCATCTAACTCACAAGCGTACACTCTATGAATTCACCGGCAACCAGGAGTGTTCTGGGATAGGTCTCCGATATCCTTATGCGCCAAACCCTACAAAGCCAAACGAACCTCTAATTGTCACGATGTCGTCGCAATATTTTGAATTTGAATGTCTTCGTTCGATTAAACACACAGCAGTTCCAGCCCAGATCAAGCTTTTTGTTATGAGCGTTGCATTCACTGTATTTACATTGGGAGGACAGCTGACGCTCGCACAAGAAACAGATCTCAAATCTAATCAACGCAGATCGGCAGCTACTCCTTTATATCAGCTGTTGGCCTATCGACCGCCTGAAACTGCGCATCTCGCCGACCTCAACGCTGACTTAATCGTGGCACAGATCGCATCGTTTACCAGTCAAGACAAAGCGCGCTTGTTTCTCAAAGCCCATAGAAAAATCAAGCTCAATGGCGCACGCCTGATATACGGTGATACCGTTCACTACATCGTTTACTTGGGACTATACGAGAACCAAGATACGGCGCGCTGGGCACTTGATTCATTCGCCGAGGAAAATCCGCGCTATTTGACGCGTAACTTCAAACGCATACGTCTCGCTGACCTTAAGGGCCATATCTTGCGGTAGTAGACAGATTGATCGTATCGCAATGTTCTACAGCGCTTGTTTATCTCATGGGAAACAACAGATCAAACTACATGCCCCACCTCATTCAAACCTAAAGCTGCTGTAATTTCACGCGAACGCGCTAAAATTCTGCGTCGTTTTAGGTCTATTGAATATATGACATTCGTTATTGGCGAAGCTTGCATTAAGTGCAAGTTAACTGATTGCGTGGAAGTTTGCCCAGTAGATTGCTTTTACGAAGGTCCGAATATGCTCGTTATACATCCGGACGAGTGTATTGACTGTGCTTTGTGCGAACCAGAGTGCCCGATAAACGCCATTTTTGCCGAAGACGAGCTGCCAGAGGATCAGCTCGACTTCTTGGAATTGAACGCCGAATTGGCGGAGGTCTGGCCGAATATCACGGAAAAGAAATCAGCGCTGCCTGATGAGGCAACTTGGCGCGAAGTAACAAATAAGCGCCAGTACCTTGAACGCTGAGCGCTACTTACGATGTAAGCGCATCGCAATAGCCATCTTCATTTCGCATGTTTAAGAGCAGTGCTTAGGCGTATATCGCGTTTCCTTGTTCGTCGAATCAAATGCAGTCGCCTCGTTTCCTATGTGTGGGTATACGGCGCGACAGTCGCTCTCATCACGCTTTATCCATCAATCAGTTCCATAGCCGAGGCGAAAGCCTCCGATACGATGCCTAACGCACCGATTGCTCAACGCCAGGAGCACACTGCAACATATCACGGTTTTCAACTCCGCGACCACTATCACTGGTTGAAGGATCAATCGTATCCAATTGTCGACGACCCCAATATTCTCTCCTATCTACAAGCCGAAAACGTACATTACGAACGTGTCATGGCGCCTCTAGCACAGCAAGTCGAGACGCTCTTTAAGGAATTCAAAGGGCGGCAAGTCGAGGACGAATCATCAGTTCCTGCACAGGACGGCCCCTTTGTATATCAGACCCGATTCGTGCCTGACCAACAATATCCAGTACACGTCAGATGGCCTAAAGGCGATCAATCGTGGCTTGAACACCTCGTCCCGAACGAAAAACTCGTGCAAGTCGTACTCGACGAAAATGCCTTGGCTGAAGATACCCCGTACTTTCGCCGGCGTGGATTTTCAATAGATCCGACCCATAGGCTTTTAGCCTATGGCGTAGACCTCACTGGGGCCGAACGTTTCACTTTGCACCTCCTGGATATCGCGACCGGCGAACTCTACCCTGAAACGATGGCAAACGCGACTGGCAATGTCATCTGGAGCACCGACAGTACCACGCTGTTTTACGTCATAAACAATGAAAACTGGCGACCGTTTCGCGTGATGCGCCATATCCTAGGCACTGATCCAAGTGACGACGAAATAATTTACGAAGAACGCGACGACGGTTTTTTCGTCAATATCTCTCAAACAACATCGGAACGTTATCTCGTCATTTCAACCGCGTCAAACGTCACCAGCGAGGTGCGGATCCTACCGCTCGCCAATCCGCTAAGCGAACTCACGGTCATCGCTCATCGCCGCGACCAACATGAATATGACGTCGACCACCACCGTGATCGGTTCGTCATTCGCACGAATGACCAGCATGAAAACTTTCGCCTCGCAGTTGCGCCTGAAGAGACGCCGACAATCGATATGTGGCAACCGCTACTTGAGTCGTCCGATACACGCTATGTCACCTCAATGTTGAGCTTCGAATCCCATGTCGCAGTCGCAGCACGTGAGAACGGCTTAGAACAAGTATTGATCCTAAGCGACGACGAGCCATACTCAATTCCGTTTACAGAGCCTGTCTATAGTCTAGGATTTAGCACGAATCTCGAAACGGATCCGCCATTCTTGCGTATTGAATACTCGTCGTTAACAACCCCAGAGACCACGTTCGACTATGAGTTTTCGACACGTACATTGCACACGCGCAAGGTGCAGCAGATTCCAAGCGGACATGATCCAAATGAATACCGTAGTGAACGAAAGTTCGCAACCGCTCGCGACGGCGCACGCATCCCCATATCACTCGTGTACCAAAAAAACACACCGCTAGACGGCTCGGCACCGCTTTATCTCTATGCCTATGGCGCTTACGGCTTGACGAGCGATCCAGCCTTCCGTACAAACGTGCTTTCGTTACTTGATCGCGGTTTCGTATATGCGATCGCGCACATCCGTGGCGGAGCAGAAATGGGCCACCATTGGTATGAAGCTGGTAAGCTCAAACAACGCACTAACACGTTCAACGACTTCGTGGATGTCGCCCACTTTCTGATTGAGAGCAAGTACACCTCTAAACAACGCCTTGCAATTTCAGGGGGTAGTGCGGGCGGGTCGCTCATGGGCGCCGTAATCAATCAAGCGCCTCACCTGTGGGGCGTTGTTGCTGCCCATGTACCATTCGTCGACATCTTGAATACGATGCTTGATGATTCTCTGCCGCTAACACCGATCGAATGGCCGGAATGGGGCAACCCGATTGAGAGCAAAGAAGACTATGAGTACATCCGCTCTTATTCACCTTACGATCAACTTACACGGATCGCATATCCGCCGCTGTTTGTCACCGCAGGTTTAAACGACCCACGCGTGACCTATTGGGAGCCGGCGAAATGGGTAGCGAAAATCCGCCATCTCAAAACGGACAAGAATCCCCTCGTGCTCAAGACGGAGATGAGCGCAGGACATGGTGGCAAATCTGGCCGCTTTGATGCCCTTCGAGAAGTAGCACAGGAATATGCGTTCATACTGAACGCGTTAAATAAGTTAGATTAGAACAGCATGGCAGGTGGCTGAGTCAATTGCGCGTGGTTAGAGCGATCACTGCGTTGGGATTCAACGGTTTGCCGTTCGCCCAGATCTCAAAGCGAAATTGTCGATTGCGATTAGCGTCAAGGGCTATCCCATCGTTCGATGGCGCGATGCTGGTGATCACATCACCGGTCGCAAGATTTTGCCCTTCCTTGACCGTATGCTTGGTGTTGAATTCATAAGCCACCAAATGTGAGGTGGTTGCATCCACTATGATCAGGTGACGGAATTTATTTAACCCTGCACCAGCGTAAATAACCTTGCCTGCAATCGCGGCGACGATTTCCGTACCGTCCGCCAACAAATAGTCCAAACCTGTTGCATTGCTACTCGCCAAAGGTTCGTAAGGCACAGGCCATTGCCAACCAGGTTTAGTGCGCACAGTATGCAATTTCATTTTTGGCAAGGGATTCACCCGATGTTCGACCGACGGTTTGGGCGGTTGCACGGGTGGTTGTTTAACCGCTTCTGCAGCTGCTTGCGGCGACTGCGCTACCGGTTGCTCCCGTTTTTTCTTAGTTGGCGAGCGTAGACGCTCTGGTTGCACCTGGTCTTCCAGTGTGTTTCGAACCACTAATAAGTCGTTCGGTCGAATGATGTACGGCGCTTTGATATCGTTGCGCGAAGCAATCTCGATAACTCTTAGGCCATAACGCCGCGAAATCGAATACAGCGTATCACCGCGCGCCACTACATGACAGAATTCATCGGCATGTTCCGCTCGACACGCGCGTTCACTGACGGCGTAAGCATGTTCGCTCTGACGCGATTTATCAATGACAGGCGCAGGAACCTCGGCAACGCACCCAGCCAGCAGTGCAATGCTTAATGCAACGATGGTGCCATAGAGCTTAGACCGCACGTCGCTCAGCCACTCGCATCAAGGTTAAGACGACTAATAGTCCAACAGTCGAACACGCAAGCGTGGCAAAGAACTGCGATTCGTCGTTGATTCCTGGTAGATGAGGTACGCCTTGATCAGATTGCCAGGGCCATACTCGGTAGGTTGTGCTTACAACCAAGCCAACGAAAAAAGCAACCATCACTTGCCGATGTTTCTGCAATCCATGCGAGATCAATTTCGGTAACACCGCAAAAGCAAGCGCCATACCACTGACGAACAATGCAATTTTTGCGATTTCAAGTGCTCGAATAGCTTCAAGCATCGGCAGCCACAAGCCCATAAGTAACAACACCATGGCCCCTGAGATGCCGGGTAGAATCCATGCGCTAAATGCGCCGACTCCCCCCATGGCGTACAACCAAAGTGGCGGCTCTAAGGTCCATTCTGGTAGTGCAACGATAGGCAGTCCGAGTAGCAATCCTAGCGGTGTGAATCTGGCCAGGTGACGGATTTTGAGTGTGCGCCCTAGCTCGATCACCACACCTAACACGACCCCAAACACAGTACCCCAAAATAACCGGGGTTCGTTATCAACAAACTCCGTCACGGTAAACAAGGCAATCAAGAACCCGCAACCCATCCACAAGCCGAGTTGCACGAGAAACTTCGCTGCATTCAGCCTGCTTTCAAACGAGGCAGGCGACGCTCGCAACCTAGCCCATTGGCCCAAAGCGTCAACCATTTCGTCGTAGATATTCGTGATCAAGGCAACGGTACCGCCCGAAATACCCGGCAGTGCTTCGACAATGCCCATCAATACGCCACGCCAACACAGGCCTAGCCAGCTCATGTCGCAGTCTGCACGCCTTTCAACATGGGTACAAAGCGCACACCTGACAGAACCTTACGCACGAATCCTTGTGGCGTTCGCTCCCATTGAACCAACAATTGACCACCGTAGGATGATTCGTTGACCGGCATGATAAGACGACCGTGCAGAGTGACTTGCTCCCAAAGGTCTTCCGGCACCGTTTCCGCACTCGCGGTGCCAAGTACTGCATTAAAAGGCCCAGATTCAAGCCAGCCAGCGTGGCCGTCGGCAAATTTGAAATGTACATTTTCAATCCCGAGCGTCTCAAGCGTCCGTCGAGCACGTGCTTGCAATGGTTCGATCCGTTCCATCGTATAGACTTCGCGAAACAAACGCGCCAGAATCGCCGTTTGATATCCACAGCCGGTTCCGATTTCGAGCACACGCGTGCGGTCGCTGACCGCAGCAGCCGCACTTGACATCATGGCAACAACCGTCGGCTGTGATATGGTCTGACGAAAACCGATCGGTAAGACGATATCATCGTATGCACGGTGAGTCATCGCTTCGTCGACAAACGCATGTCGTGGCACTTGCTCCATGATGTCCAGCACCTCCGTCGTCGCAAAGTCCTGCGCCGCAATGCGCTGTAGTAAGCGTGCGCGCGAACGCGCCCAATTCATGCCTGTACCAATCATCTGGCGGATTTAATCCGGCGCCTGGCGGTAATCAAAACACTCTCGTAGCACCGAGGTAGCGTAGCAACCTGCGGGTAGCGTAAAACTCAAGCGCGCTGCTTGCCCTTCTATAGCGCATACCAGTTCGATAGGGTCCAACTGAAATGCCCGACGCTCCTGTTTCAAACCAACCCATTCAAGCGCGTCCGTTATGGCTGTTGATTCTCTTAATGCGCTTACTTCGATCTCACGAGCAAAGCCTGAAGTAGCGGAGCGACCTCGCCCCCAGAGTGGTCCAGTCGGCTTGCCGTCTACCACGATATCGCCCTCCATCGTATCGTGCCACTGCCCCCGTTCAACTCGCGCGGCGAGCGTTAGGTTAAACGCATAACTGCGAAGTGCGGAAATATAGATAGATCGCAAAAATCTTGAGCGCGGCAGCCGTCCTGCTTGAATCCACTTCATCGCGTCGACGACATTAAGCCCGTCCCGACCGAATCTTTGCTCGCCGAAATAATTCGGCACGCGCTGCAAACGCTTGAACGACACTAACGGCCGGTCAATTTGGCGTACTACAATGTCAAAACGGTTTCGAAAACTGCTCGACGGACGCACCTTTCGAACGTGACGATGACAACGTAATACATCCAGTGCCAGGTCCGAAACGCGTGAGCTACCACGCGGAAGATGGACACTAAACCATTGCGTTGCGACACTGCGTTTATCCTTCAACCCTGCGTAACCTACGCTATGCAAAGGCACGCGAAACTGAGACGCTAGTTGCTTCTGTACTTCACGGGTTGTGCGATTGACCTTACGTATTTGAAGTAAAAGGTGTTCACCGACATCAGTTGGCTCGAACGATAGTCGCTCCTCGACTTGAAAATCTTCTGGCTTGACGCGAATGAAGCCCGGTGAGCGAGGTTCATATGATGCCGTAGGTAATGCGCCAAACTGTACCAAACTGTCAAGATTCTCAGCGCGCACTTGCGATGTACAAGCCATAGCTGCGCCATCAAGAGTCGTCGACATATAGGTAAAACGTCTCGTTGGGTTTGATCATACCAAGGTCATTGCGCGCGATCGTTTCAATGACCGACTTATCGTGCTTGATGCGTTGGATTTCCATCCGTAACGTCGCGTTACGCGATGCCAGTCGCTGATTGAGCTCAGCCTGTGCTTTGACATCTTGCACAAGCAATTGCGTCTTGAAGAATCCCGTATCGCCGAACCAATACATGTATTGCATGACGACGAAGACGCAAAATAACGACGAGAGCAATAATTTCATAAGTTCAATTCCTTTCGAACTTGGCGTATTCGCTGGCGCCTCCAAACGCCGCGGTCTCAAGTTGCTCTTCAATACGCAATAGGCGGTTGTATTTCGCGACCCGTTCGGATCGCGAGGCCGAGCCTGTTTTGATCTGCCCGGCACCCGTTCCTACTGCAATATCGGCGATCTTCGTGTCTTCCGTGTCACCTGACCGATGTGAGACAACCGTCGTGTAATTGTGGTCGTGCGCAATACGCATGACGTCAAATGTCTCGGTAACTGTACCTACTTGGTTCAATTTCACCAAAATTGAATTCGCAACGCCTTGTTCGATGCCGTCAAGGAATCGCTGCTTGTTCGTGACGAAAACATCATCACCAACGAGCTGCGTTGAGTGCCCAAGCTGGGTTGTTAACGCCTGCCAGTCTTGTATTTGAGATTCATGGCAACCGTCTTCGATCGTCACAATCTGCGGAAATTGCCGTTTCAGTTCTACCAGCATGTCGACCATCGCTTTAGGCGTTAACGGCGGTTGTCCAATGTTAGGCCGATAACTTTGATCCTCGTAAAACTCCGTTGCGGCGCAATCCAAACCCAGATAACAGTCTTTTCCAGCCTCATATCCGGACGCGATCGTGGCATCGAGTAAGAACTCAAGCGCTTGTACATTCGACTCGAAATTCGGCGCAAACCCACCTTCGTCCCCAACCGTTGTCGAGCGTGGTGGCACCGATTCCTGCAATTGCCGTTTGAGTACATGAAAGATTTCAATGCCAATGCGCAATGTCTCGCGAAACGTGCTACCGCCGACTGGGACGAGCATGAATTCCTGAAATACCACATTGTTATCTGCATGCGCGCCGCCGTTAAGCACATTCATCAACGGTACCGGCAGTCGCATAGGAACTGAGTCAAACAATTCGTTGACGTGGAGGTAAAGCGGCATGTGTTTCGCACGTGAGCCAGCTTCCAGCGCCGCAAGCGATGCACCGAGCATTGCATTCGCACCGAGATGCTGTTTATTCGGCGTTGCATCCAACTCCAGCAAGCGACTGTCAACTAGCGACTGATCCGTCGCGTCTATGCCGTGCAAGCCATCCGCGATCACACCATTTACATCGGCCACCGCCTGCAAGACGCCCCTACCAAAATAGCGATTCGGGTCGCCATCGCGTTTTTCAACGGCTTCAAACGAACCAACCGACGCACCGGAAGGGACGATGGCCGACCCGACTGTGCCGTTGCTAAGATGGACATCGACTTCGACCGTCGGATTGCCGCGCGAGTCGAACACCTCACGACCGCGTACCGCGACGATCCGACTCAAGCCACTTGCTCTTCTAAATGATCGAATTGCTTCACATGCCTATCAAGCACCGCTAGCTGCTCAAGCAACGGTCGCATCAGCGTTAAAGGCCATGAATTAGGGCCGTCCGACTTTGCCTCATCAGGCCGTGGGTGCGTTTCCATAAACAAGCCGTCAATACCGACAGCCGTCGCGGCGCGGGCAAGTACCGGCACCATGGCGCGTTGACCGCCGGAAACAGAATCTTGACCTCCCGGTAGTTGTACGGAATGCGTAGCATCGAAAACTACCGGACATCCCGTCCCGCGCATGATTGCAAGTGACCGCATATCAGACACGAGGTTGTTGTAACCGAAGCTGACACCGCGCTCGCAAACCATGATTTGTTCGTTCCCCGTCGATTTTGCCTTAGCTACGACATGCGTCATATCGCCAGGCGCGAGAAACTGGCCTTTTTTAATATTGACCGGCAAGCCTTGTTCGCAAACTTTTACGATAAAGTCGGTCTGGCGACATAAAAACGCCGGGGTCTGTAATACCGAAGCCACCTCTGAAACTTCATCCAATGGCGTGTATTCATGGACATCGGTGAGTACGGGCACGCCCACTTCGCACTTGACCGCCTGCAAGATAGCAAGCCCTTCTTCAATTCCCCGACCACGGTAACTCTTGATCGAAGACCGATTCGCCTTGTCGAACGAACTCTTGAATATATAGGGAATCGACAGTGATGCAGTCACTTCCTTGAGATGCGAGGCCACGTCGATCGCTAACGCTTGATCCTCAATAACGCAAGGGCCGGCAATAAGGAAGATAGGCTGTCGGTCGCCGACCTCAAAATCGCAGAGTTTCATGCAGTCAATGCGGCATATTCATGCGACGCTCGCACAAAATCACTAAACAAAGGATGACCGTGCGTAGGCGTGGATGTGAACTCTGGGTGGAACTGACACGCAACAAACCACTGACCGTTTTTAAGTTCTAGCGTTTCAACGAGCTGCTCGCGCTTGCTTCTTCCAGTGAAATGCATGCCCGCATGTTCCAACGCATCAATATAAGCCTCGTTAACTTCGTAACGGTGTCGATGCCGTTCTCGAATCGAACTACGTCGATAGATCGAACTAACGCGCGAAGTCGACAACAGCATACACTCCTGCTCGCCCAATCGCATGGTACCACCTAGGTCGTCGCCAGGCTGGAACTTTTTTAACCTGCCCGATTCGTCTTGCCATTCCTCTACGAGCGCTATGACCGGATATGGCGTATCTCGTTTCAATTCCGTGCTATTGGCATCTTCCCATCCCATCTCGCTACGTGCAAACTCCACCACCGCGGCGTGCAAACCATAGCAAATGCCTAGGTAAGGCACCTTCCGTTGCCTTGCGAAACCCGCCGCGCGAATCTTCCCCTCGAATCCTCGCGCGCCAAAGCCTCCCGGGATCAATACGCCATGTGCTTGTTCAAGCACACCGACGCCGTTCTGCTCTACCGCTTCTGAATCGACCGTTTCAACTTCAACTTTGACACCCGTCTGAATACCTGCATGAATCAACGCTTCAATTAACGACATGTACGCATCCGTGGAATCCACGTATTTGCCGACGACCGCAATTCGCGTCACGCCACTAGCACAAATTCGCTTGCGCTCTACTTCCTTCCATGCTTCAAGGTCGGCTAGCTTGCTTTCGATTCCGAAGTGCTTCAACACGATGTCATCCAGACCCTGTTGATTCAATACGAGCGGCACTTGGTATATTGATTCCACGTTCGCAAGCGGTATCACCGCTTCAGTGCTCACATTGCTAAATAATGCAATCTTGTTGCGAGGACCTACACCTAGTTGCTGCTCCTTACACCGGCAGATAAGAATATCTGGTTGAAGTCCAATTGAACGTAGTTCCTTGACGGAATGTTGAGTAGGTTTGGTTTTATCCTCCCCATCACTCAGTTGCGGCACTAATGTGAGGTGTATGAAGAGCGTGTTCTGAAAACCTTCTTCGAGTCGCATTTGCCGAATGGCTTCAAGAAATGGCTGCGATTCGATGTCACCCACAGTACCACCCGTTTCGACAATGATCACATCGTTGTCCTTCGCCACATCGCGAATGCGTGCCTTAATCTCATCCGTAATGTGCGGAATGACTTGAACGGTCAATCCACCATAGGCACCCGCACGTTCACGCTTAATAACCGCATCGTAAATCGAACCGGTTGTGAAGTTGTTTGCGCGCCCCATCGGATTCTGGATGAAACGCTCGTAATGCCCAAGATCAAGATCCGTTTCCGCGCCGTCAGCAGTGACGAATACTTCGCCATGTTGATTCGGGCTCATCGTCCCTGGATCCACATTGATGTATGGATCCATCTTGACAGCGTCCACCTTGAGCCCGCGCGCTTTCAAAATAGTGCCTAGGGATGCCGTAGCCACGCCTTTGCCGAGACCGGATACAACACCACCCGTCACGAACACGTAGTGAGTCAGTAGATCGCTCCCTAAACTGAGCTGGATGCTAACAGGAAGTATGTGAGTGAAATTTTAGGATTCGCCATCTTTGCCTCCAGAAACGGATAGCTCTTGACGGCCACCTTAAAACTCGTCTACCGCACGCCACCTGGGTTCCCATCCATCAGGTTGACACACCGTATCGGCCACGCCCAAACCAGGTACTGCAACTAATTGACCGTCATCGAATAACAATGGCCATGTGTCGCGCTGCCAAGGCGGGACATTGCGTTTGGCAAGCCAGTCAGCCAGTTTTACGCGGCGCCCGTCAACGAGGAGTCTTTCGCCGCCAATACGCGTACGAATCTGAACCCGCTTAGCTGCTGATAATCCTCGTTCACTTATTTTCCAGCTCAATTCCCCCATCGGCAGCCGGCAGAGCCGACCTACAGGAACGGCAGCATGATGAGGCGCGGCATCAGCGACCACATAAAGCATGCCTCGGTAGCGTCGTACCGACCGATCCGATGCAACCCGAATCAATACCTGAGCGTCATTCCGCGCGGTGGCTTGTCGAACGATTTCGTCAACGACCGAAGACTTCGCAGTAATGCGAAATGCATGGAGCCATGCACGCACGCACAACGGATTGTCAACTATGGACGCGACGGCTAGCGGTTTGCGGGCGATCGAATCAAGCGGAAGCTCCTTTAGTTTCAGCAGATTGCTTTCGAACGTTGGAAAAGTTGATCGAAGTTTCGGTAGCACTTCATGACGAAGTGCGTTACGCGTGTACGATGTGTCTGCATTCGACTCGTCGTCAATCCAGGTCCATCCGCGTCGTCGAGCAACGGTTTCAAGCGCCTTCCGACGAAATTCAAGCAACGGCCGCCACAGACGACCGTGCATCAACTCGCGGCAAGCGGCGATACCCACGAGAGCCCGTCCAGTACCGAGTTGCCAAAGTAAGCTCTCTAGCTCATCGTCGCGATGATGTGCAGTTGCAACAACATCGTCAGAGTGAAGCAAGCTGTTAAAAACCTTGATCCGAGCGCGACGACCGGCAAATTCAATATTTCTAGCTCGTAGTTTGACTTTCTCCACCACGAGTTTAAGTTGTAATGCTGCCGCTTCACGTTCGCAATGCGCTTGCCAGGCATCGGCGCGTGGGCTGATGCCGTGATTGATGTGCAGCACGGCTAATTGCCCGTTCGGATACGCACAACGAGCTGCATGAAGTAAAACCGTCGAATCCAGACCGCCACTAAAGGCAATCCACAGTTGACCAGTTGCAGCCAGGTCACAATCGCCAAGGCGACGAACTACTGCGGGAAATAAATCGTCGTTACGCTGCCGCTCGATTGAATCTGACATTGACAATGCTAGGGCTGAAAATCTCTCGCAACTCGATTAATGTCTCGTCGGTTACCGGGAGCTGCCGATATCCCTTGCCGAGATTGACACGTAATTCCGCATCCTTTTTTTGAATACGAATGTCCACTGGGCGCCCGCCTTTGCATTCAACCTTAGCAAATAAATCTTCTAATTTGCATAGATTCTCTTGAGTCAATAATGCGCGAGTTTCATCATTAGGAAATTTCAACACCAAGTAAGCCTGCCACTGTTTTCTTGCTTCGGCCGCATTGAATAACGCATTGGCATTTAATTGAGGCTCGTTTCTGAATCGATCAATTCTTATCTTGCCTTTTGCCACGACGAACTGGTCGTCAATCACAAATCGGGAGAATTTTTCATATTGTTCGGGCCAGAGCATGACGTTTAACGAGCCGCGCGGCCCTTGCAGTACGAATTTGGCAAATTCGCCGCGATCGGCCAATTCGCGCACATCCGAGTTCATGATGGTTCCCGCGACAATAATCTCCTCGTTGCTAGGCGCTTCAGGCTGGTCATCTAGCGAGTATGTGCAGATTGGGCGGAATTCATGAAAGTACTTTTGCATTGATTCGCGACTAATCGCATAGCCAATAACGAGATCCTCAAACTCGCACAGCTCATCTTTCGTTAACGGTTCGGGTAACCGATAATTCACAAACACATCGTGTTCTTCTGGTTCGCCGAACAAGCTCAGATTCGAGTCGTTAGGTTGGGCGCCGGCTTGATACGCACTCTCTAACTTGTCGAGAAGCAGGGCGCGAATGAGTTCCGGTTTGTCGCTCTGCGTTTCGAGCTTATCAAGCGCTCCGGCCTTAATTAAGTGCTCTAGTGTCGTTTTTTGCAGTCGCGTTAGATCTACACGCTTGCAAAAATCCAGCAAATTAGCAAATTCGCCGCTTGATGCACCGACCTCGATAGCACGTACATCCTCAGCGCCAACATTCTTCAGTCCCAATAAACCGAGGCGCAACCCATTGTCAGTCGCAATGCAATCGGCAGACGGTTGATTGACGTCTGGCGGCTTGATTTCAAGACCACAACGGTCCGCATCGGCTAGTAGTCGCATGATGCGTTTAGGGTCATCTCGTTCTACCGAGATCAACGCCGCGAAATACTCGTTAGGGTGATTCGCTTTTAAGTAGGCAGTCTGGTATGTAACAAGCGCATACGCCGTCGAGTGGGCACGAGGAAACGCATACGCGGAAAAGCCAAGCATATCGTCATAAATCTTGGCCGCGGTTGAGGGCATCACATCATTTTCGCGACAGCCTTGGAGGAAGCGATCTTTGAGCTGCACGAGCTTATCGCTACGTTTTTTACCCATTGCTTCGCGCAACATATCCGCTTCGCCACCGGAAAACCCTGCCAATGTCCGCGCGACGCTCATGACGTCCTCCTGATAAATCATGAGGCCGTACGTATCAGACAAAACCGTCTCAAGCAATGGATGCGCACTCCTGATCGGTTCAAGACCACGCTTGCGTTTGGCATAGTGCTCATCAATTTTGGCCGATAACGGGCCTGGGCGAATCAACGCAACGAGCGCGACGAGATCAGCGAACTGATCAGGTTTCAGTAGACGGATAAGTCGTTTCATCGCCGCTGATTCAAGCTGAAAAACGCCTTCTGTGTCCGCCGCAGCAATAAGTCGAAAGGTGGCCTCGTCGTCTAGTGGTATGGCATTTATGTCAAGTCGATTCCCCTCCGGACTGGCATTGACGGCTTCGGTCGCGCGATTGATGGCCGTCAAGTTTTTCAAGCTCAGCAAATCGAACTTGACCATACCGACTTGCTCAACGTCATCTTTATCGAGCTGCGTTACCAAGAGGTTCGTGTTGTCATCAACTTTACATGGCACATATTCGTCGAGGCGCCCTGGTGCGATGACTAATCCCGCCGGATGAACGCCTTCAATGGCGACGATCCCTTCAAGTTTCATAGCTTCTTGAAGCAGTTCAGTGCAATCAAGCGCTGCAGCCGTTTCTGCGATCGCAGGATCCGCTTCACATGCTTCAGCTAATTTCGTACCAGGTTTCGTTGGGATCAGCTTCGTGATGCGCGAAACGTCGCTATGAGGAATGCCCATCGCGCGACCCATGCCATGCAAAATTCCTTTAGCCGCATGCGTGCCTTGTGTCGCAATCAAACCCACACACTCTTCTCCAAACCGCTCGACTACATGCTGCATGACCCGATCGCGACTTCGCGCACAAAAGTCGATATCTAAATCAGGCATTGAGCGGCGATCGGGGTTGAGCAGACGCTCGAAATACAGTTTGTATTTGATCGGATCTAGACTAGTGATTCCAAGCAACATGGCTACTAACGACGCGGCGCCAGATCCCCGACCAGGACCAACTGGAATACCCTCCTCACGGGCCCAATCCACGATTGCTTGAACAATCAAGAAATAGCCAGCAAAGCCCATATCAATGATGACCCCAAGCTCGTATGTAGCTCGTTCGCGATAGGTTTCATACTCTTCTTCAGCAATATCGGACTGCTCATCCTCCAGAAATTCCTTGAGTTTCTGTTGGATTGTGGTACGCAGGATGCGTTCGTTTTCAGCCGTATCCGAGGTCGGAAATGGGCGCTGGTAGTATGTACCCGTTTTAATTTCTACATTACAACGTTTCGCTATCTCAGCTGCATTTTCGACCGCATCAGGTAAATCTTCGAACTGCGCGGCCATCTCACTTGGCGTACGCAAGTGCTGAAAAGAGCTAAACTGACCATGCCAGGAATAAGCTCCGTCCATGCGTTCTTTACGTTGAATGCAAAGTTTTGCATCGTGCAACGCAAAGTCCTCTTTGGCAATGCAAATGACATCATTTGTCGCTACAAGTGGCACCCCTTTACGCTCCGCTAACGGCACGACCGACTCAATATAAGCGTTCTCACCAACCCGCCCGGTACGAGTTACCGTCGCGTAGAAACGATCTTCAAATGTGTCCAAATACCAATCCAGATGTTTTTCCGCGTTCGCCTCGTCGGCGGCTAGCAAGCACTGACCAATGTCACCGGTTACGCCACCAGACAAAAGCATCAACCCTTCGTTGTGCGCGACGAGCATATCGCGCGTAATGCGGTTGCGGCACGCCGGATTACGCGCCGCCTCGGTAATAAGTCGAATCAGATTGCGGTGGCCGTCTTGATTAGCGGCCAGCGCTAGCAAGCGAAACTCACCTTGTCCTTCAAGCAAGGTAAGGTCGCAACCGATAATAGGCTTAATGCCGGCGTCGAAGCATGCGTGCTGAAACTTGAGCATAGCAGTAAGGCTGTGTTTGTCCGTCAGTGCGACGGCCGACATCCCTCGCTCTTTAACGGCCGGAGCAAGTTGATTCAAGAAGACGACACTGTCAACGAGAGAGTATTCGCTATGCGTGGATAAGTGAACAAAGTCGTTCATACTTTCTCTTCAATGAGGCCAAGTTTTGCATTGTTCACCGGCGCGAAACTTCGTCGATGGATGACGCAAGGACCATGAAGTTGCAGTTGCTGCAGATGGTGCGGCGTGGGATAACCCTTATGTTGCTCAAATCCGTACTGTGGATATGTCTTGGCGAACGTCACCATCAATCGATCGCGGGTTACTTTAGCCAAAATGGATGCTGCGCCAATGGCTGGTAGTTTACCGTCACCGCCAACCAGCGTAAATGTGAGCGCCGGAATGCCAGGATCTTGATTACCATCAACCCACACTTCGTCGACAGCAATATTTAACGCGTCGTATGCGCGACGCATGGCTAACAAAGTGGCTTGCAGGATATTGCGCTCGTCAATTTCCTCAGGTTCAGCCATCCCTATCCCGTAGGCGATCGCCTTCCCTTGAATCTCAACGAATAATGCCTCGCGCCTAGCTAGCGAAAGCTTCTTGCTGTCGCCAAGGCCTTCAATCGGGTTTGCTTCATCAAGTACTACCGCCGCAGCGACGACCGGACCGGCCAAAGGCCCCCGGCCTGCTTCGTCAATCCCCGCAAGCATCGGATGGCGAGAATTAGCGCGATGCAACGAGTGAAAGTACCGCATCCGCTGCGCGGCTCGCAGCATCCTGCTTCAACGTGCGATGTAGGTGGGTAAAGGTTTGCATCAAATCGGCTGGCGGACATTGAAATTGCTCGGAGAGCGCATTCGCAAGATTCGCCGCCGTTGCGTCGTTTTGGAGAAATTCTGGTACTAGCACTCTATTAGCAAGTATATTGGGTAGTGCGACGTGATCAATAAACATCAACTTTCGTATGACCCAAGCCGTGAGCGTTCCCATGCGGTACGCAACGACCATAGGCGTTTTCAAGAGCATCGCCTCTAATGTGCTCGTGCCAGACTTTACTAACGCAATGTCGCTCGCAGCTAATGCTAGCGTCGCACCAGCATCGGTAATCTCAAGATCAAGCTGCGGAAATTTCGTACGCAGAGTGAACCATTTTTCCTTGATGGACGAATGTCCAACCGGCATCACAAACTTAATGTTTTTTGTTGGGATCTGCGATTGAAACCGCTGTGCTGTTTCTAGGAATAGCTCAAGATGGAAACGAATTTCCGATCCTCGACTGCCCGGCATAAGGCACACTAAAACTGCATCGTGAGGCCAGCCGGCCGTCGTTCGAGCTTCCACCATGATTTCATGCTTCACGCTATCGGCATCAAATCGATCGGCTGTTGGATGGCCTACGAATACGGCGCGGATATTCGCTTCGTCATAAACGGCGGTTTCGAACGGAAATAGAGTCATTACGACATCAGCTGCTTCACCGATTTGCTTCAGGCGGCCTCGCCGCCATGCGTACACAGAAGGACTGACATAGTGTGCCGTTGGTACCCCGCGCTTCCTCACACCTCGCTCTAGCAGGAGATTGAACACATTGAAATCGACTCCAACAACGACATCAACTGTCGAAAGTTCACGAATCAAATTGCGTAGCAGGCGAACCAGACTGACTATGCGCAACAACGGGTCGACAAAACCGTTGACCGCGAAGTGATCAATATCGGCCAAGCTGCACATACCATGCTTGAGCATCGTCACTCCGCCAACACCGATGAATTCAACCTTTGGTTCGCGTCTTTCGATCGCGGCCATCAGTGATGAACCAAGTTTATCGCCAGACGATTCGCCAGCGACGATACCTACTCTAAGCGGTTTATTTTCAGTCGACAACGCGAGCTACAGGCTCTTAACCGTTAGCGATCAGGAGCTCCGTCGAACATACGACACCCTCGTCAACAAGCGCCTCGCAACTAAATTTCATGATATCACGGCGTTCACTTAGCACCCTGGCTTGAAGAATTAACGCATCTCCAGGCACCACGGGTTTTTTAAACCGCGTCTTGTCCGTTCCAGCAAGCACGAATATAGCATCGCCATGATTCTCAAGAACGAGATTCCGTGAACGTGTAGCTAATACGCCACTAACTTGAGCCAGCGCTTCAACGATGAGTACCCCAGGCATGATTGGTTTCGTTGGAAAGTGTCCTGGGAAGAATGGCTCATTCCGCGACACATTCTTCAAACCACGAATATTTTTACCTAGTTCGATTTCCAATATGCGGTCGACCAATAGAAACGGATACCTGTGTGGTAGGTATTCCGAGATCTCAAAGTCGATATCTGATTGAGACATGAGGGGTCCCCTACTCTACCTTCAAAGGACATTGTTCTGCGGACGACCGTCGTTCAAGTTTGCGTTCTAGGCGAGCTAGTCTTTTCGCCATGGCGTCAAGTTCGTTAAACCGCAAGGCATTGCGTCGCCACGACCGATTATCCGTGCACAAAGTCGAGCCGGAATAACGCCCCGCCTCGGTAATATCGCGACTAATGTATGTCATAGCGCCGACTTGCACGCCGTCCGTAATTCGCAACGGCCCCTCACCTGCAATGCCAACGCCGCCGCCAATGACGCAGTATTGTCCTATCGAGACACTACCTGCCACGCCAGTGCAGCCACACAAGATTGAATGGGCACCGATCTCACAATTGTGTCCAATGTGTACATGATTGTCCAATTTCACGTTGTCGTGAATCAACGTATCGTCAAGCGTTCCTCGATCGATTGTCGCGCACGCACCGATTAAGACATCGTCGCCTACGGTGACGCCGCCGACCTGCGGGATTTCCTGAAGCGTGCCAGTCGCATCTGGCACGATACCAAAACCGTCGGCACCGATAGTGGCATTTGCATGCACCGTACATCGAGCCCCGATCTTCACGTCATGATAAATGACTGCGTTCTCGCGAATACTCGTGTTGCGCTTGATGAGCGAATATGCACCGATACTGACATTCGCGCACAGTTCGACTCCATCTTCGACAATACAATGCGCTTCAATGCTAACGAAAGGTCCAATTCGAACATCTCTACCAAGTCGTGCAGTGGGGGCGATCTGAGCACTCTCATGCACGCCGATGGGGGTTTTCATACGTCTATCAAAAATCGCAGCAATCTGTGCAAATGCGAGTTGCGGATTGTCGACTACGACAGCTGCAACAGGACTTGACGCCACTGCCGATTCGGAGATCAAAACAGCCGAGGCCTGTGTGTTCGCCAACTGCTTACTTAAGCGCGGATTGGAAAAAAAGGCTAGGTCACCGCTACGTGCGTGCGCCAGCGAGCCTACACCTGAAATGCCAATTCGCTCGTCGCCCACAATGCGTCCTTGAGTGCGTTGCGCGATATCAGCAAGCGACAACATGACCTGGTGTTATTCGATCTTGAAGAACGCCATTATTCGGCGATGTTATTCATAGACTCGGTTATTTTGCGTGTAATGTTGTGGCGAGGATTGACGATTAACAGCACACTAGGATTGTTTTGAAACACCATATCGTAGTTTTCTAATTCCACCTGATCCTTCAGCGCCTTCTGAAACTTTGGTGCCAAGGCTGCGAGTAACTCGCCATTCCGTTCATTCACTTCGCGCTGTAACTTTTGTGCACCCACTTCCAAATCGAACTGCATGTCGTCCATTTGCTTTTGAATCTGACGTCGTTCGTCCTCCGATGTCACCGCGCTGTCATTGATTAAGCGTTCACGCAACTTGATGATGTCTTGCTGGAGCTGCTTTAACCGTTCGCTCTCCGGCGCAAATTCTTCTTCGATTTTGATACGCGCAGCTTTAGCCTCTTCGGTCGAAGCTATGGCGACTTCTGAGTCTACGACTGCGACGCGCAATTGGGCTGCTGCTGACAACGCCAATTGAAGAACGCATAGCGTACACAGAAACTTAGTAAAGTTTGAAATCATGATTGTTGTCCAGTTACTTTGCAAATGCCATGGTTGATAGCGGTTTTCTGAGCTGCGCTAAAGCACTGCCGTGCCGTCCATGCATTCGCAACGGGTTCATAGGTTTTTTAGGACTTAATAGGCAACCGCCAATAGCTAAGATTTTCAAAAGGTTCTACTCAGCGGTGCTTTCAAAGCTCTAGGATCAATTTGACCACCGCAAATGCATCAAACTTCCTTTCATTTGACAGTTCATTAAGGTGCTATAGCAAATCGAACGCATAGTTTGACAAACGAAGTTCAGGAGCCTGTATGCAACCAGTGCCGCTTGAATCGCTCATTTGCAAGCATATTCTGCGTGTCGGAATTCAAGCTCACCGTCACGCGAAAGTACAGTGTGCATCCGCCATTGCAGTCTCACGCTGTGTTTCACCATTGGCCCACATACAAACCGAGCACAATCAAAACGAAGACACATCGCTTGAGCTGCGAATTATATGGAATAGTGAGTATCCCTTGCAATGTAATTTAGCTACAAAGACTATTCGGAGAGATATATTGAATGGTGATGTATACATCTAGCAGTTGATGTCAGTAGCTGCCTACTCGTACTTGTTTTCACTAAAGAAGGAAGAAACACCCTTATGAAACATCATGTCGATCAAAACGGTTTTATGAGCTGACAGCGATCATAGTCATACGTGAAGGCGTACAACGGCTCTTAATAACACGCGGTTCAGGTCGAGACCGATCGCTGATAGCCGTTTTTTACGATCAGGACGAATCACAGCCCGTGGGGCGTACATCCACTCCTTGGCCGATCCTCTTTATATGGTGAGCTCGTCTTGTTATAGATCATTGAAGTACATAGATATATGACACTCTATGAAGTTCATGTTGAGTCATTTGACAACTTTTACACACTCCGGACCCCTATGCATTGAATAAAAAACCCCGGCACGCTCGCGCGTACCGGGGCTGGAGAAGAGCGCGCAACGATGGCAGCGCCATCGTCACGCGGGGTCTGTCAGCTTAGAAACGCATCGTCGCGTGCAAGCCGACTTGACTATGACTGACGCCCGGACGCTCGTCCACGCGACCAGCGGCCAGGCGGACATCCAGATCCTTCGCCTGGCGCACCCATGGCCGCACGCTCGCGCCGACCAGCAGCTCGCGCCGGGTTCCGTCGCTCATGCGCACATCCACGAACGGCGTCAACAGATAGCGTTCACGCGCTACCAGCAGACCGTAGCCTACCTGGGTTTCCAGCGACGCCTGCGCCCCGCCGTTGGCCATGCCCGTCAGTACCCCGTAGGACTGCCCGACGCGGAGGGTATCTTCCCACAGGATCCCCGTGCCTACCGCATCCGCACCCCAGCGCGGCGCGATCGTGACCGAGACGCCCGTCGCCTGCGCCGACGGATTCAACGTCGCCAGCAGACTGAAGCCCGACTCGCGATAGTCGTCCGCACCGTGCAACGCCAACGTGCGTCCCTGCGCTTCCAGCGTGAACGCCGACATCGTCATGCGGACACCGCCAGCCAGTTCCAGGCCCGAACCCGTCGCGCCATCGCCACCATCCGTGCGCACGTTCACCTGCCCGAACGGTTCCAGCATGCCGCCCTGACCCGTGTCCGTCGAGAACGACCCTTCCAGGCCAAGACGGAAACGATGCACATCCGTCGCCAAACCATCCGCCGCGCCCGGACCTTGATCCGTCTCCAACGACGCCAGCGCCGCATCCCCGCGCAACGCCAGGTCGAACCGACCAACCCGCGTCAAGGCCTGCTCGCCGCCAACCATCGCCAGCTGCGACCGTAAATCGCTGCCCGAAGTGGTCGTCGTGCCCGCCACCGTCGTATCCAGTTCACCGCGACCGAAGCCGGCCACGCCCCACAGCGACATGCGCTCACTCGGGCGGTAACTCGCATACGGCAGCACCGTCGTCAACTGCATGTCCATGCTCTGTGACGCCGTGCCCCAGGCGTAATCGGAATCGCCGCCCTGGCGCGCCACGGCCAACCCCAGCAACCAGCACTCGGCTACCGCGACATCCGCACCCAGATAGACGCTCGTCGCCGTGCCATCGTAGCCGCTACCTTCGTAAGCCTGCCGGTCCACATCGCCCCACACCGACCACCTGGAAGCATCCTCACTCGACCCCAGGTTCAACGCAAAGCGCTGACCAAACTGCGACTGCAACTGGTCCATACCGCTCGCACCCAACGCGGCGCCAGCCATGGGGTTGCCGCCTGCCAGCACGGCGGTTGATCCCGGGGTATTGACCGCATGCACCAGCTGCCAGGCTGCCGCACCCCGCGCCGCCACCGTACGCGAGGCTGCCGCAGGATCCCGCGGCGCCCACTCATCCAGCCATGCATCCAGGGTCAGATCCGCACTGCGCGCGTCCGTCGTGAGACGGGCGCCCACGCTGGATGACGCACTCGCCAACAACGCCCGACCAAATCCGGCAAGCGATTGCGCCGCCACGGCCTTCAGGGCCCCATCGCCCACCGTGACCGACCCCGTCACCGTCGCCTCGCCGCCATGCGGGTCCGTCGCCGTGATCGTGAGCGAAGTCGTCCCGCGCGAGATCGGACTCACCCGCGCCTGCGTCCCTGTCAGCGCCGCCGCCGCAATCCCCGCATCCGCCGTCGCCACCGTGTACGTCAACGGATCGCCATCGTCGCTAAACAAACCCTCGATCGTGGGCGTGGCTACCGCACCGCCCACTTCCAGAACCAACGGACTGAGCGAGTTGGCGACTTGCGGCGCCACATTCGCCACCGTCACCCGCACCTCGTCCATGACGTGCCCGCCGTCCATATCCGTCGCCGTCAACGTCAACACCGTCTCGCCCACAGCCAGACCGCGCAACGTCAACCGATGGTCCGCACCAAGCATGGCCTCCACCAGCGTCGCCTCGGCCGTCGTCACCGTCACCGTCAACGGCTCATCCGTATCCGGATCGCTGAATGCGCCGCTCACGTCAAGCGCCACATCCGCCACCCGCGTGATCGTTTGATCCATCACCGCTGCCGCCACCACCGGCGCCACATTCACCACCGTCACCTCGAACGTGTCCGTCACACTCGCCCCGTTCGCGTCCGTCGCCGTCACCGTCACCTCGGTCGCACCGACCGCCCATGCCGTCACCGTCAACCGGGTCCCCTGCAGCATCGCCTCGGCCACGCCACTGTCCGCGGTCATGACCGTCAGGCTCAGCGCCGCCGTCCCGTCGTCCGCATCCTGGAAGGTCGGCCCCACATCCAGGGTCAACGGCGCACGCCGGTCCATCTCCTGATCAACCAACGCCTGGGCCACTTCCGGCGCCACATTCTCTACTGTCGTCATAAACGTCGTCGACACCGTGCCGCCATCCACATCCAGCGCCGTCAACGTCAAGGTCGTCGACCCCACGGCCAGACCCCGCAGCGTCAACATCCGCTCGCGCAACGCCGCTTCCACGATGCTGCCGTCCGCCGCCGCGACCGTCACGGTCACTGGCGCATCCGTATCGGGGTCGTGAAAGGTGCCGCTCACATCCAGTGTCAGGTCCGCCACCCGCGTCGTCGTTTGATCCGCCACCGCTTCGGCCACTACGGGGGCCAGATTGATCACCGTGGCCGCGAACGTGGTCGCTGCCATCGCCCCATGATCGTCCGTCGCCGTCAGGGTGACGGCCGTCGTCCCCACCGCCAGCGCCTTGATCGTCAACAACGTGTCGTCAACCATCGCCGTCGCAATTGACGGATCCGCCACCGTCGCCGTCACCTGCCGAATCGCGCCATCGTCGTCCATGAACGTCCCCGTCAGGTCAAGCCCCAACGGCGCCCGACGATCGAAGGTCTGGTCCGTCAGCCCCATCGCCACCGTCGGCGTGACGTTCTCGACCGCGACGACAAACTCGTGCGTCGCCGTGCCGCCATCCGCATCGGTCGCCATGACCGTCACCGTCGTCGACCCCACATGAAGACCTTCCACCGTGAGTCGATGCCCCGCCACAGCCGCCGTCGCTACCATCGGGTCGGCCACCGCCACCGTCAGCGTCAGCGACGCGTCCGTATCCGGATCCTGGAACAGCGCGCTCGCGTCATACATCAGGTCATGGATGCGGGTCAGGGTTTGGGGTCCCACCGCCGTCGCCACCACCGGATCGACGTTGACCACCGCGACCGTCACGGTCGTCATCGCCTGACCGCCGTCATGGTCCGTCGCATGCACGGTCACGGCGGTTTCGCCCACCGCCAACCCCGTCAGCGTCAGCAGACCGTCCGCCAGGTCGATCGCGCCGACCGCCACGATACCATCATTCGCCACCGTCGCTTCCAGCGTCGCCAGCTCGCCGTCCGCGTCCACAAAGGTGTCCCTGACGTCCACCGTCAGCGGGTTGATTCGATCAAGCGCTTGCGGCGCCACATCCATCGCCACTGTCGGCGCCACGTTGACCACCGTCGCCATCAGCGTCGAAGTCGCCGTCGCCCCGTGCGGGTCCGTCGCCGTCAACTGGATATCCACCTCGCCCAGCGCCACGCCCTCCAGCGTCAACGTCGTGCCAGCTACCGTGGCCGTCGCGCGGGCCGCGCCTTCGCCCACCGGCGTCGCCGTGATGACCAGGCCGTCCGCGCCATCGTCCGTATCGGTGAACAGCCCGCCGAGATCCACCGCCTGCGGCGTCACGCGATCCAGCGTGCGCGCCGCCAACGGCTGCGCTTCCGCCGGCGCCGCATTCACCGTGATGGCCTGACTCACCGAGGTCTTGTTGCCCGCCTCATCCATCGCCGTCAACGTCAGCGTCGCCATCCCCGAGGCCCGACCTACCAACGTCGCCGTCGCGCCATCATTGGTCACCACCACCAGCAGCACATCTTCGTCCGACGTCATCGCCTGCGGCAGCCCCACCATATCGCCTTCATCCGGGTCCGTAAACAACCCCGACAAGGCCAGATCGAACGTCGCCCCGACATTCACCGTGTCCGCCTCAGGCAGCCGCGCCATGAACGCATCCTTGTCCGCCGCCGGCGGCCGATTCGTCGTCACCTTCACCATGAACTTCAATGTGACCGTGCCGCCCTCGCCATCGTCCGCCGTCAACGTGATCGTCGCCATCCCTTCGCTCAGACCCTGAATCGTCAACTCATCCAGACCGCTCACCGTCACCGTGGCCACCTGCTTCATGGAGGAGGCAGCATCCACCTTCAACCGATCGCCATCCTCGTCCGTGAAATAGCCGCCGACCGCCAGCGTCAGCGAACCATCCACCGCCACGACCTGTTCCGCGATCGTCATCGGCTCCCCGGCCGCATCCAGCTTCACCATCGGCAGGTCGTTCACGTCGGTCACGATCACATGCACCTGCACCGTGCCGCTCTTGTCCCATCCGTCGTCCAGCGTCAACGTCAACGTATGACGATCCTGCTGTTCCGCATTCAGCCGCGCCTTCGTCCGCAACCCCAACTCGCTCGCCACCTTGCGACAGTGCTTGCTCACCGTCATCTTCAATGGCAGCGCACAGAGACTGCTCTCGCCGCCGTCAATCTTGCCGTTCTCGTTCGCATCCACACGACCCACGCGCACCGCCTCGAACAACTCGCTGTCCACCGTCGCCTGCACCTCGTCCGCCGAGTCCGCATCCAGGTAGGTGATCGCCGTCGCCAGGAACGTCCCCACCGGCGCATCCTCCGCCACGCTCATGCCGAACGACCGCACCCCCGCCGGCTCGAAACTCGGCGCCGCATTCTTCGCCCGTACCTTCAGCGTGAACGTCGCATCCTTCGACAACTTGCCGTCCGACGCCGTCACCGTGATGGTGTACGTCTTTTCCGCGGTCGCCGTCGCCCCCTTGCCCGTCAGAATCAGGTCGCGACCCTCGATCTTCACCAGATCCTCGCGCAGGTTCGAATACGCGCTGAACGTCAGCGGATCACCTTCCGGATCAATGAACAGACTCGCCAGCTCGATCGGATCCGACTTCTCGTCGTTCGTCAACCGCACCGTCCCCAGCGCCTTCACCGCCTCCGTATCGGTCTCCAGTTCGTTCACGTCCTTCACCGTCACCGTGATCGGAATCGTCACCGTGTCATACCCGTCGCTCGCCTGCAACCGCACCGTCGCCATCTTCCCCGCCGGCAACTTCTCGTAATCCACCAGCGCGCCCGTCAACGACACGTTCCCCGAGTTGTCCTTGTATTTCCAGCAACTGCCACCATCCGTCAGCGTGTACGTCGCATACTTCTTCGCCGGACACGGCGACCCTACGACTTTGTAGTGCACGTCGGTGTCGTGGGTATCCAGATCCCCCGCATTCCAATCGTCCGCCGTCGCGTCCGTCGTCCCCGGCACCACCGACGCCACCAACGCGTCCGCACCTGTGCCTTCGTTCACCGTCGTGCGGAAACCCACCGAACCGCCCGCAAACGCCGGCGGATTGTTCACCCCTTTCTTCACGATCACCGTAATCTTCGCTTGCATCAGGGATCGAGTTGAAGGGACAATCGCGCCAGACTCGTCCTTGCCCATCCTCACATACACCTGCGCGAGATACGTGCCCGGCGTGGTCTGGTCATACGCCGTCAGGATGAGGCGCGCTCCCTGGGAACTAACCTTCACCACGTATTGACCCGGATGCGGCGTAGGGTCGCCGCGAGCTACGTTGTTTTCAACGCAATACACTTTCCCGTCACTTGCGCTTGCAACTCCCCGCAATCCAAGCCATAAATATCCTCTGGCTGCCCCTTGTCCTACCATATTTGAGGGCGCAGCACTCGAATGAATCTGGCTATCGACCCCAGGGGTATTGGCCGTGCCATTGTCGCAAGCCACCTTGCTTACTTCTGTCGCAAGTGCTTCAGGCGCCGCATCCAGGTCGCGAAACATCCGGTTGAAACTGATCGAGGTTGATTCGCCCGCGTTCAAGTACACCCGGGACGCACCCACCGGTTGCAGATCGTCGCCACTACGATCGGCGCCGCTTTGCTCATAGGTAAACGGCTTCAACACGACCGGACCTTCATTCACATCGTTGAGGTTCAACGTCAGCGTCAACGTATCCACCACTTTGTCGCCCTTGTGTGCATGAACCTTGATCACGTACTTCGAGGATGTCTCATAATCCAACAACGACTCGGCTTTCATCTTGACGTGGCCACCTGTCGCGCCCATCGTGCCGTCATTCGCACTCTTGGACGCCACGCTCTTGCAATCGGCCGTCTGCGCGAGGGCAAATATATCACTGGCCTTGCCCGCAGCATCCGTCACTGCCACCGTATAACAAGCGCCCGTCAAGGCCGGCGTCGTCCGCGCCGCGTCAATTTCACGGTTGATCAGACTATTCGCAGCGCCGTTCGTACTGGCGCCTCCTTGCGTACCCGCACCATCTGCCGTATAATGATGCCTACCAGCCGTGCGCGTCGGATTGCGCATGTAGGCCCCATGACCTGACGGGTGAGAGGCATAAAAAAACTGACCTTCGTCAAACGACACACTCACCGCATCCGCCTCGAAGGCCTCCTCGGCCAGTGCCTGACTTCCACACCATCCGGTGAGTAGCGCGACCAATAAACTGCCGCCAAACCGGCGGCATCGCGTCGTGTTGTGAACCATCGTCCCTTCTCCTTTCTCAGTATCGGGTTCGATTCGTGACATATGGACTACTCGATGACGAGCAGCGTCTAACTTGAAACAATACAAGGGATCTCTCCTCCAGTGACCAATGCCTTACCCTGGAATGCTGCCACGCAAATCAATCTATCCTGAACCCTCACGCGACGTAAAGATCGTCTATTCAGGTATGTAGAACCGTGAAGGTCTCGTCTGTTACATAGGCGTACCCCCCCCCTCAAATTTTTCAAGGTGAGACCGGGTCCCGGGGCGTTACGCCTCGTCGTGACATCAAGCATCACGAAAACGGGATAGGTTGTGACATAGAATTAAGGCGACGTGTGCCGACACAACGATGCTCGCGGTCGACAAACTCCTGACCAATATAAGACAGCCAAATTCTACCACGTCACTGTCCGTGACCACGTGCACATCATGCGTTTAACATGCTCACAGCCGTACACACCACTAGGATCATGCTATTAAATTCGTAGTGCGCCATGTCTGTATGGCGACTACTATGGCACGCCACCGGGATTGACTTTACTTGATCTATGGCACCATATCGGGTATGACTTGACAACATCACATCTGCGTAGAAACCGAAGCTTCCGTCAGGTGCCGGCAAGCGCGGCAACATGCTCGTTACCGCACTTTGACATAGTCCTTGATTTGAACGATGGCGCTTGACGCATAAACGAGGGAAACTCCTCAGTAGTCCCTGTATGCGTCACTAACAGCTCTGAATCAATGACGCCATTCTGGATCAATCAATCGCATCGGCACGGATCGCGGAGATGCGCTGCTGCCAATGAATTCACGATGGCAATGGCTTTGCTATACCCGATCGTGAGATGACATGTTGCCCGGTACCTTGTGATCCAAAACAAACTGATGAGCCTTCGCGACGAATGAGGACAATCGCTAGGTCTTGTTAATACCATCACAACGCATTGATGATGAGTGCGAAGACGATGCACCAAGACATATCACGTCGCGCTTCTCGCATTGCGAGAAGATGTGACAGCATCTCTTCATCTGACGAAACAATTACTCAATATCGTTGCGCCGCTTGTACCTCTCGCGATCATACGTCCAAGGCTTGACCCGGGCTCATGCCCTAGCGCCAAGGCTAATTGCCAAGCTTGGCATCTTCGTACCCCTCCTGGTAAGTCACACACCTCACCGTCGCTGATCACCGCAAATAACCGATTGTTGCTTCGAAGTGATACCTAGCTAGCATAGGCTATTGACTAATAAACCGTATCCCCGCGAACGGATCTAAAACGTTTGGCCGATTTCGAAACTAAAAATCTCCGTTTCATCAAACTCGTTATCGTTGATAGGATAGCCAAGTGAAAATGACATCGGACCCATACGCGTCAACCATGATACCGCGATCCCCGTGGAACCGCGTAACTCGTCAAAGGTCGGCGCGAAACAATTCAAACTTTTTTCCGAGCAGTAATCGCTAAATACATTACCGAAATCTACGTAATAAAGTGAGCGAATTTGGCCCTTATCTTTGAGAAACGGTAAGGGAAAGATAAATTCGCTCGTGAACTCTGTCAAGATATTACCGCCAAATGGCCGCCCAGGCACATCTGAACCAAAGTTTTCTAATGATGTGCTGCGAGGCCCAAGGGAACTACGCTTATATCCTCGCACGGATCCAAATCCACCGCCATAAAAATGCTCATAGAAAGGATAGCTCGCCGTGTCGCCGTAAGCGCCGCCGTAACCTATTTTTGTATTTAATCTAATCGCAAAGTTGCGATTTAACCTAGGGATGGGGAAGTACTGTTCGTACTGCAAATTAGCGCGGAAAAATTCAAGATCGCTACCTGGTATCGCTACTTCAAGTGCAGTAACCTGCCGTGAGCCACGCGTAGCGAAGATAGCTCGATTGCGCGTATCTCTCGACCATAAGCCTTCGACCTTATAGTTCAGGAACTTTTTGCCTGCAGAGGTAATGAAGTCCTGAATTTCTGCCGCCTCGGATCCACCTTGTTCAACATCCGTGTACTCTACACGTCCTGAGATTTGCAGGCGCTTTGTTTCACCTATAGGAAAGCCGAAACGCGCTCCCGCCCCAATAGCAGCCGTTGAAAAGGCATTGAGATTTAAGGTGCTGTAGTTGGTGTCCCGCACATATACACTCAATCCTCGGCTTACACCATCTTCCGTGAAGTAAGGATTGACGTACGAAAATGAGAATGACTTTCGATAGTTGCTCCAATCCAAAGAAACACCGATGTTTTTGCCCGTGCCTGCGATGTTCGCCTTCTGAATTGAAGCGCCTAAGATTAACCCCGATAATTTTTGATAGCCAAGCGACCCAGTGATTGAGCCGGTCGATTGTTCTTCAATTTGAATATTCACATCAATCATACCTTCTTCGCCGGCAACTTCGGGCGTTTCAACGCTCACTTCTGAAAAGAAACCCATCCTTTCAAGCCTTACCTTGGAAAGATCAATCAAATCTGTCGAGGCCCATGCGCCCTCAAGTTGACGCATTTCACGACGCAATACCGTATCTCGGGTAGTTGTATTACCAAAGAAATTCAACCTTCGGACGTAAGCGCGTTTACCCGTATTTACCATAAATTTGACATTAACCAAACCGTCTTCATTGACTTCCGGCACAGCGGTCGCGGTTGCAAATGTATAGCCGTACCGGCCAAGCTCTCGCGTAATAAGATCTTCTGTCGCAGTAAGAAGACCGCTGGAATACAGTTGACCTTTCGACACGACGATTAGTTTTTCCAGTTCCTTGGGATCGACATCGTCCAATTCGCCGACCAACCCTACCTCATTGATTAGATGTTTCTCGCCTTCGCTTATATTGATAGTGACGTAGACCTGCTTCCGGTCTGGCGTCATACTAATTTGAGTTGAGTTTATCTTGAATTCGATATAACCTCGATCAGTATAGAATGCTTCAATGGTCTCTAAATCGCCTTGCAGTTTCTCGCGCGAATAACGGTTTTCACCGCTAATAAAACCGAGTAGCGTAGGTTGTTTCAACTCCATTTGTTCCAGCAACGTCGCTGTATCGAAAACTTTGTTTCCGACAAACGCGATTTGCACGATCCTCGCTCGTTTGCCTTCCTCAACTTCGATCTCAATGGTAACCCGATTGCGGGGTAGCACGTCAATATCGGTGTCGATAGTGGCAGTGTACTGCCCCTGCGCTACATACTGTCGAATGAGTTCAATCCGCACACGATCAAGGGTCGCTTGTTTAAATATCTCGCCTTCTCGCAATCCTTCGGCCGCCAGCCCTTCCAATAACGCTTCAGTGGGCACCGCTTTGTTCCCGCTGATCTCAATCGACACAATAGAAGGTCGTTCTGCAACCTCAACAAGCAGAATATCTCCATCGCGATTAATGGCTACATCTTTGAAGTAGCCGGTCTTAAATAACTCGCGAACCGTTGCTCGAACCGATTGCGGAATCGCCGTATCGCCAATGTCAATGCTCATGGCATTAAACACCGTTCCGGGCGTTACGCGCAGTAAACCTTGCACCCGGATGTCGGACACTTCAAAACTATAGTTACCGAGCGCGCTTGAACACCCACATGCAATGAGAAGCCCAATGACGAGTTTGAATCGTTTAATCAAGGTACCTCAATGATTATCAATGCTCCGCCTTACCAGATGAATATGCAGTAAAAGTGGTATTTCGTTGGATTATAGACCCCACTATAAACTATAAGTTCCAAGCTTGGAGTCAACTGCAATCCCATCCCTTTCTGGTTTGGAAACTCGTACTCTCGCAAACTATTCATTATTTAAAGAATATAAGAGAACAATCTATCTACCCTATCATAAATTAACTAAACGCGAAATGTCATTATATAATGCGAAAATCATGATCGAGCCAATCACAAATAATCCGATCCGCATCCCAATCGCCTGAACTTTGAGTGGAATTGGTTTATTCGTTAGCCACTCAAGCAGTCCGAATAAGACATGACCGCCATCCAACATAGGAATCGGTAAGAAATTAATCAAACCTAATGCAATCGTTAACATGGCAAGCAGCATTAAATAAGGTTCAAGCCCCAACAATGCCAAATCACCAGCAAATTCCGCAATGCGGACGGGCCCACCTAAGTTTCCTGCATGCATATCACCGACCAACATCTTGACGATAGACTCAAGTGTCAGGGCGATGTAATCGAAGGTTTTTTCAAACGCAACCGGAATCGCCGAGATTAATCCGTAGCGTACCTCCCGTCCGATCTGTGGCGAGATGCCAGCCTGTCCGAACGTTGAACCATCGTCCGCCACGATCAAGCGAGGCACCAAGCTCAATGTGACGATTTCCTCACCTCGCTCTACCGTGAGCGTAAGTTGACGCTCTGCGTGCGCTCGAACAATCGTAACGACATCTTGCCAAGAGCTAATTTGCGTACCGTCTATCCGTGCAATGTAATCGCCAACGCGTAGCCCTGCCCTGGCTGCAGCGGAACCCGCCGAGACAAAGCCAATGTGTGCTCGCAGCTGCGGTTCAAGTCCTATAGCAAGGACAACATCCGGTTCAACTGATGTCGATAGCCAATTTACGATGGGTATCTCATATTCGCGCCGGTCGGTCAACATCGCAACAGTGCCCGTATCACCTAAACGCTCAGCCAAAGCTAAAGTAACGTCTTGCCACGAATCCACTTCACGACCATCAACACCCAAAATCTCTTCGCCTGGCCTCATGCCTGCCGCCATCGCGGGCGAAGCGGATAACACATCACCTACGTATGCATCCAACTCGCGCGTGCCCATGACGAGCACCATATATATGATCAGAAATCCAAGCAAAAGGCTTGCGAGGGGCCCAGCCGCTGCAATAGCGACTTTACGGCTCGGTTTCGCTGCCGAAAACGCCTCCGCTAAGTTTTCTTCTTTAGGCTTTGCAGAAAATTCGTCCTCGCCTAACATGCGCACATAACCGCCGATCGGTATCGCAGCCAACTGAAATTCTGTCCCCTTTCGATCTTTAAACGACCAGAGCTTGGGACCGAAGCCGACGGAAAACGTCAGTACGCGCACACCAGACCATCGTGCGACTAAGAAATGTCCCAGTTCATGGAAGAACACAAGAATCAATATCGCAAAGATGAATGCAACGATATATATCATGCAGAAGCCCCACCCGTTAATCCCGCTAACACAAGCATACTAGGCGCGACGTACACGATCGAATCGACCCTATCTAGCAAACCGCCATGCCCGGGAAGCATTCCACCTGAGTCTTTTACTTGCGCCACGCGTTTAAACATACTGGCGACTAAATCGCCTATTACAGCAAACAAAGGCGTCGCTAAACCAAGCGCCACAACGCCCACCGTTGACCAACCCAGTACGGGTTGGAGCCAAAGAAAACCTAGCAAGAGGGTTGCAATCAAGCCTATACCGTAACCACCGAAAAATCCTTCTAGGGTTTTGTTAGGCGATATCTTCCTTACCAAGGGATGTTTACCTACTGCACGACCTACGAAGTACGCGCCGGTATCCGTGACCCATGCGACCATTAAGACAGTCAACAACCCGGCTGCGCCATAATGCTGATGCAGCGCGAACAGTGCTAGACACATCCCTAATAGCATCGCGAAACACGCGATGCCGAGCCAGAACCGAGTTCCTGTCGACATGTCATCAGTGACACCATGATCATTCAATTGCCGATCGGCGTAGAACTTCTGCATGCCTTCGGCAAAAATCCAACAAAAACCGAAGCTCAAGGTCGGTACTAGGAAAACGATTAAGAAAAATAAAGCACTTGTTGATGCATCCTCCAAAAATGAAACGTCGCTCATCGCGAACACACTATAAAGAAGCACACCAAGCGTCGTATAACCCGCCTTCATGGCAAAGCGGGTTAAATTGAGAAGTGTCGCGCACTCCCATAGCAATAACCCTACTAACACAGCAAGTAGTATCGGAATAGCCCGGCCATCGTAAACAAAAACTGCCGCTAGGAGTAATGGCACCCCAACGCCAGCGGTCATGAGACGTTTAGCTAAATTTGACAATGCGTGCGTCTGCCGCAAGCGCGTCGCGACCGCCGAACCGCCGTAATCGCGAACTGAAATCACAAAATGCGAATCGCAATTCTTCTACTGTAAATCCCGGCCAATAGCTATCCGCGAAGTAGAGTTCCGTATATGCTAAATCCCACAGCATGAAATTGCTAATCCGGCGCTCGCCGCCCGTCCTAATGCACAGATCTGGCGGTGGAAGGTCGCCTGTCGAAAGGTGCGAAGCAATGACCGATTCATCAATATCGTCGACGCGAAGATGGCCTTGCCTAATAGTTCGAGCTATTTCGCGAGTCGCATTGGTAATGTCCCACCGACCACCGTAATTAAGTGCGATGTTGAGGAACAATTTCTCATGCTGCGCCGTGCGTCTTTCACTGCGCCTTAGCTTCCGTTGAATTTCTGCAGGAAACATTGATCGGTCACCGATAAACCGTACCTTCGTTTCACGTTTATCCAGTTCATGCAATTCATTGTCAAGGGTCTCCCCGATGAGACGCACGAGGAAGTCAACTTCATCTTGAGGGCGATGCCAGTTTTCCGTGCTGAACGCGAATAAGGAGAGGTAGCACACGCCCATATCCGCACACGCTTCAGCAATGATTCGCACGTTTTTAGCGCCGGCGCGATGTCCCTCATTCCGCGACAAACCCTGTGCGTCCGCCCACCGCGAATTGCCGTCCATGATAACCGCGACGTGCTGGGGAGGGTTTGATAAAGGATCCATCTATCTTTACTAGGACTCAATCCGTATCAATCGCACTCTTTCAGGTGTTGCATGTCTCGGGCCAATGGTTCGCAAAACTAGGGCCTTAAGGTAAAACCGCCACCCACAACAGACAATCCCGTGCATACTGCTACTAGACACTGCTTGTAGCAGAAAATTCAGAATCAAATGGGGGATATGTTTGTGCGATCGTAATGCCGCGTCAAAAAGTCATCAAATCGGATTCTTTAGTGGCCAAGTACTTATCGACTCGCTCAATATGCCGATTGGTAATTTCCTGCGCCTCGTTCTCACCGTCGTGACCTTCATCTTGAGTTGCAAGTTTCTCCTTGACCGATTCACGAATATCGTGTATTGCATCGCGCCGAATATTCCGCACGGCTACTCTTGCGGTCTCAGCCACAGAATGCGCTTGTTTGATTAATACACGGCGGTTTTCTTCGGTCAGGGGCGGTAGTTCCAACCTGATCACTTCACCGTTGTTATTCGGCGTTAGACCTAGATCCGACGCATAAATCGCTTTCTCAAGCGCTTTCAACACGCCGGCATCAAAGGGTTTAATCACGAATGTTCGGCCACCTTCGACCGAGATCGCAGCAACATGCTTCATAGGCGTTGGTGCACCGTAATAATCAATTTCAATCGGATCTAAAAAAGATGGATGTGCACGTCCGCTGCGAATGGAGGCAAACTGAACCACCAACGCCTTGACAGACTTATCCATCCGCTCGTTAGCATCGCTAAGAATTTCATCAATCACGCGTCGCACTCCCATTGAATACGCGCAATACTGCTTCAATCCACACGAATGATGGTGCCTTCATTCGAATCATTCACTATTCTAAATAGCGCACCTTGACGGTTAAATGCGTACACGATCAACGACATGCGGTTCTCTCGGCACAACGTACTAGCGGTCGCATCAATCACGCCCAAGCCTCTCCCGATGACCTCGTCAAAAGTCAACGATTCGAAACGTCGGGCATTGGCATGTTGTCGCGGGTCGGCATCGTAGACGCCGTCGACCTGGGTTGCCTTGATAACCACATCAACGCCCAGTTCTATACCTCGTAAACAAGCTGCAGAATCCGTCGTAAAAAACGGGTTACCGGTACCCCCTGCACAAATAACGATTTTCCCTTGCTCCATGGCTTGCCGAGCCGCGCTAACGACATAGGTGTCGACAACGCTGGGCATGCCATGCGTCGAAAATAGGGCCGAGGGCATACCATGCTGACGACATACATCGCGAATGGCCAACCCGTTCGCTATCGTGCCGAGCATCCCCATTTGATCCGCGGTGACCTGATCCAAACCCAAGACACCGAGGTCGTGTTGCAATGTAACACCGCGTACGAGGTTTCCAGCCCCAACGACTATGGCGATCGCGATACCGTTGGCATGTACTGGCATGAGTTCCTCAACCAGGTGCCGAAAAGAACCGGTATCAAACCCAGCCCCGGAGTCACCGCCAAGGGCTTCCCCCGAAACTTTTAGGAGGATACGCTTGTAAGCCAAGGTAGCGGACCTTGGTCAGATGCTTAAATGAGTTTCTGCACTTCGGCAGCAAAATCGTCCGTGCGCCTCTCAAGGCCTTCGCCAACTTGGTAACGCACAAATTGAGCGCATGCAGCTTGCCGCGCTTTGAGCATCGCCCCGACCTTTTGTTCGGGATCTTTTACAAAAGGTTGTTCGGTCAAACAAGATTCCGCACGAAACTTCCGCAATCGTCCTTCAACCATTTTTTCAATGATTTGAGCAGGCTTGCCCGAGTCTTGGGCTTGTTGCATAAGAATGTCACGTTCCTTGCTTACGACTGTTTCAGGTAAATCATCGGTGCTGACGACCAACGGCTCCGATGCCGTCACGTGCATGGCAATGTCACGCCCTGTCTGAGCGTCGCCGCGCGTCATTTCGACAAGCGCGCCGACCAATCCATTGGTGTGCAGATAAGAAGCGACAAAACCTTCCCCCGTAGCGACCAGGCGATCCGCGCGCCGCAGCGTCACGTTCTCGCCGATCGTTTGAACGAGCTCTTTCCGTAACCCATCAAGCGCTGCAAGCGCTTCTTTACCGTCAGTAAGCACAGACTTTACGACCGTATCGCAGAAAGCGCCGAATCTTTCGTTTTTCGCCGCGAAATCCGTTTCCACGTTGATTTCGACGATTGCTCCGGCCTTGCTATCCTCGGAAATTTCGATGGCAAGGCGACCTTCCGCAGCCGTTCGGTCCGCTTTTTTAGCAGCCTTTACAGCACTTTGCTTACGGATATAGTCGATCGCCTGCTCTACGTCCCAATCGCAAGCGGCCAAAGCTTTCTTGCAGTCACCGAAACCGATGCCCGTGCGTTCACGAATTTCCTTGATTTTGGCAATATCACTCACAGCCGTCGCACTCCAACAAATTGATTCAAACTGTAAAAAAGAGGTTGCAATTAAGCGTTATCGACTTCGTTGTCGGAACCATCCGCATCCGCAGTCGTTTCCGCATTCGCGGTCGTTTCATCAGCAACGAAATCTTCCGCGGTCACGCCGCCTTGTTCTTCAAGCGTTCGACCTTCAATAACCGCGTCCGCAACTGCCGTCACCAATAGGCTTACCGCCCGATAGGCGTCGTCGTTACCGGGAATGACCCAATCAATGCCATTGGGGTCGCTGTTGGTGTCAACAACGCCAATGATTGGAATGCCGAGCTTGTTTGCCTCGTCAACGGCAATTTTTTCATGCATGACATCAACAATGAACATGGCATCCGGTAACCCGCCCATATCTTTGATACCACCTAAACTCCGCGTGAGCTTGGCCATCTGGCGGCGTTTCAGCAACGCTTCTTTTTTCGGCAGCAAATCGAACTGCGACATGGCGTCCTGCGTTTCCAGATCAGTCAATCGACGAATGGACTGACGGATGGTTTTGTAATTGGTGAGCATGCCACCAAGCCAACGCCGATCAACAAAGGGCATCTCTGCTCGAATAGCCTGTTCGCGAATCGTGCGCGAAGCAGCACGTTTGGTGCCTACAAACAGAATCTGCTTGTTACGACTCGCAAGCAAGCGAACGGCAGCGAGTGCCTCCTCCAGCAGCTCCATGGTACGTTCAAGATGAACGATATGTACCTTGTTGCGCGCACCGAAAATAAACGGCGCCATCTTTGGATTCCAGTAACGCGTGTGATGCCCAAAATGCACGCCGGCATCCAGCATATCGCGCAGGCCAATGTCAGCCATAAAAGCTACTCCGGGTTAGGTTACGCCCTGCGGCGCGTTACCGTACAAGTCGCGTCGTATACGTCTATAAACGACCACCCGCAACGCGATCGTAGGTTGCACGGATAATTTTTGGCGGATCACACCGCCAATTGAGCGGCAGAATTATAAGGAGTTGTTGTGCAAGTGAACTTATGGCCTTCCGCGCTTTCTTACTATTCACATCCTGATTGAACCCTGACTGAGCGGTAATCACGTGAGCATTCGCTTGCTTAACGAGAGCGAGATCAACAAAATGCGCGTCGCTGGCAAGCTGGCCGCGAGCGTCCTCAAGATGATCGAACCACACGTACAAGCCGGCGTGAACACCGAACAACTCAATCAGATCTGTCATGACTTTATCGTAAACGACCTCAGCTGCATTCCCGCACCGCTAAATTACCGAAATGGGAGCGCACCGCCATTCCCAAAATCCATCTGTACTTCGGTGAACCATGTCGTGTGTCATGGCATACCATCGGAACGTAAGGTGCTGAAACGAGGTGATATTCTCAATATTGATATTACCGTCATTAAGGACGGTTTTCACGGCGACACGAGCAAGATGTTCACCGTCGGTAAACCCCATGTGCTCGCAAAACGTTTGATCAACGTCACGCAGGAGTGCTTATACCGAGGCATTGCACAAGTGAAACCGGGCGCGCGGCTTGGTGACATCGGTCACGCGATCCAAACCCACGCAGAGCGTGCGCGTTTTTCTGTAGTACGTGAGTTTTGCGGCCACGGCATCAACGATAAATTTCACGATGAGCCCATGGTTTTGCATTACGGCAACCCAGGCGAAGGCATCGAACTGCAGCCAGGCATGGCGTTCACAGTCGAACCCATGATCAATGCCGGTAAGCGTCACATTAAGTTACTAGCCGACGAGTGGACTGTGGTTACGCGTGACCACCGGCTCTCGGCTCAATGGGAACATACGATTCTGGTGACCGAAACTGGATACGAAACGCTGACATTGCGCGACGAGGAGTCATTTCATTGACGTTTCGTTAGAGCCACTCGCGGTACTTAAACGCCGCATTCATGCTATGGAAGAGGCTCTGGCAGATCAATTCTGGGCAGGCCAAGACGTTGATGTCTTAGTTCGAGAACGGGCTTCTTTTATTGACGGTTTTCTCTGCGAGCTTTGGCATCACTGGTTTGATGTTGATGCCCATTGCGCCCTATTCGCTGTCGGTGGTTACGGTCGTGGGGAATTACATCCAAAGTCCGATATTGATCTGCTGATCTTGATTAAGGAAAGAGCTCGTAACAGCGAACGTATTGGCGAGTTCATTCGGTTATTGTGGGATCTCAAATTAGAAATCGGGCATAGCGTGCGCACCATACGCGACTGTAAATCCGAAGCATATCGCGACCTATCGGTCATGACTGCTCTACTTGAACGGCGCTTGTTAATCGGTTCGCCTCGCCTCGCCCAAAAGCTGGACCGCGCGCTGAGTAGTCGGTTTCTTTGGCCGAGCCAACGTTTCTTCAACGGCAAGTTGGAAGAACAAGAAGCCCGCCACGAGCATTTCTCGGATATCGAATACGGACTTGAACCTAACATCAAAAGTTCACCTGGTGGTTTGCGCGATATGCAAACCATCAGTTGGATTACACGCAAACACTGCAATACAACGGATCTAAGCGACTTGATTGAACGCGGGTTTCTCACGTCGCGGGAATGCCGAACACTACTTGAAGGACGTAAATTTCTATGGCGCGTGCGCTTTGCGCTGCATTTGCTCGCCGGTCGGAAGGAAGACCAGCTCTATTTCGACCACCAGCGCGAAATCGCGGTTCGGTTCGGCTATAAGGATTCCGAAGGCCTACTCGCCGTCGAAGCGTTTATGCAGAACTACTACCGCCTTGTGCTTGAGCTACGCGAAGTCAACGATATTCTCATTCAGCACTTCACCGAAGCGATTCTCGCAAAGGGTCGCCGGTCAGCCGTGGAACCGATCAACGAGCGATTTCGCATTCGCAATCACTATGTTGAGACGACAAGCGAAGAAATCTTCCAGCGCAGGCCCGCGGCTTTAATGGAGCTATTCGTCATCATGGCGAACCGCACCGACATCCGAGGTGTGCGCGCAAATACGATACGTCAGATTCGACAAAGCCTCCACTTAATTGACGAAGGTTTTCGGCGAGATAAAGAAATAGGCCAACTGTTTATTACGCTGCTGAAGTCGCCTTACACCGTTGTCAGCCAGCTCACACGTATGCGTCGCTACGGCATTCTCGGCGCGTATATCCCGGAATTCGGTCGCATCATCGGTCAAATGCAACACGACCTCTTCCACATATATACCGTCGACGCACACACCATGGCATTGATACGAAACCTTCGACGCATGTTTCTTCCCGACTACGAAGATCTATTTCCGTTCTTGCGTCAAGTCGTCGCCAAGATCGAACAAATTGAACTTTTGTTCATTGCAGGGCTGTTCCACGACATCGGTAAAGGTCGCGGCGGGAATCATTCTGCGCTTGGGGCAGCTGACGTCAGAAAGTTTTGCGATCAAATCGGCATTGGTGCGGACGACCGAGACTTAGTCGTATGGTTAGTACAACGCCACCTGATTATGTCGATGACTTCGCAAAGGGAAGATCTATCCGAACCGGCAAACATTCATAAATTCGCCACTGTCGTACGTACGGCCAAGCGTTTGCATTATTTAATGGCTTTAACGGTCGCTGATATTCATGCCACCAATCCGAAAGAGTGGAATGCGTGGCGCGAGTCCTTGCTGATTCAGCTCTATACCTCGACTCTAACGATGCTTGAACGCGGGTCCTACGGTCCGAGCGAGCGACAGGCCGCAGTCGAGAAACGACAACAGGAGACTGCCGTCGTCCTTGAGGCCCAGGGTCATGTACATGTCGATTTAGATCAGTTGTGGGAAGACGTACCGGCTTCTTTCGTGCTTTCCCATGAGGCAGCCACCCTGGCTGAAATAGGGATTGCTACCGACAGAGCGCGCACCAAATCCGGTAGCGCTGTTGAGTTGCTTGAATCCAACAGCAGCGACCTATTCAAGATCTTTATTCATACCGCCGACAGGCCTAAACTATTCGCGGATTGCGTTACCGTCTTGGACGCCCTTAACCTCAACGTCATGAGCGCGAACATTACGACCGGGACATCCGGCAACTGCTATGACACGTTTATCGTCATGGAAGATGATTCCAATCGCGTTTTAGGAGACCGTCAAGAACGGATTCGGACGATGCTCCAGCAAGTTGTCGATGGCGGCCCACCGCTGCAAAAGCAATCCTACCGCCGCATTTCTCGTCAACTCAAACAATTCAATCGACCCGTGCGCGTAACCATTGACGAACCAAATGATGCAGGCATCGCGCGACTTGAGGTCGTGACTGCCGACCGACCGGGCCTACTAGCGCTCATTAGTGCACTGTTCGTCGAGTTCAATATCGAACTTCATCAGGCTCGGATAGCCACTCTCGGCGAAAGAGCCGAAGATATTTTTCTCGTGAAAACAAACCAAGACATCTCCCTCTCCGACCCTACGCAAGCCGAAGAACTCAAGAGGCGCCTGACCGAGCGCATCAGCGCCGCACTTCCTCAGCTGACGCAATGAAAGCGTCACTATGAACCGATATCTCGAATCGCTTTTAGCTTATCCCTTCCAGCGCCTCAACGCGCTTAAGGAAGGCATCACACCTGCGGTTGACACACCACATGTATCCCTTGCCTTGGGGGAGCCGAAACACGCACCCCCTGATTTCGTGTTGGCATGTTTGACGGATCAACATGTAGTAAAAGAGAGTTTAATGACCTACCCGCCCACGCGGGGCAACTCGTCACTGCGAGAAGCAATCGCCCAGTGGCTAAAGCGACGTTACTTCGTCGATGTCGACCCTGATACATGTATATTGCCGGTCAATGGCACCCGAGAAGGCTTGTTTTCGTTTGGCCAGGCCGTATTAAGCGGCGATGCTCGCGCGGTGGCCGTATTACCGAATCCGTTTTATCAGATCTACGAGGGCGCGGTGTTTCTACGCGGCGCGGCGCCCTATTACGTGCCTGCGACCGAGCATGCCGAGTTCGAATCAATTCCCGATGACGTATGGAGCCAGACAGAGCTGGTTTTCGTTTGTTCGCCCGGCAACCCAACGGGGCAAGTCGCCGACAAAGATGCGCTCAAGTACCTTATTACGAAAGCGCAGGAACACGACTTTATCGTTGCAGCCGATGAGTGTTACTCCGAGATCTATCTCAAAGAGAATGAGCCGCCAGTCGGCCTGCTCGAAGTCGCATCCGACATAGGACTTAAAAAATTCAACCGCTGCGTCGCGTTCAACAGCCTGTCGAAACGATCCAACTGTCCAGGACTTCGGTCAGGATTCGCAGCAGGCGACCCGTTAATCATTGAGCAGTACTACCAATATCGCACCTATCACGGGTGTGCAATGCCTGTACACGTTCAAACCGCTAGTGAACAAGTGTGGCTCGATGAAGATCACGTAACTGCAAATCGCGCTATCTATCGGAGCAAATTCGAGGCAACCCAAGGTTTGATGGGTCGTACATTCGGCGCGACACCGCCGAAAGGTGCGTTTTACTACTGGCCTGATGTCGGTATGGACGATGAGCTATTCGCAACTGAATTGTTTCGACGCGAAAACATTACGGTTTTACCTGGTAGGTACTTGGGTCGCACGATTGACGGTGTAAACCCCGGGGCTAATCGAGTCCGGGTTGCGTTGGTTGCACCTGAGGCTGATTGCATAGATGCCATTCAACGCATGTGCCGCACCGCGGAAACGATTAGCTAGTGGCGCAACCGGTGCTTGAGCTCACGTGCGAGCTCATTAGACGACCATCAATCTCGCCAAAGGACTGCGGTTGTCAAGAAGTGATTGCCGAACGTTTACGCCGTATCGGTTTTACGCTCGAACATATGCCATTTGAAGACGTCAGCAATCTTTGGGCGTGGCGTGGCCATGCTTCACCACGTTTAGTGTTCGCAGGACACACGGATGTCGTGCCAATCGGTTCGTTAGATTCCTGGCATAGCGATCCATTCGAACCCTCCCTCCGCAACGGCTTCCTATACGGTCGTGGCGCGGCGGATATGAAGAGCAGCCTGGGCGCCATGGTAGTTGCTGCGGAGCGCTTCGTTGTGAAGTATCCAGACTATCACGGTTCACTTGCATTCTTGATTACCAGCGACGAAGAAGATATTGCGCTACATGGCACCAAGCGCGTCGTCGAAACGCTTCAAACGCGCGGAGAACCGATTGATTATTGCGTCGTAGGTGAACCTTCTTCAAGCGATCGCCTCGGTGATTCGATTCGCGTCGGTCGACGCGGTTCACTCAATGGCAAACTCACACTTCGCGGCCCGCTTGGACATGTTGCCTATCCTGACGACACACCAAATTCACTACATGAAGCCATACGGTGTTTGCAACCGTTAACGCACCGAATTTGGGATGAAGGAAATGATTTCTTTCGCGCGACATCGTTTCAGATTTCAAACTTCAATGGCGGCACTGGGGCGGAAAACGTCATTCCGGATGAGGTCAATATTGCCTTTAACTTTCGCTACAGCACCGAACAAACGGAAACGTCCTTGAAAAGGGTCGTTGAAGAGGCCATTGCAACCATTGATTCTCGGGTTTCGACACATCTTTCATGGCGAACGAGTGGATTACCGTTTCTATCGCAGCAAGGGACCCTCACTGACACAGTAACTCAAGCCATCAAACGCGTTACCGGTATAGACACCAAGAAATCAACAGCCGGCGGAACTTCGGATGCTCGATTCATCGTGCCGGCTGGCGTCGAAACCGTCGAGTTCGGACCGGAGAATGCAACCATACACAAGATCAACGAATGCGTTGCCGTGAACGATCTCGAACCACTAGCCAGGATCTACGAGGAAATCATGGTGCGCATACTAGCGGCGTAACAGGATAAGAACAGGGTGATGAATATACCTCACAAGACATCTCTTAAAGCGATTTGTACGGCGATGACAGCGTTAGTTATCGGCGCACACATCGCTGGTGAAATCCGCAATCCTATTGAGGCGTATGTCCACACCGCAGACAGTGCGTTCGAGTGGCAGGTAACTGAAACCATTCAAGAGGACGAATTTGAAACTGTATTGATCGACATGACCTCACAACGCTGGTTAACCGAAGTCGAAGTCAACCGACCGCTCTGGCAGCATCGACTTGTATTGACGGTACCTAATCAGCTCTACGAATCGGATATTGGTTTCCTATATATCGGGGGCGGATCCAACAACGGAACACCGAGTCGTTCCTCCTCCGACCTCGTCCGGCAAATAGCGCTTGCGACGCAAACGGTTGTCGCCGAACTAAAACAAGTGCCCAATCAGCCGCTTGTATTTCACAACGACGGCGAGCCTCGTTATGAGGACAACCTCATTGCGTACGCATGGATGCAGTATTTACGTACAGGTAAATCGAAGTGGTTACCTCGGAATGCCATGGTAAAGAGCGCCGTGCGCGCGATGGACGTCATATCCGCATTCATGCAACAACACCAAGACGGCGCTAATCCAATGAATCGTTTCGTGGTAGGCGGTGGTTCGAAACGCGGCTGGACAACTTGGTTAACCGGTGCGATGGACGATCGCGTGGTGGCCGTGGTTCCGATCGTCATTGATGTGCTGAATGTAGATGCTTCAATGCGTCATCACTTTGCGGCCTATGGTTTCTGGGCGCCAGCTATCTCCGATTACGTTCGAACTGGCATCATGGAAGCCATGGGCACGATGGAACTGGCGCAGCTCTATGAGCTTGCTGACCCGTTGAACTACGTGAGGCATTTGAAGATTCCACAGTTTGTTGTTAATGCCGCTGGCGACCAATTTTTCTTACCCGATTCTTCGCAGTTTTACTGGGACCAACTGTCGGAACCGAAATATCTTCGGTACGTTCCTAACGCTGACCATGGATTAGGAGATAGTGATGGTAGCGAATCGGTGGCAGCATTCCATTACGCACTTACCCGAAACATTGCGTTGCCAAAACTGCGATGGCACTATCTGAACGATCGCCAAATTGATATTACGTTCGATACGGTACCAAATGCAATTGAACTCTGGGAAGCCACCAACTCAGAAACTCGCGACTTTCGAATGGAAACTTTCGGGCCGGGTTACATGGGGACTGACATGGAGGCCGAAGGCATAGTAGCCAGTACCACACATCGCTATCAAGTTGATACGCCACCGAAGGGTTGGAAAGCATGGTATCTGGAGCTGACCTACGACATCGGGTTCGACGCGCCGCTTAAATTAAGCACGCCCATTCGCGTTACGCCCGAACAACTACCGTTTGAAGGCAAACCACCCAATTTGCCGCTGTCGCTAACGTTCGTACTGTTCGATCTCGAATCAAGCGAAGGGCTGTTCGATGCCGCGAACGCCCTATTGAAAAGTAGATCCCTAGGTTCCAACCTCTCCATCATTGAGCAAAGGCATCGAACCTACTTGAATTTCGTCCCGACAGTGGACCCCAGGTTGGCGTATGCAGCATTCGAGAATTTCCTACGAAGTCGATTCGGTGACGACTTGAGAGGAGCACTTCAACTTGAGTCGGGCACCGGCGCAACGCTAGCTCCTCTATAACCCAGCTCGCCCTCGAGCTACCCGTGCCAGCTTCTCGCACGACCGTCGCACAGGACATGCGACGGTTGGCGTTTTCAATCTATCTACCGACCTTACTCAACGCGATAGCGCGAGGCGGCGCGTTGTTTTTGCTACCGCTTTTCGCGCTCGAAATCGAAGGAGGCGCGGTCGTCGTAGGCGCTATTCTCAGCCTTCGAGCATTAGGCACCATGATTTCCGACGTACCGTCCGGTCAACTGACGACCAAATTCGGCGACAAAGCAGTCATGGTAGCCGGCTTAACCATTGTCGGTATTACAGCCATCTGTGCATCTGTGTCCGGTACGGCACTGACTCTGTCATTCATCGCGGTAAGTTTCGGTATTGGTAGCGGCGCCTGGATCATGGGCAGGCTCTCGCACATTACGGAGAATGTGCGACTTGAACGGCGTGGTCGGGTCATCTCGGTACTCGCAGGTTTGGAACGCGCCGGGGCGATGGTCGGACCTGTGTCAGCGGGTTTCGGGGTTGAGTTCTTTGGCTTCGAGCCGGTTTTTATCGTGCTCGGAGCTATCACGCTTTGCTCATTAATACTTGTATCAACTCTCACGACGCGTACGCAACTCCGTACGGTCAGTCACGTTTCGGTCGGCGCCGCTCAGATACTTAGTAAGCACGCGGGGACTTTTGCGCGCTGTGGCGGAGTCATGGTTTGTTTGTCGTTACTACGCAACTCCCGCCAGCTCATGATTCCACTATGGGGTTCCGCGATAGGGTTAGGGCCAGCCGAAATCGGTCTTGTCTCAAGTTTGACGGCGACGATTGATCTCATGATGTTTTACCCAGCGGGATTGATCTTGGATCACATTGGTCGGCGCGCTGCGCTCATTCCCGCCATGACGCTCATGAGCATTGCACTGACCTTGTTACCCTGGACTCACACGTTCGCAACTTTCTTGGCGGTTTCACTTCTAGGCGGACTAGGTAACGGCTTTGGCACGGGCATCTTTATGACGATCGGCGGCGATTTAGCACCTCGCTACGGCCGCAGTCAATTTTTAGGCATTTGGCGTCTTATCGGCGATAGTGGCGGGGCGGCGGGACCTTCAGTACTCGGCGTGCTTGCGCAAACTTTCGCCATGGCGGTTGCGTGCGGCTTTGCAGGCGCTCTCGGCATCCTTGGCGCAGTAGCTGCGACTTTTGCAATACCTGAAACACGTCATCAAAGGTTAGGGCGCTAACCTGTAAACACTTACTAAACTTAACCCTTTCTGATCACAACTAAACGCATGCCAGAAGACGAGCGACCTGCCGTTGCAGTAGGACATATCCATCTAAACGTAACCAATGTGAACGCCGAATTCGCCTTTTTCGTCAAGCATGGGATGAGGGCAATCCTCGAACGCGATACATTCGCGATTTTGGAATTGCGCGGCGGCACTCACTTGGTGCTTCAAGAAGAATCAAATGATCAACCAGCTGGACAGAGAACACCTTTCGATCTCATGGTTGACGATGTAGATGCTGCCCATAGCGCATACATTGAGGACGGATACGAGACCTCAGCAATAGCACGCGGCAACATTCACGATTCGTTTACAGTGACCTCACCCACAGGTTACGTTATACCGGTAAATTCGTCCCATGTGAACCATCCGGTTTAGGTTTGGAGTACGATGTCAAGTCGCCAAAACGATTAAAAGAGAGCCCCATCTAGTGACGGCTTATCTTTATTTCAGTATGTAGGACAGTCAATTGATTCGGCGTGCGTTACTTGCAATCTCAAGTAACGAGTCTTCAACCCCGATACCGCCACCTTTCGTGATCAACGTCTTATTCTGATATGTCGAGATAGGGATGCCTGGAGCTACCGTGCCCAAGACCCGAAGTGTCACCTCGCCGATGACAGCAGCTACCGTATCGCCACCTACAATCACCCATGTGGGAATAGGTTGTTGGATTTGGCGTACGAAATCCGCGACCTCTCGAGCCTTCGCTTGCGCCATGGACTTTGTGATTTCTCCATCCGGTACAGGTGTCGCAAAAATAGTCACATCATCCGATGAATTTATTGACCCACCAAGCCCTATGCGCTTGCCAGGCATTCGTTCAATTTGGTTACGACTCGTCGCATTCAAACTACCACAAATCACCAACATCGGCAACAACAGCTGGATCTGTACCCGTTCGCGCACGCCAAATAAGTGCGTCGCATACGACCCGATAGCACCCGTTGGACCGACCAATACACGCTCCTCGTCCAAGCACCGTCGCGTGGCGTGATCGAGCTCAATATTATCGTTGGCGTCCCACACTTCAACCTCGTTAAAGACACAGTTTGCCTCTTCCAGAACTTCAACAGGCTTGCTACTACATGGCGCCGTGAGTGGGTCGGCGCCAAATGGCGAATCAAGTACTGGTACATCTTGGATATAGACGATGCCGTCCTTGCACCGTCGCCCTGCGTCAGGAAAGCTAGGAACCACCGAGACCTTATAACCTAATTCAACAAGCGCATGAATTTCGTGTGGCCAGTTACCGCGCAAACCTGCATCCATCTTATGGCATCGATACGAAGCCCGTCGCTGGTGTGTCAATAAAACACGATCGAACGCTGCAGTTGAAGCTATATGGCGGGAGGCAAGATCAACGACGCAGCAAATAGGATCGTCCGCGTGCGGTCCAACCGAAATCGCGTTATCCACACTCGCGACGATACCACCAATCTCAAGAGATCCTGTCCTATCATCCGCTGTAATAAACAGCGTTCGGTGGTTAATTCCGCGATTCACATTGCCATCTCTTACAAGCTCAATCAATATTCTGAAATATGTCTATTTGCCTGCGAACGATCTTCGAATTGAACAAACATTACAACTTCACCAAATTTATCATTATTGATCAATCGCGATCAAAGAAAATATCTACAAGACGCTCCAGATGACAGGCGATCCTTTTCACTTAAATACTACTCACACGAAATCAGCAGTGCTCATTCGAAAAAAGGTGATAAGCTTCAAAAAACATGCGGTGCATAGGATCTAAATCAACACACGAAAGTGCTACAACTAGAGCTGAAAAGTACATATCCACAACACCAGCACAATAATAAAATACTTCGACCGCTAGTGCTCTTAATCTAAAAAGTGCGCACTACTCTGACGAATGGTCCTCATCTGTTCCAAAAGTGGTTCTCTCGGTAACTCATATGCATCTAATAATAATTCATCAAGTTTTCGGATGATTGCTGGACCGGGCGAACCTTCTTTATGAAAATTGAAGTTAGGAAATAATTTTCCTTTCCTTTGATAATCTATCTTACAAGCTTTAAGTGTCGACGATTCCATCAATTGACGTGCCTGGACTTCAGTCTCTCGACGAAGGCCCTCATTCTGCCAAGCAGGCGGCATTTGCACTGTGTGAATTTCCCGCGCGGTTAGATGAAAAGCATCACCCATCATGAGCCAATACGCATGGAAAAGATGTGAATTGAAAAGACCAATCCAAGGCCAATAAAACTCATTGCACGCCAGCTCGAATCTTTCTCGATGAAGATCATCAAAAACTCCCAGAGGTAAGAATGACAAAAAGTACCTGCCAGTAGCCTGGAAAGTTATCGTACTACCTTGCGAATGCTGATTTACACGCTTGTGTTCAGCGCGCATGGTATGAAGAAGTTCAACTAGTTCACTCGTCGGTGCCTGAGTCCACTGTTTTTCATATGCTCGCTGTGTCGAACCTTTGGAATGTGCGCGAATGGCGTCGTTTCGTTGATTGGTTTGAATGCGAATCAATCCCGGGCTCATTAACGTGCAACTTGTTGAAACATTTTTAGTTCTCTGAATCACCAGTACGGTACATCTTTGATGGTTACCACCGCCTTTGCCTTTCAACCAAGGCAATTTCGGGAATAGGGATTGTGGACCATTGTCGTAAGTGCGAATGTGAACTTCCTTTGCGACATACTCAATCGCCGCCCTTGTTTTCTGGAATGCTTTATCGCCACGAAATACGATAGAATGCGGGACTATAAGCGTTACGCATGCTTCCTCATGCGACACCTCAATTGCCGCTTGGATAAACATGAGATATAGATTCTGCGATGTATCAATATATCCTAGCTTTGCAGCTCGCTCTTTATCCGAAATATCGGGAGTTTGGTAGGGGGGATTACCTATAACAATATCCCACCCACCTTCCGGTGCGGGGAAGAGATCTCGAAGATCACATTTCGACGGCGGCGCGTTGGGTATAAGAAAGTCCACATCAAGCCACTCAAGGTCGCTCTCCGATTTCCAACCACTACCTATTGATCGTAAACGCCTTCGAATCTTACGGTCCTCTTCAAGCGCGTATTGTTTCTCTTCGGGAAGGTGAGCAACGGTCCAAGCTTCTCGTGTGGCACGCAGCTCAGCGAGCTCTTCATCCCACTCATTGCTATCCAACCCATATTGGCCTTGAGGATCCACGTACAAAGTGTTAGCAACAATGCAACGCGTTTCAAGATTCGGGAGAGGGCTTGGCAACGTATCTGTTTTTCGATCTCGGTTGAATTTAATCTTGGCATCAATGAGCGCGATAAATATTCGAAGTCGTGTAATAAGCACCGCCATGGGGTGCGCGTCCACGGCATAGAGCTGTCGCTCAATAATGTTCTCAAAGTCCTTTATTGAAGATTCCTTGCCACTCAACCGCGCTTTGGCCCTTCCTAATCCATACAGCATACCTAAGGTAAAAGCTCCGCTACCACAACATGGATCTAAGAATGTGAACTCATTGATTGCACGCAGCGCATCTCGTCTTATCATGGGCGACCAATCGTCCCAGCTTTGCTTATCCGGTAGTGGATGCGCTAGCATTCTTGTGTTCTGCCAATGAGTATGTTTCAAACTCCCGCAAAGTCGGCAACCGATCGCGTCAGCCACCATTTCGTCAACGATATCTTGTGGTGTGTAGTAAGTTCCACCTGGCATCTTTACGTGGCCATCTGCTTCGTGTCTCGGGCCATCAACATCCAAAATTAACCTCTCGAATAGCAATCCGAGCATACTCGGATCAAGCGCGGATTCTGATTCGTAAGCCGTATGATCCGAAAGTGTCCAAGCATACCTACTAAGAATGCTGAGTAGACCATCCGAACCTAAGTACGCGTAATTGTTTATTGGGTGGTCTGATAACTCAGATGAGTCGAGAGAAAACAACGAACCGTTGAGAAAGGGGACTTCACTTGCAAGGAGTTGACGCCACCCATCTTCTTGAACCTTCCTATCGCGCTTGGGCTTTGCTAAGACGTTTGTAAATAACCACTTCAAATGCTCATGCACGGCGAATTCGTTTTCGGTTTTTTGATTTGGGAGCCACATGGTGTCTTCTGGGAGTATGCCCCGTGTTTGAAGTAGCCATGCAAACATCACTCGAATGAGATGGCGAAGCCGATTGCTCCGTTGTTGTTCGTTTAGGCTAGGTAATCCATCCTTGAACCACTTCGAGACCTCTTCATGAAATTGGCCACGCAATGGCTCAATCGAAAACGCATCCTCAATTGAGCTGAATGATGTGCCGTGTGCATCGCGCGCTAAAACACTAAATTGCCATGCAGCTCTTGACCCCGGTAACACCGGATCAATAAGCTCGGTCGCTCGTAAACATTGGTCACGAAATACAAAAGCTCTCGTTCGTCGAAAACCTTCGCTATCCTTCGTATAGGCTACCCCTAAGACACGACCATCACTGATTGGTCGGCATCGCCGCAAAGCTTCAGCAATATCCTGTGTACTTAATTCACCGTCAGGAAAAATGAGTTCTAAGCATGCTATAAAAGTCGGCTGAGGCAGTAATTCGTCCGTGGTTTCATACGTGTCAATTTGAGCATAAGCCACCTCAGGAGAATATTGGTGAGATCTGGCATGAGGTTCCACACGCGCTAGGAAATCTCTAGGCGACTCACACGTTGAAATAGCATTGATCCAGTCTACGCGACCTTGATCCTGTTTACTTGGTTCCTTTACACTTGGTTTGAGGTCATCTAAACAATCTTTAAGAAATAGTTCGACCTCGTGTAATGTTCTTGCTTGCGTTTGCTTGTAAGTTAGTTCATAGGGGGATGGAATGCGCTCTCCACGCTGCATCTTGATCCAGTCCGTGCCATTGGTGAGAACCGCCCATGTTCCTTCGCCAGCTCGCGCATGATCACGCGCATAGCGGTACAGTTGCCCTAACGGGGAAGTAGTCCACCCCCCCCCCTGTACGTTTGAATAGATCTACGTTGAGATTCTTCACCTCAAGAATGACCGATGCCACTGACCCCGATTGACCACAGATAAAGTCGGGTCGAAGTTGATTGGGACCTTGATTGATAGGCTGCTCATCAATTTGATCAATCCTAAAACCGAATACCTTTTCAAGCACCGGACGAACGAGTCCTCCACTTACATCGGCCTCGGTTGATTTAGGCTTCGCTTCCAATCCATTTAGCTTATCGGCATACCAATCTTCTCTACTTTGTTGCATCCTCAACGGTTCCTAATGCTGCTTCATCCACGCTGTTTCGTCAATAGGTTCAATAATAGATCATTGACAAACGATCTTCCAATGATGTGGCGTTCTGACAGCAATAGCATACGCAATATACTGACGGTTGCAACCCACAGTAATACAAGAATTCTTCGTATAATCTAACGATAACGCGGATACGTGTCAATTTTTTCATGCACGCTTCTTCGCTCTCGAACGACGAAAAGAAAACGCTCAAACGTGACGGGTTCGTCGTTTTAGAAGATGTTGTTTCGCGCGATATAACGACGCGCGCCAAGGAACTCATCCACGCGGATCCCACAAGAATCGTCCACGGCGATGTTCCCAGCATCAACAATCTCTACAACGAATCAATGCTTCGGGAGATTATGCTGGAGGCTATGGGGCCACACACGGCACCGATTAATGCGCAAGTTGCCGTTACCCTTCCTCACTACGCTGATGCAGTCGTGCGTCGTCCGGCTTCGGGAACATACCGACCACAGGCCCATGTTGACGGCGGGTGGGCAGGACTATGTCCTATGTCGCGTTCGGAGATACTCGCTGCTGGAGAGTCGTTAGAAACTTGGGGCCGCGAAGGTGATCCTAAATCAATGGGACCAGCAGGCGGCGCACCGCTTTGGCAAGATCGCGAACGCACAGTTGCCATCGGTAGCTACACTGCCCTTGTGGGCGTATGTTTGAACGATCAACGTATGCCGGCAAAGGGTCAATTTTCAGTGCGTCGCGGTGCACATGAAGCTGTAGAAGCTTTTTTTCGACACCAGCGCGCACAAGGCGGCCCAATCGGCGGCGGCGGCCCGGATTGGCCTCGGCTTCAACCTATGAATCAAGACCAAGCATTTGCTGGCATCATGCCACCGAAGTTGGTCGATTCTTATCCGGCAACGAGCTTCGAGATGCCCGGTTGGCCATGGCCTGAACTGACGCCTGTGTTGATGAAAGAAGGCGATGCCGTCATTGCGTTGCATGCGTTGCCACATACGGCAACGCCCAATCTCAGCGAAGATCCGCGCATGAATGTGTTTTTTCGCCTTCGGCGGTTAAGGCCAGACAATCCCTACGAAGGCGATCCTTGCATCGGTTGGGGCGTTTCGGATCACCCGGATCGTCAATTAAATGGCGACTTCTTGGATTACCCGCCATCCTACAACCCTTATCAGATTTCCGTCGAACGTATGTGCGACCACTGGAGCGAATGGGACGGTATGCATTCGTTTGTCGACAACGAATGTTGAGCGCCGCCGCTGTGTCATTGAGGAATACAGCGCACCGTTTTAGCTCACACCCTCCAAAGATTACGAGAACGGCTACTGGTATGGCTGTCTTGACTGCTGTTGCGCCGAATGCTCACGCGTAGCGGGCAGCAACGAGCCGATTTGAACAACATTCTTCCCTATTCGCACAGTACCACGCTTTTAGCACCGTAACCCTCAATCGAATTCGTTTCAGTTGAACTTGGAATCTACTTCCAACAACTGTCGCATTCCACAACTTACGAAGGATCAAACGCCCAATTTCAATTCATGCGGCAGTTCTTTAAATGGTTTTTTGGCGCGCTCGCCGGGATTATCCTACTAGCAATCGCTTTTCTAGTGGCGCTCATCGCCATGGCCCCTGCGACGACGGTCACCGAAGCGATAGCGACAACAAACCTACAGCTAGAAAAGCCCACCGGCTCGCTCTGGAAAGGTAGTGCCGATGCGTACTTTGAAACGCACTATGTAGGTGCACTTCAGTGGCAGACAAGCTTTCTAGACCTGCTTAGAAGAGAACCGAAAATATTCTTTGCGCTTGATGAACCAGATATCCGCCTCAACCTTGCTATTAGCTACGACTTTTCTCTTTATCGCGCCAACATTGACGGCAATATCCACAGCCGTTTTATAAATAAGCTAACTCAAGCGTACGACATTCAACTATCAAACGATATCCAGTTCAAGGATGTCTTTTTGGCATTCAAGGAGTCTAACAATGTGCAGGAGGCAAGCGGCGAGATTTTTTGGGAAGGAGGGCCAGTTCGTTTTAAATTGAGCGCATTAACTCAGGAGATGCTGTTCGACTCCGTTCGCGGCATAGTTGCTTTGGACGGCGAATCGATTCAAATAATGGTTCTACTCGCGTCAACCTCCACACCGGTGATGGAATTTCGCTTGGACACAAACTCTGGTTGGTTGCATATAAAGGCCTTCCATGCGTTTCTAGAATTTGCAAACTTTCCGTCAATGAACCAAAAAAGAAACTCAGATTTTCTTTTTGAAGTATCGGAAAAAATTCTCTAGCCATGCGCAATCTCGGCTTCTCAGCGCGTTTTTCAAGCGTTGGTTTTTTAACTGCCCTCGCTTGGGTGGTGCGACTTGCGTGCGTGGTCGTCGTGCTGGTCGTTATTGCAGGTATAGTGTGGGACTTTGTCGTTGAACCAACCGGTTATACATCCGATTCGACCCGATCGAGCGAGTCGACAACGCAAATGCGCCAAGTCGATATCCAAAAAATCGTAAGCGCTGAATTATTCGGTTCCGCTGAATTAGTAGAAGAGACATTAAATGTCAATGATCTTCAAGAAACATCACTCAACCTGACCCTTGAAGGTACATTTGTCGCGACTGATAGTCAATCGCACTCGATCGCCCTCATTGCTAACCGGGACCGACGCGGCTCAACACGAGAGTATCGACGCGGGGATGCAATTGCTAGTTTCGCTGAAATCGTAGAAATTCGCCCACGGTTCGTTGTGATTGCGCGAAGCGGTGAACGCGAGATGTTGAAATTCGATGAAAAGTCTATCTTCGACGAAAGCCAGCCATCGTCCAGTGCTCAATCGTTACGTGCGACACCCTCACCACATCCTTCTATCGACACCGGTCGACGTCTCCAAGCCGAACGATTTCAATCAATGCAAATCGCCGACTTGAAACCATTAGGATTGACCGAAATTCAAACAAGCGAGGGCCCGATGCTTGCACTGGCCGATCCTTCCGGTACGTCGCATCTTGCGCGACTCGGCATGCTCCCTGGTGATGTCGTCGCTTCGGTAAACGGGCATACGCTTGACTCCCTACGTCACGATCCAGACCTAGCAAAGCAAGTACTTAACGCCGACGAAGCGCGTCTGGAAATTCGCCGGGCTGGCCGTCAGTTCTACCTGACCGTGCCGATGCCATGACATCCCCCTTGTACCTACTGCCCCGCAAGCTACTTGCCTTCGCCTTGTTGAGTTGCTCGCTTACTGCATGGGCTCAGAACGGTCCCTGGCAAATAAACGTAAAAAACGTCGAACTCGCAAGTTTCATAGAGGAAGTAGCCACGATCACCGGTAAAACCTTTGTCGTTGACCCACGCATTAAAGGATCTGTATCCGTGATCAGCGATACGCAGCTGAATCGCGAAGGCGTTTTCGACTTACTGCTAAGCGTGCTAAAAGTTCAAGAATTCAGCGTCATCGAAAATGGCGAAATTGTCGAGATTGTGCAGTCATCACGCGCTCGAAACCTGGCAGGTGCAAAGGCATCCGCCGACGAGATAACTCATGAAGATATGTGGATCTCGCATGTGATTGACGCCGGACACTTAAACCCATCCGAAATAGTCAAATCTCTTCGACAACTCGCGCCGCAACACGCCCAGTTCTCGGCGATCGCTGAAAGCAATGCCGTTCTGATCTCCGACAGAAAAGGCAACATTGACGGTATGCTGCGCGTTGTCGAACAACTAAAGAGTGCGGCAACGCAAAAAACCATCGTTGTCAACTTGAAGCATACGCTAACCCCGGATGTCGTGGCCTTGCTTCAAGCGCTGCACGAAGAACGCGACCCTCTCAAGGTCATTGCTAACGAAAAAAACAATACCTTGCTACTGCGCGGTACCGATACCGCACTCATGGCAGCGCTGCAATCAATCGAAATGATTGATCAGCCTAGTAACGAAGAATCCAATACGCGCGTGATTCGTTTAGGCCATGCCATTGCATCGGAGGTTACCGAGATCGTGAAAGACGTGCTTATTGGTGGAAATAGCCAAACCGGAAGTAACACGACGCCCAATGATGGAACGGACATTGTGTCGGACGAATCCCTGAATGCGGTCGTGGTCAGAGCCAACCCTGTCGATATGCAACACATCGCAGCTCTTGTAAAAGAGCTTGATCAACGACGACCCCAAGTTCTCATAGAAGCAGCCATAGTAGAGGTCGATTTGGACGATGTGGTAAGTTCCGGCGTCGAGCTTGGTGTTGGAGACGCCGACGGAGACTCCGCGGTACCGGCGCTTTCGACATCGCTTAACGGCGTGCTATCTACTCTACTGTCGCAATTGACTGCAGGCGATTCTGAGGACATTGACATCAGTCCTGTGGATCTCTTAGGTAACTTTTCCTCACCGACAATCGCTATTTCACAACTTGATCCAGATGGCTTTTCCTTCGCAGCGATCATCAATGCTTTTGAAACATCCACTTACGCGAATCTTCACGCGACCCCCAGCGTCATGGTGTTAAACAACCAAGAAAGCAATCTCTTCGTTGGACTTAACGTGCCATTCAGATCTGGAAATTTGATATTCCCAAACGAACAAAGCGTATCCGGCCTAAATCCAACATCGCGCGGTAACGTTGGCACCGATTTGACGGTCACGCCGTCTATTCATGAAGATTTGTCGGTCCGCATGAACATCCATGCGAATATTGGGGCGTTACAGGAGCAACCACTCAGTATCGGCGATTCAGGGTTAGCTGACATCGTGACGACCCAGCGCACTCTCACAACAGTCGTCGTCGCTGAAAATCAACAAACGATCGTCCTCGGTGGGCTAATCCGGCAAGAAGCGCGCTCGACGCAAAGACGCGTACCGATACTCGGCAGCATTCCTCTGATGGGGCGATTGTTTCGCTCCGGACAAGATACGACGGGTCGGACAATGCTCCTTATTTTCTTACGGCCGACAGTGATCGAGAACGCAACTGACGCTCAATCTGTAACACAGCGTAAATATCAGGAATATTGGGAAGTCACCATTGGGGAACCGGATGCCGACTCGTTAACGACAGACCAATTATTCAAAGGCACAATGAACTGAGCTATTGGCAACGATGCAAGCATATTAGTTATCGTAGTCTGCGTGCTGCTTTGCGCGTAGTTTTACGCCCGGCCGTTACGAACAATGCAACCAACCCCAGCAATACGGTTATCTATGTCCTGGAGCGTCGATCACTATTCGATCTGATCGTGCTTGATCTGGTCGCGGAGCAGCTCGAAATCGTCAACCCGTTGAGCACCCACTGCGATCTGGAAGAAAACCGCCGTTTCTTTTTCCTCCTGCGTGCCGAGGGATCGCGCGGAAAAGTGACGATGTTTCGCCTATCGCAGCGCATGCAACGTATGCAACAGCGGCTTATCGCCGACGCGCAGGCCCAAGCGGTACTTGTTCCTGTGAGCGTCTTTTGGGGGCGCACAAATGAAAAAGAAGGATCTTTTGCCAGACGTTTGGTATCGGACAAATGGCGCGGGTCGGGGGGATTGCGTCGGTTTTTAGGACTTGCGTTTGTGCGCACGGATCTGCTGGTGCAACTCCATCCACCAATTGATTGGCGAAAGCAAACAAAGGTAGATCAATCCACACCATACAACCTACGACACATCGCTCGTTTGTTACGCGCTTCCTTCAAGCATGCACGTATTGCCACGCTCGGCCCGGCAATGGTTAGGCGTGCATCCATCATTCAGCACCTCGTCACACGCAACAACCTGGACAAAAATGCATATCGGCAGCGTCGCAAACTTGCCAAACACCTCGTAGCGGATCTTTCCTATCCCGGCATGCGCGCGCTCAAAAGTGTCCTGGATGTATTCTGGCACCGTGTTTACGACCAGATTGAACTATTGAATGCCGACCGCACACGTGACGTGGCAAAGACACACACTTTGATCTATTTGCCGAATCATCGCTCACACATCGACTACTTAATTTTGAGTTACCTACTGTTCATGAATGGTATCTCCATTCCACATATCGCCGCGGGCGACAACATGAATCTTCCTCTGATCGGCGCACTGTTACGACGTTGCGGAGCTTTCTTCATACGTCGTAGTTTCCGCGACGACCCGGACTATCGAGATCTCCTCAAACGCTATTTGACGGTATTGTTAAAAGATGGTTGTTCCATTGAATTCTTTATTGAAGGCACTCGAAGCCGATCAGGCCTGATGCTGGAACCCCGCGTCGGCTTATTGCAAATGATTTTGGAAATTCAAGACAAAGTTCTTGACAAACCCATCGCGCTCGTACCCGTATATGTTTCTTACGAGCGACTGGTGGAAAGCGAGAGTTATCGTGCCGAGTTGCTAGGTGCATCAAAACGCTCGGAAAATTGGCGTGACATGCTCAACGCCATCAAGTTGCTTCGACAAAAGCTCGGGGTGGTGAAAGTAGCGCTAGGTCAGCCCCTTGAATTGGTCAAAAATACAGCTTCTTTTAGCTTGGACCAAGACGATGCGCCTTCAATGGCGACGACCATCGTCGAAAAGATCAATGACACGGCTATTTTCAGCCCAACGAATCTCGTCGCTTCTGCTGTATTCAGTTTAGGAACAGGTACCTTTCCACTCGCGCACATAGCCCGTCGGATCGAGTTCCTGCGGGGGCTTCTACGCGTTGAATCCTTGAAACATGCCTACACACTCGGGCCTGAACAAGCAAATTCGTTGGTCATGCGGGTCGGAGAACTAGGTTTTTACGCTATTGAGAATGATGAAATCGTTGTATCCAACCGAACACACGCACACCTGGCCTGGTTTCGTAATAACACTTTTCACGCGTTTGCGACCGCATCCATTGTCGCGGTGGTCATACTGAATCAAGCCTATCCTTGCAGACAAATTGAGATCGTACGGCAAGTTGCGGGTTTACTGCCGCATGTCGCGGGCATACTTAAATTTCGCATGGATTTGCGTGAAGTCAAACGCTGGATCACGCACTTTAAAAATGCCAATCTGATCCAGGAATCCGCCGAGAACTTCATCGAACCTGCCGAACATCAAACAGAACTGAACACAGACTTGCGCGGACTGGCGCAATTGATCATGCCGGTGCTGGAATGTATGTTTGTCTCAGTCTCGTGCTTATCAAGTCAATCCCCAAGTGCACGCACGAGAAACGGCTTAATCGAACTTTCTTTCAAATCCATACGCGCAGCGTCGATAACCACCGACGATGACGCGCTACTTGGTTTCGAGCGTAGGTTTTTCGAGTCATTCATTGATCGGTTAATTGCGACTAAACTCGTCGACATCACCGCAACCGGCGAGCTTCAATCTACATCAAAGTTGGACTTGATTCGACGTCGATCGACTAAAGCAATCGCACCACAGTTAATCACTCGACTTCAGGACTATTTAGACAGTGCTCGATAAACGTCGAATCGAATTGTTTTACTGCTAATCGACCAATCGGGTGGACATTCGGAAGGTTGATTGCGTCGACGTTTGACGACAACACGGTCCATGGCGATGCGTCGGGCCTCCGCTAACGCTTGTCCTACATCACAAACAACCGCGAGTTCAGCCAGTATTTGCAGAGCTTTTGAAGGCCGCGCACCTTTAGGATGGGCGGGAAACATGGCGTCGAGATAAATGACATCGAACTCCTGTACCGCCGCGCGCATCACGGCAAAGGCATCGTCGCAAATGCAGTGAATCGGCAGGTTCATATTCAGCGCGCGGGCTCGACACAACGTCGCTATGATCGGACTGATTTCGCAACATACAACCTGACAACCGCTTGCAGCTAAGGTCAATCCATCCGTACCCCAACCGCCAAACGCATCCAGAACTCGTGGCAATCTTGAGATGGCGCATGCCTTCGCCAACCCGCTGTGCTCGAACCCGCTTAGTCGCCGTTCGATCTCATTCTCGAATAACCTAAAGTGGATATCGCTGGGCCCAACGAGCTCTAGCTGTCCGTCCGTTACAGAGAGACGCCAACAATCAGGCTCTCGCGAGCGAGGCATGAGCGCAAGACCGAGCCGATCTACTAGCCGATGAGTGCGAGGATCATGAGGATCACCGTAAACCGCTAGTCCCTTCTTTGTTGTACTGGCCGCCAAGGATGATCGCCTTCAACGTAAATCGGTAACGCGTATATGGGAGCTTGCCAATGGCTGCGATCTTGCGCTGCCAACCGTAATACATCCGATGCACACAAAGATACAGTGTTATCGGTGAACACGTGACCTTGGGAATCGGTAGCGTCTATTTGAATTAACTTATCCTTTTCAACAAAACGACACATTTCACCGTCGCAGTGCAATTTCGCTTCGTAGACCAAGTCGCGACGCGAGTTCCGCTGAACGTAAAACGCGGCTTGTGGTCGCATCAAGCGTAACACGCGTTCTCCCATACAAAGACTAGTGGGAGCGCCATAGATCTGCGCGTTGACTCCCGTCGCTATACCCTGTGCAACCGCCGCGCCAAGCCTTACCCCAGTAAACGATCCAGGTCCGGCTGAAAACGCCACACACTCAATGACCCGTCGATTAATGCCTAAACTTGCGCAAGCGGCCTCAATCATTGGCAGAATAAGCTGATTGTGTTGTCGAGGAGCGTGTCGAGTTTCTAATACATACTCATCAACTGTACCTACCGCAACCGAACATACATCCGAAGTCGTTTCAAGTGCAAGAATCACAGACATACTTCAAATGCTAAGCATTGACGCTGCAGTGGCTCAGCTGACGAAGTTGATCAAGCCGATTACTGAATACGAGTCTGTCGCATTGACCGAAGCAGCGAATCGCATCCTCGCCCGGGATGTCTTGGCGCCCATCTCATTGCCGCCTTTCAACAGCTCGGCGATGGATGGTTATGCGTTGCGCGCGGAGGACATCAAAGGAAAGGAAAGGAACTTTCGCGTAGTCGGCACAAGCTTTGCTGGCCGCCCGTTCGAGGGTGACTATGCACATCAGGGTACCGTGCGAATTTTTACAGGCGCTGCTGTGCCCGCGTGGGCGAATGCGGTGGTTCTACAGGAAGATGTCGAGCGGTGTGGCAATGACATAAAAATCTTTGAGGCGATTCATCCGGGTGACAACATTCGATTCATCGGGTCGGACATCGCTCAGAACGAAGTACTGTGTCAACAAGGCACACAGTTGGACGCATTTAGCGTGAGTTGGCTAGCCGCCTGCGGCTTATCTTCCGTGATGGTCTCGCCGCGCATCCGAGTGGCATTGTTCTCGACCGGTGACGAACTCCAGGATCCTGGGCAGCCGCTTACGTATGGTCGGATTTACGACTCCAATCGGATTGCATTGCATGAACTCTTGAAATTAAAACCGACCGTTATCACCGACCTCGGTCGCTTGCCCGACGATCCACAAGCGATTGAAGCTGCCATTCGTAGAGTTTCGAACGATGTAGATCTCGTGCTGACTAGCGGCGGCGTATCTGTTGGTGATGCTGATTACGTGCGTCCAGTCATTGAGAAATTAGGGAAATTGACGTTTTGGAAAGTCGCGCTAAAACCAGGCAAGCCCATTGCCGTGGGACGGGTCGACTCGGCTTTGTTTCTGGGTTTGCCCGGCAATCCGGTGTCTGCTGTGGTTACGTACTTACTGTTTGTCGCCCACGCTATTGACGCTTTCAGCGGCAAACAGACCGTGAGCCCCCTCGCGTTTCCTGCGAAATTAACGCAGTCTGTGTATCACAGCGAGGGCCGACGTGAATTTCAACGCGGTATCGTCAGACGGGTTGGCAACGCCCTACATGTCGAGCCCACGGGCGATCAAAGTTCCAATCGATTAGCCACCCTGGCGACGGCAAATTGTTTTATCGTCGTGCCCGAAACAGAGGGATCTATACCAGCGGGACGAGTTGTAGATGTGTTGTTGTTACCCCGCGAAGCGCAGCATCTGGTGAATGGCCCAGCGTAATAGCTAATTGCTTAGGCCGTCTAGAAAATCTTGAATCGTCGTGCCGATCACCTCAACGCTCGCGGTGCCGTCTGTTTGGAAGAAGGCTGAATTGCCGTTACGGAAATAATCGACTAAAGGCGCGGTTTGGCGATGATAGATAGCCAATCGATCGCGAACCGTCACTTCGGTATCGTCTGGACGTTGAATAAGCGGTTCGCCTGTCTCATCGTCCCGGTCTGCGATCTTAGGTTGATTGAACGTAACGTGATAGACACGTCCGCTAGGTGGATGGACTCGACGGCCACTGATTCGCTCAATGACCACCTCATCGGGAACAAGCAATTCAATTACGGCGTGTACGCAAACTCCGATATCGACCATGCCTTCCGCTTGTACCAAAGTGCGTGGAAACCCATCAAATAAGGAGCCGTTCAAACAATCAGGTTCACGGACTCGTTCTGCCACCAACCCCAAAATGATGTCGTCGGATACCAGTTCGCCGGCATCCATCACCTTTTTAGCCTGAAGGCCGAGTTCAGTCCGGCTTGCAGTAGCCTTGCGCAACATATCACCGGTTGAAATTTGCGGGATACCAAACTTATCGACGATAAATTGGGCCTGTGTGCCTTTACCAGAACCGGGCGGTCCGAGCAATACAACGTTCATTGGTGGCATCACTGAGCTAGCGCGTGAGAAACTTAAAACGATTACGGCAGGTCGTGATCAATGCCTAATTCCGCTGCAGTTTTTTTGAACCAATCAATGACTTCTGGATGGTATGGTATACCGTGTGCGCGGCGGTCGACCTCTGCTTCGTATTCCGGATAACCTGGATACACCACCCTGTCTTCGCCAGGCGCCGGTTTGCAGTCGAGAATTGATCGTAGATAGGCATCCATATCGCGCTTAAAGCCAGCTAAATCGGTGAAGCGCGCAATATCTATAGCCATGAAGTAGTGACCGACGCCCTTTCGCCGATGCGGTCCACCACCGGTACCTTGCAACATACCGCACAATATCTCGATCATGAACGACAACCCAAACCCCTTATGCGACCCGATCTCGCGCGTGCCACCCAACGGTAACATCATGAAATCTTGCGGCACTTGAGTTTCGGTCATCACCGGTGCACCGTCCGCTTCTGCAATCCAACCGGGAAACACATGACCGCCAACGCGACGCAACAATTCGATCTTATTGCCGGCAACGGAACTCATTGAAGCGTCGAATATGAACGGAACTTCCTGATCTGCAGGCGCCCCAACGCCTAATGGGTTCAGGCCTAACAATCTTTCCGCGCCTTGCGTCGGTGTAACCAATAGGCCGCCAGCCGTCATGGAAATACCCACCATACCGGCATCCAGACCGATGTGCGCGTAGTAAGCGCAAGCACCGTAATGGCGACCGTTGAACGCCGTTGCAACGGCAACACCGGTATCCTTCGCGCGGTCGCAAGCGGCGAGCATCATTTCTTTACTCTGAGCTAAGCCTAAACCACGATCGCAATCGAAGTTGATTGCGGCTACGTGATCAACCGTGCGCTTTAGGCTTGGTTTGGGGTTAATCTGACCGGCGCGAAATCCCGCAACGTATGCACGCATCATGTTGGATACGCCATGCGAGTCAATGCCTCGAATATCAGCGTACATGAGTACATCTGTGGCCGCTACAGCTTCAGCCTCAGGCATGTCCATGGCTTGAAAGATACCTTCCACCACGTGTCGCATGTCTTCTTGCTTGACCCGTAGGGCAATATCTTCAGGAACTTTAAATCGGTCAAGCATGACGGGCCTCTAGCAAAGTCGAGCGGATTTTAATTTCAAAAATCTCGTACAGAATGGTTGTAGTTTCTCTTACCGTCTCGCACAATGAAAGCATCAACACTCATTGCACGACATCAGTAAGCCAGTCGTACATCGCCTCGCCAATTTCGTGCGGGGCGTCCTCCGGAACGAAATGTCCAGCGCGCACCGTGATTTCTCTCAAATGCGGCCAACTTCGACAGAATTCACGTTGCTTCCCAATCAAGATGGCTCCAGGCTCCGCGTTGACGAATAGCTTGGGCACAGCGCTCTCGCGTAACCATTCCCCATACTTAACAACGGCTTCTACAACTAGCGCGGGCTCTCCATCAATGGGGATTTCCCTCGGCCAACTGAGCGTCGGCCGCCGATCTTCGCCGGGTTGTGCAAAGGGTTCGCGATACGCATCAAGCGTCTCCTCGGATAGCGGATTGACTACCGAATGAGGCAATACACGCTCTACAAATAGATTTTTCTCAAGCACCATCGCTTCGCCGTTCTCCGAACGAAACCCCTGAAAAATGCCAGCAGCCTGCGTCGGCCAATCGCTCCAAGTCATCGGTAGCACAATGGCTTCCGTGAAACAGAGACCGCGTACCGCTTGTTGATGCTCATGAGCCCAGTGAAATCCAAGTGCGGAACCCCAATCGTGGATCGCGAAGACGACCTCGGTTGTAGCGTCAATTTGATATAGGAACTCGCGTAAGTAGCGGTAATGCTCAAAGAAGCCGTATCGATACGAACCTGAATCCGTTAGTTTTGCCGACTCGCCCATGCCGATCAGGTCAGGTGCAATACAGCGCCCTAGGGACTGAACGTGAGGTATGACGTTGCGCCAAAGGTACTTTGACGTCGGGTTACCGTGCAAGAATACGATTGGTCGCCCTTCACCGGTTTCGACGTAAGCCATATCAGAACCAAATAGTTTGACTTTTTTCGTCTCAAGCATCTTCCACTCTTCCATTTCACAATACTGCTTCGATCAAATAAGGCCCGTTGACGGCAAGTGCATTTTTTAAGGCTTGAGTAAATTCCTCGCTTGTTATAGCGCTTTCGGCAGGTACACCATGACCCTTTGCAAGCGATACCCAATTCAATGACGGATCGTCCAGATCGAACAATCGTGCAGCTCGCTCACCTACTTGATTAACGCCCATCCTTAGGTATTCCACCTCAAGAATGTTGTACTGACGATTCGAAAAAATCACCGACTTCACGTTCAAGTTATCGTGTGCAGCAGTCCACAGATACTGCAATGTATACATTGCTCCGCCGTCACCCAACAACGCGAACACAGTGCGGTCCGGGCACGCGACCGCCGCGCCGACGGCGACAGGGCCGCCACCACCGATCGACCCACCCGTTAGATTCAACCAACTGTGAGTTACGCAACTCCGCAACATGTCGTACGCCGCGCCGCCTCCACCAGAATCAACGGACACCACACTGTCGTGCGGCGCGAGGGCGGCTAATGCTTGACCGATCGCCCGCGCCCCGAGTTTGCCGGTTGGCGTCTCCGGTCGCTCGCCACCCATCGGTTGCTCGTCGCCGGCGTTCATCCATTCGGCCATCTGCACAAGCGCGCCTTCAACGTTTTCGTGTCTATGCGCCACGTGCATGACGTCGCAATTCGGCGGGATTAATGCACTAGGTTGATCACGATAAGCGAAGAAACTTACTGGCGAGCTGCTACCAATGAGGGCAATATTGGCAAAGTTTGCCAATGTGGCTAGTACATGTTCGGGGAAATAAGGTAAGCGATTCACCGAAGGTAGATGTGGACCGGCTTCGACCCGGGCTGGAAACGTAGGCGTATATAGCGTGCAACCGGTCTTCGCCGCAATCCGCCCGGCAGCTCGAATTCCTACCGCTGTCAAACCGTTGCCATCAATCAACAGCGCGGTGTTCGGCCCGATTTTTGGTGCGACTCGACGAATTACGCTTTCTTGTACCTCAGCACGATTCGCGAATGATGTCGTTTGCGGTTGCTCAATGCCGTCGCCCCACGCACAATCTGTAGGAACGATTAAAGTGGCAATATTTCCGTTCGAGTCCGGGTGATGGGCCATCGCCGCTTGCACTGCATCAGCTGTATCAAGTCCGACGCCGTGCGAAGTGCGCGCAGTTCGAACCCAACTTGACACCGGCTTGGCGACCGCTTCCACGTCGGAGGTTAGAGGTGCGTCATACGCGACATGGTGTACTGCATGTTCGCCAATCAGGTTGATCAGCGGCGAAGCCGCACGACGACAGTTATGGAGGTTCGCAATGCCGTTACCCAACCCTGCGCCGAGGTGCAGCAGCGTCGTTGCGGGCATGCCGGTCATGCGCGCGTAGCCATCCGCAGCGCCAGTGCAAACCCCCTCGAATAGGCATAGATTCGCATTGAAGTCGCGCACCCCGTCAATTGCCTGCACGAGGTGCATCTCAGATGTCCCCGGATTGGCAAAACATTGCGTGACGCCGTGATTTACCAAGGTCCGGACAAGACTTTCAGCACCATTCATAGGATGTCCCTGCCTAGCTCGATGGAGTACGAATTTTCTTTAACGCCCATCACCAAGCTGCATCTGCGACGGCGCAATAAAATCGCAAGTATTCGTATCAAAACATGATGGGGAGAGCCTCATGCCATTAAGTTTCGCCTTTTCACGACTGCAGACCAAGGGATTCAGTTACCGGCCGATGTATGATGCCATCGTAGGTTCTGACCGCGAAAAGCTTGGTGGTGCAGGCATCTGGGGCAGCTTTTTCGGTCTATTCGGACTTGCGTCTAATGAGTTAATTCTGGTCACTACAGGCGATGTCGAGGCGATGGATGAACGACTCACTTCAATTGACACCGTGCAATCGTCGTCATCGCTCTATCTACAACCTACGGTTCGACCCCTCAATGACGAACCGTGTACACGGGAAGGTCTATACGTCTTCCGGTTTTTCGATGTGCGAAACAAGGATGTCGACACAATTGCGAAACTTTCCAAAGACGCTTGGGAATATTTCGAGACTTCTGATGAATATCAAGCCATACCTCAAGCGTTGTTCTGCGAGCAGGACCGTAACGCACCAAACGGCAAGATGCTGCTCTGCACGTGGTATGACGGTTTGAATTCTTGGCAAACATCTCGCGCGCCCGCACCGCAGGCTGCCGAGAATTTCAGGTCCCGCAGTAAATTGACGCTTGGCACGAAACCTTACGCAACGCGGCTGATTACCGCTTAGGGTTTGATTTTTTCTTCCTGGATCAACTCATGTTCCTTGTTGAAACCGACGCAACTGCAAAATGACATCGTTTGCTTTAACGATCCGAGGCTGCCAGTGGGAGGGAAAATAGCGTGCAAATTCGCTACGCGTAAAACGCGGGTCAATGAGGATGACAACACCACGGTCTTTCTCACCCCGAACGACTCGGCCCGCGGCTTGCACGACCCGCGTCATAGCTGGACGTCGATAGGCAATCTCGTAACCTTGAGTTGACAACGCTGCGATGCACTCACGTTCGAGCGAGCGTGGCGGCAGTCCTGGACTCACGATGACGACGCCTTCCAGAGTAGTTTGCTCAATGTCTATTGATTCGGTAAATACCCCACCCATGACCACGAAACCCAATTGATTCTTACTGCTCAGTAAGCGATTTACGAAGGTCTCGCGTTCTGCCAGGTTCATCCCCGATGTCTGCACTAACGCCGGGTCGACGTTTTCGATGTGGTTAGTGACGAGCTCCATGTACGCAAAGGACGGAAAAGCGACGAGCCAATTACCCATTGAGACATCTCGAATTCGCTCAATCACCCGCGCCAGATCCGGTGCGGTACGCTCGCGTTCGTTAAAGTACGTGGAAATGCCCGGCACAATATAGACGCCTAATCTATGTGCATTTTGAGATAGTTTGACGCGTTTGATCGGCCCTTGAAGACCATGCTCTTCATTGAACAATTCACCAGGTGAGAGCGTTCCCGAAAACCTAATTGACCCGTGAAACCCAGTGATCGCTGACTTGATCCAGCTATCAGGAGCGAGACAGCGTAACCAAATCTGACGTTCGTCACGCGTTCGTTTCAACAACCAGACGAATTTTTGCGGGCTTTCGGTTCGAATGCCATCAATCGTTCGATAACGTAAAAATTCATACAAACACTCCTGGAGCATATCGGCACTCTTCGGCGCTTGAATAAGCACCGCATCGGTTTCGAACAAGCGATCAATAGCCTTCGTCGCCGCTGGTTCCATTTCTTCTAGTGCAAGGTCGCCTAACGTGGGGAGCGCACGATCAAACAAGCTCTCAAATGCGGCTTGGACAGCATGCATCGGTCTTTCCAAAAGCGAGCCGCTAGCTTCTTGTACAGCCTGTCCAAGTCGGTCCAGGTCGAAGCTGCAACTCAACATGTCACGTACGCGCTCAGTGAGCCGATGGGCTTCGTCAATCAACAAGCCAACGCGGTTGAACACGCGGGACCGCAACCGCTTTAGCTGAATCAAGGGGTCGAATACGTAGTTGTAGTCGCAAATCACGATGTCAGACCATTCGGCTACATCTAACGATAACTCGAAGGGACAAACGCGATGAGACTTCGCAACGGTGTCGATCACAGCTCGATCGATATCGCCTTTCTCTAATACGCTTACGGCGGCACCTCGAACTCGGTCGTAATGCCCCTTCGCGTACTCACAGGCCTCCGGCTGGCATGGAGCACCAGGCGTCAAACATACGCGATCTTTGGCCGAGACGGTCATTTGAATAAGTGCATCGTTTTGCTCCCGCAAGCGCGCAAACGTCGCATGCGCAGTCCGTTGTCCGGTAGTTTGTGCCGTGATGTAAATGGCGCGATCAATCTCGTGGGCGCCCATGGCCTTAACCGCAGGAAACGAAGTTGCCATTGTTTTGCCGGTACCAGTAGGTGCTTCCATCAACAAATTTGTTTTGTCCCGCAAGCTCACGAATCCCAATCGAGCTAATTGCAATTGGTCTTCGTTGTAAGTTTGGAATGGAAATGGTTGCTGAGCAGCCTGCTTATTACGGCGCGAAACACGCTTGACGACTTGGGTCAACCACTTTAAGTAGGCATGTGCCGTTTCGTGAAAGAATGCATGCAGCGCCATCACGTTTTCCGCAGATTCGATATGCTGCGTATGGTCCGTATCCGGGTGGATGTAAGTCAGTCTGGTAGCAATGGATGCCGCGTGATCTAGATCCTCGACCATTGCCGCGTAAAGACGTAATTGCGCCTCGTGCACTGACTGGTCGCAAATTGGGAGCGTGGACGGTTCTTTTCGGGTCGTTTTGATCTCTTCAACGAGCAATGCCATTCCGTCCAACTCGTCCTTGGAACATATGCCATCCACACGCCCTGTGACCTGCAACACAAGATCGCCTAGTTTGTGTTCGCGAGCGACGCGTACTTCGGTTGTGTAAGTCGGATCGTGCTGCTTTAATCTAGCCTGATAGCGTCGTTGTGTATTGATACCTTCGCGAGCTGTGGTGAGATCCTCTCTCCGATCATCAATATCACCACGACGATGCACAAAAGCTGCGAGCTCTGTGACGCCGATCACGAACTGCATGCATTACTCAAATCGCCACACGCAGACATCGAATTGAGCTTGCGTCAGACGTTCAATCCATAAGCGTTGATTGGGCCTAAGCTGATCCCCCGGTCCTTTAACCTCTCTGAACGCGATGGTTCCTTCGTGGTTCACGATAGTTAAATCTGGAAAGCCGCCACGAAACTGTCGAAGATCAGTCGTCATGATGCTCAACAAGCTAATCAGCTGATCGGTTGATATAGCGTCAAGAATTGTCTTCAATAGCTCGGTCGTGATAGCCGACCAAGCAACGAGCTGATTGGTGATACCGCATTTAGCCTCGGCAGTCTCGAGGATTTTCGACTTCAGCGCCTTAGGCTGTTGCAATGGATCCTCACACGCAGCACGGCGAACATCGAAGAATTCAGGCCAGTACAAATCAAGAGGGGCCGACTGAAACGGGTTAACGAACGCGCCGCGAACCGGTGCGTACAGCCACTCCCAATACGCCAAGCCAAACAACCCACCTGGAAGGCAATTCTCCAAGTGCCATGCCTGATAACCATCGCTACGGAGCTGAGATACTGCGAAATCTTCAATTTTTTGATCTTTCAGGAGAGGAGCCACGCTCATTCGCACATCAATCGGCAGTTTCTGCGTTTTAGGTCGCTTGAAACGCGCGGCAAACTCGTACTCCTCATAAGATTGAGGTTCCAACAAGATGTCGTTACGAAGAGTCTCGACTTGATCAATCTCACCTTCGCCATGCAATATACGCATGGTGCGCTCCCGGGCCGGGTGCAGCGTTGAGCGCTCGTAACAACGCAGTGCGCAGGCGAAAGCTCCAGTCCTCTCCAGATTACGCCCAAGCGCATTTAATGCACGACTTCTGCACCACTCGGATACGCGATCTGTTTCAGGTCGTTCGAGTGTACTGATAACAGCTTCCGCAACCTCAACTGTTACGGTGCGACCCATCGTTTCAATGTGCTCGCTGAGCTCATGCAATTCAAGATACCGCTCGATTGCGCGCCGATCTTTGAATAGTCGATACGCGGGGTCAAGTCGATACGATTCGAAACGGGTGATGCCTAGATCGCGAATGACAAATTCGTCCAGGCCTTGTACGACATTGCCGAAAAACAACAAACAGAAGAAGTCAAAGATCCGTGTCGCCTCCACGCGTAACCAAGGGTATCGCGTAGTAAGTTGATCTAGGATCACCCCTTCGTCTAGTTGAGTTCGAATGGTTTCAACAAGGGTGGGTTTCCGCCCTTTCATTCTAACGTCGGGAATAAAGCAGCGCAATTCAGCGATGGTGAGCAAGTTCAACACATCCTCAACCGAATCTGTCGTATTGAGCGAAATCAAACTTGCTGACTGCAGTTCATCTAGCGCATTAACAACATCATCTATCTCAATATAGCGTAGTGAATCCACTCTGATTAATGCTTTCGTCCTTGAAACCAACCGCGCAAGCAATCGAATCGCTGGTTCTGATAAAGAGAGCGTCAGGCCGGCCATTCTGCTCTCTTCAACCGTGAGTAGATCCCGATATTGGTCGCAGACTGATTTGATCAGCGTGAGTAGATTGTTCGCGTAATAGCCAGCAGGTGGCGGTTGATTCGGGATTAACAACGGCATTGTCTTTATCTATATTGATGCCTGAATATTTAGATTTCTACGAAACTTAAAGCAACGTAACCACTATTAGAAAACAACCGGAACAAATTAAGGTTATGATTCCGCGGCAGCTTTGAACTTCAAGCTAGCTTGTTTGTCAAATTTGCAATTAATGGCGTTTCGACGCATACATAAAAAGCGGGATCTGCTACGGAGGTATCTGGGACAGTTACTCGCGCGAAATTGGATTTGGATAAATGAGGAACACAATGTCCAAGCTCTCAGTAAACCCTGCGATTTTAGGCGTAGGGGCTTTTGTTGCCGCTGGCTCTTCGGTTCTAGCTGCAGATCTTGACGAAACAATTCATGCCGATGCACTTGATGACTCGCTACTCGCTATCACCGGAGCCCATGAAGGCGAAGGCGAATGCGGTGAGAAAGATGGTGAAGAAGGTAAGTGCGGCGAAGGCCAGTGTGGTGAAGGCCAATGCGGCGAAGAAGACCATGACGACGAAGAGGGCGAGGAAGAAGAATCCGAACTCTAAGCAACTAGTCAAGGATAGCTGCCCATCAGCTATCCCTGACTATTCGTTAAAGATTTATAAGCCGTGGGCACGTTTGTTCACGGCTTTTTTATAAAAACGCCTGGTAAATAGGTAGATGTCGTAGCATTCGCCTAGCTTGCTTTCTGAGCCATTTCATTTCTCAAAAAAATCAAATGATCCGCCTTGCGATATCGCCCAGTAGCGTTTTGTCAACGAACGCTATTCGACTCAGTCGCTTAACTGAATTCCGCCTGCGATGCGCCATCTCGTTTATACCTATCGCCAATCTGTTTCGTTACGTATCAAGTCGGCAGGTGGGCTTCATGAGCGCGACTCTGATATGCGGCTTATTAATGGGAAACACTAACGTCGTCGCGCAAGAGCAAGCCGAATTCACGTCTTTTAGGCCAAAACTTATAGAGGCCATTGAGGATCAACAGCTTCATATTGATTCGTCGCAAGTCGATTCCATCGGACCAGTCTTACGACAACGCATCTTTTTCCGCAATCTACAAAGATCGTTTGGCACTGAGCCAAAGCAGCAGTTCTCGGCTTATCCGTACGACAAGTCTGTTGCTCGTGCATGGGTCGTAGATAACTACCTCATTGTGTTAGCAACCGGCACGGGTTCCGCTCAAGTCGCAGTAACTGCAAGCAATAACCACGGGTCCATGATTGATTGGTTTGTCGTCAAGGTCAAAGAACAGGTCAAGCGGACCGAAGGATCAAACCCAGCCTTTAACTCCAATCTATCACAGCGATCTCTCGCAAATTTGACGACCAGAGGCATGCAATTGCCGAGACTTGATGCGGCATCGGCGATCTATCGCATTGTCCCAACGCTACCTGCAGAACTGGCATTCGACTATAAAAACAAAACTATTCATGGCACATTTGATGCCGAGTTGCCTCCAACGATGTTCTACTGGATAGGTATCACGCCAACCGAAGATATTGCGATCCAACAGTTTGCCTTCAAACCTCCAACAGGATCGAAAAGCGACAAAGTGAATTCCGTGTCCGCACCTCAGCCATTGAGTCGGAATCTGCTCTCATTGTTGCAACCAACATCCCTGACTAAAAGTGATGACGTGAGTCGCGACTCGATTGCTGCCGGCGCTTCGAGTCGTCAAGGTGCGATAGCAGCTTCCCGCCCGCATGTCGAAGCAATCTCAAACGAAGACGCATATCGACAAAATGTCTTGGATAACATCGCACATGCCATGCATTCCCGCTCCCGAGAGCGTCGAACGAGCGTCATTGAACCGGCCTACACGTACTGGGGATATGCAAATTCGCAATATGCGCCGCGATTAGAGCAGCTGATCCCGCAAAGCGTTGCATACATTGGTTTCGATAGGCGCGTTGAACAGCATTTGATAACTGGATTAAGCATTGGACTTGAGAATCCAATGGACGTACCGTCAACCGCACCGTATCAAAGTACCACGAATTTCTCAAGCATATTGCCCTATGCACGATGGCAGGACGACAACGGCAGCGAAATATGGGGTATCTTTGGTTACTCGCGCAAGCACTCGCAATATCGCCGAATGCCAGCAAGCACTTCGGACTTTGAGCAATCAGACGTTTTTTTAGGTGCCGTTGGTTGGAGACAGCCTCTTGGATCATCTGGAAACATACTTTTCTCGACCGTAGGCGACGCCGGATTGACCATCCCAGTACGCATACAAGAAGCACAAGAGGTGAATGGCATCGCGAAAGATCGCGTCTTCAAGAGACTTCGCGCTGGTTTAGAAATGACTTTCGACGGACAGCAACTTCAACCTTACGTGGGATTAAGTGGCCGAATCAATTCGTACACATCACTTGATAACGCAGGCCTTGAGGCATTAGGCGGCGTACGCTACTCATCTTTTCGCGGTTTGACGTTGCAAGCAGAAGGGCGTGCGCGGGCCTCTCAGACTACATTAGCAGCACCAGAACTAGTCTTCAGCGCTGCGGCGCATGTAGACCCAGGCCTGCAAGGGGAAGGATTCGCGTTATCAGTCGCACCCGTTTATGGCGCTAGGAATCAGGATTTCATTTTCTTATCCAGTACTTCAACTCACTATGCACAAGATCAGCATCTTTCGCATAGTAGTTTCGACAATGTTTGGACGATGAGCGGAACCCTGAGCTATGGCTTGCCGATGGCCGGCGGTGCGATTACGCCATTTGGACAGATTGCGATTTCTACGCTCAATCAAACTCGCATGGGTATTCGAATTGCATTGAATTCCAGTTTGGATCGGCTCTTTGATCTTGAATTCACCACCGTACAGTCGAGTTTCAAGCAAGAAAAAGTGGATAAAGGCGTTGATCTTCAGTTACGGCTTGTCTTTTAAACGTTGTAATCTAATTTTTTCATACTATATCTCTCCATGTTGTGAATTATTGAGATGTTGGTTTAGAGTGTGAATTTCTTCTATTTTTGAGCCTGTTGAAAAAGTGTCAATTCTCTTCATACGATGAGATTGTCTTGCTATAAGTCATTGAAATAAATGGATATGTGACACTCGATACGGTTCATGTTGAGTTTATTTGGAGACTTTTCCTCTCCACCAAGCCCTCGGGTGCGACGCTTCTTCGCAACATCAGGCATCATGGGTAGATTGGTGATATAAGAACTACAGCGACGCGAGCTGACACAACGATCATCTCGGTCCACAACTTCCTAACCAACGTAAGAAAGGTGCATTCCCCTCCCCCACAAGCCGTGGCCACGTATGCATAACACCATCAATGGTCAATCAATACTTATCCATAGCCGAGGGCGAGTAGCCTGCCGAACGTGTCCAAAAGTACTCGGCCCCACTCGCGAATCAGCCAAACTAATTCGACATGACTGCCAACACGCCGATGCCCGCGTATATACCTTACACGACGCGATTTGCGAAACGCCTTTGTTCGTTTACGGCAGTTTCGAAATCGTGCCTTCTAGCTCAAGGGTAGTTAACGCACCGAAACTCAACGTCCTTAAGTTACTGACTCTTTAACCTGCATTAGTTGCGCTCGAGCCGAGCCAGCTAGAAAAGCGCTATCAGTACCTAATGTCACCAAATTAAAGCCTTGCTCTAAGTACCTTTTTGTCGCGTCAAGGCTACCCGTGTGAATCCCCGCAGCAATGCCGTGTTTCGCACACGTCACACGAATGCGTTCAACAGTTTCAATGTGCTTCGGCTCTTGACTGCCCGTCGTCGGACTCAGACCAAGTGCATAACCCAAATCAGACGGACCGATGTAGATACCATCCAAGCCAGGTGTCGACGCAATTTCATCGAGATTTTCGATCCCATCCGCCGTTTCAACCATCGCAACACATGCAATTTGACTGTTAGCTTCCTGGGCGTAGCCGCGACCACCGTACATCGCTGCACGAATAGGTCCAAATGATCGATGCCCATCAGGCGGGTAGCGGCACGAGTCAACAGCGAGCGCAGCTTCTTCGCGGTTATTGACCATCGGGACGATCACACCGTACGCCCCGGCATCTAAAGCCTTCATGATCTCGTATGGTTCGTTCCAAGGCACACGCACGAACGGTACGGCCGCATAGTTGGAAATTGCTGGGAGCATGTACTTGAGATCATCGTAGCTCAACATACCGTGTTGCAAATCCACGCACAAATAATCAAAGCCGAGGCTGGACATCGTTTCTGCGGTATATGCATTCCCAATACTGAGCCAACCACCAACCGATTGACCGCCGTTTCGCCAAGAATGAAGTGCTGTGTTTTCTCGCATGATAGTAGGTTCCTGGCGCGCGTGAAATGGAACGCCGTGTATTCGTTTACGGCGTGTAGATGTAATTTCGGCTGCGATTTTAGTCAGGGCTTCAATATCATTCGCACTTTCTATTTATGCCAGAGGCCCACGCGGGCTTCATTGTGCACCTGTCTTTCGTGTTAAAACATGGCGAATCAAGTACCGCTTGAGCGTGCAATCGCTGAGGTAACTGCACCCGGCAAACCGTTCGAAACTGAAACCGTCCGTATCAATGGCGTAGACTTTATTGGGTTCGTGAACGCGCCAAGCAATCTCCGCGAGCTGTATCGCGCGGGCTTGCAATACGATACAGACTTCTACGTTTACGACAACGAACGCTATGGCTTTAAAGATGCCTGGCACATTGCAGCGCAAGTCGCGAACAAACTCATTGAAGCAGGCATCCAGCGGGGCGACCGCGTCGGTATTTCCTTGCGCAATTACCCTGAATGGGTCTTCGCCTTCATGGGGATCACAAGCATGGGCGGCGTAGCAGTAGCCATGAATGCGTGGTGGTCTACCGAGGAAATGGAATTCGGTATCCAGGATAGCGGTTTGAAGCTGCTTTTCGTTGATCAGGAGAGGCTTGAACGCATCGGTGCGCAAGCAGCTACATTGGGCATTGAGCTCGTCACCATTCGCTGCGAAGGCCCAGGCTGGAATACATGGGAGTCCTTTATTGATAGCAGCGCCGCAACCATGCCAGAGTTGGAACTGCAACCCAGTGACAACGCAACACTGCTCTATACGTCCGGCTCCACCGCACATCCAAAGGGCGTACTATCTACCCACCGTTCGATATGCAATGCCCTACTCGGTTGGGAAGCTGCAGGGGCGATCGGCTATCAATTGACGGTCAATCAAAATCCTTCACCGGTTAAGGCGCCAACCCCTCCAAGCGCCCAGGCGGAAGTTTCGTATCCGCCTTCCACGATCTTATCGGTACCGTTATTCCACGTGACCGGGCTCGTGGTGCAATTGCTGTCGTCATTTCGTTACGGGCGCAAGCTGGTAGGCATGTACAAGTGGGATGTGGAGCAAGCCTTGCAGATCATTCAAGACGAGCGGATTACCTCATTTAACGGTGTACCGACCATGTCCTACGAATTGGTAAAGTCACCATCGCTCGCTAAATACGACGTGAGCAGTTTGCAAAGCGCTGGCGGTGGCGGCGCTGCCATGGCACCGGAGCAAGCTAAAGAAATCGACAAGAAAATCGCTACTGGGGCTTCCGGTACCGGTTGGGGTATGACGGAGACGCAAGGTTTAGCCACTAGCATCGGCGGGCCGGCATTCGCGCTTAGACCTCGGAGCTGTGGTCGGGCACTCCCGCCGTTAGTTAAAGTGAAAGCCATTGATGAAGATGGCCGCGAGCTGCCACCATTCGAGACCGGGGAACTTTGTATTTGGGGCATTCAAAACTTCAGCGGTTATTGGAACAATCCCAACGCCACCCGCGAAACGCTCGTAGACGGTTGGGTTCTCACCGGCGACATCGGCCATCTTGACGAGGAAGGTTATGTGTTTATCACGGACCGAAAGAAAGACATCGTCATTCGAGGCGGCGAGAATATCGGTTGTCAGGAAGTTGAAGCGGCCCTTTACGAACATCCTCATGTTGCTGAGGCGAGCGTATTCGGCATTCCTGATCAACGCCTTGGCGAAGCTGTCGCGGCGGTTGTTTGCCTTGAGCCCGCGACCGAACTCAGCGAAAACGAACTAAAAGAATTCGCGAGCGAGCGACTGGCTCAGTTTAAAGTGCCGTCCTGCATTTGGATCGGTCACGAACGCTTGCCTCGTACGGCATCGGAGAAGATTTTTAAACGTCAGATCCGCGAAAAAGCTCTTAAATCACTTGAATTGGAAAACTAACCGATGAGCACCAAGAAAAAAGTTGCGATGCAGTTGCCGCGGATCGCCTCAGTCGCTAACCTCGACCAAAAGTACTCGCTTGAACTAGAAGCCTTGCGCCCTGTTGCGGATATCGTCGAAGTGGCATCGCCCACACCATTGGACTTTGCGGAGGGCGCAAAACATTGTGACGCGATCATCACGTCGTGGGGCATCCACATTAGTAAGGAGGTCATTGAGCGACTCGAAAATGTCGTGGTAATCGGACTCGGTAGTGTCGGTGTGGACATGGTTGATGTAGATGCCGCAACGGAAGCAGGCATCGTCGTGACAAACACGCCCGATGTTTTTATCGAAGAAGTTGCGGATCATGCTATGGCGCTCCTTTTAAACGCTATTCGGCGCACGAAAGAAATGAATATCTTTGCGGCCGAAAATGAGTGGTACAAGGGACGACCATTGCTAAACCATGTGCCGCGACTCATGGGTAGAACGTTAGGGCTTGTTTCGTTTGGCAATGTCGCACGCTGCACCGCTCGACGTGCACAAGCGTTTGGCTTGCACGTTATCGCCTACGATCCGTACGTCAGCGAGCTGACGATGAGCGAATTCGGGGTTGAACCAGTCGCGTGGGGCGAGTTGCTTGAACGATCGGACTACATCAGCGTGCATTCACCGCACAACGAAGAAACCGAACATTCCGTGAACGCGGACGCATTCTCGCAGATGAAAGACGGCGTTGTGCTCGTGAACACGGCGCGCGGTCCTATCGTCAACGAAAAGGATCTAATTGATGCATTGAACAGCGGTAAAGTGCAATCTGCCGGACTTGATGTACTCGAGCAGGAACCACCTGACCCGCAGAACCCTCTACTCAATATGCCACAGGTAACGGTGACCCCGCATGTCGCTTCGGCAAGCACACGCATGCGCCCTACTGCTCGCAGACGGGTTGGACACGAAGTATCGCTTGTCTTACGCGGCAAGTGGCCGATGAGCTGCGTTAACCCAACGATCCTACCAAAAACGCCGCTTGAGCGTTGGCAACCAGTACCGATGCTCCGAGGACCGAATCGCTAACTAACTTTTGCTGACTTACCGCACGATGCACTCATGCGAAAAATTCACCGAAAATTAGGATTCGATAACGAAAGTTGTCAACCAGTGGCCTTCAATCCGATGAAAATACCCTCGGGCATGTGCAAGTAACGGTGCTGAAGCGTGGTTTCCGTTGGCTTGCGCCGTGAAGGACAATGCGTCTTCATCAATGGTAAGCGCGACATCGCGAAAACCCAAGAATTCATTCGTAATTGGATTCGTTGCCTTGTAAATGGCTTCTTTCGCGGAAAAGAGCGCCGTTCGCCACTCAGGCAGTTGTTGTCCCGCGATCCATTCTCGTTCATGATCGTCGAGTACGCGATTCGCAACCCGTTCATCGACAGCGTTGATGAGTTCAATATCAACGCCGATACCCCGGTATTGCATCGCGTGCGCTACAGCACTCACGGCAAGTTGCTCGGTATGTGAAATGCTCCCTACAACGAACTCAGGCCACACCGGACGCCGTGCTTCGCGGAGAATGGGAATTAAGGTGATGCCCAGATGTTCTAGCGCGGTTTTAGCGAGTTTTCTCCCCGTCGCGAAGGCATATTGCCGCGATGCGTGCGAATCTTGACATAGTTGAAATTCTTCCGCGGTCAACGCCGTGACATGGCGAGCGCTCACGCGCCCTAGCACCATATACATGCCGGGAATTTCTGATGGATCGGTATGAATCAAGGGTAGGCCGTCCAAGCAGGATAGATTCATCACCAAAAACCGAATTCACCTCAATGGTGCCCAGAGAGGGACTTGAACCCTCACGCCAATAAGGCACTGGCTTCTAAGGCCAGCTTGTCTACCAATTCCAACATCTGGGCCGCCTGTCACGCTACGCTTCAGCAGCTACAAAGTGAAATTATGAGCAGACCGTAAGCCTCTTTGGATATTGATGTAAGTGTATGCACAGGAATGGTTGCAGAAAACCGCTGCATAGTGAGGGCATTAAAAGCCCAACTCAACGTATTGAGATGTACAACTCGCGAAGGTATCGCCAGTACGCACAAAGACGTTGCTCAGCGGAATGAGCTTCTCTTTGTAGTTGCTATGTCAACCCTGCAGGCAACGATTTCTATATTTAACCGCCCTATAGGAGGAACCGTCATATGGAAAAACGTTTAACCGGTAAAGTCGCTTGGGTTACCGGTTCGTCCCGAGGAATTGGCCGAGTAGTCGCAACACACTTAGCCAACCTTGGCGCAAGTGTTGCGGTGCACGGGACCACACCAACATCAACGACTGCGTTTAACGAAGCGCCGTCTCTTGACAACGTTGCGAAAGATATAGCTGAGCAAACTCGCGCGAAGGTCATCACGGTACATGGCGATCTATCGGATCCTGATACGGTTGATCGGAACTACACTGCTATCCGAAATCAATTAGGACCGGTCGATATTCTGATCAACAACGCCGGTGGCGATATCGGATCCACGGGAACATCCGGCCCCAACGCTGGTAAACCGATCATCAACGACGCCATTGAAGTTTCACTAGATGACATTCGAACGGTACTTGATCGAAACCTCACCACCTGCATTCTCGTTTGCAAAGCGGCAGTCCCTGCCATGATGGAGCGCAACAAAGGATGGATCGTCACCATAGGCAGTATTGCCGGCCTATCTGGACATCGGTCAGAAGTCGTCTATGGCACGGCAAAAGCTGCCGTACACGAATACACCCGATGCCTTGCGGCACAGATGCGACCCTACGGCGTGTATGCGAACGTGATCGCACCAGGCGAAATCATTACACCGAGATTTGTCGCGAGTCGCCCAACAAACGAAGATCGCAAGGTCGAAACCGGACCATTGACCCGCTACGGCTGGCCAATGGAAGTCGCCAAAGCCGTTGAATTTTTCGTCACTACCGATTCGAGTTATGTTTCCGGCCAAGTATTGCGCGTAGACGGTGGTGCACAGATATTTCCTAGTTAGGTAGTCAACTTACAGTTTTGTGCCGCGTAATCCAGTACGATGCGATAGCGATCACCTTCGCTTTCTTCCGCCTTGAGAAAGGAGAGAACGTCATGTATATCAGAAACGGCATGGACTTGCACCTGCAATTTTTCTTGTAAAGATTCGGTGGCTGTGCGGTTCGCGTTAATGTACTCCATGCGATCAATCCCTAACACGATGGCTGACAGAATGCCCCCCTCGTTCCGAATCATTTCAGCCGATTCGACCTTTGTCGCACCGTCGAATACCACATCATCAATCAGCACGACGCGTTTTTCATCCATAGCCGAGCCAATGAACCAGCCACCTTCGCCATACCCCTTTGCTTCCTTACGATTAAATGCGATACCCACTTTGATGCCGCGTTCAGCGAGCGCGATGGCTGTAGCTACTACAAAAGGTATACCTTTGTACGCAGGTCCATACAAAATCTCCGGTTCTAGGTTGTGATCCGAAATACATTGAGCGAAGGCGCGCCCAAGTTCGGCCAACCCGTTTCCTGACGATACGTTTCCTAGATTAAAAAAATACGGACTTTTTTTACCCGATCTCAACGAAAAATCGCCGAAACGAAGTACGCCCTCTTTGTTCATTAAGCGCAGAAAGGTTTGTGGGTCACTCATTGCGTTTCAACACCGGTGAGTTTAATGCCTTAGGAGAGAAGACTATCAGTAAATCTTTCCTAAGTCGTGATAAATGGTTTAAAACCAAGGCGTTTCATGCTTACCTGCATCAAAAACACAAAAAATAGTATTGCACTATAGTATCGCCCTAGATTTGGCTACTGCCACTGAAGTAAGGAATCTAGAATTGCGCAGATGCTGACCGAGACCCCTAGCTCTCATATCTATTTTTCACAACGACTGCGTTTACACTACGTTGATTGGGGCAACGAAGACGCGCCGCCGCTTTTACTCATTCATGGCGGTCGCGACCACTGCCGAAACTGGGACTGGGTAGCATCCGAGCTACGTAATGATTTTCATGTCATCGCGCCTGATTTACGAGGTCACGGCGACTCACAGTGGATGGTGGGCGGAGGTTACCTCCACATTGACTATATATACGACATAGCACAGCTGATACAGCAAAAGCACATGGCTCCTCTATCCATTATGGGGCACTCTCTCGGTGGTTCGATTTCTTTAAGTTATGCTGGTTTGTACCCTGACACGGTGACGAAACTCATTTCGATTGAAGGTATGGGGGCCCCGCCGCGGTGGTCACACGTCGGCGACCCACCGAAAGTTGAATCCCGGTTGCAAAATTGGATCAATAACCTTCGACACTTGTCGAGTCGCGTACCAAGAAAGTACGCTTCATTGGAAGAAGCATTTCAACGGATGCAAACTGAAAATCCTCACCTCTCTGAGGAACAGGCGCGCCATCTGACCATCCACGGGAGCAATCAAAACGAGGACGGTACTTACAGTTGGAAATTCGATAACTATGTGCGCACATTTCCACCGATTGGTTTAACCGACGAAGAAATCCAATCGTTATACGCACGCATACATTGTCCAACGCTGTTGATATATGGTAAAGAATCCTGGGCTAGCGACCCTTCGAAAGACGGGCGTACATCCGCTTTCAAGGAAGTGCAAGTCACCGGGATCAACCATGCTGGGCACTGGAGTCATCACGATCAATTTGATGTATTTATGGGGATCGTACGTAACTTTCTAAAAACTTGATCAATACCGCTGCTCTCCTTGAATCGCCATGGCACGGGGTAGTTTATGCCGCGGGTGGGTCATTGCTGATATCTGATTTAGCGACAAGGCCTGGCGCATCTCACGCGTTATTAGAAGCCAGGGTTCCCTACAGCGAGCAAGCAATGATTGATGTGTTGGGCTACCAGCCCGACAGCCACTGTTCGCCGCTTACTTCTCGAAGGCTTGCCATGCAAGCATTTCTGCGTGCATGCCGGTTGTCCCAGTCCGATGAACAGCGCTACTCATTTGGTCTCGGCATGACTGCGGCGTTGCGTTCCTTGCGCCCGAAGCGCGGTGAACACCGTGCATTCATAGCGCTGCAAACCTCAACACAGACACTCGTGTGGCACCTACCATTCGAGAAAAATGTTCGCAGCCGTGTTGAGGAAGAACGTGAATTAGCGAATGCTGCCTATGTCTTTTTGACTACAGGGCTTGGATTACACCCCGAATCACCTATGTTGACTGCTGAAGAAGCCGGCACTGTGTCAGAAGGCCTCGCTCCGCTCTTTGGTGAGGCACCTTCGTTTTATGGCGAACCGGGTTCAGCAGTCTTACCTGGCGCCTTTAACCCTCTCCATAAGGGACATACGGGTATGCGCACCTTAGCAGAGAAGATACTTGGCAACCCCGTGAAGTACGAGTTAAGCATTCAGAACGCAGACAAACCGATGCTAGATTGCATTGATATTTCTAATCGAATGCAACAATTCAATACAGGCGAATGTGTATTTACCAACCAATCGACTTTCGTCGATAAGGCTAGATTGTTATTTAATGAAGAAGGGGGGACATTTGTCGTAGGCGTTGATACACTGACTCGTATTGACCACCCTAGCTATTACGGTTCGACTTCTCAGCGAAACGCCGCGATCAAGGAAATGGCTCGACTTGGCGTCCGCTTCTTGGTATTTGGACGACAAGAAGGCAAGTATTTCGCCACGCTTAGCAAGCTAGCGATAGGTTCGGACCTACGAGACTTATGCGAGGAAGTGCCAGAGACAGCATTTCGTTGTGATATTTCATCTACTCAAATACGTGCCGGTCGTACCAGCCAGAAGTAGCAACTGAACATTGCTATTCAAGAATAAACCATATATTGCCATGGTTTAGTAATGATGCAAGCTCGCCGTGGTCCAAATACGCACATTCATTTAGCCTTCTCAAGTTCTCTCCACTTCAATCTTAACTATCACTTGAGAGTTGAATATATAGGGCATGTCCTTCGCGACCTCTGATCTAAGTTTATTGCTAAATCACGTTTTCCAATCGGTTACGAACCAATTGATTGAGGTTTCGGTTTTTGAGGAAGTCCAATACTTAAAGGTACCTCTCAAAACCTCCTAAAATTGATCTGAGAGTTGATTGTACAAAGCGATAGAGTAATAAAATCAATGAGTTGATAAATACCATAATCAGTGGAATTTAGGTTTTGAGAGGTGCCCTTAAGGTAGGTAGCGTTAGGGTGAACTCAGCTATCTCAACTAGCCGATAGTTGGGTATAAGGATATTTTGTAGGTTTTGAAAAAGCGAAAGAAAAATTGCTGTAAGTCAGCCAAGTGGTGAGTACGGGATCCTAATCGAGCTTGAAGGTGAGCGCATCACCCTATATGGAGAGCGATCAATGCCATTTATCACTATTTGAGGCTGTGAGGCTCAACATGGCGGACGACGCGTGGCTTGGTCCGTAAGGGTCCGTTGCCGTTAGAAACGGGGTTAGTCCTAGGCGCAAGCGCACGGCTGTTAGGTCGTTTTAGTGGTGTTGAAAGGCCGCGAGCCCTGACATCAATGCGTAAATTAGTTTTGCGCATCACATGATCAGAGCTTAAAGTTATGGTTAATGGCGAACCGATGGCAGACGAACACATGGATGACCTCATCGCAGTATCTATACATCTCCACAGCATACCGAATCTTCTCACCTTTCAATAAAGGATGATGTAGGAAAGTGCTGGGTGCAATTGTGACCACCGTTCAAGTCCCGCCGCTCAAAATACAAGGCATCAAGACGAAGGCGATCCCACTCATTCGGGATAACGTCAATTGGAACGGATCTGGTCGCTGGATAGAGCCATTCGTCGGTTCCGCCGTCGTTCCTTTCAACATCAACCCCCAACGAGCCCTGCTGGGCGACGCAAACCCCCATCTCGTCCGCTTCTATGCGGCGATACAGGTAGGGGAGGTCACCGGTGCGACCGTGCGTGTGTCCCTGGAGCGGGAAGGTGCCCGCCTTCTACGTGACGGGCAGGATCACTATTACCGCGTGCGAGAGCGGTTCAACGACCGACACGATCCGCACGATTTCCTGTTCCTGAACCGTGCCTGCTTCAACGGCTTGGTGCGCTTCAACAAGCAAGGGCGCTTCAACACGCCCTTCTGCCGAAAGCCGGAGCGATTCCGTCCTGCCTATATCACGAAGATTTGCAATCAAGTCCAACAGGCTGCCGATAGCATGGCAAGCAAGACATGGGAGTTTGTCTGCGCTGATTGGGGCGAGATTCTAAGCGAAGCGCGTGAAGGCGATTTCGTCTATTGCGATCCACCCTACGCGGGACGGTTCACAGACTATTTCAATGCATGGACTAATGAAGACGCCGCAAATTTGGAGGATGGCCTGAAGGCTTTACCGTGCCCGTTCCTGTATTCCATGTGGTCGGAGAACAAATATCGGCGGAATGACCGCTTGCATGACGCATTCTCGGATTATGAGATTAGGACCTTCTCCCACTTCTACCATTTGGGAGCGACTGAAGACCTACGGAATGGTATGACAGAAGCATTAATCGTCGGATGAAGGACTTCATCCTGAAGGCGCTTGCAGAAGTCCAGAACAGCTACTCCTATGCGGGGTCGTGGATCGCAGGGCGCGCGTTTACCCGTTAGGTTCCGATACGAAGGTGATTAGCGCTCTATTCGAAATAGTAGCGCGTCAAGCGGTGGTATCCTATGCCGACAGTGTAGGCATGCAGTTAGTCGAACCGACGAAGCAGAACCACTACCCGGACTTTACCTTGATGCGCGACGAGGGAGATCAGGAGAAAATCGCCCTTGATGTGAAAACGACCTATCGGCAGGGAAGGCAGTCCCGCTTCGGCTACACCTTGGGAGCTATACCAGCTATATCCGTCCTGAGACGGAGAGCAAGAACATCGTCTTCCCCTATAGTCAATACGGCCAGCAGTGGATTATTGGATTCGTTTACAAGAGAGCCGAGGAAAAACGGGATACAAGCGGTCGGATTTATTCGTTCGATACATTACGGCAAATCCCCATCCCCTTTGACGATGTTGAAGTCTTCATGCAGGAAAAATGGCGGATTGCGGGAGATAGGGCTGGAAGCGGTAATACTGCTAATGTCGGGAGCATATACGGGACCATAGACGATTTCAGCTTCGGAAAAGGTGTCTTTAATTCCGAAGAAGAGTTCCTTGAATACTGGCGCGGCTATAAGCGGACTAACCAAGAGCGTCAATCGTCGTATTCAAATATCCACGAGTTCCGCAACGGCTAGAAATGTGTATATCTTCTTTAAAAGCAAAAGCGAGAGTGAGTTTTTCGCTGGGTAATATCTACACTTTCAAATTCCCGAGACTGAGCAGGTGGGAACCGAGTATCAAGATATCGAAGTAACACGAGATGGTTTTGTTGCAATCGTTGAAATTCAACGACCGCCCCACAACTTCTTCGACGTACTGCTGATCAATCAGATCGCCGACGCGTTTAACGTGTTGGATGCCGACAGCCAATGTCGAGCCATCGTCCTAGCCTCACAAGGCAAGTCATTTTGTGCGGGGGCGAATTTCGGCAGTGGTACGGAACAAAGCTCAGGGGACGAAGAGTTTACGGAGGCTGGCTTTCGCAACCGCACTGGTTCGCTCTACGAAGAGGGTGTTCGTTTATTTCGTGCAAAGAAACCTCTCATCGCCGCGGTTCAAGGGGCTGCCATCGGTGGCGGGTTCGGGTTATCGTTAGTCGCCGATTTCCGGATCGCAGCGCCTGAAGCTAGATTTGCCGCGAACTTCGTCAAACTTGGCATCCATCCGGGATTTGGGCTCACGGTGACATTGCCGAATTTGGTCGGTCAACAATTTGCGAATCTCATGTTTTTCACCGGTCGGCGCATCAAAGGCGAAGAAGCCTTAGTCCATGGCTTAGTCGACGAGATTGTGCCGCTAGCGGAAGTCCGCGAACGCGCAATTGAACTTGCAAGGGAAATTGCTGAAAACGCGCCGCTCGCCGTTGCTTCAACGCGCGCAACAGTTCGCCAAGGGCTCGCTGATCGTATTAAGACAGCAACCGATCACGAATTGAAAGAACAACAGTGGTTACGCGAGACCGCGGATGCTGCGGAAGGAATCCGTGCGGTAGCTGAGCGTCGGGTCGGGCGTTTCAGCGGTCAATAGACAATCAAGTCGTTCAACAATGATGAATTTAGGTAATCTCGGTGTCTGGTATTTCACCGATGGCATGACCGCGACCGAGGCTGCGGCGTGCGCGAAACGAATTGAGGATCTTGGCTATGCTGCCCTGTGGATTCCTGAAACCGTCGGTAGGAATCCTTTCGTACATGCATCATGGTTATTAGCCAACACGAATACCTTGGTGGTCGCTACCGGCATTGCGAACATCTATCACCGTGAGCCAGGGGTAACTCTTGCAGCGCAACATACCCTCGCTGAACAAAGCGGCGACCGGTTTCTGCTTGGCTTGGGTGTCTCGCACAAACCGCTCGTCGAAGGCGTCCGCGGATTGACCTACGGCAAACCGGTCGCAACAATGCGCACGTACTTGCAAAACATGAAGGCTTCACCTTACTCGGCGCCGCGCTCTTCAACGCCGCCGAAGACAGTCATTGCCTCATTGGGGCCCAAGATGCTGGAACTCGCGGCAACCGAGGTAGACGGCGCCCATCCATACTTCACCTCACCGGTGCACACCAAAATGGCCCGAGAAATCATGGGCCCGAACGCGTGGCTTTGCGTCGAACAAAAAATCGTCCTAGACATGGATCCGAATCGGGCGCGGTCTGCAGCGCGACGAGCGGCAGCGATGTATCGAACATTGCCTAACTATCGAAATAACTGGTTGCGAATGGGTTTCACCAAAGCCGATATTGATGGTGACGGAAGCGATGAATTTATTGATGCGACGTTTGCCTGGGGCAGCATTGATGCGATCAATGCGCGCATTGAAGAGCACCTCGCAGCTGGCGCAAACCATGTATGCGTGCAACCAATTCGCTCCGACGGCAACATCCAGCAACCCGATTGGGATGCACTCGAAAAATTAGCGCGATTAAGAGCTCCATGAACCGATTCGAAGGCTTGCAAGTCACAGTAACCGGCGCCGCAGGCGCATTAGGCATGGCAGTAGCCAAGGCATTTCAAGCTGAGGGGGCATCTGTGAGTGGTATTGATGTTGTCGAGGCCAACACACCTTTTCCGTTGTACCAAGCCGATCTCATTGATCCCGCAGAAGCTCGTCGAGTGGTAGCCGAAATCGGTCATATAGATGTGTTATCAAATATTGCCGGCGGATTTACGATGGGTGACACCGTGGTTACGACAAGCGACAAAACCTGGGACTTCATGTACGACATCAACGCGCGAACTGTTTTCAATATGGTGCGGGCCGTCGTGCCACAAATGGAAAAACGGCAGCGAGGAAAGATCGTCAACATAGGAGCTCGCAACGCATTGAGCGGAATCGGAAACATGGCCGCGTATTCAGCATCAAAGAGCGTGGTCATTCGACTTACAGAAAGTCTTGCCGAGGAACTTAAAACTAAACACGTTAACGTAAATTGCATCCTTCCTAGCATCATTGACACGCCTCGCAATCGTGCCGATATGCCTGGCGCGGACTTTGCGGCGTGGGTTACGCCGGAAGCGATGGCAAGAGTTGTCTTATTTCTGGCGTCAACCGAAGCTGACCCCATCCACGGCGCTGCGTTACCGGTGACCGGATTGGCTTAGACAAACCTTTTAAGGCGTCGCTGGCGTGAAGTGCCCATACACGCCTTGATAAAACAATAACGGACTTAGTTCGGGTCGTTCGACTTTCAATCCAAGTACCGCGCCCACGACAATGGTGTGATCACCGGCCTCGTGCTCAGCATGCAAGCGACAATCAATGGTCGCAAGCACACCATCTAAAACGGGTGTCGCGGATACTTCATGCGGATGCCATGCAATATCGGCTGTCTTACCCACAACCGCGAAGGCATCGCTAATCTCGCTTTGATTTTCGGCGAGTACATTGATGCAAAACTTGCCGATTCGTCGAATCCTCGGCCAGCTCGTACTGGTCTTCTGAGGACAGAACAATATCAACGGCGGTTCAAGCGACAGCGACACAAACGACTGTGCAGAAAACCCTACTAGCTCGCCATCGTCATTACCGGCAATCGTAACCACACCGGTCGCAAAGTGACTGACTACATGACGAAATTCCGTTACGTTAAAGGACGACAAGAGACTTTAGCTCCTACTAAGTAGGTCAATTTAAGCGTTGGCTATTCTGATGATCGGAAAGCGCTAATGGATTTACACGTGTTCCACGTATGGGTAGAGATCGAACAGAGACTCGGATAGACCATTGCTTTGCACAACGCGGCAATGTTCTCGACCGAGCATGCGCGGTTCGTTGGCGCCACACGAGTGAGCGATGATCGCGAGTTCCCTACGCATGCTCATGGCATACCGGTACACGCGATCTGCCTTATCAATCGGATCTAGCCCCCTTTGTAAACGTTTTTTATGCGTCGTAATACCGGTAGGGCATGTGTTCTTGTTGCATTGCAACGCTTGAATACAACCGAGTGCAAACATAAAACCTCGAGCGCTCACGACGAAATCCGCGCCTGCGCACACAGCCCACGCAACGCCCGTAGGCGTGATCATCTTGCCGCTCGCAATGATCCGCACACGATCGCGTAAACCATATTTTGCCAATATGTCTACGACACGCGGCAGGCTTTCTCGAATTGGAATACCCACATTGTCGATCAGGCTCATAGGCGCCGCACCGGTACCGCCGTCCGCACTATCGATGGTAATGAAATCAGGCGCTGATGCTTCGCCACGAGCGAGAATGAGTTGGCAGAATTCCTCTAACCAGTCATACGACCCGATGACCGTTTTGAATCCTGTGGGTTTGCGCACGATCGACCGAATTCGATTAATAAAGTCCAACAAATCTGTCACGGAATTGATTTCGATGTGCCGATTTGGGGAAATGGAAGCTTGACCGACTGGGATGCCGCGTACGGCTGCAACTTCTTCCGTGACCTTGACAGCAGGCAGAATGCCGCCCTTACCGGGTTTGGCGCCTTGCGATATTTTGATTTCAAACATCCGTACCTGTTCATGGGCCGCGATGTCCTTTAATAGATCCTCGTGCAGATGACCGCTTTCGTTGCGTACACCATATTTCGCCGTACCGATCTGAAACACGATATCGCAACCTGCTTCAAGATGTTCGTCCGACAATCCTCCTTCACCGGTATTAAGCCAAATGCCTGCGCGCTTTGCGCCGTTGGTTAATGCTTTTAACGCAGGCGTTGAAATCGCACCGAAACTCATGCCTGAAATATTGAAGATATACCGATGCAGGTACGGGAGATCCGTATACGGTCCAATGATTAACGGTGTTATTTCTCTTTTTTCTTCCTCTAAAGTTGGAAACATCGTGTTTGCGAAAATCATCGTGCCAACTGGTCGAAGATCGCGCGTGGAACCGAACGCAGTGGTGTTGTCACTGTCTTTAGCCGCGCGATAAACCCAGGATCGTTCGGCGCGATTGAAAGGCAGCTCTTCACGATCCATGGCAAAGAAGTACTGGCGGAAGAACTCACCTAACGCCTCAAATAGATAGCGAAATCGACCGATAACAGGGTAGTTGCGTCGAATAGCATGCTTAGTCTGAAAGCGGTCGACGAAGTACACGACAACGACAACCAATGCACCGATACCCAATATCAAGATAAATGCTTGAACCAGGATATCAAGTATTGAGATCACGCTATTTCACCCTACATGTTATGTAACTAGTCAGGTAGACATGCAATCACCATTCATGTCAAACGAACACACAAACAATTGAGCAGCTCGTTATTTTCTGACCAACACCTTAGGCGAATGGTAAATCCTCGCTGCGATTCTTGGGTCTCACACTAGTCCCTGACATTCACTAATCTATCAAACGCTCGGCTATACCTCTAAGATTGCATGTTCAGTCGCTAAGCATATATGTCACGGATTATGTTGATGCCTGCTGTGCGGCTATCGCCGTTCGATCACACTGATGCAGGACTGCGCAAACAAGCTACAAAATCCAATCTGATGAACAGCATCCATTCATTACCTCTAATGCTTGGGCTAGTCGTTTACGCGATCGTGAGCACTACCCCGGCTCTCGCTCAAGACTCACCCAAGCCAAGCGCCAAGGCCGTTTATCTAACGACAGTACCGGTATTGGACGGTGTCGTTGACGGGGACCCAGCATGGCGCGATGTTGATCCTTTGTCCTCGTTCCAGCAACACATGCCAAACCAAGGCGTACCGGCCACACTGCATACAGAAGTTCGTCTAGGCTATACCGACGACGCTCTACATGTGTCGTTCATAGCCTATGAAGACGACATCAACGATATGAATATTTCGAGCAATGGTTGGCAATCCGACTCAGTAATGATGGTGATTGACCCTCATCGCAGCGGCTTATCCGGATTTGCATTCGCAACGAATCAAACCGGGGTGGAATGGGACGCCTCAACATTTAACGGCAACTCGAACTGGAATTGGTCAACTGTTTGGGAGGTCAAAGCCAAAATCAACGAGGAGCACTGGAGCGTCGAAATGGTGATTCCTTTTACATCGCTCCAGTACCCACGCGGGGATGTCCAATCCTGGGGATTTAACTTCGAACGCTATGTGAAGGGTCGGAACGAATTGTCTCATTGGGCGCCTATTCCACGTCAGTTCAGCGTCTTGCGGCTCGCACTCGCTGGCACCATTGAAAACATCCGACCTCCGCCATCAAAGCGAAACGTCAAGTTCAACCCCTATTTGATTACCGCGCAAGGTGAAGGCCGCGATGCCCATCTCGTTGATCGCACAGACTATGGATTCGACATCCTGTACTCGTTGACTCCAACCTTGAATCTCACGGCAACTGTTAACACAGATTTCGCACAAGTTGAGTCCGATCGGTTACAAATCAACACAGGCCGATTTAGCTTGTTTTTCCCCGAAACCCGGCCGTTTTTCCTAGAAAACGAGCAGCTATTCAATGTCGGTGTACCTGGTGAAACGCTCGTGTTTCACAGCCGCCGTATCGGTATCGGGAAGAGCGGCTCTCGGTTACCAATGGACGGCGGCATCAAACTCGCAGGATACTTAGGCAGTCAGAGCGAAATCGGTTTGATGTCCCTACGCGTAGATAGCGAAGCGGGAGAAGAACACGAGATATTCAACGTCGCTCGTTATAGCCGCACGTTACCCAATCGCTCGAAGTTCGGCTTGCTTGCGACACATCGAGATTCTCAAACGCATCAATCTCATGCAATTGCAACGGATCTACAGTGGGGCATCGGCGAACATGGCGAAATCCGCTCGTTTATAGCTCTGTCGGATTCAAACGACGACATCAAACGCGACGACGAATACACCTACGCACTGTATGCAAACTACAACACACCCGATTGGCAGTCGAGCGCGAGCTATCACGAAGTCGGAGCCGGATTCAACCCAAGCATCGGGTTCGTGCAACGACCAAACTCGCGCAAGATTCATTTATTTGGGCAGCGCTCGCTCAAGATGAACGGGAAGTGGGGATTACACGAGTGGAAGCCCCATGCAAATTACACGGCGTATTGGGATTTTGACGGATATAAAGAAAGCAGTTATCTCCACGTTGACAGTTGGTTCATATGGAAGAGCGGCGCGGATATTTGGACTGCTCTTAACTTCTCCGAAGAAGGCGTTCGTAACCCCTTTTACATCGCTGGCGAACAGGTGCTGGTCGGTGAATACAAAGCAACTGAACTAAGCATCGGTACCAATTCGCCGCAAGATCGTGCATGGGGAATCGGTGGCGTCGTCAACATCGGCGGCTTCTATCAAGGCGACCGAATCGGTAGCGGTATTTGGTCGAATTACACTGTCAACAAGCATCTTAACTTTTCATTGAATTACAACTTCAATCGGGTTGACTTTCCTAATCTGGATGCGCCGTTCGATTTTTCGTTAGCCAGTATCAGCATCTATACAGCATTTACACCAAAGATCACGCTGGCTAGTCTTCTTCAATACAACGATGCAAACGACATACTTTCCGCCAATTTACGCTTCGCCTGGCTACGCTCGGCAAGTACAGGCTTGTATCTGGTATACAACGAGATTGACGATCGCAGTTCTGAGGAGGCAAGCCCACGGCGTTCGATCGTGCTGAAATACAGTCACATGTTCGATATGAACTTGTAACCGAATCCTATAAGGGTAGACATCATCGCGTTGTCTAACTTTTATCGCGATGAGTTCGACGATCCATAGGCTATGCAGATAATCGCCTGCTTCCACGCAGGCCAAAGTCGTTATCCCTCTTATAGCGAGTTATGGGTCTGTTGAATGAGTTCAAGTTCCGTTTGCTTGAAGCATTCTTCCATCATGTGGCTCATGAAAATCAACCATACATGCAATTGGAACTCAGTCAAATTAAGATCGCAGCAGAATGAGCCAACCAGCTCTTGCGATCTTTGATTATGGCGAATTAAGTGAGAAGTCCTTTATATCTGATCCTAAGGTGTTCCGGCCGTATAGGTGATAGCAGAAAAGTCTAACGCGTCATAATCTTGATACGCCGCTAATACACGGCGGATTAATGTGATTTCCTCCAAGTCGAAGGTTGGCGCATGATCCATTGCAGCTCCCGTCATTGGATTCAAGCGAAATACTTTGTAAGCGTTATATATGGATGAAATGGCAGGCCCGTAACACCAAACCTCTACAGCCTCATTGATCAACTTACGACTGAAGTAACCTAACGATCAGCCATGATATAGATACGTAAATTTGAGCGGATGCATCGGCAGTGGCATCACCTTGACATTCCCAGAGAATCTGTTCCGCAACGCGAGGCGCCGGATGGCCACGGTCACTTTGGGTTTGTGATGTGTGCGCCATTTCTTTATAGACACATTATTTATCAATTTTGACGGTTAATCGGCTGAGTTAGTCTATCTCTAACGTATAGTGAAATGACGCTGAAAATAGATCCACTACCTAGGATCGTAGTCACGGTTTGTAAGTTATGATCTTCTAGCCAGCGCCAATGTAGTGGGGCCAAATAGTGTACCGCGACCGTAATTAGGGCGCAACTAACCAGGAAGAAAGCAATTCCAAGCACCGTTACGGTACCAATAGAAATAAGATAACGCATCCATTCATTACGACGGTGCTCACTAACTTGCTCCTTGATTGCCAATCGTCGATTTGTAAACGCGTCTGACTCTTGCTCAGCTTGGATGTTCTCATTCGAAATCGCCTCAGCACGAATGTCTTCATTGGTACTCACGGCCTATTCTTGATGCGTTTTTTTGATTCGATTAACGTAGTAGCTTTTGATCAGTGCGTTGGGGATGGTACGGTGCAACCCCCGACCACCTTTGTAAATATCAAACCAAGGTGTACCTTTGCGGTGAGTAATAGACGAAAGATCAATCGCACTATGTTCTCGATATGCGTGAAGCACTGCTTCAATTAGCTGTTGTTGATCAGAATCGAATGCTTTGGATTGGTCTACCACTGGATTTGTCACTGGTTCACCACCAAATACCTTGTAGGCATGATAAATTGACGGAATCACCGGTCCATACTGCCACGCTTCAACTGGCTCACTAATGAGTGGTGAGCCATGGATACCTAGATTCCACCCATGGCAGAGATAGACGAGTTTAACGAGATGCATTGGAGTCGTTTCTTCGTTACGGCGGAGCCATAGAATCTGCTCCGCCACAGTTGGTGCCGATACGCCAAGTACTTTGGCAGCAACGTTTACTTGCTGTACACCCACGTCAAATTCCCCCGCTGAGTATCTCAAGTATACGCCATGATTCACCCGATAAGGATTTGAAATCAAGCCCTTAGCTGTACGTAAAGGAGGTCGGTTTCCGCACAGTACCCGTAACCGTCTAAACCACTATTTAATCTCTTCTGCGAGGATCGTCTCCAACTGATAATCCAGACTCGGTGTAGGTTTAGACGTATATATTCCCACTGAATCAAAAGTCGTGTGCGCGTCAGCCATTGAAACGTTGGATCAGACGTCATGAGCTACGTACCTGATATTACTTGACACGACGCATTAGTGATTCGTAAAGTATCCTATTCTGGAAACACAACAACTAGAAGGCAGACATACGATGCAAACGGCTATCGTGATTGGCGTCGGTCCACTCAATGGACTTGGCGCTCAACTCAGCGTTCGATTCGCTAAACGCGGTTTTCAAACGTTCGTAGCAGGTCGAACTCAATCAAAGGTTGACGCGGTCGCGCAATACATTCGTGAGCAAGGGCACGATGCTACCGGCATAGCAACCGACGCGCGCGATCCCGCTTCGGTTTGCAAGCTATTCGATCTGGCTACTGCCGACGAAAAGAATTTAGCAGTTGCCATCTATAACGTCGGCAATAACACCCCTGGTCGAATTGCGGATATGGAGCCTGCCTATTTTGAAAACAGCTGGCGAACCGGTTGTTTCGGTGGCTTCCTGTTTGGCAAGGAAGCAGTAAATCGCATGAGACCGCACGGCGGTACGCTACTGTTCACCGGCGCAAGCGCATCCATGCGCGGTCGCGCGAATTTCGGTGCGTTTAACTCAAGTAAAGGCGCACTGCGCTTATTAGCGCAAGCATTAGCAAAAGAATGCGGTCCAGAGGGCATTCATGTCGGCCATGTCGTAATTGACGGTCCTATTGGAGGCGACAAGATCATCAAAGGCATTCCGCAGTACGCGAAACAAGTCGGCGAGGCGGGTTTGATCGACCTACAAGGCATCGTTGACGCTTACGAGTACATGCATGAACAACCGCGCAACGCATGGACTTTCGAAGTTGATGTTCGAACCTCAGTGGAAAAATGGTAGCAGCTAAGCGAAGGTAATGCTCCGCTCTGCGGCACCAAATACACTTGCGCGCGGAAATCCGCTACATTTCGCTCTCTTCCACAGTCGCAGTAGCCTCCATGAATTCCATATCGGCATGGATACGGTCATTGCGATAAACATCCGAATAGTTGCAAAGCCGGACGGGATGCTCCCCGTCCTTCGAAAGCTATCCACGTTGCTGAAGTAAGTTCTGTCTACGTTGCAAAGCCGCCGCGTCTCCTAATACGCCAGCACATCCCTCAGCTACTTGCTGCCGGAGGGCTTGTAGGCCAGACAGGGTTCAAGATCGCCTTTCATGCCGCAATTACCCTTCCGTCCCTTCGTTGAGTATGAGTATCGAAATGTAGCGCTCGTAGGCGAACAGCCGAGAACGGCGTTTTCCGGTGATTTCCCGCGCGATCCCGAGCCTGACGAGTGTGTTCATCGCCGACGAGACGGCGGGAAAGGACAGTTTGGCGCGGTTGCACGCTTCGGGCAGCGACAGGATCGGTCGCGCTTTCAACGCATCATGCACGCGCAGGGCCGAGTCGGCGCGGCGGCCCTGCCGTTCGATGCGGGCGCGGTCCGACGCGAACAGATCCCGAAGGCGACTCGATGTGTCGACCGCGCCATCGGCGGTAATCTTCACACCTTCGAGAAAGAAAGCGAGCCAGGCTTCCCAGTCGCCGGTGCGGCGAACGCGATCAAGCAGATCGTAGTAAACTCTTCGGTGCTGCTTGAAGTACAGGCTCAGATACAACAGTGGTTCCCGTAGCACACCCGCTTGATGCAACAGAAGCACAATGAGCAGTCTTCCTACACGTCCGTTTCCGTCGAGAAAGGGGTGGATGGTCTCGAACTGCACATGCGCGAGTCCTGCCCGGATCAGCACGGGAATCCCGTCCTCCTCGGCATGCAGAAAGCGTTCGAGAGCGGCCATGCAGTCGGGCACGGCAATATGCGGCGGCGGCACGAAGAACGCGTTGCCGGATCGAGTGCCGCCGATCCAGTTCTGGGAGCGGCGGAACTCACCGGGGGTCTTGCCGCGATCGCGCTCGCCAGACATGAGCACCTTGTGGACTTCGCGGATCAACCGGTTCGACAGCGGCAAACCTTCGGCCAGAAGTCGCGTGCCGCGTTCCAGCGCCGCCACATGGTTCGAGACCTCAACCACATCGTTGAGCGGCGCCCCCGGTGCTTCTTCTTGTTCGAACAGCAACAGGTCGAACAGCGACGACTGCGTCCCTTCGATCTGTGAGGATAGAACCGCCTCCTTGCGCACGTAGGCATACAAGAAAAGCGAGTGGTCCGGCAACAACGCCGAGATGCTGTCAAGGCGGCCGAGGGCCAACACTGCCGATTCGAAAGCTTGCTGGAGCCCGCCTTCTAGGGACAGAGCGGGGACGGGCGGTAGCGGATTCGGCGTGAAGGCACGAACCTGCTCGCCTCCGGCAATGGTGACTGTATGGTTACCGGTCTCTCCCCGTTGCATCAAGCGTCCCCTTACTCATCAAAGTTGAATAGCGCGGAGCGTTATTCATTTTTCAGCACTAAATATAAATAACAACCTTTGCCGTAGCAAGACTATCTCCTGCTCGGCGGATCGCCCCTGACAGCCTTGGCAGCGGCCAGCGCGTCATACTCGCCTTCATCTCCACCACTGGGCCCCGTGTCCGTATCCACCACCGCCTACATGGCTTTCGCCTGTGTGACGCATCTGGCGTACCGGCTAAAACTACAGAAAAAGCGATCACTGTCGCCTGAAGTGATCCGCGAAGCCCTGCTGGAACACCGATGCTCGATTCTCAAGCATCAACGCAAAGCCAAACGCTACATCATCCCTTCGGCCGCCACCGTCAAGGCTGACTGAATCTATGAGACTGAAGTATTCGGAAGTACCGTATGAGCTGAACTGACTTCACGCCAAGACAGAAAAATTTCGGATGTTGTACCCGGAGAAAATGACAAACACAATGAAATCAATCGCTTGCGAGCTCAACCCGTCGAAGTCAAGACCATGCCCTCCATGACCTTCGCCAGATCGCCGAGATCGGTCTTGAGCAGGTGTTTGACCAGGACGCGGTTTCGGGAACACACTTCGCGCCATTGGCGAAAAGCTACCGGGCGGCGTTGGCCCAGAGAGGATCAACAGCGTCCTTCTGCTACGGGACCAGGGTGGCCACCATGGTGTCGAAATCCCACGGGCCGCGCGCTTCGTGAAAGGGCGACCGACCAGCGGGGGCTTCTGGCGTCAAGGGGATTGAGCAGCGCACTACCCTACCCTATTCCTCGCCGTTCGGGTCAACGAAGCCCTAACCGCCTTCCAGTCAAACGCGCCCGTCAGTCCACGCGGGCTTGGGCTGATCCTTTCGCAACCTCGACTCCATTCTGGTTAGTTGTCGAGACGGCAAGATTCACCAGCCCGGCTTCAATCGATTCGACCGTCGCGGTCGACCGTAACGTATCACCGGGAAATACCTGACTTGTGAATCGCACACCGAACTCCGTAAGACGACCGTCGCCGACATAGTTGGTCAACATCCGGCCTGTCATTCCCATCGTCAGCATGCCGTGTGCAAATACAGTAGGATACCCCGCCACTTTCGTCGCAAATGGTTCATCTGTATGCACAGGGTTGTAATCACCCGAAGCCCCCGCGTACATCACGATTTGCGTTCGTTTGAGGTCTTTGACTACCGTCTCGGAATAGGTATCGCCAACGCTTAATTCACTTGCTTTCAATGTCATAACTTTCTCCTAACCCTGATCTACCGGTCGTTCAGTGGATACGCCGACACTCGTTGCCGTGACCACGAGCTCACCATTTTGATCCCGATATTCGGTTACTGATTCGCGAAATACCAGCTTCCCGGATCTGCGTCCAGTTTTTTCCCAGGACTTACCTGGTCGCGAGGTGGAAGTGAGGACATCGCCTACTTTAGGATGACGGTGGTAGGTATATCTTTGCTCAGCATGCAATCCGCCCCCGCCGCCGCGATTTTCTTTTTTGTCGCTACCCTCGGATTTCGCCCCTTCCTCCTTGGGCACTTGAGGACGAACCGCGCTTGACGGATTAGTCCCCGAGCCCATCCAACCGACACCGTCAATCTTCGGTCGCAAGCCATAATTCGGGTCGAATTGAGCGCTCGCCTGCACAAACGTCGGCGGTGCGATAATCGCACCCGGCTCCGAAGATCGCGCGTAGTCTTCATCGTAGTAGATTTCATTGCCATCACCGATTGAACGAGCGAACATCATGATGTGGCTCGCCTCAACTGAAAATTTGTCAACCGCCATTATTCCTCCTAGCTGAGCTGGCTACTTCTACCGACGCTTTATCAGTTACTTTCAATGCGTCGTTATGTTCCTTTAAATTCCGGCATTCGTTTTTCCAGGAATGCTCGGATTCCCTCTTTTGCATCGTCAGTTTGAACGAGTGCTCCTTGCGCATATTTTTCGAGCATTTGGGCAGCTGCACTACTTGCTTCCATCCCAAAATTAACCATCATTTTCATCGTATGCGGCACGAAAGGCGCAAACTGCGCGATATGCTCCGCCATAGATCGCGCTTCGTCAAGGAGTTTATCCTCGTCAACGATTCGTGTGATCAATCCTATCGCAAGCGCTTGTTCTGCCCCGATCGGTTCACCCATCAGAAGCATTTCCATACCCCAACCACGTCCGACAATCCGCGGGAGGCGCGTTGTTGCGCCGCCGCCAGGAATGATGCCCAGTTTGCCCTCTGGTGTCGCAAAGCGAGACTTTAGCGTGGCGATGCGTAGATCACACCCAAGCGCGACTTCCAACCCGCCACCCATGCATATACCGTCAATAGCCGCGATCGTCACTTTCGGCAATCGCTCAAGCTGGTCCGCGAGTCCTTGAACAATGGGCTCTAGCGCTTTCTTGAAATCTCGGTCTCTAACTTCGCTCAGATCCGAGCCGCTGGCAAACGCTCGGCCGCCAGAGCCGGTAATGGTGAGCACCCGGACACTATCTTCAGTTGCTGCTTCAGCTACGGCACGTTGCAATTCCGCCAACGTCGCCAGCGAAATCGCATTGTGTTTCTCAGGTCGGTCGATTGTAATCAACGCCATCGGCGGGACTACATCAACGATGATTTGACTGTATCCCATATACGTCACCAAAACGAAGGGTGGATTTTAGTAAGCAGACACTACTCGAACTTGAACATCTCTTTCAAATCGTTACCTTGGTATGCTGACGCAAACATCGGCACCACCGGCAGCGTTTTCCCCGATAGTGATCGACCAACCGAAACTATCACAAAGTTGCTTTGCAATGGCCAGTCCTAATCCACTGTGACGCTTATTGCCGCCACGTGCACTATCAATACGATAGAAAGGTCTAAACACCTTGTCTCGCTCCGTTGCTGGAATACCTGGGCCTCGGTCGTGTACATGCACGGCAACGCGTTCTTCATCCACATCAACCGCTAGCGAAACCCAACCACCATACTCATGTGCGTTGGAAACGAGATTCGCGATTACTCGGCTAAATGCGCTCGGTGCGAGTTCGACTTCCAATTGCTTCTCGCCCTTCCAATCAATCGCCGAATTCGGTGCAATACCATCAACTAGAGATGTCAGAAACGAGTGAAAAGGAACAGGTTCCACCGACTCTTGGGTACCGCGTGCGTACTCCAGCGCATTCGCAACCAATTCATCTAGTTGGGTTAAATCGTCCGCAAGCTGATTCGCAACGGTTTCGTCAAACTCCTCGCGATGAATTTCCAACGCCAACCGCATACGCGTTAATGGGGTACGAATATCGTGTGAAATGCCTGCCAACAACGCGGTGCGATTTTCGATCAATGCAGTGATTTCTTGATACATCCGATTGAGATTTGCTGCCAACATGCGAATTTCCTTCGGCCCTTCGACCGGCAGCTCGTTGAACGCGCTCGTGCCTCGAAACTGCTCAGTCGCATTCGATGCACGTTGCAATGGACGCGCGATGCGACGAACCGCGATATATGATGCAATCATCACAATCATCGCTGCCACGCTCATCACGGCAAAGCCCACAATCTGTTGTGTTAGAAAAGGTAATTCGGACGAAAAGCCAATCTGTAATGTCAACTTGTCCTCAATTGGATTCGGTAGATTGACCCAGTAGTGCTGCTCGTCTTCGTAAAACGTGACATCCGTACCGAACCGTTCCGTTAATACATCGCGCAAAAGCGAAAAGTAACTTGCATCCCAATTGGCCGCCGCCATATCTTGCTTAATCGGACTGATAAGCAAACCGTGATTAACGAGCACTTGCAGTTCGAATTCCGCCCGCCGGTCGATAGGTAACTCAAAGTACGTGTTAGCCGCAAGTTCGATCATCGCCGCTTGATTGTTCGCAGCTCGATGCATCAGTGGCTCGACAACTAAAGCATTGATCGTCCAAAAAGCTATCAAGACAATCGCTGAAGCCGCCAGCGCAAAGACCAAAGTCGTACGGGTCAATAACGACCCGCGTAACTCAAACACGACGCCTAGGCGTCAGGGAGAAACATATACCCCTTGCCCCAAACGGTCTTGATTAATTGAGGATCGTTGGGGTTGGCCTCTATTTTGCTTCGTAGACGCGTAATGCGCACATCAATGTTGCGACCGGCCGGCATCCGATGACAGCCCGTAAGGCGCGTATAGATGAATTCACGATCCAACACGCGAAACGGTTCAGTAACGAACAGCGCAAGTAGCTCGACATCAGCCGAAGTTAGATTAACTAATTCGCCATCCTTGAACAGCTCTTTCGTACGCATATCCAACTTGAACTGTCCGAATACATGCACGCGATCGGATTCAAGCGAAACGCTCTGTCTTGAACGTCGAAGCACGGCGCTCATCCGAGCGAGTAATTCCCGCGGGTTGAAGGGCTTAGGCACATAGTCGTCCGCCCCAATCTCTAAACCAGCAATACGATCGTCCTCGCTGCCTTTCGCAGACAGCATGATGATCGGCATATGATCGACTTGCTTCAATCGTTTCGCGATCGACAAGCCGTCCTCGTCAGGCAACATCAAGTCGAGAATGAGCATATCAAAAGAGCGTTTATAAAGCTCCCGACTTAATCCTCGGGCATTTGCTACCGTAACGACTTGCATGCCCTCTCGATTGAAGAGCGTAGCAAGCGATTCCCTTATATATGCATCGTCGTCAACGATAAGAATGCGCGCGCCGCTGTACTCCTTTGTTACAGCTTGCACCACATCGTGGTCTTTACTGTTGCGAGGTATACGCTCGACCGGAGCTGACACGCCGTACAGGGGTACGTGGTTTACGCAATTCCTTGACGCGCACTGCTTCGTCTTCGTCGCCGTTCGCATCTGCGCGCGCGATGACAAATTCTTCTAGCACGTGCTCAGTACTTTCAGCATTTGATGCCGTCGATTCAGTCCGCACCACCTGACCAAACCTTTGCTCGTGTTTTTCAACCTTAAAGTGCCCATCTCGCTCAATGCGTCGGCTAACTTCAAGCAGCAACTCGCGGCGATCAACTGCCGATAGAAGGTGGAACCTATTTAGTTTCGTCGATAACTGCGCATTGGTATACGAGCGATATACCGGAGTGGTTGCATCAATGGTGCCTAAGCGAGCCGAGTGAACCACCGTATCAGCATCTCGCACAATGGGCTCAGGTTGGTTGTCCATGTCGCTTGCCGTATGCGTCAATTCCTGTGCCATAGACATAGAACCGTAGCCGGCCATGCAGAGGCACGCCAATAGATACGACCGTATATCAAAACCGTCGTTCATTGCCTTTACGCTCATTCAGCCGAAACGACTCGGACTAGTTAATTGAATGAACGATTGACGCCCAGACCATACTGGAACTGGGCACCAACCTTTTCTAAGCATCACTCGTTATCTAGGCGCTTGTTAAACCGCCTCGAAGAGACCTGCAGCACCTTGGCCGCCGCCAATACACATAGTGACAACGCCATACTTCTTGTTGCGACGCTTTAGCTCACGCAGGATTGAACCGGTTAACCGAGATCCCGTCATACCAAACGGATGCCCGATCGCAATGCTACCTCCGTTGACGTTGTACTTTTCATTATCAATGCCAAGTTCGTCACGACAATATACGCATTGGCTTGCAAACGCTTCGTTGAGTTCCCATAGGTCCACATCGTCTTGGTGCAGTCCTGCATTTTCCAGCATACGGGGGATTGCAAATACGGGACCGATCCCCATTTCGTCAGGCTCGCAAGCTGCGACCGAGAAACCGCGGTAAATACCCATCGGTTGGACGCCCAACTGCTCAGCACGCTCAGCACTCATGAGCAAGGTCATTGACGCCCCGTCGGAAAGTTGCGAAGCATTACCAGCCGTCACCGTACCGTCTTCCTCAAATGCCGGTGGCAACGAGCCCAACCCTTCCATTGTGGTATTCGGTCGGTTGCATTCATCGGCTGCTACCGTCACGGTCTCACGGCTTTCTTCCTTCGTTTCCTTATCAACTTTCAGCATCTCGACAGTCATAGGCACGATTTCTTCCGCCATCCGTCCGTCCGATTCGGCTTGTGCATACCGTAATTGGCTTTGCAACGCATACTCGTCCTGCATTTGCCGGGTTACCTGGTAACGACGTGCGACGACTTCGGCCGTATTGCCCATAGCCATGAAAATTTCAGGCTTCTCTTCAAGCAAGCGTTTGTTCTGCTCGGCTTTGCCTGGCGACTGCCGATTGCGCATCGAAATCGAATCGACACCACCGGCGATGGCCACTTGCGTTTGACCAGACGCAATCTGATTCGCCGCAATTGCAATCGACTGTAAGCCCGATGAACAGAAGCGATTGATCGTCATACCGGCCGTGGTAATCGGCAGCTTCGACAGCACCACTGCAAGACGTGCCAGATTGCCGTCTTGCTCGCCAGCATGGCTTGCAGCACCAACGACCACATCTTCGACTTCCTGAGGCGACACATTTGGATTTCGATCCAATAGGCCGTCGATCAAATGCGCGAGCATATCGTCGGACCTGGTCAGGTTAAAACTCCCACGAAAAGACTTGGCCAAGCCTGTCCTTACGCTGTCTACCACTACTACGTCACGCATTTAGATATCCTCCTATTGACATTGACGTCACCGAACACTGGTGTATATGCATAGATTCTACTATTCCATGCTGTGCTAAAAACGACCAACATCCCATCGAATCGCTACGTACCTTGCTTGCGAATGAAACACCGTTCGCTAGCCGATCAGAGAGTTAGTGCAGGAGTCGATTGGCAACTAAGAGCAGAGTTTTCAATTCACATAGTTAGTCAGCGATTCGACATCCAAATGTTTGCGATGTTGGCACCTGCATGCATCGTAAAACTTGCATCCATATCTAAGTCTAAGTACGCGGCGCCTTCGTCCCGTATGGCGCGTGCAACGTTTGACCCAGCGACCAAATTTTGTACTAGGCGCAAGCGCCCGCGTGACGATCTTGATTGTCCCTGCAGAAAAATTAGGATCAATGAGCACCGGCAATCTTCGATTCGGCTTGCAGAAAGACACTTCACGTTACATCCTGGAGCTTCTTTCCACTAAGCGCACGATAGCCTATCAAACTGTCGTTGAAATGTAGACTCAATACACCCTGAAAGCACAATCTATCAATAGCTGCAATTTTGCTACAATTACCTACGAAATGCGACTACGACAACATGCTCTAAGTCGCTGCTTAATGGGTTGCCGATGTGGCAATCTGTTTTACCGATGAATGGATATGAGCTCTTCATCGCGTTGGTTTCAGTTTTAGTCGACTTGCACGAAGAAATAGTTGACCTGCTACTGTAAAACAATCCTTGCTCCTATATCTCAGGTCATGCAAGGGTTCCGCGACATAAGGAGCTTAATACCGCGAAGGACAATGGTTAGGATACCTTCTATATATGTCTACGTTACACCCAGACAATACGTTATCGTAACCGGTATCGATCATCTGAATTAAGCCTCAGCGAATCATCTGCAACACATTGCACTTCAAATACCTTATGCAAGTTCTTGGGAAATATCCATTCATCCTATCTATTCCGGATGAAAATGAACATGAAACGAATACTGATCAATGCGGAGCAACCTAACGAGGTTCGCGTCGCTTACGCCGAAGACGGCAAACTAATCGACTTCGAAATTGAATCTACTGACCAACAATCAATCAAGAACAACATCTATATTGGCGTCGTATCAACGGTCAAGAATGATCTTGAAGGTGCGTTCGTTGACATAGGTGAAGAACGCCACGGTTTGTTGGCGTTTAACAGGGCTGGCGGCCGCGGATCTCGCGACTCGCGCTGTCCATCAGCTGACCAACCTATTGAAATTGAACGGCCCGATCTCCATGCCGGCCAGCACATCCTCGTGCAAGTATTCCGCGAAGGACGAGGTGAGAAAGGGGCCGCACTAACGATGGAACTCTCGTTGCCTGGTCGCTTCATTGTCTTGAAGCCTAACTCAAGCGCACGAGCAGTGTCGCGAAACGTCTCGGAAGTGCAACGTATGCGACTCCGTGAACTTGGTGACCAATTACCTAATGTTGAAAACATTGGGTGGATCGTGCGAACGACCGCGGTGAATCACACACCGGCGGAAATCATAAGTGATTTTCACAGAATGATGAATTTATGGCGCAAGATTCAGCATGCTTTCGAAGAAAATCAATCGCGTGGACCGCTGTTAGTTTTCTCTGAAAACACCCTCATGCAACGGATATTGCGTGATAGGCTTCGCCGAGATGGCACGCGCGTCATCATAGACAACCCTAGTCTTTATCGAGAAGCGCGCAATTTCGCGTCTGACTTTATGCCTGAACTGCGCGAGCAGATTGAGCACTACCGCAGCGACCGACCACTCTTCGATACCTTCCGCATCGAAAAGTATGTTTCAAATGTGTTCGCGCGAAAAGCTACGTTGCGGTCCGGCGGTGAACTGGTTTTCGACCCGACCGAAGCTCTGCTGTCAATTGACGTGAACTCGGCTCGAAATACACGCGGCAATACCCTTGAAGAAACTGCGTTGCACACCAATCTTGAAGCGGCCGAAGAGATATGTCGACAGTTAATGATTCGAAACATCGGCGGCCTTATCGTCGTTGACTTTATTGATATGTTGACGGAAGGATATAACGAACAAGTCGAACGCGCCGTGCAACAATACATGGCCAAAGACATGGCCAAAATCGAGTGCAGCGCAATCAGCGAATTCGGCCTCATGCAGCTTAATCGACAGCGCCGCAGGCCGTCGATTTACGATGTCTATTTCGAAGAATGCACTCATTGCAAAGGCACTAGGCTAGTTCAACGCACCGAGACTGTCGCGAACAGAGCTCTACGCAAACTCTCGTACCTCACGCACGATCCAGCACGCCATGACAATCAATATTTATGCCGCGTATCAGAAGAGATTGCCGCCTACATCCTCAACAAGGAGCGTCAGTACCTACACGATATCGAACTGAATACACACAAACAGATCGTCGTTATCTCCGATTTGACGTTGGCCAAAGACGAGATTGAAATCACGTCCCGGCGAATTGAAAAGCTCGACTTTAAAGAGGGCTCGAATCTTGAAGAACTGATTCAAGAAACGCAGCAAGAGACCAATGAACGAGCTCGCCCTGCTGCACCACCCGATGAGCCGAAACCACAGAGGAAGCCCCTTGTAGCGCCAGTAGACAGTAAGACTGTTAAAAAGCAACAAAAAGGCGCTACACATTCACCATCTTCGTCGCCGCCAACAAAACAAAAAAGAAAGCAAAGCAAGAACAAGCGTCAGAAGCATGTTAACCCAATCATTAGCTTATTCAGTTCGCTCTTAGGAGGGGGTAAAACGAAGAAGAAAAAGAAATCCGGCAAATCGCATTCAAGCCGCGGGGCATCCAAAAGCAAGCACTCAATGTCGGCTAGTAGTCTCACTGGAAAGGCAAATACAAACGAACCACAGCGTCGCAATCCAAACGCAAGAGGCCGACGGGGGACTAGCCGCACCGATGGTCGCGACGAATCAAAAGCGCAATCAACCTCATCAGGGCAAGAACGCACGCCTAGTAGGCGTGAGCGGATGCCGCAAACCAAGTCTAGTCCAAAAGCCGTTGACCCTCGCACTCAACGGAGCGGTAGCCATACCAAACGTCGCACAGCAGACTCAAACACGAGAGCCAACACTGCAGCTCAGAGTGACCAAAAGCATCGAGAATCCGCCGTATCAAATCGTCGCGCCCCACGTAGCGCACACGGCCCCGGCGGGTCGCGTACACAAGATCCAGCTGTTAACGGTCGCCGTACAAGCCAACCCGCATCGCGGACTGATGTTCGCTCAAAACCTACGCAAAGCGCCTACAAAGAAGAATCTACATCCGCACGACGGCGTTCGCGATCATCTGCCATTCAAGAGCAACGAACATCTTCGGAACCGTCACGTCGTCAACCGCCCAGTCGACGTACTGGTGTTGATGAGCATCGCCGCGAAAAGCAACAACGTCAGCCCGTGAAGACGAGCAATGCGAGCGTTGCGCCAAAGTCGAATGCAAAACCGCCCGGCCAGGCTGACGAAACCGTCACGACACCACAGGTTGATCGCCCTAAGAGGCCACTCGCTGCAAACGATACTCGCTCCTCAAACCGCAGAGTCTCCCCTAGTCGACGCAATCCGCCTCAGCGCGAACAATCAGTTGAGCCAGCGCCAAGCCAAACTGAACCTTTGTCGTCACAGAAAGCGCCGTCAGCTGTAAGCACAGATAACCGCGAGGGCGAGAAAAAATCAAGCCAATCGCGTGCTCATGCTGTGCAAAAACCGCAAGGCCCTGCGAGTCCGGCCAAAACCAAGACACATCGAGCCGGTAACGATCCGCGTAGTAGATCTTGAACTGACACTAAAAGACTCCTAGCACTTCAGGTTCCCGTTCCAGCTCAATATCGAATCGCCGATAAATGTCGTCGGCGATTCGATTGGCTAAATCAAGTACTTGTCGTGCCGTTGCTCCGCCGAGATTGACAATCACGAGTGGTTGACGGGGCCAGACCTGAGCCGCGCCTTGGCAGACCCCCTTCCAACCGGCCTCGTCTATCAATTGGGCAGCAGAGACCTTTACGCACTGGAGGTTGCCATGACCTTGGATGGCTAGTTTGCCACGCAAAATGTCGAATCGCACTGGATCAAGGATGGGGTTCTTGAAGAAACTTCCGACATTGCCTATGTGTCGAGGATCTGGGAGTTTGCGGCGCCGGATGCGCACGACGGACTCTGCAATGGCCGTTGACGTGACCGATCCCTGGTGTTTATGCACAATCTCCCGAGCGACATCAACGTAATCTAGATGACGCGTTCGGGTGCCCAATCGCAAGGATAACTCGCAGATCACATAATGGCCGCGGTTAGATGACTTAAAAATGCTGTCCCGATACCCGAAGCCGCACTCGCGCGCGGCGAGCGTTTCGAACGATCGCGTCCATCGGTTGTACACACGCACTGATTCGCATATTTCGCCCAACTCGACGCCGTAAGCACCGATATTCTGGAACGGCGCCGCGCCCACCGAACCTGGGATAAGTGCAAGATTTTCTAAACCGCTGATACCTTGTCCAAGAGTAAACCGGACCAATTCATGCCAATTGACGCCTGCTTGAGCGACCACCAAGTAGCCGCCGTCTGCGTGCCTCGTTATCTTGATCTTTCGCATACGAAGTCGTACGACGCGGCCAGGCAGTCGGGATTTGAGCACCACATTAGTGCACTCACCCAAAATGGTTACGGGGGTGTCGGTAGCTAGAGCGTCAACAAGCTGATTGGTATCGTATACCTCAACTAATTCATCAGCGATGCAATCCAGGCCGAAACTGTTGGATGATCGTAGCGATGCCTGTGTTGCGAATCTCACTGCTGCACTTGGCGAAACGACAACACCACTCTTGAAGTGACAAGCCGAGTTGTGCGAACCAACGTATGTTTCGTCGTGCGATGCATGTCGCCCTGCATCAGCGTTAGCGAGCCATGTTCGGTTGGAAGGCGCCTAACGTATGAACCGTCGCGGTTTTTAATCCGAAATTCACGCGTACTGCCTAAGCTGATATTGGCGATCGTCTGCCTAGGTACGAGATCTCTTTCATCGTCCGCATGCCAACCCACATAGTCGTTGCCGTCGCGGTAGTGAGTGGCTAAAACGTAGTTGAAACGTACATGCAACTGCTCACGAAGCTGACAACGCAATGTGTCCAGTTCCGGCGTGAATCGAATGGGATTTGTTTGACTTCCGCGATAGCGATAGGTGCATCCTATATCTGCTATCGCGCATGACAGACGAGGCGCGGTAAACGTGCGTCCGAACATCTGCACGAGCTCTTCACGCCAAGGTAATACAGTAAGACAATGCTTGAGCAGCTCCGAGGCACGCTCAGGTGCAAGGAAACCCGGCTCGTAGGTCAGGCCGACTAAAGCCGCTTCCTTACGCGCTGACCGCATCAGTTGATAAGGCGTCCATTTCTAACCTGCCTCAACCGTTTCGGTTGAGTCCGGTCGCCTACCTTTCACGATGAAGTGACCTGTTGCTTCCGCAATCGTAGAACCGTCAGACGGTCTAACGATTTGACCTTCAATAATGGCAAGCGAACCTCGTCGTTTAACCATGCGACCGTAGAGTTCCACGGACTCGCCTATACCAAGCGAATGGCGAAATCTCACATTCGCCTTCGCCGTTACGCATGTGAACCCGCGTAAGTACAGCAAATTTGCCATGACATCGTCGAGTAAACAAAACTGAATCCCTCCATGCGTCACGCCTTCGTAACCCATGTACGCACTAGATGTCCGCCACTCAGCGCGACACACATCACCTTCCAATCGAAAACGAATATTGAGACCGCTTTCATTACCAGGGCCGCAGACAAAGCACCGATTGGCCGGAATATCAAGTCGCATGGGTTATTGATTGTCATTGACGTCGCTATTGAATTATCAGAGTGACCTCTGCCGTGAGCTTTCAATCTTGTCTATCGAGCAGATTCACGCTTTAGATAGGCGCGGACGCGTTCGACATCTGCCGCAGTGTCAACGCCCGCTGGAATATCAACCTCGCTCCGTGTGATCGCGATAGGGATACCGTTTTCCAATAACCGTAACTGCTCAAGCGATTCAAGAAACTCCAGCTTGCTCTGCGGTAAAGTGACAAAGCGTTCGAGCGCCCATCGTCTAAAGGCATAAATCCCCAAATGACGTCGCCAAGCGCTGGCATCACCGCTTATTTGCCCTTGGTTGAATTTTCCGCGTTCCCATGGAATCGGCGCACGCGAAAAGTACAACGCGTAACCGCGGACGTCAGCGACAACCTTGACGGTATTGGAATCAAAAATCTCATGCGCGCTACGCATCGCTTCGAATAGCGTTGCCACACCGCAATCTGACTGGGCAGCGACCAATTCAGCTGCCTGTCTGATGCACCTGCTCGGCAGGAGCGGTTCGTCCCCTTGTACGTTTACGACAATGGATGAATCGTCCATCTCAAGCGTTGATACAGCTTCCCAAATCCGATCTGTTCCCGATTGATGTTCCGACGCGGTCATGACGGCGACCACCCCCAAACGCGTTACAGTTTCGGCGATACGCTCGTCATCGGTTGCTACGACCACACAGGACGCTTGCGAATCGAGTGCCCGTTCAACCACGTGTTGGATCATCGGTTTACCGTTTAGATCAATGAGCGGTTTGCCAGGTAAACGCGTCGATTCAAAGCGCGACGGAATCGCGACAACAAAATCAACCATCCGTTTTACAACCTACGTTAACGTGTTTCGATTCGAGCATGGCACAAAGGTGCGGCGTCACATCGCGCTCGAACGTCACACCAACTTCCAGGTACCAGATGTTCTGAGACTGAAAGCGCAACGGTGCGATCTTGCGCCAATCTTTCTCCGTCGTGACGATCACGTCGTCAACATGATGTTGAATGTCTGATTCCTTAAACAATGAGTGATCCGGAAATTCGTGCGCGATGGGGGAAAAACCAAGTTCACGCAACGTAACGACAAACCGATTGGGATTGCCGATAGCGGAATACAGGTGAATCACGTTGTCGAACCGATTCGTGAACTCAGCTATCGTGAGCTCTTCACGCGAATGCACGTTTACGAATCTCGTCGGGACGACATGCATGATGTCGTCCACCGCGTCAATGCCATGAACGTTCGGCCCGTTCGAAATGACCCAATCCGCCTCACGCAACCGCGATGCGGGTTCCCGCAAGGGTCCCGCGGGTAGCAACAGACCGTTACCAAGGCCGCGCATCCCGTCAATGACCGCTATTTCGAAGTGTCGCCCCAAAGCATAGTGCTGCATGCCGTCGTCACTTAGCACGATGTCCACATCGTGTTGGTCCAACAGCCAACGCACTCCCCGCACCCGTTCCGGGTCAACGACCATCGCACATCGTGTTCGCTCTGCAAGCACTGGCGCTTCGTCGCCAACCTCGGCAATGGCGGTGTCTGGTTGTACCAGTATGGGGAAGTTTCCATGGCCTTTGTACCCGCGGCTAACGATGCCGACACGCTTACCGACGCGCTGCAACCACTCCGCCAGCCAGATGACCAAAGGCGTCTTCCCAGTGCCGCCGATCGTTATGTTGCCGACGACAATCACCGGTACCGGCGGAACCCAGGCAGCAGGGCTTAGCCGCCGCCGTCGATGCCGTGCGAGGGTTCCATGCACCCACGCGAACGGTTTAAGCGTTTTAACCCAGCCACTATCGCTGTACCATGCATTCAACAATTTGCCTGATGCAGTCGCAGGTTCAACTGCAACTGTCGCGAGTGACTGCGTCGGCACCGCTATACGCGGTGTCAGTTCTGCATCGCCACTGGTCGCTTCGAACAATTGGGCATATCGTCCATGTTGTTCGAGCAACTCGCGATGGCTACCTTCCTCGGCAATACGGCCTTTTTCAACGACCAAGATGCGGTCGGCATGAATGATCGTCGACAGACGATGCGCAACCACGATTGTCGTGCGCCCCTTCATGGCTTCATTCAATGCGGACTGCACGAGCGCTTCCGATTCCGGGTCAAGCGCGGAGGTCGCCTCGTCCAAGATCAAAATAGGGGTGTCTTTCAACAATGCGCGAGCGATTGCGATCCGCTGACGTTGACCGCGCGACAATGTCGTGCCGCGATCGCCAACAACTGTATTTAAACCGTGCGGTAATGAATCGATAAATGAGCTGACTCGGGCGTGTTCTAATGCTGCAGTAACTTGAGCACTCGACACATCGCGCAATTCGCCATAGGCTATGTTCGCATGCAAGGTGTCATTGAATAGAAAAATATCCTGGCTTACTAAGGCGAGGTGATTGCGAAGATTGCGTTTCGAGTACGCATGTGTTGGGATGCCGTCAATCAGGATGTCCCCATCCCGCGGCGAATAAAACCCCATCAATAATTCGACAAGCGTCGACTTGCCGCTGCCTGACGCCCCGACGATAGCCAGTGTCTTGCCGGCCGGGACGTGAAATGAAATGTCCGACAGCACATCATCTTCACCGAGCTCGTAACCGAAAGAGACATGGCGAAACTCCACTTCGCCTCGAATCGAGTCACGCTCTACGCGCCCTTCGTCGACTTCCTCGGGTTGATCAATTTGAGCGAAGATTTCATCGGCGGCCGCCAACCCTGACTGAATCCGGGCATTAAGATCCGAGAGCCGCTTTACGGGTTGCACCAATATGCCAGCCATCGCGATATATGCAATCAGATCGCCCGTGGTCATCCCAGCGCTTATTTGTGGGAGAAATAACAGCCCCATCAATACGGCAAGTACGAGGCCTACGAACATCTGAATTGTTTGGCTACTAATTGCCTTTGTTGCCACCATCCGTACATTCTGACGTCGATTTGCGTTACTAGCCGCAAAAAAGCGCTGCCGTTCATGATTCTGTGCACCGAAACTGCGAATCAGCTTGTGACCGCTTACCGCTTCGTGACCTACTTGGGTCACTTCCCCCATAGACGTCTGGATGTTCTCGCTCGTACTTCGAAAGCGTTTTGACGCGACTCGTACGATGACCCACACGATAGGTAGGACCAACGCGAAAAGCAACGTCAGTCGCCCGCTCAAGTCGATAAGCATGACAACAAGCACGATCAACTTAAACCCGTCTTGCAACAGAATCCGCAATACTTCCGTCACCGTATCTCGCAACTTTTGTGCGGTATCCGTCAATCGATTTGAAATGGCTCCTTGTGAATTGCGGTCGAAGTAGCTGACGGGTAAAGTGAGCAAACGGTCGAATAGATCGACACGGATACGATGAATCAAATTTAGCGACACCGTCGCGAGCAGATATTCGCCCACGATACCACCGAACGCCCGTACTAGGGCGGCCGTACCAATCAGTATGGGGAATAACAACCAGTTTGGCCAACCTAGTTCAAGCGCAACTACCGGGAGCGGTGGCAGCCAATCGCCCCCACTCATTGCGCCAGAGTTCGCGGCGCCAGGGCTGAATACATCCACAATAACCCCAAGTGTCTGTGCAAAGACGACCTCCGCATAAGCTGCCAAGCCGTATCCAACGATTGCAATGACGAAAAACCAAACTTTGCCGCGTAAATAACCGAGCAGGCGGCGATACGTCGTTAAATCGCGTTTAGACGGCTCACTCAACTGACTTTACCGTGACAATAGTTACGTTTGAAACACCCAGCAGACTTGCCGCATCAAGGGCAATAACAACCGTTTCATGTCGCGCATTCGCGTCCGCGCGCACGACAAGCCGTTGCGCATTCGATGAACTGATCAACGTTTGTAGTTGAGATTTCACCACCGCGAGGGTGGGGTTAGGGACCACGTTTTCCCCAATGTGAATTTCGTTCAAAGATGTAATGACAACACTAATCGAGTCCACTGGCGCTTGAACCGTCCCGCTTTGCGCAGACGGCAATTCGAGTTCGAGTGCCGCCTCGTCAATGAAGGTTGATGTGACCACGAAAAAGATGAGCAGAATGAAAACGATGTCAATCAACGGCGCGATTTCGATTTGCGGCGAATCCGCCCGACGAACCCTGAACTTCACGCAGTTCTTGATTGATTCAGTAAGTCAATCAAGCGACTTCCCTCCTGTTCAAGTTGCTGCGAAAATTCATCCACCCGACGTTGGAAGTGTCGGTGACAAATCAACGAGGGAATCGCAATGCACAATCCAACCGCGGTCGTGACGAGGGCTTCGCCGATGCCACCTGAAAAGACAGCTGGATCGCGTACGCCCGCTCGATTCAACGCGTAGAAGACATCAATCATGCCTAAGACTGTACCTAACAAACCCAACAATGGCGAAATGGCAGCAATGGTTCCTAACGTCGTGAGAAAGCGTTCGAGTCTTCGTACCTCTGCGATTAAAGCATCGTTGAGCGCGGCGCTTGCACGTTCGATATCGGCCCCGCGCTGCTCGAACAGGCTAAGCACAATGTTTCGTAACGCACTCGGGTCTCCTTTCTGACCCAGACTCTCCATAGTGCAATCCGCAACCAGTGCGTTTCGCAAGGAGATTGGTAAAACTCGGTTCATCCGCAATGCTCGGAATCGATCGATACAAATGGCCAGCGCGAGAACACTGCACGTACCAAGCGGAACCATAACCCAACCGCCGTCCATCAACAGATTGATGATGGTCATGCCAATTTAGGCCTTGATGGATCTTCGCAACGTTCAAATGTAGGCAATTTCCCGAAGCGTTGACGATAGCAATAGTTCGTTGCGGCTACGAAGCCTTCGAGCGACCCGCAATCAAATCGTTGGCCTCGAAATCGACATGCAATCACGCGTTCTTGTTTCGCCAATAGGTCAATGGCATCGGTAAGTTGGTACTCGCCACCAACGCCTGGCTGGATCAATTCAAGTGCGTCGTAAATTGCTGGTGTCAAGATATAACGCCCGACAATGCCAAGATTCGACGGCGCATCCGCTGGTCGAGGTTTCTCGACCAACGAGTTGACATCGACGATGCCGTCGTCAATCTCCTCGCCGACCACGATCCCATAACGGTCTGAATGCTCAGGTCGCACCTCTTGAACTGCCACAACTGAGCAACGATACGTTCGATAGACCGCTAGTAGTTGTTGTAAAACATTTCGTGTCGCACCGATGCAGAGATCGTCCGACAGCACCACGCCAAACGGGCGATCGCCAGTAAGAATTCGAGCTAATTTGACCGCATGGCCGGGACCGAGCATGCGCGCTTGACGCGTATACGAGAACTTGCACTTATCCATCAATTCGCGGATTCCGCTTAGCGCTTCGTCGCGCGCGGTGTCCTTGACATGCAAATCCAGTTCGAGGTTGTCGTCGAAGTGATCCTCAATCGCACGTTTGTTACGGCCTGTAACGAAGCAAATCTCCGACATGCCGGCTGCTAAGGCCTCCTCGACGCCATATTGGACCAACGGTTTATCCAGGATGGGCATCATTTCTTTCGGCATGGCCTTCGTTGCCGGCAGAAAACGCGTGCCGAGCCCAGCGACCAAGAATAAACACTTATTAATCAACACAGCGCGATTACAAAAACCATAACGATAGGAACGGAATATAGGTTATCAGCATCAGCACAAGTAGCAGAACAAACATAAACGGCAGACAGGCTCGGTAGAGTTCGAGCACCGGCCGCTCGAAACGATAACTGGCGATAAAGAGGTTCATACCGATAGGCGGTGTGAAATAGCCGATCTGAAGATTCGCGATAAAAATGACACCTAAATGCAATGGATGAATGCCGTATTGCACGGCAATAGGCAGTATCAAAGGCACCATGATCACTGTGGCAGAGAACACATCGAGAAACGCGCCTAGAACCAATAACAAAACATTCAGCAAAATCAGAAATACGATCGGATCGCTCACGCGGTCGTTGATGAAATTGAATAGCTGTTGCGGGATCTGCGCATCAACGAAATATCCTGTTAATGCAAGCGCTGCACCAAGAATCAGAATGATGCTGCCGACCATGACCATGGATTCGCGAATGACGTTTGGTAATTCACGCCAAGAAACCTCCCGATAGAAATACATTTCCACGATCAATACGTAAAGCGCGGTTATCGCAGCTGCCTCCGATATAGCAAAGTAACCTGAATAAATCGCACCGAGAATGACAAAAGGAAGAGGTAGCTCGTAGCGCGCATCCCACAACGCACGCTTCAACGCAACTGCCGAGAAAGGCGTTCGTTTGATGCTCCGCTGACTCCAGATCGTATAACCCGATAACGCTAAAAGCATCAGCATGACCGGAACCATGCCGGCTAGAAAGAGCTGCGGAATCGTAAACGCTTCGCCAACATGAATCTGTTGCGCGATCACGCCGTACAAAATCAACGGTACGGACGGCACGATCAACACACCGAGACTGCCTGACGTAGTGACCATACCCAAACTGAAACGTTGCGTATAACCAGCGTGTAACAACATGGGAAACAGTAATGCACCGATTGCCACGATCGTGACCCCTGATGCGCCCGTCAATGCCGTAAATACCGCACACGCGACAAAACCGACAATCGCGAGACCAGCCGGCATCCAACCGAACAAGGACTGGGTTAAAGCCATTAAGCGTTGCGCTGAGTTGCTTGCGGTCATCAAGTAGCCCGCGAAGGTAAAAAGCGGTAGTGAAACGAGCAGTGGCGTATCGGCGATTCGATACACCTCCAGCGCGACAACGGATAGGTCAATACCTGAAGCAATAAACCCCAACATGGCACCGGCCAGTACCACGACAAAGAGCGGGACGCCGATCAAGGCGAGAACCAGTAGCAGGGCAAGCGCGACCCAAATCATGTCAGGGTTTAGCAAAAACCTGGAGCGTAAAGCGCACTGCCATCAGGAATGCCGAGCCTGGAATGATGGTTTCGAACAGCCACGCAGGCGCTTGCCCAACGCCAGGGGTACCATCAACGAAATCCCAATAGATCATGTCCAACGCAAAGTAACCGAATAAGCCACAAATAACCGCTGCGACCAGGTATGCAACCCCCTGGGTAAAACGCAATGCATGATCGGGTATCACGTGATCGAGTACATCAATACGGAGGTGCTTACCATCCCCGACCGCTACTACTGCGCCGACCATCGTAACCCATAGCACTGCCATACGCACCAGATCATCGCCCCAATACAACCCGAAACCCAATTCGCGCGCGAGCACTTGTAATGCGGCAACGAGCAACATCGTGAGAAAGAGCGCTACAAGCAATGCATTGCTCGTCCAACGCAGGATAAGCACGAACTTATTTAGCAAGTGAGGCGCGGTACTCAGTTACTGTTTTTTCCAGTAGTTCTGCATGCTTTGATTGGATGACACCACTATCTGCCCAAGTAACAATCGCCCCGGCAGCTGCTTGGCGCCATGCTTCGCGTTCTGTAGCAGATGGCGTTAGGACGGTTATTCCTTGCTTCACAAGCGCATCTAACGCTTTCGCGTGATCAATGTAGTTTTGCTGTTCGACCCGTGCAAGTAGATTCTTAAACAGCTTGCGAGTCAGCACTCGATCGCTCGGTTCGAGTCGTTCAAATTGCTTGCCGTCAACGACAAACACGCTGTAGATATACATAAACGGTAAGTCCAAGATATATTCCAATTGCGTGTGCCACTGCAAAATGATTGCAGCGGTAGGCGGTGACGCAACCGTATCGATTAAGCCGGTCTGTAAACCGGCAAATACGTCAACGATTGATAACGGAATCGGCACAATGTCAAACGCTTTGAACAATCGAACTACACCGGCGTCACCTTTCGGAGTCCATACTTTAAGTCGCTGTGCATCCGCAATGCTCGTGCCCGGCTTCGAACTCATCGCATTCGCAAAACCCAAGCCGACGAATCCAAACGCTTCAAATCCCTTTTCCGCCAGTTCTTCAATCAACACATGATCGATTTTCTCGCGTACGGCCGTGACCTCGTCAAAGTCACGAAAGTACATTGGAAGGTTGTACAGTTGAACGGAAGAACTCACCGCATCTAGCGCACCAGTCTGTAATATGCCGCCATGTAATTGCCGCGCTCGTATCTTGCGAAGTACCGTACGATCATCGCCCATGACTCCGCCTGGATATACGCGAAACTTCACTCGGCCTTCGGTTTGCGCTTCAAGCAAGTCAATAGACCGCCGTAGGTCTCGCATCCATGCAGACCCATCTGGCGAAACCGTCGCGATCTTGAACGTCGTTTGGGCAACCGCATGCACCGTGCACAATCCAATTAGATATGCAAATAGCGCATTCGCTAACGCTCGCTTAGAAAAAATCATCTGCCGATTCCTTAAGTTGTGCCGCAAGCTTCTGTGCAATGACGTTTTGCAATGTCAGTCCTGCCGCGACCGGATTTGCAGTTAGCACCTCCTCAATCAATTGGTCATGCAGCTGCCGATCAAAGATGGCCCTGGCGTACATTTCGGCCATGAGTGTCTTGGCATAGAGATTCGTCCCCTGGCTTATGTCGATCGCACGTTCAAAATAGGCTCGACCCACTTCGGGTTCGCCGCCTAGCGCAGCAGGTAGAAAGGTGGCGAACACACCCATGTATATGTAAGGCGAACCGTACCCGTGGGTCGCGTCCAGCTCAATCACGCGTGCCATGAGTAGTTTCGCCCTCAATAACTCGGCAAGTGCAGCGTAGTCGTCAGCATGCGTCTGAATCCAACTCGCCCAACTGCTCGCAAGCACATAGAGGTAATCAATGTCTCTTAAAGCAGCGCTTGCTACTATTGACTGGAACGAATCAAAGTTGATCTCGTTCAAATCACAAAACAGTGATTGATGTCGACAAGTAGCCTGTAGCGCCAGCCGTTTCGCTTTCGATGCAAAGTGTTTTTGTCTCGGCTCTTCAGATACGAATGCCGTTGCATACGCGGCATTGAGCATCGCGGCCGTATTCAACATATTGGCATCATTAGGGTTGCTCTCGATAAGCGCGTCAACAAGCAGCAAGTAAGCGGGCAACGCTTCCGCTACTACTTGGATGTCGGTACTCTCCAACACGACATCCGATAAATCTGATGCAATGCCATTCGTGACGCCGGATATGATGGAACCGCACGATGCAGTTAACGCTGTCATGGCTACAGTCAATACGACCTGCACACAGATTGTCGAGATACCTTTCATCGTTAGCCTAGCCAACTAGCGTTTAGGTTGTTGGTCGCGACAAACCTAGCATCGTGCTACGAGGCGAGCGCCGTACGCTTAACGGCTTCAAGCAATTCGACCAATTCAGGCCGTTTCTTGTAATCACGAATAGCGCGCTTTAGACCGATTGTTGCGTCGGGGTGCACGTAAATAATGCCGGGATGCGGAATGCCATGCGCCGGATGGCCTTTGCCATATGTCTCGTTCAGAATGCCGAATTCTCTCACTGTCTTGCCGGCCTGATCAGACAGAATAGGATATTGAATTCGGTGTTCATCTTTAAAGGTCGCATTTTGACGGTGCGAGTCGTATGAAATAGCGACAACTTCGACGCCTATAGTCTTAAAGTTTGCCACGTATTCGTTCAGCTGCACGAGCTGAGATTTGCAGTACGGTCACCAATCCGTGGAACGCACAAAGAAAATCAGCAGTCCCTGGTCCCCCGTTAAATCTGCAAATACCTTTGATTCGCCGTCCGTATCCTGTACTGAAAGTAGTGGAAGCGAGGAGCCAATCGCCGGTGCCCACTGCTCAGTGTACTCAGAATCCCAATTCACCATCTGCATATCCTCACAGGCAACAAGCGGTAACAGTAATATCCCACTTGCCGCGACCAGTAGTAATCTGCGCACCGCAGGGCGCATGTCAATTCTCATACTATTGAGCTAAAAACACTTGAGGCATTGAGCCATGAATCCTGATGACCGCTCTTCGAGACCGTCCAAACGGGTATTATTACCGACTCAAAAAAAGGCGACAAAGGGGTATGTCCGATATGGTGACGTGACCACCTTTATTGATAGAACTCACAGGTAGATAAACATCCGTATGTCTCGTAATTTTTGGGTCGCCATCGCGATCTTGTTTATAGCGCTCGCTTGGTTTTCATACGATCTATTTGCACCAGATGAAGTCGTTGCATCTAATCGAACGCTCGCGCAAATCAATGCGAGCAGTGAGGCACTCGTTTCTGATCTGCCGCCCACGCAAGTTCGTGGCCGCGTCAGCGTCGCCAAGGACATGCAACGCATGTCGCGTTTAAACGGTCGAACTGAAAACAAGCGCACCGTATCCGTGCGTGCTGAGGTTAGCGGATTGGTTGTGAAGCGATCGGTGGAATTAGGCGATCAAGTCGAACGAGGTGATCCATTATGCATCTTGGAACAGGACGAGCGCGAAGCTCGCGTACGCGAAGCGAAGGATGCTCTCCGCGAGTCACAACTCGAATATGCTGGACAATCCTCGCTTCGTAGCAGCGGCCTGCAGATCGAACGTCAAATAGCAACGGCCAAAGCGCGCGTCACGCAAGCAGAAGCTACCTTACTAGAACGACAAAAGGAGTTAGAGCGCTCAATTATTAGAGCGCCGTTCGAAGGTTTCGTCGAGCAAATTTATGTCGAAATCGGGGATTTGCTCCAACCAGGCGCTATGTGTGCAACATTAATCGACTTAGACCCCATGAAGATCATTGCGCAAGCCAGTGAAAAGGAGATCCACCTCTTCGAAATCGGGAAAAAAGCGCAAGCTCGCCTGCCTTCAGGGAGAACCGTCACTGGTACCGTGACGTTTATCGGCCAACAATCGGATGAAAGTACGCGCACCTTTACGATCGAAGTACTCGTAGCCAATCCTGATTCCGAGATCCGATCGGGACTGACAGCTGAGCTACTCGTACCGTTGGAAACTTTATCAGCGCACAAAGTACCGGTTGCGTTGCTTGGGCTAAACGACGAAGGCGAAATCGGCATCCGGACAGTGGGCGATGCGAATCAAGTAGAGTTCAAACCGATATCCATCGTGAGTGAAGAACACGACGGCGTGTGGGTACGCGGCTTGCCAACCGTCGCGACCTTAATTACCGTGGGTCAAGAGTTCGTCATCCCGGGCGAAATTGTGGAAGTACGGTACGAAGAGGAGCTCTAGCACAGAACTGCCATGCGAGATGCACTGATTGATAACACGCTGGGTCGTAAGCGTTCGACACTTCTCTTGATGCTCGTGCTCGTCACGTTTGGATTAGTCGCACGTCTGTCTATTTCGATCGAGTCAAACCCCAAGATTGATGTACCGTTCTTCGTTATCACCGTGCTTCACGAAGGGATCTCGCCGGAAGATGCCACGCAGCTCTTGGTATTACCGTTGGAAACCGAGCTTAGTGGCATCGAAGGTCTTGATGAGATCCAAGCGTTTGGAAGCGAAGGTGCGGCGACTGTCTTTGTGCAGTTTGACGTTGAAGTTGATTTAAAGAAAGCACTGCTAGATGTTCGCGAAGCGGTCGATCGGGCCAAGGTGAAATTCCCGGCAACGGCAGAAGAACCCATCGTAAGCGAACAGAGCACCTCCGACTTCCCAATTCTGCAAATCAACATCACCGGCAAAGGCGCCCCTGAGCGCATGCTCTACAAACTTGCGCAGGAACTCGAAACGCAATTGCAAACTATACCGTCCATCTTAGATGTGACTATTCGCGGCAATCGCGAAGAAATGCTCGAGGTAATCATTGACCCGGCTGATCTTGCCGCCTATGCCGTCACACTTGATCAGCTCATGGTGACATTGCAACGGAATACTCGATTAATCGCAGCCGGAGCATTAGATTCCGGCGAAGGTCGAATTTCGATTAAAGTGCCGAGCGTTATTGAAGAGGCTAGAGACCTATGGAATCTACCCGTCAAAGTCGCTGGCGATACCGTGATCACGCTGGGGGACATTGCTTCGGTGACTCGTTCTTTCAAAGATCGGGAGAGCTTTGCGCGCGTGAACGGCATCAATACGATGACATTAAATGTCTACAAACGCGTTGACGCAAACGAAATTGACACTGCAAACGCGACCAAAGCACTCGTCGACAAATGGCGAGCTACCGCGCCGAAATTCGCGGATGTGTTCTATAGTCAAGACCAAGCGCCTTATGCCTTACGTCAGGTGCGGGAACTAGAAGGTAATGTGCTCACGGCGTTGGTTATCGTCATGGTACTGGTCGTAGGAAGCATGGGATTTCGCAGCGGCGTGATTGTCGGTGCAGCTATTCCAGTGTCTTTCCTCTTTGCGATTGGGATCGTCTGGGTCATGGGATTGACATTCAATTTCATGGTGCTATTCGGCATGCTATTAGGTCTCGGTATGCTCATTGACGGTGCTATTGTGATCACTGAGTACGCCGACCGCAAAATGATCGAAGGACACGATCGCAATCAGGCATACGCGCTTGCAGCTAAACGCATGTTTTGGCCTGTCACCGCTTCGGTAGCAACGACCCTCGCTGCCTTTCTTCCACTGATGTTCTGGCCCGGCGTCTCGGGTAAGTTCATGAGTTATTTACCGATTACCGTGTTCGCCGTACTGAGCGGTAGTTTGCTTTACGCTTTGTGTTTCGGACCGGTACTTGGGTCGATTTTCGGTAAAGCCGGTTCGCTCACACAAAAAGCTAAATCGAACATGCAGATTCTTGAGGACGGAGATCCAACTCAACTACGCTCGTTTACGGGCTGGTATGCAAGGCTTATTCGCTTGTCGACACGCCACGCTTGGCTAACCGTATTGCTCACGGTATCAATTCTTGTGGTGTCGTTCATCGCGTACAACGCGAAGGAACTGGGTTTTATCTTCTTTGATTCCGATCCGCAATTCGCGCGAGTACTCGTTCACGCCCGCGGCAACTTAACGATAGATCAATCATCTAGTTTGGTGCGCGAAGTCGAAGATCGTCTGATTCACGTACCTGGCGTACAAGGGATCAATTCCTATTCAACAGTCTCTTCCGGTGGATTTTTCAGTTCGTCTGATTCATCCGAAGACATCATAGGGACGGTATTTATCGAGCTAGCAGATCAATCCGAACGGGAATTGTCCGGGGAAGATACGTTAGAAGTCATACGCGAACGCACCTCTGACATAGTAGGTGTGGTGATTGAGGTTATTGAACTTGAAGAAGGTCCACCCGTCGGCAAGCCTATTCAAATCGAATTCTCTTCGGACTACCGTGAACTGATACTGCCGGTCGTTGCTGAAGTTCGCCAATATGTTGATAACGAAGTCACCGGACTGCGCGACGTTGAAGATTCTCGACCAGTCCCTGGAGTTCAGTGGCGCATTGCCGTAGACCGTGCTCGTGCGGCTATGTTCAGCGCCGACGTATCACTCGTAGGCATGGCAGTTCAGCTAGTCACGAACGGTATTTTTATGGGTGAATATCGACCGGATGACGTCGAAGACGCGGTTGATATTCGCGTCCGCTATCCTGATGAAAACCGCGGTCTTGAAGCGTTGGATGACATGAGGATACCAACATCGCAGGGATTAGTCCCCATGTCAAATTTCGTAAAGCGCGAACCCACAGCCAGCATCTCCAACATTGCGCGTCGCGACCGCAAGCACGTGTACGAGATTTTAGCGAACGTCGAATCAGGTGTATTAGCTGACGCTAAAGTACGTGAAATTGATGCGTGGCTAGCACAACAACAATTTGACCCTCGAGTTGGGATTAGATTTCGTGGCGCCAACGAAGAGCAAGAGAAATCAATGGAGTTCGTGATGCGCGCATTTGTATTCGCGCTTTGTCTGATGTTCGTACTGCTAGTAACCCAGTTCAACAGCATCTATCAAAGCTTTCTCATCCTATTCAGCGTCATCATGTCGACGGCCGGCGTTCTGCTCGGTTTGGTGGCCACAAGTCAACCGTTCAGTGCAATTCTTACTGGCATCGGCGTGGTCGCACTAGCAGGCATCGTCGTCAATAACAATATCGTGCTAATTGATACCTACAACCAGCTTCGGCGAGAACAGCCCAATCAACATTACCTTGACCTGATCGTGCGCACCGGCGCGCAACGCTTTCGGCCGGTGCTTTTAACGACGATAACTACGGTGATGGGACTGTTACCTCTAGCAAGCAACATTTCGATGGACTTTGTGAATGGCTCGGTGATCGTAGGAGGATCTGTCTCAAGTTTCTGGGTACCACTTGCCCAAGCGATCGTATTCGGATTGTCCTTCGCGACGATACTGACACTAGTATGTACACCCGCGATGTTGGCACTGCCACACCAATTTAGAAATCTCAGTCGTCGTATTGCGCACAATTTATCTATTCGACGCACACGCAAACCAGCTGTCGCTGTAATGTGAAGTCATCGCAGTAAGTGGACAGCCAGTTCAATCCAGTCTTCCTCAGACATTCTCCGCCATATTGTTCATATGGGCACCTCTCAAAACCTAAATTCCACTGATTATGGTGTTTATCAACTCATTGATTTTATTACTCTATTGCGTTGTACAATCAACTCTCAGATCAATTTTAGGAGGTTTTGAGAGGTACCTATATGTTTATCGGTAACTCAATGAGTGGCACACGATCAAAAAGCGATTTAGCCATTTATGGCCCGCTAGGATATCGTGAGCCTGGGCAAGCGAGAGCAAGAAAGCGATAGCAGTTCTGGATAGCCCCACTTACGCGGCCACCGCGATGCTGTCGTTATGGAGTGGAATTTGGCATGTATCGCATAGTAGCTAAATCACATATAAACCTTAGTGTGATACTTCTATCCTGATCTTGGCTACGTAAAAATGCAAAGAGGGGACGAAAAACCTCTAACAGCCCCTATCCTATATGGTGTCTTAAAGTAAAAACCAGTCCAATTGTTTTCTTGTTACAAACTTCTGACATGTAATACCACCACACGTCAAATCAGTATGTGCTTTACTGCATTTCACTCAACACCACGGCCCGATTCGAAGCTTCTTCGGCGTGAAAAGGCAAAGTGTGGCGCCATGTATAAGAGACCATATCCGCCTCGCACTATATCCATAGGATGCCCGAACAACACTGCCTAGGACAATATCCTTGAATATGTCAAACATTGAGATCATCTTGGCTTCACTTGTGCCCGGTCAGTCTGTTCAACGTCTAGTGTTCATTCCGCGTATTGTGTTGAATAGATATGAGACGGCTGCATGTACATACAGCGTCGAGTCCTCATCTTTGACGATCTGCCGTGTATACGATAATGGAACAATGGAACGTATTCCATCAGGACAAGGTCGCCTTGCTTCAATCTACTACAAGCCCGCTCTAAGTAAGGAACTCGCTGCTTCTTCGATCAGCACTTTAGTCCCCGCAAGCCTAAGCCCTTAGCGTCACACGACATAAAAACCCCGGCACGCTCACGCGTACCGGGGCTGGAGAAGAGCGCGCAACGATGGCAGCGCCATCGTCACGCGAGGTCTGTCAGCTTAGAAACGCACCGTCGCGTGCAAGCCGACTTGACTATGACTGACGCCCGGACGCTCGTCCACGCGACCAGCGGCCAGGCGGACATCCAAATCCTTCGCCTGGCGCACCCATGGCCGCACGCTCGCGCCGACCAGCAGCTCGCGCCGGGTCCCATCGCTCATGCGCACATCCACGAACGGCGTCAACAGATAGCGTTCACGCGCTACCAGCAGACCGTAGCCTACCTGGGTTTCCAGCGACGCCTGCGCCCCGCCGTTGGCCATGCCCGTCAGCGCCCCGTAGGACTGGCCGACGCGGAGGGTATCTTCCCACAGGATCCCCGTGCCTACCGCATCCGCACCCCAGCGCGGCGCAACCGTGACCGAGATGCCCGTCGCCTGCGCCGAAGGATTAAATGTTGCCAGCAGACTGAAGCCCGACTCGCGATAATCGTCCGCGCCGTGCAACGCCAACGTGCGTCCTTGCGCTTCCAGCGTGAACGCTGGCGTCGTCATGCGGATGCCGCCGGCCAGTTCCAGGCCCGAACCCGTCTCGCCATCGCCGCCGTCCGTGCGCACGTTCACCTGCCCGAACGGTTCCAGCATGCCGCCTTCGCCCGTGTCCGTCGAGAACGACCCTTCCAGACCAAGGCGGAAACGGTGCACATCCGCCGCCAGGTTGTCCGCCGCACCCGCACCGTTTGCCGTCTCGACCGCTACCAGACCTGCATCGCCCCGCATCGAGACATCCATCCGACCCCACTGCGTCAACGCATGATGAACACCCGCCATCGTCAACTGCGATCGCAAATCGCTGCCCGAGGCGGTCGCCGTGCCAGCCACCGTCGTGTCCAACTCACCGCGACCGAAGCCGGCCACGCCCCATAGAGACGTGTGTTCGCTCGGGCGGTAACTCGCATACGGCAGCACCGTCGTCAATTGCATGTCCATGGCTTGCGCCGCGGTGCCCCAGGCGTAATCGGAGTCGCCGCCCTGGCGCGCCACGGCCAACCCCAGCAACCAGCACTCGGCTACCGCGACATCCGCACCCAGGTAGACGCTCGTCGCCGTGCCATCGTAGCCACTGCCTTCGTAAGCCTGCCGATCCACATCGCCCCACACCGACCACCTGGAGGCATCCTCGTTCGACCCCAGGTTCAACGCAAAGCGTTGACCAAACTGCGACTGCAACTGGTCCATGCCGCTCGTGCCTAACGACGCTCCAGTCGATCCTGGCGTATTGACCGCATGCACCAGCTGCCAGGCTGCCGCACCCTGTTCCACAACCGTACGCGATGCTGCCGCAGGATCCCGCGGCGCCCACTCGTCCAACCACGCATCCAGCGTCAGATCCGCACTGCGCGCGTCCGTCGTGAGACGGGCGCCCACGCTGGATGACGCACTCGCCAACAACGCCCGACCAAACCCGGCCAGCGATTGCGCCGCCACGGCCTTCAGGGCTCCGTCGCCCACCGTGACCGATCCCGTCACCGTCGCTTCGCCGCCATGCGGGTCCGTCGCCGTGATCGTGAGCGTCGTCGTCCCGCGCGCGATCGGACTCACCCGCGCCTGCGTCCCCGCCAGCGCCGCCGCCGCAATCCCCGTATCCGCCGTCGCCACCATGTACGTTAGCGCATCGCCATCGTCGCTAAATAGACCCTCAATCGTCGGCGTGGCGGCCGCACCGCCCACTTCCAGAACCAGCGGACTGAGCGAGTTGGCGACTTGCGGCGCCACATTCGCCACCGTCACCTGCACCTCGTCCATGACGTGTCCACCGTCCATATCCGTCGCCGTCAACGTCAACACCGTCTCGCCCACGGCCAGACCGCGCAACGTCAACCGATGGTCCGCACCCAGCGTGGCCGCCACCAGCGTCGCCTCGGCCGTCGTCACCGTCACCGTTAACGGCTCATCCGTATCCGGATCGCTGAATGCGCCGCTCACGTCAAGCGCCACATCCGCCACCCGCGTGATCGTTTGATCCATCACCGCCGCTGCCACTACCGGCGCCACATTCAACACCGTCACCTTGAACGTGTCCGTCACACTCGCCCCGTTCGCATCCGTCGCTGTCAACATCACCTCGGTCGCACCGACAGCCCGCGCCGTCAACGTCAACTGGCTTCCCTGCAGCATCGCCTCGGCCACGCCGCTGTCCGCGGTCATGACCGTCAAGGTCAGCGCCGTCGGGCCGTCGTCCTCATCCTGGAAGGTAGACGCCACATCCAGAGTCAACGGCGCTCGCCGATTCATCTCCTGATCAACCAACGCCTGGGCCACTTCCGGCACCACGTTCTCGATGGTCATCCGGAACATCGTCGTTGCCATGCCACCATCCGCATCGCGCGCCGTCAAGGTCACCTGGCCCTGACCAACCTGCAGACCTTGAAGCGTCAGACGCGTCCCTTCCAACTGCGCATCCACGTACATGCCGTCCGCTACGCTGACGGTCACATGCAGTGGCGCCGCACTATCCGGATCGTGAAATGTGCTGCCTACATCCAGAACCACATCGTCAACCCGCGTCGTCGTTTGATCCGCCACCGCTTCGGCCACTACGGGGGCTAGATTGATCACCGTGGCCGCGAATGTGTCCGACACCATCGCCCCATGATCGTCCGTCGCCGTCAGGGTGACGGCCGTCGTCCCCACCGTCAGCGCCTCGATCGTCAACAACGTGTCGTCAACCCTCGCCGTCGCAATCGACGGATCCGCCACCGTCGCCATCACCTGCCGAATCGCGCCATCGTCGTCCATGAACGTCCCCGTCAGGTCAAGCCCCAACGGCGCCCGCCGATCGAAGGTCTGGTCCGTCAGCCCCTGCGCCACCGTCGGCGTGACATTCTCGACCGCCACGACAAACTCGTGCGCCGCCGTGCCGCCATCCACATCGGTCGCCATGACCGTCACCGTCGTCAATCCCACATGAAGGCCTTCCACCGTGAGTCGATGCCCCGCCACAGCTGCCGTCGCCACCATCGGGTCGGCCACCGCCACCGTCAGCGCCAACGGCTCGTCCGTATCCGGATCCCGGAACAGCGCGCTCGCGTCATACATCAAGTCATGGATGCGGGTCAGGGTTTGGGGGCCTACCGCCGTCGCCACCACCGGGTCAACGTTGACCACCGCGACCGTCACGGTCGTCATCGCCTGACCGCCGTCATGGTCCGTCGCGTGCACGGTCACGGCCGTTTCACCCACCGCCAACCCCGTCAGCGTCAGCAGACCGTCCGCCAGGTCAATCGCGCCGACCGCCACGATACCATCATCCGCCACCGTCGCTTCCAGCGTCGCCAGCTCGCCGTCCGCGTCCACAAAGGTGTCACTGACATCCACCGTCAGCGGGTCAATCCGATCAAGCGCTTGCGGCGCCACATCCATCGCCACTGTCGGCGCCACATTGACCACCGTCGCTTCCAGCGTCGAGGTCGCCGTCGCCCCGTGCGGGTCCGTCGCCGTCAACTGGATATCCACCTCGCCCAGCGCCACGCCCGCCAGCGTCAACGTCGTGCCAGCCACCGTGGCCGTCGCGCGGGCCGCGCCCTCGCCCACCGGCGTCGCCGTGATGACCAGGCCGTCCGCGCCGTCGTCCGTATCGGTGAACAGCCCGCCGAGATCCACCGCCTGCGGCGTCACGCGATCCAGCGTCCGCGCCGCCAACGGCTGCGCTTCCGCCGGCGCCGCATTCACCGTGATGGCCTGACTCACCGAGGTCTTGTTGCCCGCCTGATCCGTCGCCGTCAACGTCAGCGTCGCCATCCCCGAGGCCCGACCTACCAACGTCGCCGTCGCGCCATCATTGGTCACCACCACCAGCAGCACAGCCTCGTCCGACGTCATCGCCTGCGGCAGGCCCACCATATCGCCTTCATCCGGATCCGTAAACAATCCCGTCAAGGTCAGATCGAATGTCTCCCCAACGTTCAACGTGTGGGACGCCGGCAGCCGCGCCATGAACGCATCCTTGTCCGCCACTGGCGGCCGATTCGTCGTCACCTTTACCATGAACGTCAACGACACCGTGCCGCCCTCGCCATCATCCGCCGTCAACGTGATCGTCGCCATCCCTTCGCTCAGACCGTGAATTGTCAACTGATCCAGACCGCTCACCGTCACCGTGGCCACCTGCTTCATGGAGGAGGCAGCATCCACTTTCAACCGGTCGCCGTCCTCGTCCGTGAAATAGCCGCCGACCGCCAGCGTCAGCGAGCCGCCGACCGCCACCACCTGATCCGCAATCGTCATCGGCTTCCCGGCCGCGTCCAACTTCACCATCGGCATATCGTTCACGTCGGTCACGATCACGTGCACCTGCACCGTGCCGCTCTTGTCCCAACCGTCGTCCAGCGTCAACGTCAACGTATGACGATCCTGCTGTTCCGCATTCAGCCGCGCCTTCGTCCGCAATCCCAACTCGCTCGCCACCTTGCGACAATGATTGCTCACTGTCATCTTTGGCGGCAACGCACAGAGACTGCTCTCGCCACCGTCAATCTTGCCGTTCTTGTTCGCATCCACACGACCCACGCGCACCGCCTCGAACAACTCGCTGTCCACCGTCGCCTGCACCTCGTCCGCCGAGTCCGCATCCATATAGGTGATCGTCGTCGCCAGGAACGTCCCCACCGGCGCATCCTCCGCCACGCTCATGCCGAACGACCGCACCCCCGCCGGCTCGAAACTCGGCGCCACATTCGTCGCCCGTACCTTCAGCGTGAACGTCGCATCCTTCGACAACTTGCCGTCCGACGCCGTCACCGTGATGGTGTACGTCTTTTCCGCGGTCGCCGTCGCCCCCTTGCCCGTCAGAATCAGGTCGCGACCCTCGATCTTCACCAGATCCTCGCGCAGGTTCGAATACGCGCTGAACGTCAGCGGATCACCTTCCGGATCGATGAACAGACTCGCCAACTCGATCGGATCCGACTTCTCGTCGTTCGTCAACCGCACCGTCCCCAGCGCCTTCACCGCCTCCGCATCGGTCTCCAGTTCGTTCACGTCCTTCACCGTCACCGTGATCGGAATCGTCACCGTGTCATACCCGTCGCTCGCCTGCAACCGCACCGTCGCCATCTTCCCCGCCGGCAATTTCTCGTAATCCACGAGCGCGCCCGTCAACGACACGTTCCCCGAGTTGTCCTTGTATTTCCAGCAACTGCCGCCGTCAGCCAGCGTGTACGTCGCATACTTCTTCGCCGGACACGGCGACCCCACGACCTTGTAGTGCACGTCGGTGTCGTGGGTATCCAGATCCCCCGCATTCCAGTCGTCCGCCGTCGCGGCCGTCGTCCCCGGCACCACCGACGCCACCAGCGCGTCAGCGCCCGTGCCTTCGTTCACCGTCGTGCGGAAACCCACCGAACCGCCCGCAAACGCCGGCGGGTTGTTCACCCCTTTCTTCACGATCACCGTGATCTTCCCATACGTCGGGGTCGCCTTTGTAGGGACGATCGCGCCAGGCTCTTTGAACGCATTGCCCAACTGCGTGTACACCTGCGCAAGATACGTGCCCGGGGTGGTCTGGTCATACGCCGTCAGGATGAGGCGCAGCCCTTGCACGCTCACCTTCACCACGTGTTGACCCGGATGCGGCGTGGGATCGCCGCGGGCTACATCGAACGCCACGCAATACACTTTCCCGTCCCCTGCGTTTGCAATTCCCCGCAATCCAGGGAAGGCATATCCTCTGGTCGCCCCTTGTCCTACAAGCCCCGAGGGCGCGGCAGTCGAATGAATCTGGCTATCAACTCCAGGAGTATTGGCCATGCCATTGTCGCACACAGTCTGGCCTACATCTGATATCACAAATGCTTCAGGCACTGCGTCCAGGTCACGAAACATCCGGTTGAAACTGATCGAGGTCGATTCGCCCGCATTCAAGTACACCCGGGATGCCCCCACCGGTTGCAGATCGTCGCCACTACGATCGGCGCCGCTTTGCTTATAGGTAAACGGCGCCAGTACGACCGGCGCTTCGTTCACATCATTGAGGTTCAACGTCAGCGTCAACGTATCCACCACTTTGTCGCCCTTGTGCGCCTGGACCGTGATCACGTACTTCGAGGACGTCTCGTAATCCAACACCGCATCGGCTTTCATCTGCACGTGGCCGCCCGTCGCGCCATCCGTGCCGTCATTCGCACTCTTGGACGTCATGCTCTTGCAATTCTTCGTCCCCGTGAGGGCAAATAGGTCACTGGCCTTACCCGCCGCATCTTTCACCACGACCGTATAGCAAGCGCCCGTCAAGGCCGGCGTTGTCCGCGCCGCGTCGATTTCACGGTTGAGCAGACTATTCGCGGCACCATTCGTACTGCTGTTCGTACCCGTGCCACCCGCAGTATGACCATGCTCGCCACCCGTGCGCGCCGGGTTGCGCACATAGGGTCCAGTACCTCCCGGGTGAGAGGCAAGAAAATACACACCTTCGTCAAACTCCACACTCACCGCATCCGCCTCGAAAGCCTCCTCGGCCAATGCCTGACTTCCACACCATAAGGTCAGTAGCGCGACCAGTAAACGGCCGCCAAACCGGCGGCATCGCGCGGTCGTTATATAGTGAACCATCGTCCCTTCTCCTTTCTCAGTATCGGGTTCGATTCGTGACATACGGACTGCTCGACGATGAGCAGCGCCTAACTTGAAACCATGCAAGGGATCTCTCCTCCAGTGACCAATGCCTTACCCTGGAACCGCTGCCACGCAAATCAATCTATCCTGAACCCTCACGCGACGTAAAGATCGTCTATTCAGGTATGTAGAACCGTGAAGGTCTCGTCTGTTACATAGGCGTACCCCCCCCCCCTCGATTTTTATCAAGATGAGGCCAAGCCTTCGTGTGCGAAGCTTCATCGCCACATCAGGCATCACGGGGTAGGTTGATAACATGGGAACTGGGGCGACGGGAGCCGACACAACGATGATCGCGGTCGACAAACTCCTAACCAACGTAAGAGAGATATATTCTATTCGCTGCATCATTGGATTAGCAACATCAACCGCTTATCTGGTCCAGCTCTTGATAAGAAGGAAATAAGCACAGAAGAGAAACAAACGCAAGACGTCAAAGCTTGACTCAAATAAGATCGGAGGTTTTGCAAAACTAGAATTTTCGCCGTTTTAGATTCAGCATGTTCCGCTTAAAGCGCAGCCTACCGTCCGTCATTTTCCAGATGCCTACGCTACAAACCCCAAACGGCGACATTTACTTCGAACAACGCGGATCGCGCGCCGATCCGCCCGTCATGCTAATCCACGGTGTTGGGTGTCAGCTAATCCACTGGCCCAGTTCGTTGCTGGACGGCATTGTCGGCGCTGGGTATAGAGCAATCTATTTCGACAACCGCGATTGCGGACTTTCTTTGAACTTCGACGCGCCGGCGGTAGCAATCGCTGACCTTATCGCTGCGCGAGAAGACCCTGCGCAACTTAAACCACCTTACACGTTAGCCGATATGGCGGAGGATGTGGTACACCTTCTTAATCACATCGGTCAGTCCGGCGCGCACGTCGTTGGCGTATCTATGGGCGGCATGATCGCGCAGCACTTAATTAGCGCTCATACCGATCGCGTTTTTAGTCTCACATCAATCATGAGCACCACGGGCAATCCTGCTGTCGGACAGCCGCAATCCGATACTATAGCCGCATTAGCGAGCAACTTCGTTGAGATGGACCGTGAGGCTGCTATTGAAAACGGACGAAGGGTGAACGATCTCCTCGGCGGTTCTACGTTTATCAGCCGCGAGGTCGGTATGGGACGCTTCGTCGAACTCGCATACGACCGCGCACTACGCCCCGCTGCAACATTGCGTCAATTCGCGGCGATCGTCGCAGACGGCGACCGCCGTAATGCTATTCAAGGTTCAGACATACCTGTGTTAGCGATCCACGGCACTGCAGATCCTCTGATTGCTCATGACGGTAGCGCTGACATCGTCGATTCGGTGGCAAAAGGGCATTTGCTTTTACTCGAAGACATGGGTCACGACTTGCCGGAACCTCTCATTCCAGAAATGCTTGAGGCTACGATTGCTCACATTGACGCGTCGAATCCGAAACGCTAACTGGCTTCTTCCGCCGATGAAATAGCCCAGGACGCGAATGCGATTTATACTTCGTCCAACGACCGGATCAAGTCCATCGTTCGACCGAGCGTGTTGATTTGTTCTTCCAATGAATTGCCGCCTGGGGCGACACGAATCGTCGTCACGCCAGCGTCGCGATACATCTTTAACCGTTCCAAGATCTTCACTTCATCACCGATGAGATTGGACTGCTCAACCATGGCATCAGGCACTTTTAGCGTCGCTTCCTCGCGCTTGCCTTCGCTCCAGAGTCGCTGCACCAGTGCAGCCTCTTCCGCCCAACCTCCGCGTTTGTAAGCGTCGTTATAGAAATTCGTCTTAGACGAGCCCATTGCGCCTAACGTAAACGCAAGCCCTGCTTTCATTCGAGCCACAACCAATTCAGGCTCTTCCGTGAAAATCACCGATCCGCCAGCTTGAATGTCAATTTCCTTCAATGAACGACCGACACGTGTCGCACCTTTAGATAGATATTCAATGTGCGCATCGGCATGATCGGGCGTAAAGGATGTTCCCAACCATCCGTCGGCAACTTCGCCCGTGTATTCGAGCGCTTTCGGACCTAGCGTTGCTAAATAAATTGGAATGGTTTCGGTCGGTGGTTGTGAAAGTCGCAATGCTTTCCCTTCGCCGCCGGGTCGAGGTAAGACGTGATACTTGCCATCGTATTGAATTTTCTCGCCTCGGAATGCCATGCACAAGATGTCGATTGTTTCTTTTAGCCGCGTTAACGGCGCTTTGAACGACTGCCCTTGCAACCCCTCAACAACTTGTGGACCCGATACGCCTAGGCCCAACATAAAGCGATCATTCGAAATTGCAGCCATAGTCATAGCAGTCATGGCAGTCATTGAAGGCACACGCGCACTTATCTGAGCAATCCCTGTACCCAGTCGGATTCGAGACGTCTTTGCGGCGAGATACGCAAGGGGCACAATCGCGTCCTGACCCCATGCCTCCGCAGACCATACATCTGATACGCCCAAACTCTCAGCCTCAAGCACGAAATCCACTTGCTGATTGAAATTCCGCGTACGACCTGAATCAGCTGCGCCTATACCAATGCTCACTTTCACCTTAATCCTCGTAGATCAAAGAAGTCAATAGATAGCAACATTAAACTTGCGAGTCTGTCGAAATCGCAATCTCGTCAAATGAGCCTTATTAACCGCTTATTTCACGATCGCATTCATTCAGGCTCACTGTGCCTAGTTGATTATCGAGGCAATCGATCGACATTTGGCGATGACGGGCCGCCCGTGGTAGTACAGTTCAATAAACGCGGCGTTCTGTTCCGAATTCTTCGCAATCCCATGCTCTATTTGGGCGAGTGCTATATGAGCGGCGATTTCGATGTTGTAGAAGGTTCGCTGACCGATTTTTTAAGGCTGCTTCGCGTCAACATGAACGAATATCGCAACCTCAAAAGACCCGTGATTACTTCGACATTAGCGTCCCTCACCCAGTCTTGGAATAGCGTACGCACCAGCTTACAAAACGTGTCGTTTCATTACGACCAAGACGATTCGCTCTACAGGGGCTTTCTTGACCAGGACATGCACTATTCGTGCGCCTACTATGAACATCCCGATGCTTCACTTGAAGAAGCGCAGCAAGCGAAATGTCGTCATATCATGAAAAAACTTTGTCTCAAGCCAGGGCAACGCGTGTTAGACATCGGCTCCGGTTGGGGTTCTCTCGCAATGTATCTTGCCGAATATGCGGATGTAGACGTTACCGGCATTACGCTCTCCAAAGCACAGCTTCGCGTAGCGACTGAACGGGCGCAAGCTCGAAATTTAAGCAATCAAGTTCGATTTCAGCTCGAAGACTATCGCGAGCACACTTCGCTGTACGATGCAATTGTCTCAGTCGGCATGTTTGAACACGTGGGAAAACGCAATTTCTTGACTTATTTCAAGAAAGTACGCGAATTGCTCAAGAGCGATGGTATCGCCACTATTCACACCATAGGCAGCTCGGCATCACCCACGCCGACTAATCCCTGGATCAAACGCTACATCTTTCCGGGCGGTTACATTCCATCTCTTAGCGAGGTCGCTAAACCAATCGAGGCCAATCAGCTCGTCATTGCCGATATCGAAGTTTGGCGACGCCACTACGCAATGACGTTGGCCACCTGGAACCAACGATTTCAAACTATTCGAAACGAGGTAAAAGCACGTCGTGGCGAGCGCTTTTGTCGCATGTGGGAGTTCTATCTATGCGCCTGTCAAACTGCGTTTGAACATGATTCATTGGTCGTGTTCCAACTGCAGCTCTCACATCGAAATAACACAACACCCATCACGCGCAATTACCTCTACGCACCTTGAAACGACTGCTCAACTTTTTCAACACAATCGTATTCGTTCTGTTAGCAACGGATGCATGCACGACCAATGCACAAGACATACTTCATATCGGTCATACGGCCGAGCCGGGAACGCTTGACCCGCATCGCTATTTTTCTAATGCGGAGGAACATATTCTCAAGGATCTGTTTCTCGGTTTGACGACCATGGGTCCGAAAGGCGAGATATTACCTGGTGCGGCCAAGAGCTGGACAGTCTCAGCAGACGGGTTACAGTGGCGATTCCAGCTGCACAAATCAGCTATTTGGAGCGACGGTCAACCACTAACCGCGCAGGATTTCGTCTTCGGCCTGAGACGACATCAGGATCCAAAAACAGCGTCTCCTCTAGCACATTTTCTTTACTGCATAAAAAATGCCGAGTCCATTAATCGTGGCTCGCTACCCCCAAATAAACTCGGCGTTGCGACAGAAGGCAAGTACACCCTACTCATTAAGCTTGAGCAGCCCTTTCCATTCCTTCTTGAACGATTGTTGTACCCAATTGCCTACCCCATTCCAGCTCACACGGTCTCGAAGCATGGCGACCTGTGGGTCAAAGCGGAAAACTGGGTATCCAACGGTGCTTACACATTGAAGGAGTGGCGACCACGACAATACGTCGAGTTGCGCAAGAATAACCGTTTTTTATATGCCCAAGATACCGCGATTGATATTGTTCGCTACTATCCGATGACGGAACCGGTGACGGCGTACAACCGCTTCATTGCGGGCGACTTGGATATCGCACACGGGTATCCTCACAACATGGTCGACAAAGTTTCTCAAGAACGACCTGCCGAGGTAAAAAATTCACTCCTGCAATCAACCATGTATCTTGTGTTCAATACCCAACTTGCACCCTTCAACGACACACGAGTCCGCGAGGCTTTGGCAACAGCTATTTACAAAGAGCGCATCACGGATACCGTGCTTGGCGCTGGGGAATTACCGAGTGCAACCCTTTCGCCACCAATCGTTGAAGGTTTTTCAAACGACGACGTCATGGATACGCCATCTACGGAACGCGCACAAGCTCTTCTTGCAAAAGCAGGATATAGCGCAGACCGACCATTGCGCGTTACGCTACGTTACATTTCAAACGCCGAAAGCAAACGGGTCTTCATCGCCATCGCCGCCATGTGGCAAGACGCAGGTATCGAAACCACGTTGCACCATGCTAACTTACCTACACACTTTAACGATCTGCAACAAGGCGACTTTCAGGTGGCACAAGCGGGATGGTTCGGTGAAAACAATCCGGAGCACTACATCGAATTGTTGTGGTCGAAAATCAATTCTGCGAATTACGGTCGTTACGCTTCGCCTGAATTCGACGCGATCTTTGAACACGCTCAAACGTTGGCTGATCCAAAATTAAGACTTGCAAGACTAGCCGAAGCAGAGCGTATTGGACTTCGAGATTTCGCCGTTATACCGCTTTATGTAACGATGTCTCTCAACTTAGTAAAAAAACATGTCGGCGGTTGGCACACCAATAGGCGGAATTTGCACCCGGCTAGATTCCTCTACTGGCAGGAGCCACCTTAATAACACGGACGGGTCAGCGATTTCGCAAACGTTCCCTGAAAATCGCTCATTGAACTAACGCCTTGCTTCTTTACATCGTCAAACGCTTACTGTTTATGGCGGTGACGGCTTGGGTTGTTGTCACCATTACTTTTTTCCTCCTACGCGCAGCTCCTGGCGGTCCTTTCGACAGCGAACGCGCGGTTTCCCCTGCCGTCGAACGAAACCTAATCGCCGCGTACAACCTTGACGACCCGATGCTTGTGCAGTACGGCAGCTACCTATGGGGTCTTGCCCAAGGTGATCTGGGCCCGTCCTATAGACAAAAAGACTTTCGCGTGACCGAGCTGCTATGGCATGGCCTACCTATGAGTTTGATGATCGGGAGTCTGGCTCTGACAATTGCATTGTTTCTGGGATTATTCCTTGGCGCGGTTATGGCGTGCTTTCGCAATCGCGCACTTGATTCGATTTTAGAAGGAGCCGTCACCTGTGGACTCGCGCTCCCGCCACTCGTGGCAGCACCGCTACTCGTCTTGTTATTCTCTATTGCGCTTAGGTGGTTACCGGCAGGTGGTTTTGAATCCTCTCGCCATCTCGTGCTACCCGTTGTAGCCCTGTGCACCCCATACATCGCAGCATTTGCCAGATTAAGTCGTAGCAGCTGTTTGGAAACGCTCAATCAACCGTTCGCAACCGCAGCGCAAGCGAAAGGCATTGGTCTTTGGCGTCTGTTTACACACCATGTGATTCCGTCGGCACTCGTACCGGTACTATCGTTTATCGGCCCTGCTGCCGCGACATTGCTCGCTGGTTCCATGGTGGTCGAGGTGTTTTTCTCGATTCCAGGCATCGGACAGTATTTCGTGCAAGGCGCACTCGATCGCGATTACACGCTTGTGCTCGGGACCGTACTTGTATACGCGGCTGCCATACTTGTGCTGAATTTCCTGATCGATTTATTGTTCCTCCGCATTGATCCACGCCTTAGAGTACACGAATCGTAGCCGTGAAGCAGGTCGTATGGATTGAGTTCTTCAAGCCGACTCAAGTCAAGCTTGTTTCAGCCATATTGGCTGTCGTCGTACTCGCAATCGTCATTGGACCACACCTGACAGCATGGGAATACGATACAATCGACTGGCAAGCAATTAATGCATCGCCGTCCGCAACGCACTGGTTCGGTACAGATAACGCCGGACGCGATCTGTTTGCGCGAACCATGATAGGTGGTCGCGTAAGTCTGTCGATCGCGCTGCTGGCAACTGCGGTGAGCTTTTGCATAGGATTGCCTTGGGGCGCCGTCGCCGGTTACATTGGTAGTACGACCGATCAAGTGATGATGCGCATCGTGGACGGCATGTATGCGATTCCTTATGTCTTGATCGTGATCGTGCTTGTCGTCCTACTTGGCCGCAATATCTACCTTCTGTTTGTCGCTATCGGCGCCGTATCTTGGCTAGACGTGTCGAGGGTCGTCCGTGGTCACACACTCACGCTTAAATCCGCAACCTTTATCGTAGCGGCGCGCGCGATGGGATTGTCCGAATTCCACATCGTAACTCGACATGTCGTACCTAATGTTCTAGGAGCGGCTATTGTGTTTGCTACCTTAATGATTCCTTCAGTGATCATTTCGGAGAGTTTCATCAGTTTTCTAGGTTTGGGTGTACAAGAACCGATGACTAGCTTGGGGGTCTTAATCGCCGACGGCAGTAAAAATATCTATGGTTCGCCTTGGCAGCTCGCATTCCCAACTGGTTTATTGGCCATCCTACTGTTGTTGATGACTTCGCTCGGCGAGCGTCTTCGGAGGATGGTAAGCGGCGCGGAAAGGTCAATAGTTTGATCTACAGGACTATTTAGGATCATGCCGATAATTCGCCACTTCATTCACCGTTGGGTCAACTTGAACGTGCAAGAAAAAATCGCTATTTTGGGTGGCACAGGCGACTTAGGCACTGGTTTGGCCATACGTTGGGCGAAAGCCAAGCATCAGATTGTCATAGGTTCGAGGACGTTGGCGAAAGCCCAAAAGGCGGTCGAAAATCTTCGCAGGATCAGCCCCGAGACGCCAGCGCAAGCCATGGAGAATCCCGATGCAGCGGCAGCTGGTTCGCTCGTCGTATTAACAGTACCCGCCGAACATCAACTTTCGACGCTTAGTACTGTAAAGCCGGGCTTGAAAGGCAAGATTCTGATTGATGTCACGGTCCCACTGATGCCACCTAAAGTTGGCACCGTTCAATTACCTGAAGAAGGCAGCGCCGGGAAACGTGCGCAAGCTTTTCTCGGCGATGAGGTGATGGTCGTTACCGCGTTCCAGAACGTCGCTGCGCACTTGCTACAAACCGATGCCCACATCGCATGCGATGTGCTTGTTTGCGGTAATAAGAGAGCCGCTCGGAAACGCGTCATTACACTAGCGGAACAAGCGGGTATGCGCGCCTGGCATGCCGGTCCCATCGAGAACTCAGCCGCGGCGGAAGCATTGACAAGCGCATTAATCCAAATCAATCGCCGCCACGATATATCACATTCAGGTATTAGGATCGTCGGTCAAGAGGACCGATAAAACCGTGTCCTTCGAGATATTGCCGGTCGAAGGCTTACCGTTATTCAAGGAAGGCGACGATTTCAATAACATTTTTCTCGATAGCTTGCACGCAAACGCACTGACATTAGAAGATGGCGACATCATTGCCATCGCGCAGAAAGTGATCTCAAAGATTGAAGGACGCCTAGTGCACTTAGCGGACGTGACACCGAGCGCGGAGGCGTACGAGCTTGCCGAAGAAGTTGACAAAGATCCTCGTATTGTCGAACTCATCCTGCAAGAGTCGACAGAAATCGTTCGGAAAAAGCAAGGCGTACTCATCGTGCGACATCGACTTGGGCATGTCGGCGCGAACGCAGGCATTGATCAATCCAATATCAAGCATAGCGTCGCCGGTTCCGCGTTGCTATTACCGCTTGATCCGGATCGTAGCGCGGCACGCTTGCAAACGGAAATCGCTATGGCCACTGGTAAACGCGTGGGCGTACTTATTACGGATTCGGCGAACCGCCCATGGCGCCTTGGAACCGTAGGCATCGCGCTCGGCGCAAGTCACCTGACAGTACTAGACGACCGCCGCGGTGGATTTGATTTACACGGTCGCGAACTCAAGATCACCATGATCAATCGCGCCGACAGCATCGCTGCCATTGCGACGCTAGCCATGGGCGAAACTGACGAGCGCATTCCTGTCGTGATCGTGCGCGGAGCGAACTCGGCAGCCTGCGACCAAACTGCGGCGGCAATCAATCGACCTTTAGAGGACGATCTCTTTCGATGACGGTTCTCGCACTAACTGGTGGCGTCGGCGGGGCAAAATTAAGCCTTGGTCTCGCGCGCATACTCAAACCGAACGAAGTCGTTTTTGTCGTCAATGTCGGCGATGATTTCGAGCATTTAGGATTAAAAATATCGCCTGATATTGATACGTTAACCTACACCTTAGCAGGTACGGTCAACGAAGAGAACGGGTGGGGGAGAGCGAATGACTCATGGCGCTGCATGGCGGAACTCGCGACCCTAGGAACCGATACCTGGTTTCAACTTGGCGATCGTGACCTGGCCGTTCACTTGCTCCGCACCACCCATCTCGCCACCGGAGCCACCTTAACCGAGGTGACGAAACACATCTACGAACGGTTGGGTGTTGAACATAACATCGTACCGGTAACTGACATGCCCTTGCGTACATTCGTCGAAACCGAGCAAGGACCCTTGTCGTTTCAAGAGTATTTTGTACGCTTCAAGTGCGAACCCAAAGTCATTGCATTCGAATACGCTCACGCAGCTTCCGCGTCCTTGAGTTCTGCCATTGACACACATTCTGTCAGTGGCGCCGTCATTTGCCCTTCCAATCCGTTTCTATCGATTGATCCGATACTTGCGGTCGAAGCCATGCGTTCATTGTTACAAAATCGTGATTTCCCTGTCGTGGCAGTATCGCCGATTGTGGGCGACCGAGCGATCAAGGGGCCGACTGCAAAGATAATGCAAGAACTCAATCTACCAACGACCTGCAAACAGGTTGCCAAGCACTATCGCGAGCTCATTGACGGTTTCGTGATTGACGTGTCAGACCGCGAACAGAAAGCCAACATCGAAGCGTTAGGGATGCGCGTTAAAGTCGCCCCATCAATCATGCGAACAGCCGCAGATAAGGTCGAACTGGCGAACGTATGTATGGCATTTATTAACGAGCTTAGCGAGGAGTTGTGAGTATTTGGGCTATCGTGCCATTTAAGGGTGCGAAAAATGCAAAAAGGCGACTTTCGCCTCGTTTGCCGGCCGAATTGCGCTCGCAGTTGGTCCTTGCCATGTTGGACGATGTCCTTGAAGCCCTGACTGAAACCCGGGGTCTTGATGGAATCCTGCTAGTTTCCCGATCCGACGAGGCGAAAACGATCGCCCGTGACTGGCAGGTTACACTCTATCAAGATCAAGCCCACTCTCTTGTCGATGCTCTTATTGAAGCGAGCGCGAAGGTTCTAAACGACTTTCATGCAACGACCACGTTTATCGTGCCTGGAGACGTGCCACTCATTACAGGCCGTGATGCGGAACGCGTATTGAGTTTCCACACCGACGTGACGATCGTGCCAGACAGACGCAAAATAGGCACGAATGCACTTTTATGCTCACCGCCAAACGCATTCCCGTTTGTATTCGACGGACGCAGCTACCGCCCTCATATCGAGGCAGCAACTAAAGTCGGCCTAACGGTACGTTCGGTCGAATCTGAAGCATTCGCCATTGATATCGACACGGCAGCAGACTTACTGCTCGTGTGGAACAGCTCACAGAATTCACGCACGCGATCGTTGCTAGAGGCAAACCGCGAATTCACGGAGCTGATGTTTAGCAAACTAGATAACGGACTGTCGCCATCCCAAAAACACATTTCGCTCTAGGCGAGCATGTGCGGTAGCCCTGCAAACCCTACACGACTATTCGTTGTACTATGAACGACGAAGATCGGTTCACCCATGTTATTTCGTCGTAGCGATATTGCTAAGCATCTCACTTCGCGTTAACTAAAGTCGAATCGTTGGTGAGTCCTCTCCGCCTCCAGTCTTACGGCAGTCGTTAAGACCGTCTACATGCACCGTCTTACGCCTCGCGAATCAGGCATAGCCTCCCGGAGGCTATCGACGACAAGGTTGACTGACGGGGTCGGCGTGATTTGCGCGCTTGGCTACGCTACCCTCGCTTATCTCGCCTCCCAACCTAGCGAACCCGGCTTGGGAGCGTTCTACGGTATTGTCATATGGACCGCTTCGCCGGTATTTTTACTTTACTGGTATCTCACCCACCATGATCAGTCGATTTCATGGCAACGGCTGTTCTGGTGGGCCATTGCGTTTCGTCTCTGCGGACTCATTGGCGGTCCGATTTACGAGGACGACTTCTACCGCTATCTATGGGATGGCTATCGCTTCTGGACAGCTGGAACGCCGTATGGCGAAGCGCCGGAAACATTCTTTCTAGATCAATCCGTACCCGTTTCGTTTCACGCCATTCTCAGTCAAATCAATTACCCTGAGCTGCCAACTATATATGGACCGACGAACCAATTACTGTTCGCGTTCGGATACCTCATCGAACCGGCTAACGTCAAGATCTTGCAGTTATTGCTGATCATCGTCGATTTGGCCATCGTGTATTTACTGAGCAGATTAACAAGCACTCGAAACGTCTTGCTTTACGCCTGGTGTCCATTAGTGATTAAGGAGATTGCATTTACCGCGCATCCGGATGCAATCGGCATATGTCTAGTTCTCGCCGCGATCGTTCTTGCGTCAAAGGACCGTAAAACTTTCTCAGCTATATGTCTAGGACTCGCAGTCGGCGCGAAAATTTTTGCCGTTGCATTAGTGCCCTTCGTGCTGCGGCATGCAGGATTCAGGCACTGGTGTTTTTTCGTATTCACATTAGGACTGCTCTATGCACCGTTTGTGATTTCCGGTGGCACAGACCTCACATCGCTCCAAACATTCGCGCTTGAGTGGGAGTTCAATGCAGCACTGTTCAGCCTACTAACCATCGTTCTGCCGTCGTTGCCAGCGAAATATTGTCTAGCTGCCCTCGGTGGTTGCTTCTGGCTTTGGTGCTATATGCGGTACCGATCCGGCGAAACCGAAATTCCACCCGGGGATCGAATTTACGGCGTGTTGTTACTCGTCGCGCCCGTCATCAATCCTTGGTACGTACTTTGGGTGTTACCTTTCGCTGCGATATATCCGAGTCACTGGGCTTGGACTGCTTCGGTAGCCGTGTTTCTTTCGTACATAACCGGACTTACGCTAGGTCATTACGACCTACAACCTTATTCCCATCCCCCGTGGGTTAAACCGATCGAATTCGGCGCGATTGGTTGCGCTCTACTTCTGGACTGGTACCGCCATCGTCAAGCGCGCCTCCAAATCGAATCGCCACGAAGATAGATTCTCCGGCAGGATAATAAAGATCTCAGTGAAAACAATTCAATGGATCGTACCTCAAGACTGATGCATTAATGTTTGGCGAACTAACGATTGGCGCTGTCATTCCCGCCCGCGACGAACAAGAGAACATAGCAGCAGTGATTCACGGTTTAAGAGAACTGAAGTCGCCGAACGAAGTCGCTCTGATCGACGACATCGTCGTATGCGACAATAATTCGTCTGACGATACAGCCCTTCACGCGAAATCAGCGGGGGCAAGGGTCGTCTCTCAAAGCACAGCGGGTTACGGGATCGCGTGCCTTACCGCGATCGCGGCATTGCGACCTGTCGATGTCATCGTATTTATCGACGGAGATCAAGCATTCGATTTACACCAAACTCATCAACTGTTAAACCCTATAGCCAACGGTGCAGATCTCGTTATCGGTTCGCGCATGTTGGGGTTGATGGAACCAGGTGCACTCTCCTTGCCTCAAATTGTGGGCAATCGGGTTGCAGGACTGTTGATTCGACTCATTTGGCACCAACGCGTCACTGATCTTGGCCCATTTCGTGCTATACGCACACAATCCCTTACCGCGCTTCAGATGGTGGATCAAGCCTATGGGTGGACAGTCGAGATGCAGGTAAAGGCGATTCAACAAAAAATGCGTATCGTTGAAATCCCGGTGAACTCACTTCGACGTCGCCACGGCCAATCTAAGATTGGCGGGACGATCAAAGGTGTCGTTGGCGCCAGTATCGGCATATTGAGCATGATTTTGAAGCTTGCACTCAATCCACCTCACAACCAACACGAGAAGCATTAAAGCATGAAGAACATCTTCTTTATTATATCTTGTGCGCTTGTATCACTGACATTACATGCTGCACCAGAATCTGAACTGATCCCATTTTGGAACGCTAGCGATGAGTCCAATAAGTCGCATATCAATCACGATGTTTGGCAAGCGACGCTTGATAAGTACCTCGTGTTGCATGAATCAGGTATTAATCGCTTCGACTACGCAGCGTTGAAAAGTACACCGCAAGATGTCGCAAAATTGAACACGTATCTCAATCGACTCCAAGCACTTGACCCACGCACATACGCACGCAGAGAACAGAAAGCGTATTGGATCAACTTCTACAACGCGCTTACAGTAAAAATCGTCACAGATGCCTATCCAGTCGATTCAATTAAAGCGATTCATGAGGGATGGATGCCACGGTCGGGACCGTGGGGCGATATTCATGCTCACGTTTTAGACAAACCGTTAACACTTGACAATATCGAACATGGCATTCTTCGACCGATCTGGCAGGACGCACGCATTCACTACGCTGTGAACTGTGCCAGTCTTGGGTGCCCTAATCTTGCACCCAAGGCTTACACGTCGGCTAATTTGAACACGCTGTTGGAGCAGGGCGCACGCTCGTATGTCAATCATGTACGCGGCGTGGATGTCGTGGACGCGGACTTTCTAGTTATCTCAAGTATCTACGATTGGTTCATCGCCGATTTTGGCGATTCAGAAAAAGCAGTGATTGAACACTTAATTGAATACGCGTCGGATGGATTAGCCGACCAACTTCGAAACTTTAGTGGTGCAATCGACTATGCATACGACTGGGATCTAAACCAACCTTGAGCGCAGTCGCGCACAATGATTAGGCCCCATCAAATCAGCCTTAAGCCAACATTCACGTTGGAAATCCGGCTGTGGCTCAAAGTATGAGGGTTACGCGGCTTTCGACTCGACCGCATCCGCAGAGGTTGCGCCGAATCCGCGACGCATATCGTGAAATCGTCTGACCCATGCGAGCTGTTTCTCGGGCACATGCCGCTTACGCCAAGCGCTGGCTGCAAATTTATTCGCTTCGTTCAGCGTTGGGTAGATATGAATCGTTCCCATCACACTCTTTAAGCCTTTGCCCCATTTCATCGCTGCGATGAATTCTGCGAGCAAGTCGCCGGCATGATGGCCCACAATGGTCGCGCCAAGAATGCGATCTTTGCCTGGCGGCGTAAGCACCTTCACAAATCCACGACCTTCCTCGTCGGCAAGCGCCCGGTCCAGCTCCTCTAATTCGAAGTACGTCACTTCAACCTCTATCCCGGCCTGGCCGGCTTCTTGTTCATTCAAGCCCACCCGACTCACTTCTGGGTCGGTGAATGTGGTCCATGGAATGACCGAATAATCTGCCTTGAATTTCTTGAATGGACTGAACAATGGGTTCACCGAAGCATACCAAGCTTCATGGGAAGCTGTATGCGTGAATTGGTACGGCCCAATGACATCGCCACAAGCGTAGATCGTAGGAATCGAAGTACGTAAGTACCTGTCGACTTCGATATCGCCACGGTCGCCCAACCGAACGCCGACTTCTTCCAGTCCGAGTCCGGCGGTATTCGGCTTCCGTCCTACCGCAATCAGCATCGCATCGAATGGCACTCGCCGTTCCGACCCATCATCCTTCGCACAGATCAATACATGCTCGTCTTGCTCTGACTCGACCCGAACAGCCGTGTGACTCGTGAGAATCCGGATGTCTTCATCCTCGAACTGTTGCGTCAACAGTTTGATCACATCCTTGTCTTCACGCATTAGCAAGTGAGGCATTTGCTCGACGATAGTGACATCAGCGCCAAACCGCTTGAAAGCCTGCGCCAGTTCGCTACCTATGGGGCCACCTCCAAGCACGATCAAGCGAGAGGGCAATTCGCGTATATCCCAAATGGTCTCCGAGGTATAGTAGCCTGACGCATCCAAACCTGGAATAGGCGGTACGAAGGGAACGCCGCCCGTAGCGATCACAATATTTCTTGTTGTGATTTGGCGACCGTCTACTTCGACGCAGTATGGTGATTTGATCGTGGCGTCGCCCATCACGCAATCAACGCCAAGCCCTGTATAACGTTCTACCGAGTCATGTGGCTCAATCTTTTTGATGATACGTTGCACACGTTCCATCACGTCTTTGAATTCGAATTCGACACTCGCGCGTTGGAAACCGTACTCATGCGCTCGCGCCGCGTACGAGAGCATTTTCGCCGAGCGCAACAACGATTTACTCGGGACGCAACCAGTATTCAAACAATCACCGCCCATTCGATGCCGTTCAATCAAAGTCACCTTCGCTTTCACTGTCGCCGCAATCAGCGCTGCTACTAACCCACCAGAACCCGCGCCTATCACGACAAGGTTGTTATCAAAGTGTCGGGGTTTTTTGAATTTACGTAACACTTTGCGTGCTTTAATCACATCAAGCAGTTTCTTTGCGATGAGCGGCGCAAGACCGAGCAGTACGAATGAGATCCACAAGGTGGGTGACAAAATGTCCCCGATCGATTCAATCTGACCGAGCTCTGCACCGGCATTTACATAAACGACCGTTCCAAAAATCATGCCGAGTTGACTCACCCAGTAGAACCGCCAGGTAGAAATCGGTGTGAGCGCCATTGCAAGATTGATCACAAAGAACGGCACTGCAGGCACTAAACGCATAGCAAAGAGGTAAAACGCCCCATCACGTTCAATACCTTGATCAATCGTGGTCAGATACTTGCCAAAGCGAGCGCGTACAGCGTCGCGGAATAAAAAACGCGTCATCGTGAAAGCCATCGTCGCACCTAAGGTACTAGCGAACGAAACAACGATCACTCCCTGCACCAACCCAAATAGTGCTCCTGCAATTAAGGTAAGCACTGCTGCCCCGGGAAGTGAAGTAGCTGTAACTAACACATAAACGATGAAAAAAACTGCGATCACGATCCATGGTTCCTCCGCCTGATACGCGGCGATCGCATCGCGTTGCGTTGTAAAAAACTCCGGCGTGAGATACTGTTTGAGATCGAAAAAGAAGAATGCCGCCACGAACCCAGCGAGAACTAATAGCAGTACGATTCGATTTAGTTTCACATCAATAATTCATCATGCAGCAGCAAGTTACATGCTGCTGTAAAGAAAAATTCGGCGATCACCTGGACCGCCGAAAGTGACATTTGTTTTTCGTTTATTGCCCGAAGTTGTATGTAAACGTTCCACCAAGAGCACTAAAGTCTGCTGTATTACTTCCGTCAAGTACATCAAACCAATGGAGACTCACACTCATCGTGTCAAACACGACCGTTCCGCCGAACGAAAGGCGCGAAATATCTTCCGCAACTTGTGGGAAAAACTCCCAGTATGTACCGTGCGCACCAGGACCTGGCGGTGGCCCGATATTGATATCTCCCCCCGAACGCTGGATGTGATACTGAGCGCTAAACACTAGGTTCTGAGTTGCAATGAAGTAAGCATTGAGATTCATAAAAGTCTCACGCGGTATATCTTCCGCGCGATGGCGGGAACCAACTTCTGCGGAAATCGCTAGCTGATCAAGGATCTGTTTACCCAAAATCCCAGAGAGCTCAAAACCGCTTGCCCCTTCCCCAATAGCGGTTGGACCAGCACCTACGAGCGCTACATTGCCCATCACATCGGATTCCGCGGGACCACGGCCACCGACTTCGTAGTTGCCTGCAATAATCACGCCGGCACGGACTGCCATACTCGGACCACCGGAAACGATTTCGTCGCGAAACCTCCAAGTCATCCCTATTTCCAAGTCCGTACGTCCATCTGTCGATCTCGGGATAGGCCGACCATGCGTCGGAGATACCTCCGACGTACCGACATTCGCATCCAACGCTAATTCATCCGTCAAACCGTAAGTACCACTGAATAGCCAAGTGTCTTGTTCCAAGCCTTGGAACGGTAGCGGTACCGAGTCCTTCGCGTTGCCAGGCCACAACTCATCCGCTTCCTGCGACACATACGTAACCGAAACCGAACCCGTGCCGGGCGCGGGTAACCACACGGTACCGTCTGCGACAGCTAGCGAAGAACTTAGAATCAAAGATGCTGCGACGAGCAACCGTACATGTTTTACTGTAAACATCAAATTTCCTCTTTCTAGATATGCAATCAAAGTTTGAAGCGTCGCTTCAGATAGTAGTGCACCATCTCTTGTTCGTCACGCCCCAAAACCTTGATGTGTTCGTCATCTGCCGTGCCAGGTTTGGTGGCTTCATCGCGCGCTTCTAAGCTATTTTTGAGACTCATAGCTCGTTCTCGATTTAACTCGTTTTGCGCAATAGGGCACGAACTGCAAACAAGCTTTTGGTGCGTCAGCGCCTTACCTTGTACGTAGGCGTCACGCGGACTGATCGCCCCACCGGGTTTGATCGATCCTGATGCCAACACGATCGATGATTGGCACAGGGCGATCACAGCCGTTAGAACGATCCACTTACAAGTATTGATTTTCATTACATCTCCAACTAAAAATTTGCTTTGCCCAGGTTCAATCAGTAAGTGACTAACAACCGTCGCATTAGCCACCCGGGTAAAACTAATTCATCTTGAATTTGCTTGCCTTTCAAGTTCATTTTGTTGAAAGATCTTGAGCGACGAGCTGAGGTGAATGATACTGCAACGTTCGAGTTGAAATCAATATAGGTTCCTAATCTCTGTTAGAAGCAAGCCCTCCCATTGATAAAGCCGTATTCATGGTAGTCACCGACGTATTGATTATCAATTCGGCTATCTTCATTTATGCAAGTACCGACACCAACTCTGTCGTATGTTCCCTCTATGCACGGCTTTCATGCCAAGCGCAAGCATACGAAGTACTTTGTAGACATTCGCGAGCACCTGGAGGACATGCGCGACTAGCGATCCCTGGGGCCGAGATGATATGCAATCTGCGCTATCGACTGGAGGTGCAGGGGCAGCGGATGAGTCCGAACCGCATGCGTCGGGCGTTGAACGCCCTGCAGATCAGCATTCCGTATGACACGAAAGGCTCAAGCAAGTTCGGCCTCCCAGCACCTCGTCAGCCGATGCCCGGGCGATCTACCACACGCTGGGGATGCACTGGCATCTGGCGCCGTTCCCCTACACGCCACCGAGGAAGCCGCGACCGACCAAAGCGTAGCCATCTTTCCCGAGTCCCCGCCCATCTGATGGGCGACAGCGTCCAGAATTTGTAGTGCCCTTTTTCAAGGTCGATTCATTTAATATCAATAACTTATGAGATAAAAAGTCTGAAGTCAAGGCCTTCTGCTTGCTGAACATTTCGCTCACGTCTGTAGACATCACTGTAGTGACGAAGTCTGGTCGCAGACATGGTAAACACATACATGTAAGGTTCGGGCTGTCTGCGCTGCACGCCGGGATCAAAATCGTACTGGTTCCAGAGATCCATCCACCGCGTTAGTCGCAGAACGGGGATTTGTTCGTCGCTTGGATTTCTTTCTTCCCTTATCGAACCGTACCCGCCCGTATGGCTTGTGATCTATCTATTTCCTGATCTCGGACCTAGGAAACGGTCGCCATCGTAATGGATCAGGTGATCCGGCGTGTCGCAGAGCCATACCTCCGTCTCCCAAGCAATGTTACTCATGTGCTTGCGGAACTCCTTGAAATCCGCAAAGGCACTAACGCAAATGGAACCCGCAGGGCATCCCATCAACAAAGCCTCCAAGTCAATCATACGGCTCGGCGAAACTGGTCCATGCGAGGTAACCGCCTCGACAAGAAACAGCCACTCGCGTTGCGCGTCGTATAACAATACATCTGGAAGCTTATCGTGATCAGTGATCGGGATGTCCAGTTCTGTGAGCCATTGCTTGTCAACAAACAGATCTTTCTTGGCGGTGTCACCGAGATAAAGTAGGTGTGCGCCGGGGGCAAAGCGTGGCGCGAAGTCTTCAACGATAGCGCGTTGTACTTGATTGTGCTGCCCAGGCGAGAGCCGTAATTCTTGACCATTGGGCAGTCTGACCGGAATCATGCTGCGGTCCCGGTCCCGGGCATAGCGCTCCACGAGCGCACCCTGTTCTCGGAGGAAGCGCTCCACGGCAGATTCCCATTTCTGTGTTCCATAATGCCGGATCGCGTGCAACGCTGCTTCGCTGACAGCATAGTGAGCCCTCGGACTGTTCGTGGGCAAGCCGGGCTCGAACGGGTTGTAATCGGCAATTCCTGCCTGCACGAACTGGTGCAGCACCTGACGCCGAAAGGTCTCCCGCGTGTTCGGTGCATACTCGGTACCGTAATGTTCCTTGAGGTAGTCCATGATGCCTTTGGTAATGCTGCATCGCCGCCTCTGCGACTTTGACCAAGCAGCGTCCGGCGTCAAGCTGCAAAGCGCGATGAGTGTCATGCCAGCCATCTGGTTATACTGAGCTGGAGGCATGCCCAAGGATTCCAGAATTCCTCGAGCTTCTTCAATGTCAGCCAACTGCCGTCTCTCTCATTGAAGGTGCGTCAAGTACGCTCGAAACAAGCATGTCCAGTGCATTAAGAGGAGCCGTCAAATGTTTTACCTGTTTGCCAAGCGCAACGATTATCTCGTGAGCTGGAAGCGGCATGGCGCGCAGTTCGGTCGCACTCACTTGGGTGTTGCCGTTGACCGCACGAAACCATGTATCAAGAAGACGGCTGTTATATAGTGCTGCTAGCCCCCAAGTCTCATCCTCTGAGAGTTCGCCGCCGGGTCGGTAAACGTAGTTAAGGTGGTTCTCCAATCCGATGTCGGCACCTACAATATCAGCTGCAAGCCAAGGAGCGGCCGTCAGCCGGCGCACTTCTTCCTTTGTGCTAAAGCGGCGCAAGAGAACATAGTTCTTGTTCGGAACTAGCAGGGACTCCGCACCAGCGCGCCGGATGTATTCAGGTTTGTGCTGCTTCAGAGGCCAGTTCGCCCGCATGGCCCGCACATGATTCATCCAGAGCAGCGGCGCGTGGTGCCCAGGAACCGTGCCTTCCCGGACGACGAGATTGGTTGCCCGAAACGGCACGACCGGTCCTGTCGAGATATTCAACCCCAAGCTCTGGAGGTCTGTTGGCCACGAATCCACCTGAGCCAGTGCTTCGTCGTCGGCATTGCAGATTGGCAAGCGTAGAACTTTGTCCTCGGAAGTGAGGTTGAGCACTGTGCTGGCAGAAAGTTTGCGACCTTTCGCATGTTCAATCTCCAATACACCAGGACTAGACGATATGGCGAGGTGAGCACGGGCACTGTTTTCGTACCAGTGGGCCTGCCGGACGCCGAATAGGATGATGTTTTCCTGCAGTACCTCGTCTCGTCGGAATGCGTCACGACGAGAACCGAACACGTGGATCCTTGTTGGTCGAATCATGTTGAAGAAGACCATCCGGAAGCGTCGGAAGTACAGCCCGGACGCAAAGCTTCGCGGCGTAATGAAGACGAAGTCGCCGCCCGTCCGAAGCACCGCAGAGCCCACCGCCATAAAGAGTGCGTAAATGTTCGGCTGGCCGTGAATCACGTTCGGAACTGCCGCTGCGCGCGGATCATGTTTACCGATCTTGAAATAGGGAGGATTGGCGATAACAGCATCGAAACTCTCCATCGGTGAAAACGCTGGAAACAGTCCGCTTGGCCGCATTGTATCGGCATTTGCCAAGATAAAGTCTGCTACTTCAATACGTATGCGGACAGTCGTTCCATGGTCTCCGCGGCACCATCGTGCGAGATAGTCAAGGACAGCACGAAGCGGTGCGATCAAGCCCTCGGCGACCTCGTAGGCAACCAGTTCGATCACCTGGGGCTTCCACTGACGGGTGACAAGTGCCTCTACAGCCGCGCAACATAGGATACCGACACCAGCGGCAGGATCTAGCACCCGAATCTTCCTGCCTGTCGCCGTAATCCGCCTGCCCATGAAATCAGCGACTTGCACTGGAGTGAGAAAAAGCCCATAATCTTTGCGCTGTCTATCCGACATCCGGCCGACATGCCATTCGCCAACGCGATCTGCGTACGCGGTAGGGCGCTCCCCTTCTCGGTGACTTGGTATGGCGGAGGTAGACGAGTTGATTTCAACCGCTGATTCCATATCAGGATTTTGCTCCAGCATTTGCTTCAACATCAATGCCATTAACTCAACCCCTCTTTCCTTTTGATGTTCTCCACCAAATGCTAGTGGTCAGATAACGGAGTTGCGGGGCACCCTCGCTCAAGCTCAGCGTACATCCGTCTTTGAGTCGGAATGACACCCGGTTGTCTTTCATTCCCATAATCTCGCCGACCTTCTAGCCTGGGGCCAGATCAGTGCCGCGTCATACGCAGGACGATCGCCTTGTGATGGGTCGACGGCTTCATGACTCCAGCACTCTTCCAAGGTCTGTCGAAACCTTTCAAAATCAACCAATTGCTTGATCTATTTCAACGGGCCGCCGAGTCGGTCGAGTCCTTCGTAGGCTTCCCATTCAATAAAAAGTCTTGATTCGGCCATGATGGTGGAGGAACTCATAGATGGTGACATGTTGTAAATATACCCTCACAAGGTGCTTTGGCCAGGCACAGGTCTCTTTTTTGCCATCCTGCAGAGTCAAAGGACATAACCATCAAAATAGGAGGCTTTGAGAGGTGCCTATGAGTCTATTACTAAGCTTTCGAAATCCGTCTTCAGCGAATTCACAACCCAATTTCCTTCACTCGTGGGCTACTTCTTCTTGAATCTTAACGATTTGACCAGAAGACAGAGATTCAATATGGTAAGTCGCGCCGCCTAGCCACTCTACCTGAATATTGCTCACGCTATCTTGCTCGCCGAGACCAAAGTGTACACGAGGATCACGCGACGCAAGGTAGCTACTCGCGCGTTGCACTACTCGAGTTAATGTACGGCCTTCAATGTCAATAGAAATCGAAGCGCCTATTGCTGTCCGTCCGTGTTTGTCACGTATATCAAACATCAACCAATGGTGATCTGCCGATGAACGATTCATTAGAAGCTTCGCACGACTGTCGCGATCGACTAGTACGATGTCTAAAAGTCCATCGTTGTTCAAGTCGCCTACTGCAGCACCTCGACTTGTATTAATCTCTCCCGTGTGTGCCATGATCTCGAATCGACCCGTTGGCGTTCCGATATACATTGTGTTCGGTTCGGCAAATCGATCGCCCAAATAAGGTTTCGACAATCTCGAAACAGCGCCGTTGGCTTCGAATATATCCAACCAACCATCGTTATTTAAATCGTCTACGACCAACCCGAATCTTGTATACCGTTGACTGTAGATACTGAGTCCGACTTGCGAGGTAACATCACGAAAGAACATGCCTTCGTTCCGAAAGACATAGTTTGGCTCAGTTACGATATGCACGACGATGACATCTTGATCGCGATCATCATCTAAATCCGTCGCGACGATTCCCATACCCGCACGCGCAACGCCATGTGAATCCAGAGCGCCATTCCAAATTGGCGCTACGTCTTCAAATTGAAATTTACCGCGATTGAGCCAAAGATTGTTCGGAGAAGTGTCGTTCGCTACAAATACGTCAACCAAACCGTTCCCATCGAAATCTACAGTGACAATGCCAAGACCATTACCGCGACTACCGAGCACACCAGAAGATCCTGTCACGTCCACGAACCGGCCATTACCATCGTTTCGAAATACCCGATCCTGGGCAGGCGCATCGTAGTGAGTAGGGGAACAGTAATCTCGACTACCAAGCATGGCTTGATAGCACTCTGGCTCTAGCGCTTCGCTCCAATCAATGTAATTCACAACCCATAGATCTAGATCGCCATCTGTATCGAAATCAGCGAATGCCGTCGCCGTGGACCACTCTTCCAGTCGAAATCCAGCCTCCACGGTAACATCTTTGAATTGGTTCCGGCCTTCATTGCGCAGTAACACGTTCCTACCTAATTGCGTGACGAATAAATCAGGAAGCGCGTCGTTGTTGTAGTCGCCCACGGCAACGCCCATACCATAACCAAGTGCAAGGGTTGCATCGCCACCGGATTCGACTTTAAATTGGCCGAATCCGTCATTTATAAAGAGCGCATTGCCATATTGCGGCTTCCGTTCGTCAAGCGAACCGCCTTGAACGAAATAGATATCCAAGTCACCGTCTTGGTCTGCGTCAAGCAACGCAACGCCACCACCCATAATTTCAGGCAATCGATGTTTGGGTGTGCTGCCAGCGGAATAGTTGAAATCGATACCTCGTTCGCTACTTTCGTCTGCTAAAACAATGGGCAGTTTATTTGAATCTGAAAATGTACAAGCGTTTACTAAACACGCCAGCATGATGATTACAAGCGATCTCACTGCCCGACTTGGTCTATTTGCATGCGCTTGATTTGCTTGCGTTGACGCTCAACTGATGCGAGAAGTGTTGGATTTGCACCGTATTTGCGGGCAGCAGCTAGCGCCCGAAGTGCTTCTTCCTCATTGTTCAAAATAGTTTCCGCGCGCGCCAAATTAATATAGCTAGGAACATGTTCTGGATCAATGGTGAGAGCAACTCGGTAGAGATTGGCCGCCTCCGGCCAACGATGCAAGAAACCCATGCAAATGCCTAGATATGTATACAAATCGGCATCGTCGTTGCGTAATCCAATTGCCTGATCAAGCAGTTGACTCGCTTCAAGCCATTTTTTCTGTTCCATAAACAAAAGCGCTTTCTGAGAATACGCCCAGTGCACTTTGGGATCAATTGAAATAGCCACATCAAGTTGATTGGCTGCCTCGTCCAATTGACCTTGATTTTTCAAAAAACTGGCTAACGCCGTTCGAAATACATAAAACTTTGGATGGAGTCGGATGCCTTCTTGAAGCATCTTGTACGCTTGCTCGGTATGACCGCGTAATTCGTATACGCTACTTAAGAGATGAAGCACATGCTTGTTATTTGGATGTTCTATGCGCAAATCCGCAAGCATTCCAAGCGCTGATTCGTAATCTTGCGCACGAATCAAATTTACCGTTCGGATGAGCCGGGCGTTGAAATTGTCAGCGACATATTTATTTTTCTCTTCAGCTATCGGATCGCGCCAATGTGCCCTGTCGGCATACGGAAAATTGGCAAGGATCTCGGATCCTTTTTCTATTTGGCCTGAGCGAATAAGAGCTGTACCTAAAAGTCGTTGCGCGTTACTGTCATTCGCCAATTCAGCCGTCTCACTAATGAGAACCACTGCTGCGCTCGGATCATCGAGCTCTAATAGGGCCATGGCTTGTCCTAACCGGGCATAAGGATCCTCAGTGAGTGTTTCCGCCTGGCGAAAGCTCTGCCGCGCTTGATCAAATGCGGCAACTTCGAGCTCCACTTTACCTTTGTGCAACCATGCAGGACCATAGTCAGGTCTTTTGGCGATAGCTTCTTCAATTGTTTCGAGCGCAAGAGTGCGATCGAATCGAGCTGCAAGCAGAATCCCGCGGTAGTAAGTCCAGCGAAACGAACTAGGATCAAGAGCCGACGCCAATTCATATGCCTCAAGCGCTTCGGCTGAAAAGCCGTGCAGCTCAAACACTACACCGAGATCACCGACCGCTTTAGCATTCCCGGCTTCTGTCGCCGCGCGTTCTTGAAATACTGCAATTTGCGACTGTACGTTTGTATCCGCTTCACTCACGTCGACCGCCGCGAGGGCTAGCACGCGTGCTTCAATACTTTCCTTCTCGGTACAGCTTACGGTAAAAAAGCACAGAAGCAACATTGCGACAGCGTGTATTCGCCAATGAGGCGCGCAACGATATGCGTATATATCCCCAACTGTCGCTTGGCGGACATCACGCCGATTGAAAAGAACCAAGTTAATCCGCTACCAGCACGCCATTAGCAATCAATGTCTCAATGGCACGTTCTACCTTCGGATTGCTCGGCTCAATCGCGCGTGCACGTTTGATAGATGTCAATGCTTCGTCAAATCGTTGCTGCTCGCTCAGACTCAATGCAAGACTAGCATGCGCATCAACATATAACGGCTGCAGATCAATGGCATGTTCTAAATACTTGACGGAAGCCTGCCAATCGCCGTTTTGTCCTGCCAAGACGCCGAGTAGATAGGCTGTCTTTGAATCAAGCGTTCGATACGCTAAGCTCGCGTTTAGCGTATCTTGCGCGGTTCCGTAACTCCCACGATTGATAAGCGTCATAACTTTTGCGTCGTATGCGACAACGAATTCCCGATTTAACTCAATAGCCCGATCGTAGTGGGATAGGGCTGCGTCAATCTGTCCGATAGACTCCAGCAACCATCCGAGATTTAAATGTAAACGATACGAGTCAGGAAATACGCGTAATTCAGTTTGAAGTAGATCTACTGCTGCATCAGGCTTATCGAGTTCAACCAGTGCGGCGCTCTGCAACTCGACCAGGTGCGGTTCCTCTGGGTAACGATCACGCAAAGAGTTAAGGAGCTGCAACGCATCGTCGGTACGTCCGCTATCAATGAGTTTCTGAGCAAGTATTGACTCGCCGCTCAGGCCACGCGTGTATTCGACCACGGCGCCCGCTATCGGGTCTGACCAAGCAAGCCGTTCCACAGAGGTGGCTTGAGACGAGTCTACATCGGACTCAGTCAGTTTGCCACGCGCGCGCGATACCCTGTCGCGGACCATGACTGCGTACGGTGGTAAGTTCTCAGCAGTCAAGCTGTCAAGAATTCCTTGAGCGATTTCAACATCGCCAAGTTCAAGACGACACTGTGCAAGACCCAAGTTCGCCGCCAAGCGATCACGCGAATCATTAAGAACCCGTAAAGTCTGCTCAAATGTCTCGCAAGCCGACACATATTCGCCAACATCAACGAGCCAAAATCCTTTGGCGAGCAAACTGGGCGAGTATGTCGCGTTGAGTTCGATCGCCCGGTCGATATCCCGTATGGCATCTTCAATACGACCTTGCGAAGCTTGCGCCAGACTCATTAAATACGGCCAGCGAAAATCGGTTGGATCAAGTTGGGACGTCTGACGATACGTCTTGACGGCCGCATCCTTGAATCCATTCGCGTCGTAGGCCATAGCCAAACGGCCGCGGTGAGAAGCCGACTTAGGATTTGCAACCGCTACTGCTACTAGACTCTCCAGGAATCTGTGAAGTTCGAGATCCTCGGTTGGCGGCACGGGGTGTACCGACATTGAATCAATGGATTCAGACCAACCGCATCCCGCCAAGAAAAAAGCCAGCACAGTAAACCAAATAGCACATGGGCTTGCCGACTGGGTTGGGCGCGTACGCGCTTCAATATCGCTACCGCGTGCGGTACTCAATGTTGTATACGAATCGGTGCGATCCAGGAAAAACGACCAGATCAATCAACCTATATTCGTTCATCCCGATAGCATATACACCGAGAAAAATAAAAATGTCAGCGATGGGAATCCATCGCTGACAAAGGGTTTGTTAAAGAAAGAAGTTAGAAGGAGAACGTGATTGACGTATACCCCTGTCGGCCCATGATGTTATCTAAATAGGCCTCGTGTCCTTGCTGTCGTAGGGCAAGGTCAGGATAGGTATCGAACAGATTTCTCACTGCAACATTCACTTGCATTTGGCTGAAGCCTAGCGTGTCAGGCCGGTTATAAGTGTAGCTTACGTCCCAGTAGTGACGCGAGTCAATCCTACAGTCTGGCCAGATCCACCTATGCGCACAGGCGTCTTTTTCTGGGATAGGAACGCCGTCGGCATTAGGCCGGCCTGTAATGACACCAGCCTCTACCGCTTCGTCCCATCCAGCATTCAAAGTCGTCACGCTATCGTGCCAACGACCATTAAATTGCATGATGTGGTCGTTATAGAACCACCGCAAACCGACATTGACTCGAAACTCAGGCGAAGGCGGCAAGGTCTCCATCATGGCGTCTGTTCCACCGTCGTTGTAGCCACCGATCGTAAAGGAACCGCCACCTTGATTGTGGTTGCCTAAACCCTCGATCTCAACGCCTGCAAGCGGATGTTCGGCTTCGCTCGGCACATCTGGATCATCAACGTACAGAATGTTCCGCATGCTTAGCAACTGCGTCGCACTGGCAGTTAGCCCGAATGTACCGTAATCACCACCAATCAATGGAATGTCTTCCGCATCGAACGAATAGGTTAGGTTGTAGATAAGGCTTTCAGTGGTTTGTTGACCAAGTTGCAACCAAGGCCGGTCAACATCGGTTAACCCAAGCCCCGTGGCGCCACGACTTCGAAGCACTCGGGCATTGGCAATGCCGAAGCCACCTTCACCTTGACCGTTCTTAGCGCCAGACTGGACCCAATCAATGGCCGCCTGTATCCTGCAAGCTGCTTCTTCTGGGTATAACTCAGCATACGTGTGCGGTGCAATCAATCGACCCGGGCCATCCGGATTATCAGGATCTTCCTCAAACAACCACGGATGGTCGACCGAATTGACGTTGGTCGGATCAAACCATTTCAACGGTGTGCCTGGTCCTGGACACTGACGTGCAGCGTACCACGCTTCAAGGCCGATTTCGTTAACGTTGACATTGCGGTCCGCAGGTGCCTGCTCAGCTTTACCTTCAAATACAACGTTTGTGTAATCGATATCGAATACCATCGTACCGTCAAGTAGCTTGATTGAAATACCCGCGTTCCACAAATCGGATTCCTCCGGACCTAAACCCGCGTTCGGACCTGCGAACGTATTAACGTTCGGTGCAACGACCGACATGCCCTCGTGTAAACATGTAGGATCATCTCCCGCTGCTAGTTCTGGGAAGTTGTAGCAGAGATAGTCGGCAACATTCTCCGGCGCCGGGGTGCCAATCGCACGTTGACCACCGTATTGGCCAGGTTCGCCAAACAATGCATACAGACCAGGCGTCACGAATCCTTCAGTTAGACTAGCGCGAAAAGCTAACCAGTCCGTTGGAGAATAGCGCATGGCGACTTTAGGAATCGTCGTCGTGAACGTGATATCCCCTGGCTGACCGATAACGCCATACGTGAAAATCTCCGCGTAACGTCCGGCGATCTGCACTTCCATATCGCCGAAGACATCATCCTGAATCAACGGTAACTGGAGTTCTGCGTAAATTGCAGTCGATCGTTGTCCGCTCAACCGGAAACCGCGCTTACCACCGCCGAGCGCTGATTGGTTGATCACAGAGGATCGATATTCTTCGGTCTCCTCGCGCCGGTGCGTGCCTATAGCGAAACCTACCGGGGCGTCGTTATAGGGCAACGAGAAAAGATTCGAGTTAGAGGCCGTAAGATCAAAGAGTTCCATAGCTAAAGTCTGCAGGTTGTACTCTAGAGTAATGCCGGCGTTTCGATATTCAAACTCCGTGTTAGCAGCGGGATGATCTGCAGGAGTCCAGCCTGGATCATCGTCGTCAGGGAACTTATTCGAAGGATCGCCGATGTACTGACCGTCCGGAGTATGCGCTAGATAAGCAGTGCTGAATGGGTTCCAACACGACTGCAGACTTTGGTCGTCACCGCCGCCTTGACAGCGCAACGAATCAACCATTAACCACCACTGCGGTTCAGGATACTGTCGCTCGCGCTTGCCGCGTGCATAGATAAAGTCGCTATTCACGATCCAGGTTGTATCCGGGATTTGAATCTCGGTACCAAGCCTTAAACGTACGTTATCGCGCTGAGCACGCCGTTGATACATACCCAGACCATGACCGTCCAGGTCTGCCCACTCAATATTCAAACCATGCATTTGCTTGGGGTGTACATTGAGATCACCGTCAGGCATGCGCACATCTTCAAATAAACGAATACCGCCACTTCCCATCTCGGCGAAGTCGCCATCAAATCGATCTGGAATACCATCCATGTCGGCATCGGTTTCGGCGCTCAGCAGGATGACTCGGGCCTCCGGCATACGCTGAGCATTGAAATCGGCATCCGGGATGCCATCCGGTATCGGATCGCCGTTGTCGTTCACGCTACCGTCTAAGCTCGTCTCGTCAGACAGGTCCCAAGTACGGTCAGGAATACCGTCATTGTTGGCATCCTGGGCAAATACATAAAGCTCGCCAGGCTCATCAAGATAGTCATACAAGCCATTGCCGTTTAGGTCAATCCAATTCAATCCTTTAAGGTCTTCCATAAAGGCGACATGGGCACGAGCTTCAGCAGGAATCTCAGAATCCTCACCGAACACTGCCCCTGTCACAGGATCGTACCATGAGTTATGTGCAATAGCCCTAAATGGGTTGCCTGGATTCGATCCAATCGCAATCGGTACGCGGCGACCAAACCAAACACCCGATGGCGTTTCGTCAAAAGCGCCAGTTACATCGCGCGTGTAGTAGTCAAGCACGGAGAGATTGATTTCTCCGTGTATGCTCACGTAGTCATTAAATTCATGTTCGAAGAATGCGTAGCCTTTATACTGGTCACTCTCCGCTTGCATATCTTGCATGTCGGCAATAATGTTTCGACACGCACCGCCGCCGCCCCAAGGCGTTAATATCCCGTTCAGGAAGCTGCCGCGTTTATCGAAATCGTTCTTTACCCAAGACCATTCTTGGTCAACGCGTTCGCCAGTTCGCGAATCAATCACTTCAACATCCGCGCCATCCAGGACGACCCGCTCACCTACCGTTCCGACATCGTCGTAACCCGCTCCAAAGCCGTACCCGCAACCCGGATCAGGACGGTAATTCGACCATTCGCCCGATTCTAACTGGCGATAGCTATTGGTAAATGTCCCTAGCGAATCGGCTAGTTGATTACCTGCACCATGAAGCACATCTGCAGGGAGATCGCCGATCGTACGCTCGCCCATTGAATTTCTATCCGGGACAACCCAGTCCGCCGGATTGCTTCTACCGCCGCTATCGGACCAACCGGGCGCAATGCGCTTGTTCCAAGGATTTTGTAAGCCAACGATGTACTCGGGTCGCTCAGTGTGCGGCATTTGGCTGATATCTCGAAGTTCTAACGAGAACACTGCCTTCGTCCGCTCGCCTTGTGCACCTGCAATCATTGACAAGCCCTGGTTCGGCGTCCCGCCTCGCAACGCTGCAAGATTGTTGTAGTTAATTCGTAAGCCGTCGAAGTTCTTATTAGGAATAAAGTTGATCACGCCGGCGACTGCTTCTGCACCGTATAACGCAGACGCGCCATCAAGAATCGTCTCTACCCGACCGATGGCGATCTGTGGATACGTATTGGTTACGTCAACGCCAGTTCTACGCCCCCAAGTGTTGGTATCGGCAGGCAATCGATGCGAGTCCATCATCGTCATCGTAGCGCGTGCGCCCAACCCTCGTATATTGGCCCAGACTTCCGAACCTTGGTTCCACTGTTGGTCGTCGGCAGCATCGCCTTCGAACGGCGCAGCGTTGGCGTTCACGCCAAACTGAAACGTTTGGTCGAAAATGATGTCTCCCATATCGGGTGTGCCGGCAAGCTCAATGTCAAGCTCGTCTGTCACGTGCATCGGCGATGGCAAGTCAAAGTTGTCACGCCGGATAAACGATCCGGTAACGATGAGTTCTTCAACTTCCTCCGCTTCTTCCTCGTCCTCCTCCGCATCATCGGCTTGTTGCCCGAAGGCACCAGTCGACGAGATGAGGCCTGCGACAGCCATAAGCGACACCCACTTATTGAAGTGAATTTGCATGGGTTCCTCCCCTCATTTACGCCCTACACAATGAGAAAACCAAAGTGCAGACATGATTCGAACACGCACGACCTTCCCAGTTCGCTCAATGTTCGGACTTTATAGTGGTGTTTCTAATTGTTTCAGGGCGTTTGTCAAGACGAAAATTCACTTTTTTTCATTTTCTCGAAAAGACCCCTCATCAACTATTCGGCCAGCTTTCTCGTTTATCGTAGGATTTTCTCTGTGTTTGATCGAGCGAACTCAACGCAAAGCACGAATAAACCACCGTCAATGAACGTCATAGAAGTGCAACATACCTCACCAGAATTTATGACAAAATTGCGAAAAGTGCGTCAATCCTTGCTGACGCGTACGCCAATCAATCGCTTGGTCACGACTCTACGAAAACCTCTTTACGCTTTATGTGACGAATCGCGATATCCGTGTGGACTGTTTAGTTCGCGGCGCATGGATCTATTCAAATCCACCAGCGCAACCGTTCTAACGATGCAGATTGCGCTAAGTTGCGTTTGGCTGCTCTGCTGCGGAGACCATCAAGCAAGAGAAGCACTTGATACATCAGTTACTTCCTTGCCTGCAGAAATCAGTCGCCTTGATCATGCGGTCAAGCAACTTGACGATGCTGAGTTACGCGACTTCCTCAAGAAACTCATGCGAGAGGCCTTTGAAGACGAGCCGTCCAGTGAAGCGATCGGTCGGTTGGCGATGGCGTACGACGCCAATGGATTCGACCTTACGGCTGAAAGAATGTACCGTCTCGCACAGACGCTCGACATAGATCAATTTAAGTGGCATTACTTGTACGCGGTCCGGCTCCAGAAAAACGGTTCGCTAGCGTCTGCGCTAGATGCCGCCCAAGTCGCCATTGAAAAAAAACCTCACGATGCACCAATTCACTTGCGTCTCGGCAACTGGCTACTTGACAGCGGGCAACCGAAGAAGGCACTACAAGCGTTCCAACGCGCGACGGATCTTGGCATCGGTCCGGCTGGTGAACTAGGCTCAGCTCGGACAAATCTAAAACTCGAAAACTACGAAATTGCGCAGGGCATTCTGTCGTCAGTTGTAGACCGGACCGGACATCCTGCCGCGTTGCGATTATTGGGCGAAGTCTGGCGACAACTCGGGGATGAAAACAAAGCTCGTCATTTCCTGGCACGCGGCGCACGATCAAAATCAATGTGGTTTGATGATCCACTGATTAGCGAAATGCAGACCTTTGTTAAAGGAAAGCGAAGCCAACTGCACGAAATCGAGCTCATGCTCGCCAGCGGCTTAGTCGATCAAGCGCTTCATGCATTGCAAGATCTTGAGAAAAGCCACCCCGCGGATTTCAATATCCAATATCACTTAGCGTTAGCTTACTTTCAAATCAAACGAAACGAGCGGGCAAGGACACATCTACTTAAAACGATCGAGCTCGAACCCATCCACTACCCCTCTCACTTCCTGTTAGCTTCGCTTTATCAACAGATCGAGGACAACATTAAAGCCGCGAGGCATCTTGAGCGCGTGGTCCAGATTTATCCAAAACTTCATTTGGCGCATCAAGAACTCGGATACGTTAGATTGCGTCTTGGCGATACCGTGGGTGCTCTTGCAAGCTTCGAAGCAGCTATTGCGCTCGACTCCGTCGCACCCAATGTGTATTACTACGCTGGCATAGTAATGGGTGAACAAGGGCTATGCGAACCAGCCATGGATAAATTCAAGACGGCGCTCGTGCTTGATCCAACGCATCAAAAAGCTCGAATTGCTCTAGCCGAATGCCAACGAGCTCTGCAACAACCCTGAACATGTACTTTGCTGAAATTGATGCCTCAAGGCTATCTAGCTTCAGTCAGCTTATGACGCTATAGCCGCTCTATGCTCGCTCGTACATTTAGCCATAGCCTTGCTTTAATCTGCTTCGCACTTTCCATCGTTTCGTGCGCAGACGACCCAACTGCCGAATCTACGGCCTCGAACGTCTGGTTTGTCGATGAAGCAGCGGCGCGAGGACTAACGTACACACACGTCAGCGGTGCAACCGGCGAATTCGAGCTGCCTGAAATCACGGGTGGCGGCGTCGCGCTACTTGATGTCGAAAACGACGGCGATCTTGATGTCTATTTCATTCAAAGTGGCTATCTACATGCCGCCGACCCGACATCTCGCCGTAACGAGCTTTACCTCAACGATGGGACTGGTGCGTTTACTAAAGCCCATCCTAGTGACGATCACGCAGATCCTGGCTACGGTATGGGAGCTGCTACAGCCGACTACGACAACGATGGCGACATTGACATATATGTAACGAATATCGCGGAAAACGTGTTACTACAGAACGACGGCACCGGCCGTTTCACGGATGTAACTGCAGACGCCGGAGTTGGGGACGATAGTTGGGGTACCGCGGCTTCGTTCGCCGACTTCGATAAAGACGGCTTTCTTGACCTTTACGTCGCTAACTACCTACATTGGAATCCGGCGACTGTCCTTGACTGCTATACCACCAATATTGAGACTTATTGCGTCCCACTCCATAACTACGCCGCAATGGACCGCGTGTATCGAAATAACGGCGACGGTACGTTCACCGACTTGACAATCCAGGCTGGCTTAACCACCGCATTCGGAAATGGTCTTGGCGTCGTAAGCGTTGACATTAATAACGACGGTTGGGTCGACATCTTCGTTGCCAATGATTCTATGGTCAACCAGCTCTGGATCAATCAAGGCGACTTTACGTTCGTCAACGATGCTTGGTTTTGGGGTGCCGCAATGGACGATCATGGAATCGAAAAAGCAGGCATGGGCGTCGCGACATTCGATTTTGACGACGACAACGATTTCGATGTGCTTGTTGTCAACATTGAAGAGCAAACCGATTCGTTTTTTCGCAACGAAGGTTTTCACTTCACCGATGCAACCGGACATGTGAGCCTTGGGGCACATTCCCGCCGATTCACTCGATTCGGAGTGGTTGCATCGGATTTGAATAACGACTCGTGTATCGATCTCTATCAAGCGAATGGTAGCGTCTACCACGATCAAGAAGATTTGGATAAGGCCGATTATTTCCAGGAACCTAATACACTATATCGGGGGATGTGCAATGGGCAATTCGAGCTTGTTAGGCCCGAAGGAGGCACAGCGGTACCGCTCGAACGTACAAGTCGGGCGCTAGCGATTGGGGACATAAACGGCGATGGCGCTCAGGATCTCATTGTCATCAATCGCGACCGGCCGGTGTCTTTGTTAGTTAATGCGAACAATGACACACCGCGCCGCGGTAGCGTGCGCATGCGCGTAATCAACGAATACGGGCGCGACGCTTACAATGCACGCGTTTCAGCTGTTATGAATAACCGCACTATCAATGCGCGCGTGCAAACCGACAGCAGCTATCTAGCTGCCCATGATCCTCATGTACACTTTGGCATGGACAGCGAACAAACGTTAGCTAAAGTCATCGTTACTTGGCTAGACGGAGCAAAGGAAGCTTTCGGTCCCTTCAATATCAACACCGTTCACGCACTTAGACGAGGTACAGGAACCGATGTACCTTAAACCTTTTCATTCGCGACCGTAGATCTTCGCAATACTTTTCGTTAATTGAACAGTTCGGGCGGGATCCACCAACTTGAGTCGTCTGCAAAAAGACGCTCGGGACTGGACTGAGCTTGAATTGCATCAACGATCATTTGAGCATCCGGGTCGGGTATGAGCGGCTCCGCTAGTTCTCTTGCGTTTTCAATATCCCCATTAAGGAACGAGACATACGCTTGAGCACCTTGAATATCCCGATCGGCAGCAGCCTTGGAAAGCGCGGACAGTCGTCGCTCTGCGGCATGTAGATCGCCGCAATATGCGTCTGCACGGGCGAGCGCCACATGTGCCTCACCCCAAGTTTTACGCAATGCCACGGCGCGCCGTAACGCATCCCGGCCGTCGCAGTGTTTTTCAGCTAGTCGTGCCAACGCAAACCAGTAGTAGTAATAGGGATTGTTGGGGTTACGCTCCACTAATTGAATGTAGTACTCCTGCGCATGGGCATACAACGCGGCTTGCATAGACATCGCAGCCGCCAATGCGCGATACAAATCTTGTTCCGAATCTAGTTCTACGGCTTTCTGAACCGCGATGAGACCTTGCAAATATGTTTCACCATCCGCTGAACCGCGTAACAGTCGAGCAAGGAAATACCAAGCACTTGCCGAGTCTTCTCTGTACCCAAGAATCCGTTTGATTTCAGCGATCGCTTCGTCAACCGCACCGGTGAGCTCAAGAAACGCCGCGTACTTCGTGGCGTATTCGACATTGGCAGGCTCTAGTTCGGTAGCTTGAAGTAATGCTTCCATGGTAGCTTTCTGATCACCTCGTTGAAACGCCCAATTCGCCGCTTCACTGAAGAAACGACCGCTCCGACTCAGACCGGCGAGCTCGACCATAAGAGGGTCAGTTAGCGGTGGCGCTTGAACTTTCGAATTCGCCAGCGGTAACCACTCATCCACCTTGGCTTGGTTATCGAGTTGACGATAAGCGGCAACCAGCTTATATGCAATTTGGCCGTTATCAGGTTCTATGACAGCGGCTTTCTCAAGGTGACTCACTGCTTCCGTCGGGTTCCCACGCGCGGATTCCACATCGGCGCGTCCCACCAAAATTGCTGCAGAATTGGGATAGGTCTTTTGCGCGTTCCTGAAGGCGAAATCAGCCCCGGCAACATCGCCTTCAAGCAACTTGAGTTGCCCCAGTCGGTACCACGCAGGTACATAATCCGGCTTACTCAATACGACTTGCTCAAGGTGAGCGATTGCCTCGGCATTTTCACCGCGTTGCAATACGATGATCGCTAGCAAGTACCGGTACGCATAGACCTCATCGTTGCTCAATGCCTCAAGATAAGTCTCTTCGGCGGAACCGAGCATCATTTGGGCATGATAAATGAACGCTAATTGACCGATGATCTCCGCACGCGCCGATGGATTCGTTTCCGTTTCGAGCTGCATTTCCGTATGCGCTTTCATCTCACGAATGTCTTCCGCTAGCTCGGGCGAAAGCAACTGAAGTTCACTTTCGAGATCAGCGGTCAGTGCATACGTGGACACCAACACGCTTAAAACGTAAGTAGCTAGCTTGTACGATTTTGCTCTCACCGGGACCTCAACGCTTCAGATTGTGATAACGATCAATGGCCAATGGACCAAACGTTGTATGCCCACCTGTTGCCCATTCAATGCTAATTTTCGGTTCCGATGCAGACTTGCCTAAACCAAATACAACACGAGGATCTTGCGCCGATGCGTAGCTACCGTCTGTTCTGACGATATGGGTCGCACACGGGCGGTTAACTAAACTCACCCTTGCGTTATAGGCGATTGAACCGTTTTCCGTCGCATGGATGCCAATCCAATGGTTTCCGCCTGTGCCAACGTTTTCGTAAATCCTCAAAATACCGTCATTGTTGGCCACGAGGATGTCAGTATCGCCGTCGTTATCAAGATCCGAAAAAGCCGCGCCGCGGCTGGTTTCGGCCATTTCGACAATGTCTTCTCCCTCAACTTCCACGTATTTGCCGTTACCGTCATTCAACCACAGCTGGTTACGCTGATGTAACGTTGACGCACGCCCGTTGCTTGCATTAGCGAGTAGGGATACTGCGCCGTTAGCGACGAATAAATCTAGATCGCCATCTAAGTCGAAATCGATCCAACCTGTTCCAAAGCCCGTGAAAGGGTAGCTGCTGGCGCCAAGACCTACACGATTCGTCACGTCTGCAAACCACCCCCTCTCTCGACCCGAATTTCTTAAAAGCGTGTTGGTTTCAGCGGTCAAATTAGTGAAAAATATATCGACATCGCAGTCTTGATCGTAATCCTCTGCAGCAATTCCCATGCTTGCTTCCGACTTGCCATCACCATTCACGGATGACGCCGTATGCAGGGCAACATCTTTGAAGCGCCCAGATCCCAAGTTACGCCATAAGAAATTCGACGATGGGTCATTCGCAACATACAAATCCATTAACCCGTCTGCGTTATGATCAAAACTTATCACACCTAGTCCACTGGCCTTTGCTATAGCGATACCTGCGTGCTCGGACATGTCTGTAAATAAGCCATTTCCTAGATTCATGTATAGTCGATCCGGCGTTTCAGGATAAGCAGTCGGCGCGCAGTAGTCCGGTTTATTGACGATCCCGAGACATTGTTTATGAGATGCAAGCGAAAAATCAACGTAATTTACGACGTATAGATCCAACGCACCATCACCATTCGCATCAATAAAAGAAGCCGCGACAGACCACTCACCGGGATCAATGCTCCCGAAACCTTCTTCGAGTTCAAACCTGTCTTTGCCTTTATTCAGCCAAAGCTGGTTCGTACCGAAATTTGCTAGAAATACATCCGTGTCACCATCATCGTCGATATCGCCGGTTGCGATGCCCATACCGTACTCCGATGCTGTTACGCCCATTTGATCAGTCATTGATTGAAAAGTTAGTTTGCCAGGTTTAGACACATTTCTGAATAACCGGTCAGATAGCATCTCCGATGTAGGATCAACTAGTGATCCTCCTTGAATAGCCCACACATCAAGCCGACCGTCTCCATCAAAATCAAGAACACCAACTCCAGGAGCAATAACCTCTACTAGCCACAGCGATCCTTCTGCACCATTCTCATGCACGAAATCAAGTGCCGAAGCTTGCGTCACATCTCGAAACATGACATCTCCCGGAGCACGCACTGAAACTACAACGCTCACACATGCCAGACAAAGAGCCCAAAATACCGACGTAAATTCGTGGGTACTCACAACGCAACCATAGACCTATCAGATTAAGTCAATCACTGCGACCAACAATCGCCAATCTTTAAACATGTTTTCGACTCAAAAAACAGGAGATACTTGAATTAAGCTATATTTCAAAATCCAAGTTAGTTAAAACGAGACATGCAGATTCATTTGTACTGACCGTGCGAATTTTGTGTTTTATCTCGTAATCACAAAATAAAGTTCGAACATCACCGCGTCCAGATCCTTGGATATCAATTCGTCGTCACTTTATCCTCTTGCCAATTCATCAGCTGCATCGTTCTTGATCCGCTCGCCTTTATCAATATTATAGCATTTAGCATGGGTAAAGCAATTCAAATCTCCGCTCTTCGTCGCGACCTTCGTAGACCTTCTTGGACAGGAACTGGGGCGCAAGAACAAGTTCTATGGGAACTGCCGGATGTATTGAAAAATCCTCTCCTCCTATAAAGCAGCTTGAGTTTACTGCCTTGTTGCATGTATATGCAGCGTCAATCTTCATTCTTGACGATCTATCATGTAACGGATAATGGAACGTATTACACATCAGGACATGGTCGTCTCGCTTCGGATCATTACAAGCCCACACTAAGCTCCCGTTGCTTCTTCGATCAGAACTTTAGTCCCCGCAAGCCTAAGCCCATAACATCAGGGCATAAAAACCCCGGCACGCGCGCGTACCGGGGCTGGAGAAGAGCGCGCAACGATGGCAGCACCATCATCACGCGGGGTCTGTCAGCTTAGAAACGCATCGTCGCGTGCAAGCCGACTTGACTATGACTGACGCCCGGACGCTCGTCCACGCGTCCAGCGGCCAGACGGACATCAAGATCCTTCGCCTGGCGCACCCATGGCCGCACGCTCGCGCCGACCAGCAGCTCGCGCCGGGTTCCATCGCTCATGCGTACATCCACGAACGGCGTCAACAGATAGCGTTCGCGCGCCACCAGCAGACCGTAGCCTACCTGGGTTTCCAGCGACGCCTGCGCCCCGCCGTTGGCCATGCCCGTCAGCACCCCGTAGGACTGCCCGACGCGGAGGGTATCTTCCCACAATATTCCCGTGCCTACCGCATCCGCACCCCAGCGCGGCGCCATCGTGACCGACACGCCCGTCGCCTGCGCCGACGGATTCAACGTCGCCAGCAGACTGAAGCCCGACTCGCGATAGTCGTCCGCACCGTGCAACGCCAACGTGCGTCCCTGCGCTTCCAGCGTGAACGCCGCGGTCGTCATGCGGATACCACCAGCCAGTTCCAGGCCCGAACCCGTCTCACCGTCGCCGCCGTCCGTGCGCACATTCACCTGCCCGAACGGTTCCAGCATGCCGCCTTGACCCGTGTCCGTCGAGAACGAACCTTCAAGACCAAGACGGAAACGATGCACATCCGTCGCCAGACCATCCGCCGCACCCAGACCTTGATCCGTCTCCAACGACGCCAGCGCCACATCCCCGCGCAACGCCAGGTCGAACCGACCCACCTGCCTCAAGACCTGCTCACCGCCAACCATCGCCAGCTGCGAACGCAGGTCGCTCACATCACGCGTCGTCGTGCCCGCCACCGTCGTATCCAGTTCACCGCGACCGAAGCCCGCCACGCCCCACAGCGACATGCGTTCACTCGGGCGGTAACTCGCATACGGCAGCACCGTCGTCAACTGCATGTCCATGGTTTGTGACGCCGTGCCCCAGGCGTAATCGGAGTCGCCGCCCTGGCGCGCCACCGCCAGGCCGACCAGCCAATCCTCGGCCACCGCCACATCCGCACCGAGGTACATGCTCGTCGCCGTGCCATCGTAGCCACTGCCTTCGTAAGCCTGCCGGTCCACATCGCCCCACACCGACCACCTGGAGGCATCCTCACTCGACCCCAGGTTCAACGCAAAGCGTTGACCGAACTGCGACTGCAACTGGTCCATACCGCTCGCACCTGACGCTATGCCAGACATGGGGTCGTCGCCTGCCAGCACGCCGGTTGATCCCGGGGTGTTGACCGCATGCACCAGCTGCCAGGCTGCCGCACCCTGCTCCGCAACCGTACGCGAGGCTGCCGCAGGATCCTGCGGCGCCCACTCATCCAACCACGCATCTAGCGTGAGGTCCGCACTCCGCGCGTCCGTCGTGAGGCGCGCACCCACGCTGGATGACGCACTCGCCAACAACGCCCGACCAAACCCGGCGAGCGATTGCGCCGCCACGGCCTTCAAGGCTCCGTCGCCCACCGTGATCGACCCCGTCACCGTCGCTTCGCCGCCATGCGGATCCGTCGCCGTGATCGTGAGCGTCGTCGTCCCGCGTGCAATCGGACTCACCCGCGCCTGCGTCCCAGCCAGCGCTGCCGTCGCAATCCCTGCATCCGCCGTCGCCACCGTGTACGTCAGCGGATCGCCATCGTCGCTAAATAGACCCTCTATCGTGGGCGTGGCTGCCGCACCGCCCACTTCCAGAACCAGCGGACTGAGTGAATTAGCAACTTGCGGCGCCACATTCGCCACCGTCACCTGCACCTCGTCCATGACGTGACCACCGTCCATATCCGTCGCCGTCAACGTCAACACCGTCTCGCCCACGGCCAGACCGCGCAGCGTCAACCGATAGTCCGCACCCAGCGTGGCCTCCACCAACGTCGCCTCGGCCGTCGCCACCATCAACGTCAACGGCTCATCCGTATCCGGATCGCTGAATGCGCCGCTCACATCAAGCGGTACATCCGCCACTCGCGTGATCGTCTGATCCATCACCGCCGCCGCCACCACCGGCGCCACATTCACCACCGTCACCTCGAACGTGTCCGTCACACTCGCCCCGTTCGCATCCGTCGCCGTCAACATCACCTCGGTCGCACCGACGGCCTGCGCCGTCACCGTCAACCGGGTCCCCTGGAGCATCGCCTCGGCCACGTCGCTGTCCGCGGTCATGACCGTCAGGCTCAGCGCCGTCGGTCCGTCGTCCTCATCCTGGAAGGTAGATGCCACATCCAGGGTCAACGGCGCACGTCGATCCATCTCCTGATCGACCAACGCCTGGGCCACTTCCGGCACCACGTTCTCGATGGTCATTTGGAACGTCGTCGATACCTGACCGCCATCCGCATCCAGTGCCGTGAGCGTCACCTCCGCCTGACCTACGGCCAATCCCGCAAGCGTCAGCAGCATGCCTTCCAACTGCGCATCCACGTACATGCCGTCCGCGACGCTGACGGTCACATGCAGTGGCACCGCACTGTCCGGGTCGCGAAATGTGCTGCCTACATCCAGGACCACATCGTCAACCCGCGTCGTCGTTTGATCCGGCACCGCTTCGGCCACGACGGGGGCCAGATTGATCACCGTGGCCGAGAACGTGTCCGACACCATCGCCCCGTGATCGTCCGTCGCCGTCAGGGTGACGACCGTCGTCCCCACTGCCAGCGCCTCGATCGTCAACAACGTGTCGTCCACCCTCGCCGTCGCAATTAACGGGTCCGCCACCGTCGCCGTCAACTGCCGAATCGCGCCATCGTCGTCCATGAACGTCCCCGTCAGGTCAAGCCCCAACGGCGCCCGCCGATCGAAGGTCCGGTCCGTCAGCCCCATCGCGACCGTCGGCGTGACGTTCTCGACCGCCACGACAAACTCGTGCACGGCCGTCCCGCCATCCACATCGGTCGCCATGACCGTTACCGTCGTCGACCCCACATGCAGACCTTCCACCGTGAGTTGATGCCCCGCCACAGCCGCCGTCGCAATCATCGGGTCGGCCACCGCCACCGTCAGCGCCAGCGGTTCGTCCGTATCCGGATCCCGGAACAGCGCGCTCGCGTCATACATCAGGTCATGGATGCGGGTCAGGGGTTGGGAGCCTACCGCCGTCGCCACCACCGGGTCGACGTTGACCACTGTGACCGTCACGGTCGTCATCGCCTGACCGCCATCATGGTCCGTCGCATGCACGGTCACGGTGGTTTCACCCACCGCCAACCCCGTCAGCGTCAGCTGACCGTCCGTCAGGTCAATCGTACCGGCCGCCACGATACGCTCATCCGCCACCGTCGCTTCCAGCGTTGCCAGCTCGCCGTCCGTGTCCACAAAGGTGTCACTGACGTCTACCGTCAGCGGGTCAATCCGATCAAGCGCTTGTGGCGCCACGTCCATGGCCACCGTCGGCGCCACGTTGACCACCGTCGCCATCAGCGTCGAAGTCGCCGTCGCCCCGTGCGGGTCCGTCGCCGTCAGCCGGATATCCACCTCGCCCAGCGCCACGCCGGCCAGCGTCAACGTCGTGCCAGCCACCGTGGCCGTCGCGCGGTCCGCGCCTTCACCCACCGTTGTCGCTGTGATGATTAAACGATCTGCGCCGTCGTCCGCATCGGTGAACAGCCCGCCGAGATCCACCGCCTGCGGCGTCACGCGATCCAGCGTCCGCGCCGCCAACGGCTGCGCTTCCGCCGGCGCCGCATTCACCGTGATGGCCTGGCTCACCGAGGTCTTGTTGCCCGCCTCATCCGTCGCCGTCAACGTCAGCGTCGCCATCCCCGAGGCCCGACCCACCAACGTCGCCGTCGCACCATCATTGGTCACCACCACCAGCAGCACATCTTCGTCCGATGTCATCGCCTGCGGCAGCCCCACCATATCGCCTTCATCCGGATCCGTAAACAACCCCACCAAGGCCAGATCGAACGTCGCTCCGACATTCACCGTGTCCGTCGCCGGTAACCGTGCCATGAACGCATCCTTGTCCGCCACCGGCGGCTGATTCGTCGTCACCTTCACCATGAACGTCAATGTGACCGTGCCGCCCTCGCCATCGTCCGCCGTCAGCGTGATCGTCGCCATCCCTTCGCTCAGACCCCGGATCGTCACCTGATCCAGACCGCTCACCATCACCGTGGCCACCTGCTTCATGGAGGAGGCAGCATCCACTTTCAACCGATCACCGTCCTCGTCCGTGAAATAGCCGCCGACCGCCAGCATCAGCGAACCATCCACCGCCACCACCTGCTCCGCAATCGTCATCGGCTCCCCGGCCGCATCCAGCTTCACCATCGGCACGTCGTTCACGTCGGTCACGATCACATGCACCTGTACCGTGCCACTCTCGTCCCAGCCGTCGTCCAGCGTCAACGTCAACGTATGACGATCCTGCTGTTCCGCATTCAGCCGCGCCTTCGTCCGCAACCCCAACTCGCTCGCCACCTTGCGACAGTGATTGCTCACCGTCATCTTCGGCGGCAGCGCACAGAGCATACTCTCGCCACCGTCGATCTTGCCGTTCTCGTTCGCATCCACACGACCCACGCGCACGGCCTCGAACAACTCGCTGTCCACCGTCGCCTGCACCTCGTCCGCCGAGTCCGCATCCATATAGGTGATCGCCGTCGTCAGGAATGTCCCCACCGGCGCATCCTCCGCCACGCTCATGCCGAACGACCGCACCCCCGCCGGCTCGAAACTCGGCGCCGCATTCTTCGCCCGTACCTTCAGCGTGAACATCGCATCCTTCGACAACTTGCCGTCCGATGCCGTCACCGTGATGGTGTACGTCTTTTCCGCGGTCGCCGTCGCCCCCTTGCCCGTCAGAATCAGGTCGCGACCCTCGATCTTCACCAGATCCTCGCGCAGGTTCGAATACGCACTGAACGTCAGCGGATCCCCTTCCGGATCGATGAACAGACTCGCCAGCTCGATCGGATCCGACTTCTCGTCGTTCGTCAACCGCACCGTCCCCAACGCCTTCACCGCCGCCGCATCGGTCTCCAGTTCGTTCACGTCCTTCACCGTCACCGTGATCGGAATCGTCACCGTGTCATACCCGTCGCTCGCCTGCAACCGCACCGTCGCCATCTTCCCCGCCGGCAACTTCTCGTAATCCACGAGCGCTCCCGTCAGCGACACGTTCCCCGAGTTGTCCTTGTATTTCCAGCAACTGCCGCCTTCCGTCAGCGTGTACGTCGCATAATCCTTCGCCGGACACGGCGTCCCCATCACCTTGTAGTGCACATCGGTGTCAGTGGTATCCAGATCCCCCGCATTCCAATCGTCCGCCGTCGCGTCCGTCGTCCCCGGCACCACCGACGCCACCAACGCGTCCTCACCCGTGCCTTCGTTCACCGTCGTGCGGAAACCGACCGAACCGCCCGCAAACGCCGGCGGATTGTTCACCCCTTTCTTTACAATCACCGTAATCTTTGCAAACGTCGGGGATTGAGTTGAAGAGACGACAGTGCCTTTCTTGTTAAGACCCGTCTTCACATATACCTGCGCAAGATACGTGCCCGGCGTCGTTTGGTCATACGCCGTCAGGATGAGGCGCAACCCTTGCACGCTCAACTTCACCACGTATTGACCCGGATGTGGCGTGGGATCGCCGCGAGCTACGGTGTGGACAACGCAATACACTTTCCCGTCCCCTGCGTTTTCAATTCCCCGCAATCCAGGCCATCCATATCCTCTATCCGCCCCGCTTCCTACAAGCCCCGAGGGCGCGGCAGTCGAATGAATCTGACCATCAACTCCAGGGGTATTGGCCATGCCATTGTCGCACACATTCTGTTCTACTGTATCTATCAAAAATGCTTCAGGCGCCGCGTCCAGGTCGCGAAACATCCGGTTGAAACTGATCGAGGTCGATTCGCCCGCGTTCAGGTACACCCGGGACGCACCCACCGGTTGCAGATCGTCGCCACTGCGATCGCCGCCGTCCATCTTATAGGTAAACGGCTTCAACACGACCGGAGCTTCGTTCACATCGTTGAGGTTCAACGTCAGCGTCAACGTATCCACCACTTTATCGCCCTTGTGTGCATGGACCGTGATCACGTACTTCGAGGACGTCTCATAATCCAACACCGCATCGGCTTTCATCTGCACATGTCCGCCTGTCGCACCATTCGTGCCGTCATCAGCACTCTTGGACGTCATGCTCTTGCAATTTTTCGTCCCCGTGAGAGCAAATATATCACTGGCCTTGCCCCCAGCGTCCTTCACCATGACCGTATAACAAGCGCCCGTCAAGGCCGGCGTCGTCCTCGCCGCGTCGATTTCACGGTTGAGCAGGCTATTCGCAGCGCCGTTCGTACTGGCACCTCCTTGCGTGCCCGCGCCGCCTGCTGTATAATGATGCCTACCGGCAGTACGCGCCGGGTTGCGCACATAGGGTCCAATACCGAACGGGTGGGATGCAAGAAAATACACACCTTCGTCAAACGACACACTCACCGCATCCGCCTCGAAGGCCTCCTCGGCCAGTGCCTGACTTCCACACCATGCGGTAAGTAGCGCGACCAGTAAACGGCCGCCAAACCGGCGACATCGCACGGTCGTTATATAGTGAAACATCGTCCTTTCTCCTTTCTCAGTATCGGGTTCGATTCGTGACATACGGACTGCTTGACGATGAGCAGCGCCTAACTTGAAACCATGCAAGGGATCTCTCCTCCAGTGACCAATGCCTTACCCTGGAACCGCCACCATGCAAATCAACCTATCCTGAACCCTCACGCGACGTAAAGATCGTCTATTTAGGTATGTAGGATCGTGAAGGTCTCGTCTGTTACATAGGCGTACCCCCCCCCCTCGATTTTTTCAAGGTGAGGCCGGGTCCCGGGGCATTACGCCTCGTCGTGACATCAAGCATCACGAAGACGGGATAGGTTGTGACATAGAACTAAGGCGACGTAAGCCGACACAACGATCATCGCGGTCGACAAGCTCCTAGCCAACTAACATAATAGAGATAAATTCTACTTACTGCACCAACAGAACGCCTGCGACGATCTCGGATAGACACCTGTTACTACCTTGACTGGCTACTTATCAAGTTGGCATCGCATGTACGTACTCAACCAAACAATCCAGTGCCGGTTCTGTACGATAACGCAAGATACCAGAGCTTGATCGCTGGAGACTTTCAGGAGTCACATCCTAGGAGCTCGACTCAAACTTTACTTAGTTGGCACCTTGAGAAGGCGGTTCAGGCAAAAATATCGCGGATGCGTTGTCTAAACTGGAAAATGACGACCACTGATCAGGGGGAATGATTTTATCGCGGTAATAATCCTGCATATCAGCGATCTCCGTCGCTGATAATACCGCAAATTCGTACTCGAAATAACAACGATTCTTTGATATGTGCGTACTGGCGTGCTTAGCCACGGTGCACACCACGTTCTGTTCGAATGTCCCATATTTTTCGACATAATCCTCAACGACCCGCTTAAGAGAAGCCATATGTCGAGACGGCACCGCCGCCATTAATTCGTCGTAGCGTCGCTGAATGATGGGCGTCGTCTCGCCATGTGCAGCGACGCCCATCCATGCGATACCAACGACATCGCTACGACGCACACCACCAAGTCCATGAAGATATAGATGGGCTAAACGGGCTTGTGAATCCTTATAACCGTGTTTCGCTGCCGACACTAGGTAAGGCAACGCCTCGGCATATTCACCCGCAGCGTACAAATGCATCCCGCGGCGGTGATCTCTAAAAGCACGTTGCTCTAACTCAGCCGATTGGTCGCGCTTGCCGATCACGACCAATTGTTCCATACCGGAATCGGTACTAGACGACATCGGTAAATCGAACGGAACATGACGTTCACCCGCGACGCTAGCAACGGCCATTGCTCCTGCTAAGGCCCAAGCAACCTGGCGCATCTTGTTTGAAAGTATCTGGTACATGGATTTCATCGTACCGCCGCTGTGTGTTGTGATCTTAACACTCGCTCTTGATATTATGTTGCTGCGATCAATTTAAAATCCACCAGGACCACCACCGCTGCTATAGTTTTCGGCATAGTCTGTGATTTGGCCGTCGGCGCTAAGCGCGCCGAACGTCTTAGCGTCCAACTGATCTCGATATTTGTGTAAGTCATCAAATGTGCAAACGAGCCGCGACATTCTAGTCCCAGCCCGTCGTGACTGTTCGCAGGATACTTTCGTTGCTTCTGAGCCGTATTTAGCAACATAGCCCTCGACAAGCTGGTCAATCCCGGGTTTCTGAGCGTCCGATATTGCTTCATAGATCCGGTCATACTCTTTTCGGTAGGCAGGTTCGGTATCACCGTGGGCGGCAACACCAAGCCAACCCACGCCCCGCTTGATATCCTGCGGGACTTCATTGCTACCGGTTATGCCAAGCAATATCGCGCCAAGTTGCGCTTGCGAGCGTTTCATTCCGCCTCTCGCAGCGATTTCAAGATGTTCAAGCGCTTCTGCGTATTTCTGTTTTCTATATAGCTGTCCACCGGTTATGTGTGCGTTCATGATCTCAACCATTTCAATGGGACCTGGCCCAACTTCCTCCGTACCAGCATCGTCGCTGACCGCACCGGTCGACGAGACAATACAGACAACAAGGCATGTTAATAACCCTCGCAAGAGTCTTCGTGGAACCGCACTCATGGCAAATGACCTCAAAAAAAGTAGAAACATGGATACATGAACTTCTATGGCGCGAACATCACTGTGGCAATACATCGGCAATCAATCAAGAATCTAGAACGGGCTAGTTCCACCACCGCCAACGCTTGTATCAATTTCAACTTGCGGGACCAATGTGCTACCAGGATCTCGATATTCGATTTCGTCGTCATATATACAACGCATATGCGCTATATGAGTACCTGCTGCACGATTGATATCACACGTGACGCCTGTCGCCTCGCTACCGAACTTCGATATATAGTCTTCGACGATGTCTGCGACCAGTGGCAAATTTTGTTCCGGGATTTTCGCTCTGAGCCTCTTCCAGTAATTCATTATTTCCGGGTGCGAATGCCGAGAAGCAGCAACGCCTAACCAGCCTACCGCTTTTCGCCAATCGCGCTCTACGCCGCCTAGCCCCTTCTGGTATATATACCCAAGGCGGGCTTGAGAGAATTTGAAGCCTTCTTGCGCCGCTTCCAGTAAATACGGATAAGCTTTTTCGTACATTCTCAGTTTATAGTAGTAACCGCCCATGTTGCGAGCATCATATCCTCGCAGGATTTGCCGTGGACCTTTGATGCGCTCGCGGACCCCTTGGACAATTAACTCCTCTTCAATTTTGTAATCGACATCGTCCGGCATCACAAAAGTTTCTTCCGAGATACCTTTCTCCTGAGCATGCGTCATTGCACAAGTTAGCGCCAACAGCGTACCGAAAGAAAAGGCAATGGACTTTGTCGACAAAATGAGCGATTTCACATGAAATGGTCCAGTTCTTTCGACCCGAATCAATTTAATCAAGCAAATTGTAGAAATTAACATAGTTTCGACCGCCCAGTTCAACGCGCAGTGTCGTTTCGAAATCAGTCAATGCTCCATCTCCCTATGCAACAATTTGTCAAGCCGCTGCGCAAACGCAGCGACGCTTGGTTCATGATGAAGACGCAGGGATTTCTTAAGCGCTTGATTCGCTTCTTTGAGCTTACCTTTCTTTACCAAGATTTGCGCTGCGAGATGCCAATACTTCGACGACATCGGCGCTTCAATATCCCTTAACACTTGCGAAGCCTCCTCAATACGTTCGAACGAAATCAACAAATGTACGAAACCGAGCGCGTTATCTACAGAACCAGGCGTAAGTTCCAGCGCATGGCGATAGGCCGCTACCGCGGTGGCCTCGTCGCCTCGTTCCCATGCTCGGCGCGACGCTGAGATAAAAAATGCCGGGTTCAGACTGTATTCGGCGACCAAAGCCAATAAAGGATCGTCGACTACCGGCGCTCGTTGATTCTTGCTTTTCTGCAACCACGCTTTGCTAGCTTCCAGGTTGCCGAGTTCTCGTTCAACTTGAGCTAATCGGTACGTAATCTGTCCTATGTTAGGTTCGATTTCGTGCGCAACCATCAATGCCGCTTTCGCCTCTTGCGGTCTACCCAGCAATCGTAGAACATCGGCAAACGTCATATGAGCGATTGTCAGATGCTCATCAAGCACCAACGCTTGCACTAATGCTTCCTCCGCTTCGTACAGTCGGCCAACACTGAGCAACGCTTGTCCCAATCGATACCAAATGACGCTAATTTCCGGTTCGTAGCCGACCGCAGCAACCAAATCCTCAATCGCACCCTCGGACTGCCCTAATTCACCTCGCGCGATACTGCGCAGATAGAACCAACGCGGATCTCTCTGTCGATCAAGTGCATGACCGTAAGCCACGATCGCCTGTTCGTATAAGTTATGCGCTAGGAGTAGCATGCCTAATTCAGCCCATGCATTCGAGGCAGCGATGTTTTCACCTCGACTGTCGAACGAAAGCGCTTGTGCATGTCCGTTTAAGACAGCCGCGCGTAACGGGTCAGCTAATCCTTCGACATGGATCTCGGCTGCATCCAACAGCACGGCGCCTAACACACAAACAGCAAGTGCGCCAGGAGTTAACAGGCGCGTCAACGCGGAGGCTTTCTCAAAACGTGATAGCGATTAACGGCTAAGCCATCGAACGAAGACCTGGTACCGTCAGGCCATTTCACATGGACAGTTTGAGGTTTGGAACTTTCGCCTAAGCCGAACACTATCCGGGCGTCACTTGCCGAGGCATAACTACCGTCCATATGCACAGTCTTACGTTCAGCCGAGTCAGATTCCAGCCAAACGACAGCGCCAACGCCATCACGCTCGTCAATCATCGCGCGCACGCCGATCCAACGTTCGCGTACGCCGTTGTTGGCACGCGAATCATTCTGTTGAATGCGCAACCGGCCGTCGTTGTTTGAGACCACGAGATCAATATCGCCATCGTTATCTAGATCTGCCATCGCCACGCCGCGACTCACTTCCTCAAACCGATTTAGTGAAAAACTGGCGTGCTCCTCAAAATTGCCGTATCCATCATTGACGAATAGCTGGTTCGTTTGTCGTAGCGGCGGCTCAATGCGCTGTGCAATCTGTGAGTCGATCATCGACACCGATCCATTTGCAACGAACAAGTCCGAGTCACCGTCGTTTTCAACATCGAAAAACACGGTTCCGAAGCCCGTCTTCGAGAGACTCGGCGGTCCTAATCCCGTAGCGATTGACTGGTCGGAAAACCAGCCGGCGTGTTCAAAGGTATAAAGCGTGTTGCTCTCTTTGAGATCGTGCGTTAAAAAAATATCCGGGTCAAAGTCGCGATCCACATCCGCGATAGCCACGCCCATACTCGCTTCCCGCATACCGTGTCCGTTGACCGCGATACCGCTTAATAGGGCATCTTCCTCGAATGTCGCGCCGGTCCGATTCAGCCACAAGAAATTCATCGCCATGTCATTCGCAACGTAGATATCGGGTTTGCCGTCCGCGTTTAGGTCGTCGACAATGACCCCCATCCCCCTTTCGTTACGACTCTGAATACCTGAATTCACGGACATGTCTTGAAACGAACCCTTGCCATCGTTGATGAACAGTTGGTCCAGTTGCGGTTCGAAATTGCTGGGCGCACAGTAGCCTATCCGCAACGACAAACGTCGACAAGCTCTGTACTCATCTAAAAGCGGAAACGCTACATAGTTCGCCACATACAAATCAAGCCACCCATCATTGTTTAGATCCGCGAAACTACCGGAGAGCGACCATGCAGTGTCCTGTGCAATGGGCGAATCAAGCACCTCAGTGAACTTTCCAGCGTCATTGCGAAACAGCTGATTACGACCGAAATTCAGGAGAACCAAATCAATGTCTCCGTCGTTGTCGATATCTCCGGTGACGATTCCCATGCCGTATTGCGTTGCAGCCAATCCAATACGATCGGTTACATCTACAAATCGCAGCTTATCTCCTTTGCTGACGTTGCGGAAAAGGCGATCGCCGGGCAAGTTACCGGTTCGATATTTCAACGGACCGCCTTGAATCGCCCAAATATCCAACTTGCCATCGCCATCGAAATCAAGCACACCAACACCCGCACCAGTGATTTCTACAGTCCACCGCTTACCGATCGCACCGCTTTGATGGACGAATGAGACACCTGCCGCTTCCGATACCTCCTGGAATGCGATTTCCGCATTCGTGTGAACCGATAAGCTCAAACAACTAAGACACGCTATTTTTAGAGCCCACACTAGGTTTAGCTGCGGACTACCGACGGTGGAAATTTGCATTTTCAAATTATTGTGCCATCTAAGCCAATACCACCTGCAAATTCCTCATTGATCATATCTTGGTATCTAAACTGGATAATTGAGTGCTAAAATCTTCCCTACCGTAGGCAGTACGCCTTCTCAATCGTTGTTCTGACGGTTGTCGAACTTATCTTAACGTTTTCAATTGCGCGGCTTGTGCATGGCAACTTCCCTTCAAATCATGAAGCTAACATGGTGAACCTATCCGATCTAAAACAAAAACCAATTGACGAATTACTTTCTATCGCAGAAGAACACGGTGTCGAGCATCTTCATCGAGCTAAACATCCCGAAATCATCGTGGGGATCCTACGCAAGTTAACAAAACAGGGAGAGGAGATAAGAGGCGAAGGCACATTAGAAATACACAACGATGGCTACGGTTTTCTACGTTCACCCTTTACTAGCTACATGGCCGGGCCCGACGACATATACGTATCGCACACTCAAATTCGACGCTTGGGTTTGCGAACCGGAGACAGTATTTCCGGAAAGATCCGCGCCCCTCGAAACGGTAATAGCGAACGTTATTTTGCGCTCACGCGCATTGATAACATCAATCAAGAACAAGTCGATACGAAACAACGTCGGCGCCAAATCCTCTTTGAGAACCTTACGCCGTTGTTTCCGAACAAACGTCTTACTCTGGAACGCGGTAACGGTAGCACCGAAGATCTATCAGGGCGCATCGTCGACTTTATCGCGCCTATCGGCAAGGGACAACGCGGCCTGATCGTATCGCCACCGAAAGCCGGCAAAACGTTAATGCTGCAAGCTATCGCCCAATCCATCACGGCCAACGATCCGGACGTCACGCTCATCGTGTTACTCATTGATGAGCGCCCCGAAGAAGTGACTGAAATGAAAAGTCTTGTCAACGCAGAAGTTGTGGCAAGTACGTTCGATGAATCCCACAAACGCCACATTCAAGTGGCTGAGATGGTCATCGAGAAAGCCAAGCGTCTGGTCGAGCAAAAGCGAGATGTCGTCATTCTGCTGGATTCGATAACGCGTTTAGCGCGTGCTTACAACACCGCCACCCCAACGACTGGTCGAGTCCTGACCGGTGGCGTCGATGCCAATGCACTTGAACGACCGAAACGATTTTTCGGTGCGGCTCGAAACATTGAAGAAGGCGGCAGCCTCACTATCGTGGCCACCGCACTAATCGAAACCGGTTCGCGCATGGACGACGTGATTTACGAAGAATTCAAGGGAACAGGCAATCAAGAATTACACCTTGAACGACGGATGGCTGAAAGTCGAATCTATCCCGCCATCAACATTAGGCGTTCCGGTACACGACGCGAAGAATTGCTCTTAAGCGACGACGACCGTCAGCGCGTATGGATTCTGCGTAAGCTAGTGGACGAGATGGATGATCTCGAAGCCCTTGAGTTCGTTATCAGCCGGCTGAAAGAAACGCGTACAAACGAACAATTTTTTGCATCAATGAAGATTCAGTAGTACCAACTTCACACTTCCGCGAGACTTCGCTTCAGGTTCTCTAAAGCGTCCTTCGCGCGTTGCGGCATACCTGATTCAAGATGCAACTCGGCGAGTTCCAGCTCTGCAGCAATTCCTCCGCCCAATCTAACACTTCGCTCAATATAGTTCTCCGCGTCCTTTATGCGACCGAGTCGTCTATAGAAGCGTCCTAACACAAGATTGAGATCGGGATCTCCTTGGTGTTCGCTTTGCCACTCTTCAGCCATCTTCAATTGCTTTTCTGCATTGCCTTCCAGACTCCCAAAGACCCGGACCCAAGCGCCACGCCATTGTCGTTTTAATGCCCGTTCAAGCATTCGGATGGCAGCATCAACCCGATCGTGAGCGCTTAACGCTTCAACATAAGCTAGAACCAGAGCTTCGTCGTACTTGTAAGCGCGCGGCACAGCATGCCAGACGTTTGACAACCCATCCTCTTCTGCGGCTTGGATTCGCCCAATCCAACTCGCTACCGTCAGTTCGCGTATGACATCGTCTGAGGCAAAGCTCAAACGAGAAAGTACACCTACATACTCAAGGGCTGCGACCCAGTCTTTCTGTTCATGGCTGTACTCAACCAAACGTAATAAAGCTGGCGCACATTGAGGATGCACTTCCAACAGGCGTTTGAATGCAATAACACCCTCTCGTTTTTGTTCAGCGTACAACCTGGAAGCCGCGGCAAATAGTTGTAACGCAGGGGTATCGTTATGGCACAGTCTCATCGCATCTTGGCGGAGCTCCTCCGCTTTAGCATGCGCACCTATCCGTTCCGCAAGCTCGCTAGCGCGCATGAAATGCAATAGTGGATACGGACTGTGCGAACCCGCTGCAATGAGTAGCCGTATCGCTTCAACTGTATTACCGTTGGCTTCTTCTTCTAGAGCTCGACAGGTCTGTGCCTGCGCGGTTTGAGAACGTTTGGCGCTAAACCACCGAGCGAGTTTTGAATTTCTAAACGCGAGCGTGCGTACGACTCGGGCAACGCCATAAACCGCAAACGCCATAACGAGGATGGCCGCAAGCGCACCCCACAAGGTTGTACTTACCGCCCATTCACCGTACGCGACCAACACATGGCCCGCATCCATCGCCATCAGGACGCCAAGGTAGATTGCACTTACAGCGACTGCTAGGACAAGTGCGACCCGGACTGCGATCACAGCGCTAAAGCCTCTCCCCCACTGAAGTCTTTGAGTTAGACGCTAACCAATCAAGGGCTTGTTGTATCGGCTCGTGCGGCGACGGTAATTCCATCGCTAGCAGTGCACGCAGCTCACCTCGTATGACACCCAGCTGTCGCCCATTGGTACTGTCAAACCCATCAAGCAATACGAGCGCATGACCCAGCTCTTCTCTGAATGAGTCCATTTGGAGCAAATCGAAACTAGCGCGTGCATACACGACGTGAAGTAACGCGCTAGTTCCTGTCGAATCGAATCCAGCTTGGGATACGCTAGACTCATTCGGTCGCTCAATTCGACGTATGCGATAGACTCGCTTCAACGCGTCCATGACTTGCGATGCAAAGCTTTCCGATTCAGTTTCGATCGTGTGGTCAAATTCTGACGAATTAGCGAACGTGATCGGTTGACGCACCGCGTCTTCACTCAGCGTCATAGTCATTCTCGCTATTAAATTGCCAATGCGTTCGCGAATTGCGTCATGATCGGCAGCGCTGAGCCGATCAACGGCATCTATCGCGACGTCAATCATTTCAATGAGCTCGCTATCCGCCGCCACGGCCATGGCGGTTTGTCGAGCCTGGAACAATGCAGCTCTTGCCGATTTCAAGCGCTCAACTCGACTGGTCTCCACCTGCGCTCGGAGCAAATCAATCGTCAGGGCGTCCATTGGATCTCGTTTAGACGTCCTGTCGACTTCGACCGAGGTAGATAAATCTGGCCGAAATTGCGGATCCACCTGCGCCGCCTCTACGATGTCCGTACTCAATTCAGTTGAAGCGCGCGGATCTTCGTTAGCCAAGTCTATGGTTTCAATGGTTGATTCCCCTGGCACCGGCGGTTCGATAAACCCTAATCTAGTAATAAACGACCGCAATGGCACAGCCCAATGCAGAGCTGCCATGGTCGTGCAGCCTAGCATGCCGAACACGACGATTGACACAAGCCAATGTCGTACGGATTTCGCCACGCCGAGGGGTTGGGCTTCATCCAGTTCAGTCATCATAGCCTTAAAGTGTCAACCGCCTTACTACGTGTGCGAAAGATCTCGGCGATGCGTCCCCTACAACATAAAGTTTCTCCAAGCCAACCTTCAACGCCCTTATCGCAATACGGCGACTTGCAAATAACAGCGATGGGTTAAAAGGATCCCAAATGCTTTGCCGTTTGGCAACCGCAACGAAACGATCCAGTGCCAACATACTGCTCAGTTCGACCATAGAACAGAGCGAGACGCATCTCGGCAGGCGGTCTGCAAACCTTCGACGATATACTGCCAAGCACTTGACGTCGTAACCTGCGTCTTGCAGGCGATGCGAAAGAAAGTTCCGACCATCCTCCCCGCACACGATCAAGACCGACGAGCCGCGCCTTAACGTCGAACTGACTTCCGACAAAAGTCCTTCAGAATTTGACTGCCGAGGCAATCTGCTTGCAACGTTCAATGTCGCAAGTGCCCGTTGTGTCGCGCGCCCGATGGCCAAGATGTGTTTTGCACCAATCGAAGCAACGTCGCTGTGATGCACGGCGTGTTGAGATAGAAACACTGCGAGATCGAACGCCACTTTTGGTTGCACGACATCAATTTTCTCAATCTCGATCAACGGACATACGATCGTATTGACGCCTTCGTACCGAAGACGATGAGCCATAGTAGAAGCGCCTGGCGCCGTACGCGTGATCCAGATTCGATTCATGTAGCTGGCGATAGTAAGGTAACTGCGCCTTCCTTGAGCAATCGTTCCCCAACCGTGTCCGCCACAGTAGTCGCATCGGCGCCAATTGATTTTGCGTAGATCGCTTGATCGCCCGTCGCTGACAACGCCGCCGCAATAACACGGTACCTATCGCCTACTCGCTCGCAATATGCGCCGAAAGCCGTTGCGCAATCGGCACCGATGGCCTCGGCTATTGAACGTTCTACACTCGTGGAAGTCTGAACGTCAGCATCTGTCAGGCAGTCAATGCGTCGTTTTATGTCGGTACGTTTTTGATGCCATTCAGCAGCCAGAATACCTTGACAAGGGGCCGGTACAAACTCATCGGTCGGCAATGCGAATCGCCTCGGTCGCTCAAGGCCTAATCGTTGCAACCCTGCCGCAGCAAGCACTAACCCATCGACTTGCCCCTCCGCCAACATCTTTAATCTCGTCTGCACGTTACCTCGAACCGCGAGGAACGTACGACGTTTGAATATGTGAAGTAATAACGCCCGACGACGTCCGCTTGAGGTGCCTATTTTCGCGTCAGGCGGTAACTCATTGAGCGACATGTCGCTCACGAATACATCGTGAGCGGCGCCGCGTAGTCCAATACTTTGTACTACGAGATCTGAGTGAAGACGAAGCGGTACATCCTTCATGCTGTGCACCGCGACATCCGCATGGCCTTCAATGAGCGCTGTCTCAAGTTCCTTCAGGAAAAGCCCTTTATTGCCTTCGCGACGAAGAGATGCTTCCGAGGAGGTGTCTCCAGTCGTCGTCATAGGCAGCAACTCGCAACGGGTCAATGGGTCGGCGGTCTCAATCAATTGCTTAACGTAGTTTGCTTGTCTCAATGCAAGCGGACTGCGTCGCGTCGCGATTCGAATGATGTGCTGACCCACTACGACGAAGTTGCGCTTTAACACGATCAAGGCAAACGGGACTCGAATTATTGGCTTATCCTTCTTTTCAATGGCAGGTAGTCGTTGGCATTTTTGTGGCTTCTTGTTACACGCGAACGAATAGTTCTACACTTTACGCCGTTTTTCCCTATTGGAATTCGACTCACATAAGCGTATGGCAACTCAAAAACCTTGGGGCGGGCGCTTTTCCGGCAAAACGGATGAATTCGTTGAAGCATTTACGGCTTCTGTTCATTTCGATTCGCGCTTGGGCGAAATTGACGCTCGTTGTTCCCAAGCACACGCGCAGACGCTGCTCAATGCTGGCATTCTGGATCAAGCGGAACACACGGCTATCGTAGATGGGCTTCAAACGATCGTTAACGAAATCCATGCCGGAACTTTTCCCTGGAACACCGCGCTAGAAGACGTGCATATGAATATCGAAGCACGGTTGACGGCGCTAGTCGGCGAGCCCGGCCGCAAGCTGCACACCGCGCGTTCGCGCAACGATCAAGTCGCAAGTGCGTTCAAGCTGTATTTGATCGAACAATACGATGGTTTACGCAAAACTTTGATCGAGTTGCAACGCGCCTTGCTAGACCAAGCCGCGCAACACACTGCAACCGTCATGCCCGGATTCACCCACGTACAAAACGCTCAACCGGTGACCTTTGGACATCATCTCATGGCTTGGTTTGAAATGTTCGATCGCGACATCTCAAGGCTCGACGATTGGCGACGACGCACCAATATATCACCAATGGGGAGCGCTGCACTTGCTGGTACGAGCTACCCTATTGACCGTACCGTATTTCAGAGAGCGATGGGCTTTGACGGCCTAACCCGAAATTCCCTGGACGCAGTGAGCGACCGTGATTACGCCATCGAGCTCGTCGCTGCGTTAAGTACGATCATGCTGCATTTATCACGGTGTTGTGAAGAAACGATTCTTTGGAATTCGCCAGCATTTAGGTTCATCTCGCTACCTGACGAACTTTGCACGGGCTCAAGCATCATGCCGCAAAAGAAAAATCCCGATGTCGCAGAGCTGATACGCGGAAAAAGCGGCCGAGTAATTGGTCACTTAAATGGCTTGCTCGTGTTAATGAAAGGACAGCCATTGGCATACAACCGAGACAATCAGGAAGACAAAGAGGCTGTATTCGATGCACTGGACACCACAACCCATTGCATCCATGCTATGACACTCCTGGTAAGAGGCATGCGAGCACAGGTCGACTGCATGCGTGAGCTAGCGGAAAAGGGTCATCCAACCGCAACCGATATGGCAGATTGGCTCGTCCGTCAAGGTATCCCGTTTCGCTCCGCGCATGAGATATGCGGCAAGGCAGTCACACTCGCAGATCAGAGACAGGTCGAAATTTACGAACTGTCCCTTGATGAATTAAAGGAACTATGTCCTGCCTTCGATACTTCTGTATTCGAATGTTTGACATTAGAAGGATCCATTGCCTCGCGCAGTCATCCTGGCGGCACAGCTCCCGATACGGTCAGACGCGCTATTGACACGGCACGCGCCCAACTCGGCAACTGATCCTATCACACCCCAGCATCGTTCATTCTTTCTTTTAGGCTCTTATGTAATCAAATGTTGATTTGAGCTAGCATATGGCTAAAATTATGGGAATTACGCAGGAAAGTTGACAAGCAATTCGGTTAAGTCGCATTCAGACCTATCCTGCTTGGGATTCAGAGATCGTCATTATTTCTATCAGTTTTTCAGTTTTCAGCTTCGTCTAAAACAGCCCCAAAGTCTCTCCATCCGATTCCGCCAACCGTCAATACCCCAAGTTGCCTTAAATCCGTCCATGGCTTGTATGCGACACAAATTGTCGCATGGATAACTATATTATCACCAACTATAAATTGAACAAAAAGAATGGATAGAAAAACAGTAACCCTCTCTTTATTTGACTTGATGGGGATGTTCCCTACTCAAGACTCCGCCAGAGAGTATTTTGAGAAGCTGCGATGGTTTGATAAAGCGAGTTGTGCCGGTGTTGTGCTACGACCAAGGTAACAAAGAACAAGAAGGTCAAGGGTCGTTTCTGGTGCGGGCATTGTCGCAAGTACTTCAATGCTCTCACCGATACGCCACTGGAATACGCAAAAATTGATATTCGTAAATGGATTGACGCCGCTTACTTACTAGTAACTGCTCGTAAAGGCATCTCGGCTTTGCAGCTCAGTAAAGAGCTGCATGTCGCTTACAACACGGCTTGGTATATGCTCATGCGATTGCGTATTGGAGCTGCTTCTAGTGGCATTGAGTTGGAAGATGAAGTGGAGCCCGATGAGATGTATCTCGGCGGCTTGGAAGGAAATAAACATGCCTGCAAGAAGATGAATCAAGGTCGGGGCGCGACAGTTAAACAGGCGGTGCTGGGGATGCGTCAACGGAACCGCAAGCTGGTCGCCATGCCGCTAAATCAACTAAAGCTGCTGAAATTCAAATGCGCATCATGGAACATGTGGTGGAAGGCTCAACGATCACACAGATGAGCATCATTCTTATGACAATCTAGTTGACCTGGACTACACCATGAAATGGAACCATGAAAAAGATTTAGAAGACTTTGTTGAGGATGTGTGTAGATCGGTTGAGAACGAGCTACCCCCAGATGGCGAAAAAGGTTGGATGATGAGTGCGACGCACTATGTGGATGAATGTGTCGTGCGTGCCTTTGATACAGCGAGAAAACTACTGAACGACGAAACCTTTGTATATTCACCTGACGATATCGCGGAAGATGAACTTAAAGATCAGTTTGAGCAGCAATGCCGAGAACGGTTTGCTGATACACACCTGATATACATGGGTGAAGAAGATAAAGTGAAGGATGCGTGTCTTGGGCTGATCACATGGACCATAAGAAACGAAGAGAACCTTAGCCCCAATCAAAAAGTAGAGAAAATAGACGGCCTCATTCGCGAGATGGAAGCTGAGATGGTGTGGGCTTCGTCAACTATAGGGGCAGTCCTGACGGGAGACAGTAAAGAGAAAAAGAAGAAAAAAGATAAAGGGCATTCGCTCTAATTAGCCAATGGCGTGTTCTAAAGGATGAAGATTGGTCAGGAAGCATGGGTCCCGTATCCTAGATAATTTTGAATCTTGCGGAGCGCAACTTAGGTACTCATGGACCGAGCTCAATATTTATCTATTCATTCTAGGACGCGGGATGTCTTACGGCTTCAATGGGGGCGCGTTTAATGAACTAGCGCGTTACTCATCAAGATGCGCGGAATACGTCGCAAAATCGGCTTTATTGCGTTTTGGGGTTATCCCTGATAAAAAGCATGACATCAATAGTTTATCTAGGCAAATAAGAGATAACAAACCTATTATCGGGCCAATGTGGAAGAACTATGTTGCGTTTACCGATCGCATGAATGGACCGTCTGGGAATGACCAACAAGGGACGTATTACACAGCCACAAAGGGGGATGTTTCTAAGGCCACGGACTCTGCGTTCAGAACCCTTCATACTGTTGGACTCATGGATTATCTTTACAAGGACATTCAGGGTAATGCAAACATCAATGGGCAACAAAGGCGTTCATTTATGGAAGGTTTTTCAGAAAACTATGATAATTTGAGGCAGATGGATGAGAATTTTCTGACATCCATGGACGAGCTTGTTAAAAAGAACGGGGGGTTGGAAGACACATGGAAAGACCATACACTTGCAACATTGGATTACCTTATCTCTATGCACCATTCCATATTGAAGGACTTTCAAAAATTCAACAAAAGGAGAAAACGGCGTGATAAAGACAAGGGTCAACATATCTGAGTACTGCCACATAAAGGATTTGGGGAAATGTAGGAGCGAATTCACCTGCGCGATAAGGAGTCTCAAATCCTACATAGCCAAAGCCCATGAAATAGCCGAAGACGGGGAGTGGTATGAAACCGAACACCACTGGCTGTATTCCAACATTGATACGGCAAAGGAGTACCTATCTAGAGCCGCGTCATGGCGGCTCGGAAGACCTGCGGAATATCCGATAGCCGAAAACCTTGACGGGAAGAACGGTACGTACTGTAAACTCGTTGATTCCATTGATGATATAACAGAGGAAGAACAAGATCGGATCTGCGATGAATCGGGCGGCAATGGGTCTGGCATGGTAGCGATTTATGCGTCATCTGCCGCTAACGCTGTCAAACTCATGTCGTATCTTTACCACGATATCGTCCATAGCAATGACTTCAGCCTTGATGAGAAAGGGGATTTCATTCACTATGTTTCACGAAACTTCGCGGTCATGGGCATGGGTGCGGATTATCTCTTAGATGTTAAAGAGGACGTTATTCGCCAACCAGCCCTATTCCCGACGTGGAAGCGATACACCTGCGACATGCTTGATGACGTCATGGGATTGCAAGAATCAGTCCAGAGGGACTTGCAAGAGATTTCCGCCGCGCCGCATCCAAAAGCGGAAGTAAAAGTAAAAAAGAAGTCGCGTCAAAAGGAGCTGGCTCGCGGAATGTAAGGAAGACGTAATTGGCACGGAATAACTTCTTGACTTCAGACATTTTGGCGTCATTGGGAAATTGAAAATCCAATAATAACAAGGGGTTACGACCTGCCATTTCCAAAATGGCAATGTAGTGCCCTTCTAAATTTTTCTCTTGACATGCGGGTTTAAAAGACGATAATTCGCCGCATGTTCATTCGACGCAAACAAGCTCCAGGCGACCGCACCAAGGTGCAGATCGTCAAATCCGTGCGCCACGGCGACCAGGTGCGCCAGCGGGTGCTGCGCCATGTCGGGACGGCCACCAGCGCCGCACAACTTGAGCAGCTCGAGCAACTTGCCCAGGTGCTCCTGGAGGAACTCACGCGCGAGGCGAGCCCGCAGACTTCCCTGTTCTCGGTGCAAGAGGTCGCCGATCTGCTGCGCCAGGCTAGGCGCGCCAGACCGACCGGCAAGCCGCTTGGCATTGACTTGGCCGACTGCCGAGAGGAGAGTCGGGTCGCCATCGGCGTGCGCAAGGCCTTCGGCGCCGTCTACACCCATTTTGGCTGGGATCGGCTGTTGGGCGCACGCCGCCAGAGCGCCAATCGCATGATCAAGGAGTTGGTCCTGGCGCGGATTGCCCAGCCCCGGTCCAAGCGGGCCACCGTGCGCGAGCTCGACCATCATGGCGCGCTGTCCCTGAACCTGGACTCGGTCTATCGCAGCATGTGATCGGCTTGATGAAGCCCGGATCCAGCAGATTTGCCGGCGTTCGCGGGAAGTCACGGAGACGCTGCTCCCGGGACCGCTGACGGTCGTTTTCTACGATACGATGACCTTGTACTTCGAGCGCGAGCAAGACGATGAACTGCGGCGCAAGGGCTACAGCAAGGATGGCAAGCCGAACCGGGTCCAGGCACTGTTTGCCTTGCTGGCAACTCCAGAGGGCCTGCCCGTGGGGTATGAACTATTCCGGGCGACCGTTACAAAGGCCATACCCTGATCACCGCCCTTGACGAGCTGGAGCGGCATCATGCGGGGGTGCGGTTCACGGTCGTGGCCGATGCCGGGATGATCAACAAGGCGAACGAGGAAGCCTTGCAACGGCGGGGTACGCCGTACATGCTCGGCACCCGGTTGAAGACCCTGCCGGCCGCGCAACAGCGTGCGATCCTGGAGCGGGAAGGCTACCGCACATGGACCCAGCAGGCATCTTCGGAATCCATGGGTCGCTTCCGGCGCCTACCGGACGGTAAGCGCACGCTCTTGGTCACGTGGTCGCCACGCCGGGCCCGCAAGGATGCCCACGACCGGGCGCGGCGCATCGGGAAGTTGCAAGCGCGTTTGAGCAAGAACCGTGGGACTGCTTCCTACAGCCACCGTGGCGCGGCGCAGTTCCTGGACTTCCCCGACGGGCAGGTGGCGCTGAACGAGGACAAGATCGCCCAGGCGGCCCGCTGGGATGGCCTGCGAGGCATCATCGCTTGGGGCTGCGACCGGACCGACCCGAGCGGGTTGATCGTCCAATACCGCAGGCTGTCGGAAATCGAAGCGTGCTTCCGCACCAACCAACATGACCTGAGCATCCGACCGATCTTCCACTGGAAGCCACGCCGGGGGCAGGCGCACATCGCCATCTGCTACATGGCGTTCTGCTGTCTGCAACATCTGCGCTATCGACTGGAGGTACAGGGGCAGCGGATGAGCCCGGACCGCATTCGTCGGGCGTTGAACGCCCTACAGATCAGCATGCTGTACGACACGAAAAGCTCAAGAAGGTTCGGCCTCCCCAGCGCCGCGTCAACCGATACCCGGACGATCTACCGCACGCTGGGGCTGCACTGGCATCGTGCGCCGTTCCCCTAACGCCACCGAGGAAGCCGCGACCGACCAAAGCGTAGCTGCCTTTCCCGATTCCCCGCCCATCTGATGGGTGACAGCATCCAGCATTTGTAGTGCCCTATTTCAAGGTCGATTTATTTAATATCAATAACTTATGATAAAAAAGTCTGAAGTCAAGGCCCGGGCGGTGCTTGATTCCCGTAGCGTCACCCGGTTTCTTGACGTGGCGCCAGGTGAACCGGTCCCTTCGCGGCAGACTATTGCGCGGTATCGTGATGCGCTGGATGAGAACACCATGCGAGAGTTGTTCGAGGATTTCGAGGCACAGTTGCGCGAGCAGGGTTACGAGGCGTGTGGTGGTCAGGTGGTGGACTCGACCTTGGTCCCGGTGCAACGCAATACCCGGGAGGAGAATAGGGCATTGCAGCGAAATGAGATCCAGGACGCCTGGAAGGAGGACGAGGCGACAGCCAAATTGCGTCAAAAGGATCGGCATGCGCGTTGGACGAAGAAACATGGGAAGGCATCCTACGGCTATAAGAACCATGTGAATGTCGATGTCGAACACAAGCTCATTCGGGGGGGGGGGGTACGTCGCCACCCCCGCCAATGACCACGATGTCACGGTGGTGGATGCGTTGATGGATGGCCGCCAACGCGAGGGCCCTTTTATGGGGATGCGGTGTATCGGTCGCAAGAAGTGGAGGCGATGTTGCGGGGGCAGGACCTCACTTCACGGATCATGTTCAAGCGCGGTAAGCATCGGGCCCTCACGGCATATCAACGTCGTGAGAATCGGCGGCGTGCCGAGGTGCGTGTGCGTGTCGAGCATGTGTTTGCCAGTTGCCAGAACGAACTGGGCAATAAATTCATCCGCACCCTCGGGTTGGACGCGCCTCGGTGCAAATGGGCTTGCAAAACTTGCTCTACAACATGCACCGCCTAGTGTTTCTAGCGCGCGAGGCGATGGTCTGAACAACGAAGTGTAGGCGCATTGCGCCTACACTTCGGGAAAAACACTAAAAAAGCCCAAAATTGGGTCCATATGACCTGATGTTGGGTGTTTTTTCACTTCAAACACCCAAAATTCAATATGCATTCATCATCATCGTACCATGTGACCGAAAAACGGAAAACCCCGAGGTTTTGAGAGGTGCCCTGAAGCAAATGAATGAGAATTACTTAAGATCCATTGGTGATAAGGTAAAGGACAGCACGTTCATGGGAGATAGATGGAAAGAACATACACTTGCGACACTGGATCACCTTATCCCTATGCACCATTCCATATTGAATGACTTTGAAAAGTTCAACCGGAGGAGAAAACGCCATGATAAGGACACGGGCCAACATATCTGATTATGCCGGAAAGGATTTGGAGAGATGTAGGACCGAATTCACTTGTGCAGTTGGATGCCTCAAGTGCTATATGGCCAAGGTGCATGAAATAGCCGAGGACGGCGATTGGTACGAAACTGAACACAACTGGTTGTATTTCAATCTAGATATGGTGAAAGAATCCTTATCCAGGGCCACAGCGTGGAGACTTGGCAAACCATCCGAATATCCGATAGGTAGAGATCTTGATGGAGAAAACGGCACATACTGCAAGCTCATTGATTCTATTGATGATATAACATCAGAAGAGCAAGATCGCATACGCGAGGAATCGGGCGGCAATGGTGCAGGTATGATAGGAGTTCATGCTTCATCTGCTGCTAACGCTGTAAAACTCATGTCGCACTTATATTACGACATCGCCCACAGCAAGGACTTCAGGGTAGACGAACGCCACGATTTCATCCGCAAGGTTGCCAGAAACTTCGCAACCATGGGTATTGATAGTAATTATTTAGAGGGTGTCAAGAAGGATGTTATTGACCAACCAGCCTTATATCAAACATGGAAGCAATACACAAGCGAGATGCTAGATGAAGTCAAGGGATTGCATGAGTCAATCCAGCGCGACTTACAAGAGATTCCTTCGGGAAAAGTAAAAAAGAAGTCGCGTCAAAAGGCGCTTGCTCACGGAATGTGAGAAATGTCTGAATCACAACTGCCGCGGCGTGTCGACCAAATACCTTGACAACTACATGCGGTGGCTACAGCTACACGACTTCCATCCCGACCAAACCACTGAAACGAACTTCATTGTCGAGCATGTCGGACCGGATACACATATAACAACATAAGAGCCTTCTTTTAAATCGCTGTAATCCGCTGCCGGTCGCTATGGGGGCTTTAGACCAATTAGTAGGCTGCTTCACGAGCATTGAAGCCATCTCCTGCTCAGCGCAAGGCAGTTCTCTCGACTTCTAGTTCGTCAGTACCCGAAGCGCATGCAGAACGATTAGCGTCATTTCTACTCCAGTTCAGTCGCGCTGATCTGCACATTGTTTCGACTCGACGACGCGCTTGGCAAAGTACGACAATATCGCATCGGCGCCAGCCCGTTTCAAGCACAATAACGACTCTAAAATCACCGCGTCGCTGAGCCAACCATTTTCGATAGCCGCCATGTGCATAGCGTACTCACCACTCACTTGATACGCGAATAAAGGCACGTTAAACCGTTCCTTTACACGCCGGATAACATCCAGGTATGGCAGACCAGGTTTTACCATGACGATATCTGCGCCTTCCTCAATATCCAGCTCAATTTCACGCAGCGCCTCGGCACCGTTCACAATATCCATTTGATACGTTTTCTTATCACCGCCATCCAGCATCGTTGCCGAGCCAACGGCATCGCGGAAGGGCCCGTAATAAAACGAAGCGTATTTGGCCGAATACGCCAAGATTTTGGTATTGATGTGACCGGCCTGATCCAGGCTTTGACGGATCGTCTTTACGCGACCGTCCATCATGTCCGATGGCGCAATCATGTCAGCTCCGGCGTCTGCACACACCACTGCCTGCTGATTGAGCATTTCCAAGGTGGTATCGTTAAGAACGTAGCCGTGTTCATCAACGATGCCGTCCTGTCCATGCGATGTGTACGGATCAAGCGCCGCGTCGGTTATGACACCGAGGCAGTCCGTAACGCTTTTCACCGCAGCAACGGCCCTAGGAATAAGTCCTTGGGGATTCAGCGCCTCACGCCCATCGGCGGTTTTCAACTCCGATTCAATGCAGGGGAATAAGGCAATCGCAGGAATATTAAGGGATTCAACTGCGGCGGCTTCCCGCTCAAGTAGGTCCACCGACAGTCTACAGATGCCAGGCATTGACGCAACCGGCAAGCGTTGCCTCTTACCTTCGACGACGAAAATTGGATAAATCAGGTCGCTACGCATTAAGGCGTTTTCCGCGACCAAACGACGTATGAATGGGTCCGTGCGATTGCGGCGCAAACGAACACGTGGAAATTGCGATGACATGGCTACTGATTCCTCGTTCTAAACTACATCCAAATTAAGCGTTCGCAGTCATCTGTTAGCCTTCGACTCTCTCGGCTTATAACACTGCAGAAAACCAATGAAAAATTCCATCACCACTCATTCAAGCTGCGTCAGGGTCATCACAATCTCCGACGCATCTTGCATCGTCACGGAAATTTCAAACGTATCTTCATCTTTACGACGATAAGTGAGGCGGACAATGTCCGCAGTCGAGTCCGCGTCGAATGTGACGGATTGCTCCGTCAACTCGACCAGCGTCATGCGTGTGACGGGGCCGAGCGGTTCGTAACCTGGGCCCCATCGTTGGAGTGACAAAACCAACGAATCATCAACTTGCGAAATCACGATAAATTCATGCACCGTGGTCATACCGCCGGTCCCAATGCGCACTGAGGCCTGCACCGAATTAGCGCTTGGGCGGCTCCAGATTTCCTCAATCGTGCTGGATCCGAGTTGGCCGACCCATGATCCTGCCATCCAGGCGAGATCCGCAACCGAGTGTTGTTGAGCGAGCGTTGGCGTACAAAAGCAAAAACTCATAACGACCGCGAAGTTAGCGACTGCTTTTTTCATGGTTAGCGAATACCTAGTTGAAGCAAATATGTTAGCGTGAATTTCGGACCTGTCGCTAGGAGTCAAAGGTGTCATGCGCCCAATTGGCAACTCACAAACGACACGGCGACAATTCCTCCGCGCTCAGGAGATCAAGACCATCCACTGAAGTTCCTGCAAGAAGCGCCACCGCCATCTTGGAATAAGCCGGCGCTGTCTGAATGCCGAAACCGCCTAGCGCTGCCACCCAGAAAAACTGCTCGTCATGGGGATCAAATCCAATCACTGGTTGGGCGTCCGGCACAAACGAACGAAGTCCTGCCCATGCACTTGTCGGACGCTCAATTTCCAGCGATGTGCACCAATTCAACCTATCTAGGATAATGGCTACATCGAGATCTTCCGGTTGTGCGTCGCAGGGCGGCGAATCTGTCTCATCCGCTGGAGACACCATAAGCAATGAGCCTTCAGGCTTGAAGTAAATACCGCCTGACATCCTGTAGCACATCGGGTGTGCCCTGCAATCCATACCCGGATCAACCAACACACCCGTTCGTCGGCGCGGTTGCAGTCCAATAGGCATGACGCCTGCAGCACGGGCGATTACATCCGACCATGCGCCAGCCGCATTTACAAGTATGTCTACATCCACTACAGATCCTTGCGACATCGTTAAACGCCAAGTTGATGGGTGTCGTTCAATGGACGTCACCCGGCGCGAACCCTCCAACTCGCCGCCGCGCGTAGCCAGCAGCATGCGATAACCCTTCAAGATGGCGTCGACATCTAATCGAAGAGAACGTACATCAAGTATCCCGGCCGTAAACCGCTCACTTAATAGTGGCGCTCGTTTATGAAGTTCCTTATCGTCGAGTAGTTTCAGCCACGGACAACGATCAATCCATTCGTCCACAAAAGCTTCAACAAACTCACGCTTTTCATAGGTCTCGAAAGCAACATGATCGAGAGGCTCCGCAAGCTGTGCAAAGCCTTCTGGCGGCTGCCGATAGAACGATTCTGCTACTTGCGTCAATCGATGGACGAGATCGTTTTCAAACGCAAGATGCAATACTGCAGCGGAACGACCGGTGCTGTGATAGCCTGGTTGAAACTCTTGTTCAAAGACAGTGACATGAAAATGAGCCGCCAATTCGGCAGCGGTTGCAACGCCTGCTATCCCGCCACCGATCACGCCAATACGGGAGGTTTTACTTGACATATACCGATCTCTAAACGCTCGCTTTCACTACGCCATCAACGCCAGTATGCTCTGCGCACTTCCAGTGCGCTGAGAGTCGGTTCTTTGATCAATAAAAACTTCCACGCCGCTGGCCTAACCATAAAACTAATGCAACCCGCATACCGCGACGCAAGAACGGGATTCAGTAACTAGTAGCCTTCACGAAACGCGCGATATATTCCAACATTTCAGCGAAGACATCATCCTTTCGTCGTCTCGTCCGCTTAAGCACTTTGTAGCCATGGTCGGCAGTGTCCAACCAATGCAATTCAGCATCTAATCGACCTACGACGCCTTCCATCAGATCTTGCTGTGCCATCCCATCACGCGTGCCCGATAGAAATAACATGGGGGCATCAATAGCATCCATGTGATCCGCACGAGAGATGCCTGGTTTTTTCGGCGTATGCAAAGGAAACGAGCAGAAAATCAGTCCCGCGACCGCTAACCCGTGATCCACCACAGCATGTGATGCCATTCTGCCACCGAAACTGTGACCACCAAGAAAATACGGCCCGGGTAGCTGGCGCTCCGCTAATGCAAGCGCAGCCTTAATCGTGAGCGTTGCAACTTCTTGCGTATCAGTACGGTTCTTGCCGGCTTCCATGTAAGGAAAGTTAAACCGCAATACGGCGATATTGGCCTCATTGCATCGTCGCGTAATTTCTTCGAGCGTTGCATGACCCATGCCAGCACCCGCGCCATGCGCAAATACCAACGTTGCCAGCGCACCATCCACCGAATCGATTTTCGCGCTGACGTTGAATCCGTCGAACTTTAGCCGAAAGTTCGACATAGCTAGCCGCCGTTGAGTTCGTCGATCGTATTGATAATGCGGCCTACCAAGCCGTACTCAAGCGACTCTTCAGCACTCATCCAATAATCGCGATCGGTATCTTGCGCGACGCGTTCTATAGGTTGGCCGGTCCGATCTGCAATGATCTGGTTGATGCGTTCCCGGGTCTTTACGATTTCACGTGCATGAATCTCAATATCCACTGCGTCCCCACCGAATCCTGCTGACGGTTGATGGATCAAGAAACGGGTGTTCGGCAAACAGAGCCGATTCTCTTTCTCTGCGGCGAGATAGATGTGAGTCGCAATGCTTCCTACCCAACCAGTTCCAACGATCCGAACCTGCGGCTTGATAAATTGAATGACATCGAAAACAGTATCACCCGATTCCACATGGCCACCCGGCGAACCGAGGAACAACGTGATGGGATTGTCATTCTCGTACGCGAGGGCTAGTAGATCCTCTGCAGTATCCTGAGCGGATTCGGAGTCGATTTCACCGAACAAAGTCAATGTGCGATGATCGAAAAGAATCTTGTGGATGTTAACGGATGAGATTTTGCGCTCATCCGCCGTTTCCGCGTCTTCTTCTAAATGAAGTTGATTTGAATATGCCAACGTCAATTCCTTACGGTTACGATTCATGCATCAATCAAACGACATCATGATATCGGTGTAATAGTAACGGCCGAAATCTCGATGCGCGTCAGCGAAAAAGCCGAAATACCGGTCGGCGAGTGGGGCTCGTTCGTTGAGAAGATTCCGTATGCCGAATCGTATACGCGTAGGCGTGTCGCCTAGGTCGAATCGATAATCGGCGCGAACGTTCCAAGTCGTCATAGAGCCGAGCCAGTAGCGCGTACCGTCGCTTAACGTCAACGAATCCTGGTAAATATCGCCGATCGTAGTCCCGGAAATCGCGCCGCCCCACGGATCCATTCGCCACGTAGCCAACAGCGTACCCTTGTACTTCTGATTGCCGTTTTTTTGCAGGAGATCAGCGAAGCCGACGACTGGAATATCTCCCGGCAGCAGTCCCGACTCTTTTGCCGCAATCAAGGTTGCCGCTTCACCTCCCGCTTCTTGCTCAAATTTTTGCAGGAAAGATGCAAGATAACGAAGACTGAAGTTGCCGAAGTCTGTGTCCGCTTCCCAGTACATACCGAGGTCAAAGCCTTGCAGCGTCCGCGTATCTAGATTTGCATAGCGATCGTTGATGCGCGTCGCTAGTCCTGCTGGGCAGATACCAGCCGCTTCGTAAATCTCAAGTTCATCTTCGTCAATGATGGCATCGCGAACGACGGCTTCGTTGGCTTGTAGTGACTCGCAATCGCTAGCCCCGTGCTGGAGTCGATAGACTAAGTCAAGCACCGTATGGTTTTCTTCACCGAACAGTCCAATAGTGTCTTCCTTCACGATTGACCAAGCGTCCGCCGTGACAGTGAGCGAATCGAACAAATCGAAGACCAAGCCCACGGACACGTTATCAGAACGTTCGGGAACCAGTTCATCACTGCCCTGCGCGGTTCGTTGAGTGGAATTTCTACAGTCAAGAATGTCCTGATCTGGGTCACCGCCTTGATTAGCGGCATAGAAGCAGGCGTAATCGGTACGCGTGTTTTGTCGCGCGACGATATCTTCATTGACAGTCACGAGGTTCGGCACCCGGAACGATTCGGACCATGACGCGCGTATCGAAAGCGGCTCAGAAATCTGCCATCCTGCAGCTAGCTTGGCCACGACAGTATCGCCGACATCGGAAAAACGTTCGTACCTCAGTGCAGCCTGCATTTCAATGTTCGAGGCGATAGGGACGGCAAATTCACTAAATAGCGAATCGACCCTGCGGGCGCCCTTGTTATCCGGCGTTGGACTGCTGTTGACGACATCGGATACAAATGGAAATGTGTCACCATCGAAATCTGTAAACACTATCGTGCCATCCAATCGTGGGTCGCGGTCATCCTTAAACCACTCGCGCCGATGTTCGTAACCGAATAAAGCACCTAAGGCACCCGCTGGCATCTCCGCCATGACTGGATTCGAAAACTTAAGATCCCACATGAACAGGCCTGCGGTGTTGTCTCGATACACATCAATTAATGCCCGTTCGATATTGCTCTCATGACCGCCGCTAAAGGGGTTGTACGCAGCTGGCGTTGTATCGGCCAATGCCTCAGACATGAGCAAGTTAGATACCCGGTTGCCCGTGACGTCCAACCGTTGCGCCATTGACCAAACGATGGCCGTCTCCCAATCCCAATCGGCGCGTACGCCGCGCAAACCTTGCACGAGTCGGAATACCGAACCATCGTTGCTAACCGCGCGCGGTACTTCGGCATATCGATAGTTATCAATAGTTAACGCCAAACCTTCGCAAGGTACATCGCCGATGATCTCCTCCGACAAACGATTTGGCGAACCGCAAGGACCGAGCGGGTTGTAGTAGTTATCCGCGGCGACGCGCAATTTAATCGTACTGAACGACGCCGACGGATGTCGGTTTATGTGCGATTCAGCGGTGTAGTACATCAACTCGGTGAACGAACGCAGTGTGTCCGATAGATCGTGATTAATGTAGGCGAAGACGTTATTGCGCTGAAGTTCGGCCGAAAGATCGCGAAACTCATTAAGGTTATAACGCTCGGTACCTTGGCCGTCAGGCGCCCCGCAAACGCGACTACTAATCACGAACTCACAGCGAGCGTCGCCTGCTGGATACGTTTCGAATTCACCTGAGCTATCGGTTATAGGGCCTCGTAGGTCAAGTCGCGAGACACTGCTGACCACATCAAACTGGCCATACAGACTATTCGCACTTGTATTGCGAAACCGCGTATCACCGTGCCACGGTGAATCTTCCGGCACGAGACGGCGTAAATCGGCATCTGCCCAACGATCGTCTTCGGACGCGCTAATACGATCTCGAGTTTGGAAATCCACCATGAGGCCGATGTTAGTCGCGCCGTCGTTGAAATACCGTCCCCATTCCAAGTTAAGCTCGTATGACTTTCTGCCCACATTGTTGTAACCGCCGCCGCGAGCCTTGAATCGCAACCCTTCAAGGTCAGCCTTCAGTACCGTATTGACGACTCCGGCTACCGCATCCGCACCGTAGATGGCTGACGCGCCATCTTTCAGCAGTTCGACGCGATCAATACCAAATACTGGCAGCGTATTCGAATTCACCGTGTTCACAGGAACGAAACTACCACCGATCTCCTCCGTTTGAAAACTGGCGGCGTTTACCATACGACGCCCGTTTAGCAATACAAGCGTGTTACCGGTTCCGAGGTTGCGAAGATTGAACGCACCGACATCGCCTCGCGCAGAATTCACACCACCGCTAATGTTCTCTTCTTCGTTGAAAAAGTTCTGACCTTGTTCAGGGAGCATCTCGAGCAGCTCGTCGCCGGATTGCACGCCCATCGCATCGACATCCGATGCGTCAAGAACCGTTACCGGGAGTAATCCTAAAATGTCCGCACCGCGGATTTGGGAGCCGGTAACCACAATCTCCTCAACGACCTCGTTCTCTTCAGCTGGTTCATCGTCCTGTGCAGCCAGCGGCGATACGAATATCGCTGTCACTAAAGTGAACCAGATAAACGAAGTATGAACGGTTGGTTTTCGCATCAGTAAGTGCCCCAAATAGTGCGATTAAGGGTTGCGAGACCACGCATCCCTCGTATGATCCAGTGGATCTCCAGCATTGAATTAAACGAAATAGAACAGCGCTATGCCCAAGCATGTGTGGTTTATTGGGCCGCAAACGATCTTAACGCTGTATTCAGTCTATATTCAGCGTCTTGGAGCATAGCGCGCCTTACTTTCAGCCAACGCGCGTCTCGGTTTAGAGCCTCCCGTTGACGATCAATCGAACTCCGAACCGCATCTGGCGCTGGCCCGCCGATGGCGTTGCGGACAGCTACGAAATGGCGAGGATCCATAGCGGCTCGAATCTTCTGTACAGGTATCGGTAGGTTCGCACCCACCGTCTCACGATACATTTTCTTAAGTAGGCGATCCGATACATCAAGCATGGGAATTTTCGACTGGCGGGCCGCCTCTACAACACGCTTAGCGTACGCGTGAGCCGCCCTGAACGGTACGCGCGCCTCGCGATACAACGTATCTGCAATATCGGTGGAAGTCGAGTAACCCTTGTTCAGATCGGCTAACGCCAAATCGTCGTCCACCGTAGTTTGACGAATCAAGGCAGCAAAACGCTCATACGCCGATTGCGCCTTACCGAGCGTGTCCACCAATTGATTGACGACACGGTAGTCATGCATACCGGTATCAATATTGTGATTCAGCATGTGCTGGGTGGAAACGCCACCCAGTACTTCGGCTGCAAGCGTACGAATTCGATCGAGCTCGCGCGGATTGCGTTTCTGCGGCATGATGCTACTACCGCTAACGAGCGCGTCGCCTAAATAGATCCACGGCTGTGGATTGCGTTGTTGCGCGTGTACATTCGCGATGAACTTCGTTATCGTCGCCATACCTTGCGATAGCACGCCCGCCAACTCAAGCTTGTAGTCGGCTGTCGACAGGAAATTTGCGTCGTAAGTGTTATCGAGCGCGCCGTCGAAACCCAACCACATCGCCAGCCTTTCACGATCGAGGTCAAAATTCGATCCGGAACCAGCAGCAACCCCCAGTTGACTACGATTCAAGCGTTGCCACGCCATTTGCAACCGACTCGTATCCCGGCTTAGCGCACTCTCAAACGCTAATAACAGTTGGCCGTACGAGGTCGGCTGGGAGGGCACCCCGTGCGTGTACGCAGGAATGATGGTGTCGGCGTATTTTTGAGCCATGGCCGCCAACGCAGATCGAGCCTGGATCATTGATGCCATGAGATCTAGTGACACGCGACGGGCTAACATGCGACGCGCAACGCCATGCAAGTCTTGTCGCGATCTACCCACGTGCACGTTAGATGCTTCAACGCCTAGCGTCTCAATAAATGATGCTTCCAAGTCGAGATAGTTCTGCCCAGCAGGCCAACCGTGTTCCATAGCATGTTGGCGAAAAGCAAGTTGAGTCGTTGCGATTTGACGGGCAAGCTCGGCCTCAATCGCATGCTGTTCGCTCAATACCAGTAGTGACGCGCCGTTGGCGTTAACCATAAAACAAAATAGCTCGCGACACGCGCTTGAATCGCGACGCTGGTGATCTTTAACCAAATCACCATAGATAGAAGCCAGCGCCAACGCAAATTCCGACGCGGTCTCTTTTACCTGCGTGAGCTCCGATTCATCACCTACTTCATAGGTGATAGACGGGATGGCGTAGGTTTTGAAAAAATATCCTTTGGCAGTACCCTGGTCGGTCAATGGACGAGGCGCGTGTTCCGGCAAGGGAACGATGCCCCGATTCGCAACGAATTCCAGCCACTGCTCGGCGAAATCCGGCGGATCGGTGACATCATCGGACATCTGGGTATACAGCACGTCACGGCGGGTTGAATGGAAATCAATATGGAATACGATTTCCTTCCCCTGCTGAATCAATTCATCTAAATATCGAAGAACGGAACGAATCTCCGGTTGCGTTTGCGCGAACCAATCGCGATTAAGGTCTTTACCTTGCAGATTGTGCCGCCAATACCCCTCCTGGACGCCGTCAGGATTTAATAACGGCACAAACACAAGCATATGATGTCGCAAGAAATCCAATAGTCGATGGTCTTCAATATCATGAGCTTGTACGTATATATCCAATAATTTATCGGCGAACGCTTTGAACGCGATACTACCGCTCACCTCAGGAGGATGCTGCCTACCTAGTAAGACGACAACCCGCTTTGCGGCTGAATTGACTGTGAAGGCGTCAATTGGCCGTTTCGCGACCGAAAATCCAAGTGTGCGCGTCTCAATAAACGGATAATCGTTTACTAATTGAGCCATCCATGTTTGATACGCATGAACATCAAGAATCGGCTGTGCAGACACATATACGAGACGCGCCCCTTCTGGAATAGAAAACCGGATCGTAGATGCATCAACCTTATTAATTGATTCGCTTGCGATTCGTCGCCAATGTAGTTTGTCGAAACTATATTTAGGAATATATCTATGCTCCGCATTTCTATATTTCAAAGTAACCTTAATCGTATCGTCTGGGTTGCTCAGTCGTTCAACGGCAAACCCATACCAGGGGCTCGGATTGATCGGTTCGTCTTCAGGTATAATTTGCAAAGTAAACGCATGTGAATCGTCAACGACGCAGATGCCAAAATTAGCCGTCGGATGATTTTTCGAGATAACGGCATCGCTTGTGCGGCATTCGCCATCGTTTCCAGCGACGTGAATTCCATATAAACAAACAACCAATAAAAATAGTAATACGAATTGATGCATTAGTAGAGTAAGAATGCCTGAATCGATTAATTTTGCACTTGCGATAGCTATACCATACGTATGATTGCGTGGTTCTTTACACTGGCGGCTTGTTAGCCATTGTTTCAACACACCATTGATGCGATTACGCACCGTATCACGGCGCATGAACCCGCATTGATTGAGCCTAGCGAAAAGACCCGGCAAGCTGCCGTTGCGATCGTCTTACATGAAACGCAAGATCGAACCGAGGTGTTGTTCATCAAGCGTGCAACTGTCGCCGGCGATCCATGGTCCGGACACATGGCTTTCCCAGGGGGTCATGTAGACGATGAAGATGCCGCGTTGGTTGAGGCAGCCATACGCGAAACAAAAGAAGAAATCGGTATGAACTTGCGCGATTCGCATTTGCTAGGTCCACTATCCCATCAACGCGTCGGACCGAGAAGCCGGACTGTGGATATGCTTGTGGCGCCTTATGTCTTCGCAGTCGATTCGGTTCCGAAACTGGAGTTGAATCACGAAGTCGATGAAGTCGTTTGGGGCTCTTTCAGCGATATGTTTCATGGCAAAAACCATGCCGTGGAGCTCCGCCCTGACACGCAGCCCCACGCGGCATTTAACGGTTATCGGCTTGCCCAGCAACATTTCGTGTGGGGATTGACCTACCGCACCTTGCAAACGCTATTCACAGCAGTTGACCCCCACTATCGGACACCAACAGAACCTGCGTAGCTTTTAAGGGTTCACTCCACTGAGGCGCGAAGCTGCTTGGCTTTCTTCAGCAGATGCTTCTTTATCCGTTCCGGCGCGAAGTCCAGCTGAGCAAGTGCCATGCCCGTATTGAACACCTCCGAATATGACGCAATCAACTGGCCTTCGAACACGAACTTCGCTATACCGTCGAACATAACCGACTTGCCTTTGGCTTCCGGTAGCGTTGAACAGTAACTAAATACATAAGTTGCGAACCCTTGCTGTCCGTCGAAAATCGGATTGGACATGCACCACTTGAACTCTTTGGCATGACCCCAGAAGCGTTCTCGCAGCATATACGCGATAGCCTCGCGTCCCTTGAATTCGCCGTAAAAAGCGTCCTCATACATGCCGTCGGGCGTAAACAGAGTCGCTAAAGCAAGACCATCGTTCGTCTCGACCGCTCGTGTAAATTTGTAGAGGATTTGTTTAAACCAATCCAGTTCGCTCATGTTGTATCGCTTCCTATGCTGAATATCACAAATACCAGGATGCAATATATACCATGCATACGCAAGTTACCGCACCGTCTTGTTTAACCTTATGCGTCGCTCTCAAAGTGGGTGTGACTCAACGTTTCCCGACAGCCCCATCAATTGTTGAATGTACCAACGGACTGGCATGAATGTTAATTCGCGCTTCAATTCAGTACATTTCACTTCTCGTACGCAAGATGCCAGTCTCCCATCTTTGCGCTTCATACGAGTTGCTCATCCGCTTTTGAACCTCAATTACTGAACCGGCACTTTCGCCATGCTATCGCGCATCGTCATTGAGCGATACCCTGCCTTGGCTCAACGTCAGTATCTCAAGTACTTTCTCGGTTCCTTGGCTGCCGTCGGTGCAACTCAACTGGTCACCTTCGGTCAACTATGGCTGATCTACGAGCTCACGGCCTCGGCCGTCATGCTCGGTTTGCTCGGCGCCGCGGCTGCAGTTCCCAATCTATTAATGACGCTATTTGGCGGGGTGATCGCCGACCGATACGATAAAAAATGGATTCTGTTTACGACTTCCGCCGGCAATCTAACGATGGCCGGATTGCAAGTTGCATTAGTACTCATAAACGCGATTGAGGTCTGGCACATACTAGCGATCGCTGCTTTCTCGTCATTGCTCAACGGAGTTGACTGGCCTACTCGCGTTGCGATCTTTCCCCAGCTGGTCGAACCCGAAGAATACTTAAGCGCCGTAGCATTGAATTCATTCATTTGGCAAGTCATGCGCATGGCCATCCCTGCGCTTGCTGGATTCTTGATCTTTTACACCGACGTCGACGCAGTATTTGGGGTTGCGACTTGTGGTTACCTCGTCATGTGTCTGACTATGATGGGGCTCAAAATGCGACCAGTCGCCAGCGCGAGCATCGACATCGCGGCGACGACGCAAATCGCCGAAGGTATTACGTTCATCCTGAAACATGACGTATTTAAGTACCTCCTCGCACTTACCTTCGTCGGCATGTTTTTCTGTAATTCCCATACACAACTGATGCCCATGTACGCCGACTTAAATCTGCGCGACGAAGTAGGTTTAGGATGGCTCTTAACCGCAGGTGGCGTCGGGTCAATCGTTGGTACGGTTTTGATCGGCGGACATCGTCGCGATAACGATCTGACTCGCATCATGTTGATTAGCGGAACCTTAACCGGCATAGCCACGGTATGTTTCGCTCTCGCCACGACGATGGTATGGTTTTACGTTGCGTTGAGCCTTCAGTTCTTCGCTGCGTTCTTTTCAGCGATATTCTTGATCACGTCCATGACCACGATGCAACTAAGCGTTCCTGATCAACTACGTGGTCGCGTCATGGGAATTCACACAATGTGCTACAGTCTGTTGCCCCTAGGCGGGCTATTTTTAGGCAGCTTAACCGAATGGACGAGTGCATTGCTCGCCGTATCCATTGGATCGGGTATCTATGTTGCTGCGCTCCTTTCCATATTGATAGGCAAATCAAGTCTACGCCGCTTACGCTTCGCAAACCTTCGACCCATCGCAGTGATTGACGAAATTGGCAACCGTCAGTCAGACGACACAAGCGCTTCGATATCGCACGATATACCGGTACCTCCTAAACCGCAATAACCGTTTGGTACCTTCGCAAGGTATTGTTGATGGTAGTGCTCAGCATAGTAGAACGATCTCGCCTCAACCACCTCCGTCGTGATTTCGCCGTAACCTGCATGGCGCAGTTTCGACTGGTAGCTCGCTTTCGAAGCTTCGGCTTCAAGGCGTTGTTCTTCATCGTATACATAAATAGCCGAGCGATATTGCGTTCCTATGTCGTTGCCCTGACGCATACCTTGCGTAGGGTCGTGGTGCTCCCAAAAAGCGCGTAGCATCGCTCGGTAGCTAACCAGTTTCGGATCGAATACGACGAGCACGACTTCGGCGTGTCCGGTATGCCCGGAGCAAACCTCTTCATACGTTGGATTGGGCGTTATGCCGCCGGCATAGCCGACGGCAGTAGTGTAAACCCCCTCCAGCTGCCAGAACACACGCTCAGCGCCCCAAAAACATCCCATGCCACCTAAAAATCGTTCCAGGCTTTCTGGAAACGGTTCTACGAGCCGCCTCCCGTTAACGAAATGGGTGGATGGAACCGGCATGGTGTCATCCCGACCCGGCAACGCGGTTTCCGCAGTGGGTAATTGCAATCCGCGGTGTAAATTCATGGTTGGTTGCGACCGCTGCTCAAATTCATATCGAATTTATAATTTTAGGTGCTAGCCTCTATCTCCATGCGTCCAATTCACCGCTTCCTCGCGCCCCTTTTAGCGATATTTTTATGGGGCTGTGCAAGTTTTAGCCAACCTGATCCAGATCTCCTCACGCAAGTCGAGGATTTCATGGTGGTGCAACAAAAGCAGGATACATTCCTTGCACTCCCCGACACATTGGCTCGACTCAAGGATATGCGTACCTACGCGGGCGAAGTATCGGTGTTATATCGAACCGAATCTCTACGCCTTGGGCCGCTTGGTTCCGCGCTCATTTCGAAGCACGACGCCAGTCTTAATGGTCATTTGGTGCTTCGAAAATTCTACCGGTCGTTGGATGAAAGCGCTTACGCGAAACATGCGCACTGGGTCGACAAAATCAAGCATCATGTGGTGCATGGACGCGATGGTTCACTTGATCAACCTTTTCGAGCGCTCACGCTTGAAGATGCTCATGCATTCTTGCTGGAACGCGGCGATACCGTCATCGGGACGATGTATGGTCAGAGCGACGAGTATCCACTGATTGCTTATGTGCTTTCTCGCAATGAGTTAGGACATGTCAACAAGACCTATTTTGAGATTCGAGCGTATGCGCGCTGGCGCGACATGACGGCCGATCCGACCAATGCACAGCCACTAGACGTTATTCGAGCGCTTGCTCAAGCGCAGGACAACTCGGCACAAGTAGCCTATGGCGTATATCTTCTTGAAAACGCAAGTTCGAACGAAGAAAAGCGCGATCAACTCATCATTGCTGGGCGGAATTGGTTGCAAACGGCAAGCGCTTCCCCGAACGCGCTACCGCCCTACTTCCTAGCGAATTTCGAGGTTGCGGAGCGTGCACAAGGTATATCTTGGGAGCGTGTCAAGGCGCGTTACGAAAGTGCCATTCAACTTGGGTACACGGACGCGCATGTTCGTCTGGGCAGGCTTTATTTACAAGGCGTTTACGGCGGGCAAGAGCGTCGTACCGGATTAGAGCTTTTAGAAGAAGCCGCGGCGTTGAATAACGTCGACGCTGCAACCGCGCTTGGATCGTTGTTGATGTCGCAAGCTCCCAACGATGCCTTGGCGTACTTGAAACAGGCAGCAACGCTGGGTACCGATCGCCATCGACTGCACTATATTCGCACACTTGTACAACCATCTCGCCCAGCCATGGCGCTGGATTCAACTGAGTTTGATTGGGTCACCAATCTTGCCCATGACAGGAATCAAGAAGCCATGATTCTGCTCGGAACGATTCATGCACGCGGCTTATTTAATGACCATGTCAGCATCAGACAAGCGCGGCGCTGGTACCGCCGCAGCGTCGAAGTTCAACCAACGGCTGGGGAACACGTAAACGAAGTCGCGTGGGTACTAGCGACGACCCACCTTAAACGCCTACGCAACCCGACCTTGGCGATTAAGTACATGGATGTATTGATGCAGCAAAATGAAGCAGCTCGAGAACATCCGGCTTACATCGACACCTGGGCTGCAGCGTATGCCGCAGCGGGTAACTTTCAACGAGCGATCGAGCTTCAAGAAGAAGCGCTAGCTAAAGCGGAAAGCACTCAGAGCGACATCCACCACCTGCTCAAAGCGCATCTTCAAAACTACAAGGAACGCAAGGCGTTAACCGAAGAGGTACCTTGAATGGTCGCCGTGCGCACCGACTTCACGCGCATATTACGCGATAACTTACCCGTTCTGGATGTGCGCGCTCCAGGCGAGTTCGAACGCGGCGCCCTGCCGCGTGCTGTCAACATGCCAATCCTTACGGACGCGGAACGTGCAGAAGTAGGCATCGTCTACAAACAGCATGGTAATGAGGCCGCCATGAAACGCGGTTTTAAACTCGTCGTCGGCACAACCAAAAAGCGCCGCGTTCAAGCTTGGTTGGCATATGCAGAAGCACACAAAGAGACGCTATTGACTTGCTGGCGAGGTGGTCAGCGTTCAGCCATCGCGCAACGTTGGCTTGAAGAAGCGGGTTGCCAAGTGCCGCGCCTCGCCGGTGGTTTTAAAGCCATGCGGCAATTCAGTTTAAACGTGCTCAAGCAAGCACATCGCAGGAATTGGCTAGTAATAGCCGGGCCGACCGGCGTAGGAAAAACACAATTACTCAATCGTTTTCCGCATGCCATTGATCTGGAAGCGCTTGCGAACCATCGCGGGTCTTCGTTCGGGCGGCGCGAGACGCCGCAACCTGTGCCGGTGTCGTTTGAACTAGCCCTCGCTCAAAAACTCTTGCAAACAACACACTTTCGCACCTGCCTAATTGAAGACGAGAGTCGCACGATCGGAAGATTGGCCGTACCTAGCGAGCTTTATAACGCGATTCAAACCGCGCCGATTCTCGTATTGGAAGCGACCGCAGAAGAGCGCATTCGTCACACATACGATCTTTATGTTCGCGGCAAGGAGCCTCAATCTCTCCGTGACGCGTTAGTTCGCATTCAGAAACGATTAGGCAACGAACGATATAAGATCGTGAAAAAACAGCTTGATCGGGCCACTGGTGCCAATTGCGAGGCACTGCATCTCGAATGGATCGCTAATGTATTCCGCTGGTATTACGATCCAATGTATGCATATCAACTTGCTCTTAAACGAGACCGCATCGTATTTAGAGGGAGTGCAATCGACGCGTTTAAATTTCTAACGAACTACCGAGAAGCAACCGCTGCGTACCCCTAAGTCGACAAGCTCGAATGTTGCAAGCCGCCATCGCTAGTCAGCGTCGCATGGAGTACCCGTGGGGCCAACTCTTGACGTAATGCGATGATGCGCTCTTCGCACCGCCGCCAATTGGTCTCCCTGACGTATCCGAATCCTTTCACTTCCCGGTAACACGTAAATAAATCGACGGCCGCATCGTAGTTACGCTCGTTGACGCGTTCGACCGCAAGCTCAATATCGGTCGTTAGCTGTGCAAGCAGTTGCCGTTCGAATTGACGTTCGGCGCTAAATCGGAACGGATCCAAGCGGGTTCCTCGCCACGTACGCATCGCCACCAGTAGATGCAATAGAGGCTTGATCCATGGACCGATTCGAACCTTACCGCGTGTGGGGTCTTTCCGCAGCCACGTTGGCGCAAACGCATAGGCAACCGAGTCCGCTTCGAATTGCTGTGCAATACTCCGCGTGAACTCATCGTGCGTTAGGAGCCTAGCTACCTCGTACTCATCTTTAATCGCCATAAAGTGAAATAAAGCATCCGCGACGATTCGTGTCAGGGCAGGATCGCCGTCAGTGGTATGGGTATCGCGTTGCCGGATTCGTTTGATGGTATTGAGATACAGATCCGCATAACGAGCGCTCTGGTATTCGCACAATCGTTTGAAGCGCAGCTCAATAAATTGATCAAGCAAGGTCATCGCGGCATGGGGCTCTTCTTTTTTCGCCAACGTTTCCAATTCGGTTCGACTGCCGCTGCGGCGCCCAGCTTCGAAAGCTGTCAAGTTTGCTTTGATAGCCACGCCATTGAGTTCAATCGCGCGACGAAGGCTCGACAGACTGACAGGAATCCAACCTTGTTGATACGCAAAGCCGAGCAGTGCCATATTCGCATGGGCACTTGAGCCCGCACTTTCGTCGGCAAGTTGCATTGCGTCGATAGACTGAAGGTGAAGTACATAGTCAGCAAGTACGTCAATCGTGTCCGTTATGGAATAGTCTTGGCCATGATCCACGACCGCTAAGTGCGACGGCGATAGCTGATTGTTCACGATCGCTCGGGTACAGTGCTCGTCAAGTAGCTTCGCGACTTCTGCGCTGCACGCCGTGACGGGATCGGCGGCAATAAGTACATCCGTTTCGCTTTCTGCAAGTCTTGTGCGCCAAATGTGTTCAGGGCCGATTCGAACGTGAGAAACAACCGCCCCTCCTTTCTGAGCTAAACCTGTCATCTCTAAGCTGCTAGCTTGTTTCCCGTCTAAATGCGCAGCCATAGCAAGGATCTGACTCAACGTGATCACACCCGTACCGCCGACCCCCGCGATCAGGATCCCTGCGGAGGCCGGTACATCAGCCGCAGGTAACTCAAGTGACTCTGACTGTAATTTCTCGTGTTGTCGTAGTCTGCCTTTTATCTCGACCAATGCGGGGCAATAACCTTCTACGCATGCGAGATCCTGAATGCAGTGAGCTTGATCAATCTGGCGTTTTTCGCCGAACTTGGTTTGCACGGTTTTTACAGCCGAGCAACCTGATTGGACGACGCAGTCACCGCAGTGCTCACAGATATCTTCGTTAATCATGACGTATCGCGATGAAAGCGGCATGAGACCGCGTTTGCGCTTGCGTCGCTTTTCATTGGCGCACGCATGATCGACAATCAAAACCGTACAACCTTCGATCGAACGCAGTTCGCGTTGCACGGCATGAAGATGTTTTCGATCGTAGACCTTATACGAAGCGCCTTTGTGAACTGCGACATCCTCAGCGACTACGCGCACAGTTTTCACACCCTCCGCCTTCACCTGCGCAACGACATCACTTACGGTGAGATCGCCCTCGACCGCTTGACCACCAGTCATTGCAACGGCATCGTTAAACAAAATCTTGTAGGTGACGTTGACCTTCGCAGCCACTGCCGCGCGAATGGCCATTAAGCCGGAATGCGAGTAGGTGCCATCACCTAGATTCACAAAGACGTGATCGGTATCGGTAAATGGAGCTTGCCCAATCCAGTTTGCGCCTTCACCGCCCATGTGTGTGAATAGATACGTCTCTCGATGCATCCACTGCGCCATGTAGTGGCACCCGATCCCAGCGAACGCTCGGCTGCCTTCCGGCACTTTCGTTGATCCGCTATGAGGACATCCAGGACAGAACAACGGTTTACGCTGCGTATTCATAGACCGGGGCTGCTCACCACTGCGCTGTGCTGTACGACGCTTTAGGTACATATCCGCAGACGGCAGGCGTACTTCCAGTCTTATTGCGATATGCAGCAGCGCATCAATAATCGCATCAATTTGCAGTTCCCCAAATGAACTTAGCAGCTCGCTTCCGTCGATATCTTCCTTACCTAGAATCGACGCACGACCGACACCGTACAAAGCCGCTTTCAGTTCGGTTTCCAGGAATGCATGCTTCGATTCAACCACAAATACAACCTGGGCATCAATGACCTGATCGCGTAACCACAGACGATCCGTCGGCCAAAGCAAACCTAACTTAATGAGTCGAATACCCGCTCTGCCGATGTCTTCGTTCGAACTCAACCCAAGCAAGTTCAATGCTTGCCGGACATTCGTGTAACTTTTACCCGTCGTAACGATCGCCAGCTTGGGTCTCGACCCACTACCTATGGTGCGGTTAATGGGATTCGCACCTGTAAACTCGCGTACTAAACTCAACTTTTGCGCCATGCGCCGCTCCTGCTCATGCGGCGTATCGACAAGGCGTATGTGCGGATCGAATGCCAGTGGAGGGAAGACGAACGGCGATCGTTCTGTGAGCTTGATTGTGGCAGAGCTATCCATCACCGATGTTTGCGCTAGCATGGATGTCCAACAACCGCAGTATCTCGACAGAGCCCATCCGTAGAGGCCGAATTCAATGAGCTCGCCGACATCGGTCGGGTCCAGAATCGGTATTTGCAGATCCCTCAGGATGCCTGCGCTATCGCTCGGTAACGTTGAGGATTTGCAATCGGGGTCGTCCCCGATGATCGCAAGCACCCCGCCCAACGGCGATGTGCCGGCCATGTTGGCGTGCCGGATCGCGTCGGTCGAGCGGTCGAGTCCAGGCGACTTGCCGTACCAAAGCCCGAAGACGCCCTCGTATCTTCTTCCCTGGAATAGCCCAACTTGTTGCGTACCCCATACAGCGGTCGCTGCAAGATCTTCGTTGATGCCTGGCTGGAATACGATGTTGGCGTCTTGTAGGTGATCGCTTGCGCGCGCCAGTTCCAAATCAACACCGGCAAGCGGCGACCCTCGATAGCCACTCACGAAACCTGCCGTATCGCGGTTCGCTGCCCGGTCTAACTGACGTTGTTCGAGGATCATTCGTACGATGCTTTGCGTACCGGTCAGCCACAGATCCGATTCGTTAAGCATGTATTTGTGTGCTAGCGTAATGCGCTGCACCCGAGCTGGCAGGGCAGTCATTTGATCTATAGAAATGAAAGTTCGATTTCTAAATCATATTGTTTTCGTGAGTAAATAGTGACTAATTCTTTACTCTATCGCCACATACATAAAATTTTTTCTTTTCTGCACAATCAATAGGAATATTTATCGTGAAAGACCTAGATCGTATAGACGAACGCATACTAGAGCTATTACAGCGCAATGCGGCTATTACCATGCAGGAGCTGGGCTCAATCGTTGGACTGTCGCACACACCGTGCTGGCGTCGAGTCCGACAGCTAGAGGAAAAAGGCTACATCAACAAACGCGTGGCGATACTCAACCCGGAAAAACTTGAACTTAACGTCAATGTGTTCGTGTTCGTGACGCTAAGTCGCCACCAATCGAATGCCCTCACTCGATTCGAAAAGGCCATAGAAAATGTTCCCGAAATAGTCGAGTGCTACTCTGTATCTGGTCAAGCCGACTTCTTGCTTCGTGTCGTCGTACACGATATGAGCGCATACGACGCATTGTTGAAACGTACTTTGATCCATCTCCCGGAAATTGGTAATCTCAATTCAACGATCGCGCTACAGCAACTAAAGTACACGACCGAATTGCCGCTTCAATCGCTCTAAAAGTCGCTACATTCGGAAGATGCCGAACTGATTGACGTTGCGGCGCATCTTGCGCGTGGTCGCGGTAAGTGCAAGGGCGAGGATCTGGCGCGTGTCCGCTGGATCAATGATGCCATCATCCCACAGTCTCGCACTCGCAAAGTACGGGTGGCCTTCCTCATCATATTGCTGACGAATGCCATCCATGAACGCAGTTTTCTCCTGAAGCGGCCACTCGCGACCACCCGCGGCAAGACTGCCCTCGCGCACCGTCGCTAACACGTGCGCTGCTTGCTCGCCACCCATCACCGACACCCGTGCATTGGGCCAAGTCCAGAGCATGCGAGCGCCGTACGCCCGCCCGCACATGGCGTAGTTGCCCGCACCGAATGATCCACCAATGATCACCGTCAGTTTCGGTACGCTCGCACAAGCCACTGCAGTGACCATTTTTGCGCCATCCTTGGCGATGCCTTCGTTTTCGTATTTCTGCCCAACCATGAAACCGCTTATATTCTGAAGGAACAGTAGCGGTATGCCGCGGCGGTCAGCCAGTTGAATGAAGTGTGCAGCTTTAAGCGCAGACTCGGAAAAGAGTACACCGTTATTTGCTAAAACAGCAATCGGAAAACCGTGTATGCGCGCGAAACCGCACACCAAAGTCTCGCCGTAGAGCGGTTTAAATGCACTGAATTCGGATCCGTCGACCAAGCGCGCGATGATTTCGTGGACATCATAGGGCGTGCGGTTATTTTGCGGCAGAATACCGTATATCTCCTTAGGGTCGTAGAGAGGAGCTTTCGACGGCACCCGATCGACGGTGTCCTTGTATGAGAGATTCGAATCTGCGATGGTAGCTCGTGCAAGTGATAGTGCATGCTCGTCATTTTGTGCGAGATAATCCGTAACGCCCGACCGGCGGGAGTGAACATCCCCGCCGCCTAACGATTCAGCGTCTATCTCTTCGCCGGTTGCTGCCTTTACCAACGGTGGGCCTCCGAGAAATATCGTACCTTGACCCTTCACGATGATCGCCTGGTCGCACATCGCCGGCACGTAAGCACCACCCGCAGTGCAGGAGCCCATGACAACGGCAATTTGCGGGATCCCAGCGCCGGACATCGTTGCCTGGTTATAAAAAATGCGACCGAAATGCTGCTTATCAGGAAAAACTTCCGACTGAAGCGGTAAAAACGCCCCACCGGAATCCACAAGGTAGATACAAGGCAGTTCGTTTTCGAGGGCTATTTCTTGCGCCCGCAAGTGTTTCTTAACCGTCATGGGGTAATAAGTACCGCCTTTAACGGTTGCATCGTTTGCTACGACGACGCATTCTTTACCTTCGACAACGCCAATGCCCGCAATCAATCCTGCTGCCGGCACCGGGTCTTCGTACATGCCATACGCTGCAAAGGTGGAAAACTCTAAAAACGGCGAACCTGGATCAAGCAGTCGTTTCACACGTTCTCGCGGCAGTAATTTACCCCGCTCAATGTGACGCTTGCGAGATCGTTCACCTCCACCGAGTGCAATCTCGGCTTGACGAGATTCAAGATCCCGCAGAGCGACCAAAAACGCTTCGTGGTTCGATTGAAATACCGAATCAGAGGTTCGAATTGAGGACTTCAGAATCATGAGAAACAACCTTCGTTCCAGCGCTATTTTCTATCTGCAAATGGCACTCCACTCAAGGATCGTTGAAGTGCAAACGAACTGCAACTTGGGTGCAATTCACAATAAGCCCGGTCTTCGCCTTTCTTCGTAGGCCTCCTCCACGAGCAGATACAGTCAATCAGAAGTCATTTTTCCATGAATTCGACGTTAGATACCCATCACGCTGTGCGCTTATTCGCATCGGACGTCAATCGCATAATCGCTCATGAATTGAGAAGATGGATGTAATGAATATGTCGCAACGTTCAAAATATGCGTCAGTGCTAATGTCTTGATAACCATGAGCGTTTTGCCTACTACGCCGATCCTTGTCGGCGTCGGTCAAGTGCTAGACCGAGTACCCGATCCAAACCAATCTCTTGAGCCGCTCGAACTCATGTGGCAAGCCATTCAGCTTGCGGAACAGGACGCGGAGTGCGGCTCGTTTCTCCATAACGTCCAATCCGTACGAGTCGTACGCGGTATGTGGAGCTACCAAAATCCAGCGAAACTTCTAGGCGAACGCCTTGGCGCGGTTGACTTCGAGACAGTGGGCACGTTAATCGGCGGCAACCAAAATCAAGCGGTTATCAATACGACGGCATGCGAAATACAAGACGGCGAACTCGAACTGGCATTGATTACTGGAGCCGAAAACGGCAACAGCGCGACGAAAGCGCGCAAACTCGGCGTAACGTTAGAGCAGACCAATGCGCCGGGCGTCCCCGATCGAATCATCGGCGCCGAGCAGCAGCCGGAACATCACGCGTTCGAGATTGCAAAGGGCATACAACGCGCGATTCAGGTGTATCCCATGTACGACAATCGTATTCGATTTAGCCGTGGCGAGACCATTGACCAGCACCGCACGCGCATTTCCTGCTTATGGTCGCGCTTCAATGACGTCGGCTTGCGTAATCCGCACGCGTGGGTGCAAACCAACATGTCGGCAGAGGAAATACGTACGCCCAGTGCGAACAATCGACCGATCAGCTTTCCATACACCAAATACATGAATGCGAACATGTCGGTAAACATGGGCGCTGCATTGATTATGACTTCTGTACAACATGCGAAGAAGCTTGGTATTCCTGAATCAAAGTGGGTTTATCCGATGGCTGGCGTGAAAGGTTACGACCACTTCTCAGCTTCCGTACGCGATGAATTCGATACGTCACCGGGCATCCGAAAAGTGGCGGCATGTCTACTTGAGCATTCCGATACGACGGCAGACCGGCTGGATTTCGTGGATCTGTACAGTTGTTTTCCATCTGCGGTCCAAGTCGCCGCCAAGGAGTACGGGTTGTCCGAAGCACGCGACTTGACGGTAACCGGCGGCTTGACGTTCGGGGGCGGACCTTTGAACAACTACGTGATGCACAGCATTGCGCGAACCGTAGAACTATTGCGCGAGTGCCAGGGTGAGGGAAAAGCGCTCGTAACTGCGAACGGTGGCAATATTTACAAACATGTACATGGCACGTATAGCAAAGAACCACCACAAAGAGCTTTTGTTAGCGACGACGTACAACCTCAAATTGACGCGCTGCCGGCGCGAACATGCCTCGAAAGCTACGACGGACCTGCGACGATCGAGTCCTATACCGTGATGTATGACGGGTTCGAACCGTCTATCGGTCACGTTGCTTGTCGAACGACCGGCGATGCTCGCACGTGGGTCAATACGACCGACCCAGACCTGTTAGAAGCGATGACTGTCGAAGAGTTCTGCAATCGCGCAGTGTACGTCAAGAACGGCGAGGATCTGAGAATCGCCAATTAGTCATTCAATGCGTTCGCGTGTCGCAAGGTATCGGCCAACGCTCGATCGAACTTAGAGAACATTTCGTCAATCTGATCCGCGTTAACGATCAAAGGCGGACAAAATGCCATTGAGTCGCCCGCGACCGCGCGCGAAATCAAACCGTGCTCCCGACATCGATCCATGCAATGAGCTCCGATAGCATGCTGAGGGTCGAACGGCTCCCGCGTCGTCTTATTCTTGACCAGTTCGACTGCGCCGATTAATCCACGGCCACGGACATTGCCGACCAGCGGGTGATCTTCATAGCTGCGTAATCGTTCTTGAAAGACAGGTGTCATCGCTTTCACGCGATCGTAGATTCCCCACTCTTCCATCAGTTCCAAATTCTTCACGGCGACAGCGGCGGACACAGGATGTCCTGAATACGTGAACCCATGACCGAACATTCGCGTTTCTTCTGTGGCCCGTTCAAATTCGTCGTACATGAAATTCGGCACGATCACCGCACTGATTGGCAAGTACGCGCTGGATAGCGCTTTCGCCACGCTCATAGTCGTTGGATCAATGCCCATTGTCTGGCAACCGAACAGGTTTCCCGTTCTACCGAAGCCATTGATTACTTCGTCAGCTATAAAGTGAATGCGATATTTAGCAAGAACACGTTGAATTTTTTCGTAGTACCCGTCTGGGGGTACGATGACACCACCAGCGCCCATAATCGGTTCGGCGATGAACGCCGCAATCGTTTCAGGTCCTTCGGAGACAATGAGATCTTCCAGGTTATTCGCAAGGCGTGTCGTAAACTCGTCCTCGCTCTCCCCTTCCTGAGCCTGCCGATAGAAAAATGGCGAGTCCGTGTGCTTGACGCGGTCAATCGGTAGGTCAAAGTTTTTATGGAACGGGGGCAACCCCGTCAGGCTACCGCTTACAACGGTGACGCCATGGTAGGCCTGCCACCGTGAAATGATCTTCTTGCGTTCAGGTTTGCCGATTAAATTCGAATAGTGCCACTGCAATTTGACCTGGGTGTCGTTTGCGTCCGACCCCGACAGACCGAAGAACACCTTTCCAGCGTCAATGGGAACCATTGCCATCAGCATTTCTGCCAGCTGCACACTCGGTTCATTGGTAATACCAGAGAATAACTGCGAATAAGCCAGTTTTTCCATTTGCTGTTGCGCAACCGCACTGAGCTCTTTAACGCCGTAGCCTAATGCGGTGCACCACAAGCCTGCAAGTCCCTCAATGTATTGCTTGCCGGCACCATCCCATAAATAAACGCCTTCAGCTCGAACATGCAGGTGGGGACCGCGTCGCTTGACTTCAGCGAGATTGGAGTTAGGGTTGATTAAGTAACGAAGCGAGCGGGCCTCGATCGAATCGGGTGCAAACTCGTTATGAAGTGGATCACTCATAGCTGGTTTCAGCGTAGGGACGAACTACAGTAAGCGTAATCAATTTCAAGCTGCGATGAGATCGGCCGGCACTAACTTGAACTCTTCTATGACTTGGTCTGCGTAGTCAATGCGGCCGGTTATTTGCTTCGCGTCGCCATAGCAGAGACGCAGACATGCTTCAGCCATGTGTTCAACCGGTGTCACGCGATCCTTGTTCGACTCATTGATTAGGTTATGGTGTACAACGCCCGGCGTCGCGACCAGTCCCGGCGAAATCACGTTGACGCCAATGCCTTGCCCGAAGGTCTCTTGCGCTAACCCGGTGGTAAAGCGTTCCAATGCTGCTTTGCACATACCGTATACCGTACCACCATGTCCGCCCGGCGCTTTCGCCACCGGATGAATGGCTGCATGTGAAGAGATATTCAAAATCCACCCGCGGCCGCGTCCAAGCATTCCGGGCAGACACAATTGCGCCAGCTCGAACGGCGCCCAAACTTGCACATCCATCATGGTTCGAAATCGCTTTTCGCTGAAATCCGCAACGGGTACGAACCAAGTCACTGCGGCGTTGTTGACAAGAATATCGACCTGGCCGTATGTAGCAATGGCTTGTTCAATCAACCCTCGGCGGTCCGCGGCGTCCGCCAAATTCGACTTGATTGCACACGCCTCGCCGCCAGCGTCGACAATAGTTTTAACCGTTTGCTTTATCGTGCCTTCAAGAAAGTGATCCGACTCTTCAACCGTACGGGCAGATACCACCACTTTCGCGCCTTCCATCGCAAATCGCCGCGCGATGGCTTCACCAATACCTCGGCTAGCACCCGTGACAACGGCTACTTGCCCTGCCAAAACGCCGCTTCGTTTTGTTTCCGTCATGACGTTCTCACGCAAATTTCACAAGAGAGTTTGAGTTATACATACAACCGTTTTACGCGCTCACCAAGCCCAGTCAGGAACTCGTAACCAAGCGAGTTAGCTGTCGCCGCCACCTCGTCGCAATCAATGGTTTTCCCATAAAACTCAACCCAATCACCGATCGCCAAATCAGGGCAAGCTGTCGCGTCGACTTGCGTAACATCCATCGATACACGACCTCGAATGGGCAGTAGTCGCTCTCCCCACGCAAAGTTGCCGATATTTGAGAGGACGCGAGGTACTCCATCGGCATAACCCATACCTATGACAGCAAGTCGTGTAGGCTGTTCCGCAGTGTGCGTTAAACCGTAACCTATACCCGTTCCTGTTCGGATATCCCGAATCGCTAACACTTGCGCCTCACACGTTGCGACAATGGATGTGGGGTTTTTCAGGTTAACGAAAGGATTTGCACCGTAGAGTCCAATTCCAGGTCGCGCAAGATCACCTTGAAAGGGCGGGCCATTGAGCGTACCGGCAGAATTGCCGATACTTGTACGTACCGATGGCATCCATGCGGCAATCGCCTCAAAGCGCTTGATCTGCTCAAGATTGAATGGATGGTCAGGGTTGTCGGCGCACGCCAAGTGTGTCATGAGCAGGTGCAAGGAGACCGTTTTCAATCGATCCACATCGACCGATTTATAAGAAATTCCCGTGCGCTCCATACCGGTGTCAATGTGGACAACAATCTTCTTTATGTTTGGCTCCTCAATCACGTACGCCAGTTGCTCCTCAAGATTTATCACTGGAATGCAACCGGCAGAGACTGTCTCACGGATCCCCGCCTTTCCGAGAGGTGGTTCGAATACGTATACATCACCGTCTATATAGGGTTGCAGCGCCAACGCTTCATCAAGCGTTGCCACGAAAAACGACCGACAGCCCTCAGAACCAAGCCGTCTAGCAATGGGTACAGAGCCTAGTCCGTAACCGTTGGCTTTGACTACCGCACCGACTTCGCCTGTCGTCCGAGAACAAAACATTCGGTAATTGGAAGCCAGTGCATCCAAGTCAATGCGTACGCGAGCGAAACTCATAACGCCTTTCCTTTGTACTCACTCATTGTCCGTCTGCAATAATCGCTACCCAATTTTCAAGGAAAATGCCCCTGTGCGTCGATTCCTCGTCCTCTTTCTATGCATGTTTACGGTGAATGCTATGGCTGACCTATACGAACTCGTTGAACACCGTATGGCTGACAGCCATGGTGTATCTATCCACTATGTCGCGATCGGTGAAAAAGATGCGCCTCTTGTCGTCATGATTCACGGATTTCCAGATTTTTGGTACACCTGGCGCGAACAGATTGAAGCATTACGAGCGGACTATCGCGTCGTCGCCGTTGATCTACGTGGCTACAACCGTTCCGATCAACCGGAAGGAGTTGAGCATTACCAGATGGATTTGCTCGTTGGCGATATCCATGCCGTCATCAAAACTGAAAAACGCCAATCAGCCACAGTGGTCGGCCATGATTGGGGTGGTGCGATCGCTTGGAGCGTGGCCATGAATATTCCGGAAGCTGTTGATAACTTAATCGTCTTGAATTTGCCGCACCCAAAGGGCTTAAGTCGCGAACTCGCTCATTCAGAGGCGCAACAACAGTCAAGCCAATATGCGTTTTATTTTCAACAACCAAACGCACACACGACGCTCACACCTGAGATGTTAGTAGGCATCAGCCAGCAAAACGCAGATGAAACGACTAAGACCAGATACCTGGAAGTATTTAAGCGATCCAGTACCGAGGCTATGCTGAACTACTATAAAGCAAACTACCCGAAACCAGGTGAGGAGTTTTTACCTGACTATCCCTCGGTTCAAGCTCCGGTTCTCATGTTTCATGGCTTACAGGATCAAGCACTTTTACCAGGGGCGTTGAACGACACGTGGCTTTGGGTTTCCCAGTCACTCACGCTCGTGACCTTGCCCAACGCGAATCATTGGGTACAAAGAGACGCTGCACAGCATGTCAATGAGGTCATGCTTGATTGGCTGAAGCGTCGTTACGTATCAAATTAGGACGCCAGGGTTGAGATTGCCTTGAGGATCCAGCGTCCTTTTTAGCGAACGAAGCATGTCACCGAACAACGCAGGACGCTGACTCTCCCATGCACCTTTGTGCATTCTTCCTACCGCGTGATGGTGCGTGATAGTACCGCCTGCTGACACCACCGCGTCATTGGCAGCTTGCTTGATGGTCTGCCATGCATCGTATTCACTGCCTATCGGCACAGGACCGGAAAATGAGTAATACGGCGCTGGCCCGTCGGGATACACATGCGTAAAGCGGCACGATAATGTCGCGCCTTTCTGAATAACCTCACGTAATGCAGTACCGACCCTGTCGCGTATATGCTCATCGAAAACGGGCCAACGATCCCATGTAATCGCAGTCTCGAATGTGTCAGACAAGATGCCTAAGCCAAGCTGAGCGCCCGCATTCACGCCGATGAACGCGTTACGCCAGGCGCCGACGGAACCCCCACGCCCAGTAGGCGCTCCTGATCCATCGTCGACTACGATATCCGAGTCTTCAACGATGCCCCCATGATCTCTCGCCATGGCTACAGCTTGTTCAATCGCATGATCTTGCGGCACGTCAGAGGACTCAAAGCCGATGATCAAAAGTGCGCTCGCATCCGTGACGCCAGCTGCAGTGTGTGCTTCTACTGGATCCAGAATGCGGAGATTAGCGGGATGCAATTTCGCCTGAACGATCGCTCGAACCGCTTCGGTGCCGGCAGCCCAGTTTTTAAATCGTACGCCCGCGTTGCCTCTAAATTTAGGTCGTTTTTGCAATCGCAACCAACACGATGAAATAATGCCAAGCGTGCCTTCGGATCCAATAATCATGCGATCCGGGCTCGGACCGGCACCGCTACCAGGCAAGCGTCGACTTTCAAACCAACCTGCTGGCGACAACATGCGGATAGACTCGACGAAGTCGTCAATGTGCGTGTGATTCGTCGCGTAGTGCCCGCCAGAACGCGTTGCAACCCAACCACCTACTGTGGACCAAGGAAACGACTGCGGGTAATGCCGCAATGTCAAGCCGTGAGGTTTGAGTTGAGATTCCAAATCCGGACCATAAATCCCTGCTTGAAAGTTAGCCGCAAGCGAAATGTCGTCAATTTCAAGGATCCGGTTCATTCGTTCAAGATCAACCGATACCGCGCGCTCCACAGCGGATGGCACGTTTACTCCCCATACCACGCTCGTCCCACCACCATAAGGAATCACTGCGATCTGATTCGCATCGCACCACGCTAATGTTCGCTCCAGATCAATTTCAGATGTAGGATAGGCTACCGCATCCGGCGGTTCGTCGAATCGCCCCCGAATCGCTTTCAAAAGCTCTAAGGTATGACCGCCATAAGTGTGCGTAACACGATCTTCTTTCGCTGTTGTGATGATATCTGTTAATGACGACGGTACCTGTATCCGACTGGGCCGCAACTCAATGCTCTCAATCGATGGAATTGTCGGTGGACTTATTTCGACACCCGTCCTTTGCGTTGCAATTACTGCGGCGGCTTGACGTTGCGCTTGCGACGGCTCGTCTGAAACATGGCCCCATGTCCAGAAACTACGACGAGGATGACTCATAGGCAAGTAACTTTCAAAACATTCCAGGAGTTGCTCAAGTCTTGCCTCTCCAAGACTCAGCACATAACGAAATCAATACAGTAAAAGAGATCACATTCAACGAAGTTGGAGTTTACAAAAGGTATATGAAATAATAAAGGAAAGAAATCTATCGAGCTATCGGTAATCTAATTTCATATCAAGGCTTGGCCCGCGATATCGATACAAAGCAGAGTCAGATCAACGAACGAAGCGGCAAGTGAGCGGTTGAGATATTTATTGCAAACGCGAGGTCCTACGCTAAGATTGATCAAAAGAAGTAGACCTCTACGAAGGATGGGTTGAAATGGTTAGGTTACCAACAAACGTTTCACAATGATTGCAGATATGTTCTTATTACGATGCTAGGGGCAATTTAATTGGTTTCGCTACCGTACCCGCTGGTGGGGGATGGTACTAGCATGAGTGAATGACGCGATGTGCAATGGTTTCATGTTGTTTCGGGTTACATTTCTTAGTTTACTAGTGATATGTGTATACACAGCTAGTGCTCAAATAGAGCCCAAGCCGATAAGTAAACCTGAGTTAGAAATTCGAGCACTAGAGACCATTGCAGGAAGTAAGCGCCAGGCTCAGAGGATGCACCGAACCATCCAACGCTATCGAGTTCAACTAGAACGAGATAAAGAAAAATTAGCGAGAGGTGTTGACCCAAAACAAATCAACGGCGGATTCCATCGACATCTAGCGATGTCGAATCTCTATGCGTCCTTAGCACCTGCTAATCGAAGATTAGTCCACCAAATTACATCCGGCACCCTTAACCTAAACGACTATCTCAATTCACGAGACTCGATCACGACCTACGAGGATCGTCATATGGAGGAGATTAAAGTCATTGGTAACATGTTTCAGCATATGCCCTTAGATCCTATAGAATTTTCAGTAGGTGATATTCGAGCAATGAGGTTTGAGCGCGGCAGGGCAAACCAGCTGTATAGAAAAGGTTACTATGAAGAAGCGTACCCTCTTCTTCTGGCGTTAGCCAAACGTGGATTCAAAGATTCGCAATCTCGTCTTGCATACATCCTACTTAATGGGACAGAGTCTGTTCAGAAGAGCAATCTTCGCGCACTAGGATGGCTCGGTGCAGCAGCTTATGGCGAAAGCGAACCGATATTCAAGGTGTTGTTTAAAAGGTATATGCAACAAGTGCCGGAGAGTGTGAAGCCGAACGTTGAAGCTATCGTGAGCGATTACCAAAACTCCTTCGCACATGACGAACACCAGAGTTGTTCTACTTTTCATAAGTATGCCCGGGGAATAGTAAAGCGAACTTATTGTCAATTCAAATTAGAGGGAATCGCCGAAGCCTGCGAAGCCGGCTTCGGGGGCGGGTTGTGCTGGGCACATAGTGTTAATACAGGAAATAACTTAAGACTTCATTAAATGAGACTTAGGGCGTGTACACTAGCAACGCTACTTGACAGGCGCGGCTTTCAAACCAACCAGCAAAGCTGCCGTGGTCGGCACGAAGGACCTGGCACGGCCAAGGAAACACCTACAAAACGATGACAACCACGGACACTACAAGGCTCATTGCGAACGGCCGGAGCAGGGTGCCAGGCTATTCACCGATACACAACTGTCTATAACTATATAAAGGATTTCGATCACGAGTCGGTTGATCACCCGGCTGGAAAGTATGTCTGGGGCATGGCGCACACAATCTGGGTCAAATACTTCTGGTTCATACTCAAGCGCGGATGTATTGACACGCACTATTGGTGACATCAAGCACTGAACCAAACCACTATGTGACGGAGTATGCTGGGTGCCACAATGCCCGCCGCGCCAATATCATTGACCAATACGAACTATGAATCTAGCTATAATTAGTCAACACCTTGCCTACACGGAGCTGATTCAATGACGCTCGATTTTGCGGAATTGGATGCGGCTGTCGTCAAGAGGCGCAAGCAGCGAGAGGGCACTGTCGAGGGTCCAGGCTTCCGGTTCTATTGCCAGTCCAGCCTGAAAATGCAGCAATGCGCTGATGCGTCAATTGCTCTCACTGTCACGTCGCCGCCCTACTGGAACGCGATTGACTACGACATTCATGCCCGCAGCGGTCCCACGGCCTGGCATCGGGAGCGGCAGTACGAGGCGTTCGGCAAAACCTTTGAGGACTATCTCACCAATATTGCCAAGGTGTTCAAGGAGGTGAAGCGAGCCACTCTGGACGGCGGCTTTTGTGTCATTGTCGTCGGGACGATCCTACACAAGGGCAAGCATTACCCGATACCAATGTTGCTTACTGAACGGATGCTCAGCATTGGCTGGGAGTTCCATCAGGATATTGTCTGGAACAAGGTGACAGGCGGCGTGAAGCGCGCAGGGGTGTTCATCCAGAAACCGCGATCAGGCTATTACTACCCGAACATCATGACGGAATACATCCTTGTATTCCGCAAGCCGGGTGACCCTCGGCGCGGGCAGAAGAAGGCACTGGATATTGACGAGCTGTTTACGCGCGACATCGCCAACAATGTCTGGCATATCGCACCGGTACCGCCGAAGACTATTGATCATCCCTGCCCGTTTCCCGAAGAACTAGCACGGCGCCTGGTCGTGCTCTATTCGGATGAGGGCGACGAGGTGCTTGATCCGTTCCTGGGAAGTGGGCAGACGGCCTTGGCGGCAGTTAAGAACAAGCGGCGATGCGTCGGCTACGACATTGAAGCCGGGTATCTTGCCCTCGCACGCGAGCGAATAGCTGCCCCCCCTCCCCCTAGACGATTCAACCTGGTCGCCCGGTTCGACAAGGTTGCGGTATGATGGTGCAGGCCGTAACTCATATAACCGGTCATTGATCTTAATAAGTTATCCAACCTAACCGTTGAAGTAAGGGAGGAGGCGTCACTTCAGGGCAAACAGTCTTGACCCACGTAGGATTCCTCTAACCAACAGTTACTAGGTAGAGGTTCGCTAATGGCACATGTCTGTCATTACAAATGGCCAACATCAACGATTTTGTGACTTCATCTCGTTGCGAGATGAAATGGCCTTCAAAACAGATCGTTTTTATAGGTATCTTTACAGTTCCTATGCTGCTGGCCTATAACCCTAACCCGCGCTTCATCACTTGCACGTTTTGGATGCCACCTATACCAATAGTCCTGGAGCATCCAATCCAGAACAAGTTATCTATGCGAGGTCAGACATTTACTCGACACCCGGTATCACGTTAGCTTCAATCTTGTGTCCATCAAGATCGAATACGAACGCACCGTAGTAGCCAGGTCCATACTCGGGCCGTAAACCAGGGGCACCGTCGGCAGTAGCACCGTGTTCAAGCGCTGTCGTATAAAACGCGTCAACCGCAGCTCGAGAAGGCGCAAGAAATGCGAAATGAGTGCCATTAGCAACGGTAGCCGATTCCTGATTGAGTGGCTTCTGTACCCAAAATTCTGGAAATAACTTGCCATATGCGACCGCAATCCCCGGGATCTCATGCTTACGCGTCGCACCAATCTCTGCCAGTACAGCGTCGTAGAATGCAATGGCTCTGTCGTATTGATTCGTACCAATTGACACATGATTCAAGATACTGGGTATGTCGTCGCTCAAGGTTTCACATCCTCCCACGCTGCTTTCTCAAGCCGCTTACATTCTTCGGTTTCTACTCGCCGCTTACCGATGAGCTTGTCCCACTTCGGTATGACGCAGGCGTAAGCCCTCTCAATGATTGGGCCCGATTCGTCTGCACGAATCAGTTCCGGCAGATTCTCGCTCATATCTTCTCGGCACGCTGCTAACATCGACTTCAGTTCCCTTTCACACTCCGTATAAGGTACGTCGAAACACGCCTTAAACTCCGGGGCCGTACACGCCGCTTCAGCAATCTGCTCGCTCATAAGTTTAAACATGGCGTCCACCCTAATAGGTGGAGGATTTGGCTTGTTCTCTTCCGACAACGCGATAGGCAGCCCGAAGAACAACAAGAGCACACCGAGCACTAGTAACCGTTCGCGAAGCAAGGGCTTTAGCATGCATGCGCGGACTGACTCAACAAGCTAATTATCTCAAATCTCAATCTGACGCTCAACCCATCATTGGTTGAGTACGATCCTATGCTTAGAATCGCCTCTTTTCGGTTTGCCAAGCGTATTGACTGAAGTCTCAACAGCGACGGCCCAACGCATAGCGACCGAAAACTTCGCTGCTCAACTTGGCATTGAACTCGTTGAATCCGCTCCGGATCACGTCGTGGTCAAGATGCCTTATCATAAGAAGTTAGGCGTTGGGCGTATTCATGGTGGCGCGATCAGTGCACTAATTGATGTCGCGGCGACGGCCGCGTTCTGGTCGACATCGTTGGTAAATTCAAACTCAAAAGGTGCCACGGTCGGCTTGACTGTGAATTTTCTGAAATTAGCCGTGCAAACCGATCTACTGGCAGATGCTAAGGTGAGACGGCGCGGGGGCACGCTGTGCACGGCGAATGTCTGCGTGACTGATCAAGCGGGAGATGAAATCGCAATCGCAGTCGTTACCTACAAACTAACGCACGGGTCATAAAATCTGTTCGTAATCTCAAGCACCTTCACAGCGCCAAATCGTAGAAGAATTCACGCTCGCCAGCCAAACTTTGGAAGTTACAACCCTGACCAAACAAGGAAGCGAATGCAAGCCAAGCTGATGTGTCGACCGGCAGAGAACAGAGTCGTTAGCGGTCGCACCCGCTTATGTGGACTTCGTGTGCTTCTTGAACTTGTCGTCATTGCTAGGAGCTGAGACGCAGGACGATTTGGTATTCAGAGAATAGGATATATTATCGTATTTATTCACTTTATGGATTATTTTACCTATTATTTCCATAGAAAGATATATTTTCCTAATTCTATCTCGGGAAATTTTCTACGACGCAGGCTCCTAGGCGGTAAGCCCACACGGCGGTGGGAGGGACGTTGCGCCAGAACGTCTCGCCGTTGAGGTAGATGTCGAACGTCGTGTCGCCGAGGGCGGACAGGATATCGTCCATGGCAGCACGTTCGGTAGGGGTGAAGGCACGGTTGACGGCACGTCCCTCCGGCAGGCTCCTGAACGCAGTGCACCTTCGGGCTGTACATCCACTCGACGGGCCGCAAGGTCTGGATCGTCCAATCGCACCCAAGGACGGAGCCGCCGCGAGCTGCGCGCCATTTACAACGCGGGAGCAGGCTTCCTTTTTGCTGGCATGTCCGCTCATTCATAGCCCCAATGCTGCCTGGAGTTTTTCCAGCGATTCCTTCTGTTTCTTTTTTTCCATCTTCCGTATATTGATCAACTTCCATTGAATCGCGGGCAGTTGGTCAATACCTGTCATTGGCATAAGAGTCCAATCCGGTTCCCCTTGTTTGATCGAGAGCAGGAATTTCTTCTCGTTCTCTGTCATTGAGTTCGTGATTGTTTCGATGAGTATTTTTCGGACTGCCACCAGTTCGTCGTGCTCAATGTCTTCGTTCGTCATTCCGACGAACTCTTGCTCGAACACTTGTCGAAAATCTTTCAGGTTGGGTGCAAGCAGTTCGTTCATCGGCCGGTCGTGGCTCGCAAGATAAATAATGAAGGCAGTGCGGGTTTCATCCGTGATGCCTTCGTTCTCCATCAGGATCTTGATGTCGAAGATATCGCGCGGATGCTGGCGGTCAAGTGCTGCACATAGATTCCCGCCATACAGATCTACAACCGCCAGAGTGCAGGCCGTCGCCGAAGCCTCAAACATTATTTCGGCCTGCTCGCTCAGCTGCCGTTCCACAGGCGCAAATACTGTACCCCGGAGCACCAGATTTGGTTCGATCTTGATCGTCGCCTCTGCTGTGCTGACGGATAACTTGGAAACATGCTCCGCTCCTCTTGTCTGGATCTCCTGTACAGTCGCTCGGGGTAAGCTTCTTCGAATCGCGACAGCGATTCGCTGCAATGCCTCACCGATACTTGCCAATGCCGTGTCGCGCGGCTCCAGGGGCAAGTAGGTCAGATCAATATCGACCGACAGTCGCGGCATGTCGCGTACATAAAAATTAATCGCCGTACCGCCCTTCAGCGCGAAACACTCCTCTGCTGCCACATGGGGCATGACCCGCAGCATCAGTTGTGCCTGTTTGAAGTAGGGACTGTCTTTCATGCTGAATTCACCGAGGCCTTCCACTGCAGGTTCGAATCAGGAACAGCGATGTTGTATTTGGCATCCAGCCGTCCACCTTTGACTATCATGCGCTTACCTTTACCGAAGTCCACTTTTAACAGATTTAGTTTCTTGACCCAAGCATGGTTACAGGCTTCTGCGAGAAACATGAACAGCCGCTTCACCTTCACCGAACGGCACTGTTCCAGTAGCGACTGCACCAAGCGCGGCCGCAGGGTGGTCAACCCCTCCATGAGCAGGGCGGCCTCTTCAAAGGATTCTTCCGCAGGTACGAGGTACAGCACTTCCATGATGGCGCGTTCGGGGGCTGAGAGGGTTATGGCGTAAGCGGCCAGCTCCTTTTTGGTGAGGCCTGCATTCGGATCGTCGGCAAACAGCTTCGTGGAGGAATAACGAAGAGCTAGCCCCCAGTCATATTGCCGGAACCAAGCGGGCAACCGGGTGCCAGGGGTACCGAACAGGGATACGGACCCACCCTTCCCTATCGCTAGGAAATGCGCATACCCCTGCATCTGCAGCGCCGATTTGGCCCCTGCATGAACGGGCAGCTTCAATTGTTCCTGGAGGGCATGCAGGCCACCAGTCCACTCGACCGTGCCGTCGGCACGCACATAGGCACCCTGGCCGATGCGCCGTATCCAGCCACTTTTCTCATACTCATGCACCAGTTGCTGATAGGCGCCCTGGGTCTCAAGCCAGCGCGACACAGCCACAGTGCCTTGGGGCCATGCTGTGAGCAGGCGGTTTATTTTACTGCGGTTTTCACTAGTCATATTTGTTAATCTTGCGCCAAAACAAACCTTACTCAAGCGAAAAGTTTATTTTGAACCTAATTTAACAAATTTCTCTTGTTAATTAGGTATTGTAGTAAACTACACATCTTATGTGATAACCAGCACGCTGGTGGGCATATCGAACAATACTGATTTTGTGCTGGTTCAGATACATACGAGCTGAGTCGCCGTTTTGACAACGGTTGATTCGGTTCGAGAAATCGGGACTACGCGTTTTTGATGGAGCAAGCGTTATCGTACCGAATGTCTTGTCAGCCTGGGCACGAAGAGCCGCCCAGGCGACGCAGGCGGACTATCGGGTTTGCCTTTCAGTTTCCTTTTCCCTATCCCGCACGTTTTCCCATTCGGCATGGCCGTCGCTGCCGTTTTCTCCCGCTCTCCTGCGCGGGCATCCCGCGCAGACCGCCCTTCCTCCGGCCGGGCACTGTCGCTCAAGCGCCGCTCGGGCTGAATGTCAATGGCACACAACAGCTTGTATCGCCCGACGGATTGAGCAGTCAGGCAGCGCGATTGGAACACCTTTCGGCGAGTCGGTTATCACACCCCACGCACCGATGGTGCAAATTCCGTAAGCGTCCGCCCGCGCATGAACCGGTGGAAACACCCGCAACGCCATGGGGTTATGAGTCAGCCTCTTCCGCTCCGCCGCACGGCTTCCTTGACGAAACGCCGTCGCGGCCGCTTCCTGCATATTACCGCCCGGCCCGAACAGGGAGCTGCCAACCATGGGTAACAAACGGCTTACGGCGCGTCCTGATCGAAATAGTCTTCGTCGATCCGATTGACCTCGTAACGAAGCTGCGTCCGCACACCGATTCCGTGCCGGACCATAAGCCGCGCCAGTTCTTCACCGTCGATCAGGACAATCCGCTTCGGACTCCGCGCCACATAGTTCTTGGCAGCGCGCGTGAAGCCGGAGGTGGTGACGAAAACGCCCTTCGTCGTGCCTGCGGCGTCAATCGCGCCCGCAAAGTTGCGCAGGTCGCTTTCGCCCACAGTGTTGCCTTCCGCGTATTTCTTCGTCTGCACGTAAACCTCGTCCAGACCGAGCGCATCCTCCCGGATCTTGCCATCAATTCCACCATCGCCCGAACGTCCTGTCACAAGGCCCATCACGGCATCGCCGCCGCCATAGCCCATCGCAATCAGCAAATCGACAACCGTCCGTTCGAGAAACTCCGGCGCCGCATCACGAACCCGATGCAGCACTTCGCCTTCCAGAACGCTGTTCAGCAATCGCCAAGCGTGGTTCAGAGTTTCCTCCGGGGTGTCGGGTGCGATCTTCGTTTGCTCGGATGTGTCGCACCCTTTGCTGGGAGGCGGAGCTTTCCTGCGTTGCAACCACTTGGCGAAATCCGGGTACTTTCTGAGCAGGTTCAGGTCAATGCGCGAAGGTGCACGCGACAACAAGTGTTTACCTTCGTCTGTGAGCCGATAGACACCGCGACGGGCCCGTTCCAGCAGCCGGGCTCGTTCCATGTACCTCACGGCCCAACCCACACGCATCACGAACACCGACTGCCGACCGCTCGGGAGCATTTCTCGGACATCTTCCGCCGAGAGTCCCTCGGCGGCGGCGATACGCTCGCGAACTTCGGAAAGTGACGTCTCCCCACCGCCATCGAACACCTTGAGAGCGGGGAGCATCAGCGATTGGAAATCAGGAACGGGCATCGGACGCCGCACTTGTTGTCGCCACCTGCCGCGGCGTCACGCATTTCGCGATCTCGCAGCCCGCCGCGATCTCCGCTTGGCGAAGCTCCCAGGTCTTCTGCAAGTTCATCCAGAGTTGCGGTGTCGTCCCGAAGTACCGCGCGAGCCGCAGCGCCGTGTCCGCGCTCACACCCCGTTGACCATTCAGGATCATCGTCACCCGGTTCACCGGCACTCCCAGCGCCTTCGACAGCGCATTGGCCGACAGGTCAAGCGCTTCGATTTCCTCACGTAGTATTTCGCCGGGATGTACCGGCCTCATGCCGTTCCTCATATTCATGTTTGGCTCCCTCAGTGATAAGTCTACGATCTCGACCTCGCATGGCCCGTCGTCGGTCCAGCGGAAGCAGATGCGCCATTGCGCGTTGATCCGAATGCTGTACTGCCCGGCACGGTGCCCCGCAGCGCCTCCAGCCGGTTGCTGGGCAACGCGGCAAGGTCTCCGAGCGTCTCTGCGCTGTCCAGCAGGATCAGTCGACGCACCGCCTGATTGACGAAGCCTTGAAACGCCGAGACGCGTCGCCTCTCGAAGAAGTGCCGCTCTGGCTAAACCGTTGGAAAATGAACGGCTATCTTTCCCGAATCCGCTGGCATGGGCAATCAAGCCCATACGCCCTTCGGCGGTTTGCGCGTCACACCCCAAGCACCAATTGATCCCGTCATAATCCTTATGTTCGTCCGAATAAACAGTTGAATCTCCTTGATATGTTTGAGCAACTGACCATATAGTGTGTGCGATGTGATGTCAGCTACGTCCTTCGCGCGTAGCTTGTTATCACGTTGCTTGATCCCAACGATCGCCGCTTTGCCGACCGTTCCACCTCCAGCACGGAGTTTCTTGCTGACGTGTTTGTTCGACTCCGTCCCGCCGAAGGATGCTCATTGGCCTCTAGTCGCCTTCAATTTTGGACTTGCTACGATTCCAACCGCCACGTATCTTGTGCACCATCTTCCAGGCTGACTTCTGGCTGATGCCAAGGTCGCGATGCAGCTTCATACTGGATACGCCCTTCAAACTGGTGGACATCATGGCGATGGCGATGGCCCACTTCTGCAAACTGTGCTTGCTTCGGTGCATGATCGTGCCAGACTTCACGCTGAAGAACTGACGGCAGGATCGACAGTGATAGGGCAGCGGCTTTTCGGTTAGGTTGTGCTTGGTGTTGGTCGAACCACACAACGGGCAGAACCGTCCATCCTTCCAACGTGCCCTCTCAAACCATGTTCGTGCAGCTTGGTCATCAGGGAATATCTTGAACAGTTCAATGACGCTTAGACCCTTTCGGTCGTTACGACCAGGTGTCTTCTTGCTACCCATGAACAGATCCCTTGCTAGTCCTTGTAGTTGCGTGTGTTCATGCGTTTAACTATCGTCCTTAAATGGCTAATGTCAAGGGCTATTAACAACTAGTGACAAATGTTGTCGTGTTTAGTCAAGGTTATAAATCTCTACAATTGGCGCTTCGTTACTTTTTGAACTGGTCTCAAATTGCCTTTATCTCGAATTGTCATATCAGGGCTCGCCATTGCGATGTGGATAACCGCTTCACAAACATTGGCTCTGGACGAACACCACGAAGACTCCCATACAACGAAAACGACTAAAGAGCATAGTCACGACCACGCACTGTCTTCGCACGAACAATTATCTGAAGAGCTCATCGTAACAGCGCATCCTCTTTCACAAGACGATGCTGCACAGAGTTATATCGCAATAAGTAACGAACAACTAGCCCGCTTGGTTGCTTCGTCAATCGGCGAAACACTTCAGGCCCTACCTGGTATGCGTAACGCTTCATTCGGCTCTGCAGTCGGTCGTCCTGTCATTCACGGGCTGAGCGGCGTGCGAGTAAAACCCATGATTGATCGTACGAGCACGATGGATTTGGCCGCCTTTTATGCCGACCACCCGGTCACCATGAGTCCATTCATGGCAAATGCCGTCGAGATCATAAAAGGACCTAGCACCATCTTATACGGTAGCGAGACAATCGGCGGCATTCTCAATGTGGACTCAGGCAGGTTGCCGAAATCCGCATTAGATCGCAACTGGGAAGGTCGTGTAACGGCCAGCGGTACGGATAATGCAGCTCGACAGACCTTCGCGGGTCGCATCGACTTGGACCTCAACGATTTCGTGCTTCACGCCGATTACGAGACGCGACAGAGTGACGATGTGGATATTCCTGGTTGCTCAGAGTCAACTTATTTTCACGAGCTTGAGGAATCTTTGGAGGATGATCACGAAGACGAGGACGAGCACCACGACGAAGATGAGCACCACGAAGAGGACGAGCATGGACATGAAGACAGTTGCGGGAGACTACTCAACAGCTATTTCAATCTGACGAATGGAGCAATCGGTGGTAGCTTCATTAATGATCGCGGACATATTGGTCTGTCCGTCTCGACTAACTCAGGCGATTTCGGCTTACCTATTCCGCATGTACACGGTGCCCATGACCATGACGATCACGACGATGGGGACGAACATCATGACGATGACGACGAGCATCATGACGATGGGGACGAACACCATGACGATGGAGACGAACATCACGACGAGGACGAGCACCACGACGAAGATGTACCTACGAGCTTTCTAGATTTCGAGCAGCAGCGGGTGGATTTCGAACTAATGCGAGACGACTTCAATGAAGCAATTGACCAACTTCGCATTCGCATCGGTGTGAGCGAATACAAGCATGTCGAACAAGATGGTGTCGGTGAGGATGCCGAAGCAAGCCAATTCGAAAACGATGCCTACGAAGCGCTGATTGATGCCGCGTTGAATCGCGAGCAAACTTCGGTCGTCGGCTTACAGCTCTCAGGCCGCGACTTTCGAATTCAATCCTCGGGTGAGACCCCTCTGCAAGCAGACGAAACTCGCCTAGGCGTTTCCTGGTTACGCGACCAGGATCTTGGCACAGGCGCACTAGAGATAGGTGCGCGGTTCGAAGAAAAACGCATAACGTCGCCTGATTTCGATAAACGAAACTTCACGACTTACGCACTCTCCGTTGGACTTCTATCCGATCAGTCACGCAATTGGAAATTCAAAACAGAAATTGCCCAGTTAACTCGTTCGCCAGCGATTGAGGAACTGGCCAGTCGTGGTGTTCATTTGTCAACGAATTCCATTGACATTGGCAATGCCGATCTAGGTAACGAATCGCAATTAGGCTTTACCGTCGGTATGTCTGGAAGCGTTAACCGAATTGATCTTGATCTCACTGCATTCCATCGCCGATTCAACGACTTTATCTATCTCGCAAATACCGGCGAATTCGATCATGGCACATCTATACGCACCTATCGCCACCGGGATGCCAATTTCACTGGGATAGACGCCCTTGCTATCTACCACACCCCATTATTCGAGCAGACAGAACTGGATCTCAAACTTCAATACGATACCGTGTCAGTTACAACGGACCGTAGTTCAAAAAAACGCTTGCCGCAAATGCCTTCTGCTCGCGTATTGCTAGGTGCAACGCTTGAGCGGCAAGCATTTTTTGCGGACTTGAGTTGGTCCCATAATGCCGCGGTCACCGAGCCAGCACAATTCGAATTGCCGACGGACTCGTGGACCGATCTCTCCATGCTAGTCGAATACACGATTGAAGGCATCGGTACAACCTCGGATCTAGTGTTGTTTCTTCGCGGCAAAAATTTGACAGACCAAGAGCAACGTAATCACGTGTCGTTCGTTAAGGATCAGGTACCACTCCCGAGCCGCATGTTTGAACTTGGGTTCCGACTTCGAACGTAGCATTGATCGCTCGTATCTTGGCATGCCTCAATACCAGCCGGCCTTCTTCAGCGTTAAACGAAATGAATTGACATGACAACAAAATCCCGCGAAATCCATCTCGTCGAATATCCGAACAGCATACCAGCACCGGATCAGTTTCAACTCGTTGAACAGGATGTATCCGATCCTGGTACCGACGAAGTACTTGTCCGGAATCGCTGGATGTCCGTTGACCCAGCGATGCGGCCGCGTCTCTCTAATGGCCAACAACCATTGCATCAAGTCATAGGCGGCGGCGCGCTTGGTACGGTGATCGCGTCCAACCATAGTGGATTCAAAGAAGGCGATATCGTGCAACATGGGTCCGGTTGGCGCGAATATCACCTATCCGACGGCTCCGATCTTGAGTCACTTGAGCCAGCCGGTTTCCCGGAAACACTCTATATGCATGTGCTCGGCACCACAGGTTTCACGGCCTGGGGCGGGATGCTGATAACAGGTAAACTCCAAGAGGGCGAGAATGTCTTCGTTTCCGCTGCGGCGGGAGCCGTTGGTTCGGTCGCCGCGCAGGTCGCCAAACTGAAGGGCTGCTATACGATAGGTTCGACGGGATCTAACAAGAAATGCGCGTGGTTACGCGACGTGCTTGGTCTTGACGCAGCGATTAACTATCGCGAAGGTGTATTGCGCAAGAATCTGAAAGCTGCCGCACCCAATGGCTTGGACATCTACTTCGATAATGTGGGCGGGGATCACCTTGACGCGGCGCTCCCACGAATGAATACGTTTGGGCGGATACCTATCTGCGGCATGATCTCCGCCTACAACAATTTCGGCGCTATATCAACGGGCGTCACGACCCTATCGAACATGGTATATCAACGCATTGTGATGCAAGGATTCGTAGTGTGGGACTTTAACGACCGAAAAGATGAATTCCTCGACGACATGCGCGGTTGGCTGCGCGCAGGCAAGTTACACTACGAAGAAACGATCCATGAGGGTATTGAAGCTGCACCCGATGCCCTCATCGGCTTATTTACCGGGCAGAATACCGGCAAGATGTTGGTAAAACTCACTTAAAGCGAGCTGGAACAGTTGCACCTGTCGCTACGCAAGGTAGCGACAGGTGCATAAATCGTCGTTAAACCGCGGCAAGCGCTTGGTCGAGATCCTCAAGGATATCGTCCAGATGCTCAATGCCAATCGACAGTCGAATCATCTCGGGAGACACGCCAACACTTCGTTGTTCGGATTCGGTCAATTGCCGATGTGTCGTTGATGCCGGATGGCACGCCAGCGATTTGGCATCACCGATATTTACAAGTCGTTTGAACATCTTCAAAGCATCGTAAAACTTCACACCTGCGTCGAAACCGCCCACTACGCCGAAGGCCAAAATGCCCGACGCTCGACCATTCATATAGCGTTGTGCTAGTTCGTAGTAACGATCGCCTTCTAAACCCGCATAGCTAACCCATTCAACTTTTGATTGATTTTGTAGGTGTTTGGCTACTGCCATAGCGTTATCACAATGCTTCTCCATTCTCAGGCTAAGCGTTTCAATCCCCTGCATAAGTAGAAATGCATTGAACGGCGAGAGTGCGGAGCCTGTGTTGCGAAGCGGCACAGTTCGCGCGCGACCGATATAAGCCGCGGGACCGAGCGCTTCGCTATACACCACACCGTGGTAGCTTGGCTCAGGCGTCGTAAACATCGGATAACGTGCTGCGTTGCCAGTCCAATCAAACTGACCACTGTCAGTGATCGTGCCACCGAGAGAATTTCCATGGCCGCCCATGTACTTGGTCAGCGAGTGTACGACGATATCGAAGCCGTGGTCAATAGGTTTCAACAAGGCTGGTGTGGCAACCGTGTTATCTACGATCGTCGCGATACCGTGCGCGTGCGCCATGTCAGCAAGCGACCTCAAATCGACGATGTTCCCTGCGGGGTTCCCGATGCTCTCACAAAAAATCGCTTTGGTGCGATCGTCCACCAACTTCTCAAGATCTTCAGCGCCATCGCCCTCGGCGAACCTAACCTCAATGCCTTGTTTAGGCAACATGTGCGCAAACAGCGTATAGGTACCGCCATATAACTGCGGAACGGACACAATATTGTCGCCTGTCTCCGCCAAGTTCAATATCGAATAGTTGACCGCCGCAGAGCCGGCTGACAGTGCCAGCGAACCCACACCTTTTTCCAATGCGGTCACTCGTTCTTCAAGAACCGCCTGGGTTGGGTTCATGATGCGCGTATATATATTGCCTGGGACTGCTAAATTGAAAAGATCCGCGCCGTGTTGGGCGTCGTCGAATTCGTATGCGACGGTTTGGTAGATAGGCACGGCAACCGCATGGGTCGTAGCTTCCGATTCGTAGCCGCCGTGAATGGCAATGGTTTCGTCTTTCAAAATCGCGCTCTCTAAAACACAAATGCTTCGACCAGCGGTCAAATCGGTGCAAATGATAAAAACGACTAGCTAGAACACGCGGTGATAGTCGACAATGAGTGAGTTATAAAGGCGGCAAAGCGCTTCGTAGTCCCACTGAAGACTATACCCTGTGAACTTTGAGCGTAGATCATCAACACCCTGGTGCCAGCCAGCCAGGACACCTTGCCAATGAGTACCCACGCCACCAGGTTGAATATCGACAGTCGACTTCGCTCCTGCCAGAACATCTGTTGGCACAACCAGATCGGGTGCCATGTAATCTCGCAGCGTAAAAAGCGTACCACCTTCACTAGAAGCTAAAATGAACCAGGTCCACCCACCAGCTACCGCGTCGAAACGAAGCTCGTAACCTTCCTTGAAGATGCCGATACGACCGTGCCATCCTCGCGGCGCGAAATTGAACAGAGCCCCCGGTCGCGCTTCAAATTCCGCCTCGAACATCCATGTCTGAAGTTTCTTCGGATCAGCGAGAAATTCCCAAACGACCCGTCGATCCGCAGGTATTTCGCGCTCGTATGAGGCCGTATGCGTATCCAAAAGAATGGCAGATTCTTGCATGAATGTATGCAAATGCATCCAGTCTCTAAATGCATGATCCTTGGCAAATGCGTCCAAGGCGGACTGATCCGAGGCATCCTTCGCCGCGTACGCAGCTTCTTTGATACATGCAAGCGATCCTTCAATCGACTCAAGTGCGCGGTCACGCATGTGTGAGGTTACGTGGATCTGGTTGCATCGGGACGCCATCGCAAGTCGTCATGTCCCACTCCAACGTGTACTCAAGGTACACGCGAGCATGTCCGATGCATACACGAGTTAACGTTTCGTTAACAACTTCCTTGGGAACCCGCTTCAGGTCGTAGAACTCGTCAGACTCATACGCACAGCATACACATTAAAGTCACGCGCATGACACATGGTCGCTTTCGTGTGTTTTAGTTGCGGGCCTCCTCACGCTGCAACGCGCATCGCGTAGCTCATACCCGCGTTCCCGTCCAGCCCGTTAGATCTTGTCCGTCTCGAATCCTTGCAATAGCGACGGCTTACGCCCCAAGTCTCGTAGACGTATCGCTCAAAGACCGCATCCCGTGCATGGCGCCCTGATGTCCAAGCCCATCGCCGCGCCTTTGATCTGAATAAAAATAGCGGTATGGGACGCTTCATGGTCAAAGAGCCTACGCCAAAGATTCACCAGAAAATCACGTAGCACCTACATCTTGGTGCGGCCGTGCGTACAAGCGAACTGCTTTCTCTACGTTCATACCACTCGCGACCAGAGCTTCAAGGGAGTAAATCGGCGATTGGCGAAATAAATCGTCGATTTCCTCTCGCAAGCGTTTCAGCGCAGGATCCATATTTGACGTCGGTACGCTAACTAAGCGTTGGAGCGCATCCATTGCCAAGCCAACACAAAATACATTCCTATCAGTGGCGAGGACCATTTTCAAGCACTTGATCAGATCCGACAACGCGGTGCCGATCTTATCAGCGCCGTGTGAACACAGTATGACCAAGGCCCAAAGTGCGTTTTCCCGCACGACCGAGCGTACGGGTTCGTAGCGCGCTTGACCGTAATCGAACCCTATGCCTTCGCACACATCGCAATCGTCATGCGGCCGGACCATCTTGATGTGACGACCTTGGGCGCGGTCCATACTAAGTCGATTCTTCTCCTTGCGCAGACTCCGAACCAGATCCAACGTGCACTGACCAATCAGACACTCAATATGGTCAACCTGACTCCCGAGCGCACGTCGACCAAAACACCCGAGTGCATCAGCCGCAACCGAACGCACATACACCGAAGGATCGTTCAACAATCGCTTGCCGAGCGCTATCGCTGTGCTAGCTTCCAAGGTGCCTGCAGAGCCAAGGCCGAAAGTCGCAGCCTTGCGCACCCAGCGCGCTCGCGACTCAATTCCGCTGAGTAACGCGTTGGTCGCATCCTCGCCAACCGCGATTAACCCATACAACGCGGCCCGACGCACGTTTTCGCGATCGCTGTACAAGCCGACTTTAAGAATCTCCAGTGCTCGCGTGCGGTCCACATGCTCCGCGAGGCGATAAGCGGCCCCAATGCGCACGGGCTCGTTCGTATCGCCCTTAGCTACGATTTGCCCTCGCAAGGTATTGATGCCCACTTGCTCCCGCTCGAGATCACTAGTTCGCGAAGTAGACCCTCGCCCCGTAAGCGTCCACCTGTAGTGGTAGCGCCATACCGTTGCTACACAGTCTGGCACATGCTCTATTTTCTGTCCTGTCAGCGCATCGAATGGCAATGGCCCCAAATTCGGTAGCGAGATATCTCGGCTACCACCTGGTTCAGTCGTGCGATACAGCCAAAACCGCCACATAAACCTCGGGTTGTCTTTCCAAGTCCGCCAGTCGTCACGCCGATGGTTGCCGCGATGAATGAGATTGTGGGAATACAACACGACACTCCCCGCCTTGAGCGGCCCTACCTCAAAAGGTCGACACAGAGGCCATGCAAGATTCGATACCGCTTCACGCATGCGCACATCGTGGTCAGTCGTGCGATTAACGATGTCCGCTAGCGCATACTCCGAGCGCGGACCGCTGATAGGCACTCTCTCCATACCACTTAGGTGGTAAGCAAAATCCAAGTGGTCAGCGCCTGCGAAGTTGTCGTGGTTTTCTTCGTGGTTAAAGGTCCAATACTGCGAATAGGGTACCGTAGCTGTTGGACCCATATCTTCGCGCACATCTTGCGGGTAATACAACATTTCAATCTGCACGGCTTGATGATGCCGCTGCTTACGCATGTTGTACGGTCCGTTATCATCTTTATGCCAGTGTTGATCGTTCGATCCGCTAATGAAAGGTGTGTTATGGGTAAACGGCACAATAGCGTAGTTAGGACCCAGCAAGCGCTCGCACGCTTCGCGAACGCCCGGTGAGTTCGTAATCGCAAGAATATCTGGTATGAGCTCCGCAGTAATGCGTGTTTTATGACGGAACGCGGCCAGCTCTTGCTCGAATATCCGCTTGTGAGTCGCCGGTGGTACTCCGAGCGACTCCGGCGCGAGCACGATGAGGCCTCGCGAAACAAATTCTGCGACGTACTGAGAGCTTGGCGTTGAGGTAATCGGCGGCGAATCAAGGATTTCCATGGCTCAATCGTTAGTTTGACTAGCTACTCGTCGTCAACTCAATCCTGGAAGGTACGCTTCGTGAAAGTCAATGCGTAGCCCTCAAAGAGAGATCCAGCGATTTAGTACGTCATACGGTGAAGTAAAGCTATTTTGCCCACTTACACGAACTGCTCGTTACAACTTAGTGAACGTAGAGGCCTGCTGCACCTCCTTACAAGCAACCTAATTCAATTTTCCAATTGCTCGGGGCCGATGTAGATTGGTTAAGTTAACTGACTGTGTTTTCTTGGTTCATATGATTTATATAGGTGCGACATCGCGTAAAGATTGATCGAGCCGCTGGAATTTTTTAGTGAGTAAAACAATGAATCAAGTAAAGCAGGTGTTAAAGAGCGGCAAAACTGCTATCGGTACGACGGCATCGTCCAATAGCGAAACTCGATTCCTTGCGGGTGCTGGATTCGATTTTCTATTGTTCGATACCCAACATTCGCCAGTTGAAATCAAGACTCTCACAGCTGCTGTAGGCGCGATGCGAGGGCGTACCGCTTCCCCTATCGTACGCGTCGGTGAGAATCAGGCAGACCAAATCTGTTATGCCCTTGATATAGGCGCCCGCGGGATCGTCGTACCCATGGTTAATTCAGCGGATGAAGCCGCGCGAATGGTCAGCTCTTGTCGATATCCGTTCGATGGTGTGCGCAGTTCCGCTGGCATGCGCGGTGAGTGGGGTGAATTCAAAGACTATCGTGAATACATGGATGCCGTTAACGATCAGCTACTCATAGCGCCAATGATCGAAACCGTGCAAGGCATGGACCATCTTGATGCGATCGTGCAGGTACCTGGAATAGATGTTCTGCTTGTTGGGCCGTCCGATCTTTCAATCAATTTAGGCGTGCCACTTGACTATACCAGTTCTACTTATCAAAATGCGCTTGCTCGTATCGGCAGCGCATGCCAAAACGCTGGTATTGCGGCAGGTATGTTTTTCGTCCCACCGGGGATTGCACCGTCTCAGCTCGTCAACATGGGCTACCGCTTCTTCACCCTACCGTGGGAAGGATGGGCAACGCGCGGCATCGCAGAAGGTATCGCTGCGCTCCAAAACTCATTTTAGGTCCACTGCCAACCTCTTCCTTACCACGTGAGCGATCAAGTCTAGGTAACCAACCACCGATAAGAGGGCATTTTTCACGCTTGAACCACCAAGCAAAGTGAATTAGAATAAAAGTAACTGCAGCTCGACCTTTAGCAGTCGGAAGGCATATAGGGGATGGCGCACGCTCGATTAAACGCCCACGGTGCTAAGCAAACCGGGTGGTTTTACCACACCCAGTTGTTTCTGTTCACCGTTCTAATCGGTTCCTATTTATCGACTAGTACTTTGGGGCAAGCGTATGACGCGTTTGACATGCAAGTGCCGATTAGCGATCGAGATGGGCATCCGACATTCGCGAGTCCACACTTTAATCCGCTCGCGCTACACAACGGACTCGTATATGTCGTCAACACACCCGCTGATACGCTGGACGTCATTGACCCAGCAACTAATCAAATCACGTTCCGCATCAATGTGGGCATTGATCCAGTCAGCGCGGTATCTCGACCTCAACACGAAGAGATATGGGTCTCGAATCACATATCAGATACGATCAGCGTGGTCAATACCGATAGAGACAGCCCTTTCTATCATCAAGTCGTCGCGACGATTCAAGATGTCGATCGATTTGCCTTTAGCACGAAATTCGACGAACCTGTCGGCATTGCGTTTTCGAGCGACGGTCGCAAAGCCTATGTCGCGTTAGGGCCGTCCAACCGCATCGCGGTCATCAATGCCGACAAGCGTTACGTCACCAAACATCTCAAAATCAACGCGCAAGACCCTCGAGCACTCGTCGTGCGCGGTTCGCGCCTATATGTGCTCGCGTTCGAATCGGGTAACACGACGCAACTCTCTGGCTGCAATCCCGATGCGATTGATGGCGACATCTGTACCTATGACGCAGTTCAAGAGACCCATACGACCAATAACGTCTTATCGCTCTACTACGATGTCGACATCATTCGAAATCCGAAGGTTCCGGATCGCGACCTATTTGTGTTCGATACCCGAAGCGACCGCTTGATTGATCAGGTCGAGGGTACCGGCACACTCCTTTACGGCTTGGCTATTGACGGTAAACGCAACGTCTACATTGCACAAGCGGAAGCGCGCAACGACGCTAACGGACGTGCAGGTACGCAGCAGCACGGACTTCGCGAGATGGAAAACCGAGCATTTCTCAATCAGATTACGAAGGTCGACTGTAGCAATCGACGGTGCGAAGCACCATCGTTTTTCGAACTCGAGCCCTTGCCACCCGAACAACCAGCGCAGGGGATGGCACTCGCTACGCCGTTCGCCGTGGAAATAACGAAAGACAACACGATGCTGGTCGGTACGGCAGCGGGGTCTGACAAACTTTTTGCGCTTCACGTCGATACGGGCGAGATCTTGTCCCGTGTTGATGTCGGCGCTGTACCGCGTGGTTTAAAACTCACGTACGACGCAAACGATTCGCTTGCCGAAGCATGGGTTATGAACGCTGTCTCCAACACGGTGACACGCGTTGACTTGGCAGATGTAGACAATCCAAACATCGTCGCCACGATCGCCATGGACGATCCAACCCCTGAGCGCATGAAACGTGGTCGAGCCGCGTTTCACGACGCCAATGCATCAACCACCGGGACTTTTTCCTGCGACAGTTGCCATCCTGACAACAACGTCGATCAGCTCGTGTGGATTCTCGACACACCGCTTTGCGACCATCCAGGTTGTACGCAGATCCCGCCGCGTTTGACCATGCCAGTGCGCGGCTTGCGCGACACGCAACCGTATCACTGGGACGGCATTCCGGGCGACCCATATGGGGGTGTCAACGTACAGAGTTTATGGGGGGATGTCGAACCGAATTGCGCCATTGATGACCCGGAGTCATGCACTCGATTCCTGGTTGACGGCAGCCTTGGCACCACTATGTGCGACGTAACGGACTGTCCAACGAACGAAGAGGATCAGGCTGGCGCCCTCGGTTCCGACGTACGCGATGCGCTCGCGCACTACATTCTGAACGTACCGTTTCCGCCGGCGCCGAATCGTCCATTTGACAACGAGCTTTCGGCCTCAGCGAAGACCGGCTTTTTCGAATTCAACTTCCTCAACGACTCGGGTACCACAACCGGTTCCCAAACATGCGGCGCTTGTCACAAACCGCCTTTTCTCACGACCACGAATACCCCATCAGCACGCAACACGAACGCAGGAGTGGGGTCGTTCAATGGCATGGATGCACCCACCTGGCGCGGCGCGTACGACCGCTGGATCGTCACGCCACAGGCGCGTTTCAATGTGATCGACCTCATTGAACGCATCGGCATGGACTTGAACGGCGATCTGCCGGAGCAAGAAATTTGGTTCCATGCCGGCGCACGGACGCAAGCCAACTGGGATATGGTGTTGGAGTACAGCACCGGTTTTTCTGGATCGTTCGCGCGCCAAGCAACCTTCAATGCTGATCTCGCGTCCGATAACGTACACACGCAAATGACTGACCGCATCATCGCGACCTTGATCGAAGCTGGCGATAGCGGCGCGGTGTTGTTACAAGCAGATGGAATATACATTGACCCCGAGTCGACGACACGACAAGTCTTAGCCCTCGAATACATCAAAGGCGAATGGCGGGATCGCATGGATGAGGCAGTTTCGTACAAGCTCACTGACCTACGTAGCCATGCGGTTGCAGGCAATCTTGTATTGACGTTTACCGGCCGGGTTGGTAGGCGCGTGCTGCCCGATCAACCTCAACCAGCGATTTGGCCATTTTGGACTGAACGTGGCACGCTCTACGAAGGCGTCGTGCAACAGTCGCCAACAGTGGAAATCACACCGCTTAGCGAGGATTTGACGCTACGCGTGAAGGGGCGCCATCTTGAGTCGGAACCATTGATCTTCGTGAATGGACACCGCGCAGCGGGTCATGTCACCTGTGATTCCGGCTCGTTACCAGACTGCATGGGTGAGACGCTTGTCGTATCGCTTGATGAAGCTCCTACGCACTTCGGTTTGAACTTTCTGCAATTACAAAATCAGGACGGCATGATTAGCAACGACATCATGTTTTATTCGCAGGAAACTGACAAAACGACGCGCCATGGTAACTTGATCGCAAGCGGTGGGCGCTTTAATAATTTCGTCTTTCCGTTGTACGAGTTTTGGAATACCGTCGAATTAGACGGCAACAATGTGTCGATTCGTAACGGCGCCATTGATGCCGACATTAATACGGTCAACGTAGACCAACCGTGGCGAGCGCAAATCAGCCACCACGTGTCGGTCGTTGAGGGACAAGAATATTCGATTTGCTTCCGGGCGCGCGCCGACGCAGATCGCAGCATGGCGGTATACCTTGACCGGAGCATGCACGAATGGCAGCAAATATCCCGCGAGCAAGTTGATGTGACGAACTATTGGCAGAGTTACAAGCACACGTTTACATCAAATCAATTCGACATTACAGCCCGCGTAGCCTTTGACCTTGCCGGAGAGCGACCATCGATCCAACTCGACGATATTGGGTTTTACGAAGGCGCTGCATGCGGCGCGCCTGATATCGTTGCGCCAATTGGCTTTCACTCGCGACAGTAAACAGCAACTGAAGCCATCTCACACCCATCTTTCGCCCTTGAGGTTTTCGCGACCCGTAGCTTTCCGGCCAATTCATTGCCAATGTGGCGATGCCTTCTAGCGACCCGGACGGAGCTGACCTATGAGCGCGCCTCAAAATATGGCGGAACATTCAGGTTGCAGTAGACAAGAACACATATTCTGAGCCCAGGCCTTTGTTCGGCCATGTCAAAGCCACACAATTCAAAGAAAAGTGTTTATAATAAGAATAATCTACATGATGTTCGTACAAAAAGGATAGAAAAAGATCACAAACTTCGACAAAATCGCCCGTCGGGGCACCAGCCTTTAGTATGGTATATATCTGTTCACCACTTATAAAGAAAGTCGCATCACGCACGCTGGCGATCATGGCGTTGGTTTGGGTGCAGACGACCTTGGCTGCCACCACACAAAGTGTTGGCTCTGCTCGGACAGCGCTAGAGCCGGATCAATTGCTTTCCGCGTCCGTGAGTCCGCACTTCGACTATAAGCAAACGCCGCATCTAAAGTTCAGACTGTTACCGCTACCTGAGGAGGTTGCCAGCTCGTTGCCTGCCAATGGGATTGGGCCTCAACGCGTTGGCATTCACCGCAAACTACCAAGCGCTTCCAAGGGTAATCTATCCCAGCAGCTCCGTTGGTATCAAGGTAACGGTAATACCGCAGTTGCCGCCATCTCCGTCGCATCGCCTGGGGCACGAGCCATTCGATTGGCCATTCGGGTTAAAAATCTTGGCGAGGGGGAGCTTCGTTTTTTCGGGTCAGATAGCTCGCAAAAACTGCCACCATTTGACCAGCAGATCCTTCGCACGATGAGCGATACATCTGGCCTATTTTGGTCTCCCGTGCTACTCGGTGAATTTGCTGGTGTAGAGATAAGCGTTCCGTGGGACTCACGTCATACATTGCAGATTTCAGTAGAGGATATCTCTCACATTTTCGCCGAATTCGGACCCCAGAACGATGAGCCAGGACTTTGTCCAAACGTGCAGGAGGTCCAGTGCTACGAGAGTGTCATCGCTGAAGGCCTTGAGGACGCGGTTGCAAAATATATCTTTGAGGACGATGGCGGAAGCTACAAGTGCACGGGTACTCTGCTAAACGATACTATCGTTGGGGACGAATCCATTCCATACTTCCTGACAGCCAATCATTGCGTGTATTCAGATGAGGCAGCTAAGACAGTTTCCGTAGAGTGGTTTTACCAATATTCCTCCTGCGGGGATAATGAAATTGATGCGCGTTACACACAATCTCATGGCGCGGAATTACTAAAAACGAGTCGACACCAAGATGCTACCCTATTACGTCTTCAGGGTCCATTACCAGGTGGCTTGACCCTCGCTGGCTGGCGAGCGGATCAATTAAGACACCCAACTTCAGTGTACAGCATTTCGCATCCACTCGGTACAGAAAAGAAGTATGCCGAAGGCGAAACCTCAGGGTTCACAAGTGGATATATAAGCGATGATTTTGTCGCCGACCTTATAGACGTAAGTTTTCGTATTGGTGTAACTCAAGGTGGAAGTAGCGGCTCAGGATTATTTCGAATGGATGATGCCTCACTTGTGGGCATATTGGCTGGCGGCGTACCAGGTTGCGAAACTCCTACTGAAGATTCGTATGGTAATTTTGCGGAATTTTTTCCCCTTGTAATGCAATGGCTTGCCCCAGATGGCGGCGAGCGAGCGATCATCTCAGCTCCACCCTCTGCCGTAGCAGTGGAAACCGGTTTAACGAGTGGACATATCGAAGGTGCACATGACGTCAACCTCTTTCAAATCGAGCTAACTACTGCAGGTGTGTTTCAGATTGAGAGTTCCGGACCAATGCCTACGGAAGGGACGATATACCGAGACGATGCCCGCTTGACGCTCCTTGACGAGGGGAGTAGCGGCGGTAGGAACTTTAGCTTTACAGGAAGCGTACCAGCCGGTGTTTACTTGATTGAAGTTCGAGGGCTCCAAGGAGCCACGGGTTATTACAGCTTCAATATTGCATTTGACGCACACGGATCGCCCGACGACCATGCAGATTCGCCCAATGGTGCAACCAACCTGGAATTTTCCAAGGGTTTTAATACTTTAGACGCTGAAGTCCAAGGGGAGCTTAATTGGGATCGGGATCTCGACTATTTTCGCATTGAATTGAAGCATTCTGGCCAGTTCCAGATTACTTCAACTGGCACAGCCAACACTGTCGGTGCTTTGATATCAGCACAAGGGGAGACACTCGTTGAGCAACAACACGGTACAGCAGCCTCCCATTTTCAGATAAAGCAGGATTTAGACGCCGGGGTTTATTACCTAGAAGTCCGTGGCTTGGATGCGATGGATCAGGGTATCTACGGAATTCAGGCTAGCTTCCTTGAAGACCGGGAAAAACAGGATGACCACGGGGATTGGCCTAGCCTAGCGACCATACTGACAGAAGATGTCTCCATGGATGGTCGACTTGAAGCAAGTAACGATATTGATTTCTTTCGCATTGACCTGGACGATCCCTCAACCGTGTGGCTTGAAACGAGTAGTGGAATAGATATACGAGGTGTCCTCTTCGACGTTGACGGCAACGTGATTCGCGACGATATCGGTGAAGTTGACGTACTTATCGCTGACGACCTTGAACCTGGTGCCTACTACGTCGAGCTACGAGGCGCCACAGACACCGTGATCGGTCGTTATAGTCTGATCATGTTGAGTGACTCTAAATTGATGAGTGGTACGATGGCCGATGCTACATTCGTGTCCATCCCTTCGTCAACTGAAAGTCGGGTAACAACCGAGGATGAGAAGCATCTTTATCAATTCAAGGTTAACGAGGCTGGGACACTGTTTGCAACAACCTTAAGCGAGCTTAGCACTACAGGAAGGCTATTAACGTTCAATGGCACATTGCTTGTAAAAGATACATATAGCGGAGAAGGATCAAACTTTCTTATTGAACACTTTGTGCGCGAAGGCATTTATTTCATTGAAGTAGAGGGGCCGGATTTGCATTCTTGGTCGAAAACGACTTACGTCCTTGAGTTGTCGGTAGAGCCTGTGGTAGTCAGTGCTATAGACGTCACCATCCCTTCGTCCACGCGGGATGAACTAGACGGGGATGATGATCTTGACGGTTTTAAGATTGACGTAACGGTACCTGGTCAGTTACTTGTTGAAATCAGCGGTAACCAAGACCCCCAGATCCAACTTGTAGGGCCGAACGGCCATATCTTGGTTGAGAACGATAGCGAAGGCGAGGAGCAAAATTCCCGCATCAAGCACGATGTTCGACCCGGTACTTACTGGGTCAAAGTGAGTGGTTCTCAACCGGGCACATATACCTTGAATGTAACCCAGCCCGAAACACCCCAATCCGTTACCTTACCTTGGTCGGCTGTAAGACCCACAAAGGGATCTGGGCATTTCACATATTTTCGTATTGACATCTCCGAACTTGGTCAACTTACCGCATATACCATGGGTAGGGCAAATACTACCGGAGTGTTGCTGGCCGAAGACGGTACCGAATTATTCCACGATGATTCTTCTTACGATTCTTCCAATTTCATCATCACAACCGTGGTGCGCCCCGGGACCTACTTTGTTGGCGGGGAAGGGGAGAAGAGCTATTCTGATTACTCAGATGAATACGGCATAGTTTTGTTCTTCAATGCACAACGGTTCCTACATGCCGAAAGAGTCAATGTGCCGTCAACTACGCAAGGGAAACTGAAAGATTCAAAACAAGAGCAGGATTTATTTCAATTCGACCTACCGATTGCCGGGCAACTTCGGATACAAACCGAGGGAACAGAAAGGCTCCACGGGATCCTTTACGCGTACGACGGATCCCTGCTGTTGGAGGCACAAGGCGATTATTCCGATCCGAATTTCTCTATAACTAGCAATCTACCTTCAGGTAGGTATTACATAGAAGTAGCAGGAGCATCATATTTCGACGAAGGAGCCCCATACGATCTACTGATCTCGCACACGGGTCATGTGAATCAAACTCGGCTTGGCGACTTCGATGGCGACCAGAAAGACGATCTACTCCTTCGTCACACTACAGGATACTGGTCTTTCAACCAGCTCAACGGTCGCCATCTAGCAAGTTCAACCATCAGTACCGCGCTAACGCACCATAGACATTGGCGACTCGGAACCATCGCAGATATGAATGGCGATGGCAATTCGGATCTACTGTTACGCCATTGGGATGGACGATGGTTTCTCCACCCCATGTCTGGCGCTGAAAGTCTCCAAGCCAACCGAGGCGCTCAGACATTAACGCAAGATGTGAATTGGCATGTTGTCAGTACTGGTGATTTTGATGGCAACGGATCCAACGAAGTACTGTTACGGCACGTCAGCACAGGGCGTTGGCAACATCATAACCCCGATCAAGTTGAATCGAACAAATCACTTGATCTACCTGCTGATTTGGCGTGGCATCCCCTGGCAGCTGGCGATTTTGATGGCGATGGCCAAACCGAGTTATTGCTGCGCTACACAAACGGCTTTTGGCGGTATGTAGAACTAGGGCGTGACAATGCTCGTTGGGACTTTCTGCCCATTGAATTAGGGTCAAGTACGCTAAGCCCTTCGGCAGTAGCAGTAGGGGATTTCAATGGCGATGGTAACGAAGATCTACTACTTCGCGATGACCAAGGTCAGTGGGAATACCACGCATTGGACGGACATGTGCGTATCGGTTCAGCTAGTGGCCACGCAGACTTGCTTGAGAAGGATTTGGCGTGGCAGGTAGCGGGTAGCGGTGATCTTAACGGCGATGGAAAGGACGACCTCTTGTTCCGGCACTCTAATGGAAATTGGCGTTACTACGCGATGAATGGTCGTCACGCCATCACGACAGAATCAGGTTCCGCCAATTTACCGGTGAGCCTTGAATGGGGCATTCCGCCTTTGCCGTCCGACGACCTCTACATTACGAGGTCCATTGATGAACGTGGTTCGGCTTCACTTACTAGGAGCCTGCGCCGTAGAAACTGAATACGGGATAATACACATATAGCGCATGGAGTCTTCGAGATGCCGACGACGTTTCGCCCGTATTGTCCGGATCAACGTATGTTGTTGCCGCCGGATCTAAAGGATTGGCTGCCGGAGGGTCATTTGGCGCACCATGTCAGCGATCTGGTGGACGGTTTGGATTTGAGTGCGTTGTATGCGCCGTATGAAGGCGATGGTCGTCGCAAGTCGCCCTACGAACCGCGCATGATGTTGAAGGTGCTGATCTACGGGTATGCGACGAGCACGTTTTCCTCCCGCGGTCTGGCGCGCAAGATGGAGGAAGACGTGGCGTATCGGTTCCTGGGGGCGGGGAACTTTCCGAACCATCGGACGATCTGCGAGTTCCGCCACCGTCATCTGGCGGACTTCAAGCGGCTGTTTGTGGAGGTGGTGCGGTTGGCGTCCGAGTTGGGCGTGGCGAACTTTGGCAAGTTGGCGATTGACGGGACCAAGGTGCGTGCGAACGCATCCAAACGGAAGGCGATGAGTTACGCGCGCATGCAGGAGGAAGAACGTCGTTTACAGGCGGAGATCGAGTTGTTGCTGGAGCAGGCGCAAACCGTTGACGAGGCGGAGGACGAACGTTGGGGTCCGGCGTCTCGGGGCGACGAGTTGCCGGCTGAATTGCGTCGTCGCGAGGATCGGTTGGACGCGATCCGGGAAGCGAAGGCTCGTCTTGAGGCGCGTGCGCGTGAGGCGGATGAGGCGCGTGGTCGGCAGCCCGGGGACGAAGAGCGCGACCCGACGCGTGGGCGTGGCAACAAGCGTGCGTATGGGGAGCCGGAGGAGAAGTCGCAGGACAATTTCACCGACCCGGAAAGTCGCATCATGAAGACCTCGACGGAAGGCTTCCAACAGTGCTACAACGCCCAGGTGGCGGTGGATGGCGAGCACCAGATGATCGTCTCGGCGGAGGTGTCGTCGAATCCTAACGACCAGGGGCAATTGACCAAGCCGTTGGATGCATTGCAAGCGGTTCATGGCAAGCGTCCGGAGACGGTGCTGGCCGATGCGGGTTATTGCAACGAGGCGGATCTCGAGGAACTGGAGGCGCGTGGGGTGGACGGCTATGTGGCGTTGGGTCGAGAGGGCCGGCGCCAGGCCGCGGTTGACGCGCGCAAGTATCCGGCGCGGGCACGCATGGCAAAAAAGCTGGCGACCAAGGCTGGCCGTGCGCAATATGCTGAGCGTAAATGGCTTGTCGAGGCGCCGATCGGATGGATCAAGCAAGCACTAGGATTTCGACGGTTCAGCCTGCGTGGGCTTGACAACGTGCGCGGCGAGTGGGACTTGGTGTGCCTGGCGTTGAATATCAAGCGGATGCGTGGATGTCTTGCAGCCACATGACCGGGATTGACCTGGATGCGTCGACTATGGGGCTCATCAAGGGCTGATTTTAGGGTCCAAGGCCGATTCAGGCTGCTTTGAGGCGCCGGATCACCATGCCCTGGCCTGAAGCCTGACGATGCTCGCACAAAGATGTCGCATGTCTGCGACTCCGGACGATTCACCAAGTCGCATGCTTTCTTACAGCGCAGGCTCCTAGGACCCAGTCAATCCTACGTACTGGTTATGACAGCAGTGCTGATGGCTGTGAAATCGTTGTGGCTAATGCACCAGCTCCAACGACTCCGACTGTGGAGTCTGACAGACATCTTGTATGTTCAAGTCTAAACGCAAGCACAAACACCATGGATTCAGGCTAACGGAAATGAGTCCTCCGTGTAAAAAACTACGTAAAAGCCTTGGTTAACGGCCTCGGTCTCCGTGGTGTTTATTGATCCCATAGGAAGAAGTGAACGATCAAGTGCTAGATTAATGGATCCTCAATCCGTTAGTAGGAACGCTTGCATACTTCCTAATTACCTTCCTACAGATTGACCATGCGTAAGTGCTCGTATGGAGCATCTTCTCTCTGTGCCGCCGTCAGGATTCAGAATCTGGGTAGGTTCCTTCCTGTAAACAAATATCTCGAAGCGATGCTACCTGCTCCTCACTGCACTTACTATTCTCGTCCACAAAAAACCATCCCGCTCCAATGCCGGAATGTACGCATCGGATGCGGCGCCACAGCAGCAAAACACACGAAGTAGGCGGATTCTGCATTTTTCCAACACCCTCTGTCACTCAACAAACGATGTGCGTCTACTCACGCTCCAACGGGGCTGGTTTGGTTAGGCGATGAGGGTAACGAGCGTTCGGAGGCTCAAGCATGGCGAGTTTGCGATCGTCCATATCCGGATAGTCGCGAAAATCAGCGGGATTAAAGAAATCGCTAGACCAAGTCGAACCGTTGGGTGAGAACTTGTAAAACAATGTGCGTCTCGGTGCGTCAACGCTCCAGGGCAACGTACCGTGAGTCAGTGCTTCGGTAAACACAATCGCGTCCCCCGCTGTAGCAGGAACGCGCGTCACGCAATCATGAACACCTTTCGACAGATCCCGCCAGCTTCCTGGCAACGTAACATTGGTTTTATGGGATCCCGGAATACAACCAAATCCGCCAGCATTCGGGTGGGTATCGAACAACTCAAATGAGACTGATACTAACCCGTTATAGAAACGGCCATCGTGATACGACGAAAACTGCGTGCCACCGGTCCCCTTCCAACCGCCATGGAGTGTGCCACCTTGAAAACCCTGCTTAACATGGGTATGCACATTAATGTGATCAAGACGGAACGATGGCAAATAGGGTAATTCACGAGCCGCCCGCGATTCGCGCACGCCATGATTCCCGATGATGTCCTCCAATATCGGCGTTATTGTCGGCAGGTCAACCAAATCCCGCCAAACTTTACCCCAATGCAAAGGGCCTTCGGACTGCGGTACCGGCGGAAACTGTTCCGTCGAGCCTCTTAGCGTCGCGAGTAGCTCGTCGACTTGAATTTTTGCGAGCGCGTGCGGTATAACCAGATATCCAAATGTGTCGAAGAGGTAGCGCTGCTCCTCATCCAGACCGGTAGATACTTTTATCAATTCACTCATGGCGCAAATCTTATTATTTCAACAAAATCTCAAGGAGGCCAATGTCGATAAAGCGAAAAGCGCTGGATACACAGATTCTTGAACACGCATTACACAATCCGGGACGAAGGAACCAAGCCAGGAGCAAACTGATCCTACGACGACTGACCGATGTGCATAGACAACCGGCTCACTCGCGAGGAATAGCTCATTCGCAATAGGGGCATGCTAAAAATATAGCCTGCATTGGCTTCTCGCCTTTACCAGACTCCTTGTCCCTAAGATCGATAAAAACGAATGTCTTCTTCCACAATCGTCGTCAACGAAAGAATTGACACCTACCTCCGAAATCATATTCGACCTGAGTCTACGACAGCTCAGGCCCTACGCGAGGCAACTGCACCGATGCCTGCGTCACTCATGCAGATCTCCCCTTTGCAAGGCGCTTTAATGGCATGGTTAGTTCGAACGACGGGAGTCAAATATGCAATCGAAGTCGGAACATTCACGGGCTATAGCGCGCTGTGTGTTTCCGAAGCCATGCCTAAGGAAGGCAAACTCATCACCTGCGATGTCAACGAGACCTGGACCAATATGGCCAAGGATTATTGGACACGCGGTGGTGTCGCGCACAAGATTGACCTACAGCTTAGGCCGGCTGCAGAGACGCTAGAAAGTCTCATTGCCGACAATCAGGCTGGATCATTCGACTTCGCCTTTATTGACGCAGATAAACCGAACTATGACAACTACTATGAGCTTTGCTTGCAGCTACTTCACACTGGAGGCATCATCGCCATAGACAATGTGTTGTGGTCCGGCCAAGTCGCCTATGAAACCGTCCAGGACGAATCTACTCAAGCAATACGCGCACTAAACGACAAAGTCAAAAACGACGCCAGAGTCTCTGCCACAATGCTTCCTGTAGGCGACGGGTTGACACTTGCGACGAAACTTTAAACGTCTTAACCATAACAGATTTTCTCTCATCGTTTCGTATGAAACGTCTAATTGAGCCGTAAGCGCTTGCTACCTCTAGAGTCGGGACCAGGGGCCCTGGATAGCGAAGGTCACGCCAGGACTTTGGATGTTAGCATAGAGCGTTTGGCCATCGCGCGAGAAAACAGCGCCCGCCCACTCACTGCGTCGATAGTCTTTCGCATCAATCGCTGGTCGGCCGGCAACGCCGGCTGTTAATTCGAGATTATTCTCTGCGAACGGGAGCGCCTCATGACCTGGTTGCTTGCTAATCAACAACCTGGACCCGAATTTCAACGCGTTATTGCGCCCATTGATGCCATTGCCATCTTCGCACAGCGCGATCATGCCATCGGTTGGACGCAACGCGATGTTATCAATAGCATCGGCTTCAACTTCCGACATTGAAGCAAAGATACAAATGAGCCGTTCAATCTTTGGATCGTACAACCAAACGCTACCCGTTCCAGTAGGCCCGCCCGCGGTGTCAACCCAGTATATCCGTCCATCGTATTCCCAAATGCCTTCGCCTCGGCTGAAGACTGCCCCGCCTTGAGACTCACCCTGCATAAAGGGACCAGAGCGACCCTGACCAAACAACTTTTCAAACCCGTTGCCATAACTATTGAGAGATTCTGGATCGGCATCCGGATCGTCAATCGACACCCACTCGACCTCAAACCCTTCACCTTCTTTCGAAGCGATTAGGTTAGCACCATCTACACCCTTAACTTTCAGCATGGAGAGTTTGCCGCCGTCCTCAAGCGCGCCGACATGACGTCCTAGGTTGTTCGGAACGAATCGATAAAAACCCGAATGAGGACCGTTATCTTCGGTAAGATAGGCATATCCAGTCGCTGGATCAAACGCCACGGCTTCATGGCGAAGAAAACCCATGTCTTTGATAGGTACCGCAGACGCCTTGCCGAGGTGCGGCGGCGGCACTTCGAACACATAGCCATGATCTTTCGCGCTTGAACCATCCGGTAACCGAATGTTGGAACCGCGGAACACAACCTCTTCGCATGTCAGCCAAGTACCCCAAAGTGTCTCGCCGCCGGCGCAATTGATCATCGTGCCGCCGATTAAAGGCGTAGTCTCCTGGTATTGCCCATCGCGTAGGACAACCCCCGTGACCCCACCCGAGATGCCTAACGGGTAACCGACCCGACGCGAGATTTGCGCCGGCATCTGAAAATCATCGTATATAGGCAATCCTTCTGCCTGGATCGTCTCACCGTAATAGCGTTCGTGATTACGCAGAAGTACCTGCTCAGACTCTGTCGCACCGTCAACGATCGTCATACCGTCATGGCGGTCCGGTACCGTTCCGCCAGTAGCCAATACATCGCCCGTCCAACTCATACTTCGATATGTAAATCCATCGGGGAGTTTGAGAAGCGGCAACCCTGTATCAAGGTCGTTGGTGACTTGCAAGGACGGAACTGCGCGAACGGTTTTCGCACGGAACAAAAGCGGCGCCGCACAGGCTCCTACCAAGCTTTTGGTTAACACATCTCGGCGGTTTACCATAACCGACTCCTAGAATTTCAACGATTACGTTTATTGCGATTCTACAAAGATACACTACGTATTTTTTAACTTGAATTGAGACATCCACAACCACTTGCAGGCGTAGTGCTGCGCTACAGTACCGGTATCGCATTTGCGCTTGGGTTACTTGTGGTTGTCCTGGGAGCGTATACCCGACTAGTCGATGCAGGTTTAGGTTGCCCTGATTGGCCTGGTTGCTACGGATTCCTGACCGTACCAGAATCCAATACCGACATCGAAACTGCAAATACTCGCTATCCCGACACACCGTTAGATGTTGCTAAAGCTTGGCCTGAAATGATTCACCGGTATGCAGCTATCATGCTTGGAATCGCCATCGTAGGCACGCTCGGTGCAGCAGTTGTGGCACGGTCGCCGCTAGGGTTTCCGTTGGCATTGACCGTGCTCGTCATCACACAAGGCATATTCGGTGCGTGGACGGTTACTTTAAAACTTTGGCCGCAAGTCGTAACGGCTCACCTTTTAGGAGGCTTTGCGACCGTCGCACTGCTGTGGCTGTATCTCATAAAACAAAACCTCATCACGCAAATCCCTATCCCTATAGCCAGTAATACGTTTCGAATCGCTGTGCTCGTCGCGGGTATTCTGGTATTGCAGATCGTTTTGGGAGGATGGACATCGTCCAATTACGCAGCATTAGCCTGCCCTGATTTCCCTCTGTGCCACGGTCAACTGGTACCCGAGATGGATTGGACAAAAGGATTTAATTTCATGCAACGCATCGGGCCTAACTACCTCGGCGGTGAGTTATCGAATGAAGCGCGTATAGCAATTCAATTTACGCATCGCATCGTTGCCATCTTTTTAGTAGCATCAACGATCTGGCTGATGTCCCAGCTCGTCGGAACGGCTCGATGGATTCTCGGTATAGTGATGGCAACGCAGTTTATTTTGGGTGTATCAAATGTTTTGTTCAATCTACCGTTGACTATTGCTACGCTCCATAATTTCGTGGCGTTGCTTTACGTGCTAACTCTCGTATACATTCTCTATCACACATGCACCCGTAGCTCAGTTGGATAGAGCGTTTGCCTCCGGAGCAAAAGGCCACAGGTTCGAATCCTGTCGGGTGTACCACACTTCAATGACAAGCTGCTTGTCGTCACGGTGCAGGATATTGAAGCTGATTCACAACCTACGGGTCAGCGAATTAACATGCGTTGGATTGCAGTAAATAGAAGGTTTTTGTGTAGCGATCACATTCGCATACGGCTGTTATAAAAAGCCCTCTAGGAGCCTGCGCCGTAAGAAAGCGTGAGACTTGGCAAATCATCCTGAGCCGCACTGATCACACAGGCCGCATGGGAACTCACTAAGACATTGTCCTGATTGAAATAGATCAAGAGACCACTGGCCGTTGCGAACGAACTCTCGCAGTGCTAGATCGTCGACCCGTCGCGAAAGCCATCATTCGTGACCGAACTCATAAGGCGGCAACACCCTACCGCCTTTTTCATACGCAAATACATCAATAAGCTCTCGATAAGCCAAAATATCTGCATTCACTCAGAGACATCCCCCACAAGAATAAAAGCCCTATGTAGTAGGAATGGATTTAGTTAGAGATAGTCGTAATATTAATATGTGCAGATTTCAGTATCTAATGAGGCTATCGAACAATTCCTCAGCTATCTCAATTTGACGAAGTGCCAAATTTATATTTCAATAGGTTACATTGAGGTAAAGCATCCGAAACAAGCGGATTCTGCATTTTTCCGACGGTCTCTATTGTAGGAAATATCTAGGGTATTCATCCACAAATCCAATCTATGGTGACGCACATGCGGTCGACTAAGGACGCTAAGCGTCAAGTTCCTGCATTTGATAATCAGTCAACGTATCGGTATCAGATAGCACATAGTCGATCCGCTAGATCCGTGTAGCTTTGGGCGCAAATCTCGAAACCTGTTATGTCGCCTTCGGATCCCATCTCCCACATTTTCGGTTTGACATGTGCAGCTTGCAAACCAGCGCGTTGTGCCGCGGCTAGATCAGGCGGGTGACACGCGACCATCAACGCTTCTGCCGGACAAGCACCAAGCAAGCGAGCTGCTTTACGATACGCTTCCTGTTCAGGCTTGTAAACACCTAGAAACTCGCACGATAGATAAGCGTCCCAGTCAATTCCCGCGTGCTTCGAAGAATCGACGATGATTGAGAGGGAAAGTACCGTGAGAATTGATACAACATAGTGTTCTCGAAGCCTCGCGAGCGCATCCGGGACATCAGGCCATACGTTCATTTGATGCCAAGCAGCATTGAGTTGCTGTTTGTCGTCCGCAGTTAGTTCTAATTGCGGATGTTGCATAGCTAGTTCGTTTAACACATCCAGATGAATCTGATCGGCATTTCGCCACGATAAAGCACCGCGCCGAACTTCAGCGAGCGTTTCAAACATGCGGCGACGCCACTGAAAACAGAATGCCGGTGCGTCGAGTTTAACGCCGCGCGATCGTGCAAGTTTGCCTACTGCTACTTGGGTTGACGATTGCCAATCAAAGATACTACCACCCACATCGAACATCAGAACTTTGATGCTGCCATTCATGCGCGTTTGCACCGTTTTTCTTGATTGCAATTATTTTGTAGCATAGAAATCACAATGGCGTCGAATCGTCTCCTTTACAACAGATCTATTATTTGAATTTTATTTTGGTCAGTCAACTTACAACAAGTACCGTCTGCTAGAAGTGCAGTCGCGTGGAAAGTTTACGAAGGGAGATAGTTACCTCAGACAGTACTATTCGCCATTACGCGGGTATAACGCGAGGCGGACATAGTCATGTATAGTACCATACTTTACTTTTCGCAACCACATCAATAACGTGCATGCAATTCAAAATTTGAATAGCATGGTCTATGGTCTTGAAAGTACTTTGGTAGACCGCATACTGCAAACACATTTCCATATCAACATCAAGGCGCGATGTGAACGGACACTGTAGTATCCGCCCAATGTACACACATACATCTTCAAGGTTTGATCCTTGCGATCTACCGTGTATACGACAGTGGAGCGTATTCCATCAGGCCATGATCACCTCACTTCAATATATTGCAGGCCTGCACTAAGTCGACACTTTAGTCCCCTTAAACCAAGCCCTTAGCATCACGGCATAAAAAACCCCGGCACGCTCACGCGTACCGGGGCTGGAGAAGAGCGCGCAACAATGGCATGACCATCGTCACGCGGGGTCTGTCAGCTTAGAAACGCATCGTCGCGTGCAAGCCGACTTGACTATGACTGACACCCGGACGCTCGTCCACGCGACCAGCGGCCAGGCGGACATCCAAATCCTTCGCCTGGCGCACCCATGGCCGCACGCTCGCGCCGACCAGCAGCTCGCGCCGGGTCCCATCGCTCATGCGCACATCCACGAACGGCGTCAACAGATAGCGTTCACGCGCTACCAGCAGACCGTAGCCTACCTGGGTTTCCAGCGACGCCTGCGCCCCGCCGTTGGCCATGCCCGTCAGCGCCCCGTAGGACTGCCCGACGCGGAGGGTATCTTCCCACAGGATCCCCGTGCCTACCGCATCCGCACCCCAGCGCGGCGCTATCGTGACCGAGACGCCCGTCGCCTGCGCCGACGGATTCAACGTCGCCAGCAAGCTGAAGCCCGACTCGCGATAGTCGTCCGCACCGTGCAACGCCAACGTGCGTCCTTGCGCTTCCAGCGTGAACGCCGGCATCGTCATGCGGACACCGCCAGCCAGTTCCAGGCCCGAACCCGTCTCGCCATCACCACCGTCCGTGCGCACGTTCACCTGCCCGAACGGTTCCAGCAGGCCGCCTTGACCCGTGTCCGTCGAGAACGACCCTTCCAGACCAAGACGGAAACGATGCACGTCCGTCGCCAGACCATCCGCCGCGCCCGGACCTTGATCCGTCTCCAACGACGCCAGCGCCGCATCCCCGCGCAACGCCAGGTCGAACCGACCGACCTGCCTCAAGGCCTGCTCACCGCCAACCATCGCCAGCTGCGAACGCAGATCGCTCACATCACGCGTCGTCGTACCCGCCACCGTCGTATCCAGTTCACCGCGACCGAAGCCGGCCAAACCCCATAACGACATGCGTTCACTCGGGCGGTAACTCGCATACGGCAGCACCGTCGTCAACTGCATGTCCATGGCCTGCGATGCCGTGCCCCAGGCGTAATCGGAGTCGCCGCCCTGGCGCGCCACCGCCAGGCCGACCAGCCAATCCTCGGCCACCGCCACATCCGCACCCAGGTACATGCTCGTCGCCGTGCCATCGTAGCCGCTACCTTCGTAAGCCTGCCGGTCCACATCGCCCCACACCGACCACTTGGAGGCATCCTCGCTTGACCCCAGGTTCAACGCAAAGCGTTGACCGATCTGCGACTGCAACTGGTCCATACCGCTCGCACCCAGCGCGGCGCCAGACATGAGATCGCCGCCTGCCAGCACCCCGGTTGATTCCGGGGTGTTGACCGCATGCACCAGTTGCCAGGCTGCCGCACCCGTACGCGAGGCTGCCGCAGGATCCCGCGGCGACCACTCGTCCAGCCACGCATCCAGGGTCAGATCCGCACTGCGCGCGTCCGTCGTGAGACGGGCGCCCACACTGGATGACGCACTCGCCAACAACGCCCGACCAAACCCGGCCAGCGATTGCGCCGCCACCGCCTTCAGGGCACCGTCGCCCACCGTGACCGATCCCGTCACCGTCGCTTCGCCGCCATGCGGATCCGTCGCCGTGATCGTGAGCGTCGTCGTCCCGCGCGCGATCGGACTCACCCGCGCCTGCATCCCCGCCAGCGCCGCCGTCGCAATGCCTGCATCCGCCGTCGCCACCGTGTACGTCAACGGATCGCCATCGTCGCTAAATAGACCTTCTATCGTGGGCGTGGCTGCCGCACCGCCCACTTCCAAAACCAGCGGACTGAGCGCATTGGCAACTTGCGGCGCCACATTCGCCACCGTCACCTGCACCTCGTCCATGACGTGACCACCGTCCATATCCGTCGCCGTCAACGTCAACACCGTCTCGCCCACGGCCAGACCGCGCAGCGTCAACCGATGGTCCGTACCAAGCGTGGCCTCCACCAACATCGCCTCGGCCGTCGTCACCGTCAACGTCAACGGCTCATCCGTATCCGGATCGCTAAATGCGCCACTCACATCAAGCGCCACATCGTCCACCCGCGTGATCGCTTGATCCATCACCGCCGCCGCCACCACCGGCGCCACATTCACTACCGTCACCTCGAACGTGTCCGTCACACTCGCCCCATTCGCATCCGTCGCCGTCAACATCACCTCGGTCGCACCGACAGCCCACGCCGTCACCGTCAACCGGCTCCCCTGCAGCATCGCCGCGGCCACGTCGCTGTCCGCGGTCATGACCGTCAAGGTCAGCGTCGCCGGGCCGTCGTCCGCATCCTGGAAGGTCGGCGCCACATCCAGGGTCAGCGGCGCACGCCGGTCCATCTCCTGATCAGCCAACGCCTGGGCTACTTCCGGCACCACGTTCTCGATGGTCGTCCGGAACGTCGTCAATACCTGACCGCCATCCGCATCCAGCGCCGTGAGGGTCACCTGGCTCTGACCAACCTGCAGACCTTGAAGCGTCAGCCGCGTCCCTTCCAACTGCGCATCCACGTACATGCCGTCCGCTACGCTGACGGTCACATGCAGTGGCGCCGCACTATCCGGATCGTGAAATGTGCTGCCTACATCCAGAACCACATCGTCAACCCGCGTCGTCGTTTGATCCGCCACCGCTTCGGCCACTACGGGGGCTAGATTGATCACCGTGGCCGCGAATGTGTCCGACACCATCGCCCCATGATCGTCCGTCGCCGTCAGGGTGACGGTCGTCGTCCCCACTGCCAGCGCCTCGATCGTCAACAACGTATCGTCAACCCTCGCCGTCGCAATCGACGGATCCGCCACCGTCGCCGTCAACTGCCGAATCGCGCCATCGTCGTCCATGAACGTCCCTGTCAGGTCAAGCCCCAACGGCGCCCGCCGATCGAAGGTCCGATCCGTCAGCCCCAGCGCTACGGTCGGCGTGACGTTCTCGACCGCCACGACAAACTCGTGCGCCGCCGTCCCGCCATCCACATCGGTCGCCATGACCGTCACCGTCGTCGACCCCACATGAAGACCTTCCACCGTGAGCCGATGCCCCGCCACAGCCGCCGTCGCAATCATCGGGTCGGCCACCGCCACCGTCAGCGCCAACGGCGCGTCCGTATCCGGATCCCGGAACAGCACGCTCGCGTCATACATCAGGTCATGGATGCGGGTCAGGGTTTGAGGTCCTACCGCCGTCGCCACCACCGGGTCGACATTGACCACCGTGACCGTCACGGTCGTCATCGCCTGACCGCCATCATGGTCCGTCGCATGCACGGTCACGGCGGTTTCACCCACCGCCAACCCCGTCAGCGTCAGCTGACCGTCTGCCAAGTCGATCGCGCCCACTGCCACGATGCGGTCATCCGCCACCGTCGCTTCCAGCGTCGCCAGCTCGCCGTCAGCGTCCATAAAGGTGTCACTGACATCCACCGTCAGCGGGTCCATCCGATCAAGCGCTTGCGGCGCCACGTCCATGGCCACCGTCGGCGCCACATTGACCACCGTCGCCGTCAGCGTCGAAGTCGCCGTCGCCCCGTGCGGGTCCGTCGCCGTCAACTCGATATCCACCTCGCCCAGCGCCACGCCTGCCAGCGTCAACGTCGTGCCAGCCACCGTGGCCGTCGCGCGGGCCGCGCCCTCGCCTACCGGCGTCGCCGTGATGACCAGGCCGTCCGCGCCATCGTCCGCATCGGTGAACAGCCCGCCGAGATCCACCGCCTGCGGCGTCACGCGATCCAGCGTCCGCGCCGCCAACGGCTGCGCTTCCGCCGGCGCCGCATTCACCGTGATGGCCTGACTCACCGAGGTCTTGTTGCCCGCCTCATCCGTCGCCGCCAACGTCAGCGTCGCCATCCCCGAGGCCCGACCGACCAACGTCGCCGTCGCGCCATCATTGGTCACCACCACCAGCAACACATCTTCGTCCGACGTCATCGCCTGCGGCAGTCCCACCATATCGCCTTCATCCGGATCCGTAAACAACCCCGACAAGGCTAGATCGAACGTCGACCCGACATTCACCGTGTCCGCCGCCGGCAGCCGTGCCATGAACGCATCCTTGTCCGCCGCCGGCGGCCGATTCGTCGTCACCTTCACCACGAACTTCAATGTGACCGTGCCGCCCTCGCCATCGTCCGCCGTCAACGTGATCGTCGCCATCCCTTCGCTCAGACCCCGGATCGTCACCCGATCCAGACCGCTCACCGTCACCGTGGTCACCTGCTTCATGGAGGAGGCAGCATCCACTTTCAACCGATCGCCGTCCTCGTCCGTGAAATAACCGCCGACCGCCAGCGTCAGCGATCCATCCACCGCCACCACCTGCTCCGCGATCGTCATCGGCTCCCCGGCCGCATCCAGCTTCACCATCGGCACGTCGTTCACGTCGGTCACGATCACATGTACCTGCACCGTGCCGCTCTTGTCCCATCCGTCGTCCAGCGTCAACGTCAACGTATGACGATCCTGCTGTTCCGCATTCAGACGCGCCTTCGTCCGCAATCCCAACTCGCTCGCCACCTTGTGGCAGTGATTGCTCACCTTCATCTTCAATGGCAACGCGCAGAGACTGCTCTCGCCACCGTCGATCTTGCCGTTCTCGTTCGCATCCAACCGACCCACGCGTACGGCCTCGAACAACTCGCTGTCCACCGTCGCCTGCACCTCGTCCGCCGAGTCCGCATCCAGGTAGGTGATCGCCGTCGCCAGGAACGTCCCCACCGGCGCATCCTCCGCCACGCTCATGCCGAACGACCGCACCCCCGCCGGCTCGAAACTCGGCGCCGCATTCTTCGCCCTAACCTTCAACTGGAACGTCGCATCCTTCGACAACTTGCCGTCCGACGCCGTCACCGTGATGGTGTACGTCTTTTCCGCGGTCGCCGTCGCCCCCTTGCCCGTCAAAATCAGGTCGCGACCCTCGATCTTCACCAGATCCTCGCGCAGGTTCGAATACGCGCTGAACGTCAGCGGATCACCTTCCGGATCGATGAACAGACTCGCCAGCTCGATCGGATCCGACTTCTCGTCGTTCGTCAACCGCACCGTCCCCAACGCCTTCACCGCCTCCGCATCGGTCTCCAGTTCGTTCACGTCCTTCACCGTCACCGTGATCGGGATCGTCACCGTGTCATACCCGTCGCTCGCCTGCAACCGCACCGTCGCCATCTTCCCCGCCGGCAACTTCTCGTAATCCACGAGCGCGCCCGTCAACGACACGTTCCCCGAGTTATCCTTGTATTTCCAGCAACTGCCGCCATCCGTCAGCGTGTACGTCGCATACTTCTTCGCCGGACACGGCGTTCCCACGACCTTGTAGTGCACATCGGTGTCAGTGGTATCCAGATCCCCCGCATTCCAGTCGTCCGCCGTCGCGGCCGTCGTCCCCGGCACCACCGACGCCACCAACGCGTCCTCACCCGTGCCTTCGTTCACCGTCGTGCGGAAACCCACCGAGCCGCCCGCAAACGCCGGCGGGTTGTTCACCCCTTTCTTCACGATCACCGTAATCTTCGCATAGATAGGGGACATCCTTGCAGGGACGACCGCGCCAGCCTCGTCGAGTCCGCTACCCAACTGCGTGTACACCTGCGCGAGATACGTGCCCTGGGTAGTCTGGTCATACGCCGTCAGGATGAGGCGCGCTCCCTGGGAACTCACCTTCACCACATGCTGACCCGGATGCGGCGTGGGGTCGCCCCGGGCTACATTGGAAAGTACACAGTACACGTTTCCGTCCGCTGCATTTTGAAATGCCCGCGCACCAGGTAGCGCATATCCTCTGACCGCCCCTTGTCCTACAAGCCCCGAGGGCGCGGCACTCGAATGAATCTGGCTATCGACCCCAGGAGTATTGGTCGTGCGATTGTCGCACACGACACTGGGTTCCTTGAGCAACAGCTCCTGAGGCGACGCGTCCAGGTCGCGAAACATCCGGTTCAAACTGATCGAGGTCGATTCGCCCGCATTCAGATACACCCGGGACGCACCCACCGGTTGCAGATCGTCCCCACTACGATCGGCGCCGCTCTGCTCATAGGTAAACGGCTTCAACACGACCGGACCTTCATTCACATCATTGAGGTTCAACGTCAGTGCCAACATATCCACCACTTTATCACCCTTGTGTGCCTGGACCGTGATCACGTACTTCGAGGACGTCTCGTAATCCAACACCGCATCGGCTTTCATCTGCACGTGTCCGCCCGTCGCGCCATTCGTGCCGTCATTCGCACTCTTGGACGTCATGCTCTTGCAATTCTTCGTCCCAGTGAGGGCAAATAGGTCACTGGACTTGCCCGCATCATCCGTCACTGCCACCGTATAACAGGCATCCGCCAAGGCCGGCGTCGTCCGCGCCGCGTCGATTTCACGGTTGAGCAGACTATTCGCGGCACCATTCGTACTGCTGTTCGTCCCCGTGCCACCCGCCGTATGACCATGCTCGCCACCCGTGCGCGCCGGGTTGCGCACATAGGGGCCAGTAGCTCCCGGGTGAGAGGCAAGAAAATACACGCCTTCGTCAAACGATACACTCACCGCATCCGCCTCGAAGGCCTCCTCGGCCAATGCCTGACTTCCACACCATGCGGTGAGTAGCGCGACCAATAAACTGCCGCCAAAACGGCGGCATCGCGTCGTGTTGTGAACCATCGTCCCTTCTCCTTTCTCAGTATCGGGTTCGATTCGTGACCTACGGACTGCTCGACAACGAGCAGCGCCTAACTTGAAACCATGCAAGGGATCTCTCCTCCAGTGACCAATGCCTTACCCTGGAATGCTGCCACGCGAATCAACCTATCCTGAACCTTCACGCGACGTAAAGATCGTCTATTTAGGTAGGTAGGACCGTGAAGGTCTCGTCTGTTACATAGGCGTACCCCCCCCCTCGATTTTTATCAAGATTGGGCCAAGCCCTCGTGTGCGACACGTCGTCGCCACATCAGGCATTACGGGGTAGGTTGGTGACATGGGAACTAGAGCGACGCGAGCTGACACAACGATGCTCGCGGCCGACAAACTCCCTATCCAACGTAAGAGAACGAATTTTACCACACGACCGTCACGGGGTCCGAGGACACGGCACACCATCTGTCTCTCATCGCCTCTTGACACCTGAAGCACAACATGGCAATAACACACATATACATGCCTAACAACACGCACACACCACTAGGAGTCTACACCATAGAAACGATATACGATCATACCCAAGTAGAGAGTTGAGGTTTTGAGATGCTGACGACTTTCGCCCGCATGGCCGAGATCAGCGTTTGTTGCTTCCACTGAATATAAAGGATTGGCTGCCGGAGGAGCTGTGACGCACCATGTCATTGATCTCGTGGACGGTTTGGATTGCGTGTGTGGTATGCGCCGTATGAGCCTCGCATGACGCTGAAGGCTCTGGTTTACGGATTGGTTTTACTCCCGTGTTCTGGCGCGCCGGAAGCAAAGCTGGCGATTGTGATCGGCCGTGCACAATACGACGCGCGTAAGTAGCTTTCAGAGATTCCGATCGGGTGGATCAAGCAGGTGCTGGGACGCTGTCCGGCCATGAGGCTGATTAAGAACCAATTCGAGTCCAGATCCGATTCAAGGTACCGGACAGCACCACGGACCAAAGACCGACAGCGCCCGAACAAAGATGAAATGGCGCCTACGCCCCGGACGATTCACCAAGCTTTATACTTTCTTACGGTGCAAGTCCCTAGCAAAATCTATTAACCAATAGGGATTATCTCTCCTGAACGGGGCTGTCTATATATCTTCATATCTTCGTTCAAGATATTACCTGCGAAAGACGCTCTAATGTTTGAATCATTAACTCGCTCCTAATGGTTCGGATCACGTTTTGCCTCATAGCGCAGTACGTGCAAAGCCCTGTCTGACTTCCCATGTCGAACTTATGATTGCCTTGCGGCTGCTTTCTTCATACTTTTGTTGATTCGCCTCAACAATAAAACACGACCCTACATTGCATCCAGCCAATAATCACATATCGTTGATCAATCTCGTATCGCTCATCAATTTAGGTTGCAATCATCCGCGCCGTTTAAACACCTCACCTAGCGCACTGTTCATTTGACGCAAATTCGATAAGATAATACCCTACACAGGCCCAAGCCGGATCATGTTTTCATTTGCCAGATAGGATAGATCAATGAAGCTCTTCGATAGTCAATATGCACCTAACCCGAGACGAACACGAATCTTTCTAGCAGAAAAAGGAATTGAATACGAGAAAGTAGAGTTCAATATTCCTAAAGGCGAAAATCTTGACCCGGCGTTTCTTGCGATCAATCCGCGCGGTTTATTACCGACCTTGGTACTCGACGATGGCACGGTTCTTGATGAATCCGTGGCGATTTGCCGATATTTTGAAGAGACGGTACCGAAACCAAATCTCATGGGAACCGATGCAAAAAGCAAAGCAACCATTGAAGCCCGCCAACGCCGGATTGAGACCGAAGGTTTGCAAGGTGCGGCAGACGCATTCCGCAATTCCTACCCAGGCTTCGCTAAGCGCGGACTTGGTGGGAGCGTTGGGGAGGTGCCAGCAATACCGGAGCTCGCGGCGCGCGGCAAGGCTACTGTGAGCCGCTTCTACGAACACCTTGACCAGTACCTTGCGGATCATCCGTACTGTGCCGGCGACTTATTTACTATTGCCGATATCACTGCGTTCTGTGCAGTCGATTTCGCATCAACAGCCGCGCGCATACCGTTTCCAGAAAACAAACCGAACATCAAACGCTGGTACGACCAAGTGCTGGCTCGACCGAGTTCAAGCGCGTAACGCTATTGAACTGAACTAGAGGAAAAACCATGACACACGACATTGTTGTAAAAGATGGACTAATCGTTGACGGCACAGGCTCTGAGCCATATCGAGGGGATGTCGCAATTGACGGCGACACCATCGCCCAAGTCGGAAAGGTCGACGGTACCGGTGCTAAGACCATTCACGCCGACGGTAAAGCCATCACACCCGGATTTATTGACCTACATACCCATTTTGATGCACAAGCCGGCTGGGACCCGTTTCTAACGCCTGTCTCTTGGCACGGCGTAACGACAGCCCTATTTGGAAATTGCGGTGTGACGTTCGCGCCATGTAAACCGGCCGACCGAGATTTCCTCGCTGGCATGATGGAAACAGTTGAGGACATTCCAAAAAACGCTATCCTGACGGGTCTGCCATGGGATTGGGAATCATACGGTGAATACTTGAACTCAATTGAGCAGTTAAACCCGGCCATCAACATTACTGGGATGGTAGGACACTGCGCCTCAAGGTTTTACGTAATGGGCGAACGGTCTATTACAGATAATGCGACCGAAGATGAGATCAAACAAATTGCTACGCTCGTTGGTAAGTCCGTAGCTGAAGGAGCGATCGGATTCTCTACCAATCGATTACCTGGGCACACGCTGCCAGACGGTCGTTCGATCCCCGGTACATTCGCAGAACCGAAAGAACTCGTGGCTATCTCTAAAGAAGTCGGTAAGTACGGGGGAATCGTCCAAAGTGTGCTGAATTACAGCAAGCTGAGCGAAGAACTCGACATCGTGCGGGCGCAAATACGCGCAGCTGGCACACGGGCGCTGTTCTCGGCTCCGTATGCTCCTGGCGATAAAGATGATATCTCAGCCTACGATGCACCGATCGCAGCAATGCAGGCAGAAGGCTTGGACGTAAGTGCGCTGACGCTACCGCGCTCTGGCGGCTTTCTTTCCGGCCTTCGCACGGATGTGTTCATGTTCCGAACGCCGGCGTGGACTGAACTGCGTTCGAAGAATTTCGATGAACGCCTCGCGACGATTCGAGATGCCGACGAGCGGCGCAAATTAATTGACGAAGCTAAAGCGTTGCCGAACATTGAGCAAGCAACCGCGAATTGGTTCTGGCTAGGCGACGAAGATCAGCCTAACTACACCAAAGACGCTTCGGAAAGCCTGCAATCAATAGCCAAAGCCGCCAACGAACACCCGGCAGAATCTTGGTTACGTTTTATGCTCGAAAGCAAGGGCGAAGCATTCTTCCACATTCGATTCTTCAACACCCAGTTAGAAGTGCTTCCATCTTTCCTAAAGGAGGACTTCGTTTTACCGGGTATTGGTGACGCGGGTGCGCATGTAAGCCAAATCATGGATTCTGGCTGGACCTCATTCATGCTCTCACATTGGGTACGCGACAAGCAAGCATTCAAGCTTGAAGAAGCCATTCGTAAGCTAACGAGCGCACAAGCGCGCGTGATCGGATTCCACGATCGCGGTACGCTTGCCGAAGGAAAGAAGGCCGACGTAAACGTGATCGATGTCAAACGGGTGGCCGAACGTCAACCACAGTTGGTGCACGACTTCCCGGGTGAGGCGCCGCGTCTCATTCAAAAAGCCGTCGGTTATCAAGCGACCATATGCAACGGTACGGTGATTCTTGAGAACGACAAACACACTGGCGAAAGGACCGGTCGTGTGCTTAGAAACCCGAACGTTACTTCATAGAAATCAAGTGAAAGTTCCTGCGAGGTCGACACCGACCGCGCCCGAGTACAGCGATGTCATGCGCGAATATCTCGCCTTAGGCAAGCAGCGCGCGTTGCAACTGCCAAATCGTGGGCCGATAAACTCCGACTGCTACGTCCGGGTTGACGACGCGATCCTCGACTCATATTGGCAGTACGGTTTTTATGTTTTCACCGGTGTCATTAGCCCGGTCGAGCTCGACGAGCTACGTGCGGATGTCGAGCGTGTACTAGATGGCGCACCATGCACCAAACAAGCAAAACTCGATCGCTACGGACGTCCAGCCATTGGCAGCGAATTCCAACGCTCGTCGTTCAGCTTTTCAGAGCCCCTGTCGGACCCGCTAGGCGGAACCGGACGTAACCACGGTCGCCATCCAGTCAAAATGGCTGAACCTAAACCCGCTGCAAGCGCACCAAAGGAATTTATTGATTTACTGATAGGTAATCTACAAATCATGGATTCAAGCTTGCGCTTGTATGGTCACCCTGATTTACTGAGCATTGCCGCGGCGGTCAACGGCGACGACTTCGTCCCGTTCAATGAAGTCACGTTCCTCAAAGAGCCAGGCCTCGGCGTATCCGTTGCTTGGCACCAAGACGGCACCACACATTGGAACGCACCTGACTGGGATCAAGGTGCACATGGTTTTAACTTCATGGTTCAGTTGTATGGCAGCACACCTTCGAATGGCGTATGGGTTGTACCCGGGACTCATAAACAAGGCAAAGTTGACATTGAAGCATTGGTTCAAGAATCCGGATCTGAGCGGATCGCCGCAGCTGTACCGATGGTGTGCGATGCCGGTGACGTCGTTATTTCCAATAGGCAACTAGTTCATGGATCGTTCGCGAACACGTCAACTGAAAGGCGCGTTACTCTCAATATGGGTTTTCTTCCGCGTAAACGCGTCCTTAACGTAACAAATGTCAACTTCGCCGGGCACGAACAAACCTACGATGAAGAGCGCGTGCATCAACGTTCGCGGATGATTGCTATCGGCATTGATGCCAGGCATCAGAACTTCCCACACGAACGGCGATACACATATCAACCCCTGATCGGCGAAGAGGGGCTGAATCGGTGGAACGAAGAGAATCGTACGGCGGTCGTAAAGGATTACAACCTACTTGATTTCCATTTATAGCGAGTTTTAATAACTGCAGCGAGTGATCGACTTTACGGTTAGTTTCCCTAACTAATTGATTTCATTTTAATATGGAAGTGAAAGATACTGCACCTTAAGGGCACCTCTCAAAACCTCGTGAAATGAATCTGAGAGTTGATTTTCAGAAATGGTAAAGTAATAAAATCAATGGGTTAGTAAATATCATGGTCAGTGGAATTTGGGTTTTGAGAGGTGCCTTTAACTTTTAGAAGTGGCAAAGAGAAGGTGGTTTAGAACAATAAGTTGATCTTGCGGACTCTGTGTAAGCATTGGGTCTTTGATGCCAGGACACTATTGTTAGTATCAGTCGCTAGTTCTATCGCTCCTGTCCACAGTTTTATTCGTGCACTGGCAATAATTTAAGCTAATTTCAATGAGTGAGCGAGTCATATTTCGAAAAATCTAAAATAATCTGCCAAGATCAAATTACGCGACGAGATACTGGTCGTGACCAACACGCACGGCACTTTAATTCTCTCAATTCTCAATGTATCGGGCGACCCAGTGCGGAGAGGAAATGGTGCTATATCCGACAGCCTATCGTAGGTCAATTTGACCTTTTGGCAATGACGGTGACGCATGAGCTGAAAGACTTACTGGCGCGAGCAACCTCGTGATAGATGCTGATGGCGAAGACCAAGAAATAGATCTACCAATCGGTGGTGGCTCTCTCGGACTTGAGGTGAACGATTTCGGACCAATCATTAAGGCGAAAGTCGATCTGCGCCCACTGACAGTGTTCGTAGGTCCGAGCAACACGGGAAAATCTTATCTAGCAATTCTTATCTATGCATTGCACCAAGTCTTCAACGGCGAAAAATCTTTCACAGATGGATATTTTCGTAGATTCAGCCCGCTTTCATTGCGCCAAGTCATACGGAGTCTGCCTGCGGAGAGTATCAGTGACCTGTTCGATCTGCTTGATCAAATACATCCCCCCTCTAACGATTCTGATTTGCCCGATCAGCACAGTGTCAAGTTGACATCTCGAGTCGCTGAAACATTTCGTTCCCTATTCAATAAATCAGCAAGTACATTATCCAATGAAATAAGTCGGTGCTTCGCAGTCAGCGAAGTTAGTGAGCTGATCCGAAGAGGACAGGCGAAGAAATCATCAATCATCATGCAGCGGCACCCCTCCAGCCAATTGAATAAAACGAAACATACGATTTCGCTCGCTCAAAATCCTGAATTTAGGACCATGATCCCCGCGAACGTGCCAATCCCGGTTAACTCCGAAGAAGTTTTTTGGGAGGCCGAGGCCCGATTCATACCAAAGACAAGGCTTGAAGCCAGGCGAATCCTGTTATTATTGGCCGACAGGATGATACTGCCTTGGTTGGTCGGACCTTTGGACTCACCAGCCTTCTACTTGCCCGCCGACCGGACTGGCATCATGCATGCCCATAGTGTGGTGGTCAGTGCTTTGATTGCAAATGCACCCTCCGCAGGCTTGCGCCCCGGAGGCCTTACGCCAACGCTGTCTGGGGTGCTAGCAGATTTTCTCGAACGGTTAATCAATATTGATTTGAACAAGTTTTCTCATCATAAGACGGTACAAGATCTCAGCAAGAGTATTGAAGATGATATTCTGGGTGGTTCAATTCACATTGACCGGTCACCCCATGTCAATTACCCACGATTTGCCTATCAACCGCATGGTTGGAAGAATAACCTAGCGTTAGGGAACACGTCATCAATGGTTTCAGAGCTTGCACCGGTGGTGTTGTATCTCCGTCACGTGATTAAGCCAGGCAATGTTTTGATTCTTGAGATGCCAGAATCACACCTGCACCCGGCGTTGCAGGTCGAGTTTACACGTGAACTTGCCGCACTCGTCAAGGCAGGTGTTCGGGTGCTCGTCACCACACACAGCGAATGGTTGCTGGAAGAACTAGCCAACATAGTGCGGCGGTCCCAGATTCCTAATGCAGAACGCATTGATAACAGGAACGACAAAGTAGCCCTGAGCTCCGATCAGGTAGGCGTATGGCTTTTCGAGACAAAGAAAAGACCTAAGGGTTCAGTCGTGAAAGAAATTCATCTTGACGATTCCGGTCTATATCCAGCCGGTTATGATGAGGTTGCAAGTGCGCTACATAATGATTGGGCTGACACCACAAGCCGCATTGAAGCCAGATCGTAATAGTGTTATTGAACAACATCCTACCCAAAGATTGTCTCGTAAAAAACATGAACAAGGACGGATGCAAGGTCAGGATGGATGACGCTCCAAAACCCAGGCAGATCATGGATTTTGACAAGCCCAGCTCGCCGCTGACACCAAATAGGACGCGCTGCGACTACCTTATGGTTGCCGATGGCAAAAATGCGCAAAGTTGGATTGTGGTTCTTGAACTTAAGCGCGGAAAATTGTACGCGGATCAAGTCGCTAGGCAGTTGCAGGCAGGTGCATCTGCTGCTGAGGATTTCGTGAATTCAAGCGATGCAATCCGATTCCGATTCCGACCCATCGCCGTCTTCGGCAACACGAACAAATATGAGAGGCACAGGCTGAAGCGCAAGTCAATCAAGTTTCACAAGCGTGAAGAAAAAATCCGAACCTTGTCATGTGGTCAAAAGTTGACTTCAGCGCTTAACCAGTGAACCAGTGCAAGGACTCATTGGGTGACACTGCCAATCGCGACGGATAACACAACATCAACCATCACACGGCAGTTCCAGAGAGCAATTAATTATTGGCGGACGATCAAAATAGCTGTGTAGGAAGAAGATCTTCCTTGTTGATGAAGACGAACGTCGAACATATTGCTATCTTCGCTTCGGCTCTTGACTTCAGACATTTTGGCGTCATTGGGAAAATGAAAATACTTTAATAACAAGGAGTTACGTCCTGCCATTTCCAAAATGGCAATGTAGTGCCCTTTTACATTTTCCCCTTGACATGCGGTCTCAAAAAAAGATAATTCGACGCATGTTCATTCGACGCAAACAAGCCCCAGGCGACCGCACCAAGGTGCAGATCGTCAAATCCGTGCGCCACGGTGCCAAGGTCCGTCAGCGGGTGTTGCGCCATGTCGGTACGGCCACCAGCGCCGCACAACTCGAACAGCTCGAACAACTTGCCCAGGTGGTCCTGGAGGAACTCACGCGCGAGGCGAGCCCGCAGACTTCCCTGTTCTCGGTGCAAGAGGTCGCCGATCTGCTGCACCAGGCTCGACGAGCCAGATCGACCGGCGCACCGCTTGGCATTGACCTGGCCGACTGCCGGGAGGAGAGCCGGGTCGCCATCGGCGTACGGGAGGCCTTCGGCGCCGTCTACACCCATTTTGGCTGGGATCGGCTGTTGGGCGCACGCCGCCAGAGTGCCAATCGCATGATCAAGGAGTTGGTCCTGGCGCGGATCGCCCAGCCCCGGTCCAAGCGGGCCACTGTGCGCGAGCTCGGCCATCATGGCGAGCTGTCCCTGAACCTGGACTCGGTCTATCGCAGCATGGATCGGGTTGATGAAGCCCTGATCCAGGGGATTTGCCGGCGTTCGCGGGAAGTCACGGAGACCCTGCTCCCGGGGCCGCTGACGGTCGTTTTCTACGATACGACGACCTTGTACTTCGAGCGCGAGCAGGACAACGAACTGCGGCGCAAGGGCTACAGCAAGGATGGCAAGCCGAGCCGGGTCCAGGTGCTGTTTGCCTTGCTGGCAACCCCACAGGGCCTACCCGTGGGGTATGAACTGTTTCCGGGGGACCGTTACGAAGGCCATACCCTGATCACCGCTCTTGAAGCGCTGGAGCGGCATCATGAGGGGGTGCGGTTCACCGTTGTGGCCGATGCCGGGATGATCAACAAGGCGAACGAGGAAGCCTTGCAACGGCGGGGTACGCCGTACATGCTCGGCGCCCGGTTGAAGACCCTGCCGGCCACGCAACAGAGTGCGATCCTGGATCAGGAAGGCTACCGCACATGGCCCCGGCAGGCGTCTTCGGCATCCATGGGTCGCTTCCGGTGCCTACCGGACGGTAAGCGCACGCTCCTGGTCACGTGGTCGCCGCGCCGGGCCCGCAAGGATGCCCACGACCGGGCGCGGCGCATCGAGAAGTTGCAGGCGCGTTTGAGCAAGAACCGTGGGACTGCTTCCTACAGCCACCGCGGCGCAGCGCAGTTCCTGGACTTCCCCGACAGTCAGGTGGTGCTGAACGAAGACAAGATCGCCCAGGCGGCCCGCTGGGATGGCCTGCGAGGCATCATCGCCTGGGGCTGCGACCAGACTGATCCGGGCGAGTTGATCGTCCAGTACCGGCAGCTGTCGGAAATCGAAGCCTGCTTCCGCACCAACAAACATGACCTGAGCATCCGACCGATCTTCCACTGGAAACCACGCCGGGTGCAGGCGCACATCGCCATCTGCTACATGGCGTTCTGCTGTCTGCAACATCTGCGCTATCGACTGGAGGTGCAAGGGCAGCGGATGAGTCCGGACCGCATGCGTCGGGCGTTGAACGCCCTGCAGATCAGCATGCTGTACGACCCGAAAGGCTCAAGAAGGTTCGGCCTCCCCAGCGCCTCATCAGCCGATGCCCGGGCGATCTACCGCACGCTGGGGATGCACTGGCACCTTGCGCCGTTCCCCTACACGCCACCGAGGAAGCCGCGACCGACCAAAACGTAGCCGCCCTTCCCGACTTCCCCGCCATTTGATGGCGCGATAGTGCCCAGCATTTGTAGTGCCCTTTTTCAAGGTCGATTCATTTAATATCAATAACTTATGTGATAAAAAGTCTGAAGTCAAGAAAATAGCTGTGTAGGAAGAAGATCTTCCTTGTTGATGAAGACGAACGTCGAACATATTGCTATCTTCGCTTCGGCTTTGGCGATGAGACTGTCTCCACTTGGTTCCTGTTGGATGTTTTTCGATGCCAACAAAAGATAAGGAAGTAGGCCGAAACTCACAATAGGAACTGCCAGACCGCATGAAATGGCCTCGTCACCGAACGACGCCATTTACATTTCAATCGCATGCTTGATACAGATGGTTTGTCAATTCGCTTCACACACACTTACTAAAGTCGACATCTCTCTGGATCCCGGCGTTAGCGAACCTTCCCTCGAACTAGAAACGGAATATTGGCGTGCGCTGCATGACCTTGCCGATCATGAACTTCGACGAAGAGCCGATATGCGCCTGCATTCGGGGCAATTAACGCGATTTCAGCATTGTCGACCGCGCCATCGAAAACACCACTTAAATCTTCAATAATACCTTCCCTATCGCCACCTACCACGGTTGCATCACTCTCAGGCTTAACCGACCACATATAACTGAGCTGTTCCCCCTCAGGGTCATTCGCAACCACTTTAGCCAGGTAGCGTTTTCCTGCACGCAACCTAACGCTGTCAGCTGCTTGTCGCCGCGCAAGCGTGAGCGACTCTAGTACCGGGGATAAATTCGAAGGGATCTTGCCTGCCCAAGCCAGTTCTAGAGCATCTACTGCACCCGTGCTCTCACCACTTGTTGTAAAAAGACTGAACCAAGTGTGAGTTCGTTCCTGTTTCCAGCCCCAAAGAAACGCATAGGATCCCAGGCTTGGGGCACTATACGGCAGGAGCAGGTCACGATACTGCCGCAGGTAGTGGCGGGCTTTTTCAGTGCTCGTCGGTTCGACCGGCGCACCCCAACGCGTTTTACCTACTTCCCAGTACCCCAACGGGCCCCACTCGGTCACCATGAACGGGGCAGCGCCGAGGTACTCAATCACTTGGGGCATCAATGCCAGTGCACCGTAAGCTTGGATACTCATGAAATCTAGGTCAGGGGACCGTTCTCGCACTAATTCGATCGTCTCGCGATCCAAAGTCGAGATAGTCGTCGTCGTTACGTGATATGGATCAACTGCACGGATGAGGCGCGATAGCTCGTTAACTTCGTCATAAACACGCGGATTCGTGAAATGCACGTCAAGTTCATTACCAATGATCCATGCCAATAATGCAGGATGATCTTTGTATTTTGCCACTGCATTGAGCACGTGCTGTCGCTGCTGTTTGATCAAACTAGCATCGTTGTAATCAAAGCCGAGACGCTCTGCAGCCACAGGCAATCCCATGGAAACCGTCAGTCCATGGCGTGCTGCCGCATCTAAGGTCGCTTCGGCATCTTCAATACCCCATGTCCTCAATGAATTACCGCCTCGTGCAGCTAACGACGCTACGACATGGTTTCCCACTACCCCAGCCCCTCGGACAACATAGGGCTTGCCACCGCGGATGAGCGTATACCCTTCTTCGTACGCCACAACTCGCACGGGAATCGGTTCAGCGTGGCTGACCATCGCGGTGATCACGAGTAACGCCCCAGCGACCTGATGCTGAATGCGCACGGCGTTAAGAGGCTAAGTTCAGCAGTCGAAGATTTAAGCTACTCTCGCATCAAAAGGTGCAAAATCGCAGTTACAAATCACCGAATCTATAACTGGCGCGAATGCCGCCGAGACGAGGCCGCGTGAAAAAGCGCGTGTTTGAGAATTGCGTGATGATTTGTGCCGCTTCGTGCACGTCACCTGTTACGTTGCTCATGAACGCCTCGATACGCAAGCGACCATCCGCATGCGAATAACCAACACCTGCGTCTACAGACACGAACCCTTCCACTTCGTCATTCAGACGTAAGCGGGGATTGTTCGGTTGCAAGAAATCAATGCTGTTGAAGATCGTGCGGTATTGGTCCGTGCGCCAACCTATTGATACGACCCAATCCAGCGTACCCGTGGGAATGCCGATAACTTGCGATAGCGAACTGTTCAGTTGGAATCGCGGCGTATGCGGTAAGCGTCGCCCATCAATCGAACGAAATACTGCTTCTTCAGGTGCCACATCGGCCTGGAAACGAAAATCTTGAATCGGTATCGCATTCTGGATACTTGCCTCTAGCCACAACGCAGTCCAATCCAGGTTGAACCCTCGCGGCAATCTAAAACCACCGTCCATCTGAATGCCGTAAATCTCCGAATGAGCTGCGTTGTAACTAAAAGATACAACGAGAGAGCCGGCACCCGTTTCGGACGGGTCAATGAGATTAACACCGCCGGCATTGAAGTCCAATGCCTGCTCAACGGACAGTAGCGACGTAAACACTTGATCCGAGTAGTCATAATAGAACGCCGATGCATTGAATCGTGTCGGCGTATCGCCCAGCACAAATTCGTTTTTCCAACCACCTTCGTAGACGACTACCTGTTCTTCGTCGTAGATTGGTGCAACGGGCAATCCCGTCTCACCTGTGAACGTATCGTTGAAGCCACCGGACTTGTGTCCGGTTGAAACCATGACATAGCCGAGGGCATTACCAAAATCACGCTCAAGACGGAGACGCCAGTCAACGAAGTTGTTTTCCATTTCGCCCCATTGGGGGGTAATAGACGTATTCGGATTGATGATTACAACGAAGCTATAGAGCCCATCGGAAGGACAATAAAAATCATCCTGATTCAACGTGTCAACACATGGTACTTTGTCTTCGGTGGCCGCACCACCGCCATACGTCCCCTTGGCAAACGTCGCTAGGACATTGTCGCGAGCACCCCAAGATTTAATACCGTCAAAATAAAACGCTAGATACTCTTCCTCCGATACCGTACCATCCCCGTCAGCGTCTGGTTCAAAAATCGTACGATCCCGAGCTGCGAATGCGAATCCTTCCGTGCCTAGTCGAACCCCACCACAACAAGAAAAATTTCGACCACCAAGCGCAAAAGCATACCTGGCATTGACACCGATACGCGATTTCTCTTCGGTTGTATACCGCAAACCACCTGTTAGCCTCAAGGAATCGTTCAAATAGAAAGTGACATCACTGTAAACAGAGGACGAACTCGAATCGGTATTCGGCTGGTTGAACTCCACACCCTGGAAGAACAGCCCACGGTCGCCAACCGACCCGAGAAAGGTGTACTGATCTTCAATGAAGTGAAACAGACCAGCCGTCCAGTTCCATGCCCCTGAATCGCCATAAAAACGCAGCTCTTGGATGTCCGAGACACTGTCGGTGATGAATTGAAATCGAGACCAATCGTCATAAACTTCATCTACTGGTTGCAGCGTATCCGCAACTCCAGGCCAATCAGGCGATAGTGGCACGACTGCGTCGTAGTTGTACAACAAGTCTCGTCGACTTGCGGTGTACTCAAGCGTCGCTAAATCGAAGTCGTACGTCAACTCCAACTTAGCTCCCCAGTGTGTTGTGTCAAGTTTAGGTGTAAATGCGCGCGCGTACACGTCGCGCGGGTCTTCAATATCTTTAGGATGCACGCCATTGCCGAGCGGATTGGCGTAGTTCGTACCTGTCCAACCAGTACCAGTTTCATGGACCGCGTCATATGCAAGCAGAATGCTAAAACGATCCGTCGCGTCCATGAGAAATTGTGCCCGGTAGCCTGTATTGTCAGCTGCTTCCGAAGTACCAAGTTCAAGCGGACCGACATCGTTGTAGTACGAATCGTGCTCAAGCGAATAGCCCGCAAGACGGAAGGCCATGCTATCACCTACTGGAAAATTAACTACCCCGCGATAGACTCGGGACTCATAGTCACCCATCTCAACTTCCAAAGCTGCTTCGCGCCGATTGAGCCCAGGCCGCCACGGGATGATGTTGACTGATCCTGCTGTTGCGTTGCGGCCACGCAACGTACCTTGGGGTCCAACGTTGACTTCCACACGACCAATGTCGAAAAAGACCGACCCGATGCCACTCGTACGCGGGATATAGACACCATCCAAGTGTGTGGCTGCAGCCGGGTCACCTAGTTCGGTATTGTTCGACGACCCCACACCTCGAATCCACACTTCAACGTTTCCGCCTTTATTTCCAATCTCAAGGCCGGGTGCGAGTTCCGAGAGATCTGTGAGATCTTGCACACCTTGCAGTTTGAGATTTTCGCCTTCAAAGCTGTAGGCGGTCGCGCCTAGATCTTGCAGGTTTTGTTCCCGTCTTTCGACGGTTACAACGACCTCTTCCATGACCGAAGGAGCATCTTCTTCATCTTCCCCCATGCCTTCATGCTCGTCCGCGCTAACGCCTAGTGATAGCACGATGGCCATCAACGCGACGACCAAAGCCCGGGGGTTTACGTACACAAGTGGTGGTTTATTCATGATTCCCCTTGTCCGCCCCAACTATTACGGCCCTACCAGTTGCACGTTATCTATCCGCGCAACAGCTCCCTCAGCGTTCTCCCAATCAGGGAAAAACAACACAAGTTTGAGGTCACTCAAATCAAGCGCTGCAAATTCGAGATTAAGATCGTAAGAGTATGTTTGCCACTCAGCGCTTGGCTGAGGATTACCGCCGCGCGTCATCAAGATGTCTACCGCAGTTGATGCGTTGCTGCTTTCTAGTTTGACGTGCCACTGCGAACCGGCGGGTGGGGGTTCTACCTCCTTGAAGTCGAACACCAGTGTGCCACCCTGTACTGCGCTCGCGTCAATGCCAGTCGCAGCTTGCAGGCCGGTTACTGTTCCACCGGCACCGAATGTTAGCTCAATAACACTGCCGCGCTCTTCCTCTGCAACCTCTGCAAATGTCGCGGCACCGCAACAATCCCACAAATACCAACCTTCAGCTGGTGCGTCGCCGTATAGTTCTATCGTAACGGCTTCCGGCTCAAATCGAACGTTATCAATACGACCTATCGCGCCGTCAGCGTTGGCCCATGTTGGGAAGATCATGACGAGTTTGAGTGCGCGAAGGTCTAAACCAGCCAAATCGCCATCTAGTGAGTAGCGATATTGCTGCCAGCTGTCGCCTGGCTCAGGGTTGTCTCCAACAGCTAACTCCAACTCTACTGACGTTGCCGCATTGTCGCTCTCAAGTTTAAGAAGCCACACTGACCCCTCTGGCGGCGGTACTACTTCCTTGAAGTCGAAAGCTAAAGTACCAGCTCCGAGGTGACTAACATCAACGCTTGCGGCCGCCTGAAAACCTGTCACCGTACCGACAGCCCCAAAAGCTAATTCCACCACCTTGCCGTGCTCTTCGTTGTCTTCAACTTCGTTAAATTCCGCACCGCCGCAGCAATCCCAAAGAGACCAGCCCTCAGCAATTGCATCGTCGTAAAGTGTCACCACACCTGCACTAGGCGATGGATTGCTTTCGCCGGGCAACCACTGCACATTGTCCAGCTGAAACGTTTGAACCGAACTCTGATCTGTCGGAAAGATCACGACACCAGTATTTACAGTAGCAAGACTTAGACCGCCACCGAGCAATTGCGCGACCGGTACAACGACCGTTTCCCACATGCCGTCGCCGACTTTACCAATAGCTTGATCGCCACTGGTACACGGAAAGACACAGTCGATCTTAATGGTTAAACCGTCTTCGTTTGCACCGTAGTCGTCCACCTTGACATCGAAACTCACGCTACCAGCTGCGTACGATGAAAGGTCAACGCCTAGACTCGCTCCAATAAACCATACTCCAAATTCCGCACTGTCCGAAAAGCGAACTTCAAGAATCTTGCCTCTCGCTGCATCATCGGCTTCAAGCTCGCGCCATTGCACCTTGTTTTCGGTTGTGCCATCATAGTAATTGGACCAACCGGTGCCTGAATCTGCTGCGGCTATCCCGGCGTCCCACACGGGGTCTACCGTGTCAATGTATACAGGCTGCGGTTCGCCTGTCGGCGGTAGAGAAGTCGGCGGTATGATCCCACAACCGTTTTGCTCCACGTGACCACATATAAGTCGAATGTTGTCCACACGCAACCGCGCGGTGCCAAGAGGTTCAAGGACGAACAAACTGAGTATTTGTCCCAGATCAACCGGACCGCCACCGAATTGGCCGGCCTTGTGAGCGATGTCGCTGATCTGCACCGTGAGTGTTGTCCATTCATCAAGAGGTAAATCTGCGATCTGTAGTTCTACGTAACCTAAATCGGGAAAACCACTGTCCATTTTGATTTGGATTGTGCTATCAAGATCCGTGCCAGTACTACTTACATAGAGGTCGAACATCAGCTCTCCCGCGTAATTCGCAGGGTCGGATGCGCTTCCCATACCGAACAGTGCCAGGCGGTTTTGATCCGCGGGATATACATTGAAGTTTCCGCCCCCTGTCGTTTCGATTTCTAAAACCATCCCGCGCTCATCGCCCCCATTAATTTCAGTGAGTGCAAACGCACCCCCAGCATCGTACACACCGATATTGAGCGGTATGAGATCTTCGCTATTAGGAAACGCTAAGGGACCGACAGCATTCGTGTAGAGGTCGTACGACGCAGTAAATACACTCTCAGAGAATGGAGATGCGACCGATGAACTCGTGTAATCAATGAAGCCGGCGCAGCCTATGCCGGTCGTTTCGTCAATGTTGCACTTGTAGACGCGAACATAATCAACACGCAATTCAGCTGGAAACGAAGAGGCGACCGGCGCACCTGGCAACGTACCCCCAATCGCTAGATTAAGCAAGAGATGAAAAGCCCGATCAAACGGCGCGGATTCCGATCCCGATTCGTGCGCATTGGTCTCCAAATTTCGGTAGTAATTCCAGTAGGTGAATTTTGAGACCGTGTGAAAGTGCACACCATCAACAAACCAACGTATTTCGTCCGCATCCCATTCAAGCGCGTGTACGTGAAAGCCATCCGTGGGGTCTATGCCTTCGTACCTTTTATATGTGTAAGTGTTGAGCGGCCAGGCCATCCCATAGTGCAGCGCCGCCTGCGTAAAAGACATAGGATCGTGGGAGAATATCTCCATGATGTCGATTTCGCCGCCGGCCGCCCAAGTCCCGTATGCCGAATCAGTCGGTAACATCCAAAATGCCGACCACAATCCTTGTCCTTTAGGTGCATGGATGTTTGCTTCGACACGCCCGTAACGAAAATCAAACTTGCCTGCGGTGTTGATTCGACCGGATGTATATTCAGCGTCGCCGTCCACCATCTCATTTCGTGCCGTTATGATCAGACTGCCACCATTGACGGAAACATTGCTCACTTGATAGTCTTGCAGTTCCTGGTTCCCCCAGCCCGGGATCCCCTCCGCCGAACCATCACCGGTTTGGATATTCCACTTTGACGAATCCAACGAGGTACCGTCAAACTCGTCTGACCACACTAATTCCCAGCCTTTCGGCGTAATTAGGTTTGATGGTAGATTGCCGCCTTCAGCCGGATCGTTATTCCCACTGCTGCAACCAAGGAGGAATAGACACCCTACAAAGATAGCAGGCAAATAAAACAGACGAATAACGCCAACCCTTTTTAAATGCGGGTCTCGGTAGCTACTCATATTCGAATCAATTGAACACGATAATACAACGAGCTTCGCAGTCACGGGCAAGTTTACCATCTACTTCAATAAGACAGAACAATTCGACTTCATAGTACATGTTACAATCCTATAACTCTCGCGAATAGGTAACTTACCGCCACCTTTTTTATCTGCACCATTATGTACAACATTGTGAGTCTGGCGGCGTTGCCGTTCGATCATGACTTTTAACTTAGAGCTTCAACCAGGCACTATCTGTCTGCCTTTCCCCACACAGGAATATGCATTTACTTCAGGTATCGCTCAAATCAAAAGTGCTATTCCATTGAGTCGAAAGCCTTCTAACTCATTGATTTTTATGTTGTTTCAACGGTCATCTTCAAATCTCCCTATATTTCGAAACGACCTAATATTGACTTCATAGTGTCGTACCTACACGCAGAACCAACTGACTAATTTGTAGCAATAATTTCCAAGTCAGGCCGATTGAGGCCGCGCCGATGAGCATTGTGATAGTGGTGCAACGCAGGTTCGTTTCGACCGAAGAGAACATGCGAGATCGTACCGCTACTTGCTCCTCGCTGCGTCGATTCTGCAACACGGTAATCTTCGTTACGAACGATTGTATTGAAATCCGCAAATTTCTGATCGGGATTAATAAAGAGTCCCTGTTCCTTTTGATAGTCGACAAATCGTGGCGACAGATACCAGCTATGGTAGGTACTTGACTTCGCCACAGCGTCACCGTCAGGATGCATTCTTAACACGTCGCACCCGGAGTAGTCAAGCAGCATGATCGTATTGGGATAAATGAAATAGACCGTTAGCGTCAATGCAAAGAACGGCCAGTCTTCTTCATTTGGAATATTTTCAACGACATCGTTCCAGCTCTGATACGCAAACACCATTCGATAGTTCATGCCGTACGCATCATGCGTTTGAAGATTTCCCTTAATCGAAGGTGCTAACGTTTCGCGATGTAAGACATCAAAATGGTAATTCTCTCCGAACGTGTCGACCGCTAACTTCCAGTTCGCTTCCGCATCAATAATCTGGGATTTCGAATAGATCATCTTATCTAGACCATACGCGTCCATTTCTTCGCCTAATCCACCTAAACAATCGTCTATATTGATGGTTCCGCCTGGGCTCGGCTTGCACCATAACATCCCATGTTTCTCAACGGCAGGCAACTCGACGAGAGGATAGTCGTCCTTACATATGGGACCGAAATTTTTCTCGCGATTTACCGCAATCAGACGACCTTGAGTGTCATATGTCCAAGCATGAAACGGACAACTAAAACGCTCTGCATTACCGCTCCCGTCCGGCACGATTTGAGCACCGCGGTGCCGACAAACATTGGCAAATGCACGAAATTGACCGCCTTGATCGCGGACAAACAACAACGACTTTGTATTGATTGTCTCAGCTTTATAGCTGCCTTTACTGGGCAAATCTCCAGACAGACCGACAAGCAACGGCGTGTCGGAGAAAAACACTTGTTGTTCTTGCTTCAACAGTTCCGTCGACGTGAAATCATCAACCGGACTTCGCGCTATACCAGATGCAAAAGGGGTTGTCCCGTTAGCAATATTTTGTTTAAGAAGTCGAAGGACGCGACGTTTTTCATGTTTGAGCATGGTACTATTTCATTCTCTTAAGCTGGGTAAGTCTAATCATGTGGGAACCACCGTTCTTAATCTAAACAGACCCCGTCACATCCTCAATTTTTTACGGTTAACTGATCAACCTTAATTATTTGCCATTATTCAGCGTTAGGCATATCAACATCCTGGTCCACTAAAACAAACTCTTCGTGAGCTGACCCATCATGACCAGAAGTCTACTTACTACCTAAGAGTGTTTCTCAAAGCCCGTCATATCTGATTTCATCCAACACATTAAGGCACCTCTCAAAACCCAAATTCCACTGACCATGATATTTACTAACCCATTAATTTTATTACTTTACCATTTCGGAAAATCAACTCTCAGATTCATTTCACGAGGTTTTGAGAGGTGCCCATTAATTTTGCCGTGTCCCTATATCATAGAGCGTCAAGCCTTGGGTTGATATTGAGAGGTTTGGGAAATAATCCGGACACATACATAACGTCCAAGATCCTATCGTCACAACGATATTCATGGATGTAACGCAGGGGTCTTGTACTGGCGCCACCCTATACCCTGTACGATGAACCCATCTTTTATCACCTTATCGGGTCAAGCATCTACTGTAACAGGATGAAAAACCCCGGCACGCTCACGCGTACCGGGGCTGGAGAAGAGCGCGCAACGACGGCAGCGCCATCGTCACGCGGGGTCTGTCAGCTTAGAAACGCATCGTCGCGTGCAAGCCGACTTGACTATGACTGACGCCCGGACGCTCGTTCACGCGACCAGCGGCCAGACGGACATCCAGATCCTTCGCCTGGCGCACCCATGGCCGCACGCTCGCGCCGACCAGCAGCTCGCGCCGGGTCCCATCGCTCATGCGCACATCCACGAAAGGCGTCAACAGATAGCGTTCACGCGCCACCAGCAGACCGTAGCCCAGCTGGGTTTCCAGCGACGCCTGCGCCCCGCCGTTGGCCATGCCCGTCAGCACGCCGTAGGACTGCCCGACGCGGAGGGTATCTTCCCACAGGATCCCCGTGCCTACCGCATCCGCACCCCAGCGCGGCGCGATCGTGACCAAGATGCCCGTCGCCTGCGCCGACGGATTCAAAATCGCCAGCAGACTGAAGCCGGCCTCGCGATAGTCGTCCGCACCGTGCAGCGCCAACGTGCGTCCCTGCGCTTCCAGCGTGAACGCCGCGGTCGTCATGCGGATGCCGCCGGCCAGTTCCAGGCCCGAACCCGTCGCGCCGTCGCCGCCGTCCGTGCGCACGTTCACCTGCCCGAACGGTTCCAGCATGCCGCCTTCACCCGTGTCCGTCGAGAACGAGCCCTCAAGACCGAGACGCAGACGATGCACGTCCGTCGCCAGGCCATCCGCCGCACCCAGACCTTGATCCGTCTCCAACGACGCCAGCGCCGCATCCCCGCGCAACGCCAGGTCGAACCGACCCACCTGCCTCAAGGCCTGCTCGCCGCCAACCATCGCCAGCTGCGAACGTAAATCGCTGCCCGAGGTGGTCGTCGTGCCCGCCACCGTCGTATCCAGTTCACCGCGACCGAAGCCGGCCACGCCCCACAGCGACATGCGTTCATTCGGGCGGTAACTCGCATACGGCAGCACCGTCGTCAACTGCATGTCCATGGCCTGGGACGCCGTGCCCCAGGCGTAATCGGAGTCGCCGCCCTGGCGCGCCACGGCTAGCCCCAGCAGCCAACATTCGGCTACCGCCACATCCGCACCGAGGTAGACGCTCGTCGCCGTGCCATCGTAGCCACTGCCTTCGTAGGTCTGACGGTCCACATCGCCCCACACCGACCACCTGGAGGCATCTTCACTCGACCCCAGGTTCAACGCAAAGCGTTGACCAAACTGCGACTGCAACTGGTCCATACCGCTCAGTGCACCGCTCGTGCCTGACGACGACCCGGCCATGGCATCGCCTGCCAGCACCCCAGTCGACCCTGGCGTATTGACCGCATGCACCAGCTGCCAGGCTGCCGCACCCTGCGCCGCAACCGTACGCGAGGCTGCCGCAGGATCCCGCGGCGCCCACTCGTCCAACCACGCATCCAGGGTCAGGTCCGCACTGCGCGCGTCCGTCGTGAGACGGGCGCCCACGCTGGATGACGCACTCGCCAACAACGCCCGACCAAACCCGGCAAGCGATTGCGCCGCCACGGCCTTCAAGGCCCCGTCACCGACCGTGACCGACCCCCTCACCGTCGCTTCATCACCATGCGGGTCCGTCGCCGTGATCGTGAGCATCGTCGACCCGCGCGCGATCGGACGCACCCGCGCCTGCGTCCCCGCCAGCGCCGCCGTCGCAATCCCTGCATCTGCCGTCGCCACCGTGTACGTCAACGGATCGCCATCATCGCTGAACAAACCCTCGATCGTCGGCGTGGCGGCCGCACCGCCCACTTCCAGAACCAGCGGACTGAGGGAATTGGCGACTTGCGGCGCCACATTCGCCACCGTCACCTGCACCTCGTCCATGACGTGACCACCGTCCATATCCGTCGCCGTCAACGTCAATACTGTCTCGCCCACAGCAAGACCGTGCAGCGTCAACCGATGATCCGCACCAAGCGTGGCCTCCACCAGCGTCGCCTCGGCCGTCGTCACCATCAACGTCAACGGCTCATCCGTATCCGGATCGCTGAATACGCCGCTCACGTCAAGCGCCACATCCGCCACCCGCGTGATCGTCTGATCCATCACCGCCGCCGCCACCACCGGCGCCACATTCAACACCGTCACCTCGAACGTGTCCGTCACACTCGCTCTGTTCGCGTCCGTCGCTGTCAACATCACCTCGGTCGCACCGACGGCCCGCGCCGTCACCGTCAACCGGCTCCCCTGCAGCATCGCCTCGGCCACATCGCTGTCCGCGGTCATGACCGTCAGGCTCAGCGCCGTCGGTCCGTCGTCCTCATCCTGGAAGATAGGCGCCACATCCAGGGTCAACGGCGCACGCCGATCCATCTCCTGATCAACCATGGCCTGGGCCACTTCCGGTCTTACATTCGCTACCGTCGTCATGAACGTCGTCGATACCGTGTCGCCATCCACATCCATCGCCGTCAACGTCAAGGTCGTCGACCCCACGGCCAGACCCCGCAGCGTCAACATCCCCTCGCGCAACGCCGTTTCCACGATGCCGCCGTCCGCCGCCACGACCGTCACGGTCACTGGCGCATCTGTATCGGGGTCGTGAAAGGTCCCGCTCACATCCAGGGTCAGGTCCGCCACCCGCGTCGTCGTTTGATCCGCCACCGCTTCGGCCACCACCGGCGGCACATTCGCCACCGTCACCTCGAACGCGGTCGCAATCGTATCACCCTGATCATCCATCGCCGTCACCGTGACCGTCGTCGTGCCGACCGCCAGCGCCTGCAGCGTCAACGCCGCCCCAGCCATCACCGCATCAACCACCGAGCCATCAGCCACCATCGCCGTGAGCGTCCGAATCTCACCGTCGTCGTCCATGAACGTCCCCGTCAGGTCAAGCCCCAACGGCGCCCGCCGGTCGAACGTTTGCGCATCTATCTGCATCGCCACGGTCGGCGTGACGTTCTTGACCGCCACGACAAACTCGTGCGCCGCCGTGTCGCCATCCACATCGGTCGCCGTGACCGTCACCGTCGTCGACCCCACATGAAGACCTTCCACCGTGAGTCGATGCCCCGCCACAGCCGCCATCGCCACCATCGGATCGGCCACCGCCACCTTCAGCGCCAACGGCTCGTTCGTATCCGGATCCCGGAACAGCGCGCTCGCGTCATACATCAGGTCACGGATGCGGGTCAGGGTCTGGGGGCCTACCTCCGTCGCCACCGTCGGCGGCACATTGACGACCGCGACCGTCACGGTCGTCATCGCCTGATCGCCGTCATGGTCCGTCGCATGCACGGTCACGGCCGTTTCGCCCACCGCCAACCCCGTCAGCGTCAGCAGACCGTCCGCCAGGTCAATCGCCACGATACGCTCATCCGCTGCCGTCGCTTCCAGCGTCGCCAGCTCGCCATCGGCGTCCACGAAGACATCACTCACATCCACCGTCAGCGGGTCCATCCGATCAAGCTCTTGCGGCGCCACATCCATCGCCACCGTCGGCGGCACATTGACCACCGTCGCCATCAGCGTCGAGGTCGCCGTCGCCCCGTGCGGGTCCGTCGCCGTCAACTGGATATCCACCTCGCCCAGCGCCACGCCCGCCAGCGTCAACGTCGTGCCCGCCACCGTGGCCGTCGCGCGGGCCGCGCCCTCGCCCACCGGCGTCGCCGTGATGACCAGGCCGTCCGCGCCGTCGTCCGCATCGGTGAACAGCCCGCCGAGATCCACCGCCTGCGGCGTCACGCGATTCAGCGTCCGCGCCGCCAACGGCTGCGCTTCCGCCGGCGCCGCATTCACCGTGATGGCCTGACTCACCGAGGTCTTGTTGCCCGCCTCATCCGTCGCCGTCAACGTCAGCGTCGCCATCCCCGAGGCCCGACCCACCAACGTCGCCGTCGCGCCATCATTGGTCACCACCACCAGCAGCACAGCTTCGTCCGACGTCATCGCCTGCGGCAGCCCCACCATATCGCCTTCATCCGGATCCGTAAACAATCCCGTCAAAGTCAGATCGAATGTCTCCCCAACGTTCAACGTGTGGGACGCCAGCAGCCGCGCCATGAACGCATCCTTGTCCGCCACTGGCGGCCGATTCGTCGTCACCTTTACCATGAACGTCAACGACACCGTGCCGCCCTCGCCATCGTCCGCTGTCAACGTGATCGTCGCCATCCCTTCGCTCAGACCGTGAATTGTCAACTGATCCAGACCGCTCACCGTCACCGTGGCCACCTGCTTCATGGAGGAGATGGCATCCACCTTCAACCGATCGCCGTCCTCGTCCGTGAAATAGCCGCCGACCGCCAGCGTCAGCGAGCCGCCTACCGCCACCACCTGATCCGCAATCGTCAGCGGCTTCCCGGCCGCGTCCAACTTCACCATCGGCAGGTCGTTCACGTCGGTCACGATCACGTGCACCAGCACCGTGCCGCTCTTGTCCCATCCGTCGTCCAGCGTCAACGTCAACGTATGACGATCCTGCTGTTCCGCATTCAGCCGCGCCTTCGTCCGCAACCCCAACTCGCTCGCCACCTTGCGACAGTGCTTGCTCACCGTCATCTTCAATGGCAACTCGCAGAGACTGCTCTCGCCGCCGTCGATCTTGCCGTTCTCGTTCGCATCCAACCGACCCACGCGCACCGCCTCGAACAACTCGCTGTCCACCGTCGCCTGCACCTCGTCCGCCGAGTCCGCATCCAGGTAGGTGATCGCCGTCGCCAGGAACGTCCCCACCGGCGCATCCTCCGCCACGCTCATGCCGAACGACCGCACCTCCGCCGGCTCGAAACTCGGCGCCACATTCTTCGCCCTAACCTTGAGCGTGAACGTCGCATCCCTCGACAACTTGCCGTCCGACGCCGTCACCGTGATGGTGTACGTCTTTTCCGCGGTCGCCGTCGCCCCCTTGCCCGTCAGAACCAGGTCACGACCCTCGATCTTCACCAGATCCTCGCGTAGGTTCGAATACGCGCTGAACGTCAGCGGATCACCTTCCGGATCGATGAACAGACTCGCCAGCTCGATCGGATCCGACTTCTCGTCGTTCGTCAACCGCACCGTCCCCAATGCCGTCACCGCCTCCGTATCAACCTCCAGTTCGTTCACGTCCTTCACCGTCACCGTGATCGGGATCGTCACCGTGTCATACCCGTCGCTCGCCTGCAACCGCACCGTCGCCATCTTCCCCGCCGGCAACTTCTCGTAATCCACCAGCGCGCCCGTCAACGACACGTTCCCCGAGTTGTCCTGATACTTCCAGCAACTGCCGCCTTCCGTCAGCGTGTACGTCGAATAATCCTTCGCCGGACACGGCGTCCCTACGACCTTGTAGTACACGTCGGTATCCTGGGTATCCAGATCCCCCGCATTCCAGTCGTCCGCCGTCGCGGCCGTCGTCCCCGGCACCACCGACGCCACCAACGCGTCCTCACCCGTGCCTTCGTTCACCGTCGTGCGAAAACCGACCGAACCCCCCGCAAACGCCGGCGGATTGTTCACCCCTTTCTTCACGATCACCGTGATCTTCGCAAATGTCGAAGACACCTTTGTAGGGACGATCGCGCCATTCTCGTCGAACGATCTTCTCAACTGCGCGTACACCTGCGCAAGATACGTGCCCGGCGTGGTCTGGTCATACGCTGTCAGGATGAGGCGCTGCCCTTGCACGCTCAACTTCACCACGTGTTGACCCGGATGCGGCGTGGGGTCGCCACGAGCTGTGTCGTTGATAACGCAATAATAGTTCCCATCCCTTGCGGGTGCAATGTCCCGCAATCCAGGCCATAAATATCCTCTGCTCGCCCCTCGTCCTATAAGCACCGAGGGCGCGGCACTCGAATGAATCTGGCCATCAACTCCAGGAGTATTGGCCATGCCATTGTCGCACACACTCTGGTTTGCTGTATCTATCACCAATGCTTCAGGCGTCGCGTCCAGGTCACGAAACATCCGGTTGAAACTGATCGAGGTCGATTCGCCCGCGTTCATGTACACCCGGGACGCGCCCACCGGTTGCAGATCGTCGCCACTACGATCGGCGCCGTTTTGCTCATAGGTAAACGGCGCCTGTACGACCGGCGCTTCGTTCACATCGTTGAGGTTCAACGTCAGCGTCAACGTATCCACCACTTTGTCGCCCTTGTGTGCATGAACCTTGATCACGTACTTCGAGGACGTCTCGTAATCCAATATCGCATCGGCTTTCATCTTGACGTGACCACCTGTCGCGCCCATCGTGCCGTCATTCGCACCATTGGACGCCACGCTGCTCTCGCAATCGGCCGTCTGCGCGAGGGCAAATAGGTCACTGGCCTTGCCCGCAGCATCCGTCACTGCCACCGTATAACAGGCATCAGCCAAGGCCGGCGTCGTCCGCGCCGCGTCAATTTCACGGTTGAGCAGACTGTTCGCAGCGCCGTTCGTACTGCTATTCGTCCCCGTGCCACCCGCCGTATGACCATGCTCGCCACCCGTGCGCGCCGGGTTGCGCACATAGGGTCCATTATCTCCCGGGTGAGATGCAGCAAGAAAATACACGCCTTCGTCAAACGATACACTCACCGCATCCGCCTCGAAGGCCTCCTCGGCCAATGCCTGACTTCCACACCATGCGGTGAGTAGCGCGACCAGTAAACTGCCGCCAAACCGGCGGCATCGCGCGGTCGTTATATAGTGAACCATCGTCCCTTCTCCTTTCTCAGTATCGGGTTCGATTCGTGACATATGGACTGCTCGACAACGAGCAGCGCCTAACTTGAAACTATGCAAGGGATCTCTCCTCCAGTGACCAATGCCTTACCCTGGAACTGCTGCCACGCAAATCAACCTATCCGGAACCCCCACGCGACGTAAAGATCGTCTATTTAGGTAGGTAGGACCGTGAAGGTCTCGTCTGTTACATAGGCGTACCCCCCCCCTCGATTTTTATCAAGATTGGGCCAAGCCCTCGTGTGCGACACTTCGTCGCCACATCAGGCATTACGGGGTAGGTTAGTGACATGGGAACTAGAGGGACGCGAACTGACACAACGATGCTCGCGGCCAACAAACTCCCTATCCAACGTAAGAAAAAGAATTTTACCACACTACCATCACGTGGACCGAGGATACGGCAACCATCCGCCTCTCATCTTCACTTGACGCCTGAAGCACAACATGGCAGTAACACATATACAGGCCTAACAACACGCACACATCACTAGGGTCATGCCTCTTCAATTCATAGGATTCATGTCAGTATGGCAGCTACTATGGCATGCCACCTGGATTGACTTTAAGGCACCTCTCAAAATCCAAATTCCACTGACCATGATATTTACTAATCCATTGATTTTATTACTTTACCATTTCGGAAAATCAACTCTCAGATTCATTTCACGAGGTTTTGAGAGGTGCCCTTTATTTGATCTATTGCACCATGTCAGCTATCACTTGACAACATCACACCGGCGTATGAGACCTCAAGATGATTTTTATACCATGGCTAGGAGCCGAATCTTCCGTCAGGTGGGCTAGCGTGGCAACACTCGTCGTTACTACACCTTTGATATAGCCCTTGATTTGACTGATGGCCGCTTGATGCATAAACGAGGAAGACTCCTCAAATAGGCCCTGTATGGATCATTAACGGCTTTAGGCCAATGACGCCGTTCTGGGTCAATCGAATCGCAACCAAAATAGATTGCACAGCCGCGCTACTGGCGACAAATTCATGATGGCAATGGTCTACCGTGTCAAGTTGTGGGATTGAATATTGCTTCGGTGCCTTTAGTCACATCGAATTCTTGTGCAAGTGCAAAGCGTCTATCGTCCACATCAAGCGCGATCGGTTGGTCTAATCCCGTCCCTTCCCTTATAGACTTGAACTATTATGAGGCCATAAACGAACATGGCTAAATACTCGTGATTTTGATACGACAGCAATCAACACAAGTCACGACACACGGGACAGGCTCGACAACCCAATGCTCATCAGCTAATAAATCAGAATTTGGAATCTTAGAAGCCTGCGCCGGGTATTTGTGCGCGTCAATTGCTACCTAGCGACAATCCTCCCGACCCAACTCCACATAGCCGCCTACCCACGCGTCTCCAGTTCCTCAAGCTCCGCTTTATTGCCATAACCCAGCCAGCCCACATCATCGCGAACGCTTTCCATAGTTCGCTTGCAACTCATCCAACGGCTCGGTCAACTACCCTTGTTCGACGACACCTGCGCTGAGATGATCATCTGGTTCTCTCTATCCACCCCCAACTGTGCGTTGTCGCACTTCTGGTAGCCTTCCGTCAAGGTCTTCATGATGCGACTCGCCGAATCTGTGAAATAATCCTGTGATTTCTCATCCGGCTCCCCATACGCACGCTTATAGCCAAGCCCACCTTTCGGATGGTGCTCTTCCTTAGGCTACCCGACCACGCGCATCATCCACCTCACACGCACGCGCCTCAAGACGGGCTTTCGCTACCTGAGTCGCCGCCAACCAAACCACCTCCACAAACAGCCGCTTGAAGTTCGCTACATGACGACGACACCCGCAAATCGCCCGGTGGTTCGGAAAGCTCTCCGCCCTCAAGACCTGAAGCGCCCCATCTTCCTCCAACTCGCGTGCCAGACACTGGGAGGAAAACAGACCCGTCACATACCCGCAGAGTAACACTTTCAGCATCATGCGCGGCTCATATGACGACTTGCGAAAGCCATCGCCTCATCTCTTACAGCGCATACAACGCACGCAAGTCCAAACCGTCCACAGGATCGCCGACATGGTGCGCCAAATGACCTTCCAGTAGCCAATCCTTCATATCCGGCGGCACCTACAACGATGGTCAATACAATCTATTCAGGTAAAAGGCGGTACCGACCAAAGGGTCGAACTATCGCGGAATCTTTTTCGCACTTCCAGTCGCCACACATAAAGTTATGTCGAACCGAATCCCTATTCTCATTGACACGGATGCGAATAACGAACTTGATGATCAACACGCGATAGCGTACGCAGCATTCAATAGCGACATTTTTGAGCTAGTTGGCGTTACTGTCAACAACACACCGCTCGGCAACGGAATTCAGGGTCAATACGACGAAGCCAAGCGAATCCTCGCACTATGCAGCGTACTTGATCGCATTCCCCTTTACAAAGGCGCCGATCGTAACTACGCGGACATTCGCGCAACACTGAACGAGAGTACCTTTGACGGCAAAGAGGCTGTAGATTTCATCGTCGCAGAAGCGCGTCGTCCCCGTACTCAACCGCTCGTATTGATCCCTATTGGGAAATTAACCAATGTCGCCCTTGCTCTTGATCGCGCACAGGACATCGAAAATCGCATCCGAGTCGTTTGGTTAGGAAGTAACTATCCAGCAGACGGCGAATACAACCTAATGGCCGACATGCCATCCGTGAATCGCGTACTGAATTCAAGGGTCCCTTTCGAAATGGTCACAGTACGATACGTTCAGCCGACTGGTTCTGCTGCCGTCGAGGTTGAAACAGCATTGGTTAAACAAACAATGCCTGGTTTAGGTCCTCAAGTCGCACCCGTGACTGGACGTCACGGCGGAGAGTTTGTATGTTTCGGCGACTACTCAATCGCGTTGTTCGAGCATATGAAGGTACCAAAGCGTCCTTTGTTTGATGTCGTCGCGGTCGCGGTCGTAAAAAATCCTAATTGGGGTAGGAGTCACGAGTTGCCCGCACCATTCCTTGATGGTCGCACGTGGCACGAACGATCGACGAACTCTCGTCACATTACGCTTTGGGAACACTTTGACAAGAACGCGATTCTTAACGATTTCTTCACTTCCATGCGCCATTACCGCCTGCCTTCTTGAATCACTAGCTTGCGACCGAATAGTGACGCGATGCAAGACAATGCACCAAATTAAGCAGAAAGGTCACCTAGGTTGTACGATATCGCGAAGCTAGCTCACCCAGTTTTTTCGTTAAAAACAGGCATTCCCTAAAAGAATAAAAAGCCCTATCCTATTACGTGGTGTAGGGCAGTGTGGTGGCGATTCTCGGGGGCAGTTCCACCACCATCACAACTAAAACTAAATTGACTATCGCGGTAGCTCGCGCTACCGTAATACATGTTTGAATGTCAAGGATATTTCGATCCTTATCGTTCCAACCTTCGTTCGACGTTGTCATCAAGATACGCCGGTAATCTTTCAAGTCCCAGCGGAATTAAACGACTCAAATCAATGGATCCAATCAGCCAAGGCTGTCTCGGCGCGATCGTTCCGCAGACGGCTCTGGACCGTAAGAGACTCAGATGCGTAACGCTGTGCGGGGCACTCGCAGGCATAGCGCCTGATTTGGATATATTCATTGCAAGTTCAACCGATCCATTAATGTTCTTAGTATTTCACCGTCAATTCACACATGCGCTTATTTTCATACCCATCGGCGCGTTACTCGTCGCTGGCACCCTGTTTACTTTTTTCAGGAGACACGTAAAATTCAAGCATATATGTGCTGCCTGTCTGCTTGGTTACACAACCCATGGCTTGTTAGACGCATGCACATCGTATGGTACGCAACTATTCTGGCCTTTTACGGACTTACGAATCGCTTGGAATATTGTCTCGGTTGTTGACCCTGCCTTCACCTTACCTTTACTCATCGGTGTCATCGCAGGGATGATCTGGAAACGGCGGTGGCCCGCGTTATGCGGATTGATTTGGGTTACGTTGTATCTAAGTCTCGGCGTTGTACAGAACCAGCGTGCAGTAGACGCGGGTAAGCAATTAGCACTCCAGCGAGGACACGAACCTAGACATCTAACCGTCAAGCCTAGCATTGCAAATCAGCTGGTGTGGCGTTCAATCTACATGTATGAGAATGCGTTTTATATTGACGCCATTCGCGTCGGATTACATCCAAACGCAACTGTGTGCGGCAGTGGGTCCCTCGCACACACGCTTAACGTTGAGCGAGATCTACCGTGGCTCAAGCCGAGTCAACAGCTTATTGATGTCGATCGATTCAGTTGGTTTTCGCAAGGTTACGTGGCACTTGATCCTGACGCACCGAATCGAATTATTGATGTACGTTATTCAACCTTACCAAACCAACTCAACGCACTTTGGGCAATTGATCTTGATCCAAGCGCAGACTCCCATGCACACGTCCGGTTCGAGAATCTGCAACAATTCAACGATAAACAATTACAACTATTCTTCACTTTTTTGAGAGGCGAAAACTGTCGCAGCCTCGAATCAATATAGTGTTGTTTTTGCGTAACGACACGTAGATAACGATCACATTGAGGCCCCAGAGCATCTAAGGCACGACATGCAAAAGAAAAACATCATCATTCTTGTAACCGACACGTTCCGGTTCGATAACCTATTCGACTACGCTGAAAGGCCAGTGAGAACGCCTTTTCTCGACCGTTTCTGCGAGGCCAGCGCAACCAACGTCACTAATTTCTTCACGGCCAGTTTTCCTACCATTCCCCATCGCACAGATGTTGCTACTGGAATTTTCGGCTGGCCTCATTACGGCTGGCAGCCTATTGATCTAAGCGGGCCGAACCACATAGGTAAAACACTGCATCGACAGGGATACAAGACACAACTGATATGCGACTGTCCGCACTTGTTTAACAGCCGTTTTCAATTTGGATTCGACGCCGCGTACCAACACCGAGGTCAAGAGGGGGACAAGCATCTGCTTCACCTCAATCACCCTATTCGCAACGAGATGCCATTCGACAAAACACGACGCGTGCCCGTTTGGCACGACAGCAGCCTAGCCGACACGCATCGCTGGATCAATCGCTACTTTGAGGTCGAAGAAGAGACCTTTATGTACAAAACTGCGGCAACGACTGTTCGGTGGCTGGAAGAGAACTACGAGTGGGAACCGTTCTTCTTATGGGTAGATTTCTTCGACCCGCATGAACCTTGGGATCCGCCGGAATATCTGGTCAAGAATTACGATCCAGACTACACAGGAGTGCCAATGATTCATTGCAATTACGGACCAGCAACGGACTACACGGAAACCGAATTGCACAATCTCTGGGCGCACTACGCAGCCGAGGCGGAACTCGTTGACAAGCAACTTGGCGTAGTACTGCAGAAAATACAAGAGTTGCGCTTGCTTGAGAATACCATCGTGATCGTCACCAGCGATCACGGTACGAGCATCGGCGAACACAATCGAACGGGCAAGAGCAATATCTCTGATAACGACGAACGATTTTGGCCGATATACCCTGAAGTTGGGCATGTGCCGTTTATCATTGCTGGCGGCGACATACCCAAGGGCAAGACCGCAGATTTCCTTGCCCAGCCGCCGGATATTCTGCCAACTCTAAGCGAATTGGCTGGTTTCGAATTAGACATGCGCAAAGCAATCAACGGTACGAGCTTTGCCAACGCATTGAACCATAGCGGTGCACACCGCGATGTAGTCGTCAGCGCAGGTCATGTGCATCCGCGTGAGGATGGTAGCTGCCCGCCTCAGGCCGTCACACCGTTCGTTGTTGATGGTCAATGGGGTTACACCGCGGTCGGCTCCAAAGGTTCGCCTGAACTTTATGACTATGCTAACGATCCCAATGCGTCTCATAATTTGATTGGTGACCATCCCAGCGCGGCGCGTGAAATACAAACGAAATTCGAAGCATTTATGCAATCAATAGGCGCTAGTGAGCAGCTTGTAGCGTGTTGGTCACCTTAACACTTCAAATTTCGGATGTTATGACGAAAGCGTTATCTCACCAACACGGGACCATTACTTGGCAACTTAACCTCGCGCACGGGTGCTTTGCTGATGACAGGAAGGTTAGCAAGACTACTGTGGCACCGACTTACCACCAGGAATTTGACTGTCAGGATCCGTAACGTCAGAAGCATGCTGACAACGGTTCATTCCGAACATCGCGCCGAATCCATCGTATTCGATGAGTCGCCGCTAGATTTCACGCACTCGTTAGGACACCTCACTGAAGATCACTTTCAATTGAGGTTAAATAAAGTGCTATGTGCCATATCAATAAAACCTACGTACTTTCGGTTGTGGTTTCATGCAAATTCATGGAACGGCGCCACTGGAAATAACCCCAGATAGCCAGACCAATATACACCACATACAGCAACATGAGTACCCACAAATTTCTCAACGCGTAAAGCGTTACGGTGCCTATATTGATGACGAACCAAAGAAACCAGTTTTCGATCCATTTACGCGCCGTGAACCACATTGCAACTAAACTCAACACCAATATCGAGTTATCCAGATAGATGTACTGTGCTTCCTCGAAATAGTTAGGCATGATCCATCCGAAGAAATAGGGTAAGAGATAGATCGCAATAACGCTCAACACGACGACACCGATCCATGCATTCAACGTTGCATTGGTAACCGGCAAATCGGTTTTCAATTCTGTACCGAATACCCAGTAATACCACCCATACACATTCATCGGCAAAAAACCAAACAACGTCAATGTGAAATATCCGTAGAGATTGGAGTGCCACAATACCGGTGCACTAAGAGCACAGAAAAGCACACCGAGCGGCCACGCCCAGAATTTCTCGTAGATCAAACACAGAACGATCGCCACGCCGACGATAGTGCTTGTGATCTCTAGGGCCAGCATGACTATGTCGATCAAATTCACGCTCTATCCTCTACCAAAACCATAAACTTACATCGTTTAGTATCAAACCGATTCTAACGAACGATGGCTATACCTCAGACCGCGTGTCGATGGGTTAAACCTCTCGACGTCGAACCCGGTCATTGGAAAAAACAGCTAGCTGGCAAATACCTCCGGCTAGCCGAGCGCGGACGAATTGATGCAGTGTTCGCGTTGCTAGAAGAGCATCCTGAATTCTTAAATAAGCGCGGCAGCCACGGTCGGACCTTACTTTGGTCAGCTATCCGATCCGGTCGTCTTGAACTCGTTCGCCGACTTCTTGAACGCGGCGCGGGCGTCAATCTCACCGGTTGCGTTAATAGCGAAAGTTTCGTACAACTTTCCCCGCTCTCAGCTTGCACGTTTTACCGGCGCGAGAGCATGATCGCCTTACTCGAAGCTCACGGAGCGAAGGACGACCTATTCCGCCTGACGTATCGCGGCGATACGGAAACTGTTTTGAGTTGTTCAGCGATAGCGCCAGAGTGCCTATATGCCGAAGACCCTTTCGATGAGATCTATCACACGCCGATGATAACTTTCGCCATCGTAGGTAATCGAAAGGCGTTAGTAACCGCCTTTATTGAGCGAGGATTTGATGTTACAAAGTACCAATTTCAATTAATATCGATTGCGTGTCATTTTGGGCGCAGACACATCCTTAAGCAACTATTCGACAACGGCGCGACTCTTGATACGGCCGACGCATGCCTATGGGCAATGACCAACGATCTCTCAATTCTTCGTGACTTGGTTAATCGCGGTTTGTCCGCGAACCAACGGCCCAACGGCGATCTTACTCCTCTACTGTATGTGTGCCGAGCCGATAAAGGCACGCGCACCGACAAACTACAACTGTTGCTTGAACTTGGAGCGGATGTCTCAGCAACAGCAAACGACGGTCGTACGGCGCTGCATTACGCAGTCATGTCTGGTAATCGCGAAGCGTGCGAATTGCTTCTTAACGCCGGCGTGGACCCACATCAAACTACACCCAACTTGCCGAGTGCAACAGAACTTGCCGAGCGGCAGGGCTACCGCGACATCGCGACGACAATTCGGCAGTATTGAACAGAACACGGATTGCAATCCAAATTGGATTGTTCACATTGGCTCTTGGTAGTGGACTACAGCTCATGGCGAATGAATCGCGACCGAACATAGATATAGTAGATGAGGCTGATTTTGCGGAAATTGCCATGCTCATGCGCTATTTGCGCGATGAGCGCAAGGAAGCGCTTTTCGTGCCAGTAGCGAAATTGCAGCTAGCTTATCTTGACCAAGCGGCCGCACGTAGCGCAGACAACGACCCTGATCGCGCCAAGGAGATTAGACGGTTTGCCCGAGGCGTTGCATTTAACATCGCATCGTTCACTTGGCCGGGATGGGGCGATTGGCCGGAACCGATAAGTGAAGCGCGGCAACAGCTAGGCTTAATCGCAGCCCAGCGCGCACTGGAGTTAGCGAAACAAGTCGACGATGTGAAATCGAATACGTGGTGGATGCTTGGCGCTCATCAACTCAATTCGCAGTACTACGACGCGGCTATCGAATCCTTCGAACAGGCGAAAAAGTTGGCCGCCAACGATTTTTACCGATCCATGCATTCGGCATGGCAAACTTTAACGAACGCGCTTATGTCACCCACAAGCGAAAAACTCGCGGATCTTGACGCAGCGATTACTGCCCTGCGCACCGCAGATCGCAAAGATGCCGAGTTCTTTGCAGACCAGCTGCAGGCGGCTCGTCTTGTATATCTAGACGATGCTGATGAGAACTAGCTCGACATCGAAATGTACTACGTACTACCTACGATGACGTAGAGAGAAACCCGGATTAAGTGATCTGCGGACTTTCTTAACGGGCTTAAAGATCGCGTCCAAGGATGCTTAAATGGACTCACACCCCTTATATAAAAACTCGTGCGCTAGTCCAGTAATTGAATTTTGGATTAGCTTACGCGTACTCGTAAAATCGTGGGTGAATTGATCCTACATACAACCCGCAGGAGAGTTAACTCGTGGCTCATGATTTAGTCATTCGCGCTGGTGAGATTGTCGACGGAACCGGTGCTGACTCATTCGTTGGCGACATCGCTATAGATGGTCAATCCATTGTCAAGATCGGCAAGGTCAAGGAGCGCGGAGCAGAAGAAATTTCAGCCGATGGGCATGTTGTCACGCCAGGGTTCGTTGACCTCCATACGCATCTGGACGCCCAAGTCGGTTGGGACCGCAAACTCACATCCGTGTCTTGGCACGGCGTTACCACCGCCTTGCTCGGTAACTGCGGAGTGACCTTTGCACCGTGTAAGAAGGAAGACCGAGATTTCCTCGCCGGCATGATGGAAACAGTTGAGGATATACCAAAGCACGCGATATTGACAGGGTTGCCTTGGGATTGGGAAAGTTATGGTGGTTACCTCGACAGTCTTGAACGTCTTGGACCCATGATCAATATCACAGGCTTGGTAGGACACAGCGCGACTCGAACCTATGTCATGGGTGAGCGAGCGATTGAAGAACAAGCGACACCGGAAGAAATCGAACAAATCGCCTCGCTTGCCGGTCAATCGGTCAAGGAAGGAGCGGTCGGATTCTCGGTCAATCGTCATCCTGGACATACCTTACCAGACCGACGCCCGATTCCGGGAACGTTTGCGAGCCGAGAAGAACTACTGGCGATCGCTCAAGCGGTCGGACAGCGCGGTGGTCTCATGCAAGTTGTGCCACACTTTGGCGACCTTGATAACGAATTGGATCTAATTGAAGCGGAAGCTCGGACTGGTAAAGTGCTGTTCAGCGCGATTGCGGAGCATGGCGCCATTTTTAATGAACGCGTGTCAGCCATGCGCGAAACAGGATTAGATGTGACCGCAATCACTGTGCCGCGAAGCGGGGGTGGCGTGAATGGTCTCGCAAACAACAATTTCTGGCGAACCCCAGCATGGAATAAACTGCGAGAAATCAAAGGCTTCCAGGGGCGTCTGGATGCAATTAGAGACGCTGATTTCCGCCGGGAATTAGTGGATGAGATCAAAAATCATCCCCATCATGATAAGCTCATGAAGCCGCTTAAGCGACAGTATTACATGGGTGATGGATTACGGCCTAAATATACGCAACCCCGATACGAAAGCCTGTACGACATCGCGCAGGAGGTAGGCGAGCATCCTGTCGAGACATGGTTACGCTATATGCTTGAAACAGACGGCAAGGCGCTGTTCCACGCGCGCGGATTCAACGTGAATCTTGAAAAACTCGAAGCAATGATTACAACGGATTGGGCGATGCCAGGACTTGGCGATGCCGGCGCGCACGTGAGTCAGATGATTGATTCAGGGTGGTCGACATTCGTGCTCTCTCACTGGTACCGAGATACAGAAGTGTATTCGCTGCAGGAAGCCGTTCGTCGTATTAGCGGTGAGCCTGCTCGTGTGCTGGGTTTAACAGATCGCGGGACTTTGACTGTCGGCAAGCGGGCCGACCTCAATGTCATCGATATGGATAGCCTTGAAGAGCGGCAGCCCGAACTCGTGTACGATTTTCCTGGCCATGCACCACGCTTCATTCAACGAGCGTCAGGGTATGCTGCGACGATTTGCAATGGTCAAGTCATTCTGCGAAACGACCAACACACAGGGAACCACGCCGGCGAAGTATTACGCAGTTACACGCGATAAATATCGTCAACGTTACGCAATAGCATAACCGTCAAACGTTTTATAGAAGGCAACGTACGCAAAGCCTTGATTACAGGCAAGCCGGGAAATTCCCATCGAAACCGGAGTGCGTTTTGAAGCCTGGATCTTAATGTCAACTAATCTTGTCTTGCTCTGTCGTGGTTTAGCTGCTCGTCGAATTTGTTAAGACGCTGCTTCGCTAACGAGGTAGGTCAACATAGATAGATAGAACCGTATGAAAGGCAACTTGAGGTCGAACCATCGTCAGCTACTAAGCACAGACACTACTTTTGAACACACCTTGATTGGTTCACGCTATCATCTCAAACGCAGAAACCTATTAGATCCGCCGGTACTGCATGTTCGTTGATTCAACCCAGCGAACGACCTGCCAGCAGCTACTGACTCTTAGCGGCAAGCAACATAGACATGACCCGTCAGTTTGAGTTATCCGAGTCGCAACGACTCAATTACACCAAGTGGCAGATATCTGCACGCGACTTTAGGGCACTTGGAGAGAGAAATTGGCGCCGGCGTGAACCCGTTTGGGGTCTTTGGGCCCGTTCAGAAACCGGACTCGATCTGTTACCGCACGAATTGACTGGTAAACGTTGCCTTGATGTAGGTTGTGGTAGCGGTTACATTCTTAAGTGGATGGCCGATCGTGGTGCAACCGCCATAGGCGTCGAACCGACCCCTAATCAGCTTGCAACGGCCGCCGCGCTGAGCCAACTTCACAATACACCCATAACACTCGTGCAAGCATTCGGCGAACAGCTACCGTTTAACGACGAGTCGTTTGATTTCGCTATCTCCGAATACGGCGCCGCCCTCTGGGCTGACCCCTACCAATGGATCCCCGAAGTCTCAAGAGTTCTTAAACCGGGAAGCGAGCTCGTGCTCTATACCGATCACATGATCTCATTTATGACCGACAACGGATTAGCCGAGCCGGAAGGCGAATGGACCACGACACTACAACGATCCTACTTCGATAGCTATCGAACCCTTTGGAGTGAAGACGGCAGCGACGGCGTGGAATATCACCTACCACCGGGCGAGTGGATTAATCTTTTTCGTAAAACAGGCTTTGTCGTAGACGCATTAATTGAATTACCCGCGCCTATAGGCGCGACATCACCGTTTACTTACGCGTCCGTCAAATGGGGATGCCAATGGCCAGCTGAGCAGGCTTGGAAGGTTCATAAAGAGCTATCCTAAAGCTCTTGAGTTTTTATTTGAAAAAGGTAAGTGTTGCCTTTTAGTTATAAGAATGCCGCCATCATGCGAACTTCAATACTTCGGCGCGGTAAGGCATCGTGGGGTGACTCCGGATCAATAAATGAGGTATGGGGAGCTACTTTTGCGCGACCACGACGCGTATCAAGCTGCTTAATAAGCAGGACTTCGCTCGGTTGCATGTTCTTGTAGTAGTAAAACCGATGCTCACTGCGATATACAGGCATGGAACTCTTGGATGATTTTCCGTAACCTCCGTACACATAGTCCACAATATCATCGTCTCGCAAGGATGACGCGTCTAGCATCGCTAGCGGATTTTGTTGGACAGGATGATCGAAAGGCTGCCACGAGTTGTACCAAGCAAATTCAGCGTTCTCGAACTTCGATACGTCCTGATGCTGCTTCCGCAGAAGTTCCAACGACGCTGAATGTGCTACTTTCATACTGTAGTCACAATGAACGAAGCGTGCGTAAGCCTTGTTGAAATCGCTTTTATCTTCCGTTCGAATTAAGTGCTGCGAGACATACACGGCAGTCGCATCAGTCGCTGTTTTGACGAAGCTCGCGATTGCAGGGTGATAAATCTCCGATATTTTTTGGCCGTCACCGAAATCTATAGGCGGCGGTGAGAAATCGAACAATTCAAACCCATTGACATCTAGCCGCTTGGGTTCTTGGACTTGTCGTGCATCAAACACAAATACGTCGACTTTTTTGGTATTCGCCCGGCGTGTCTCGCGATTGAAGATACGCGGCAACTCTGTAGTCTTACGCCACTCATCGGAGAGGTAACGAACTTGCGTCGGTACGTTTACATTTATTGCGTCCATTAGAGTGCATTCTAGTAATGTGGTGTCTTAACGACAATATGATCCACTAATCGACTACCGAACATAGCCCAACGGGTTTTGGCAATCTCGACTAACGATGATGAAGCCAACAGCCAACAAATCGACTCGCCTACAACAACGTGTTCTTGACGACATACGCACGCGTCTCATGGTATGGATGCTGCAAGACTTTCGTTACGACCACTAGATGCCAACTGGCGTTTGTTTTAGTACGTCGTCTGTCGTATGCCTACCATTGAACTCAGCGTCCGTTCAAGTTCGATCGCAAACCGTTACGCAACTGACCGAACTGAATGCCATCCGGCATCGTTGAGGTCTAGGGCGGCCACACCGGACGCGTCAGTGTTACTACACCTTAGTGGTACCTGTGATTCCGCGCTCTTCGAGTTCGTCATACTCTGTATCACTCAAACCAAGCTCCTTGGTAAATACTTCTCTCGAATGTTGCCCGAAACAAGGGGAATGCCGGATCGGCCCGCGCGGCGTGTGGCTATAGATCCAAGGATTCAATGGATAGTAATGCGTGCCGCATTCTGGATGCTCTATGGGCACCAAATAACCTCGCGCTGCGTAATGCTCGCTTGGCGATACGTACACTGATTCAAATTCGCAGACTGGGCTAAAGGTCACGCCTGACCCTTCAAGTACATTGCATATCTCGTCTAGCGAGAGGGTGTTCGCCCAAGCGCCGATTTTTATATCAAGTTCAGACTCAAGTTGCTTGCGTGCAGCCATCGTCGCAAACCGTTCGTCCCGAATTCCGCTCAACTCAGCTAACGCCTTAAATGCATCCTCGTTTTCCGTTGCGATGGCGACCCATTGGCGGTCACGCGTCAAATAGACGTTGTGCGGCGCTAGCAGCGGGTGTTGATTACCCGTAGGCTTGCGCACGCAACCGTTGGCCGCGACATCTAGCATCGCATCCCCGCATTGCGTGGCTACAGCTTCGATCATCGATACATCAATGCGTTGGCCTTCGCCAGTTGCCTGACGATGGTTTAAAGCAGCCAGAATCGTCGCGGCAAAGTAATACCCCGTAATCGGGTCGGGGATCAAACCACCGGTGTTTTGCGCGATATCTCCGCTGTAACCATGCATTGCGGAAAGTCCAGCCATAGGTTCCGTGGTTGCACCATTAGCTGGGTATTCCGCAAGCGGGCCCGTGCGACCATAACCGGACAAAGATGCGAAAATGATGTCGGAGCGCTTCTCGCGTAATGACTTAAGCGTGACGCCCCAGTTGGTCATTACATGAGGCGAAAAGTTGTCGCACAAGATGTCGAATTTCGGAATGAGCTTCCAAAATATCTCTCTACCTACAGAGTCTGCCATGTCCAATGTGATGGCGCGCTTGTTCAAATTCACCGTGTTGTACATACCGTTTGTATTAAGCGGATTCTGCGGCACGCCAAGGTTGCGTAACGTTGGTGGGACCGGTGCGCCTGCACCGCGCCAAACATCAGGCCGTTTGCGAGATTCAATTTGAACTACATCTGCACCTAACAAGGCGAGCAATTGCGTACCAAACGTGCCGGACCAAGCTTGCGTAAATGTAAGAATGCGTATGCCTGCAAGTGGTAGGGCACGATCGCCTTTCGGGATTTCAGTTGAAGCTCGCGGCGCTCTTTCCTCAATCCTATCGCGGTGTTCAGCAAATTTCGGCGCGCGACGGCGGTATGCCCACGGCGTGGCCGATAACTTGCCGCATGCTGCTGGAGCCTTCAACGGCTTACCATCGACTTCTGTATTAATGATGAACTCCCGCGCTTGTAGATGTTCGCTTTCGATAAGTTCGCGGGCATCTTGCACCACCCCTGAAATACACCGTCGCTCCGCCAGTCCATGAAACACGTGCCACTTGTCCATCGTGGCGACGGCTTCAGCGAGGCCGCGGCGCACGGGTCGAGTATCTTTTTGATGCCGCCCCCAGACTGGGATAAAGGCCGAGTCGTGAGCAAGATCAGGCTTTCCTAAAAACTCGAACGCACTTGTCCACTGTGCCCAATCACCGTAACCGAAATTGATCGCGCCGTTTTCACATTGCCACAGCGGACCCGGACGACCACGCTCGCGACGACCGTTCGGCCCATGCGCCATCCGATTGCCACCAACAAATATGCCAACTTGAGCCCACGGTGCACAAGTGTTCGACATCGCTTCCATTTCGCTGACGTCGCACCTTTCACCGCTACCTACCGCGCTGCGTCGAAAAAGCGCAGCCGCGGCGCTCACGAAGCCGGCGACGCCTGCAATATACCCTGTTTGATTGTGCGGCAGCTGCAACGGCGGCTCACCTTCGCAAGCATTGATCGCACTCCACCCAACGCGCGCGCAAGCGGTAAGGTTATTGCCAGGCATACCTGCGAGTGGGCCTACGAGACCGTGCGGCGTTATCGATAAATGAATCACATCTGAACTGCACCGCGCCAAATAGGTAGGTAGATCAACCGTCGTGGTCACTACGATATCAGCACTTGCGATCAATTCATTAAAACCCTTGCCGCATTGAGCGATTGAACGCTTATTCCAATTCGCATAGGCGTGCAACAAAGATTCACCGGACGCAGTAAATGGTGGTTCGTGCCGTAGTGCATGTCCCTCATCCGGTTCGACCAAGATCACATCAGCACCAAAGTCACCAAACAAACGCGCGGCCCACGCGCCCGATAGCCGATTCGAACAATCCACGACGCGGATATTGGAAAATGCTCTCGACATACTAGCTCCTTTCAATTACGCCGCGTAACGCGGTACTACGTAGGGTCCCTCGGGAATAATCGCGACCTTGGGTGACGAAGCGCGATAGATGCATTCGTCAACCGCTTCTTGCAATGAGTCGATCATGTCAACGCCCGTTAACACCCGATCTTCGCCACGGAGCCCTTCGCTGAACAACTGAACTCGGGCACGTCGCGTCGCTTTCAACTGCATTTCGGTCTCCCATTCGTCAATGCTTGCGAGACTCTTCTGTCGAATGCGCGCTAAAAACGCATGCTCGCCTTCCTGGCGCAACCGACGTTGAGACACTCGAAAACTGTCCGATCCTAAACCTTCCGCACACTCGCTTGCTAAGATGAGGGTCGCATCGTCGGCAAGTATGTCAAGCGGTGTCACGAGCCCTTTTATCGCTTGATAATACGTGAGATCAAGCGGAAAGCCCGCCGCGGATGTTACGATCAGATCGTATTTCGTTGAAACTTCAACCACACTGCAACTTTCCGCAAACGCGACGGCTTCGTAGTGGCTTGCTTCAATCTCGCCGAAGTTTATGAATGCTAAACGCCGTACTTCGTCAATGACTGTGTTCAGTGCGTAAATGTCCCGGCCGTATCGTTCTCGGAGCATACCGACGATCTCAAGCTGCTCTAGATGGAGCGGATTGGTTGCTAAGTTACATTCCCGCGTCAGCGGAAGCTCAATGAAGCGAGCACTATGAAGCGCACGAATAGTATCGGCGTGCGCAATGCCCGGTACGATCACTTTTCGACCTCCCGACCAGCCAGCCATAAAGTGCGGCTCGACCAACCCCGTGGCAATGCGTAGGTCTGCTTCAATAAACCGACGATCCAGTTTCACCGGAGTACCCGACTGAGTGCGGCCTAAATCTACGTGATCGTCGTCGCTTCGCGCGTCGTGATTCACGATACTTAGATGCGACAGGATCCAATCGTCCTGAATGACCGTTGCGAGATCTGCGCCTTCGTTCGGCCGATGCAAGCCGGTTGCAATCAACAGCGCGATATTCTTGCGATCAATACCCCCTTCCATGAGTCGCTCAACAAGTGGCCGCAGGAATAGACCGTTGGGGACCGGGCGTGTGATATCGCATACTAGAATGCAAGCTGATCGACAGCCGTTAGCTAGGTCTGGAACCTTCTCTAAACACGCTTCGGTCGCTGCAAGCGGTTCTTTGATCAACGACACCTGCGGTTTACGTATGACCTTAACATCCATTGATGACGGTACGTCAATTGAGACCGTACGTCTACCGTACAACAATGGAATTCTCATGACTTAGTTAACGATACCGTTCATTCTGACCTAGTTAAAGTGTCCTGTAGCCAAGCTCGAACTGTTCATGCTACCTGCGGACAACCATATTCTTCAATTAAACCAGCCATGTCGCGCAGGTAGTCTGAATTCTTGACAACATTCTCCGACTCAGCTACACATGCTCATTCGATTTGGTGGCGATAACTGGGACAGGGTCGTATATTGGCGAAATCCAGCTACGCTATCCTACTGGCTGAGTCTCTACCCAACAGGATCTTGAACTTCTTAAACAAGAGATTGCACTTTTTAGGAGGGATATTGAACAAGAAGCTTCTTAAGCAAGAAACGGAAAACATGGTTTACGATCCCATAACCCATCATGGTGTGGATGGGAGCAATGTGCTTGGCATTGATTGCCATTCTTAAAGGCTGGTCGCAAATCTTTGGCGGGGGTTGAATGAAACGGCACGTCCAGCACTGTTGAACTTCCGTCTCCGACAGGAAGCCATTCAACAAATGCATGGTGATAAAATAATTTCCTATTATTTATTCTGAATTGTGATATTTATCCAACATTAGACGCGAACGGCAAGAACAAACTACTAAATATGAGTATTCTATGTAACAATACTCTATGATTGTCGTTGAGCTGACCAACTTTCTAGGGGGTTAGAAATGAAGCTCTTGGAAACCTTGAAGACTTTATCAGTCTTTCTATTGATCTCAATGTCAATCTCTGCTCATTCCACTATGTTTAACGTAGGCGATCGACTACTAAAGGATGGTGTGAGTGAGTCTGTTATCTTAATGGAAAGTGATGTGACGACTGGATACGCATCATTCTTCTGGATCACGGAACAAGAATCAATCAAAGGCTGCCACATTGATTGCGATATCAAGGTGCTCGTTGGTGATACGATGATTCTTGCAAAACGAGATGAACAAGGTCGCTACACTGATCAGCCATTTACATTAAGAACGGAAACAGCGGTTGTAGATCAACTACCCACAGTTGAAATTACACTATCAAACCAATTGAACTTTATCTTCTTCGGTGAATACGCCTTCGCTGCTTGGTTTGATAGGGGAACAGGATCAGCCCATGTTGAAAAGACCAATTCATTTGTTTTTCCAACAACTCCTTTACTTTTATCCAATCAAACCATGTTCGGTGGAGGAGGTTCCAGCACTGATGATTGCCCAATAACAAGCTCAGTTGAAGATGACAACTGTTTTACACTGAGTAACAGCAACATCAAGTACTGTTGGACTATCGTACACAGAGACTGTACAGATAGCAGCGTTAGTGAATCAAGAGGATGTATTGAATTTCCTGCCGGTGAAAGCACTAGGTGTCGGTGAGCCACATTTCTCAGAACTGCCTGCGGGGCAGTCAGCGTAGCCGACAACACGGACTCATAAAAGTGAGTCTGCCGCCGTAGGCGAATAAGCGTACGTGCGATATACGGGATCTGTCTCTACCAGAATTCTGGTAGAGACAGATCCATCGTGGCTCTTAAGACCACACACGCGGCAGCTGTAAATAACCCGTCTCGGTGTTATAGAACGATGCAATCTCTGACAGGGCTTACTAAGTTCTAACCATCAAGGTCAAGGTCGGTTATCGTCCGAGATCAAGATCTCTTTCGCGCCTACGGCGTTCTGCCCCATGCTCGCGTTGCTGTCGACGTTCTGCGCGATAAGCCATCAGTTGGAATAATCGTTCAGCTGCTCCGATAACTTGATTACAGTTCTTCGTACTGCTTCTGCAATCGCTCTAAATCCCCGCTTGTTGCGTCATCTACCGCGACTGTGACTTGATTTGACTCTTTTGCTTCTTGATTAACTCCCTCCGCGCGGTCAGGATGTCGAGCAATCGCTGCGTCATCTCGTCCACGATCTATCGCTCCTGATATTGTGCGGATTGTCTGCGCTTAAATAAAAAGCCCCGCATCAAAATGCGGGGCCGAGTCGCTACGAATGGTGACTGACAAACTGGCTACGCCAATTTCTATCTCTTCTCCAGATCAGTTAGTGGAATTGAACGCTTACGTCGAATTCCGCAACACGCGACCTGCGCAAGTGCCAGTCAATTCATCGTCGCGAAGAATGATCTGTCCATTACAGATAGTCGCTTGATACCCCGCGGCACGCTGAATAAATCGGGGCGCACCAAACGGAAAATCGTGCACTATTTCAGGCATTCGTTCTTCGAGTTTCGTAATATCAAAGACATTAATATCGGCTTTCTTTCCTTCCGCCAGCACACCGCGATCTTGCAACCCTAACACCTGCGCTGGCACGGCACTAATTCTACGCACAGCTTCTTGGATCGAATAGACCCCGCTATCGCGGTGCCAATGCGAAAGTATGAACGTTGACCAGCCCGAATCGATCATTTGACTCACGTGCGCGCCAGCATCACCGAGGCCCGGCATCGCCCAATCTGTCCGAATCAATTTTTCCAGCTGGTTCAAATCGACGTTGAACCCGCGCATGTGAAACAGGGCCTTGCCGTCCGTTTCGTCTGATATACGAATGAAAGTCTCGACTGGATGCTCGCCTGCAGCCTTAGCCAGCTCAACAAGATTTTGATCGAGCTGCTGCGTATAGCATGGCCGTTGGCCATTCCCCATATAAAACCATCGCTTTAAACCATTCACGACTTGCTCATCTTGATCTTTGATCTCATTAATGAGTCGTTCACGATGTACCGGATCGCGAATGGCTTTCAGTCTGTTGTTCAACGGCATCGTGCGCAGCTCGTTCCATGCGGGTGTGCGAAAGAAATTGTCAGTTGACAAACCACCCACGCCACCACCGCTACGGGGAACCGTCACCGAAGTCACATTGAGCCCTTCCTTGCGCATCGCGGAAACGCGTTCATTAAGTCGTTCCGTACCGATCTCCGCAGCCGACGAAAATAAAGCGCCACGAGACACGCGCGCTTCGTCGGCAATCAAATCCATTTCGGCATCAAAATCACGGAAGTCAGATACGGTTTGCATAAAACCGCCGTATTTACCGACTTCTAACGCTACGGCCCGAAGTTCATCGCGGTCTGCAAAGGTACCAGGAATTGACCGACCGTCGGGCAAGCGGTGGCCAGGTAGACGATTCGTCGAAAATCCCACAGCGCCTTCTTTCACTGAGCGTCCCGCTAACGCGGCAATTTGTTTAATCTCTTCATCCGTGGCCGGTTCTTCAACCGCGCGTTCGCCCATCACATAGAATCTAATCGCACAGTGCCCGGCCAGACCGCAGATATTGATCGAAGGTCCGAGAGTTTCAAGCGCATCAAGATAACCGCCGTAAAACTCCCAGTCCCACGGTAGGCCGTGGAGGATTGCGTTCTTTGGAATGTCCTCAACCGTCTCCATCATGCCGGCGAGGAACTCACGATCACTCGGCTTACACGGTGCAAACGTTACGCCGCAATTGCCGAGCAATGCTGTAGTCACGCCGTGCCACGATACGGAAGTCACTTGCGGATCCCACCCAATCTGTGCGTCGAGATGCGTGTGTAGGTCAATAAAACCAGGCGAGACGATCGCGCCGTCTGCGTTGATTTCTTCGTTTCCTTTGCCTTCAACCGTACCGATTGCTGCAATTCGGTCGCCGTTTATCGCAATGTCGCCTGAAAAAGGTTCTGCGCCCGTTCCATCAACAATCGAACCGTCGCGAATAACTAGGTCATAACTCATAAGTCAGTCTCTATATTGATATAGATTAGAAGTATTAAATCATGTTATGTGCAGGTAAATTCACAATCAACGTCGAACGGTATGGTACTCGCTTCAAGTCTTACATATAACGGCAACCGTTTAGATGTAAATAATCTAGCTATCTTGCAAACAATGGATGCGGAAAAACCATGTCTGACGAACAACCCTTACTGACTGAGCGGCGAGGTGAAAAGGACGGGATTCTTTGGATTACGCTGAATCGGCCCGAAAAATTGAATGCATTGACTTTTCCGCTGTTGCGCGAGCTGCGCGAGGTGCTGTTCGACGCCCGTTTCGATCGCACCTTGAGGTGCATCGTCATTACGGGTGCTGGTCGTGGATTTTGCGCCGGAATGGACTTCAGCGGCGCGGCGAATCCTGATCCAGACCCGCAACCAGACGGTCTGACGCCTGATGTGCAAGATATTGAAGGCTACCGGCTCAACTTTCGGCACGAAACCGAGACCTACATAGCGTTGAGGCGGATGGAAATTCCCATTCTGGCAAGCGTCAACGGACCTTGCGTCGGTGCTGGCTTCGATTTAGCGAGTCATTGCGACCTGGCTGTGGTATCTACTGCGGCGCGCTTTCAAGTCGCGTACGTCAAACGCGGTTTGTATCCAGACTTGGGCGGCTTTTGGTCCCTCCCGAAGGTTTTAGGTTGGCGAAAAGCGATGGAAATGATGATGACCGGTCGCTTTATGAGCGCGGAAGAAGCTCACGAAGCTGGATTTAGCAATTACCTTGTCCCGCCGCACGAACTCGAATCAAAGACCATGGAGTTTGCGTTGGAACTTGAAGCAGGTCCGCCCATCGGGCAAAAAGTCGGCAAATTACTGGCCATACGCACAGCTAACATGGATTTCGACACGGCGATGCAGTGGTCTGAATCAGTTATACCTTTAGTAGGCCTATCGCAAGACTTTAAGGAAGGTCAAGCGGCATTTCGCGAAAAACGAGACGCAAATTTTCGAGGATTTTGAGATATGCCAACGAGAGAAAAAACCATTTCAGCCAATTCGCCGCGTAAGTAGTTTCAGCAATAGCTCCTGAAGAGGCAGACACCTTGTAGTTCGATTGCAGCGCGATTTTGAGAAGTGCTGTCGACATTGATTTACATTCATATAAGCATTAAGTGTTACTGAGACGAAGAATCTCAGCAGCAGTATCAATGCGCTGTTTGACGATGCCTTTGTGATTTGAGCCGTGTCGTAAACGATCAAGTGCCCATGCATGCTCTCGAATTTGGTAAAGGACTCGTGTGCGTTGTACATGGTGCTGGTTCGCCTGCGAGTCGTACGTGTAAATGCATTCATCGAATTCCTCGTCCTCAAACTCTAACCCGTAGCACAATCCAACGAGGTCAAAAATAGGGTCGTTGTCACCAGCCGATTCCCAGTCTAACGTGCAAAAGCCATCCTTAGTTTTAATCACATTCCAATCGTTAAGTTCGTTATGGCAACCGCAGATTCGTTGCGGCTCCCAATGTAAGTCTTGGTAAACCTCTTGAAGTGATTCTTCGAGTTGCAATCCTTCAAGATAGCGCGCAAGGAGTGGCTCAACTTGATAAGAGCGAACCCCTACCGGAATCTCGGAATGCAATTCAAGCATGTAAGCTGCGGCAGTTTTTGCGTCAATCGGGGAATTCACTAGTAAATCCCCTTCAATATAGGCTGTGATCATGTCACCGGATGCCTCATCGTAAGCAAGCACTCGCGGTGCAAGCGAGATTTTTAGGTAACGTGATTCGTGTGTAGGCGCGACTGAATGCGCGCTTTTTAGTCTGACGACAGTTTCAATACCATCAATAAGCATCCGGTAGTTTCGATTACTCCAGCCACCTTCAAGGTATTCAATTAGTTCGAATTGCCGAGCATGGGGCATAAGTTCTTGTGCACGGTCAACGACCGTAGCCACATCATGCATGCTGGTGTAACTGTAAAAGATGCGAATGCTTGATCATACTTGTCGCATGGAGCAGACACTTGTGAAGTTCGTGCGGGCATTACGTAATGCCAATGTTCGCGTTTCGCCCGCGGAGACACTGGTTGCCCTAACGGTTTTTCATCACATCGGAATCAGTGATCGACAGTTTTTAAAAGAAGCCTTGGCGCTTTGCCTCGCAAAGACAGCAGTAGAAAAACAAATCTTCGAAGTTACATTCGAACGATTTTTTGGACAACTGGGATTTCGTAACGCGCCCCACAACACGATGCTAAGCACCCTAGCTCCACTTCATTTGAGCCAAGAAGTGACGCAATTACTTGACGAGTCCCTTGTGATCGGGATTCGTCAACTGCTTGATGGCCGTCGAGAACTATTGACGGAGATGCTACAAAGAACTGCCATAGATCAGGGCATTGAAGCTATTAGCTCATTACGGGAGAAGCGCACGATTGAGTTGCAAATTTCAAATGCACTGGGCTTGCCGAAGATCGACACGTATCTTGACTCTGATCCTGATGCAGATGACGCACCCCTCTTACGCTATGTTCGTCAATACCTTCATAATCAGGTTCACGACTATGTCGACCGTCAATACGCTATCCATGTTGACCCATCCTCAAAGCGAGCGATAGTAGAAGCAGCACTTGCAAGCCATCTAAACAATCTGCCGTTGAAATACTACGGTGAGGTTCAGCAAGTTGTTAAACGTTTGGCTCAATATTTCAGCAAAGTTCACCGTAAACGTTCAAAACGAGCGCGCCACGGACAGTTGGAATACAAGCGAACGATTCGCCAGAATATGGCTTACGGCGGCAATGTGTTCGAGTTGCGCTGGCGACGAGTCCGCAAAGAGGTGTCAACTGTTTACGTAATTTGTGATGTCAGCAATTCAGTCGCGCCTATTGCGCGGTTTCTGTTGCTTTTCCTCTATGAATTGGTAGATGTACTTCCCAGGATTCGAGCTTTTGCTTTTTCAAGCAATTTAGGTGAAGTCACGGAAACGTTTTTAGCGAAAACCACGAATACGGCGATCGAAGAAGCGTTATTTGATTGGGGTAAAGGTAATACTGATTACGGTCGGGCGTTTCTGGATTTTCGAGCGAGCTGTGGTAGAGAGTTAAATAAACGATCGACTGTCATCGTTTTAGGAGATGCGCGCTCGAATTTTTACGATGTAAATATCGGCGTGTTTGCCGAGCTTGCGAAGCGTACGAGGCAGCTGTTTTGGTTGAGCCCCGAAACGCGCGCGCAATGGCGTGAAGGCGATTCGGAAATGGCTCGGTTCGCCCCCTTTTGTACTGAAGTTATGCTCTGCAATCGAATTGATCATATCAAGCGGTTCGCGGACCGGTTATTGCGAGAAATTGCGAGTTAGTCATTTATCTAGGAGCCTGCGCCGTAGAAAATTTCTCAGGACAAAATTAGCAAAATATATCTTTATATAGATATGATTAAGAAAAAAATACGAAAATACATCCTATTTTCTGAGTGCCAAAACGTTTACGTTCTCACTCTAAAGCTTTCAGATAGAAACCCAAAGCGTTAAATTTACTGTGAATATTGAACGCTCCACTTCTTCCTATGACTTTCCACGACCTCACCATGAAAGCAATTGACGGTACTGATATAGCCTTTGACCGCTTCAAAGGCATCCATTGCCTAGTCGTAAACGTTGCAAGTCAGTGCGGCTACACGCCTCAGTATGAGGGTTTAGAGAAGCTGCAGAAAGACTTCGCCGCCAAGAAATTTACCGTTCTAGGTTTTCCGTGTAATCAATTCGGTGCACAGGAACCTGGTTCCAATGCCCAAATTTGCGACTTCGCCGAGTCGAACTTCGGAGTGACCTTCCCTATGTTTGGTAAAGTCGACGTACGCGACGAAGGAGCATGCGAGCTCTACCAGTGGCTAACCGCGCAGAAAGCTCGACCCAATGGCAAATCAAACATAGGCTGGAACTTCACGAAATTCCTAGTCGACGGCGAAGGTCAAGTACTCGAACGCTTTGAGCCTCAAGTGACACCCACTGAAATCGCTTCGAAACTAAACGAAATACTCTAGGCTATCAATCCTGCCGTTCGTGCCCACCGATACTTAGCGCCGAGCACAGCGACCGGGGTTTCCGCCGTATAAGGATAAGCGAGAATATTGCGTGCGTTCAAGTAATCACACGCGGCCTCAATTTCAACATCTCCGACAAGCGAACATACGACCGGTTTGTCTATGCCTTGCTCGCGCGCCTGCTCGACACAACCGCTCAGCAACTCCGCAAACACCATGGGCGGCGTGATGATGGTGTGCCAATAGCCGAGTATCAATGCATGGATGCGTGACTCGTTTAACGCAAGATTAATCGTGGCTTCATAAGTCGTCGGGGGTTCGCCGCCCGTAATATCGACCGGATTCCCGGCCGCACCGAACGGCGGTATGAACTCACGAAACGCCGCATCCAAATCATCCGGCATGGACATCAGGTTTAAATCATGGTCAACGCACGCGTCCGATAAGAGTACGCCCGAACCACCGGCGCCAGTCAGAATCAACACGTTCTCTCCTTTGGGCGTCGGCAATACAGCTAACCCGCGAGAATATTCCAGCATATCGTTGAGTTTTTCAACGCGAATAACGCCCGCTTCTCGCAACACGGCATCGTAAACCCGATTATCACCGGCTAACGCGCCGGTATGGGAGCTCGCAGCACGCGCGCCTAGCTGCGTACGACCTGCCTTAAGTACAACGATTGGTTTATGCTTAGAAACCCGAGAAGCCACCTCGGCAAACGCACGTCCGTCTTTCAAATCTTCGACATGCATTGCAATAACCTGTGTATTGGGATCTTGCTCGAAGTAGGTCAGTAAATCGTCTTCATCAATATCGGCTTTATTTCCTAGGCCAACGATTGCAGATACACCGAGGTTGGTGGACCGACTGAAGCCGACAATGGCCATACCGACCCCGCCGCTCTGCGATGACAACGCAACGACCCCGCGTACGTTGTATGGAGTACAGAACGTTGCGCAAAGATCATGATGGGTGTAGTAAAAACCATAGATATTGGGGCCCATGAGACGAACGTTACTCTCCTCAGCCGCTTGCACGACTTCGGCCTGCAGCTCGTGTTCCCCGATCTCGGCAAAGCCTGACGGGATCAATATCGCACCCGCGATGCCTTTTTCGCCGCACTCGCGGATGACATTCGCAACGAATGCAGCGGGAATACAAAAAATCGCGATGTCTACATCACAAGGAATGTCCTTGACCGACGCGTAGCACTTGTGAGCAAGAATCTCCGTAGCCTTCGGGTGTACGGGATGCAAAGAGCCTTGATATCCGCCGTCAATTAAGTTTTTCATCACCGAATTGCCGATCTTGCCATCTTCGGCCGATGCGCCGACCACGGCGATAGCTCGCGGTTTCATTATGCGTTGCATGGCAGCTAAGATGCTCTCATGCGACGGTCGAGGCCGCGGCGTTGGAGGATCAAAACTCAATACAACGCGCATATCCACGACGGACACCGCATCACCAGTGGCAATCGCAGGATTGAGGTCAATCTCTGCAATTTCAGGTATCTCGGCGATCATGCGGCTCACCTTAACAATCAAATCTGCAACCGCATCGCGATTAACCGGGGGTGTGCCTCGTACGCCATCAAGAATCGCGCTACCCTTAATCTCATTAAGCATGTTCAAGGCGTCATCATGCGTTGTTGGCGCAAGTCGAAACGTAACGTCCTCAAGCACTTCAACCATAATGCCGCCGAGACCGAACGCAACGAGTTCGCCAAACACGGCATCTGTCGTGGCGCCGACAATAAGTTCTTGACCAGACGGGATCTGTTCTTGGACTAACACCCCGTCAATTGAGACGTTGGGGTCGTACGCTTTTGCATTCGCGTTGATCTCATTGAATGCAATGCGCGCCGCGTCGGATCCTGTTACATTCGCGATCACCCCGCCGGCATCAGTTTTATGAATGATGTCCGCTGAGACGACCTTCATAACCACAGCGCTGCCGATTTCGCTAGCAGCGCGAGCGGCTTCGTCTGCACTTTTCGTCAACGTTTGCGAAGGAATAGGAAGGTTGTAAGACCTGGCTAATGCACGGGTTGCTTCCGGATCAAGGATTCGTCGGTTTTTACTACGCATTAATTCAATAAGACTTCGGATGTCAGTAGAAACAGAATCAGACATAGTGGAATCGCAATTTACGAGCAAATATGGCGAAATAATAGCTCTAACCGCTAGCTTCTACGCACTTGGAAAAACAATGATTAAGGATCAGGAACGTCCAAGGTCATTACTTAAAATCCACCCTAATTCGTTTGCGCTATGCGTTACTGGGCGCGTCGGCGCAGCTTTATGCAGAAACTTCTGACCCTCTTGATCGTGGACACATCCGCGTCAATCCAATCTATAACCCGCGGCCCCTAGGAGAACACCATGGCTACTGTAAATGGCGCGACTTTAATGGCTCGTAGCCTTAAACAACAAGGCGTCGACTACATGTTCGGAATCGTTGGATTCCCGGTACAAGGCGTTGCTGCGGCCGCGCAAGAAGCAGGCATTACTTACATTGGCATGCGCAACGAGCAGGCTGCTAGTTACGCTGCACATGCCGCGGGTTATCTCACCGGTCGCCCTCAAGCTTGCCTGACTGTTTCCGGTCCCGGCGTAATCCACGCATTTGCAGGTCTAGCAAATGCCAAGGAAAACTGCTGGCCCATGATTTTGATTGGAGGCGCTTCACCGATTTACCAGAACGGGATGGGGGCATTTCAAGAAGAACGCCAGACTGAGCTGGCCACACCTTACTGCAAGTATGCTCACAACATTGAACATGCGGCACGAATTCCCTACTACGTCGCCCAAGCTGTCCAGAGTTCGATCTACGGTCGGCCGGGTCCCGTCTATCTGGATTTTCCCGACGACATCATTCGAGCTGAGGTTGACGAAGAAGAAGCCCAGGAAATTCCTCGCATCCCTGATCCGCCACGCACAATCGCAGACCCAAACGCAATTGAAGGTGCGTTAGATGCGTTGGAATCCGCGCAGAAACCGTTAGTCGTGGTCGGTAAGGGCATGGCATGGTCTCGCGCAGAAGACGAAGTACGCGCATTCATCGAACGTACCCAGCTGCCGTTCCTTGCCTCGCCTATGGGCAAGGGGATCCTGCCCGACCACGATCGCCTATCCGTTGGCGCCGCCCGGAGTACCGCATTGCGTGAGGCGGATGTGGTTTTTCTGATGGGGGCACGTCTCAACTGGATCATGCACTTCGGCTTGCCGCCACGTTTTAACAAGGATGTTCGCATCATCCAGTTGGACATCAATGCGGAGGAGATCGGTCGTAACGTCCCTACCGAGGTGGCGCTGGTCGGCGACGGCAAAGCAATTACGCAACAACTGAATACAGCCCTCGGCAATCGTCAATGGTTTTATCCCGACGAAACTGCATGGCGTCAAACGCTTCAAGCCAAAGCCGACGACAACGCAAAAGCTGTCAAAGGCATGATTGAGGATGACTCTTCCCCAATGAACTACTATCGCGCGTTCAAAGACATCAATGAATGGCTTCCAGACGACGCAATCATTATCGGTGAAGGCGCAAATACGATGGATATCGGGCGCACGCAGATGTTGAATAGCAGACCGCGCCATCGCCTTGATGCCGGGACTTACGGGACCATGGGTATCGGCCTTGGTTTCGCGATCGCGGCTGCCGTGAGTAATCCAAATAAGCCTGTGGTTTCTGTACAAGGAGACTCGGCATTCGGGTTCTCCGGCATGGAGATTGAAACCATGGTTCGTTACAAATTACCGATCAAACTCATCGTATTGAATAATGGCGGCATCGGCGGTGGTATTGGACCGTTAAAAGAAGGTCAAACTGTACCGCCAGGCATATTGACTTACGGCGCTCATTACGAAGGCATGATGGAAGCACTCGGCGGAAAGGGGTATTACGTCGAAGATCCCAAGGATCTTCGTGGAGTGCTTGACGACGCCATGGCGTTCGACGGGCCGACATTGATCAACGTACCGTTGAACCCGCGCGCGGGCCGCAAACCGCAACAATTCGGATGGCTCACTACCTAACAGGCGCTCGCTATTCTCAGATTTATCCCTGAACGCAATGAGCGATAAAACCGGTAGTAGGTCGCCGATCGGCAAGCTCGACCATATTGGCTTTGCAGTTCGCAGTATTGCCCAAGCGCGCAAGTTTTGGGAAGAACAACTCGGCGCAACTATGCTACGCGTGGTCGATCACCACAGCGGTGACTTTAGACTAGGCATTCTTGATCTGCACGGTTTTTGTATTGAGCTGCTTGAACCGGCCTCCCCTGACGGCTTTCTAAGCAAGTACTTGGAGAAACGAGGCGAAGGCATTCACCACATCACCTTGCAGACCCCGGATTTAGAGAAGCAAGTCGAAACTTTGGAATCGGCTGGCGTCCGCGTGGTAGATAAACACTTCGACCGAGCCGAGGGTGGCGTTGATGCGTTTATTTCGCCAAAGAGCTCCCACGGCGTGCTGATTCAACTAGGCGAAAATATCGGGCCACTCAACAATCCACCGTATTGGGAGGTAGACGACCCCTGACAACTTCCATGCCGATCGTCTACTGGCAACCGGGATGAACTAGCTGCTTACGGGTTAAAGAATTCCTCTCAACCCGTGCGGTTGAGTTTCAATCAGTTAATGTCGGGGCTGACGATGCAAGTCTCGACAAACTTCATGCGCTTGGCTGGAAGTCGGTTCCCGCCGTCGCACTAGAAAATCATGTTGTTCCAGGTGTTGATTTAGCGCAAGTGGCAAAGCTGGTAGGTCTTGATTTCGATGCGACCCCTCAACTCTCGCCAGCCGATCTTTGTTCCCGCCAACGCGATCTGTTGGCATGGCTCGACCGAGCAATTGCATGCATACCAACGTCGACACATGCAATGAAGATTCCTGGGCGAGAGCGCACCGTATGGAATCTCGTTGAACACATAGGCGAAATCGTTCAGGTATACAAGCGTGTTGCAGAAGGCGAGATTCACTTCGACAGGCTAACCGCGAACGCAGAACCAGCTGGCCGAGTTACCGTGAACGAAATGCACGAAGCTATCGGAAAACTAGATACATGGCTCGCCACAACCGTTCATGATTACAGTCGTACCGTTGCTGAATCTTTCGGGCCTGCCTCACTCCACTATGTACTCGAACACACTGTATGGCACACTGCCCAGCACCTACGCCAACTTGAAAGTCTTATGGAAAAAGCAAAAGTTCGTTCATTTGATCCGTTAAGCCCGCGCTTATTCGAAGGATTACCCATGCCACGTAAAGTATGGGACTAGACGTGGCAACGATAGCGAACCGTCGTCAAATAGGTGCAAAAAAGTTCGTATTGCTGCATCATGGATGTTGTTATCGAAATTCATTCCATTACCGAATCAATACTCGCGGAGTGTGCGAACATTTGGTGAGCGACAGCCTACGCACGCAACATCCAAATGCCATTAGCATTCAACTTGAAGGGAATTTCAATCGCACAAGCGTACCTTCAATACAACTAGAAGCGCTAAAGACGCTGTTGCTGGAGTTGAAATTACGGTACCCGGCGATTCAGGTCGGTGGGCATCGTCAAGTTCGCGGAGACAAACGAACCACCTGCCCGGGCACACGCTTCCCGTTGCGTCAACTTCACCGATGGTGTGCAACAAATTTAATCGAAGAACGGGATGATCATCTTCGAGAAGTTATCGAATCTCAATATCGCCCATAACACTCTCCTTCGGGCAATCTGGCATAAATTCATTGCGCTAGCGACCATTGATCCTAGATTTAGCATTGGCCGCTAACCATAAACGCGTCGACACTTCAACGCAGGACATACCAATTTTCAAGAAAAAGCACTGCTGGACAAATGGGCGTTTTACCGAGCTCATGCCATTTCACCATTAGTTCATACGTTACACTAAACCTATTGTCAAGCAACGTCACAACTGTCTTATGAACATCGCTACGCAAGGCGCTCAACCCAATCTTGATGCTCTGATGCAAGATCTTGAGCGTTACGACCTAATGAAACACGCATTGGAACTGGATGCATACGGTTTGACCGTCATTCCGCCCGATAAGATGGGGATTGACCAAGCGTTTGTAACCCGACTCCGCAATGCAATCATTCGCACATGTGAGAAACGCAATGAAATATCAATTGGCGATGTCGACAAAGCGTCCACGGACGACGTTAAGAAAGCGTTTTTAAACTCATGGTACTTGCTGCAAGAAGACGAAGTCTTTGTCGAAGCAGCGTTAAATCCGCGCGTCTTGACCATGGCGCGATGGCTATGTGGTCAGAGCGCCATATTGGCTGGACACACGTGGATTATCAAGCCTGAAACTAAGCATGCGCTGCCTTTGCACAGTGATGCGCACGGCATCCCACCTGGTGGCGGACATATTGCTCACGTTGCAAATCTATCTTGGATGTGCACCGACTACGAGTCGCCTGACGACGGCCCAACCGTATTTGTACCTGGTAGTCATCGCTATGGACGCGCGACGCTACCACATGAAGCGCCTCTAGATGATTCTCCCTTCCCCATCGTGTCGCTTGAAGGCGAAGCCGGATCACTTGCCGTTTGGCATGGCGCTACCTGGCATGGGTCTCGTCCGCGTAAAAATCCTGGTCTGAGGGTGACGTTAGTTCAAGTATTCATGCGCATGCACATGCGACCAATTCATAACTGGCAGCGCCATGAAATTAGCAGTAATCTACTCGCAAAGTTTCCAGAACTCAAGCGCGTGCTAGGCCTCGAATCGCTATACCCGTATAAAGAACATAACTCGCACCCAGAACGTGTCGGTCCATTCATGAAGACAGGCACCGACCCATTCGCCTAACCGTGTGCTGACAACTTAACGAGAATTTAACTTGGGCATCGAAATTAGAGATCCACGACTACTTGACATCATCGCTGAAGATGCTGAATTGGAAACGCTTGCTGAAGGATTCCAGTTCACGGAAGGGCCAATCTGGCATCCGATCGAAAAGCACTTGACGTTTTCGGACATTCCCAATAACCGGATGCATCGTTGGTCCGAAGCGGCTGGCGTAACTGTTTATCGCCATCCTAGTAACCTCGCTAACGGGAATGCCTATGACAAACAAGGACGCATTCTGACCTGCGAACATGGTACCAGCCGCGTCGTGCGGGAAGAGCTTGACGGTACGATTGAAGTTCTAGCCAGTCACTGGGAAGGCAAAGAACTCAATAGTCCGAACGACATTGTTGTACGCAGTGATGGCGATATCTTTTTCACAGACCCCACGTTTGGACGCGCGGCACAGACTGGTATTTCACGCCCCGTCGAACTGGACTTTACTGGCGTCTACAAGATTGATGGCAAGTCAGGCGAACTGCGTCTGTTGCGACGTGACTTCACACAGCCGAACGGTCTGGCATTTACCCAAGACGAACGTATCCTATACATCGCCGACACACCGCAAATGCATATCCGCAAATTTGCCGTTGCTGCAGACGGGTCGTTAACCGGTGGCGAAGTATTCGCCGAATCTAGCGGCCAAGGCGCCGGCGCGCCTGATGGATTGAAAGTAGACTCCGAAGACAATGTGTATTGTTGCGGTCCAGGTGGAGTGCATATTTACGCGCCTGATGGCGTTTGTTTAGGCGTTATCCAAACAGCAGCGTTTTGCGCGAATTTCACCTGGGGCGACGACGATTTCCATATGTTCTACATGACTTCGTCAAACCATCTATATCGCATACCTGTGAAAGTACCAGGTGTAGCGGCTTTCTGATAGCTGGTTTGTGTGGATGATTAGTAGGATACATTAAGAAAGAACGTAAATGTAATGCCCGATCAAGTCTCAAAGTCGATGTCTACCGTCGGCTGGATACTCATCTCAATCATTGGATTCGTTGCGACGGTTGCTGCGCTTTGGGGTATCTTCACGTTTTTTCTAGCCGCCGCCATTGCTGCATGGCTTAAGATCTTAGTTGCTATCGGTCTGCTAGGCTTTGGATTGTTGTGCACCGTGGTCGTAAGGGATCGGCTACAAGAGAGTAAATCCGATAAATACAAAGATATAGAGGTATAGTCATGATCGTCGTAACCAGCGATTCCATTCCCGGAAAACGCATCGTCAAGACGCTTGGGCTCGTTCGCGGTAACACGGTTCGTGCGCGACACGTTGGCCATGATGTGATGGCGAGTCTCAGGAACATCGTCGGTGGCGAAATCCCGGAATACGGTAAGCTTGTGGCAGAAAGCCGCGAGCAAAGCCTTGACCGAATGTGCGACACGGCTGCATCCCTCGGTGCTAACGCGATTATCTGTGTCCGTTTTGGCACGTCGGTTATGGCATCGTCCGCCGCCGAGTTGCTAGCGTACGGAACGGCAGTAATCGTTGAGGATGAATAAGCTAATGCTTTCGAAACTGCTCACGAATGGCTTCAAACGGAATTCGAGAAAAACTCGAAATCAGCCTTGAAACCACAACCCGATTGCCTGCGATCAGATTATTGGTCGAGCAAAAGGAAGGGGACTCAAGCAGCGACTGACATATTGACATATCTTCTTCATATCAAGGGTAGACGGTGGCGAGTACACAAGGCTTATGGATAAAGATGGTACGAAGCAGAGGAGCGTAAAAAACGGCATGAACTTGCCTTTGGCGCGCCTACTGATTTAGAAGCGGAAACTGGCGATTAATCGTTGTATTTACGGACCCAAGAGGATTTGTCAAACCCCACTTTTTTACAACTGCCTGGTGAGATTGCAAGTGATACTTGAAAAGATCAATGGTTAGGAATCAAAGCTGAGAAATACACCTATTGTTCAAACCCTGTCAGCTCGCACTGATACTATGTTGTTGTGAGCACTACTAGACCTAGCCGACCAAGCCCCTTCAGACCAGCTTATTTTGGGCGGACACGACCGCCATTTACAGAAGGTTCTTTACACCATTGGTTACGAACCACAGATAGCGATTCGAGTACGGTGTTGTCTAGACCTAGAAGATCAACTAATAATTTTTCATCTAAGTTTTGTCGAACCTCGTCTTGACTAGCATCCGCGGCAGGCAGGAAATTTTGACGATGGAAAGACTCATAGATTTGCGATGCCCTACGCAATTGCGCTAACGTCAATTTCCTAGGGTCAAGAGTAACCACGTTGGGTAAATTGCTCAATGTATGGATGCTTCGGCCCGTGTGTTGCCTAGACCCGGACCACCAGAAACTCATGAGCCCTAGAGTGCAATTTGACCAGAGCGTGATGAGTTCCTGCCATGCTTCATCTTTTAGTCTGAAATTGGGCCATGCTCTTCCACCTAAACTGTTTGCTGGCGTAAGGCACGCGACGATGCTTTGGGACGTTAAACTAAAATCCAGGTTAAAGTGCAACCTCGTTGCGGTATTCCATACGTCTACAGCATTTTTTTCACAACCCTCTCTCACGATACCCTCAGAATCCGGGTGAACTGTTAAGCATCGTTCGTTTGCTGCTTTGTGATTCCAGAGCACAGGGTAACTGGCTTCGGTTGTACCCAAGGATTGAATCGTGAATGGTCCTCTGAAGGGAGGGCGACCTAAATGCTTTGTGCCAATGTCGCGATGGAGTAAACCTCGTTGACCTAAATCACCTAACCGAGTAAAAGGTAGTTGGAGCGGCGGGTGAAGTCGCGGTAGCGCTAGCTCGCCTCGCCGCAACGACATTGTCGTGTGTGCAAGCGAGGTTTGCCGCAGGGCCGCGCACCCTCCTTCTTCTAACGGCGCACGAATGTAGCTGCCGATTGCCTGGTCACCAGCGAATAGTTGCCCTGCATTCGATTCCATTTCTAAACCGGCGACCAGTTTTGCCGCCTCTATCGCTTCAAGCAGATTTTCCGGACGACGATCAAGATTCACGAATAGGGCTTGACGATCAACATTGGAACCACTATTCAATTTCGTTGCTACGAGCAATACTTCCGCTAAATTCGTATCCGCAGAAAACGCCCGCTTATGACTGCCGTTTGTAGCTAACGTCACAACGATTATTTTGTGATAACTTGAACGCAGTAAAGATCTAGTCTCATGCCATGCTGCACCTCTCAATACTGTTATAGGCAGTACTACAGCTAAGACACCGCCTTCTCGTATTTTTGCGTGAGCAAGATCAATGAAGTTAGATGCCAATCCCGCATTACCATTCCCCACGGGTGAAGAGAGGGAACCGCGAATGGTGGAAAGCCGATCTGACATAGCGCGCTGTTCCTGCTCGCTCGTTCCAAATCCTGCGAAGCTTGGTATAGGAACCGCAGCTACTTTGTGATTAGTGGGACGGGTGAACGGCGGATTCAAAATCACAAGATCTATTGAATCATGCGGTATCTCAATATCTAACACTTCCTCATCTGCTTTCGACCCAATGGACCTACGCAATCCCGTAGTGAAGAGCGCAGACATATGAGCCGAGTCAATGAGATCCAGCGAACCGATATATGTCCCTTTTGTTCCGTCTGCATTTGCTATAAGTCCGTACGGCATGGTGTAAATTCGTGTGTTCTCGAATGGAACCGTGGGATGGACGCTAGACAATTGGGAAACGCACAAATGGGTTGCTGAAGGCATAATGTCTGCGCCAATGATTGAGTTTTCGATCATTGAGGCGTGAATAGAGGCGTCATCACGTCCACCATGGCGAAAGCGCGAAAGCAATGCATGGTATGCGGCGGAGAGCAAAGTGCCGGTACCACATGAGAAATCTGCAACTCGAAGCTTCGGATAAGCATCCAATTGCAACCAATCGAAGTTCATTTGATTCACTGCAAGTTCTGCCAATAAAGCGGAACTCGTCGGTAGCGTGTAAAACGTAGCGAGATATTTCCTATCAACGATGAGCCTTTGAAACACTTTCCCCGCAAGATCATGCCTGGTAGTTACACCTATGTCGGCAAGCTGGTCAGCGACGGAAACAAGCGTTTGTAGCAGTCGATTAGCAGTAGGGCTCCTGATCTGTTTCAGAAGATCGTAGGCAACTTTGAACACGGGCCAGTAGTTTATTTCTTCGTATATAAACCGCCACGCATTTAGAAACCCTAGCGTCAGGGATTGTTCTTTATTTTGAACTACATCATTCAAAGGCGGAATTCTTTCTCTCCCTGATACCATCGCATGAAACGTAATCGCGTTGGCAATAATTGCCATTGACATACGAGTGGTTTGCTCGCCGGGAAGTTGGTTCAATACCCTGCCAAGGCCTGTTGCGATAGCGTCGTAACCCAGAGACTCGGAGTCCCTGATGACCTGTGAAGCATTACGAATACCACGTTCCAGAACTTCTATACTGGCGTCAACCAATCGTTGCGACAGCATTGTGTGCTCAATCGCAACAGCAATGTCGTCAATCGATCCAGACAACCAACCCTTGTTCGGGAATCGATCAACCGGAGCCAAATTTCCCTGTCGCGTAAGAACGCAATACTCATACGAGACCTCCGCAATCTTCTGCGTTAACTCTCCCTGACTCAGACGTAGCGCAAGTGGTACGCGAATTGCAAGTGCGTGTTCAATCGTCTCGTCCGTTCCAACAAGTCGCAAACCTAAGCGACCGGTTGCATCGTCCTCAACGGTCTTTGCTGGAATGTATTCAATCTCAATCGCTACCGGTTGCATCTTAGGCGCAACAACGACAATATCCGGCTGTAATCGTGGATTGTCCGAGAAGAGACCGGTTTGCTCCACATGGACCGCGTTTCGCCACAACGGATGCTTACTGCGGAGCAATTCCGCAAAATAGCTGTTGAATACGAATTCGCTCGTACGGGGCATTCAGTTTATTCCACTACAAAGATTGAGAGCGCACTACCGTAATCAATTAGAGATACGATATATGAATTGATCGGTGATGACGAGAAAATCTAGCTAGACCATAGGTGTCGGAATCAGGTGGTCTGAGGCACTTCTCAGACATTGTCAATTTAAGGATAGTCAAAGAGTCCATTTGGCCCTTGAATAACGTAGATTCAACCATTGCTATTTGTATAAGTTGTCGTACCAAACAAACAGCGTAAGATAACCTTCGCAATTGTTGCACAGCGTCAACGGGATAGACTTTGATGCGGGCGGCTTGTTTCAACCGCCAACAAAACGTTCTATCCACATACCACACATAATCTTCGTTTTGATTTTCATGAGGCGAGGTCACCTTGAAACTCTGAACTTGTGTCGCATTAATGTTGGTTATTTATGAGGGGATTGCTAAACGTATTTCCCGTATCAACTAGAAGTAGAAAGGAACGAATTAGACGGATTACAAATAAACCGGACGCGCATACGAGTCAATCGAACGACGCACCAAAAGAACTCAACTCGCTAGGTCGACGCTGAATCGACAAGGCGCCACGTTACACCGCAGATATCCAACTCCTTGAATTTCTTGGGATTTCCAGGCACAGCCCACAAGTCAACACCAGTTACACCCGTTCGTTTATTGGCACTGGGCTCTGAAAACCTCATAGTCTGTCCACCCGCTAAATGCAACGTCGTAGGGACGTCAGCATCAATCCAGCACCCTGCGCCGAGTCCATCTCGCCACCGACGACAGAGAATTTCTGGATCAATATTCCTAGATGAAATTTCGACTGCAGCAAACCCTATCGTTACACCACCGTGAGGTCGCGCATGGACATGGTTCTGCCAACTATTTCCAGCCGGAAAATATGCCCCCGTATTGCGCGGAAATTCGTCCTGACCAGGCCAGTTTTCCTGGATTTCCGCCAGCGTGCCAAAATCGCGCGGATGAAACTGAACATTTGCACCTGCGACCATGCCTGTATGCTTAGGCAACGGTTCGCCTAACTCGTAGTTTCGCGATGTAATTCCAGCAAATCCCGCACCAGGCTTCCCAGGGCAGGTAATAAGTCCGCCGGACACGATACCAATGGCATTACCTTGCTTGGCCATGGTACGAGATGCTGCACCGACCTCGGGCACCTGCACGATAGCCATGTACCCGCAATCACCATTCCGGGTCAACAGACGTGTCTGTGTGGTTGATCGTTCCCATGCCAAGTCGGAAGGGCAAACCGTTTCAAGAAACGAATCCCCTAATCGGATGTGCGTATTCGTAAGATGCCCACCCGCTGCCATACGCGGATCTCGAAAAACGACCGGCGCATCAAACGCTGCACACAGCAGATTTGAAGTCCACTCAAGATCGTGCGCTAACAGACAAATCTGACGAAGTCGCAATTCTGGATGGACAGTCACAAGATTCTTGAATGCTTAGATAAAGGTCAATATTAAAAATCATGCCTAATCGTTGCGGTAACGCGAACTATGTTTGAAAAAGTTAGAAAGACCTCCCCGGGCAACATCATGGCAGTCATCATCAGTACGAAACGCCCAGTAAGACGGTCACATCACGATAATCTACCGTTATTTCTTACTTGCTCAGCGTTGTCGACTACCGCCTCTTTAGGGCTAATTAGTCAACATTGTCCTTGAAATTCAATACGTCGGAAAACGCCGTCGATCCAAGTACACCAACACCTACAAGCGATACGTATGCCGCCCTTGATTTAGGTTCGAATAGCTTCCATTTGCTTGTTGCACGCGACCGAAACGGCACCGTGCAGGTGTTGGACCGGCATCGTGAAATGACTCGTATAGCGACGGGACTTGAAACAAACGGCTATCTGTCGCAAGAGTGTATTGATCGTGCATATGACAGTCTACAACGCATCAGTCAGCGCATTCGATCACTGCCCCACCGTAACGTGCGGGTAGTCGGTACCAGTGCACTCCGTCAAGCCGCGAATCGCGATACTTTTATAAGTCAAGCCGAAGCCATCCTCGGACACAACATCGACATCATCAGTGGTAAAGAAGAGGGCAGGCTCGTTTATGCCGGCGTCTCCCGCGCTATTGGTAGTCGAAACGGCAATCGCCTAGTCATTGATATTGGTGGTGGTAGCACGGAATTCATTGCTGGCCGTGAATTTCAACCGCGCCTAACAGAGAGTCTTCACGTTGGCAGCATTGCAATGACCGAGCGATGGTTCAAGGACGGTAAACTCACCGCAAGTCGGATGCGTGCTAGTATCCAGGACATGCAACGAGAACTTGAGGTTATCAAACAGAGTTACCGCGTCCATGGCTGGGAAATCGTCATTGGGACAAGCGGCTCTGTGCTCGCGGTTCACAAAGCGATTGCGCAATTTACGAATCTCGGCATTACGAAAGCAACTCTTAATGAAGTAAGTCGAAGATTGGTACAGTTCGGTCACATTGACAACATTGATCGAACGTGGTGTTCGAATCGTCGAGCGAAGTCCCTAGCCGGCGGTATCGCCATTCTTCAAGGTTGCTTTAAGACACTAAATCTAGACACCCTGGAGATTTCAACAAGTGCGTTACGCGAGGGGTTGCTCTATGAACTGATAGGCCGAGCTCATGATGACGTACGAGAACGTACGGTCCGCTCATTGATTCAACGTTTTCACATTGACAACCAACACGCGACTGTTGTGGCACAAACTGCACTGACCATGTTTGATCAACTTTACGCCGAGCACGATGAAGAACATGAGGACGAACGCCAGTTGCTCAATTGGTCCGCCTTGCTACATGAAATCGGCATGAATATCTCACACATCGCCTACCACAAACACGGCGCTTACCTCCTTGAACACCTTGACGTACCAGGCTTTACGCTAACCGAACAAGCTCAGCTTGCTTGGTTAGTGCGATCGCATCGTCGACGCTTGCAAGTTGAACATCACATGCCGCACGGCAAGTCGCTTCTCCACCTTTGCGTGATCTTGCGTTTAGCCGTGACATTACAACGCAACCGGGCAAACGATGCCATTCCTTCGATTACGCTCAAGAAAGCTCATCGCGCGTTTCTGCTTGAATTGAGTCGTAACTGGTTGAACGTCCACCCACTCACGCGTATGGACCTAGAGCAAGAAGTGCGGACTTTGGAAGAGGCTAATGTAACACTCCGCGTTCTAGAACGCTAGAAGCGATAGGGACATCAACGTTTCATCAGGCGCAACAATGTTTCTTGCGCGCTGACTCGGGTATCTTCCGAACTTCGTTCCGACAACACATACCGACCATCAGTTTGCATCTGCCACGCCTGTACATTGTCTTTTAGATAGATCTCCAAGCCGTCGCGCAATATAGTCTGAGCTAACTTCTTGTCGACGATCGGAAACGCTAACTCGACCCGGTTGAAGATATTTCGCGTCATCCAGTCTGCACTGGATAAGAAGATCTCATCATCGCCATCATTTTTGAAATAAAAGATACGGGTATGTTCTAGAAAGCGGCCCACAATCGAACGAACTTGGATATTTTCCGAAACGCCAGGCAGGCCAGGTCGCAGGCAACAAATACCTCTAATGATCAAGTCAATCTCGACGCCCGCTTGCGATGCTCGATATAAAGCACGGATGATGCCAGGTTCTTCCAGAGAATTCATCTTGGCGATCAAGCGGCCCCCGCGTCCATTGCGAGCGTGTTCAATTTCTCGATCAATCAGCTTGGTGAGTTGATCGTAGAAAGTAAAGGGCGACTGCACAAGACGATGCAGCGGATGGGGATGTCCTTTCGATGTTAACTGCTTAAACACCATAAGGACATCTTCAGTGATATCCGGATTGCACGTCAATAACCCGCAATCTGTATATTGACGCGTAGTGCGCGGATGGTAATTGCCCGTGCCGAGGTGCGCATAGCGTTTGAGCTCGTTGTCCTCGCGCCGAATGATCAAGATCATCTTCGCGTGCGTCTTGTAACCGACTAACCCAAACACAACCTGGACGCCAGCTTCGGTGAGTTCTTGCGCAAGCTCAATATTCTCAGCTTCGTCGAAACGAGCCCGCAGCTCGATCGCGACCATGACTTCCTTGCCGTTATTCGAAGCGTCGATGAGCGCTTTAACAACGGCTGAATCCTGACCAGTCCGATACAACGTTTGACGAATGGAAATAACGTTCGGGTCAGCTGCGGCCTGTCGCAGCAGGTCAAGTACTGGGACAAACGATTGATACGGATGATGCAAGAGTAAGTCGCCTTCGCGCATCACCTCAAATAGGTCGGTCGCCGCTTGCACACGTTTGGTCACACCAGGTGAGAACGAAGGAAATTTGAGCTCCGAGCGATCGACCAATTCCGGGACTTGATTGAGCCGCATCAGATTGACGGGACCAGAACAGAGATAAACATCCTGATCGGCCAGTTCGAATTGATCCCGTAAGTACTCCACGACCTTGGTTGGACAATCCTCCGCGATCTCTAACCGAACCGTATCGCCAAAACGCCGGGTTGATAACTCCCCTTCCACCGCCAATAGCAAGTCCGTGGTCTCTTCTTCATCGACCAGAAGATCGCTATCACGGGTAAAGCGGAACTGATGGCACCCACGAATCTTCATACCAGTGAATAGTTCGTCGACATGAGCATGGATCGCCGACGATAAAAGTACAAAATCGAACTCGTGCGCGGAGATTTCGGCCGGTAGTTGGATGATGCGTGGAGACGACCGAGGCGCTTGTACGACTGCTAGCGCAACATTACGGCCAAACGCGTCTTTCCCCTCCAACGAAACAATGAAATTCAAGCTCTTATTAGTTACCGGTGGGAACGGATGTGCAGGGTCCAGGCCGATCGGGTTCAAAATTGGCAGCAACTCGTCTCTAAAGTACGTTTTGAGCCACGCTTTCTGCTCATCTGTCCACTCGGCTCGTTTAAGGAAGTAAACCTCTCGCTCGCGCAATTGCGGCACCAGAATATGATTGAGTATTTCGTACTGCTCGTTGACCAGCTCGTGCGAAATCTTGGCAATTTCGGCGAGTTGTTCCTCTACTGTCATGCCATCGGGACCGCGCCGAAATTGGCCGTATTTACGCCTCTGCTGTAACCCGGCGACGCGAATCTCGAAAAATTCATCAAGATTCGAACTCGCAATACACACATACCGCAGGCGTTCTAAAAGCGGAAAGTTCTCGTTGCGCGCTTGCTGGATAACCCGACGATTGAACTCCAGCAACGAGAGTTCTCGATTAACGTAGTACTTCGGATAATTCAGGCTACGAGCGCCTGCTATTCCTGCTCGTGCGATATTCATGCTTTTTAATTATGACTGAGAAAAAGTCTCGTCCTCTTGACCGTTTATACGCGGAGAAACTAGACACCGTCAAGGATTTCGCATTCGACGATGCAGTCACTCATGTATTCGACGACATGGTGCGTCGTTCCGTGCCAGGTTATGAAACTGTTGTCGACCTGATTAGCATCATTGGCGAGGCGCATGCGTCGCAAATCAAACGGCCTCTACAGTGCATGGATCTTGGCTGTTCACGCGGCGCCGTAACGTCTGCCTTACTGCAGCGACTTGACGATCCGGCAACGCAGGTTACAGCCGTCGACAATTCACCTCATATGATTAAAGCGGCACGATCGGAAATCACTGATCCGCGCGTCAAATTTATCGTCGACGATGTATTGAACGCACCAATGAAGGATATTGATGTCATAGTCCTGAATTTAGTCTTGCAGTTTATCGATCCGGACAAGAGACTCGATCTGTTGACGAGGATTCGCAACGGCTTGCGACGTGACGGGATGCTCATCCTCACGGAAAAGATCGAATCAACCCCTGCGTTCGCAGACTATCACCTTGTTTTCAAACGGGCTAAAGGGTATTCGAACTTAGAAATAAATCAGAAACGCGACGCTCTTGAAAAAGTCATGCTCATTGATTCGCTCCAGACCCATCAACTGCGACTGCGCAATGCCGGATTTACCCGCGTGACCGTTTGGTTTCAGCTACTTAACTGGGTATCTTTGTTAGCGCGACCTTGAACTTTAGTGATTGGTTAGAACGTAGCTGGCTAGAAGCCGGATACCCAATCGGACTCGCTGCATTACGACACGGACGCCTGGCGTCTTGGCTAGCTACGCTCAACCGCTTGCCTAACCCCTGTCGAACATCTGCGGAGTTTGGGAATACACTCACCATTGGCCAATTAAGGGAGATTGATGATCGCGCGATCGTCGAGCACATCATAGAGGAACTCATTCCTTGGCGAAAAGGTCCAGTGTCCATCTTCGGCTTAGAAATCGACACCGAGTGGCATTCAAATCTTAAATGGGACCGAATATGCACATGCCTCGACTGGCGCGGCAAACGGGTACTTGATGTCGGTAGCGGTAACGGCTACTTCGGGTTTCGTGCCCTAGATGCTGGAGCAACATTTGTTCTCGGCATTGAGTCATATCTAATCTATGTTCTCCAAGCTGCATTAATAAATTGGTTTGCCCGAACTCGTAATATCGTGGTTCCTTTACGGTTCGGCGCTGATACGCTTCACGGTGAATTCGACATCGTCATGTCCATGGGCGTCATTTACCACCAACGCAATCCTCACGCGCATCTTGATGCGCTATTTACCAAGTGTCGGCCAGGAGGGCACCTTATACTCGAATCGCTAATAAGCGAGGAAGAGTTCAAGCCCACCGATCGTTATGCCGGCATGCGTAATGTGTATCGAATTCCAAGCCTTGAATCGCTTCAAATTGAACTTCAGCAAGTTGGATTTGTGGAACCCGTACTACTGGACGTTTCGAAGACCACGGAACACGAACAACGCACAACCCGATTTATGCCATTTAAGTCATTAACCGACTTCCTTGACCCAGCCGATTCGTCGCGGACCATTGAAGGACTCCCTGCGCCTACGCGTGCAGTCTTCGTAGCACGACGTTCGCCATGACGGATTCAAACACACGATGTCTCATTTACCCATGGACAATTCTTGTAGGGAATATCTGGTGTGTTCAATACCTTGGGTAACTAGCAAACGTCTGTGTTCGCTCTGTCACCGTGTGTCAGAAAGACTGATTCAGATCAAGCCATTGATTCGGCATCTAGCTTAGTGCCTTCACCACGTGGATGTACGCTTGGCCGACCGCGCTTTCATCCAGGCAATCGTGCGTCGTGCAAATCACTATAAACTATTGACAAAAATCCGCGTACTTTTATGTTTTCGCTATTTCGCTATCGCGCAAAAACCCATCGGATTCTTTCCATATATAGGTGTTTCTGCACGCATGACGAGCGATCTCTCCACCCAATGCAAATAAGTCATGCAACCGGCCTCGACCTACTCATAGTCGTAAGAACCTTGGATCAAATCAATGAACTCTTTATGAAGCTACCTGGCCGCGGCGACGACATCACACGCTACGCTCTGCCAACATCAATCTACGCCATGGATCCAGAGGAAGTTGAAGCCATGGTCTATAAACATAATCGTATTGAGCAATGGGTGTTTTGGACTATTTGGGCTTCCATCGTCACGATGTTTAGCGTTTCCACATTTTTCGTGTTTGGCTCTTTTTTTCTATAAAAAGCCACGTCCATCCTATGACTTGAAAAGTAGCAAGGTTTATGCCGGAATCACTGCCTACATCGTTAGTTGCGCGCCGACGTCAAGTCGAGGCCCTGTGCATCGAACTGCGGAAACTGCTCCGCCACGACGCTCAATCTGGCGATACCCCGTCAAAGCTGATTACCGCTGCAGCCAAGCAAGCGCAGATCTATGGCCTTGCACAACCGCGAGAATTCGGCGGCATCGAAGCCAAACCACTAGAAACAGTCATCGTACACGAAACACTTGGCGCGAACAACCTATGTCACGTGAACGGGCTGTTCGGCCCCCAACCAGGCGTTCTTGCAGGTGTCGGCGAACCGCTAAAGAGCAACTATCTCGTACCGATGCTCGCCGGCGAGAAACGCGGCGCATTTGCATTCACTGAGCCCGACGATGCCCAGCGCAAGACTTGGGCGATGCGGGACGGCGATACACTCATCGTGAACGGTCAAAAATCCTATGTCACAGGTGGTTCGACCGCCGATTACATCAATGCGCTTATAGAAATCGACGAAATTGGTCCTGCCATGGTGCTTATCGACATGGCAACTCCTGGTATTGAGATCGTCAAAACGTTTGGTTCGATCGACGGCAGCCATCACGCGTCAATGCGCTTCAAAGACGTCAGAGTACCGTGGTCCCACATCATTGGTGAGCCTGGTCGCGGCATGCCCCGGGCTATGCATCAGATCGGTGACACGCGTCTCGCGCTCGCAGCGCAAAGCGTTGGATTGATGCAGTGGGTCATCAAGCGCACCAGGTCTCGATTACAAGCACCCCATCGAAGCGGTGAAGCGCTAGGAAAGAAAGAGGGCGTTCGACTCCGCTACGCGGATATGCGCATTAAAGCCTTCGCCGCCCGAAGCATGTTGTATCGCACTGCACGCGTAGCAGAGCTTGGTGGAAACGTCATTAATGAGGTGATCGCGTGTAAGATTTTTTGCACGGAAGCCATCGGTGAAATCGTCGACACGGCCATTCAACTCCATGGCGGTATGGCTTTACAAAGCGGTCATCCGCTTGCGGAGCTGAACCAACGCGTGCGCGCCTGGCGGCTCGCCGAAGGCGCTAGCGATATCTTGCGCTTGAATTTAGCGCGAGGCGATCTTGACCTCGATAAAGGTCGCCTTTAACCGCGGCGACTCTGAATGCGCTCGCGAGTCTCCGCCTTATCCTGCATCGATTTGCGCAACCACGCGAGTGTGGAGCCCATGCCGCCCAAATCAGGTGGCGCTGAGCAGTAAGCGAAAATATCCCGATGTTCGCTGAGGGCTTGCCCAACGAAACTTTTCATCCTGGCCGGAGGATTCGACTTGGCACCTCGCCCGTGAATGATCAGAACACTTCGCGTGCCTTCCTCCATCGCTTGGGTAAGGAAAGACCAAATTAACGCATGGGCTTCGGCAATCGTTTTATGATGTAGATCGAGTTGAACATCTGAGTTGTAACGACCACGTCTTAATTGTTCTACAACACCCGACTGCGCGCCGTCGCGCCGCCAGTTAAACACCGTATTGGGGTCTACCTGATTGCTCTCATCCAGAAAGTCGCGCAAATAATTCGGCGACTCGCGCTTCGTTGCGTTATTTCGCGCAGCAAGCTGCTGCAATGTGGGGTTTTGAAGTCCTTGTAATGCAGTAAAACGATCTTCGACAGCCATTTTCTGGACGCCGTCCATTTCCTGCAAGAATACTCTGCAATCTTCATCCATTTTGCCCGTTGAACCTCAAGAAGAATGTAGTGGAATCGGCGGATAGCGATCGGATCGGGTGCCTGGAATAGGACGATTGTCGCATGCATGGTAGGTAAACACCGTTGAGAGTTTAACCTGTTTTTTTAGATTACGACCTGCAGCGTGAAATAACCGGCAATGAAAGAACAACACATCGCCTCGCTCTAATTCAATCTGCTTCTGGCGGCGCAATAAGGATTGGTTTTCTGCAAGATCTGTACGCAAAAACAAATCTCGATCCAACCGCCCACGTCCCACACGTTCGTTATGGCTACCTGGCACGACCAAAAGTGCACCGCTATCACGCATTTCATCGCCTAATGCACACCAAACTGATATAAGCTCGGGCCGGTCGAAGGACCAATATCGAATATCCTGATGCCACCCAGTTGAACTTGAGTAATCTGGATACTTGGTCATCACGCAATTGTGGTGGTTTTGACTCAAACACAGCTCGTCCGTTCCCATAAGCGCAACCAGGACTTCCTTGATGCGACGAGTCAACGCTAATTCTGCGAAAGCTCGATCGCGCGCATACGCATAAAGTAAACGCCGCGGCGTATTGCCTCCTTTTGCCTCGCGTGTTATCGGCGCGCCTGGATACCCCACCTCGGCTTCGAATTCGATAGGGCCGATCAATTTCGATAGGGCAGTTTTGGCAAGCGACCGCAGTCGTAACACTGTTAGAGGTCTAATCAAGCGTTTTTTTACAAGATAGCCTTGCTTTGCGAATAAAGCCGGTTCGAGTTGAGTAATCTGAGAATTCGGTTGAAGCATCCGAATGCGCGCAATGGATAGAGCCATCGTGAGTTTAGCGAATTGTTGCGCTAGCTGCAACCGAAGAGTCCAGTTTGCCAAAACGACACCAACTCGAGCCCCGAATCAAGAGCCGAGTGATCATGCTAATCTAATCGTTCATTGAATATGGTTTCACGATTTACTGTGACATGAAGTTCTTGGGACGCCTTGACTAGTCGTGCTTCCACGTACCTGTGTTCTTCCCAGTTAAGCTCGATATTGGTCCAGACGTAACTTACCGGTGCTGACGTTGCATCACGCTTCCGCAAGCAATTGTCAACGTACAACTCAAGCGTATTGTCTGCGTCAACACAGATAACGAATTGCTTATGTTCAAGGTCGAACCTTTTCACCGTAGCTTGTGCCACGCGGCTCGCTGTCGCCTTCGCTAAATCAACATTGGAGATCTGATTGTAGGCGACACGGTCAATGACTGGCTGATGAAACAGTGAAACATCCATTTAGACACAACAAGTCGATTTCGAGCTAGATGCGTTGTTACGAGACGCGCGGTACTTGCGCCAACCGCCAAAGTGCGTAATGTCGCGAGCGCCCGCTTGTGCATCTGTTTCCCCCACGAAACCTGGTACCCATCCGCCACACTCTAGTTCAACCAGACTAATGGTTAACGGCGGCTCAATTGACGCAAGAAATCCGCCAACTTCCTTACTGGGCAGCGACCACACCTCAACTTCAATTGCCTTACCGCCTAATTTCGATCGCACCAATGCGGGACGTTTACCGTCCGGTAACGCGAATAGGCGATAGTGCGCTACTGTCCGATCGACAGCCGTGCGCTGACCCTGTCTCCGTAGCAATTCGCCATTGAGAGGCTGGCCAGTCATATGCGCACCACACACTGCAACCTGCACAACACCTTGGTCAGCCTCAATAGGCAAATTGATGGATTCACCGAGCAACTCGCCAGCAATAGCCGACAGGGCTCGGTCGTAACCTGCTGGCGCGAGCAAGCTGACCCCAAACGGTAAGCCGCTGGGGGTTAAGCCGGCTGGTATGGCGATTGCGCATAAATCAAGTAGATTCGCACAATGTGTAAACATGCCGAGTACGCTGTTCGTTCCGAACGGATCTCGAGCCACTTCCGCATGGGTGAATATGGTTGGCGCGGTGGGACTCAGCACTACGTCGCACATTTCAAATACCTTATCGATTTCACGACGCAGAGCTGCAAGTTGATACTGCGCCTTGAAGTAATCAACAGCACGAGGTTGACGACCTCTATCTAGTACAGTTCGCGTGATAGGGTGAACCGACTCGGGCTGAATTTCCAAAAAATCCCCTACCGCGGCTATGCGTTCAGCCACCCACGGACCTCCATACAACAATTCCCCAACCTCCAAAAACGGTTGCGGATTAACCTCTACAGGTGTCTGGTGCAAGTTGCCGATAAAGCGAGCATAGGCCGATTCGTAACCGCTGTTTCCTCGCCACGACAATGTTTTTGTTGGGAAATGCCCGAGCCGCGTGGACGAGCGCAAGGCCTTGAATTCAAGCCGTCGAGAGAAAGGATCAAGCGTGTCGAATCCGCCAGCGACATCGGCAACGCGAAACGCATCTCTAACAGAATTGGCAAAAATCGACACACAGTCGAGAGATCGACAAGCCGGTACGACGCCGCGCGTCGAAAGCCAACCTCGAGTCGGCTTAAACCCGATAAGCCCGTTGAATGCGGCAGGGATTCTGCCCGATCCGGCCGTGTCGGTGCCGAGCGCGAAAGAAACGAGGCCCTGCTTCACTGCCGCCGCGGAACCGCTGCTACTCCCACCTGCAATATAGTTTCGGTCGAAGGCATTAAAAACCGCGCCGTAGGGTGAACGCGTGCCGGTCAAACCAGTGGCGAATTGATCTAGATTCGCCTTCCCGATAGGAATGGCACCAGCACCAACGAGCCTTTCCACGACGGTCGCAGAACGCCTAGCTACATATGCGTAATCGGGACACCCGGCAGTCGTTGGCACATCTTGTAAGTCAATGTTGTCCTTAATGGCAAACGGCACGCCCCAGAGCGGGGCTTCGTCAAAAGGTATCGCTTCAAGTCCGTTGATGTACTTGCTGAGCATGGCATCGCCCAGTTGATGGATCCAGATTGAGGAGTCGACCTGACTGGCTCGCGCTTGAGCCTGCGCCACAACTTCGCGCGGATATTGCCTCCCGTTCTTGTAGGCAACGCGCAAGTCCTCAATATTTTCCAGTGACTTCACGTCGCCATCGCAAGGGGTTCTCCTGCTCGCACAGTTTGGCCTCGTGACACGAGCACCTCGCCTACAACACCCGCACTGTTAGCCTTTACTTCGAATTCTGTTTTCATTGACTCGACTACAAAAAGCACCTCGCCGATTGATACTTTTTGACCTGGCTTCACCCGTATTGACCAAACAGAACCAGCAAGGGGGCTTGTGACGAGGGGCGTGCCATGTGTCTCGGTTAGCACCGAGACAGCATCCGGCGCGGCGTCGGACTCGAATGTTAAAACGCCTCGCGCTCGCCAATCTTCCAGTTCCGCACTGAACGCACGCTGCCGTCTCGCTTCAAACGTGCCAATCTCGCCAGCATGATCCGCAACTAGTCTTAAATAGCTTTCGTAATCGAAAACGCCGTCTTCAATGGCGATGTCGAGGGCGCCTCGACTAAAAGCTTCGCGCTGCTCCAATAGTTCTTTGGCACTAACTTCGTGGAAGCAAATACGATCGAACGGTCGCAACAACCAATGTTTGTCGAATGCGCGCCCGCGACGATAGCGATTCCACACTTGAAGCGTACGACCGACGAATTGGTAGCCACCAGGTCCCTCCATACCATACACGCAAAGATACGCGCCGCCAATACCTACTGAGTTTTCTGCAGTCCAAATCCGAGCGGGGTTGTATTTCGTGGTTACCAAGCGATGGCGAGGATCGACAGCGGCAGCGACTGGTGCACCTAAATACACATCGCCAAGACCCATCACGAGATATTCAGCGTTGAGTACGATGTCTTTAACGGCCTCGCGCGTTGCCAACCCGTTGATTCGTCTGATAAACTCGATGTTGTCTGGACACCAAGGGGCATCCTGGCGCACACTTTGCACATAGCGGTCGATCGCTTCACGGCAGGCCGGGTCGTCCCACGAAAGCGGCATATGAACGATTCGTGAAGGGCGTTGGCGTTCCGCAACACGAGCCTCCTTAAATAGTGGTTCGAGCGCTTTACTTAGTTCTTTAGCTGTCCAATGGCGCCGGTCGAAACGAATAAGTAGCGACCGAATGCCCGCTGTGCGTTCCAATACGCCCGGGATTTGTGCAGACGCCATACTTGTTTCGAGTTTGTCTACGCGCAGGCGTAGACCGAAATCAAGTACGTTTGAACCGAACTCGGCTAAGAGCGTGTCTTGAGCAGCGCGCCGGACCACAATGTCGTCCGCTTCAAACACGATCGGATCCTCAACTGGACCGCACAACACTTGAGGCGCACCGTAGTCTTGTGCTGTGCCATCAGCAATCGCTGCGTCGTATTGTTGCGCGAGCTTATGGGCTTCGCGCTCTGTCACTGCAATAAGTTTTACGCGGTCGCCAGCGCCAAGTTGCCCTAGTTTCCAACGATCTGCCTCTATCACCGCTGCAGGACAAACGAAGCCACCTAGACTAGGACCGTCCGGCCCGAGGACGACCGGCATATCACCGGTGAAATCAATCGCCCCAAACGCGTATGCGTTGTCATGAATGTTCGACGGATGCAAACCCGCTTCGCCACCATCGGCACGCGCCCAGTCTGGCTTCGGACCTATCAACCGAACCCCGGTTCGACTGGAGTGGTAGTGAACGGTCCATTCACTTTTGAGGAATGAGCGAATGCCTTCTGGTGTCAAAAAATCGTTGGTGGAATGCGGCCCCATCGTAATGCGCAACGTGTGTCGGTCTTCAAGGTCAGGCAGGATGGCACGTGGTGTTGCGATGGGTTCAAGCGACTCCTGACGCGAACGCTTGGCGAAATGCAATACATCGCTGCTGACAAGCGCACGCCCATTCATACCACCGATCCTGCCAAGCGTAAATGTTGCGGCTGACCCCAACATAGCCGGGATCTCAAGACCGCCTTCGAACAACACGTACACTCGCATACCGGCTGTCACGGTGCCTATGGCTAAAACGTCGCCCTGATTGACTCGTACGGGCTGCCACGGCGCAGCTGGTTCTTCAACACCACTGGCTCGCTTGAGACAAAGCTGAGCCGATCCTGCAACCAGGATCTTCGTTGCACCTTTAAACGCGAGGGTAGGACCAGCGATCGTGACTTCAAGACCTGGCATACCCTCCTCGTTGCCGAGTCGTCGATTTCCCAAACGAAACGAAAAATCATCCATCGGCCCTGATGGCGGGACGCCTACAGCCCAATAACCAGTCCTGCCTGGCCATTGCTGCACTGTGGTCTGCACCCCGGGGCTCAAGACCTCGACCGCGCCAGGCTGATACACCACATCATTCAGGGTAGCAGTGTCATGCCGCATTGACGCGAACGCCTCGCTGTCGAGTGCCTGATGGAGAAAAGCCCGGTTAGTCTCAATCCCATGCAACACGGTGTCAGCCAGCGCCGCGCGCAACTTTTGACGCGCGCATTCACGGGTACTACCGTGAGTCATCGCTTTAGCCAGCAACGAGTCGTAGCGCGGAGAAACTTCGATTCCCGACCTTAGCCAGGTATCAACCCGCAAGTTGGCCAAGTTTGGAAACGAAACCACAGACAACAGACCCGGCACAGGGCGAAAATGGTGAGTTGGATCTTCAGCACACAAGCGCGCTTGCATCGCACAACCCGAAGGAGTCAGGCCAGCCTCAAGCTCGGTTAGTGGGGGCAGTACACCTGCTGCAAGTTCGATCATCCAACGAACTAGATCGACACCATAAACCAGCTCGGTAACGCCATGCTCCACCTGCAATCGGGTGTTGACTTCAAGAAAGGTCGCAACCTCGCGGTTTTTGTCGTAGAGGAACTCCACAGTTCCCGCACTTCGATAGGCAACGCTTGAAAGTAAGGCAGCTGCGTTTGCATGCATTTGGCGTCGAACCGTGCTAGGGAGATTGGGCGCCGGACACTCCTCCACGAGTTTTTGGTGCCTACGTTGAAGTGAACAGTCCCTATCGCCAAGAATGACGACATTGCCGTGGCCATCGCCAAACGCCTGCACCTCGACATGCCGCGGTTTGGTCACGCATCGTTCTATAAACAGCCTTGCGTCGCCAAACGAGCTGCTTGCAAGTCTTGCGACCGTCGCAAAATGATGTCGTAAATCGGCCTCGGTATCGCACTGTTGCATGCCAATACCCCCACCACCAGCCGAACTTTTGAGCATGACGGGATAACCAATCTGGTCGGCGGCCCGCATAGCTGCGTCGATATTCTCGAGCACGCTGCTTCCAGGCAGTAATTCGACGTCCGCTGCAGCGGCAAGCCGGCGTGCCTCGTGTTTCAAACCAAAGCCGGTCAGGTGTTGCGGATTTGGCCCGATAAACGCAATGCCCCGTTCTTCTAAAGCCTGTGCAAAAGCAGCGTTTTCGCTTAGAAATCCATACCCAGGATGTACCCCATCCGCCCCCGTGCGTGTCGCCGCCTCAAGAACCTTAGCTTGATTGAGGTAGGTAGCCGTTACGGGCCCATCTCCCAATGCATAGGACTCAGACGCTGCCTCGACGTGCAGGGAATCCTGATCGTCGTCGGCATAAATGGCGACACTTGCAATGTCCATCGCTGCTAGCGTACGACATATGCGAACGGCGATTTCGCCTCTATTCGCTATGAGAATTTTTCGAAACACGGATACGTTTTACGCCTGACGAATTAACTCGCGTTGTGCCAGATGGCGAGTTCGATCGGTGTCGGGTTGTACCCGTTACATGGATTGTTCAACTGCGGACAATTCGAAATAAGCGCCAAAATATCCATCATCGCCTCAAGTTCTACATATTTCCCGGGCGCGCTTATCCCGTCTTCAAACGTCAGCCCACCAGCGGGGGTGACGGGGACATTCATGAAGAAGTTGATGTTGTGGGTAATGTCGCGTTTAGTTAAACCCCACTTAACATGGGTATTGACCGCTAATAGCCAACTATCACGACACGAGTGCATATGCTTCTTTTCAAGCGCATAACGAACCGTATTGCTTTCTCCTGCGCACGCGCCTCCTAGCGTGTCATGTCGGCCGCAGGTATCAGCTACGATCTTCAACATCGGATTGCAATCGTCCGAGAGTAGAGTCGTCTCCGTCGACAGATAGAGATTACCCTGTTCTCTAATCGTGTCCAACGCACTATAACGTTCATAAGGCTGATTGGCGTTAAAAAACAAGGTGTCTACTGCTTGATTTCCCTTGAGATCGGTGATGCGAAACGTATCACCCCTCCTGACCGTACCAAGCCAATATTCACCAGCCGGCACGATGGTCGACCAATCCGCTTGCTCTATCGCGAGATGACTTTCTAGCAACAACTTGTGGTACCTCGTTCTGGTGTTATTGCGCCGAAGGTATACAGATCGTTGTTGATGAAGCCCCGGGCATTTTCCTCTCGTGAGAGGCGACAGGGGTCGTTTGCAGCAACTGGTTCCGCGAGGCTCAATCGAAAACCGATCGGTCTGCGTGGATACACGGGCGCTTCATTCAGCGGATGCGGGCATGTATGCAGCACGACAAGCGTCGACATTTCGAACCGCAGCGTGACCGTGTTACCGGGTTTGCTGTGATCCGGCACAAAACACATCGTGCCGTCGCTCGCGATATTGACGCGAGAAAACCAATTCACATTCCCATGAAAGTCTCGTCGCCCGAGGCCATACTTACCGAGTTCGATTAAGAACGAATCGCGACCATTGCGAAGGTACTCGTTGCGTGCCTCTTGATAGCTCGAATGGCCCCACCGCCGCCGAACCAGCTCGGCATTGCAAGTGCCGCTTGACGCGTCATGCCAACCCAGTTCGTCGCTCACGATGGAACAGAAGATGCGGCCCATATCCGAGTACAGACAATGTCCGGCGGATAACCGAAACGTATGCTGACACTTCAACGTATCAGGTAGATTGAGCCGCTCCAGCGGATTCGTCGGGTTGTATGCCAGCATCGCTGCATTGCCATTCCCTTCTATATCCTCAAGTTGAAGTTGCACGCCCGGATTAATCACGAACGACCAATGGCTGCCGCCTGGTAATTCATCCTCGTAAAGTACTTGAGATTGCATCGCTCCTATCTACGCCTATCCAGTCTTAACGTTGATGTGACCCATGATGGAATCAAGGTGACGACGATGTCCAACAGGCAAATCAAATGTAACGGTCGCCCCGTACAGCTCCGGCTTATGCGGATCAACCCGGGGTTTATCGAAAACTAGCAGGCGCGAGCCAAGCCTAAAACCCTCCGCAATGTCGTGGGTAACCATGAACACCGTGAGTTCAAGTTCGCGATGCAAATCAAGAATCAGTTCATGCATGTCCGCACGATGCCCAGGGTCCAGTGCGCCAAACGGTTCATCAAGCAGCAATATACGAGGAGCTTTGACTAATGCTTGCGCGAGCGCCAGGCGCTGCTGCATACCACCAGAAAGTTCTGATGGATAGCTCGCGCTTGATCGTTCCAGGCCAACCCGCACTAACATATCGTGGGCGCGTTCGGTATTACGCGCCCGTCGCCGTCCGAACGTACGACCAAACCAACGCGAGTCACCGAATTCGAGACCTAATCGAACATTCTCTATCGCTGTGAGATGGGGGAATACCGAATAACGTTGAAAGACAACGCCCCGATCGCCACGAGGTTCAGGAACTAGTGCTGCCCCGTCGACACAAATGGTGCCTTCACACGGCTTGACTTCTCCAAGCAACATGCGCAGAAATGTCGTTTTACCACACCCGGATGCACCTACGATCGTTACGAACTCGTTTTTTTTGACATGCACGGAAACTTTCTCAAGTACCGTCGTGTCGGCGTAACGTTTCCAAACGTTATTCACATCAATCACGTTTACGCCTGATACCAGGAAAAAAAGCGGCGGTTAAGTTGACGAAGACCGAAGTCGAACAGGAAAGCAAGGCATGTGATCCACGCCACATAAGGCAGGATGATGTCCATTGCCAAATACCGACGCACAAGAAAGATGCGATAACCCAGACCATCAGTCGATGCAATCGCCTCAGCGGCTATCAGAAAGAGCCATGCACTTCCAAGTGACAGTCGCACACCGTCGACTAACCGAGGGAAGACCTGGGGAAGTACCACGCGCAATGCAATCTGCCAACTTGACGCATCAAGCGTCTGTGCTTTGATCAACTGCTCACGCGGTAATTCGCGTACACGTTGCTCAATATCTCGCATGAGAAACGGCGCCGTGCCAAGGACGATGAGCATGATCTTCGCAAACTCACCTACCCCGAACGCAATGAACAAGATCGGCAATATCGCCAGCGGTGGAATCATTGAGAGGGCTCGCACTGCAGGCGACCAAAGTGCGCTAAACCATGGTACGAGTCCATTCAGTACGCCTACTAGAAGACCGCTTAATGCACCCAAGGCAACACCTATGGCTAGTCGTGTGAGGCTAGCGGCTGTATCGTTCCACAAGAGTAGCTCGCCAGTGCGTTGATCCGGTTCAAAGGCAACGCGTTCTATAGCATCGCCCATGGTGGTTAAATCAGGCAATAGCTTGTCGGCGGGATTCTCAGCCAACCGAATCCCAGAGGCCACGGCATAACACAGGATCAGCAGCACAAACGGTATCGTTGCACATGCCAGTGTGCCTAGACTGCCAGGATGTCGATTAATCAGTCGCATGCGATCAGCCGAGGCTTCGCTATCGCAAGTTGGCGATGAGGTTTAGATCTTTCCGTCCGCAGCCATCTGCATATAAGTGTCGTCGAATCTAAGGTTTACGTTTGATGCCGATCCCAAGATGCTTCCGTCTGGCAATTCGATACCGATATAGTCCGGCCCTGGTGCACCCTCACCAAGTAATCCGTGTTGAAACGAAAACGTTGCTACACGGGTCATAGTGTCGCGCAACGCGCTTGATCGGACGAACGCGACTGCCGGTGCAGGCTTGTAGAACATTTGCGTTGCTGCGAGTTGCGCTTCGTAGCCCGCTAGATCGGTACCAGAAGCCTTCGCCATTTGCGTTTTCGCACGCCTGCCTGACTCGTCTTCGGCACTCATCACCGCCATCGTTTCGTACCACGCGCCAACCAATGCTTTACTCAATCTTGGATCCGCAGCTGCGGCCGTATTTACCACAAGCATGTCAATAATTTCGCCGGGTATCATGGAGGAATCGAATACAGGAGTGGTGTCTGGCATGTTCTGCACTTCGGCAAGAAGTGGATTCCAGGTAACTACCGAGGTCACGTCGTCCGCTGTAAATGCTGCAACAATATCCGCATCCGACGTGTTTACCACTGTGAGATCGCGCTCGGTCATGCCATGATGCGCTAAGGCTCGAGCAAGAAGGTAGTGCGACACCGATAGTTCTACCAGGTTGACTTTCTGACCGCGTAAGTCTTCCACGGATTTGTTTTCGCCTTTTAGTACGATACCGTCGTTTCCGTTCGAAAAATCACCGACGATCAGCGCAGTCGAATCGACGCCACTCGCGGCCGGAATCGTCAGCGCATCCATATTCGTCATAGTGCAGCCGTCGAATGCGCCTACTGTATATTGGTTGATTGATTCGATATAGTCGTTGAATTGGACGACTTCGATTGTTATGCCGTATTTAGCCGCCCATTTATCGATAGTACCTGAACTCGCTGCGTAGTCCCATGGCATCCAACCTACATAAATACTCCAAGCGATGCGGTAATCATCCTTCGCTAGTATCGGCAATGTGCACACACTTAGCGCAATAGCGCACAACCCCACGGTGATAGTTCGAATCCAAGATCGTGCCACAATGAACTCCCTTCATGCCTGAATGCAGGCGGTCAAGGAAACCGCCCTCTTAAGCAGTAGCAATTTGTGTGCCAGTCCTTGAAGCTACACTGATAGGGATGGTGGTATCTGATCTGCCAAGGAAGCCACGCGTTGAAATACATGCTGGATAGTGGTGTGGACATGACCACGGCTTTACATGATTGTGGCCTTGCTTGAATGAGTGTTAGAATCGTGCGCCGCAGGACGATTTGGTTTCAATCAGTATGATATCGAAGTCATATTTCGCCAATACATGGACTCTTTATCCTAACTATATCCAACCAATAAGAATATTTTCCTAGTTTTGCTCCGGGAGAACTTCCTACGACGCAGGCTCCTAGCTAGGTGCAGCCTGCCCTAGGCCTTGGTGACGAAGTTGGCGTTGATGCTGATGAGCCATCACCAACAAAGAACCGGATAAAAAACCGAGGCCTACATAAGATGTAGCCCAAGAGTGTTCAATGACAATGATAAATAACCATAGAGGTAGTTCGCCAAAACAGCTAATGCACATATAGAGACCGCTAACAGATACGAAGATTGCAATTGCGTAAGATCCTATAATAGAAACAGAAATTCTAGTATCTGCGATCAAAGTACTATAATTTTTCTGGATGGTGATTAAGGTCACCGTCCACCCTAGATATGTTATAAGGGTTATAATGTGAGTGAAGAGCGCACCGCAGTCGAACAAATCGTCCATACAGTTGGGGTCGAAACTAGTTAGATCACGAGAGCAATCGTACCATACAGGCTAGTCACCTCTCAAAATCCAAATTCCATTAACTATGACGTTAGTCTCACTATCAGCTTCACAGTTAGAACGTAATATAAGCCAGAATCGTCTATTCGCGGTGATGCCGCTCAACTTTCACGCAATCATCGTTTCATCTTGCTCAAAAAACTAGCACAAAACTCAAGATTTGAGCAGACGGTATCGTTGATGCATTCCCTACGCATGCACCAGTAAGCCAAAATCACGTTCGTGAATTACGGTAATTCTTGAAGGATTTCCGTACAGCTAAGACGCAGAGATTGTCCGCCCAGCTAATCCATGCTGAGAAACCAATCAACTAATTCAGGGTTCGCGTCTTCAGGATATACATGTGCTAAATCTGCGATTTCTCGATAGTGCACATTCGCGCCGGCGGAAGTGAACGCATAGGCAGCTGTTTGAGCGACATCAACCGTGAACATCCAATCGAGCGCGCCATGCGTGATGCAAATCGGTAGGCCGTTCAGTCGATCTCTCGACACGGATTCGAGCAACAAAGGATGGAAACTTGCCGAGCACGGAGCTAAATGCGTGAAAGGCGATTCGTCTGTACATCCCGATACGTAAGTAAATGTACCGCCATCGCTCATTCCCGTAAGCAAGCGTTTCGTCTCGTCAACATTCACTTGGCGCTGCACCGAATCAAGGATGTAGCGCATATTCAGTGTATCGCGATCCGTTCCCATGATGGGCCAGGTGGCATCCAAAGACGTAGGACTCACTAAAACCAACTCCTCAGTCCTAGCAGTCCGTAGCCACGACCACAGGAACGTCGCTCCATGCCCGCTGCCACCGTGCAACGCAAATACAAGTGGGTACTGACGCGACGCGTCATACGACTCCGGTATATAGATCGAATAGCCACCCCGTTGTTTGCGGTCGTTTGCTATATGATGAATTCCACGCATATTCAATAATCCTGCCTCAAGCGTCTGATCCAGGCGAGGCTTCTCGCCCTTGCGCGCATCAAGGAAGAATCGGTGAATCAGACTGAAGTGCTGTGCTAACGGGTAGAGTGCTTCGCACATTGGCGCTCGTGCACCCAGTGTTCTATAAAGAAGGAAGAGCACGTTGGTTGATTCCGGCATGTCCTCTAGTAATTCAAGCCGTTTAAGCGCGTGCCGGTAAGCGGTCGACACGCTCTCTCGAATCTCCTCAGCAGGCGGCGGCCACAAATCTTCCTGCAGACCCAATGAAGCTACCCGTAAACGCTCTTGAATCTCCTTTAACTGTGCTGTGATGGTTTCGATCGAATGTGGCGATAAAAAACGTCCGCATCGCTCGAACAAACGAAGGCTTTCAAGTATCGGTTCGACAACTTCTAACAGTATGTCTTCGAACGGTTTCGTTGCAGTCATAATCGCATATTACGAGTGACCAGATCGCTTTCAATACGTACCCTAAGTTATGATGTGCACAGTACTTGATTTGAAACCCTATCAATTGCTGGGTGCTTCATGACGTTAACTTGGTCCCATGCATTCGTCAACGTCAAAAATTTAGACGTCATGCTACGGTTTTACACCGATGTACTCGGATTTCGAGTTAACGATGCGGCAGAAGGTATGGCATTCCTCACGCAGCTGGACGATGAACATCACCAGCTTGCATTCAGAGAAGTCGCAGAGGAAGATGTCAGTCGTATCGGTCACTTTGCATTCCGCGTAGAGACGCTAGATGAGGTTCGCCGTTTCTACGCCAAACTCAAAGCGCAAGATCTACCTGGTAGGGTGCTACCTATAACGCACGGCAACACTTGGTCAATCTACTGCCAGGATCCTGAACGGAACGGAATCGAAATATTCTGCGATACGCCGTGGGACGCGGAACAACCGTTTGCCGAACCGTGGGATCCGACTCTTGATAGAGGTGCACTTGAAACCTACACAAAACAATTGATTGAACAGCGCGGTACACTAACGTCTAATCGTCGAGGACAATCGACCTCAATTGAATAATTGGGGCGGATAGCATCACCCAGTTCAAGGCCTTGCCACCGGCCTTTTCAAGAGCAGCCAACGACCCAAGTGGATGTCTGCTGCGATTGTTATTTGATGCTGCCAGTTTTAGCACAGATTGCTCGAATTTCGCTACGCATACGCCCGTTCTCTTGTTTGTGTAACTTCGATCACCAACCTGCCGAAGATGGGCGGTTGCAAAGATTCGGTTGTAGCATAATCCATAACCTAATTCACTTCCAGTTACTTGGGTCCGTAACGCTACATAGCTGCACGGCCTAGTCTAGAGCACCTTCGAATATGAAATCAGATCGCACATTCGACCGCAGCGTTGAGGATGTCGGCAACATCCAAAACATGGAACACTTCAATCTCACGGTTCCAGACCAGGAGCTTGCAGCATTGTTCTACGTGACGGGACTAGGCTTTACACGCGATCCCTATATGGATTTCGGCACGTTCAACATGTGGATCAATGCGGGTGAGCAGCAATTTCACCTTCCAAAGAACGACGCCCAGATATTTCGAGGCACTATTGGTATTGTCATGCCAAATCACGACGACCTGAAACGACGGTTAAATGGCGTGGCTCGCTGGATGGACGGTACCGCGTATACGTGGCAAGAAGACGGCGCATGCATTGACGTGACCTGCCCCTGGGGTAATGCAATTCGTGTACACCAATCGGATAACGAAGCACAGATGTCACTCGGCATTGCATACGGTGATATGCAGGTTCCTGCTGGCAGCAGCGCTGGCATCGTCAATTTCTACCGCGAAGCATTCAACACACCAGCCGAGCGCATGGAAGACAACACTGGTGTGTATGCACAAGTATCCGTGGGTTACAACCAAGTATTTCGCTTTCGCGAAACTACTGACAATATCGCGCCTTACGACGGGCACCACATTGCGATCTACGTAACGGATTTTTCTGGCCCGCACAGCTTTCTTAAGGAGCACGAACTCATTTCAGAAGAATCAGATCAACATCAGTATCGATTTCAAAAAATCATTGATCCGACGACTGGCGAAATACTGACCGAAATTGAGCACGAAGTGCGTAGCCTCCATCATCCAATGCGCCGCCGACATTTGGTCAATCGTAACCCGTCGCAGACGTTCGGCACCTATCGTCACGGTCGCGACGTATTCGTTCCCTAGTGCTCCAATCACATAAAGAGGCACCACCGTATTACCTACCTCTCCATGACGAAGTAGAAGTATTCAAGGCAGCTTTCGCACAACGATTGCCTGTCCTTCTTAAAGGCCCGACCGGTTGCGGTAAAACGCGCTTTGTTGAACATATGGCATGGCACATTTTTAATGATGCACAGCAACGCCATGGCTCAGTCGCGCAACCGCTTACGACGGTGTCGTGTCACGAAGATCTCACCGGCACTGACCTACTTGGTAGGTACTTATTACGAGGCGATTCCACCACCTGGCAGGATGGTCCCCTCACCGCCGCGGTCCGGCATGGGGGCATCTGTTACCTTGATGAAATCGTCGAGGCGCGAAAAGATACCACCGTACTCATTCATTCACTCACCGACCATCGACGCATCCTCGCAATCGATAAAACAAACGAGTTGCTTGAGGCCCATCCGGATTTCTTACTGGTGGTTTCGTACAACCCCGGTTACCAGAGCATCCTCAAAGATCTTAAACCCAGCACTCGCCAACGATTCATCAGCATTGAATTCGACTATCCAACTCCGGCTCGCGAAGCAGAGATCATTCAAGTCGAGAGCGGCGTCGCTCCGCAGTATGCAAAAACGCTAGCCAAACTCGGCGTACACATTAGGAATCTTCGCGAGCATGGCTTTGAAGAAGGTGTGAGCACGCGTTTACTGGTGTATGCAGGATCGCTAATGCACCGAGGCATTACACCGCGTAGGGCTGCGGATGTCGCGTTAGTCCATGCGCTCTCGGACGACCGCGAGGTTCAACAAGCGATCGCGGATATCGTTGACGTCGTTTGGCCATAACTTCGCTTCACGAAGTCGATCGAACTCTGGCACTATTTGTCCAGGGTATCTCAAATCGCGTACCGATATTTCAAAGTGTCGAACAAAATCGCTCGCTTCCGACCGCGGACCTCTATGAACTCAATGTACCGGTGGAGTTCGCCTTTTTCGACGAGCCTAGCAACAACCGAGATTTGTATCGCTGGCTGATCATGCAACAACTTGCACTGCGTCGCTATGACACGTTGGCTTTCTCCATCCAGACCGCGCGTGATCGAATTGAATTTCTTCGGCAAAAAGAACTACCCGTTTCCTATCGAGCACCTGATTTGGAGTTGTTCTACAAACACTTTCCAGTACCTTCAATTGCAAGCCACCTGTTTTTCATCCTAGAAGAAACGAGGGTCGGCAATCTCATAACGCTCGAATTTCCAGGTTCAAAACGACTACGACAGACTTATCGACATTACCGCGCTAACACGCTATCGCTACCTACGCAATCGCCTTATATTGAGCTAGTTGATTTGGAGCTCCGCTTACAACAACCGGAAACCCTGCCGGCGAGTTTTAAAAAACTCTTGAAACCCATCTATCGAACCAACCCCAGTGTGTACGAGACTGCCGACGCGACCGTCGCGTGCTATTTGGCACTTTGCGCCGACCTGCACGAGAACGTGGATCTTGGCCCAGCGCATATCCAAAGCGAGCTTGTCGAGCTCCCAGCACTGCAACGTGCCGCGCGTCTAGAAGACTGGCAGGATCAGCTCAAAGAACTTGACGATGCCCTGCTTTCAATCGAATTTGACGGACCGGTCTCCCACAACCAATCCACTGTGGACGACGCAATTGACGGCACCATGCGCGATGCGAACGGTGATTTGGCGCAAGAACGCGACCGGTTGAAGGGTCGGGTCGACATCGAACGATCGTTGCTTTCATCACACGAAAGTACACGTGCCCCCGAAAGTACTCGATTTCGCTATGACGAATGGGATTATTTGCAACGAACGTGGCGGAAAGCGTGGTGTTCGGTATTCGAGATTCGCGACATACCCGACCGACTGGATTCCGACCAAGCGATGGTACAGCGCATAGCACCGATGCTACCAGCTGTACGAAAGTACTTTGAAATGGTGAAGCCGGCTGGCATGCGACGCGTTTACAGGAATCTAGATGGAGACGAACTCGATATCAACGCGATCGTTGAAGCGCGCGCGGACATTAAAGCGGGACTTACACCTTCCGAGCGTCTTTACAGCCGAGTAGAGAAAAAACATCGCGATGTGGCGGCATGCCTGCTCGTGGATCTGTCCGCTTCCACCGACGACTCTGTATCGAAGGAGCCGGTGATGCCCCTACCAGAGGATACCGAAGATCCTTTCGACGATCCCTATCTTCATGGTGCGATCGATTTCGACCCCGATCAAATCATCGAAAAACCACCTCGCAAAATCATTGACGTACAAAAAGAAGCAGTCCTTTTGTTAGCGTCTGCGCTAGAAGATCTCGGCGATCTCTACAACGTGTACGGCTTTTCCGGCTATGGGCGCGATCGCGTCGAGATGCACGTTGCTAAGGAATTCAACGAGCCACTTGATCGCAGAGCCATGCATGCCATCGCGACAATGAAACCGCTACGTTCGACACGTATGGGACCCGCCATCCGCCATGCGTTACAAAAATTGCTGGCAACCGGAAGCGCGCTGAAAGTACTCATGGTCATAAGCGACGGCTTCCCGCAGGATTGCGACTATGGGCCGGACCGCAGCAGTCATGAATACGGCATTCAAGACACCGCGAAAGCTATTCAGGAAGCGCGTGAAAAAGGCGTACAAGTTTTTTGCGTCACGGTTGATGTCTCTGGGCACGACTACTTAAGGCGCATGTGTCCAGACAAGCAATATCAAGTCATTGAAGACATTGAGGATTTGCCTAGAGCACTACAAAATGTCTACCGAAGTCTCACTGCTTAGCGGATTCGAAGCCTTATGGCGAGCTCGACCTGTTCAACCAGTTCAGCTGCGCTCGCCAATCTCGTTAGCTACGCATGCTAGTCATCGCCACCGAATATGCCCAACAGCTGCAAGATGTTGAGAAATAGGATGTAAAAACCCACGAAGAGCTGGTTAGCCGCAACGATGTAGTTTCTTTCGCCGCCAAGCACGATCGCACTCGTCTGGTACAGGATGAGTGCACATGCGAACACGACCATGAACATCGAAATGATCATTGCGAACGGCGTCATGTCGACGAAGAATCTCAGAGCGATGATGCCTAGAATGACGAAACAAGAAACTGTTATGAAGCTACCAAGCCAACTGAAGTCTTTTCGTCGCACGATCGTATAGGCCGATAAAGCAAAGAAACTTGCCGACGTTAATGCGAATGATTGCACGACCAACCAAGGATGCACCGCCAAATATGCATTCAGAATCGGTGCGACCGCTATACCAAGAAAGCCAGCGAATACGAACGACCATAGCAATCCCCACACCGTATCCGCAGTCTTCTGAACCGCGATCGAGAGCCCAATGAATCCAATCAGATAAACAAAGAAGTTCATCATCCCAATTTGCAGCATCATTGCTACAAAGGACACAATCGCCGAAAAACCAATCGATAAAGCAAGCATGATGTAGGTATTCCGCAGAACGCCATTAATTTCAATCGCCTGCTGACCTGAAACGTGCGCCAATCCAGTGAGTGCCATGCTTTGATTCCTACGCTATGCGTTTAAGTACGCGAAATTATGTATGAATTCGATTACCGAAGAATGCGAAACACAGCAATCCACGTACCAGGGTTTGTGGCCTCAAGCAAGGATTACCGTGGGTTTTCTTTCTCCGGGCCTGTTAGACAGTTTCCACAAGCAATCATTCAATCAAAATAGCCACAACGCAAGTAAGTGCCCATACAGTGTATCTCACAAGCCTAACTGACATGATCACAATGCTTGACACACCCGCATGTGCCTCTTCCTAAATCGTTCTTGAAGCTACAATACGGTCAAGGGCAACACGTGCACTTCGACAACCAGTGTGCGTAAGTAGGTTGATTGAAGATCGGCACGCGCACTGACTACTACATGACAACGATAGGCTTTTCTACGGTATGCAATCGCTTGATGCTACGCTGGGTGCACGCTGTAGCAGCTTTATTTCTAGGCATCGTATTACCAGCGTGCTCCTCGCTATCCGAAGAAGAATGTCTCTATCTAAATTGGCAAGTAGAGGGCATTAGGGACGGCACACAGGGCGCACCTGCAAGCGAAATTGAGAAGTATCAATCCATGTGCGATAGATACGCTATTCAAGTTGATCGAGAAATGTACGAGAAAGGCCGTTTGGAAGGCGTAACCAAGTATTGCACCAGATCCAACGGTTTCAAGGTAGGCATAAACGGCAGAAACTATCGAAACGCTTGTCCGAGGCAGCTCGCGTCTTCTTTTCTAAGTGGCTATCAACCAGGAAGCGAATTGCATCGCGTTGACAATAATGTGAATGCGGCGAGACGTATAGTGTCTTCTGCCACCAGTCAAATCTCGCGCAACAAGCAACGCATTGACGAAGCATGGGCGCAACTTGAAGATGCCGACCTCACCTCAGAGGAACGACGCAAGATTCGTCAACGGATTCGAGAACTCGACCACGACATTGCCAATGCTCGAGATAAACGTATCGTTGCACAATTACGTATACCCGAGTTAGAAAACACTTGCCTTGAAGTCAAAGAACGCGTCGAAGCACTGGGCTTTGCAGTTCGTAATGTGTGTTGATCAATAACTCCAAGTAAAGACATAGAGATATCCAATGGTTTGGCAACCCGAAGTTGAGGAACTCCAACGACGCAAGGCTTTTTCCGAAGGAATGGGCGGTGAGCTAGGCGTCGCTGAGCAACGCAAGCGCGGCAAGCTGACAGTGCGCGAGCGTATTCGACTCATCGCCGATAACAGCGAGTTTCAAGAAATCGGCCAGCTGGCCGGTGCCGCAACATACGAAGGCAATACACTCACCCACGTACGGCCGTCCAACATGGTGATCGGCACGGCCAAGATCGACGGCCGGACAGCGGTAGTCACCGCAGGTGACTTTACCGTACGAGGCGGCTCAGCCGATGGTTCCATCGGGAATAAAGGTGGCCATGCCCAAACCATGGCATCCGAGTGGAAACTGCCGTTCATACGCCTGCTTGACGCCACTGGCGGCAGCGTCAAGACTTTCGAGAATATCGGCCGCACGTACATTCCGACCAATCCAGTCACACCTGGGATTGAGAAGTTGCTTTGCGAAGTGCCGGTGGTTGGAGCGATCCTTGGTTCAGTGGCGGGTCTCCCAGCGGTTGATGCGTGTCTCGCGCATTTCAATGTGATGGTCAAAGGCATCAGCCAGTTGTTTCCCGGTGGTCCTCCCGTTGTCAAGGCAGCGTTGGGCATTGATATCTCCAAAGAGGACTTAGGAGACGAGCGAACCCAAGTATTCGAAAGTGGCACCGTTGATAACCTTGCCAACTCGGAAGAGGAAGCGTTCAAGATGATTCGGCAATTCCTCAGCTATCTACCCTCAAACGTATGGCAAATGCCGCCACGCGGCGATACTGCTGACGACCCAAATCGACGCGATGAAAGTTTGCTCTCGTTGATACCGCGCGAGAAACGTCGAACATACAACCCTCGACGTATTTTGAAAGCTGTCCTTGATCGCGAGTCGTTTTTCGAGATCACACCACATTACGGGCGCTCACGCATAGTCGGGTTAGCGCGCATGCATGGCTATCCCGTAGGCGTCATGATTAACAACCCGAATCGCATCGGCGGCTCCATGGATGTCACAGCGGGAGTAAAAGTCATTCGCTTTCTCCAGCTTTGCGATACATTCCACCTCCCCATGCTCTACCTCGCCGACGAGCCAGGCTTTATGGTCGGGCCGGAACAGCAATCTCTCGGTATCGTTCGAGCTGGAGCGAAAATGATCTGCGCCACCCTCAGAACCCGCATGCCGTGGTTTTCAGTTATCATACGGCAACTTTACGGGGTTGCCGGCCAATGCCATGATCGACCTGGCGGGATGTTTAAACGTGTCGCTTGGCCATCCGGTCATTGGGGTTCTATGCACATCGCCGGCGGCGTATCTGCCGCTTATCGTCGCGTCATAGCGGATGCTGACGATCCCATTGCAAAGCAAAAAGAAATCGAAGAAAAACTCGAAAACCTGTCCTCTCCATTCAAGACCGCGGAAGCGTTCAATATTGAAGAAATCATTGACCCACGCGACACGCGACCGCTCATGTGCGAGTTTGTTGAACTCGCTCAAGAACAATTAAAGACCCAATTAGGTCCGAGTCCCACGCCTTATATGCCTTGAGCTATATCCGCAAACTTCAATCGTCAAATGATGCGCCTGCAACCATCGGCAGAAATGGAACGGTATGCAGGAAAACTATTAACCAAGCGCTAAAGCGCGTAGACTGCCGATAATTGCATCCTGCAGAGTGGCTACGTAGCTCAGTTGGTTAGAGCATAGCATTCATAATGCTAGGGTCGTTGGTTCAAGTCCAACCGTAGCTACCACTGTATTGCGATTTCGCGTGTATACGGTTTCGGGGAAAATCGCCCAATGATTCAAAAAATAGCAACGTTGTGGTCTTCTCTATTAGGTTTACTCAAACCCATTGACGGTATCCCACCGCTCTTGGCGCGAATCTACCTGGCACCCGTTATGCTCCAAGCAGGATACACGAAATTGGCAGGGTTCGATAACACCGTTTCGTGGTTCGAAAATCTAGGCTTTCCCTTGGCCACCTTCAGCGTCGCCGTCGTCGCTTTGGCGGAATTCGTAGGCGGTATATTGCTCGTGCTTGGATGGTTCATACGCTTAGTTTGCATACCGCTCATGATTGCGATGCTCGTCGCCGGTTTCGTCGTCCATGGCTCTAACGGTTGGTTGACTCTTTCTGACGGTAACAGTTGGTTGGCAAATGAAAGGGTTGAGGCCGCGCAAGAACAGAAGCAAGCCATACGCCAGCTGATGCGCGAGCACGGCGATTACAAGTGGCTGACGAGCAATGGCCCAATGACCATCCTTAACAATGGCATGCAGCTTGCTATGACGTACTTTTTGCTTTTATTCATACTTTTCTTTACCGGGGCCGGCCGTTACACAAGCTTGGATTATTGGCTGGGCAACTGGTTGAAACTGCGCTTCAATCCAAACTGATGGCATCAAATCAAAACAAAACCGTTGCCACGGACGCGAACGTCGAATCGTTTATTCGCGGGGTCGACAACGAGATCAAGCTTACCGACTCTTTCGCTTTGCTGGACATCATGGAAAAAATCACTGGGTGCCCAGCCGTCATGTGGGGTACATCGCTCGTCGGTTTCGGTAAATATCGCTACAAGTACGCCAGCGGCCGCGAAGGTGAGTTTTTTCTAACGGGTTTTTCGCCGCGCAAACAAACGTTGACTATATACATCATGCCGGGGTTCTCAGAGTACGAAAACATACTTAACCAGCTTGGTAAATTCAAAACTGGAAAATCCTGCTTGTACGTCAAGAAACTCGCCGATATTGATGAAGATCTTTTGAAAAAGCTCATTACACGCAGCGTAGACTTCATGCGCGACAAGTACGAGACCGATTAACTTGACTGAAATGTCTTCGGTTAAGGCACTCAACACGCTCAATGATCCCCTCGTTTTTCTCCGAGAACAGTCGCTCGCCATGTTTCCCGAGCGTCAAGTATCTGGATCGGTCCTTATGTCAAACGTGGCATTCGGCGCTGCCGCGCTAGGTTCAGGTCATGTCGAGATATGCAACAACGGCAATTGGTGGTTTATCGCGAGTGAAACGAATTGGTTAGAACGTGACTTGCCATCAGGGTGTGGTGTTACAGATCTGTTTCGTTCGCGCGTGAAATTCCCACAACTTGGCCCGAACAGTTACCGACCGGAGTTGTACGTTGGTGTATATGCAGAAGATGTCTACGTTGAACTAAACGGCCGCTTCGTTGCAATAAAAGGGAACGAAGCAGATGCCAGACTGCACGTTGGTGTAGTTCCACCATGGTGCATTTATGTCTTGGGATGCCAAATAGTCCCGTGACCTTGAGAGGACGCTAATTCCGGTCCAAGGCGCGCTGAAATTCACGCCTACAGCCACCGCGAGTTCACCGAGAGCGTAACGCTCGGTACACGCGATCTCATGCACGATACAACGCATCTATGCTGCCTATAGGCTTGGGCGTGTTGCGCTTTCAAACGGGCGATCTGCTCCAGGCGGAGGTCGAGGCCCTCGTCAATCCAGTCAACTGCGTTGGCGTGATGGGTGATGGGCCGCGGCTTGGCGCGCCAGTTCAAACAAGCCTACCCAAAAACTTTCACATATACGCCGACGTATGCGCATACCGCGGACTACAACCCAAGGAGGTGCTGGTGGTACGGATCGACCAGCAGACCCATCATCGGTATATCTTGAACTTCCCACTAAACGCCACTGGCGTCAGCCGAGTACGATCAACGACATTGAAAGAGGACTTAAAGTGCTTGTGAAGGCAATTCGGAGGTAGGAGATTCAATCCATTGCCATACCCGCGCTTGGTTGTGGCTTAGGAGGCCTGGAGTGGGGTCAGGTGCGCATACGAATCATTGACGCGTTACTCCAAGTTGAGGCGTTGCATACCGTGATCTATGAGCCTCACATGGCAGCCGAACGCCATGTTCGCAGATGATGTTAACGTTAACAGGTCGGTTTGCTAAGATTAAGGCGCTTTTAATTTTTAGAGGTATCGTCAAAGTCCGAATCCTGATCTATACGTGCTTAAGTTAGGTTGATGGGTTAGATCACTACATTGCATACGTTTCATTGAGAAATACTGACAAAATCAATACAAATGGCGGGTGAATAACGACACACTGAATTAATCAATGTACACGGATAGGTTATGGAATCAGCGAACAACTTGACGATCAATTGAGTATGTTTTTTGGTACTAATAGGATAGACAAAATCAATCTAGCCATGACTACAACACCTTATCTAGGCATGCTGTGCATTGACGCGCAAGCTGCATTCTTATCTGCACATGGATGGGAAGTGAATGTGTGGGAAGCACACGGCCACGCGCGGATCTATGTCAATGCGACTGCAGGTTTAAAGGTGGACCCCGATGTGAAAGTCTATTTGGACTTTATCGGCGGTAGCCAAGACGATATATATGACGGCTCGTTTGATATGGCGGAGTGTTACGTGCTACGAGTGGGCGTCACGGAAGGCAGTCAACAGATGTGGTGGTTGAGCCGCGTGCGTAACGAATTGGACGATCTTCTGGACGACGGCTACGATCATGTTTGATTGGTTACTTAGATTGGTTCCGAGACTAAGGCGGGCACTCACTCGCTATAAGGAATACACGAAAAACTGAGAACTATCTAGCGCGCCACACAAAACTGCACGGAAGAGGCAAGTATCAAGTATGATGAGTGCGGGCGCAAATCATGAGGACGATTGTTTTATTTTCTTACCTAGAAATGCACCATGATGAATCCTGACCTTTTCGAAGACAGACTTGAGCCTAAGCAGTTAGACACCAAGGTATTTTGTGGGGATGCCCTTGACATTCTTAAGGGATTCCCATCGTCTTCAATTGACTGCTGTATCACATCCCCGCCTTATTGGGGGCAGAGAGAGTACAGCAACGGAGGCATCGGGCTAGAAGAAACGCCTGGGGAATACATCCATCGGCTTTGTACGATTATTTCTGAAATTAGACGCGTACTGACTCCTGTTGGGTCATTCTGGCTCAACATCGGTGACGCCTATCGAGATAAATCTCTTGTCGGCATACCGTGGCGCATCGCCATAAAACTCATAGACGAACAAGCGTGGATACTGCGCAATGACGTGATATGGCACAAGGTGAAAGGATCGCCAGACAACTCGAAGGATAAACTCAGGCACGTTTACGAAGATATCTTTCATTTTGTTCTTCGCAAGAAATACTACTATGACGTGGACGCTATACGCTCAAAGCCTCGGCGTACTCAAGTTCGCAATGGCGCTGTGGTTTCCGCAACTGGCGTATCCGGGGTACGGTACAAAAGACAGATAGAGTTATCCACGGCTCTGACGGATACGGAGAAAAAAAACGCACTATGGTCGCTTGATGCGATGCTGGCGGACGTGGCGGCAGGGCAATTGTCAGACTTTCGTATGATCATTCGTGGCCAGCAGCGAACGACGCATTCGGATAGTGAAAAACTATCCGGGCGGGCAAAAGAGTTGCGGGAAAAAGGCTTTTACTTTCTCAAATATCACCCCAAAGGAACGAAGCCCTCCGATGTGTGGGACATCTTTCCGGAAGACACGCAAAAGCGAATCGGTCATTTCGCCCCGTATCCCGAGGATCTTTGTCGGCTTCCCATTATTTCTACGTGTCCGCCAGGAGGCGTTGTACTTGATCCGTTTTGTGGTACCGGTACCACGCTTGCTGTCGCTCATGGGCTCGGTCGAGTTGGCATCGGTATTGATATTTCTCCCGAATACGTGGCGATGACTAAAGACCGTATTGGCTCGATATCGTGAATAAAGTTGTGGATCTCTTTGGCATCAATGTTACAACCGGTCATCGCGTGGACTGGCGACGTATCGTTGCCGAGCAACACTGTCCATTCGTGGGAAAGAAATGCTTTAAAGTGCGTAAATCGCAACCGGATATATCTATCGGCACGTGTACCGTATTGCACGGACAAGATTCAGCCCCGATTATGATCTGTCCGAATCGTCTTCTCGAAAGACAACAGATTTTCGTTGACTGCCTTCATCTCCTTCAAGGTCATTCGCCTGGCAACGAATTACACATAGTCTCCGAGGCGAGCGTTCCAGGCGGCAGTATAGACTACTTCCTTGTATCTGCTTGGGAGAGGAAAGTAAGGGACTTCGTTGGCATCGAGCTTCAAACGTTAGACACGACTGGAACAGTATGGCCGGAGCGGCAACGGCTACTTCAAGGGTTGGGGTTCAATGTAGAAGACGCGGATGTGGCCTCAGGCAAACGTTACGGCATGAATTGGAAGATGACCGCCAAGACGACTCTCATGCAACTTCATCACAAAGTACGCACATTCGAGAGTTTGAACAAACATCTTGTGCTCGTTATTCAAGATAAACTCTTACACTATATGAAGAGAGAGTTTAAGTTCGAGCATCTGAGCATATCTCGCAACGCGGATCCGATGCACTTTCATTCCTACAGTTTGTCCAAGAAGATAGACGACTATCGCCTCACGCTCGCAGAACGTTACAGTACCGACACGGAAGGGATTGCTGTTGGTTTGGGTCTTCAGGCCGAGGTTAACATAGGGCTATCGGAAATTGTGGCGGACATTGAGGCAAAGATTTCGGAGGCCACTTTGTTCACTATTTCTAGATAGGCTGACTTCACTCGTAGCGTGTAAGGCGAACAAGACGCCGCGCAGGATCTAGCCTGCGGGAATGGTTTCTTGACTTCAGACTTTTTATCTCATAACTTACTGATATTAAATGAATCGCCCTTGAAAAAGGGCACTACAAATTTCGGGTGCTGTCGCGCCATCGGATGGGCGGTATCGGGAAGGGCGGCCACGCTTTGGTCGGTCGCGGTTTCCTTGATGGCGTGTAGGGGAACGGCGCAAGATACCAGTGCAACCTCAGCGTGCGATAGATCGCCCGGGCATCGGTTGACGAGGCACTGAGGAGGCCGAACCTTCTTGAGCCTTTCGTATCGTACAGCATGCTGATCTGCAGGGCGTTCAACGCCCGGCGCATACGGTCCGGACTCATCCGCTGCCCCTGCACCTCCAGTCGATAGCGCAGATGCTGCAGACAGCAGAACGCCATGAAGCAGGTGGCCATATGCGCCTGCACCCAGCGTGGCTTCCAGTGGAAGATCGGTCGGATGCTCAGGTCATGTTTGTTGGTGCGGAAACACGCTTCGATTTCCGCTAGCCTGCGGAACTGGGCGATCAACTCACTCGGGTCAGTCTAGTCGCAGCCCCAGGCGGTGATGCCTCGCAGGCCATCCCAGCGGGCCGCCTGTGCAATCTTGTCCTCAAAAAAAGTATTGACACCAAATGGCAATTTCCTCTTCACTGCTCGACCTTGACACCCTTGAAACAGAAGTAAGTCGCTTCGAAACTAAACGAGATTCTCTAGGCTATCAACCTTGCCGTTCTCACCCACCGGTACTTGGCCCGAGCACGGTTGCCGGGATTTTTGCCGTATCGTATAGGGGATAAGCCTTGATTCCGCTAAGAACACCGCCCCTTGTCGGCTTTCATACGTTAAAGAGAACATGCACAACATCACCATCTCTGATCGTGTACTCCTTGCCTTCAGAACGTATCACCCCAGCAGCGCGACAACCTGCCTCGCCGCCATGCCTAACGAATGAATCAAAATCGATCACCTCGGCACGAATGAACCCACGCTCAAAGTCTGAGTGTATTTTGCCGGCCGCTTTAGCGGCCAACGCACCAATCGGAACTGTCCAAGCGCGTGTTTCTTTCGGTCCTACGGTAAAGAAATCGTGAACGCCTAGCAATCGATAACCTGTGCGAACGACTTTTGTCAGGCCAGCCTCGGACAAGCCCACTAACTCTAAATACTCCTGCCGCTCCTCATCGGTTTCGAGTTGCGCAATCTCTGCTTCCACCTTCGAACAAACAGCAACAAATTCCGACCCGTCCTGTGCGGCAAACGCACGAACAGTCTCCGCAGGAGTAGACTCATTCAGCGCACCCTCTGCTACGTTTGCGACATACATGACAGGTTTTGCCGTTATAAATCGATAATCTCGAATAAGCACTAATTCCTGCTCGCTAAAACGCATTGATCGAATCGGCTGATTTCGATCAAGAACTTCGAGGATCTTCTCTAGAGTGGCCAAATGAACTTGGTCTTCCTTCGAGCCGGCGCGGGCTACTTTGCGAACCCGGGCCACTGCCCGACTCGCAGTGTCGAGGTCGGCTAGGATTAACTCCGTATTGATAACGCCGATGTCCGCAATGGGCGAAACGATACCGTTTACATGGCCAATATTCGAATCATCAAAACAACGCACCACATGCGCAATCGCGTCTACCTCGCGAATGTGGCTCAAGAATTGATTGCCTAAACCTTCACCTCTGGATGCCCCTTCGACCAAACCGGCGATATCGACAAAAGCCATCGTGCTCGGTAGAACCTTTGCCGATTGGGCAATTTCAGCGAGCCGATTTAAACGCTGGTCTGGCACCGGGACGACGCCGAGATTGGGTTCGACCGTGCAGAACGGATAGTTTTCTGCACTGACGCTTGAACGCGTCAAGGCATTGAAAAGCGTCGACTTACCGACATTCGGGAGTCCGACGATACCGCATTGAATGCCCATGATTATCGGTTGTCAGAGTTGTTTGAATTCAGATCTGTCATAGCTCTCTGCCAGTCTCCGCAGAACAGCCAGCGCAAAACCTCTGAACTTAAGCAACTACTTTCCAATGCTCGGTTGCGCTCGTCTTCTGTCATGTTTATTTGCGTGAGAAACGCGACCAAATCGCGCGATTGACCAGGATGGCCTACTCCTATCCTTAAGCGCCCAAACTCCCGATTGCCTTTCATATGACTGATCAAACTACGCAAGCCATTGTGTCCGCCCGGACCACCGCCGATCTTCAGGCGTGCCTGCCCCAGATCAAACGCCACATCGTCGAAAGCAACAAGCATTTCCTCGGGGTCAATACGAAAATAGCGTAGGTACGGACCGACAGCTTCGCCACTTTGATTCATATAGGTGGTTGGGATCAATAGGCGCACGTCATGACCCAGAATCAAACCTCGACCGACCTCGACACGCCTTGTTCGATCGAGTTTTAACTTTAGGTCAAAACGTTCCGCAAGCGCATATAACCACTGTGCGCCAACGTTGTGTCGGGTATGGCGGTATGCTGCGCCCGGATTGCCGAGACCAACCAGTAATCGGATAGCAGTCGACAATAAACCCAACTTTAGGCGTCGGAATCAACACCTGAAGCCATTGTTTCGGCGCTTTCCTCGCCTAATTCCTGCGGCTCAAGATCTTCCGTACCCGTAACTTCTGCTTCCTCACCTTCAGTCTGGACACGGAGTATTGACACACTCACGACCGGCAAATCTCGTCCGGCATCGTCTCCGGCACCCAAAGATGGAATCGCCACGCCCACTGGCAGGGAAAGACCGGATAAGTGAACCGCATTACCCACATCAATATCGGTCATATCGACTTCAATCGCTTCAGGCAAATCCTTCGGCAAACAACTGACTTCAACTTCGATCATATTGTGCGAAATGGTGCCACCACCCATGCGAACCCCGATGCAGTTCTCTTCATTCATGAAACGAATCGGGACAGCAACCTGAATTTCCTGATCCTCGCGAATACGTAAAAAATCGATGTGCGTGATGTTGTCAGTTGTAGGATGTCGTTGCACATCGCGCACGACTACCTGCTCCGCATCGCCATTCACTTTCAATTCGATGATTTGCGAAAGAAAGTTCTCGTGCTGCATTGCCTTCGACAGGATGCGTGACGGTAATGACACTGCAACCGACGCCTGACCTGCCCCGTATACGACACCTGGTACCAAATCTTTTTGTTGTCGTAGTCGACGTACTGCCCCTGAGCCCGTGACTTCTCGAGCTGCGACATCCAAGGTTAATTGCGTAGCCAATTCAGTTCTCCTGCTCCAACATCTCGCGACCTACGCGAAGATTCGTACTGGATGGTTTCATAGGTTAGATAAATAGTTCGCTGACAGACTCGCGCTCGCGAACTCGACGGATAGTCTCCGCAAGCGTTGCTGCCATGCTGAGCTGGTAAATTTTCTCACATGTTTGCGCATCCGGACACAACGGAATTGTGTCGGTCACGACCAAGGAGTCCAGCTTGCTCTCCACAATCCGTTCGACTGCAGGTCCGGAGAGCACAGGGTGGGTAATGTACGATACGACTTTTTTCGCGCCTCGCTCTTTTAGGGCTCTCGCGGCGTTACAGAGCGTTCCCGCCGTATCCACTATGTCATCCACAATAATGCAGACGCGATCGTCAACGGCACCAATCACGTTCAACACTTCCGATTCATTGGGATTCTCACGTCGCTTATCAATGATCGCAATGTCGACGTTTCCAAGACGCTTGGCAACGGCCCTGGCCCGAACAACTCCACCGATATCCGGACTGACAACCACCGTTTCTTTGCCATAGTGCTGTTCGATCGCGTGGTCAATCAGAACCGAAGAGCCGTAAACATTATCGACCGGCACGTCGTAGAAGCCTTGAATCTGTTCTGCATGCAAATCAACCGTGATCAAACGGTCAATCCCGGCCAAACATAGCATCTCTGCAACGACCTTAGCGCTGATCGGCACGCGCGCCATGGGTGCGCGTCGATCTTGCCGCGAATAGCCCAGATATGGAATGACTGCGGTAATACGTTGCGCCGAAGCCCGTTTCAACGCATCAACCATGATCATGAATTCCATGAGATAGTCGTTCGTCGGTGCACATGTAGACTGAATAAAGAAGATATCCAGCCCTCGTACGTTATCGGTAATGGCTATGCTGACCTCGCCATCACTGAACCGATTGATTTCCGCACAACCCATACGAAAATTGCCTTCGTTCGCTATCCGCGCAGCGAGATCGGGCACTGACGTGCCACTGAACAGTCTTATCGGTGAATCCGTCACAGGCCAATCCCATTGCAATCGTTGGCTGGGGTGGCAGGGTTCGAACCTGCGCATGGTGGGATCAAAACCCACTGCCTTACCGCTTGGCTACACCCCAGTAGCAGTCAGGGCAGGAATTTTAGGACGGCGATAACGTGAAATTGCGGCGTATAGATACTCATACGACCGAACCAATACGATCAGGGCGTAACACGCCACCGATCACACAGTACTAGAACTTCGACTCCGCCGCTCGACATACGCATCCGTTTACAAACGATTTCACCGTGCACTATTTGAGTTGCTTCTACCAAAACTCGCACCTCCTTTAGAAACCATCCTGTAAGCGCCTGTGCACGGTTCACACCTTTCGGCTGTATGCGGAGCCACGACCCTAAATTCGGGCCGATCTGCCACACACTACGCGGAATCTCTGCCGGTAAATGACCAGGGTCCAACTTGAGAACTTGACCGTGCCGATCTTCAATCAAGTATCCGTCCGGTCGAAAGGTGATTTTTGTGCGATGGATTCCAAGCGGACCCCATAGCTGGAGTTGGACGCCGTTATTCTCTTGCATTAAGTGAAAATCAAGGCGTAAAATAGTGTCTTCGGCTTTAATCCGCATACGCCCAGTAACGTCAAAATCGCCAGCTGCAAGCGGCTTGGCAGGACGAAGAAGCGTGGCGCAACCTACAGCAAAGGAACTCAAGAGCAGAAGAGCTAACCACCTCGCACCTACACCAACCGACCGGCGTGTCATTACAGGCCGAGTTAATCTAAACATCGCGGCAAGTTTGCCGAATCGACATCTGCGAACCACGAAATGCCCATTCAAGTTTTCGGCCTGAATCACCTAACAACGACATTGGACATGCGCGGTAGGCTAACGGTGTCCTCTGACGATCTACATCACGCACTGACCGAGCTCCGGCGGGATGTACCTGACTTGGCGGAAGTCGCCATCCTTTCAACTTGCAATCGCATCGAAATCCATGCCTACTCGCATATTGAGAGAACCAAACCCCTTGTCGACTGGCTCGCTCGATCCAGAAGCGTCCCCTCCGCGGAATTTCAACATTCGACATACCACCATACCGGGCAAGGAGCCGCTGCTCATGCCATGCGCGTGGCATCAGGACTCGACTCCCAAATACTAGGCGAACCTCAGATACAAGGTCAATTTAAAGTAGCCTATCAACATGCACGCGAATGCGGCACATTGGGAAAGGAACTTGGCCTTCTCGAAAACTTCGCGCTGCAAACCGCTAAGCGTATTCGAACTGAAACGCAAATCGGCGCTAAACCGGTTAGCGTAGCGTATGCGACGATCAAGATGGCAAAACAAATTTTCGCGGACTTTGAGTCAAGGGCTGTCCTCCTAATCGGTGCGGGCTCAAATATGCAACTCATCGCCCGGTACTTGTACAACGAAGGTGCTTCACAATTCACTATCGCTAACCGCACGCGATCGCATGCCGAAGCGCTAGCGCAAGATCTTGATGGCACCGTCATTGGATTGGACGGATTAGCAGATCGCCTACACGAATTTGACATCGTCGTGAGTTCCACTGGGAGCCCGCACGAGGTGTTGTCAACAGCCATGCTGACTAAAGCGACGAAACGTCGACGTCACAAAGCCATGTTCATTGCCGATCTTGCCGTACCGCGTGACGTAGAAGCAACCGCTAGCGCTATCAATGACATTTATTTGTACACCGTGGATGATCTGTCGAAGATCGTCTCGCAAAGCCTAGCGGAGCGGCAGGAATTAACATCGGTCGCCGAAGGGATGATTGCCGATGGCGTGACGTGCTACATACAAAAGCGCCGGGTGCAACTTGAAGCCGCGTTATTGGCTACTTATCGCGCAAATGTAGACTCGGTTCGGAAAACCACCTTGGCTGCCGCGCTTAAAAAGCTCGATGCAGGAGAAGAGGCATCTGACGTCTTGACCAAACTTGCTTACGATTTAACTAAGCAACTCGCCCATAAACCTACGATGTCGATTCGTCAGGCTTCTGCATCCGGTAATGAGGCCTTTCTACACTTGTTGAAAGATATTTACGAACTCGAAAATTGACTGATCAAGATGACGCTTTCAGCTAGCCTCAACCAAAAACTGGCGCACATTCGCGATCGACACGAAGAACTCAGTCGTCTACTTTCGGAAGCCGAGATCGTCTCGGATCGCGAACGCTTCCCGAAACTCTCGCGAGAATACAGCGAACTCGAACCTATCGTTCAGGCGTACCAGGCATATCAAGCTCAAATAAACGATCTTGACCAAGCGAATGAACTAGCACAGGAAGACGATCCTGAATTACGAGAACTCGCGATGGAAACGATTCAAGAGCTGACACCAGCCATTGATGCGCGAGTCGATTCGTTGCAAAGACTATTGCTACCGAAAGATCCAAATGACACCGCGAATGCATATCTTGAAATCCGTGCTGGCACGGGTGGTGAGGAAGCAGGGTTATTTACGACCGATCTCCTCCACATGTATCTAGCCTACGCCAGCCTGAAAGGTTGGACCAAAGACATCATCAATGCGAGTCCTACCGGTATCGGCGGCCACAAGCAAGTGATCGTACGCCTCGAAGGTCGCGATGTATTCAGCAAGCTCAAATTCGAATCGGGTGCCCATCGGGTTCAACGCGTACCGAAAACTGAATCGCAAGGTCGGATTCACACCTCGGCCGCCACTGTCGCGGTGATGCCGGAACGTGATAACCATGTGGATATCGAACTTAATAAGTCAGAATTGAGGATCGACACCTATCGTGCATCGGGATCAGGTGGCCAACATGTAAACAAAACGGATTCTGCCGTACGGATAACCCATCTTCCTACCGGTGTAGTCGTTGAATGTCAGCAAGAGCGCTCGCAAATACAAAACAAGGAAAGGGCGATGAAGCTGCTTGCAGCCAAAATTCATGATGCTGAACTTGCCGAACGACGGCAACAAGAGGCCTTGGACCGCAAAGCGCAAGTCGGTTCCGGGGATCGTTCCGAGCGCATTCGAACCTACAACTTCCCCCAAGGTCGGATCACCGACCATCGCATTAACTTGACGTTATACAAGCTCGACGAAGTGTTGTCGGGTGAGCTGGATCAAATCATCAAACCGCTCACGCTGGAACACCAAGCCGCGCAACTACACGAGCTGCAAACCTCGAATGGCAACGTTCCAGCGTTTTAATGCAGGCACCGCCAATCAACTCGTTAGGGGCTTGGTACGCCTTCGCTCAAGACCAATTAGACGACATAGATGCACAAGCGTTATGCGCAGCCGCGTTTAACACTAACTTAGTCGACATCATCGTGCGCCGCGAGTCTATCGTCAGCGCCGAGCAAACAGCCACGTTAAGCACCTATATCCGTCGTCGCCAACAAGGGGAACCAGTGGCTTACATCGTCGGGACACGAGGATTTTGGCGGCACGACTTCGAAGTTTCGCCTGCGACACTCATTCCGCGGCCAGAATCGGAAACGCTGCTTGAGGCCGTTTTGCCGAATATAACAAAGGCCTCCCGGGTACTGGAATTAGGCACCGGTAGCGGCGCGTTAGGCGTATCGCTCGCGCTTGAGACAGGCGCATGTATGCATCTTACAGATATTTCCTGTGCCGCACTCCATATGGCGAAGCGCAACGCGATCCGATTAGGCGCTCAAGTCCGACTGATTCACTCGAACTGGTATGAGAAAGTCGAAGGAACATTCGATTGCATCGTAGCAAATCCGCCCTACGTGGCGTCAAACGACCATCGATTACATCAGAACGATCTCGCATTTGAACCCACACTTGCGCTGGATGGCGGTACGACCGGACTTGATGCGTTGCGCATAGTCGTCAATGGCGCGCCAACGTACCTCCGCTCAGGTGGGCGATTAGCCGTCGAACACGGCTTCGATCAGGCTCACGCGGTACGCGATTTATTTTGCTCAGCAGGCTTCAAGTGCATCGAGCTAGCATTCGATTTGAGCGGACACCCACGAGTAACCCACGGGATACTTCTATGACCGACGAAGAATTACTTCGATACAGCAGGCAAATCATGCTCCCTGAAGTTGATGTCGAAGGGCAAGCGAACATCTGCGCGGGACATGTCGCCATCGTTGGACTCGGCGGTTTAGGCTCTCCAGCTGCTATGTATCTCGCGAGTGCAGGCGTCGGGCATCTCTCGCTTGTCGACGACGATCAAGTTGAGATTTCCAACCTTCAACGACAGATCATTCACACCGAAGCAACTCTCAATACACCCAAGGTCACATCTGCACAACGAACCATTCGCGAGCTTAATCAAACCACCAATGTGTCGATTTTCAATCAACGCTTAAACGAACTCGAACTGATCGAGCTCGCGTCTCAGGTTGATGTCGTACTGGACGCGACCGACAATTTCGTCACCCGCTATGCTGTAAACCGCGCATGTCTCAACACGAAAACTCCGCTTGTTTCCGGAGCGGCGATTCGGATGGAGGGTCAAATTAGTGTGTTCGACTCGCGTCAAGCCGAATCGCCCTGCTATCAGTGCCTCTACCGCGACGGCTTAGATGAAACACTTAATTGCGCGGAAACCGGCGTACTAGCGCCCGTGGTCGGCATCATCGGCACCATCCAGGCGGTGGAAGTTCTCAAGCTCTTGGGCAAATTCGGCGACCCCTTGATTGGCCGCGTGATCTATGTCGATGCCAAGCGTATGCAGATTCGTTCGCTTAAACTCAACAAAGATCCCCACTGCACGGCGTGCAGCGTTTAACGCTTTTTCCACAACAAACGGAATCGTCGTTCAAAGACTTCAGCCACATCGTTAACGCTTATGTTCGGCACGAACGCCTTCAGTTGCGTCACAGCCATACCTCGAATGCCGCAAGGATCAATACGATCGAAAGGGGTCAAATCCATGTTCACGTTCAGGCTGATGCCGTGATACGTACAACGCCGTCGCACGCGCAGCCCCAACGATCCTATCTTTAAGCCTTCGACGTAGATGCCTGGATGACCGTCCATTCGAGATGCATGGACACTGTATTCTCCCAGTACGTCAATCATGGTCTGTTCGAGCAAATGAACAAACGTATGCACCGTCATTTGCGCGCGCTTCAAATCTACAAGCGTGTAACCGACCAGCTGTCCTGGACCGTGAAAGGTGACCTTACCGCCGCGGTCGGTTTTTACGACTTCAATGTTTGGTTCAAGTAGAAATGCCGGTTGCTTGTTTGCTTGGCCCAACGTAAAAACCGGTGGATGCTCGGTAAGCCAAAGTTCGTCAGGTGTCTTTGCCTCGCGGGACGCGGTAAAAGCCTGCATGCGTTTCCACGTGGTTCGATAGTTCGTTTCGCCAAGCTGCTTAACCCGTAGCATCAGCCGCTATTTGAGCGTTCGGTGGTTCTTGCAAATTTTCGAACATGAGCAGTATGCTGTCCCACATGCGCCCGAAAAAACCCTTTTCCGCCACGTCAATCAATGCCACAAGAGGGATTCGTGCGATCTCTTCATCGGCCGCCAGTACCCGCAGTTCACCTATTTCCGCGCCGCGTTCGATTGGCGCTTCAAGCACCTCAGGCAGAACCATGTCGTGCGACACTTCATTGAATAAACGTCGAAACATGGTCTTTTTCAAAGACTTTGCTACGCCAATCGGAACTTGATCGGCCGTACCGAACCAAACTCGCACATCTTGAATGTGCTGTCCTTCCTCATACAAGCGTTGAGTTTGGTAGTTCCTGAATCCGAAACTAAGGAGCTTTCGTGTCTCCCGGGTACGTGCAGCAGTGCTCTCGGTACCCATGACAACGCTGATCAAGCGCATACCGTCGCGCTGCGCCGAAACCGCTAAACAATAACCTGCGGCCTCCGTATAACCGGTTTTAATACCGTCAACCGATGGATCCAGTACGAGCAAGCGATTCCGATTCAATTGCTTGATATTGTTGTACTCAAACTCTCGTTCGGCGTAGATCTTGTAATGCTCGGGATATTCGTAAATCAAGGCGTCCGACAAAAGAGCAATATCCCGTGCCGACATATAGTGGTCCGGGTCGGGCAATCCAGTTGAGTTCGTGAAATAGCTATCTTCCAAATTCAGCGCTTTCGCGGTTGCGTTCATCATGACGGCGAACTGTTGCTCGGTCCCCGCGATGTGTTCCGCAACCGCCACACTTGCGTCGTTGCCAGACTGGATGATCACGCCGCGCAACAAATCGGCGAAACTCACGATCGAATTTGGATCAATGAACATACGCGATCCGATTGCACGCCAAGCTGCTTCACTCACAACCACTTCGTCGTCCATAGCAACCGAACCTGCAGCGATTTCTGCGGCGGCGACGTAACTAGTCATGATCTTGGTCAAACTTGCCGGCGGCAGTTTTTCGCGACTGTTTTTCTCCAAAAGAATCGTATGCGTCTCTGCGTCCATCAACACGTAACTGCTCGCAGCTATTGACGGTGCCGGCGGCAAAATGAGTTGCGCCCAAAGGCAATGTCCAAGCAAGCAAACGAACGTTAATGCGCTGGACCGCAAGAAATTCAATCTCTACTCCTTCAATAGCGAAGATTTCAACTGTAAATTCGCAAGCAACCAGTTCGCCAAATAGTTTGCGTCTGCTAAAGAACCGAAATCGCCTATCCGCACCCGAAACCGATTTTCGTACTGGTGCGGCATGACTTGCGTGCTTAAGTGCCCTAACTCGATTTCTGCTAATCGACTCATGATCGCCATCACAGCATCCTTACCATACACATAGTTGGTCTCTAACACATAGCGTGGGCCATTCGTCGTAATGAGTTCGATACGCACAGGTCGAGACTCGGCACCGCCAAAACCGAGACGCAACGCGGCAGCTTTCGATAAGTCAATCAACCGATCCGAACGGAAAGGACCGCGGTCCGTCACGCGAACAACGGTTTGCTCACCATTAGATAAATTGGTCACGCGCACATAGGATGGTATCGGCAGATAACGATGCGCTGCAGTTAAGGCCTCGTTCGCAAATAGTTCACCGGAGGCAGCCTCCCATGTATCGAACGCGCCATCTCGCCAAGTGGCCAAACCTTCCGCGATATATTGATCCACACCGCGCCAACTTTTAAAGAAACGATCGCCAACTCGATAGCGGCCGTTGCCACGTAACCTCGTGTTTTCCTTCTGCACAACAGGTTCGGGAAACCACATCGGGGTGGGCATTGATTCACGCATCGCTGAGTCGACTTCTTCATCCACAGCTATTTCACCCGCCTGAATGAGCGTACCACCAACCATGATGGCACTACAACTAAAAAGTGCGAGAAAGCATGCTTTCACAACCGCGCCGCCACGCCTTCTGCAACTTCGACAACTGCTTTCGCATACAAACGACTGATGTTGTAACGGGTAATGACGTAAAAGTTGTGATAGCCTAGATAGTAGTTGACCTTATCCGTTTCAAAACTAAACATGGCTGCGTAAGCATCATCACTCTCACCGACCCCCGCGACACCCACTTCGCGCCAGGCAGCCACGGTCTTGGTCGGCGCCAACGACTCGTTCGCAAGTTCGTCAATCAAGCTCTGTTCGGTACTGACGTCAACCGATTCGATAATCGGCTCGCCTGCTTCCCAGCCGTGAGCCTTGAAATACGCCGCCACGCTTCCGATCGCATCAACCGTATTGTTCCAGATATCCCTCGTCCCGTCGTCGTTGTAATCGATCGCGAAGTTGCGATAACTTGACGGAATGAATTGACCGTATCCCATAGCCCCTGCATACGAACCAACTAAATCGCCGATCGTAACTTTCGACCCTAACGTCTTGCCAGAAGATTCGCGCCGACACGCATCATCCGCATCGAACGGCTTCACGCGTTCCTCACAGCTAAGGAGTAAAAATTCTTCGAGCTGACCGCGAAAAAAATCAAGGCGCCGCGGATAGTCGAATCCCAGGGTTGCCAGTGCATCAAGTACGCGATAGCCGCCCATATTCCGACCGTAATTCGTTTCGATCCCAATAATCGCGACGACGATCTCAACCGGAACCCCGAAATCTTGTTGGGCGCGTTGCAATGTCTCCCAGTTGTCTTGCGCGAACTGGACACCGTCTGCGATGCGCTTTGAGGTGACGAATATTTGCCGATAGGCATCCCACGATTTCGATTCTGCCGGGCGCGTTATCAAGTCAATGATCTTTTGTTGATAAACAGCCTGATCAAGCACAGCCCGTACGGCCGTTTCATCAAAGTCGTAGGTCACGACTAAATTCGACACGAATTCGTCAACATCAGCACGTCCGGTATAGTCGCCAGCCGCGACGGTCCAGGAAGAAACGATTAACGCAGCGCACACAAGCGATTTCAAATTCATCTCAAAGCGATCCTTGCTCAATTTGTTCATCCATGACGTTTTAACGGCCGCGCAGCGCAATAACGATGCCGAATCCCGCTAGCAATGTAACGATAGATGTGCCGCCGTAGCTAACTAATGGTAAAGGTGCGCCTACTACGGGCAACAAGCCACACACCATCATGACGTTCGTCAACGTGTAGCCAAAAAACATCATCAAGAAACCGGAACTTGCTAATCTCCCAAAACGGGAGGGACAATTTCGGCTCATAGTCATGCCGCGTGCGAAGACGAAGAAAAACAACGTCAGCAGCGACGCTGTACCTACAAACCCTAGTTCTTCACCTATCACCGCTAGCATGAAATCGGTGTGCCCCTCGGGCAGAAAACTCAGTTGACTTTGCGTGCCCTCACCCAATCCTTTACCGGTAACGCCACCAGATCCCAGAGCGATCTTCGATTGAATGATGTTCCAACCTGCGCCTAGCGGATTCCGGTCCGGATCAAGAAAGGTCAAAATGCGTTGGATCTGATAGTCTGATAGCATCATGCGCCAAACTACCACCAACCCAATCACGCTGAGAGCACCCGCCGCAACAATCCATCGCCACGTTAGGCCAGCTAAAAATACGACGCACAAGCTCGCAGTCGTTACGAGTACGGTCGTACCAAAATCGGGTTGCACGAACACACAACCAACCGGAATGCAAATGATGATGAGACAAACAGACAGGTCAGCAAAGCGCAGCGGGATCGGTTTATCGTGCAGATACCACGCCAGTGCTAACGGCAACGTGATCTTTAGGAGTTCCGAAGGTTGAAATCGAGGTAGTAACGGCCAATCAATCCAGCGCATCGCACCCTTCGCCGAATCGCCAAAAAACAATACGCAGATCAAGAGCACCACGGTGCCGACATAGATAAAAGGCGTCAACACCACGTAGGTATTCTCTGGAATCTGCGCTGTAATGAACAAGGCGGCGACACCAATGAAAATCAGCACGATATGACGAAAGAGCATGCTGGGGGCGTCGGACAATGTCCCACTCATCACTGTGATGCCCATCGTTAACACCATCACGATCCCCAACATCAACCACGGATCGCTACGAAGTCGATCAAATCTGAGGAACGTGCGCTTGTCGCGCATCTCAAATGGGTGCGTTTCAGTCACGTTGAGCGACAACGGCTGGAATTTGAAGGCGCGCATCAATCACAGCACGAGCAATGGGCGCTGCATTGGCGCTTCCCCCACCACCGTTTTCTACGATAACCGCAACGGCGATGCTCGGGTCTTCGAACGGTGCGAAAGCTATGAAGAGTGCGTGGTTGCGTTGGTATTCGTCAATCTCCTCTTCGTCCAGCTCCGGCCCCTCTCTTGAGGTTTGGATTACTTGAGATGTACCTGATTTACCCGCCATCTGGTACGGAATGTCCATGCCAATATACGCCCAAGCCGTACCGTTTTGGTCATACCCCTCATCGCCACGATGCACTACCGCCCGCATCGCTAAGGCCATGCGTTCCCAGTGCTCGCTCATCTCTTCAGACTCAAGAACCGACCTTCGGGGTTCCGGGTCTTCTACCAACTCCAGTAAACGTCGATCCGATTTTTTCAGCATCCGCGGCTGCACCCAAGCCCCACGGTTAGCCAATACGGTTGCCACCGTCGCCAATTGCAGCGGTGTCACGGCGATATAACCTTGACCGATACCCAAGACCACCGAATCACCCGGATACCACGGCTCGTTAAGGGTGTCCTTCTTCCAAGCCCGCGTCGGAAGCACACCCGTTTGGACCTCGTGCAAATCAAATGCTGTTGCACGTCCAAGGCCGAAGCGGTCTGACGCAAAGTCTGCCAGATCGTCTACGTCCAAGCGACTGCCAATCGTGTAGAAAAACACATTCGCGGAACGGTAAATAGCCCGATGTAAGTTCACGCGGCCGTGACCACCTGGCGATGTGTCCGATCGATTCCAACTGCGATACACCTGCTTCGATGACGGCAGTCGAAAATTCCCAGTATCGATAAGCTCGTCGTCCCAATGGACGATCTTTTCTTGCAGGGCGGCCAAGCCAATCACCGGTTTGATCGTGGATCCCGGTGCATATATACCTTGCACCGCGCGATTAAATAAGGGTTTGTCTCGCTCTGCGTACATCTTGAGCACTTCGTTGCGTTTCATCCCTGTGAGCATGCGATTTGGATCATAGGTAGGTTTGCTAACCATGGCCAAAATGCCGCCAGTTCTCGGGTCGAGGGCGACCACTGCGCCGCGCCGATCACCTAACGCAGCGTCTGCCGCCAGCTGAATATCACTGTCAAGATAAAGCGTTAGCGTCGCACCGCGTTTAGGTGGCGTCAGTTTTACCGGTTGTTCCTGGGTTGGTCGACCGCTGGCATCAACTTCAACCGAGCGCGAGCCTATCGTGCCATGCAGTGAGTGTTCATAGAATCGCTCAATACCCGTGCCGCCGATAAATTGGGTCGCCCGATAGTTGATGGGATCAATCGACTGCAAGTCTTCTCTAGAGATACGCCGAACGGTACCGATTGCATGCACGAATTTTTCGCCGTGAAGGTAGTGGCGAATCGTCTCGTAAGTCACCACCACGCCATCCAGTTCGTGCCGGTGTACGGCAAGTGTCGCTTGCTCACGATCGCTTAGATCGCGTTTCAAAACGACGGCGTGGTGACGCGGGCTTCCTCGAATCCGCTCTTTGAAGGCGTTTAGATCTTGCGGAGTCAGCTCGATCAATGCACTAAGTTGCGTATACAGGGTATCCACATCCTCGGTGCGCTCAGGCACTAACGCTAACGACAGGATCTGTCGGTTATCCGCTAGCAACTTACCATTGGTATCGACGATCAACCCGCGCGGCGGCGCAATAGGCTGAATTTCGATACGGTTATTCTGCGATTGGGTTTGGTACGCTTCGTAGTTGAATATTTGGAGGTAGATCAACCGCCATATAACAACCCCTAACATAACGAAGCCAAGGAGGACAAGCAGAAGTACCCGACCGCCAAACGGATCTTTCGTCCCATTTCGGTCGTTTGTCTGGTCTGTGATGGAAGTAATCACGAACGGTGGTAGGCCCTCCTCGTATTAATGGCGTGTGCGCGATAGAGCTGCTCACAGACCACGATACGCGTAAGCTGATGTGGTAACGTGAGCTTGGAGAGGGACCAAACAAAGTCTGCTCGTTTTAGGTCGTCTACATCGAAGCCGATATCGTCACCGATTAGGAAGCAGACATCTTGACCTTGACGCTCCCAAGTCGCACACTGGCGCGCTAACGACTCACTTGTGAATGAAACGCCAGACTTATCAAGATACACCCTAAGGGCATGCTTACCGCACGCAGCCACCATACGTTGAATACGAGTCCTGATCGGATTTCGCGCAATGCGCTCCTGAGTGAAGTTAGGCATGCGCTTGGCGTATGAACCTACACCTTCGTTAACCCACGTTGGAGCCCGGCCAAACACGAGCAAACGAAATTTCACATCGCTTCTTGGTGTTTAATTCCTACGCCCCAGAGACGCTCCAAATCGTAAAAATCTCGGGCATCGCGTTGCATCACATGCACAATCACCTCACCAAGATCAATCAACACCCACTCGGCGGCTTTTTGACCCTCAACTCCTAGCACAAGCCTGCCGCGATGTTTTGCGTTTAAGACCACGGCATCCACGATCGCGTTAACGTGGCGACGAGACGTTCCCGTGGAGATCAACATGAAGTCAGTAAAAGACGATTGGTTGCGGACATCAAGCTCGCTAATATCCTGAGCTTTTAAATTGTTTAGGGTGTCGATAACGTCTGAGGTCGGGTGTTCTTCGTTCCTCAAATATGACTTCACGATTGGTATAGATTTTCCTTGATTATATAGCGGAAAACATCCGGATGTAACCATGATCTGATCTCGTTGTCTCGATTGTGAATGGCAGCTCTTATCTTCGTTGCTGAAATATCTTTCATCGGATCTCGTGAGCGATACATGCGACCTGCAGTTTTCCCCAGTTCGCATGCATGCGAAACATGCGCGAAACCATTGAGCATAGGAGTGAGGCAAATATCCGTCCGCGTGAGCACGAAAATACTAGCTTTTGTGTAAATTTCATCATATCGCACCCAACGCGTGAGGCTTGCCGCCGCGTCGTCGCCAAGCACCCAGATCACAGGTTGCGAAGGAGAACCGCCTAAGTATTCAATTGTGTCAATCGCCCTGGTCTCGCCCAACGATTTAATTTCTGTGTTATCCGGTATAAGCTGACTTTCCTCGGCGCATGCCAATTCCAGCATACGCCATCTATCTGCAGCCGATGCCGAGGGGCGAGGACGCAACCTAGGCTGTCCAGCAAGCATCATGCGTATCTGACAATCGCCTAACAGACGCGAAACGCAATGGGCTGCCGTTATATGACCGTAGTGGATCGGGTCGAAAGTACCGCCGAATACGACTGGTAAGTCAACGATGACGGATAGCCCCGTCGCTATAGACGACAAATTTTTGCGTGGTAAGGCCTTCTAAACCGACGGGACCGCGCGCATGGAGTTTATCAGTCGAAATGCCTAACTCAGCGCCTAATCCAAACTCAAACCCGTCGGCAAACTGAGTAGACGTATTAACCATCACCGAAGCCGAATCGACGCGGTCCACGAAGCGTTGGGTTCGGGCGAGATCGTTGGCCACAATGGTATCTGTATGCCCTGAACCGAACTGTTCAATATGCGAGATAGCTGCTTCAACACCGTCAACGACCCGAATAGCGACGATTGCATCAAGGTATTCCTCGGCCCAGTCTTCGTCAGTCGCCGGTAGGACGCGAGGAACTATTTTTCTCGTACGTTCGCAACCTCGACTTTCCACGCCTAGATCGTCGAATTGTTGCACAATTTGAGGTAAGACATTGGGCGCTATGTCAACCGCCACGAGCAGTGTTTCAGCCGCGTTGCAAACTGCATATTTCTCCGCTTTCGAGTTTACCGCGATACTCACGGCCATGCCTTCATCGGCAGAACTGTCGATATACACATGACATATGCCGTCCAGGTGCTTTAGGACCGGTATCAACGATTCCTCTGACACCCGCTTGATGAGTCCTTTGCCGCCGCGTGGGACAACCAAATCAATGGATTCGTTCGCCGCGAGCATCTCGCCAACAGCTGACCGATCCGTCGTACGAACGAGTTGCACGGCCGTTTCAGGAAGTCCTGCGGCAATCAAACCGCTCGAAATGCAATCCGCTATGGCACAGTTACTTCGAATTGCTTCGGATCCACCCCGTAAGATGCAACCATTACCTGATTTAATACTCAATGACGCAGCCTCAAGCGTTACGTTCGGGCGCGATTCATAGATCATGCCGATAACGCCCAAAGGAATGCGCATGCGACCGACGCGAATTCCAGAAGGTTGTTGCGTCAATCCAGAAATTTCGCCGATCGGGTCAGGTAGGGCAGCAACAGCCTCGGCCGCACGACACATACGATCTATTTCTTTCTCACCTAAGTACAGTCGATCCTGAAGCGGTTTCGATACCCCATTCTGCTTCGCACATACAAGATCCTCAGCGTTAGCGGCGCATATCGTCTGAGATTCTTCACGGATAGCCTGTGCAATTCCAGCAATTGCCTCGTTGCGCTGAGCTGTGGTTGAAGTCGCCAGCTGACTTGTCACTAAACGCGTTTGCCGGGCTAATTCGGTCGTGCTTGTTATAGAGTCCATTAGCAAATTTTAGTGGCACCAAAGCTGCTGAAATTGAGTAATCAAGATTGAATTGTCTTGCCAGTATTTCTTGATATAAGGGCACCTCTCAAAGCCTCCTACAATCAATCTAAGGGTTGATTTTCCAAAACGATAAAATAATAAAATCAATGAGTTAATAAATGAGGCACCTATAACAAAGCGCGGATACACTGAAGCAGTTAAGCAATCGCCAATACGCAAAGGCAACCTTGTGATAGTCAGTCTACAGAAGTAATGAAAAGCATGTGTGCGGCGAAGTCCTAACACGCTGCAAGTTTGTCCGCTAACACTACCCGATTAACCAAATGAAAGATGTATAATTAGGATGCTTCCTGGCTTTAATGATTAAATTTAGATCATGAAAATAGTCAAACTAGTAGTGGTAGCCCTTTTAACCGCCTGCACCGCCGCTTCGGCAGAATCGTCTACCTATGAGGAGATGCGTAAAAAATTTGAGTTATTTACCAATTGCAAAAGACTTGATATACTAATTGAGAGATTGCCAAAAGATGCTATAGAAATAGGTTTAAACCGAGATCGACTAAGGACTGCTGTAGAAAGTCGATTAAGATCTGCAAGACTGTTTGATGCCGAGTCCTATGAACACTTATACGTCAATGTGAATGTAGTAGGTCGTGCTTTTAATGTGGAGATAGAGCTCCAAAAAGATCTTTATGATCCATTAAGTGGCATAACACTAACGGCTAAAACATGGGGCAAAGGTTTCACAGGAACACACGGCCAGAGTCCTGAATATATTCGATCTGCTGTGGCAGAATTAATAGATATATTTCTCTTAGAGTACTTAAAGGTTAATGAAGAGGCTTGCACGGGTTAAGATCTCAGAGCACGGCACTACCTAACACTGAGTGCTTGCATTAACCCCTGATTAAATCTACGGTTACACCACAACATCGCGTTTACAGTAAGACACCTCTCAAAACCCAAATTCCACTGACTATGGTGTTTATCAACTTATTGATTTTATTACTTTATCGCTTTGTAAAATCAACTCTCAGATCAATTTTAGGAGGTTTTGAGAGGTACCTAGTAATTGAATGATCTTACTGGTAAGGAGCGGCTCGTTCATTTAAAACTTCCATCTTTTCCAACTATGAAGGAACCCCACGCTACGATATCAAAAAGGATCACTTAGCCACATTCCTAGCGCATGACATCACCAAGCTGATTAGGTTCTTTAGCAAAGAAAATACATTCGCCCTTTTGTATCTGAATCCGTATAGCTAGTTAGCTATTTATGTCTTCATTTTTGAATACCATGGTGTTAAGTTGTTTTAGGAGATTTCGTGAGGAGCCTTGGGCACGATGTTGCATGCGGTCGTCTCATATACCTCGTACCATTCAATGCATCGGCTGATACCTCCACAAGGCATATCCTGTCAATTGCATGACCCTGGTATCAGTCAGGGCTGGTCACCAATACTGGTTTATCGAATGCTGCTGGATCAATGAACTGACATGCCCGCCTAGTAGGTTACCGTCGCGATACAGAGAAAGCGCAAACCACAACCATTAGGCATCAAGCCTACTATAAGGACTTCACACTTACAACGGAATCCTCATGTATACGTGAAGCTCGGATTGCGTCTCCGAAAGATCGTCAGGATCTTAAAGTTTCCTCCCTCAAGGTATATCCAGCATGAAATTGCACCGCGATCTTTGGGATCAGCAAAAGGCAGCCTGATTACCTACCTAACCCCACTGTATGATCATGGCAATGTAGAACCGTTCGATAGATATCCAGGACTAGTGGAAGATGGCGAGGGCTATATCAGAGGCATTAAACGCGATTAACTTCATGCCATCTTCGCGCGCTACAACGACTTTAAACGCTAAAGGCTGTATTCTTCTCACTTACCACTGAACAAACCCACGAGCAATTGACCGAAGCAACTGCCATTAGACCCACTGAAGCAAGTAGATTCGATACACAGCCAAAAATCACCTGGTATCGAAGTCCGATTGATCCTAAGGTGTTGGCTACCTTGATGGAGCGCAGCAATCTACGCGGTTGGATCCAAACAATTTTGCACTTGGGACTGTTCTTCACAACAGCAACAGTAGCCTACGCCGCCTATATACAGATTGACGCGACTAATTGGTATTGGTCGGTGCCATTACTGTTTATCGCGCTGTTCGTGCACGGTACGATAGGACCATTTATGGGCTTGATCGCGGTACATGAACTACAACACCGAACGGTTTTTAAAACTCGCTGGCTGAACTTTCTATTTGAACAGGTGTACTCGTTTATAAGCTGGTCAGATTACATTTGGTATCAAGAAAGTCACGCGATTCACCATCGCGCCACATGTCATCGCGCATACGATGGTGAAGTCTTGCTCCCAATTCGTTTTTCGTTGCGGCGATGGCGCGTTTGGCTCGGTCTTCTAGCTTGGAATCCTCAAAATACATGGCAGCGCCTCAAGCTTGTCTGGCACCACGCAAACGGTCGCATTTCCAACAATTGGTATCAACATGTGCTACCGAAGTCCAATCGGCGACTTCGTGAGCGTCATCGACATTGGGCCCAAATTCTGCTATGCGGCCATACTCTCTTAGCAGTCTTTTTCATAGCGACAGGACACTGGTTTTTAATCGTCGTATTCACCTTCGGCACGTTCTATGCTGGCTGGCTAGGATTTCTATGCGGTGTACCACAACATTACGGGCTGAATTCAGATATCCCGGATTTTCGAGCGAATACGCGAACTTTTACTTGTTCATTTCTACCAGCGTTTTATTACTGGAATATGCAATATCACCTTGAGCACCACATGTATCCTGCGGTGCCGTTCTTTAATCTACCTAAATTACGTCAGGCGATCGAACAAGACCTACCGCCTGCACCACATGGCCTATATGCAACCTGGCACGAAATGCTCAAGTTGCGAAGATGTTTCCTTGCCGATCCGAATTTCACATACATGCCCAATTTCCCAAACTCAGTGCATGCTAACAGACCGATTAAAGTAGAAGCCTAGCCAGTTCTTAACAGGTACCTGAACAAAGGCATTAACCGAAAAGAAATATGCGTCCTAGAACCTAGTGTTATAGATCGCTCCATACACGAATCGCCGTAAGGCGTACGCGTGGCGAGTCCATTTGAAGCAATTTCTGTTTTCCTTCGCTGTCCATTGGCAACAAATCGGCAAGCCTGACGCTCACATCGCGCTCATCGGTGTAATCAGTTTTTTTGCGTATGACTGTAGCCATTTCGTGCTCATCAACAAAATATTTAAGCAGCGCTACTAAATCGTCGTCCGCCTCGCGAATGCGCGCCGTCGGTTCATCCGGTAGGAATGTCACCTCACCCATCATTAAATGATCGTGTTCCTCCCAAGTTGCGTTGACCTTGAACTTCGCGCCACCTAACGCCATCACGGCTAAACGATTCTCAGGCAGCTCTTTTACGCTCAGGATTTCAGCCAGAGTACCAACTTGATGAATCTCCGGCATGCCAGAGTCAGCGTCGCGTACTTCTGAACCTTCTTTAATCAATACCACGCCGAAGCCGCTGTCGGATGCCCAACAATTCTGGATCATTCGAAGATAGCGTGGTTCGAAGATTTGCAGAGGCAAATAACCACCGCTGAATAGAACACTCGATAACGGAAATAACGGAATCATGATTGAGCCAAGCATGTTAGTTCTCGTACCGACCGTTAGAATCGGAACTCGCTGTACTTACACGCTTAATTTTTGTGGAAACGCTGCAGACAATCTGCATTGCGCTAATCCAAGGCATCACGGAATTCCTACCGATTTCAAGTTCTGCGCATATTCAATTGCCGTCTCTCCTGCTCGGCTGGAAAGATCCTGGACTTCACTTCGACGTGGCCATCCACGCCGGCTCTCTACTCGCCGTCCTCGCATACTTTCGGCGACAACTTGCTTCAATGGCTAGCGGCGCACTCAAAAGTGTACGAACCGGTCTCATAAACGAACAGTCTGATCTCGTCGCGAAATTAGGCGTCGCCACGTTGCCCGTAGTTGTCGCTGGATTTCTATTGCAAGATATCGTTGCCGTAGCAGCGAGAGATTTGCCCCTAGTGGTCGTAACAACCGTAGTTTTTGGCGCAATCCTGGGGTTTGCAGATTTATATACGCGTAGACTAAAAGCCCGAGGGCATGTATTCACCGACGCAAACCCAAGCTACTTAGGCGCATTGATTGTCGGATTGGCACAAATCATCGCACTGGTGCCAGGTGCTTCCCGATCTGGTGTCACCATAACTGCAGCATTATTTCTCGGCATGAGCCGCACTCAAGCAGCGACTTTCTCATTTCTGCTCGCAATACCGACCATTATCGGAGCATTTTCGCTCACGATTTACGATCTAGTTCAACAACCCGGCTCATTCGACTTGGCACGATTCACTGTTGGATTTAGTATCGCGGCAATTAGCGCTTACCTATGCATTGGTTTCTTTCTGCGCGTGGTCGAAACAATTGGATTGTGGCCGTTCGTTGTCTATCGTCTCTTGATCGGTATCTTTTTAGGAATGATACTGTGGCTGTGAAATCAATTGATCACGTAGCACTGCCGATCATCCATATTGACGCGATGCGACATTTTTACGAAGCGTTTGGATTTGCTTGGGATGAATCTGCTGCGCCGCACTTGTACGCTGTCACCTTGACCGAGCAAAAACTCAATTTTCACGCGCCAGTGTTATGGGAGAACCGCAATTTCACATTGCGCGGCCCCTCGGCGAAACCTGGGTGCGGCGATTTTTGCTTTCGTTGGGAGGGCGGCCGAAGCCGTTTGCAAAGTATCTTCGATCGACTCAAGCTCGTCGTAATCGAAGGCCCCGTAACGCGTCAAGGCGGCGCTGGTTCAGGGACGAGCTTTTACGTACGCGACCCGGACGAGAACCTTGTCGAATTCATTTGCTATTCAGACTAGAACGGTAAATCGTCATCCAAGTCCGAGCCGGTGTCTACTTCCCGCGCAGGGCTTTCATCACCGCCATAAGCCTGCTGTTGCCCACGATTTGATCGCTCATAGTTACCACCATGCCCCCCAGTCGGCGCAGGTCGGTCGTATTGAGTGCTTGCCGACCCCGTTCCAGCTTCTGCACGATCTAACATAATCATTTCGCGGCAATTGACTTCGGTGCGATAGTGGGTTTGACCTTCGCGCTCGTAGCTGCGCGTTTGCAATTCACCCTCGACATAGACCTTGCTGCCTTTGTGCAGATACTGACTTGCAACCTCGGCTAATCTACCCCAACAAACGATGTTGTGCCAATCGGTACGTTCGCGTCGTTGTTGCGTCGCTTGATCGGTCCACATTTTGCCTGTCGCAATGCTAAACGTTGTCATCGAATTGCCGCTTTGCATGTATCGGATTTCCGGGTCGCGCCCTAAATTACCGATTAACTGAACTTTATTAAGACTTCGCCCTGCCATGATATCTCTCCTAATCCGATCGACTTTTTAGCTTTCCGTTCGTCAAGAGCGCCCACAATCCACCTCGTCGCACCGGTATGCCCTTGCGACTCTCCAACGAAACAGTTTTTTGTACATTGCGACATGAGCAAATAAGTTTAACGATTTACATCATTCACACCGAGTCGGATTAATCAATAACCAGCGGCTGACCCAGCTCTCACGCCTAGGCTCATGCTATTCATCGTTCAAGTCGGATTCCCATCTGGTCGGTACGCACAGGTTTCAATGACCAAGAGCCCTAGCCAGCATTGACCACAGCATATCAATTCCCATGAATTTCATGACTTACTCAAGTGAAAATTCAGCCGTTACGGCCTGTGAGGGGTTCGATGATGAGGTGCAACGGCGTAATGCTCTGCAATCGTGCGTGGCGCTGTACCGATATTCGCATACGAACCGTAATCACTGAAGGGGGCTTCCCCTAACAAACGAAAGATCGTATGGACATGATCAGCGTTGATATCGTTGTACTCAATGAGCAATAGATTGGGGATATAAACCCTGTAGTAGATGTCATCGCCGCGATGATCGAATGCCACATAGCCTTCTGTCAGGGCCCCGAAGATCGCTTGTTCGACAGGTAAAGCGAATGATCCCGCGAGATTGTGCACGTATTCCTTCACCAAATGACTGAGAATGTTCGAAGTCGGCGCCGCTAACGCGCTGATCGGTATACCGATCCCATCGAACTGCGAAACATCAAAACGTCGTCCGCGATCTTCTTGCCCTCGTCCCGAACCCACAATCACGTCGCGACCAATCGACTCAGGTTTGTGGGCAAGCGCGCGCTCTTCGTCATTGAAGGCAGCGATCAGCTCGCGCCCAAGTTTGGATTCGTAGTAAAGCGGCGCCCGGCCGTCGACGCTGCGCGGTTGCGTGCCGAAAAATGCTGGTGCTAAGACGACATTGGATTCCTGCACGAGAAAGTTAAGTGCAAGATGATGGCCATCAAGCTGAAAACCCCAAGCACCTTCTTGTCTGGGATCTCCGAATAACGCCACTGTGTGTGAGCCGAGGGGCGCCGCGCGAGCTACTTGCGTAATTTCAGTCGATATCAATCGAGCTTTCTCAAATCCGTTATCACTCAGCAGCCCACGAAGCAAATCCCAGACAAGACGTTGTTGCTCACGGGACATGGCGCGTAGCTCAATACCACCCGAACGGCGGCCGGGAACGTTGGTCCATGAATACATCTCGGGGTCGCCAAGACAATAACTAGCGCGCTGGGCCAACGCGGTGTCCAAAGACCTCAACCATGCACTCGCGGCCGTCGCAATCAATTTGACCTTGGGGTCATCGCTTACGGTGGTACGCTGTATTTCGCAGGAGTTGATATGAGGATCGACATGTTCTTTTGCAACGACACCTAAGCAAGTCACATAAATAATCGGCATGATGCACGCGAACTGGCCAAACCGCATCAACCGGACACGCATCGCTTAGCTACTGATCGGCGCATTGACGCTGCCGTACTTGCGGGATTTCTCCTCGTATTCGAAATCGTTGATTTGAAGTTGCGCACGCATGTCTTCCGTCGCCTCTGCTGGACCAGCATCCAATGGAATACCGGTTGCGTCCGCAATGCGGGTGATACCGTTGAACGCCGAGGCTACGGCGATGGCGTCAACAGTTTGTTGAGATCCCATCGCGTTCACGCAAGACTTGCGCCATACCGCGACTTCGCTCCACTTACGCGCAATAAGCGCATCCACGAGTTTGCCGAGTAGATTCCCGTGTTCGACACCCGAATCTAGTTCAGCATGCCGTACTGCCTGAAGATCAAACCTACCGCTCCCACGGAGCAGTAATGTATGCATAGTCGTTCAGTAGAAACACTGATTCAACGCAGACACGCGGGCTGCAATGAATTCAGCTTGACTCCTTGAAATTGAGATCGGCAAATTTGAAATATAGTACGCCTGACGCATCACCGTGAAGAACAACACAATCACTGCCGGCACCAGACCCATCGCTCTTACGATATTGGCTTGACGCGGGATGCCGATTTCATTGAGCTCGCCATCCCCCGGCGCAAGTCGAACCCACGCACCCTCTTCCACCACAGCCGGTGGTGATTGGCCAGTCGGCGGACCCGCACTCCCCTTCAACGTCGCCGGCACGTTCAAACCGAGTCCCTGATGCAGCGTGTCGATAACGACCGATGTTGCCACGATTCCGATCAGTTCAACATATTCTGTATCAGTCATACCCTGGGCAAGAGCTGTTTCGAATACCGATTGAGTCATTCGCGCAGGATCACTGCGAATGCGATGAATGACTTCTATCGCGGCTGGAGGTAGTTCAGACACGCAGTCGTGATCGCCTTGTACTGCGTTCGGCGATAGGGCGTCAAGTCGACGTTGGCATAACCTGCACTCAAGACTTTGCCGCGCTTCACGGATGATGGCCATGCGGTCGTGACCGGACCAAAAGGGGCCACTCTCGCTTAAGCGACGCCAGACGTCGCTGTATGCCTCCACCGTGGCCGGCCGAACCGGATAGCTACAGTTTTGAAATAAGTTAGCTTGCGCTGTATCTTCCATCCAACTTTCTAAACCATGCAAACGCGATATGAGCGCCGACAAAATTTAACACGTTGCGTCATTTGAAATCGATATCTTTAGTGTTCTGAATTGAGGCGATCATAGTTTAATCCTAAACCATCAGTCATCGTCGGCCAGACATTACCGCTAACGCACGACAATGGCACCTATCGTATCCCTACCGTCCCCAATGATCTTTTTAGCTTTCAAATGAAATGAGACGAAATACGTTTCCTGTACTCGCTTTGATCTTTTATCTGGTAACCATTGCCTATCCAGTCGTAAGAGTGTGGAGTTGGTATGAACCAGCCAATGCGACAACAGGCGTTGTTGGCCTAGTCGTCATGCTCGTGTTTCTCATCGGGCCGTTTGCTTTGTTCATTGCTCGGTTTATGTTGAGAATGCACATAACGGAACGATGGTTGTCCGCACTGCAATCTGCAATAGGCTGTTGTTTCCTGCTCTTTCCTGTCGTACTGTGCCTTGAAGTCGTTCGCTGGATACCATGGTTTCCGCGCGGCTATGAAAGCCCGATCGCCGTAGCTTGCGTCATGGCGATTGCGTTGTACGCTGCCGTCAATGCGCAACGTTTACATATCAAAACAGTCCGCGTCAATGCCAATCCAAGTATTGCGGATTACACTATCGTGCAGCTATCGGATGTACATATCGGTTCGCGTTCGACAAAGTACTTGGAACGAATCGTTAATAAAGTGCTCGAGCTGGACCCGACCTGGGTAGTTATCACCGGTGATCTCATCGACTCGTCGGTCGTAGGTATCAAGGAGCTCGAACCGCTACGGGCGATCGCCGAGCGTACGTTATTCGTCACTGGCAACCACGAACGTTATGAAGGCATTGAGCGCGTTACACCTGTACTGAAATCCTTAGGCATCACCGTATTACGAAACACCGCGCTGGACGCTAAACCGTTTCAATTCGTCGGCATAGACGACCACGATTCGCCTCAATATCTCATCGCGCAACTTCAAACGATCCCTGCCGAAGAAGGCGCATATCGAGTCCTGCTATACCACCGACCTCATGGGATGCGCGAAGCAGCTGCATGGGGTTTTGATCTGATGCTTGTAGGACACACTCACCACGGCCAGATTTTCCCGTTTCAGCTGATCGTGAAACGATTCTTTGAACTAACTCGCGGCACGCATCAGATCAAGCAAATGACATTGCACATTTCCTGCGGCACAGGCACTTGGGGTCCGTTGCTAAGACTCGGCAGTCACAATGAAATCACGCAGGTGATATTTGCTTAATCGGAAACCTACTTGCGACAGCAGAACCCACCAATGAGCTTGTGCTCCCTAACGATATCACGTCATAAACTGTTGCCAGGTCGGTAAATCCCTGACGTTCAAGTAAGCATTCGATTGCTTAGTTTCCCCCATAGTCGCATTCGGGACGTGACTATAGTTGTGGCCAGGCAACAAAAGCGTGTCGTCTGGTAGCAATTTCAGCTTCTGCAAACTGTGAAACATTGCATCGGCATCCGATCCAGGCAAATCCACTCGTCCACAACCGTCGATAAACAACGTGTCACCTGATACGAGCGTGTTCTTAATGCGGAAGCACTGAGAACCAGGCGTATGACCCGGGGTGTGCAAAAATTCAATTTCGACCAGCCCGACATTGAGTTTGTCACCGGAATCGACTTTTTTGATATCGGACTCGGAAATACCGGTGACTTTCTGAACACCTTGGGCTTCCAGGCGATGGGCGTAAACCTTCACTGGTTGTCGTTCCATGACTTCAGCAACACCTTGAATACCTTGGCCTTGCATGGCACCACCTACGTGATCCGGGTGATAGTGCGTGACCAGGACGCCGCTTAGCTTGTAATCTTTTTTCTCGAGTTGCTCGAACAAGGCACCAATATCCCAAGCAGGGTCGACGATGACGACTTCCCGCGTCGACTTGGAGCCGATGATATAGGTAAAGTTCAACATGGGTCCGATTTGGATCTGTTCAACAATTAACTCATCCGCAAGCTGCATGACATTTCATATCCCGTAAACCAATGGCATTATCCACCGCCTTTCTGCTAGTCAGGCGTCAAATGCAAGACTCTACGAGTTTTTTCTACATGCATCAGCCAGCTACCGCCGCTCCGACCACATCTTTATCGATCAATCAGTCGCTTAAATAAGTTAGCTCGCCGCACCGAAAGGTAGCACGAACATCCTGACTCGAAAGGCGCAATCGCGCCGATGACCACGGTCGTTTCAACAGCATAAGATCCGCCGGCTGCTTCAATGCGATTTGAGGCGCGACAGAGAACATCGCTCTGGCATCTTCAGGTTCGATCGCTTCATGGGCACCGATTTCTACACCATTTCTCGTTAATCGATCCTTGGCTGCCCGCATAGCCTGCCAAGGATCTGATTCACCGAATGGCGCGTCGGTCCCCCCGGTCAAAGGAACGCCTTCATCAACCAAAGATCGAAGTGGAAACAGTGTTTTTAAAACTGCCTCTTCGTTGTCTTTAAGGTATTGATCGCCGCGGGTAAGCAAAAAGTTTGGATTTGGTACAACTTTCAAATTAAGGCGCGCGATCTTGTGTATGACTTGACGGGATAGTTCCGTCCCATGTTCGAGACGATCGCCTGTCATAGTGCCCACCTCATCCAAGGCGGCGACTGCAAACACGACCTCTACCGCCGAAACACAGTGAATCGCGACCGGCCTCCCCTGTTTATGCGCAGCTTGAATGCGCTGACAGCATACGGTGAAGTCCGGTAGTTGATAGTCATCCAAAATGAGCTTCAAGTGACCCGATCCTAAACGCTCGCTACCCATCGCATAGACGTCTTGATAGGGGCAATGTTCCTGTAACCAGGCGGATGCGGCCATGTCGTTCGACGGCGTTGCATCAGTCACATGGGTTACCCCAAAACTCGCCAATTCCCGCGAAACCTCCCCCAAGGCCGATTCCAAGTCCTCAAGCGGCGGTATGCTCTTTATGAGTGTTTCGTCCTGTCGATACAGTTGCCCTTGTTTTTCCCGCGGTAAACCGATCGCCCGCGCTGCTAACGAATTCAAATACCATAGTCGTCCCGAGCGATGTTGGATACGAACTGGACGACTGTTTTGCCATTGATCAATCGAAGTAGCCGTGAGATCACCAGCTACCGATTCGTGATAGCCAACACCGCGTATCCAATGACGACCGGTCGCATGTTGCAATACGTGGCTTAGCTGCGCTGCATTTGCCACGGTTGGCGGGCCGCAAAAGACAGACCGGCGCGTCGCCGCCATGGCACGAAGATGTATATGGTCATCTCGTAGGCTAGGCAGAAGTGCACCGTCGCGAGCGTCAAGTATGGGTTCGTTCGGCAATCGACTTATGTCCTGGCCGATGTCACTAATAACGCCATGTTGAAGGCGAATATCTCTTCGCACGCCATGCAATTCGGCATTCTGAATTAACAAGGCAACACCTACCCCTTAAGTGTTTCGCATCGCGTTAATAATGCACTATTTCCACATCGCAAAAGCGTTCGACGCCCTGCATTTCGTCACTCTATCTGCAAAAGAATTACTGACACGCTTGCAGTCCCCAGCGACGGCCGAAGAGCTCAGTCCTGTCGCGGGCGTGTACGCTGTGGTCGTACATGACCCATTGAGCGACAGTGCCTCGTTGCGCCCTGCATGCCCTGTCATTGCAGTAGAAGAACACACCGATTCGGACTTGGTTGATATCCAACTTGAAAAAGGACAATCGTTGGACGGCCTGCTTAAGTGTATTGAGCGCAGCCCCATCGCCGCGGCAACACTAGTCCAATTGACGCGAGTCAACATCCACAACTCAGTTGAGGATGCACTATGCACGGAATCGCTCGCGTTTTCGGCGTTGCAACACAGCCAACAATTCGAGTCGTGGCTTGCCACAGACAAACCTTTAAATACGAAACGATTCGCATCCGAGCCAATTCTCGTTGAACGTCGCGGCAGCAAGCTAACGCTAACGCTTAACCGACCGGAGAATCGAAATGCTTGGTCGACCCCGATGCGCGACGCTCTCGCTGAGAATTTACAGTACGCGATGGCCGATGCATCGGTACTGCACATTGAGCTTCAGGCGAATGGGCCGGCTTTCGGCGCAGGCGGCGATCTGACGGAGTTCGGTTCTGCACGGGATGCCGGCATGGCCCATATCGTGCGACAAACTCGCAGCCCGGCGCGCTTGATGCATCTATTGCGAGACCGAATCACTGCATTCCTGCACGGCGCTTGCGTTGGCGCTGGCATAGAACTACCCGCATTTGCCGCTCGTGTGTATGCTCAACGGGATGCATTCTTCGCCCTACCAGAGGTATCGCTCGGCTTGATTCCCGGGGCCGGTGGCACCGCCAGCATCTTGCATCGCATCGGACGCCGGCGTTTCAATTACATCGCATTGTCCGGTGAGCGCATTGATGTGGATACGGCGCTACGCTGGCGGTTGATCGACGATATTTTGGATTAACGACATGTTTCAACCCAAACGACGCACGAGAGTCCTCGAAGTGGGCAATTACGCGGCCGGCTATGCCGGAAAGTTGTTCGCGCATGCCGGTTACGATGTCGTGCGCGTCGAGATGGAACGGCGCAAGGCGTGTTGGGTTTCAGCACACGCCATGGACTTTTTTTTACACTGCGACAAACGTCGCATCGAAACCGCAAACGGCGATTTGCTCGCCGAGCTCGCAAAAGAAGCGGATATTGCGATCGTTGATGGGGAAACGGCCGACGAGATTCAAGCGCTGGGATTCAAAGACTGGGATACCAAAATCAAAGTCGCCATAACTCCATTTGGCCTCACCGGTCCAGATCGCAACCGCGCCGCGACGAACGCCACAATTTTGGCACTAGGGGGATATACCAATCTGATGGGCGATTCTGATCGTGAACCCTTAACAATGCCTGGTCACTACGTCGACTTTCAGAGCGGGGGTTACGCATATACCGCTGCCTGCGCTTGTTTGCTCGGTGAACGGCAGGACACGATCGATATCGGGATGCTCGAAGTGATCATGTCGCTCAGCCAGTTCACAACTGTCATGTGGACTTGCATGCAAACGGTACGCTCACGCCATGGTAACGATTTTTGGTCTGTCGTGCCTACAAATCTCTTCCGCTGTGGGGACGGCTGGGTCTATATCAACATTGTGCCTGGCTTCTGGGATGAATTCACGATCTTTCTCGGCAGACCAGAGTTGACGTTGGACCAACGCTTTCGCACGAACAACCAGCGGATGGCAAATCGAGACACACTTCACGAAATCATCGCTGGGGTGTTGATTCACTGGACCAGAAGCGACATTCAACAACGGGCCGAAACGGCACGTATTCCGCTGGGTGCAAGACTGACGTTTCCCGAAGTTCTGGATGACCCTCATTTAAGGGAGCGAGATGTCTGGCAGCCAATCCATCAAAAAAATACAACCGTGATGTCGCCACGCCCACCTTTTGTGATGCAAGGATTCGGACAGCGTCAATTGACGCCGAACGACTGCAACCGTACAGACGATGGCTAGAGGTCCTCTTGCGGGCGTACGCATTCTTGACCTGACACATGTCTGGGCTGGCCCACTTGCGACGCGCATTCTCGGCGATCTAGGTGCGGAGGTCTTAAAAGTTGAACCCCCTATGGGACGCGGACCGCAGGTCTATCCTGCCGTCCCTTTAAGTGGCTTTATAGGGGGTGAGGCCGGAGACGAACCATGGAACGTCAATGCGGTATTCGTCAAACTCATGCGAAATAAAAAAAGTCTCGCAATTGACTTGAAAACCGATGAAGGGCATCAAGCCTTCCTTGATCTCGTTTCCATCAGTGATGTCGTGATTGAGAACTTTTCCGCGCGAGCCATGGCGGGATTAAGGCTTGATTACCCGCACCTCAAGCAAGCTAATCCGAAAATCATTCATGTCGCGATGCCCGGCTACGGTTTATCGGGTCCATACCGCAACCGAGTCGCATTTGGACCAACTGTCGAACCAATGTCTGGATTGACGTCGGTTATGGGCTACAGCGCAAAAGAGCCGCGCGCTACGGCTATGGCGATGCCGGATCCAACCGCCGCTGTCAGTGCAACCGTGGCTGTGCTAACGGCACTGCACGAACGGGAACAAACAGAAGAAGGCGGTCTCGTAGAAATGTCGCTTCATGAATCGGCCGTCTCGTTTAGTGGACCATGGCTCATTGACACGCAACTTGGCAATGTACCTGTGCCCATAGGCAACCGCCATCCGCAGATGGCGCCACACGGTGTCTATCCATGCCGGGGAGATGACCATTGGTTAGCGATCGGCTGTCGTAATGACCTTGAATTTCAAACTTTGTGCCGCGTTGCGCAGCTACCGTTCGACAGCCACTGGTGCCTTGATCAACGCCTTGAACGACACCGTGCCATTGACGAAGCCCTGATCGCTTGGACTAGAACACAGTTACCTCACATCGCTGAAAGAAAATTAGCCGATGCTGGCATTCCTGCGGGGTCGGTACTAGCCACTGAGGGTATGCTCGCAAATCTTCAAAGCATCGCACGCGGCTTTTTTGTACCTTTGGAACAAGGTACACCCATGCCTGGTAATCCAATCAAAATGTCCGCAATATCTAGCGACGACTGGACACCTTGTCCTAAACTAGGTGAACACAACGAAGAAGTACTGAAGGATTGGCTTGATTACGAAGAAGATCGGATTGCGGATCTCTACGCAACTGGCGTGATAGTGGACCGACCACCAAGATAGTTATTGATTACGATAGTTCGCACAGGTCAGTATTCGGTAGACCGTCCGAATGTTCGCATCTGGCAGGTGCCATGCCATACTTAGTGATGTCACGGACATGGCTCGTAAACTGTATGACGATTGTGTAACACATGTAGTTCTGAAGAAGGCTGCTGAAGCATATTAGCCGTTGCAGCAAGCTTCGTTGCCGTAAGTAGTATATTTAATAGGGTGGTAATACCTAAGCTAGTAGTAGGGTCGAAAAGAACGGCTCTAATAAGTGGTGCCTGTGGCTTACTTGCTATGGGCTACACTGCCCATACTTTTGATGAAATATGTGACTTATAAATGAGGATCCGATTAACAAAGAAAGCGATTCCCCAAGAGAATCCGGGTTTGGGCGTGATCCATACAAAAGAGGATCTGGAACACTTTGCGAACACTGGGAAACTATCGCCAGCGGACAAAAAAATTTTCGGCTTTCGCGTGGTGTTTAAGCGTTTAAGATATCTTGGGCATTCATACCTAATAGGGGCATGGACTTATTTTTCGGTTACGTATCTCTTTTCATATCTGTTCCACGATACGCTAATATCGTTAGATAGCCTTCTCTTAATGAGCCTTTTTATAGGAGCTATCTTGCTATATATCGATTACGACGAGTGAAATTCCCAAATACCCAGAGCGCACCAGGAAGCCTATTGCTGGATTCCTAGTGCGCTGGTATCTTCTCAATTGATTATGGCGAATCTAATGTGCCTTTTTCTGCGTTTTGTTTTCGCGCTGTTGCTTCATAATTCGATAGATTCTAATTTGAAGAACGCTAGCTATAGATACCATTACTAGAGTAAACACCCACAGAAACATAGGATTTTCAGCTAAGAATGTCCACATGATTTCAATTCTCCAACTCTGCAATCATGCAATATGCAACAACTAACAAAACAAAGCCGCATCTTGTGTTGCGGGTTATACGGTATCGGTTCAAGGGACACGAGAAATCTCGGAACAATGTGAGAATTCGTAAAAAATAGCCATGAACGAAGAAGAACAATCAGTACAAGGAAAGTACAGCTGGAAAAATTATGTCTTGACTGTTTTATCTATCTTTGTTTTATTCATCTCCTTTGATGCTATCTATTTCAATGAGGATTACTTTTACGGGTTTTGTGCGTTTCTATCGTCCAGTCACGGATTGCGCTACGCTGACAGTGTAGGATTAATCGTATCAATATTCAAGGGACATCACCAGAAAGTAGACGATAATAGTTCATTGCAATGAACTTCCTAGGAACCTACGACGTGGAAGCTCTCTTGGGAAACAATCAGACAGATATATCTATTTAGTGGCGATAATTGGGATGTATGATCTACATATTGGCGAAATTATGATTTGTTATCCTACTGGCCACATACCAAATGGTTCGGCGGTGCAAACTCCTAGAAGACTTCAATTGCTCCTAAATAGCGCATAGCACGAAAAAGTACCCTTCCCATTCAGGAAGGTGGTGATTTTTAAATCACTGACAGCAACGAGTAACTCCGACATCAACTCCTGGATCCTATGCCGAGCTTGAAGCAACTCTCGGCGAGGTCTTCAACCTTCTCAACTAGACACTACACTTTTCCTGATCTCATGCCGTCGCCATGCGCGACACGATCTCAAGATGACATCAATGTGCCTGCGCCGGTAGCCAGGTCACAATGCTGACGAAGTAGAAAATCAAGCTCAATCCAAGTAATTGCAGCAAGATGAAAGGACCTACGCCTCGGTAGATCGTTGTTGCTTGGAGATCGGGCGGCGCAGCTCCTTTTAGGTAAAAAATTGCGAATCCAACGGGCGGCGTTAGAAAACTTGTCTGCAAACACACTGCAAACAGCACAGTGAACCATACCGGATCGAATCCAAGCGATACGACGACCGGGGCGACCAACGGCAAAATAATGAGTGTCAATTCAATCCAGTCAAGGAAAAAACCTAGCAGGAAGGTACAAAACAGAATGGTGATCACGACGCCCGTTGGGCCGAACGGTAGATTCAATAATGTCTGCTCAATCAGCTCGTCTCCACCAAGGCCACGTAAGACCAACGAAAACGCGGTGGCACCGATCAAGATGGCAAAAATAAAGGCAGTGGTTTTTGTGGTCTCGGTTAAGACATCTTTAAAAACAGGTAGGTTAAGTTGCTTTTTCCACAAGGCTAACAACAAAGCGCCGAGAGCACCCACGCCTGCGGCTTCAGTTGGCGTCGCCACCCCAAAGAATATGCTGCCGAGCACGCCCAGTATCAACGCGGCCGGCGGCAGAATCGCAAGTAAAAGCTTTCGTAACTCGCTTAGATCGAATACGGTTCCGTCGACTAGCTTCGGCACAAGCTTCGGCTTAACTAACCCCAAAGCTACGATGTACAGGACATAGAGCGATCCAAGTAGTAAACCTGGAAAAAACGCGCCCAAGAACAAATCGCCCACAGGCATCGCCATCCGGTCGGCCATCAATACGAGCATGATGCTTGGCGGGATCAAAATACCCAAAGTCCCAACTGCGCAAACTGTGCCAGAAGCCAGCATAGGCGCATAACCTTGCTTCAGCATCGCAGGTAGACCAAGCAGTGCAAGCAAAACGACCGATGCTCCAATAATCCCCGTCGTTGCCGCGAGTAGCACGCCAATCAACACCACGGAAATCGCAAGCCCGCCCGATACGCGACGAAAGAGTTTCGCAAAACTCGTCATTAATTCATTTGCGATACCTGAACGGTCAAGCAGCAGCCCCATAAATATGAACATAGGCAGTGCGACCATGACCCAGTTTTCCATGACGGCCCAGACGCGATCTACCGTGATTGATGTATAGAGCCAATCGACGCCAGTGGTGATACCTAAGTCAATGTCCGCGATGATCGCAATGCACGTGAACAGTACTGCGAGACCAGCAAGAATCCAGGCTACGGGAAAACCCGAGAAGACCAACAAAATGAAGGCCGCAAACATGGCCAACGCGAGTATTTCGTTAAGCGCCACGGGGGAATAAACCAGCCCATATGCGCGAAAGCCGCGAGAGCGCGGCTAGCAACAATAATGCGAATCCAGCGACCAGGAAGGCCTTGATGAACCACCGATAGGGCAACCCGCCTGGCGATGCGGAGATTTCGCCAATCTCAAAGCTATAAAGGAAAAAATCCCACCCAAACCAAAGCATGACGATACAAAAGGGGATGACGAAAACCAATATGCCGTGAAAATCGATCCACCATTGCACCCGCCGTGGCCAACGTTCATGAAACACATCCACCCGGATATGCGCGTCCGTGACTAGAGCCCACCCGATCGTAGACATAAAACCCATGGCATACAGGTGCCATTGCAGTTCCTCAAACTCAATACGACCTTGATCGAACAGATAACGAGCCGCCACATTAATCGCAATGACAGCCATGAGCAGGATCCAAATGATCGACACCCCTTGCGCGATAAGTGTCAACATGCCGTCTATAGATCTTGATAGACGCGTGCTCGGTAGATCCATTCAGAAATCGCGTGGCAGGTACGCGTATTTCTTCCAGTGCGAGTAGCTGGCGTGAAAAGCCAGCTGAGACTCGTAAATGCGCCGGAAGTCCTCATCATTCGCCGCTTCTTCCGCCATCACTTCATCAGTAAGCCGCTTCAGTTCCCGCAAGACCGACTCCGGGAGGTAGTTGGCAGTGACGCCTTTCGACGCGAAATTAGCGATGATCGGGCCTTGTATGGCTTCGGCTTTAGCTAGATTTCGAGTTACGCCTGCGGTGCATGCAGTCTCAAGAATGGACTGTTGCTGGGCGGTTAAGCGTTGCCACTGATCCATATTTATCGTCAAGTGGACCGCGGTGAATACTTGATGCCAACCGGGAAAGTAGTTGAGCTTTGCAACACGATCGAAACCTAGCGCTTGATCAACATTCGGTAAGGAATACTCGGTTGCATCAATCGCGCCTTTCTCAAGCGCTTGAAATATCTCTGCCCCTGGAAGCATGGTGACCGACGCGCCAGCACGCTCAATAACCTTGCCGCCGAGCCCCGCAAAACGAATTTTCAATCCACGCAGATCGTCAAGCGAAGCGATTGGCTCTCGAAACCACCCGGCGGTTTCAGGACCGATCAGACCGCACAACAGAATGTGCACGCCATCCTTTGCGTACAGGGCGGTGGCCAACTCTGCTCCACCACCTTCGTACCACCACGATGAGAACTCCCACGGTTCCAAGCCGAAAGGTACTGCGCCCAAAAGCGGTGACGCGGGTATTTTGCCTTGATCGTAGCCAAGCCAGGTATAGCCAGCCGGAATCTTGCCTTCGCGTACTGCATCCACAATTTGAAACTCAGGGACGATCTCCTTCGGTTCCGCAATCAAAAACTCAAATGCACCGTTTGAAAGAGCTTGTACCAACCCCGACACATAAATAATGTTGTCGCCGAGGACTTCTAAGCTCGTTGGAAACGAAACGGGAATCCGCCATTGCTTTACTTCGGACTGAGCAATCGTCGTACCGTGGCTTGAGGCATCGGGTGCGCCATCGGACGGCGCATACCAAAGCGGGAAACGAACGACAAGCGCAAGCACTAGTCCGATGCCAAAGGCTACTAATGCAAGAAGTGCCGCTTCACGTCGATTCAATCGGTCGTACCTCCAAAATTTCCAAACCACAAAGATTTGCGTTGAGCCATCGCGCTAACGATCTGCTAGCGCTTTGCTATGATTTTCGTCATGCTGAAGTGCTAGTCTAGGCGCAGCAATATCGTAAAGGAGGAAGATGGTCATGGCTGCGCAACAAGAACCGCGTACGTTTGATGTTTATCGCGAAAATCTAACTGATCTGTGGGCGGAATGGGATATTGATGTTCATCAAGACCCTTACAGCATTCCCCTTGATGATTTCGTATGTGCACATCCGTACTTATTCCGCGAGAACACCATTCTTCCGTATTTCGAGCGGCTGCGCAAAGAAGACCCAGTGCATTTCAATGAGGAGTCGCCGTTCGGCCCCTATTGGGATATTACAAAGTATCGAGACATCGTTGCTATTGAGAAGGACTTTACATGCTTTTCCTCCGAGTCGAAACACGGTGGGATTCAATTGGGCGGGATCAAGTACGAAACACCTGATCCAACGTTTTCCTTACCGATGTTCATCGCAATGGATCCACCTAAGCACGATGAACAGCGCAAAATCGTTCAGCCGCGCTTTACGCAGCGAGCTTTACGCGATTTAGAGGACGATATTCGACAACGAGCGCAAATCATTCTCGACGGCCTGCCGCGTAATGAAACGTTTAACTGGGTTGATCATGTTTCTAGAGAGTTGACCGGCCAGATGCTGGCCCAGTTATTCGACGTACCGCAAGAAGACCGGCATAAGTTGCTATATTGGTCGGATACTATCCAAAACGCTTCAAACATTGAATTTTTTGAAACCATTGAGGACGCATTCAAGGTTCTCTGGGAGTGTCACGCCTATTTCGCTGAATTGTGGCAAGAGAAACTAAAGCAAACCAAGCCAGGTAACGACCTTATTTCCATGCTCGCCTTCGGCGAAGCGACCAAAAACATGCCGCCAAACGAGTATTTGGGCAATGTTCTGCTACTTATTGTGGGCGGTAACGACACCACTCGTAACAGCATTAGCGGCGGCGTGCTCGCGCTGAATCAATTTCCAGCGCAATACGCAAAACTCAAGCAGAACCCCGAACTCATACCGAGTATGGTGTCCGAAATGATCCGTTTTCAAACGCCTGTCGCGCATATGGCTAGAACCGCGTTAAGAGACACCAACTTCGGTGGAAAAACGATTCGTGAAGGTGATCGTCTCGCCCTCTGGTATCTCTCCGGCAATCGCGACGAGGAGGTTATACCGCAACCCAATGAGTTTCTGATTGATCGACCTAACGTTCGTAACCATCTTTCATTCGGCTTTGGTATTCATCGTTGCATGGGTAATAGACTTGGAGAAATGCAGCTACGGGTATTGTGGGAAGAGATCGAAAAACGTTTCGATCGCATTGAACTTGATGGCGAACCGAAATATCTTCAGTCTTCGTTCATTCATGGAATTCGGGAATTACCTGTTCGCATCGCAGCGTAATCCCATGCCGTAACTTGACCATCCTGTTCCTTCGGATAGCAAGAGGGCTGTTGCTTGGCTAAGCCGAACGTATTGTTCCTCATGACCGACCAGCAACGCGCAGATGCGATGAGTTGTTCGAGTAACGATTCTTGGGTGAAGACTCCTCATCTCGACCGCATTGCTGCAGAAGGCATTAGATTCTCAAATTGCACGACCACGACGCCGATCTGCATTCCAGCCAGAGTAACGCTGGCTACAGGTCTATACCCACACAACACACACGTTTGGAATAACCTGCAATACACGCTACCAGCATCATCTCAAACCTGGATGCGCGAACTTAAAAAGATGGGTTATCGAACCAGCATATTCGGGAAAACCCATCTACATCCGCACCGCGGCGACTTGCGCGATCGCGAACACTTGTTGCATGCTTGGGGACTCGACGATGTTGATGAAATTGGTGGGCCTCGTGCCAGCACGACCGTAATGAGCCATATGACGGCGCGCTGGGAAGAAAAAGGCTTGCTGGAGGCATATCGTACCGACTACGCAGATCGTTTTGCAACGAAACCACATGTTGTTCGTCCATCAACCTTACCACTTGAGGAATACGCCGATGTCTATGTCGGGCAACAAGCGAAGCAGTACCTTGCCGCGTACGATCGCAACGAACCTTGGTTTTGTTGGGTAACCTTTGGCGGGCCGCACGAACCGTGGGACGCACCTGAACCATACGCCAGTATGTACGACCCAACCCGTATGCCCGCGCCCCATCCGCGACCGCCGGAGCCCAATGCCGACCGACGACCGCAAGGGTGGCTCGATCAGTTTATGGCACGTCGAACTCCTACATTTGAAGACGGCGATCAAGCCGCAATGCGAGCGAATTACGCCGGCAATGTAACGCTTATAGATGATCAGATTGGAGAGATTCTGACAATCATTGAACAGCGTGGCGAACTAGAAAACACCATCATTGCATTCACGTCCGACCACGGCGAAATGAATGGGGATTGGGATCTGATTTATAAGAGGAATTTCCTTGACGGCTCAGCCAGGGTACCTCTGCTATTTCGGTCACCTCAAACCCTGACTGATGGCAACAAGGTCGTCGACACGCCGGTCGAGAATATTGATCTCGGTCCGACCGTAGTCGAATTAGCAGGCGGCGAATTACCGTATCAGCAATTCGGCCAATCGCTGGTATCCTTATGGCAAAAAGTAGTACCGGAGCCGCGTACCGCCATATCCGAAATAGATTATGAATTCATGATCTCTGATGGTGAATACAAAATGATGGTAAATCGAGAAGGCGAACCGTATTACCTATTGAACCAAACTATTGACGATTTCGAATCACGAAACCTCATCAATGGCGACGCACCGCAAGGTGTTATCACACATTTAAAAAGTCAGCTCCTTGAACGCCTCGCGAAATCGCAATTACAAGCGCCCTGGTACTAGAGCCTGCGCTCAATTGATGTTCTTCTAGGGGCATCGGTTACTTCGTCCTTAAGAGACGACTCTTCACGTAGTATGTGATAATTCTTTGATTCCCTTGTTACGAACAATAAAACTATGCCATACGCCGTTTCTCAAGAACAAGAAACTGCATCAGACTTGAATGTGCAATCGAACGCTTACGTTCCGACATTCGAGCTGACGAAGGGTCAAGCTGCACCGATTGCTGCACACGGCGGCATCTCATATATGTCGTTCGACCGGAACGGTGATGCCGGTACCGCCGTTGCATTGGACGATGCCTTGCAGTTAATTTCGGAAGGAAAGGGTCAAAGCGTTATCGATTGGATCGACAATGCGCCAGCAGGGGCGATTGATACAAAATGGGGCAAAGGCTTTCGCACGTACAACGAATGCATGGCCTACATTAATGAACAAGGTATTGAAGCACCCGAAGGCGGTTTAGCCCTACCGTTGAGGTACACGGTTCACGAGCAACCCTCGTATTCGATCGTATCGTCAAACGCATTGTGGCGGGATCCTGCTCGACAGGAAGATGCTGCGCGATTACGTAAAGAAGAGCGCGATATCGGCCGGCGATGTCTCTATTTTCCGCAGATTTTGCGCGACGCAAGACGCATGGAAGAGTATTACCCAGGTCTCTCTCCGCAAAGCCCTGAATGCATGGACAAACTTGGCGTCTCGTTAGCCCATTGCGAGTCGAAATGTCAAAACTTCTACGATGCGGCAGAAGTCGAACGCGTGTTTTACCGAGAAATCGAACAGTTACTGCTTGATTTCTTTCCTGGCGCAACGGATGCGCTCGTATACAACCATGATGTGTTCGATAAGGACTATCAAGGCGACCGCACGGAAAATCAAGAAGCCAAAAATCCCGGCGTGAACGCGGGATACGCTAATTTGGTGCACAATGATCTCAATGACAACAGTGGGCGGGTTCGCTGTCGTGAATTGCTCACGAAGAATTTACGTAATTTCGGCCGTACCCAGCATTACTCCGAGGCTGAGGCGGATGCCAAAATGTCGCGCCGATTCATGTCGATCAATCTGGCAAAGCCCATGGAAACTGTCGAACAGTTTCCTTTCGTGCTGTGCGCATGGCCTTCCTTTGCAGATCAGCCTTATATCACGAACTATCGAATTTATGATGATCGCGTAGGGGAAACCACACGGTTCACCCATCGTGCGAACCACGAGTGGTACTGGCTTCCGCGACAGAAATCCACGGAAGTGTCGATGTTGAAGTGTTACGACTCGATCACAGACGGTTCTGTATCGCGTTGGTCATTCCATACAGCGTGCGTTGATCCCAGTGTACCCGAAGATGCTCGTTGCCGGAAAAACGTAGTGGTGCGTTCCTTCGTATTTTTCTAGCGGATGATCCGCGAAGGACGACTACTGAGATGAGGTGTGCAGATGGGTGATTTCCTACGTACAGCTGGGCACACGTGCCGACCGTAATGTATCTAACGATGGACCGAATAGATGGATTGTTAGATCTCGAGTAGTAACTCGAATCCGCCGAAGATCATTCGGTTACCATCAAATGGCACAGGATGCTGGCTTTCGTCGAATCTTTCATCTGTCTCGGCCATCTCATGCATACGCGCTACGCCTTGATCGCGCGTTTCTTTATCGGGCCATTCGACCCACGAAAACGCAACAGATTCTCCGCTTGCCGCTTTAACGGCCTTATAGAAATCAGTCTGGTTGCCCTCTGGAATATCATCACCCCAACATTCGACAACCCGTGTTGCTCCTAATTCCTTGAATAGGGGATCAATAAAGTGCGCATGATCAATAAAAGCTTGCTTATTCGCCGTCGGAACAGCAGATATAAAACCGTCGATATAAGGCATATTGAGATCTCCTCTGAAAGAATCAAACAGACTTTATGATGGATGGGTTTAAATCTTAGGTATGGATCAAGTCTTCAATACCGTTGCTTAAAGCGACTGCATCGTTGTCGTGTGAAATGAGCTAGGCCTTACTGCACTGCAAAACAAATCAGCAACATGATTCGATAGGATCAATTGAGAGAATCAGATTGGTAACGTCGTAGACTGTGAGCAGGTTACGGCTCAAACGTCTAGAAAACTCGTACAATCCGCCACTTACGGCTCAACCCTCGCCCCATTCATGAGGTTAGGGATGCCTTGACTTCTTCACATCTTTACGCTTTCCGATGCACATAGTTGCGACCAAGGAAACTTGGCCTGGTGAAAAACGCGTTGCGTTAGTCCCGCAAGCGGTAAAAAAATTAACCGAACTTGGCTTTGATGTGAGTCTTCAAAATGGCTGCGGTGAAGACGCCGGCTATACAGACGACGCCTATCAGACGGCAGGTGCATCCTTGAGCGAATACGCAGATGAAGTGCTGCGCCGTGCCGACATCGTTCTCGCAGTTCGCCCACCGACTCCAGAAATGATTTCGTGGTATCCGGAAGGTGCCACATACCTTGGTTTTCTGGATCCATTTCGACACGATCTCGCAGTAAACGAGTTCGTTAATCGCCGAATAACTGCGATCTCCTTAGATATGGTGCCACGCAGCACCCGTGCCCAAAAACTTGACTGCTTGTCTTCGCAAGCGAGTCTCGGTGGCTATGCAGCCATCATCTTGGCAGCGTACCACTTACCGCGCATTTTTCCATTGATGATGACGCCCGCAGGTACGTTATCGCCAGCTCGAGTTTTCATTATTGGAGCTGGTGTTGCAGGCTTGCAAGCTATTGCAACTGCCCATCGACTAGGGGCTCGAATCGAAGCGTTCGATACGCGACCAGTCGTAAAAGAGGAAGTACAGAGTTTAGGCGCGAGATTCCTTGACATCAATTTAGGCGAGCTCGGCCAAACTGAACAGGGTTACGCCCTGCAACTCACACCGGAACAAGAAGAGAAACAACGTCAAGGCATGGCCGCGGCCATCGCACGCTCCGATATCGTTGTGACAACGGCTCAAGTACTCGGCCGACCAGCTCCACGCATCGTTACGGAAGCCATGATCAAAGCGATGCAACCGACTAGTGTGGTGATTGATATGGCCGTCGAAACGGGCGGCAACGTCGAGGGCTCCGAACTTGACGACATAGTAGATATCAACGGCGTGAAAGTGATCGGCATGGGTAACTTGCCGTCACAAGTCGCTGGGCACGCGAGTGAGATGTACGCTTCAAATATCTTCGAATATCTCAACGAATTCAAAGGCAACCAACCTGGCACGATCGAACTGGATCGCGACGATGAAATACTCAATGCTTCACTGATCGCACGCGACGGTGCCATTGTGAACAAGCAAATCAAAACGTTGTACTGACATATGGAACTGCCATTCATCTATCTCGGCCTCGTTCTCGTACTGGCGATATTCCTCGGCTTCGAACTGATATCGAAAGTTCCGGCGACGTTGCATACGCCGCTTATGTCCGGTGCAAATGCCATTTCTGGCATTACGATCGTAGGTGCGCTACTGGCCGCTGGCGCCGGTCAAAACGCGAACCTGGCGATGTGGCTCGGTGCGGCCGCCGTGGTATTTGCAACCATCAATGTCGTCGGCGGCTATCTGGTCACCGATCGGATGCTGAAGATGTTCAAACCCCGCTCCGGTAAATCGAATCCATAGTGCGACACACTCCGTGTTAGATCTCATCGCGATGAACACCGCCTACATCGTAGCTGCGGCCCTTTTTATCTTCGGCTTGAAGATGCTAGGCAAACCCGCGACGGCGCGACGCGGTAATTTGCTGTCCGCACTCGGCATGTTGATCGCGATTGTGGCGACGCTGCTTTCCGAGCATATTCTCGAATGGCATTGGATTGCTCTCTGCGTCGCAATTGGCACAATCATCGGCGCGCTGGCATCCCGACTTGTCGCCATGACCGCAATGCCTGAAATGGTTGCGATTTTCAACGGCTTTGGAGGGGCTGCGAGTCTGCTTGTCGCGTGGGCAGCATTATTCGATTCCTATAGCTTGTTCGTGGCGATTTCGGTTACGTTTTCAGTGATCATTGGCGGCGTAACGTTTGCAGGCAGCGCGGTCGCGTGGGGCAAACTTTCGGAGGTTATGACCAGTCGCGCGATCATGTTTGGCGGTCAGCGCATCGTCAACTCGCTTCTGCTCCTGGCTCTGCTCGTGTGCGCGGTGATGTTTTGCCTTGACCCCTCCGCGCAATCGTATTACTTGTACGGCGTGATCGCGCTAGCGCTCATGCTCGGGGTGTTCGCCGTTATACCGATCGGCGGCGCTGACATGCCGGTTGTCATTTCCTTATTGAATAGCTATTCCGGGTTGGCGGCATGTGCTGCTGGCTTTGCTATCTCGAACATCATGTTGATTGTCGCAGGCTCGTTGGTCGGCGCGGCTGGCATCATTCTGACAAACATCATGTGCAAAGCGATGAATCGGTCCTTGACGAACGTGCTATTCAGCAGCTTCGGCGCGGTCAAAACCACGACGAAGGTTGAAGGCGAAGTCAAACCGATTTCGGCCGGAGACGCCTATCTCATTCTCGAAGCTGCTAATTCCGTCACGTTTGTACCCGGCTACGGCATGGCGGTGGCGCAAGCACAACATGTCGTATGCGAACTCGGCGAATTGCTGGAAAACTACGGCTGCGAAGTCAGCTATGCCATTCATCCAGTAGCCGGGCGTATGCCGGGACACATGAATGTGCTGCTAGCGGAGGCGAATGTATCCTACGATCAACTCGTCGAAATGGACGATATAAATCCACGCATGCCAGCCATTGATGTCGCGGTGGTGATCGGCGCGAACGATGTTGTTAATCCGTCGGCGCACAGTGATGCAAACAGCCCGATTTACGGCATGCCGATCATCAACGTTAACGAAGCGAAAACTGTGTTCGTATTGAAGCGATCTATGGCGTCAGGCTTCTCCGGGGTGGATAATCCCTTGTTCACAGGGCCGAATACACGCATGTTGTTCGGGGATGCGAAAGAATCTATATCAGCAATCATCAGCGAATTCAAACCCTAGCCACTGGCAACGAAGGTTATTTCGTTCCTTGCAAGCCAGCTCGGCGCAGAAACGCTCCTCTGTAACGTAAGCGCCTACAGCTTTGGCCGTTGAACTTGAGCTAATTCGCGTCAAATAACCGCTCATGCCATGAGGATATCTATGAATTCGACACAAGCTCCAGAGCGTAATCCTCTCTTTTGGTATTACAGCTCAGCATCCATCGCGTTCGGCATTAAGAACAACGCATTCAGCTACTTACTGTTGCCGTTTACCACACAAGTGCTCGGCATGCCTGGTTACGTAGCCGCTAGCGCCCTTGGGGTCGCCATGCTCTGGGACGCTGTAAGCGATCTCATTTTGGGGCATTGGTCGGACAAGACGTCATCGCGCTTGGGTCGGCGTCATCCATTCATGTACGCTGCGCTGTTTCTTCTACCGTTGTCATTCTGGGGAATATTCAACCCGTTTACCGAGCTCACGGGAAACATGCAATTCTGGTATGTACTGGTCTTTGCCATCCTGATTCGAACGGCAACCACGTTGGTTGAAGTGCCTTCGGCGGCTCAATTGCCGGAATTGGAATCCGAATACGCGCGTCGGAGCCGTTGGCTATCGGCTCGCCATGCGTTTGGATGGTTGGGCGGCAACGGCCTTCACACGATCAACTTTTTTATTTGGGTCGGACACTATGGTCTGGCGGTGCACACCGGTTATGCCATTTACGCGTGGGTAGGGGCGACGCTGATCGCAGTCTCTATCCTCGTATCTTCCCTCGGCACGCAAAAGTACTTTGCTGCATTGCCCCGCCCACAAAAAAGTGCATTCGGACAAAACGTCTATGCCGTACTGATACATGCCTTTAAAGAATTAGTGCAGTCACTCGCGAACTTGAACTTCGCGATGCTTTTCTTTAACGGCTTGTTCGTCGGCATCGCTGGTGGCATGCTCGCCGCACTCTACCTTTACAACGTAACTTATTTCTTTGGATTTACGGGTCCACAGATTGCTATGACGGGAGTGTTCGTACTGTTAGCGCCGCTCTTCTCTGTGGTGCTCGTACCACTTCTGGGCAAGTTCTTCGGCAAACGCACGATCGCAATCATTGCCATTTCTTGTTTCATTCTTTTAGTTCCTATTCCCTATTTGATGTTCTTGGCGGGGCTATGGCCGGCAATGGGAAGCTGGGACTCTTTATTCGCTTACAGTGCATTCATTGTTATTGAAGTGGTTTGCTTAATTGTCAACGGCGTTATGCTCGACTCTATGATGGCAGATGTCGTTGAAGATAGCGAAGTCGATACGAGCCGCCGAGCGGAAGGATTGTTCTATGCGACGCGGGGATTTGCGGCCAAGGCGATGTCAGCCGGCGGCATATTTCTTGCCGGCATGATTGTGTCGATCGTCGGAATGGAATCCTTCGAAACCCCAGCTGATATGACGCACGACCACCGTGTCTTACTTACCTCCTGGTTCATGCCTATTTATTGTGGTCTACACGTCGTAGCGATTACGTTATTAATGTTCTTCAAAATCGAGCGCGATACACACGAACAGAATCTTGCAACGCTCGCTGCGCGCAAAGCATCCGAGATGGTCCAGATGCCCAGCAGTTAGTCGTCCAACCTATCTGGGCCATACATGCAAGCAGCCTGCAACCGATAATCAACGAAACATTTATTTATCGATCAAAAACATGGAACTCTACGACGTCATGCGAACGACGTTCGCTTCGCGGCAACATTGCTCCGACACGATTGACGATGCAACAGTCTATCGAATACTTGACAATGCCCGCTTTGCGCCAAGCGGCGGCAATCGTCAGGGTTGGCACGTGATCGTTGTACGAGACGGTCAAAAGAGACAAGCTCTTGGACCACTCATTACGCCCGTCATGCAACGCTATCGGGCCATGCAAAAAGCAGGTGAAAACCCGTATAACACGATTGAGCCTTCCTCAGTCAGCGAGACTGATGTGGCAAATGAATCAGTACCAAGTCAATTTCTAGCTCAATTTACGGAAGCGCCGGTACTTCTGCTAATCCTCGTCGACCTTCGAGTAGTCGCTGCGATGGACAGCGAGCTAGATCGAGTAGGCGTGATCGCGGGTGCATCAATCTACCCATTTGCATGGAACATCCTGCTTGCAGCGCGAAACGAAGGCCTAGGCGGTACGCTGACGACATTCCTATCCGCCAGCGAGCCCAAGGTCAAATCGCTGTTTGCTATTCCAGATGAATATGCTGTTAGCGCACTGATACCGATCGGCAAACCCGTCAAGCAACTAACGCAATTGCGGCGCAACCCGGTGTCTGCTTTCACAACCGTGGACTCCTTTGATGGTGATGTCTTTTCCTCTCCTTAATATCCTACCGACCGCTGAGACACTTTGCATGTCCGGCAGGATGGACTAGAGCGTCATGGAAGAACAAGGTGAATTCCTCATACCGGCTTCTCGCGAGGAGGTTTGGAAAGCCTTGCAGGATCCCGAGATCCTCAAGCGCTGTATTGACGGATGCGAAGCCATGACAGCTGTCGACTCCCATTCGTTCAACTGCGTCGTCGCCATCAAAATCGGTCCTGTGAAAGCTCATTTCTCCGGTACCATTCGTATGCTTGACCAGGATCCACCTAGTCGTTATTCCCTTGATGTCAATGCTCAAGGAGGTACGGCCGGGTTCGGCAACGGGCGAGCTGATGTCGCACTCGAAGACGCGCCCGAGGGTACCCGACTAACTTACCATGCAAAAGGCACTATCGGCGGCAAACTCGCGCAACTTGGTGCGCGACTCTTTCAGTCTTTCAGTCGCAAAATGACACGTACGTTTTTCGAGCGTTTTTCAGCGCACTGGGTAGCATAATCCGTTCATCCAGGCGCTGTAACCTGACTTCACGTCCCAAGGGAGGAGGAAGATGAAAGTGGATCTCGCGGTTAATGGCAAACAGCATGTCATTGACGTATCGGACAATGCGCTGCTCTCGGATGTGCTGCGCGAAACGCTAGGACTTTCAGGCACGCACATTGGCTGCGACACAAGTCAATGCGGCGCATGTACCGTGCACATGGACGGTCGTTCGGTGAAATCATGCAGCATCCTTGCTGGGCAAGCCGATGGTAGTGAAATCACCACCATTGAAGGCATCGCTACCAACGACGAACTCCACCCAATGCAAGTGGCGTTTCGCGCTAATCACGCACTCCAGTGCGGATTCTGTACGCCTGGTATGATCATGAGCGCGATTGATTTACTGCAATCCAGCGACCACTCGCTAAGTACTGCCAAGGTACGCGATGGACTCGAAGGAAATTTCTGTCGCTGTACGGGCTATCACAACATCGTCAAGGCTGTGCTTGATGCACAGTCCAATATGTAGGGATCAATGATGAACGCTGAAACTGGCATTGGTGCATCCGTCCTACGCAAAGAGGATGCGCGTTTTATTACTGGCACTGGTCAGTACACTGACGACATTAACGTATTCGGACAGACTTACTGTGTGTTCGTGCGCTCACCGCACGCACGCGCACGCATCAAAAGCATTCATACGGAAGCCGCGCAGGCAATCAGCGGCGTTATCCGCGTGTTTACTGGTAACGAACTCGTCGAAGATGGCATCGGTGACTTACCTTGCGGCTGGGTAGTCACGAGTAAAGATGGCGAGCCGATGGTCGTACCGCCTCATCCGCCGATTGCTTCGGAAGTCTTGAATTACGTAGGTGAACCCTACGCTTTCGTGGTTGCGGAAACACTCCAGGCGGCACGTGACGGCGCCGAGGCCGTGCACGCAGATTTTGAGATATTAGACCCTGTTGTAGATACAGCCACGGCTTTGACCGACAAACAGATCCATGCGAACGTACCCAACAATCAGGCGTACGATTGGGAGCTTGGCGATAAAGAAGCGACCGACGCTGCATTTGCAAAAGCTGAACACATCACGACACTAGAAATCACGAATAATCGGTTAATTCCAAACGCGATCGAGCCCCGGGCTGCGCTGGGCTCGTACGACACGGCTTCCAGTACCTACACGCTCTATACGACATCACAAAATCCACATGTCGAGCGAGTTGTCCTCGCACTGTTCGTCAATGTAGCGCCCGAAGCAAATCTCCGCGTCATTTCCCCAGACGTTGGTGGCGGCTTTGGCTCGAAAATCTTCGTGTATGCCGAAGAAACTGCGGTTATTTGGGCTTCCGCGAAGGTAGGCCGGCCGATTAAATGGAAGGCGGATCGAACCGAGTCGTTTCTCGCTGACGCTCATGGACGCGACCACGTAACCAAGGCGCAACTCGCCTTGAAGTCGGACGGCGACATACTCGGCTTGCGCGTACAAACCATCGCCAATATGGGTGCGTATCTGTCGACATTTTCGTCGAGTGTGCCGACCTATCTCTACGGCACGTTGATGGCCGGACAATACAAAACCCCTGCGATCCATGTCGAAACGCAAGCCGTGTTTACGAATACTGCACCGGTCGACGCTTATCGTGGCGCCGGACGGCCCGAAGCAACCTATGTGGTCGAACGCATAGTCGAAACTGCGGCACGTGAACTTGGCATGGACCCAGTGGAACTTCGACGCAAGAACTTTATCCCCCCGGATGCGTTTCCATACCAAACCCCTGTCGCGCTTCAATACGACACGGGTAATTACGCGGCGAGCCTCGCCAAAGCATTGGAAATGGCGGATAGCGACGGCTACGCTGTGCGTAAAGCAGCATCCGAAGCGAACGGTAAATTACGCGGCAGAGGTTACTCCTGTTACATTGAAGCCTGTGGCCTCGCGCCGTCCCAACTCGTGATTTCCTTGGGAGCTGGCGTCGGTCTATTTGAGTCCGCCGAAGTGCGCGTTGATGTATCCGGTTCAGTTACCGTCATGACCGGCGCACACAGCCACGGGCAGGGTCATGAGACAACGTTCGCTCAACTTGTCTCCGATCGCCTAGGCATTCCGTTCGAGAGCATCAACGTCATTCACGGCGACACAGGTCGTTCCGACTACGGGCTTGGCACCTACGGCTCGCGCTCCATTGCGGTCGGTGGTTCGGCTATCGACAAAGCGCTTGATAAGATCGTCGCAAAAGGCAAGAAAATCGCTGCCCACATGTTCGATACAACCGACGACCAGGTGGAGTTTGCCGATGGTCAGTTCAGCTATGCTGGTAGCAACGAGCCCAAACCGTTTGCAGAGATTGCGGGGGCGGCTTACATTCCAGCGGTTTATCCACTTGATGAACTGGAACCCGGTTTATCGGAAAAGGCTTTTTACGATCCGCCTAACTTTACGTACCCTGCCGGATCCTATGTTTGCGAAGTCGAAATTGACCCGGAAACGGGCGAGACTGAAATTCAGAAATTCGTTGCCGTCGACGATTTCGGTAACGTCATTAACCCGATGATCGTCGAAGGCCAAGTACATGGCGGTCTCGCGCAGGGCATCGGTCAAGCATTGCTTGAACACGGCGTTTACGATACAACCGGTAATTTGCTTTCGGGTTCGTACATGGACTACGCTATGCCCAGAGCGTTCGATTTACCTGACTTTGAGGTCGACATGACGTCAACGCCCTGCACACACAATCCACTGGGCGTCAAAGGTTGCGGCGAAGCTGGAGCGATCGGCTCACCCGCGGCCGTGATGAATGCTGTGACTGACGCCTTGGGCGTGAAAGATCTACCTATGCCAGCGACGCCTCGCGCCGTGTGGGAAACCATTCAACAAAGAGCGTAAGTCATGCATCAATTCAACTTTCGACGCGCTTCGAATCTGACGGAAGCGCACCAAATTTTTCAGGCTTCTTCGGATGCTGTATACATCGCTGGCGGTATGACATTAATCCCATCGTTGAAGCTGCGCCTCGCGAGCCCGATTGATGTCGTCGATCTTAGCCGGATTGAGGACCTTGACACCATATCCGAGACCAACGGCACACTTAGCGTCGGTGCAACTGCAAGGCATTGTGATGTCGCGAAAACAAACGCTATCCCAGCGCTTGCAACGCTAGCTAGCGGCATCGGTGATGCTCAAGTTCGCAATTGTGGAACCATCGGTGGCAGCTTGGCGAACAATGACCCTGCGGCAGACTATCCCGCAGCGATCGTCGCGCTCGGCGCCTCAGTCCATACGGACCGACGCGTCATTCCAGGCGATGAGTTCTTCATGGATTTATTTACGACCGCGTTGGAAGAAGGTGAGATCATCACACGAGTGGAGTTCCCCATTCCGGTTCGAGCTGCCTATATGAAATTCGCGAATCAGGCGTCCCGTTTCGCGATCGTCGGTGTCATGGTTGCCGAGACCGATTCGGGGATACGCGTCGGCATCACGGGTGCGGCTGCATGTGCGTTCCGCTTAACTGAATTTGAAGAGGCGCTAGCCACTAATTTTTCGGCCACAGTACTTGACGAGATTTCCGTTGACAGCAGTGAATTCAATGACGATATGCACGCGTCCGCGGCGTTCCGAGGCCATTTGGTCAAAGTGATGGCAAAACGTGCAGTTGATCGACTAACTTCGTGACACGAATCCAAAGTTATCGGTGTCATGAGATATCCGATGACATTGGCAGCATTCGGCTCGATGAAATCGATTTAGTCGATCCGGAACCAGACGAAGTTCAAATCCGGGTGAAAGCCTGCGCTGTCAACTTTCCCGATCTACTCATGATTCAGGACAAGTACCAGTTCCATCCACCACGGCCCTTCGCACCCGGTGGCGAGGGTGCGGGTGTTGTCGCTAAACTCGGTGCCAATGTCACTTCATTGCGAGAAGGCGATGCAGTGATATTCGGCAGTCGCTACGGCGGCTTCTCTGAAGCCATTAACTTACCATCGCAAGCCGTAAGACCATTACCGAAACACATGAATTTTGCCCAAGGTGCATCATACAACACGGCATATTCCACCGCATGGGTCGCGCTTTCGTACCGCGGCAACCTGCAAGCCAGCGAGTGGCTCCTGGTACATGGAGCAACGGGAGGTGTTGGTTTAGCTGCAGTGGATATTGGTAAGTTACTCGGAGCCAACGTGATTGCAACGGGCGGACGCGACGACAAACTTGCGATCGTGAAGTCGCGCGGTGCGAATGAAGTAATCAACTACACGCAAACAGACGGTTCGTTAGGCGGCTTTCGTGCGCGCGTCAAAGAAATCACCGGTTCAGGCGGGGTTGATGTCGTGTTCGACCCGGTTGGCGGCGACGTATTCGACGAATCAATGCGGTGCGTGAATTTTGGGGGACGCATATTGACGATCGGGTTTACCAGTGGACGCTGGCCTCAAGCGCCAGTCAATCTGATTTTGATCAAGATGCTCTCAATCATTGGTGTGCGCGCAGGCGAAATCGGCCGCCGCAATCCCGAGCTCGGGGTAAAGTTCCGGCGCGAACTCAACGATCTAGCCCAATCCGGAAAAATCGTACCCTATGTATGCAAAGGTTTTCCGCTCAAACAAGCCGTAGAGGCGATGCGAATGCTTGAACAACGTGAGGTTGTTGGTAAGTGCGTCGTCACCATGAACGGTTACGAGGTTGCTGCAAACTCATGAAGCGTCAAGGTCTGTTATAACGCGCAACCACCCTGCAGGATGGTTGGAAATCGCTCAAAGACATCGTCGGGCACGCCAGCGTATTTTTTAGCTGCCACATCTCTATCCCATACATTCGCCATCCGACGGACTGTATTGGCTTCGCCGAGACTGATATTGTCGAGTAGATAGTAAGGCGAAACTAATGGAAAAAACTGAAGCGGCCAGTCCGATCCATATATCAAGCGGGGCACCAACATCGGAGTTTCCAGGGCACGCCGCAAGTAACCGAGTTTATTAACCTGGGTAAGACTTGATATATCCGCATAGAGATTTGGATATTGTTCGAACATTCGCAGAAAACGATCGAACTGCGCTTCACCATCTATATGACCCGTTGTCGCAATGTGCGCCGCAATCACCGACACGCCCATTGAAAGCGGCAATTCCAAACGTAGTGGATCCCCCAGGGAGTCGTCCGCATCACCGAATGATGCTTCTGCACCTGTATGCGTGAGAAGCGGCATACACAATTCCGCCATGCGACGATAGAATGGCTTGATCCGCTCGTCGCCTGGATTGATGTGCATGATGTTCGGAATCCATTTGATGAGCACCGCACCCTGGGCGACCACACGCTCAAGTCGATCCATGCTATCGTGGCGCAGAGGGTTTATGCTCGCACCAACAAGTAAATTGTCAAACCGAGCAAGTTCCTCGAACAGATACGCGTTCGGCACGTAAAACTGCGTCTTCTCAACATCCAGCTCACCCTGCCCGTCCACGACACCGTCCATAGCCAATATCACAGCCTTCTCGACAAACTGCGATGCTGCAATGTTCTCCGAAAGCTTTTCAAGCAGCACTCTATCACCATGGGCCGCTAATTCATCTTCGGTCACATCAAAAGCTCGTAAATAAATACCGAACTTCCAAGAATCTCTTAAATCAGATCCGATGAATGCTCCGCTATCGCCATAACCCAAACCCGCGGCATGCACATGCATATCGATATAGCCGCGTTGTGGCAGGATGAGAGGCTCCGCATCCAATACGAAGAAACTTACGTAACCTAATCCTGCGGCCACAAGCAATACGCCGACCCCAAGTAATCGTCGTTGCGATTTAATCCAGAGCCACATGTTTAAGAAATCCATGAAGTGGGTTCAAAATCTCAACGACCGTGCAATAATTCAAGCACGGCGGGTGTCGTATAACGGTTATTACCCCAGCTTCCCAAGCTGGCGACGAGGGTTCGACTCCCTTCACCCGCTCCAAATACTCGTCCTGGCCAAGTTATTCGAACATCACAATATTTCTCGCAACTTCACCGGTCGCCAGTTGTTCAAACGCCGTGTTGATGTCGCCCAGCCCTATGTGCCCCGAGATCATGTCATCAAGATGGAGCTTGCCTGCAAGGTAGAAATCAACAAAACGTGGCATATCGACGCGAAACCTGTTGGACCCCATGTTAGAACCTTGCAGTTTTTTTTCTCGCAAAAGTTCAGGCCCGTGAATCTCGATATGGGTACCGACAGGGATCATCCCAATGACAGTCGCACAACCGCCCGCGGCGATCATTTTCCAAGCTTGTTCGGTCGTCTTTTTCAACCCGATCGCCTCGAAGGCGTAGTGAACGCCACCTCCAGTCATTTCACGCACTGCCTCTACTGGATCGACTTCGCTTGCGTTGATCGTATCCGTCGCACCAAACTTCCGGGCTAACTCAAGTTTGCTAGGCACCGTATCAATAGCGATCACTCGACCCGCACCTGCGAGTTCAGCGCCATTGACACATGACAACCCAACGCCGCCACATCCTATGACCGCTACCGTCGTGCCGGGCTCAATAGCAGCTGTGTGAATCACCGCGCCGACACCCGTCGTCACACCGCAACCAATCAAAGCCGCGCGATCTAACGGTATATCTTTACGAATCTTCACAACGGCATGCTCATGAACCAGCATGTATTCGGCGAACGACGAAAGATTGAGAAATTGAGCGATCGAACCATTTGCGTTAGACAGCCGCGGTTCGTCACCCATGCCGCGCTGCAATTCGGGCTCCTGGCACAATGACATGTGCCCCGTCAGGCAATATTCACAATGGCCGCAAAACGCGGACAGGCATGTAATCACATGATCGCCGGGTTTGACGTACACAACATCGGATCCAACCTGCTCAACCACACCGGCCGATTCATGCCCAAGTATGCAGGGCAACGGATACGGATAAGTACCGTTCTGAAAATGCAGATCGGAGTGGCACACACCGGCTGCCACCGTACGCACGAGTACCTCGCGAGCCTTAGGTTTCCCGATTGATACATCTTCTAATACGAGCGGTCTCTTTACTTCGTTCAGTACTGCGGCTTTCACTTTCTATCCCCCTAAAAACGAACGACTTTCATTAAGTGATCAACGATTGCACATTAAAGCAAAATTCAAGTAGTCCCATAGGCACGTGATTTCCTGCGAGATGGACATCGTTTGGTCTTGTTCATCTTAATGAAACTTATTTATAAAAACCACTTTACTGCGTTCTCAATTTCAACCATCAAGAGTCAGTCAACGTTTGCTCGTGGAAAGTACGTAAACCAATCTCGGGGCCTTTAGGATATGACCCACCCTTCGCGTAGAGCCGGCAACAATGCAAACCGGCACTCAAAGGCGCGCAGCATATTGACGGTACCGTGTCGTTAACTGTGTTTGAAGGACGAGACACCGTCGTCTTAGTTATTTATTTCACGAACAATTCGACCAAGTCATAAGACGAGCGCTCATTCCGATACTAACCCGTTATCGGCCATGTAAGGTTATAGCTGGGATTGCTGACTATAGCAACCGAATTTCAAGTGTTAACTTGACGTTTCGCCCGGGTTGATAGTACGTGTAATCCTGTGGCTCTCCGGTCTGAAAGTCAAGAGACAAACTCTGAAATCGCTTGGTATACAGTTCATCCGTCACGTTCTCAATCCTAAGTTGAGCGAGATATCGATCGTTAAAGCGCCAAGATCCAAATACGTCATAGACCGTGTACGGAAGACGATTGAACGATGGATCCTCGTCAATCACTTTGCCACGGCGACTTGTTATATCCAACCCAGTTCGTATCTTGCTATTAAGAAGATAAGTGCCAATCGAAAAATTGCTACTGTAGGGGCTAACGTCGCGAAGATTCATCCCGGTATCCTTGTTAAGGCCATCCATCCTTTGTGCGGTCAAAGCCATGAACCACCGTGCATTACTGTAATTTGTAGCGTACTCCCAACCGCTGATTTCGGCCTCGGCTACGTTGATAAACGTACTTCGTAACACACGAAACGTGCGCCCATCTATCACTGTCTCACCATGAGCAAGCTGGTCGGTTGCAATAAAGTCCGAGATCTCGTTCCGGATGTAGGCGACTGTCACGTGGAGCTGATCCCCATCAAGGAAGATATCTTCCCCTCGTAAACGAAAGCCAGCTTCCAAACTATCGTTCGTTTCAGCACTGAGGTCAGGGTTTGGAATGCGTTCGCTACAGGCGAAACCCCGGCGACCTTGCGCGCAGATGACACCCGTCTCGCCGCGTCCGAACGTTTCATGTACCGACGGGGCGCGAAACCCCGAACCAATTAGTGTGAAAGGCTCGAATTCACTCAGCCAGCCGTCCTCAAAAGGTCGTACCGCAAGCTGCAGCTTGTGCGAGACGCTCGAATTTTTCGTCTGTTCCCCGGTCAAGACATCTTTAGTGCGATAGTCGTCGGCACGCAGACTGGCCACGACCGATAGCCGGGCCCATTCAAACGCATCGCTCACATATACACCGCGGATATCGCGCGTGCGTCTAAGTTGGCCACCGTCGGCATCAAAATAAGCCATTAGTAGGTCGTCCTCTGCACGATCTAAACCATAGCGCAGAGCGTGCTCCTGGTTGCCCGCGACAAGGAATTTCGACGTATTCTCAATTTCAAGGTAATTGGTTATTGATGCCCAGGTAGTCCAATCGTCAGCACCTGAACTCATTCGATCGCGCGAGACGTCAATGCGCGAGAGGCGTACATTGGCATTGATCAAATCCAGCTTGACAGGCCGCAAGCCATACTGCACGCTATTGGAGCGCTCATTGAGTTTAGTGAACTGCTCCGTAGCGCTCACGACACGACCTTGGCTTTGGGTGCCGCGCGTCGTATAGTCTTTCGCCATGTCGCGATAGGTGAGTTCAAAAGTATGGGCTTCTAACGGCTCTAGAGCTAATTTCAAGAGGGTATTCATATCCTCAGAGCCCGTCGCACCACCTAGCGTCTCATTGCCAGCACCATCCATGTAAGGACCGTTATCCCGCGCCAGTACGTGAATCAACCCTGCGGTCGAATCCGTGAATCGGTACGCTCCCTCAATTGATTGCACCAATGCGTTACCGTTGGATTCATGACCAAGGCGCGTACTTAATGCCCACCGCGCATCGCCTTGCAATAAATCGTTTGGATCAATCGTCTCAAGCTTGATCACGCCGCCAATAGACCCGTTGCCGTAGATATTTGAGGCCACGCCGGGAATCACAGTGAGCGACTTATAGACATCAGGTTCCGCCCAAATCGCGTTGGCGCCCCCATGTCTTACTTGATTAAAGTTCTGCGGCGCGCCGTCAATGCGGATACTCACCGCATCGCCTTGTAAACCGCGGATACTGATGATCGAACCTTGGTTTCCGCCCTCCTCGTCAATCTGGACGCTGGTAGTTTTCCGTAGCGCATCAGCCAGCGTGGTAGCAAGTTGAGCCCGCAGGTATTCCCTTGAGACGATCTGCGCACCTTCACGCTCGTCGACACGCCTGTCATTAAACGTCGGGATCCGGTCCGCAGTAACCACGATTTCTTCCTCTACTTTTGCCTGATCAGGCTCTATTGATTGATCGGCAGAAGCAGTTGCGCCGAGTCCCATGGCGAAAATGCATGCAATAGTCAGATGATTGTTACACAAGGCTAGGTTATCTCCGAGATTTTGATTGGTTTGAGACTGACAGGAAGCTGGCGTTTGCAGCTTGACCCGCCTGGGCGCGAGCATGTTGCTGGCGAGTCTTTAGCCATGGGTCAACGAGCCTGCGCCACGCTAGAGCAAAGCCCGTATAAACCATGATCACCGCTGCTAACGAAGCAAGTCCAGCAACAGTTTGGCCGACAAGTCCGAAATACTCACCGGTATGGAGAAAGCGAATCGTGCCACGAATTCGCTGTGCGGCCTGCAATTGATCGAACGTCACGGAATCAATCACCTCTCCCGATGCCCGATCCAACGAAATGGTTTCGCGCAACGTTGGTTGACCACCGTTACCGCGATCAATTAACACGGTTGCCTCCGCTTGTCTGGGTCGGGGCAAGCTGAGGGCAAGTTCACGCCAATCCGGTGCATAGGCGGCAGCTGCGTCGAAGAGGTCGTCAAGGCTCAACATGCCAGGAGGAGCAGTGAATGAAAAGGGGCGACGGCCCGTAGTTGGACCGCCACCTCGGCCCCGGCCTTGCCCACCGCGTTCGGCAGTGCCTGATACGGCACGTTCGACACCAAGCGCTGCGTAAACCACATCGCCAGTCCATCGAAACGAAAACACCGAGCCGGTAACGATCAAGACCAGGAGCGGCACAGCCATCCAGATGCCCAGGACATGGTGCCAGTTGTAATCTCGTAACATCGTTGACGCAGGTTTGCGTACAAACCAAGTTCTCAGTCTGACCGCTTGAGCGCGCCAAATTGGCGGTAGCCACAAATACAGCCCACTCGCCACAAGAAACAGAAATACAAGATTGCCGGTGCCGACGATGAATTTCGCTACGGGTCGCGCGTCTTCTCCTACGGCGAACCAGCGATGGAATCGAGTGACAAAGCCAAAGAACTCCTGTACCCAGAGTCGTTGCAGGTCGACCGGGTCTCCGATATAACGATTGAAGCGAGCGAGATGACGACGCCCCTGCTTAAGTTCAACGATGGCAGGTGAAGTTCTGTTCAAGACAACCTGGACATTACTGGACAATTGGACTTGCCCTGCAGCGCGCTCAAGAACATCTTCGAGAACCAGTGGTTCAACGCCTTGCGAAACTGTTAGTTTGGGTTCAGTAAGCCAACTTTCCAATTGACGTTCGTAAGTGAGAATGACGCCCGTAATCGATAAACTGAGCACCACGAGGCCGGTGATCAAACCACAGGCCAAGTGGGTCCAGAAAATTACCTTACGCAGCAAGGTCGAAGAACCTTATATAAATAAGAATACTTATGAAAATGATACACATTATCATTTATGATGAGTTTGTCAGTAACTTTCGTGACGGTTACTGGCAAACTAAAGCTACGTCGCGGTTGCTAGCGTCGTGGTAACCACGCACAATGCTCTTAGCACTGCGCCGGCGCCAGCCAGTATGGCATCAAGCGGTTTGATCGCCCAGTCGCGACCTAACGGCGAGCCCGCTTTAAATCGCAAACAGCCTATATCTTGGCGAAAATGAGTACGTGACTTTTTTGTCTTTTATCGAACGATCAACTTAACGAGGCTTGAATTCGTAGCGTATGGTTTATTCAAGCACTCAGTAGTTTCTCCCGCCGATTGCTGCGCATAAATGCAAGTCCCAAGATCGCTAGCGTAAATAACGCGAAACCGACTCGATTTTGAACCGTCGCTGCAAGAACTTGATCGGGATCTTGATTAAATAGCGTAAATGGGTTGTAAAGAGGCGAGAACACCCGTTGGGCCGCGCCGAACCCAGACACAAAGGAAAAAAACGTGAGCACCAATAGCGTTGCGACCGCACCCCCAATCTCGCTACGAAACAACGCCGAGAAGCCCATCGCCAATACCATAAAGAACAGTGCGCCTTGCAACGAGCCTTGTAGGGCAAGTAGTGGATAAGGGGTTATAAAGTACCAAACTTCGACCGCAATTAACAGTTCGACTGGTAAAAGAATAAGTACTGACGCGAGGAGTTTGATCCACCAAACGCGCTCGCAGCCTCCCGGAACGGTATACACAATCTCCAAACTTCGACCGCTAATTTCGCTTGCGATGATGCGCAGGCCAAGAAACACGCCAATAAATATGAGTGGAATACCAATCAGCGTTACTTGTGCATGGCCACTATGAAACCCATTGACGAAGCCTAGGCGCTCAGCCGCAAAACATCCCAGCACCCATACTGGCGCAACTAACAAAAACAGATAAAAGTATTTACCAGCGATGCTGATTGCTGCATAGCGATACATGGCTAAGCCGCCAATAAAACTTGTCAGTACCGATCTCATACCGCTCCTTCAGTCAGCCATAAATAGCCGTCCTCAAGATTGGCGTTAACACCAATGGCATGATCTGTTGGCGCGTCGTTCGCTAATACCCTACGTTGTACCTGACCGTCTCCCGTAGGTGTTTCATTGACGAGAATCGCTCCTTCCGGCAACTGAAAAGATATGTCTTCTCGCTGCTCGAATGTCCACACTTTGCCACGTGCATAGGTCGAAAGAGCGGATGGGGTACCATCGAATTGCAGACTGTTCTTAGCGAGCACGAGCACCCGGTCGCATGCTACCGCAACATCGTCCACCACATGGGTCGAAAAAAGAATAATTCGATTCTGGGCAAGACGACTAAGTAGATTACGGAAGCGAATGCGCTCGCGTGGGTCTAGCCCCACTGTAGGTTCGTCAACAATAATGATGGGTGGCAGGCGAAGTAGCGTACGAGCTACAGCCACGCGCTGACGCATCCCGCCCGAAAGACTTCCAATCGTGTCGTCCTGCTTTTCCGCCAAGCCGACTTCGCTCAATAAGCCTTCGACACGATCCTCGCGCTCGGCTACCGGAATTTCGTACAAGCCAGCGTAATACATAAGGTAAGCGCGCGGCGTCGACCCCGCTGGTAAACCCGAATCCTGTGGTAGATACCCGATCCACCGCGCCAAGTGCTTTCGAATCAAGTGAATGGGAACACCGCCCAGTGAGACGACGCCGCTAGTCGGTTCTAGTATGCCTGCAAGCTGTCGAAGCAATGTGGTTTTGCCGGCGCCGTTCGGACCGAGAATACCGATCATGCCACGCTGCGCGCTGAAGTGCACTCCAGCGAGCGCCTTGACTTCCTGTCTAGGCATGTCAAATCCAGCAATGCGTCGCGACCAGTTGCGCAGGAACGTCCGTGGATGACGAAGAAAGCCTTGCGCGCGGCTCGATATTTCTCCCCGAGTTTGCTTCACGGCGCTGCGGCGCATTAGCTGGATAGCCAAAAGTGCCATTCCCACCAGTATCGGCCACACCAACGGCACCTCGGCAGGCTCCCCGTCCATCAACGCTACAACGTTTACGACATACACATTAATCGCGAGCGCAACCCAGGGCAGCATGTAAACGAGCATCGTTACAAAGCCGCTTGGCACCACCGAACCGGATTCATCAACTCGACCTAACAATCTTCTAATCTCAAACAGGCATAGACCGATGAAAAAGGCAACCCCAAGTGCAGCTAGTAAACCCCATAAATCCTCGATTGTTAGATAGCTTAAAGCACCGAAGCCAGAAGCTACGATCAGAAAAATAATGGTTTTCTCAATCCCATCTTGACGGGAGAACATAGCACCGCCGCGGGCAATCACACGCCGAATGAAATCCTTGCGCAATGCGATGCCTGCATAGAGTGGGCCTGGTAAACCGTAGACCTTGCCGAGATGCTTAATCTCAAGTAGCGGCGGGCCACCGTCAGTATGTGGTGTTGGGATCTCCTGCCGACGAAAGAACATCACAATGGCCGATAGCAAACAACCGCCAACCAGCAACGCAACGAAAAATTGCCAGACGATACTGACCAGGAATTCCGCCCAAATCAACCAGGTCATGATGCCTGTAGTCATAGCGAGCCACGCCACCATAAGCCATGGTCCGACGCGCCCGAAAATTCGGTCCAGACGATGAAGCAAAATGTACCCGACCGGTATGACTAACAGCGTCAGCAAGGCAGAGGTGATCAAGCCACCGATGACGGTCATCGCAAAACCTGGCCAGATTTCATTCTCACGTCCTGTCGCAACGGTCAAAGGTGCCAGTGCGGCAATCGTAGTAGCCGTTACTAACAACACCGGGCGTGTTCGTTCACGCATCGCTGAGAGGGCTGCGGCGCCGCGCGACCAACCTGCGTCCAATGTCTTTCGTTGCATCCGATCGACGAGTAGGATCGCTGGATTGACGGTAAGCCCGACCAGAGCCAGCATCCCAACCAATACGCCTGGATCCATGGATTTTCCGCTTAGGAACAACACCCACCCCGATCCCAACATCGTCAATGGCAACGCCATCAACACAAGTACCGGTAGAGACAACGATTCGAAAGTCATCGCTAACACAAGAAACAAGAACAAAATCGCAGGCAGCAGAATCTTCGACGCCGCACTGACTTCTTCGTTTTCGCCGGGTGTTTCGATGATGTAATCAGGTGGGCGCGGCACGCTTGCAACCATGGCATTGATCTGCGAACGGACCGAATCAAGCGCTGCTCCAGAATCTGGTGCGGATCGGTCCAAGCGATACCTAACCGCCATTTCACGTCGACCGTTCTGGTGCACAATCACGCGCGGTGGCCGCATGCGACGCGTGTCCGCCACGGTCTCTAGTCGAATGGCACCAGCAGGGGTATTGACACGCATATTGCGCAGGTCATTCAACGAGGCCGTTTCTTCTCGAATGCCGATGCGTTCGACGACAATAGGAATGTCGCGGCCCGAAGGCAACGCATAGTCAGTTGCGATACGAATGCCTTCCGAACCGGCGATATTGAGGTTGGTCATGACATCACTCAACCGCAAGCCAAGTGAGTCCAAAATGCTTTCATTAGGTCGTACCCAAATCTCCGGATTGGCGCGCGGTACGGCAACCCAAGCGCCTTCCACTAAATTCGCACCTTCGAGCCTGGCTCTAATGTCATCAGCAATGTCCGACAAGGTGCTTGAGTCCGGTCCTGATATAACCACTCGGCCGGGTGCCGAGTCATTGAATTTCGCGCGCGCGCTTCTATCTTTGTCGTCGTAGTTTTGCTCGCCCGGATTCATGACGTTGATGCCTCGAAGCTGCTTCGCAAGTTTGGCCACGCGCCCGCGAATGGAGCCAACCGTGAGGTCTTTAGGACGATCATCTAATTCAACAAACTGAACGGTGAGCTGCGCGCCTTCTTTATTACCGTTTACCGTGACCGACTCCACGCCATCAACGCTGAGTAGTTCCGCTTCCATGCGCGACATGACGTCAATAGCTGCACCAAGGCTTCGCGCGCCGCGCTCGAATATGACGTTCAACTCGACACTGTCCGCATTTTGTGCCGACGAATTCGATGCACCTGAGAGCACGGGTAACCATGCAAAAAAGATCGTCATCAATACCGCGAAAACGACTCCCGTCAGCCAGCTCGCCGGATGCCGCAGCGCCGACTTCGAAAAACCAGTCAGTACCACGCGCAGAAAGTCAGGCGCCACCAAACCACCGCGTTGAGCGTGCACCTCGCGTTGACGTTTAACTCGTTCCAGCGCGGCTGGTGCGGCTAACCGGTGTGCAAGCAATGGCACAAGGCCGATCGCCACGAACAACGACGTACCAACCGGCAACAGTAAAGACACCGCGACGATCGTTATAAACTCCTGAATAAAAGTGTTTTCAAGATCGATTAACAACAGTGGCAAGAACACAATGGCCGTAGTTAGACTCGCTGCTGCGATCGCGCGAATCGTTCGCCGCAGTCCTTTCTCGGCCGCTTCCGCAATAGATACTCGGCGTTCTACGCCTCGTAGGATGGCTTCGTAGACCACAACACTGTTATCGACGAGCAGACCCGTCGAAACCGCCAACCCGAAGAGCGTCAACAGGTTGATACCGTAACCGAACAGATACAGTAACGCCAACGCCAATACAATGCTGATCGGTACGGCCACTCCAACTACCAACACGGCACGCCATTGACGCAGAAACACGAACAAGGCAAGCATCGCGATGGCCAAGCCGATCAAGCCCAGTGTCGTAAGCCGCGTGAGTTGGTCGCCAACATCTGCGGATGCATCCTGTAGGACGACTAGGTCAATGCCCATTGACGCGAGTTCTTGTCTGACTTCCTCAACGCGTTGTCGCAGTGCGTGACCGAGTTGAACTAGGTTCGCCGTTTCTTCTTGATAAACTGTGATCCCAACTGCCGGTTCACCGTTTACGCGATAGAACGATTGTTGTGCTTGATAACCGAAAAAGACATCGCTCGTATGTCGCAATTCGGCCGGTGACTTACTGGATATTTGCGCATTTTCTAGCGTTCGCAAGCTTTGCAAGCGACCGTCGAGGATGACCGAGGTCGCGCCTGTTTCGTCCTCGACTTTGCCAAGGTAACTTAATCTACCCGCATTACGTTCTACTGCCGCGGTAATGGCCCTGGTGTCAACACCGATCATGGCAGCGGCATTGGGGTCAACCTGGATCACAACTTGACGTCCACCACCACCTGATGCAGTCGCTTGAGCAACTCCTGGAACCGCCGCAAAGCGAGGCGCGATCACATCAGCTGCAATATCGAACAAAACATCTGTTTCACGCGCGCCGCCGACCACCGAGATATCCATAACGAAGGTGTCGAACGTGCTCGTGTCGGCAGCGCGCACGTTGATGTAGGTCGTATTGCGCGGTTGTTCACGTTGTAAGCGTGACGCAATGCGTCGCACCTCGTATTCCCGAATCTTGATATCGGTATCGGGCGCAAATCGAATCCTCAAACTTCCACTTGAACCGCGGATTTGAGCCGATGTCTCCAGGATATCAGGAATCGAACCAATACGCGATTCGAGCTTGTTTAATATCTCTCGTTCGAGTAATTCCGGACTGCTACTCGCACGACCAAAATACACCGTGAGCGATTCGCCTTCCAGCGCCGGAAAGAGTGCGATCGGCATCCGTTGTACGGCTATCAAGCCAAGAATGAGGCATGCGAGAAAGACCATGCTCGTCGCAACTGGACGTCGGATAGGAAGACTTAGCAAAGCATTGCTATTGAAGGAGCGAATAGCCACGATAGAAATACGCGATGATTGTGATCTTGAGGTGGAATTTACCGTAAGTAGCTAAGTCGAGCTCCGCACCGAGGTACATCTTGCAGCTGGCAGCTGCAAATCCAAATAATGCCAACCGATTTTACTGCTAGATTCTCGATCGCGATCAAAGCCAAACATCTTCGCATGTCATCGTCGGTGTTTGAATTTTCGTCTTTTTATGGCATATTTACTGTATGACACGGTTCTAGCCGCGTCAGTTTCGCGTAGGAAGGTAACGTATGGAAATACTGGAAGTCATCAACTATCTGTCACGGTGGGGTCACTATGTATTTGGGGTCGCCTGGATCGGTCTGCTCTACTACTTCAATTTCGTCCAAGGTGGATTCGCCGCGAGCGCATCTGACGGTACTAAAGTAGAACTATTTACCAAGTTGGTCCCCACGGCCCTTGGTTACTTTCGTTGGGCAGCTCTCCTGACCTTCCTGACCGGCGTCATCTTGTTGTACTTCGTTTACTCGGTCGGCACACTGTCAGGCGGTCTGTTGATCGGCGCCTTGATGGCGACCATCATGTTCCTCAATGTCTGGCTGATCATCTGGCCGAATCAAAAAATCGTCATCGCATCAAACGAAGCCATGGCTGGTGGCGGAGACGCAGATCCAAATCAGGCAGCAGCAGCAGCGAAGGCCTTGCTGGCCTCGCGCAGCAACACACTGCTTTCACTACCGATGCTATATCTCATGGGGTCGACCGCGCACGGCGGGATAGCAGGTAATGCATGGAATCAGCCGAATGCTGCATTCTGGGTTTTGGTCGCGCTTGTGCTGTTGATTGAAGCCAATGCGCTTTTCGGTAAACTCGGGCCAATTACCACGGTAAAAGGCGTGATTGGCAGCAGCCTGGTACTTACATTGATCGTCATGGCTGTGCTTGCCTGGCTTTAGAAATTGATGACATCAATTTCAATTCGAGAAAGAAGGGGTTTCTAGCGAGACCCCTTCGCTAAAAGACGTTTACTGTTCGGATTGAGAGGGCAGTTCCATTGCCTTGTTTCGCAAGCGCTGCGTAAAAGTAACCATCCCAGACAATCGTTCGGCCGGACACTCTCCTCCGTTCGGCCGGACACTCTCCTCAGGATTCTCGTGCTCCTCTCCATCTGACAGTAGGTACTTATGCTCTACTTACCAAGCTAAAGTACATTCGATTTGTTAGTAAGACGCTGGTTATGGATTCAATAGGTGTAGAAAATACCTATCCTTCAACCCCAGCAAGGTTTTAGTAAAACTGTGCAGAGTGCAACTACTCTAACGGCTAATCATTGAACGACGACGCACTCGTTCCAGTTCCAGGACGCATTTCCCCAACAGCCGACCCGGAAGGTTCGTACCGACGCAATCGACATGCGTCTTCCAGTCGCACTGTGTTGGTCATGACGTTCCTATTGTTGTTTTTAGTAGTCGGCCTCGTTGCGCTAGGTTGGCTCGTATGGCAACAGCAACAGTCAATGATCTTGATGAGTGAGCAATTAACCGAGGCGCACAAGCAAGTTACAAGCCTATCAAATCAATTGACAGACACCGAGTCGAATATAACCGCAACAGCACGAGACGCGGACGAACAGATCGCCACGAACGAATCCGAGATACGAAAGCTCTGGGACGTTAGCAACAAACGCAACAAAGCGTGGATTCAAACAAATCAAGCCAATATCGCGTCCGTGCAGGAGCTCGTTAATAGCACGCAGCAGACCCTGACGCAAATTGAGACGGATTTAAACGTATCAATCTCGAATGTCGTAGCTCAACAGCGTGCCGCGATCGACAAGATCAATGTATTGACCCAACAAAATAATCAACTAAGCGACACCTTAAAACATCAAGTCGATCAAAACACACAGTCAATTCAAGCTATCGACCTTTCGCGTCAACAAAACAACCAACGCTTGCTAGACGCGTCCCGCCGCCTCAGCAACTTGGAAAGTCAGGTAAATAGAGAACTGACACGGTAATTAAAGGATTGCAATGAGATATATTATCTCGTAATTCCTATATTTCTAGATAAACATTACACTTTGGATGATTGGAGGAAATAATTTTAAATATGCACCCCGCACTCCCGCTTGGGCTCACCACCTCCTTTTACATTAACCCATTTCGACATCCTATGCCGTGCGTACACACTAAAACAGACCCAGTTGGGCGATTTTCAATCGCAACCTGTACTGGGAATCTGATTCACAACTTACGCCCTAGCGATAGTTTGAAGTTAGCCGATAGGCAATTCTTCAACGGCGGTACGCATTGTCGGTACATGTTGATCAATTTCAATACCGCCACCTAATGTCCGCAAGCAAAGATGAGAAAGGCCTCGCGCTTGCCAGTCAACGACACGGTCCCGCCATTCATGCTGGCGCGGTCCAACGACCGCAACTCCTGCTTCCATACCGAGTGTATCCGGATCTCTGCCCGCATCGCGCGCATAAGCGTTAATGCCATCACGCACCGCTGGAAATTGCGACGGGTCGCAAAGTACGAACCAACCGTCAGCAAAAGTACCAATCCGCTTCCGAACGGATTCCAACGGCACGCCAGCCCCGCCGATCCACATCGGAATAGGTTGCTGAATGGGTAGCGGATCAAGGTAAACATCCGTGGCAATATGGTCGTAACGACCTTGCGCTCGAATCGACTCGCCCTGCCAAAGTTGCTTAAGCAACGACATTTGTTCGGAACAGCGGCGCCCGCGACTGTGCATGTCCTGACCTTGCGATTGATACTCCTCGGCGCTGCCGCCCACGCCGATTCCGAGCCTTACGCGTCCTTCGCTCAATATATCAAGTTCCGCCGCTTGTTTCGCGAACAAGACCGTTTGACGTGCCGGCAACACAATGACCGACGGGACCAATTCGATCTTCGACGTGACTGCGGCGATATACGCCAAAAGCATCATGGGTTCGTGCAGATGACCGCTGTTTTTACGAAAGATCTGATCAGGAACCCGTAGATGCGAGAGACCTAAGTCCTCCGCTGCTTGGGCGAAGTCCTTGATCGCAACCAAATCATTACGCATTTCGCGAACGGGTAGAGAGATGCCGATTTTCATAGGTACGTTCCTTATGAGCAGTAAGTTAACACCACGCGAGTATTGAGATCCCTAGCGAATGTGCTCCGAAATCAATGGATCAGGGTACACGGCGTACGACAGCAAACCGAGAAAAACGCCAACGCCCGGGCAACGAAGACTATGAGCTTGCATCGGAAAATTGACGGTCCTTTTGCGCCCATATATCGTCCAACCAGACAGCGATAGATTCTCGGTCGTTTGAAGGCTTCGGTATTTCCTCAACGATCAGGCGCGCGACAGTCGCCCGCCCCGATAGCAAATCCCAAAACCCCGGTACAAAATTTTCATAGCGAATCGTTGAGTTAAGCACCGTTTGCACACGGTCGTCAAGTACAACGAGGGTTCGCTGCAGTCCACCGCGTCGCGGATACAGCAAATTTTCGTAAGGCGACCCATGTGCTTCGCGCTTGGTAGGATTGAAACGGGTCCCTTCGACGAAATTAATCACCGCAACAGGCTTATCAAGAAATCTTGAGCCTTCGCGTTTGAGCACTGCAGTGTTCGTGTCGCGCTTGGTCTGACTTAACCCGCCCCCGGCATGATTCACGCGATACACATAGGGAAAACCTAAAAACCACATCGCCAATCCTACGAAGGGTACCCAAATCAATTCTCGCTTCGTAAAGAACTTTAAAACCGGCGCGACATCTCGAAAACTGATCTGCAGCACGACGATATCGACCCAACTTTGATGATTGCACACAATGGCTTGCCATTGATTGCGACATCGTACGTTTGTAGGCATCTCGACTTGAATGTCCAGCAATCGAAATGTCCGAATCAACCACCGAAAGACGCTCACCCAAACATCAATGACGATATCCATTGGATACGCCAACAGACGACGAACTCCTTGCACAGGCAAGATCAGCCGAATGACTCCCATCGCGTACAGAGGAATACAGACCAAGACGGTAGTTGCAGCTATCGCGCTGATCGTAAATATGCCTAGCAACATCTGCATGAGAGCTAGCTCACAGCGATGTAACAGATCGTCGCAATCAACCCAACCCCGACAAGATTGAGGACCACACCCTCCCGAACCATTCTTCGCAGAGGCAATCGATTGGTTGAAAACACCACAACATTGGGTGGGGTCGCCACGGGTAGCATAAACGCACAGCTCGCACTCATAGCTGCTGGCACCATCAATAACAACGGATCCACTTCCGCCGCGACAGCTGCAGCTGCGAGAATCGGCATCAGCAAAGTCGTCGTAGCCGTATTGCTCGTAGCCTCCGTCAAAAAAGTCACACCTAAACAAATCATGGCCATCATCAATAAGACTTGCCAAGTTGCCACATGGGTGAGATAGCCCCCTAAAACCTCGCTGAGACCTGATTCAACGAACGCTCTGGCAATGGTGATGCCCGCGCCGAACAAGAGCAACATGCCCCAGGGAATCTTGATCGCCGTGTCCCAGTCAAGTAATCGGCCTTTATCACCATTGGGGATCAAGAACATCGCAATGACTGCGATAAATGCCACCATCGCATCGTTCGTGTAAGGTACATTGAACCAAACAGACCACCCACCAAACGGGCCTGTGCGAGTAACCCAAGCGATAGCTGTACAGACGAACACAATCATGACCCGTCGTTCATGCGGCGTCCACGCGCCAACTTCCGGTATGTCGACCGAGCCAGTAAAGCTCAGACTTCTCGTCAACCAGAACCCGGCAATTGGTAAGAACACCAGAACTACCGGTAGCGCCCACGACATCCAGGCGCCAAATGAAATGGTCTCGCCAAACGTCACGGAGTACACCGCGATAAACTCTAGATTAGGTGGCGTACCGATCGGTGTGCCGATCCCGCCAATGCTCGCGCCGTATGCAATCCCCAACAACAACGGCACCGGCAGATCTTTATCGGGCGATTTCTCAAGCACGGCAATCGCGACAGGCAACATCATCAAAGCAGTCGCAGTGTTCGAAATCCACATAGAAAGCACCGCCGTCGCGACCATAAAGCCGAACACTAGGCTACGGCTGCTCCCGCCACCGAACAGCTTGACCATACTCACCGCAAGGCGGCGGTGTGCGCCGCTCTTTTCGACAGCGGTCGAAAGTAGGAAGCCCCCTAATAACAACAGCACCAACGGACTGCCATAGGCCTTTGAGACTTCCGTCATCGGTAACACGCCTAGCATCGGTAGGAGCGCCAATGGGGCAAGCGAGGTGACTGGAATGGGTACCGCTTCGCTGATCCACCATACCAAACACAAGGTCGTCACCCCGGCGGTTAGCGCCGCTGGTTCTTCCAAACCTAATTGTGTTGTGCCGAATACGACAATTAGCGCAGCAATCGGACCAAGTGCCATGAAAAACGTGCGCACGCGTTCGTTCATGTCGAGTAAATTTTTATGGCATCTGATCCGACTTCATTTTATTGGTATGACCTAGAGACCTCGGGGCTTCGGCCTACCAGTGACCGTATTACACAATTTGCCGGACAACGGACTGACCTTGAGCTAAACCCTATTGGCGAACCGTACGTCACATACATCAAATTACCGCCGTATGTATTACCCGATCCCGAGGCTGTTTTAATTACTGGTGTCCATCCAAAACGTTTGCAAGAAGAAGGTATTGATGAATGGCAAGCGATCCAACGTATTCACGCTTGCATGTCGAAGCCAGGTACTTGCACGCTCGGCTACAACAATCTTAATTTCGATGACGAATTCATTCGTTATACGCTTTTTCGCAATCTTTTTCCACCCTATCGAAGAGAGTTTGAACAGGGTAACAGTCGATTCGACTTATTCCCAGTCTTGCTCGCTGCGGCAGCCATGCGCCCGGCAAAGATCAAGTGGCCATTGGATAACGAAAACCGAATTTCCGTCAGCTTAGCTTCACTATCAAGGGCAAACGGCATTGACGCCGGCGGTGCGCACGATGCACTGAAGGATGTACGCATGTCGATCGCCTTAGCTCGCGTTGTGAAGCGTGCCCAACCTCAATTGTGGTCGTACTTGCTAAATTCTCGAAGTAAACAGGCCACTGAGCGTACGCTTGAAGACGGCAGTCGGTTCTACCTCTACATCAATTCGACGTTCGGGGCTAAACGATGTTTCGCCGCGCCCGTGCGCGTGCTCGCCACTCATCCGGAAATCAAAACGCGGATACTGGTCGCCGATCTATCCGCAGATTTAAGTTCGCTTAATTCGGCTACCCCAGAAGAACTGAACGAAGCGCGGTTCTTATCCAACGAAGAAGCTCGTGCCCAAGGACGAACACGACTTGGGCTCTATGAAGTTCCGCTCAATAAGTGTCCAGTCATCGTAGGCGTAGATAGGCTTACGACCGAGATGGCACAGCGATTTCAAGTCGATGTCGATCAAGTCGAACGTAATCTAACCTTCCTGGCTCGCTTAGGGCACCAGCGAGTGGAAAAGTTAGTGCACACCATGTTGAAGATGGCGAACCGAGATATAACCTCACATATTGAGCGGGATGCGTCTGAGCGCCTATACGACGACTTTATCGGTCGCCGGGACGAGCGATTATGCGAAGTCATCCACTCGGCCATTGATCAAGGTCTTGCCTTGCCGAAGGAATCATTCAAGGACGAACGACTTCAAGAGCTTGCAGATCGTCTGAGTTACGAGCTGCGACCACGAGAATTTTCGCATCTCGCACAAAAATACCAGAAATTTATACAGCATATGTTACGACGCGACCATAGCGGCGTGTCCGCTCGCCGCGCGACGATAGCGGAATTGCGAAAAAGCGAACTCAGCGCGTCCCAACAGGAGATTCTCGACCATGTCAGCGCATACATTGAAGAGGCTGCGGCTACCTATGACGTCTGATACCGAGTTTTGCGTGGGTCTGAACAATGTGGGGAAGTTTTTAGGCGAACAATGGGTCCTTAGAGGTCTCTCGGCAACGATGCCCGCTAGCAAAGTCACCGCTTTAATCGGCCCGAGCGGCTGTGGTAAGACAACGCTACTCCGCCTAATCAACGGTTTATATCGCCCCAACGAAGGCCAAATTGACGTCATGGGGAAACCGATTCCTGACCGCAATCTACACCTATTTCGTCGCAAAATCGGCCTGGCGGTACAAGGTGCTGGTCTATTCCCCCATATGACGATTGAGCAAAACATCGTAAAACTCGCGGTGCTGACCGGTTGGAACCGCGAACGTATTGAGGGAAGACTCCGCGAACTGATGGAACTGACCGATCTTGATAGCTCAATGCAGCATCGATATCCGTACGAATTGTCAGGCGGACAACAGCATCGCGTCAGCCTGTGTCGTGCGCTGATGCTCGAACCTAAGATGGTGCTCCTTGACGAACCATTCGCGGCGATTGACGCCATCACTCGTCGAGAAATCCAAAGCGCATTTCAAAGACTACAACAACATCTGCAATTCAGCGCTGTGTTGGTTACTCACGATTTCCGCGAAGTCACATTACTTGCCGATCATGTCGTCGTGTTGGCGCAAGGAGGCATCGTACAGCATGGGCCGCGCGATGAGGTGCTAGCTAAGCCGGAACCGTCCTTCCTGCAAGGTCTGGTCGAATCCGCAACATGAAAGCGTTTCTGCTCTATGCCTTAGGCATCATGTTCATGATTGCGACAGTCGGTTGCAGTCAACCCGAAACCTATGTCGTGGGATCCAAACTGCACACCGAATCGCACATTCTTGGCGAGTTATTAGCTCAAGCGCTTGAAACCGCAGGTTATCCAGTCGAGCGCAAATTCAAGCTCGGGGGGACGAAGATCGTGTTCAACGCGCTAGAGCAGGGGGATGTTCACGCCTATGCGGAGTACTCAGGAACTATTCAGGAGGTCATTCTGAAGTCAACTCGGGATCTGTCTCTTGTTGAGATCGAAACTGAACTAGAAAAGCAGGGAATTCATGCACTCGAACCGTTCGGTTTCAATAACTCCTATGCTATGGGCGTCCACGCAGACTTGGCAGCTGAATTGGGATTGACTCGTATATCGGATTTACGGACGTTTCCTCAACTGCGATTCTTTTTCTCACATGAGTTCCTAGAACGAGAGGACGGCTATCCAAGTATGAAAGCGCATTACGGGTTGCCGCAAGCTGCTGGCGGTATCGAACATGCGCTGGCACTACGCGCTATCGTCGAAAACGAAATTGACGTGACTGATCTTTACACCACCGATGCCGAAATAGAACACTTCAATTTGACCGTATTGGAAGACGATCTCGCCTATTTCCCAAAGTACTTAGCGATGCCGCTCACGCGTAGCGACCTACCGGCTGACGTAAAACGCGTACTCAACGTTGCGGCGAACGCCTTGTCCGACACGACGATGACCAGGCTCAACTACCAAGTTCACATTGAAGGGCGCACAGCCGCAGATGTGGCACGCGAATTTCTTGCAACGCTTGATGTTCGCTCAACGCATATGGGCGACTCGCTCATGGCGAAACTTGCTAAACGTACAGGCGAACACCTCTACCTTGCAGGCATCGCACTGGTCATCGCCACAGTGCTCGCACTAGCGATTTCGCTAGCCGTACATTCGATTGATTGGCTCGCAAAACCCATTGCATACGGCGCCGGCTTGCTTCAGACCATCCCATCTCTTGCATTGCTTGCGTTGATGGTGCCGCTGTTCGGTATCGGGATGCTCCCTGCAATCGTTGCGTTGTTACTCTACTCGCTCCTACCCATTATTCGCACGACTATCACAGCGTTGACAACCGTCGATCCTTTGTTGATTCAGGTCGCCGAAGGCATGGGGTTTACTCGTGCACAGACGTTGTGGCACGTTAAGGTGCCTATGTCGATGCCTGCGATCTTCGCAGGTGTTCGCATCTCAGCGATCATTTGTATAGGTACTGCGACCCTCGCCGCCTTTATCGGTGGTGGGGGCTTAGGGGACCTTATTTTTCAAGGCCTGCAGCTCGACAATATGCGCCTTATTTTGGTTGGGGCAGGAGTAGCGGCATTAATGGCAATAGTCGTTGAGTTGCTCTTCGAATGGATCGAAAAAATTATTGTGCCTGGACACATCGCTGCAGCCAACAAGCCGGTTAACCACCGGGCAGTCCATTGACACCAGACAAACCCTCGAAAGCCAATCCAGTCGTCCGCGAAGCCGCCTCCGTGATTGTATTGCGCGATGGCATGGATGGGCCGGAAGTGTTTATGCTCCAACGACCTGGGCGGGGTGATTTCCCCGATCTACACGTTTTTCCTGGTGGTAAAGTTGATGCAGATGACGAAGCTCTCTCGACGCATCTTGCGCCACCCCAGTCACCAAATCATCCGCCGCCGAAATTCAAGGCTGCAGCTTTACGAGAGTGCTTCGAAGAATGCGGCGTGCTATTCGCCGAGGCCAGCGACATGGCATCTATATACGAGCAATTGCAGCAGTTCAGGTCCGATGTGCTGAACAAACGGCTCACGTTCAAGCATGGCATCGAACGTCTCAACCTACGGTTCCATGATGAAGCGGTACTGTATTTCAGTCACTGGATCACCCCACCGTATGCACCAGCCCGATTCGACACACGGTTCTTCGTTGCACCCGTGCCTGCAGAACAGACAGCCGAGAACCACCAAAGCGAATCCGTCGCGGGGAGTTGGCAAACGCCGGAAGTTGCGCTAAGCAACTATGCCGCCGGCAAATGGCAACTGATCGTACCCACCATCACGACGCTTCGCATGGTTGCCGGCTACGACGATGTCGCGACACTCATGGACGCAGTTCGCCGCGGTCGACATCGTATTCCCGTTACGCAAGCACTGCACGAAAAAGGCATGCAGTACTTCGTTGGTACTTGGTGTTCGTTCTAGAAAACGTCGCAAAACGTTTCGACGACGGGGATTCGCAACGTTGGGTACTGCAAGACTTTTCCCACGACTTCACGCAGCATCGCTTCACGTGCATCGCCGGACCAAGCGGCTCAGGCAAAAGCACCCTCTTGAACCTACTTTGTGGTCTGCTGCCTGTCGATGCAGGTTCGCTGTGCTTTCAGCAAGATAAGGGCATCTTCCAACTGCACACGGCGACATCCAAGGAGCTGCGACGCTTTCGAAGGCATCGCATTGGCTTCGTCTTTCAGTTTTTCAATCTCATACCAACGCTTACGGCACTTGAAAACGTGTTACTACCCCTGGAGTTGACGCGACAGCCGCATTTGCAGAAGTCTGCTCGAGAACGCCTTGATCAGCTCGGATTAGGCCAACGCCTGAACGCATTTCCCGGAGAGCTCTCTGGCGGCGAGCAGCAACGTCTCGCCATCGCGCGGGCCTTTGCACACAACCCTGATGTCATTCTGGCTGACGAGCCCACTGGCAATCTTGATCGCAATACAGCCGAAACTGTCATTGAACTGCTATGGCGCGAAACGCAACGGGCCGATGCCAAGCTGATCGTGGCTTCCCACGATGAGCGTATCAGCGCCAAGTGCGAAGATGTGCTTATGTTGGCGCACTGACACGCGTCGTTCTTCAAGTTACCCGATGATCCCACAGATTCTTCGCTAACCGAATCAATGACCTTGATATGTTGCTGCTAATTCGGAGCGAGCTGCGCGACATGCGTCGCAATCTCCTCAATAGCACACTCGTCTCAATCAGCCTGTGTATCGGGGTCATGAGTGTGCTCGTTACACACGAACTTAGCGTGTCGATCCTGAACCGCTTCGATCGACAAGGCATGCTCGGATCTTACGACCATGTGATTTACCTAACGCATCGAACGGAGGCGGAGTATTTCGAACTTCGCGCACGTTGGCGGGCAGGCGAGTGGCCGGAGATATCGCATATGGTTCCCGTGATCGAAGGTTCATTGACGGCTGCCGGCGTGCTATACAACGTGCTCGGCTACGATGTGATCGCAACGCTCCCTAGCGACGTAGCAAGACTGGAAGCCTTGCAATCGGACATGCGGTTCTTGACGGAGGATAGCGTTTTCGCGTTGGGCGATCGCTTGCAAACGGGCGACCGAATCCATGACGCACTCGTGCTCAATAAAACGCCCGCGCCGCAACGGCAGCTGATCGCCGATCTCCCGACCGCACAACGCATGCTCGGTCGCGAAGGTGCGATTGATGCGATTTGGTTGCGATCCGCGAAAAATGACATGCCCTGGTGGGAACTTGCCGTACCAGGGCTACTAACGGCAGCGCGCACCGAGTCACCCCCTGTAGAGTTTGATGGTTATCGCGTATTGCCGTTCTCCTGGTGGAATCCATCGAAACAATTAGGCGACGCGATCGTTTTCAATCTGGGGATGTTGAGCTTGCTCACCCTAGTGGTGGCTGGTTTCATTGTGTTGCAGGCGACCCAAAGTAATCTACGCAATCGCCATGCACAAATAGCGTTACTCAATTCGATCGGCTTATCGGCGGCGGAACAACGCTGTTTGGTTTTCTTGCATTGTGGGGTCGTCGGTACGGTCGGCTGCACTCTAGGTGTCTTAACCGGCGTGAGCGCCCTAGCCTACTTTAACGACATGTCCGTGATAACGGCCTGGCGCACACTCAGCGCGTTCGCATTATGGAAAGCACTCGCACTAGGTTCGATGGCAACGTTGATCGTAGCTGCGGGCACAAACCCGCGCGCTATGCAACGTTCTCCGGCCGTATGGTGGATTGCCACAGGCTTGGCAATCGCCGGTCTGCTGTATGGCTTCAATAAACACAGTGGACTGCTCGGCGCTTCGCTACTAAGTGTTTGTTTTTGTCTGCTGAACATTTTTTGCGTTGTGCCGCTCGCAACGAAGGGCGCCATTGCAGTCTTAAGTCGTCTTCGAACCGCATCTTTTACGGCCCGCATGAATCTACGAAACGCCATCGTCACGGTAAACGACATTCGCCTCGCAATTAACGCGTTGTCGATTGCGATCGCTACCGCCATAGGCATCGGGCTCATGCTAGTCAGTTTTAGAACGGAGTTCGAAGCCATTCTCAAGCAACGACTCGTTCACGATCTACATCTATCGGACGCAGCGCACTTCGACCCCGAAGCATTCGCTGCGAGAGCGGATGTCGACGCTGTTCGAGCGTACTACCGTGGTTTGGCGCACATTGATGATGTACCTACCGAACTCGTTGCAACTGTGCTGGATTCACACGAACGCGCACGGTACGGATACGAAGGCAGCAGAACAAACGGCATATTTATCAACGAAGTCGCCGCTCGTAAACATGGGTTCCAAGTCGGCGACCGCATCCATCTCGATATCGCCTTGGATCAAGAACGTACGCTACCTGTACTGCACATCTTCAAAGACTACGGCGCATCCAGCAGTAGAGCGATCGCGCCATTAGAGCTTGTGGAATTGGATCAACTTATCGCTGATCGGTTCAGCATTGATACACCAGATCCCGAGCGTATGCGTCAGTCGATCGCTTCAATGTATCCAGGCATCCGAGTAGTGGACTCGAACGCAATCCGAAGGCTAGCGCTACAAACCTTCGACGCAAGTTTTGCCGCGGCGCAAATCATGGTCAATGTGGCTATCTTCGTCGCGGTGATTGGAATGGCGTGTGCGCTCATCGGCCTACAGGCAAGACGTTTACGCGAAATGCGCACGCTTACTATGCTGGGCATGTCGCGCTGGGATCTGGCGCTTAACGCTGTCATACAAAATGGTTTGCTCGGCTTGTTTGCCGTCTTAAGCGCACTGCCATTGAGTTTCGCGCTTGCATGGAATTTGTGCTACAACGTCAATCCACGCGCGTACGGTTGGTCATTCGATCTGGATTTCTCCTGGCAAGCCGTGCTTGTACCTACGCTGCTCGGCATCGTCGCAGCGATTTTGGCTGGTCTAGAGCCATTGCGACGGGCGCTCGCCAAGATCGTTTCGCAACCGTTCAGTCATGCCAGCTAGAAACCTATGGATCGTTGGCTTCATCATGATGGTGGTATCAGGATGCGACCGCGAATTCGGTCGACCGTTAACGTTGAATGTGTTGTACGACAATGCCAATTCGGCCGGATTTCAAACAGCGAATCGAACGATCAGCTTTGAGTTCCCTCGCGACCATGGCGAACATCAAGACTTTCAAACGGAGTGGTGGTATGTTGTCGGCGTCGTTAGAGATGCCAATGCGCGCGAATTCGGATTTCAGTTCACGTTGTTTCGACAAGCGGTCACACCTACTTCTAACAACGCCAACCCTTGGCGTAACGGGCAGGTTTACATGGCGCACTTTGCAATCTCCGACATTGAGGCACGTGAGCATGTCGCCTTCGAACGATTCTCGCGAGGACACGACCGATTGGCCGGAGTGACGATCGAGCCGTTCAAGGCCTTTCTAGAAAACTGGACGCTACACGCCACCCGAACCGATTTTTCGCCGCTCATACTGCGTACGCAGGCCGATGGTTACATGATTGATCTCATGCTAGAGGCTTCGAAGCCTCCCGTACTGCACGGCGACAACGGATGGTCAAAGAAGTCGCCTACGAATGCAAGTTATTACTACTCCGTGCCCAGACTGAAAACGTCGGGGACGCTGACCATGCCGGATGGCACGTTTGAGGTCGTCGGGAACGCTTGGTTCGATCACGAGTGGAGCACCGGCATCTTGGATGCCAACTACCGAGGTTGGAACTGGCTGGCCCTGCATCTCGAAGACGGTCGTGAGCTTGTCTTATTCAATTTGATCCCGCAAAACGATCGTATCGAATCGCAGCCGGTTGGCATGCTGGTGCACCGCGACGGCAGTCGTAGACGCTTACACTCCACGGAATGGAACCTGCAACCGACGCGGTATTGGGGAGATTGGCCCGTTGGTTGGCACCTCAACATAGAAGGACGAACGCTTGTCATTGATGCGGCATTCGACAAACAACTCATGTCAACCTCGGTAAGGTATTGGGAAGGTGTCGTTTTCGCGCAGGAAAAGGGGCAGCGCGTCGGAGACGGTTATCTTGAGCTCACCGGCTACTGAGTTCATTGGTAAGCTTGTAACTTCAATCATCTTCAGGTCGAATCATTTCTATAGAAAATCTGTCACCGGTTGATGCTGCGCTAACCTGGCGTACGGTAAGCTCTGAGCGAGGCGAAGATCTCGCCATACTCCAAGTTCGACACGATTGGCTTGAACACCCAACATCCAAGGCAGTCATGAAACGCCTCGTGCTAGAGAGTGTCGACTGGATCAATGTTGTAGCGCTGACGGCAAAGCATGAATCTGTGATGGTGCGACAATACCGTTTCGGCATTGGCGCTTGCACGCTGGAGACACCTGGTGGTATGGTTGACGCAGGCGAGAAACCTTTGGCCGCGGCCCAGCGAGAGTTATTGGAAGAGACGGGATACGTAAGCGACGAATGGGACTATCTCGGCGCGGTCGAACCCAATCCCGCGTTCCACCCGCACTTATGCCATCACTTTCTCGCACGCAATGTGCGTCAAGTGGCGGATGTTGATCCCGGGCCTGGCGAAGCTATCGCCATTGAAATCTGCACTCTTGAACAACTGAAAGATGCCATGAAAAACGGCTACCTTCGACATGCATTGGCATTGTCAGCGCTAGCGCGTGTGTATCCATTATGGGATTTACCGCACACACAACCGATTGCTAACGCGACGGCAAAGTAACCCACCCGTTTATCATGCTTGGCTTCACGACCCGCATCCTTCACTCAGATCGCGAGGATCCGATCGAACATGGCTCCCTGCACAAACCGGTACACGGCTCGGTCGCTTATGGCTACGATGACGCACGGGATCTGGCTGGCGTCTTTCAGGGTACGCATAAAGGTTATTCCTACGGTCGGCAAGTCAACCCTACCGTGGCTGCGCTGGAGAAGCAGATTAATGCGATGGAGCGCGGCTTCGCAACCGTGTGCTTCGCAACTGGCATGGGGGCTATCGGCACCATGTTATTCGCATTGTTGCGGCATGGCGATCACTTCGTGTCCAGCTCGTTTCTATTCGGCAATACCAACAGTCTCTTCAACAGCTTCGCCGCGCACGGGATTGAAGTTACGTTCGTGGACGCAACCGCCGCGAAACATGTTGCCGATGCGGTTCGCCCGAATACAAAGCTGGTTTTCGTTGAAACCATTGCGAACCCCAGGACGCAAATTGCCGACCTTGAGGGTATTGGAAAAATCTGCCAAGACCATAAGTTGCTCTATGTAGTCGATAACACCATGACGACACCCTATCTTTACCAACCCATTGACTCCAAAGCCGACATCGTCATCCACAGCCTGACCAAGTACATCGGTGGACATGGCAATGTGCTTGGCGGTTCGATTACCGATACGGGACGCTACAACTGGAAAGGCTTTGAGAATATTTACGACACTTACCGCAAAGGCGATCCGACTACATGGGGAATCACGCAGATTCGGAAGAAGGGGTTGCGAGATTTCGGTGCGACATTGGATGCGGAAGCAGCGAACCGGATTGCGCTAGGTGCTGAAACACTTGCACTACGCATCACCCGGCAATGTGAGAACGCACAACGACTTGCTGATTACCTTGTAGCGCATCCTCAGTGTAAAGCGGTTTATTTCCCGGGATTGGCGAACCATCCCGAATTCGATCGCGCACACAAACTATTTCGACTGCCAGGCGCGATTTTCTCGTTCGAGCTCAGCGATGGTATGGATATCTTCAAATTCATGAACGCCCTGCGCGTCGTGATTAAATCAAGCAACTTGGGGGACACCCGTACCTTAGCTATCCCAGTGGCGCACACGATCTACCACGAAATGGGGCCGGAACGTCGTGCAAGCATGGGCATTGACCAGTCTCTGATTCGCATTTCAACTGGCATTGAGGATAGCGACGATTTACTAGAAGACTTCGATAGAGCATTTAGAGAGTCCACATGAATACACGATTTGATGGTAAAACAGTCATAGTCACCGGCGGCGCTGGCGGTATCGGTTCGGCCGCAGTGCGCTACCTCGTTCATCAAGGCGCTCATGTCGTTGCAGTGGATCTTGAGGAAGAACCGCTGCGCGCGAGTGTTAAAGATCTAAACGAAAACAACGTAGCGATCTGCGTTGCTGATGTAACGCAAGCTACCGATAACCAGCACATGGTCGAAGCGACCATAGAACGCTTTGGTCGCATTGACGGATTTCTAGCGAATGCCGGCATTGAAGGTCAAGTATCCGACACGCTAAATTACGACGAAGCTGTATTTGACCAAGTCATGGCAGTGAATGTCAAAGGTGTATGGCTAGGCCTACGAGCAGTCTTACCTCATATGATTGAGCAGCAAAGTGGAAGCATCGTCATTACCTCCAGCGTTGCTGGTTTGCGCGGTAGTCCCATGATTACACCTTACAGCACTAGTAAACATGCGGTGATCGGTTTAATGCGCTCGGTTGCGAAGGAATATGCAAGCTTTAATATCAGGGTTAACACGATCAACCCATCCCCAGTCGAAACTCGTATGATGCGCAGCTTGGAGCTTGGCATGGCGCCAAACGACGGCAATGCCGCGAAGACCCGCATAGCCGCCAGCATACCGCTCGGGCGCTACGCCGACCCAAAAGAAATTGCACAAGTCATGGCATTCTTGCTATCCGATGAGGCATCCTGGATTACGGGCTCTGTATACGCAGTTGACGGCGGCAACACCGCATAGTTTGAAATATGGTTCAGTTAGTCACAGAGACAAAACTCAATTTACCCAATAAGCGCGTCGGTAAGGTACGCGATCTCTACGATGCCACGCTGCCGGACGGCGATGAAGGCTTGCTGATCGTCGCCACCGATCGAGTAAGTGCGTTTGATGTCGTGCTGAATAACGGATTGCCTGGCAAAGGGATCGTCCTGACCCAGATATCGAAATTCTGGTTCGATTTTTTCGCCAACGATGTCGACCATCACTTGGTCACGACCGACGTGAATGAAATTCCCGGGTTGTCAGCGGATGAAAGGCAACAACTCAGAGGCCGCGTCAAATTGTGCCGTAAAGCGCATGTACTGCCGGTCGAGTGCATTGCCCGTGGCTATATCACCGGAAGTGGTTGGAAGGACTATCAAAAAAACGGCAAGGTCTGCGGTATTCCTTTACCTAGAGGACTTCGCAACAGCGATCGGCTTGCGAGTCCCTTGTTTACACCGTCAACCAAGGCTGCAGTCGGTGATCACGACGAAAACATTAGTTTCGAACAAGGCGTAGACATTGTCGGTGCCCAGAAAATGACTTGGCTACGCGACACAACGCTGGCACTGTACAACCGCGCTTGTCAACACGCCCTTGAACGAGGCATTATTCTTGCTGATACGAAACTCGAATTCGGGGTGCAGAATGACTCCGAGGAACCGATGCTGATTGATGAGATATTTACCCCGGATAGCTCGCGTTTTTGGCCTGCAGATGACTGGGAAGCTGGGCGTGAACAAGCAAGTTTCGACAAACAAATCGTACGAAACTATCTTGAAACCCTCGTTGCGGCCGGTAGTTGGGACAAGACGCCACCCGGACCAGATTTACCATCGGAAGTTATTGACCGTACGATGGGACGTTATCTGGAAGCTTACCAATATTTAACTGGGCAATCGCTTGAGCTCTAATTGGCTTGGACTGGAATAGGTACAAGGAATTAAGTCACCACCCTGCCTATTTCACACGCTGGGCCCTTGATCATACCGTTCGTATCTTAGGCGAAAGTGCGTCCAAAGACCTATTGATTGCTAGTAAGCGTCAACCCCTCGAAAAACCACGCGATCACAAGGGCGGAGCGGAAACGGACGTTTTTGAACTCGAACTCAATGTAGAGAGCGTTCGAACCATTATCTCGTTGCTCAAAACAGCGCAGGACAAAACGATACTTCAAGCCGGTTCGTTGCAACCCAATCTGAACGCGCTGCTGAAAAGCTGGGAGGAGTATGCTGACTGGCTAGTTCCTGACGGATAATTGACATTCTTAACTACCATAGCAGCGAACCTGACCGACGTTATCTGAAAGTAAAATCTCGTCATCCTGAAATACTGACATACCATCGGTGTAAGTCAGTAACACACCTTCTATGTTGAAAGGCGACCTTTCCAATGGCTACGCATCAAGTCGAAAGCGAAGTTACCGGTAGCGTGTGGAAAGTGCAAGTGGCGGTCGGCGACACCGTTGCTGAAGGCGATGTACTCGTCATTCTCGAATCCATGAAGATGGAAATTCCAGTTGAAAGTCCCGCTGACGGTCAAGTAACCGAACTTCGCGTACAACCTGAAGATGCAGTGGAAGAAGATCAGGTCGTCGCCATCATTCAAAGCTAATTCGATACCTTCGCATTTGTCCAAGAGGAATAAATCGTGTCTGATCTTGTCACCATAGAAATCGAGCGTGGTGTCGCCGATGTACGCCTTAATCGCCCAGATAAATACAACGCGATTTCGCCTGAGATGTTTCAAGCGCTAAACGATGCCGGCAGTAAACTCATCAACGCAAACGATGTACGTGCCGTGGTGCTTTCCGGTAATGGACCAGGTTTCTGCGCTGGCTTGGACATGAACAGTTTTCAGGGGATGGCCACTCGCGCCGAATCGCAGACATCCAATGAGAACGCAAGTCCCGTACCAGTCGCTCAAACCCAAAGTGCAGAAAACAGCGCTCAACGCGCGGCATATGTGTGGCGACGCTTACCGATGCCAGTGATTGCCGCCATCCATGGCGTTGCTTACGGAGGCGGTTGCCAAATCGCTCTCGCGACCGATATTCGAATCGCTGAACCAAGCGCCAAAATGTCCGTCCTTGAAATCAAGTGGGGACTAATCCCCGATATGTCTATCACACAAACATTGCGACAGACCGTAAGAATGGACGTTGCGAAAGAATTAACCTTTACCGGGCGTACCCTCAATGCGCAGGAAGCGCAGGAGCTGGGGTTGGTAACTCACGTACGAGAAAACGCTCGCGAAGCTGCGCTGGAACTCGCCCACGAAATCGCCGGGCGTTCGCCAACCGCCGTACGAGCAGGCAAGCATCTCCTCGAAACCACCTGGCACGCGAAAGACGAAGAGGGATTCGCCCTGGAAGCGAAACTTCAAACGGGGCTGATTGGGACACCGAACCAAGTGGAAGCCATCAAAGCCAACTTCGAGAACCGGGCACCGAATTTCGCGGATGTCACATAGGTTATTTTTCTTCTCGAGATGAGTTGGGCAAAGGAAGTCGAGGAGCTCAAGCGACGACGTGAATTAGCCAAGCAACAAGGCGGCCCGGAAGGCATCGCGAAACAACATGGCTATGGTCGTATGACCATTCGCGAGCGCATTGATGAATTGCTTGACAACGGTTCGTTTCAGGAACACGGCAAGGCTACCGCGATCCCAGATTACGACGAAAAAGACAACTTCGTCGGCTTCGTACCTGCAAATTATGTCTTGGGCTTTGGTCATATTGACGGTCGTCGCGTGGTAGTCGGCGGCGAAGACTTTACGCTTAAGGGCGGTTCGCCGAACTCAGCAGGGTTACGCAAAAGTATCTATGCCGAACATTTAGCGGTCCAGTACAAGATCCCGCTGGTACGCATGCTTGAAGGGGGTGGCGGCAGCGTTAAAAGTAGTGGCAAACGCGGCGGTGCATCAAGCGGCGACTCGGTGTTTTCCGAACCTCGTTTCAAAATCATTGCTGACGCGATGGGGCAAATACCTGTCGTGTCAATGGCTGGCGGCGCCGTTGCGGGGTTTCCGGCCGGAAGAATGGTTGCATCTCATTTTTCCGTCATGTCCGCGGAGACTGCACAAATACTTGTTGCAGGACCAAAAGTTGTCGAGCGCGCACTAGGCGTGGACATGACCAAAGACGAACTCGGGGGAGCTCACATTCACAGCAAGAGCGGCGTAGTCGATAACGTTGCTGCCAATGAATCGGCAGCATTGAGGGAATGTCGACGCTTCTTGAGTTACCTACCAAGTAGCGTCTATCAACGAACTCCCCGCTATGCTTGTGAAGATCCTGCCGAACGCATGGAAGAGGAACTTTTAAGCGCAGTGCCTCGGGACTCGCGCAATGTTTTCAATATGCGCGAAGTAATCAACATGATCGTCGACCTTGATTCGTTCTTCGAATTAGGAAAAAACTTCGGACGAAGCCAAATCGTCGGCCTCGCGCGTATCGCGGGTCAACCGGTCGGTATCCTGGCGAACAACAATCGCGTCTATGCAGGTGCGATGACCGCCGAAGCGGCGCAAAAATACCGCCGGTTCGTCGAACTGTGCGATACATTCCACATTCCAGTCGTTAATTTCATTGATCAACCCGGTTTCATGATCGGGCCCGAAGCAGAAAAGAAAGGCACCATTCGCTACGGTATGGCAGCGGTGGCCGCTGCCGCCCAGGCTACGATTCCCTGGTGCGCGATCCAAGTGCACAAAGGATTTGGCGTTGCCACGGCCGCTCACTACGCCCCTCATGCGTATGTGTTGGCCTGGCCATCGGTTGAATCAGGCGCTTTACCGCTTGAAGGTGGTGTCGCCGTGGCATTTCATCGTGAAATCGAGGCCGCGGAGGATCCCGTGGCAAAGCGAACAGAGATCGAAGAACGTATGCGAGCAGCAAGATCGCCATTTCCCCGCGCAGAGTCGTTTGGGGTGCACGAATTGATCGACCCGCGAGAAACTCGACCAACCTTGTGTCAGTGGGTTGATTGGATTCAGCCGCAACTTGACGAACTTACCGGACCGGTCACATTTTCAATGAGACCTTAAACCGAAGCCATGGCAGCATTGGTTTTAAGCCTTGCATCTTCAGTGGTTCTAGGAGCATTAGTTTGGCTGATCTTCGGTCCCCGCCTCAAACTGAGCGAGGAGCAAATTCAAAATGAAGTGCTCAACGTACTCTGCTACATCGGCATTACATTCGCGATCGTTCTACCGATCGTTGTCTTTATCTTAGCCGATACATCTCAGAATTAAGCTGACAGTTCACGAAGCTACTTTGTCAAGATAAGATTCGTGAACTGTAGTGTAAAACGTCAGCTGCTTAACCAACGGGCCTTCGTTCTATCGTTGGCTAACGAAGGCCTGTTCAATATGGTTAAAACTTTGGTACGGGTGCGTTACCAATTCATAGTTGCGCCAAATGAGATCGTACGCGCCTTGTTCGGTCGCGCACCGTATGGATGTCTTGACACGATACTGTCCTCATCCAAGAGGTTCTCAATACGCGCAAAGAGTGCGATTGAGTCATTGATTGCATAGTTACCGGCCACATCTGCCGTGAATATCCTTTCAATGCTTTCATAAGCTTGACACGAAGCGCGAACGCACGTTTCGCCCACGCCATTGAAGCTGACGAATGCTTCGAATGGCTGCTTGACGTAACCCATGCTGAGATGGTATTGCGAGCGAGGCAAATACGGTATCGGGTCGCCGGCATGTACATCGCCGAAAAAGTCTGTATCAGCGATATCGGTATCGAATTCTCCGTCAAGCAAAGTCAGATTGAAGTTAAGCGGTAATGAAAATTCCCTACTTTCCGCGATGTCAGTTGTGAGCTCGACTTCCAAACCAACGACCGTCGCAGCATCGCCATTGAAGGCAGTACCGATCTCGCAGTCAGAACCTGACGACGCCGTGCACTCGCCGAGCAGATTATCGTAATCAGTAAGAAATCCAACAAGATTGGCCGAGAACGGCGCGGATGCGTGAACATAGCGAATACCTGTTTCATATATCCAAGCCGATTCCTCCTTGACTCCAGGAGCATTGCTTGGGGCGGTGAATCCTTTGTGTACGCCACCGTGAACGATCATGCTGTCACTTAGTCGATAACTTGCGCCGATACCAGGCGACCAAACCTTGGTGAGATTTTCTCGAGTACTTCGAAGATTGCTGGCAGCTCGCGAAGCTGGATCACTAGTGCGTCCAGGACGGATCTCATAGCGCGTACGATGTTGTTCAATATGTTCGAACCGTATGCCGGGCGTCAATGTGACGTTTCCTAATTCAACGGTATCTTTTATGTACAGAGCTATTGCTTTCGCTTCTTGAATGCGATTACCTGCGTTACCAAGTAAGCCCAGGTCGTCCAACACTAACTTGCCGCTTTCTTGACGGTAGGAACTATTGCGCTGTAATCGATCCTCCTCATCCTCGTGTACTCTCAAACTTGCCTCAAAAAAGTGGTTGGCTTGGCCAAGCTGGAGTTGATGCACGAACCAAACTTGTACACCGTGAGAAAAATACTCTCTCGCATTTGATCGGAGCTGAATGCTGCCGGGCGCCGTATCGACAGTACCGAGCAGAATACCGTTTAGGTCTGACCACGCTGTGTCACCAATTCCTTGCCCCAGGTTGACTGCTCGGATCACGTTGGACCATGACGTTCTTGACAACGATTCAGCGCTGTCGCTACCGTCAAAATCAATGCCTTCTGTCTTAAACCAGGTACGTTCATGCGTATTTCGATAGGCCGAAACCCGGAATTCGGTCGCGTCGCTGACTTCAGCAAAGTAAGTCAAAATACCCTGTCGATGCGAGGTCTCAATTTCGTCCAGTTCCGAAATACCGTATCTTCGCAACGGATCCATCTCAAAATGAAAATCAGTTAAGCCCAGGTAGCTTTGTTGCGAAGTTTGATCAGCAATTTGAAACTTAAATTCGAATCGATGATTTGAAACCGGCTCGTAGTGGAGCTTTACCGTGTAATCGCGGACTTGCAATCCTGTATCCATATCGGAACGATCAATGGTTTGATAGCCATTCGACGACCATTGGTGCATCTCAAGCAGGCTACTCAAGCCATTGTCGTTTACAAAACTTTGCCAAACGTGCAGGCGGTTGGAACTGTGTTCGCCTATATGTGCCTTAGCGTACCCCTCGGTCGCTGACGGAATCGGCGTAGAAACCAGGTTTAAGGTGCCACCGATGGTGTAAGGACCTTGTGAAATCGCCGATGGACCTTTGAGAACTTCAATGCTATGCATCCGACCGGGCGTTGGAAAGTAATAAGCCGAAGGAGCTGAGTAAGGGGCCGGTGCGATCAGGACATTGTCTTCAAGCAACGTGATGCGACCGCTTCTTTCGCTTGCAACGCCCCGAATACTGATGTTCGGACGTAAGCCAAATCCATCTTCCACTTGTAATGCGATGCCTGGCGTGTAACGCAGCGCGCGTTGGATATCGGCGTAAGCGAACTGCTCAAGCTGTGCGTTATCAATGACATTGACCGCGCCTGGCGTACGCGCTAACCGATCGGGCTCGGACGCAACGATCGTCACGGTTTCAAGGTTTAGGTTTGGTTTCCGCTCGGATTCGCTATCCGAATCAGCAACGGCAACGCCGGGGCTTACAACACAACCTATCGCTATACCTAACAACCCAGAAAGCATCTTCTTAGATGCTGAAAAATTAGGCTTAGATCGTTCAACACCTCTTCGTCGAAACTGCGCCTTTTCCAAATACATAACTGTTTCTTCCCTTTAAATATAAAGTAAATGATACTCATTATCAAAATAAATACTTCTCGGAGCTCGCCTGAAAATACAGATCCCTGTCAAGCCCCTAAGCTATTTCAGTCTATAAACGTCAATCCTTTTCATAATGAAAACCGCCAAGCAATCGTTCTAAACATCACGCCACCTTGATTAAACCGGCCGTTCATATATGCAATTGAAGCCAGTGCGTAGATCTGTCTCGCTATTAACGTTTTTCACACTCGTTACAAATGAGCGAACACAAAACATAGCTGTATTCACACGAAGGCCGTGCGGTCCAAGGAGTCAAGTAAGCTCAGCATCACTTCTCTATTCAAAGAAGGCATACGAGCGCAGAAATGCGGAGTATCTATTGATACGTTAGTGCAACTGACCTGCCAGGACGTAGCCTACGATGTATTGCCAATTCAAAAACTGAGCATGGAGACCCAAACTGACGGTCGCGCTAATCTCTCGGTATCCACGGCAAGCTAAGAAGCAAACCAATACCGAGTGCTCGACCGTCTCCTTTAACTAACTCCCTCGCTTACATACCTTGCCATAACACTTGAATACCCAGCTCGCGCTCATCCGTTAATGTACCCCGAGGCGCACTTCCACCGGACTCCAACGGGAACCAAGCTTGCACAGCAATTTGGTTCAGTAAATTTTTCGCAAACAAAGAAACCGACCACTTATTATCTGGCGAGTCCCAAATCGCTCTCGCATCCCACCGGGTATAGTCAGGCACGCGATATTGCGACAAATTGACGTAATCCGCATCTTTCTCGCCGGTGTACGTAACCGTCGTCAGCAGGGTAACCTCGCCCGCCACCAGCATTTGGGCTGGTTTGTAGATGAACGTTCCTGAGTATTTATGCCGCGGCTGATTGGGCAGTCGATTGCCTTCTAATTCAACGAAAGCGTATTCCTCCGTATAGGTATTACCCGCTTGGTCAGTGAGCGTGATAGGCGTCAAGTTGAGACCCTGGTCCCAACCCCAGTAAATCGTCTCGAATGAACTGATGTAAGAATCTAAAAAGTTATAGAAACCTCGAACCGTCATTCGATCATTGAGCCGAAATGCACCTTCGAGCTCGATACCTCGAATCCAAACGCCGGGAATGGCTGAGATGTCACCTCGAAACGGCGATTCGCCTTGGATGCGCTCCTCCGCTGGAATCAGTTCACTCCCGTGCATCCAATAGGTGTCAAAATCGTTCAAAAACAAACTCAGGGAAAGCTGTAAATCGTTGTCGAAGTACAAACCTTTAGCACCCACTTCGTAATTTATGAGCTCTTCAGCATCAAAGGCGATCTCGTCAAGGCGACCGGCTTGCGCCGATTCATGCGCCGCGCCGAAGCCGGCAAATCCACCAGCTCGATAACCTTTCGATATACGACCGTACAACATCAGATCCTCGCGCATGTCATACTCAACGCCCAGATTCCATGTCAATCCGCTCCAGTCTGCATTCTTTTTCACATCATAGCCGCAAGCTTCGCATACGCCCGGAACTGCAACGTCCACGCTACCATCGCGTAATGTCCAATATTCGGTTAGAAATCCGGTCCAGTCGGCGCCGAAACGAAAACCATTCTGTAAGTGTTGCTTACTATCCCGATCGTAGCGGACGCCGCCGAAAACATTCCATTCATCGTTCAAGCGATATTCAGAATTGAAATAAACACCTTCCGTCTGCCATGAAACATCGCCATAAAAAGTGAAATAATTAGCGTGCATGTTGTTAGTAGCAGATGTCGTTGAGCCGGTATTTGAGTAGTTCGGCAACATGCCAGGACAGGCGTACACGGCATTGCCGCCTGCCGCGGAAATCTCTTCCGGCGTGATTTGACCATCGTTGTCCATGTCAAGTGGAGGTGTCCACCCTAGATCAATGATCATCTGGTTGGTGCAAGTTTGAGCGGTGTTAAACAACGGATTCGCCCAGTCATACGAGTGAAACGCATACGGGTCGTCGCCATCCGCCGTGACCGCGCCAACGACGAATTGAAATGGTCCGCTATATGTGGAATACAGCGAAATCTCGTGCGATTTCTGCCACGATTCACGAACTACATGGGTTGCCGTATCAGAAAAAACACCGCCTTGCTTACCATCCATCGCGTAAAACGGATCTACTACACTCGTCTCGGGATTGACGCCACCACCTACACGAGAAGTACCGTCAGTGTCGTTCCATGAATCTTCCGTGTGCTCGCGCGATCCATAGCGATAGCTCAGAACATGCTCCGTACCCAGGTTGTACGACGCTTCAACGCTAAACTGGGATGCGAAGCTATCCATGGGGTCGGCTCGGTTATAGTCAACTTCGTTTCGGAGATCTTCACCTGCACAGATGATTTTGTTCGGGTCGTCCAAATCGCAATCGCGCACCGACGGCGATTGATTTTCCGCGCCATAAAACGGGTTTTCCGATAGGCAAATGGCATTACCGTTGGCATCCGTACCAGGAACCAAACATTGGGTTGTGGTGTTGCGGCCGTACAGCTCGACCGAGGTCTTAGGCGTGCCTTGATCTTTCGTGTAGTTGTAGCGTAGATTGACATCCCACTGGCTGTCTTTATAGCGCAGCTGCGGCGTATAGCTCAACTGGTCGGGCGCGTCATAGTCCCCCCCCCCAATGTTCTTTTGCGCCCCGTCGCCCTCCCAATACAAGGTTGTCAGGCGATATGAAAAATTTGTATCGGCAATCGGGCCGCCGAAGGCGATGTTGTAGCGCTGCGTGAACTGATCCGTGAACTCGTTCATGAAGCGCAAATCGAATGTATCCGTCGGTTTCTTCGTGTAATAAGAAATTGATCCCGCAATCGCTGGCCGGCCGCCAGTGGTACCTTGTGGGCCCCGAGCTACTTCAATCCGCTCAACATCAAACATATTGCTAGGTTCTAATGCATACTGATTGTCTGTATATACCCCATCTACGTAGGTCGCGACAGCGACGTCGCTGAAGAAATTGACCGTACGTTGAGACCCGATACCACGAATATAGATATGGTCGTCCTCGTTCTTTCCGGAACCTTGACCGCGATGTCCCATTTGCAGACCTGGAACGAGAGCTTCTAAATCGTTGTTGTTATTGATGCCGAGTTGATCAACCATGGCCTCGTTGAAACCGGTGACCGTCATGGGCATTTCCATGGCATTGACGTCGCCGCGTTCGCCACGCACGATAACCTGCTCAATGTATTTTGCTGCGTCCGAATCAGCTTCTGATTCTTCGCTTGACTGCTGCGCATACGCGCCAAGATGAACGACAACGGCACTAACGACTAGCGCCTGGCGATAAAAACGCATGATTCCCCCTTGACCTTCGCAAGTTTTCTAGCTCACTAGTCTATCCTTTCTTTCCTAAATTACAATACCCCAAAACAGCGGCGTAACTCACCTCCGTTTCGTTCCGGCCTGCCTTTCATCGTTTCACGCCTCAAGACAGCTCTTACTGTCATTTAGTTGGGTTGATCTCATGGTAATCAGCCTTCCGCCAATGCTTCCTTAGGCTAGCCATGAATGACCCAATGACGGCATGCAATTCAATTTTGTGGCGTTCACTCATCGCCTTGATAGCCACGACTAGATAAATCAGCGCTTTACGGCAAGTAAGGCTAGAAAATGCTTCTTCTGCGACTCCGACATCTCCGTAAAGATCGGCACACCTAGATCCGTTGTCGGATAGTCGGCGAATTCCGGAGAAGGCTTCTGCAAAGAAGCCGCGATGTTATGCAATCCGCCTCCTTCTTCACTACCTTTGCCTAACGCCGCCGCAACTGCCGGAGGCCAGAAGGCTTTGGCGCGGGATTTGAAGTCAAGAGGATTGGAACGGCCAACGTATTCCTCAATCGCTTTATACATGACCTGTTCATCCAGTGATCTTTGACGCTGCCCTTCCCGGCCGTACTTTGCGCCCGATTGATTGCAAATCGCGGCCCATTGCAGTTCGACGTGAAAGCCTGGCAATGCCCGGCACTCTGCCGGTGCCCCATCTCCACCGGAGATTTCGCCGTTCTTTACCATGATGTAGTAAGCTGCTAATTCACGACCGTCTCCTATCAAACGGGTAGGAGGGTGGGTGTAAATCTCACTGAAACCCCACTCAAGATCCTTGGGTAGATCCCCATCTTGAAGGAGCTGTACACCGTACGCTGCACATGCTTCGCACCACGCCTTCGAACCGAACTCGCCTACGGGTTTTAATGCGGCAATGTTGATTTCGCTCATGTCATGACCTTACTTGTGTCTATTCACGATTATGCTAGTCGCCATGGCCAAATCCATCATTGGCCATTGATCATGTCCTTACTTTTTTGAAAAAGCCTTGGTGTGATTCTTAGCTCTCTCAACCTATACTGAACTTCCACCATTTCATATGAATGCCAAGTTCACAGCTGCTTACTTTAAAAGACTCGAACAGAAGCCGAACAGACAAAAATTCGTTTCTCGTTTCATAGTTTCGATTAAGTACAGCACCATATGCATAACACCTCATGTCTCCTACGCCTTTATATGAATCCTCTCCAGTAAATTCGGGTTTGAATCCAACGAATAAAACATGACTCTCATAGAAGCTAGATTGCTTCAAAGCACCGCAATACTTTAGAGAGGCGGGATAGATTGATAATGTTGCGATAGCTAAGCGCTTACTTTATGGTTAATAGCCGCACTCGGGACCGATCGCTTTGAATCAACTACCTTTGTTTGACGGTTACTCGCCCAAGTCGAGCGATCCTGATCCGCCTACCCTCACGTTTCTAACGATGGCGAAGCTCGCCTTGCGGACTTGGCCTTTCATACGGCCTATGCTGGCGCATCTCTTGCTGCTACTCGGACTCGCCGGCATTGGGTTGATAGCAGCTATGGCGGGGGCCTTTGTCGGCGTTGATCTGTTCACCAACAAAGTGCTCATCGGCGAAAAGTTGCAACCCCTACAAGCTTCGATCTTACTCCTAGACGACGAATATGTAACTTCGGATCCGCAACAGTTAGGTAAAACCTTTGAATCCGACACTAAGCCAAAAGATGAACTTGAAACAGAATCCACACCGGAACTAACGGAGCAGCTCACGCCAGCGCAGCGTCGAACCGTACGCAACCGACTCATCATATGGGGAATCATCGGCGGCATCTTGGGCACACTCCTGGGACTTGGCGGTTGGTACTACACCACATGGATTTGGCAGAGCGTCAACCAAAACCTACGCGTGGCCATGGTAGAACGCGCCGAATCGCTATCGCTGCGCTATCACGACGAAGCCCGGGTAGGCGATGCGATCTTCCGAGTCTATCAAGACAGTTCGATGATTGTCAATCTGATTGAAAGCGGCATCCTCTCCCCTTTGATGACCGTCTATGGTTTGCTTGTCGCCTTCACGATAGTCATCGCGTTCGATCCTTTGATTGCCGGCTTTGTATTGATCGCCGCCGTACCGTTCGCGTTGCTTTTGATCAAGTCGACTCGTCGGATAAGACGCCGGGCACTAGCCAATCGAACGGCAAATAGCAATCTGACATCTCACGTCCAGGAATCCTTCACAGCAGTCAAAGTGATTAAAGCAAACGGTTCCGAACCTTTAATTCATCGCAAATTCATCCAAGATTCGAAACGCGCATTGGACGCGGCGTATCACTTGCGTCTTGATATGGTCTTACTATCCCTAGCGGTGGCGTTTCTCGGTGGACTGCTGCTCGTCGGATCCGAATACCTTATTGCAAGATGGGTAATTTTCGAGCGCGAAACACTTCTCGGCGCGATGGTGGCTGGACTGATTGGATTTGCTATCTGGAATACAGGCGCTTTCCAGACAGCACAGGATCGTCTCAGCAGTCTGAGCGGCAGTGCTTCCTATTTATTGGATATTTGGATGCGGATACAAGACTTGTTCATCGCATTACGTCGTGCTTTCGAATTACTGGACGCACCTATCGAAGTCGAAGAGAGCGCCCATCCCGAGGCGTATCCCAATCCGATCGAATCAGTTGCTTGGAACCAAGTCGAATTCGCCTACGAGAAGGATGGAAGATCCGTCCTATCCGAGCTAACTCTCCAGGCACATGTAGGAACCGTGACGGCGATCGTCGGTTTGACTGGTTCGGGAAAGTCGACGATGATGTCCCTCCTGCTGCGATTGTTCGATCCGGCTCGTGGCGATGTGCGAATCAACGACAAGGATATTCGCCAGCTCAAACTTGATGATGTGCGCAGAAATTGTGCCATTGCACTTCAGAAAAACGTGCTCTTTAACGACACTGTCGCGAACAATATTGCTTTCGGTGCCAGGCAGATTAACCGAGGGGCCATTGAACAAGCTGCGAAGATTGCCGAAGCCGATGAATTTATTCAAGAGTTGGAGAAAGGTTACGACACTGAGCTCGGCGAACGCGGCGGCAAACTTTCTGCAGGCCAGCGACAACGGTTGTCTATCGCGCGAGCAGTGGTACGCGATACGGCGATCCTGATCCTGGACGAACCAACGGCTTCCCTTGATGCTCGAACCGAACAACGCGTGCTTCAAAATCTCGCCGCATGGGGTAAGGGCAAAGTGATCCTTTTAATCACACATCGATTGTCCACGATTCAAAACGCCGATCACATTGCACTGCTTGAAGGCGGACGCATCGTCGAGTCGGGAACGCATAAGGCATTGTTGGCTCAGGCTGGGAAATATGCGACATTCGTACGCACTGAACTCGAATCAAGCTCGGACGATATCGTCACTGCTGACGAGCACGACGCATGACGGAATTAGCAAGCGACGATCGTGGCCAGCGCAACGCGAAGCCCAACATCATTCGAGAAATCGTCGGTCAAAACCAATTCGACGATCGAATTGACGTTCAATCTGATTTAACTACCTTGGAAGCGCTCCGGGTCATCGGGCGCGCCGCGCAACAACTCGCAGCCGTCAAAGGATTGTTCGGTGTCAAACTCGTATTCGAATTGGGTTTGCTGATTGCCGCGTTGTACGTGCCGTGGTTAGCTAAGGTCGTTATCGATAACGTGATCCAACAAGAACCGTTCGGCACGACGGAGATTCCGTACCCATTCTTCTTCGATCCTGTGCTCGCACTTATCATCGATAAAGATCCAATGCAGATCATGTTGATTGTTGCCGCCATCTATGTCTTCGGCCTTGTGTTGGTCGGCATACGTACGAATCCTTTAAGCGCTTCGTTGCTACAAGGACAAGACGCGGCGACTCAAGCGGAAAACCAGATGAGTGCGTCATACTCTTCCGGTTCCGGCCTATGGGGATTAGCCGCATTTATGGTGGGTGTCCGCTTGACTCAAAGGCTGGTTGACAACCTAAGAACCCGCCTATTTAAACGGCTCAGCCATTTACCTATGGCTGTACTAGATGATCAGCGCATCGGCGACAGTATTTATCGCGTCATGTATGACGTACCCATGGCACCGGATCTATTCCACCAAATCACCATCGTACCGCTCCTCATGGCTATCAATGCGATAGTCAACTTCTACATCATGGATCATTCCTACGGTGAGGTTGCCCCCGAACTGGTATGGATCGCCTGGGCGACATTCCCAGCAGCGTTCTTCATTACATTCCCATTTTCAGGCGCCATTCGTCGAACGAGTCAAAATAAACGAGCCGCAGGGTCCGCAACCACCAATGCCATGGAAGAGTCCGTCACCAATGTAGCGGCTGTACAGAGCTTGGGCGCCACAGGTCAGCAATCAAGCCAGTTTGCCGATCGTAGCGAGCAGTCGTTTCTGCGCGAGCGCTACTACCTCGCCACGATAATCGTTTGCGCGTCAATCCTCGCAGGCGTCGCTGGCATTGCCGCCATCTACGTGACCATACTGGTTAGTGACCGCATTATTGACGGCGTCATGTCAGTAGGCGATTTCGGCGTGCTTTTTGGCATCTATTCGAGTATCGTCACGCCCGCGGCATACCTCGGCGCTTACTGGATCAAGATTCAGGATGTCATCGCCGCGACGCGGCGCGTGTTTTTCTTTATGGATTTCGAGTCGGAACAAGATTCCAGCGAAGGGCACGAATGCGTTGACATCAAAAAGTCCGTCACATTTGAACAGGTGAGCTACTTGTACCCAAATGGCACACAGGCGCTTGTAGATGTCAATCTCACGCTCAATATCGGCGAGTTGGTAGCAGTCGTTGGACCGACAGGATCCGGAAAGACCACCCTAGCGTACCTTATTCCGTCGTTACTGACACCTACAACCGGGCGTGTGTTAATTGACGGACAAGATGTGCGCGACTTCGATCTACCGAGCGTTCGTCGTCACACAGCATACGTGCTCCAAGAACACACATTTCTTGAAGGCACGATACGACGTAACCTATGGCTAGCTAATCCCAACGCCACCGAGCCAGACATACTCGAAGCACTCGAAATGGCCGGTTGTATGGAATTCATAGAACGGCTTCCAGACGGGTTGGACACGCACCTTGGGCGCGGTGGCGATACGTTATCGGTCGGTCAACAACAACGTCTCTCGATCGCACGAGGCCTGGTGCGGCATGCTCGCGTGCTCATCTTGGACGAACCGACAGCGGCCCTTGATCCACAAACCGAACGCGCCTTACTTGCGTCGTTGCAAACGGTTTCTTCCGATCGATTGGTCGTGGTGATTGCACATCGCCTATCGACGATACGCAATGCAGATCGGATTGTGTTTATGGAAGATGGCAGGATACAGGAAATCGGCTCACACGACGAACTCATGCACCAAGCCACTAGCTCGTATCGCGACTTCGTACAACTACAACGCGCCGCAGGTTGATGCTTTGTGGTGACTGCTCCGCAAACCGGAGATTAGTCGTCAAGTAATTCGACCGTACCTCGATCGCCATCAATGCTGATCATTTGACCGTGCTTGATTCGCTTCGTGCCGTTTCCTACGCCGAGTACCGCCGGGATACCGTACTCTCGCGCAACGATCGAACCGTGCGCCAAGATGCTTCCAACATCCGTCACAAGTCCAACCGCGTGGGCAAAAAGCTGCGTCCAAGCAGGCGTGGTCAACGGACTGACTAATATCGAGCCCGGAGCCATCTTTTCGAACTCCGCAGCACTCGTGACAACCGAAGCAGGTGCCGTTACACGACCAGAACTAACCGGAAATCCTCGCATGATAGACGAATCGGCTTCGTTCTTGATCTGTGTTTCCTTGAACGCAATGCCATCAATATGGCTTGCTTCCGCAGGTAGGGTACCAGGTGGGTGGTGACGCTTGCGCGCTTCGCGCAACTCTTGACGTTCAGCAGCAAGAGAGCCGAGTTCCGGTGCAGGTATTGATTGCGAGCATTTCTGGATTGCTTCCTCTAATTCAGCCGTAACGAGGAAGTAGACGTGAGCAGCGTCCTGCAACGTGCCGACTGCAACCAATCGATTTCCTAACTCCTGTGCCATGGGCCGCAACACGCCCCACGTATATCCGAACATAAACGCCACTTCCTCACGAATAAAGTGATATTTACGCGCTAACCACAGCCGAAATCTAAATTGCCAATAAGGCAATCCTTCAAGAAGTTCGGAAATTTCCTTGAATTTTTCTTCGCGCGTAGATTGCGTGCGCGCTTCTTGATTGCGTGGATGGTAAGTTCGATCGGCAACCATGGCCTTTAGCGTGGTTATCATCGCTGCAGGATCTTCGCGTTGCGTCGGTTCGACGAAATCCATGCTATAACCCTGGTGACCATAGGTATCCAGGTAGTCATCAATCAGCCGCATTAACCCGGTCGTGTCGTTACGCGCTTTCAACGAATCCATGAGAAAACGCACTGGGGTTGCCTGCACGATGAACGCAAGATCTTCATTCTTACGAATTTCTTCCGCTATTTCGAATAGCTTCGCATTAGCCTGCATCGCCTTGGATTCAATGCCTGATAGAAACTGCCCACTTATGAAGTTTTGATTGGGCAATGTTTCACGCAGAAAGCACTGCAGTTGATCGTCGGTCGATTTCGCGACGCCGAATGAGTGGCTGGCATTGCTCGACCAGTAATAACCTTCTTCAATACCCATTTCACGAATGCCTTCAAGCATTTCTTCGCTTGTTGCTGTAGCGGGATCAAGTTTCGACCATTTTTCTCGGATGCTTTGCAGTCGCGGGCAGGTGACATCAAACCACTCACCGGTCTGCCGGTCGTTCCATTCGCTATTGTTGAACGCAACATAGGTCGGGTTATCGCTCTCAGGCATGGTGAGTTTCACGGCGAAACCTTCCGCCGATTGAGTGGCCTGCCACGCGTCAAACGCGTCCCGGTCAGGATTCGACAAATCGTCTCGAAATAACTCAACATCGCGCTCGCGTGCAGAGAGATCTCGCTGTCGGGCCTCACGCATCATGCGCTCCATTTCAGATTCGCTGGGTTTCTTTTTTTCAGTCGATGCAAGTTGCCCTTTCTCCGCGGCTAATTCGGCGATATCAATATCCACATCTTCAACCGGGAGCAAACCTTTTTCACGCGCTTGGTTGTGCACCACTGGGAAGTCGAATCGTTGATATGCATACCCATTGACTGTGATAAACATCGGACCGCCGCCAATCATCAGGCTTTTACCTTTGCGGGTAGACTCCAATCCTTCAGTCAGATAGAGCTCTTCAAACAATGGGCAAATGGGATCGGGCATGTTTTCGACAATTTGCCTGCGCGAGACATAAACTGCAGGCTCTGGTACTGTCCACTCAATGTCAACCGGTTGCACAGGGAGATTGGTAATGGGTCGAGCTTGCAACAAGTGAATCTCGTCATCAAAAATTGCCCATTCAATGTCTTGCGGGACATGGTTGTAAAGTGCGACGACCTTTTCGGTTAGCTGCCAAAGTTCCTCCACCTGCGACGCCGATAGCACGGATGCTGATTGTCGTTCCTGAGACACTTCCCGACTAGAGGTTCCCTGACCGTCACCTGCATCAATTTGCAATTCTTTTGTACCGATCATTGATTCCTTGATTGAACCGTCGGCGCGGTTGACGATGTATGTATCCGGCGTGATCTGTCCGCTGACCACGGCTTCACCTAAACCGTAACTTGCATTGATCACTAGTTCCGACCGCTCCCCGGTGCTTGGATTGGCCGTGAACAGAATGCCGGCAACATCGGCCGGGACGAGCAGTTGCACAACGACCGACATGGCGACTGACTCTTGTGCAATGCCGTTCTGATGACGATATGCCAATGCTTGAGACGTCCACAAGGACGCCCAGCAGCGTTTCACCGCGGCAACGACTTCGTTATCGCCGCGAATATTCAGATAGGTCTCCTGTTGCCCTGCGAACGAAAGGTTCGGTAGGTCTTCGGCGTTGGCCGAAGACCTTACCGCGACGGCCAACTGACTATCGTCGAGCTGAACATATGCCGCTTTGATTTCTTGCGTAATTTCGTCAGAGACCGACGCCGCGTCAAACAGTCCATGGATCGCCTTTGAGGCCGCCTCAAATGACGCTTGGCCATTGTGAAGCGCCGGTTTAGCATGTGCCAAAATTCGCGGGGTTAGCTTGTTATCTGCGACAAACTGCTTGTAAGCTCGAGTTGTGACGTGGAATCCGCGGGGCACGTGAAATCCATGATTCACGAGCTTGGTGAGAGAACGACCTTTACCTCCTAAGAGTTCTAGATCGTCGTTCGATGTCTCGAATCGTTCGATAAATTTGGACAATGACCTTACCTAGGAGCCTGCGCCGTAGAAACTGAATACGGGATAATACACATATAGCGCATGGAGTCTTCGAGATGCCGACGACGTTTCGCCCGTATTGTCCGGATCAACGTATGTTGTTGCCGCCGGATCTAAAGGATTGGCTGCCGGAGGGTCATTTGGCGCACCATGTCAGCGATCTGGTGGACGGTTTGGATTTGAGTGCGTTGTATGCGCCGTATGAAGGCGATGGTCGTCGCAAGTCGCCCTACGAACCGCGCATGATGTTGAAGGTGCTGATCTACGGGTATGCGACGAGCACGTTTTCCTCCCGCGGTCTGGCGCGCAAGATGGAGGAAGACGTGGCGTATCGGTTCCTGGGGGCGGGGAACTTTCCGAACCATCGGACGATCTGCGAGTTCCGCCACCGTCATCTGGCGGACTTCAAGCGGCTGTTTGTGGAGGTGGTGCGGTTGGCGTCCGAGTTGGGCGTGGCGAACTTTGGCAAGTTGGCGATTGACGGGACCAAGGTGCGTGCGAACGCATCCAAACGGAAGGCGATGAGTTACGCGCGCATGCAGGAGGAAGAACGTCGTTTACAGGCGGAGATCGAGTTGTTGCTGGAGCAGGCGCAAACCGTTGACGAGGCGGAGGACGAACGTTGGGGTCCGGCGTCTCGGGGCGACGAGTTGCCGGCTGAATTGCGTCGTCGCGAGGATCGGTTGGACGCGATCCGGGAAGCGAAGGCTCGTCTTGAGGCGCGTGCGCGTGAGGCGGATGAGGCGCGTGGTCGGCAGCCCGGGGACGAAGAGCGCGACCCGACGCGTGGGCGTGGCAACAAGCGTGCGTATGGGGAGCCGGAGGAGAAGTCGCAGGACAATTTCACCGACCCGGAAAGTCGCATCATGAAGACCTCGACGGAAGGCTTCCAACAGTGCTACAACGCCCAGGTGGCGGTGGATGGCGAGCACCAGATGATCGTCTCGGCGGAGGTGTCGTCGAATCCTAACGACCAGGGGCAATTGACCAAGCCGTTGGATGCATTGCAAGCGGTTCATGGCAAGCGTCCGGAGACGGTGCTGGCCGATGCGGGTTATTGCAACGAGGCGGATCTCGAGGAACTGGAGGCGCGTGGGGTGGACGGCTATGTGGCGTTGGGTCGAGAGGGCCGGCGCCAGGCCGCGGTTGACGCGCGCAAGTATCCGGCGCGGGCACGCATGGCAAAAAAGCTGGCGACCAAGGCTGGCCGTGCGCAATATGCTGAGCGTAAATGGCTTGTCGAGGCGCCGATCGGATGGATCAAGCAAGCACTAGGATTTCGACGGTTCAGCCTGCGTGGGCTTGACAACGTGCGCGGCGAGTGGGACTTGGTGTGCCTGGCGTTGAATATCAAGCGGATGCGTGGATGTCTTGCAGCCACATGACCGGGATTGACCTGGATGCGTCGACTATGGGGCTCATCAAGGGCTGATTTTAGGGTCCAAGGCCGATTCAGGCTGCTTTGAGGCGCCGGATCACCATGCCCTGGCCTGAAGCCTGACGATGCTCGCACAAAGATGTCGCATGTCTGCGACTCCGGACGATTCACCAAGTCGCATGCTTTCTTACAGCGCAGGCTCCTAGGGCAAAATTAGTAAAATATATCTTCATATAGATATGATTAAGAAAAAAATCTATATGTAGAACAAACACGATAATACATCCTATTTTCTGAGTGCCAAATCGTCCTACGGCTCAGGCTCCTAGTGAATAAGTAGAGGGGGACTTTCCCTGTTGGAGTATTCGATTTTAGAAGCCCGCGATCAACTTCATAGCACACTGGAAGCCAGCCAATTGAATATCAACCTGCCGCAGCTATCCACTCGTTCGGACACACTAGCCGGTTCCGTACTCCTATGAAGTCACTTGTTTTCGGCGACATCCATGGCAATGCAACAGCGTTAAAAGCTGTGTTAGAAAAGGAGTGTGATTTCGACTCCGTGGTGTTTTTAGGCGACGCCCTTTCGCCAGGCCCGCAACCTAATGAAACCGCTGAATTGTTGAGCGGTTTAACAGGCTTGTTCATTCAAGGTAATCATGAAAAGGTGATGCTCAATCCCAACCTGACGGCGAATTGGCCAGATGGCTTCAAAGCCCTTATGGATTGGATCTACAAAGAAGTCGACCACGCCAGTTACGAGTTGTTGGCTTCTTTCAATCAGCCAGGCGAATACGAGCTTCAACACAAGCGCTTCGTCCTAGCTCATGGCGATGAAAACCCAACCACACGACACGTGCTGCCCAAGGCGCCCGCCAGCGACTTCGCACCGCTCGCACATGGCAATTCACAATCGCCCGTCCTCTTCGGCCATTCGCATGTGCAGTTTCAATGCCATATTGGCTCGCAGAACTTCATTAATCCAGGCAGCGTTGGTCAAAATCGCTGTGGAACCGTTGCGGCTTGCTATGGGTTATTAGTAGATGGTAACTACACGGCACACCATGTGCGCTACGATCCGACGCCGTGGCAAGATGCGGTAGACCGCATCCCGGCATTGCAGGAACATAGCGAATTCGGCGCCTGGTTCAAACAACAAACATTAACTGGTTTCGCCAACGGCGCTGTCGAACCCTGGCTTAGTTACGGTAAGTTAGGTTATTTATGAGCTCGCAAACGCCAATATAAAGAGAGGTAAGTGCTCAAATCCAGTTCGCGTTGCCTAACGCTTACCCGCTGGCTCCCGCTACCGCACCCCCAGCAGCTACTGCCGTAGCCGTTGCGGCCATGGCGGCTTGTTGTTGCGTGACGACACTCAAGGTAGCTACCGCGCTTTGGCCTGGCGTGCCCATAACACATGTACCGAAGCCCAGTTTTGGTAGATTATTCACCCAATAGATATCACCATTTATCCAGTTCAACGAATAGATATACCCACTGGAAGCAGCGAAAACTCCCTCCCCATCGCGACATATGTTTACGAGACCAGATCCTTTTAGAGATTTCCGCCAAAGTTCTACGCCATCGGATTTTCTAATGCACACTACGTGACCTTTGATACCTACCAACAAGACTGAGTTTGGCTTCATGTGCCTTCACCGTCATCAATAGCTGTAGCTATTAGGGCTGCCCCGTGACCAAGCTTCGGCAGTTTGTTAGTCCATAGGATCGTCCCTGTTTTCGGATCTAATCTATACAGTTCCCCTGCTGAACTTGCATAGAGTCCGTCGCGTTCAACCGCTATCGTCACAAGCGTCGAAGGTCGTTTCGGTAATTTCGTACGCCAGACTTCGAGTCCGTCCGACTTCCTGATGCGCACTACACAGTCACGAATCGCAATGAATAAATCATCCTCTAACATTGACTTCAAGTGCCATAGGAATAGAAGATCGCATTGTAAATTTCAGTTTGGTCGTTAAGCGGCCGTTGCTAACGATTGGGCGGCGGTACATAGTTTTCAATAGGACCGTGCCACCAGTTGCTTTTCGTTCCATCGCGATAGATGCTGGATATTTGAGACTTATACCGCGCAACGCGCGCTGCCTTGTTCTCCTCTTTTTCAAACACCGCCTGCATGCGTACCTCAATGGTGTATCGCATGGGTGCCTCAGGCGGGGTGTTTGGATCGACCGCAGCGCTATGAAATACCGTGCGCAAATTCAACGCCTCTTCTCGCGTATCGTATTGGCGGAAGATTAGCAACTCGTCTGCTGACATGTTGGGGTAGTAATACCAACGCTGCATGGGTGAATGAACCACTCGTTGATCCACCACTTTGTAGTACTGCTTGATATTGCCCGTCGCAGTTCCGTCGCCAAAAACAATGTCATCGGGATCAACCGAACGCATGTCGCATACCGCAAGTGGCGCCATAAATACCAACTCGCCTTTTTTAACGCTACGCCACAGATTCAAGCTTTGAAAATGCCTTTCGTCAGGCACGATTTTTGCGAAAGCCTTTTCAACTGCGGCGCACATATCCGAGTGAATGCCCATACCGTAACCACCGCCGCTACCGTTAGGTGTAGGTTTTACGCCACGCTTTCCTGATTGACCACCAAAACCGTTGCGATATTCGTGGCCACCGCCTCGAACTTCAAAGCATCCCGTGATCCGTTGAACGACTTCGCGACAGTGTGCATAGTACGACGTGGCAACCGTATCAGTGTTCATCAAATCCAGGTCGCATGGGGCATGCACGAGCTGGAAGCCGTGCGAGGTTAAAGTTGGCGCCGGATCTAGTAGACGTGCATTGTGAATTCTGACACGATGAGTTTGGCTGGTTGTGTTCAGTTCAGCAGGATCCTTAGCCGAGTACTGATTCGGTACTCGAAACCCTCTGTGCAGAGCATTTGCAAAATGCAATTTCGTTTCAAAGGAATCCGATGCATCAAGCGGTTGAAGTACGTTGAACACCTTTTTGGCCACCTTGAAACGGCGATTAAAAGATCGCAACATTTTATGCGCCTAGACCTATAACGAACGCTGTAGTGCTATACGGAAATCAGAAAAACGCAAGCTCAATACTGTCGCGTGCAATATGAGTCAGCTGGTCGGACAAAGAACTAGGCATCTTGTTGGTGAACTGGTTCGAAACAAGATGGACCAACTGGAGCGAAGAAGGCTGTCGGAAAGTACAGAATTCGCTTGCTTTAGCCCCTTTACTCAATGTAACTCATTGAAATATAACAATATGAAAGCTTCGACCTTCATTAAGTCAAGATAACTGAGTGATTCTCCGACAGGTTCAAGATGATTTAAATCCAGCAGCTAACACAAGTCGGATCTACGCCAGTCGAACGACTCTTCTCACGAACCTTGAACAAACTCGCGATTGGACATATACCCCTGGTCTTGCGCCCATGCAGGCGTCACGATACCTTGAGTAGCGAATGCCTGCATTTCTTCTCGAAGTAGCTCGTTTTGCATGCTTCTCTCCTCTACGTTACGAAATGGTCCTGGTTTATAGGCTTGCATGCCACGTTTCGACTCAAACGGGCAACGGTCCATCCCTAGCGCATGTAACGTGGCCAGCTCGACGAGTGAAAAACTGTCATTCGGTTCCCGGTCAAAGCTCATACATTTTCTCAAAACAGGGGCCATATTGGCAATAAACCTGGGCCGGCTCGAAGAATTAATACTCACGCGATGCAACATAAAAGGATGCAACAGCGCCATGTCTCCTGCCTCGCCAGTCAATTCGGTAAAAGTCTCACAGCAGTCGACTAGGCCAGGTATCAAATAACCGGCACCTTGCACGCTATCGGGGTGAAGTCCCGCAAGCGAATCCCGTAACATCCGCGCGACGGGTGCGATTGAATCTACTATGAGAAAGGTCCCGCCACTACGTTCCTGAATATCAGTGTACAAAGGTACCGTAACCAGTGCCTGTTCCGGCGAGTTGAGAAAGTGGCGAAAATGCCAACCGTCCTTATGCCAACCTGGTTGCTGCGGCGCGGGCGGTTGCCAACTCAGATCATCCTCAATACCAAGGTTGCTCACGACACCCTCACCCCACATCAACTGTTCGCCGTCGTCTGGGAAACGTTCCGGACCACCGACAAGGTCGGCCTGAGCAAAGAAGGCTCGCGGCGCAAGCGATTTGAGGCGGTGGAGTTTGTTTGAACCTTTTAGACGCGCGTACCCCGTAGGACTACCGGATCCAGATTGACGACACGACCATGTCGAAGGGTCGTTACGGTTGACACCGTGGATGTTCTCAAGCTCCAGCCAAGCTTGCTCCGCCACGTGCAACGCGTGATCTCTGGAGAAGGCCTTCTTAATAAGCACGAAGCCGTTTGTGATAAAGAACTCAGCTTCTTCGTGCGTAATGACCGCACATTTAGACACCGTTTTGGCAAATGCCTCTTCGAATGCGGCGGATTTGAAATTCACTTGCCTAGCCAGCTCTACGTACTTTCGCACTCAAACATCTTCCTCCTTGATTAATGCAATGTTAATCCGATGCTTCTTGCCGAGAGGTTGACGTAGTTGATCAGTCCAGTCGGGACTTTCAAGAATGGCACCTGAGCAACATGCTCGCCTTAGCACTATAGCATAGCTGAATATTTCACAAAAGGCTGGGAGTACTTTTAAACCCTGACTCTACGGAGCGGATAACCTAAATTTATGAACCTTACCAAGATATTCAACCAGTCAATGATCTCTCGATAAACATTCGTATGAAAAAGTGTCGATAATGACATTTATTCATACATAAAAATGTAATTATCAGGTATATATTCGTATGAAAAAGTGTAATATTCTCTCCAAAAACTGTTGGAAAATACAGAGTCCACCTGTTTCCAGACGTTCTACTTCATGCAGTCCATTGAAATATAACAACAGGGATCATTCATGGAACGTTTGTTGATAAACGCACTGCGACGATGGAAACAACGTGAAACACGCAAACCTGTGCTGCTTGACGGTGCGCGCCAAACGGGGAAAACTTATCTCATCAATGAATTATTCGGCCCACGAGAGTTTCGACAAATCGTCAAACTAGACTTTTTAGTCAATCCAATGCTCTGCTCCTTGTTCCAGGATTCGATTCACCCCGATAACATCATCTCGAACATCGAGGCAGTACTCAACGTAGAAATCAAACCAAAACAAGATTTGATTTTTTTGGACGAGATTGGTGAATGCCAGCGTGCGCTGGATTCTTTGAAATACTTCGCTGAGATTCGACCTGATTATTTTGTGTGTGCATCAGGATCTAATCTCGGATTAGTGACATCATTTCCGGTAGGTAAGGTGGAGTGGCTCGAACTATTTCCATGCTGCTTTGAGGAATTCGTCATGGCGAGCGGCAACGATCGTCTCTTAGACGCATTTAGATACCGCGGTCGGAACGTAGCGATTCATATGGCCCTGTGGGATCTACTGCGTCAGTACTACTTCGTTGGGGGTATGCCCGCAGCTGTGGCTGCTTGGCATAAAGACTCCAGTAGCATGCACAAGCGTATGACTGAAGTTGAAGAGACACAGGAGAATATCCTTCAAGGTCTTAGCCGCGACTTCGGAAAGTACTCAACAAAAGATCACGCTTCCCACATTGACGCCGTATTTCGAAACGTCCCACGGCAACTATCGCAGTTTACTGACGAATCGGTAAAACGCTTTCGGTTTGGCAATGTCATCGAATACAAAAGACGGTATCGTGAGCTCCGCAGTCCGATAGACCATCTAGAACGCACCAAACTACTTTGGAAATGTTCAGTGGTTACAACCGACCCAGTCGCTCCTTTGTTCGCTTCGACTAAAGAAAACCTTTTCAAGCTGTATCTGTTTGATGTTGGCCTGCTAGGCCGCCTGTTGAACCTCAGTTATTCTGATCACATGCTGCAAGACCTAACCTACAAAGGATTTTTCGCTGAGAATTTTGTCGCTGCCGAATATCGCGCCAGGGTTGGTTATCCAATGTATGGTTGGCAAAAAAACTCAGCAGAGATTGAGTTTCTGCATCGGGCGAAATCAGGTTCAATCTGCCCTGTAGAAGTAAAAAGCGGTAAACGAACAAAGGCGAAGAGCCTACGCATGTATGTCGATCGCTATCGGCCCGAACATGCAATCAAATTAGCGAACGTAACAGCCCCTTCTCGTGTAAAGGGTATCGCCACATGGCCACTCTATGACGTGCAGTTTCTCAAAGAGACTTAAAAGATTTGCTCGAAACCCAAACTCTTTTGACCTGGCAGAAAGCCTTCAGTTATCCTGATTTAATGAAGTTCAATTTCATATATTGTTATATTTCAATGGTTTAAAGGAAGGTCAAGCATCCAAAATAAACGAGTAATATAACCTCATGACATGAGGGAGGTCGCGTGAGTCCTTTCACGATCTTGGCGATCGCTACGTTTGTGATTGCATTCACGATACCTGTAGTCACGTATTTCATCGGCTTGAAAACGATCGATACCGATCGCGACCCGGGAGATAAACGACGATCCCGCGCTTTACCCTTTATTAACAACGGCAAGATTCCTCCTGACCGCGATAGAGACGCTGCTGAGGATCGTCATACTTTCTCCGCGATCCTCAAATTGTTCTTGCGCTCGTGGCCCTTCATTCGAATGCAATTGCTCGGTCGTTGGTACTACCCGGGTCAAGGGACATCTCAATCAATCGCCGATAACGTCACTGGGGACGGCTATCAATATTTCTATTCCCCAGTGCTTGCTACAGGGTTAACGATCGCCGGCCCACTCCTCGACTGGGTTCCGCAAACCTTGGCCTATCCGTTGCCATTCTTATATATCAGTGTTGGCGCGATCCTGATCTCACATTGGGCGCTCATTGCGAATTTACCTGAACGTGTACAAGGGGCAATGACGATCGTGCTCGCGTTTGCGCTTTTCGCGGCTAATTTGGTTGCAGTGCTTGTAGTCGACGGCATGAGCGACAACTATTGGGTGGTATCTATCACTGGCGCCGTCGTATTGGGGTGGATGTTCCAGGTTCGTGCAATCAACCCGTTTCAAGCGTCGTCAACGCCGTGGCGGGAAAAGCTCGTTTGGCGATTCCGGCTTCACGCGCACCTTGCCTATTTCTACCTACTGCTCGGCATTCAGGGTTTCATCGAAATCGCGCTGGCGCTTGTGATGACTGACATGCTATCGCAGTCCATCATTCTGAGCGAGCCACTCATGCCAGCGGTAGCGGAGTTCATTGGCCAAGAGGAGTGGGCTCGAGGTATCGCAGAAACGCTATCCAACGAGCAACGTCACATCGTGAAGTGGTGGTACATCGGTTTGATGATCGGTCTGTGGCTCCTCATGCTCCCGTTCGAGATCACCCGTCCGTATTACCACGTGTGGATCATGCAGCGCATCAATCAAGATCTCCGTCTCGCATTGGTCGAACGTTGGCACCAGTTGTCCTTGAACTATCACAGTGACCATCGCACGGGTGATTCCATATACCGTATTTATCAGGATAGCGCTCAAGTGACGGCTGTCATCGGTCAGCTCATCACGTGTTCGATCGGCGTCTGGAGATATTTTCTCGCTGCCATCTTGGTGTCTTTCCTTAGTCCAACAATCAGTCTCATAGCCCTCACCATTGTGCTGCCGGCCCTTTTACTCGCCCGTTGGGCAATGCCGCGCATGCGCACCCGTAGTCTCGTATATCGCGCTGCTACGAGTGACATTACATCGCGCATTCAGGAATCTTTTGCGGCGATTCGATTGATAAAGGCCTATCGAATGGAGGAGCAAGTACAACGTGATATGGAAGAAGATTCTGTCGTGGCATTCAATGCGGCGTTCCAGGTTAGACTGATGATTGCGCTCGTGACGATCTTGATGTTTACCATCGCTGGCGGCATTCTGTTGACCGGCGAGTTCTTTATGGCTTTCTACGCTAATCAAGAGAACGAAGCGTTTGCCAAGGAACTGATAGCAGTGATCGGCCTCAGCTTCACGATCTGGACCTTAGGCGCTTTCAACTGGGGTCGTGATCGATTCCACGAAACGACTAACAACGTACGTCACATCATGCGCCAATGGTTGGCCTCACAAGACATGGCGATGGGTCTACAACGCGTCTTCGACATTCTTGATATCGAACCAGATGTCGTCGACAAAAGCACGGCTCAACCTTTCGAGCGACTCAAGCAGGAAATCGCATTCAACGATGTCGCATTCCGTTACCAGGACAATCGCCCAGTATTGAACGGCATCAACTTCACTGCGACGCCAGGCACCATCACTGCAATCGTTGGTCCGACAGGGTCCGGTAAGAGCACCTTGATGGGGCTACTGCTACGCCTTTACGACCCATCGCAGGGATCAATCACCATTGACGGTAAAGACCTACGTGACTTTACGGTCGAAAGTCTGCGCGGACAGATGGCAATCGCCTTACAGGAAAACGTGCTGTTCTCCATGTCGATACGCGACAACATTCGTTACGTTGCCCCGGACGCGAACGACCAACAACTACAGGCCGCCATTGAGGTCGCCTGTATGGATGACTACGTCAAGAGTTTGCCACAAGGACTCGACACAGTCCTTGGCGACCGAGGAGGCAAGCTATCAACTGGCCAGCGCCAACGTTTGTCGATCGCCCGTGCAGTCGTGCGCGATACCCCGGTTTTAATTTTGGACGAGCCAACCGCAGCGTTGGATGCCGACACCGAGCACCGCGTGATGACGAATCTAGCGACTTGGGGAGAACGACGTGCCATCTTCCTGATCACTCACCGCATTTCAACCATACGCCGCGCCGACAACATCCTTTACCTTGATGAGGGTCGGATATTTGAAAAAGGCAGGCATGTCGATCTGATGCAAATACCTAAGGGGCGTTATCGAACCTTCGTTGAAACCGAAAGCGACCTCGCTGCCGCGGCGGCATGACATGAGCAATCGAATGGAATCTTCGGTACGTAAACCTCGCGGGTTCAACGTCGAGGCTGAGAGAGAACTCAGCAACCGCGCCAGCATGCTTGACGCCGATTGGGATATGGGGTTTGTCGAGACCGTCAAGGTTATTGCGCGCGGCTGGATGATCATCAACTACGTGTGGGGCCGCTTCTTGATTAAATGGGTGTTGCTGTTCGGCGCGCTCATGTACCCCGTCTTCGTACTTCCATGGGGCGTAAAGATCATCATTGATCACGTAGTTCTCAATGAACCTATCGCAAGTACAGAGGGATTTCCCATTTGGTTACATCCACTGATCAATCACTTTATGACCGTGAGCCCGATGGAAATCTTGATCACGCTGACGGTAATCTACCTATTTTTGATCGTACTCGTCGGGGGCTACGCACCCGGCGCCGCCAACGATACGACCGACGGCGGCATGATCGAAGGACAGGACACCGCCACCAAGCAAGAGAACCTGACCCACGGTGGGCATAGTTTTGCTGGAGGGATCTGGGGGTACTACGAATACAAAATGAACTCTCGGTTGACGCAGACCGTCAACCATATGGTTCGCGCTAAATTATTCGAACGCATCAATGCGATGCCCATGACGTTACTCGACGATCAGCGAATTGGTGACTCCGTCTATCGGGTAATGTACGACGCACCTTCAATCAATCAGATTTTTTACGAAGTCATCAACCGACCCACCCTGTCCACAGCCGTGTTCGTTGCAGCTATGTTCAATCTGGTCAGCGCCTACGAACATGTGGATGCGGTCATCTGGCTTACCGGTTTACTGTTTCCAGCATACTTTTTGATCTCGATACCGTTTTCGCGCTTCGTTCGTCGCCGTCACCAAGCGAGCCGAGCGGCCGGGACCATCGTCACGAGCACGATCGAAGAAGGCATGGACAACATGCTCGCCGTCCAGAGTCTTGGCGGCAATAAGAACGAACGGCAACGATTCGGTACAGATAGCTCCGAATCGTTTTTGCGGTTCCGCGGCACGGTGCTGTTGGATATCTTGATCGGACGCAGTAAAGAGTTGGCCTTTCAGGCGATATTCATTACGGTTTTCTTCGTGATTACGACGAACATCATTAATGGACAGCTTTCGCCCGGAGATTATGGCGCGATCTTCTTCTACTTTTGGTGGATGCGCGGGCCGGCGGATAGTTTTGCGTCGCTATGGATTCACTTGCAGAGCTTTGCCGCAGGAATGCGACGCGTTTTTGCGATCATGGATTTACCGCAAGAACAGAACCTTGGACACGAGGTATTGCCACCCATCGAACAAGGCATTGAGCTGAAAAATGTGGGATTGCAATATCCGGATGGTCGGCGGGCGCTCAATAACGTATCGCTGTCTGCGTCGATCGGTCAAATCGTGGCATTCGTTGGGCCAACCGGCGCCGGGAAGACAAGCCTTGCCTATCTTCTTCCACGCTATCACGCCGCGACGGAAGGTCAGGTGCTGATCGATAACCACGACGTGAAGGATCTCGAATTGGCGAGTTTGCGCGACCAAATCACGTATGTATTTCAAGAGACCCAGCTGTTCTCTTTCTCCATTGGGGATAACATCCGTTACGGTAAACCTCATGCTTCGTTTGACGAGGTCGTCCATGTCGCGAAGATCGCAGGCATCCACGATTTCATCAAAAATCTGCCGGACGGGTACGACACGAAACTCGGCACGACGATGAGCAAACTGTCAGTAGGTCAAAAACAGCGGATTTCGATCGCGCGTGGGTTACTGCGCGATTCGAAGATATTGATTCTTGATGAGCCTACCTCTGCGCTAGACCCTGAAACGGAGCAGTATCTAGTACGGTCTTTGCACGAAGCTGCGAAGGACCGTCTCGTCATCATCATCGCGCATCGCTTGTCGACTATTCGACAAGCCGATCACATCGTCTTTCTCGAACAGGGCGAAATCCTAGAACAAGGCAATCACAATGAATTGATGGCAAACATTGACGGTCGGTATCGGCAGTTTGTCGATCTGCAAACCGTTGCCATGAACGATTAATCTAGTTCCGCGTGCGTTGGCTCAAGACCAATAGACGATCAACCTAATCGCTTCAATCCCCGTCCTTTCGGCACGACCGCGGTGCGGCTCAACACGGTGCATGCAGCAGGAATTCCGAACGATAACTATGTCGTGGCATGTTGCACCTGCAACTTTGTGTAGTAAGTAACTTAAAACACGCCGAGACGATAGCATGCCAACAGCTCAATTTCCACATACACGGAATGCATTGGATACATGACCAGCTACGGATACCGATTGCGGATGTCTATGGCACCAATTGCCGTACATGCCAATCGTTATCTCGTCGCGTAAACAACTTTCGATCATGCATTGCTGGATCTGTCCGAAGCTCTAAGCGTTCAATGAGATGTGGCTCGACGTAACACCCGGTTCCATTCAGCGGCGCTTTCACAGGAGGCGCAGCAGCAGCGAATAGCGTCTTAAAAGAATCAAAGTCGTCAATGATCGAACTTTGCGGCATCCGTTCGTAAAGTGCATCCATGCGCTTTGCGGCATTGGGTTTGAATTGCCAGTGAGATGCAATTGTCGCCCGAGGGAGTGCCTCTAAGCGAGCTTCCATTCTGTACTGTACACCGACTGTGGGTAGATAGATCAACAAGGAAGCACGGCCATCTGCCGTGAGGAGCTCAACGTGCTTGGCGCTGGACGCACTGTAAAACAATGCGAGTCTATCGTTGATGTCACGCAGTACCAGCGTCCGCATCGCTATCGCACCTCGACGGGTCGCCGTTCCAAGGACGCACCGATCAACCATCGGGTCTTGTTCGCGGCGGGCCACCGCGCGATCATTGGCTAGCAGCTCAATTGGATCAATGTGCATATCGGCTACTTGCTCGGTCTCATTGATTGATGCAAGGAAACATTCGCGCTACCGAACAGATCTCCCCACACTCCTTCGAACGCGAGCTCCGCGATCCCTAATGTCGGCAACGAAATTGATGCCGATCCTCGCGTCAGGGTTGACGCGATATGGCTGATCGCACCATTGTGACCTACGAGGGCCAAACTATCGACATCGTCAGGGACAACCCGACTAATACTTGCCATCGCGACTGAAGCTAGCTGGTCGCTATCGAACGTGTACATGTCCGCGACATCAATGACCTTGCCTCGTACAAAAGCGCTCAAGATGTGCGCTGTCGTTAATGCTCGACGCGCATCACTTGTGAGAAAGAGTTGCGGCGGCCTGGTATGAGTCAACAGATATTGGCCCATTTCAATGCATTGGCGATAACCTCGAGAGGATAACTCCCGCACATGATCCCGGTTCTGATGCGCGGCAGCTTTCGCATGACGAATAAGCCAGATACGTTTTTCCGCCAAGCCGTACCCCAAGAACATGAACACTTATCTCAATCTTACGGCTAAAGCTCGTCGCTCTCACTCGGTACCTTGCAACCCAACGATTTCGATCAGGGTTTCGGCGCCCGTCACTTATAAACGCAACTCGTGCTTGGCCTCATTCCTCCAGGTGAGTAAATGGCACTCAATACCATTCCACCTTAAACAATGCGGATAGCACGTCACCGCAGATCGCTTTCCTCTTCATCCATCAAATTCCTAACGTACGCCTTCAACATCATGAAATCTCAGAAAGATCGTTCTTCCTCGGCATCCGGTGTGCTGCCTACAGTGCCTTCAAATCAGGATATGCTCAAAGCGTTGCGCGAAGAAAACGCACGCCTGCGATCCGACATCGCGCAATTGCAAGATCATCGTGCACCCCAGAATGAAGCACCATGGGATGCGGCGATGCGGCAGGGAATAACCTATGCGGACGGTCATTCATCAACGAGTTCGCTTTCCGCAGGTCGCGTACTGAGTCAACTCAAGGGCATCGCCAGCCAACGGCAAGCCGACGGACTCATTCGAAATAGTAACGCATTCGACTACCTTCCAAAACCTCGTTCGGACCAAGCCAAACTTGAAGCCGATTTCGTCCGCTGGGGTTATTGCCTAGTCGAAAACGCCATGTCGCCAGCGCAAGTCAAGGCTCAAGTCAGTCGATTAACAGAACAAGCCGCCGAAGAACGCAAACTGGATATAGCCATCATGACGAGTCCTAATGATTCGGGCCAGCTCGTTAACAACCTGGTCTTAAAAGGTCAGATTTTTCGAGATGCGGTCGAGTTCAAACCGTCAGCCGCACAGAAGGGAGAACTGGTCGACGCTTTACTCACCAAAATCATGGGGGAGCGGTTCGGGCTCGGCTGCGCCCACGGATCCATCGTGCATCAAGGCGGCGGATTACAAGAACTGCATATTGACCAAGCTGGTATGCCGATGCCATACCCACAGTTCCCCTTCGGTTCATTGATCATCTGGTGCTATACCCAGTTCGATTTACAGCATGGCGCAACCTATATCGTACCGGGATCGCATCGAACAGCTAGCGGCACAACGAGATTTCACGAGGGTGCGGATTTGATGCAACTCGTAGAAGGCGAACCGGGCCTAGTCGCAGTTTGTGCACCGCCAGGCACTTGCATTCTGACCGATACGCGCGTGCTCCACGGCGGTGGTCTTCGCACGGTGCCCGGCACGCGTTACGCGATGCGTTGTCACTACAACCGTTTGTTTGTGCGGGCTCTACACGAACAAGCGTCCGTAAATCAGCACGTACCTGACGTCATTTACGAGCAACTGTCGCCGCGACTCAAAGACATGATGAGTATCAAGGTGAGCAACTCGGATCCTATCAGCGAACTCACACCTCGTTAACTTGAAGCCCGACAACACGACATTCAAGGGGACCGTGCCGCCGTTGCTCAAGTTCTTGAAATAAATTCGTATAGTTAGCACCATCGTTCGATTCGTGCAATCGCGCGACCCCGTCTAATTCCGTTCCAGTTTTCGCCATGCTTCAGGTCATCCGCAACTCGCTGTTTGCGCTCTTTTCACTTAGTTTCATTTGCCTACCGATTGCTGCCGAGGACATATGGACAGCTGCGGCTGAGGGTGACACCAAGACCCTTCGAAAACTGATCAAAGAAGGACAAGACGTCAATGCAGCAGATCCCGGTTTCGGTTTCAGCGCGTTGACTTTCGCCGTGTTACAGAACCAGCCTAAAGCCGTCCGGATCTTGGCTAGAAACGGCGCAGATGTCAGTACTGGCCAGCTCGATGGGAATACGCCTTTGCACGCAGCCGTCTTTGTAGGCCACGACAAGGTCGTAAAGGAATTGTTGCGTGCCGGTGCCGATCCCACACAAGCCAACAATCAAGGGCAACTTCCTGCTTCGACGGCGCAAACGGATTGGCAAACAACCCAGTATCTCGCATCCATGCTTCAGTTGACGCTGGATGAAGACGAAGTTAACGCCGGCCGTGAGAAGGCGCTTGAACTTATCAACAAGGCTATAGACAAGCTCGCCAGATCGGATATCTGGCTTGCGGTCATAACGGGTAACGAACGTGCAGTTAAAAGATTAGCGCGCAAAGTCGATGACCTCAATGCAAAGGAGGAAGCGAGTCGCACGACGCTATTGATTTTGGCAGCCATCAACGGATATGCAAATATTGTCGAGACATTAATTGACGCGGGGGCGGATGTCGATGTTCGTGGGGACGACGGCGCGACCGCCCTACTTGTTGCCGCATTTTTCGGTCGCGCGGATGCTGTCGAAGTGTTGCTCAAGCACGGTGCAGACACGTCAATCTCAAACAACGAAGGTATTACGCCGCTTGCCGCCGCGCAAGCCGACATGTCTGTAGTGGACTATATCGCAGGCATGCTCAACCTTGAACTAGATTATGACGAGGTCATCGCAGGCAAACGAACTGCAGCAACGTTGCTTTCGGATACTTAAGCTCTTTGAAAGTGCCGACGTCCGCGCCACAAGGCAATCGTCGGCACTAGAAGAATCGCCATCGAAATTGAGCCGACAAGCCATCCGCCACCATGCGGAGAGATAAGATTCCAGATGAGCATCGCTATGGCGATTTGTGCAGCATACAACGCAGCAAGGGGATGCATCCAACGACTCATTCGCCAAAATCCCCAGGCGCCGGCACCGTAAATCAACCAATGAATCGGCGCCGTTGCTTTAGCCCACCATCCCGTCACTGAAAACCCAAACCATACCTCCACATCCTCGGCGACCGGCTTGACAAATAGATCGAACGGCATGTAGATAAAAGTCATGTAGAGGCAAAATAGCCACATCAAATTCATCCACCAGGGCCGCTTCCGCCATTCGGCTACGAGTGCATGTGTCATAGTCATCTAGGTTTGATGGGGTATATCAAAGCCCGCGTCGCGCCCCAAAGGAAGTCCCGAACTTGAACGAATAAAGCCGCTTCGTACACTTCGCAACGCACAGGCCTCGGTTTAGATGACATTGAAATTAGAAGGCAAAGCGGCCATCGTCGGCTACCACGAATACCCGCACATTCGGAAATTTACAGGTAAGCGTAAGTTTACTCTAGGCCAATGGGCCGACCTCACGCGCTTAAGTCTTGATGACGCTGGATTGGAAGCGCAGGACATAAACGGTCTCGTTTGTACCGAAATTCGCGAGACAGTTTCGTTTACGCCGGCCACCATCGTCGAGTACCTCGGCCAACCGGTTAACTTCGCAGAACGCGTCGACTTGGGCGGCGCGAGTCCCGTAGGCATGGTGTGGCGTGCGGCAGCAGCGATTGAGCTAGGCCTGGCAGATGTTGTCGTATGCGCTTTACCGGCGCAGCCGATTCCGTCTAATCCCAATCCGGCGCCGATTGACCCACGTCGTTACTTTCAATCATCCAGTGTCAATTGGGGTTCACCCCAAGCAGAATTTGAGATTCCCTACGGGAATCTAGCACAGAATTGTGGTTATGCCATGATCGCTCAGCGCTATGGCGCAGAGTATGAATACGACGCTAACGCGATGGCGAAGTTGGTCGTTGATCAGCGACGTAGCGGAGCGCTTAACCCCAACGCCGTTTTTTACGAGAAACCTGTCACGGTTGAGGATGTACTGAATAGCAAACTTGTCGCGGACCCTCTCCGGATGCTCGAAATTGTGATGCCTGTGGCAGGTGGCGCAGCGGTGATTGTCGCTAGCGAGGACATAGCCAAGCGGTGTAAACACCGACCCGTGTGGATCAAAGGGTTTGGCGAACATCTCACCATGAAAACGCCGACGTATGCAGACGATTTATGCCGTAGTCCCGTTGGGCCGGCATCAGCCATCGCTTTCGACATGGCCGGTGTGGCTCGCGACGATATTGACGCGTGCGAAATCTACGACTGTTACACCATCACGGTTTTACTCACGTTAGAAGATGCTGGATTCTGCCAGAAAGGCGAAGGGATGGCATTTATCCGAACGCACGACCTTTCCTGTTTCGGTGATTTTCCCGTAAACACGCACGGTGGCCAGCTCGGTATGGGGCAGGCAGGAGGCGCCGGGGGCATGACGCAGGTCATTGAAGGGGTACGACAGATTATGGGTCGAGCCGAACAGCGACAGCTACCACGGTGTGACCACGTATACGTATCCGGGACAGGAGGCATCATGAGTGAACAAGCTGCACTGATATTGAGTGGCGATTAAAGTGGATCTAACTAAACCATATCCAGCCCCCATCCCAGATACTCAGTTGTTCTGGCAGGGCTTACGAGATGAGCGCATCATGCTACAGCGCTGCGACGACTGCTTTACATGGATTTACTACCCGCGCGCTAATTGCCCAAGTTGTTTAAGTTCGAATTTGACTTGGCATCAAGTGAGCGGCGAGGGTACGCTCTATACCTTTACCGTTACGCGACAAGCGACAGCACCGCACTTTCAGGATGAAGTGCCACAGATGATCGCCATGATTGATCTTGACGAGGGAGTCCGCCTCACGTCTACGTTAGTGACTGACGAAGCTGAAAAGCCAGTTATCGGTGCCAGGGTAGTACCCGTCTTTGATCACATTAACGAAGACGTGACGTTACTGCGTTATCGACTTGCTTAGTCCCAAATCTCCAAAAACTCATCAAAGGCCTGAAACTGACCACCAGTTACCGCAGAAGGCACAATGATTGGAGTTTTAACTCCCGCATCAAACCACGCTTCAATCCCTTCACGTACATCCGTCGCCGATCCGAAAAGCGTGGTATCCGCTAACCACCGATCGGTTAGAAAAAACGGTACTCGATCCAAATCATTGTTTTCGATACAACGCTCGATACCCTCCATTTCTTCGACGTAACCAGCTTCCTTCCAATAATTACGGTAATTCGGCAACAACGCATAACTGGTTAACGTGCGTCGGTTGACTTCGGCTGCCGCTTGCACATCGTCGTTAACACAGGTGGGGATCATGTTGCCGATGAAGAATTGATCGTTCGTGCGCGCGTCCTCGCTGAGAACGCCTAAAGACTCGCTCATATGCGATCGAGCACCGTTAGCAAAAACCATACCGTCGCCAATTTCTGCAGCGAGCTGAATCATGCGCTTTCTTAACGTTGCAAGAATAATCGGCGGCAATTCACCAGCCCTCGGCACGGCCCGCAAATCTGTAACGAAGCGACGTATGTCATGTAATGGACTACCTTGCTTAATGCCTAACCGACTCATCGCAGGTGCGTGACTGACGCCGATACCGAACAAAAAACGCTTTCCTGAGATTTCATGAATGAAGCTCGCAGTGTGTGCGAAATCTTGAACTTGACGGGTATAGATTGGCACGATGGTCGTACCGAACGTGATGCGTTCCGTACGAAACGCCAACGCGACGCTCAGCGCCAAACTATCGGACATACTAGGGCCATAGATACCCGCAAAGCCGCCTTTTTCAATGCGATCAATCAACGCTAACGTTCGTAAGCGGCGTCCCGGCACTGCCGCAAGACTAATAGCTGGTTTATGCATGGCATCTCCTTTGCATGATTGAGTAAGTGAGCTACGTATCCAGACTGCTGATCCGATGATTCATGGCAGATTGAACATGGCCAAATACGAGTGCCGCTAAGTTTGGTACAAGGCTAACTTGCTATCGCATACTTGCTAATGCATTGAGTAACGCGTCGTTTTGCGATGGCGTACCGATCGAAATACGAAGTCGATCATGCAGTCGCGGCGTCTTGAAAAAACGAACCAAAATGTTTGCCTGGCGCAAATGCTCGTATGTTCGATCCATGCTGCCTTTATCCGGCCGGCGTGGTAGGACAAAATTTGCTTGTGATGTCGGCACATCGTATCCCGCACTGGACAGTGCCTCGCTTACGCGCGTGCGCTCCGCACGCACCCTATCCCAAGTCCATTGCGCGTACTTGAAATCGTTAAGCGCGGACAGCGCAATTGCTTGGGAGATACTACTGACGTTATAGCTATCCCGTACTTTGGTCGAGAGCAAGGCGATAAACTCTGCATCACCTAACAAATAGCCAACCCGGGCGCCGGCCAAGGCGAACCCTTTCGAAAACGTGCGAAGTAAAAGTAGATGACGGTGCCGTGAAAGCAACGGGACGAGATTGTGCGACACCTTCGGGTCAACAAAATCCACATATGCCTCGTCAATGAGCAATGGACCCAAAAACCGCGCGGCAAAGGCGTCTATCTCTTCTGCCGTCAGCAACACGCCGCTTGGCGCGTTAGGATTTGGAATACACACCAAGCGCGCTCGTTGGCCCAGACACTGTCGCGCCGCATCTACATCTGGCCGAAAATCTTTATTTAGCGCCATCGGTATCCATCGCGCATTCAAGATTGACGCGACGACTGGGTACAACGTATAACCCGGATCGGTTGAAACCATGACGGTATTCGGCGCTAGGCAAGCAGTTGCGACGAGCCGAATCGCTTCGTCACCGCCGTTCGTGATAAGTACTTGATCCGGCGATATGCCGTGAAAGTCGGCAATGCTTGCGCGCAACGCGGTTGCCGTCGCATCAGGATAGCGACGCAATGCTTCAAGGTCTAGCTTAGCTAGCGTTTCACGCACGGTTGAGCTTGGCGGATAGGGATTCTCATTCGTGTTCAGCTTGACGATTGACCGATCACGAGGTTGTGCACCGTAGACATATCCTTTTACAGCACGGATGTGATCGGCAAGAAAATCCTTCATATGCCTACGAGTCGCTCGCAGCGCTCGGCGTGTTGCCGAGTAGATCACCCAACCACTGCGTTCTTGAATTGGCCTCTGCAGCGATTTTGATAGTCATGGTGATCGGCACCGACAACAACATGCCCACCGTGCCGAACATGTAGCCCCAAAATACCAGCGAAAGAAAAACCACCAGGGTCGATAATCCCAATCGCTCGCCCATAAAACGCGGCTCAATGAAACTTCCAATCACAATATTGATGACCGCAAACAGAATCACCACACCGAAGGCCGTGCCAGCACCGTGCTGAACGAGCGCAACCAACACAGCTGGTAACGCCGCAATGATGCTACCAATGTTTGGAATGTAGTTCAGCATAAACGCGAGCAACCCCCACAAAATCGGAAAATCGACGCCGAGTAACCACGTTCCCAAGGCGATGAGACCACCTGTTGCAAGACTGTGGATCGACTTGATCACAATGTAGTGGTGGATGTTCGTTGCGAACGCATCAACCCATGATCGTTCCGCATCCGTTGTACGTAGCAATTTGCGTAATTTCTGTGTTAATGCCGAGCTTTCGACCAAAATCAACACGAACACCAACAGGATCAGAAAGCTGTTAGAAAGCAAGTTGCCGATACCGCTGAGCGTCTGACTTGCAAGCGACCAGATTGTTGACGCGCTGAGCACTTCGTTAAGTTGGAGCGATGTCGGTAGACCGAAGCGAATCAACATCGGTTCCCACGCCGCTAACGTTGCATTCAGTTTGGCAATGTATTCCGGTTGCTTCGCGTAAAGCTGTTGGGCCGACTCAATAACGACCGCGCCTAACGTCACCGCGAGTAGACCGACCAGGAGCAACGTTACTGCAATGGCAAGTGGCGCGGGAACACGTTTTTCGACAAGCCAACCGACCGGCGCGGCGACCAGGGTCGCGATAAAAATCGACAACAATAGCGGTGCAACGATGACCGCCGCTAGTTTCAATCCCGTCAGGATGACAATCAAGCATGCCGTCGTAATCAGTATTTTGAGTCCGGGCGTGAGCTCGGTCACGACCTGGCGCCGCGATTCTTCAGACTCGGCAATTGCGTTCGTACTCGCTCAACCTCAGCCGGATCGATGGTTGTGACAGCGACATCATCTTGATCATCCTCGCACTCAGCAATGACGCGACCCCAAGGATCCGCGATCAACGCATGACCGAAAGACCTGCGATTGCGATGTTTATGATCGCCGTACTGCGCTGGCGCGATCACGTATGCCTGACATTCGATCGCCCGCGAACGCAATAAGACATGCCAGTGATCGCGCCCGGTCGAATTTACAAATGCAGACGGTACTGCCAAGGCCGTTGCGCCCTTATCTACTAAATCCTGGTACAGACGCGGAAATCGCACATCGTAGCAAACCGACAATCCGAGCGTTCCGAAAGGCAACTCGGTAATCACTGCTTCGTTACCAGGCGAAGTGTTGCGAGATTCAAGCATTCGTGTCCCGTCCGGCAGATCAACATCAAAGAGGTGAATCTTGCGATAGCTAGCGACAATCCGTCCGTCTGGCACGATGTGTAGGCAGGTGTTGTATGCGCGGTCATTAGGCGCTCTCTCTGGAAATCCACCAGCGATCACGTGCACCTTATGTTGTGTTGCAATAAGACGGCACGTATCCAGGATGGGTCCTCCCTCCCGTCTCAAGATCCTCTAACAAAGGGAGTCGTGCGCGATCAGAGCCGATATACGCGAACGCTTCCGGTAAACATACGACTTCAGCGCCCTCGGCTACGGCGCGCCGACTTAGTTCTTGGGTCGTCTCTAAATTGCGCGGGACATCGGCTGTCGCACAAAGCTGGACGATACCGACCCGACTTTTGCTAGGCATAGCGTGACTACGGAAAATGGCGAATGTTGCAATTTAACAACGGTTGGGTATACCGTTCCTACCCGACACGCAGCTAACTTAAACCGATTCGAACATCGGTAAGGTGCAATCCAATTTACGGTCAAGCAGTTTTTCCAATTCAGGTAATACGAACCCATCCGCTTCCGAAACAAAGCTGATTGACACGCCTTCAGCGCCTGCCCGACCGGTGCGACCGATACGATGGACATAGTCTTCGACGATATCCGGGAGGTCGTAATTCACGACATGGCTAATGCCCTCTACATGCAATCCGCGCCCGGCGACATCGGTCGCGACGATGTGATTCGTTTCGCCGCCCTTGAATCGACGCAATGCCGCAGTGCGTTTACGTTGAGGCATATCGCCAGATAAGCCTTCACACAACACGTTACGCTTTTGTAGCGCCTTCAAGACACGTTTTACTTCCGAGCGACGATTCACAAAGATTAATGTGCGCGAAGGATTGCATCGTTGCATAAATTCGTATAGGACCTGGTTTTTCTCCTCGCGTCCGACGATCCAGAAACGTTGGTCCACCGAGTCCGCGGCGATAGATTCGCTGGGAACATCAATGCGAATCGGCTTGAACATCCACTGATCAATCAAACGTCGCACATAATCGTTAAACGTTGCGCTAAAGAACATGGTCTGTCGTTGCCTTCGCTCCGGCGCATGACGCACAATGCGTCGCACATCCGGTATGAACCCCATATCAAGCATGCGGTCCGCTTCGTCTATCACCAGGATCTCAATGCGGCTTAAATCGACAAGCCCCTGGCGCATGAAATCTAATAATCGACCTGGCGTTGCCATCACCACGTCAATGCGTTGGTGTGTGAGCTTATCGCTCTGATCCTTAATGCGCTTACCGCCAACCACTGCCAAACTGCGGATTCTGGTGTACTTGCTTAACGCATTCATGTCCTGCTTAATCTGCAGCGTCAACTCTCGCGTTGGCGCAAGGATTAGCGCGCGCGGCGAACCGAGCGGATTAGGTTGTTCTTGCGGAAATTCGATCTGCTGGGTAAGGATTGTCGTCAGAAATGCCGCTGTTTTCCCCGTACCCGTGTTAGCTTGTGCACATACATCATGCTGCGATAGAGAGTACGGCAACACTTGACTTTGTACCAAGGTACAGGTTTTAAACTCAAGCGTATCAAGTGCACGCTGTACAGGCTCAGGTAAGCCCAATTCCTCAAACAGTACGAGCTCAGTACCTTCGGTCTCAGCGTCGCTATTCGACTCATCAGTCATGGACGGGCCTTAACCATGCGAAATACCTTTATGTCGTTCTCGCCGAGGCTAATTTCACGCTCAAGCCGACGATTTCCATAGCCGATGCTACTTCCTCTTGGGTTGCATAGGTCGGCGCAATGCGGATGTTTGAATCGTTCGGATCATCCCCGTACGGATAGGTCGCACCGGCCTCCGTCAACTGCAACCCAGCGGTCGCGGCCAGGTCAACGACTGATTTGGCCAGACCATTCGGCACGTGGAGCGAAACGAAGTAGCCCCCTGTTGGATGCGTCCAACTAGCGAGCCCAGAATTGCCCAGCTGAGCCTGCAATCCTTGTTCAGCCGCTTCGAAAAGTGGACGCACAATACGCGCATGTTTTTCCATGTGCGTTAGAAGGCTAGCACGACTAGGAAAGAATCGTGCATGTCGTAACTGATTGACTTTATCAAAACTAATGATCATTTTCGACCACCGCGCTTCAAGATCTGCAAGTACGCGTTCCGAACCAGCTAGAAAAGCGACCCCGGCCCCAGCGTGGGTAATTTTTGATGTGGATGCAAATGCGACAATGTGGTTAAGCGTGCCAGCGTCCTTCGCATACTCGTAGATAGAGGGTAGTTCTACCGGAGATGGTCCAAAATCGTGGACCGCATACGCGTTGTCCCAGAGTACGAAGAATGGGGCTTTCGAATCGTTTCGAAGTTGCGGTAACGCGGTAATGCGCCGCACGACTTCTTTTGAGTAAGTACATCCTGTTGGATTCGAGTGTTTGGGTACGCACCAAATAAATGCGATACTCGGGTCGCCACGAACGAACGATTCGACCTGATCCATATTGGGGCCGTCGTCCCCTAATTCCACACAGACCATATCTACGCCAAGGTATTCCGATGCCGCAAAGTGCCGGTCGTAGCCGGGAACCGGGCATAGCGCTTTAGGGGCGTTACCGATTAACGCGTTAGAACCGCCTAATCCATGTCGAATGAGGTTATCCACGACGAGATACATAAGTTGCAAGCTGGAATTTCCACCAACGAGGATAAGTTCGGCAGGAAAATCGGTGAGATAAGAGCCTAGCTCACGGCATTCAGGTATACCGCGTAAACCGCCATAGTTGCGAACATCGACTCCGTCGGAGGAATTGAAGTCGCCTTGAAGAATACCGTCCAATGCATCCGATAGCGCCAGTTGAGCCTTGCCAGGCTTGCCGCGCGTTAAATTGAGCGAGAGACCTTGATTCTTCAGGGTAACGAATTCGCGCTCTAAGGTGGAAATATTCATGCGCTCAGGCCTGTTCTCTCATCAAAACCAAGCATGAGATTTAGATTTTGAACCGCTCCGCCCGCGGCTCCTTTGCCAAGATTGTCCAATATAGCGCAGACAAGCGAGTCTCTACCGTTTGATGAGACTAGCAGGTCGACTCGATTTGTACAGTTGCACCGTTGCGTACTAAGAAAGCCGTCCTGCAATGCGTTCGCTCCGCCGATAGGTAAGACTTTCACAAACGGTTCGTTTTCATAAGCTGCAGTCCATGCCTCATGAACCGCAGCCACAGCAGTGTTTGGGAGTGCGAATTTGACGATCATGCCACGATAAAACGATCCGACCGATGGCAAGAAAAATGGGCTGACTTGTAAGCCGGAGTAACGCAGCATTTCAGGTACATGCTTGTGATTTAAGTCTAAGCCATAAACACGCGTATCCTCTGGCACCTCTCTCTGCGAGCTGTATTGAGTAATGAGCTTTTTACCGCCCCCCGAATAGCCTGATATCGCATGCACCTGTATCGTCTGCGACGCTGGCACGATGCCAGCGCCAATCAGCGGTCTCACCGCTAATAGAAACCCAGTGGGATAACAGCCTGGATTCGAAACGTGCTGAGCGTCCTTGATAGCCGAACGCTGACATACTGATAGCTCAGGTAACCCGTATGTCCAATCGGGCGCCGTTCGATGAGCGGTGCTGGCATCAAGGAAGCGTGCTCTGTCATCAAGCTCAACTGCTTCACGAGCAGCGCCATCAGGTAAGCAAAGCACAACGACAGCTGCTTCCGCGTACCGCTCTCGTTTATAAGTGGGATCCTTTCGAAGGTTGTGATCTACCGGCATTAATACGATGTCTTCACGGGTATCAAGGTATCTGTGGATCTCTAATCCTGTGGTACCCTCCTGACCGTCAATGAATACCTTAGCTACAAGAGAACTCATGCCAAAACTGGGACGACAAACAAAGAGGGAAGCAACGAATAGTCAACTTATCGGGAAACGAAACGCTAACTATTTCTGCGGCTATAAGGCTTGTACTGTAGATAAGGCACACCTTTTTCGCGCAACCTAGTGTGGTTGGGACGGCCTAGGGCATAGTCAGAATACAACGAAACGAAGAGCTGCGTATGCCACAAGGAAAAAACCTAACCCATATGCAACCCATCTCCATATTGGGGGTAGGGAAATAAACGTATTTCTGAAATATGGTGGATAGGTTATTCGTCCGTACTTTCTCCGGTAGCGTTTTACAGCTACAAAGCCAATCGCACAAAAAGCCATCATAGCAACCCAATGCACCCAGAAAAACAGATCTTCTAGAAGCATTGCCTTACTCATCCTCATTCAAAGTACGCTAGCTGATTGACGACTAGCTTCCTTTAGACTTCAGTATCTCATAACTGCAATGAATTGTAAAGGCGAGGGATGGCAGTTCCTCGGACCGCCAAGCGGCGGTGTCAACAAACTACACGGGTAAAAGCAGATTCACTGGATCTTCGCGATACTGGACATAGAAATTACGGTAAAGGCAATCCAAAGTTCTTGTTTCATCCTTCCTCGTTTGCGATCATTGTGTCTCCCACAATCGTTCATAATTTGATGATCTCGAAGATATGCTGTTGTGATGCGTATCGTCACACGCATCTTATCCAAAAGGGCGCCTCACAAAAAATCTTACAACTCAATAAGAAGACCTGATCTAAAAAATGTTGTTGTAGGCCGCCGTCAAAGCCTACCGTCGTAGTTCTACCAAGCCCCGCCGCCGATTAATTTATCAACGAAAACTACAAAGGTTCAGAGCGTATTAACTATGCCCAAGGCTAATTGTTATACAAAATCACAATATGACATCGCGTATGTTACAAATTCAGGCAAGGCGGGTGCTATACTCGTATAATTAAAGCTAAAGGCGATAAGTGAGGCAACTATGATGACGAAGCTATATAGATTGTCAAGTTTCCCATTTTTATGAGGAATACCTCCATTAGATGGAACTTCTACCAAAACTACGTGTCGTAACATGTATCAAATCGTTGGATAAAGCACATTGTGATGCAATACTGTATGCAATTTCAGGCTGACGAAGTTGCCTTGACGGTGGTGCCAGCATGTGCGTGATCTGGGAGGGTAGCTGAACTTCAATTCAATGCGCTAAGAAATAGCGCTGACCTGTTGATTGCATTTCAAATTGTCAATCGACAAGCAGTAAACAGCAAACAAAGAGCGTTAGACGACAAACAGGGTAAGGAACAGAAATGAGCGTTTATTTCAATAAAGATCAAGTCAATCACGATCCAATTACAGGGAACGAATACAAGAATCTGGTAGAAGAACTAAGACTTCGTCCAGAATCACCTGAACTCATCTCAATTCAGGACATCCTTGACGCATTCAATGGTGAGATCGCGATAGACGATCCCCGCATCGACAATCTACTCTCGCGCCTGGCGACCGATGGATTTGCGATTGAAGAACCAGACGACGAGATTGAGACACACCTCCACAAGTCCGATATCGCCCTCAGGGACAACGTGCATATCTACATGCACGAACTTTCGAAGTTAGATTTGCTTTCACGCGAGGATGAACTTCAACTCGCTCGTAAGCGCCATGAAGGCATGAACGAGGTGTTCATGGCGTTAGCGACGGTATGGCCGATCGCATCAAAGGCACGCGAATTGTTTGAAAAGTACTTGGCAAAAGGCCGATTAGATGGTTTTATCGCGGGGTACCTGGATGTCGTTGACGAACTACCCAAGATCAAAAAAGTGATTTCTTCCTCCAACGATTACCGCAACACGCGCGGTAATCAATTGGATATTGAGCAGGCGCGGGAGCGCTACGAGCGGTTTTGTCTTGCCATGGACAGCTATTTCGAACAACAGCTGAGTCGACGAACTGCAAAACGACGCAAAACGCTTGAGCAGACTTTCGGTTACATCAAGTTCTCGATGACATACTACCAAGAATTTCAACATATGTTTCGTGCCAAGATCACACCCTTGTTGACTGCACATAACAGACTTCGAAGACTCATTGTTGACATGGGCGTGTCGAAAGGAACGTACGAAAAGGATTTCGAACCTCATATCACGGGGCGACATTGGGCTATGGTTGTGGCAACACAACCTGACTGCATTCGCGCACCACTTAGTCACCAAGCGAAGAGGATTGAAATTCTGCGTAACCAGATCCAAACCGTCGAAGCGGAACTAGGGCACAAGACAGCGGAATTGCTTGCAATCAAGCGTCGGATAAAACAAGGTGTACATAAAGTAAATGAGGCTAGCGCAGGACTAGCACAGGGAAATTTGCGTCTTGTCATGTCCATTGCACAGAAATTCAAAAATCGCGGCGTTGATGAAGAGGATCTCATTCAGGAAGGCAACATGGGTCTGATTCGTGCAGTCGAAAAATTTGACTACACCCGAGGCTTTAAATTTTCGACTTACGCCACTTGGTGGATTCGCCAAGCAGTTACACGTGCGCTAGGAGAATACGGCCGGGCCGTGCGATTGCCTGCTAACGTCAATCAAGATCAAAAGAAGGTATATCGGGCACACCGACAGTTGCAACAGGAACTTCAGCATGAGCCGACGGTACCTGAAATCGCGGCGCGTATTAACAAGACGCCAAAACAAGTACGAGACATCGTCAACTACACGCAGGATCTGCGCGGACTTGATACGCCCATTGGAGATGACGATGGCACGACGCTAGGCACGATGATCGCTGACGAAAGCACAAAATCACCTGAAGATCAAGTGATAGAGGCCAGTAGGCCGCACCTCATTGCCGAAGCTTTGGGGATACTTGACGCACGCGAACAAAGGGTCTTGACGTTATATTTCGGCATTGATCGCCACGACGCAATGACGGTCACACAGATCTCTCGTGAACTACAAATTTCGCGGGAACGAACGCGCCAGATTCACAGTTCGGCACTAAAAAAGATACGCCTTAGCCCGGTCTCAAAGGCGCTGGAGGCGTATCTGGCATAACTTGAACGCAATGCCTATAAAGCCGGGTTTCGATCCGCTACGGAACCCGGTTTTACATGCACACTAGAAATTGTCGAACCAGGATTCAATCAGCATAAACAGTAGCGGTCATGTTGTAGTGCTCTAAATTACGTAAAAGACGAGCTTTGCCAGCTGAGATAACAGCGATTGACTAGCCACCAAAACAACCCTTCATTTCCATTTCAATACATCGATATACGGTTACAGCTTTTAACCTGGCTGTTCCCTCGCTCATACCAACTACCGCCGTATGGTATGGAATGTCTAGCCGGTGAAGATGACGACCGGCGGCGACTTCATTCAAGACAACAACGCAAAACGCCAAGCCTTATGTATGCGTTTTGGCATCGGCGTGAACCAAGACTACATACTTAAAGAGTTTGGACGAAATTTGACGTAGCGCGGGCGAGTCCGTCAGCTCTACGCGTCAATGCATGAGCACATTCAACCGGCGATCCGCGGTCAATTCCTAACCAAAGACCTTGTTTCGTCATGGTCTATCAGTGCATAAAATTTGCGGCCGAATTTATGAGTAACCATATGCCCTCTATCAAAGTAAGAGATAGCGAGCCATTTGATTTAGCCCTGCGTCGATTCAAGCGCGCATGCGAGAAAGCGGGTATTTTGTCCGAAGCAAGACGTCGCGAATACTACGAAAAACCTACTACCGTGCGGAAACGCAAAGAAGCTGCCGCTAAAAAACGTCTGCGCAAGAAGATTAGTCGCGAGTCCCGGCGATTCGAACGTCTACACTAGCTCTTCCGTTAGCTCAACTGTGATTCTTTCTAGGTAAGACATCCGCCGAGCCGACATATATTTATATCGTAATGGCAGATCAAATTGCACCGAATTCTGGCTACTTCGGAAGTGATTTCCTTGATGAGCTGACCCAACGCATCAATGGTCCGGCGTTTTTAGGTCGGTTTCTCAAAATCCAAGCACGCGGCAACCGCCACTACGCTGTTTGTCCTTTTCACAAAGACAGTAAGCCGTCATTCTTGATTCGCGACGATGGCAGTTTCTACTGTTTCGGCTGTCAAAAAAAAGGTACAGTTTTTAATTTTCTGATGGACCGTAACGGCCTCAGTTTCCCAGAGGCGGTCAAGGAAGTTGCACAGTTCGTCGGCATGCCGCTGCCTACACAGCAAGGACGAAAGGGCCCGTCGAAAGAACAGCAAGTTCTATATGAAGTCCTTGAAAACAGTGCGGCGTTTTTTGAACAGCTACTCCAGCAAGCCACCATCAATTCACCGATAAAACGTTACCTTGCAAACCGCGGTATTGATGAGGCCGCGATCGCTACATTTCGGATCGGTTATGCCCCAGACGACTGGACAACTCTAAAAGATCGATTTAGTTCGGTAGACCCACAGCTGTTGATTGATGCGGGCGTTTTGACTCGTCATCCCGAGCGTAACAGCACCTACGATCTCTTTCGAAATCGCCTCATGTTTCCTATTCGTAATCGGCAGGGTCGTGTAGTCGGCTTCGGCGGTCGCACGCTCGACAACCACACTGAACCAAAGTACTTAAATACCAAACAAACGAAGGTGTTCTCAAAAAGTCACGAGCTCTACGGGTTATTCGAAGCTTTACAAATCACCCGGCGGCCGTCGCGTTTACTGTTAGTAGAAGGGTATATGGACGTCATCGCGCTATCTCAGCAAGACATCTCTTATGCTGTTGCTACGTTAGGCACAGCTTCGAACGAAAATCACTTTCGCACCTTGTTTTGGTTTACGGACGAAGTCATCTGCTGCTTCGACGGAGACGAAGCAGGTAGACATGCCGCAGAACGTTCTTTAGAAGCAACTTTGGCGGCATTGACCGAAGAAAAATCCGTTCGTTTTGTTCTTCTGCCGGAAGGAGAAGATCCAGACAGTTTTATCCGCAAGCATGGCAGAGAAGCATTCACCAAGCTGATTGACGACGCACAGCATGTGGCGGATTACTTTGTCAACACACTAGTGGAAAGCAAAGATCAAGCATTTCAATCAATCGAAAAAAAAGCGCGATTCGTCAACCGCGCTAAAAAATTCATCCAGACCGTCAGACAAGAATCCATGCGGCAAATTCTCGCCCAAGAAATCGCGAAGTTAATGCCTGATGAAGAGGCTATCGAACAGCTCTTAATGCCAGTATCAAGTGTTCCTGAAGAGCCACCACCATCTGATGATCCCCTTGAAAATCAGCTGGCGGATGAACCCGAACTCGAACCCAAAAAACGCTATAACGATGTGGCTACCCGCCGACGTATCAGCCAACTGCTATGCGCGTCAACCATCTGGCCTGACCTATCCGCGCATCGCGACCTGCTTGACCAGCTCGTTGAACTCGCACAAGATCACCCGTTAACGCGTTTGTGGCTCATGATTGACCAGTACAAGTGTTCCAGTGCAACGAGTTTAATCGCTTCCTTTCAAGACGACAAAGCTTTTTCCCTCGACCTAACCGACATTTACGATGCCGATTTTGAGCCTGCTATGAGTGGTCCAGAGACCCTTACTCAGTTAATCGAAGACTTTCATGTGCTTTTGACTTCGCGAAAAATAGACATCGCAAGAAAGGCAAAATTAGAACAAATGACACGACACCAAGATAGGTAATTTAGAGAAACACCGTATTGATTGACGCCTATCAAGCCCAGGAGGCGATACAACCGATACGATAATTAACAATTGGTTACCAAAAGCTCGGTATTACTTTCTAGATGTTACCAGTACTCAATCCGATCTCTTAACATGACCATGTCCGAGTCCGAACCAAAAAAACGCTTGCACGATATAAGGACAGAAAGACGTATTGATCAACTGCTACGCGCGTCAACTATCTGGCCTGCCCTATCCAGGTATCGCAACCTACTTGAACAGCTCGTCCAAGTCGCGCAGGACCACCCGGTAACGCGTTTGTGGCGCAGGATCGACCAGTACGAATTTTCAAGTGCAGAGAGTTTAATCGCTTCCTTTCAAGACGATAAAGAGTTTTCCTCCTACCTAATCAACATTTACGATGCCACCTCCGGGTCCGCCATGAAAGATCCAGATAAGACCCTTGAGCAGTTAGTCGAAGATTTTCAAGTACTCTTGACCTCGCGAAAAATAGACATCGCAAGAAAGGCAAAATTAGAACAACTTAGACACGACACCGAAAACAGTTTCAGTTTCCCTGTAGCTCAAACTCAAACTGTAATGAATTCTAGCTTCTTCGAAAATGATTTCCTTGATGAACTGACCCAACGCATCAATGGTCCAGCGTTTTTAGGTCGGTTTCTCAAAATCCAAGCACGCGGCAACCGCCACTACGCTGTTTGTCCTTTTCACAAAGACAATAAGCCGTCATTCTTGATTCGCGACGACGGCAGTTTCTACTGTTTCGGCTGTCACGAAAAAGGTACGATTTTTAATTTTCTGATGAAACGAAATGGTCTCAGTTTCCCGGAGGTGGTTAAGGAAGTTGCACAGTTCGTCGACATGCCGCTATCTACACAGCAAGGACGAGCGGGCCCGTCAAACGAACAACACTTAATACCAGTATCAAGTGCTCCTGAAGAGCCACCACAATTTGATAGATCCTTTGAAAATCAGCTGGCGGATGAATCTAAATTCAAACCCAAAAAACGCCTGCCTCTTTACTATTATAGCGATCAAACCCGCCGACATACTAACTACATGCTATGCGCATCAACCACTTGGCCTGCCCTATCCGAGTATCGTGCCCTGCTTGAACAGCTCGTCCAAGTCGCGGAAGATCACCCGGTAACGCGTTTGTGGCTCATGATTGACAGGAACCTGTACGAATTTTCAAGTGCAGAGAGTTTAATCGCTTCATTTCAATACGACAAAGAGTTTTCCGACTACCTAATCGAGAGATATGATGCCTCCTCCGAGTCCGCCATGGGGAAAGATCCAAATAAGACCCTTGAAGAGTTTTGCGATTACCTAATCGAGAGATGTGATGAGTCCGCCATGAGGAAAGATCCAGATAAGACCCTTGAGCAGCTAATCGAAAATTTTCAAGTGCTCTTAACCTCGCAAAAAATAGAGATCGAAAAAAAGGCAGCTTTAGAGCAACTTAGACAAGACACCGAAACAAAAGGAAACCTCTCAAAACCTCGTTTTAATACTGAGGACGCTACCGAAGAAGAAACTCGCACACCCACTCAGCACACACCTACTCCACGTGACGAGGTCGCATACGGGCGAGAGATTGTGGAACTAGAAACGATCCTTATTGCATTAGTCCCTGTGTTTATCTTTCTAGAAGTCGTAATAGGTATCGCTTTGTATTGCATGTGGCTGCACCAGCTGATGGAGTGGCTTGGTGGTTTTTTCGGGTTTATCGTAGCGACATTTCTTGTACCAGGAGCACTTATTTACCCTGTCGTTCATTGGTGGGTTGAGGGTTATTGGCCGGAGATCTATTTATGGTTTTACTTGGCTGGTATCCTCGTAGCAGTAGCTAGGAGCTTGGCTACTACGTGGAGTAGCCCGAGTAATTAGATGACGAAACAGAATTCATTCATCATCGCATAATTTGACCGACGAGCTAAAAACGAGGTTTTAAGAGGTTTCCGAGATAGGCAATTTAGAGAAACACCGTATTGATTTATGCCTATCAAGCCCAGGAGGCGATACCACCAATACGATAATTAACGATTGGTTACCAAATGCTCGGTACTACTTTCTAGACGTTACCAGTACTCAATCCGCTCTCCTAACATGACCACGTTCGATCAAGCCATTGACCATCTGAGCCAGTACGTGGCAGAAGATGGTCGTTTGTCGATGAACGACATTTGTGCGTTCGCAAGGTTGCACACGGATTTGCAGGATGCACAGTTTACCGAGCTAGCTCATCGACTGATCGAAAATGGTATTAACGTCTACGACCTTGAAGGTTATGAAGAAGCGCAAATAGTCGAAGAAATTGAAGAGCGCGAACGAAACTCCATTCGTGAGAACACCCAGATTTATATGCGCGATGTGGGTACCTATGACCTTTTAACGCAAGACGAGGAAATCACCTTCGCGCGCGCTATGAACAGCGCTGTGAGCGAGGTTTTACAGGCGATTGCCCCTGTCAAACCCGTGAACGATGTTGCGCAAACGCTGTTCACGAACCACCTTCAAAAAAACCGACTAGAGAGGATCCTAAACGGGTTTCTAGATCCGGTCGAAATCCTCCCGAAGGTTGATGGAAACGATGCAAATGGGGAAAAAAGTGAGCGTCAACTGCCATTTGATCTCGATCTGGCAGAGCGCCGGATCAAGCATTTTCAGGTATGCTCGGACGCATATTTCCGAGCTCATTGGGACGCTCGCACCAATAGTCAACAATCCAAGGTTGAGGAGTCGTTTCGATGGTTCAGGTTCTCGACCAACCACTACACGGCCTTCTGCGATACATTCAAAGACCTCATCGCATCTACGCAGCAAGCCATTGAACGAGCAAAAGGCGTTTTTCTCGCTGCAGGTATGCCAGTAACCTTATTCCAAGAGCAAATCCAACCCAATTTGACGGCCTTACGACTCAAAGATGCCGTCCATGGTTTGCCACACCATGCGCAATCGAAACTCACGGCTCATTTTCACGTTATCGATAGGGTACGGCGAACGCTTGAAGCCTTGGAACAGCAAAGTCAACTACCCTATCTTGATTTATTAGCTCGAAACGTTTACGTCGATGAAGCGATTCGACGCTACCGGGAAGCGAAGAGCCGATTAGTGGCCGGGAATTTGCGATTAGTGATGCGAGTTGCGCAAACCTACAACCATCACGGTGCGCTATTACTGGATCTTGTGCAAGAGGGAAATCTCGGTCTTATTCGGGCTGCGGAAAAATACGACTACACACGTGGCTTCCGGTTTTCGACCTATGCAACGTGGTGGATTCGCCAGGCTGTGACGCAAGCGCTGAACGAATTTGGTCGTACTGTCAGATTGCCTACCAGTCTCACTCAGTCCATTCGCACCGTAGGAAGGGCAAGAACGCAACTGACGCAATCGCTCGGGAAAGATCCAACCTTAGGTGAATTAGCCACCAAGACAGGCTTAACCGTGCAGCAAGTGCGGGATGTTGTGTTGTATGAGCACAACGCTATCTCTATTGACGAACCCATCAATGACGAGGAAGACACCAATCTCGTTGATACACTCGTTAGTGAAAGCGTGCTATCGCCCGAACAGATGGCGCTCAAACAAGGACTGCGTGATGCCGTCGAGCTGACGCTAGCTGATTTAACGACTCGCGAAGCGCAGATACTGACTCTACGTTATGGAATCGGCCGTAACACCGAGTTATCCTCCGCAGAAATCGCTCAAGACCTTGGCATTTCAACGAATCGTGTGCGCCAGATCATCGTCAAAGCCCTGCGACGACTTAGACAACCACGCTATACGCCTTTACTTGAACCTTATCTATGACTACGACGCCTCCTCATCGTATCTATTCCAAGAACTATATAGCGCAACAGCAAACTAAAAGCATTGCATTACTGTATTGCACCATTTTTATTCTTATGAATTTTCCTGATTTATCGTACAGGTGACATCCTATCTAGCAGATCAAAGCCGTGTCTTAAAGCAGTTGTTAGATAGTGTCGTGCCGATGAAAGCTGGCGCTCCACGATTGCAGGTTTGAAGGACTACTCGAAAGGATTTAACTCCATGAGCATAGAAGCCTGTGCCGTAGGACGATTTGTTTTCTCATATAAACAAAACGACTTATTCTCTTGATCACCATATTCAAAATATCAGTTAATTGCTCATTAGCAATGACATCCTAGCAACCTCATTCGAATCAGGAAATTTGGATGGTTTGCGGTGTGCTTCAACACGATACAAAGAAAATTTGTCTATCAAAATAGATTTCTCAATCCTACAATTAGAAAACTTCTCCACACCAAAAGTTACGCATGGCAATGCCCGCACGGTCTACTTCTAATCAAATTTCCCATGAAACCACCCTTGATACACCTCCGCGTACAGATATTCTCAAAGACTCAATTGAGAACTTTCTAGCTAAGGCGCGCGACCAGGGATACGTCACATACGAAGAAATTACCGATTTTCTTGATGTCGGGGACGACGATAGCGACATAAGCCTCGTCTTTGAAGAGTTTGTCGCAGATATTAAAGATGCAGGCATAAAGGTCTTTGAAGCGCCGCCGACGGAAGAAGACTTGCTGCAAGGCAATGATGCTACGGCAGCCAGCGATGATGAGCTACTAGAAGAAGAGCAGCTGAATGCCGCTCTCACTGCCATTGAGAAAAACCAGACTGGTCGAACCACCGATCCGCTCCGCATGTACATGCGTGAAATGGGTAAAGTCGGCTTACTTACGCGCGACGAAGAGATCCTGATCGCCAAACGCCTTGAGGCGGGCATTAGCGCAGAACTTGAAGCAGTCGCGACCTTTCCCGGGGTTGTCGATTACATCCTTGAAGTCTATGAAGACGTCACCAATCGGAACAAGCTAGGCGAATTGCTCGTCGGTTATCTGAATCCTATGCAGGTTGTCAAACCCGCACAACAAATCGACGCAAACACCCCGAAGGTCGAGACCAAAGAAAACAAGCGTAAAGGGCCAGATGCCGTCATCGCAAAACGTCGCTTCAAAGAATTGAAACGAGCCCATGCGCAATGTCACAAAGTACTCGCAACGCAACGCTATTGGCGTACGAAAAAAGCGACCGAAGCGCTTGACAAGTTAGCGCAGGTATTTAAGTATTTCAAATTCACCCAAGTCCACCATGACCATGTTTGCAAAATGGCAGAAACATCATGGCAGCTGCTACGGGAGCAAGAACGAACGCTTGAGAAGATCGTACGCCGCTGCGGCATGCCACTGAACGAATTTAAGGAAATTTTTCGCGGTAAAGAGTCCTCTGACGCTTGGTTTAAGAAACATTCAACCGGTGGTTATCCCTATAGTAAAAAACTAGCTCGGTATGAAGTAGAAGTTTTACGTGCGCATCGCTATATAAAAGAAGAAGAACTGGATCAACGCCATTCGCGCGCTGTGCTTAGACGGAAAACCAACATTAGTTTGCCAAAATCTGTCTATAAACGCAACCCGGGTCTTAAATACTCAATCATTCGGAAGATCCACGAACAGGTGCGTTACGGCAGCAAAGAGAAAAGTCTTGCCAAGAACGATATGGTTGAAGCGAACTTGCGCTTGGTCATGTCCATCGCGAAGAAATACACCAATCGCGGTCTTCACTTTCTTGACCTCATTGAAGAAGGTAATCTCGGGCTGATGAAGGCCGTCGATAAGTTCGAATATCGACGTGGTTACAAATTCTCAACCTACGCTACCTGGTGGATTCGCCAAGCTATTACTCGGGCAATCGCCGATCATGCACGCACTATTCGCGTACCAGTACACATGATTGAAACAATTAACAAACTGAATCGCATCACGCGGCAAATGACGCAGGAACTCGGGCGCGAGCCGACTCCTGAAGAGTTATCTGAACGCATGGCGATCAATGAAGAGAAAGTGCGCAAGGTTCAAGAAATTGGTCGCGAACCTTTATCTATGGAAAAACCCGTCGGCGAAGACGGTGACGCCACGGTAGGCGACTTCATTGAAGATGCCAGTGCACAGTCGCCCGTCGACCATACAGCGCACCAAAACCTGTCTGATGTTATCAAAGATGCGCTTAACCACATGGACCCACGCGAAAGTCAGGTTCTCCGCATGCGATTCGGCATCGGCATGAACCAGGATCATACCCTTGAAGAAGTGGGTAAGCAATTCGATGTGACGCGAGAGCGAATTCGTCAGATCGAAGCAAGCGCCATGCGACGCATTAGCAACGAAGATCGTATTCGCGCACTATTACATGATTACGACTTCGACCTGCTTGCGAGCTAATCAAATGCATCTCGCGGCCGGCCAAAGGTAGCAGTACAACAAACGGCGATGCTTTGACATCGCCGTTGTTTTCATTGGTGGGCCCACCAGGACTCGAACCTGGGACCAATGGATTCGCGATCCGCAATACGGACATCCGGACGTTTCCGCCCGGCGCGGACTATCTCACCACCCGGCTTGAAATGGGTGCGGGACGCTCAATCGCCTGTTATTAAGAACGCTCGGTCGTTTGTCACGACCAGCTCTCAGGTAGTCTCTGCACCTTCCGAAAGTGTACTTCCGGCTTGGCTCAGGATTGCCATAGTCGTTCCGACGACCTTAGGTTTCCCTGAATTCATCCCGTTCATCCGACGGCTTTCACCGTCAGCGCACCATTTTTTGATGAGTCCACTGCTCTAACCAACTGAGCTATAGGCCCTTCATTCACAAAGTTTACGCCATCTATATCCTATTCAATCCCATTTCATCTAAGCGTCGGCGATTAAGCCGACGCGGATGTGGCGAGCTCGCTTGCCAGGTACGTGGGCAGCTCCGGAATTGACACCCGAATCTGGGTCATCGAATCCCGTTGTCGAACCGTCACAGTGTCCGTATCAAGCGTTTCAAAATCAACGGTTAAACAGAACGGCGTTCCAACCTCATCGTGTTTGCGATAACTCTTACCGATGTTTCCGGAATTTTCGAAGAATATCCGACCGAGATTGCATTTCTGCAGATCGCTGCGCAAAGTCTGAGCTTTAGCGACAATGTCTTCATGATTCCGTTTCAGCGGTATAACAGCTGCTTTGATGGGCGCGAGATGCGCGGGCAAACGCAAAACTGTGCGTACTTTCCCGTTGTCGAGATGTTCGATCGAATAAGCTTCGTTTAGCACAGCCAATACGCCTCGATCTACCCCCGCAGACGGTTCTATGACATATGGAACGATCCACTGTTTCGTCTCGTGATCTTGCAAAGCCAGCTTTGCCGTTGAATCGCTATTAGGTCGTACCTGCGCATGGATGCCAAGTTCCTCCGGTTGCTTTGTGTGCGATCCTAAATCGAAGTCCGTGCGGTTAGCGATACCTTCAAGTTCCTCCACGCCATGCGGAAATCGATACATGATGTCGACTGTCGCTTTAGAGTAATGTGCGAGTTCGTCTTGAGGCACATCGTAACACGACAGATGATTCGCGCTCACACCTTGCTGCCGCCACCAGTCAAGCCGATTTTCGACCCATGTTTGATGCCATGCTTCGTCGGTGCCAGGGCGAACGAAGAACTCCAACTCCATTTGTTCGAATTCGCGTACGCGAAAAATAAAGTTGCGCGGCGTGATCTCGTTGCGAAATGCCTTACCGATCTGGGCAATACCAAAGGGCATCTGCCGAGCAGTCGAATCGACGACATTTTTAAAGTTGGTGAAAATCGCTTGTGCAGTCTCGGGTCGTAGGTATGCAATATCCGCTTCATCTTCAACCGGGCCAAGGCTCGTCTTTAACATAAGATTGAATGGGCGCGGATCGGTAAGCGATGTTGACCCACAGAATGGGCATTGATTATCTTTGACATGATCCGCTCGAAACCGTTTCTTGCAGTTGCGACAGTCGACTAAGGGATCGGTAAATGTCTCTTCGTGCCCTGAATGACGTAGAACCATCCGATGCGTCAAGATTGATGCGTCCAACCCCTCCACATCGTCGCGACCGTGTACCATTGATGCCCACCACGCGGCCTTGAGATTGTTTTTGAGTTCGACCCCTAACGGACCGTAGTCATATACACCTTGCAGTCCACCGTAAATTTCGCTGGCCTGGAAAAGGAAACCGCGTCGCTTGCAGAGCGCAACCAGCTCGTCGATATTTTGCGCGGTCACGGGAGTAACTCAGATAGAAAAGAAACGCGCGGACAATACCCTACGCCAAGCGGCGGAATTGTAGACCGTGCCGTAAGTACTTCACCATTGCCGCAAAGCTAACTAGACCGTTTCTGACAGATCATTGCAATTAAGATTGCTTGAATTGTGAGCAAGACATACTGATGGACCCAATCTACATAGTCGGCGGAATAGTCGGGTTAATTTTGTTGTGCGTTTTGTTCTATCTCGTCGCGATGGTAGGCAAGCTACAGGCCATTGTGTCGCAACAGAAGTCCGATGGCGAGGCTCTTCGAAATGACCTATCAACAGGGCTTAAAGAAGGTAGGGAAGAGACCAGCACTGGTGTAACCGAAACAAAAAATATCGTCACCAGCCTTGAAAAATCCATTGCGAAGATAGAGGTGGTCCACCAGAGCGTCAACGAACGTACAGGTGACTTAAACAAGCAGGTGGCCGAGCTGCAAGGCATCTTAGCCAACCCCAATCAACGCGGTCAATTCGGTGAGAGCATACTCCAAGACATCGTAGAAAAAGCGTTGCCGAAGGATCTCTATGGGATGCAATATACGGTCGATAATCCCAACGAAGGGAAGTCCGTTCGATTCGATTGCTTAGTTCTGCTGCCGAACCCACCCGGTCCGGTTGGCATCGACTCTAAATTCCCCGCTAAGTTATTCAGTCAAGTTGTGAGTGCCGAATCCGAGGAACAAGAGAAAAAAGCAAGAAAAGAACTTGCCGACGGTTTGATCAAGAGTATCACAGACATCCGTAAAAAGTACATCATCCCAAACGTGACGTCCGAATTCGCGATCATGTTTGTGCCGTCGGATGGTATCTTCAACGAGATTCACAGGAATTTGCCTGGAGTTGTCGACGTGTCATTACAAAACAGGGTCTATATCGCGTCGCCTTCCACTCTGATGGCAACTTTGCATACCGTTCGCTCAGTCGTCAATACGATGGAAGTTCAGCGCCAAGCAGAGACCGTGCTCGTTCATCTAAAGAAGGTTGCTGGAGATGCAGAACGATTGGAAAAGCGTGCTTCAACATTCAAGGATACATTAAAAAAAGCCCACGACGCCGCACATGACATGACGGTTTCTTCTAAGAAAATCCATCAAACCGTGGAAAAACTTGAAAGCGGTCAAGCTAAAAATATCCCGTTCGAAAAGCCGCTTGATACGCCAATTGAATTAGGCAACGGTCAATGACCCACATCGTATAACGGGTATAAACCAGCTGTTTAAACGAACGCCTATCTATCTTCATCTCGGGTTACTAGAGCTGACCCGCGCGCTTTCATAGAAGAATGTGTGATGTGCATAGATAATCGACATGGCTACAGTTAACGTCAAATCAGGTTATGCGTATTTGGGTTCGAATTCTTTTAGCACTAGCGATCGTTTGCCTGGCAAGCGCAATCGGGGGCGCATTCCTCCATAAATTTGGAATGACGCCCTTCGGCGTCAGCAGTACATTGGTCATGACGGCGTTCGCACTCAGCGTGCTTGTCGCAGTAGCCGCGGTTGTGTCCTTGTTTGTTGCCATAGTGAAGCGGCAACCATACGGTATCTTCACGATGTTCGTTGCCTTTTTGATCTGCTTTGGCTTGGCCGGTTATGCGGCGATTCTCTACAACAAATCCACTACATATCCATTCGTACACAACATTTCGACTGATCTAGAAGACCCGCCGATGTTTTCTAGTGCGTTACTCGCTCGGCGCGGCGAAACGTCGAATCCAGTAGAAATTGACGACGGTACAAAAGAGCTGCACCAGGGCGCATACGACGACATTAAATCGTTAGTTCTTCACACGGACTTGAGTTTTACATTCACCACAGCGCTTGAGCTTGTCGAAGATCGCGGCTGGGAGATTGTGACTCAGGATTCGCAGGCCGGGTCAATTGAGGCCACTGCGTCGACATTCTGGTTCGGATTTAAAGACGATGTAGCGATTCGGTTACGTTCAAATAGCGAAACCGGAACTACAACAGTCGATATGCATTCCGTTTCTCGTTTCGGAGGTTCCGACCTTGGCGCAAATGCCGCACGAATTCGCGCTTTTTTCAAGGATCTCCAGACGAAGGTTAGCTAAAATCAGACACTCTCCAAAAGAAGAAAAAACTTGATGGGGCAGGATTTATCGGTCTTTCGGTTCTTTGATGGCGGCATACGCGCGCCGCGGACTTACATCAAAGGAATAGCGATGACTAAGCCTGTCGACAGCGCGACGGTCATGCGCGTCATGGCGAAATAGTTCTAAGCTGGTTCGCGTGGGCTCCCGGGATGACGGTAGCATCTACGCAGGCACCGTTAATATCTACCGTGCCAAGGAATGCCTGGCAACTGGCTGAGCATGTTCTCTTCGAATATGCATCCGCGCTGGCGTACGACTACATGATGTCCCCGACATGATGCGAAGTCACCATCACTAGTAGTTGCTAGGCTGGACCAAGTGCCGTCGGACACGACACAGTAACCTCTTCAAAAGCTGGCGACGACTAATCGTTTGTCACCATTCCGAGCATCGTGACCGCAGTGGGCGCGTGAGGAGTCACACTAGCTACCGTGAGCGCGGTGATGGCGAACGTTGCTGTGATCACACGACGATGAAACGATATGTAGATCTAGGAATGTTCTTACTAGTACTGACCCGCTCAAGCCGATGAACGCTAAGGGTATAGCGAGTGAAGAAGAACAAATCGTCTATAAAGTACGACCAAGCATGATAGCTGGAAAGATTGATCAGGTCAAGAAACTTTGGCAAGTCGTAGACTATCTTAAAAAGAAAACTGCTGCAGCTCAACAGAATGTCGAATATGGTAAGACACAAGAAGGCATGCAAGGCTACCGGCCGAAGACAGATTGTACAATGATGTGGCTTATATAAACAAGGTCAACATGCTGACATGATCTTAGCTGACACATCCTGATTGGCGAGAAATATCCCTTGATAAACATTTGGGCAAAGCGTGGATGACTGAACAAACCGGTAAAATTAGAGAAATCATTGAGTCAGAAGACCTAAAGGCATGTATACCTGTATTTGATCCGTATGAAAATGAACATAGTGGTGATACTTCAACCAACAGTCAGCAACCTGCCGAGAGTCAATTTCAAAACGTACAACGCTTACGCTTAGAAGCCTCAGTGCCCGCTTTACGTACTAGTAAAACCGGCGTCTCTACGTCCCGAACCCCTCAAGAAATAGAACGCGAGGCGTTTGAGGAGGGCTTTCGCGAAGTGTGGGAAGTAAAATAAGACCTCTGTCTATCAGGTAAATAAAGATAGGCACAACACCCCAAGCCCCGGCCTCGAAAGACGACGGGTGACTTGAAGACAGACGACTGCACAAGCAGGCCTTTGTAAGAACAAAAAGATATTTTGGTCCTTATTTATGAGGTACGTCTGTCATGGCGACTACAAATTACAAAACTATTGCACAGAGGATCGGTAAAGCGAAGGGGCAAATCCTTGCTCATGCCGTATCAAAGGAAGTGCTACAAACGTCTGCTGAATCGAAGAACATGCAAAGAAACATGGGCGACACAGTAGTCTACCGTCGGTACCTGCCGTTTGATGCGGCAACTACCGACCACAATACACAAAACCGACCTGAGGTCAACGTAACAACGATAGTCCGTCAATACGATTGTTTGTACGACTATTCAGACAAATTACAGGTACCGAATGAAGACGACATACCTGAGCAGATAAAGATTCACTGCGGTGAGCGTATTGGTTTACTGCGTGAAATGATCGCTTACGGTATTCTACGGGGCTGCACGAATGTTTTCTATAAAGGTGGACTTAGTAGGGCTAGCGTGAATGGGCCGATTTCGATGAAGTTGTTGCACCAAGTGACGCGAAACCTTAAGAGTAATCGCGCAGAAATGGTCTCGGCTCCAATCATGACGGCGAATAAAAACAACATGTCGCCCGTCGAAGTAGGGTGGCTTGTTTTTTGCCATACCGACCTTGAGCAAGACTTGAGATCTCTAAGCAGCTTCGTAACTACTCCCCAGTACGCACGTGGTGATCCAGTCCATAAAGAAGAAATTGGTAGTATCGAACAGTTTCGGTTTATCCTCTCACGTGAAATCAAGCCGTACGCGAACGCTGGAGCTGCCGTTGGTACGACTGGATTAATATCAACCAGCGGCTCCAAAGTTGACGTCTACCCCATACTCATCTGCGCTCAATCAGCATGGGCTAATGTAACGCTACAAGGCATGGATGGTGTGTCTATTAATCACATTCCACCTAGTGTGCGCTCCAAGTCTGACCCGCTAGGACAGCGTGGTTATTTCGGTGCGACATTTTGGGCTGCACCATTTATTCAGAATGACCGTTGGATGGCCGTTGCTCATGTTGGCGCAACGTCAATGTAATCAGGAGGATAGACATGCAAAACAATGCACTCTCAGGTGTTAATTTCACCGAGTTAACAAATGGCGTAGTGACTGCGTCTGGTGGGAATACAACCATTGCTGTCACCAGTTTCCATGCGATGTTCGATGGTGTGGTACATTTGATTGCTACAAGGTCTGGTGCAACTATCAGTACTGACGGCAAGACAAAACAAGCATTTGTGGCACTGGATACGAACCAAGAAGCCTTTTTCACCCTACAGGTGAATAAAGACAATGACTGGCAAGTAACCCAAGGCTCTATTGTGAACATAGATGGCCCACGTACGCCACTATATGGTGTGGTGTTAAAAGATTATCTTCCTACCCACCTGATGTGGATGCAGTACACGGGATCGTCGACTTTCACGTTTGGTGCGAATAACTGGAATTCAGATGGCGTGATACGTAACTACTATCGTATCCCTGGCATACTACCTGCTAGGTCCCCCAAGGCATCAGCCTCCTCAGTTAGTGGCTCAGGCTTAAGAGGAAAGTTTGGTATCACAGACAGCTAGCTTCTCTGCGATCATCTGCCCTGCCGACATCGCGCAATCTATCTAGCGCGAATATTGATGCTGTCGGGCACAAGCGCAGCGTAGTAGTGGTCGCCGCCGTTGAGATAGTCGTGCAGTCGTTTTATCTGAGTTCCCATGCTACATCACCCTTGGCGGCCACAGCGGATGAATGTCCGCGACGCGAGTAGCGACGTTTTCCGCACCTGAAACGCCGCGGTCAGTTCATCGGTCTTCTCCGCTTGGATCGCGTTGACCGATTGCCGCTTTTGCGCGAGCGCTTTTTCTTCATGATGTACAAGATCAATAAGTTGAACATAATTTATGTTTGCTCAAATCAACATTGGATTACATAAGAGCCTTCCGCAAATTTCAGTCTTAACTTGATCGTTATTCTCTATAACTTATTGATTTTATATGATATTAAATCAGTGGACTGCGACTGGTGAAAATGTAAGAAATTCTGGGCCACTTAGTCGGGCAGACGGAACTTTACGCAAGGAGAGCACCTGCCATATCCTGCTGACGCCCATCCTCAGCTGCTTATTCGACAGGCTTGAAGGGGAACAATCTATCGGACTGAGCTAAGCCGGTCGTCTCAATGTTGCTCTAATGCTTCGTAGACCCTTTCTGTTACCAGAGCTGAGGGTTCATTGGGAGCCCCTATCAATTGCGTGAAGAAAACAACGGCAAGTCCGTATTTAGGATCCACCCAAAACGATGTACCTGCCGCGCCACCCCAGTAATAGTTGCGTGTTATTTGAAATGGGTCGAAAGGGTCCGGCCGTTCCCGAATACCGAAGCCAAGTCCGTATTGGAACGAACCTGACTCACTGGGCAATTGATTCTCGAACATTTCGTGCAAGGTAGAGCTACGCAACAACATGTGCCCTTGGGGGAAATAAGCGTCAAGCAAGAATTGAGCAAATTTGCCGAAGTCCTCAAGAGACATAACTAAACCACCACCACCCGATAAGAAGGTCACATCGCGAAATTCCGGATTGCGTCGAGGCGTATCCTGAATCGGAAAGACACCGTCGTGAAACGGGTACTGATTCGTGCCGAATCGATGAAGTTCGGTTGCCGGCACATCGAAATAAGCATCTGATATCCCTAGTGGATTCCAAAGCCTTTCCTTGAAAAATACATCCAGTGTCTTTCTGCTCACACGAGATACGACTTCCCCAACCACATCGGACGCGAAGCTGTAATGGAAACGTTCACCTGGTTGGAAGAGCAAGGGTAACTTTCCTAGTTCTACAACCAAATCGTGTGTCGTCGGCACAAGATAATCCCAATCATTAATCAAACCCACTTCCCGATAAAGTCGATCCACCTCGGTATCACCGTAATACCCGTAGGACAAACCAGCACTATGCGAGAGTAAGTGCCTTAGTGTCATCGGTTCGGCCGTAACTCGAACGCCTTCGACTAATGCCTGCAGATTTGCAAATTCGGGTAGAACCCCCACAATCGGATCGTCTAGCGCTAGCTCTCCTTGTTCAACCAACATCAACGCGGCAATCGCTGTAACTGGTTTAGTCATCGAATAGATGCGATAGAGCGAATCTGGTTGGACCGGCGCACCTAACTCAAGATCCAGCGTACCAAGATGCTGTTCAAAGACCTTTTCGCCTTGATGCAATACCAGTACTGCGACATTGGGGAGAGTCTTGGACTCCACCCATTCTTGCATCGCAGCATGCAGGGTATTTAGTTTGCCTACATTCAAAGCTGCCGATTCAGACGCACTCGCCGAAGCTTCCCAAACGCAAACTGATGCAGGAATCGAAAGCCAAAGACTGAATCTTCCTAACCAACGCATTAGTAGCTTTGACAAATCTGCTTGCGCCCGTCCGCATCTCGTCTACGATGAACAACTATACCGTTGTGCATAAGATCAAGCAATCAGTACTAACGTCGTAGAAATATATCGAAGATCGCCTTGCGATTCAACGCATTTCCACGACATTGATCTCTGGTGAATCTGAAACCGTCAGCTAATATGAATCGTAGCGATGGACCGGAAAATCGATCGCGTCCATGGTTGAAATCAATCAGCTTCTCACAACGCTGTACGCAACCAATAGCAATGGGGATAGAACAGCGTGTTACAGTTTCTCAAAGAAATGTCCGCAGGCCTGATAGTGTCAGCCCATGACACTACAAAGGCGAGGTGGGGAGCAGGCCTTTCGCAGACTCAAAGACCGTGGCGCCGCGCCTGCCCGGAGCTGAGCCGTTCGAGGCCACCACGCGCTACAGCGCAAGGCCTCGAGTTGCTGGGCGCGCGTTTGTCGTGTTCCCAGTAGCGGCGTGCTGAAACTTCTTAATATACAATTAAATCAATGAGTTGAGACCGCACATGCTGGAACTTTAGGTAAAGGGCAGGTTAACCGGCGCTGGATCGCGTTCACTTGCCGGCGATCGCGTTGCGGCAAACGTAAAATCCCAATATAGTTTTCTGGAGTCGGTCGAAAGGCTGGCAGAAGTATTTCAGTACACCACTTCCACATAGAGCAACCTGACTATGAAGATAACCAGGCAAAACGATGTTGTTAACCGAGAGCTTCCCACCCCGCCACCTGAACCCCGACGCAGCGCTGCCAGGCGTGTGCGTGTCGCTGCGGGAGTTATGCGCAGTGCCGTCGTCGCACTCCTGCTCGGCCTGCCCCTCACCCACGGCGTGGCTCAGGATATGAACGGAGATATAACAGCGTTATTCGATGAGTGGAATAGCGCGTTGCAAACTGGAAATCCGGAAAATGTTGCTAGCCTCTATGAAGAAGGCACCGCCATTCTGCTTCCGACCATGTCCAATAAAGTGAGACATAATCACGAGGAAATTGCAGATTATTTTGTTCAATTCCTCGCCAAAGGCCCTGTGGGAAGAATTGATGAAGGGAATGTCCGGATCTTTGGCGAGATTGCCATAAATTCTGGCCTCTACACCTTTACTTTCGAAGACGATTCGTCTGTGCAGGCACGGTTCACTTTCGTATATCGCTGGAATGGTGAACGCTGGATGATTGTGGAGCATCACTCATCAGCAATGCCTGAGTAATCACTACGTAAGCAGAGGTTCCCAACCTTGTGGCGCACCAGTTAGCCCGGGGCCCGGGCGCCACGTTGCCGTGTTCGGCGCCCATGCCTTCAAGTGGGGCCACTACAGGACGAACTCATCCGGCTGACCGGTGCCGGGCTCCACAAGCTGGAGATCGCTGGCTTCCTACTCGGTACGATGGTATCGTTGGGCTTTGCTAATACTGCACAGGGTTGGGTCTCGCTGGACTATCTTCCAAGAGAATGACCGTGTGATGGAAGATGATGGCGGGAGGATGTAGATTAATGGCTGACTTTGGACTTTGGTTACACGAAGACGAAATGAACGAAATCGAACAAGCCTGTGCACCATAGCGAAAAATGAGTTTACAAAGTTAGCGTTGAGCGGGCAACTTTAGTAGCACTGCCAAGATTCAAGCGAAGCCGGCACCAACTATCATAGTGCGAGCGCAACAACTCGCTCCCCTACTAAGTCAATGGTCTAATTTCTAATTGCTTTGGTGGAGCCTTTTACCTCTGTTCATTCGTTCTCTGAATCAACAAGCCAGTTAAGGGGAACGGATTCGAGACTAACTCACGCCTAATCGTTCGTGCATGATCGGGCTCGTCGTGGTGTACTGCAAAAAGACCTTTTCATCTGGATTGATTCGCGCTTTAATCGCGAATGCAGCCAGTGCAGCCTCATGAAATCCCGATAGGATTAATTTTTTCTTGCCTGGATACGTAGCGATATCGCCTACTGCATAGATCCCGGGTACGTTGGTCTCAAATTTTTCCGTATCGACGGTAATCTGCTTTCGTTCTAATTCGATTCCCCACTCCGCTATGGGACCAAGATTTGGGGACAATCCAAAAAACACCAGCAAATCATCTACTGGAAGGCTTGAAACCGTTTTATCTGGGTGCGTTACAAGTGCCTGATGAAGCCCGTCAGCATCAGTTTCCAAGCCGGTCACGTTGCCGATATGAAATGTCAACTTGCCGTCCGCTTCAAGTCTGCGCATAGTCGCCACCGACGCGTCTGCAGCCCGAAAGCGGTCGCTACGATGAATCAGCGTAAGACTTGCTGCTTTGTTCGCTAATTCGATAGCCCAATCAAATGCCGAATCACCACCACCTAACACAATCAGATGGCGTCCAGCAAAACGGGAAGGGTCTTTAACACGATAAAACACCTGCTGGTCAATAAGCTCCTCAACCCCCTCAACTCGTAAAGGCTGCGGTTCGAACGAACCGACGCCACCTGCTACGATGACGGATTTCGTCTCGAATTCAGTACCCGCGCTAGTTACGACGCGAAACAGTAATTCATCAATCGCTTCTACCTGCGTCACTTGCTGCGAGAGGTGGTACACAGGATGGAACGGCTTGATCTGTTCATCCAGTTTCGCTACTAACTCCTGAGCATCGCATACGGGAATGCCAGGTATATCGTAGATCGGTTTATCCGGGTATAACTCCGCGCATTGGCCACCAATCGTGTCCAATGCATCAACGACATGTGCGTTCAGACCTAAAAGGCCGAGCTCGAATACCTGGAAAAGTCCGCACGGACCTGCGCCAACGATTACTGCGTCTGTTGAAATACTCAACTTCTATCCCGTTTAGTCTCAATTAAGCGACAAGAGCGCGCGTCAGTCGCACGACCTGTCGCCACTAATTCCTAATACGAATAGTTTACAGTTTACGAACGGTTAATCCACACTAAAGGAACTTCTTCATGATCCTTTGGCGATCATGCCGGCACCGACCGTTTCATTCGTGACCCGATCAATCACAATAAACGAACCCATCGTCTTATCCACGGCGTATGCCTCGAAAACAACCGGTCGTTGCAGCTCAACACACACATGACCAATTTCGTTCGCTTCAAGCGACTCGCACGCCTCTTGAGTTTGCGTATTTACGTTGAGTCGATATTCGAATCGGACGACCTTTCCAGTAACTTGCCGGGCGCCTAACTTGAAGATGTAGTTCTTGTTAGGTGATATAGGTTTATCACCCATCCATACGAAGTCGGCTACGAAACGGTCACTTATGCTTGGCGCATACGAAGGGGAAACCAAAGTGTCGCCGCGGTTAATGCTCAATTGATCCCTAACGGTCAAGGCAATGGACTGTGGTGCAAAAGCAATGGGTAGATCACCGCCCATGGTGACGATACGTTCCACAGTCGTCTTCATTCCGGCTGGTAACACCAAGATAGGGTCGCCTGGGCGAACGACGCCTTTCGCGATAGTGCCCATGTATCCTCTGAAATCTTCCCGCGGATGGTGTACTCGCTGTACGGTCATGCAAAACTCATCAAAGTTTGGTTCAGCCGCTACCGATGCTGCTTCTAGCAGATTGATGATCGTGTCGCCTTGATACCAAGACATGCTAGTTGACTTCTGTACGACGTTTTCGCCGTATTTCGCTGCCACCGGTACGAAAGACACACTCGTGAAATTCAAGTTACGAGCGAAGTCGAGATATTGCGACTGAATTTGCTTGAACGTTCGTTCATCATAGCCGACTAAATCCATCTTATTGATGGCGACTATGACCTGTCGAATGCCAAGCAAGCTAACAATCAACGAGTGCCGCCGCGTCTGATCCAGCACACCGCTCTGCGCGTCAATCAATATCACGGCAAGTTCGCAATTGCTCGCACCGGTCGCCATGTTTTTAGTGTATTGACTGTGGCCGGGGCAATCCGCAATGACATACTTGCGCGTACTCGTCGTGAAGTAGCGATACGCGACATCAATCGTGATGCCTTGTTCTTGCTCAGCCTTGAGTCCGTCAGCTAATAGAGCAAATTCGAGATCGTCCCCACTATGCCCCAAACGCTTGCTATCACGAACGAGCGCACTGAGATGGTCTTCGTAGACCTTGTTTGTATCGTAAAGCAAACGCCCGATCAATGTGCTTTTGCCGTCATCAACGCTACCGCAAGTGAGGAATCTCAGTAATTCTTTGTGTTCGTTGGCCGTGAGGTAGTCGTTGATGTATTCGATGTCTGGCACGTCAAAATCCGGGGTGGCTGCTGAAGCAACCGTAAGTTCAGTTTTTAGAAGTACGGGTTGAGGCATCGCTTAGAAATAACCTTCTTGTTTTTTTAGCTCCATTGAAGCGGCAGAATCATGATCAATCAAGCGACCTTGCCGTTCTGAAGTTTCGGCCACAAGCATTTCATGGATGATTTCAGGCAGAGTCGCGGCCGTCGATTCAATGGCGCCAGATAATGGGTAGCAACCGAGCGTTCGAAAGCGCACCGAGCGCATCTCAGGCATTTCACCAGGTTCTAAGCGCATGCGCTCGTCGTCGACCAAGATCCAGCTACCCTGTCGGCGCACGACAGGTCGCCGCTTGGCAAAATACAACGGCACGATGTCGATATCCTCTTGGTAGATATATTGCCAGACATCAAGCTCCGTCCAATTCGAGAGTGGAAATACCCGCAGTTCTTCTTTTTTCCGAATATTGCTGTTGAATATCCGCCACAACTCCGGGCGTTGATTGCTCGGATCCCATTGGTGATATCTATCGCGCAACGAAAATACGCGTTCCTTAGCTCGCGATTTCTCTTCATCGCGCCGTGCGCCTCCAAAAGCCGCATCAATCGCGTACTCATCCAAAGCATCCTTGAGCGCATCCGTCTTCATGATCTGGGTATAGGTATCGGCATCGTAATCGAAGGGATTCACGTCGTTGGCGCGCCCTTCTTCATTTGTATATACGATGAGATCGAACTCACCCTTGGCAGCCAATTGATCTCGAAATTCGATCATATCCCTGAACTTCCAAGTCGTGTCGACATGGAGTAATGGAAATGGCAATTTACCAGGGAAGAATGCCTTCTTGGCCAGATGGAGCAATACGGAGGAATCTTTCCCTATGGAGTACAACATCACTGGATTTTCGCGTTCTGCGACAACCTCGCGCATGATGTAGATGCTCTCCGCTTCAAGCTGTTCAAGATGCGTGAGCTTGTAGGCCGCAGTCATCGGCGAATATGCCTATGCATTGGTAGGCACTTTATTCTAAATAACCTAATGCTTTATTCCATACCAAAATATATTATTTTTTGTTATATTTGTAGAAGTCTCCTTAATAGCTCGTTGACCTGACGAGGGTCTGCTTTGCCCTTCGATAATTTCATGACTTGACCGACTAAAAAACCGATTACTTTCAATTCGCCATTTTTAATCTGTGCCACTTGCGCTGGGTGTGTCCCAATGACATCCTGCACCAATGCCATGAGTGCGTTCGCATCACTCACTTGCCGCAACCCACGGCATGCGATTACCTCTTCAACTGATTCGTCAGTTGACCAGATGGCCTGAAATACTTCCTTGGCCAAGCTTGAAGACAGCGTGTTATCTTGAATTCGAATAACCAAATCCGCCAGCTGACGAGGCGTCAAGGGTATGTCCCGAAAGTCCTTACCTTCGCGATTCAGCGCCGCTGCGACATCGCCTAGCAACCAATTGGCCGTCAGTAGCGGGTCCGCATCAAATCCCACCGTCGTCTCAAAAAAGGTCGCAGTCGCCACATTGTTTGTCAACCGTACAGCCACCAAACGTGGAAGCTTGTAATCTCGAACGTAACGCTCAATTTTTTGATACGGCAGCTCCGGCATCAAGGTACGAATCCGTTCCCGAAACTCGTTGGTCAACCGCACTGGCAATAAATCGGGATCAGGAAAGTATCGATAGTCGTCGGAAAGCTCTTTACCGCGCATTGGCAATGTCCTATCGCGGTCAGCGTCGTACTGGCGCGTTTCCCGCATCACCTCGCCGCCGCCTTCTAACACGTCTATGTGGCGCTCAATTTCCCGCTCAAGCGCGCGTTCCACGAAGCGGAATGAGTTGATGTTCTTGATCTCGGTACGCTCGCCGAGTTCCGACTGACCTACGGGTCGCACAGACACATTGGCGTCGCATCGCATAGAGCCTTCTGCAAGATTCCCGTCGCAAATCTCCAACCAACACACAAGTCCGTGCAGCTGACGGAAACATGCCGCTGCCTCTGCCGGTGAGCGAATATCCGGCTCGGTCACAATCTCAAGCAATGGCGTACCTGCACGGTTTAAATCGATCCCCGTGTGGCGCGCGAAACGATCATGAATGGATTTCCCGGCATCCTCCTCTAAATGAGCCCTCACGATGCCTACCGACTTTATTGAACCGTCGTCAAGAATCACGTCCAATTGCCCCCGGCCGACAATCGGCGCCTCAAATTGGCTGATCTGATAGCCCTTAGGTAAATCGGGGTAAAAATAGCTCTTACGATCGAATACGCACGTGTCTGTAATCTGAGCGTTGATCGCCAACCCGAACATGACCGCCATACGTACGGCTTCCTCGTTCAGCACCGGCAAGGTACCTGGCATCGCTAGATCGACGATATTTGCCCGCTCGTTAGGGTCTGCGCCGAATTCGACAGGGGTGGCTGAAAAAATTTTCGACTTTGTCGCGAGTTGCACATGAACTTCAATACCGATAACCGGTTCCCACACGACACTCACGCCGCGCCCTCGAACACAAGAACCGGGTGCCGGTCGTGCCAGTCAGTCGCCTTTTGATACGCCAGTCCGGCAGCCAGCACATCGCCTTCTGCAAAGTGGGGGCCGATCACTTGCATACCCACTGGTAATCCCTCAAGGAATCCACACGGTAACGATAGCGCTGGAAGACCGGCTAAACTAGCAGGAACGGTGTATAGATCCTGACGATACATCTGCACGGGATCCGCCATAAGCGACGCATGTTCGAAAGCTGCAGTCGGTGTAACTGGTGCCAAAATGAGATCTACGTCCTTAAATGCGGCTAGAAAGCCATCGCGAACCACACGTCGAATTTTTTGCGCCTTTAAGTAATACGCGTCGAAGTAACCGACCGACAACGAATAGGTCCCCGTCAGAATTCGACGTTTCACCTCCAAACCAAAACCTTCGCTTCGCGACCGACAATACAAATCCATCAAATCTATTGGATTCTCCGCGCGATGCCCGTAGCGGACGCCGTCGTACCGGCTTAAATTGGTCGAAGCTTCTGCGCTAGAGATCACGTAGTATGCCGCCACCGCAGCGTCCAAATGAGGTAGCTCGACCGGTTTGATCCGGTAGCCCAACGCTTCAAATTGAGCACGCGCACTATCAACGAGTGCGCCTACTTTTGAATCAAGTCCGTCAAGGAGCGCTTCCGGATAACCGATTGAGAAGGTCTTTTCTTCCCTAGGCAAGGCGGTCGCGGCCTCATCGGCCGAAGTCGAATCACAAGGGTCGTGCCCCTCCATTTCTAGTAACAACTCATGAATATCCTCGACACTATGAGCTAGAGGGCCACCTTGATCCAAGCTAGAGGCAAACGCGATCATGCCATAGCGTGACACTCGACCATAGGTCGGTTTCAGTCCTGTTACGCCACAAAAGCTCGCCGGTTGCCTGATTGAACCACCGGTGTCGGAGCCTGTTGCCAGAGGCGCCATACCGCTCGCAATCGCTGCCGCTGCACCCCCAGAAGAACCGCCGGGCACTCGTTTGGGATCCCAGGGATTTCGAACAGGTCCAAAATAACTCGTTTCGTTGGACGAACCCATAGCGAATTCGTCCATGTTCGACTTGCCGAGCGTATTCGCACCGGCCTCCGTGGTTTTTCGTACCACCGTCGCGTCATAAGGCGCAATAAAGGAACTCAGCATTTTCGACGCACATGTTGTAAGCAGATTCTTCGTACAAAACAGATCTTTATGCACGATTGGAATACCGCAAAGACGCGGCCGCTCATCGCGTGCAAGCAGTTCGTCAGCCCTTCGCGCCCTCTCTATGCACCTATCAGAATCTACAGTAATGAAACAGTTAATGTGCTTATTTAGTTTCTCAATACGATCTAAATAGAACTGAGCTAATTCAACCGCGCTAAAAGACTTGTCGGATAGGCCTAAGCGCAATTCCCGCAATCCAGAAAACGCTCTCAATGTTGATCCAACACCTTGGGTACTAGATAAAAACCTGCGTCTATTTCAGGTGCGATCGCCTGAAATCGTTCTCTATCAATCTCATTCAATGCAATGTCCGCGCGCAGGGCTTGGTTTAGATCCAACGGATGAGCGAGAGGTTCAACATCATCTGTAGGCACGTCAGCCATGATTTCAATAAATCGGAGAATGGCATCTAAATTGTCGCCGAGCTCTCGTTTTGCTTGGTCGTCTAGCGCCAATTGACTCAAAGTCATCAAACGCTGTATGGTGGCTTCTTCCAATCTTTCTTCTAACTACATAGAAACAAGCAGGATTTTATGAACGGAAGCGGGATCGCCGGGTTTAATGAACTGCCATTTGACTTGGAGAGGGGGGTGGATTTTGATCCTTTTGGCAAGATCATTTATTTCTGGTGGGATTGAGGCATGAATAGCAACTCAATCACCCTAATATCCAGCCAAGTTTAAGGCACTCTAAAATTCAAGATCTATTGACTTTGATATTATTTAACGCATTAATCTCATTATATTCCATATCATAGAATATCAAATCTATAACATCCTTAGGGGTCTGAGAATTGACTGATCTAGATAGACGGTTAATTATCGAAGAGATTGACATATTGAGCGTTTGAAGTAAAAAATCAAAATATGTTCGTATGGACCAGACACTGGTTAAAGTTTTCGCGCAAAATGCCTACGATGCGTTCTGTTGAAACCGTAGCCTCATACCTCGAAAACAGCAAGCAATGCATGTAATAAATCGAGTTTTACAAATCAATTTGAACAGATACATGGTCCGAATGAATAATCAGGATGTTAGGACATCACACGGCATCTTGAGTCCGATTCCAGTTCTGCGTCTACAGCACGCCAACTAAGATAAGGTATAAATGACTGCGCCACGATGTGAGTAGCGATACTGCTACTCGGCGACCGCACGCGTCGGAACTTTATACCCTATTGAAGTCCAAGAGTCGCATCCACCGCGGAAGCGATGCCTCATTGGACTCCAGTCAACGCTGCTCGCATATAACCCCGTGGTAAAGGGCGGCTTCATGTAACGTTGAAACCAACGCATCTAAGTTACGCGCTGCTGATTGCAGTCGCATTTTCCGCAGAATGAGATAAGATATTGCATAATAACATAGTATTGACCGCACTCCCCGTTCAATATACCATCAGATACACGCTCAAGAAAAGTAACGCTTTTATACTTTGGTATTCTTACCTGCCCTATCCTTCTACTTCCGAGTTATGTTGAGTTGCTAAAGTCTCTTTTCGGCATGTTTTCGGAAGATCTGTCAATAGACTTAGGTACGGCAAATACATTAATTATTGCCAAAGACCGAGGCATAGTGGTGAATGAACCCACAGTAGTTGCCTTGAAACGCGATCCGCGTAGCGTGGTCGCTGTCGGCACTGACGCGAAACGATTACTCGGCATCAACCCTCAAAACATTGAAGTGATTCGTCCTATGAAGGACGGTCAAGTGGCTGATTTCGAAGTCACCAATACCATGCTTGCGCACTTCATCAAGATGGCGAACGGAGGACGCATACTGCCTTCGTACCCGCGGGTGATCATATGTATTCCAGCGCAATCTACATCAATTGAAAAAAGAGCCATTCGCGAATCCGCGCGCTCGGCCGGCGCAAGAGAAATTTATCTCATTGAAGAACCGCTTGCAGCCGCGGTCGGCGCGGGCTTGCCCTGGAAAGAAGCCAGCGGAAGCATGGTCGTCGATATCGGCGGTGGCACCACGGACGTAGCCATCATTTCCGCGGGAGCCATCGCTAACTCGGAATCGCTGAAGTGCGCTGGCAATGCGTTCAATAACGACATTATTACTTACGTGCGTCAAAAACACGGTTGCCGCATTGGCGAACTAACTGCCGAGAGCATCAAACATGAAATCGGTACCGCCATCGAGCTTCCTAAAAGCGACCAACTCGAAATAACAATCCAAGGCCAGCACTTGGAATCGGGCATGCCAAAACGATTTAATCTCGACAGTAACGACCTCTACCTCGCATTGAATGTATCTGTCAATTCGATCGTTGATGCAGTACGGAGGTGTTTAGAGCGCAGTCAGCCTCAACTCATCGTAGATATCGCAGAACGCGGCATCGTGCTGACCGGTGGCGGAGCCTTGTTATCCGGATTTGATCAACGCATTCGAGATGCAACTGATACCCCAGTCGTTATTGCGAGTGATCCGCTTAAATGTGTCGCCGAAGGATGCGGACAAATACTGCAAGAAGGCAACGCACGCGAATATCAAACCTAGTCGAGACGCTTTGTTGCGAGCGACCTAGGACGAATATCCGGCCAGGTGGGGAGTAGTTAGTCAATGGCTTCTCGCTCAGGGCAGTCCATCCATAAAACTCAGTTATTTTTGGTGCTCTTTGTTAGCTCCACTCTATTGCTTGCAGTCAGCGTAAACACACGCTATTTCACACCCATTGAGCTCGCCTTACGCTGGCTTGTGCAACCAATCGACTTTATTGCTCATGTACCAAAACGAGTAGAGCAGCTTGTCAGCGATTACTTCATCTCGCTAGACGATTTACGGGCAAATAACGAGCAATTAATGGCCGATGTGAGTCTGCTGAATGCGACACTAGCAGAATTGAAACATGCGAAAACCATCATAGAAGAGCTCCAAGCCGTACTTAACTATGCACCCAGCCAGAACGTCAAGCAGGCGCTCGCGGAAATCTCGCGTATTAATCCGAATCGACAACGTCAGGAGGTCATCATCAATGTGGGTAGCGAACAGGGGGTTTCGCTTGATAGTTGCACCTTAGACCCGTGGGGTCTCTACGGTCGTATCGTTGAAGTCTTTCCCAATTCGTCACGCGTATTGTTAATTAACGACGAACGCCACGCTACACCCGTGATGGTGAGACGCACGCAGCAGTACTTTATTGCATCGGGTAACGGTCCTAACGAGCTATTGACCTTAGACAAAGTCAATCTCAGCACGGACATTCAGGTCGGGGACGAGCTAATCACATCCGGTCTTGGTGGGGTATTTCCGGAAGGTCTCTTGCTCGGCGATGTCACAGCCATATCAGACAACGTAGCGGAATCGACCAAACACGTAACGGTCGCTCCCAAGGCTCGCCTTGAGGCCAAGCATTACCTTCGCGTGATTTCACAAGTCGGTTCGCCATGAGCGATGCCTCGAGTTGGTCATACTTTATTCTGACCGTAGCTCTGAGTCTAGTCCTTACCATCGCGCCGATGCCCTTCGACGTTCCTGACTGGCTGCGCAATCTCAAACCGGACTGGATCGCGCTCGGTTGGTTTTTTTGGATAACGTTTCAACACGAGCGATGCTCATTGATCGTCGCTTTTATCGTTGGACTTTTTCTCGACGTACTTTTCAACGAGCCGCTTGGACTGAATTCACTGCTTTTACTCGCACTGATCTACGCTAGTCGACACGCATTGCAATTCATTCAGCAGAGCGTCGGACTTCGATCTTCAATCGTCCTGTTGATTGTGTGTTTTTTCGTCACAACAGTGAAGTCGTTATTTCTATTCGTTACGCTTGACGTCCATCTACAACTCACCCATCTTCTGATGCCACCGCTTGCGACGCTCCTTTGGTGGCAACTTTTCGTTCCGTTACTGCGGACAGAACACGCGCAATTCCGCGATTCCGTTCAGTGAGCCCACCCCAACTTACCTTAGCGTCCGCCTCGCCGCGGCGAGCTGCGTTGTTACGACAGATTGGCATTAGCTTCGAGATCCGTCCTAGCCATCTACCAGAGCAGCTACTTGCCCATGAATCGGCAGCGGACTATGTCCAACGCCTGGCAAGATCGAAAGCAAAAGCGGTCCAATCAGGCAGGCTTCCTGCGCTAGGAGCGGACACAACCGTTGAACTAAATGGTCACATACTTGAAAAGCCGCAAAACCGCGAACAAGCATTAGCCATGTTAACCCAGCTGCAAGGTACCCATCACACCGTGCTAACCGGCGTGAGTATATGCAACCGCACGCGCGAGAAAACCGTGCTTGCACGAGCAGAGGTTGTGTTTCGTCGCACCGAAGTTGAGGAGCTGCAGAAATATTGGCAAAGCGGAGAACCGATTGACAAAGCTGGTGCGTACGGCATTCAAGGCATTGGTGCCATTTTTATCGCCGGGATCTGCGGGCAGCCAAGTACGGTGGCCGGCTTACCTCTGGTCGAAACGAATCAGCTGCTTTGTGAATTCGATATTGATGTTTGGCAGCATCGCCATGCGCGATTGAACGCCGATCGGTAAAACCGCTCGACATGCACGAATTGGCCCGAAAAAGCGTCTATGTGATTGCCGTGGCGGTTGTATTTTGTGCCTGTGCGTTGTCACTCGGTCGAGCAATCACCATGTTTCCAGAACGGCTCCAAACGTTCATCAACACAGAGTTAAGCGATCGTGGCATCGAATTGGAAGGACTCCAAACAAGCTGGCGATTGGTGAATCCAATCTTCAAGGCCACGCGGGTTACCTTTCCAACCGGCGAAGCCTTGGACGTAGAAATCGAAATCTCGACTATCGAGAGCCTCGTTCGCAATCAATTCGTAGCCCGTCGCCTGCTCATTGAGGAGTTGAATCTTGAGATCGAAGTAGGCTCTCAATTAACAGAATTCGATCTACTCCAACTGATCGTACAAATTCAATCGAATTTCGAGTGGGTGCGCCACACCGACGAACTGCAAATGGCAGCCTCCGTGGTCATTCGGCGTAACGCGACACATCAGCATTGGGGTGCGCGCGTTCAAGCAGTAAACCTTGGCGGTATTCACCGGTATCGAGCTGCAGTCTGGAACATGGACAAGGATCAAGGCGGCAAGGCCGAATTTGTGGCAGACGCTGTCGACACATTGCTGGATTTGCGAACAGGCGACTATCAAATGACGTTAAACGTCGAAAATTTGCCGCTCGACGCAGCGCTGCTGGTAGGCAAGCCCGACCTGCCTAACCTTCATCTAACCGGGTCGGCCGTATGGGAAATGGTCAATGACCAGGTCCAGGGTCATTTGGACGCCGAGCTCGTTCAATCCAACGAAGGCTCGCTCGTCGCGACGGCAGAAGTCGAATTCTTGCAGCAAGGCGACGAGCCTGCCCGTTTCAAGGTAAAGCGTCCTACGATCACGATCGGCAAACGCGAGGTCTTGCTAAGCGATTGGCTATTAGCGTTCGATACCGATACAGCGTTTGGCTCGACGCACAACCTTCCGTTGCACGAACTCGTACCGGTGGCGGCCGAAATCCTCAAACAACATGACACGCGCGTGCGCTGGTTAAACGAGACTGCGCTTCACGGCACGCTTGAACAGCTGGCATTTGCCGTTGATGCCCAAGGCTTGCATTGGTACGCAGACGCGCACGACTTATCTATCGACGATTATCAGGGTATCCCGGCCATCCAGTTGCTCAATAGTTCAGTATTCGGCAATTTGCGGCAAATTGCCTTCGCTTTCCGTAGCTCGCCAAGTCAACTATTTCTCCGCTCGCACTTTGACCGGCACTGGGATTTCGCATCCGCTACAGGACTTATGATGCTTGATGTACGCGACTCGGTGTTTTCGATGCACCTTCTGGATATCGAACTTCACATCGCGCCTGAGGCCGGACAACTCAACCCGACAACCCACTTGGATGTTGCAACGATGTTGCAACGAGACAACGAGACTATCCACCTCAACGAATTGATTCACGAACCCATTACCGCGAAGGTGCAAGGCGGTATGTCGCATGTACTTGGCGGTGAACCTACCTATCAAATCGCATTCGCAATCGAATCGCAGAACACGTTGCTACCAGCTCATCAAGCGCCTGCGTTCGTACCTAGCAATCTACTAGACCATATCACGAGTTGGCGCGAACGGTATCTGGAATCTGCTAGCTTTTTTGGTACACGCGTCGCATACCTGACCTTTCGCGATGCCATCTTCCCACAAAACGAGCTAGAGCTTCAAGTGGACGGGCATTTCGCGGGCGCTACAGTGCGCTATCAACCCAACTGGCCGCCCCTCCGAAATGTGGGTGGTTCGTGGTTTGCCGATACTACAAAGTTTGTCGTTACAACCGATCGCGCAACCGTTCAGAACACGGAATTAACCAATGGGATAGCAACGTTTTCGCTCGATAGCAACGATTCCTTTCTTGTGACTTTCAACACAACCGCGAAGACGCAAGCTTTGCTTGATTTTGTCCAGGCAAGCGAATTGAAGGACTGGTTGCCAGCCGTCCACAAGTCATGGCACGGAGAAGGCTTGGTCACATTAGATGCAGCTTTGAAATTTCCCTATCAAGCCTGGCTTGAAGAGGCGGCACCTGATAACGCACCAGTCGAGGAGCACCACGTGGATTTTCAGTTCCACGATGCTTCAATTGCCATGCCGGATCTACATATTGAATTTCACGAGCTGAATGGGCTCGCCACTTGGCAATCGCCTTATCACGTAGAGGCTAGCGTGTCGCGGGGTACATTCTTTGATAAACCCATGATCGGTTCGATACAGACGAAACAAGACGGCGATCTCACGCGCATTGAATTCGAATTGGACAGCCGCATTGACATAGACCGCGCGATGACGATTGCGCACATGCCGGATGTGACGATCGGCAAGGGCATCACCGAATTCAATGCAACTCTGTACCTCTATCCTGATACTGATAAGCCGACCGCGCTTTTTGTCTCGTCCGATTTTGACGGCGTCACGTTTGACCTGCCCACCGCGATCACAAGTTATCCAGCTACTGCCAAAGCAAGCGGTTTGCAGCTCACGTTTCACGACGACCGCACCGAACTTACCTTACAAAGTCACGATATCAACGGTTGGGTGACCTGGGACGATAACTCTAAAGCCATTCTTGAAGGTGCAGTCGCATTGGGGCATCACACTACCATGCCGTCTCGTATCGATAACCGTTTGCATATCAGCGGTGATCTCGACTCATGGCAGTACGAACTCGACGATGCCGATCAAGTCGATGTGCCCATCGTATTGTCTGACGTTCGGATTGCTCAACTCACGGCGTTCGATGCATCTTTCACCGACGTATGGCTGAATGGATCATACGCCGACGATAGTT